>JBCBKO010000032.1:0-505 GCA_038521865.1 Pseudomonadota bacterium | reverse complement strand
TGCTCACCGCGACGTCCGCCAAAGCGCCGGCCGGCGGCGGGGCGGCCGCGACGGGGGAGCCCGTAGACGCAGTCGGCGCCGCAGCGACTGGTGCAGGGACCGGCTGGCGGTCCTGGCGGACGGGCGGTGGCATCGGCGCCGGCGCGCTCGGGCGCCGCCCGCCCGGGTTGGGCCGGATGATCGTCCGCTCCGTGTCGGAGGGTTCGGCGAAAGGATCGTCGCGGTTCATGATGCGCTCCTCCTCGGACGATCCGCGCTCAGCGGATCGCCCAAAGCTCCATCTCCAGACCGGGGAATTCGCCCGAGACATGGACCGCGAGGCCGCCGGAGGTGGCCATCTGCTTCCAATACGGGCTGTCGTGATCGAGCTCGAAATAGACGACGCCGGCGTGGTACGGGACCTGCCGTGGCGCCACCGGCAAGGGCCGCAGCGTGACGCCCGGCAGCGCCGAGTTCACGAGCTGCCGGATCTCCTCCACCGGTCCCAGCTTCGCCTGGGTGGGGA
>JBCBKO010000031.1:0-519 GCA_038521865.1 Pseudomonadota bacterium | reverse complement strand
GTCGTCCGCCGCGTCGATAGTGCAGCTGAGCCTAGGCGTTAGATGTCGACGCTATGAGTAAACGGATACGACGACTTAGCGGTGAGTTGGGTGCCTTCGTTAAGCAGTATGGTCGAAAAGCTCAAAGAGGTGTCGAACCGAACGACCGTCGGTACGACAGAGATGTAGAGCAGCTGATCAAACAAATCGATCCGGTGCAGCTGTCCGACTTGATTGCGGGCGACGAGCACTTAGACCCGGAAACAGAGAGCGATTGGTACTCCGGGCGAGAAGTGGTGGGGATCAAGTTCCGCTTCGAACAGGTGGTTTTCCTTGAAAGTGATCAAAAACCGAAAGATCGGGCTACCGTGGTTTCGTTATTGGGCATATCACCCAAGCCAAGGTATTTGATCAACCTAATCGACGGCAGAGAAATCGATGTACTTGAGTCACAGCTGCGCGCCATCTAACAAGCAGCTGCAGCTGACTTCTATAGACTCGGTGACCGTCTTGCTGCCGCAAGCCACCCGCCGCGTCGAC
>JBCBKO010000030.1:0-524 GCA_038521865.1 Pseudomonadota bacterium | reverse complement strand
ATTGGGTGTAAAGCGTCTGTAGGTTGCTTACTTAAGTCAGTTGTTAAATTTCAGAACTCAATTTTGATACCAGCAACTGAAACTAATAAGCTAGAGTCAAGTAGAGGTAGAAGGAACTCCGAGTGTAGCGGTGAAATGCGTAGATATTCGGAAGAACACCGATGGCGAAAGCATTCTGCTGGACTTGTACTGACACTGAGAGACGAAAGCGAGGGGAGAGAATGGGATTAGATACCCCAGTATTCCTCGCCGTAAACGATGGATATTAGGTATTAGGTAAAATTATTTAGTACTGAAGCTAACGCGTTAAATATCCCACCTGGGGAGTATGCTCGCAAGAGTGAAACTTAAAGGAATTGACGGGGGCCCGCACAAGCGGTGGAGCATGTGGTTTAATTCGATGCAACGCGAAGAACCTTACCAGGACTCGACTACATCTATCGCTCTTTGAAAGAAGAGATTGTTAAGGATGCCAGGTGGTGCATGGCTGTCGTCAGCTCGTGCCGTGAGGTGTTGGGTTAAGT
>JBCBKO010000029.1:0-525 GCA_038521865.1 Pseudomonadota bacterium | reverse complement strand
GTTGTCAAGGTTCTCGCTAAGCTTCTAGAGCCCAGCAGCTTGCCTATCTGAAATACAGAAAGCTCAGTGCTGAAGTCTGCTGCCTTAGCAGTTAATTGGTGGAGGTAAGCGGACTCGAACCGCTGACATCCTGCTTGCAAAGCAGGCGCTCTACCAGCTGAGCTATACCCCCACGGTGAATCACGGTGAATCTATGGAAGTGGGCCATCCTGGACTCGAACCAGGGACCTCACCCTTATCAGGGGTGCGCTCTAACCACCTGAGCTAATAGCCCTCTTCTTTTGCGTGCTATCTCTTTGGAGCCGTAACACCCGAATAATTTGGAAAGGATACCTCACTCACTCGCCGACTTCGCATCGATACTTGCCTGAGAAGCTACTCTCTTTCGTATCGCCGCTTTTTGGCGCCCTCGCTTGCTATCTTTAACTAACAAAACCCTCAACGACCTTAGGTGACTACACCAGGCTACTATTTGCAAATTACCTAACACTAGGTGCTTTTGTAGTCCTGATTAGTAGGTCTCCC
>JBCBKO010000028.1:0-527 GCA_038521865.1 Pseudomonadota bacterium | reverse complement strand
CCCGTTCGTTGACAGGGTTTTGGCCCGGACGTATCATCCGCCGGCTCGTGTGAGCGAGCGTGTGGTGGAACATTTCGGGGCATGGCGCAGTCTGGTAGCGCATCTGCTTTGGGAGCAGAGGGTCGGGGGTTCGAATCCCTCTGCCCCGACCAACAGCCGCTGCGCGCTGGCTACCCCGGGAGCCCCGGCAACGCAGCGCCTGTAGCTCAACTGGATAGAGCATCGGCCTTCTAAGCCGGCGGTTGCAGGTTCGAGTCCTGCCGGGCGCGCCAACACTTCTGTAACGGGGTGTGGACATTCGGGCTCGCCGAGGCAGTTTCGGTTACACTTAACAGGCATCCATGGTGGGCGTAGCTCAGTTGGTAGAGCCCCGGATTGTGATTCCGGTCGTCGTGGGTTCGAGTCCCATCGTCCACCCCAGTTTCCTAAATGATCGCGCACCCGCGCGGTACGGTTCCGGGCCGTTAGCTCAATTGGCAGAGCAGTGGACTCTTAATCCATTGGTTATAGGAATCGAACCTATAACC
>JBCBKO010000027.1:0-533 GCA_038521865.1 Pseudomonadota bacterium | reverse complement strand
AGGGCGCCCGCGCGATTGGTCGAACCGAGAGGTTCTCATCAAGTCTTCCAAAGCGAAAAAACAAATAGCCCCTCGATGAGGGGCTATTCAGTTTTTGGCGCGCCTGGAAGGATTCGAACCTCCGACCGCCTGGTTCGTAGCCAGGCGCGTCAACCGCCCTAAATGATTGAACAGCATTACATTAAACGCGCATCACTAGGGAATATCCTGCGCAAATGCATACCATAAGTGCTTGTTTTACGTCCGTCTCTTTCGATTTATTACCCACTGCAAAAGCGGGGCTACGCCTGTCTAGACGACCTACACGAGTGTAATACTCCGAGAACCATGCGAATTTACTGGTGCTAAACATAGACGCTTTTGACGTTGTAATCTTTCACGTCGTAAGTGCATCCGTACCCTCGAGCGATAGTCTTTTTGAGGCTCCTTTCCAAATGAAACCCAAATGCACTCTTCACGCGTGCCTACAGTTTCTCATTCAAGCTTGAGGAGTTGAGTGACTGTGAATTTCAGCTTCTACTACGCGAACGTGG
>JBCBKO010000026.1:0-544 GCA_038521865.1 Pseudomonadota bacterium | reverse complement strand
TGGCATCGTTTTACTATTAAAGTTTAGGCGCTTAAGGATGAGCGTGCGTGCTATTAGCTAGTTGGTGAGGTAGAAGCTCACCAAGGCTACGATAGCTAGGGGGCGTGAGAGCGTGATCCCCCACACGGGTACTGAGACACGGACCCGACTCCTACGGGAGGCAGCAGTAAGGAATATTGGACAATGGAGGCAACTCTGATCCAGCCATCCCGCGTGCAGGATGACTGCCCTAAGGGTTGTAAACTGCTTTTGTATGAGAAGAAACACTGTCATTTATATGGGTCTGACGGTATCATAAGAATAAGCACCGGCTAACTCCGTGCCAGCAGCCGCGGTAATACGGAGGGTGCAAGCGTTATCCGGAATCACTGGGTTTAAAGGGTGCGTAGGCGGTTAAATAAGTCAGAGGTGAAAGTTTGCAGCTTAACTGTAAAATTGCCTTTGATACTGTTTAACTTGAATTAGGTTGAGGTTGGCGGAATGTGACATGTAGCGGTGAAATGCATAGATATGTCATAGAACACCAATTGCGAAGGCAGCTGAC
>JBCBKO010000024.1:0-562 GCA_038521865.1 Pseudomonadota bacterium | reverse complement strand
TCGCCGCGTCCATAGAAGTCAGCTGCAGCTGCTTGTTATGCATCGTCCTAAGTTACTCCGCATAGAAAATGATTGGGAGAACTAGAGCAAACGGTATCGCGACTACAATACATCGAACTACCAACCCGGTTCCTCTTTTCTCGCGACCAATCCCGTCTACGAAATCTTCCCACCAAGCAAGGTCATGCACGACGTAGTCTATTGCGGGGCCGCAAAGAACAAACACTGTCACAAGGCTCGACCTCAGGGCGCCTAGACCAAGACTCAGTACAAATGAGATAGCGGCCATCGACACTCCGAGCGACAAGATAAAGACATCCGAACCGGTCAGCTTACGAGGCATAACGCCTAAGTTCAGCTGCGATTGACGCAGGCGCGACTCTGGCGGCAGCCAGAGCTGCGGCTGGGTCAATTGTCAGCTGCAACGTCTGGTTAGGTGTTGTCATGATGGTCTCAATGGCTCTCCGCAGCAGCAACGACGAACAGATGCTCTTGATCAGGCGTTGTTGCGAGAAGGTCGTATAACGCATCAAAAACCTCTGTTGCTTCGACATCGTGTGAA
>JBCBKO010000023.1:0-577 GCA_038521865.1 Pseudomonadota bacterium | reverse complement strand
CTTTTTTACACACGCTTTCGCTATGGCTCCGACATAGACTGTCTTAACCTGCCACTACTTATAAGTCGCCGGCTCATTCTTCAACAGGCAAGAAGTCAGACGATAAGTCGTCCTCCTACTGCTTGTAAGCTTACGGTTTCATGTTCTATTTCACTCCCCTCCCGGGGTTCTTTTCACCGTTCCCTCGCGGTACTATTCGCTATCGGTCACACAAGAGTATTTAGCCTTGCGAGGTGGTCCTCGCGGATTCAATCGGGATTCCACGTGCCCCGACCTACTCGGGATCCAGCTAGTATCCTTAAACTTTCAACTACAGGACTCTCACCTTCTTTGGTTCACCTCTCAAGTGATTCGTTTAGTCGCCAGATTCCATATCGCTGTCCCACAACCCCAGTCCTAAAAAAGACTGGTTTAGGCTCTTCCCGCTTCGCTCGCCGCTACTAAGGGAATCGAGTTTTCTTTCTCTTCCTACAGCTACTAAGATGTTTCAATTCGCTGCGTTAGCTCGTTCCATCCTATAGATTCAGATGGTCGTCTTAAGGGTTGCCCCATTCGGAAACCCACGGATCAATGCATG
>JBCBKO010000022.1:0-591 GCA_038521865.1 Pseudomonadota bacterium | reverse complement strand
CTTTTTGACGGCGACTACGCACGGATTGGTCGTTCCGTTTGGTTTCTGGTTAGTAGTCGCGACGACAGAATTGACCGTAGCAGAGATCTTCCACAGTCTCGCCTTGGCAGGCCGGTGGCATGCTGTAGCATTTCCGGTAACTTTTGCATTGGCATACTATGTAAGTCGTTGGTTCTTCGACAGGGCGGGAGCGGCAAGTGCAACCTAACAAGCAGCTGCAGCTGACTTCTATGGACTCGGCGATCGCCTTGCTGCCGCAAGCCGTCCGCCGCGTCGATAGTGCAGCTGAGCATGGGCGTTAAGTCGCGTGGTCAGTATGGTCCGATTGCTTGCCTTGCTCCTGATTATTGCACCGCTATCAGCCGACGCGAGTGAGCTCCCAGAGATAACAGATATCCTGGTTGGCGACTTACCGGCCGGATGGAACATCACTGTCGTTGGTGCGCAAGGAAGCGAGGCGAAGGGTGAGTTAGCTTTTTCGATCAACATAGCGGATCAACCATTTAGTGTCCTCGGCTTCGCAACTTGGGGCGACACGGTTCGGTTGCCTAAAGGTGTGGTGCTAGTCGACCGAGGGTTCGATCATTCCGT
>JBCBKO010000021.1:0-620 GCA_038521865.1 Pseudomonadota bacterium | reverse complement strand
CTTCGGTGAGACCGCGAGCGTGCGGACGGTTCCCATCATCACACGGTCGCGCGCATCATCGAGATCTGAGGGACCCACCTGGCCGCCACGCTTGCGGGCCGCCGTAATGGCCGCCTCGTTCACAAGGTTCTTGAGATCGGCGCCGGAGAACCCCGGTGTTCCCGCAGCGATGACGTCAAGATCGACATCGCGGGCAAGCGGCACGTCGCGGGCATGGACATCGAGGATCGCCCGCCGCGCCTCCTTGTCCGGCAGCGACAGCGTCACGTGGCGGTCGAAGCGCCCGGGCCGCAGCAGGGCAGGATCGAGAACATCCGGCCTGTTGGTCGCAGCGAGCACGACCACCGCGACGCGCTCGTCAAAGCCGTCGAGCTCGGCAAGGATCTGGTTCAGCGTCTGCTCGCGCTCGTCATGCCCGCCGCCGAACCCGGTGCCGCGCGTTCGGCCGATACTGTCGAGCTCGTCGATGAAGATGATCGAGGGCGCTGTCTTTCGGGCCTCCTCGAACATCTGACGGACGCGCCCGGCGCCAACACCGACGAAGAGCTCGATGAAGGCAGAGCCGGACGTCGAGTAGAAGGGGACGCGCGCCTCGCCGGCGAGCGCCTTTGCCAGCAGCG
>JBCBKO010000020.1:0-715 GCA_038521865.1 Pseudomonadota bacterium | reverse complement strand
GAGTGTCATCGAGGTGGCGGAGCGACTATTCGACGTTTGTGACATGCGTTGTCGCACGTGCTTCCGAAGGTGCCAATAGCGGAGTACTGTCTTCCGAATTTGGCGGGCACATTGTTAAATGGTCAGGGGTGGTCGCGGCTCTTGAGCTCTCACACGACTATGCACGCGGAGTTCGGATGAAGATGCCGGTCTCAGATAGGCAAATTTGTGGAGGACTGACGCTGTCTGCGACTCACCTGTTTGTCGGTGTCGATGAGAGTACCGAGGAAAGCTGGAATGTGGTTTCAGAGGGTGATGTGGTTCTTTTCGAGTGCACCATTCCTAAATCGAATGGGCCGTTCGATGGAGTCAAGATCAGCATCTTCGAAGACGACGGAGAGGCCTACTTGGAGGTAACGACTGAAGGAGGATCCTTTCTTGGCTCAGCCTAACAAGACGTTGCAGCTGACACTTGACCCTGCCGCAGCTACGGCTGTCGCCTTCGCAGCGCCAGCCTCAAGCGCAGCTGAACTTCGGCGTTATGTGTCGTAAACATGCTTCCAACGGTCTATGACGTTTGTGACATCGGCGACGGTCGGCTCTCTGTAATGGCGAAGCCAGTCGCTGGCGAATATCTTGAAGACGAAATCAGTGGTCTATCCAAGCTTGGGATCACCGGAATCGTATCTCTACTTGAGGCCGACGAGGCGAAAGAGGTTGGCCTGGGGAACGAAGG
>JBCBKO010000019.1:0-716 GCA_038521865.1 Pseudomonadota bacterium | reverse complement strand
GGTCAGGGGCTTTCCGACAGTGGGCCCATCGCCCGGCAGGAGCTGCAGCGCCGCATCCGGCACGCCGGCCTCGCGCAGAAGCGTCACCGCCCGAGTAGCGATCAGCGGCGTCTGTTCGGCCGGCTTGGCGATGACGGCATTGCCCGCGGCGAGGGCGGCTGCGATCTGCCCGGTGAAGATCGCCAGCGGGAAATTCCAGGGACTGATGCAGAGGAAGACACCGCGGGCCTCGCCGGGTTCCTCCTCTGCCACGCGCACGCCCTCGGCCGCGTAGTAGCGCAGGAAATCGACCGCCTCGCGGACCTCCGCGACGCCGTCGCGTAACGTCTTGCCGGCTTCGAGACAGGCGAGGGCGGCGAACTCCGGCAGATGATGCTCATACAGATCGGCCGCGCGTCGCAGGGCATCGGCCCGATCCGCCGCCGGCCGGGCGGACCAATCCGCGAAACCGGCCGGTGCCGCCGCGAGCGCGGCCGCGACATCGACGGGCGTGGCCTCGCGGACGGTGCCCACGACGCGCCCCGGATCCGCCGGGCAAACGACCTCGCGCGCCGGCCCCGATGCGGCGTTTGGCGCGCCGCTCGCAAGCATTGGCCCGGCCGTCCAGGTAGCACCCGCGAAGGCCCCGCGCGCCGTGAGCAGCGGCTCGACCGAGGCGGGCTCGCCCAGGCGCAGGCCGCGGGCGTTGCGGCGCATGGGTTGAAACAAATCGGCCG
>JBCBKO010000018.1:0-778 GCA_038521865.1 Pseudomonadota bacterium | reverse complement strand
TCCAGCATCCCTCGCAGGACACCTTCGCAGGCTTACGGAACGCTCCGCTACCGCTCCGAAGAGCTCGCAATTTCGGCGTGTGGCTTGAGCCCCGTTACATTTTCGGCGCAAAGGCGCTTGATGAGTGAGCTGTTACGCTTTCTTTAAAGGATGGCTGCTTCTAAGCCAACCTCCTCATTGTCTCAGCACCTTCACATCCTTTTCCACTTAGCCATAACTTGGGGGCCTTAATTGGCGATCAGGGTTGTTTCCCTCTCCACGACGGACGTTAGCACCCGCCGTGTGTCTGCCAGACTATACTCCTCGGTATTCGGAGTTTGGTAAGGTTTGGTAATCCGGTGAGGACCCCTAGCCCATCCAGTGCTCTACCCCCGAGGGTAACCATCTGACGCTCTACCTAAATAGATTTCGCGGAGAACCAGCTATCAGCAAGTTTGATTGGCCTTTCACCCCTAGACACAGGTCATCCGAGAGCTTTTCAACGCTCAACGGTTCGGGCCTCCAGTGCGTGTTACCGCACCTTCACCCTGCCCATACCTAGATCACTTGCCTTCGGGTCTAATGCTACGTACTCAGTCGCCCTGTTCAGACTCGCTTTCGCTGTGCCTACACCTAACGGCTTAAGCTTGCACGCAACACTAAGTCGCTGACCCATTATACAAAAGGTACGATGTCACCTTGCGGCTCCATCAGCTTGTAGGCATCCGGTTTCAGGGTCTGTTTCACTCCCCTTATCGGGGTGCTTTTCATCTTTCCCTCACGGTACTTGTTCACTATC
>JBCBKO010000017.1:0-787 GCA_038521865.1 Pseudomonadota bacterium | reverse complement strand
ACGATGCGCTTATTCTTCTGACTCGAAAGAGGCACAAACCGGCGCGCGTAATTCCGCTTGCTGATATGGTCGAACTCGACGCTGAGGTAGAGGTTTCGTTCGAATGAGCGACGAACGCTCTTTTCGACATGGTGATGATGGCTCTCGCATGCCTCTTGCTTCTCGGCCTGGTTGGGTTTGTAGTGTTCCGAGTGTTCAATGCCGTATAACAAGCAGCTGCAGCTGACTTCTATGGACTCGGCGACCGGCTCGCTACCGCAAGCCGACCACCGCGTCGATAGCGCAGCTGAGCCTAGGCGTTAAACGGCAATATGTCAGTGCAACCGTCGCCATGGAAACGTGCGTTGCAACAATATGCGACGTTGCCGGATACCATTCCGAGCAAGAACGCGATGGAGGGACTAATCTCGCACATCGCGTCATCGGATATAAGCTGCGGTATCTATCCGTGGCTATCGATGTTCTCTTTGAATGTGTCTCAGACTCCGAGCGTGCGAAAACACAACGACCCATACCTATCTATAGAACCTATTGGAGATGCTCAAATCGAGCTAAGGTTTGTGGATACACCCTACGAACACCGTCAGTGGAGAAGGTGTGTTCCTGAAACCGATTTGATTCCAGCTTTTGATCGTTTCGTCTCTGACAGAAAATGGAGGGCTTCAGTTGGGCCGACGAAGAATTGATAGCTTCGAGATGAGCTTGCCGTTTAACAAGCAGCTGCAGCTGACTTCTATGGACTCGGCGGGCGGCTTGCGTCAGCAAGACGGTCGCCGAGTCCATAGAA
>JBCBKO010000016.1:0-793 GCA_038521865.1 Pseudomonadota bacterium | reverse complement strand
CGGGTGGCTTGCGGTAGCAAGACGATCGCCGCGTCGATAGTGCAGCTGAGCCTAGGCGTTAGACGGCATGGGTCGCATAGATCCACCGACGCGCAGCTTTCAGTTACTCGTTGAATCCATCGATGAACCTGAAAGGAACTCTCTTCGAGTCGTGCTTCGTGAGTCGATGTACGGCGAGCGTGTCTCGGCTGAAGGGCTCGCAGAGAAGGATTCAATGCCTGTTGGCCTATTGGCTGGCGCAAGACCATTAAGGAAGACTGAAGCCGATCGCATATTCGAAGTGTTTTGGAACGTCTATGTTGTCTACTATGTGCTTAACGAGTCGTTTGTGAAGCCGCTAACGGACGGAACCTGGGAAGGCGATTATCCATTGAAGTACTCACGAGATTCGGACTTACTCGCCTACGTAAAGAATCACTCTATTGCGAGCGATAGCTACCCAGGCCGACTTACGCATTGGTCTATTGGCAGTGGGGATCATATTGTCGAAGTGATTGCTTCTGAGAAACCCATAGTGAGGGAATTGAATGCCGTCTAACCAGTCATTGCAGCAGACGCTTGACCCAGCCGGTTCTCTGCGTGGCGGCAGAGCCCCGTCAGCCTCAAGCGCTGCTGAACTTGGGCGTTAGGCTGCATGGGCGTTGATATCGTTGTGCTGGGAGAGCACAGTTTGGCGGCTGATTCTCTACCTGATGCTCAGTCGAGATTGAATCCTTCGCTAACTGTTTTGGAATCACACAAATCGATCCTTTGGAGATGGAGCGCGACTGGATTCCAAGCGCTAGAAGGACCT
>JBCBKO010000015.1:0-922 GCA_038521865.1 Pseudomonadota bacterium | reverse complement strand
GATTAGCTTTAAGCAGGAACCCTTGGACTTTCGGCGAGAGGGTCTCTCACCCTCTTTGTCGCTACTCATGTCAGCATTCTCGCTTCCGAATGCTCCACCGCCCCTCACAGGACAGCTTCTCAGCCGAACCCCCATGCCTGCGCAAATCGCCCCACCCTAAGACAGGACAGATCTGAAGAGACAGGAGGTTCTCAGACGGAACGCTCCGCTACCGCTCTTGCGAGCCCTCAGCTTCGGCTCATGGCTTGAGCCCCGTTACATCTTCGCCGCAGGACAACTTGTTTAGACCAGTGAGCTGTTACGCTATCTTTAAAGGATGGCTGCTTCTAAGCCAACCTCCTGGTTGTTTTGGTCGTCCCACCTGCTTTCCCACTTAGCCATGAATTGGGGGCCTTAGCTGTTGGTCAGGGCTGTTTCCCTCTCCACGACGGACGTTAGCACCCGCCGTGTGTCTGCCGGACAGTTCTCTTCGGTATTCGGAGTTTGGTTAGGATCAGTAAGCCTGTGGGGCCCCATTACCCATCCAGTGCTCTACCCCCGGAGGAATACATCGACGCTCTACCTAAATAGATTTCGCGGAGAACCAGCTATCTCCGAGTTTGATTGGCCTTTCACCCCTAGCCACAGCTCATCCCGATCCTTTTCAACGGATGTGGGTTCGGTCCTCCAGTGCGTGTTACCGCACCTTCAACCTGGCCATGGCTAGATCACTCGGTTTCGGGTCTGATCCCAGTAACTCGACGCCCTATTCAGACTCGCTTTCGCTGCGCCTACACCTCTCGGCTTAAGCTCGCTACTGAGACCAAGTCGCTGACCCATTATACAAAAGGTACGCGGTCACCCGACGGCTCCCGCTGTTTGTAGGCGTCCGGTTTCAGGGTCTGTTTCACTCCCCTCGTCGGGGTGCTTTTCACCTTTCCCT
>JBCBKO010000014.1:0-1030 GCA_038521865.1 Pseudomonadota bacterium | reverse complement strand
AAGCGATTTCCTGAGTAGCGGCGAGCGAAACGGAAACAGCCTAAACCATAAATTTCGGTTTATGGGGTAGTGGGACAGTCGGACGGACTATGAAAGTTAGACGAAGTAGTTGAAAGCTACACCAGAGGAGGTGAAAGTCCTGTAGTCGAAAACGGAAGTAGCCAGATTGAATCCCGAGTAGCACGGAGCCCGTGGAATTCCGTGTGAATCAGCGAGGACCACCTCGTAAGGCTAAATACTAATGTGTAACCGATAGCGAATAGTACCGCGAGGGAAAGGTGAAAAGAACCCCGGCGAGGGGAGTGAAATAGAACATGAAACCGTTAGCCTACAAGCAATTAGAGCACGATTGAACGTGTGATAGTGTGCCTGTTGAAGAATGAGCCGGCGACTTACAGGTTGTGGCAGGTTAAGCAGTAATTATGCGAAGCCAAAGGGAAACCGAGTCTTAATAGGGCGCTAGTCAGTATTTATAGACCCGAACCCAGGTGATCTAACCATGTCCAGGATGAAGCTTAGGTAACACTAAGTGGAGGTCCGAACCGACTTCTGTTGAAAAAGGAGCGGATGAGGTGTGGTTAGGGGTGAAATGCCAATCGAACCTGGAGCTAGCTGGTTCTCCTCGAAATATGTTTAGGCATAGCGGTAATGATTATATACGGGGGGTAAAGCACTGATTCGGTGCGGGCTGCGAGAGCGGTACCAAATCGAGACAAACTCAGAATACCCGTTGAACACAATGCCAGTCAGACGGTGGGGGATAAGCTTCATCGTCAAGAGGGAAACAGCCCAGACCACCAGCTAAGGCCCCCAAGTCAATACTAAGTGGCAAAGGAGGTGGGAGTGCAGAGACAACCAGGAGGTTTGCCTAGAAGCAGCCATCCTTGAAAGAGTGCGTAATAGCTCACTGGTCAAGCGCTCCTGCGCCGAAAATGAACGGGACTAAGTAATGTACCGAAGCTGCGGACTTATTTATAAGTGGTAGGGGAGCGTTCTGCGTTAGTGAGAAGCATTAGCGAGAGCAGGTGTG
>JBCBKO010000013.1:0-1164 GCA_038521865.1 Pseudomonadota bacterium | reverse complement strand
CCTTTTAGGAGGCGACCGCCCCAGTCAAACTACCCACCTGATACTGTTCCTCTTCCGGCTCACGGAAGTAGGTTAGAATTCTAGCTTCGCCAGAGTGGTATCTCACTGATGGCTCCACATCCCCCACAAGGAATGTCTCAACGCCTCCCACCTATCCTGCGCAATCAGAGCCCGAACCCAATACCAGGCTATAGTAAAGCTTCATAGGGTCTTTCTGTCCGGGTGCAGGTAGTCCGTATCTTCACAGACATTCCTATTTCGCCGAGTCTCTCTCCGAGACAGCATCCAGATCGTTACGCCTTTCGTGCGGGTCGGAACTTACCCGACAAGGAATTTCGCTACCTTAGGACCGTTATAGTTACGGCCGCCGTTCACCGGGGCTTCAGTCGTCAGCTTCATCCCGAAGGACTGACCAACTTCCTTAACCTTCCGGCACTGGGCAGGCGTCAGCCCCTATACGTCCTCTTACGAGTTTGCAGAGACCTGTGTTTTTGGTAAACAGTCGCCTGGATCTCTTCACTGCGGCCCACTCTCGTGGGCACCCCTTCTCCCGAAGTTACGGGGCCATTTTGCCGAGTTCCTTAGAGAGAGTTATCTCGCGCCCCTGGGTATACTCAACCTTCCTACCTGTGTCGGTTTAGGGTACGGGCAATTATGAATTAACGTGGTTAGAGCTTTTCTTGGAAGCCGGACATCAGTGTCTTCCCTGCCGTAGCAGGTCCTACTCGCACCTCAGCTCAGAACGTTTTCGCCGTCCCTCATCACCTTAATGCTTAAACCGCTAACCATCATGCGGCACACCTAGCCTTCTCCGTCCCTCTGCACAATTCATAATCGGTACAGGAATATTAACCTGTTGGCCATCGACTACGCCTTTCGGCCTCGCCTTAGGTCCCGACTAACCCTCCGCGGACGAGCCTTCCGGAGGAATCCTTAGGATTTCGGGGCATGGGATTCTCACCCATGTTTTCGCTACTTAAGCCGACATTCTCACTTCTGCCTCGTCCACATCTGCTTTCGCTAATGCTTCTCACTACTACAGAACGCTCCCCTACCACTTGTAATAAATTCAAGTCCACAGCTTCGGCGGAATACTTAGTCCCGTTCATTTTCGGCGCAGGAACGCTTGACCAGTGAGCTATTACGCACTCTTTCAAGGATGGC
>JBCBKO010000012.1:0-1946 GCA_038521865.1 Pseudomonadota bacterium | reverse complement strand
ACGGAGACCTCCGCCGAAGCGTCTTCCGTCACAGACACAGAGGATTGCGGCAACACCATCTCAACGGCGGCCGGCACGTCTTCGTCCGCCTCGGCGCTTGTTTCATCATCTTTGGAGATTGTCGGCCCCATCTGGTCCGCAAGGACAGCAGACAACGTATTCATCGACGCCGGCACGCCCGCTTCTTTTAAACCCAGTGCTCGATTGGGTCGATCCGGGCTTGCGTCGAGGATCCAGGTTTGATCTATGGTGATTATGGCTGAAGCCTATCCCATTGAGCTGCGAGACCGAGTCGTCCACGCGTACGAGGCGGGAATTGGTTCGTACACCGCCGTAGCGGAGCTATTCGGCGTCGGTGAGGCAACGGTCAAGCGATGGGTTCGACGATTTCGCGAACGGGGTGATGTCAAGCCAGACGGAAAAAGCGGTGGTGCCCGCTCGACAATATGCCTCGAAGAGCTCAAAGCCATCGTCAAAGAGCTTGGTGATGCGAATGCTGGCGAAATTACGGCCGCCTACAACCGAGGTCGACGCCGCAAAGATCAACGCCACGTTTCCAGTATCAAGCGCGCGCTCTACCGCGCAGGCTTCGTTGTTAAAAAAAGCGCCTTCGGCCATTGGAGCAACTCAGGCCCGACGTAGTCGCCAAACGCGAGGCATTCCGAGCGCTCGTTCGTTCGATCGCGCCGTCGCGACTTGTCTTTCTTGATGAGTCAGGGCTCAATCTATCGATGGGGCGTACGCACGCTTGGGTCCCGAAAGGTACTGAGTTTATAGAACGTCGTCCGATGAACAGAGGCAAGAATCTCACGTTGCTGGGCGCCATTCGCCTTACGGGATGGGTGCAACAGTCGAGCATGTTTGCGACAACCAACGCGGACCGCTTCGTGGAATGGTTGAAGCTGCGGCTGCTACCCAAACTCAGCCCGGGAGACGTTCTCATTATGGATAATTTGAAAGCGCATCACGACCCCAGAGTCGCCGAAGCTTGCAGACAACGCGATATTGAATTGCTTTATCAGCCACCCTATTCTCCGGACTTTAATCCGATTGAGCCCGGCTGGGCACTCCAAAAGCAATATGTTCGAAGGTGCGCGCCCCGAACCGTTGACGATCTGCAACGCGTGGCGAGAAGAGCGCGATACCGAATAACGCCCCTTCATTGTCGTCAATGGTTTCAGCATGCCGGCTATGCGGCTCAACCCAAGTGAGCACTGGGGTTAAGCAAAGCCGATACCAACTGGTGGTCGGCTCCTGAATATTCAGAATGCAGCGCAAGAATCGGTAAAAGCTGTGGAATTGCGGGACCGGGGTTCACGAGCGTGGTCTTGATTACGGTCTGATTACCTATGGCATCCCATACACACTGTTGTGGTTGCGTTGCCAGAATGTGTGAATCCAATGGAGCGGGCCGTCTTTTGCGAAGCCTGATTATCGACTGTGCTGGACCCAAGGTGCTGTGGGAGGTTTGGCGGAAGTCCGATACTAAGTGCTACGGCATTGAGTGTCGTGGCGCGTACAGTCATCGCCGTATTTGGGGGCAGCACGTCGCCACATCCGACCGGCGGTTGCCCTAGGAGCCCGTTGATTTGGGGGTCCGGAGACTTTGTGAACGCTATGATTTCGTCGGCGCAAGCACTGGAGATGGATGCGTTCGAAGCGGCGGGTGCGCTGTTCTTTGAACTGGTAGAGGCTTTGCGCTCAGCGGAGGGGCGAGCAATGGACCTAAGTCAGCTGGAAAAGCTCCTGGCGGAGGGCGGACAGGAGCTGCTTCGTAAGCTGTTGCAGGGTCATATGGACCTACGCAGTCTGGATTCGGTCGAAGGCCCGGTTGTTGGCGATGACGGCAAGGGGCGCAAGGACCGCCACCGGCGAGCCCGTAAGGTCGAGACCGTGTTTGGCGAGGTCGTAGTCGATCGCGAGCGTTTCCAGGCGGAAGGCTTATC
>JBCBKO010000011.1:0-2341 GCA_038521865.1 Pseudomonadota bacterium | reverse complement strand
CGCCGCATGCGTAATGATCGGTTTGGTGATGCTCGGTACGTACGCCGCCGTCTTTCAAACCGCGAACTCGGTGTGCCGAATGCTGGTTCAAGGTGCCCCGGGGAACGCGGCGGGCGCGGCACAGCGGCTCTCAAACTGGCTTTGGGCCCTCCTGGTGTTGAGCATACTGGCCAATACGTTCGGTGTGTTGGTCGCTACAGCCCATGCAGGACCTGGTCAGCGGGCGGTAAGCATCGCCGTAGGTAGCCCGCAGATCACTCTTGCAATCGCTGCTCTGATCGCCGCGTTTCTCGCGCGCGCCTTTGTGTTGGGTGCAGCCCTTTGGGATGATCACAAGAAGATAGTCTAAGATGGCAATCATCGTCAGACTCGACCTCATGTTGGCCAGAAGAAAAATGACATCGCGCGAGCTCGCGGCTCAGATCGGTATCGCTGAACAGAACGTCTCTACCTTGAAGTCTGGCCGCGTGCGCGGCGTCCGGTTTACCACCCTCGAGGCAATCTGCCGCGCTCTGGATTGCCAGCCAGGTGACCTGCTTGAGTATGAGGACGATGAGATGGCACAAGGGACTACCCTGGAAAACGGTGCCTAACGGTACGGGTACTTGACCGCCGGCATGACACTGGCCGCAGCATTCGTTTTGGCCGCGAACGGAGACAGGCGGCGTTGACCTCACCCTTTTGCAGATTCGCCAAGTCGGACATTCACGGACAAGGTTGCGCCAGTCGCTACGGGCTCGATCCGCCAACGTTCCGCGGCGCAGCATCAGCGCGATGTCGGAGGGGCGTGGTCAACGCGGGCGGCCCACGTCGGTTGTTGGCCGAGACGACAAATGCTGCGAGGGGGAGCCTGGAAGCTGGCACTCGCTGCGCCTGCCCGGGATGGACAAAACCGTTCGGCCGTGGAGCAGAGAAACCTGCCTTTGGTGCACGCCGTGCGATCCGCTCAAAGGGCGAACGCCGGGCCGTCGCTAGCCGCCGCGGCACCGCCATCTGCTTCACCGGTGGTGGCCGTTTCGGGCGACGCTTGCGGTCGTGTCCAGCACCGGCGTGCGCGGGGAGTAGCGGTCCTCGAAACGCCAATCGTCGATGAGCCAAAGCGCGTCGTGGTCGAGCGCAAACTTCAGCTTATGCCGTACGTTTTGGCGGTCCCGCCTCGATCAACGGCCTCCGGGTGGCGCATGTGAAATGGCGTGCTCCAGCGATGAGGCTTGTGTGTTCGTGGCGTCATGCGCCGTTGAGTCCGACCCGTCATGACATCGCCGCACGCAGACGCAGCCAGGCGGCAATTGGTCGTCGACAGCAACGATCGGGCAAGGGTCGAGGGAGTGGGTTGCGATGTGTCCTGACCTGTGCTGCGCTCGCTAACGCTTGGCTCGACACCTAACGTGCGCGCCGATTTGTTGGAAACCGGCGTTCCAATCTGCGGAAATCTCTGGGCATTGTACCGGCGTCGCTCCACAGGCAGCGGCGCTTTATGAGGTGCTTCGCCTTAAGAAATAAATCGCAGGTTCACAGGTGAGATGCGATCATTTATTGCGTGAAACCCTGCCATTTGCATCTTCATCAGCTTGCACTGCATGTCTAAACTGATCGGAAATCAAAAAAAAGCCCAACACAGCGATTAATAGGCCTGTGTGCAAAGCCACTAATCGGTGAAGGCAAAGTCTCTTTTCAATATCGATTTAAATTCTAGGCACAAGTCGTTGAAGTTTTATTGAATTAACGCGAACAAAATAACATCTTCATCACTCCAAAAGAAAGAAGTCACGATTTTTGGAATTTGTTCTGCTGACTGAAATTCGTGCAGTGTATTGCAGTGCAGCAAGGGCATGGTTTCATTCTTTCGTTTGACATCCCAGTCACAGCATTAATATTACGCCGAAGCTAGCTCAGGCATGCAGCGGCATCCTTGGCCCGCCGAAGACGGATAATAGCGAACCTAAGCAACAGCAGTAGCGCTGGCCGGGAGCTCTTCGTGATGAAGAGCCGTCCCTTGACGTTGCTCGATCGAGAGAGGTGTCAGTAAAACAAAATCTCTTCAGGAAGCTTGGGACGTAGAAGTATACCAGCGCCTCATGCAGACTGATGCTTGCGTTAATCTAGGATAGCGTGATGCCGAGAACTCTAGTTCTACGTGAGCTCCAGGAGACTATAAGACTGTGAGAACAGGGAGGAAAACAATGAAAAAACAAACGAAACTTAGCCTAGTGACAAGCATGGTGCTGGCTGGCGCCATGCTGATTTCGATGCCAATTGAGTCTGCCTTGGCGCAGGAGACGCAATATTTCCCAGTGGCGAGTAGTCGAGTGGGTCCATACTCAGCCATGGGCACTGGGTA
>JBCBKO010000010.1:0-14208 GCA_038521865.1 Pseudomonadota bacterium | reverse complement strand
TGTCGACGCAATTGAGTGTCGAACAGTTCGCGGTGCTGGCGTCTTCGGTGACCGGCGGTGAGCAGGCACTGGAAATTGCTCAGGCGCTCTCGGACTCGCTCGCGAAGCCGTACAATCTTGATTCACGTGAAATCACACTCCGGCCGGCGGTCGGTGTTGCCGTGGCACCGCAGGACGGGAACAGCGGTGAGCACCTGTTGCGTAACGCCATGACGGCGATGGAAGAGTCCGCGATGCTCGATCGCAGTGGCATCGAACGCTATACCGATACACGTCGACTGCGAACTGAGCGTCGGCAAGATCTGATCGAGGAATTGCGTTGGGCGATTTCTGAGGATCAACTAACACTACATTACCAACCTGTATTTCAGCTACGTGATGCCCGTCCCGTTGCAATCGAGGCTTTCTTACGTTGGCAGCATCCGTTGCGCGGTGTTCTCAATGCCGCGGAGTTTGTGCCGTTAGCAGAAGCCACTGGTCAGATTCAGAAGATCAGCGAATGGGCACTCGCACAGGCCTGCCGCGATCTCATGTCGATCCGCGCATCGAGTTCGATGACGTTGTCGGTATCGGTCAACCTGTCACGCCACTACTTCTCGCGATTGGATCTATTGGACAGTCTGAATCGTGTGTTCGAAGAGACCTGTTTTGATCCTGCGTGGCTGCAACTCGATATCACCGAGCGCATGTTGATGCGGCCAGAGCAGGTCGGTCCGGTTCTCGGCGCGCTCAAGAAACTTGGGATCGGGTTGCAAGTCGACGACTTCGGTAGTGGTTACACATCACTCAAGCAGATGCGACGCTTCCCGTTGGACGCCCTGAAGATCGATGGTGACTTCATCGGTGGTATCGGCCGTTCGCCGGATGATGAGGCGGTCTGTCGCAGTGTCATCGCCCTGGCGCATGCCTACGGAATGCGCTGTATTGCCGAGGCGGTGGAGACTTCAACTCAGGTGCGTTTCCTGAGAGATGCAGGATGCGACGATATTCAGGGCAGCCTGTTTAGTCGGGAGATGCCGCTGGATGCTCTGGAGGTGTTTCTTGAGCAATTCCACCAGGGCAGGAACTTCGAAGGCGCGGCTGAGGACACCGATATCGCGGCGCTGTAAAAACATGCGGGCGACCTCATCCTGAGGCCGCCCGCCAAGAGCTCAGTCTAGGGCAACCGGCGTTTTGCCGCGACCGGTGGCTTTCCACCAGCCTTCTTCGACTTCTACCGCCGGCACCAGCTCACCGTCGATGCTGCAGGTGGCGCGATAACGCACCGATTTGGCCTGCTTTTCAGCCTTGTGGCGTACGGTCAGCCAGAACGTCGCCTCATCACCAGAATTGGTGCTGCGGATACGCTTGATGCGCGTCGAACCAGGTCCAAGCTCGTCACGGATGGCGACTTCGCAGCGTTCCATGCGTTTTGCGCTGGTGCGTGCCTCTGCATCCGCTGGCGCTGTTACGCCAGAAGCGAAAACCATTGTTGCCATTGTTGCTATCAGGACTTTCATTGCTCTCTCCTTGTAGCGCAGCGCGGTGGGGGTGATTGGGGGTATTGCGCCGCGTTGGGAAGCAGTCTAGGGTTTGCGTATCTGCATCAGCAATTCAAATATGGCACGCAATGTCTGCAAAAATGCATAACTTCGATTGGGACGACATTCGCGTGTTTCTAGCGATTGTCGAAGCGGGCAGCGTTACGGAAGCGGCGGTCAAACTAGGCATCAATCAGAGTACAGTCAGTCGTCGGATGACCGCGCTGGAAGAGCGTCTTGGCGTACACCTGTTTGAACGGGCACGGGGCAGCCGTTGGATACTCACCGCCGCCGGCGAACAAATGTCAGGCTCAGCAGCCCTGATGCAGGACAGCGCGAACTCAATCACCCGTGAAGTGCTGAGAAACAGCACCGAGATTTCCGGGCACGTGACCGTCACGTTCTTTGATCACGGTTCCCGTTTCATCGGTGTACCAACGATTGCGAAAATCGCGCGTGAGTATCCCGAGCTCCGGATCTCGATGAACATCAGCACCGATGCGTTGGATCTTGGCTCGCGTGAGGCGGATGTTGCTATCCGTTTCGCGCCTAGCGTTCCCGATGATGTTGTCGCACGTCGCATCTGCTCAGTATCTATCGGAGTCTACGGGACGCAGGAATGGTACGACCGATACCGTGCGGGCGAGCAAGGCATTCCTCTGGTCGTGTGGTCGAAAGTGAATACCGTTAGCGAGTGGCTCGGCGCTGTCGTGCCAGGTGGCCAACTTATGTATGAGGCCAACCGACCGCAGGCGATTTCACAAATGGCGAGGCTCGGTGCAGGTGTTGCGGCGATTTCCTGCTTTGAGGGCGAGCAGACACCAGAGCTGGTTCGTTTTGCAGAAATTCCTGTACTCCGAGAGTCCTATTTGTGGGTCATTTCTCATGAAGATCTGCGCACGACCGCCCGCGTCCGGATCGTGCGGGATCAGATGATCAAGGCGTTGGAGGCAGTGCGACCGCAGCTGGAATACGACCCGGCAAAAGAGACCACAAAACACTGAAGTCTTGAGAGCGTTTGCCGCTAGCTGAGACGTGGCGCGCAGTGCGCGAAGGGCGAGCCGCAGTACACTCAATTCACGATAGGCGTGTGGCAAGTATTATGTCGAGTGAAATCGATGCGGTCCTTGAGAACAATGGCATCTCAATGGTGTTCCAGCCCATTGTTGTGGGTGGGGAAAGAAAACTATTCGGGTTTGAAGCCCTTGCACGAGGTCCCGAGGACACAGGGTTGTTCCAGCCGGTTTCGCTGTTCGCAGCGGCCAGTGCGGCTTCGCGAACTGAGGAAGTCGATTTCGCTTGCGTCGCCTCTGCGTTTGCGCAGTACCAGGCGCTTGGCCTTTCAGGACTACTGTTCGTCAATCTAACGCCGGAGGGTATCCTTAGTCTCGGTCGCAACCTGAAGCCATTGATCAGCCTTCTGAGCGACTCCGGGATGGATCCGCACCGGTTGGTGCTCGAGATTACCGAGCAGGCGATTGTCGATGACTACATGGCAGTATCGGCCGCGATGAAGTCGGTTCGGACGCTCGGCGTTGCCTTTGCGATCGACGATCTTGGATCCGGATATTCCGGTCTCAAGGCATGGTCAGAGCTGGCGCCTGAATACGTGAAGATCGATCGGTACTTCACGCACAACGTTCACAATGATTCGGTGAAAGGCGAGTTCGTTCGCGCCATCCTGGATATGGCACGAGCCTCACGCAGTACTGTTATCGCCGAAGGTGTGGAAACGCCTGAAGAGGCACGCGAGCTTATCGACGCCGGTGCAGCGCTACTCCAGGGATACTACTTCGGCCGACCTGAGTCCGAGCCCGATGAGCAGGGTGCCCTTGAGCGCAGTGTATCGATCCGAGTTCGTGCGCCCGAAGAGTCCATGACGTGTGCAAGACATATCTCATTACCCGTGAGCTCGATTTCTCCGGATACGCCGATCCCCGCAGTAGCCGAGATTTTTCACAAGGAACTGGACCGGGATACCATTCCGGTCGTGCAGGATGGACGTCCGGTCGGAGTGGTGCCACGAGCTGCTTTCCTGGAAACGATGAGTATGCCTCTGCGTCGCGAGCTTTACATGAAGCGTCCAATCAGCGTGCTGATGCAAGAGGCGGTACTGGTTGTTGACGCAGACCTTCGCCTCGAGCAGGTGTCGCGATTGGTCACCAGCGGTAACCGAACACGGTTGCACGAAGAGTTCATGATTACCGAACGTGGCGAATACATCGGTATGGGTCGT
The DNA here is from genome assembly GCA_038521865.1 of Pseudomonadota bacterium. GTDB lineage: Bacteria > Pseudomonadota > Gammaproteobacteria > Steroidobacterales > Woeseiaceae > CALBPI01. The sequence goes on along the minus strand of JBCBKO010000010.1, from coordinate 10,452 downwards.
GTCGTCGATTTGTTGCGCACGATCACAACGGAGCAGATTCAGGTCGCCCGCTACAGCAATCCACTGACGCTGCTACCTGGCAATGTACCGATTTATGATTGGATCAACCGGGCGGTCGAGCGTGAGCGGTCATTCGTCATCTGTCATGTCGACGTCGACAACTTCAAGCCGTTCAATGACAAGTACGGATACGCGCGAGGCGATCAGGCGCTCGTCACGATCAGTGAAATCCTCAAGCGTTGCGTGAGTCCGAAGCTGGACTTTGTAGGGCACGTTGGTGGCGATGACTTTGTTTTTGTTTTCCAGACCAAAAACTGGCGCGATCGTATTCAGCAGTGCTTTGATGAACTGACTGAAGCGCGAAAGACGCTGCACTCCGCTAAGGACCTTGAGCTTGGTCACCTGACGGCTACAGACCGATTTGGTAGCGAAAGAGAGTTCGAGCTACTCAGCATCTCTGTTGCTGCACTAATCTGCAGAGGAATTCGTGAGCACTCGGCTGAGATGCTGATTCAGCATCTTGTGCCGATCAAGTCGCATGCCAAGAAAAAGCCCGGTAATGCACTGTCTGTCGCGATTTGCACCGAGACGCCCAGCGAGGCCGCGCAGCCGTCGGCTGAGGTTACCATTGAGGACACCGTCTCCATGGTCGGCATGACCGTCTGAGTACGTCCATTCGCCCAGACGGTCAATGTGACAATCTCGGCTAGCTTGCGAGATCGAAACGATCCGCGTTCATTACCTTGGTCCAGGCGGCAACAAAATCACGAACGAACTTCTCGTCATTGTCGTCTTGCGCATAGACCTCGGCATACGCTCGCAGAATCGAGTTGGAGCCGAATACGAGGTCGGTGCTGGTGGCAGTGAAAACAACTTCGTCGCTGCGGCGATCACGAATCTCGTAGGTGCCGTCCGCGGCTGGCACCCAGCGATAGGACATATCGGTCAGTACCGTGAAGAAGTCGGTGGTTAGTTGGCCGGGACGTTTTGTGAAGACGCCGTGTGCACTGTTGCCGTAGTTGGCGCCCAATACACGTAGGCCGCCGACGAGTACCGTCATTTCCGCAGCGGTTAGTCCGAGCAGTTGCGCGCGATCCAACAGCATCTCTTCCGGGCTTACCGCGTACTTTGCTTTTGCGAAGTTACGGAAGCCATCTGCAGCGGGCTCCAGAGGTCCGAAAGATGCGACGTCGGTTTGTGCTTGTGAGGCGTCGCCACGACCAGGAGTGAAAGGAACGGTCTCGTTGAATCCGGCGTCGGCGATCGCTTTTTCAAGGCCGACATTCCCGGCGAGCACGATGGTGTCGGCGATTGAGGCATTGTTCGCGCTCGCGATGGACTCAAGCACGGCGAGCACGCGCGCCAGCCGCTCCGGCTCGTTTCCGAGCCAGTCTTTCTGCGGCGCGAGTCGAATGCGTGCACCGTTCGCACCACCGCGATTGTCGGAACCGCGGAAGGTGCGCGCACTGTCCCAGGCGGTGCTGATCAGTTCAGCGACCGTGAGATCAGAGGCCGCGATCTGTTGCTTGATCGCATCGATATCGAAGTCGGTATTGCCGGCGGGGATCGGGTCCTGCCAGATCAAATCTTCTGTCGGTACGTCCGGGCCAAGGTAGTTCGCGCGGGGACCCATATCACGGTGCGTTAGCTTGAACCATGCGCGTGCGAACGTGTCCGCGAAGTACTCCGGGTTCGCCATAAATTTCTGACAAATCGCGTTGTAGGCCGGATCGATCTTCATCGCCATATCCGCATCAGTCATGATCGGGTTGTGGCGCACCGTCGGATCGGTCGGGTCTACCGGTTTGTCTTCTTCCTTGATGTCGATCGGTTCCCACTGCCATGCGCCGGCGGGCGATTTGCGCAGCTCCCATTCGTAGCCAAACAGCAAATCGAAGTAGCCCATGTCCCATTGCGTGGGGTGCTTCGTCCAGGCGCCTTCAATGCCGGAGGTAAACGCATTGCTGGCTTTACCATCCAGGTCCGGGTTAGACCATCCCATTCCTTGCTCGTGCACGCCTGCTGCTTCAGGGGCGACACCAATGTTGTCGCCTGCGCCGCGCCCGTGTGCCTTGCCGACGGTATGTCCGCCGCAGGTGAGTGCCGCCGTCTCTTCGTCGTTCATCGCCATGCGACCAAACGTCTCGCGAACGTGCTGAGCGGTTCGCGCAGGGTCGGGTTGTCCGTTGACACCCTCCGGGTTTACGTAGATCAGACCCATGTGGACGGCAGCTAGTGGGTTCTCAAGGCTGCTGGCGTCCTCGAGGTTTTCGTAGCGATTCTCGCTCGGTGCGAGGAACGCTTCTTCGGCACCCCAATAGACGTCCTGCTCGGGCCCCCAGATGTCTTCCCGACCGAAGCCGAAGCCGAACGTCTTGAGCCCCATGGACTCGTACGCCATGTTGCCGGCGAGAATGATCAGGTCGGCCCAACTTAGCGCGTTGCCGTATTTTTTCTTTGCCGGCCACAAGAGGCGACGTGCCTTATCGAGACTCGCGTTGTCCGGCCATGAGTTCAGCGGTGCGAAGCGGATGTTGCCATGGCCCGCACCACCGCGGCCGTCGCCCGTTCGGTAAGAGCCGGCTGAATGCCACGCGAGGCGGATCATGAGGCCGCCATAGTGCCCCCAGTCGGCGGGCCACCACTCCTGGCTATCGGTTAAGAGGGCGCGCACATCCGCCTTCACGGCTTCAAAGTCGAGCGCTTTGACAGCCTCGCGATGATCGTAGTCGGCGTCCATCGGATTGGTGCGAGCATCATGCTGATGCAAGATGTCGAGGTTCAGAGTCTTTGGCCACCATTTGGTCACCGGTTTTTCAGCCGTCGTGTTGCCGCCGTGCATTACGGGGCAAACCGCATCTTTCACATTCGCGCTCATACTGCGTCCTCCTCCGAGTGTTGCCAAACAGCATAGGGGCGTAGCTTGCGCCCGTGAAATCAGTTTTTCGAACCATCTCCATAGTTTTTCTGAATCGACAGGCGCTGCTTGCAGGTCAATCGGTGAGTGTTAGGATGCGGGGGACGCGGCAGTACCTATTCGCCGGTGCATCGTCAGCCACTAGACCACCATCAGTTGAGATCAGTATGAGATTCCGATTCGCTTGGGCACCAAAGGTGTCGTTAATTTGTGTCGCGCTTGGCCTCGTTGCATGCGGACAAGAACCACAAGAGCAAGCAGCAAAGGCAATAGAAATGACGCCCGAGGAAACGATCACCACTGAAGCCATATTCCGCGATCGCCTTTACGATGCGGAGCAGCCGGTAGCATCGCGCTGGCATCCCGACGGCACCTCTTTCACAGTGCTAGAAACCAGCCCCGACTACGAAGACGCTGAGATGGCCGTCGATGAGAATGGTGATCTCGTTGAACATCCAAAGGATCTTGTTAGCTACGACTTTGAGACACTCGAGCGCACCGTGATTCTCTCAGCCGCTGATCTCGTGCCGCCCGGTGGCGATAAGCCGCTCGTTATTGATGATTACGCCTGGTCGAAAGATCAAAGCAAGATCTTGCTCTACACCAATAGCGTTCGCGTATGGCGAGTGAAGTCGCGCGGAGACTATTCAGTGCTTGATCTCGAGTCTGGCGAGATCGTGACCCTCGGTGGACCTGATGCAAGACCGAGCACGATGCAGTTTGCGAAAATCTCGCCCGACAGCAAGAAGGTCGCTTACGTGCGCGAGGCGAATATCTTCGTTGAAGATCTGGAAAGCGGTGAAATCAGCCAGCTGACGCGCCGGGAAAACGATTCGATCATCAACGGCATCATGAGCTGGGCGTACGAAGAAGAGTTCAGTATTCGTGACGGATTCCGGTGGAGCCCCGATAGCTCGCGGATCGCGTACTGGCAGTTTGATACCTCCGGCGTGAAGAATTTCACGTTGATCAACAACACCGATTCGCTGTACCCGACTCTGACCGAGATTCCCTATCCGAAAGTGGGCGAGACGATTTCTGCGGCGCGAATCGGTGTTGTGTCTCTCAAAACACGCAATACCGCTTGGGCTTACGTGCCGGGCGATCCTCGCGACAACTACATCCCTCGAATGCAATGGACTGAGAATAGTGATGAGCTGCTGCTGCAACACGTGAATCGCAAACAAGACACGAATCGGGTCTATATCGTCGAGGCGATCAGCGGAGAGAGCGAGAACATCTTCGTTGATCAGGATGCGGACTACCTCGACGATTTCCATGATGTGGAGTGGTTGGATGACGGCGCCGCGTTCACCTTTATTTCTGAGCGCAGCGGATGGCGCCATGTGCACAAGGTTTCGCGCGACGGCGAGACCATCACGGATCTGACGCCGGGCGACTACGATGTTGCGAGCCTCCTGAAGGTCGATAAGGAGGGCGGTTGGCTCTACTTCACGGCGTCCCCAGACAACATGACGCAACGTTATCTTTACCGCGCGCCGCTTGATGGCAGCGGAGAGAAGGAAAGGCTGACACCTGAGAGCTACTTGGGCACCAATGCTTACAAGTTTTCGGAAGACGCACGCTTTGCGGTCCACACGCATTCATCGTTCTTGCAGCCGCCACAGTACCGCCTGATCGCGATTGACGATCATCGTGTGCTGCAGACGTTCGAGGACAATCAGGAGCTGATCGACAGACTCGAGCAGCTGAAACTCGGGAAGCATGAGTTCTTCCAGGTGGAGGCTCAGGATGGGCTTACGCTGGATGGGTACCTGATCTATCCCGTCGGTTTTGATCCGAAGCAGAAATATCCGATCGTCAACTATGTGTATGGCGAGGTGGCAGGCCAAACGGTTCTGGATTCATGGCGTGGTCTCGGCGGTATGTGGCATTTGATGATGGCGCAGAAGGGGTATGTCGTCGCCTCGGTCGACAATCGCGGCACACCATCTTTGAGGGGTGGCGACTTCCGGAAAGCGCTGTACGGTGGCATCGGTATTTTGTCGTCGCGAGATCAGTCGGATTCACAGGCAGCGATGCACAAGACGTATCCGTTCATCGATAGCGAACGGGTCGGCATCTGGGGCCATTCCGGTGGCGGTTCGATGACGCTGAACATGCTGTTCCGCTACCCGGATCAGTATCAGGTTGGGGTATCACGCGCGCCGGTGCCAGACCAGCGTTTGTACGATGCGATCTACCAGGAGCGCTACTCAGGTTTGCTCGCCGACCATGAAGAGGGATATGTGCAGGGCTCGCCCATCACGCATGCGAAAGATCTGAAGGGTAAGTTATTGCTCGTCCACGGTACTGGTGACGACAACGTTCACTATCAGGGCAGCGAGCGTTTGATCGATGAATTGGTGCGTCACAACCGACAGTTTGACTTCCTGTCCTACCCGAACCGAGCACACGGCATTCGCGAGCGTGAGGGCACTCAGTTACACCTGGCGACGGCGATGACCAACTACTTTGACGAGCATCTGGGCGTCAGCGACTAGCCGTATTGGCCAGTTGGTTTCGAAGCCAGGTCTCCTGAACCTCAAAATACCCGTCGGTCTTCACCTTCATCCATTGGGGCAGGGCGTTCATTTCTTTCATGCTGCCTGTTTGCGCGATGTTGAGTCCGTGGTCTGCATCTGGAAATGAGTGAACGGAAAGCGATGCGTTCGGATTCTGACCAATGGTTCTCACATACAGGTCTTTGGTTTTGCGCCAGTCGACACTCAGGTCTTTCTCACCGAAAAGGGCAAGTACCGGAATATCGAGTGACGACAGCATCTCATCGAAATCCTCGATCCAGACGTACTCGCAAAGGTCGTTGTCCATCTTTGGGCACGACCCGTCTTTGCAGGTGAGTTGACGCAGCTCGTACTCCATCCGGTTTGGCCAATCACCACGCATGTTGGTGATGTACTCGTTCGCTCGCAGTGTCTCGGTGGCCTTCAAATAGTCTGCAAAGCTCCCTTGTGTTCTGAAAAGCCTGCAGCCTTCCCGCCACTCGGACTCGAGTTGCTCTGCGAGTTCCGGTGTCCCACCTTCGTAAGGCAGGTTCGATAGCAGCAGGTAAGTGTAGTTGTCTTCGGCGGAGGTGCCGCTTATCGAAATCCAGAAGTCGATGTCCGAGTCCTGCGATAGCGCGATGGGCGCGATCCATCCGGCACGACTACCGCCCCAGAGGCCGATCTTTTGAGTCCCAGGCGCTTCTATTCGACGTAGATGTGCGATGGCATCCAGCACTTCCTGTGCGCTCTCGTGTACCGGTTGGTTGATATCGAACTTGCCCTCGCTTCTGCCGAGCCCGGGTTTGTCCCAAAGCACCGTGGCAATACCCATCTCATTAAACCGTTTTCGCTGCGGTGAGTACGAGATCCAGTTTCTAACGTCCGTCTCGCCGTAGCTGTGGACGATGACGATTAGTGCTTCAGTGTCGCCTTTTGGAACGTCAAAGATGCCCGACAGCGTCACGCCGTCAGACTCAAACGCGAAATCGACAGTGGTGCCGGGCGTGAAGGTGATGTCGCCAAGGCCCTCGCTTTCGCTAGCCGACGCGGAGCATCCGCATAGCGTAAGGACAATTAGGAAAAGCGAGGGCACGATAGCCTTGTTCACAATACACCTCCTGGATAACCGAGCGTTGGATGTCTGTCCCAGTCAAAAGGTTTAGTCTGAACCCAACGCCTAAACGTTTAGTGAGTAACCTCAAATGGAAGCAATGAGTTGCTAGAACAAAATTGGAAGGTCGCTCCGGTGATTGGGCTCGCGCTGCTGGGCGTGCTGTCGGGCTGTGCAACGTGGTCAGGAGACACACCGCGTATTGCAGTGCCTGGGCCAGAACCGCTCCAGGTCGATGTGCCGCCCGGTCATTCGATTGTGCTCGAGTTGCCTACGGGTGAGGCGACTGTCGTGGCTGGAGCGATCGATCACGTGGATATTGCCGTGACGGTTCGCTGCCCCGATGATTCCGCTCGTTGCCGTAAGAGGGCGAGTAAGGCGGAACTCGTGAGCACAATTTCCTCGAATCGCACGCGTTTCTCCCTGGATGGATCGCTCGGGTCTGGGGCCGAAGTCGTATCACAGGTGCGCGTGCCTGAAGACCGAGTGCTCGAGGTGCGAATGAAATACGGCGCGTTGACGGTTCAGAACCATGCGGCTGACCTCGATGTGCGCATGACGGCCGGCGACGTCGACATCGTCAGCGCTGAGTCACAGACCGGTGCCGTCGAACTCAAAGCCTCGGTAGGCGAGGCCTCGCTGCGCAGCGACGGTGGCCGAGCGGAGGGGCGTCGCCCGCTATTGGTGGGCTCGAAAGTCGAATGGGATGGTATCGGGCAGAATGCTGTAAATGCGCGTGTTCGGTTTGGGGATGTGCAGCTACGCTTGCTGCCCTAGCGACTTGCCATTCGCACCTCGCTGCTAGGTGTTGCCACCGCGGTCGCCACGATCGTGCTCCAGTTGGTTAGTGCGGATTGCAGGTTCACTGCAAATCCGGAATCTGCGTCATCCTGCATATCCGCCATGCGAACAACGGCGTTGCCGGTCTTTGCATCGATCAGCTCCGCCACCATGGTCACTCGACCAGGCGCGACGTCGAATTTGAAGCGTCGCTGCCAGGCACGTGCCTGCGCAGAGTCCCGCATGTCCGAGAAATCGAGGAGTTGCAGGCGAATGATCATCGCGTTCGTTGTCGAAGGCGTATCGGCAAGCTGCACACCATCCGCAACCAGTGCTTGCTCAAGTTCATTCGCTGCCCGCTCACGAAGGGTGTTGGCGCGTTTCAATGCGCTCTCGGTTTCCATTGGGTACCAAACAGAGACTGGCTCAACATAGACGCTGTCAAAGCGAGTGAGATCGGCGTCGACGCTTTTGAAGAGCATATCGAGCGTCGGGTGTTCGATGCTTCGCCATTCGTCTGCCGCCGCGTCAGGCGTGGTGCTTAATCCAAGCAACAGCACGGCGAACGCTGCCACCGATTTCAAAGCGTTTGTTCTCGTCATTGTCCTTCTCCGTAAGAGCTTTGCTCTAGATAACGAACAGGACGGAGATCGGTTGACGCGCAACAAAAAAGAAATTCAGCGTTATGTCACGAAACACAGCTGCAACGATTTGTTATTGCATCGACGCTTTCTTGTTCAGCGAGTGCGTACGGGAGCATGGAGCGTCCGCTCTCAAATACCAAGAAATGTCCGAACTTGTAAGTATCTGTTATAGCGAATAATTTCGGTGGTCGGCCTGTTTGTTTGCTAACAGCACTTGTCCGACTCCTAGACTACATAGCTGTAATAGCAGGTACCTATTCTGACAGACAGTCTCCGACCAGATCGCGCTTCTAAAGCGTCCGCTATCTCCAACAGCGGATACTCGATCAGCAAATTTTTCCACAGCCTACAGTCGGCAAACGGCCATTACCGGCCACTCATTTCACTCGTCATCGTGCCAAATAACTCATCTGACCTCCTCCGTGATTTCAAGGTACGTGAATAGGCCGGATTTTCTAATTTAGATCGGTCCAGTTTTTAGGGAGGAGGTCAGGTTCTCTTGGGGAGAGCCGATCGAGTATTTCTGGATGGTGCGTGGATATGTATATGGGGTCTATCTATTGGTTACTCAGACAGAATGGGAGCTTCAATTGCCGAGTGTGACGTCTTTCAATGCCGCGAGCTTTTGGCAGCGACTGCGCACGGGTACTAGTGAATTGGATCCACCAGATAGTTATTAGGTCTCAAGGAACCGATAGCAACGCGCACGCGACCGTAAACGGGTCATTAAAGCGCAGCAAACTGGGAGGGGCTGTCGGCTACTGGACACAACAGAATGGGCGTATTGCGTCCAGATTGGTTTGTGTTTGCAATCGAACGCGTGCTCGCTCTGGACCTGACAAACCCTCTATAACACTAGTCAACTCACGTTCGCGCTCCTGCAAGTATCGACCTGACGGGCCCTCTCTCTGTCCTCCCTGCATATCATCCATGATCTCAATAAAGGCACCAAGATAGCCTGCGGCTTTCGCAGGATCGTTAGCAAGACCCGTGCCTTCCTCGTCGATATACACTTCGTACAGGCCAAGAGCAGCATGACTAATCCCAGTGGCGAAAGCTTGTTCGAATCGTTGCGCTTGCTCTGCCGTTGTACCTCGACCATTGTTTCGCATGTACCACCCCGCTCGACCAACGGCAGGTAGGTAGCCCTGATCTGCCGCACGCAGCAACCAAGGAAGTGGGTCGGCTGCGGTTGGTTCCAAAGAGAGCCCTTCGCAGAATCGGGTTTGCTCTCGAAGCGTTTCTTCAAGCAAAGCAGCATCGACGTTGGCGCCCAGAGTAACCACCTGACCGGATTCAAGGGTCAACCTCCCTGCATCATCCATGGATGACAAGGCTTGTTCAATTTCAGAACTGCTCGAGAAAGCCGATTTGCAGCGATCCAGTGATGTGAACAAGGTGAATGCTGCAGTTGAGGAGCCTGCCTCCGCCTCTTCTACGAGTCGCGCGTATTCTGGACCGATTGAGTCGATAGGTGCAGGAACCTGGAAGTCCACTTCACGTGGCGAATACACGGGGGCGCTGTTGTCACCAGCATCGGAGGATTTGATCGGCCGATCCTCTGGCTGGGTTGCTCTCGGAGGCGATTTCTCTAACGGTCCGTTTCCCGTAGGAGAAAAAGAATCGGCACTCATACCCTCGCGACTCGACACTTCGAATGGGTCCAAATAGGCAAAAGCGCCGATTCCACCGGCGATCAGCACGATTATAGATAGGGATTTTCCAATCTTGGGCATAGCGTCACCAACCCCTAATCGCGTTCGCGGTACTTAAATCTATTAGGTATACGTCAGGCAAGCCGACGCGTTCTGGGTTTGACTCTCACCACTGGCCTTCGTCCAAGTGTTAACGACCGTGGTCCCAAAACCAGAACCGCTGGGTCCAAACTGGCATACCACCAGCACGGCTTGGCCTGTATTGCTGCCGACAATATAACCAGGACCGCTAATGGTTGACCAAAGATAGTTCTGTGCCGAAACGGTTTGCTCGCAAATATTGTGACCCGGGCACAGATCACAAATGATTACCGCTGATGCCGATGCAGAAGAGACAAATAGTGCGACGGACAATAGAAAGCGTTTCATCCTTAATACTCCCATAATCTCGATTGTCAAAAGAAACATAACTCGCAGTATCAACATAACGACAACCCGAGGCGCTTTTGTTACCGACTATTCGGATTTCCGGAGTCAAACATCGAAAAAATTGATCCCTATTTGATAAGGCTCAGGTCCACCCGCTGTTCTTCGCAACAGTAACAATTGGAACGAATGTCCGCACTTGGCCGAGTGGTCAGTTCGCTCCCATCGCACGACCGTTTATTTTCAGGCGGTTCGGTTTGTGTACGGAGGAAAATGAATGGCTGCTTGTGGCCGGATCGAGAAACCAACCAAACGTCCGCTATACTCACGGCTGTTGACCCTATGTATGGACTCCCCCAACCCAGTTGCTTAGGTTGGAGGTCGACCAAAACCCGAAAGGAGTCCATACATG
>JBCBKO010000009.1:0-20334 GCA_038521865.1 Pseudomonadota bacterium | reverse complement strand
GTGAGACCGAGCGCCTTGCTGACAGTAGGATCCAGCGGCGGAATATCGTCACTGATTTCGAGTGTAACACCGGCGGCCGACAGCGCCTGCTTTGCACGTTCGATTTCCTGCTCCACAGTCGTTGCAGTCATATCATAGACCGCCGCTCGAATCTCGGAAAGCGCGTTACGCGCGGCTTCAGCGACCTCGGCGGTCTCGACCTTCGCCCGCGCCGGGTCTTTGTCGATCAGCTTGTGTGCTACCTCAGACTTCAACGCCACTGTGGTCAGCGTCTGTCCAAGTAGATCATGCAGGTCATGAGCGATTCGCTCGCGCTCGGCGAGCGCGGCACGCTGTTGCTCCAGTACCTGTGCGCGACGCAAAGCGCGTCCACGCTCTAGGCCTGATGCGGCGGCACTACACGACAGCCCGGTAACGACACCGAGGAACATGCTGAACAAGACAGCCGGCCAGTAGAAATCCAGTAGGAAGCCAACCGCTCCGTACCACACTGTGAGGGCGCCGAGCAAAATAAACCCGCGCTTGGCAGGACGCTGATAACCCGCCTGCACACATGCGTAAACGTGGAACACGCCCTGAGAGCCACTGAACGGCGAAAGGCAAAGCGCGATCACCTCAAAGGCAGCGATGTGCAGCAGATAGCGGGGTTCGTGCTTCTCGAATGACGAAAAGAAAATGGGCAGGAAGATGGCAATCGCGACGACGATCGCCACGATGTCCACGGCTGTCGGAGGGACAAAAAACCATTGAGTGAAATAAAACAGCAGGTAAACAAGGTTGAATGCCTGCCAGCGCTTGCGACGTTTTTCGCTCTGGTCGATGTCGATGATCTCGTCCATGGCGGTGATTATGGCACCAGTTGCACGTTATCGACGGCAAACGTGTAGGCGCCCGTCTCCAGGGGCGTGACAATCGCGAAGCCGATGACCTGTGTGGCATCGAACTCTCCCGCATCGGAGAGCGCCAGCGACACCGATGTCCAGTCCTCGGAAACCGGGAATTCGATGGTTGGTGGCACGCCGTAGGAATCGGCTGTGAACAACATGAGTCGATAACGTGCTGGAGTCCCGCGCACCGCAAAGTTCATGTGTGTGTACGGCGTCATATCGGCTGGCCCCTGACTGCTTGCGTCGAGGAAGAATCCTGCCCAAGGGTAGGGGAAGCCTGCGTTGTTACTCGCGACGACTTCTATCGCTGAATCGGACCCATCAGCACCCGGGGAAATCAATGTCAGCTCTGCCTCGGAAGCGCCGCCCATCATGGCATCCGTGGTCGTCGTCCACAACAGATCTCCGACGCGTACTGATGCATCCTCAAAGTCTCCGAGATCAGCGGGGAACGTGGCGCCGTTGCCGACGGACATGACATCCGCCGTGCGATTCAACGCGCGGCCATTACGGTAAACGTCGACGATATTGCGTGTGGCAAGAATATCTTCGGAAGGATCACCTTCCACCAAAACCAGATCAGCGCGAGCACCCGATTCGATCCGGCCTCGATCGCGAATAAAGAAGGTGTCTGCTGGAAGGCGGGTGGCGGCGCGCAGCGCCTCCGTCGGACTCAGCCCGGCGCGGACGAGCAACTCGAGCTCATCGTGTTGCGATACGCCGTGCGCGGTGCCGGGGTTGGGTGCGTCAGTGCCTGCGAGAATCGGTACTCCGGCAGTGTGGAATGCTCGAACACTAGCGAGTGCATGCTCAGTTGCCCGTATCCCGGGGAACTGGCCGAAGCTCTGTGTCAGCAAGGCGCGCTGTGCACCACTGAGCAGCGATCCGAGGCGCTCGTCTTCCAGCCAATGCGCGCCCGGCGCGTCGCCATTCACGACGCCGATTACGGTGAGCGTCGGAATGATGAAAACGCCGGCGTCTTTCGCCTTTGCAACCAGTGCGTCGTCGGCAGCGCGATCGATGAAAATATGGACCAGTCCGTCGATACCGGCATCGATCATGTCTTCCGCTGCACGGTAGTCGCTGACGTGGGCCACTGCGAGGAGTTTGCGGCCGTGTGCTGCATCGATCACCGCTTTGGCGGTTTCAAGGTCGAGGCTCGGCATGCCGCGGTAGGGGTCATATACCAACTTGATGTAGTCGGAACCCTCGAGCACACGCTTGTCGACCCACGATTCGGCCTCGTCGGGCCCGTCGAGCGTGTCGACCTCGATGCCGTATTGGGTGCCGTGACCGCTCGTCACTGTGGCGAGCATTCCCGAGCTGAATAACGCCGCACGATCCGAAGGCTCGATTGTGTTGCGGTCCGAGCGCATGTCCGTAAGCGTTGCAGGATCGGTGAACATATCGAGCACCGTGGTGACACCGAAACGCGGTGCTTCGCGCAGCGCCTGACCGTAGGTATGAACATGCGCATCGATCAGGCCCGGCAACAACGTTTTGCCGGTACCGTCGATTACGGTCGCTTGTACGGGAATCTCGATGCCCGGGCCGATCGCCTGAATGCGTGCTTCATCGACCACGACCGTTTGGTTGCGTCGCATTTGCTCGCCATCGAAGACATCGATGTTCGTGAAGGCATACCGACCCTCGACGGGTAGCGCCTCAGGCTCAGGGTTAGCGTCCGGTGTCGGCAAGGTCAGCAGCACGGTGACCAGCGCAACACCTAGACAGACAAACGTGCGAAGAAACACATTTTTCAACATATCGAGATTACCCGCGATTAGCGCTTCCGGGACCAGACCATGAGCGCCATGCCGGCAAATACTGCGGTCATGATCGTGATAATGAGCAGGTGGGCTAGTGGCGCACCGTCATCTCTGGCGCCGACAACCCACAGCCCGACCTCCGCGATATGAAACGAGGGCAGCGCTTGTGCGATGTTCTGCATGACACCAGGGAAGATTGAAATGGGAAACCAGAGTCCGCCGAGCACGGCGAGACCGAGAAACACGATGTTGCAGACCGCGATCGCACCACCGCTGCCAAAGCTGAAACCGATGGTCAGACCGATGAAGGAAAATGGCGCCACGGCGAGTAGATGGGTTGCAAACAGCAGCACCCATTGTCCACGCTCGAGCTCGACGCCAGCGACGAACCCGGCCAGTGCATAGATCGGTAGGAGAGCGATTGCCGCGAAGATGAGCGTCGTCAGCAGCTTCGATGTTACATAGAGCAACCCGGAGGTCGGGGCAGCCTGGGTCAGCATCAACCAGCCTTTTTCCCGCTCGCTGGATACGTTTGCACCGAACCCGAATAGCGCGGGCCCCATCACGGCGAACACGCCATAGGTTGCCAAAAGGTAACGGGCAACCTCTGAACCACCGCGAGTGATCGCGATTCCGAACAGCAAGTAGAACGCCGAAGGCAGCGCTAGAGTCGGAATGAAAAACTCGGGGGCACGAAACGACTGCAGTAGTTCAGCACCGGTATCCGCCCGGAGGATTCTCAGCGATTGACTCATGACAACACTCCCGATTGTTGCGTTAATGCGGTGAAAGCCTCGCCGAGTGATGGCTTGGATACCGTGAGGTCGGTGACGCTGGCATCTTCGGCAAGCAGCGTGCGCAGCGATTGTGCAGCGTCTTCGCTCAGGATCTGTGCGATGCGACCGTTCCTGCGCACCGAACGCACAGACGGCATCGCGCCCAGTTGCGTGTCGGACATTGCTGTCTCACAGGTGATCAGTGAACCACCTACACGTGCACGAATCCGATCCGCATCGTCGTCCGCGATAATCTGTCCTTGGTTGATCACCACGATTCGGTCGGCAAGCGCGTCTGCCTCTTCAAGATAGTGCGTCGTCAGGATCACCGTCGTGCCCGAATCGGCGAGACTGCGCACGTTCGCCCAGACAGCACCTCGTGCATCCTGATCCAGTCCGGTTGTGGGCTCATCCAGGAACAGCACGTCGGGATTCCCAACGAGTGCCACCGCAAACTGTACTCGGCGCTTTTGGCCGCCCGACAGTTTTTTGTAGCGCTTGTGGGCGAAGTCGCCAATGTCGGTGCGTTCGATCAGTTCGTCGGTGCTTTCCGGCGCATCGTAGTAGCTGGCGAATCGTTCGATGTGCTCGCGAGCAGTTAACAAGTCGGGTAGGTCTGTGTCCTGCAGCATGACGCCAATGCGCTTGCGCGCCGGCAGGCTACCTGCATCCATGCCCAAAACGCGCATCGCGCCGCGGTCGGCTGAGGTCAGCCCGAGTGCCGTATTGATGAAGGTCGTCTTCCCAGCACCGTTTTGGCCGAGCAGGGCACAAATCTGACCCCGGTCGATGTTGATGTTAATGCCGTCGAGCGCACGCGTCTGGCCGTAGTGTTTGTGCACATCTATCGCGGATATCGCTGCCGTAGCCAAGATGAAGCTCCCTGAACGTTTCGATTCAACTTGGGAACAGCATGACGTAGAGGTTCGGGTCGCCGCTATTGGCAAATCGCCTGCGGCTAATGTGACTTTTGTCAGGATCAGGCTGCGAGTTGCATCACCGCGTGGTAGAGGTGGTCGGTGAGTGCATGTCGTGACTCGATATGGGCGACGCTGTCATAACTGATCGGCTCGCCCAGGGTGACGCGGATTTGCTTGCCGAGCTTGTTGCGCACCTCGTGAATCAGCAATGCCATTCTAAAGGTTTCGGAAACATTCGAGGCGATATGGAACTTACGGCTGTTCTGGCCATGAAAATAGATCGGCAGCACTGTGGCGCGGTGCTGCTGGATAAGCTTTGCGACGAAAGTGTTCCACGGCAACTCCTGGACTCGCCCGAAACCGAAATGACTGCGCGCGGTTGAGATGCCACCGGCCGGAAAGATTAATACCGGTATGTCGTTCGCCAGCGCATTATGCGCTTCACGCCTCGAGCTGACGTTGGTTTTCGCTGCCTCGCGTGTACCTGAGAAATCGATAGGCAAAAAGTAGGGATCGAGGTCCTGGTCACGACATAGCAGGGAATTGATCAGGACCCGGAAGTCACCCCTCAGGCGCATGGCAAGGTCACACAATACCAATCCGTCGATGACGCCAAATGGATGGTTCGCAATGATCACCAGCGGACCGGTGCTGGGGACGCGATCGACCGGCGTCCCGGACCATGCAATATTGACATCGCCGTGACGCAAAGCTTCGCCAAAAAAATGCAGCGGTGAGAAATCGCGCTTCAGATCGTGGTAGATGCGCTCGACCCGACGTCTGCCCATGCTGGCTTCGATGGCGCTGATGAACGTGCGTTTGATCCAGGGGTCGTCGGGACCGGCATAGCTGATTGTCGGTTTCGGCTCAGCCATCCAACGAAAATCGCTTCCTCAAGAATCGTGCAATGCCATCTTCGTCATGGTGGCCGATGATCTCATCAGCCTGATCCTTGACGTGTGTCTTGGCATTCGCTGGCGCATAGGATTCGTCCGCCGAGGCGAACATGCTGAGATCGTTGTCGCTGTCACCAAAACAGACCACTCGGTCGATGCCCAGCATCGACTTAAGGGTATCGACAGCGGCGCCTTTACTGGCATCACTGTGGTGGATATCGAGCCAGCAGAGGTTGTCGTCCTCAACAGCGATGCCGGAATAGGCAACCAGGTGCGGCGCGTTGCGCACGCTACCGGTGATGGCATTGATCGCCTCGCCCGCGCCAATCGCACTGATATTGGAGATCCGCGCATCGCTCGATAGCGCATCAATCGGCATGGCTTTCAGCCCTCGAGGCCCTGTGTAGACGTTGATGACGAACTGCTCAGCTTTGTTTCTGATCGGCGCGTGGTAGACCGCGTGGTCATTCTCGCCTTCCACCGTGAACACGAACGGCGTTACCTCGTTCTGGTAGCAGGCGCTCATAACTTGCGCGACCTCGGCGGACGTCAGCGTGTTTACATGCGAAAACCGATCGTCTTCGGGATGCCAGATGACCACGCCATTCTTGAAAGCCTGTGGCAGCTCGAAGGCGTGACCCTCTAGCACCGCACGCGAGGCGTGCAGCGTTCGTCCGGTCGCTACAGTGTAAGCGATGCCGCGACGTCGCAGTAAGGCCAGTGTTTCCTCGGTGTATTGGCTGATGCTTGATTTGCTATCGAGCAGCGTGCCATCGAGATCGAAAACTACGAGTTCCATATTCGAAGTATACGGAAATGAGATGACGCCGGTGCGACAAGGCCGCGCTGGCGATCACAAATATATTTGTCAACCGATTTGCTCGGAGTGCGTTGAGTGGGGTGCGCGCACCTTTTTCTTGATGAGCCAGGAGCAATGGTGATGAAACAAATTATGTCGAACGTTGCGGAATCCCCCGCGGCGGTAATCAACAGACCCGGTTGGGCTGCCGTAGCTGTAGCGGCCTGGGTTTTAGCAGGCTGCGGTGGTGGAAGCACCACAGCGACCGACCCTGCACCCACACAGGATGTTGACAACGGGTTGGTCTATATCGGATTGACCGACGCTGAGGGTGATTTTGCAAGCTACACTGTGGATGTGCTGTCTATCGCGTTGGAGCGAGCGAACGGGACGATTGTGGAGACTCTACCGAACGAGACCCGCGTCGATTTTGCCGAGCTGACTGAGGTTACTGAGTTCGTGAGCATCGCAACGGTGCCGTCGGGCAACTATGTCTCGGCGAGTATTCGCCTTGACTACACGGATAGTCAGATCATCGTTCAGGATGAGAATGGCGATACCGCGGAGGCATTGGCGGTCGATGAAAGTGGTGTCGCAATCGGTGAATGGACGGCACGTCTGCAACTGGCTTCCAGCGACAACGTAGTAATCGCACCAGGTATCCCTGCCGCTTTTTCGCTCGATTTCGATCTGGATGCGTCTAACGAAATCGATTTCGGTGTCATGCCGCCGATGGTGACTGTCGCACCTTTGTTGCTGGCGTCTGCCGAGCTTGAGGAAGATCGTGAGCACCGCGTGCGGGGTTTTGTTGAGTCGGTCGATGCCGCAGGCGGTGAAATCGACTTGACGGTACGTCCTTTCTTTCTGCGCCGCGGCGGCTTCGGCTCGCTGACGGTGACTGTGGACGATGAGACTGAGTATGAGGTCGACGGACAGGGCTTTGTGGGTCAGGAGGGCATCGATGCGATTGCCGCCCTCGGCGCTGATACACCGCTGGTCGCTAGCGGCAGCGTGTCGGACCGTCAGCTGGACGCCGATGTTGTCTTTGCCGGCAGCAGCGTGCCTTGGGCCGACGTTACGGTGGTGAAAGGCACCGTAAAGTCTCGCGATGCTGACTCGCTCACCGTCGGTGGCGCGCGCCTTGAGCTCGGCGATGGCACCGTGCGATTCGCCGGTGATCTCGTTGTTGAAGTCGGCCCGGAAACTGATGTGTCGGCGCCTGGTGTCGATGCGGATACGCTGGCTGAAACGAGTATCTCCGTCGGTCAAAAAATTACAGCGTTTGGTGAGATCGTTGATGACCAGACTTTCGATTCGAAAGACTCGCGTATCGTAATGCAGTACAGCCGGTTGTCCGCCGAGGTCAGTCAGGCACAGCCATTGGTTGCCGATCTGTTTTTGCTGAACGGTCGCCGCCCGCAGGCTTTCGATTTTGCGGGTACGGGGAGCGCCCCCGAATTTGACGCGGATCCGGATGCCTACGAGATTGATACCGGTGCACTGGCGCTCGGTTCTCTGGAGCCAGGCGATCTGGTGCGCGTCAATGGGTTGATTTCTCCGTATGGCAGTGCACCGGAAGACTTCGATGCGAAGACCGTGATCGATGTTGAAGTGTCAAATCGCGGCGGTGAACTGACCGTCCAATGGCCGGCTGATGCGCCTAGCGCTACACCATTCATCAGCGCGGATGCGTCGGCGATCAATATCGATATCAGCGATTCGCGAGAGACTCTCCGCGTGCGGGGGATACCCACACTGTTCACCAGCGCGTTCGATATGCTGACGCTACTGCCGACACAAGCTGGAGAAGGCGCTTACGCCGTGCGGGTTCGTGGTAGCGAGGCGATAACGCTATTCCGCGACTTCGACGATCTGGTTGCGGAGCTCAATTCACAGCTGGAGTCCGGCGCACGCCTCGCGCGGATTCATGCTGGGGTTCGCTATACTGGTGACACGGAAACGTTACCGACGGCACGGGCAAGCTTCGTGTTCGTGAGCGGGTCTGACAGCGAATGAGATGATGCGAACGGATGGACAACAGCGCTTTGGCATTGAACGAGTTCCTCAGGGACGTGGAGCAGAGTGCGTATCGCATGGCGCTGTTGGCCGTCAGTCATCGCGAAGATGCCCTGGATTTGGTGCAGGACAGCATGATGACGCTCGCAAGGAAGTATGCGGAGCGGCCGACCGAGGAATGGCGGCCGCTCTTCTTCCGCATCCTGCAGAACCGTATCCGGGATTGCTACCGTCGGCGCAAATCACGCGGAAAGGTCTTCTCGCTATTCGGTGGGCGGACCCAAGAGGACGACCCGACACCGAGCCTCGAGGAGATGGCCGAGGCACCGCGGGCGGACAACCCGGAGGTAAGAAGCGAGTTGGATACGTCGAGACATGCGATCGAGACGGCACTGCAATCGCTGCCGATCCGACAGCGCGAGGCGTTTCTCCTGCGCAGTTGGCAGGGATTGAGTGTGGCCGAAACGGCAGTGGTAATGGAGTGTTCCGAGGGCAGCGTAAAGACGCATCTTTCGAGGGCCATCAAACGACTCCGTGAGTTGCTGGGAGATGAGTTGACATGAATGGCGACGAAAAACTGACGAACGAAGAACAGGCGTTTGCAGAGCGTCTCGCCGGTGTTCTGGAGCGTCCGCTGGACGACGCAACGCTGGCAAGACTGCAGGCGGCTCGCGAGGAAGCGGTGCACGCGGCGATGCAGTCGCGGCTGCCTCGCACAGCCTGGTATGTCGGAGGCTCTGCCGGCGGTGCCATTGCGGCGGGAGTGGCTTTGTTCTTCATGCTGCAGACGCCGAGTTTGCAACCTCTGCCAGACCTCGATGAGACTGAGCTTGCTGCGGCCGCGGATATCGAGTTGCTGGAGTCGCTCGAGC
The DNA here is from genome assembly GCA_038521865.1 of Pseudomonadota bacterium. GTDB lineage: Bacteria > Pseudomonadota > Gammaproteobacteria > Steroidobacterales > Woeseiaceae > CALBPI01. Next base: position 11,399 of record JBCBKO010000009.1, on the reverse strand, counting down.
TGCTCGCCTGGCTCGATGATGAAATGTTGGCCATCGAGGCTGCGGATGAGGGCTAGGGTCGCATTCTGGCAAAGCGGCGTGATCGTTGCCGGTCTGGCTGCGGCTGAGTCGCTGGCCGATACCGAGCCTTACGATTTTTTGGATTTTCTGGGTGACATGGTGGAGATCGAAGACGAGATGATCGACGCCATGTCATTCGAGGATGTCGAGTTCGAGTCGACAGAGGATACGCCGGGAGCAGCGGATACGCGCGCACCCGAACAGGAGCAGGCGGTCTCGGACACCGCCAAGGCAGAATGATGACTCACGCACTAAAGATGATTTTGTTACTGACGTTACTGCTGCTGACTGAAGTCGCCAACGCACAGGAGTGGTCTGCGTTATCCGACGATCAGCAGTCGGTACTCGCGAAGTACGAACAGGAATGGGCTGATATCGACGCCACTCGTCGCGAGCGGTTAGTGCGCGGTGCGGATCGCTGGCTGCAGCTCGATGATGACGAGCGGGCGCAGTTGCAGGAGCGGTTCGAGCGCTGGCAAGCGTTGCCCGAGTCTCGTCGTCAGGAGCTGCTGTCACGTTTGCAAACGTTCCGCGAGATGTCTCCCGAGCAGCGCGCACAATTGCGCAGCAGATTACAGCGCTTCAATCGGTTGTCACCGGAGCGACGCGAGGCGCTGCGCGAGCGGTTCCGGAATCTCAGCCCTGAAGAACGCGACGCGGCGATGCAACGACTGCGCGAGCGTGCACGACAGCGCGGTCGCCGCACCGGTGGCGGCTAAAGCGACCCGTAGAACATGTAAAAGATGCTGAGGAAGATCGTGTCGCCTTCGATGCCGTCAGTGCCCTGAGATACGCCCACAGCGATATCGAGGTCGCCGCGTTGTCCGATCGGTGTCAGGAAGCCTGCTGAATAAGTATCGGCACTCCCGAGATTGCCTGCGAGTTCATCACGACTGACTGACAGATTGATCGCACGGAGATCTTTCAGCGGCCATTCGACGGTTACTGACATGCTTTGATCTAGCAGTGACGTCGCGAGTGTCAGGGAGGTCGGCGAGAGTCTTTGCACGATAACCCTGCTACCCAATATTTCAAGGTTTCGGTCGTAATCGAAGCGGCGCGCGTTTGCGCTCACCCGAAATCCGGATTCGGTGCGGTAGCCAAGGCTAGCGCGCCAGCCGGTTGCTTCGAGCGGTACCGAAATGTCGTCGAGACGATCGACGTTGGGTGTTGAGAGGATCAGGTCAATATCGCGCGTCAAATATCTCGCAGACCAGCTCCAGTGATCTCCGTAGTGGAAAAAACCAGCGGACAGATCCTGTGCATCGAAGTCATCCGGGTCGCCCGACTGTCCGCCAAAGGCCTCGATGCCAATCGCTCCAAAATCGTAGTGCGCGCTCAGCTCCCAATCCCGAGTCTGGATATCCTCGGGGAAGGCGTCAGCTTGTGTGCTTGCAAAGTTGGCTGACAGCAAGAGCTCATCATTGACGATCAGGTTGCCGATGATCGTTCCTGTAAAACCGTCTCCATTGTCCGCGGCGACGCCGACACCAAGGGCATAACCCGGATCGTCTGCGGCAGCTACCGTGCAGAGCAGCGAAGAGAGCAGCCAGGTAATCCTGTTCATCAGTTGGACCTGTCGTGGTGTTCAGCTGCAACAGACCCTATCATGGCGGGCGAGAAAGATTAGGGGATCGTGTTGGCAGAAACCGAAGTGAATGGTGTTCGCATTGCGTTCGAGCAATTCGGAGACCCAAGTGATCCAACATTTATTCTGTTGCAGGGGCTCAGCATGCCTTTGAACGCATGGCCGCCAGCCTTCATCGACCGACTGGTCGAAGCGGGATTCCATGTGGTGACTCCCGAGAATCGAGATATTGGTAAATCGCAGTTGTTCCGTTCTGCAGGCGTACCCAATCTTGTTTGGGAGCGGTTGAAACTGAGCTTTGGGCTGAAGGTCAGGGCGCCCTATACGCTGCCAGATATGGCGGGTGATGTTGCCGGATTGATCGCTCAGCTTGGGATCGGGAAGGCGCATATCGCCGGGGTATCGATGGGCGGCATGATCGCGCAGCTACTCGCGATTCGATACCCACAACGGTGCATGAGTCTGACATCCATCATGTCCACGACCGCCAACCCACGCCTGCCGAAACCGGATACGGAAATGGTGCGCCAGCTTTTGTCGCGTCCCAAGACCAGTGACCCGGAAGCCCGTATCGCCCACAGCATGAAGACTTGGTCCATGATTTCCAGCAAAGGTCATGGCGTTGATCTGAAACATGTAGAGCGGCGCTTGAGGAATATGTACGCGCGCGGCGTGACGCGCGGCGGTGTGATGCGACAGATGTTGGCTATCGGCTTAGCGAAGAGTCGGGTGGCTGAGCTTCGTAAACTGACCGTCCCGACGCTGGTGATTCACGGCGACAAGGATCGACTCGTGCCAGTCGCCGCGGGTGTAGATACCGCCGAGGCGGTGCCGGGTGCCAAACTTGAGATCATCGAAGGTATGGGGCATGACCTGCCGCCGCTGCTGATCGATCGGATCACAGGTCTGCTGATCGACCACGCACGCGAAAACGACACCTCTGCTGTGGCGGCCTGATTATGCGCTTCACAGAGACACATCAGTCGATTCGCGAAGTGACGGAGAAGTTTGTGCACGAAGTGCTCGATCCGAATGCGGCTGAGTGGGAAGCGAGCGGGCGCTTCCCGGCACATGACGTTTTCAAGGCGGCCGGCGACCGAGGGCTACTTGGGATTGCCAAGCCGGAAGCCTATGGTGGTCTCGGTCTGGACTACACCTATCAGATCGTTTTCTCGGAAGCGCTGGGATACACCAGTGCCGCCGGGGTCTCGATGGCGCTCGGCGTGCAGACCGATATGGCAACGCCGGCGCTCGCGAGGTTTGGTAGTGATGAAATCAAGGCGGAGTTTCTCGCGCCCGCGATTGCGGGAGACCGCGTGTGTTCGATAGCAGTTAGCGAGCCTCACGCGGGGTCTGATGTTGCGGCAATCAAAACCCAAGCGCGCAGCGATGGCGCCGACTACGTGATCAATGGCACGAAGATGTGGATCACCAATGCGACACAGGCAGATTTCATGTGTCTCTTGGCCAATACGGAGGAGGGGCCGGCGCATGCGAGCAAATCGCTGATCGTCGTACCGACCGATACACCGGGTATCGAGTTCTCTCCGGTACTGAACAAACTGGGTATGCGGGATTCCGACACGGCACAAATCTTTTTTGAAGATGTTCGAGTACCACAGCGATTCACCATTGGTGAGCGCGGTCACGGGTTTCGCTACCAGATGATGCAATTCCAGGAAGAGCGTTTGTTCGCTGCCGCGGCTAACCTGCGCGGTATGGAGCGCTGTATCGAAGCGACCATTGACTACACCCGCGAGCGCAAGACATTCGGCAAACCGATTCTCGACAACCAGGTGGTGCAGTTCCGCCTCGCGGAGCTACAGACCGAAATCGAGGCGCTGCGTGCGATGGTTTACAACGCTGCAGAGAATTATGTGGCCGGCGACGATGTCACCACGCTCGCATCTATGTGCAAGTTGAAATCAGGCCGATTATTCCGCGAGATTACCGACAGCTGTCTGCAGTATTGGGGCGGCATGGGCTTCATGTGGGACAACCCGATTGCACGCGCCTACCGTGATGGCAGATTGTCTTCCATCGGTGGCGGTGCCGACGAGATCATGCTCGGCATCATCACCAAGCGGATGAACATCGCCTGAGCGAGACTATCCGCTGCTCTGTACCGGTGTCTTGGTCCCAGACTCCGGCGCGCGCCGACGGAAGTACCAGCGGAACACATCGCGGAACGCGCTCTTGATGTCGTCGGCAATAATGATGTTGACCGGCACCAACAGCAGCGTGATGAAGGTCGCGAACAAAATACCGTAGGCCAGCGAGATGCCCATTGGGATCAGGAACTGAGCGGTCGTGGATTTCACGCTTAGCATCGGCAACAACCCGAGGAAGGTGGTGAGCGAGGTGAGCATCACCGCCCGGAAGCGCGCTACACCCGCCATCTTCGCGGCTTCGATCAGAGGCGTCCCTGCGCGGTGTTTTCGATTGATGTAGTCGACGAGCACCAGACTGTCATTGACAACAACCCCCATCAGCGCAATCAGTCCGAACACGCTGAGGATCGATACGCTGTAGCCGAGGAACCAGTGACCCATGATGGCGCCGATGACACCGAAAGGAATGATCGACATCACCAGAATCGCCTGAATATAGCTCTTCAATGCCAGCGCTAACAGACAGAAAATCACAAATAACGCGACGGTAAGACCCGACTTCAGACTCGTGAAGATTTCACCCTGTCGCCTCGCTTCGCCCTCGAGTCGATAAGTGATACCGGGGAAGCGGGGCATCAGCCCATCGGCGAAGGCCGTAATTCCCCCTTGGATCAGGGTCATGTTGGCTGTCGACTTGTCGACCTCCGCACGGACGTTCAAAGTGCGGTAGCCATCAATTCTTGTGATTTGCGAGGGGCCTTTGCCGGGTGTCAGCGTCGCAACGTTGGCGAGCGGCACGTCACGTCCATCCGGCGTTCGAATCAGGAACTCGTTCAGGGTATCAATGTTCTGACGTTCCTGTCCGGAGAGTCGGATCAGTACGCGGATATCATCGCGTCCACGCTGGATGCGCTGGGCTTCGAATCCACGGAATGCACTTGATACCTGGCCAACCACGTCAGCGCGCGTCAAACCGAGTACATATCCTTGAGGGGTGAGCTCAATGCGTAGCTCTTCCTTGCCGTCTGACAAACTGTCATTGATTTCGAACACGCCGTCATAGGTCGCCAGATGCGACTTCATCGCTTCGCCGACCAAGGAAAGCTGTTCGAGCGATTGCCCTGAAAACTGGATGTCGATGGGGTTACGACCGCCCGACCAGGAGGAGCGGATATTCATAGTCTCCGCACCCGGTACTACGCCGAGGCGTTCGCGCCAGGCCGCTGCAAAGTCCAGTGCCGAAATCTTGCCGACGCGCTCCTCTGCAGGCGACAGTTCGATTTGTACGCGACCGATATGTGATCCATTGCTGTCGCGGCTGGCCCCGGTGCTTGCCAGGATATTGCCGGCCACTTCGTCGTCGTATTGCTCGTTGTACTCGCGCTTGAGGTCACGTGCGATCTCTAGCATGCGCTGCACGTGACCGTCGGTGATCTCATAGGGCGTCCCAACAGGCATTGCAAGCTCCGCCGTGATGGTTTCACTAGGGACGCTCGCGAAGAATACCCAGCGCGTGTAGCCGCTCGTCACCAATGTCACCATGATCACCAACAGACCCGCAAAACTCGCGAGCGTTGAGTAGCGGTGTTTCAGAGCAAAGCTCAGCGCCGGTCGGTAGTAGCGCAGTATCGCGTTCTCGAATCCATCTGCGAACTTTTTCTGGAATCGCTGGAACGCATTGCCGTGCTTGCTCACCCCACGAATGGAGATGTGTTTCAAGTGGGCCGGTAAGATCAGTTTCGACTCGACGAGTGAGAAGATGAAGACAGGAATAACAACGAGTGGGATGTTCGAGAAGAAGCGTCCGAAGCGACCCTCAAGAAATACTAACGGCGCAAACGCAGCCATGGTCGTCAGAATGCCAAAGGTCACCGGGCCTGCAACTTCACGCGTGCCTTCGATCGCAGCTTGCAGACCGTCTGTGCCGCGCTTGAGATGGGTGTAGACATTCTCGCCGGTGACGATCGCATCATCGACGACCAGCCCGAGCACCAAAATGAAGCCAAACAACGTCATGATGTTGATGCTGACGTCCAGCATTGTCATCAACATGAAGGCACCGAAAAAGCTGATCGGGATGCCGATGAATACCCAGAACGCAATTGCTGGACGCAGAAACAGGGTGAGCATCAGGATGACGAGCAAGCCACCTTGCCATGCGCTGCTGATCAAAATCCCGAGGCGATTTCTGAGTGTGACCGAGTCGTCGTCCCAGTAGTCCACAAAAAGACCAACAGGTAGCTCTGCGCGTTTCTCGAGAACGTACTGTTTCGCTGCAGCAGCGATTTCGAGCGCACTTTGTTTGCCGACCCTGGATACCCGGAGCGTGGCGGCATTGACGCCATTGAATCGCGTCGTTACTGCGTCTTCTTCGAAGCCATCGTCGACCGCCGCAATGTCGCGTACCCGGATGATGCTGCCATCGGGGTTGGTGCGAACCACGATGTCTTCAAATTCCGTCTGTCGGTAAGCTTGGCCCTTGGAGCGCAACAGCACATCGCCCCCTGCGGAGCGCAGGTTGCCCGCAGAGAGGTCCTGTGAGCTTTGGCGGATGGCTGTTGCGACTTCCTCCAGCGTAATGCCGGTTTCGCGGAGCCGATTTTGCGACGCTTCAATCGCCACTTCGTAATTTCGTACAGAGTCGAGCGTGACCTGCGTGATCTCCGGGAGCAGAAGCAAGTCGTCGCGCACTTGTTCTGCGACTGTGCGGAGCTCGTCTTCATCGACGTTGCCTGAGACGACAATTTCGATCACCGAAAAGGAACGTTGCGCTAAGGCGATAACGGGACGCTCGGCTTCGGCAGGCAAACCATTGATGGCATCAACGCGACTCTTGATGTCCGCGAGGAGCTCTCGCGGGTCATAGCTGCTCTCGACTTCAATCGAAACCGTGGTTGAGCCTTCAACGGAGCGCGAGGTGATCTGTTCGATCCCCTCAAGGTCGTTCACCGCCTCTTCGACGCGCACCGCGATACCGAGCTCAACATCCTCGGGCGTCGCACCGCGCAGCGGTACCGATACCGAGATCACGTCGGGGTCCGCTGGCGGGAACACTTCGAACACCATTAGGTTTCGGATGGTGAACAGTCCGCCGGCAACGATGCCGAACATCAGCAGGTTAGCGGCAACCGAATTTCGGGCGAACCAGGCGATCATTGTGCGGCTGCCGCGGCGCTGCCTGGACTGCCCGATTGTCCCTGGCTGGCTGCTTCTCTGCGGTCCTGCATAGCGGCGTTCAGGATTTGTACGCGAGTGCCGGATGTCACCTGGCCAAGTTGTGTCGTGACAACCTGTTCACCAGCTGTAATACCGCCCGCGACGATGCTCTCGATATCGTTCTGCCAAACGACATCGACTCGCCGACGGTCCAGTACGCCGTCATCAACAACAAAAACGAATGTGCCTTGAGAGAGCACTTCGTTCGGTACGACCAATGCATCTGCGATAGTTTTGCCGCGCACAGCCGCAGTTACGTACTGGCCGATGGTGATTGGCGAGCTGCCGGGGTAAGGATCGGTTAACTGCGCGATGACGTGAAGCTGACGTGCCGTTGGATCGATCGCGCTTTCCGTTCTCACCAAAACAGCCGGCCATTCAGTGTCGTCGCCAAGCGTGGAAGCCAAAAAAACGTTCGCATCACCCGATTCGTTTGCCGCGATTTGGCCTGGCAGATCGATGAACGGTAGATCGCGATCCCGCAACGGCAGACGGACCTCGACGCTGTCCGTTGCATAGATCTCACCAAGCGCGGTGTTCGGTGTGACGACCTGGCCGAGGTCGGCCAGTTGTGTCAGTACCCGACCGTCAAAGGGTGCGGTAATGGTTGCGCGCTCCAGGCTGAGTTCCGCCTTGGTCAGTGCCGCTCGTGCCGATGCGACGCGCGCTTCGGCGGCGCGCAGCTGTGGCATGCGGGCGACCAATGCAGGCGGCTCACCGTCATTACCGAGCGCCTGCCAGTCCGCTAGCGCTTGCTCGGTGCGCGCCCGTGCTTCCGCCAGGACTTGCTCGGCGTCTAGCAACGTGGCGCGCGCGATGTCGACATCCGCTGAGAAGTCACGGGGATCCACCTGCACGAGCATGTCGCCCTTTTTGAATATGCCACCTTCGCGGAAGGCTGGGCCGATCGCAGTGATTTGACCGTTGACCTGACTGACGAGTTGGCTCCGCGTCCGCGGCTGCACGGTGCCGTAGCTCTCCAGCATCACAGGGTAGTCGCGCGGTTCGATCTTCATCGTCTCAACGACGAGTTGCGGTCCGTCTCCGCCACCGCGTCGCGGAGCCTCTGGCGGGTTTGAGCTGATGAAGTAAGCGATGCCGAACAATCCGGCGATGATCGCGAGCGGGACAAGTGTCTTTGCGATTATGGAAGGTTCGTTCGTCATGTCTTGGGTTCCGAAGTGGTGTCGGTGTCAAACGGGCCGCCCAGAGCCTCGTACAAACTGATGCGATTGTTGAGCAGGGCCGCACGAATTTGCACGAGGTTACTCTGCGCATCGAATGCGCGCTGTTGTGATTCGAGGACGCTTGTGTAGTCAACCAGTCCGAGGCCATACGCTTCAAAGGAGCGCGTGAGTGCGTTGTTGGACGCCTCGATGTTGCGTTCGGCAGCCGCGAGTCGTTCCGCGAGTGCTTCGGCGTTGCTGATCGCGTTTTCGACCTCGGAGAATGCGGTGTTGACCTGGTTCAGATAAATGAGCTCAAGCTCCTGTACACGTGCGGCGGCGCGTCGCGCATTAGCTCTTAATGAACCTGCATCAAAAATGGGTTGGGTGAGGCGCGTCACGAAATTCCAACCGAGTGGGCCACCATCAGCAGCTTCGGGCAAATTGTTGCCGATGTCGCTCAAACCGGCACTGAGCACGATCGAAGGGAAGCGTTGACGTTGTGCGACCGCGAGCGCTGCATCGGCAGAGAGGAGATTCAGCCACGCGATCTGAAGATCCGGCCGTCGGGTCAACAGGTCACTTGGTACGCCGAGCCCCGGGCGCGCGTCGATAATTGGCAGGTCGACCAGGGGGAGTTGACCGTCCGGGTACTCAGCGCCCAGCAGCTGCAGATTCGCCGCTGCGATATGCACGCCCTGAACTCGGGCTGCGAGGATGTCTTCAGTTTGCGCCACGGTGGTTCGAGCCAGGTACACGTCCAGCGACTCATTGATACCGGCCAGATACCCGCGATCGACGATGTCCTGCGCTTTTAGCGCGATGTCGAGCTGGTCACGCGCCACCTGTTCGAGCGCCTGGGCCTCAGCAAGCGCGTACCACGCTCTCGACACATCGGCAGCCAGTTGGCGGCGCGCGTCAACGTAGGTCGCTTCAGCAGCAGCATAGTTGTAAGCCGCGCTGCGTGCCGATGCGGCGAGTTCGCCCCAGATGTCGATCTGCCATTGCAAATCGAGGTTCGCCGAGGCGACTTGGTTAACCACACCATCGTCGAGCGCGTCACCGGTGAAGTTTCGAACAATGCGGCGTCGGTTACGATCGAGCGACAACGAGATGCTGGGCAATCTTGGCGCCCGCGCAATGACAGCGGACTGGCGCGCCTGGTCGAGCCGTGCACGTGCTGCCCCGAGTGCATAGTTCTGATCAACCGCATCGCTAACACGTGCGCTCAGTGCATCGCTGCCCAGCGTTTCCAGCCACGCGTCATCGGCGTCGGTATTGACCTGTTCGGCGCGCACCCATTCTGCGGGCGTAGCAGCGGTGAGCTCAGGTCGTGGAGGGGCGCTGTGGCAGCCTGCGAGCACGACACTAAAAACTAGAGCCAAAATGTAGAGGTGTAGACGCACCATGGGCTTCCACTGCGATTGGTACTGGATGACGTGCAACGGTTCGAGAACGGGCGCCGCTCAGATGCGCCAGCAAACCGCTGTTTCTGCGAGCAATTTAGGGCTAGAGGATAGCAGTCGTCTCGGTGCTGTCGCAAATTCAAAGTCAGACAATGCCCGTTTTGTCTAGGTTTTGAATTGATTGATTACATAACGTCGAGTTGATGAAGAATCCTGTGTGCATGCCGCTAACGCTCTCACATGGCAGCAGATGGCGAGAGCGCGCCCGTGATCGAAACTTCGAATACCTTCCTTCTGAGCATCCGACGGTTGGCAGCACCGATGACGTTATCCGTCTTGGCAGCGTGTGGCGGCGGTGGCAGCAGCGTCGAACCGCAACAGAGCGCGGACTCCATAGTGGACGATCTCTCGATTGCGCAAAGTGTTTACGACGCGGAGCGTAGAACGCCGCCGGAGTTTCTATCCGATCCAACGGACTATCCGGGGCTATCTGAGTTTCGCTTCCACGTGGTCGCGCAAGACGTTGGACTTGCTGCTGCGACGGATATGCGGTTTGAAGCCTGTACCGATGATCGGGTGACGGCTGAGCTGTGGTCTGCACAAGCGAGTGCTGGACGCGGGCTCGCCTCAACCATGACGGCATCGCGCAATACCGACTGGTTTTTTCAAGTCGACCGGGTGCTCGACACGGACCCCACGGCTTTAGCTGTTGCCCGCGTCTTTCGCTGCGCCGCGCTCGATCGTGGCACGCTCGATGATTCCGGTTCGGCAGGTCAACTTAACCGCGCGCCGGTCACTGCAGACGATCTTCGTTACGTCAGCGAGTATCTCTGGCAGTTCAGTATTTTTAACAACGCACTTCAGGCGGTCATTTCGAGTCGCGCGGCGCCCGGCGATGGTGTCTTGAACCACGACCTGATCCGAGCAGCGGCCGAGGTGGGTGCGGGCGTCAATGGTTGCGACCGAATCGACCTGTACCGTTGGCGCCACAGCGTGGACCCGAATAACGGCACATTGACCGAGGAAACCGTGTGGCTCCGAAGTTTTGATGCCGAGCAGAGTGCTGGCAACGTTTCGCTGTGTCCGCAGTGAACGCGATGGGCGCGTGAACCGCGTCACAGCCTCGTTGCGGAGCCGCGTCTAAAATCGAGTTTTCCATAATCGTCGAGTAGGGTATTGGCACGGACCTCTCTCATCATGGCGCTGCCGGACATGGTCCTGGTGGTGCATCGCGACGGCCGTATCCTCGATTCACTCGGTGGGCGCACGTTCAGTTTTGATCTCGGTCCGGAGGCCTGGGAAGGTCAGTCCGTCGAACAGGTACTGCCGGCTGGCGTGGCGCAACAGTTGCAGAGCCATCTGGCGCGGGTACTCAGAACCCGCCAGCCTGTCACAGACATCACTCGTGCCGACGACGGGCGCGACTTTGAGTTGCGCCTGAGTGTGCATGGCCGCGAACGCGTCCTGTGCGTTGTGCGCGACCTTAGCGGTGAGCATCAAACGGCTGCCGAGTACCTGCAGACTGCATCAACCACAGGTGAGACGCTTGCCCGCGATACTTTTCTGCATCTTCTCAACGACGCTGTGAATACCAGTCGAATGAGCGAACGCCCGCTTGCCCTGTTGGCGATCGGCTTCATGGGCTATGAAGAGGTTTGCCATTCGATGGATGGCGAAGGTCAATCGATACTCGCGCGCAAAATGTCGAGTCGCATCGATGGGGTCTTGGCTGATGCTTCAGAACGCCTCGGTGCCATGGTGTCGACGCAATTGAGTGTCGAACAGTTCGCGGTGCTGGCGTCTTCGGTGACTGGCGGTGAGCAGGCACTGGAAATTGCTCAGGCGCTCTCAG
>JBCBKO010000008.1:10000-29423 GCA_038521865.1 Pseudomonadota bacterium | reverse complement strand
GGTTTCTGTGCGTGTAGCCGTAGTCACGACCAAATCGTCGAGTTGCAGTGGTGTGTCTTGCGCGACAGCGCTTCCCGCGGCAAGCACGCCGCAAATCAGAAAAGAAGTTCTCATCGTGTTTCCCCTCGGTACCCACCCGTACCAATCGATTGCAAAATCCGAAGAGCGAATTGAGGAAACGCGCAAGCAATAACGGACGATCGGTCCGCCACACCTGAGCTGATGCCCTCCGCATCCTCGGCATAGTGCTGTGGCCGGTCTCCGGACTGACGAGTGGCTGGGCCTGTTGTGATGCCTTCCCCCGACGCGGCCGGAGTGGCTGGTGCCTTGCGCACCTGATCACAACTTTTACTCGATCACCGTTGCGGGGGCAGTGTCGGACTCGCACCAAAGTGCTCACCGACTTCCCGTTCATCCCGACGTTGTCGGGATTCACCACAGCGCGGGGAAGACTAGGTGCTCTGACTCATCACTGTCAAGAAACGCGACCGCCGTTCGGACATTTGCTGCGGTACACTGGCCTTTTGTTGAAGGTGTAGGCAAGTGGATCAGGAAGCCAGCGCGTTTCTTGCAACAGCACTGGAGGCGGCGAAGTCCGCGGCAGACGTCATTCGTGCGGGTTACCAGGGTCGATTCACCGTGGAGACCAAGGCGGATCTGACGCCGGTCACTGATATTGACGTCGCAGCTGAACAGGCGATCGCCGCCGTCATTCAGTCGCGATTTCCAGATCACGGTTTTCTCGGCGAAGAGACCGGCGAGAGCGCAAGCGACACCGAATTTCTCTGGTTGGTTGATCCGATCGATGGCACCAAGGCGTTTGTCCGCGGCTACCCGTTTTTTTCCACCCAGATTGCACTGATGCGCGATGGCGAGCTCGTGCTTGGCGTCTCCAGTGCGCCGATACAGGGCGATCTTGCCTACGCCGAAATCGACGGTGGCGCGTGGCTCAATGGCGAGCCGCTGCAGGTTAGCGACATCTTACTTCTGGAGGAGGCCGCAATATCGCTTGGCAACGTGCATACGCTGGCAAGTGGGCCAGGTTGGGCAGCGCTCGGCGACGTCGTGGCGCGATGCGGTCGGATCCGTGGCTATGGCGATTTTCTGCACTACCATCTGCTCGCACAGGGTTGCATCGACGCTGTCATTGAGTCAGATGTGAACATTCTCGATATTGCCGCATTGTCGGTGATCGTGACTGAGGCCGGCGGCGTGTTCACGGACATCGATGGTGGCCGAATCACGCGCGATACGCGCTCGGTATTGGCGGCGAACCCGGCGCTTTACGAACGACTCACCGGCATGCTGCACCCGGTACTGGCGTCAAGTTGATAACACTGCAGGTACAAACCAAGGCTCACCACTGACTTCGGTCTGAATCACGTCCACGCCAAACAGCTGCGTTACCGTTTCGCGGCAGATCAGTTCGGATGCGTCCCCGAGTTTCCAGCCACCGTCGCCTTGGAGAATCAGCGCCATGTCCGCGTGCCGCCGCGCAATGTTCACATCATGCATGGCGCTGATCACACTCCCGCCGGATGCGCGATAGGCTTCGAGGGCACGAAGGATCTGCTGTGAACCTGCGGGGTCCTGATGGCTTAGGGGTTCATCGACCAAGAGCAATGGCGTCTCCTGCACCAGGGCTTGCGCGACAGCCACGCGCTGGCGCTCGCCACCCGAGAGTGTGGTCACATCGCGCTCGGCCAATGCGTCTAGCCCGAGGCGTGAGAGCGCATCCGCTACGGAGTCTCTGTCGGATTGGTTCGGACTGCGCCAAGGGCCGTGGTGGGGGTAGCGCGCGAGCAGCAGGTGGTTGTAAACATCATTGCCGAACGCGTCGTCCTGGTGTTGCGTCACGATGGTCACAAGCTTTGCTCGGGATGCCGCGTCGACGGTGTCGGCGGGCTGACCACACCATCGGATAAGAGACGTGTCGGTCTGCTCGAGCCCACAAAGGGTGCGCAGCGTACGTGTTTTACCTGCGCCGTTGCGCCCTAAAACGACAAGCCATTGTGCTGGTTCTAGCATAATTGATAACGCGGAAACGAGGACCCGGTCCGGCACCGTGATGTTGATGCCTTGGCTTTCGATAACGGGAGTCGACGGCAGAATTGTCATCCGCGCAGCTTAAGCGAAGCGGGACGTGTGAGGCACAAAAAATTAACCCCGGCAGAGCCGGGGTGAGAGCCGTTTTTTCTTATTGTTTTTGACAGTATCTCTGCTTGTACTCACCGACACGCTGGTCGTGTGTTTTTCTTATTCGCCGCTTTCTTATTGGCAGGCTTCCGGACGCGAACGTGGCGGTCCCCCTGATTGTCTGACGCGCAGCACTGTCTGTTGCTTGGGCATATACACCGAAGCAAGCCATGTGCCATTTTCGTATTTGTACAAGAAAAACAGGGGGATATAGGGAGCGAACCCGCTAAAAACTGACAGCGTTACCATCAATTTGTAAGATTCTCCGACAGTTTACGGATCCAATAGTCCGCCTACACTCTTGAATACGCCGTCATCGACGATTGCGACCGGTGACAGCAGCACCGAAAGGTCTTCGAGTGGATTACCGTCGACCATCAGTAGATCAGCAATGTGCCCTTGTTCGACCAGTCCGCGATCGGTCAGGCCGAGCAGTGAAGCTGGTCTCCACGTCGCGCTGGCAAGCGTCTCGCCAGGCGATACGCCCAACACATTCAACGCCATCAGATTCGAATGCAATCCCAGCGGTGCTCGCATGGCGCCGCCTTTCGAACCAGTGATGATCCTGGAGTGCAGGGATGGCGGTAGCGAGGTCCGATCCGCAGCGGGCGACTGCTGGTTTGCGCCTGCATAGAGCCGGCTCGCACTGAGTTTCGCCCAGGCGTCGGTGCCGGGCTCGAGGATGCCGGCGGTCTTCACACGCAAATTGGTCGCAGAAGCCAATATCAGTTCTTCGTGACGATTGGCGCTTTCGATATCCAGTTCAAGAACATGCACACCGCTCAAGAGGTCAGGCAAAGCTCGGTCGCTGACGATCATTGCATCTGGCGACACTGACTTGATGAACGTCGTGCGAAGGTTGTGTTCAAGCGCGCCCGGCACGGCCACCCGTTCCGGTGAGATCGAGCTCGAAACGATACCGCCGGCGAGTTGTTGGCGTGTTGGTTCCTCGATCAGGTCGATATCGATGAGGCGCGGCATTACTGTCGTGCCATCGAGATCAATGATCGTCTCATCTGGCCAGGGTCGGCGCGGAACAATTGCGGCGATTCGACCGGCGTCGATCAACAGATCCTGTCTTTCGAGGCGCCGATTGTTGATGAGGTCGAGCACATACCCTACGCGCAACACGAACCTTGGACCGGTAGTGTCCACTTTCGGCTGCAGCGGTAGTGGTTTTGCCCTGGCGACCGATAGCCAGCCGGTCAGCGGTACTGTGGTCTGGTCTGGTGTCGCAAAAGTCTGCAGTGAAAGGCGACCACCATTTGCCAGGAAATAGTGATCCCGATCTTTCCAGATCAGGGATTGTGGCGACGACTTCGGCGTGTCAGGCACGGCCTTGATGATTGGCGACTCGGTTGGCAGCAGCATCTCGAGACGCGCTTGTCCGTCTTGCTCCATCGCCCAGTAGGTCAGCAAAGCACCCTGCGGCCTGGCACTGGGATAGCGGATGGGGGAGCGACTCTGCAGCAGAGTGAACGGTCTGCCTCGACCATACCGTTGACGCAATTCATAACGATCGGGAAGCGTTTGGACGTAGAGAAGCGCTTGACCGTCAACGCTGAAGGTTGGATCCCGCGCATAACCGGGTTCCACGGTCAGGCGTTGTACCAATCCATCGAGGACCGATATTTTCCAGAGCTGCCAGCTGCCCGATCGATCGGAGGCGAACACCACTGCAGCTTCCGTCGGATGCCACACCGGATCGTCGTCCCGCCAGCGGCCGTTGGTGATGCGCCGTGTTTCTCCGTCACGTGTGTCGATCAACCACAGGTTGTGCACGTCGCTGCCCGGACCACCGACAGCGACAACGAAACGCCCGTCTTTGGAAACCTTCGGTTTGCTGAGTGTCAGGCTGCTGTCGGTCAGCGGGGATGCGGTTCCGCCGTGCGCATCGACTGACCAAATCCGACCCGCAAAGCCTGCGAACAGTGTGTTTTGCTGCTGGAAGAAGCTGACCGATAGGTCCGGGCCGCCGGTCAGCATCAACTCGTCAGCAGATGCTGTGCCGAGTGATGCAAACGCGAGCAAAAGCCAAAAGGTCAGGCTAGTGCGACTGCTCAGCATGTAACGACATCACTTCGTCACCGTCGACGGTGACGGAGATCTGGATAGGGCGGCAGCACACAAAGCAATCCTCGATGTACTGCTGATCGCCAGCCGAGGTGTCGACAAAAAGGTCGATGACCTCGCCGCAGAAAGGGCAGCTGGCGGTGCATTCGGCGAGCAATCCGCTCATGGCTGCAGTCGCTCGCCGGTCCAGGCGCCCGGTGCGCCGGTTCCTTGAGTCGTGCGTGTGTAGCGCGCCCGATCGTGTACTCGGCCGCTTCCCTCGACCCAAAGCTCGCAGCTACTCGCGACAATTCGGTAGCCCCCCCAGTGTGGCGGGCGAGGGATCGTGTCTTGCTGTTCGTGTGTCGCGTTGCGGGCTTCGAACTGAGAGAGCAGCGCATCGCGACTTGCGATGGCCTGACTTTGGTCGCTCGCCCACGCGCCCATCTGGCTGAGTCTCGGCCGCGTTGCGAAATAGCGATCGTTGCTTGCGTCGTCGAGCGGCTCAGCGCGTCCCTCAATACGCACTTGTCGGCCCTGATGATCCCAGTGGAATACCACCGCTACGTTCGGATTCTCAGAAAGTGCGCGGCCTTTTCTCGAGGTGTAGTTGGTATAAAAGTCGAGCGTACCCGCAACTGAATCAAAGCCTTTGCACAGCACAATCCGCGCGGTCAGGGTGCCATCGGCGTCCTGCGTGGCGATGGTCATCGCGTTGGGGTTCGGCTGGTTCGCGGCTTGCTTCGCTTCGTCCATCCAGCGCGCTACAACGTCCATAGGGTTTTCGGGTAGCGAGTCGGGCAGAAAGTCTGCCGCCACCTGATCGGTCATCAATGATCTCCGGGTTATACGTCTGTATTGGGGCTCGCGATTGTGGTGCCCCCAACACGACGTGGATCGGCGACGGCAACCGCGCTCAGCGAGCGACTGTTGGTTTGAGCGGCACCCACCCCGCCGAAGTACATGCCGGCAGCTGAGTGCGTGCGTTCTAAAGCGCCCGAGGGTGCCGCTGCGCGGACCCCCGGCTCGGTGTGCAGTATAGCGGTATACCCTGTCGTGTCCGGTTCCAGTGCCATTTCGACGTGCCAGCGCGGCGCCGCGATCGCATCGACGAGAGAGGCGCCGCCCACCATAAATGCACTGAGCGTCTGCAGCATGGCGCTGGTGATGCGGTCGGCGCCGGGAGTCCCGATCGCCAGCGTGTCCTGTTCGAAGCGTGCAGCGGCGGGCGCCATATTGGTGGGTAGCGTCGCCCCGGCTGGCCTAGCTTCAAAGCCGCGTCGATTGAGCTCGATTTCTCCGAGGCAATTGTTCAGCCACAGGCCGGTCTCGTCGGGAATCTCACCGCAGCCATAGCCGGCTGATGCGGTAATCGCGCATGCCAGCCCATCCGTATCAGCAGCCGAGGTATGCACCGTGTTCGCGCTGCCGAAGCGCGCTAACTCGTGTTCCAGAGTGCTATCCAGAAGCGCTTGGGTCGCCGCGGGCAATGCTTCGGCAAAGTCGATGTGCTCACGACGGTAGCGCATGCAGCGGTACATGCTCTCGACCGGATCGATGCCACTGGCGACCAGTTGCAACATGGCGCCGAGCACGCTGCCACCAATTGAGGGTGGCGGCGGCAGAGCCAGCGTCCACTCGCCGACTTGATATTCACTTGCCGGGTAGACGACGGGTGAGAACGTCTCGAGATCTTTCGATGTCATGCAACCGCCGTGCGCCTGAATGTGTTGCACGATCGCCCGCCCTATGTCGCCGCGATAAAAGCTCGCGACGCCCTCATCAGCGAGTGTCTCGAGTGTGTTTGCAAGTCCTTCGACGACAATACGTTCGCCGGCCTGTGCAAGCTGTTCGCCGTCAGGGTGCAAGGCGGAAAAGCCAACGTCGCTTCGACCGAAAACCGAGGTCCCTGAGTACTCAAGATAATGCCGGCACGCTTTGGGCAGCGGGAATCCCTCCCGGCAAATACGGATAGCCGGGTCAAGACAAGTCCGCCAGGGCAACTGACCGTAGCGCTCATGCACGAGTGACAGCGCCGCAGGTGTGCCTGGCACAGCGACACTCCCCGCGCCAACGTGGGTAGTAACGCCGCCCCCGTAGTCCATGTGCACCGGCACTGGGATCGGGCGGGTGTTCGAGGTTGCGCCAAGCCCCGGGATGCGTGCATATCCGTCGATGCACACCGGGTCGGCATCGGGTGCCCAGAGTGTGATGTATGCGCCACCAGCTAGTGCGCATACTCCGGGTTCGGTATTGATGCTGACAAACGCCGCTGCTACTGCGGCATCGACCGCATTACCGCCCAGCTCAATGATCTCAGTGGCCGCATCGGTCGCGACGGCTGAGCTGCTGGCGACGGCAACCTGCCTCGTCATGGTCTTCCTCGAATGCCCTGCGACTGTGGATGGTTGCACGCGGACTGAATGCTGTCACCTGTGTACGGCTGCGGTTCAGGTCGGGTTCATCGACGGTGGTCAACACTGGGTCCGTGTCTCAGGGAAACGACAGGAGGTTCCCATGTTCAAGCCGGTTGCCTTGTTGGCAGTAGCCCTGGTTGCGTTGGGTGCAGCAACACCCGCACATGCGCATGACCGAGGTCACTCCAGGGTCGATCGTCTATACGTCGATCATGACGATCGTCGCTATTTGACCGATCGTCGACATCTGCGTCGTGGTGAGTTGCGGGCGCATCGCAGAGCACTTCGCCGCAACGCTCGCGCCCACCGATGGCACTACGAGCATCGTAGATTCCTCAACGATCGACGCGCATTTCGTCATCGACACGACCGAGCAGGATGGCACTGGCATCGCGGACGTACGCTGACGCCGCTGTATTGCTACTGAGCGAATCGGGGTCGCGTCCATTTGTGGACGCGACCCATACGCGACAATCGGGGGGTTTTATGCGACTCTCCGGTTGTGGCTGCGGCAGACGACAATGCGCGTGACCTCAAGGCGCTGATCCGCGCGATGCAGGAGGAGGCTCGCAACAACGAGCAACTGCTCGTGCGATCGCAAGAACGTGAACTTGCGATTCTGACAGCAGATAGCCTTTTCTCTTTGTTCTCAACGCTCACCGAAAGCTTGCGCGACAGCTTCGATGTCGATCGAGTGACTCTCGTTCTGTGCGATCCAGACCACGAGATTCGCCATCTGCTGATTGCGGACGGCGGGCCTGAAGCAGTACCGGAGGGTGTGCGTTTTTTCGATTCGTTGAGCGGCATCGCACCGCAGTACGCAGCGCTGCACAAACCCTGGCTTGGGCCCTTTCAGACAGTGGATCACCAACTGATTGCAGGTAAGGGCAAATATGCGAGCCTCGCGATTCTTGGTTTGCGACGACAGGGAAAACTGATCGGTAGTCTCAATCTTCTGAGCAGTGATCCGCATCGGTACAAGCGGGATCTGGGTAGCGATTTCTTAGCACATCTCGCAGTAATTGCGTCGTTCGCACTCGAGAACACAGTGAACCGCGCGCGACTGCTGCGCAGTGGGTTCACTGATGTATTGACCGGTTGGTTTAACCGTCGTTACCTGCAAGTACGTCTTAACGAGGAGATCGCTAGGGCGCGACGCCATCGCTTACCCCTGTGCTGCCTGTTTCTCGATATTGATCATTTCAAGCGGGTCAACGATCAGCACGGTCACCATGCGGGTGATTTAGTGCTCGCCGAGTGCGCGCATCGTATCGAATCGGAAGTGCGTTCGAGCGACGTGGCTGCACGATATGGTGGTGAGGAGTTTGTGATCTTGCTGCCGGAGACCGGTCTTGCGGACGCGATGGCACTGGCGGAGCGGACTCGTGAGGCAGTGGCAAGCAAACCATTCGTGCTAAGCGATACCGCGGCTTTGTCGATCACCGTCTCGGTGGGCGTTGCACAGTCAGTCCCTTACACGGCGAGTGGCGATTTGAAGACGTTGGGCGAACAACTGCTGAAACGAGCAGATCTTGCGATGTATGCCGCCAAGTCAGCGGGCAGGAATCAGGTCTGCGCCGCGCCTGAGGCCGGTCAAACCACTCAGGCCTGAGCGCGACCTGCACGGTAGCGATTGCGTAGCAGGTAGAGAAACAGCGGAACCCCGATCATTGCGGTGAGCGTGCCAACCGGCAATTGGCGGGGAGCGGCGACGGTCCTCGATAACACGTCCGCGGTACACAGCAGCGCACCCCCTGCAATGATTGCTGCAGGGACGAGCACGCTGTGTCGTGGCCCGGTGTAGTGACGAACCAGGTGGGGCACGACAAGCCCAATAAACCCAATCGAGCCTGCCACCGTTACCGAGTACGCGGTGAGCAGCGATGCAAGCGCCAGCACCGCAGCACGCGCCGACAACAGTGGAAGACCGAGAATGCGCGCGCGGTCGGGCGACTCAGCTAGCAAGTCCAAAGGCCGGGCGCACACGGTGGTGGCGATTCCTGCCAGTGCGAGCAGCGCCAGTGGCGTCGTCGGTGTGAGCGAGAGGCTGAAATCGCCCATCAACCAGAAAAGCATACCTCGCAATGAATTGTCAGGGCTGAGCGCCAATAGCAGGCTGACGATGGCACCGAAGCCGCTCGCGAGCACAACGCCGGTCAGGAGCAGTGCGGTCGGCGAGAACTTGTGTCTGAAGCCTCCGAACCCGAAGACAATCACCGTCGACAGCAGCGCGCCGGCAAAAGCGGCCAAATTGGTGGCGGCGACACTCAAACCCAAAGTCAGTGCCATGAGCGCCCCACAGGCAGCGCCGCCAGAGGTGCCGAGGATGTAGGGATCGGCTAAAGGGTTGCGCAGCAAAACCTGCATCAAGACTCCGGCCAGCGCCAGCATTCCGCCCACACCAAACGCGCTCAATGCCCGCGGGAGTCGCAACGTCTCGATAATCAGCCGCGTTTGAGGGTCTGTGTTTCCAGTGAGCCAACGCATCAGCAAGGCAGGTCGGAAACCATCGCTACCAGCCACGATCGATAGCGAAATCGCGCTGATGGCAAGCACTGCGAGACCCGCAAACAGCGCGATCAGCGGCAGGCGTGTCGAGACGGGGTTGCTGTAGATGCTGGTGGTGGGGGTTAACACGAGAGCTTGGAGGCGAGTCAGAGGTTGTGGAACAATATAGCGCAGGAGTGTTCACGCATGAGTTCTGATCTCATCGACGACGAAGGCTTTCGCGCTAACGTCGGCATTATCGTGGCAAACGATTCGGGCAAGTTATTGCTCGCAGGGCGGGCCGGCCGCAAGGGCTGGCAGTTTCCGCAGGGCGGCGTTGCGCCCGGTGAATCTGCTGAACAGGCCATGTACCGGGAGCTTGAAGAGGAGTTAGGGCTGCGCCCGGACGATGTGGAGCTACTCGGGTTCACGTCGGACTGGATTCCGTACCGTCTACCCGATCGTTTTGTCAGACGGCACTCCAAACCCCTGTGCATCGGTCAAAAACAGCGCTGGTTCATGTTGCGTCTGGTCAGTGATGAGAGCGCGCTGCGTTTCGACCTTACCGATAAACCTGAGTTTGATCGGTGGCGCTGGGTGGATTACTGGCGACCGGTGAACGAAGTGATCTACTTCAAGCGCCGAGTGTACGCGCGAGCGCTGCACGAGTTATCCACCCATGTGCACCCGGATGGACCACCGCCGCAGCCGCGTTGGTGGCCGCATCGCTGGCGCTCTGTATTTCGCAAGGACTTGAAAAAAGCTGGTTTGCTGGAACCGACGCGTTAAAACGGCTTCAGGATCGCAAGTCCGATGATGCCGAACAGGAACAGCACAGGCGCCTCGTTGTAGAACCGAAGCCACTTGTCGCTGTGCGTGCAGGTGCCAGCTGCCAATGCCCGCATGATTCGTTTGCAGTTGTAGTGATAGGCAAACAACCCAACGAGCAGAGCCAGCTTCGCGTGGAACCACCCGGCGCGAAAGAGTCCGGAGTTGATCCAGAGTAGCGCCAATCCCAGCAGCAGCGTTGCAGCAGCGCCAATCGTCATAATGGCGTAGAGCCGTCGCTCCATCACCACGAAGCGGTCAAGGGAAATCCGGTCGGTGGCCGCATTGTGATATATGAACAGACGCGGCAGGTAGAACAGCCCTGCGAACCAGGTGACCATGGCCGCAATGTGCAGTGCTTTCAGCGTCAGGTACGTCATGCTGCTCCGATCATCGCACGGGCTCGCCTTTTTGTGATGCGTGCCACTTCAAAAGTCCCCGGCGCGAAGCGTACCATGGGGATTATGTAGAGCCACCGTCGGCATACGATGAACAAACCGAAAATGGTTTTGAAGCCCGCCTCGCCTGGGCGCTCGAGGGCATTGCTCGCGATCGTCTTTGTTGCGGTCATAGGTGGGGGCTACTTGTTGTACGAAATGGGTCGCTTTCATGCCGGGTTCAATCGATTCGCCAGCGCTGAGGAAATTGAAACGCTCGAGGCGAGGATAGTGCGTTTAGAGGCCGAAAACCGCGAGCTGAACGAGCAGCGAGTCCGACTAGAGACCTTGTCCAAGACGGAGCAAGAGACCTACCGCGAGGTGGGAGGTACGCTGCGCGAATTGCAGGGCAAAATTCAGGAGCAGCGCGAAGCCATCGCGTTCTACCGTGGCATTATCTCGCCAGGTGAGAGCGAGAGTGGGTTGCGAATTCAGGATCTGCAGGTTGTCAGAGGTTCACAAGAGGCCCGCTACAATCTGCGCATGGTTCTGGTGCAGGTGAAGCAGCACCATCGCCAGGTCTACGGCAAGGTTGAAATCACGGTGGATGGGGCGCGGGACGGGGAGCGTGTCTCTTTGCCGTTGGCATCGCTGTTGCCCGAAGGCAATAGCGCCAAGTGGAATTACGGTTTTCGATACTTTCAGGACTTTGACCGGGAGCTTGAGTTGCCAGAGGGATTTCGCCCGGAGAAGATCAATGTTGAGCTTGCGCCGAGTGGCCGCGGAAATCAGGGTATCCGCCAGACTTTCGATTGGTCCACGGCAAGCGGCTAACGGTGCAATGACGATTGCGCACACCAATTACCTCACACTTAAGGAACATCCATGCTTGGCAGTAAGAAGCGCAAGAATCTCTCGATTGAGACCCTGGTCGGTGCGAGCACGCGTATCGAGGGAGACCTGAACTTCACGGGTGCGAGCCACGTAGATGGTGTGGTGAACGGCGGCGTTGCGGCCGGTGGCGACAGCGATTCAACGCTCAGCGTGAGCGAACGCGGTGAGATTCATGGCAACGTAAGCGCTCCGCACGTCATTTTGAACGGCCTGGTCAAAGGGGATGTCGTCGCGCATCAGCGCGTCGAGCTTGGACCCACGGCGCGCGTCATCGGCAACGTCTATTACAATCTGATCGAGATGGCGATCGGTGCGGAAATCAACGGCAAGTTGGTACACCAGACAGAATCCGGCGCCACGGAGCCGGTTGGATCACAGGACGATGCGCCGCAAGAGGCTTGAGAAGCCGCTTTTTGCTACCATCTAACGTCAAGGGACAGAGCTTCCGAGGTAGGCGCGGTGACAGTACACACACAGAATCCTGGCGATATGCCGGCGGCTCCGCTGATATTCACGCAGTCCGCCGCCTCCAAGGTCGGCCAGTTGTTGGCGGAAGAGGAAAACCCTGAACTTAAACTCCGGGTCTTCATCAGCGGCGGCGGCTGCTCAGGCTTCCAATATGGCTTTACCTTCGATGAAAACCTCGAAGACGGCGATATGACCGTCGAGAAGGACGGTGTCACACTGGTGGTCGATCCGATGAGTGTCCAGTATCTGATCGGTGCGGAGATCGACTACAAAGAAGATCTTGAGGGTGCTCAGTTCATTATTCGCAACCCGAACGCCACCACCACCTGTGGTTGCGGATCCTCATTCTCCGTCTGAGAACGAGGACGCCCAAAATGCGGCGACGTCTGAAGGCGTCATCGCAGCGGTAGACCTTGGTTCGAACAGTTTCCATATGGTGGTAGCCGAGCTGCGGCATGGCCAGCTCACGATCATCGATCGCCTTCGAGAATCGGTCCGCCTTGCGGAGGGTTTGAAAGCCAATGGTGGGCTAGCGCCGCGCTCGCGCCAAAGAGCGTTGGAATGCCTCGATCGATTCGGCGAGCGGTTGCGCGAAATGCAGGCCTCGCGAGTGCGAGCGGTAGGCACCAATACCCTCCGACGTGTGCGCGATGATGCAGGCTTTCGCGATGCCGCTGAGGGTGCGCTCGGCCACCCGATCGACATCATCGCGGGCGTTGAAGAAGCCCGCCTGATTTATCTCGGTGTTGCTCATAGTCTGCCGCCGAGCGACGGTCGCCGACTGGTGATCGATATCGGTGGTGGCAGCACCGAATTAATCGTCGGCGAGGGGTTGGAAGCGCAGGCGCTGCAGAGTCTTGGTATGGGTTGTGTGCGCCATACCGAGGGATATTTTCCGGACGGACTCATCGACGCTGAGCGCTTCGCGGCCGCGCGCACTGCCGCGCAACTCAAACTCAGACCAATTAAAGCGGCGTATCGCGAAGCGGGCTGGGACTCGGCGATCGGCGCCTCTGGAACGATTCGTTCTACGGTGCGTGTTGCTCAAGCCCTAGGGCTGGTGTCGGGCGATTCGCCGATGACGGTAGCGCATGTCGAGTATCTCATTGAAGAAGTGATCAAAGCGGGCAGCATCGAGCGGCTTTCGATGCCGGAATTGAGCGCACGACGCGCACAGGTTTGGCCTGGCGGTCTCGCCATTCTGGTAGAGGTAATGCGCACGCTGACGATTGATTCTTTGGAACCCTCGGACGGCGCCCTGCGCGAAGGTGTGTTGTATGACCTCGTCGGTCGATTGCGCCATTCGGATGCCCGGGTGAGGAGTGTCGTTGCGCTCGGTGAGCGTTATCATGTCGACCAAGTGCAGGCGACTCGGGTGAAAGACACTGCCGAGATGTTGCTTGCGCAAGCCGATGATGCGTTAGGCATGGATGCACAAAAGGCGGCCCAGTTCGTGCGCTGGGCGGGCCATCTGCATGAAATTGGCCTGGACATCGCGCACGCCGACTACCACCTGCACGGTGCCTACGTTGTCGCCAATGCAGACTTACCGGGTTTTCCGGCGGGTGAGCAGCAGCTGCTGTCGTTCCTCATTGCGAATCAGCGCAAGCGTGTCAGCGAAGGCGCCTCGGCACTGAGGGGCTTGGCCCACTCCGACAGTGCACGCCTGATTGCCGTGATGTTGCGTCTCTCAGTACTGCTTAACCGAAATCGCACGGCAGCGCAGTTACCGGATATTCGCTTGCGCGTTCATGATCGAAAGATCGAGCTGACGTTCCCTGCCGATTGGCTCGTCAACAACCCGCTTACCGAGGCCGATATCGTCCGCGAGCAGGATTATCTCGAGGCCTGGGCCTACGAACTCAAAGTGCTGCGTAGCTGATCAAACCTGCCCACCGTAGCGCGTCAGTAACTCACGTTGTGCCGACAGCGGCGGCCGACCCGGGCCCGGTCGCAAACGCTTGTAGCTCCCGTCTGACAACATTTCCCAGGCGCCCAGCGTATCGTCCAGATAGAGCTGCAAGTCCTCATTGATGCGATTGATGTGAGACTTCCTGCGTACAGGGAAGCAAGTTTCGATGCGCCGGAAGAAGTTGCGATCCATCCAATCGGCGCTGCCGAGCAGCAAGACCTGTCTACCGTTGTTGTGGAAGCTATACACGCGAGAGTGTTCGAGGAATCGGCCGATAATCGAGCGCACGCGAATATTCTCTGACAGCCCGGGTACCCCGGGTCTCAGGATGCAGATACCACGGACGATCAGATCGATCTGAACACCGGCATTGGACGCCGCATAGAGTGCGCTGATGATTCGCGGCTCAATGAGTGAATTAATCTTCGCGACAATTCTTGCGGGCTTGCCGGCCAGAGCATTGCGCCGTTCTCGTCGAATAAACTTCAGCAACTGCGTGTGCAGCTCGAAGGGCGAACTCAGCAGCTTTCGGTTGCCGCCCACGTTGGTGAGGCTGGACAGTCGCATGAAAAGGTTATGTACATCCTGGCCGATGTCTTCTGCCGCGGTGAGCAATCCGTAGTCCGTGTACAGGCGTGTCGTTTTAGGGTGGTAGTTGCCGGTACCAAGGTGTACGTAGCGCTTCAGGGCTTCCCCTTCGCGACGCACGATAAGCAGCATCTTCGCGTGTGTTTTGTAGCCAAGCACGCCGAAAATCACGTGTGCGCCAGCTTCCTGCAGTCGGGACGAGAGTTCTATGTTGGCTGCCTCGTCGAAGCGCGCCATGAGCTCAACCACCACGGTGACCTCTTTTCCTGCACGCGCTGCGGCAACCAGATGGTCGACCACGGGTGATTGAGGTCCGGTGCGATACAGCGTTTGCTTTATGGCCAGCACGTCTGGATCTGCCGCCGCCGCGGCCAACAAATCAATGACCGGTGCAAAGCTTTGGAACGGATGATGTAGCAGAACGTCTTTCTTCGCGATGGCTTCGAATGGGCTTTCCGCCACCATCAGGACTTCCGGGACGCCCGGTGTGAATGGTTGGAACTTCAACTCAGCGCGCTGCGACGTGTCGGCGATCATCATGAGTCGGTTCAGGTTGACTGGCCCGCGTACGCGATACAGATCTGATTCGTCGAGCTCGAAGTGGTCAAGCAGGAACGTGCTGAGCTCTTCCGGGCACTGGTGATCGACCTCGAGGCGGACCGCTGCACCGTAACGACTCGCTGCGAGCTCGCCTTCCAGGACACGAATGAGATCATCGACTTCTTCATCGTCGACGTACAAATCCCCGTTGCGTGTAACACGAAACTGATAACACCCGTCGATATTCAATCCGGGAAACAACTCTTCAACAAATTTGTGGATGACCGAAGAGAGAAATACATAGTCCTCGTCGCCGCATCCCTCGATTTCGGACGGCAGACGGATCAGTCTCGGCAGCGAACGTGGTGCCTGCACCAATCCGCGATGGCGGCGCCGGCCGTACACATCCCGTCCACGCAGGCCCACGATGAAGTTCAGACTCTTGTTCAGAATCTGAGGAAACGGGCGTGATGGGTCCAGGGTCAGCGGCGTGAGTACCGGAACAACCTGTTTGTGGAAGTAGTCATGTAACCAAGCCCGTTGTGCATCGTTCCACGTTGAGCGTCGCAGGAACCGGATGCCCGCTGCACGCAGTGCTGGCAGAAGTGTGTCGTTTAACTCTCGATATTGTGACTCGACAAGCTGATGCGCCTCGTCCGAGACCGCGCGCAGCACCTCTTCCGCGGTGCGCTTGTCGGGACCAGGCGGCGATGCGTTGATTTCCTGTCGTTGCTTAAGGCCCGCGACACGGATCTCGAAGAATTCGTCGAGGTTTGTGCACGAGATACAAAGGTAGCGAAGTCGCTCCAGCAGCGGAATCTTGTCGTCGGCGGCTTGGGCGAGCACGCGCCAGTTGAATTTCAACAATCCGAGTTCGCGGTTGTAGAAGTGCTCAGGCTGAGACAACGCTGCCTCGGCTTTAACCGCGGTTTCGGGGCGCTTCTCGGTGCCCGGCGGTGTATCGGTCGGTTTTTGCTCAAGCTCGTTCATTCGCTCCCCCCCACTGGTGGCAGATAAATGCCGCCAGCAACAATACGTTGAGTTGCACCCGTGATAGCCCGACTGTCGATGGGCTGTTGGTGCCAACGTTTCCAACCCAGCCATGCGAAGAGTGCTGCCTCCACGTAGTCTGGATCGATGCCCCTGTCGGCTGTTGTACTGACACTCGCGGGAGTGCAGACCTGCTCCAGCCTGGCCAAAAGTGCTGCATTGTGTGCACCACCACCACAGATCAACACGCTGTCCACAACGCACTCGCAGTCTGCCAAGGCACTGGCAAGCGTGGATACGGTTAACTCAGAAAGTGTTGCCATAATATCGCGTCTCGCGTCGCGTTGCTGTGACGGGGTTTCCAAACCTACGGCGCCGAGTGCCCGGAGCAACCACTCGATATTGAAGTACTCTCGTCCGGTACTCTTTGGAAACTGTCGAGCGAAGTAGGCGTCTTCGAGCATATGTGCGAGCAGCCCCGGGATCACAGTACCCGATGCTGCGATCTCGCCATTAGCGTCGAAGGGCAGGTCCCACTGTCTGGCGGCCCAGACATCCATAAGTGTGTTGGCAGGACCGGTATCGAAGCCGATCGTTGGCTCACCCGGTCGAATCAGTGACAGATTGGCAATGCCACCAAGATTGATGACCGCGAGCGTCTCCTCGTCATAGGGCAATACCGCTTCGTGAAACAGCGGCGCCAGCGGTGCGCCTTGGCCACCAACTGCAACGTCAGCCGAGCGGAAGTCGGCCACTACCGGTAAACCCGTCCGAGCCGCAATGATTGTGGGATCGCCGACTTGAAGGGTAAACGGTGACGCTGCATCCGCCGCGTGGAACAGCGTCTGCCCGTGGCTCGCAACGGCTGTGACATATACATCCGGGTGTGCACTGCGCAGTGCATCCGCTGCGTCAGCGAACGCGACCCCCAAATCGTGGTGCAGCTTCCCTGTTGTCGTTACCGTTTGCTCATAAGGCGCAATCAAAGACGCTGCGAGGCGTTTCGCTAGCCCCGGTGGATAGGCAAACGTGTTCGCATCGATGACCCTTGTACTGATGGCATCGATTTGGACCATCGCGGCATCAATGCCATCGCCACTAGTGCCGGAGATCAGTCCGAGAAAGACGGGAGATTCCGATCCATCGGTCATCGGGACCTCGGCTACAAACGGGCCGATGGTTCGTCCGTCGACTCGGCGAGTTGTGTGCTCCGATAACGCTCCAGCTCGGCAAGCAACGGCGTACTCACCCGTTCGAAGTCCTCACGCTGCGAAGGATCGATTGGATCCGCTTTCGGCAGTTTCACAGTCCTCGGATTTCGATGTACGCCGTTAACCCGGTACTCGTAGTGCAAGTGTGCGCCTGTGACCATGCCGGTCTTGCCAAGATAGCCGATCACCTGACCCTGCCGGACGCGCTGGCCTGTGCGCTGTCCGCGCCGGAAATTGTTGAGATGGGCATAGAGCGTCGAGATGTTGCCGCCATGTTCGAGGATCACGACATTGCCGTAGCCGCGCTGCTGGCCACGGAACACAATTTTCCCGTCACCCGCCGCCTTGATTTCGGTGCCGATCGGCGCGGCATAATCTACGCCGCGGTGTGGTCGTACCCGATTAAGGACCGGATGCAGTCGATTGGGATTGAACTGCGAGCTGATTCGGTTGAAATCCACAGGAGCACGCAAGAACGCTTTGCGCACACTACGACCTTCAGCGTCGAAATAGTCGGTGCGCCCTTCGGCGGAGACATATCGAATCGCCTTGAAGGATTCGCCGCGGTTGATGAATTCGGCAGCCACGATTTCGCCGTCAGCAACTTTTTCACCGTCCTGCCACTTCTCCTCGTACATCACGAGGTATTCATCACCGACACGGATGTCATAAACGAAGTCGATGTCCCAGGCGAATATACCGGCGACGTTCATGATCACGCGTTCGGATATACCACTCGCGATCGCCGACTCGAATAGTGAAGTCTCAATCACCCCGTGACGAATACGTTGGCGAATCTCGACCGGACGTTCCGCCAAGCTCGCAACGAAAGCCCCATCCGCATCTCGCGTTACCTCGAGGGCGCGCTCGATGCCGAGGTTTCTGGTCATGCTCATGATGCGCCCGTTGTCATGCGTCACGATCAATTCATCGCCCGGGCGTAGCATTCGGAGCGGTTCTTTGGCCGTGTCCAGCGAAGCGATCGTCATCAAGTCACCGACACTGAGGGAGTTCCTGCGGAACAACGCGTCGAGCGTATCGCCTGATTTGATCGTGAGTTCGAGCGTCGCGTACTGCGGCGCGAGTGGTGCAGGTTCAATGACCGGTAGTGCACCATCGGTGGCGCTCACCTGTGTCTCGCTCAGTGGCGCCGTATCGGGCGCACTGATTGTTGGCTCCGACGCGATCGGCGGTGACTCAGGTGGCTGCTCGTTGCGCAGGACGATGGCGAAAGCCACAAGGACCAAAGAGAAACCGAGCCCGACGCTGAACCACGTCAGGTGCTTGGGTAGCGGGTGGTTGCCCCGCGCAGCGGGTTGCACAAGCGTACTGTAGTCGTGACGAACAGGACTGGATTTACGCTGCAAGGCACTGTTCCTTCGAAAGTTTGACAGATGCTAAATGCATCGCGCGATTGAGTCAAAAAGGGGCCCGATGCGGTCGATCTCACGTATTATCGCGTGCGGAATGCCGGAGGATTGCTGGACCGATGCCTGAAACTGATCAACTTGCCGAATTGCGCCGCGGCTGCGAAGAAATTTTGCCAGAGGGTGGTCTCGCCAAGCGTCTTGCGACGGGGAAACCCCTTAAGGTCAAGGCGGGCTTCGACCCCACGGCCCCGGACCTGCATTTGGGGCACACGGTGCTCATTAATAAGTTGCGACAATTCCAGCACTTTGGGCATGACGTGATCTTTCTGATCGGCGATTTCACTGGCTTGATTGGTGATCCGACGGGCAAGAATGCAACGCGGCCACCGCTCTCGCCTGAAGAGATCGCACGTAACGCTGAGACCTACCAGCAACAGATTTTCAAGATTCTTGACCCTGAGAAGACCGAGATCGCATTCAACTCGCGGTGGATGAACGCCATGGGATCAGCCGGTCTTGTGAAGCTTGCAGCCAGCCATACCGTCGCGCGTATGTTGGAGCGTGACGATTTCTCGAAGCGCTACGCGGCGGGGCAGCCGATTGCCATACACGAGTTCCTGTATCCGCTCGTGCAGGGATACGACTCAGTCGCGCTCGAGGCCGACGTTGAGCTCGGCGGGACGGACCAGAAATTTAACCTGCTGGTAGGACGACAGCTGCAACAAGATGCTGGACAGAACCCGCAGGTGGTGATGACGCTGCCATTGCTCGAAGGTTTGGATGGAGTGCAGAAAATGTCCAAGTCGCTCGGGAACTACGTGGGCATCACCGATGCGCCAGACGACATGTTCGGTAAGCTCATGTCGATTAGCGACGAGTTGATGTGGCGGTACTTCGAGTTGTTGAGTTTTCGACCGCTTCGCGAAATCGAGGCACTAAAACAGCGGATTGCCGATGGGGAGAATCCTCGTGATATCAAGTTCGAACTCGGCATGGAGCTCGTCGCCCGTTTCCATGATGAAGGTGCGGCAAGAGCGGCACGAGACGGGTTTATCGCACGCTTTCAAAAGCATGCTATTCCCGATGATTTGCC
>JBCBKO010000008.1:0-5000 GCA_038521865.1 Pseudomonadota bacterium | reverse complement strand
GGTCTAGTCGGCCCGCGCGGAAGATTTAACGGGGCTCAAGCTGTACACCGAAGCTGCGGACGCAATTTATTGCGTGGTAGAGGAGCGTTGTGTAAGCCTGTGAAGGTGTGTCGTGAGGCATGCTGGAGGTATCACAAGTGCGAATGCTGACATGAGTAACGATAATGCGGGTGAAAAACCCGCACGCCGAAAACCCAAGGTTTCCCGCGCAACGTTAATCGGCGCGGGGTGAGTCGGCTCCTAAGGCGAGGGCGAAAGCCGTAGTCGATGGGAAACAGGTTAATATTCCTGTACCGACTGTTACTGCGATGGGAGGACGGAGAAGGCTAGGTCATCCGGCTGATGGTTGCCGGTTTAAGCGTGTAGGGAGTGTTCTTAGGCAAATCCGGGAACACAATCCTGAGACGTGATGACGATTGTCCATGTGACGAGAAGTGATTGATGCCATGCTTCCAGGAAAAGTCCCTAAGCTTCAGGTAATAGTTGACCGTACCGTAAACCAACACAGGTGGGTGAGGAGAGAATCCTAAGGCGCTTGAGAGAACTCGGGTGAAGGAACTAGGCAAATTGGTACCGTAACTTCGGGAGAAGGTACGCCCCTTCTGGTGATGAGACTTGCTCTCTAAGCTGGTGGGGGTTGCAGTGACCAGGTGGCTGCGACTGTTTACTAAAAACACAGCACTCTGCAAACACGAAAGTGGACGTATAGGGTGTGACGCCTGCCCGGTGCCGGAAGGTTAATTGATGGGGTTAGCGTAAGCGAAGCTCTTGATCGAAGCCCCGGTAAACGGCGGCCGTAACTATAACGGTCCTAAGGTAGCGAAATTCCTTGTCGGGTAAGTTCCGACCTGCACGAATGGCGTAACGATGGCCACACTGTCTCCACCCGAGACTCAGTGAAATTGAAATCGCAGTGAAGATGCTGTGTACCCGCGGCTAGACGGAAAGACCCCGTGCACCTTTACTACAGCTTTGCACTGAATTTTGAACCTACTTGTGTAGGATAGGCGGGAGGCTTTGAAGCGTGATCGCTAGATTGCGTGGAGCCAACCTTGAAATACCGCCCTGGTATGTTTGGAATTCTAACCCAGGCCCGTTATCCGGGTCGGGGACAGTGTATGGTGGGTAGTTTGACTGGGGCGGTCTCCTCCTAAAGAGTAACGGAGGAGTACAAAGGTACTCTCAGTGCGGTCGGACATCGCACGATGCGTATAAAGGCAGAAGAGTGCTTGACTGCGAGACAGACAAGTCGAGCAGGGACGAAAGTCGGTCTTAGTGATCCGGTGGTTCTGTATGGAAGGGCCATCGCTCAACGGATAAAAGGTACGCCGGGGATAACAGGCTGATTCCTCCCAAGAGTCCACATCGACGGAGGAGTTTGGCACCTCGATGTCGGCTCATCACATCCTGGGGCTGTAGCAGGTCCCAAGGGTATGGCTGTTCGCCATTTAAAGTGGTACGCGAGCTGGGTTTAGAACGTCGTGAGACAGTTCGGTCCCTATCTGCCGTGGGCGTTGGAAATTTGAGAAGAGCTGCTCCTAGTACGAGAGGACCGGAGTGGACGTATCTCTGGTGTTCCGGTTGTCACGCCAGTGGCACTGCCGGGTAGCTATATACGGACGGGATAACCGCTGAAAGCATCTAAGCGGGAAGCCCCCTTCAAGATAAGATTTCCCTGGACCCTTGAGGTCCCTGAAGAGCCGTTGAAGACTACAACGTTGATAGGCTGGGTGTGGAAGCGCAGTAATGTGTGAAGCTAACCAGTACTAATTGCTCGTGCGGCTTGATCATATAACGCCAAAGCAGTTTGGCGTGACGCGAAGGCTTCGGCCTTTATGCGACACTCTAACCGACGTCAAAACATTCCAGATTGTTAACCTTTTTTGAGGTGCAGCATCGCTGTAACTCATACCGGTTTGCCTGGCGGCAATAGCGAGTAGGAACCACCCGATCCCATATCGAACTCGGAAGTGAAAATGCTCTGCGCCGATGGTAGTGTGGGGTCTCCCCATGTGAGAGTAGGACACTGCCAGGCATTTATTGCGAAAGGCCGCAGCCCATTTGGGTTGCGGCCTTTTTCTTTGCGTTTCTCGTTATACTCTCCAGCGAGCGGCGAAAAAGCGTAATTTTCATGTCCTTGTTTTCAGAACTGGCGCGGCGCAATGTCGTCCAGGTTGGTCTCGCCTATATCGTCATTGGCTGGGTGATCGCTCAGGTCGCAGAATTTGCCTTCGAAAATTTCGGTGCTCCGGAATGGGTGTTGAAATCATTCGTCGTGGTTTTGCTTTTGGGCCTGCCGCTGGCCCTGTTTTTCGCGTGGACGTTTGAAATCACGCCGGACGGCATAAAGCGCGATTCAGAAATCGAGAATCCATCCGCCAATCCGGTAATGCGACGTAGGCTCGATCACGCGATCATAGGTGCACTCTTAATTGCGGTAGCTTTTCTGGTCTGGGAGCGTGAGCCGCACTCAGAGGACTTGGACCCTACCAGCGTAAAGCAAGTAGCGGTGTCGCAGGGAACGGAGGGTCCGATATCACCGATCAACGAGCCCGCTGAATCTGCGACGGTCGCCGCTCTCCCCAAATCGATCGCGGTTTTGCCATTTATTGACCTTTCCGGTCGCGAGGATCAGGAATGGTTTGCCGATGGGCTGACTGAGGAAATCCTTAACGCTTTGGCGCGAACGCCGGACCTATTAGTGGCTGCGCGCACATCGTCATTCCCGTTCAAGGGTTCGACCAAGGGCGTCAAGGAAATCGCATTGAGCCTTGGTGTTGCGCATGTGCTTGAGGGTTCGGTACGTCGCAGCGACGCCCAATTGCGGGTCACTGCCCAGTTGGTCCGTGCATCCGACGGCTTTCAGCTCTGGTCCCAAACCTACGACCGCGAGCCGGACGACGTTATTGCGATTCAGGAAGCCATAGCGCTGGAGATTGCAACAGCACTCGAAACGGCCATGGACCCCGAAGCTCTTCAGCGGATGCTGTCGGCCGGCACGGATTCCGTGCCTGCTTATAACGCGTATCTTGCTGGACTGGCGGCCAACGCCAATCTGATATCGACCGGCGATATTTACTCATTTCAGCGTGGACGAGAGAACTTCGAGAAAGCGATTGCGCTCGACCCGGAATTTGCCCCTGCCTATCAAAGCCTTGCGGATTTCTGGGGAATCCAGCTACAACAGACCAACATTGTTGCGACGGGACTCGGCCTGGATCGGGAATCGCTTTCCCAAAAATTTAATGACGCGATCGAGAGCGCCATCAAGTACGAGCGCGATCCGGTGACTCAATTGCAATACCGCGCTATCCAGGCGACTCAGCAAAAGCGCTACCCGTTGGCGCTGCGCCTCAACACCCAATTCCTTGAGCAGAGGCCGAACAACAAACGAGCGCATCAGACGCAGCTCGACCTGCTCGTGGATCTCAGCGAGGATGAAGCTTTGATAGAAGCGATCGCAAACTTTGAGGAGCGCGACGGCTACGATCCGCTGGTAAACAATCTGTCGTTGACTTACCTGATGACGAGTGACGACAAAGAATACATCCGAGAATTCACGCGGCTGGCGTTGGAGCGGAACGGCGATGAATCTTTCGTTCAGTATCAAGCGCACCGCATCTTACTCTGGGTTGGTGACATTGACGGTGCGAGTCGCCTGCTTAACCTTATAAGCTCGGCTTCGCTCCCAGATGACGCACGGTTTATGGCAGCGCTGCGCCAAGCGTGTGCCGAGGGCAATACTCCTGATGCAGTTCGCTACCAAAAACGGCTGCTACAAGTTGACCCAGAAAATCTGTCGATGTTGTATATCTCGAACATGGTGCTGGGCCAGGAGAAGACAGCTTATGAAGTCTTGGCGCAGTTAGACAATGAAGCCCGGCTCTACGAACTCACTGACTATCTCAGCTATGCCTATTTCGACGCACGACGTTTCCCTAACCTGCTGGCATTCCTTCAATCGCAAGGTGTCGATCCTCGTCAACCCAAACCCATACCGTATCAGTGTAGCGCCGACGAAGTCCGGGAGTTGGTCTCGGTTAATTCTTAACGCCCGAATGACCTGACTGCACATGCAGGGGTAATGTGGCCACCAACCACCATGAGCCAATCAGCAATCCGACCGTTCCACTTGGCGTTGCCCGTTACAGATCTCGATCAGACGCGTCGCTTCTACACGGAATTGGTGGGCTGCTCAATTGGCCGCGAGGCCTCACGTTGGGTAGATCTTGATTTCTTCGGTCACCAGGTGACGCTCCATCTCGTCGATGTGAACCGCTCCCACTTTACTAGACACCTTTCAGCCATACAAAATGGCAACAAGAGAGGTAGTGATAATGAGCGACAAGAGATACACGGACGAGTTTAAGATTGCAGCAGTTCAGCAAGTCGTAGAACGCGGTTACAGCGTTGCCGAGGTCGCGAAGCGACTCGGCACAACGACGCACAGCATTTACGCTTGGAAGGCGAAGTTCGGTCCAGACTCTGCCGAGCATGCTCAGAAGAGCAGTACCGAGAAGGAGCTCAAGCGGCTCAAGAAAGAACTCAAACGCGTCACAGAGGAGCGCGACATCCTAAAAAAAGCCGCGGTGTACTTCGCCAACCAGCCAGAGTGAGGTACGCCTTTATCCGGGCACATCAGGCAAGTCTGTGCGTGAGAACGTTATGCAGACTTCTCGAGGTGCACCCAAGTGGCTATTACGCGTGGCGCGACGCGCCACGCTCCAAGCGTTCGATTGCGAACGAACGATTGAGCGGATTGATCAAGCAGTTCTGGTTGGAGAGCGGTGGTATCTATGGCTACCGCAAGGTCCACAGTGATCTCAGAGAGTTAGGAGAGCGTTGTGGTAAGCACCGCGTTCGACGACTCATGCGCGCTGCAGGTCTGCGGGCTCAGGTCGGGTATCGGCGCCCAAGGCATCGTGCTGGGCGACCAAGCGTCATCGCACCGAATCGATTACAGCAGCAGTTTAACGTTGCACGACCGAACGAGGCCTGGG
>JBCBKO010000007.1:0-83769 GCA_038521865.1 Pseudomonadota bacterium | reverse complement strand
GCTGGCACGGAAAGATGGGCGTTCGAACATCCGTTCCATATAAGCCTCAATCGGCTCGCCGCCTTTCCCAAGATCGATGTTATAGCTCGACAAACGCCACAGCAGAGGTGCCACGCTAGCATCGACCAACGAGAACTCATCACCAAGAAAGAATTCCTTCGCCGCAAACACTTCAGCACTCGCGAGAATGCCTTCCTTCAGAATCTTGCGTGCACGAGTCGCTTGCTTTTTCTCCGCCGCTTCTTCGATTTGTTCAGCCAGCTTGTACCAATCATTTTCTATCCGGAACAATGCAAGCCGGAACTGAGCGCGAGTGACCGGGTCGACCGGCATCAGAGGAGGATGCGGAAAACGCTCGTCAAGATATTCGATAATCACACGAGAGTCGTAAAGCACGAGGTCCCTGTCCACAAGCGTCGGTACTGTGTGGTATGGATTCAGATCCATCAGGTCTTCGGGCAGGTCGTTCCCCTCAACATTGACGATATCGATGTTGATGCTTTTTTCGGCGAGAACCAGCCGCGTGCGATGACTGTGCATGCAGGTGGGACGTGAAAAAAGGCTCATGATCGAGCGACGATTTGCCATGACTGCCATGGATGCTCTCCCTCAGGAAGTTGTTATATTGCGGCATTGCCGCTTATGCGAACGCCAGCGGCCCTCCCCAAAGGACCGCTGGCGCTGGTTTATCTGACCGCTGGTACGAACTATTTGACCGGTTTCCAGATTTCTTTCTTCAACATTAGTGAAAGAAGGAAGAAGACTACCAGAAACGCCATCACCCAGACGCCCATTGTTTTGCGCTCGAGCTGTACCGGCTCAGATATGAAGTCCAAATAGTTCACGATGTCGCGTACGACCTGGTCGTAATCGTCAACAGTGAGGCTGCCCGCGGTTACGTACTCGAAGCCTGGTCGAGGACCCGCATCTTCACCATGATCAGCGGCCTCGCCGTGACCGTCCGTCTCGCCATGCTCTTCATCGTGATGCACAGGGACCTTGATGCCCTCGAGCGCCCACAACGGGTAAGGCATGCTCGTACCGGCGAGTACTGTATTGTTCCAACCCGTCGGCGTCGACTCATCCTGGTAGTAACCACGCAGGAACGTGTAGAGGTAGTCGGTCCCGCGCGATCTTGCGATCAGTGACAAGTCCGGCGGCGTCTTGTTGAACCAGTTCTTCGCATCGTCTGGACGCATAGAGATATCGATTGTCTCATGCGTCTTCTCTGCGTTGAACATCAGGTTCTCGATCAGCTGTTCATCGGACAAACCAAGCCCGGCGCCAAGGGTGTTGTAACGGACGTATTTCGCACTGTGACACCCGGAGCAGTAGTTCATGAAGTACTTCGCACCGCGCTGCAGTGAATCCTGGTTGCCGACATTATTGTTTGCAGCTTCCAATTCCACGCCACCGCCGGCGGCGAATGCGGCACCTGAGGCGCCAAGTGCAAGCGCCGCAGCAACTGCTGTGCTTCGCAAAAACTTACGCATGGTATACAACCCTTTCCGGTACCGGTTTCGTGTCATCCATTTTCGACCATACTGGCATCAGCAGGAAGAAAGCGAAGTAGATCGCCGTGAAAAATCTCGCCAAG
The DNA here is from genome assembly GCA_038521865.1 of Pseudomonadota bacterium. Taxonomy (GTDB): domain Bacteria; phylum Pseudomonadota; class Gammaproteobacteria; order Steroidobacterales; family Woeseiaceae; genus CALBPI01. The sequence goes on along the minus strand of JBCBKO010000007.1, from coordinate 82,172 downwards.
GCGGTGTAGAGGTCCGTTGCTGGCTGAATACCGAGGTAACCCAGCGCGAGGAACGACACCACGAACGCGCCCAAAGCAATCCGAGTGATCATGCCCTTGTAGCGCACTGACTTGACAGGAGACTTGTCCAACCAAGGCAGGAACGCGGGCAGCACCACCGCAGCGCCCATCAGGATTACGCCGAACAATTTGCTCGGTACCGCGCGCAAGATCGCGTAGAACGGCGTGAAGTACCACACTGGAGCGATGTGCTCTGGCGTGACCAAGCGATCCGCCGGGTCAAAGTTAGCGTGCTCGAGGAAATAGCCGTTCATCTCAGGCGCAAAGAACACAACTGCGAAGAACGCCGCCATAAACACCACAATCGCTACTAGATCCTTCGATGTATGGAACGGGTGGAACGCGATGCCATCAAGCGGCACACCGTTCGCGTCTTTCTTCTCTTTGATCTCGATCCCATCCGGGTTGTTCGAGCCAACTTCATGCAGCGCAAGGATGTGCACCGCGATCAACATGATCAATGCCAGAGGCAGCGCAATGACGTGCAATGCAAAGAATCGGTTGAGCGTGATGTCCGATATGGAGAAGTCGCCGCGAATGAAATCGACCAGCGGCTCGCCAATGCCCGGAATTGCACCAAATAGGCTAACGATCACCTGTGCGCCCCAATAAGACATCTGACCCCAAGGCAGCAGGTAGCCGAAGAACGCTTCTGCCATCAAGACCACAAAAATCAGCATACCAATGAGCCAGACGAGCTCACGCGGCTTGCGGTAAGAGCCGTAGAGCATCGCCCGGAACATATGCAAGTAAACGACGATGAAGAACGCTGACGCACCCGTGGAGTGCATGTAACGAATCAACCAGCCGAACTCCACGTCGCGCATGATGTACTCGACTGATGCGAACGCCTCGGCCGCGCTCGGCTTGTAATTCATCGTCAGGAAGATGCCGGTAAGCAGCTGAATCACCAAAACCACCATCGACAGCACGCCGAAGACGTACCAGATGTTCAGGTTCTTCGAGGCGTAGTACTCGGTGATGTGGTCCTTAAGGAGTGACTCAAGAGGAAAACGATCCTTGATCCAACCCATTACTCCGCCGCTATCGCGGCCTACACGCAAATCAGACTCTGCCCGTGCCATTACGCTGCCCCCGTGTCGGTTCCAACTTCAATGACGCTCTCACCGACGAATCGGTAAGGCGGCACTTCCAGGTTTTTCGGTGCAGGAACGCCCGCAAGGACGCGGCCTGCCATATCAAATTTCGATCCATGGCAGGCGCAGAAGAACCCACCGAACCACTCGCTGCCAAGGTCCGCCGGTTGAACGTCAAAGCGCGGCGCCGGCGCACACCCAAGGTGCGTGCACTGGCCGAATACCACCAAGACTTCCGGCTTGACCGAGCGGAACTCGTTAACCGCATATTCTGGCTGGTCGGAGGCTGCCGAGCCCGGATCCGCAAGCTGCGGCTCCATCTTGGCGACGCGCTCTAACATGTCCTCGTCGCGTCGTACGACATAGACAGTCCGGCCACGCCATTGAGCACGTGCGACCTGTCCAGGCTGTAGGCTCTCGATATTGATCTGTACCGGTGCGCCCAGCGCTTGAGCTCTCGCGCTCGGTTTTAGCGAGCCGAGGAACGGAACCGCGAACAAGCCGGTCGCGACGGCCCCGGCGCCCGCCGTTGCGATGCTGATGAAGCGTCGTCGGCTCGCATCCATGTCATCGGTCGTTGTTTGGTCCGTCATCACGTTATCGGTCATCACGTGTCTCCGAAATCATCTTTGTTTCACCATTCATATTCGTCTGTTTCGCGCCCGCGGATTCGCCAGCTCGGGGCGCTCCCCCCACGCTGCTATCGCTCGCCCGATCGATCGGTCAAACGGAAGCTCTCAGTTGTGGTGGAGCGCTCGGCCCTTGATGCTGTTAGCCTTTGGTTGAACCTCGGCCCTCGCGGCACGTCGAACTTGCCCTGCGGCGCTCGATATCAGCCCGTAATAATACAGGAATCAATGCCCTGCTGCCTACTGTCTAACGTCGAAAACCGCTCCGTCGTAAATTTGTATACATCGGTAATCTAAACTTGTCTAACTGAATAACTTCGATTTTCTCGATATATACATCGGTCCATCCTATGTCCAGCTACACCCTCAAACACACCGTGACTTTCGTTGCCCGATGCGTGGTCATTGGCCTTGCAATCGCGTGCGTCGTATTCCTGTTCCGGCAGGGCGCACAAGGTTCTTTGACCTCGAACAGCACTGCGGTACCCAGTTACGCGAAAGCCGTTGCAGCAAGTGCCGACTCAGTAGTGAACATCTACACGACACGCCTTGTGACCGACGTCGACGGCAGCGGCGTAGCCAGCACGAGTCGGGAGTTCAACCTCGGCTCCGGGGTCATCATCGATAAGGCAGGCTATGTCGTCACAAACCACCACGTCATTGAGGGAGCTGGCGAGATTTACGTCCTTCTCGCTGACGATCGCGTCGCAACGCCCATCATCATTGGTGAAGATAGCGACACGGACCTCGCATTACTTAAGATCGATCTCGGGCGCCTGCAACCGATCAGGCTTGGCAGGTCCGACCAGCTCTTGATCGGAGACGTGGTCCTCGCGATCGGCAACCCCTACGGACTCAGCCAGACAGTGACCCAGGGCATCATCAGTGCGACCGGCCGCGGCGCACTAAATCTCACTACTTTCGAGAACTACATACAGACCGACGCCGCGATCAATTCCGGTAACTCGGGCGGTGCACTAGTCAATGCGCGCGGTGAGCTGATCGGGATCAATACGGCTGTAATCTCACGAGAGGTCAATATCCAAGGGATCAGTTTCGCGATTCCCGTCAACCTTGTGAATGGCGTTGTCCAGGCACTAAAGCGCGACGGTCGGGTCAAGCGCGGATGGCTGGGACTTACCATGACCAACATCAGTGAGGCAGACTGGAGGCGACTCGGCCTGCCACCGAACTCCGGCGTCTTGTTGACCGCCGTGAACGAAAACGGGCCGGCATGGAACGCCGGCGTGCAACGGGGTGACGTATTGGTATCGATCAACGGCCGCGAGGTCAAAACCGGCCAACAAGCCCTGCTCACCGTGGCGAGCTATCAACCCGGCACTGCGCTGAACCTGGAGCTCATACGTAGCGGGCGTGCTGTGCAAACCGTCGCGTACGCAGGCGACCGGGTCGACGCGGACAACCTCATCAGGTGATTCGCCGCACTTCTGCCCCGAGGCCTCGAAGCTTGTCTTCGATACGTTCGTAGCCGCGGTCCAGGTGATAGATGCGATCAATCACGGTTTCGCCGCCTGCCACCAGCGCCGCGAGTACAAGGCCAGCGGATGCCCTGAGGTCGGTCGCCATGACCGGCGCTGCCGTGAGCGACGCCACTCCTTTTGAAAGCACCGTGTTGCCGTGCACCTGAAACTGCGCGCCCATCCGCTGAAGCTCAGGGATATGCATGAAGCGGTTTTCAAAAATCGTCTCGGTAACTGATCCCTGGCCGCTGGCAACGGCGTTGAGCGCGCAGAATTGCGCTTGCATATCAGTGGGAAATGCAGGATGCGGCGCGGTGCGAACGTCGACCGCACCCGGGCGCGACCCGCGCATATCGACTTCGATCCAATCATCGCCGTGAGTAACTTCGGCACCCGCATCGGAGAGTTTCGACATTACCGCCTCCAGATGCCTAGGCGCCGCTTTCAGTGCTCGCACGCGCCCCGCGGTCATAGCACCGGCGACCAGATACGTGCCCGTTTCAATGCGATCGGGTAACACTCGATAGTCGGTGCCACCCAGAGACTCAACCCCCTGAATATAAATCGTAGGCGTACCCGCGCCGTCAATCTTCGCACCCAGCGCCTTCAGAAAATTAGCGAGATCCTCGACTTCAGGTTCGCGCGCCGCGTTCTCGAGCACGGTCTCGCCATCGGCCAGCGCAGCCGCCATCATCAGGTTTTCTGTGCCGGTTACGCTTACTGTGTCGAAGACAAAGTGCGCCCCCTTCAAGCGTTCCGCCCGTGCCCGGATATAGCCGTTCTCGATCCAAACCTCAGCACCCAACGCCTGAAGTCCGGCCACGTGAAGATCGACGGGACGGGCTCCGATCGCGCAACCGCCGGGCAGGGAGACATCGGCACGACCGAATCTTGCGACCAACGGCCCTAACACCAGCACAGACGCCCGCATCGTCTTGACAAGATCGTATGGTGCCACCGGCTCAATGTCCGTTCCGGTGTCCACGGAAAGGCGCATATGCTCCTCGAGCGTCGCCTCGGCACCCATCCTCTGCAAGAGCGCGATCATCGTGGTGACGTCACGCAGATGAGGCACATTCCCCAGCGTTACGCCATCTCTGGCCAACAAAGTGGCCGCCAGTATCGGCAGCGTTGCATTTTTTGCGCCCGAGATCGTGACGTCGCCGTTCAGGCGGCGCCCGCCCACTACCGCTAGCTTGTCCATAGCGCCTCAGCCTGCGGTTTCGAATTCTTGAGGCGTCAAAGCGCGGATCGAAAGCGCGTGGATATCAGCTCGCATGTGATCGCCGAGCGTCTGGTAGATCATCTGGTGGCGAGCAACCTGGCGCTTGCCGTCGAATGCGGGCGATACGACGACGGCCTCGAAGTGAACGTGATCATCACTCAGCACCTCGACATGCGTTGTTTCCAGCTGGGATTGAATCAGGTCGGTTATCTCTTGTGGGGTCACATGCCCACTCCTGTTACATAAATTGGCGTCATGGTAGTACACAGCCCGATGTGGCCGAAAGCCTGCGTCTACGCATCCTTGTGCAGTGGTGTATGATTCGCGGCTACCTGCGACCCGGCGCACGCTCTGGGGCGGGGAGTCGGCGGGCAACTCGGCCCGGCCGCGCATCTTCGGAGATCTGTACAAACGTGTCACTTGCGGCAAACAGCACACTGGTGGTGATCGGTCTTGCGGCGCTCATCTGGGGCGCTGACCGATTTGTTGTTGGTGCGGGTGCCATGGCACGCAACCTAGGAGTGCCGACACTTTTAATCGGTCTAACCGTGGTCGGTATTGCCACCTCGGCACCAGAGATCCTCGTGTCGATCATGGCGGCACTCAAGAGTCAACCTGACCTTGCGATCGGCAACGCCCTCGGGTCCAACATCGCAAACATCGCCCTTGTGCTCGGCGCTACTGCTGTGCTGAAACCGATCGTCGTGCGGTCCAGCACGCTACAACAGGAAATGCCTGCGCTGCTCGCCGTCACACTGTTAGCGGTTGCTCTGGTGCTGGACGCTCAGCTCAGCCGAACCGACGGACTCGTCATGCTCGTCGCACTGGTCGTGGTCATGTACTGGATCGTGCGCCTTGGCTACCGCACTGACACCAACGACCCGATCGAGGCAGAGTACGACGCCGAGATTCCGAAGAATATGAAAATGATCGTCGCTGTCGGCTGGTTCCTGCTTGGGCTTGCGGTGCTGTTGCTCGGCGCTGAGCTCTTGGTCCGAGGTGCAACCGCTATAGCGATCAGTTTTGGTGTCAGCGAACTCGTGATCGGTGTCACGCTCGTGGCCATCGGTACCAGCCTCCCCGAGCTCGCGGTATCACTCATCTCCGCGCTCAAAGGCGAACAGGGCCTCGCGATCGGCAACATTATCGGCTCGAACATGTTCAACCTGTTGGCCGTGATTGGCGCGGCTATCGTGATCCAGCCGACCGGGGTAGCACCCGAGGTGCTTTCGTTGCATTTCTTCGTGATGATCGCGTTGACCCTCGTTCTTTTCGCTATGGCCTATAACTATAGCGGCGCGGGGCGCATCAACCGGATCGAGGGAAGCGCCCTTTTGATCGCCTTCTTCAGCTACCACGTCTACGTGCTGGCACAGAGCTTCGGTTATGCCGGCTGACGCGGCACAAAGGCGCGCTCAGGCGCTGCGAGTACTGGAAATCGAATCCGAAGCGATCGCCGGACTGCGCGATCGCGTCGGCGAAGCATTCGAAGCCGCTTGTCAGCTTTGTCTTGCGTGCAAAGGCCGAATCGTCGTCACAGGTATGGGCAAGTCTGGACATATCGGAAGCAAACTTGCGGCTACACTGGCGAGCACCGGTAGCCCGGCGTTTTTTCTGCATCCCGGTGAGGCCAGTCACGGCGACCTCGGCATGATCACCGAAGATGACGTGGTGCTGGCGATTTCGTACTCGGGAGAGACGGCGGAGCTCGTGACGATCCTACCTTTGATCGCAAGGCTCGACGTTCCGATGGTCAGCATGACCGGCAATGCCCAATCAACACTCGCACGACGTGCGGCAGTGCATCTGGACGTTGCTGTGCCAGAAGAGGCCTGCCCCCTCAACCTTGCGCCAACCGCCAGCACAACGGCAACGCTGGCGCTCGGCGACGCGCTGGCAGTGGCTCTACTCGACAGCCGCGACTTTACCGCGGAGGACTTCGCTCGATCTCACCCAGGCGGCAGTCTGGGCAAACGCTTGCTACTGCGCGTCAGCGACATCATGCATTCGGGCGATGAAATTCCGCTTGTGAAACCGAGCGACATGCTTACCGAAGCCTTGGTGGTCATGAGTCGCAAGGGCCTCGGGATCGCCGTCGTAGCTGACCAGCTCGGCCACCTCGCGGGAATCTTTACGGACGGCGACCTCCGTCGGCTGCTCGATGGTGACACCCGCATCCGTGAGCTCACCGTGGCATCGGTAATGACCAGCCCCTGTCGCGCAATCACTGAAGGATCACTAGCCGCCGAGGCAGTGCGCCTGATGGAAACACATGCGATTTCGGCGCTGCCTGTCATCGATGGCAACGAGAAAGTGGTTGGTGCAGTCAACATTCATGACCTGCTGCGCTGGGGTGTGATGTAGCAATGACCGAAGCTCTGGATTCGCAACTGCGGGATACCCTGCGCGACCTCCGACTCGTCATTCTCGATGTCGATGGCGTGCTGACCGACGGTCGATTCACGCTCGATAACGCCGGCCACGAAACCAAGACCTTCCACACGCAAGACGGCTACGGCATTCGCCGACTGATCGATGCCGGCATTGTCGTGGCGATCATCACAGGCCGTCGCTCGGGTGCGGTAGAACATCGGGCACGCGAGCTTGGCATATCCCCTGTTATACAAGGTGCGAGAGACAAGGCGGCCGCGATCAGGGAACTGCTGGCCGAAACGGGCATCCAATCCGAACACGCCCTCGCGGTTGGAGACGATATCCCGGATCTCGCCATGTTCGAAGCCGTTGCCACTGCCGTGGCTGTTGCAAATGCAGTCCCCGAGATCAAGAAGCGCGCTCACTACGTGACGCAGCGCAGCGGAGGCGCGGGCGCAGTGCGCGAGATTGCCGACCTGATCGTCAAGAGCCGTAGCGACTGAGAATGCTGTGACCCCGCGCTCTACACTGATCGTCGCTGTGCTTTGCGCTATCGCCGTGATCAGCTGGATTGCTGCGCGTGACGATGACGATCGAGCTGCAGATGCAAGCGCGATCACAACGGTTGAGTCTGGCTACTACGTATTGGATGCCGTGATCTTTGGCAGCAATGAGCTGGGCGAACCCCGGTATGAAATTCATGCCGCAGAAGCACGGCAGAGTGATCGCGAGGGACCGATCCAAATGCGTGATATTGAAGTGCGCTATACCGGAATCGAAGAGCCCGTATGGCAGATTACCGCCAACGAAGCACAGCTGGACCCAACCAGTCAGGCGATCAATATGACCGGGAACGTGGTAGCACGGCGCGCCGGGAATGACTTAGAGCGTGTCGTGAATCTGTTAACTGACCAGTTGCTGTTCCAACCGGATCAGGAGCGCATCGCATCGGAGAGCACGGTGGTATTTCGGGTTGGCGACAGTCAGCTCACGGCGCTGGGCATGCAAGCATCGCTGCCGGATGACACAATTCAATTGGAGACCAACGTACGAGGCAAGTATGTTCCGTAGCGCAAGAGCCGCCTGGCTGTGTGTATGTGTGATCAGCGTGAGCGAACCTGTGTCTGCGCAGCAGGCTCAGACCATCTTCTTCGATGCGGCCAACAGCAATACGATCGTTTCTGAAAATCGGACCGTGTTCTACCGCCTACGCATCACACAGGGCAACATGCGAATCGAGGCCGAGAAAGGCATCACCCAGGCGGGTACAGATTTCTCGGAGAGCAGCTGGGAATTCGAAGGCAACGTCGAGATCGACATAGAGAATGCCGAAATCCGCGCTGACGCTGCTGACCTTAAATTCATCAACTACGAGCTCGTCAGAGCTGAAGTCGAAGGCGAGCCCGCGTCCTTTTCCGATGTGAATGCGGAGACCGGCGAACGCACGGAAGGCCAGGCGGAGCGATTCGTTTACAACCTGTCAGATCAGGTGATTCGCTTCGAAGACAGTGCGAGCATCCGTGACTCGCGAAATTCTGTGACTGGTCGCTTGTTGAAATACGATCTTGTGAATCAAAACATCGTGTTTGAAGGTGATGAGCAGAGTGGCGAACGCGTACGGATCACGATTCAGCCACCGCCCGATGCACAAGACCCCGAGGCCCTCGACGAAGCGACAGACCGAGCACGCGAGCAGGTCAGGGAGGCGGCGGAAGCGGCTGAGGCAGAGCGCGACGATCGCCCATGAGCATCCTGTCCGTTCAGAATCTGGCGAAGCGTTACCAGTTCCGTGAGGTCGTACGCGACATCTCCCTCGAGATTAAAGGCGGGGAAGTGGTCGGGCTACTTGGACCAAACGGCGCGGGAAAGACCACTGCGTTCTACATGATCGTCGGGCTCGTCAACGTTGATCGTGGGCGAATCCTTCTCGATGGTCAGGACCTGACGCATGAGCCCATGCACGTGCGCTCACGACTCGGTCTCGGATACCTGCCCCAAGAGGCGTCTGTGTTCCGCAAGCTCACGGTTGAGCAGAACATCTCGGCGATCCTCGAAGCGCGCAAAGACCTGCGCCGATCGGACAGAGACGAGCGTTTGGAGCAGCTGCTTGAAGAACTGCACATCAACCACGTCCGCGGCAGTCTTGGCATCAGTCTCTCCGGTGGCGAGCGCCGGCGGGTGGAGATTGCACGGGCACTCGCCGCTGAACCGCGATTTATTCTCCTGGACGAGCCATTTGCAGGCGTGGACCCAATCTCAGTGATCGATATCCAGAGAACGATCAGTGAACTCACCGAACGTGGCATCGGTGTCCTGATCACCGATCACAATGTGCGCGAGACGCTCGGGATCTGCGGTCACGCTTACATACTCTCGGACGGCGTGTTGATCGCTGAGGGAACCCCAAACGAGATTCTTGAGAACCAGCATGTCCGTGAGGTCTACCTCGGAGAGGATTTCCGACTCTAGCTGAGCCCACACACGTGTGAATATCGTCACAGCTGCATCCCGCAGCTCTGGTATGATTATTGTATGCGACAGGGACCGCGCGCGTGCTGAAACCATCTCTCACATTAAAGCTGGGTCAGACTCTGACCATGACCCCGCAGTTGCAGCAGGCAATCAAACTGTTGCAGCTGCCGGTCATGGACCTGAACCAGCAAATCAGCGAGGCGCTCGAGAGCAATGTCATGCTCGACATGGAAGAGCTGCCTGAGGCGCCGAAGATGGATACGTCGTCCACGGCCGAGATCCGGGTGCTACAGGCCGAAGATTCCTGGCGAGACGTAGGCCGCGGTCAGGACTCGTCGTTCTCCGGTGGCGAAGGTCGCTCGATGGCGGACTTCGCAGATGATCGCGAAACGTCACTGCGCGAACACCTGCTGGAACAACTGGAAACCGAAAAGTTCACTGACGATGAGCGAATCGTCGGTGAGGCGCTGATCGACGCGATCAATGACGATGGCTATCTCTACGAGAGCCTGGAGGAGATCCAACAAACGCTCGGCGATGATGCGCCATCGATCTCGATCATCGAGCGTATTTTGGTTCGCGTACAACGTTTCGATCCACTCGGGGTGGGTGCGCGGTCGTTGACCGAGTGCATCGAGCTACAGCTAGCGCCCTACCCTCCGAACACTCCGGGACTGCAGGCCGCACGCCGCATTGCGGACGAGCACCTTAACCTCGTCGCCGAGCGCAACTACACCCAGCTCCGGCGACGCATGGCAATTGACGATGACGAGCTCGATCACGCGCTCGCGCTCATCCGTAGTTGCCACCCGAAACCGGGTCAGGCGGTCAGCGGTGCTCGAACGGAGTACGTGATCCCTGATGTATTCGTGCGCAAAGTCGACGGGCAATGGGTGGTGGAAATATCACCCTCGGGAGTGCCGCGGATTCGCGTCAATCAACAGTACGCCGCCCTCGTGCGCGGCAAAGGCGACCACTCCGTACTGCGCGCGCAGCTTCAAGAAGCGCGCTGGCTCGTACGCAGCCTCGAAATCCGCAACGACACGCTTTTCAAAGTCGCCAGTACGATCGTCGAGCGCCAGGTCGAGTTCTTTGAGCATGGTGAAGAAGCCATGAAACCGATGATCCTGAAGGACATCGCGGAAGCCATCGAAATGCATGAATCAACGGTTTCGCGCGTGACCAACAACAAATACATGCACACGCCGAGGGGCGTTCTCGAGTTCAAGTTCTTTTTCTCGTCCCATGTCTCGTCGACGGATGGTGACGACCAGTCCTCAATTGCGGTTCGCGCAAAGATACGCAAACTCATTGGCGCAGAGGATCCAAAGAAACCTCTGAGCGACAGCAAGATCACGGCTTTGCTCAAAGACGATGGTGTCAAAGTGGCCCGCAGGACTGTCGCAAAGTACCGCGAAGCGATGCAAATCCCCTCCTCCAGCGAGCGCCGGCAACGCCCCGCACGCTGAGAATCCCGCCCCTCAAGGGGTTCGGTCATTTCCTCGACAAAGGTCACAGCCGGAGCTTGCAGGCAGGCGCGTAGAGGCGCATTATCGAACTCAGATGCTTTATAGAAGTGAGGTGCACAGTGCGGACTCACTTTGCGTAACTTATTGTTTTTTCGGCTTTAGTAAGGAGGTTTCAGAAAAGCCAATACATCCAGCAGCAGCAACAAGGAGCAACCCATGCAGCTAAACGTTACAGGACATCACGTCGATGTATCCGCCGCACTCAGGGAGTATGTCGGCACCAAGATGCATCGCATCGAGAAGCACTTTGACCATGTGAGTCAGGTGCACTGTATTCTCACCGTCGAGAAACAGGGGCATAAGGCCGAGGCGACCGCGAATCTGAGGGGAGCCCAAGTGTATGCAGAATCGATTGAACCTGACATGTACGCTGCGATTGATCGCCTTGCCGACAAGCTGGATCGGCGAATCCTGAAACACAAAGAAAAGCGTTGTAATCATCACCCTCGTGGCGGAGCCAAACCGGGTGCCGACGCCTGACTAAACCGAATTTGCCTCGAGCATTGCCCGTGGCATAATCGCGACGCGAGCCGGTGGCGGTGGAGCCACCGGCTTTTTTTTGGCGCTTGATGCCGTGACAGAACAAACCACAATGCCACTCACATTCCAGAGCCTGCTCAGCACCGACAACGTCTTCATCGACGTCGAGGCGGGCAGCAAGAAGCACGCACTGCAGATCCTGAGCCAACGGCTCACTGAAGCTGCACCAGCAACCTCCTCCGACGACATTTTCGACGCATTGCTCGAACGCGAGCGATGGGGCTGCACCGCTACCGAGGGCGGCGTCGCTGTCCCTCACGCACGGCTTCAGGGTGTTTTCGAACCTTGTGCGTGCGTACTGCGTTTGGGCGCGCCGATCGATTTCGACAGCCCACAAGACGAAAAGGTCGACATCCTGTTCGGCTTCATCGTCGCTGATGACGCCGATGAGGCGGCAACAGAGCAGCTGCGGCTGCTAACGCAGCGGGTGCTGGACGCGAGCCTGATTCAGGCGCTTCGCGAAGCCCCGGATTCTCCGGCCCTGTTTGACGTGCTCAAACACGATGACCATGCGGCTGAGCGTCTCGCAGCCAGTCAACTAGCGACAGGACGAGGGTAAACCGGAGCCATGGTGAAGCGCCTGATCATCGTTAGTGGTTTGTCGGGCTCTGGAAAAACTGTGGCTTTGAACGTGCTCGAAGACCTCGGCTACTTCGCCATCGACAACCTACCGATCACGCTGCTCGACAAGCTCACGGAAGACTTCATGAGCGGTGACCAACCGTCCAACGAGAAGATTGCGCTCGGCGTCGATGCACGGACCAAGGCGACCGACCTGAACCGACTGAGCGAACAGGTGTCACGACTCAAGTCTCAGGACATCGCTGTCGAGATCCTCTTTTTGCAAACCTCAGACGAGGTGCTCCTGAAGCGCTACAGCGAAACGCGCCGCAGACATCCACTCGCGACTGACGACATGAGTCTGCGCGACGCGATCGATGAGGAACGACGACGCCTGACAGAAGTACTGGTACTGGCCGACCTCATCATCGATACCACCCGCACGAGCGTCTACGAGCTACGTGATCTGGTTCGCGAGCGCGTTGCTCCTCGCGAATCACACCGTTTGTCGGTACTGATCGAATCCTTCGGCTACAAACATGGGCTACCACCAGACGCTGACTACGTATTCGATCTGCGTTGCCTGCCGAACCCCTACTGGGAGCCGCATCTGCGTCGACAGACCGGGCTGGACCACGCGGTTATCGACTATCTCGACAGCCAGCCAGTGGTCGCCGAGATGCGCGACAGCATTATCGCTTTTTGCAAAACATGGTTGCCGCAGTTCCAAAACTTTTCCAGAAGTTACCTGACCATCGCGCTCGGCTGCACCGGTGGGCAACATCGATCGGTCTACATGGCAGAGCGAATCGCACGAGCGCTGAATAGCGAAGAACTCAACATCACCATCCGTCATAACGAGCTCCTGACGGCCGCAGGTCACGCCAGCGCCTGAAATTAGCGCGGCCGCGCGCTACACTGCCGGGCGGATCAACTCTGGCAGTCTGTCATGGACGCGACGACCACCGAAAAATCGACGTTAGGCTCCCTTCGCGATGCGCTGGAGAGTGGAACTCTCCGTTCTGCTCGCCGAATGATCGCCGGTCTGCGTCCCGGTGAAGTTGCCCGTCTGCTTGAGTCACTACCAGTAACCGAACGACGCGTCGTTTGGGAATTGGTTGATCGCGATATCGAAGGCGAGGTCCTCGTCGAACTCGCCGACGAGGTTCGTGACGGCCTGCTTCAGTCAATGAACGCCGATCAGGTCGTTGCTGCCACGGGCGGCATGGCCGTCGACGATCTTGCGGACCTGATCGTCGATCTCCCGGAGGCAATCACCGCCGAAGTATTGAAGTCTCTCGACGGCCAGGAACGCGAGCGACTACGAGAGGTTCTGGCCTATCCCGAAAACAGCGCTGGTGGCCTTATGGACACCGACACCATTTCGATTCGAGCCGATGTTTCGATTGAAGTGGTTCTGCGTTATCTGCGTGCACACGCCTTCCTTCCAGATCGGACAGACCTGCTGTTTGTCGTTGACCGCGACGATCACTTGCTCGGCGCGCTGCCGATTACCCGACTTCTCGTAGCGGACCCATCAGCCCTCGTTGACGAGTATATTGAGCGCGGCGACATCTCCGTTAATGTGATGACGGAATCCAACGAGATTGTTCGCCAGTTCGAAGATCGCGACCTGCTGTCAGTTGCGGTGGTCGATGACGATAATCGTCTTGTGGGTCGAATTACGGTGGATGACGTGATGGATGTCGTGCGCGACGAGGCGGAGCACTCCATCATGGGCGCCGCAGGACTCGATGAGGACTTCGACCTGTTCGCACCCGTGTTCCAAAGTGCAAGGCGTAGGGCCGTATGGCTCGGCATCAATCTGCTAACCGCCTTCCTGGCAGCCAGCGTCGTCGATTTATTCCAGGCAACAATCGATCAGGTGGTGCTGCTTGCCGTGCTGATGCCGGTGGTGCCAAGTATGGGTGGAGTTGCCGGAACCCAGACGCTCACCATCATCACGCGCGCGCTCGCACTCGGGCAGATCGAACGCTCGAACGCGATATCGGCGTTGCGGCGCGAGCTCAGTGTTGGAATTCTGAATGGGGTGTTCTGGGCATTGCTGGTAGCCGTCGTCACAGCAATGTGGTTCAAGACCTGGATCATTGGTGTGCTGATCGCCGTTGCGATGGCATGCAATCTCTTCGTCGCCGCGTTGTGTGGCTTCATGATTCCGATGGCGCTGAAACGCCTCAATATCGACCCGGCGCTCGCTGGTGGTGTTGTCCTTACCACCATTACCGACGTTGTCGGCTACGGCGTATTTCTCGGCTTAGGCGCTTGGTTATTGTTGTAGCTACTCAGACGCGATAAGTACCCGTCAAATCATCAGCGACCTCGTCGGGTGCAGACAATGCAGGTACCGGCGCTCCGGTTACGAAAGCAAGCAGCTGGTCTTTCACTCGCATCGCATCGTCGTAGCCTTGCTGGATCAATGCTCGTGTAAAGCCGGACTCAAACAACAGGAAGCTGAGCAGCCGCCCTTCCTTGCCGCCAATCCCTCCCAGTAACAACCTCACCGGTCGCGGGAGTTCACGAATGTACTGAAGCGCCAATCGTCTGAGGTCGATACTCGGCAATACCACCATCGTGTCGATCACGCGCATCTGCGCTGAAAATCCACGTCGCTGCTCCGAAGGGACGGACTCTAACAGTCGGTTAGTGCGGGCGAGTCGTTCGAGATCCGAATACAGGCCATCCAGAAACAGTGTGTCCAGCACATACCCGGCAATCTGCCCAAAGCCCGGGTAGCTGGCTTCTGCAAGTGCCGATGCATGATCCGCTTTCTCGTCGCGCACTCCGATAACCAGTATTCGGTCAGCACCCAGATGAACTGCGGGTGACAGCGGTGTTGCCTGGCGCATCGCACCGTCGCCGTAGTATTCACCGCCGATCGATACCGGTGGAAAGATCATTGGCACTGCAATACTGGCCATAAGGTGGTCCAGATTGATGCGCTCGCGCACACCGATACGGCGTGTGCGATTCCAGCCACTACTCGATTCGCCCGCTTGGAAAAACGTAACAGACCGAGAGGTACTGTAGCCAGCTGCAGTCACGGCGACTGCATCGACAAACCCGCGTTCGATATTTCGCTGGATCATCGGGAACCTCACGTTCCTCGACAAAAGCGCACGCAGTGGTTCGTTGTTGAGAAGTGATTTTGGATTCGCGACGCCTAGTCCTCCAAAGACCAAAGCCGTCAGCCAGTGCAGGCTCGACTTGAGCATGGTCATGGCATCACTGCGATACACCATGGAAGTTTCGAAGTTCGACCAGACGCGCTCCATCTCTTCGACCGCGAAACGGAATCGTTGCGCCCGGCTTGCGAGTACCACGGAATTGATCGCCCCCGCGGATGTGCCGCTGACAATGGGGAACGGGTTGCGAGTACGCTTCGGCAACAGTTCGGATATCGCTTTGAGCACCCCTACCTGGAAGGCGCCGCGAGCACCTCCGCCAGGCAGAACCAGCGCGGTGCGCTCGGTTGCAAACGGTTCAGACTGGATTGGCCTGTCCGTCATCAGGTTCGCTCACTGCAATCGCTTGATCGCCTGATCCAAACCACCCACGGTCAGCGGGAACATGCGCTCGGACATGATTTCCTGAGTCAGCTTGACTGAAGGCGTGTAAGGCCAGCGCTGTTCGGGCTCGGGGTTCAACCAAATCGACTTTGGATAGACTTGAAGCAATCGGTTAATCCAGACAGCGCCAGGCTCATCGTTCCAGTGCTCGACACTGCCGCCCGCGTACATTATTTCATAGGGAGACATTGTTGCGTCACCAACAAAGATCAGTTTGTAGTCAGGTCCATACTTGTTGATGATTTCCTGCACGCCGATGCGCTCGCTATGTCGCCGACGGTTATCTTTCCAAAGACTCTCATAGATGAAGTTGTGGAAGTAAAAATACTCGAGATGTTTGAACTCACTGCTCGCCGCCGAAAACATTTCTTCACAGACCCGAACGTGATCATCCATCGAGCCACCGATGTCCAAACACAGCAACACTTTCACTGCATTATGGCGCTCCGGCACCATTTTAATATCGAGGTAGCCCGCGTTCCGTGCAGTGCTTGAGATCGTATCCGGCAAGTCCAACTGATCGGCTGAACCCTCGCGCGCAAACTTTCGCAGCTTGCGTAACGCGAGCTTGATATTGCGTGTGCCGAGCTCAACGGAGTCGTCGAGATTGCGATACTCCCGCTTCTCCCAGACCTTCACACCGCGACGCTGGCCGCCACCGCGTTGTTCGCCAATTCGCACGCCTTCGGGGTTAAAACCACCGACGCCAAATGGCGAGGTGCCGCCCGTGCCGATCCACTTGTTGCCACCCTCGTGCCGCTCATCTTGCTCGCGCAGTCGCTCTTCCAGGGCTTCCATCAAAGCTTCGAGGCCACCCATTGCCTCAATCTGCGCGCGCTCCTCGTCGGTCAGCTCCAGTTGG
The DNA here is from genome assembly GCA_038521865.1 of Pseudomonadota bacterium. Classification (GTDB taxonomy): domain Bacteria; phylum Pseudomonadota; class Gammaproteobacteria; order Steroidobacterales; family Woeseiaceae; genus CALBPI01. The sequence goes on along the minus strand of JBCBKO010000007.1, from coordinate 65,756 downwards.
TTCAGCTGCTGAAGCCAATCGGCAGGAATCTCCCCCATCAGCGTTGAGAACGCTTCCTCGATGCCTTTGAAGTGCGCAGCGAAGACCTGGTCGAACCGATCAAATTGCGTCTCGTCCTTCACAAGGCAGGCTCGCGCCAGAAAGTAGAACTGATCCACGCTGGTCCCTGCCAACCCTTCCTTCATCGCAGCGAGCAACGTCAAAAGCTCTGTCAGCGAAGTCTTCAGGCCCGCCTCTCGGAGCATGTAGAAGAATCGAATCAGCATAATTCCGACGCTTAGTTGCGCTGGCTCCTATCGAGGAAAACGAGTCGTTCAAACAAATGTACATCCTGCTCGTTCTTAAGCAACGCACCGTAGAGTGGTGGGATCGCCTTTTTCGAATCCTGCGACTTCAGCGCTTCTGCGGGCAGATCTTCGGCCAACAAAAGTTTGATCCAGTCCAGCAACTCGGAAGTCGACGGCTTTTTCTTGAGGCCCGGTGTTTCGCGAACCTCGAAGAATCGGGTCAATGCCTCCCGCAAGAGATCTTTCTTGAGCTCAGGGAAGTGCACATCCACGATGCGTTGCATCGTCGCTTCATCAGGGAATTTGATGTAGTGGAAGAAACAGCGACGCAAGAACGCGTCCGGTAATTCCTTCTCATTGTTACTCGTGATGATGATGACCGGGCGGTGTTTGGCGCGTACCGTTTCACCCGTTTCATAAACGGTGAATTCCATACGATCGAGTTCGCGCAACAAATCATTCGGGAACTCAATGTCCGCCTTATCAATTTCGTCGATCAGGAGCACAGGTTGTACGTCCGACTCGAAAGCACGCCAGAGACTGCCCTTCAGAATGTAGTTAGCGATGTCATGTACTTTCTCGTTGCCGAGCTGTGAATCACGCAGCCGGGCTACAGCATCATATTCATACAAACCTTGCTGGGCTTTGGTCGTCGACTTGATGTGCCATTCGAACAGGGGCATACCTAACGATCGAGCGACCTCCTCCGCCAGCATCGTTTTGCCGGTGCCTGGCTCGCCTTTGACGAGTATCGGACGCTGTAACGTGACGCCGGCATTGACTGCCATCATCAAGTCCTCTGTGGCGATGTACTGGTCGGTACCTTCAAACTTCTTGTCGCTCATATGCGTTCCTGCGCTTTTCAGCTCGTGATCATGATATCCGGGTCGGGCACTTCGATAATCTTCATGGCATTGGTGCCGCCAGCGACGCCGCTGAGATCACCCTTGGTAAAGATCACACGATCTCCCGGTTGTACGTAGCCCAACTTATAGAGTCGAGCGCACACCTCGTTGTAGACTCGCACCGAATTGGTGTGCGTGATGTCGAATTCCACCGGATACACGCCACGATACAACGTGACACGCCTGCTTGTCCTGTCATGTCGCGTGAATGCGAAAACCGGGATATCAGATCGGATACGGGACATCCATAACGTAGTGGAACCTGACTCAGTAAGGGCGATGATCGCCTTGACCGCCAAATGATTCGCCGTGTACATCGTCGCCATAGCGATGGCTTCATCAACGTGCTGGAACATGTCGTCCATGCGGTGTGTAGCCCGATACCGGTGCGTCTGGTATTTCTCGGCACCCTCACAGACCGCCGCCATTGAAGCGATGACGCGCGCCGGGTGCGCACCAATTGCCGTTTCCGCCGACAGCATCACCGCATCAGTGCCGTCCATCACCGCATTCGCGACATCAGAGACTTCTGCGCGTGTCGGTATCGGATTGCTGATCATAGACTCCATCATCTGGGTGGCAGTGATCACTACCTTGTTGGCATATCGGGTTTGACGGATCAGGCGTTTTTGCAAACCCGTAAGCTCTGCGTAACCCATCTCAACGCCAAGATCACCCCGCGCCACCATGATCACATCACTCGCCTCGATGATCTCATCGATGTTGTCTATCGCTTCCGTTCGCTCGATTTTCGCGACGATTCGACCGTGCCCGCCAGCAGCTTCAAACAGTGCTCGGGCGCGCCGAATATCCGAAGCATTGCGCACGAAGGAAACCGCCAGATAATCCACGCCCAGATTTGCAGCAGTCTGGATGTCCTCTTCGTCCTTCTCGGTGAGCGCAGATGCCGACAAACCACCGCCCTGTTTGTTGATGCCCTTGCGATCGGACAGCTCACCACCATTCAGCACTTTGGTGAACACGCGCTGCCCGCTAACCCCGGTCACCTCCAACGAGACTTGTCCGTCATCGAGCAGCAGCACATCCCCGGGCGAGACATCATCGGCGAGTGCCTCGTAAGCGATCGCCACCCCTTCAGCTGTGCCGGAGTTGGCATCCAACTCCGGGTCAAGGAAAAACGCCTGTCCATTCTCGAGCGTCACTCGTCCCTCAGCGAACTGCCGAATGCGAATCTTGGGTCCTTGCAAGTCGCCCAAAATCGCAATCTGTTGATCAGCCTGGGCAGCGACGCGCCGAATGCGCGAGCACCGCGCCTCCATTTCATCCGCTGAACCATGAGAGAAATTCAGTCGAGCGACGTTGAGCCCGTTGGCGATCATCTGCTTCAACACCTCTTCGGTGTCGCTAGCGGGTCCCATGGTTGCCACGATCTTAGTCCGTCTTAGCATGCTGTCCCCTGCACGTCGCGATTCTGGACGGGTTCAAACCCGATAAAGCCTTGGACATATTGCCACGGCGGTCTGGTGATTGGTGTTCGCTCGCCTAGGTGCGTTTCGCCAATGCGGCCACAGCTGGCAGTGTCTTACCTTCTACAAACTCGAGGAACGCACCGCCACCTGTGGAAACGTAGCTGACGCCATCCGCGACACCAAATTTCTCAATGGCCGCTAGCGTGTCGCCTCCGCCCGCAATAGAGAAAGCATCGCTGGCAGCGATAGCCTCAGCCAACGCGCGGGTTCCACCGGAGAAACGATCGAACTCGAAGACCCCGGCCGGCCCGTTCCAGATGATCGTGCCCGCATCGGCGAGCTTGTCCGCAAAAGCGCTAGCGGTCTCCGGACCGATGTCGAAAATCATGTCATCACCTGAGACCTGCTCCACCCTCTTCGTGACCGCCGGAGTCTCTGCGCTGAACTCCTGTCCGACAACGACATCGACTGGCAGTGGAATCTCGGCATCCGAATTGATCAGCGCACGCGCTGTATCGAGCATGTCGTGTTCCGCCAACGATTTACCGACCGGTTGACCTGACGCTGCGAGGAAGGTGTTTGCGATGCCGCCGCCAACGATCAGGCAATCGACTTTGTCGGCCAGCGCCTCGAGCACCGTGAGCTTGGTCGAGACCTTAGCCCCGCCGACGATTGCGACGACCGGTTTAGCCGGTGATTTCATTGCAGTGGCCAGCGCATCCAGTTCTGCTGCCAGCAATGGTCCAGCGCAAGCGATAGGTGCGAACTCGGTAACTCCCGCAGTGCTGGCGTGCGCTCTGTGCGCGGTACCGAACGCATCCATGACGAACACATCTGCCAACGCCGCCATCCGCTTGGAAAGGGCTTCGTCGCAGGCCTTCTCACCTACGTTGAAACGGACATTCTCACAGAGAACGACCTCGCCGGGCGCTATGGCAACGCCATCAAGCCAGTCGCGCTCGAGACGCACGGGCTTGCCCAACATTGCGGACATCGCATCAGCGACCGGAGCCAGTGACGCAGAGGGCTCGAAAACGCCTTCCTGCGGCCGACCGAGATGAGACATCACCATCACCGCCGCGCCCGCTGACAGCGCTTGCTGAACCGTTGGCAGGGCGGCGCGCAAGCGCGTGTCTGAAGTTATGTGACCATCATCGATCGGCAGGTTGAGATCCTGACGAACCAACACACGCTTGCCGGCGAGATCAACCTCGCCCATGGTGAGGATGTTCATTTTTTCCGACTACCCGCAGGCTCTAGCCAGCGGCTTTAACCAGCGCTTGCGCTGTATCCAGCATGCGGTTCGAGAAGCCCCACTCGTTGTCGTACCAGGCACAAACTTTGACAAGCGTGCCTTGCATGACTTTCGTCAAAGTCGCATCAAAGGTTGAGGACGCTGGGTCGTGGTTGAAGTCGATCGAGACGAGCGGTCCGTCGTTGTAGGCGAGCACGCCGGACATCGCGCCCTCACTCGCCGCCTTCACGATCTCGTTCACCTCATCGACCGTCGTCTCGCGCTTCGCAACAAACGACAGGTCAACCATAGATACATTGATCGTCGGAACACGCACCGCAAACCCATCCAAACGCCCTGCCAATTCGGGCAGCACCAGACCGACGGCAGCAGCAGCACCCGTTTTTGTCGGAATCATCGACATGGTTGCAGATCTGGCGCGACGGAGATCTTTGTGGAACACATCGGTCAACACCTGATCGTTGGTGTAGGCGTGGATCGTGGTCATAATGCCGTGCTCGATACCGATAGTGTCGTTCAGCGGCTTGGCCAACGGCGCCAGACAGTTCGTCGTGCACGAAGCATTCGAGATCACATCATCATCCGCGCTCAGGGTGTCATGGTTAACGCCATACACGATGGTCGCGTCAACGTGGTTGCCCGCCGGCGCCGAGATCACAACCTTCTTGGCACCCGCTTCAATATGAGCGCCGGCCTTTTCCTTGGTCCGGAAAATTCCGGTGCACTCGAGTACGACGTCGACACCAAGCTCACCCCATGGCAGCTGTGAAGGGTCACGCTCGGCAGTAACGCGAATGCGATCGCCATTCACGATCATGTGGTCGCCGTCGACTTCCACCTCGCCTGGGAACTTGCCGTGCGCGGTATCGAAGCGTGTCAGATAGGCGTTGGTCTCAGCATCACCGAGGTCATTTACGCCAACCACCTGCAGCTCGCTACGGCGATTGCTCTCGTAAAGCGCGCGCAGCACGTTGCGCCCGATGCGACCGTAACCGTTAATCCCCACCTTGATCGTCATATCTCGTCCCTCTTGGATTTCAATTCTGTTTTCTGGTGTCAGCGGCCCAGCAACGCGAGCGCCCTTTTCGCCACGTTACTGACACTGAATCCGTACTTTTCAAACAACTGTCCCGCCGGTGCCGATTCGCCGTATCGCTTCATACCGAGTACATCTCCTCGGTCACCCACGTATTTCCACCAACCATCAGGCGAGCCCGCCTCGATAGCAAGACGCGGGGTACCCGGCTCACCGAGCACCGCTCGTCGGTAGGTTTCGTCCTGCGCATCAAACACCTCAGTGCACGGCATGGATACGACTCGGACCGCGACACCGTCTTCTGACAACTGTTGCGCTGCTGATAACGCCAACGCCACTTCCGAGCCCGTCGCAATCAAGACGAGCTCGGGTACGGCATCGCCACCCTGAATCGCGTATCCACCGCGCACAACGCCCGCAATTTGTTCCGCGCGGCGGCTGACAAACGGGAGGCTCTGTCGCGTGAATACCAAAGCGCTTGGCGTTGAGGTCTGTTCTAGCGCGTGCTGCCAAGCAATCAGCGTTTCCAGAGTATCGCAGGGACGCCACACATTCAGGTTCGGCATCAGACGCAGACTGGCGACGTGCTCCACTGGCTGGTGAGTCGGACCATCTTCGCCGAGACCGATCGAGTCATGCGTGAAGACACAAATGTTCGGAATTTCCATCAAGGCCGCCATTCGGATGGCATTGCGTGAATAGTCCGAGAATGTCAGGAACGTGCCGGTGTAGGCGCGCACGCCACCGTGCAGTAACAGGCCGTTGGCGATCGCGGTCATACCGAATTCACGAACACCGTAGTTGATGTAGTTGCCGCCAGGGTGACTTGCGTCCAGCGTCGCAGAATCGTTATGGAACGTCAGATTTGATCCGGTCAGGTCGGCAGAGCCGCCGATTAACTCCGGTAGTGCCGGCGCCAATGCGTTCAGCGCGGCGAGCGACGCCTTTCGGGTCGCCATGTCAGCCGCTGCGGCCTGCACCGCCTCGATGGCATCAACAACCACGCTCGTCCAGTTCACGGGCAACGATTGTGCCATCCGGCGCTCGAATTCCTTGGCGAGCTCGGGGTATGCCGCAGCATAGGCGCCGAACCGGGTTTTCCACTCGGCCTCGCGGGCAACACCGGCCTCGGTCTGGTCCCATGCCGCCGCGATATCGTCCGGAATGTGGAAGGGTGGATGCGGCCAGCCGATCGCGGCGCGGGTTGCCGCGATTTCGTCGTCACCGAGTGGCGCCCCGTGCGTTGCAGCGGTGCCTTGCTTGTTAGGCGCGCCTGCGCCGATCGTGGTCTTGCAGATAATCAAGCTTGGGTGCGAACCATCCGCCTCGGCTTGTGCAATTGCCTCGGCCAACGCCGCCGGATCGTGACCATCCACCCCGGCGATGACCTGCCAGCCATACGCTTCGAAACGCTTTTGCGTGTCATCGGTAAACCAACCCTCAACATCGCCGTCGATCGAAATACCGTTGTCGTCATAGAGGCAGATCAGTTTGCCGAGCTTGAGGGTCCCTGCAAGCGAACACGCTTCATGGGAAATCCCTTCCATCAGGCACCCGTCGCCGAGAAATACCCACGTCCGGTGGTCGACGATATTGTGACCTTCACGATTGAAAGTCGCCGCCAAGTGCTGCTCGGCGATTGCCATGCCGACCGCGTTGGTAATGCCCTGGCCGAGCGGTCCCGTGGTGGTCTCGATGCCGATGTGCAAATCCCGCTCAGGGTGCCCAGCGGTGTGCGCGCCAAGCTGGCGGAAGTTACGGATTTGCTCGATGGGCAGGGGATAACCGGTCAGGTGCAGGAGCGAATACAGGAGCATAGAGCCGTGCCCATTCGACAGCACAAATCGGTCGCGGTCGGCCCACTCGGGGTTGGCGGGGTTATGTTTCAGGAATTCGCGCCAAAGTACGGTGGCGATCTCCGCCATGCCCATGGGCGCACCGGGGTGCCCGGAGTTAGCTGCCTGTACGGCATCCATCGAAAGTGCCCTGATCGCGTTGGCGAGCTCGCGTCTATCCAGAGCGCCCCCGCCCGGTGTAGTTGTTGTCATGTTGTGTCCGGTCTGAGATAGCCGGCGCATTGTCTCGCGTTGTGCTTGACCGGGCAAGCCATGTACATCGCAGTCGGTGCTGCCTGTTGCTATACTGCGGGGCTTTATCGGCGAGCCGACTGACGCGCGTCATTCCAATGCGCAACTTGTGAAAAAGATCCATGCCAAACAGCTACCTATTTACCTCAGAGTCCGTTTCTGAGGGACACCCGGACAAAGTCTCAGACCAGATCTCGGATGCGATTCTCGATGCGATCCTCACCGAAGATACGCAGGCCCGTGTCGCCTGCGAAACGCTGGTGAAGACCGGCATGGTGATCGTGGCAGGCGAAATCACCACCTCAGCGTGGGTGGACATCGAGGCGATCATTCGCGGCGTTGTCCTTGATATCGGCTACAACAGCTCGGATATGGGCTTCGATGGCCAGTCGTGTGCAGTACTCAACGCCATCGGCAAACAGGCGGGTGAAATCGCTCAGGGTGTCGACCGTGGCGATCCGCGCGAACAGGGCGCGGGAGACCAGGGCTTGATGTTCGGCTATGCCTGCAACGAGACTGACTCGCTGATGCCGGCGCCGATCGACTACGCGCATCAGCTCGTGCGCAAGCAGGCCGAGGTGCGCAAGGCAGGCACGCTGCCGTGGTTGCGCCCGGACGCAAAAAGTCAGGTCACCTTCCGCTACGAAGATAACAAGCCCGTGGCGATCGACGCAGTGGTCCTGTCCACCCAGCACGATCCGGACATTGGCCAGAAGGACCTGCACGCAGCCGTGCGCGAGCACATCATCGCCCCGGTGCTCCCCGAAAACTGGCTGAGCAGTGAGACCAAATATCACATCAACCCAACCGGCAGCTTCGTCACGGGCGGCCCGGTCGGCGACTGTGGCCTGACGGGACGCAAGATCATCGTCGACACCTACGGCGGCATGGCGCGACACGGCGGCGGCGCTTTTTCCGGCAAAGACCCTTCAAAAGTTGATCGTTCTGCCGCTTACGCCTGCAGATACGTGGCGAAGAACCTGGTCGCTGCCGGACTCGCTGATCGTTGTGAAGTGCAGGTTTCCTACGCGATCGGCGTGGCCGAGCCGACGTCGATCAGCGTCGAGACCTTCGGCACAGGTCGACTGAGCTCGGAAGCTCTGACACGGCTAGTTAGGGAGCACTTCGACCTGACGCCCTATGGCATTTTGACATCGCTCGATCTGATTCGACCGATCTATCGACCGACAGCGGCCTACGGGCACTTTGGTCGCACCGACATCGACCTGAGCTGGGAACGTACCGATCAGGCAGAAACACTGAGACAGGCGGCCGAACGCGCTGCCTAAGCGCCGAAACCTTTGCCACCATCAATTCATAAACTGAGGCATACGACATGAGCACATCAGCAACGGAGCTGACCACCAACGACTACAAAGTCGCGGATATCGCAAAAGCCGAGTGGGGCCGAAAGGAAATCACCATCGCCGAAACCGAAATGCCGGGCTTGATGGCATTGCGTAAGGAATACGGCGAGGCACAACCGCTGAAGGGTGCGCGTATTTCAGGTTGCTTGCATATGACGATCCAGACCGCGGTCCTCATCGAAACGCTGACCGCCCTCGGCGCTGAGGTTCGCTGGTCATCCTGCAACATTTTTTCGACCGAAGATCACGCGGCTGCAGCGATTGCGGCGAGCGGTGTCCCCGTGTTTGCCTGGAAAGGCGAGACCGAAGAGGAATACTGGTGGTGCGTTGAACAAACCATCCACGGCCCGAACGGCTGGACGCCGAACATGATCCTCGATGACGGTGGTGACCTTACGGGCTTGGTGCATGACAAATACCCCGAGTTGTTCGAGGACATCCGCGGTATTTCTGAAGAAACGACGACCGGCGTCAAACGCCTCTACGAAATGGCTCGCGACGGCAAGCTGGCGTGCCCCGCCATCAACGTCAACGACTCCGTCACCAAGTCGAAATTCGACAACCTTTACGGCTGTCGCGAATCCCTCGTCGACGGCATCAAACGCGCCACCGACGTCATGGTGGCCGGGAAGATCGCAGTGGTTTGTGGCTATGGCGATGTCGGTAAGGGCAGCGCACAGAGCCTGCGCGGCCTCGGCGCGACCGTTTGGGTAACCGAAATCGATCCGATCTGCGCGTTGCAGGCGGCTATGGAAGGCTATCGCGTCGTACGTCTGGACGACGTGATTGAGCAGGTCGACATTTTGGTTACCGCGACGGGCAACTACAACGTCATTAGCGGTGCATTGCTCGAGCGCTGCAAAGACCAGGCGATCGTCTGCAACATCGGTCACTTCGACAACGAAATCGATGTGGCGCATCTGCGCCAGTTCGAGTGGGAGAACATCAAGCCTCAGGTTGACCACGTGGTGCTGCCCGACGGCCGTCGCATCATTCTGCTGGCCGAGGGCCGACTCGTGAACCTCGGGTGTGCGACCGGCCACCCGAGCTTTGTGATGTCCGCATCCTTCACCAACCAGGTACTGGCACAGATGGACCTCTGGAACGAGGGCGACAAGTACGAGAAAGAGGTCTACGTACTGCCGAAACACCTCGACGAGAAGGTCGCTGCGCTACACCTCGAACGTATCGGCGCCAAGCTCACCACGCTCACTAACGAACAAGCCGACTATTTCGGTGTCGAAATTACTGGACCTTACAAAACTGAGTCTTACCGTTACTGAGCATCCTCTGCTTGCCATGCAGGGCGATGCAGGTTTACAAAGGCTCCTTCGGGGGCCTTTGTTGTTTTGGAGTTGCATATGAAGAACTGGCTGTCTGCTACCGCAGCACTGTTGTCACTCAGCGTCTCAGCGACGGCAGGGGCTGACGAAGACGGACTGGTATGGGCGATCGAGGGTGAACAGAACACCGTCTACCTCGTTGGCTCGATCCATCTTTTGCGTCAATCGGATTACCCGCTCCCGCCGAGCATCAACGTCGCGTATGAAGACGCCGAAAAGCTGCTCATGGAACTCGACATGGATGACATGGACCAGCTCGCCATGGCCCGAATCATGATGGAGGCAGGTCGGGCACCTGAAGGCCAGACCCTGACGAGTCTGCTCGGTGATGACTATGAGTCGGCAAGCGAGAAAGCCGGTTTGATCAATTTGGATCTGAAGCGCCTGGATGCGCTGCAACCCTGGCTAGTCGCAATGACGGTGACACAAATGGCTATGATGAGCGAGGGCTTTGACCCTATGGCCGGCGTTGAGATGCACATCACGCGACGCGCGGGGCAGGATCAGAAGCCGATCGAAGGCCTCGAAACGCTCGAGGAACAAATCGGCGCATTGTCGGGCATGGACATGGAAGATCAGATCGACTTTCTTCTGGTAACGCTCGATGAGATGGAAAAGGTATCGGAAGGTGTTGAGTCTCTGGTGGGCGCTTGGCGCGATGGCGACATTGAAACTATGGTCAATGATCTCATTGCGCCGATGAACGAGAACGAAGATGTTTACGATGCGATGTTAACTAACCGCAATCGGAACTGGATTGAGACCATCGAAGCGCAGCTCGAGGGTGAGGACGATGTGATGATTCTCGTCGGTGCTGCGCACCTGGTGGGTGACGACAGCGTGAACGACATGCTGGAAAAGCGTGGCCATAAACTGCGACGGATTACCGCAGCTCGGTAGACCTGAGTCGGGCCAATCAGATTTCGGTCATCTCGAAATCTTCTTTACCGGCACCACAATCTGGACAGCGCCACGACAGCGGGACATCGTCCCACCGTGTTCCTGGTTTTAACCCAGCGTCGGGGTCGCCCTTAGCTTCATCGTAGATGTAACCGCAGATCAGACACATATACGTTTTCAAGACAACATCTCCGGTCGCGCTCATTGGGCGCGCAATGATACCAAGCGTGAGCGATAACGGTAGATGCGCGATACAATAGACGCGGAGACAAGGGAGCAGACCAGTGACTGGCCTATTCGAACAAGCAAAACAATTTATTCCGGGCGGCGTGAACTCGCCGGTACGTGCATTTAATGGTGTCGGCGGAGAGCCACTATTTTTCAAGCGTGGAAAGGGCTCACGCGTATGGACCGAAGACGACCGAGAGCTGATCGACTACATCGGCTCATGGGGCCCTATGATCCTTGGCCATGCACATCCGGACGTTATTGCGGCTGTACAGAAAACCGCAGAGAACGGTTTGAGTTTCGGTGCGCCGTGCGCACTGGAGACAGCGCTCGCGAAAAAAGTCTGCAGCATGATGCCGTCCATCGAACTGGTTCGGATGGTCAGCTCCGGGACCGAAGCGACGATGAGCGCACTGCGGTTAGCGCGAGGATTCACCGGCCGAGAAACCATCGTCAAGTTCGAAGGTTGCTACCACGGGCATTCAGACTCACTGCTGATCAAGGCAGGATCCGGCGCGCTAACTCTTGGCGTCCCTAGCTCACCGGGTGTTCCGAAAGCCCTCGCGGATCACACGTTGACACTGACCTTTAACGACGCGCAGCAGGTGCGCGATCTGTTTGCACAACGCGGCGAGGACATTGCCTGCATCATTGTGGAACCAATCGCGGGCAATATGAACTTCATTCCACCGCAACCCGGGTTTTTGGAGACCCTGCGTGAAGTTTGTGACGAATACGGCAGCGTGCTCATCTTCGATGAGGTGATGACGGGATTCCGCGTTGCCGCTGGCGGTGCACAAGCGGTCTACGGGGTGAAGCCGGACATGACAACGCTCGGCAAGGTAATTGGCGGTGGTATGCCCGCAGCCGCTTTCGGCGGCCGTCGCGACATCATGGAACACATCGCGCCGGTGGGGCCTGTCTATCAGGCCGGTACACTATCTGGTAACCCGGTCGCCATGGCGGCAGGTCTTGCTACGCTGGAGCGTGTCGATGTAGAGGGCTTCCATGATCGGCTGCACCGCTCGAGTGATCGCCTGCTTTCAGGCTTCAGGCAAGTAGCCGCCGACAACGGCATCCCGATGTGGACCGCCGCTCAAGGAGGCATGCTCGGATTCGTCTTCACCGACCGACCCGAGGTTACGGGCTTCGACGACATCTGCGCTGCTGACATCGAGTACTTCAAGCAGTTCTTCCATGCCATGCTGGACCAGGGCGTATACCTCGCACCGTCAGCATTCGAGGCAGGATTTATCTCTGCTGCGCACTCCGATGAAGACATCGACATGACGATTGAGCGTGCCGATACGGCAATGCGAAACTTGCGTAAAGCGGCTTAAACGCTCAGTCGTCGTCGCGTGTCGCCTGCTGGCGCGCCTGACTGAGCACGGCCTCGATAAACTCAAGTCGTTCGATCGGCGTCGCCTCCTCCAGGCAATACTGCTTGCGGGCAACGCCAACAGGGAGGATTTCGCAAAAGCGATAGCCAACCCATGTCGCATCTTCCAATTGCCGAGGCAGATCAGCGTAAAGCTTACCGAGATCGTCGAGCACTGAATCGAGGATGCCAGCTAGTTCCGAGAAACGTTCAGGGAGCGGCTCGGTCTCGGCGACCGGCAACGGCTCAACCAGACCGATTCGTAAGCCATCAGGTTCGATCCGCTCTTCGAGGATACGGAACCGGGTCTCGCCAATCGCGGTGATTCCGAGCAGCCCGTCGCTACCCTGGTAAAAATCGGTAATGCGGGCGGTGGTTCCGACGTCGTGGATTTCGGAAGGACCCACCTCCCGTCCAGCCCGAATGCCCACTACGCCAAAGACACTGCCTTCCCGCATGCACTTCCCGATCATATCGGTATATCGCGTCTCAAAAATCCGCAGGGGCAACGGTCCACCCGGGAACAACACCGTTCCGAGCGGGAATAGTGGCACTTCGAATGTGCTCATGCGGCCTCCTCTCGCAAAAGTCTCTCGCGCAATCCATCCAGCGCACCATTGCTGAGCAAAACAACAGTATCACCCGCTTTTGCTATCGCTTTCAGATGGTCAGCGGCGCGGGCAGCGTTGTCGCAGAGCCGCATCTCTCCGGTTGCGCTTTCAAACGCGTCGACAACGTCCCAATCGAGCGGTGTCGTGGACAGCACGATGGTCTGATCTGCATCTTGGAATGCGGCCGCCAGCGTATCTTTGTGAACCCCCGCGCGCATTGTATTTGAACGCGGCTCGAAAACCGCTATGACGTTGCCGACAGTCTCTCGAGCTACCGTCGCAAGTGTTGCGCGAATCGCGGTCGGGTGATGTGCAAAGTCGTCGTACACCGTAGCGCCATTAACCTCGGTCAAAGGCTCAAGACGACGTTTAACGCCTTCAAAACTCGCTAAACCCTTTGCGACCTGTTCGAGGGTCAGCCCCGCATGCAGACAAGCCGCAGTTGCCGCGGCCGCGTTGGCAGCATTGAATGACCCCCGCATATTCCAGTGCGTAGTAACGAGCGCTCCGCCTGATTGGATTTGCAGTGCGCCATCATCCTGAATCGTCGCAATCACATCCGCGCCTGATCCCGCGACTGCACTCACCGAACGACGCGGTGACCAGCAACCCTGCGAGAGGACGTTCGCGACGTTGTCGTCGTGGTGGTTGTGAACTACCAGCCCGTCTCCCGGCACGATGCGCATCAATTGATGGAACTGCCACTGGATATCCTCGAGGCTGGAGTAGATGTCGGCATGATCGAACTCGATGTTGTTCACAATCGCCACATCAGGACGGTAGTGCACAAACTTTGCGCGCTTATCGAAAAACGCGGTGTCGTATTCGTCCGCTTCAACGACAAAACAGGGGCCGTCGCCAAGCGCAGCACTCACCGAAAGTTGAGGGACAACACCGCCGACCAAGAACCCTGGCGCAAGTCCTGCGTGTTGTAGGGTCCACGCAATGATTGCGGTTGTTGTTGTCTTGCCGTGTGTACCAGCGACCGCAATGGGTCTACGGCCTGCCAAAACGTGCTCACCAAGCCACTGCGGCCCACTACTGAAAGGCAATCTTGCTTTCAGTATTGCCTCCATCAATGGATTTCCACGACTGACAACATTGCCAATCACAAAGAGATCCGGCTTCAGCCCAAGCTGCTCAGTACCCCACCCTTCAATCAGCTCAATGCCGAGAGATTCGAGCTGCGTGCTCATCGGCGGGTACACATTCTGATCGCACCCGGTCACCCGGTGCCCTGCCTGCTGCGCTAGTGCGGCGATGCCTCCCATGAAGGTGCCGCAGATGCCAAGTATGTGGATGTGCATCTTCGATGTCGCGGCACGACAACCGCGCGATACTCCAAAAAAACCCTGCTGCAGCGACAGCTCTGCTACATTGTTCCACAGTCCGTGCCATCCTGCGCGGTCTTCCCCTCCTCCCGAGTCGAGGCGCGACATCCACTACATTGATTCACAGGATGCGCTTGATGCACTGTCATCCAAGCTAGAGCAGGTCGAACACGTGGGGTTCGACACGGAGTTCCTGCGCGAGCGAACCTATCACCCAAACCTGTGTCTCGCCCAACTGGCTATCGACGACGAGCACTTTCTCATCGATCCCCTTAGTGAGATCGAGACAGATCAATTCTGGCCAACCTTGCTCGGTAAAGAACTGACGCTGCACTCTGGGCGACAGGATCTCGAAGTGCTTTTGGAAACGACAGGCCAATTACCCGAGCTTGTCTACGATACGCAGATTGCCGCTGGCATCGTAGGTCTCCCGCCTCAGGTGGGTTACGCAAAACTGGTCGAGATGTTTTGTGATGTCCAATTGGACAAGGCACACACTCGAACCAACTGGAGTCGCAGACCTTTAGCAGAGGATGTGCTGGCCTACGCGGTTGATGACGTGCGCTATCTGGCACAAGTGCGAGAAGCGCTCGCGGAGCGAGCACAGACGCTCGGCCGCTCGGATTGGGTGATCGAGGACTGCGAAGATATTCTCGATCGCAGCAAGTATGACGTGGCGCCATCCGAGGCGTGGACACGGCTTCGCGGGATACGGCGTTTGCCGTACCCGGTTCAGCAGCGCGCAATGGCGTTATCCGAGTGGCGTGAAAAAGAGGCTTTGCGTCGCAACCTGCCGCGACAGTGGGTGCTACGGGACGAAGCGTTGATCAACCTCTCCTTTGACAACCCCAAAGCAGTCGCCGACGTGGGTAAAGTCAAGGGGATGGATAATCGCAGTGCGGGCCGACACGGACAATCTGTCGTGCGCGTTCTGGGAGGCGACTTACCAGAACCGCCAACCCCAACCGAGCGCCCGGACAATGAGACTCGGGCTATCCAAAAAGCCATGGCTAAGCAGGTACGGGAACTGGGCGTGTCGCTACAGCTTGAGAGTGAAGTTCTAGCGCCGCAGCGAGAGCTGAAGCAAGCTGCCCTCGGCAATCACAACCTGCGGGCATTGCGCGGCTGGCGGCAACCGCTCTTGGAACCTATCCTTGCACCACTAATGCCGAACGCCTGAATGCGCACGGCAACTGTCGGTTACGAGACCGCTGTGAGCAAACGCTGCTGCACTTCGTCCATCGACCCGACGGCATCGACGACTACCAGCTTGTCCTGTGACTTGTAGTAATCGATCAAAGGCGAGGTCTGCTCTTCATAGACCTTCAGGCGATTAGCGATCGTGGCTTCTTGATCGTCGTCACGCTGCAGCAGCTCGCCACCCATGTCGAGCGTCGCCTGAATGTCTTCCTTCGGTGAGAAGTGGATATTGAGCACCTTGCCACTCTTCGAGCAAGTTCGACGGCCGGAGAGCCGCTTCATCAAGATGTCGGTGTCGACCTGCATCAGCACAGCGGCGTCGAGTGGCTGATCGATTTCAGCGAGCACACCTTCTAATGCCTCTGCCTGTGCTGTGTTGCGCGGAAAGCCGTCAAGCACGAAGCCCTCCGCTGTGTCCGGCTCGGCAAGTCGCTCCCGGATCATGCCCAGCACAATGTCATCGGAAACCAGCTCACCAGCATCCATCGCCGATTTCGCCCGCTGACCGAGCTCGGTGCCCGCCTTTACGGCAGCACGCAATAAGTCGCCCGTCGAAACTTGCGGGATACCCCGATCCGCCATCAGTCTTTGTGCCTGAGTGCCCTTGCCGGACCCCGGTGCACCAAGCAGTACAAGCCGCATAATTCACCTGATCATCGTTACGCTGCAAGCAGCGCTAATAAAGAGCCGGCAACCCTAACGGGCTTGCGCGAGCAGGTCAACGCCCGACGGGCGCGAGACACCTCGGTTTTGGGTATCCTTTGCGCCACATATCCACGCTGCCTCAGGAGACGAGCAAGATTATGTCTGGAAAAAACGCGTTCTACGCCCAATCAGGCGGTGTTACGGCCGTTATCAACGCAAGCGCCTGCGGCGTCATCGAGACGGCCCGCAAGCATAAGGACAGAATTAAACGCGTCTATGCAGGCCGGCACGGAATTATCGGTGCATTGACGGAGGACATGATCGACACCAATCGCGAATCAGCGCGCAACGTTGCTGCACTGCGCTATCTGCCCGGGGGCGCGTTCGGCAGTGCCCGTTACAAACTCAAAAGCCTCGAGGAAAACCAGGCGGAGTATGAGCGTCTGATCGAGGTGTTCAGAGCACACGACATCGGCTACTTTTTCTACAACGGCGGCAATGATTCGATGGACACGGCCCATAAGGTCTCGGTCATGGCGAAGCAGAAAGGCCTTGATCTCACCTGCATTGGCATCCCGAAAACGGTCGACAACGATCTCCCGCTGACTGATTGCTGTCCCGGCTTCGGATCCGTTGCCAAATACATCGCCGTATCCACTCAGGAAGCGGCGCTCGATGTGGCGTCCATGGCGGAAACCTCCACGAAGGTCTTCATTCTGGAGGTCATGGGCCGCCACGCTGGTTGGATCGCCGCGGCAGGCGGTCTGGCGGGC
The DNA here is from genome assembly GCA_038521865.1 of Pseudomonadota bacterium. GTDB lineage: Bacteria > Pseudomonadota > Gammaproteobacteria > Steroidobacterales > Woeseiaceae > CALBPI01. Next base: position 48,980 of record JBCBKO010000007.1, on the reverse strand, counting down.
GAAGGTGCAGGCAGTGCACCGCACATCATTTTGTTCCCCGAGATCCCCTTTGAGAAGCCCGCCTTCCTGAAAAAGGTGAAACAGTGCGTCGAGGACTACGGATATTGCGTGATCGTGGTCTCTGAGGGTGCGCGCTACAAGAATGGGCAATTCCTGGCGGAAAGCGGCACGAGAGATGCGTTCGGTCATGCTCAGTTGGGCGGCGTCGCACCTGTTGTTGCTCAAATGGTGCGCGACGCGCATGGCTACAAGTATCACTACGCGGTCGCCGATTATCTGCAGCGAGCAGCGCGTCACCTCGCCTCCGCCACCGACGTTGACCAGGCTTACGCCGTTGGCAAACGTGCGGTTGAACTGGCGCTGCAAGGCCAAACGGCAGTGATGCCGGTCATCAAACGTACCTCTGACAAGCCGTATCGGTGGAAGATCGACAAGGCACCTCTGTCACGAGTTGCGAACAAAGAGAAGCACGTACCGAGAAGCTACATCACCAAAGACGGCTTCGGAATCACCGCGCGTGCACGACGCTATCTGGAGCCGCTGATTCGGGGCGAGGACTTCCCGCCATTTAAAAATGGCTTGCCCGCCTACGTCACGCTCAAGAATCATCCTGTGAGGAAGCGTCTGAACGACGAGTTCAAAGTCTAGGTTGGTCCGATGTCTCGTGACTGACATCTGATTGTCAAAAAGCCTGGCGATGATGCCAGGCTTTTCTTATTGCCCGCCGCCCACCATCGCGGGTTTGCGAATGAAGTAGCCCTGGGCGAAGTCAACGCCGAGATCTCTTAGTGTATCGAAATCGTCCTGTGCCTCGACCTCTTCAGCAACAGTGCGAAAGTGCATCGTATCGGCCAGACGAATCATGGAAGCCACCAGCTCCTGATTGACCGAATCCTCGGACAAATTGCGTGTCAGCCTGCCGTCGATTTTCAGGAAATCGATCGGCAGGTCGCGCAGTCGGGAAAACGCGCCTGGTGCACTGCCATAGTTGTCGAGTGCGAATCGCGCGCCCATACCATGCAGCACCTCAATAAATCTTTGCGCGTTGGCGAAGTGCTCATAGACGGCTTCTTCGGTTACCTCAAAACAAATCGATTCCGGTGACACCGCGCTGGTATCCAGCGCATCGACCACAAACTCGAGAAACCCTGCATCCGAGAGCGTTTGACCCGAGATGTTGATCCCGCAACTGCGGCCTTTCGGCAAAACGATCTCGTGATTCGCAATCGACGCAAAGGTGGCACGCACCACCCATCGGTCGATCTCAGGCATCAGCTGGTAACGCTCGGCTGCAGCCAGAAACTCCCCCGGGTTGATCAGCTCACCGTGGCGCCGACGTAAGCGCAGAAGCACCTCGCATGCCGGTCCCATTGGGCTGTGCGCTCCCATAGAGATGATTGGCTGCACCGCCAGACCGAAACCGCCATCCTTCAGCGCGGCCTGGAGCCGCTGAAGCCAGCGAATCTCGCCGCGCTCGCGCGTGACGATCTGATCACTCTCGGCATAGACATGCACCTGGCCACGACCGCTGCGCTTCGCCATGTAGCAGGCGGAGTCCGCGGCTGCCAGCACATCCTGAACGCTGCCACTGTTGTCACCCATCTGCAGCAAGCCGATACTGACACCGATAGTAAAAATGCGGTCTCGCCAGACGAAGCGGTAGTCCGCGATCGCCGAGCAGGTGTTGTCTGCGATCTCCATCGCTTTTTCGAGCGGGCAGCCAGTCAGGAGCATTGCGAACTCGTCACCACCGATGCGCGCGACGGAATCCGAATCACGCACTTGCTCGCGCAAGATCGCAGCGACCTTGCGTAGCAAATCATCACCGGCCTGGTGACCACAGGAATCATTCACGATCTTGAACCGGTCCAAATCGAGATAGGCGAGCATGTGCGTGGCCGCCCCTGATCGCGATTCATCAACAGCGGTCTGAACGCGTTGTTCGAACTCGCGTCGGTTGATCAGACCTGTCAATGCATCATGGCTCGCCTGGTAGCTGATCTTTCTCGCGTGGCCACGAATTTCACCGACATCATGGAACACCACGACGACCCCTTTGACCGTATTTTCGTCTTCAATCGGCGAGGCGGTAAGCTCGACAGACACCTGCTCATTCCCGGATGGGCGTAGTAGGAGCGCTCGACGGCCCATGTTGATTCGCCGGCGCTGGGTAAGACACCGTTCAACCGGATCACCAAGCGCCTTGTGGTCGATTTCATCGACCAGCGTTGCCAGCCGACCGAACGGTGCGCCAATGGCATCACGGCGTCGCACACCCAGGGTGGCCTCAGCTGAACTGTTTAACGCGGTGATGACACCCTGCCGGTCGGTCATGACCACACTCTCGGCCATCGCCTCGAGCGCAAGGTCCATTCGCAACTCATCATCAGCGCCGCGGCGCGAGGTTCGACGCTCTGTGTCGATACGTCGCGCGATCGTCATCAGCGCCTGAGTCCCTCGGTAGGTCGTCAAAGCTGAACTGATTTCGACCCAGATGGCGCCTTCCTCGACACTGAGTAGCTGCACCTGCTGTCGCGCCGGCGCCTCACCACCCGCCAACCTGCGGGTGGTGGTCTCTCTGAGCAATGCCCGGTACGGCGGTTTCACTAAATCCGTGATGGGCTTGTCGACAAGTTGATTGGACTCTACGCCGATCAGGGCGGCGGTCGCCGCATTCGCAAAAAGGATTCGGTCGGTGTGAATGAAGACGATATCGGGTAATGCTTGCGCAAGACGTGCCGCACCGTTTTCGCGCTCGGTTAACGCCTCATCGCGTGACTGCAATGTGTCGAAGAGTTGGTTGAGCGTCGTATGCAAAGGCGCGAGCGCATCATCATCTGCGGCCTCGAGTCGACGCCCTACGGACGCGTCGGACGCAACCTCGCGCAGCTGTTCGGGAAGCGCGTGCACACGCGATCGCAAATGCCGCGACCGTCGCAGGTTGAGCACCAGCACGATCGACAGCACAACGACAATCGTCGCCAACAATCCTGTCAGCAATGCGTACATGCCTGGCATGCGTGGTAACCACCTCTGACGACCTGCACTGGCCGTATGTTGACCCCGCGTCCGATGCATGGTCGATCTTGCGCCCCAGGGTTCGTGCAGCGTCCGTGCACCCCATTTTCGCGGGCCCAGCACAACGATCTCGGATGCCGCCGCGCTGTAACGTTTCTTATATGAAAAGAGTAGCTGATCCGCAGCCGATAGAGCGGCCCGATTCACCATAACGCGCGGCGCCGCCGTCGCTACCGCAGCCCCATCGACTATGGAATAATTCGCCCCGGGACGCAAAGGGACACAATTCGATGAATTTTGACGCTGCTCGCGAGCAGATGGTGACGGGACAGGTCCGCACGTGGGACGTGGTTGACGACCGGGTTCTCGAGACAATGAGCGAGCTACCGCGAGAATTGTTCGTACCCGAACAATGGCGACAATCTGCATACGCTGATCTGCCAATTCCGATCGGATCTGGTCAACGAATGTTCACCCCGAGAATGGAAGGCCGAATCCTGCAGGCAGTAGGGGTCCGAACCGGCGATGAAGTGCTCGAAATCGGCTGCGGCAGTGCTTACCTGAGTGCCTGTCTTGCGCACCTCGGCGGCACGGTTACCGCACTTGAAATCGATCCGGATCTTGCGAAGCAGGCCGAAACGACGCTTTCAGCGGCTGAGATCGAGCGGGTGACGGTGGTGAACGCAGACGCTTCGAGCGAGCTGCCATCACAGCCCTACGATGTCATCGTCGTTGGCGGCGCGGTGTCGGGTTCGCTTGCCGTTTTCAAAACGCTGCTGCGCGAGGGCGGCCGGTTGTTTGTAGTCTGCGGCCAAGGCCCCACACAGACCGCACATCGTATCGAACGCTTGTCTCAAGATCATTGGCAACGAGAAGCGCTGTTCGAAACCGAGCTGCCGTTTCTGAAGGGCTTCGCACCCGTCCCGGCGTTTGAGTTTTAGGGGATAACGACATGAGAGAATGCTCACCCGCCGACGCTGCCGCCGCGCTGGAGCGCGGAGACTGGACCCTCGTGGATGTACGCGAACCGGAGGAGTTATCTCTTGTCAGTATTGACGGTGCGATGAACGTCCCCCTCAGCGAGATCACCGAACGCTATGTGGAAATTCCAACCGATCGGCCGATTGCGCTGATGTGTCATCACGGCGGTCGCAGCGCGCAGGCACTGGCCTACCTGGCGACCCACGGCATCACGGACACGATGAACGTCGTTGGCGGTGTCGACAGATGGGCCCTCACAGTGGATGAAAGCCTGAACAGGTATTGACCGCGCCGTAGGGCCGCCGATATAGTGTGTTAGTCGACTATAACACTAGGCCGCCAACGAGCCGGAAATACCGATGAAAGCACTTCGTACCGTATCGCTGCTCGCTTTTTGCGCTGCGGCGCAATCCTCGTATGCCGAAGATCTGATGGATATCTATCAGCAGGCACTCCAGTCCGACCCCACTATCCGAGAGGCCGAAGCCAACCGGTTGGCCAACGAGGAGTTGGTGCCACAAGCACGCGGGCTGCTGCTCCCACAAATCACGGCCTCTGCCTTTGAACAGCGCTCCGAATCTACAGGTGACCAGCTGTTTCAGCAGGCGGATCCCAACACCGGCGAGATCGTCAACGTGACCGCTCCTTTCGAGAGCCAAAACAATGAGTTCTCACAATGGCAGATCCAGCTCACGCAAACGATTTTCAACTGGCAACAAATCGCCGGACTGCAGCAGGCTGGCAAACGTGTTGATGAAGCGCGCGTCACCTATGAGGCGGCTCAACAAGGCCTCCTTCTCCGCGTGGCCGAGCGTTACTTTGATGTACTTGCGGCTGAGGACTCGCTAGAGGCAAGTCAGGCTAACCGCGAGGCGATTGCCAAGCAGCTCGACCAGTCACAAAAGCGTTTTGAAGTCGGCTTGATCGCCATCACCGATGTTCAGGAATCACAGGCCGCCTTCGACCAGGCAGTCGCCGATGAGATTGCCGCGAAGCGCACCCTTGCGACCGCTAAATACCTGCTCACCGAAATCACCGGCGAGAGTGTCGGCAGCCTTGCTGAACCCGAGGGTGAGATTCCGTTGCTAGAACCAGAACCGGCGGTCGAGGAAGACTGGGTCCGACTGGCGCTCGAACAAAACCTCGACCTCGTTGCAGGTCGCATCAACGCCGAAGCGGCGAGCAAAGAAGTCAGTGTGCGCCGCGGTGCCCGCTACCCGACGCTCGACCTCGTCGTGCAGCGCACAAACCAGGACTCGACGGGCGAGCGATCCAACGCGGGCTCTCCATTTTTTGATACGGCGTTCGGATCAGACCAGGAAAGTATCGGTCTGCAGTTCTCGGTGCCCGTCTTTACGGGTCTTCGCAACGGATCACGCGTCAAGGAAGCAGTTTATCTGCATCGCGCAGCCCGCGAGCGTGTGCAAAGGCTCGCACGCGAAACCGAACGCCTCGCGCGTGACAGCTATCTTGGTGTGCTGACCGAGATCTCTCGTACCAAAGCCTTGGGTCAGGCACTGCGCTCAGCGGAAACCGCACTCGAAGCAACCCAAGCCGGTTTTGAGGTGGGAACGCGAACCACCGTCGATGTTCTCGATGCACAACGCAACTTGTTCAATGCACGAACTCAGTTCCTGCGGGCTCGCTACGATTATCTAATCAACGTTTTGCGTCTCAAACAGTCGGCCGGCACCTTGCGAGTACAAGACCTTGAGGTCGTGAATAATCTGCTGTCTGAGTAAGCATCGAGCGTTAGAGAATGGGTTCGAGCGCGTTTAGTAACCGGTTTACGGCGCCTTGATTGGCATTAATTAGGGTCAACGCATGATTCGTCATGCGCCTGCCCGCATCCGTATCCGACAGCAGCGTGATGACCTCGGTTGCTAACGACTCGGCATCGACGACCACATTCGCAGCACCGCTTTCGGTAAACATCGTCGCGATGTCTTGAGCGTTGAACAAGTGGGGCCCCGTAAGAATCGGTAACCCAAGGCGCCCGGGCTCAAGCAGATTATGCCCGCCGATCGGGACCAGGCTGCCGCCGACAAAGGCGATATCGGAGGCGGCGTAAAACTGCGTAAGCTCGCCCATCGTGTCACCCAGCAAAACCGCGCACTGCTCGAGTGATCCGTGCATTTCTGTCCGGCGACGGAACGAAATCCCACGTCGGCCCAGCAGATCGGCGACTTCATCAAAACGCGGCGGATGGCGCGGCACCAGAATCAACAACGCATCCGGGACCTGCTCCAACACGTGTTGATGTGCATCGAGCACGATCGCTTCCTCGCCCTCGTGGGTACTGCCCGCCACCCAAACCGGACGACGCGGGAAATGCTGTTCGCGAAGCTGCTTGCCCTGCGCGCTTACAGAGTCGTCGAACGCGGCATCGAACTTGATATTGCCGCTGACGAAAGTGCGCTGTTCCGGCGCACCGAGTGTGACGAATCTTTGCCGGTCCACCTCACTTTGCGCGGCGATGATAATGCCGTTGGATAACGCATCCCGGAACAGACCGACCAGGCGGCGATATCTGGGCATCGAGCGAGGAGAAATACGCGCACTGGCAAGCACCAGCGGTATACCTGTCGCCCCTGCGTAGTGGTAGAGGTTGGGCCACAACTCTGTCTCGATGATGACGGCAAGATCAGGTCGGACGTGTCGATAGAATCGCCGCACCGCCGCGCCAATGTCGTATGGCACATAGGCATGGGTTACCGAATCCCCGAACAGTAGCTCGACCCGATCGCGGCCCGTCGGCGTCACTGTTGTCATGAGAACCTTTGCATCCGGCATCCGCTTCAGAATCGCGTGCACAAGCGGCGCGGACGCCTGAACCTCGCCCACCGACACGGCGTGTAACCAAACGTAGCGCTCGTTACCTCTTTGGGGATAACCGAAGCCGAATCGTTGCCACCAACCGGATCGGTACTCGGGGTCGGAGATCGCACGAACTAACCAGTAGATCGCAACGAATGGGAGTCCGACGATAACCAGAATATTGTAGAAGAGTCGCACGGAGTGTCAGTGTGAGTTGCGAATGCGTTCAATAATGCTGGTGCTTGAGCGCCCTTCACGAAAGCTCAGCACCCGCACCTCACCGCCGTTGGAGAGCACGGCAGCGCCACCAGCAATATCGGAGACGGCGTAGTCTCCACCTTTGACCAACACGTCGGGTAGCACAGATTCGATGAGCGGCGCTGGGGTGTCGGTAGAGAACGGCACAACCCAGTCGACCGCCGCAAGGCCAGCCAATACCATCATGCGATCCTCGACGGTGTTGATAGGTCTACCAGGACCCTTCAAGCGCTCCACTGAAGCGTCGTCATTGACCGCCACGATCAATCTGTCGCCAAGCGACTTCGCCTCTTCAAGGTACGCGACATGACCTGCGTGGAGCAGATCGAAGCAGCCATTGGTCATGACCACACGCTCGCCACTCTGCTTCGCCTCGTCGACCAGCGCCAACAGCGAAGCGGCGTCCACAGACTCACGACCACCCTTTCCTCGTCGATGTAGCGCGACACGCAACTCGGCTGGGGTCACGCCCGCAACACCGATTTTTCCGACCACTCTGCCGGCCGCCAGGTTCGCAAGCTGGACCGCCGTTCGCAGCTCACAGCCTGCCGCAATCGCTGCACCCAGCGTCCCGATCACAGTATCTCCGGCACCGGTCACATCAAAGACCTCACGCGCCTCGGTCGAGAGGTGGAACGGCTCATCGTCGAGCGTCACGAGCAACATTCCCCGCTGGCTACGCGTCACGAGCAGCGCTTTAAGGTTGAGGTTCGCAACCATCTGCCGAGCCTTCGCCTCGAGTTCATCGTCATTAGCCCAATCACCAGCCGCGGCGCGAAACTCGCTCTCGTTCGGCGTAATCAGGCTCGCATTTCTGTACTTCGAGAAATCGCTGCCTTTTGGATCGATCAGGACAACTGCACCAGCGGCTTTTGCGACATCGATGAGCTCGGAGACATCGCTGAGCGCACCCTTGCCATAGTCCGACAGGATGACGACCTGCTGACCCGCAACCTGTGACTCCAGTGCGGGCTTCAAAAGTGCCCGCGCGCCGGTTTCTTCTCGATCCAGGCGAATCAACTGCTGGCCGCGTGAAAGTACCCGCAGTTTTGTAGTTGTCGGTCTGTGTGGATCACGAATGAGCTTCGTATCAACGCCCGACGATTGCAGGAGAGACTCGAGCCGGAGTGCCGCATCGTCATCGCCTGCGGCGCCCAATAGCGAAACACGGGACCCGAGCATGGCGAGATTGACCGCCACGTTCGCCGCACCTCCAGCGCGCTCTTCATCCACGTCTACATGTACAACCGGTACGGGCGCCTCTGGAGAGACGCGATGTGTCGCACCGAACCAGTACTGATCCAACATGACGTCGCCCGCGACGAGTACCGAACCGGTGGAAAAATCAGGAATCGAAATAGCCATCGCGAGAGTATAACGCTAGCAAACCGTCAAACGCGCCACTGACATCATCGGGAGCAAATATCGGCGATCAGCATGAAAAAGGCCTCTGCCACCGAGACGGCAGAGGCCTGATTCAACGCATCGCGCTCGGATCAGAACTGCACGTTCACTCCGAAACGAATGTCACGACCCGGCAGCGGTGCTGACTGCGCCAGGAACGACGTCGCCGAACGTGCAAACTCGTTGGTGAGGTTGCGCGCACGCAGTGAGAAGGTCACGTTCTCGGCGCTCTGGATGGGCGCGATATCGAAGTAGACGTTGAAGAACGTGAAGTTATCGGTCGGGGTGCTACCCGGGATGTCCACTTCACTGCCTTCAGGATTTACGCCTACGCGATTCTGATCGGCCACGTACTGCACTTCGAAACGCAGGCTTGCATTCATCGGCTCGTAGTCGATGTTGATGCCACCGAGGAAACGTACCGGCGGGAAGAACGGCAGATCGCCAGCGTCCACCGTAGTCGCGTTGCCGCCCAGCGGTGAGAACTCACCACGAACGTTATCAATGCCACCGAACGAAGTTGCCTCCGTCGATTCACCGCGAGCGAGGTCAACCTGACCATCCAGCGTTACGCGCACGTCGCCCTGGTCAACAGCAAGGTAGTCGACTTCCATCTCGAAACCCCACAGCTCGGCGTTGGCTTGCTGGTACGCAAATACCGGGAAGCCTTCATCGAACGGGAACGGCTCGCCTTCTTCAAAGAAGTCGCCCGTCGGGCTCAGGAAAATAAAGTCGGTGTAGTCAATGAAGTAGACGTTTGCGCCAAAGCCTAGAGCGCCGATGTCTTTCTGGTATGAGAACTCAATCGAGTTCGCCACCTCGGTGTCGAGATTGACATCACCGATCTCAACCGCACTGGTCGCCGGATGGAAGCCGTTCGAGAACAGCTCTTCCGCTGTCGGCGCGCGCTCAGAGCGCGCAAAGTTCAGGCCGATGCTGCTGGTGTCGTCGAGCTGGTAGATACCGGTGAACGCCGCGGAGAACGTCGTACGGTCGTCACTGAAACTGCCACCCTCGAATGCGAGATTAGTCGTCTCGTTTTCCTGTCCGTCGATACGCGCACTGGCTTCGAGGATGTAGTTATCGAACGTGTAACGACCAAGCCCGAAGATGCCCCACTTGGACTGCTCATTCAGCGGGATAAACGCTTCATCGCCATCCGCTTCGAACTCACGATCTGCTAGCGTGAAGCCAATGGTGCCGGTGGCAACGCCACGACCATAGTCAAAGTCGCCCAGGAAGGCCTCGGCGCGCATCTCCCACTCGTCGTTGGTGAACAGCGTCTCAGGCTCATCGCCAGCGAACTCGGTGTGCTCGTAGTCAGCCAGACCAAAGCGGAATTTGGCAGTCTCGATGATGCCCGAGTCAAAGTTGTACTCGCCGTCGATGTCAAAACGCACCTGCTCGAAATCGATGGTGATACCGCCCTCTTCATCGCCTTCGGCGAAAGCAGTAACAAAGCCGTCGATATCTTCACCCTCTTCCTCCTCTTCTTCTTTTTTGCCACCTGGCAGGCCGTATTTGCCTTCCTGGAAGCCCACGGCGAAGCCGAGGTAACCCTTCTCCCCAACCCACGACAGACCAGCGGTTGCGGAGGTGGCCAAAGACTTACTGTTTTCTACGAGGTTCTCGAGACCTTCTTCTTCAGCCTCTTCGCTCGCGAAGCCGGGAACTTCGTAGTCTTTGGATTCGCGATCGCTTCCATCCAGATGGAATACAAAGTTCTCGCCGAGTGCGAAGTCAGCGCTACCGCCGATGATGTTGCCGTCATCTACGGTGGAATGCGCTGCGTTGAATTCGAGGTCGTAGCCACCTTCCGGCAGGCTGCGAGCGATGCGGTTGTCATAGACATTGACGATGCCGCCTACCGCGTTTTGACCAAAGCGTAACGTTGACGCACCGCGGATGATCTCAATGCTCTGAGCGGTACCGACTTCAGTGGCAACAAGGTGGTCGCCGCTCGACGTTGACACGTCGAATGCCGAAATGTCGTTGGTCAGAATGCGGATACGATCACCGCCAAGGCCGCGAATGATCGGACGCGAGGCGCCGGGGCCAAAGAACGTCGAGCTGACACCCGGCTGACGCGCCAACGTCTGACCAATGGTGTAGTCGAGGTCACGGACAATCTCGTCGCGGTCCACAACGGTTGTTCCCAGCACAATTTCATTCACGCTCGTGCGGAGCGGCGACGAACGAACGATGACTTCGTCGATGTCGGTATCGGTCTGGGTGTCCTGGGCATTCGCTGCCGCCATAGTCGCCCCCAGCAGCATCAGGCTGGCAGGCAATGGTTTACGTCTGATTCTCATTTTGACCCTCTGGATGAATTTTCTAGTCGCTCGGGGGGGTGTAAGCCGCCCTGATCCGGCTTACGGGGGGCGTAATGTTATACCATTACATTCTGGACGTGAACTACTCTGGATATGCCAGACTGCAGCATGCGCATCGAGATCATCGCCACCGTTGAGCGACTGCACGACATCGAACTGACCTGGGACGAGCTCTACAGCATCGACCCTCACGCCCACCTCTACCTTTCCTCCGACTTCATTTGTGCGATCGCCCCTCGCGTCGCAGGCAACTTTCGGGTGCTGACCGCCTGGTCGGATGACGGGCGCTGTGTGGGCTTGCTCCCACTAATGGTCACGACACAATGGAGCAAGGGCGCCGCGTGCCTGACCAACGTACTGGATATGCTAGGGCACGTGTTCGACGCAGACTACACGGGGATCCTATGTGATCCCGAGGTCGAGCAAGCGGTTTGCGAAGCGTTCGCCCGTGAGGTGTCGAAAATGGACTTCGCCAGGATCATCCTCAACTACTTCAACAGTTCAGAGCGACGGCTCAATTTGTTCACGAACGCCTTCGATACGAACGTTTTCGCAGTCAAAGCCAACCGGCATCTGATCAACGACGGTCAGACCAACAATCTCATTTGCCCGCACATCGAGCTACCGACGCATTTTGAAGACTACCTTGCTGGGCTCAGCGCCAACTCCAGACAGAAGCTGCGTCGACTGCTTCGCCAACTCGATGAAGATCCGGCACTCACCATCCACAAGTCGCGCCCGGAGACTTACACCCGTGACGTGACCATCCTGTCAAAGCTCTGGTATCAGAAGCATGTGCACCAGAAAGGACAGAAGCGATCCACACGTCTCGCCGAGTTGTTTAAAGAAGTGGTCATGCTGGGTCTGGCGCAAGGCATGGTTTATCTCGCCATCTTGTGGAAAGACGGCCAGCCCGTCGCCGCCCAGGCCAACTACGTGGACCGCGCGAAGCGCCACGTGCTGTTCCACGTATCCGGGCGCGACGAGCGCGTCCGCGATCTTTCGGTTGGACTGATGTCGCAGGCGCACTGCATTCGTTGGGCGATTGCGAACGGCATGAAACGATTTGATTTCACCATCGGCAATGAACCTTACAAGTACAGTCTCGGCGGTGTTGATCGGCATATCGTGTCGGCGGAAGTAGCTACTCTGACCGGCACCAACGTTGCCGACACTTTAGATAAGCGATGCAAGGAAGACGTGCTCACTTTGATTCAGCGCTACCAGGCAGCCGGGAATTCAGAAAAATCCCGCAAGGCTGCAGCGCAGGCCATCCAGACATGGCCCGACCTCAATAACGACGACCTGCTGCGGAGTCTGACATCGCCTAGCTAAGCCACTAGCACCCGCCCCTAGTTGAACACGGCGACCACCTCACGATTGCTGGTCACAATGATCTCGCAGGTGTCGGGATCGGGGATGTTGTCGCATTGCGGTGTGGTCCAGCCTGCAAACGCCGCGGGGGTAAATGGCGATGCAGTCAGTGTCAGCGTGGTCCCACTCGGAATTTCTGTCAGGAAACACGAATCACCGTCGCACTCACTGTCGAGCAACGTGCGACCAAGCGGTTCAACCTGCACCTGACCACTGCCCTGCACTCGCACAACCACTGAGAATTCACCGGTGGGTGGTGGAGGCGGCTCGGCGATCACGTCTTGAAGCTGATCGGAAAACTGGCCGTCGGCGTCGGTCACCCGCAAACGCATCTGCCGAATCCCAACATCATCTATCCTCACACTGTAGGTCACACCGGATCCTTCAAACGACCCGTTTGCACTCAAGTCCCATTCGTAACTGACAATCCCGACATCATCGGTGCTGGCGCTCGCGTCGAAGTTGAAAGTGCTGCCAGCCAGCTGGCGATTGCTAGGCGAGATCGTGAAGCTCGCAACCGGTGGCGCGCTCAACCCCGCACTGACGATCAAACCTTGTGACAACGACGCCGTAAGCCCTTCATTGTCGGTCACCGTCAACGTGATTTCTTGCTGCCCCGCGGTCGCGAAGCTCACGTCAACGACCTCGCCCGATGCATCGGCGACACCATCGGCATTGAGATCCCATGCCCAGCTGATAATCGAGCCATCCGGATCGGCACTTGCAGTGGCGTTCAAGGTGATCGTCTGGCCCACCGATACCATCGTGATCGGATCAATGGTAAACCGAGCAACCGGCGGGACGTTGCCCACCACGATGTCCTCGAAAATGGCGCGACAAGTGACCTCACCGGATACCGCCACGACAATCACGGGGTTTGCCCGATCATCGGTGCAACCCGTGTCAGCCCAGTTCGAGAATGCCGCACCCGTATCGGGTGTGGCGGTCAGCGTGAGTCGTGTACCTGCTGGCAACGTTGCTGTGCAGTCCGTGCCGCAATCGATTGCCGATAGCGAATCGACCACCGATCCGCGACCACTGATTTCGACCAATAGCGTCCCGGGTGGATCCTCAAACGGGAACGGGCCGTCGCCCGTGATCGTCACCTTACAAAGGTTGGCACTGCCGGGTTCGCCGTCCGATCGCAAGAGCACGGGTAGCGAGCGCTCACTCATCGACCCGCAATCCCAGCGCCAGTCGAGTACACGCGATGTGTCAGAATCAACTTGAACCTCAAACGTCGGGTTTTGGCTCGGGTCGCCAAGCCACCAGCAGCGACGTGGCATTGTATCCGCACAGAAAACAGGTCCGTCCGGCGAAGTAACGAATACGCTATTGAGTGGGAAAGACGTTTTTTCGTCGCGCATGATGATCACCTGCACAATGTGCGACCTCGCACCGGCATTGCACGTATCCGCACCGCCAAGACCCACCATCGGGATCATTTCGACCTGCTCGGATTGAGAGTCCACCAGACGGTGCCAGCCGCGGCCGCATTCGCTATCGATAACAACATCGCCCGAAACCGCAGCTACCGACCCTACGCCGGGAAGCGGGAACGGCCGAACGCCAGAGGGCACAGAATCCGATGCCTCAAAATCCCAACTCATCATTGTTCCGTCAGCGAGGATCGCAAGATTCTGATTAGGGTCCGGCAAGTCCACAGCATCGGTGATGCCCGGCACACGCTGGGCGACCGTTGGAGATCCGTCCGCAGCCATTCGCCACTGCCAAACACTGCCATCGCGCATTCGTGCGCGCATACCCGCAATCTGAACCGTCGTGCCAGCAGGCAACCCAGGCACGGCATCGACGAAAATCGCACGTCCGCGATTAGCGATCGACCGACCGCTGTCGAATGCCACTTGGCCAGCGCCGCTCAGCACAACCAGACCGCCCGACTCGCTGCTGATCTGTTGGATGTCACCTGCGCGTCCCAGCCACAAGGGCAAACGGTTTAGGTCATCCCCTAGCTCTCGCTCAGGGAAGTAGGTGTTTACTGGGTCACCCCAAATGGCGACGCGTCCATCAGCCGCCAGCGCCATTCCTGTGACACCCGTACGGAAGGCGAGCAAGACGTCACCATACTCAGTCTCTACGCCAGCAATGGGGGGACGGTCGACAGCAACCACTTGAGTCCACTGTGCGTTGTTGCGAGATGCGAACTCGGCCAGTTCGTTCATTTCACGAGTGGTTGCCACCAGGCTGTCCCGGATCACTTGACGCTCGCGTTCCACCGCTTCCTCAGTCGGCTCAAAGACTCCAGTACCGAAGGGACTGAAATCGAGCTCGAAAACGCCGGTTTCGGCATCGAATAGTGCCACTTGCTTCTGTCGCCAACCCCACTCGAAGATGCGATTGTCTGTCGTCAGAGCCAGGCCATAGCTCGCGCTGGTATCACCTTCCGTGTCGCCTTCGAAGCGAGCTGGAGGCCGAAAGTTCTCAATCGGCGTAGCTGAAACATCAACAACATCGGGCGGAAGCTGATCGGTTGGCACGTCGATGGTCATGGTTGCAACCCGCGGCCCATAGAAACGCTCACCCTTAGCCAGAGTTTCGTCGTAGTCGGTCAGTACGGCACCATCTCTTGCCAGCAGAATGCGCCCGCCGGCGGTTGCTTTGATGATCGCGGCACTCCCTCTCCCTTCCGGATAGACCAGCACCTCAGTCACATCACGTGGTTTGGCACCCTGTAGTATCCGCGGAACCAGTGCGCCCACGGCATAGCTTGCCGAAGCGGCATTCATGGCTGTCAACTGCCAGCTCTCGCAGTCGGTCACTTCAAAAGCGCCGGACACGTTGTCGCCTGCCGGACACTCGTCATCCGGTGTCGTACCCACTTCGATACTGACCCCTGAGATAGCCTCGGGAAAATCCGTGCCAGCACCGATTGGGAAGTTCTTTGTGATCAGCAGAGTTTCGGTGTCCTCTCTAATCGCCACCACCGGTGGATCCGCACTGATTTCCCCCAGATCACGCTCATCGTCCGACGAGTCCTCGTTCGAGGTATCGTTGGAGGCCGGACAACCTGCAAGACCCAGCAACAAAACAAGTAGGAAAAGTCTGACGTTCTTCATGACGGTGCACCCCCATTATTGGGAGACACGCTAGCAACGGTTACTTGGAGAGCGTGACACCGGAATTGGTGACGTCGCTTTTGATTGTCGCGCTAGCTCTAGGGGACCGGTGCGACGCCAGAAAGCGGTAGATGCATCGTTATGGTGGTGTCGCCAGGTTCACTACGGATATTGAGCCCAGCACCGAGCTCACTCGCACGCACCTTCATATTGCGTAGCCCACGCTCAACAACCGACTCGGGCATACCTTCGCCGTTGTCGCGGACGGTCAGCTGCAGACCGTCCGCCAACTGCTTGACGCTGATACTGAGAACATCGCCACCCGAATGCCGGACGGCATTGGTCACCGCCTCCTGCACGATCCGGAGCACGCTGAGCGCCTCGTTCGGTTTGAGCTGCACGCTGTCGGTCTCATCGCCAATGTGCCAATCGACGTTAAAGCCAGTGCGCTGCAAAAGCCTACTGACCCGGTGGCGATACGATGCCATCAGATCCTGCAGTGAGTTCGCGCTCGGCGAGAGCGAGTCGACAATCAAACGTAGATCGTCTAACGCGAGACGCAGCGAACGCTGCAGATCTTCATCATCAACTTGCTCACTGAGCGCAAGCGCATGTACCAATTGACCACCTAGCCCGTCGTGCATATCGCGCATCAAACGACTGCGTTCTTCCGCGAGCGCCCGCTTTCGCTCTTCCTCGGAGAGCTTGCGATAGGTGCTTTCGAGGGCGGCAGTGCGCTCCTCGACCAACTGGTTGAGCTCCTCATTGCGCATCTCGGCGGTATACGCATCGCGAGCAAAGCGACGGATCAACTGAATGCCAAATAGCAGCAGCGGTATCGTGGCGACATACTGCAAATAGAAAACCGAACCCGGGAGTGACCCCGGTGGCAAGATCGCATAGAGAAAATCGCGAAAACCGACAACAATCACGATACCGGAAGCCAACCAAAGGCTCGCACTATTAAAGTCCAGTCGGCGCCGGACCGCCGTGAAGTACCGCGCCGACACGATGACCGCGAGTGTGAGGTACCAGACCTCGAGGACCACGTAGAAATTGAAGAAATAGCCTTCGAATTTCAGACTATCGATCGCTTGGCTGGTAATTGTCAGGTGCACCATGCCGAGAAGGATGCAGACCCCTGCACAGAACCGCTCCAGTCGTGGCGCGGGAATGACGAAATATCGGTTGATAAAAAACAGCTCTGCCAACAGCCAGTTAAGTAGTAGATGATTGAGCGAAAAAAACCAGAAATGAGAAAACGAAATCGACTCTGCCATATTGTGAACCGAGTGGCCCGCCCACAAGGCGATGGTGAGCGCATACCAACCGTAATGCCGTTCGCGAGGTCGCATCAGGAACATCGCACCGACAACCACAGCGAAACTGAGCATCACCGTCAGCACCGTGGCGGGCATTTGCTGTTGAATGAATGCCTGTTCTTCCGCGTCTCGTTTTGCGAGCTCGGCGGGCGCGATGTAGACGAACCCGTAACGGGGTCCGGAAGCCTGTCGCGTTAGGCGTATGAACACCGTTGAACCGACTGCGCTATTGGCCAAGGGAACGGTGATTGACGAATGATTGTAATGTAACGGTTGTAGAGCCTCGGCCGTCCGAAACAGTCTTTGCCCGTCCTGCCACACATCGAAGTTGCCGTGGCCATACGCGATGTACAGTACCGGGTTCGGCACGGACTGGGTGACCTCGAACCGATACCAAATACTGGTGAATGGCTCGCCGTCTCGACGACCATCGGGCCACCCTTCGGCACTCGGGTTCCATCCGTCTTCAGGGGGCACCTCTGAGAAACTTCGCGCCCAGTCTGTCGCCTGCACACGATAGTCCTCTGGCACGTCGTAAGGACGGTCTAGCCACGACAGCAGCACGAGTACGAGCAACGGCAGCGCGAGATAGAGCACACCCAGCCCTATGAATCGCTGTCTGCGACTAATCGCCATCACCCATCCAGCCCATTTGCCGCGCCTCAAAAACCGCCTGCGCTCGAGAGGTGACCGCGAGCTTTTGATAGATGCGCCGCGTGTAGGTACCAATCGTGTTAACGGTTACTCCCAGCAGATCTGCGGTTTCCTGGTAGGTCAAACCCTTCGATGCTAGTCGGAGCACTTCCAGCTCACGATCGGACAGAGGGTTTTCGACCGTGTTGACGCGTTTTTCCGACTCCACCTGGAACCGGCGAATCAAATGGCGTGCGATCGCGGGTGAAATCGGTGACTCGCCCTCGACAGCACGACGTACCGACTCGGCGAGATCCTCGCCGGGCTCATCTTTGAGCAAGTACCCCCGCGCGCCAGCCTCGATCGCAGCGATCACCCGTTCCTCGTCGCCGAACACGGAGATCACGAGTACCGGTATGTCAGGTCTAGCCAGATGCTGTTCTCGAATGAGCTCGATCGCGTTGCCATCCGGGAGCTGCAAATCGAACAGCAATGCATCAACCTCAAGTGCGGCAAGTGCGTCGCGCGCCTCGGCAAGAGCACCTGCATCGCCAACCGTCTCGATAAACGCAGCAGCATTGAGCCGACGCAGCAAACTCGCACGCGTGCGAGCGTCGTCCTCGAGCACGAAAACACGGATGTGATCAGCCATACGGCAGTGTGCCCGCTGCGCCACATTTCGAGCAAGCAAACTCGATCATCAATTGTCACCAATTTGCGTGTCAAAGCGGCGTCTGCGTACCGGGTTTGGCCGCAAAAAAACGCCGGTAGCAAATGTCACGTAACATCGTTATAAACAAGTCGTGGCATAACAATCAAAACCGAGACACGTCGATGTACAGCAAGCCATTACTTGTTTTTTCTTTTCTCGCGCTCACAGCAACTTCGTCAGTTTTTGGGCAATCGGCAACACCCGAAGCGAGCATCAATCCCACACAGCTGTCGTTATCAAAATTTGCCAGCACTGAGGATGTCTGGCCTGCCAAAATCGCGGTAACAGAAACACTCGATTTTTCAGGTGGATTGACACTGCAAGTCGGCGAGGAATTGGGCTTCCTCGGCATTCACGACAATGGCGAGGCCCACCTCGACTATTACGGCGAGTACACGTTCACGCTGCCGGTCGAGTACACGGACCTCATACAAAGGGCGAACGACATTGCTAGCGGCAAGGCAAAGTCGGACGGTTACAAGGGTCGCTTGATCGAGCAACTAGAAGGTCAGGTCTATGTGAAAGACGGCGGTAATCTCAGAACGGCGACGCAAGGAGAGATCGCCGGTGCAGACCTTTACCTGTTTTACCACTCATCCAAAAGCTGTAGATGGTCGGGGCGTTTTACCCCGGATCTTGTGAAGACAGTGGATCGACTCCAGGCGCGATACCCAGGAAAAATTCGGGTCATCTATGTCAGCTCCGATCGGAACATGAACGAACTTCAGGATCACTATGAGACCGTTGGTGCCTCGGCAGTGATGCCGCCGAGACCCGATTGGTATATCGATACTTTCAGTCAGCTACATCCGACCGTTCGTCAGATCAACCAACCATCGTTTATGTTGATGAATGCGAACGGCCGGCTGATCGACAGCGGTATGCGCCAGGAATCAGACTATGCGTCGATGTTTTCGGGGCTTGAGGCACTGCCAGCGATCGCGGAGAACGACACCGCTCATGTGCCAGCGTGGACCAGAGTCTCAACCTCTGCCGCACCGAGTGCGCTGACTGCGCCAAGTGCGAGCGTCGGTAGCAGCTCACCAGCAACAACGCCTGCCACTTTGAGCTTCGCGCCTGGTGAAATTGTTCAAAACACGGATGACTCATTGGTTGGTCCTATTCCCTACACCACGACACTTCGGGATGGAACGGAAGTTCCCGGTTTGGTCATTCATGACACGCGCGTATCCGGCAGCCGTATTCCAGCACTGACGCTCCAAGCCTTTCCACCCCTGAATGGTGAGCCTGGGTATTACAAACTGTCTTTCAGACAGGTCCTCGGAAAGACCTACGGATCCAAACCTTTGCTGGCGGGTTGGATCACCTCCGTCACCAGTCGTGGGGAAAACGCAAACGCCGAACTGATGGAACTGGTCTCACACTACAAAGCCATTCACGCGAAATTCTCTGAATGGCGTCAGACTGCTGTTGACAATGGTGTCAGCAATTTTGAGAAGCAAATGTATGTTGTGCCGATGTCGCATTTCGACACCAGAGTTGTGCTGCGAGACGAGCGTGACAACGATCTCGAGCTGTTCTTCAAGGTGTTTGATGATCCACGCAAAGCGACCTTCAAAGGCGATCGTTGGTCATTAACCTACGACGAACTCGACGCGTTTGAGCGACTGATTCCGCAGATCGATGCGTTGGTTAGTCAACTGCCCGGCGAAATCGTAAGAACCGCGCAAGCACGTGAGCAGCGTGAGCGCGACGCCGAGTCTACTGACGCACTGTTCGAGTGATGAATCGGTACTTACTCGGCATCCTTTGTCTTTGCGCCATACAGCTAGTCGGGTGCGCCGCCTATGAGGGCGTGCAGTCCAAACCGGAGTTGCGGCTTATCAGTCGGACCGATCATCTCGGTCAGCTGGCGCGAGAACCTATGTTGGCAGTTCACCCCGATGGCGAGCTCTTTATTGCCGGCTTTGGTTCGCAGGTAACTGCCAGAGACTGGACCGCGCCGCCTCTGCTGTGGCGCAGCGATGACTCAGGAGAAACCTGGGAGCGCCTCGATGTCGGCGACCGTGAAGAGAACGCACAAGGTAACTCCGACGTTGACCTAGCCATGTCGTCTGACGGTCATCTCTTATTTGCCTCCATGGGCTTTGATCGAGATACGAGAGAAGGTGTGCAGATCCATGTAGGTCGTTCTTCGGACAAGGGAGAGACTTGGAGCTGGAGTCAGGTATCCCGCACTCGATTCGATGACCGACCATGGATTTCGGTGACGCCGAATCAATCGGTCCATCTGATTTGGAACGACGGTGCCGGCGTTCGACATGCAGTGGGCGACACCACAAGCGATGGCCTGAACGAACGCAAACGTATATCCGAAAGCGGTGGATCGAGCCACTTCGCTACGCGAGGAGATGCATTGCTGGCGGCGAGGATTGTGCCGTTGTCAGCCTCGGCGAATCGATTCGATGCCGAGACAGATCTAATCGCCGTCTCCAGTGATGCCGGGGAAACCTGGGTGTTCAGAGATACACCCGCACCGATCGACTGGACGTTCAGTGAGGAGGCAACTCCTCGATGGATCGAGCCTATTGCGTGGTCCGACAATGACACCCTGCATTATCTCTGGGCAGACAAGCGCAAAGTCTTCCTGGCAAGCAGTACGGATTTCGGAGAAACCTGGTCTATCGCTGAGGTCAGTGAGCACGACGGAAAGCCGTTTTTTCCGTTTTTAGTTTCTGACGGTGCGAACAGACTAGCCGCGACCTGGTTCGTTCAGGAATCCGATGCGATTAGCGCGCGAGTCGCGCTGGTCGAGGTTCAGGCCGACAACAACCCGCCGCTGATTTCCTCGCCCGTCTCCTTTCAACCGGAAATCTGGGCAGAAACGCCTGACGAGAAAACCCCCTCCACTGGCGGTGAGTACTTGACCACCGCCTTTATGGATGACGGCGTTATCGCAGTGGCATCACCAATTCAGAACACGCATGAAGACCGTTGGGGCTTCTCGTTCTGGAAATTCGGGGTCGAGTCCGACTAGAGCGTCCGGTTGTGATTTAAATGTCCTACAACTGGTGCTTCCATTCTTTCGACTACGGCAAATTCGAACGAGCTCTGATCGAGTCGCGGCAGATCATCGTTGACGAGGTAATCACCGAAATTAATCAGTTCGGTGACTACAGCTCCGATGAGATCGCACAACACGAACATATCGGCCGGAGGATCCTCGCGCAGGGAATCGTCTATGACGGATTAGACAAGGCAGACACCACGATCATGGACCGATTTGCTTTCGATGCTTTCCACGCACTCCATGCAGAGATCGCGTTTACGCCGGAGTCGTCTGAGTTCCTTTCGCCCTACGTCACCGCGGATTTGCCGTCACACCTGGTCAAGAAGCACTTCTTCAGCAGGGCTAGACCAATCCCTGAATCGGAACGTGAGTACTTCTACCTGCCGTTCTTCACCCACCTCGGTCGCCGCCTCGGACAAAACGTCCCGTCGGACTGCGAGTACGTCGCGCTCAACCCGAGCGAAGTTGGCGCAATCGAGAAGGAGCTCGAGAAGTTCCTCGCTACTGACGAAGGCCGAGCACTAAATGCAACGAACGACGAGAACCTCTCACGCGACTTTCTGGGTCCGGTACGATCGGCGCTGTCAAAAGGTCGCGCACTTCACGCGCAGGTGAGTTAGTAGCGAGACAGTAGAGAACATACCTGCAATCACCGTTTAGCGAACAAACGATCGAGGAAGCGAAAAGCCTCGTCGGACTTCGAACGGATCAGCCAGCGCAGCGCTTCTTTGCGGGTATCGCGAGGCAAGGACCTATCGGTGATCACATCGATCAGCATGGGCGCTGCGGTCGAGGCTTCATGTGCAGAAATCGCAATGATGGCATCCGAAGTCAATGAATCATTCACGGTGAGTTGCTCGCCCAACCAGTCAACGCTCATCGAGGTGTCAATCCGACCGAGATCCTTCAGGCCGGCCACCGGCTCGATGGGGCATTGCGGGCTCAACACTCGGAGCTTTTGCGGTGCGCCGTCGAGAATCCTGGCGTAGAGCTGCATCTCGCCGGTCGGCTGGAAGCGCTCGTCATTGCTGCGAACCGAAAGGTGTTTGTTGTCTAATTCGCAGGGCTTTTCGACGAGTCCGCCGGCACTCCACGTGACGCAACACCAGTTGGTTGTCGGATCTTGTGCGGCAACGCGCCAGGTCACCCAGCCGTCCGGTAGGTTCATCAGACCTAGTGCAGCCGTGACAGCAAGCAGGCTCACTCCTCTTCCTCGAGTGCAGCCTCGATAAGGTCCCAAACCAAATCGCTGTCCATCGTCGAGAGGTACTCGAGCAACTGTCCCTTCTCATTGTTGTTGGTGCTTTCGCGATACAGGAGCACCAGCGCTTCGTCATTGTCGGAGATGAACAGCGCCTCGAGCGCAGCCTCTCTTACATCTTCATTCGCGCTACCTCTATAGAGCTCCATGAATACCTCCTGCGAGTTCTCGAGATCAGTGATCGCAAGGCCTTCGATGGCTTCCGCCTGCATGTCCGGTCGGCTCGAATCGCGTGCCAGGTCCATCAACGTCTCGACATCACCCGCAATGGCATAGGCCTCGATGAGTTCTTCTTCCATACCCACACGGTTGCGCAGTTCCCGAAGCCGATCGGTTGCACCCATCGCACCGAGATACTCGACCGCATTGCCGAATTCATCCGGCGTCTCCGCCTGCTGGGCGATTGCGAACACCGCATCCACGTCGTCCGCAATCAGATACGCTTCCAACACGGCGTCCTTTACGTCCTCATCCCCACTCGCGTAGAGGGCCTTCAGCGAACCCAGCAGCTCCGCCTTGCCGCTGATTCCGATCATGCGAATCGCTTCTTCCTGAACATCGCCGGTTCCTTCGCGCGCAACCTGCAAGAGCGCCGTTTCGGCTTCGGGCAGATCGATCTGGCTCAGAATAAAAAGCGCGCGCTCTTTCAGCTCATCGCTGCCATCACCCTGCAATACCCGAGTGGCAATCGGCAACGCCCGCTCGGGCGGCGCCATAATCAGTGCATCCATCGCTGAGAGTTTTAGTTCTTCACGATCCTCGTCCTGTGCAATTGCAGGGCTACAGATCGCGCAGGACATCGCAAGCATGGCGAGTGTATGGGTCAGTCTCATGGGCTTTCTCCGGTTCAAATCGTCTCTTCCTGCTGAGATGACTTGTTCTTCAATTTGGTTAGCACGACGTGCAATTCGAACTGCACTTTGCTCTGCAACGCGGCGGCTTCTTGTTCCGATAGGTCTTCACGTGCGAGTTCGATGAGCACTGGCTCGATAGCCCGCAAGACGCGAGCGAGGTTGTTAGATCCATTCGATTCGGCGGCCTGCTCAAAGAAGCGGTTCTGCTGGATGATGTGCCGGATCATCATCTCGCGTTCGGCCGCACCGGTCGGATCGAGACCGGCAAGAGTCTGATTGCTGCGTGCGAGATGGACCTGCAAGCCGCGGTTGAACGCACCGGACGAGTCGGCAACGGTCGCCGCGGCGCCCGTCGCCGGTTGCGGGCTACGATCTGCGATGAGCAAACCGATCACAACACCGGCGACCAGCACGAGCGAAACCGCGCTCCCCCAAGCGAAGGACAGAAAGTGAAAGCTACTTCGTTTCGGCTCTGCCGGGTGCTGTCGCTCTATCGTCGCAGCGTAGTCAATCGTTGCGTGGAAGCGTGCGAGTCGGTCCGACGATAGCTTCGCCGGTGGTGCCGACTTCAGAGCATCGAGTTCCAGCTTAAGCGTTGTGTAGCGCTCTTGGAGTTCAGCGTCGTTCTGCAGATCCGTTTCGAGCGCCTTGCGGTCGGCCTGACTGAGCTCCGCATCGTCGTAGTAATACCGAATCAGAGTGTCGTCGTTCATGCTATTGCGTCCTTTAACATTGTCATCTCGCCGCGCAGCTTCTTCACGGCTCGAAAGACAGCCTGTTTGCTCACCTCGACGGTGGTATCGAGTTCCTCGGCAATCTCCGAGTGGCGCCACTCTTCGATGTGTTTGAGTACGAAGCAGGCGCGCTCGATATCGGAGAGATGGCGCATTGCGGTGGTGAGTTTGTCGTCGAGTTCATCGCGGTACTGCTGGTCGGCAGGTCCTGCGTCGGTGCTCGGTGGCTCGACATCGAGCGACTCGTACAGCCTGGGCTTATTCTTGCGGATGGCTTGCAGCGCAGCATTCACGGCGATGCGATGAATCCAGGTTTCGAGGCGAGATTCACGATTAAACTGCGCGCGCTTATTCCACGCCGTCATCAGCGCTTCCTGCACGGCGTCCTCGGCCGCAGCGGCATCGCCAAGAATCCGCAGGCACGCGGAAAACCAGCGATCCGAGCGGGCGGTGATCGCGGCGTGAAAATCATCCTGTGTGGGCACTCCGGCGCCCCTTAGTACGGCCACCATATCTCTCAGATGACAGAACCGAGGAAAAGGTTAACGTGAATTGTCGGAATTAGTGTGAGGTTTGGCTTGGACTTTGGTGCTGCACCGCGACATCATGCTGTCGGGACAAGTAGAAACGATAAGCGCATATGGACAAGGAATACGACTACACGCCGCGGCAGGTAGCGCCCGATCCGAAACGCGAACTCCGTTTTGGCGACGGCAAGATCAGCGGACTGCTCTCGCTGTGCCTTGGCATACTCAGCGTGCTCGCTGTGTTGGCCTACCGCTACCCCTCGTATCTCACGACCACCGAGCTTCGCCAGGTCTACGACGCAGGGTCGTTACAGATTCTCTTGAAGTACGGCATGTACACGTCGTTGTTGTTCGGTCTCTTGACGTTTGTTCTGAACCGGGGGCGTTACCGAAAAATGGGTGGCGCGGGCATCGCACTGACCCTGGTCGGTTTCTTGCTCGGCGGCTACAACATTCCCGTCGGCTCGGTTGATCCGCGTGCCCTATCGCTGGGCATCGATTGGTTGATCCTCGCACTGCTTGGGTCGGTGGTCGTTTTCATGACCTTGGAGAAGCTGTTCCCGAAGTACCGGAATCAAGTGATCCTTCGCCCCGAATGGGACCTCGATCTTTTCTATTTCTGTTTTAACCATCTTGCGATCTCGGCCATCATTTTGTTTGGCAACTACCACGCGAGCCATTTCGACTGGGCTGTGAGCGCCGATGTCCAGGCGTTCATTCAGTCAACGCCGCTTTGGCTGCAGTTTGCTGTGATCGTGGTCTGTGCCGATTTCGTCTTGTATTGGGAACACCGGCTCTACCACGAAGTGAAAGCCCTATGGCCGATCCATGCCGTGCACCATTCGGTAGAAACGTTGGACTGGTTGGCCGGTTCTCGCGGACATTTCATCCAAGTGTTCTCGGAACGTGCAATGGTCATGATCCCGTTGTACTTGCTCGGCGCTGACCCGGCGGCACTAAACGCGTACGTTGTATTCGCCGCGCTTCAGGCCATTCTCATTCATTGCAACCTGTCCTTCTCTTTCGGACCACTGCGTTACATCTTCGTCACGCCGCAGTTCCATCATTGGCATCACAGCTCGGAAGCACCGGCGATCGACACCAACTACTCAGCACATCTTGTGTTGTTCGATTGGTTGTTCGGGACCTACCACATGCCCGATAAGCATTGGCCGGCGGAATACGGGACAACCAAGAAGTTGCCGAAATCCGTGTGGGGACAACTGATGTATCCGTTGACGGGGCTAAAGCGACAATAGCGGTTATTGATAAAGGATTAATTCTCTCGGTACCTATGATGAACACAGATGAACTACATCCAGACTTTGAGCGGTGTTTGTCGGACTACCAACCGAAGCTGCAGCGTCTGTACAGAGACATCAGGAAGCTTGTCCTGAGCGTTCATGAAGACCCCAACGAGCTCCTCTATAACAGCCATGCGCTGACCTCTGCGTTTTCGTTATCCGAAAAGCTCAAAGATGCGTTCTGCCATGTCGCGCTTTACTCGAAGCACATCAATCTCGGGTTTAACTCTGGGGCCCTGCTGGATGACCCGAGCGGTATTCTGAAAGGAACCGGCACCAAGATTCGTCATATCCCATTTCGAAACGGGGATGGACTGGAATCGCCCGAGGTGCGGAGCATGCTAGAGCGATCTGTCGACTTTGCACAGAAACATCTAGGAGGGGCGCAACGCATCAAAGGTCAGACGTTCTCCAAGATAAAGGCTTAGGCCGCCTTCCGAGTTCAAGTCGCAGGAAAGCAGTTACTCAGCCGCCGGCGTCGAACTTCGATTCTCACCTTGCCGAAAGCTCGCGGAACGGCAGCGCGGGGTGATACAAAGCCACCCCAAAACAAAAAAGCCCAGAGACAAAACCCTGGCAGGCATGTCTCTGGGCTGATTTTTCTGCGAGCAACCTATGCGGCAGCGCTCGCTTCTATCCGATCACCCGCACTTCGAATCGCCGCAGGCGAGACACGTCATACAACCATCCATCATGACGACGGCCGCCGTGTTGCACTTGGTGCATAGGCTAGCGCCTGCCGGATACTGACCTTCACCCACCGGCTCGGTGGCCGGCTCGTTGTCGATCAGACTCTGCTGTGCCTGAAGTGCGTTGTACTCCTCGCGCTTCTGGCGGATGAGCTCTCTCTGTGCTTCGTCCGGACCGACGCTGCGGAGCATGCCGATCGCGATCAGATGCTTCTCCACGATATGGCCAAGTTCGGCGATGATCGACGGCATAAACTTGCCACCGGGTTGCCAATAGCCACCGCGCGGATCGAACACCGCCTTTAACTCATCGACCAGGAACGTAACGTCACCACCCTTGCGGAACACCGCAGAGATGATGCGGGTTAACGCAACGATCCACTGGTAGTGATCCAGGTTCTTCGAGTTGATGAAGATCTCGAACGGGCGACGATGCTCGTGCTCGGTGCCTTCATTCAGGATAATGTCATTGATCGTGACATACATCGCGTGATCGGAAACCGGCGTCTTCACCTTGTAGGTCGAACCCACCAGCATTTCCGGGCGCTCGACCTGCTCGGTCATGCGAATCACTTTAGCGGTCGGTTTTTCGACTACCGGTGCTTTCGCTTCCTCAGCAGCGGCCTCTTCCTGCTTCTTAACCGAGAAGCCAACGATTTTCTTCTCAATTTTCATTAGAACTTTCCGTAGTAGCCTTCTTTCATCGCATCGAAGAGGTTCGCGGCGGTGTGCATTTCACCGTCGTACTCGATCTCTTCGTCCCCACGCACTTCCACCGTCGATCCGTCTTCCAGTTCGAAGACATAGGTCGTGTCCTTGAGGTCCTGCTCTTTCACCAATACACCCTGGAATGCCTCCGGGTTGAAACGGAATGTCGTACATCCCTTCAAACCTTTGTCGTAGGCATACAGGTAGATGTCCTTGAAGTCCTCGTACGGGTAATCCGTCGGCACGTTCGCCGTTTTCGAAATCGAGGAATCCACCCACTTCTGTGCAGCGGCCTGGATGTCCACGTGCTGCTGCGGCGTGATGTCATCGGCCGTGATGAAGTATTCCGGCAGTGCTGCATCAGCATCCTCAGCAAACGGCATCGCCTGCGGCTACACGCGTGCACGGTAAGCGAGCAACTCGAACGAGAACACATCAACCTTCTCTTTGGTCTTCTTGCCTTCACGAATCACGTTGCGGAAGTAGTGATGCGCGAAACTCGGCTCGATGCCGTTCGAGGCATTGTTCGCAAGCGATAGCGAAATCGTGCCGGTCGGTGCAATCGAGGTGTGGTGCGTGAAACGTGCACCCGCTTCGGCCAGTTCGGCGACCAGCTCGGGTGCGACTTCCGCGACCCGTTGCATGTAGCGGCTGTAGCGCGCATGAAGCAGACGCCCAGGCACACGGTCACCGACTTGATAACCATCTTTCACCATTTCGGGGCGCTTACGCAGCATGTCCGGCGTGACTTCGAAGTCTTCGGTCATGATCGGTGCCGGGCCCTTCTCGCGAGACAGCTCGAGTGCGGTTTCCCATCCAGCTAGCGCCATCTCGCGCGCCACCTTCTCGGTGAACTCGACAGCGTCTTTCTCGCCATACTTCATCTGCAACATGGTGATCGTCGAGCCAAGACCGAGGAAGCCCATGCCGTGGCGACGCTTGCGCGTGATCTCATTACGCTGCTGTGGCAGCGGCAGACCGTTGATTTCAACGACGTTGTCGAGCATCCGAGTGAAGACCTTCACGACCTCACGGAAACCCTGCCAATCGAATTCAGCGCCATCTTCGAACGGGTTCACAACGAAACGCGTCAGGTTCACAGAACCCAAAAGACAAGAACCATAAGGCGGCAGCGGTTGCTCACCACACGGGTTGGTCGCGCGGATGTTCTCGCACCACCAGTTGTTGTTCATTTCATTGACCGCATCGATCAAAACAAAGCCCGGCTCAGCGAAATCGTAAGTGGAGGACATGATCATGTCCCACAGGCGACGTGCCGGCAGCGTTTTGTAGATCTTGCAGGCGGCGAGACCCTGCTCGTCTTTGACGAAGTCACCCTCGCCCGGCCACTCACGCCATACGTACTCGGCATCGGCACCAGAACGAACGAGTTCAACGTCGATACCGTCCTGCTCGAGCTCTTTCTCGGTCACCGGGAACGCCAGCGCCCACTCGTCATCGTTCTTCACCGCCTTCATGAAGGCGTCGGTGATCAGCAGCGACAAGTTGAACTGACGCAAACGACCGTCTTCGCGCTTGGCCCGAATAAACTCAGGTGCGTCAGGATGACCCACATCGAAGGTGCCCATCTGAGCGCCGCGACGGCCGCCCGCTGATGACACGGTAAAGCACATGCGGTCGTAGATATCCATGAACGACAGCGGTCCCGATGTGTAGGCGCCTGCACCGGATACGTATGCGCCTTTCGGTCGCAGGGTCGAGAACTCATAACCAATGCCACAGCCCGCTTTCAACGTCAGACCGGCTTCATGGACCTTGTTCAGAATGTTGTCCATCGAGTCTGCGATGGTCCCGGACACCGTGCAGTTGATCGTTGACGTGGCCGGCTTGTGCGCCTGTGCACCGGCGTTCGATGTGATTCGGCCGGCGGGGATTGCACCAGAGCGCAGCGCCCAAAGAAAACGCTCGTACCAGTGCCCGGCGTCTTTCTCGACGTCGGCAAGTGCACGTGCAACACGCTGGAAGGTGTTGTCGACGGTTGCGTCGATAACGTCTCCAGATTTGGATGTCAGGCGATATTTCGTCTCCCAGATGTCTCGAGACGTGTCCTGAAGCGGAATTTCCTTAACGCTTGTCACTGCTGCCAATTCCGTCGACCCAGCGTCCGTAGCGATGCTCATTGGTTATACAACCCCCTCAAAAAAATGGGTCACGGTGGTGTTCTCGCGGAAGACCAACCATGTCCGTTAAGTGATGTCGAAGCCATCACCCCCAAAACCAAAGCTTTGAGGCAACAGTTTCCCTGGCTGGTCCCGCTCTGGCTGGACTGGCCGTTACCTTTTTATGTTTCTCTGGACACAAGATGTTGTGTCACAGGTGCATAAGATTATGCCCGCGCCGAGCTGCTGTCAAGAAAAAATAACAATACCGAAAATGGTCGAATTTTTATTAAAAACAATGAGTTACTTTGTTTCAAAATATACTGTCCAACAACTTTCTCAATTATTTTGTCTCAGTAACATAACGCGAGAGCCACTATATATTGTGTTTGGTAATGAAGGTCGTTCAACTAATTGAACCGCCTTGAAAAGGCGCCAGTTGCACCCTACTCATTTCGCTGAGACTGCGAACTAGCGGCCATTCTTTCTGTCTGAATCGCTGGCACCCGTGATCAGCAGGTGCGAGGATGGACGTGGCGGATAGTTCGCGGCCGTCGATTGAACTCCCAGAAATAGGTATATCAAGCATGAAACACCTTGTTTTTTCAGCCGCCTTGCTGATGCTGTCAG
Organism: Pseudomonadota bacterium; assembly: GCA_038521865.1. Taxonomy (GTDB): domain Bacteria; phylum Pseudomonadota; class Gammaproteobacteria; order Steroidobacterales; family Woeseiaceae; genus CALBPI01. The sequence continues at coordinate 19,193 of JBCBKO010000007.1, read as the reverse complement.
CACTCCCCGGCCACGCTGCATTGCCGGCGTCGGTCGATGGCCAGACACTTCCCAGTCTTGCACCGATCGTGGATGAAGTTTCGGATGCGGTCGTGAACATTCAAGTACGTGGCCAGGTCCGCTCGCGCGGTCAAGGCGACCCCTTCCGCGAGTTTTTTGGCATGCCTTCGGAGCCGCGCCCACGCGAAATGCGCTCCGCGGGGTCCGGGGTCGTGGTCGATGCGGCCAACGGCTACATCCTGACCAACGAACATGTCATCGCCAACGCCGATGAAATCGAGGTCACATTGCAAGACGGCCGTAGCTTTAGCGCAGAGGTCGTCGGCAAAGATGCGGGCACCGATATCGCGGTATTGAAAGCTGATGTCAGCGGGCTCGTGGAAATCCGAATCGGCGATTCGGACTCGGCGCGTGTTGGCGATTTCGTGATCGCTATCGGCAACCCGTTCGGCCTGAGCCACACCGTCACCTCCGGCATTGTCAGCGCACTCGGTCGCTATGGCATTGGCGATGGTTACGAAGACTTCATCCAGACCGACGCGTCGATCAACCCGGGTAACTCGGGCGGTGCGCTTGTGAATCTTTCCGGCGAGCTGGTGGGTATTAATTCCGCAATCATCTCGCGCAGCGGTGGCAACGTCGGCATCGGTTTCGCGATTCCTTCGAACATGGCCAAGAGCATCATGAGCCAGATCCTGGAATTCGGCGATGTGCGCCGCGGCCTGCTCGGTGTGCGTATCGACACAGTTGGACCGGATGAGGCGGAAATGCTAGGACTGACCAACATTACGGGCGCACTCGTTGTGGACGTCTCACCAGGTTCCGCGGCAGAACGCGCCGGCATCGAAGTGAACGACATCATCACTGCGATCAACGGCAACAAGGTAGACAGCGCTGCGGACCTTCGAAACACCATCGGACTGCTGCGCAGCGGAGAGCAAATCTCTGTGACCGCGGTCCGCGAGGGAAGCGCAAAAGAGCTATCGGCAACGCTTGATGATCAGAACGGTGGCGCTGTCGCTGACGCTTCGGAATTGCACCCCGGTCTCGACGGTGCAGAGCTCGCCAATGCACAAGGGCGACCGGGTGTTGTCGTCAGCAGCGTAGAGCCAAACTCGCGGGCTCAACTCAGCGGTTTGCGCGCTGGGGATCTGATCATTGCAGTGAACCGCCGACCAGTGGATGACCTTGACGAACTGCTGAACCTGGCCGAAGCCAATTCCAGCAGCCGAATCTTCGTCGAAATCGAGCGTGACGGTCGACGTCGACTGTTGTCGTTACGCGGTTGACGGCTCAACCGACAACCTCACTCCTGAGGCTCGTCACCTTCTCGGTGGCGAGCCTTTTGTTTGCCTTATCCTCGCTTGGCGACGCCAGCGCACAAACTGAGGCGCGCGAGCTCTTCGAGCGCGCGTGGCCGGAGGCACTGGAGGGCAAGTGGGCGTTGACGCGCAAGGAGCAACGCCTGCTCGAAGACTATCCGCTCTGGGTCGACCTTCAGGCGGCACGTTATTCGGCGGAGGTCGCAAAAGGGGTTACCAAAAACGCGCAGAAATTTTTAGACCGCGCACCTGACCTGCCGCCGACACGTCGCCTGCGCTATCGGCTGGTGTCCGCACTGGCGCGAGGCGCACGCTGGCCTGAGTTTTTCGCCGCCTACGAAGCACACTACGCAAACCATGCGGACGCAGCGCTTGCGTGCACCGCACTTGCCGCCGCCATCAATGGCAAGTCGAGCTGGAATGCTGAACAGCAGCACACGCTCGGGCGCAAGCTGTGGCTTGTTGGGCAAAGTCAGAACGACCGTTGCGATCCCGCCTTCGTCGCACTCAAGCATCAGGGTGTTCTGGGAGAGGCCGAGTTTGCACAGCGGTTTGATCTCGCCGTAGAGCGCGGCAACTATGGCCTCGCTGGTTATCTGGCATCGAGCCTCGACAGTAGCTATCGAAACACAGCCGCACTGTGGAAACGCGCTCACAAGACCCCCCGCGAAGCGTTCAGCCAACCGGCTTTGAATGCCGCACTGACTGCCGAGCAGATCGAGCATGCAATCCGGCGCCTCGCACTGCGCGATCCACTCACCGCACATGAACTCTGGCATACCGACAAAACGCTGCGCGCCCGCGTCAGCAACGAACAGAGTGCCAGCATCCTTCGATTCCTGGCCCTGGCTGGGGCACAGGACGCGCTGCCGGAGGCGCAGAGTTGGTTTGAAGCTGTCCCGGCCTTGGTTCGCGACGAGCGCTGGCACGCCTGGCGCGCTCGTGCCGCACTGCGCGCCGACGATTGGCCCGAGGTATTGCGAGCCGTTGCCGACATGCCGATTGAGCAAGCGAGCACGCCGCGCTGGCGGTACTGGGAAGCGATTGCGCTCACGCGCAGCGGACAACTGGAAGCAGGCCGATCTCTGCTCACTGCCCTAGCGGAAGATCGCAGCTATCACGGTTTTCTCGCCGCCGATGCCGTCGACGCTGCCTATCGATTTGACGACGAACGGTTGCCCGTCGACGCAGAACTCAAGCAATCGTGGTCGCAGCGCTTCGAATGGCGTCGCGTCGAGGAGCTATTCCACGTCGGTCAGGTCGCGAGGGCGCGGCACGAGTTGGCGGTCATCTCCCGCAACCAGACCAAACCGAATCTGATCGCGCTGGGTGCGCTGGCACATGAACTCGGGTGGCACCATGAGGCTGTGCGACTCGCGGTTGCGGGCGGCCACCTCGACGATCTGGAGCTTCGATTCCCGCTAGCACACCGCGAATTCGTCGCGTCAAACGCGAAGCAGCATGATCTTGATGCCAACTGGGTGTTCGCACTCGCGCGCAACGAGAGCCTGTTTGACCCCTCAGTGAAATCCGGCGCCGGCGCCCGCGGTGTCATGCAGTTGATTCCGGCAACGGCACGGCGCACCGCACGCGCTTTGGGTATGGCGCCCATGCCGTCGGCCGACGCGCTGCACGACCCTGACATCAACATTACGCTCGGCACCGCACATCTGGCCGAGCTCAAGGCGCGATTTGGTCATCGCGCGCTCGCAACCGCTGCTTATAACGCCGGCCCACACCGGGTGGTGCGCTGGACAGCGCAGACTGATATCGACCCGCAGGTATGGATCGAGACCCTGCCCTACGATGAGACGCGCAATTACGTGCAAAAAGTGCTGTTTGCGAGCATCGTTTTTCAGTGGCGCAACGAACAACCCGTAGAGCGACTGATTCACTACCTGAAACCGCTGCCGCGTCAAGAGCGCGTTGCAGAGACAGGTCGCTTATAATCGCGGGCGATTTGCCGCTAACAGGAACAATGGTGAAAGAATCGACGTGCGTGGTGCTGGGTGGCACCGGTTTTGTAGGACAATCATTGGTCGCTCGGCTAGCGGAGCGTGGCCACAATGTGATTGTGCCCACACGCAACCGCGAGCGTGCGCGCAGCATGGCGGTCACCCCAAGGGTGAAGCTCGTAACGGCAAACGTGCATGAGCCCGAAGCCTTGGTGCCTTTGTTTGTCGATGCGGATGTGGTCATCAATCTCGTGGGCATCCTGAACGAGCAGGGCCATCACGGCGGCAAGGGCTTTTACGTGGCGCACGAAGCGCTGACGAAGACGGCCCTGGAAGCTGCCAAACAGGCGGGCGTGAAACGCTTCCTGCAGATGAGTGCACTGAAAGCAGATTCGAAAAAAGGCCCGTCGGATTACCTGAAGAGCAAAGGTCTCGCGGAAGACGCGATCCGGTCCATGCAAGACGCCCCTGAATGGACGATATTCCAGCCATCGGTCATATTCGGCGCGGGTGATTCGTTCATAAACCGATTCGCGCAGCTGCTGAAAATCTCCCCTTTCCTGCCTCTGGCGCGTCCCTCATCTCGCTTTGCGCCAGTGTTTGTGGACGACGTCGTCGAGGCATTTATGAAAGCACTCGATGACCGTTCGACGATCGGTCAGACCTATCAACTCTGCGGGCCGAAAGTGTATTCCCTACGAGAGTTGGTGACGTATGTGCGTGATCAACTCGGGCTGACGCGATGGATCATCGGCCTCCCTGATTCGCTAGCGAAAATTCAGGCGGCCATTTTCGACTTTGTGCCAGGCAAGCCCCTATCGACCGACAACCTGCGGTCGCTGATGGTGCATAGCATTTGCGATGACAACGGCCTTGAGCGTTTAGGAATCCGTCCGACGCCCATGGAGACCATCGTGCCGACGTATTTGCAGGGCAAAAACGACAAAGCCCGGCTGGCCCGGCTTCGACGCAACCACTAGTCCGACGGGGCTGCTTTCAGAGCCGCGAGTCGCGCCTCGCGATCCATCGCGCCCATCTCGATCACGCGCTGATAGAAGCACTCGAGATCATTGGCGCATTGCGCTTCGAGAAATCGTGCAAACGCCGGCCTGAGATCGGCATAGAGCTGCGCCGGCACCAACGCCGCGTTGTTGTCGGGTGGTCGACCACTCCACCCTGCCTCCTGCCATTGATCTGCCAGCGCTGCAAACAGCGCCTGCTTGGCCGGGAGTACTAATTGTTCGTCTTGTGAGCGCTCATAGAGCTCGGTGAGTTGCCCCTTCAGAAGCTCAATCGCTTCACGCTTGGCGGTGCGCTGCGCGCTGCGTTCAGGGGTAACCGGCGGCGGAGTTTCCCCGCGTGAGACTCGCCAGCGTTTCAAGCCTTCGTCAGCTACGGCAGAGGCGAATGACTCGTTGAAGGCGGTATCGTTATCGACATAAATGATCTGGTGCGCCATTTCGTGGAACAACAACCAGATCAGGCTATCGTCACTACGTCGGAACATCGTACTGAGTAACGGGTCTTTCAAATTCCCCAATGTCGAGTAGGCCGAAACCTCACCGAGAAACACATCGTAGCCAGCGTTCGACAGTTTGGCGGCGTATTGCTCGGCCGCCTCGGCTTTGAAGTAGCCACGATAGGCCACGCACCCGACAAACGGATAGCACCACGTTTTTGGGCTGAGCGACATCGCAGGCGTGGCAAACACATTCATAACGACAAAGTCGCGTTGTAGATCGACGTAGCGCCGGTAGCTCCCGTTGTCCGGCAGTCCGAGCTCTGTGTGCGCGAAAGTGAGCGCCTCCTGCGTGAGCGCCAATCGCTCCTGCAGCGCTTCAGGCGTTGTCGGATCGTCGATGACAGCCGGTACCGGCTCTGCGGCTCGCGAAATCGCCCACTGGCCCTGCGCCGCCTGTACGTAATAGCAACCACCGAGTAGGCCGAGCTGAAACAGGATGAATAGGCGTCTTAGGACTCGATGGAATTGGTGCGGCGGCATGTCCGGAGTGTAGCGCGAAGCTCACCGCAATCCGTTCAAATCGGTACACTTTGCGCATGTCCGTACTCGATGATCTGAATGTCTATCTCGTCGGTGGCGCCGTTCGCGATGCGCTGCTCGAGCTGCCCGTTGTCGAGCATGATTGGGTGGTTGTCGGCGCAACGCCCGATAACATGCTCGCCCGGGGGTTTAAACAAGTGGGCAATGACTTTCCAGTGTTCCTGCACCCAAAAACCGGCGAGGAGTACGCGCTGGCGAGGACCGAGCGCAAGACCGGTGTCGGCCATCAAGCATTCGCATTCGATACGTCGGCGTCGGTCACGCTCGAAGAGGACCTCACGCGGCGTGATTTGACCATTAACGCGATTGCGCAAACACCGGACGGGAAGCTCGTCGATCCGTGCGGTGGGAAAGATGACCTCGAAGCGCGAGTGCTGCGACACATCGGCCCTGCGTTTTCGGAGGATCCGCTGAGAGTACTTCGTGTCGCACGCTTCGCAGCGAGACTCGCACCTCTCGGGTTTACGCTGGCACCAGAGACCGAAAACCTCATGCGTGAAATCTCGCAAAGCGGCGAGCTCAAATCGCTCTCGCCCGAACGCGTATGGAGCGAGCTCAGCCGCGCGCTGATGAGCAGCAAGCCATCGGTGTTCATCGAAACGCTGCGCACGTGCGGTGCGTTGAAAGTGCTGTTACCGGAAATCGATGCACTATTCGGCGTGCCACAACCAGAGCAGTGGCATCCGGAGATCGACTCTGGACTGCATACGCTGCTTGCGATCGACTACGCAGCAGATCAGGGCTTCAGTGGACCGGTCCGTTTCGCGGTCTTACTACATGATCTCGGCAAGGCGGAAACACCGGCTGAGCTGTTGCCCAAGCACCATGGCCACGAAGCAAGCAGTGCTCGACTTGCCGCGCAAGTCGGTGAGCGATTGCGGGCGCCCAAACAATGGATCGCGCTCGCCACCAACGTGGCACGGTTCCACCTGCATGCGCACACGGCGCTGGTGCTGCGCCCTCAGACCTTGCTCAAGTTGCTGACGGAATTAGGCGCATTGCGCGATGCCGGTCATCTGGAGCGATTTCTGGAGGCGTGCATCGCAGACGCCCGGGGTCGAACCGGTCTTGAAAACCGCGATTACCCACAAGCCGATTTTCTTCGGGGCGCGCTTGCGGCCGCCAATGACGTCGACACCGCAGAGATTGCCAAGACCGGGGTCACCGGTGCAGCTTTTGGTGAAGCGCTCAGGGCCGCACGAATCCAGAAGCTGCGAGCGTACCGTCAGGCGAATACGTAGAGGATGACAGCGGCCAATGCCAGGCGATAGACCATGAAGCCGAGCATGCCGATGCGTGCAAGCACCTTCAGAAAAAAGGCGATCGTTGCGTAGGCAAACAACGCAGATACCAAAGTGCCGAGTGCGATTGCGGTCACATCAACCGACACCTCGGAGCGCGCCAACTTCAGTGCCTCCCAACCACCAGCGAGCACGATCACTGGTATCGACATGAGAAAGGAGAACCGCGCGGCCGCATCTGCGGACAGTCCTCTGGCCATGCCCATTGTCATCGTGATGCCCGAGCGCGATGTGCCCGGCACCAGCGCGAGTGCTTGTCCGGTACCGATGACCAACGCATCGACTACGCCAATGCGGGTAACGCTCCGCGTGCCGGCCATCCAACGCGAAGAAACCCACAAGAGCACGCCGAATACAGCGGTCGTCGCAGCGATCAGTACCGGACTGCGCAGATACGTCTCGATCGCATCTCGCCCGAACAAACCGGCGAGACCGACGGGAATGGTTGCCAGCACAATCAGCAACGCGAGTCGGAAGTGTTCCTGGGTCGTCTGATCGCCGCGACCCAGCTTAAGAACTGCGAGCGTCATTTGCGCAAGCTCCACGCGGAAGTAAGCGACGACCGCAAGCAGCGTTCCGACATGAACAGCAACGTCGAACGCGAGACCCTGGTCTTCCCAGCCAAAGAGCGCCGGCACCAGGATCAAGTGGCCGCTGCTCGATACCGGCAGGAACTCGGTCATGCCCTGCACGATGGCAAGAACGATGATCTCAACCAGACTCATAACAGCCGACCGTAGTCGCGACCCGAAAAGCCGCTTAATGACTCCGGGAAGTCGCGGGAGAATCCGAGAAATTTGAAACGCTCACCCATCTCGCCTGGCAGTGTGAGTGTTTTGACACCGTTCGACAATGCAGCCTGACGCTCGCCGTCGAGCTGCGCGAATCGCTCCGGCAGTCCACCCGCCAGCAAAAAGGCCGCTTGCGTTGTGAAGCCACAGTAGGCCAAATCCATAGCATCGAGGGTCTCCGCAATGCGACTGAAGTCGACCCAAGCCGTGATGTCCTGAACGCCGGGCAAGATGAATGGGTCGGCATGCGCATGATGTCGGAAAAAGCAGATCAAGGTGCCGTCCGTACGCTCCGGAGAATAGTACTCGCGTCGCCCGTAGCCGTAATCGGAGATCAGCAACACGCCGCGCTCCAGCGTCGCTGCCATGGTCTCAGCAACCGCAGGCGCGAGGTGATTGACTTCGCTGGTGTAACCCTCGAACAACGAAATGCCATGATCCTCTGTGAGTGTCCGCACGCTCCGGCTAAGCTCGACCGGTGCCGCCGCCCAGACAGGGCTAAGGTCACCAGCGTCTGACAATACAACGCGCTGTTGCTGGACCTTGCCATTCTCGCCAATCCGAAACCGCTCTGTCGGGACTGCGTCCAGCACTTCGTTCGCAATGACGACACCGCGAACCGACAACGATTTAGGATCAGACACCCATACGACCTTGTCGGCTAATGCGCTGTCCAAGTGGCCAATGCGCTCGCGTTGACGTTCGCGCAAATCGGCGCTGACCTCAACGATGTAGTAGTGCTCTAACAACGCGGGATCTGCGAGTGCGGCCAAGAGTTCCGATGCCAGCGCACCGCTGCCCGCACCGAACTCCACGATACTGCCACTCTCGAGCGCGGTCAGGACCTGCTCACACTGGGTGGCCAGCACCTGCGCGAAGAGCGGCGACGACTCCGGTGCGGTAGTGAAATCGCCACTGGGTCCGAGCTTTCTGCTGCCCGCGCTGTAGTAACCGAGGCCGGGTTCGTACAAAACGAACTGCATGTACTGCGCAAAACTCAGGCTTCCGCCCGCATCGTTAATCGCTTGCGCGACAGCTGCCTGAACGCTTCGCGAATGCTCCGCTGTCGCTGTGTCAGCTACCGGCAGACCGGTGCCTGCCGGAGGACTCACTTGCCGCCTACCAGACGTAGGCTTCGCGTTGTGCGGTCGTCGTAGGCTCGGGCGGTGCGAACGGTGCGATCGGACCCTGCACTTCATTCACCGTCGTCGATACCGGACAATTGCCCGTCGACAACAATGACAACGCCGCCGCCAACGAAGCCTCTTGCGGATCACCGGTTGGCAATAGCAGATCATCCGCGGCATCACAGTCGACAGGAATCCCGTTGAAGTAGCGCCCTTCGCCGAGACTGTTCACCGTCTCAAATGCCGTTGGCCTCAGGATTTTCTCGCAGAAGATCGCCCCAATCTGACCCACAGGCTTGCCGAACGTCCGCGTCCCGACGAGATCGACCTGCACGTGCGGCTCCATGCTGTTGATCACCAACTCGCTCGCCGACGCACTTCCTCGGGTCGTAATGAATACAACGCGGGACAGATTGGCTGAGCTCGTCAACCGCTGGAAAAACTCGATAGAGTTGCTCGCGACGTTGTTGTCATTGAACCGGGTCTCGGAGAACACTTCCCCTTCCGCGATTGCACCGCCGAGGTAGTCGCCCAGCAGGTCGGCGATACTGACGAGACCACCGCCGTTATAACGCAAGTCGATAATGACGTCGGTGATGCCGGCGTTGTTGAACTGGTTGAACGCGTCTTCGAGTTCGACCGCAGCGGTGGAAATGAACGTCGTGAATTCGATATAGCCGTAGGTCGCGCCATCAACGATGTAGGTTCGGATCTGCGGGATGGGGTCGATGGTGATCACTTCTCGCGTCAGGTCGACGTCGTATTCAGAGCCATCTAACCGGCGCATCCTGAACGTGCGCGTCACGCCGACCTCCTGGGGCCCGAGCGCCGCACCGAAGCCTTCTGCTGCGTCGATTTCAGCGATCGACCGGCCATTGATGGCTACGAATTGCTGGCCTCGAGACAGCGTGCCGAACGCTGCTGGGCTACCCGCGATCACGCGGGAAATACGCAGCTCGTCGTTGGTCAGACGAGTGGCAACGAATCCGTACCCCACCGTTTCACCTTCGTTGAAGAAGGCGGAATCTGCCGCTGCAGAATCAATAAAGCTGAATGCGTCGGGTATCGGATTACCGGGATCCTCAGGTGTGACGTCAACGTCGCGAACCAGCCGCTCGAGCAGGGCTTCCGGCGAGGAGAAATCAGCGATGTTCACGGTCGGCAGTTGGTCATCGTAGAGATAGACATCCTGCATCGTGCTGAGGACGAACTGGTTCTGCCCGGAAATCGAGCAATCCGTTGTGCCGTTGCCGACGTTATTGCCGAAGGCGCCACCGCCGCTGCCCCCACCGCATGCGACAACGCCCAATGCAGAGACCAGAATCGTAATGAGTTTTGCTGTGTGCCGTCTCATCGGCCGCCCCTTTCCAAACGCAAATTCAAGTTGGAATAATACCGTGATTCGCCGCTGAATCGCCGCTCGACAGCGCCTGAACGGTCGATCTGTGATGCTAATCACGCCCCCGACTGACGCCATATGGAGACAGCAATCGACTCGGCCGCTTGAACTGCGCCCGGTTTGCGAACCTGCACGCCGACGCCATAGACACGCTCATCACCTAGGACCAACTCGGCGATGCCCTCAGCCAACACCTCAATGAGCTTGGGCTTCGCCGCGCGCACATACTCAATAACCGACTCGGAAACCGCCGCGTAGTTCAACGCATCATCCAAGGCATCGGAGGCTGCCGCAGCGCGTGTATCGGTGGCCATCTCAAGGTCGATGATCAAGGACTGCTCGATCTCACGCTCCCACGTCCACACGCCAATCACCGCAGCCACCTTCAGACCAGTGACTTTCACAATGTCGAAGTCAGGGTTCATGGCATCGCCGCTCCTATCGACCAGCGCGGCGTCGCGCGAATGGTGTAGTCATGGGTGGCAAGGTCGCTACGCAGCGCGCCCGCCAACGCAATCATCGCACCGTTGTCCGTACAGTATTGCATCGGCGGGTAGAACACCGTGGCGTCGCGCTCCTCACATCGCGCGCGCAAGACCTCACGCAAACGTCGATTGGCACCCACGCCGCCGGCGACCACCAGCGTCGCGCGCGCCGTCTGATCTAAAGCACGCAGACACTTCCCGGCCAGCGTGTCGACCATGGCCGCCTGGAATGAAGCAGCGAGATCCGCGCGATCTTGCGGCGCCAGGGTATCTCCCGGGCGCGGTGATGCATCACGCGCGATGCCTTGCAGATCTCGGACACACATCAGCACCGCAGTCTTCAGGCCTGAGAAACTGAAGTCGATGCCCGGGCGCGACATCATCGGGCGCGGCAGTGCGAAGCGCGTGGGGTCGCCGTCCTCTGCCAACGCCGCAAGTGCAGGTCCACCCGGGTACGGCAAACCCAGCAACTTCGCGGTCTTGTCAAACGCCTCGCCCGCGGCGTCGTCGAGTGTGTTGCCAATCACCTCATAATCTCCGAGCGCGCGAACATCGACAAGCATCGAGTGTCCGCCTGAGACGAGTAGCGCCACAAACGGAAAATCTGGCGCCTCAGTGTCGAGCATCGGCGCCAATAGATGCGCCTCCATGTGATGGACCGGCACCAACGGCTTCCCGATCGCACGCGCATACCCTGCCGCGAAACTGGCCCCGACGAGGAGCGCGCCGATCAGGCCGGGGCCCGCGGTGTAGGCGACTGCATCCAACGACTCGGGCGACATGCCCGCCTCTTCCAACGTCTCCGCGACCATGGGCGCGAGTTTCGACAGGTGATCACGCGAGGCGAGCTCCGGCACCACGCCACCGTACTCCGCATGCCGATCGATCTGACTGTACAGCTGATGCGCCCGCAGGCCCGCCGTCGTGTCGTAGATCGCTACACCGGTTTCGTCGCAGCTGGTTTCTATGCCAAGGACACAGGTCATTCGTCTTTATAGCCTTTGCAGTTCAGGGAAAAACCTATAACATTGGCGGTCTTTGCCCGGCCAGATGGGTTTCGGATTTTCCCGACCCCTTCGGCAAGGCGCGGATTTTACCAATTGAGTCAGAAGGATAGGCGATTACATGCCCAGCGTGAAAGTCAGAGATAACGAATACTTCGATGCCGCCCTGCGCCGCTTCAAGCGCGCGTGCGAGAAAGCGGGTGTGCTCACGGAGCTACGCCGCCGCGAGTATTACGAGAAGCCGACTCAGGAACGCAAGCGCAAGAAAGCTGCCGCTGTGAAGCGTCACCTGAAAAAGCTGTCTCGCGAGAACAACCGTCGGGTACGTTTGTACTGAGCGGATTGCTTGCGATGATAGAGCCAGTGGCTCGCACTAGAACGGTCGCCACTGGCGGCCGTTTTTGTTTCCCCCTACGAGAACATCATGCTTAAAGACACGATTACCAACGATATGAAATCAGCAATGCGCGCTGGCGACAAAGACACCTTGGGTGTGATTCGCATGGCGATGGCAGCGATCAAGCAGATCGAGGTGGATAGCCGCAAGACGCTGGACGATGCCGGCACGTTGGCCGTGATCGAGAAGATGGTCAAGCAGCGCCGCGAGTCGATCGCCCAGTATGAGAAAGGCGGACGCCCGGAGCTTGCCGCCGTTGAGCAAGCGGAGATCGATGTTCTGAAGCGTTACTTGCCAGAGCCACTATCCGAAGCGGAGCTCGCCACCCTGATCGACGAGGCGATCGCAACGACAGGAGCCGAGAGCATGCGCGACATGGGCAAAGTGATCGGACACATCAAGGCCGCCGCTGCGGGCCGCGCCGACATGGCTGCGGTGAGCGCTACGGTGAAAGCCCGCCTGGGCTGATATGGCGGGGCGTATCCCGCAATCGTTTATCGACGATCTCGTCGCGCGCGCCGATATTGTTGAGGTTCTCGGTTCGCGTATCGAGTTGCGCAAGGCGGGGCGCGAATACAAGGCGCTATGCCCATTCCACGGCGAGAAAACCCCATCGTTCACGGTGAGCCCGAACAAGGGGTTCTACCACTGCTTTGGGTGCGGTGCGCACGGCACCGCACTAGGCTTCCTGATGGACCATGATCACCTGAGCTTTGTGGAGGCGGTCGAGGAACTCGCTGGCATGATGGCGATCGAGGTGCCACGTGAGGCCGGCGACCCCCAACGCGACAGCCGCCTGGATCAACTGCATGCTTTGCTCGATCGCGTCGCAACGATCTATGCATCGGCGCTGAAGACACATCAGCCCGCCATCGACTACCTGAAGGGCCGCGGTATCGACGGAAAGACCGCCGCCGACTTCAAGATCGGCTACGCGCCCGATGCATGGGACACGTTGCTGAAGCAGATCGGCAGCGGACCATCGGATGTTGAACTGCTGATGGCAGCCGGTCTGATCATCGCGCGTGATTCCGGCGGCCACTACGACCGATTCCGTGATCGCCTGATGTTTCCTATCCGGGATACTCGAGGCCGGATCATCGGCTTCGGGGGACGCGTTCTCGGCAGCGGTGAACCCAAGTACCTGAACTCTCCGGAAACCGCTCTGTTCCACAAAGGCCGTGAACTTTATGGGCTCTATGAGGCGCGCAAGAAGTTGCGGGATATCCCGCGACTGGTCGTCGTCGAGGGTTACATGGACGTCGTCGGACTGGCGCGGCACGGTGTGCACTTCGCAGTCGCCACTCTGGGCACCGCAACGACCGCTGAGCACATCGATCGCTTGTTTCGCTTGACCGATCAGGTGGTGTTTTCATTTGACGGTGACCGGGCTGGTCGCAAAGCGGCATGGCGCGCCATGGAGAACGCGCTGCCCCGGCTATCCGATGGACGAGAGCTCAGATTCGCCTTTATGCCCGATGGTCATGATCCGGATTCTCTGGTCGCTGAGCGCGGCGTTGCAGCGTTCGAGCAAGCGTTGGACGGCGCCCTCCCCCTTTCGGATTTCCTCCTGCATGAGTTGTCATCACAGGTTGATGCGGAGAGTGCCGAAGGACGCGCCAAGATTGTGGAGTCAGCCAAACCATTGATCGGCAAAATGCAGGCCGGGGTGTATCGCGAGCTGATCATCGCGGCGCTGGCCGATGCGATCGGTTTGCCGGTGGCTCGGCTTGCGAGCATGCTCGGAGACGCCGCACCAGCGGCCACGCAACGCGACACACAACGAACCCGGCGCATGAGCGGCACCCGCCAGAACGTCATGCGACGCGCCATCACTTTGATTTTGAATCAGCCAGATGCCGTCGGTGAGTTCGATCTCGGACAACTTGAAAACCTCGACCGCCCGGGCACGCCCCTGCTGAAGTCACTGATTGAGACAATCCAGTCCACACCCGACATCCTCCCATCGGTTTTGCTCGAACGCTTCAGGCCTCACCCTCACTACCGGCACCTGCAATCACTGGCTGCCGCGATGCCGGAGACCGATCAGGCCATCGATCTGAGTGCGGAACTGTCAGGCTGTCTCGACCAGCTTAAGGAACTGGCCCGCAGCGACAGGGTCGAAACATTGAGAGCGAAAGCCGCCGAGCGATCGTTAAGTGCCCCAGAGCGCGAGGAATTGACCCGCTTGCTCGGGCAACGCAAGTAGACATAAGGGCTTGAAAAGCCGCTATTCGGCCCGACTTTATGGTAGTATTCCCGGCTGACTGGCGGCAGGGCCCGAGCGATGAGACCTGATTGGTAGCACGCCCGGCCGGTCACAACTCCCGGTATTTTGATTGCGTAAGGGCTTTGTTTGCCAGAGCCCGGTATGAACAGGTGGCCACCTTGAGCGAAAAACGCGCACTTCCCAACGACCAACAGTCACAACTCAAATTATTGATCGCACGCGGAAAAGAGCAGGGTTACCTGACCTATTCCGAGGTCAACGATCACCTTCCGAGCGGCATCGTCGATCCGGAACAGATTGAAGATATCGTAAACATGATCAATGACATGGGTATTACGGTGCATGAAAAAGCGCCGGATGCCGAGTCTTTGCTGCTGTCCGACAATGCGGTTTCGAACGACGATGAAGCATCCGAAGAGGCAGAAGAAGCGTTAGCGTCTGTCGACGCTGAGTTCGGTCGCACCACCGACCCGGTGCGTATGTACATGCGCGAGATGGGATCGGTAGAGCTTCTGACACGCGAAGGCGAAATTGAAATCGCCAAACGTATCGAAGAGGGTTTGAACGATGTGAAGGTCGCGCTTGGCGGCTTCCCACCATCCGTCGAACAAGTACTGAACACGTATTCAGCGGTTAAAGCGGGTGACACCCGCATGCAGGATTTCGTCGTCGGTTTTATCGACCCGAACGAACCCGACGAGATCCCGGCACCAGGCGCGCGCTCGTCTGATGACGACGACGATGAGCCGGCGGACACCGGCCCGGATCCAGAGGAAGTCGATCGTCGCCTCAAAGCAGTGGGACGCCTGCACAAACGCGTACTGACGAATATTGAGAAGCACGGCGCCCCGGCTCAGGCCACCCGCAAAGTGCGCCGTCAGCTCGTAGACGAGCTGATGGAACTGAAAATGTCGCCGAAGCTTTTCGATGCGATGGTGTCTGAACTGCGTAGGTCGATTCACGCGATTCGCACCTCTGAGCGCAGCATCATGAATCTGTGCGTGCGTCAGGCGGGCATGCCGCGCAAGGACTTCTTGTCGAGCTTTCCGAAGAATGAGACCAACCTCGAATGGATCGAAAAACACATTCGCGCCAAGCGTAAACACTCCTCGATCCTTTCGCGCCTGAAGAACGACATCCTGCGATCACAGCGCAAACTGGTCGCTATGGAAGAACGAACTTCTCTGACTATCGCGCAGATCAAAGAAATCAACCGTGCGATGTCGATCGGTGAAGCGAAAGCACGTCGCGCCAAGAAAGAGATGGTCGAGGCGAACTTGCGTCTTGTGATCTCGATCGCGAAGAAATATACGAACCGTGGCCTGCAGTTCCTCGATTTGATCCAGGAAGGCAACATCGGCCTTATGAAGGCGGTCGATAAGTTCGAATATCGTCGTGGCTATAAGTTTTCGACCTATGCGACCTGGTGGATTCGCCAGGCGATCACCCGCTCCATTGCCGATCAAGCACGTACGATTCGTATTCCGGTCCATATGATCGAAACGATCAACAAACTGAACCGGATTTCGCGTCAGATGTTGCAGGAAATGGGGCGCGAGCCGTTGCCTGAGGAATTGGCTGAGCGCATGGAGATGCCGGAAGACAAAGTCCGCAAGGTATTGAAAATCGCTAAAGAGCCGATTTCAATGGAAACACCGATTGGCGATGATGAAGATTCACATCTGGGGGATTTCATCGAGGACACCACGGTGCACTCCCCGATCGACTCTGCGACCAGCGAAGGTCTGAAAGAAACCACGCACGGAGTGCTCGCCGGTTTGACGCCGCGTGAAGCCAAAGTCCTTCGCATGCGTTTCGGTATCGATATGAACACCGACCATACGCTTGAAGAGGTTGGCAAACAGTTCGATGTCACCCGCGAGCGCATTCGTCAGATCGAAGCCAAGGCTCTGCGTAAGTTGCGCCATCCGAGCCGCTCCGATCAGCTGCGAAGCTTCCTGCTGGAAGACTGATTAGTTCGAGACTTCGGGCTGGTCGCCGGTCTCGGCGACCAGCTCATCGAATGTCTTAATCAGGAACAGCAACTGTTCCGACTCGTAGGGTGTGTTCTTCAGCGCTTCTTCTGCGTAAGAAAAGATATTGCTCTGGGCAGGCATGTCGCGCATGTCGGTCAGCACCTCACGCATGCGCGGCAGAAACACCCATTGCATCCACTCTGAGAAGTTGAGCGTGTCGTAACAGAAGGGCTCGATGCTTGAGAGCGCTTGGTGGGTGGGCGCTTCGTTCGTCCACAAATCGAGTCGACGCAATTCGTGTTCGATATTGTCGGTCACCGCGATCAGGGCGTCCTGGCGTTGTTCGCCAACAGTGCTGATGGTATTCACGCCCCCAGTATACCCAGTCATTCCCGGGTGGCGGAATCCGCGCAAAGGGTTCAGCTAGTGAACCGACGCCGCAAAATCGTAGTCCTGATCGGCAGGTGCTTCACAGTTCGTTGGCGTCTCTGGCGCTAGCAACGCGGTTACCTGATCAACGGCAAACACCATGCCGCTGGCTGATACGAACATGACGCCGAGCATCAACATGACTGGAGTACCACGGAGCACCAGCTGCCGACCAACCATCGTCGGTTGCGCCATGACGATGCCGGTTCCCAGAATCAGAATGACCGCGGCGAGGAAGTAGGCACCGCCAATCCAGGCGGTGACGGCTACAGCGCCAGTTGCGGTGTAGATGAACAGCGAAACTCGAGTGATCTGTGCGTTCATGTGGTACTCCAGAGTCGCCTCCCTGGCGACGGTTCAACAGGCTCAATTTTCTGTTGTTTGAAATTTAGATGCCGCATCTGACAAAAGCGTTGCATCACGATTGCAGTTTTTTAGTTTCAGGTATTACGGTCCGCGACCAGTTGGGCTGTGGTGAGCGGCGCAAATGGCTCCATTGAGAACAACGCGTCGAGCGATACGCCCAGAGCGGCGCTGATTCGCAACGCCAGATCCATACTGAGGTTGTACTCGCCCCGCTCGATGTAACCGATGGTCTGTGGATGGGCATCGACCTGCTCCGCGAGCGCCTTGCGGGACATGCCACGCTCGGTCCTGAGCAACCGGACCCGGTTGTGGTAGCTGACCTGTTTCTTTGGTGCCATGTCACTCGTCCTCCGCGGTATCAGCGGGCTGTGTCCAGGCGACGATGACCCGTGGCAGTGCCATTCCCCAGGAAAATCCCAGCATGATGTAGACGATCAGGATCATCAGCGCGTGCTCGCTATCGATCACGAGCCCCATCAATGGCGCCGTCAGGATGATCCAGATCAAGCTGAAGTAGTACGCGCGGCGGAACGCGCTATCGCGGAGTGCGATTTGATATTCATCGAGACGCTCGTCTTTCAGCTCGAAGATGCCGCGAGTCGACATGTTCAGCATGCCCATCAGGTATATCGCGGCGATCCCGGCCGGAATCAGAGGCCAGACAATGTCGAGAGTCAGGAGTCCGAGCGAACCTGCGGTCGCGACGTGTATCAACATCACACCAATGGCTACACTACGTCGCCGAAGCGGTGTCTGAAACCAGTCCACCATGGGGCCCCGGAATAATCGATCGAGGTAACCGTCCAATTTGTTTCGCATTGCTGACTCCAGTTCTTAGCTACGAAGTATAGTAAATATACTACTTTTTATATTTATTGAATATCAATACGTATACTAAAGGACAAAAAACTGTGCACAATCTCACACGGCCCAGCGCGATTCTGTTCGATTTGGACGGCACTCTGGTCGATAGCGCGCCGGATTTAACGGTGGCACTGGTCGACGCGCTGGCACCCCTAGGTGTCACTTGCAGCGAAGCCGACGTTCGAAGCTGGGTCGGGCGTGGTGCCAAGGTCATGGTGGAACGAGCCCTCGCCAGCAAACGCCCGGATCTTTTTCCCGCCAGCGTCGATCGGACGCTCCTGGGGTTTCTCGAGGCCTACAGCGACCATAATGGGGAAGCGGCCCGCTGCTATGCCGGGGTGAAGGAAACCCTCGTCGCGTTGAAAGCATCAGAGGTCACATTGGCGGTGGTGACCAACAAGCCGATCCGGTTCGTTCCCGAGCTGCTGGAGCGACTCGGCATACGCGGTGTTTTTGACGTTTTGGTTGGCGGTGACTCAACGTCAGCTCGCAAGCCGGACCCGGAACCGCTGCTGGAAGCCTGCGCGACGCTCGGCGTCAATGCACAAGATTGCTGGATGGTCGGAGACTCAGCGAATGATGCTGATGCCGCTCATGCCGTCGACATGCCATTTATCTGGATGACTTACGGGTATCACGGAGGTGCCACCGCCGGCGAGCTTCGACCTGCCCTGGCACTAGACCGTTTCGATGCGCTCACGACGCTGATGGAGAACTGCTAGAATCCGCCGCTCTGGCGGGCCTGTAGCTCAGTTGGTTAGAGCAGGGGACTCATAATCCCTTGGTCCCAGGTTCGAGTCCTGGCGGGCCCACCAATACCCTCCTCTCTGAACAAGAACGCGCGTACGGGAGGATGGTTTGTCCGGAACGGACACTTCATCATATCCAGATACCAAGAAATGTCCGCGCCTCCGCACGCTATCCGCGAATCTAGGGGAATTTGTGGCACGATTTAGATGATGTGCCGGACCTATTGAACCTGCCTCCAATAGGCTTGATTCGGTCGTTTGGGTTAAACCCCAATCGTCCACCAGAAATCTCGTCTATCTTCTCGAAGCGCGCCAATCCTTGAATGTACGGTGCAATCGTATTCCTTAGGCGCTCCTTTCACCGGTAGCGCATCCGCCATTTCCGCGATTGCTGGATAGTAGACACCTACGTTGACCGTGAACTTAGCTGAAGATGCGTCGTTATATCGGCTCGCTTGCACGTTTATTACATCTACTCGATCTGCGTGCTCACGATGAAAATTCCTGGCTTTCTTCTTGAAGCCGGCTTCTCTCAGAAGCGGTGCCAGCTCCTCTCTGATGATCGCGTCTATTCGCTTAGCACTCTCGCTCATGGCGAAATTTGTCCCCTGTGGCTCGGTTGGATCGAGAGAAATAACGGACAGTCGAACGGCTGCAAAGTATATGGACTCCCCCAGTCTAGCAAACGGATACCGTGATCAGATTTCAGACGCGAATGTATATCTGGCCTTTTGAC
>JBCBKO010000006.1:0-207700 GCA_038521865.1 Pseudomonadota bacterium | reverse complement strand
CAAGACGCATGAGGGTTGGCTTTACCTGGCCGTCGTCGTCGATCTGTACTCTCGCCGGGTCGTCGGTTGGTCGTTGCAGCAGCGTATCAAAAAAGAGCTGGTACTGGATGCGTTACTGATGGCCGTGTGGCGGCGTAAGCCACGCAGCACTGTCACCGTTCACTCCGACCAAGGCAGTCAATATACAAGCCACGACTGGCAACACTTTCTGCAGGCTAACAACATGCAGGCGAGTATGAGTCGGCGTGGCAACTGCCATGACAATGCTGTCGCGGAGAGCTTCTTCCAATTGCTCAAACGCGAGCGCATCAAACGACATGTGTACTCGACCCGCGATCAGGCAAGAGCTGATGTCGTCGATTACATCGAAATGTTCTACAACAGTAAACGGCGACACAGTTTCAATAATTTGCTCTCGCCGGTAGAGTATGAAAACAGATTCGAAAAACGGCTGATCAGTGTCTAGAGCAACGGGAGCGGTTCAATGCGAATGAGGTTTCAGACCATCACAACGATGTGGATTCGGACCACGTACCTGCCAGCCATTTTGGCGTCATCCTCAAACCGTCGGATTGGCGCGAGCTTGCAGATCGAATGGGTGCAGCCGGCGTGCAATTCATCATCGAACCCAAAGTGCGGTTCGAGGGGCAAGTCGGTGAACAGGCCACCATGTTCTTTCACGATCCTTCCGGTAACGCGCTCGAATTCAAGAGCTTTGCGAATGACGCAGATATATTCGCCGTGACCTAGGTTACGAGACTTGTCACGCGTCGGTCGAGAATCCCGGCGGATGCTTAGACTTTCCAAGTGCGCCTTCAACCGCCTCTGCTTGCGACAACAATCGCCAATCGTCGAGTCGGCGTCCGGTCAGCATTATGCCGATTGGCATACCCTTGTCATCGTAGCCGCATGGCAGGCTGATGGACGGCTGTCCGGTAAAATCCGAAATATTGGTGTTGTGCGGTGACAGGCGGAGATAGTCGTCACCGATCGCATTGATCTTTGGTGTGGGCACGCAGGCCGTTGGCGTCACCAGAACATCGCATTTGTGCACTAGCGCGTCCATACGCACGCGAAATGCTTGGCGATAGTTCTGGTCTCGAGCGTAGTCCTCGCCGCTGATTCGACCGGCCGCGATGAGTTTCGGCCTGACTGCATCGCTGAAGGCTTCGGGTCTTTCGATGAGATCCTCAGCATGCAGTGCCGCTGCCTCCAGGAACACGCGACGACACGCAGCGTATGCAACATCGATATCAGGAACGTCTAGCGGTACGACCGTCGCGCCGAGCGCGACCAACTGATCGATCGCCTGATCGACGATGCGGACCACCTCATGATTGCCTTCGAAGAAATGGCGTCGGACCACACCAAGCCGCATTCCTGTCAGGCTGGCAGGTTCTAAATCACCTAGGTCAACGTCGTTGGATAGTGCAACCGACCAAGGATCCGCAGAATCGTATCCAGCGATCGCTGCAAACATCAATGCGGCGTCCTTGACCGTTCGCGTCATGGGGCCAACGTGATCCATGGACCAGCACAACGGAACAACGCCAGCTTTGCTGACGACGCCGAAGGTTGGCTTGAAGCCAACAATGCCGCAGCAATGTGCAGGCTGGCGAATCGAGCATCCGGTGTCTGTGCCGATGGCGCCATAAGCAAGTCCTGCGGCCACGGCTGCCGCGGATCCACCGCTCGAACCACCGGGTGTTCGCGTGTTATCCCACGGGTTACGGATAGTGCCGAAGAAGGCGTTATCACTCGTCATCCCGTAGGCGAGTTCGTGCATACCCGTTTTGCCGAGTAGCACAGCACCTGCATCACGCAGTCGGCGTACCACCGTCGCGTCCGCATCAGGTATCCAGTTCTCGTAGAGTTTCGATCCGGCAGTCGTTCGAATGCCTGCTGTTGCGCACAAATCCTTAACCGCGATAGGAATGCCGTGCAGTGGTCCTCGATCACTTCCTGCGGCGCGCTCCGCGTCGGCTGTTTCCGCTGCCTCTATTGCCGTGTCTGTCGTGACGGTGATGTACGCGTTCAAATCGTCATCGAATTTTGCGATTCGCTCGAGCAAATGCTCGGTCAATGCGAGCGATGTTGTCTCGCCGTTGCGAAGACGTTCCGAGATTTGTTGGATGCTGTCGAAGTGCATAGAGCCTAGAAATAACTGAGCCAGGGTCGCTGTGCTTTCTCTCGATGTTTAAATTTCGAGAAGGCGCGTGCAATCGGATAGTGGGCGGCAATCAATAGCGCAGCGGCGAACCAAATCCATGGAACGCTAGGAAGCCCAAAGCGCTCCCCATGCGTGGGACCTACGATGAGATAGAGCACCCAGTACGCGGCCAAGAGCACGTACAAATGCAGCACATAGAGAAACAGTGGCACGGATCCGAAAGCCTGAAAAAACTCAAGGACCCGATTGGACGACTTGACCGTCTCAAGCCAACCGAGACCCAACATTCCAATGCCCAGCGTGAGCAGCAGGTAGTCGAGTGATGGCGGGTACTTCGTGAAATTGAGAAAGGACATCACAGTTTGGACACCCGTGTCTCTCACCGACCAGGGTATCGCTTCGCCGTAGATATTAAATCCACGCAACACCAGCAATGACAACAGGCACAGCGCCCCAATGCTGAGTAGTGTCTTTCGTCGCTCCGAGGACGCTGTTGTCTTCGCATACAGGGGGCCCGCGAAATATCCGAGCATGATGACGCCAAACCATGGCAGCACAGGATAAGAAAGGCTGACCGTGAGGGGACCTAGTTCTCCAACGACACCGCGATCGTGGAGTATGGTCCAGGCAACGTATCCCCACTCGCCACGTTCGAAGTCTATGAAGTCCAGGCCGTTGTGACCGATTACGATCACGAATCCAAGCGCACCTACCAACCAATAGTTGAGTCGGCTCGTTAACGCGAGCCCTAGCATGCAAGCACCAATGGCAAATAGAACCTGCAAAAACATGAAGTTGGGATAACTATCGACCCACAGCAGGTAGTACAGCACCAGTTCAATCAGAATGATTACGAGACCACGCTTGAGCAAAAAACCTGTGGGAGAACGATAAGCACCGGCGTTCGGATGCGCATATAGCCATGCGCCCAGGCCGGCAAGAAAGATGAAAATCGGGGCGCACAGGTGCGTTAGCAGTCTCGTAAAGAACAAGTCTGGCTCGATGTAATCGTGGATTGGATCGCCTGTGCGAACGTGCATGTAGAAACGTTCACGCACGTGATCGAGCATCATCAACAGGATGACGACACCACGCATGACATCTATCGACGCAACACGGCGGGAACCCTGACTCACCTTTGATTTTCCTGTCCGTTTCGAAGCGTAGCTACATTACCGCACTCGTACTCCTAGCTCACGCCGAGCTATGTCTCACGCATAGACCATCGTCTAATGGAGAAGAAAACCAAAACGCCTAAAGTGGGTACCGTCGAAATTGTTAGATGAACAATAAGTTGGGGGGACCACATGTCTAGCCGTTATATCGCATTGCCTGCAATGCTCGGGTTGCTCGCAGTGAGCGGCCCATCACAAGCCTACGAATTCAGTTTCAAGGGCATGATCAAGACCGAGTTGGTATACAGCGACTCGGGTATCGCAAGTTTCGGGGGCGGTTACTCGCAGGTAGCACCCACCAACGCGCTTAGGACTGACATCTTTGGCGGCGCTCCCGCCACCGACCAACAGATGCGATTCCTGGAGTCCGACGCGACGTCGTTCCAGGCTGCGCATTCCCGTTTCTCGCTCAACATGAAACATGAAAACGTCCGCACCGTTCTTGAATTTGACTTCATCGATGGCGAGGACGGGTTTTCCAACCAGACCGCGATTCAGGCACAGGGCGCGCGTCTTCGTCTTGCCACGCTCTACTACGACGTCAACGACAAAGTAACGGTCTTTGCCGGCCAAAAATGGACAACCGCAGCAGGCATCAAATCAAGCGGAAGCTTCAACTGGATCGGAAACGCTTATCGCGCAGGTAACTCGGGCTTCCTAGCGCTCGAGGGCGGAGCGACCTACAAGGCCGACAACTGGAACTTCACCGGTGCGATTACCAACCGTGGTCGCAATAACTCAGCAGGCGGCATCAACGCCAATGAACTGGGTAGCGTTCCGGGTTTCGCGTTCGATGTGAACACCAAAGTTTCCGGTCATATGATTGGGGCGGCTGCACACTTCGCGCAGGTCAATTTCGAAGATGAGGCTGGTTTCGTCAGTGGCGAGAACCAGGACGCCAACTTCTACAAGCTCTACACCAAGCTGAACTTCGGCGATGTCTCAGTGTCCGCGGAAGTTTATACCGGTGAAGCATTGAACAATCAGAACGCGCTGGGTATTGCGCCGGCCACCAGCCTGGGTGGGGACGGGGTAGTCCGTGAGAGTTTCGGAGAAACCGGCTTTTTCGCGTTCGTGAACTGGAACGTCAAACCCGGCCACACCTTTCGGGTCGGGT
Organism: Pseudomonadota bacterium; assembly: GCA_038521865.1. Lineage (GTDB taxonomy): Bacteria > Pseudomonadota > Gammaproteobacteria > Steroidobacterales > Woeseiaceae > CALBPI01. Next base: position 203,238 of record JBCBKO010000006.1, on the reverse strand, counting down.
ATGCAACCGCTTCGGTTGACGAAGAAGATCGACTAGGACTGACGGAGCTCTCCAAGAACACCACCGCCTACGTGAACTATGGTGTGAAGATGACCGACGCCCTTACGGCATTCGGCCAAATTACGCACTTCGATACCGAGTTTGGCGGCGACTTCGAGAGCTTTTCCGCGGTGACTGCCCGCGCCGGTTTGCTCTTCAGGTTCTAGCGATCAACCAACTCCCCCCGCGATGCCGTGGGCTGGCACAAGTTGCCAGTCCACGGATTTTCGCAGACGGTATGAGCCCTTCAGGGGATAGGCAGGTACCCGTCGGGTACGCCCTTGGTCACGATGCTGACTGCATCATGCGGGTGCAGGCTTTCCATGTGCTCCACTCGAACCCAGAAGTCCGAGAATCGCTCATCATTATTGAGCGCCTTCTGCACACGGCGACCAGCGTCTTCGCAGAACATTAGGTTCGCCGCGTTGCGACGCGCGAACTCCTGCTCGTCTTCGCGTTTCACGGCGGTTTGCACGGCCGTCTGTAGTGTGTCCTCAATCGAATCGATCAGGCTCGAAATCGGGAACTCGGAAATGCCGGGCTCAAGCTTGGTCAGGATGTGCACTTCACTGCGCTGCGAGTGCGGAGTCGCGGCGATACCTTCTTCAGTACCCAACCATGCCCGGACCTGCTCGGCAGAAACGGTCGCTTTGCCTGCGAAGTCCTTATCGAACTGTTCCTGAATGATCTGGCGCGAGAGGGCGGCAGAGCATGGGCACGTCGATGAGTATCGAACCGTGACACCGAGCTCGATGTGCAGTTGACCGTCGATGAAGGTGCCTTTCAGCGTGACCGGGTATCCATTCCATCCCGAATTGTCCGACAGGAGTGCCGGGCGGCGAAGAAGGTACTCAAAATCGAACTGTAGGAATGCTTTCGAACTGAGATCGTTGTGCGAGTTCAGGACTTCGCCCAAGAGCTCCGTCATCATGGCCGGTGTCAATGCGTTCGCCCCAGCGCTAGCGTCGAGCATCAGGTAGAGGCGCGACATGTGGATGCCTTTTGCCTGTGGGTCCACCAGGTCGACGTAGATTTGCGCTCGGGCGGCTACTGCACGAGTTGCGCCATCATCCGAAATGGTGAGTGGAAGTTCGACATTGCTCATGCCCACCCAATCGAGTGTGCCCTGCGGCTGGAGATACGCGCGGGATGCGATGTCCGGCATTGCCATCAATGCGGAAGTGCGACTATTCATCGGTAAATCCTTTACTTAGCGATCGTCGACTGTCTCGATCTCGGCTTCTAAGAGCAGCTGAGACAGGCCACGGGGTGTAGCAGATGATCAGAGTTTCCAAAATCCCGGCAATCTTGCCGAGCATTTGTCGAGGCTCGCGAACCGCCTCCTAGTCTAAGTATTGGGGTTCTACTGCCTCGATTCAAGGGCGATAGGCGATCTGGTCGGATGTGTTCTCGTGCTTGGGCTAGAGCTCGCGGGTGGCTCGCTCAAACCAACCGATGACAGCGCGCCAATGGGTATCACCATAGAGCGCCCTGAACCGAGCGGTCTCCTGCACATTCACGTCGTTCCATACCTTAAGGCGGGTGGCGATGAAGTCGGCGGTCAATGGAATGCCGCACTCGACGGTGATGCAATGGCGCCACTCTTCGTAGTTCGATGGGATGATGTCGTACTTCATGTCGCTATCGTCTCCGTGTTCCGTTCACCACCGGAGGCGTACTCAAAACCGTTGAGCACGCCGCGCTCTGGGCTGAAATGCCTGCGTAAGACTATACTAGCTCAAGAATAAGCAACAGACAGCGAGCCTGAACTCGCGAATCGATGTCCCTTTTTTCCGAACTCAAACGACGCAGTGTCATCCGAGTGGCCGCAGCCTATGCCGTGGTCGCATGGCTGGTCTTGCAGATCGTCGACATCGTTGTTGATGTTGCCGAGGCACCGGCCTGGGTTGCCAAGGTCATACTCGGACTGCTGATTGTCGGTTTTTTTCTGTCGCTGATCCTGTCGTGGCTCTTCGATGTGACGCCGGAAGGCATTCGGCGGGATCAGGGCGCTGGCGAACAACCGGCTGTGCGCGCGGCGCGCCTCGACAAGCTGACCATCGTGGCGGCTACCGCCGTCGTGGCGCTATTGGCCTGGCAGATGATTCGCGACAGCGGCCGTGAACTGGACCCGGTGGTGTCGAGCGCAGATCGCCGAAGCATCTCCGAGACAACGGTGGAGTCTGCACCTAGTCAGGATGCGTCGATCGCCGTCTTGCCGTTTGCGGACTTGTCGCCTTCGCAGGATCAGTCCTATTTCTCTGATGGTATTTCGGAAGAGATTATCAATGCATTGTCATCGATCTCCAGTCTGGGTGTTGCGTCGCGAACTTCGTCCTTTGCATTCCGCAACCAGGACGAAAAGAGCATTCCTCAAATCGGCGCTGCCTTGCGTGTGCGCCATGTCCTCGAGGGCAGTGTCCGCTCGGTAGGGGATCGCATCCGGATAACGGCTCAGTTGGTGGATGCCAATACCGACAAGCAGCTTTGGTCGCAGACCTATGACAAAGTCTTGTCTGCGGAAACGGTATTTGCGATTCAGGACGAGATTGCGGTTGCGATCGTTGATGCGCTCGTTAATTCCATTGGCTTGGAAGCATCAGCGCTAGAGCAGCTCAATACGCGAGCGGACACAGAAGATCTCACCGCATACCAGCGGTTCCTGCGCGGTCGCCAGCGCTTCCGTGTGCGTAGCGTCTCGAATATTCCGGGAACGATTGATCTGTTTCAGCAGGCGGTCGAACTCGACCCTGAGTTTGCCCGCGCATGGGCGGGTCTTGCGGCTGTCGCCGTGGTTGCGCCTTCATGGGGCATCTCGGATGGTGAGGATTACGTTGCATTGGCAGAACGCGCTGCACGTCGCGCCATCGAACTGGATGATTCGTTGGCGCTCCCCTACGCGGTGTTAGGGAACCTTCAGGGCGATGGAGTCTTGCCAATCCGCTATGCCGAGGACCTTGGATATCTCGAGCAGGCCCTGGAGCGAGAGCCGGACAATACAACGGCACTGCTCTGGCGCGGCATTACTGCCATTCAGGTTGGTAAGTTTGGGCAAGCGGTGGTTGACCTGGATCGGTGCCGCGACCTCGACCCGGGGTATCAAAACTGTGTCGTTTGGGGTGGGCTGGCGCGACTCTATGCGGGTGACTATGAAGGCGCGATGGAGAGCTATGACCTGCAGGCAGCGACGCGGTCGAGTTCTCAGGCGCTGCAGTTTGCGCTGGCAATTCTTCATAAAGAGGACGAGCTGACGGCGCTGCTCGCGCTCGCATGGGCGCTCGAGTCTTTCGATGCGCCTTTTAATCCGGATCTTGTATACCGTGCGTTTAAAGATCCCGAGTTCGATACCGCGGCCGAGTATGCCGCGTTTTCAGAGTATCGCGTTGAGCTCACGGGCGAATCGCCAGAGATGTCGGCACCGGGCAGCTTGTTGCCAATGATGTTTCGCCGTTATTCAGAGCTGGTTCCAGACCAGAATGGTATGTATTGGTGGCATCCGAGTTTTCCGGAGTTGAGGCAGTCACCGGAATTCAAACGCATCATCCGTGACCTCGGAATCTATACTTATTGGCAGCAGGCGGGATTCCCGCCGCAGTGTCGAGCTATCGGCGATGATGACTTCGAGTGCGATGAAGTCTCGGCAGAGACCAGCTAAGGAGCCTACGCCGTGTCAACAGAGCAACCTTTTGGTGCAGACGATAAACCCATTCGCGGAATCCACGGTTTTGTGCGCCGCTATATTCGAGAGCTACCGGATATGACCGGCAAGACGGTGCTAGACATTCCGAGTGGTGATGGTCGCTCGACCTGGGAGTTCAAGAAGCGCGGTGCGACGGTGATCTCGCTCGACTTGTTTCCGGAGTTCATGAAGGTCTCGGATGTCGAGGCGCGATTCGCGGATCTGTCGGAGAAACTGCCGGTCGAAGATGCAACGATCGATATGATTATCTGCCAGGAAGGCATCGAACACGTACCGAACCAATTGTTCGTTTTGCAAGAGTTCAATCGCGTGTTGAAGCCAGGCGGTCAGTTGCTCATGACCACGCCGAACGCTTCGCAGCTTCGTGCCCGCTTATCTGGGTTCTTGTTCGAAACCGATTTCTGGAAACGCATGCCGCCAACTGCAGTCGATAGTGTCTGGTTCGCCAACGAGTCCTCCGAGAAGCTCTACTTCGGCCACCTGTTTCTCGTCGGTGTGCAACACCTCCAGACCCTGATGGATATCAGTGGCTTTGAAGTGACCGAGCGCGTCAAAACCGATGTCGGGACTACGGCGGTACTTCTCGGCATCACGTACCCACTACTAGCGTTGTTTTCGTTCCTGACGCCACGCTTCTACAGAAAGAAGATTAAAGCGGGTTCGGATGAATTGGTGAACGGAATTTTCCGCGAGCGCGCAAAGCTCAACCTTTCGCCAAAGACGCTCTTCTGCAAACACATTTTTTGGGTGGCAGAGAAGGAGCGCAGCCTTTCCGAAACCAGCGCTTATCTCAAGACGGTCGTTCGCGACTAAGCCGAGATTTGCTGCGATCGCGCGATGGCTTGGATCGGCCAAAGCGTTCCTGGGTTTTTTGTCCGGTTTTGCCCTGCAATTGCGTCAGGATAGATATGGGCAGCAAAGCACTAAAGCGGGGCCTTGTACCCGATCGCGACACTATTGATTTGGTACGCTCTAGGCGGGACTGGGGAGGCAGGCGCGGCATGTCGCAATCGCTAATGACGCAATTTAGCCAGAAGCTCGGGGCTTACTTGTCTGGCAATTTGGATCTCGATGCGCTTGAGCAGGTGATCGACGCAGTCGTTGCCGAGGGCGACTACCTCGATAGCGCGCTGTCCATCATCGAAAAACAACGCGATTCGGGCCGCATGGCAGAAGCCTTATTTCAGTCGCTTTCGCGTCGCCTGCAGGGAGAAGCACCGCGGGTTGACCCCACAGCGCCGCTGTCTGATGACGCCACACTTGCAGGTGTGACCGAACCCGTTAGTGCTGACAACGCGCCGACCACCTTCCAACCGACTGAGAAGATCAATCAACATGTTGATGCTACGGTGGTTGTGAATTCACACGTGGCGCCGACGATCAAGATCAACGCGCATGTCGCGGATACGCAGCCCATTCAGTCAGAGGCTCCAGCGCGCCACGATCCGACACTTCCGATCAACGAAACACCCGTGCCATCACAGCGGCTGACCACAGGCACGGGGTCGGGTCCTTTTCCGACGGGCTCTGGCCCTCTGCCGACTGGTACCGGCTCCAACTGGGAGAACCCGGAGCAATGGATCGAACGGCACAAGGGGCCAGTGGAAACCGGCGTCGTCCTGAAGCGTCGATTTCTGATTGAGGAGCAGCTCGGTCGCGGCGGTATGGGCGCCGTGTTCAAGGCGCGCGACAAGCGCAAAGATGAGGCGCAGGATCGCGATCCGTTCGTCGCCATCAAAGTGCTGAGCAAGACCTTTCAGGAGCATCCTAAGGCGTTGATGGCGCTGCAGCGTGAGGCACGAAAAGCACAGACGCTGGCGCACCCGAATATCGTTACCGTGTATGACTTTGACCGTGACGGCACCACCGTCTACATGACGATGGAGCTGATGCGCGGTGAGCCGCTCGACAGGCTGGTGCGTCGACATAAGGATGTCGGTCTGGACCCGGAGGTCGCACGCCGGATCATCGAGCAAATGGCGGAAGGCCTCGCGTATGCGCACGAAAAACGCATCATTCACTCCGACCTCAAGCCAGGGAACGTCTTCCTGACCGAGGACAATCGGGTGAAGGTCCTCGACTTCGGGATCGCGCGAGCCGCCAAATTCAAAGGTGAGGACGCGGGCGATAAGACGCTGTTCGATGCCGGTGATTTGCGCAGCCTGACTCCGGCCTACGCCAGTGTCGAAATGTTTGATGGAGCGGAGCCGCATCCGTCGGACGACGTCTACGGACTCGCTGTCACAGCCTATCTGCTGTTCACCGGTAAGCACCCGTTTGATCGCAAAACGGCCGAGCAGGCGATGGAGCTGGGATTACAACCCGAACCCATCAAAGGGCTCGCGAAGCATGAGTGGCAGGCGATCGCTCAGGGGCTTGCCTTTGCGCGTGAGGATCGCATTGAGGACGCGGGCGTCTTTCTGGAGACGTTCCGCGGCAAGCAGGGTCGACAACGTGGTTTGCTGGCGGCAATTGGTGGTCTGGCTGCCGTTGCGCTGTTCTTCGCCGTGCAGGCGCTACAGCCACAGGGTCCTGCATTTCCCTGGGAAGAGTTGAGTCTGGAGCAGCAACAGCGCTTCGAGACGTTTGTTGATTCGGGTAATGAGTGGCTCGCGAATGACCCACCCTGGATCGGCGGTGCGTATAACGACTTTGCTGCAGCATTCGATATCCATCCCGACAATCCGCGCGCGACCGCCGGACTCAATGCCGTGGCGGACGCGTTGATCGCGCTGCAACCTGACGCGATCTCTGTAGAGGAGCAGCGTCGACTGCTGAAGGACATGGAGACCGCATCGGTGAACCCCTATTTGGCAGAGCACGGTCGACTGCGGGCCGCGCAGAGGCGTTTGCGAGCTGCGCTGGATACGGGTGGGACCTAGCGTCCTCGCTTACGTTTTGAGACTCAAACGGGATTTTTGGCCGGTAACCGACAGCTTTCGCGTAAGGACTGTCATGAAACAACAAAGAGCACAAAAATATCGCGGTTTCTTGAGCGCATGCCTGGCGTCCGGACTGCTGCTCACAGGGTGCGCAGCACAGCCCACGACGCCCGCCGGCGAGGCCGTCGCCGGGCGCACCGACGTTTCCGCGCTCTACATTGTCGACTGCCTGCTGCCAGGGCAGGTGCGCCAACTCGGCGGGCGTACTTTTCTTTCGCCGCGTCGCCCGACACGCACGACCGCCAGCGATTGCAGGGTGCGTGGTGGTGAATATGTCGCCTACGATCGGGCGGATCTCAAATCGGCATTAAATGTCTGGATGAGTGCGGCGGAGGCCGGCGACGCGGAAGCCCAGAACACGGTTGGTGAGATTTTTGAGCGGGGACTCGGCGGCGAGCCGAACTATGAAGCGGCGGTCATCTGGTATGCCAAGGCAGCGGCTCAGGGTGATGAGCGCGCGATGCTGAACCTCGGCACGTTGTACGAGCTCGGTCGCGGTGTCGAGCAGGACCGCCTCAAGGCGCTTAATCTTTACCGTCAGTCTTGGGGGTTGTCTGAAGATGACCTGCTCTATCGGTCCGCGGCGGATCAGGAGCTCGAAGCCTTGCGTCAGGAACTCGACGGAGAGATTCAGCAAAAGAACCGCGAACTCCAGTTGCTGCAAAAACAAATCGAACAACTGCAGAGCGACGTCGCTCGTGGTGCTGCCGAGAACGCCGATCTCGAGGCGCTGCTCGCCTGGCAAGCACGTATCAAGGTGGAGCAATCAGCAGCCGTCACAGCACGCTCGCGGCTTCGCGCACCGTCGCCGCAAGCACTGCCTACACAAGAGTTTGCGACATCGGCGGGGTTGCGCTTGCGGGACCGAAACTTTGGTCGCTACTACGCGCTGATCATCGGCAACCAGAACTACGACCGCATGGAGAACCTTGCGACGCCGCTGTCCGATGCAGAGCGAATCGCCAACGTGCTGCAGGACAAGTACGGATTTACGGTACAGCTCGTACGTGATGCCAACGACGTGACGGTGCTGGAAGCCATCAACAATCTGAATGCGATTGTCGGACCTGACGATAACCTGCTGATCTACTATGCAGGCCATGGCAGTCGCATCGGGTCTGACGGCACGGAGACCGGCTATTGGTTACCGGTCAATGCGGATCGTCCACCGGTGGATACGTATTGGGTACCTACTGAGCAGATCACGAGCCACATGGGCAACTTCGAGGCGAAGCGCGTGCTGGTGTTGGCTGACTCCTGTTACTCGGGGGTGCTGACCAGTGATGATCCGGGGATGCGCATGATGTTGAGTGGCGATGATCGCGTGTTCTCCAGCGATGGGTTCATTCGCAGACGCTTCGATAAACGCTCTCGTTTGATGGTGTCATCCGGTGGCGATCGTCCGGTGCTCGATGTCGGCGGCAGCGGCAACTCGGTTTTTGCCCGAGCATTCATCGATGAGCTTGAGGCCAATAATGGTCTCATGACGACACCGTCATTGTTCTTACGATTGCGCGACAGAGTAGTCTCTGCAGCGGCAGAGCAGGACTACAGTCAGGAGCCAGAGATCAAGGCGCTCCGGCGCGCCGGACACGAGGTCGGTGATTTCTTTTTCGTGCCTCGATCATTGGTACTCGCGGAGTCCGATCAGACAGGTGATTGATTACGATCAAATACGGCGACCGTGACACGAGATACCGGCGTCGAAAAGCAGGGGAGAATCTTAATGTTCAGGAATTGCATCAGTTGGCGGGGTTTCGTGTTCGCCGCGATCGCGGGGCTGTCCTTGAATGCTCACGCGATGCCCGAGGCTGCGAACGGTACCTTCAATGACAACATTGCCGAGCCAGGCTCGATTGTGTTCAACGTGCATGAGGCGGGCTTGGTGACAGGGACGCCGCTACCGATCTACGTGATCGATAGCTTCAACACCAGCAACGGTCCGCCGAGCCTGCGAGCTGAACGCGTGGGCAATGCCTGTATCCGCATTGAATGGGGTAACGACAACTCGGCAGCTGAGCCTTGGTCGGTCGGATATTCGCTGATTGCGGGTGATCGCACACAGTCGGCGCAGGCGGAGATTCGGTTCCAGAATGGCGCTCGTGATCTTACGCCTGTGGTCGATACGGCCAACGGATGTGACGATATTCAAAACCAGGCGCCCGTTACCGGCCCAGCCAATTTTGAGTTCGCTTCGCTCGCAGTGCCGCTGGTGTTCCCGATCATCAGCTCTGACGGCCCTGCAACTGATTTTGACGGTATCTCCACGCTGAGATTCACAGATCTCTCCTGCTTTGTGCAGCCGCAGAATGGCACCATCAGCGTGAACATCGAGAACCCTCGATCGTTGATCTTTACGCCAAACACCGGCTGGCCCGGCGGCTCGGATTCGTTTGAATACTGCGTCACTGATAACCCCTTTGGCTCTGCGACGGGTGTGCGCGGTACGGCGACCTTCACGGTAGGAACATCCGCGGTTGCGATTGATGCGGTCGACGACACGGCCAATGCACGCTTTGCCGAGACGATTGCGATTGATGTACTGGCGAACGACGCACTGCCGGCGGGTACCACGATCACTGCTGTATCAGATAGTGCTGCCGGGAGTTTCGCGATCATTCAGGATGCGTTCGTGTGTTCGCAAGACCTCCCCGGCATCACGACGCAGTGCGTGTTCTACGATGCACCGTCGGTGGACGCGAACAATAACCCGTTCTCGGGTATAGACACGTTCACCTACACCATTACCGACGAGGCGGGCAACGCAGACACCGCGACGGTCACCGTTACCGTAGAAGGCGATAACAGCAACCCTATGCGCGATCTGTTAGCCGATGCTGCCACCACGCCGGTTGAGCAGGCAGTTGTTGTGGATGTGTTGGGCAACGATACGTTGATCTCCGGTGACCAGTTGGTGGCCGTATCGGCGAGCACAAACGGCGGAAACGTCGAGATTCTCGATGCGGCAACCTGCGTGACGTTCGATGATGATTTCTTCCAGGACTGTGTGCGTTACACACCGCCTGCGACTACGCCAGGTGGTGTGGTGTTCGCCGGTCAGGACTCGTTTATCTACACGGTTGGGGTCAGCGGCGATACGAGTACTGCAACGGTGACCATCACGGTCGAGGCGCCGAACGGCTCGCCACAACCGGTGGCAGACGACGAGACCGAAGTTGAGTCCGGCGCATCTGTCGAAATCGATGTGCTGGCGAATGATATCGACGATGGTGGCGTTGAGAACCTCACGATCGTCAGTGTGACCGAGCCCACCAACGGCACTGCGGTCATTAATCAACAATCCACCGGGGACACGATCACTTACACGCCGGACACCGGTTTCATTGGCACGGATACGTTCTTCTACACAGTATCTGACGGCGATGCGAACACGATTGACCAGGCAGCGCAGGTGACCGTGACCGTTGGCACGCCAGGCGGGCGACGAAGTCTGTCCTCACTTGCCCTCACGCCAGAGGAGTTGGAGCTTGCAAGTGCGATTGACACGGTTTGTGCTCGATTGAACGCATCGGAGACGAGTCCTGGCGAAACCGAGAATGAGAGCGGTACCGCGCAGCTGGCCAGTCGATGCAATGCACTGATTGATTTTGCGAATCCAACAGACGGTTCCGACAACACAGACGAGGTGCGAGATGCATTGCGCCAGATCGCGGGGGAGGAAGTCTTCGCGCAGAGCACGCTCAGTACTCAGATCCTGAATACACAGACGCAGAATATTGATGCTCGTTTGGCTGCGCTTCGCGGCGGCGCGCGTGGTATCAATGCGCAAGGTCTCGCTTTGAATGTGCAGGGCAAAACGCTCCCGCGTGGACTGCTGGCCAGTCGGGCCGTCGAGGAAGAAGAGAACGCACTCTTGGCGGACAGCCGTTGGGGTATGTTCATCAATGGCCGACTGAACTTTGGTGACCAAGGCGCAACGGCGACGGAAAACGGTTTCGACTTTGAAACACTGGGCGTCACCGCTGGTGTCGATTATCGCTTCCGAAACGATATCGCACTAGGTGCGGCGATTGGGTTTGCGAACGCGGACGCGGATTACAATGGATCGAGCAGCACGCTGGATTCTGACAGTCTGACGTACTCGGTTTACGGCACCTACTTCACCGATCGATTCTATGTCGACATGCTGGCGCTATTCGGCGGAATCGATTTCGATACCGAGCGCACCCTGAACTTCATGGATGCCATGGGCGGCGTTGACACAACTGCGCTTGGGCAAACCGATGGTGACCAGCGCGTGTTCAGCGCCAACTTTGGCTACAACATCGATCGCGATGGATGGCTTTTCGTGCCGTTCGTAGGCTACGACTATTTGGATACGAACATCGATGCGTACCGTGAGACTCAGGGGCAGGGCTGGGAGCTCGCCTTCGATGAGCAGTCGGTCCAGTCTCAGATTTGGTCGGCCGGTTTGCGGATGTCATACACCCATAGCGCGAGTTGGGGGGTTCTGGTGCCGCACCTGCGTTTGGCATCGCAACATGAGATGGAAGATGACCTGCGTGTCATCACCGCGCGCTTTGCGAATGACCCAGGGGCAACGAGATTCCGATTCTTTACCGATGCGCCAGATTCCAGCTTCTTCCAATTGGCAGCGGGTGTCTCGCTCGTCATGGAGAGTGGTGTTTCGGCCTACGTCGACTACGAGACGCTGACCGGTTACAACAATCTCGAGTCGAGCACCCTGACGCTCGGGGTCCGATTCGAGAGGCGCTTCAAATGAGATTGCGGGGCTGTCAACCGCCATCAATCGCCCGACATTAACCACAGTTTTTTTTCGAATGAATACTTCGGTAATATTTGCATAGGGGATAAGAAAAAAAGGCCAGGGATATGGTGGCAGAGTCGGCGGACGACTTTTATGTTGTTGCGATTGGAGCTTCTGCGGGAGGGCTTGGGCCAATCAAGTCGTTCTTCAGGAACGTGCCTGAGGCGGCCCGCGAGCAACAAGCTTTTGTCGTCATTCAGCATCTTGCGGATGACCACATATCTATGATGCCGGACATCCTGATGAAAGAGACTCAGATGCCGGTTGTCGAGGTCACGCATGGCCTGAAGTTGCTGCCGCGCTCGATATATCTCATCCCGCCGGGTGCGAACCTTGAGTTGCGAGACACAGCCAACGGGTTGGTGTTTGGATTGCTGGAGCGGGCAACAAAACCCACCGTTAACTTGCCCATCGATATTTTTCTGAATGCACTTGCGCATCGGGTGCAGTCTCGTGGTGTCGCTGTAATTCTGTCCGGCGCTGGATCGGACGGCAGCCGGGGCGTTGCGGCGGTCAAGGCGGTCGACGGTATCGTGATCGCACAGGATCCAAAAACCGCAGAATTCGACAGTATGCCGTTGGCGACGATCAACACGTCGAGTACCGACTACATCCTCGAGCCCCACGAGATGCCGGTTGCGATCAGCAACTACATTATGAGGCGAGGTTCAGATGATGGGGCGTTCGAAGACGCGTTGCTGCACGACCCTGCTGGTGTGACCCACTTGCTGCTGAGTCTTAGCGACGCAAACCCCGACTGGCAGGTGCAGTTCGCTGGCTACAAGCGACCTATGGTGTGCCGACGTATCGCAAAGCGAATGATGCTCACCAACCAGTCGACGCTCGATCGCTATGCGGCTCTGGTTGCCAGCGATGCCAATGAGGCAGGGCACTTGGCCAGCGAGTTATTGGTGAGCGTGACGGAGTTTTTCCGTGACCCTGAAGCCTGGCGAGTTCTGGCAGAACAGGTAATCCCCAATATCATTCATGATGACGGACCCGAGGCGAAGATCTGGTCGGCAGGTTGTTGCACGGGAGAAGAGGCGTACTCGCTCGCTATGTTGTGCGATGAATACTGTAGAGCAAACAATATCAGTCGCAATTTCCGGGTTGTTGCGACTGACCTCGACAGCGCCGCGCTGGAGCAAGCCAGTCGAGGTGTCTATCCGGTATCCATCGAGGAGTGCATAAGTCCGGAGCGGCTCAAAAAATATTTTTCTCGAACCGGTCGTGGTTACGAGGTCTCTACGAAGCTTCGAAGCAAGGTTTTGTTCTCTCGGCATGATCTCATTGATTCGCCACCCTTCGTTTATGTCGATCTGCTCGTTTGTCGCAACGTACTGATCTACTTGAATCGAGATATTCAGGATCGTCTGCTCGATAATTTTGGGTTTTCCCTGCGTCGCGATGGTTTCTTGTTCCTTGGGCCTAGCGAGAGTCTTGGCACACGGAGTGGGTCTTTCAGTGCTGTGGAGCGCATACACAGAATTTTCCGAAATCGAAAGATTCCGATAACCAAAGCAATGAGCCAAGTGTCGAAGTTTCCATCGGTAAGGAGTTATCAGTTGCCGGCGGCAACAAGACTCGGCCGGCGCTCGCTACAAGCGGCGCAAAGTCGAGCGATGTTACGGGCTGTGCTCGCTCAGTCTCCTGGCATGTGTGCTGTAGTTGTCGATGAAGAGTGGAAGGTGTTGGAGTCGGCTGGCGACTACAAGCGCTTTTTGCATATGCCGGAAGATGGTTTTTCTGCAGATTTACTGTCAATGATGCCTGAACGTGCTGCAGTGTCGCTTGGCCTGCAGGTACGTAAATTGTTGTCTAACGAGGCTGACGAGGAATCAAAGACAACGCGAATTCCCTTCAAGACTGACAGCGGAGCTGGACACGCGATCGCGACACTGAGTCTCTTGGGTCCGGGCGACCAGTCGGTTGAAAAGCGGTTTGTACTGGTTTTGTACGACGACCCGGTGACGCCGCAGCTATCCTCCAGTACCGACGCAGGAGTTGAGGCCGCGTCGGACAACTACATTGCCGAGCTCGAACAGGAACTCGCCGACACGCAAGAATTCCTGAAAACGACGATCGCAGAGCTTGAAGCAAGCAATGAGGAGCTGCAAACCACAAACGAGGAACTTCTATCCTCGAATGAGGAACTTCAAAGTACGTATGAGGAGATGCAAAGCGTCAATGAAGAGCTCGTCACGGTCAACGCAGAGTTTCAAACCAAGAATGACGAACTAATCTCTTTGAACGCCGATATGGCGAGTTTGCTCGACAGCTCCCAAGTGGCAACGATCTGGTTGGATGAGAACGCATGTATTAGAAAGTTCACGCCGGGAGTCGATGCGGTATTCCACCTTCGGGATACTGACCTCCAACGCCCGCTAGCGCACTTTACGCCCGATCTGTCTGCGGAGACTTCAAAAAATCTCGGTGCTGGTATTTCAGCCGTTCTTAATGGTGAAAAAGACCTCGTCACCTACGAGAGCCGTAACCAACAGGGGAATTGGTTCAGTATTCGAGTGGTTCCATTTTTTAGTCCAGAAAATGAGCGTGCCGGCGCTGTGCTCAATTTTATTGATGTGGACGAGCTTAAAAATGTTCAAGCCGAACTCGCCGATCGTTCGATAGCGCTCGAGTCGGTTCTGGAGAACACGTTGGCTGGCTTTTGGGACTGGCATATTCAGGATGATTACGAGTACATGTCGCCGTCTTTCAAATCGATGTTCGGCTACACCGATTCAGAAATTCCCAACAAGCCCGACTCATGGCAGAAAATCATCCATCCTGAAGACTTGCCAGGTGTATTTGAGGTGTTTGAGGCTCACGTGTCGAGCCGAGGCGAGACGCCATACGACAACACGGTGCGCTATTTCCACAAGAATGGATCGATTGTTTGGGTTTTGTGCCGCGGGCGTGTCGTTGAATGGGATGAAGCCGGCAACCCGCTCCGCATGGTCGGCTGCCACGTTGACATCACACCCCTCAAACGTGCGGAAGAATCAGTTCGGCGCTATGCCGAAGATTCGCGCCAACTTGCCTACATCGCGTCGCATGATTTGCGTGAACCACTAAACACCATACGAGGCTTTACAGATATATGTCTGGAGGATCACATTGACAACCTGTCGGACGAGCAAGCGACGCTTCTCAACCGCATTGGTACTGCCGCCGGCAATATGGAGTCGATGGTCACAGGCTTGCTCGATTATTCACGCATTGATGCCAAAGACATCGAGTTAAACACTGTTGATCTCGAAGGGTTATTGAAAAGTGTGCTTTCTGATCTGGATTCTGCGATCACCAACGCCGGTGCAAAAATCACGATGGGTGCCCTGCCTGAGGTTCACAGCTCAGAATCGATGCTCCGCCAGATCTTCTCGAACCTGGTCACCAATGCACTGAAGTTCAAGAAAGCTGGAGAGGTGCCGACACTAACGATAAGCGGAGAGACAACCCGTAGTGAAATACGGATATCAGTTCAAGACAATGGGATAGGAATTGAAGAGGAGCACCAGAAAAAGATCTTCGAACTGTTCCAAAGGCTGCATACGCGAACCGACTATCCGGGCTCAGGTATCGGGCTTGCGGTCTGTCGCCGAATCGCGAATCTGTGCGGTGGAGAAATGACAGTACAGTCTCAAACCGGCGTCGGCAGTACCTTTACGCTCCAGTTACCTCGGGTGACACCCGTCGCATGAATCCAGTCAACCATGTCATGCTGATCGACGACAGCGACGATGACAACTTCATTCATCAGCGCGTCATTGGTAAAGCCGGTTTTGCGAATCGAGTGACGGTCTACCAGTACGCCGAGCAGGCACTCGATTTTCTCACCGCAGATAGTCTTGAGCATCCAGTTGATATTATTTTCCTCGACATCAATATGCCGAGGATGGATGGTTTTGAATTCCTGGTTACCTACGCTCAGTTGCCACCCGAGCGCCGAGCGAAAAAATTGCTCTTCATGGTGTCTACGAGTCTAAACCCAAAGGACAGAGAACGTGCGGAGTTCAACTCGCACGTGCACGGGTTCATCGGCAAACCACTGACTGTCGAGACTCTGCAAAAAGTTCTAAGCGATTTCGGTATCTGAGTTTCAAGCGGTTCGAGGGCGGTTTCGGGTGCGCCGAAGGATTTCGAAGCTCAGGAAAATGATCGGTACAGCAACGCCGACACTGAGCAGGTATTTGATCGCGGCAGTGCTATCGATGACGGATATGATGCCACCCGCGGCAACGACGATCGGATAGTGCACGAGATAAATCCAGTAGGAGGCCGCGCTCAGATAGTCGGCAACCTCGCTTTCGCGCTCCATCCAACGCTGTGCAATACCCAGCAGTGCGATGGTGGCGAACGCGCCCAACAAGCTGTTTGAAAAGCCTGCTACTAGCCCCATCGGAATGTCGCTGGTGCCCTCGGCAAACAATCGAATTTGTGTCGACCAGGCACACAGTGGCATGAAGACCAGGGCACCCATAGTCGCGAGTGGCCAATGCTGGGCCTGTGCCTGTAAAGCGCCTCGAGTAACGTACAAACACCATCCAAGACCGAAATACATCAGGAGGGCCGTTTGCATCCAACCATCGGTGCCTTGTCCAGTGCCGCTGATATAGGACATTGCCATCGGTATGCCGGTGATCAAGCCCAGGACGAGCGCTGCGCCACCCGATTGCATCACTCGGCCGAACACCGTCGACAGGCGATGGGTCATCGGCGCTGGCAGACGCAGGTAGACGCTTCGAAGCGCGAGCCACAGGCCAGAGAAGAGAATCAGCGAGGCGAGAAACCAGAGATGGTAGAGCTTGGACCAGCGCAGCCAGTCGCCCTTCAGCAGCTGTGCCCAGCCAGCGGCGATTGAGTCATTTAGAGCAGTGACTTGTGCGAACTCATAAGCGGCCCGTGTGAGCGGCGTCAGCAACACGTATCCAACCAGCAATGGAATGCCCAGTCGCTGCCAACGATGCTTCCAGAACGCACTGCTGCCACGCTTCGAAAACAACGCCGCACCAGCAAACCCGGCGGTGACAAAAAACGCTGGCATCGCAAATCCGTACAGGAAGATACCGACCCAATCGAACCAGATACTCGTGGCTGGGTCCTTGAACCGTCGCGGTGTCGTTACGTAGGGCAGCATCGCGTGACCGAACATCACGATGCACATCATCGCAGTGCGCAGTCGATCGATGGCCATTGCTCGGTTTTGTACCTGCCGAGAAGGTTGCGACATCGGCGTGCTCGAAGGGAAGTTCTTGATTTTATTATTCTAACTAAACCTGAACAGGAACTCGCCGCTACGCGCTTCATTGAGCAAATTTGCGAGGGATCGCTCCATGAAACGTTGGGTACTCGGAATACTGGTGGCATTCGCCGCATCTGGAACGCCTGTTTTTGCGCAAGTCGATGAAAGCCAAAACGGCGCCTGGTACATGCTGTTCTGGAACGCGTCATTCGATGATAGTCGCTGGGGCGTGCAGGGCGATTTTCAGAATCGTAACTGGGATGCGGGGGGTGACCTTGAGCAGTGGCTGTTGCGCTCTGGCGTCACGTATCGGCCTAAGGACAGCAATACACTCTACACGTTTGGCTACGCAAACATTCGCTCCGGGGTCTTTGGCCCTAGCGACGCCAGTTCCCGCGAAGATCGAATTTACCAAGAGGCTTTAATCTCGCAGCGTTGGGGAGAGAAATGGCGTATCCGACACCGTTTACGATTCGAGCAAAGGTGGGTCGACGGTCAGGATTTTCGAACACGGTTTCGGTATGCGCTGTTCGCCGACTACCCATTGATGTCAAGGGGGATGTCGGTCGGTGGCCTCTATGCCTCGGTCTACAACGAGCTGTTTATCAATGGTGAGCGAGATGTTGGTGATGGGCGCAGCGTCGACACCTATGATCGCAATCGTACTTACCTCGCGCTTGGCTACGTGGCTGGAGAGCGTACCAAAGTGCAGGCGGGCTACATGTACCAGCACTCCAATGGCGTCGAAAAAGGACAGTGGCAGCTGAGTCTGCACCAGAACTTCTGACGATTATTGAGTCCGGTATGATCGACTCATGCCGGATTTCAACCAACTCGCTGGATTGCTGGAGGACTGTTACCTCGGTTCTCTAACGAAGGTGCCCCGGGGAGTAGCTGCTGATGGAGTGGTTGGATTTGCGCGCGTTGGATCCAGCCACTGAGCTGCACCACCCCTAGCGTTCCACACTGTGCCGAAAATCCTTGACCTTGAGTCTTAGCATCTTCATAGTCATATATCTTCGAATCTTCGAAGATGTTTATGTATTTAGACAAGTGTCCGGGGAACTTAGACATTCGCTAAATACAGGTTGACGAGACTTAGTAGGAGTGGGGACTTCATGCCAAATCGTCAAATTGTCGCGAGGGAACTCGCGGAAATTTTTAAAACGCTTGCGCATCCGGATCGGGTGCGCGTCATCGAAGAGCTCGCGTCCAGTGAGCTTGATGTCAACGGTTTGGCCGATCGCCTCGATCTTCCTGGCACACGCGTGTCCCAGCACCTGGGCAAATTGCGTGCGCACCGGATGGTCGAGGAGCGCCGTGATGGGCGCCATCACTTCTATCGCTTAACCCAGCCTGAGCTGGCGCGATGGATTGTGGATGGATTGGCATTTGTAGAGGGACGGATGCAAGGCGTCAGCGAGGGACAAATCGCAACTGTTCGTGAAATGTGGGCAGGGTCAAATTGACTCTGAGCGAAGGAGACTAACATGCCGAAATTTGCTAGTGGTGTAGTGGACTTTCAGAAACGGGTGTACCCGGGCAAGAAAGATCTTTTTGAGAAACTGGCGCATGGTCAGTCGCCCGAGGCGTTATTCATCACCTGTTCTGATTCTCGTATCGAGACAGCGATGATCACGCAGACCGAACCGGGTGAACTGTTCATCTGTCGTAATGCGGGCAATGTGGTGCCGCCGCATACCAACCATACGGGTGGCATGACTGCGTCGATTGAATTTGCGGTCGCTGCGTTGCGCGTACCGCATATCGTGGTCTGTGGACACACTGAGTGCGGTGCGATGAAGGGTGCGATGAATCCGGAAGGATTGGACGGCTTGCCCCATGTTCGTGAGTGGCTCGGCTACGCCCGAGCAGCGGTTGAGGTCGTCAACACGGTTGGCTCCAAACTCACGCCGGAAGCTCGCATGCAGATGTTGCTGGAAGAGAACGTGAAACTGCAGCTGCAACACCTGAAGACGCACCCGTCCGTTGCGGCACGGCTCGCGACCGGTGAGGTCACGTTACATGGCTGGATCTATGACATTCGCACGGGTGGCGTGACTGCCCTTGACGAAGCCAGCGGCAAGTTCGAGTCCGTCGATACGCACTATGCAAGTGATATGGCGCATGCCGCGATGCACGAGCATGAGTGCAGCGCCTGAGGAGCACGATGATGAAATTCTTTGATACATCAAACCTTCGCGGTGATATCTACGGCGGACTAACTGCCGGCGTTGTCGCGTTGCCACTGGCGCTGGCCTTTGGAGAGGCGTCCGGCGCCGGGCCGATTGCCGGTTTATGGGGCGCGATTTTTGTTGGGTTCTTCGCCAGTCTGTTCGGTGGCACTGGCTCACAAATCAGCGGTCCGACCGGGCCGATGGTCGTGGTTTTTGCCGGTATTTTTGGCACGCTCTCCGGCAATGTGGCCCTCGTGTTCGCTGCGGTGGTGCTGGCTGGGTTACTTCAGATTGCGTTCGGTGTTTTCCGGCTTGGCCAATACATCCGCTTGGTGCCATATCCCGTGATCTCGGGATTCATGAGTGGCATCGGTTGCATCATCATTGCACTACAGGTGTCTCGATTATTCGGTCATGAGCCGCTCGAAAAAGGCACAGTCCCGGCACTTAGCGCGATTCCTGGAGCGGTAGCGGATCCTGTATTTCCGGCCCTGATCGTGGGCGTGGTCACACTGCTTGTCGTCTTCTATTGGCCGAAAAAGTGGGGTGTATTCTTGCCGGGCGCGTTGGCGGCGCTTCTGATCGGAACGCTCCTCAGTCGCTTTTTCCCAGGCTCGCCTTTGCTGGGGGATATCCCGACCGGTTTCCCCGAGTTTGTGATGCCTGCGTTGCCCGATTCACGCGATACCGCATGGCTTGTGTTTGAGGCGGCATTCATCCTCGCCATTCTGGGCGCCATCGACAGTCTCCTGACGTCGTTGGTTGCGGACAACATGACGCGTACCCGACACGATTCCGACAAGGAGTTGATCGGTCAGGGCATCGGTAACACCCTGGCGGGGCTGTTCGGCGCCATTCCTGGTGCCGGCGCAACGATGCGCACCGTCGTGAATATTCGCACGGGTGGAGCCACGAAGATTTCAGGCATGCTGCATGGGGTCGTCCTGTTGGCAGTAGTGCTTGTACTTGCACCACTCGCCTCGCAGATTCCACATGCCGTGCTTGCTGGCATTCTGATTAAGGTGGGGTACGACATTATCGACGTGAACTACCTCAAACGTGCTCACCGCGGGCCGCGTTGGGATCTTGCGTTGATGGCGGTAGTGCTTGGCCTGACCGTGTTTGTAGATTTGATATGGGCCGTTGGCGTCGGCGTCGTTCTCGCCTCGCTAGCGTTCGTGAAGCAGTTGGCCGATCTTCAACTCGCGGAAGTGAAAAGCGAGGGGACGCAAGCGCGCATTACGCCTGAGGAAGACGCTCTACTCAAATCTGCAGATGATCGCGTGTTGCTTTTCGACTTCGGTGGCCCGTTAAGCTTTGGGGCGGCAACGGATCTCGGCTTGAGTATTCGCGAACGCGCCAGCAAGAACAGCATGGCCCTGATTTTGGATTTCCACAGGGTGCCATTCCTGGATGTTTCCGCGGCGAGGGCGGTTGAGACGGTGATCTGCGACGCTAAGCAGATGAATCGTATCGTTTACACCACTGGCATGCGCGATGAGGTGCGTCGTGTGTTGAGGGCGATGGAGGCGGATCACTGCTTGCCGAAAGATACACACTATCAGCATCGCGCAGATGCAATCCGCGCGGCGGTGGATCAAGTCTTAAAGCGGGACAATGCTGACGAGGATGGGGGCCTCCCGACGCCGACACCGGCTGTCGGTTAACGCACTTGCTCCGCGGGCCGAGGCGTGCGTAGAGTACGCCTCGGCCTTTTTTTGTTCCGGTGATTTCAATGCTCGAGAAGGATCGGCTTTCACCGTGGGTTGTAGTCACAGTTGCGCTCTTACCGATCGCCTGCGTCAACCTCAATCAATGGCTTTCGATTGCCGGCGGATTCATCCCCGGGTGTTTCCCATATGTGGAAGGCTGCACCTCAATCAGCTCGACCGGGCGATATGGCGCGAGCTATTGGATCTTCAAAGCGATAATGCTTCCACAGAGTCTTCTGTTGGTGGCATTTTGGCGTCAACTCGAACACTGGTTTTCAGCTCGAAACGATGCCGGAACATGGATGCTGCGACTGGCGATTATTGCATCGGCGTTTCTCGTGCTCTACACCATCTTTCTTGGTTCGTCCGGTGATATTTATCGATTGATGCGTCGTTATGGCGTATTTGTATTTTTTCTCGGAACCTTCGTCGCGCAGATTATTGCGACACGGCGTTTGGCTGCGGTTAGCGCCGACCACCGTCCCCGCGCGATACTGATTGTGCAGCGGGTCCTGCTCGGTGCGATGGGCGTTCTCGCACTTGCCGAAGTACCGCTTGGGAGTTTCGGTTTGAAAGACGATGTTGCCGAGAACATCATCGAGTGGAATTTCTCTTTGTTGATGCAGTTCTGGTTTTTGACGTGGTTGTGGGTGAGACCGCCACGAGACAACGCCGTCGCGGTTACCGATCACATCTGAACAATTCTCTGGTCGCCTCGCCCTTGTTCCTGGATTAGTGCGATTTGCACGGACAGTGGCGCAGGTTTTGAGAAGAGAAACCCCTGTGCATAGGTGACACCGAGTTCTCGCAGGGTTGCGGCCTCGGCCTCGGTTTCAACACCCTCAGCGATTAGCGGAATCTTCAACGCGTCTGCCAGTGAGGTAATGGTTCTCAGAATGGCGATGCGTGCAGGGTTCCGGTCGACCCGGCGAACAAAACGTCGATCGACCTTGAGTACATCAATCGGAAGCTCCTGCAGGTAATTCAGCGAGGAGTACCCTGCACCGAAATCATCGAGTGCAATGCGAATGCCTGCTCTTCGCAGCGCGTTGAGTGTGCGTTTCGCGAAAGCGAGATTACTGATCAATACCGTTTCAGTAAGTTCAAGCTGTAGGCAACTCGGTGGCAGAGACTCGCGCTGCAGTGCAGTAGAAATTCTTGAAGGCAGGTCGCCTTCAAGTAGCTGGCGCCCGGAAATATTGACGCTGACAAACGCGTCGGGATCGAGTTTGCCAGCTTCTCTTGCACTGGCAAGGCCGCGTAAGGCGAGTTCGAGCACGCGATCCCCTAAAGCGACAATGAGATCCGACCTTTCGGCGGTGGCAATGAACTCGCGAGGCGCGATGATGCCGCGACTCTTGTCGTGCAACCTGACCAAGGCCTCGAGACCCTGCAGCTTGCGGTCCTCGAGCTGGACGATCGGCTGAAAGAACGGCACCACGCCGCCGTTAGACAGCGCATCACAGATCAGCTCTGTTGTCCGACTGCGTTTTCCACCGCCTGCACCGACGCGTTTTGCTTGTTCGTCGCGTTGGTGCTCGAGAGTGACATCGCGATGGGTGCCTGCGAGGCGAATAGGGTTGTCGTATTCATCGCGCTCACACTGGCCCGTGCAGCGGAACCAGTGAACCTCGCCACGTGCGGTCTGGAGTCGATAGTCGATTTCGAGTCGCGTTGTACTGCCGCCCAAATGGTCGCGTACCGCTGCCATCAATCGGACTCGGTCGGTGGCGACAACGCGAGACAGCCATGGCTCAAGCCCGACGCTGTCGTAATGCTCAGGTAGGCCGGTAAGGCGCGCCCAGCCCGGTGAGAACTTTAAATCACCCGATTGAATATCCCAGAGCCAGTAAGTCTGGCCCGCATCGTCGAGAATTCTGGAGATTGTGGTCGCACCGTCTTCATCACCACTGCGCTTTTGCATGGTGCGAATGAGTGTCAAGAGCTTGCGTGCTTGAGGTGTAGATGCCCGTGGCAGGCGATCTTCCCTCGAGCCGGCTCTGCCCTCGGACAGTACGTGGAGTAAATACTTCTGGATCCGCTCCAGATCGTGCGCTAGTTCTGCACCTTGATCAGCTGACATCCCGGTCTGCCTCTGGTGATTGTGGTCGCAAAAGAACCGAAGCGCCAAATGCGTTCCCTGAGCGCGCATCGATCCTTAATGAGTGGAAGCGTCCTGCTTCAAAATCACTGTAGCGCTTTTTTGCGAATGCGTTCCAGAGTTTTCTAGGTTTTTTCGGTTTCTGTCGAAATTGGATCGGCTAAAGGTCAGGAAATCAATGGCCTTCGTGCTCGTTCACCATGGGTTCTTCCGATGACTGAATATGCTCCTTGGGGTGCATATGCGCAGAATCGTGGGATTTGTGCACTGAATGTGCAGATTCGTGTGTGCCATCGCTATGGGAATGACTCGGCATCAACATCATGCCGAGCGCGCCTATGGCCATGACGACGCTAAACGCGCCAGCGAGCCGTCGGGTTGGCCCCTGCAGGCCGCGTTGGGCGAATCCGCCGATCGCGAGCAAAGCGGGCAGCGTGCCCAGCCAGAAGGCGGCCATCACGATAGCACCCTGCAGCGGACCGCCACTGCCAATGGCCAAGGCAGCGGCCGCATAAACGAGCCCACAGGGCAGCGTCCCCCAGATCATGCCGGCAGCCAGCGCTCTTGCCGGTGTCGAAAGCGGCAGAACGTGCTTCGCTAGCGGTGCAACCGATCGCCAGAGTGTCTGGCCGGCGCGGTCGAGCACATTTGAATTCAATGCGCCCGACAGGCGCAATCCGATCAGGAGCAGTGCCAGTGCGGCAATCGTGCGCAATACCAATGCGGTCTGCGTCGGTGCACCTGCCCGAACCGCCGCAACGCCGATGACGCCCACCACGGCGCCGATCGCGAGGTAAGTGAGCAGTCGCCCGATTTGATAGCTCGCTCGGCGCGGCCAGTCGAGGCCGTTGCCATGTCCGGTTGTTTCGAATACCGATACGATCGGCCCGCACATGCCGGCGCAGTGTGCGCTCCCCGCGAAACCTGCGACGAGGGCAGCGATGACGAGTGCCAGCGTCATGGTTTCTTCCGCTCGTTTCTGGACGGCGCTCGATCATCGTCCAGCAGGATACGAACGGCCGGACTGTCCATGTCGTCGAATTGCCCTTCGCGCACGGCCCAGATGAATGCCCACGCAAATACCCCCGCGATCACAAGTGCGAGTCCGATGAGCAGCAAAAGTATGTTCATGCCAGTGCCTCCGGCCGTCGTGCGTCTTTGTTATTGGGGCTCAAATCCCGTGCATTGGAAGTGGTCCGCCTGCCTCCGATTCGAAGTGCGTTGCCGATGACCAGCAGTGAACTTGCGGTCATTCCAATAGCGGCCATCCATGGTGTGATCAGACCGCAGGCGGCGAGCGTGACACCGATAGCGTTATACCCTGCGGCCCACGCCAGGCTTTGGCGGATTGTCCGACGTGTGCGTCGCGCGATAGCCGTCAAGTCGGCCAGCGGTCGCAGTGTGTCCCCGAGCAGAATTGCGTCTGCACTGGCACGCGCCAGAGCGGTACCGTTGCCGATGGCAATTGCTGCATCGGCCTCGTTGAGTACCGGCGCGTCGTTGACCCCATCGCCGATCATAACGACGCGTGCGCCTCGGGATTTTAGTTTTGAAACCAGGTCCAGCTTATCGGCGGGCGTCTGTCGCGCGTACCAGGACTCTACACCTAAGGTACGGGCCACCGCGCAGACCGTATCGGCACTGTCTCCGCTGCTGATTACCACTGACAATCCCTGTGTTTGCAGGGCATCAACGATCTGCTTCGTGTCCGGCTTGAGCTCGTCACTGAGTGTGAAACGAGCCAGTAAGCCGTGCTCGGTTCCGAGGTAGACGCCGTGATCAACCGGCGATTGCGTTGCGGCGAGTTCAGCGACAAAGCTACCCTTACCAATGCGGTATTCGATGCCCTCAACCGTGCCGGACACGCCGGCACCGACGTGGGTGATCGTAGGTGCGTCCAGCGACACTGAGCCTTTGCTGCGCGTTTCGAACGCACTCGCCATCGCGTGGTCGGCATTACGCTCCAGCGCAAATGCGATATCGATGAGCTGTTGTTCGGCGAAACGTCGATCGATAGTCTCTATATCCCTCAGCGTCGGTTCGCCTTCTGTCAGCGTACCGGTCTTATCGAAGACCACAATGCAACCGGGTTTGAGCACGTCCAGTACACGCGCCTGCGTCAACAACACACCGCGTCGAGCCAGCGCGGTGGCCGTGACCGCCAATGCAGTCGGTGTCGCGAGTGACAGTGCACAGGGACAGGCCACGATCAGGACCGCAAGCACTGTGCGCGCCACTTGGTCGGGCGAATTCCAATACCAGTACACGCCGGTGAAGAACGCGATGCTTAAGACGCCGAACACGAAAGGTGTTGCCAATCGATCCGCGATCCCCTGCAGAGTGCCGCGTTGTGCCTGCGCTTGCTCCATCAAGCGCGTGATGGAGCCGATGTGGGTCTGTGCGCCAACGCCAGTCACTCGCGCCACCACGCTGCCATGAACCATTCTGGTTCCGGCAAGTACCGTATCGCCCACCTGTCGGTCAACGGGGCGAGACTCGCCGGTAATCAATCGTTCGTCGACGCCCGCACGTCCGCTCATGATGATGCCATCGGCCGCAACGACATCTCCGACGCTGAGCGCCAGCAGGTCGTCGCAGCCGATCTCGGCGCGCGCTACATCGATCATACGGCCTTCGCTGTCGACCTTCTTGGCGGCGGCGGGCAGCAGCGCCGCCACAGCCTCCGCCTGATCGTCTGCCTGATGACGCGCGCGCATTTCAAGGAAACGGCTAACGCAAAGCAGTGCGACGAACATCGCGATCGAATCGAAATAGACTGCGTCCCCATGCCGAATGGTATTCATGACCGAGGCACCAAACGCGATAACCAGCGCGAGAGACACAGGCACATCCATACCGGGCTTGCGGTGTCGAATGCCACGCAACGCCCCGCGGAAGAACGGCACCGCGGCATAAAACATGACGGGCAGGATGGTGACAAGGCTGGCTGCTCGCAGGAGCATCGTGGTGGTATCGGTCATCCCGTGAAACTCGCCAGCGTACAAGCCAATCGCCAGCATCATCGCTTGCATACCGAAAATGCCCGCAACGACAAGTCGTTTTATCGCGCTACGGTAGTCGCGTTGTTCCTGCTTGCTGGTTTCGCCCGCAATCACCGGCTCTGGTTCAAATCCGACCCGCGCAGTCACTCTCAGGATATCCGCAAGGCCGATCGAGGAGTCTTGCCACTGCACGTGGATACGACGTGTAGACGGGTTTGCGCTGACCTCTGCGACGCCGAGTTCCTGCTCCAGAATTTCAGTGGCTAACCAGACGCAGGCCGGACAACACAAATCACTGATGTAGAGCGTCGCGGACTGCGTATCGTCGTCCGAACGCACATAAGGCGCGGCAACTGCCGGATCGTCAAAGACGTCGTAGTCGATCGTGCCTGGGCGCAGCTCCGCATGCTCGGACTGCTCCCGGTGGGCATAGAAGTTGCCAAGACCGGCGCCGTCGATGAACATCGCTGCCGCTTCACAGCCGATGCAGCAGAAGTCGCGCTCCTCGCCGTTGATCGTCGCGTTGACCTCGGTGCCTCGCGGGATTTCATCCTCGCAGTGGAAGCAATGCATGCCTTTACTCGGTCATCTCCGCCTGCACTTGGCGCAGCGTCTTGCCGAGAATCGGGTCGGGGTTGCTGATCGCGAACCCAATGGTCAGCATGCATCCCAACACGGTGAGTGCAGGAATGCAGACCACCAGCCATACGGTGGGCACACGATACCAGGGAGAGCCTGTACGTTTGGTTTTCATAGGGTATTTCCATCAGGGCCGCGGAAGCGGCTTTCTTCGCGGGTATTGATCTTGTCGTTGTTGATACTCTCGACAACGAAAGTGATGTTCTGGCCACCGACCGCAGACTCGTGTGGTGCGGTCACGGCAACGGGCAGCTTGTACGAGGTTTCGGGCTGGATCGTGACGGTCGTTTCGGTGGTGATCTCGATGCCCGGCAGACCCTCAACCGAAAGTGCGAGCTGCTGACGTTCGTTGGTCTTGTTGATCAGGTGCAGTGTGTAAGTGTTCTCGATGCCGCGTAGTCCAATGTCGCGATACAGCGCGTTGCGGTCCTTGAGGACATCGACGATAACGGCTGGTTTGTTGATCAACGAATACATAAACACTGATAGGAGCGCGCCGAGTACGGCTGCGTACACGAACATCCGAGGGCGCAAGACTTTGGTAGTGCGACCTTCCAGCGCATGTTCGGTTGTGTAGCGAATCAGGCCACGCTCGTATCCCATCTTGTCCATGACCACGTTGCAGGCGTCGACGCATGCGGCGCAGGCGATGCATTCGTACTGGAGCCCCTCACGAATGTCGATGCCGGTCGGGCAGACCTGGACGCAGAGGGTGCAGTCGGTGCAATCACCCAATCCTTTGGCCGCTGCCGGGTTTTTACGACTGCGACCTCCTCGAGGTTCCCCGCGTGCCTGATCATAGGTCACGATCAAGGTGTCCTTATCGAACATCGCACTCTGGAAACGGGCGTACGGACACATGTATTTGCACACCTGCTCCCGCATGAACCCGGCATTACCGTACGTCGCGAAACCGTAGAACAGGACCCAGAAGGTGGCCCAGCCACCGATGGTGCCTGTCACGATTTGTGTATAGAGCTCACCGACCGGCGTGAAGTAGCCAACGAAGCAGAACCCGGTGAACAAAGCGAGCGCAATCCACGCGACCTGTTTGCCGGTCTTGCGCCAGATCTTGTTGAAGTTCCACGGCGCTCGATCCAGCTTCATTCGTTTCATACGGTCGCCTTCGAAGACGCGTTCAATCCATACGAATGCTTCGGTCCAGACTGTTTGCGGACAGGCATATCCGCACCAGAGGCGACCTGCTAGGGCCGTGAAGAAGAACAGCGACACGCCCGCAATAATCAGAAGCAGGGCGAGCAACAAAAAGTCTTGCGGCCATAGTGTGACTGAGAAGATATGAAATTTGCGCGCGGGCAAATCGAACAAGACCGCTTGCCGGTCATCCCAGCGAAGGAAAGGTCCGATGTAGAAAATGCCGAGCAATACGAACATTGCGAGTCGACGTAATCTGGCGTAGCGACCTTTGACATCGCGCGGATAGATCTTCGCTTCTGTGCGATAGAGCCCCTCGTTCACTTTCTTGACCGCGGTATCCATAGGCGTGTTCAGGGGCGCTGGCGCCGAGTCAGACGCAGCGTTAACCAGCCCGCGACTGCGGCGCCTAACCAAAAGAAAAAGAACATGAGCGCATAGCCGGTTTCGCGACCCTCACCCAACTCCAGCGCAGCGGTCTCCAGCAGGCGTTCAGGGTCAAACACACCGAAGAACAGAAGACTCATGACAGCGGCTACCAGGAATGAGATCCAGACAAGAACGGCGCGCTTTTGTGTTGCCCGGGGCCATGCCTTGGCCCCGGGACCACGAGTCAGCGCGTCTGGATCAGTCGTCGCCATAGAGGTCGCTACCATCGCCTAAATCGCTGGCGGACAGACTGTAGACGTAGGCCGCAATCAGCCGGACGCGATCTTCGCCCAGCAGCGCTGCGTGTGACGGCATCCGACCTTGTCGACCTTCAACGATGGTCTTGCGAACTGCCGCTGCACTACTGCCGTACAGCCACACATCGTCGTTGAGGCGCGGTGCGCCGACCAACGTGCTGCCTTCGCCGTTCGGGCCGTGGCAAGCCGAGCAAGTCGCCGTGTATTGCGTATGCGACTCGGAAGTGGTGTCGGCTCCTGTAGAGAGACTGCGTACATAGGCGACCATTCCGTCGATTGCCTCGTCAGTGCCGAGTACACTGCCCATCGCCGGCATCATGCCGTTACGACCCTGCAGGATGCTGCGCTCGATATCGCCGAAGCTCGATCCGTACAGCGAGTCGCTATCGGTCAGATTCGGGAAACCGGCCGCCCCGTAACCGAGCGATCCATGGCACTGGGTGCAGTAGTTCGAGTATAGGCTCTTACCGGTACTCAACGCTTCATCGTGTTGTACCAGTGTCCCTACATCGAGGTCCCGGAATGCCGCGAATATTGGTGCATAAGCGGCTTCGGCTTCGGCGATCTCCGCGTCGTACTGCGCGTGCTGAGACCACTCCGCTGTGCCCGCGATATTGCCGAGGCCCGGGAACACCACCAGGTAGCCGCCGCCGAAAATCAACGTGATGACGAACAGCCCAAGCCACCATCTCGGCAGCGGCTCGTTGCGCTCGACGAGTCCATCCCATTGATGGCCTGTTGTGTTGTCTTCTTCGGTGGGTTCGGGGCCCTGACGGCCGGTCCATGCGATCAGCCAGAACGTGGCGATGAACGTCGCGACCGTACCGACAATGACATAAATGCTCCACGAATCACTCATGGCAGTTCTCCCTCGGCGGGTTTTGGATCATCCTGCAGCGGCAACTGTGATGCTGCTTCGAATTCCTGTGAACGACCTCGGCTGTAGGCCCAGATCGTCAGCAGAATGAACAGAACGAAAACAAGTGCCGTAATCAGGCCGCGTAACAGACTCAGCTCCATGACTACCTCGCTCTCCGGGCCAGGCCCAGTCCCTGCAAATAGGCGATCAGCGCGTCCATTTCGGTTTTGCCCTGCACTGCCTTGAAGGCAGCCGCGACCTCTTCATCGCTGTAAGGATCACCGAGCATCTGCAAAGCGCGCATCTTGCCGGTAACGAGGTCGCCATCGACCAGCGTGTCCGATAGCCACGGATAAGCTGGCATGTTCGATTCGGGCACGAGCTCCTGCGGTTTGATTAGATGCAGGCGATGCCACTCGTCACTGTAGCGCCCGCCCACTCTTGCGAGGTCTGGTCCGGTGCGTTTTGAGCCGAACTGGAACGGTCGGTCGTAAACTGATTCGCCGGCCACCGAGTAGGGTCCGTAGCGCTCTGTCTCCGAACGGAAAGGTCGGACTTGCTGCGAGTGGCAGCCATAGCAACCCTCCCGGATGTAGATGTCGCGACCGGCGAGTTGCAGCGCAGGGTAGGGCTTCACACCCTCGATGGGCTGTGTGCCCGCGCCGCTTGCCATCAACGGGACGATTTCCACAAGTCCGCCGATGGAGATCACGAGAATGATCAATACGCTCATCAGCCGGACATTCTTTTCTAATGCTTCATGTTTCATATTGCGCTCCTTAAGCCGGTTGGGCGACTGGCGCCGCTGCCGGTGCGCGTTTCGGAATCGTCCGGTAGACGTTGTAGACCATGATCAACATGCTTGCGAAGAATATGAATCCACCTAACAGTCGAATGCCGTAGTACGGGTAGGTGAACTTCAACGACTCGATAAAGCTGTACGTCAACGTGCCGTCCTCATTGATCGCACGCCACATCAGGCCCTGGGCAATCCCGGATACCCACATGGACGCGGCGTACAGCACAACGCCGATCGTCGCCATCCAGAAATGCACGTTGATCAAACGTGTTGAATACATTTTCTCAAGACCATAGAGGCGTGGGATCAGACAGTACATCGAGCCGATCGTCATCATCGCGACCCAGCCAAGCGCGCCGGAATGCACGTGGCCGATCGTCCAGTCGGTGTAATGCGAGAGCGCATTGACGGTCTTGATCGACATCATCGGACCTTCGAAAGTCGACATGCCGTAGAAAGACAGCGCCACGATCATGAACTTCAGCACGGGGTCGCTACGCAATTTGTCCCATGCACCGGACAGGGTCATGATGCCGTTGATCATGCCGCCCCATGAAGGTGCCAAGAGGATCAGCGAGAACACCATGCCGAGAGACTGTGCCCAGTCAGGTAATGATGTGTAATGCAAATGATGCGGGCCAGCCCACATGTAGATCGCGATCAGCGCCCAGAAGTGGACTACCGAGAGGCGGTAGGAGTAGATCGGGCGATTGGCCTGCTTCGGCACGAAGTAATACATCATGCCGAGGAAGCCCGCGGTCAGGAAGAATCCGACAGCGTTATGGCCATACCACCATTGCATCATCGCATCGACAACACCGCTGTAGATGGGGTACGACTTTGTGAGCGATACGGGGATCGCGAGGTTGTTGAAGATATGCAAAATGGCTACCGTCAGAATGAACGCCGCGTAAAACCAGTTTGCGACGTAGACGTGCTTCACGTTGCGTTTGGCGATCGTGCCGAAAAACACGACGGCAAAACTCACCCAGACAATGGCGATCAGGATATCGATGGGCCATTCCAGCTCTGCATACTCCTTACCTTGGGAAATTCCGAGTGGGAGCGTGATCGCTGCGAGCAAAATCACTGTCTGCCAACCCCAGAATGTAAAACTCGCGAGCTTGTCGAACGCAAGGCGCGTATGGCAGGTTCGCTGCACTACGTAATAGGCGGTGGAGAACAAGGCGCAACCGCCGAACGCGAAGATAACCGCGTTGGTATGAAGCGGTCGTAACCGACTGTAGGTCAGGAAAGGCAGGTCAAAGCTTAAGCTCGGCCAGATGAGCTGGGCGGCGATGATAACGCCGACCAGCATCCCGACGACCCCCCACAGAATCGTCGCTAGCGCAAACTGTCGCACGACTGTGTCGTTATAAGTCGCTGCATTTTGCATGGTGTATGTCCCGTGAATCTTGGTTTGTTATGACGCGGACTCTCGCCAGCGTTGCGGGATAGATTAATTTGCAAGGTCAGGTGCGAAAATGACCTGGGTCAATTTCATCGCTGGATCGTGCTGGTAGGGTGAGCTGCACAAAATCTCGTCCGGGTGAGACCCAATGGATAAAGAGAAAACCGGGGACATTCCCCGTCTACTTCAAAGATTCGGTGTAGAGATGCCGCCACTTGGCATTACCGCCGAGCCGACGCAGTTCGACTACGATATCGGAGAGATGGAATTTCGCGATGCGATGTTGGCTGCGAATGAGCAGCTGATTCCGGCTCGACTGTCGCTGGCCGTGCAGCTGCCGTTCTGCGCCTCGCTGTGCTATCACTGCTCGCGCCTTAAGAAAGTGACGCGCAACGGCAGGCTGATGGCGGCCTACGTGGACGCCCTGTGCAAAGAAATCCGTTCAAAGAGTGAGCTGATCGACGGGGACCGGCTTGCTGAGCAATTGTGGTTTGTTGGCGGCTCCCCTGCCTATCTTGGGATCACGTCCCTGGGTCGAATCATGACCGAGATCGCGCAGAATTTTTCGGTGTCGGGCTCCAATAGCCGGTATTTTATGGTAGAGGTCGATGCCCGAACGGCAACTTCGCAGTACGTGGCGCAGCTCTCAATGCTGGGCATCAACGCGATGCGCACGTGGGTGCCGGCAATGAGCCAAACGGTCCAGACCAGCATCAATCGCGAACAATCGGCTGAGAATCTTGCCACCCTGATGATGGCGGCGCGGCGCACGAGCTTCCGCGATGTGACGCTTGCAACTCGCTATGGCCTGCCAATGCAAACCGTCGAAGGTCTAAAGAGCGACATCGATTGGCTGGCGGACCTTGGGCCGGACAACATTGTTGCTGAGCGCTATCAGCACCGCCCGGGATTACATGCCTCGCAGCGTTTGATTCCGAGAACACTGCTTCCCGAGATCGAAAAGGTCGACGAAATGGAAGCTGTTATGACGGAGCGACTGTTGCTGTCAGGGTACGAGCACATTGGCCTTGGACATTTCACACTCACGGGCAGTGTCATGCATCGGGCCAAACAGCAAGGCCAGCTGCAGCGTGGCTTGATGGGTTATATGATCGGCGCCGGCGCGGATACGCTCGGCTTCGGTGCGGGTGCAACCTCGTCAATCGAAGACTTCCTGTTCCGAGCGCCCGAGGATATCGATGCTTATATGCGCAATACTCAGCGCGGAGGCTTGGCGATAGAAGCCGGATACTGCGCGGATATCGCCACCGAGCGAGCAAGATTCATCGTGGAGCGCATGTTGTGCGACGGCGTCTGTCGCGAGCGAGACTGGTCTGTCTCATTTGATATACCTTTTAACCGATATATCGATGCGCTCGGATCGTACATCCAGCCTCTCGTCGTGGACGATATTTTGACATTTGACCAGCACACTTTGACAGTAACTGAGCGAGGTCGAAAAAGCCTCGGGCGTATCGTTGAAACGTTCGAAAAATCGTTACAAGACAGGGCTCTAGTGTCACTGCACTCAAACACCGGTTCTGTTACTCTCACCTGACACACGCAGACGGGATCAGGTTATGGGGACCACGACACCGATATTGCGCGGACAGGTCGCCGAAGCGAGGTGCAGCGACTGTCAGGTGGGCCAGTTTTGTCTGGCTGCAGGATCCGATGAAGAGACGTTGAGGAAGCTCGATGAGTTACTCCACGTCGATGGCTCGGTCGACTCCGGAGAGTACGTCGCTCGCCGGGGTGATGCCTTCAAAGGTGTCATGGCGGTTCGATCGGGTTGCTTCAAGAGTTACCGGGTCGACCGCGAAGGTCGAGAGCAGGTACGTCGTTTCCATTTTCCTGGCGAGCTCATTGGCCTGGATGCCGTCAGTATGGGCGTATATCAGGACAGCACAGTGGCTCTGCAAAAAGGAGCTACCTGCGCCATCGATTATCGCCAGCTTCTAGAGTTATCCTGCTGCGCGTCCGGGCTTCAGCAGCAACTGTTCCGATTGTTTTCGGGCCAGCTTGCAGCACAGCAGTTGCACGCAGGAGAGTTCTCAGCGGAGGAGCGGATCGCGGCTTTCATCGTCGATATCTCGGCGCGCCTGGCTTCGCGAGGTTGGGACGGCGATCAGTTTGAGTTGGCGATGTCGCGCGGTGATATCGGCAATCATCTTGGGCTTGCGACCGAAACGGTGAGTCGCGTTTTCAGTCGGCTCCGCTCGGCAGGTGTGCTCACTGTGCGACGCAAACATATCGTGATCACCGATCGCGCCTCACTCGAGAGTATGGCGGAGAGTATTCTTACCGCTTGAGTCGGTCGGCGTGAGCGAATCACGCCCAACAATCGGTGAACTCAGCTCGCGCTGTCGTTACTATGGGCACGTCTTTTTAGGAGTGTCCCGATGTTCGATGTTTCCCCTTTGCCCGGTGATCCGATTCTTGCCTTGATGGCGGCCTATCGGGCCGACGCCTCGGACAAAAAAGTCGATCTCGGTGTTGGTGTCTACCAAGATGACGCAGGCGCCACACCGGTATTGCAGGCGGTCACTGGCGCCGAGCAACGCATTCTTGAGGCGCAGCGCACGAAGAGCTACGTCGGCATCGCCGGTCTGGATGCATTCAATGACGGCATGACGCGTATGCTCCTCGGTGATAGCCATTCTGCGTTGGTAGCCGGACGAGTGACTACCGTGCAAACAGCGGGCGGCTCGGGTGGTCTGCGGGTAGCGGGTGAGCTCATCGCCAGCTTGCGACCCGATGCGACGATCTGGGTGACAACGCCGACCTGGGCAAACCACCAGCCGTTGCTTTCCTCAACTGGGCTGAATCTGGAACCGCTGCGTTATTACGACAGTGCGACGGGCACGTTGGACGGTGAAGGCTTCCTCGAGGATGTCAGGGCGATACCTGAACGCGATGTGATTTTGTTGCACGGCTGCTGCCATAACCCGACCGGCGCGGACCTTGATCAGAGTCTCTGGCGGCAGGTGGCGAGTATTTGCGCAGAGCGCAATATTTTGCCGTTTGTTGATACTGCCTATCAGGGGTTTGGACGCGGACTCGACGCAGACGCCGAAGGCGTACGAATGCTTGCAGAGCAGGTGCCGGAACTGCTGGCCGTGAGTTCCTGCTCGAAGAATTTTGGGCTATACCGCGAACGCACAGGTGCGCTGACCGCAATTACCGCCACCGCTTCGCAAGCCCAAGCGATTCGCACGCACTTAATGAAAATCACGCGTTCCATGATCTCGATGCCCCCTGATCACGGTGCAAGAATCGTTGCGACGATTCTCACCGATCAGGGACTGCGCGATACGTGGCTGGACGAGCTCGCAACCATGCGCGAGAGAATGGCCGCGCAGCGCCGAGGTTTTGTCTCTGCGCTGGAAGCGCACGGTCTGGCTGAGCGATTCGCATTTGTGGCCGAGCAGTCGGGCATGTTCTCGCTGCTGGGCATCGACAAAGCGACGATCGGCAAGCTGCGTGAGGACTGGCACGTCTACATCGTTGGCTCGAGCCGGGTAAACGTGGCCGGAATGACGGGCAGTCGCGTGGGTTATATCGCCGAAGCTCTCGCAGCCACCATCGCGGCTTGATCGTTGCGTACGATGGCAGCAAAGCGTTTGGTGTCGCGCAGTAGCTCGCCAATCTCGGCGGCAGGCAGGGGCTTGGAGAAGTAGTATCCCTGAATCTCGTCGCACCGGCGGCGCATCAGGTACTCGAGTTGCGAGTAGGTCTCGACGCCTTCGGCAACAGTCTTGAGCTTCAGGCTGCCGGCCATACTGATGATCGCGTTACAGATAGCGACAGCGTCTTCGTCAGGAATATCGCAGACGAAAGAACGATCGATCTTCAGTGAATCGATCGGAAACTGTCGCAGATAGGCGAGCGACGAGTATCCGGTGCCGAAGTCGTCGATGGCCAGCGAGATACCAATTTCACGTAGGGTCTGCAGCGCGTCACGAGTCTGTTGCACATCCTGCATCAACACACCTTCGGTCAACTCTAGTTGCAGCGACTCCGCATCCAACTCGTGTGTCCCGAGTGCCGCTTCGACCACTGAGGCCACATCGTCCTGCCAGAACTGCTGACTCGACAAGTTGACCGAGATGGGAATAGCGGGCATACGTGCTTGCTTCCACACTGCCATCTGACGACAGGCTTCCTGAATGATCCAGCGACCGATCGGGACGATGAGTCCGGTATCTTCCGCAATCGGAATGATCTTTCCGGGGGAAACCCATCCGCGTTCCGGGTGCTGCCATCGCAGCAGTGCCTCTGCACCGGTGATGCGCCAGTCGCCGACGCGGACTTTGGGTTGGTAGTGCAACTCAAACTGGCCCTGCTCAAGTGCCCTCCTGAGATCGATTTCGAGGTCGAGTCGCTCCAACGAGCGTACCGAAGTCGTCTCCGTGCAAAAAGAGAATCCCGAACGCCCGGCCTGCTTCGCCTGGTACATCGCGACGTCAGCCGTTTTCAGAAGTGTCTCTTCGTCCTCGCCGTCATTCGGATAAATCGCAATGCCGATGCTCGGTGTCACCACAAACTCGTGACCTGTGAATTCGAACGGTGCCTTCAGCGTTTCGATGATGCGTGATGCAACGCTTTCAATGTTCTCGACCGCCTTCTCGTTTCTCACGAGCAGCGTAAACTCATCGCCGCCGAGTCTGGCGACGTTACCGCTGTCCGCAAGCCCGCCTTTGTCCGTGCGTGAGAGCGTGTCTTCAGAGCGCAAGCATCGCTCCAAGCGCAGGGCAACCATCTTGAGCAGTTCATCCCCGGTCGTGTGGCCGAGTGTATCGTTGATGCGCTTGAAGTGATCGAGGTCGATATACAGCAGGGCGAAGCGCGATCCATTGGCACGAGCGCGATCCATACAGTGACGCAACTCGCTGGAGAAGAACTGCCGGTTGGGCAGTCCGGTCAGCGGATCGTAGTACGCCAGCTGGTGAATGCGGTCCGTTGCTTCGCGCTGTTCGGTGACATCGCGGACGACGGCGAGCACGTTTTGATCGGACTGTTTGCCCAGTCGGATTTCAAAGTGTTGTTTTCGTCCTTTACGATCCATGAGTGAGATCGCGGTCTCTATCGGCTCGCCGGTCTCCAACACCTTTTCTGTGTGTTGCGTACAAAACGACTCGATCTCTCGACGCAAGATATGCTCTTGTGCATCCCAAGATTCGGTGCGCAGCGCCAATTGGTCAGTGCCTGTCGAGTTGTATTGGATGAGTGAGGCGTTGTCGCCAATGACCTGGTTTCGAGCATTCAGAAGGAACAAACGGTCGGGCAGTGCCTGTACGATCGCCTTGACTCGAGAATGTGACTCTCGCAACGCAAGCTGGGTCTGCGAACTGCGAAGAATGTATCTGACTCGGTGCGAGAGTACCGACCAGCTGATAGGTTTCACAATGAAGTCGGTGGCGCCAACCTCATAGGCGGCGTTGACCGACTCCGGATCCTCGCGACCGGTAATCATGACGACCGGCGTATAACGCAGCCCTGGTTGTTGTCGAATCCAGGCCGTGAGCTCGAAACCGTTCATGCCAGGCATGTCGACGTCCAGCAGGATGATATCCGGCTTATTGCGCTCTATCTTTCGCATACCCGCTTCGGCATTGTCAGCGTCGACGACGAGGAAGCCGGCATGCTCGAGGAAACGTCGGGTCATCAATCTGATCGTTGCTTCGTCATCGACGATCAGCACGAGCGGGGGTCGGTCCGGAAACGAACCTGTAATGCTCTCGAAGATGCCTGTGAGGTCGTTGGCCATATCAGGCGACTTGCTTGGTGCGCCGTTCTGCCAAAGCGGCTGTTGAACGCTCGAAGGTACGATCTGCGTTTGCCCACAGGCTGCGCATCGCGCTCGGATCGTCGTCACGCGCCAGCTGCTCGAGCTCTGCGCACTGACTGGCGAAGTGAGCAAGGCCGACTGCCGCGCTGCTGGACTTGAGTGCATGTGCACAGCGTCCCGCTTCGGCGGCGTCGCCATTATCCAATGCATCGCGAATACGCCCGACAAGGCGTTCGGATGACACAAAATATTCGTCCAGAATTTCATCGAAGATGGTGCTGTCGCCATCATCGTCGAGCATGCGAATCTGGTCCAATGCAGCGTCATCGATCAACTCGACGTATACAACATCGCTGTAGGTTGCCGAGACATTGATGCCATCCGTCGACCGAATCCACTTGTCCAGCATAGTCTCAAGCTGTTCTTTGGTGAATGGTTTCGTGAGGTAGTCGCTCATCCCTGCGTCCAGGCACCGTTGACGGTCTCCCGAAAGCGCATTGGCGGTCAAAGCGACGACCGGCAGCGATTCGAGCTCGGCCGTCTGGCGGATTCGGCGTGTCGCCTCGAAACCGTCCATCTCCGGCATCTGACAGTCCATGAAGACGAAGTCGAATGATTGTTGCTGAAGCAATTCGAGTGCCTCACCGCCATGGTTGGCAATTTGCACCTGAACCCCAATTCGTTTGAGAATCTCGGTGGCGACGCATTGATTCACGATATTGTCTTCCACCAAGAGAACGCGTCGGAAGTCAGGGTCTCTCGCGGAATCTTCAGTGCTCTCCATGCGTGCCTTCACCTGAGGGTGCCGTGTAATGCAGTCGAAGAGTGCTGAGGGGTGAATCGGTTTGCTGAGCGTTGTGTTAGCAATCGGATCGGACAGCGTTGAGGGCTGACTGCCGTTGTCGTCAGGCGCGAGCATGACCAACAGAATGTCGGCGAACTCCTCTGCGTTGCGCAGCATCTCGATAAAGGTGGCCAGCGCTGGCTTGGCGACCTCGGCGCTCACAAACACCATGCCGATGCTGCGACCCTCTTGCACGGCTGTTCGCAGCTCAGTAATTCCGGAAGGAATATCCAACGCCGTGTTGACGCTGATGCCCCACGACCTTAAACGGGCTTCGAGTAGACGGCGTGCGGCCACATCACTATCGATGATCAGTGCGTAAGAGTCGCGCAATGCCTCCGGTAGCGCTCTGTCTGCGCGGATTGTGGTATCCGAACTACCAAGCACACCGTGTACGCGCGCGACAGTGCCTCCCGTGTCGGGTTGCTCAATGGTGAGTTGTGCATTGAGCATGTCGCACAATTGGCGTGCGATGACCAGTCCGAAGCCGACACGCTCGGCGCGCTCCAATGACTCGCGCTGATCCGGCAACGTGAATACGACATCGAGTATCTCGGGTGCGATTCCGGGCCCGGTGTCCTCCACACGCAGCTCGAATCGGTTCTGCCCATCGTCTACCTCACAGCTTGCATAAACGCGAACACAACCCTTGGGTGTGTAGCTCAGTGCGTTGCTTAGTAGATTGGAGAGTAGCTGGCTGACACACCATGCATCGAAATTCACCACGCGTTCGCATTGTGAGTCGATATGGCAGTGCAGGCTCAATCCTGCTTCAGATGCCCGCGGCGCAGCGAGTTCTACAGTTGATTCCACGACACTGCGAAGCGATTGAGTGACCACGGGTATGTTGCCCCTTTTCTCCACGGTGGCGAAATTGCCCCGGTTTCTTGTATCCATCGTTGTGCTATAGCGGCACTCCCAAACCCCGCTTTAATCGTTTAGTCTCCAAAAACGGTGTCACAAGGGATGTGACATAACGCTATTGCGAGCCCGCCTTACTAAAGCCGTGTAGGTGCGCGCCGCTAATAACATTCGGCGTGCCGAGAACGCATCGAAACGACAAAAGGAATTGGATATGCACGTACTTGTCGTCGAAGACAATGCAGCCGATGCGGAGATGGTGACGATGTCCCTTCAGCGCGTTGACAGCAACATAAGCGTGACCTCGGTCGAAACACTGGAGGAGGCGGTCGAGAAGATCGATAGGGGTACTTTCGATATCACGTTGCTGGATCTTACGTTGCCGGACAGTCACGGCCTGAGTTCCATAAAGGACTTACAGCGAGTCGACGAGACGATGCCAATCATTGTGCTTAGCGGCGATGATCGTGAACAGATGGCGCTGTCGGCGGCAAGGTTAGGTGTCGAGGATTTTATCGCTAAAGGCGATTCCGTAGGCGCGCCATTCGTGCGTACCTTGCGCTACGCGATTGAACGAAAGAAGGGCGAGCAGCGCCTTCGCGACCTTGCAGATTTTGATCAGCTGACCCGCTTGTCGAATCGACAGCGATTCAATCGGCAGCTTCTGAAGGCGGTCGGACATGCCGAGCGCAGCGGTGAGCTGATGGCGCTGTTGTTCATTGATCTTGACGAATTCAAGGAGATCAACGATACGCTCGGTCACCACGCGGGTGATGAGCTACTAACTCAGGCTGCGATGCGATTCCGCTCCTGTGTGCGCACTGGCGATCTGGTCGGACGCCTCGGTGGTGATGAGTTTGCGATTCTTGCAGAGTCTCTCAACAGCCCCTATGACGCTGAAATCGTTGCTGCCAAAATTCTCGAAGCATTACAGATGCCTTTCGTTCTGGGCGGGCACTCTGTCACGATCGGCGCGAGTATCGGTATATCGATGTACCCACATGATGCAAGTGATACCGAAGAACTTCTGACCAGGTCCGATATTGCGATGTATCAGGCCAAGCGCAATGGTCGTAACAACATCATGTTCTATTCGCCGGAACTCAACAAAAGCGCCGAAGCACGCAATGCCATGCTGCGCGAGTTGTCCGATGCGATCGCCAATGAACAATTCGTGGTCCAGTACCAGCCGAAGGCCTGCGCGCGAACCCATCGTTTGGTCGGCCTTGAAGCGCTAGTGCGTTGGCGTCATCCACGTCGCGGCGTCCTTGGGCCGGA
Source organism: Pseudomonadota bacterium (assembly GCA_038521865.1). GTDB lineage: Bacteria > Pseudomonadota > Gammaproteobacteria > Steroidobacterales > Woeseiaceae > CALBPI01. Next base: position 163,211 of record JBCBKO010000006.1, on the reverse strand, counting down.
AGCTTTTGTTCCCTTCGCTGAAGAGAACGGTATGATTTCCGCTATCGATGACCTTGTGATTCAACAGGTAACTAGTGACATCGTGACATGGACCGACGACCAATTGGACGTCGTGCCGGTTTCGGTAAATGTCTCTGCATCTCAGGTACTGCGCACCGATCTTGTAGAAGCAATGAATCGGCTGTTTAACCGTACCGGCGTCAACCCGGGACTGTTGCGTTTCGAACTCACCGAGTCTGTTCTGCGCGCCGAATACGGCGAAACGCGAGACGCGTTAGCTGAGTTGCGCAAGGCGGGTGTTCAGGTTTGGCTGAATGATTTCGGGACCGGTTATTCGACGATGGGTATGCTGAATGAATTCCCATTGGACGGCCTGTGTATCGCAAGAGAATTCGTGGGTGCGCTCGATCGCAAACGTTCGTTTGCAATCGTTAAATCGATCGTCAACCTCGCCCACAATCTTGAGCTGGGCGTAAGTGCAATTGGCGTTGAGACTGAAGATCAGTTGCGCCTACTCAAAGCGATCGGGTGCGACTCAGTGCAAGGCGGATATTATGGCGCGCCTATGGATGCGGTATCCGTTCGTAAATACTTTTTGGATGACCGAAAACAGACCGTGACAGGCATTCTGCGTGCATTGCCGGCCATCAGCGACCAAGGGCATCAATGATCGAAGAAGATTCACAACGACAGGTTTTCGCGAGAGCGTTGTCGCAGGACTACGCGTCATTGCTTCGTTCTGCACGGCAGCTGTCGGCATACGTCAGGGAAGACCTCTTGAGGGATGATCCTGATGCCGCGATGCACGCGCTCGGAATGCTCGATCTGCGTTTGGCGGGGATGGATCGGTTCGTTAATGACCTGATACGTTACTGCCGGGCAGGACAGCGGCATGTCACTCCCGAGCAATTCAGTCTGACTGAGCTAGCCGAAATTGTGTTCCGGAAGCAGAACGTGAATCCGAGTGCGGAATTGGTAATCTCGGTTGCGCAGGATCAAATTGTGGCCGATTTGTCGGCTATGCGTATGGTCCTCGACGAGTTGTTTCGCAATGCGATAACGCACCACCCGAGCCCATCGACACTGCAGATTCATATCGAGTCATCGGCCGCAATGGGTGCGGGCACGTTGATCGTCGTGCGCGATAACGGCGCCGGTGTGCCTGACGGGATGTTGACCAAGATCGCGCAACCGTTTGTCAAACTATCAACTAACGGGAAGTCTGCCGGTCTGGGGCTGTCGATTATCTCTCGTGAGCTTGAAGCTATGGGTGCCCAACTGCAATTTCGGGCAGGCGGTACTGGTCTGTCCGCGGTGATCGTGCTGCCGGCTCATATGACGGTAACGCAGGACGATCGTCGCCCGGCGATCGAACCGCTCGACTCGCAGTCCGCACCGAAGCTTCGGATTGTCTAGAAACTAAGGCTGGAAATACCTTCGATTGGCTGTTAGCCGGCGCCTGCGCCAGGCTAATGCCAAGCGCGTCTGCGTCTACGAGCTTGTCAAGAATTCTCGGGCTCTTTACGCCAGATTGTGAGTGCTCGAGGGGCGTCGACGCCCATCTTTACGCGGTGTCCGGCACCCGAAAACACGGTTATCTCGATCGGGCCATCACCGAAGATTTCCCGCAGAGGAGTATTCGGATCCACATCAGCGGCGGGCTCGATGAGAATCGATTCTGCATTGCGGCGGCTGACGATCAGCATTGCTGACTCCTTGTCATTAAACCTGGCATCCTGGCCGTTCCTGCGTTGCGTCTAGACTTCCGCCAGCGCCCGATATTGCCCCGTGGTGTCTGCTTTGCCGTCCGGATTGTAGGTCTCCGTATCAGAGGGTCCGTCCTGGCCACGCATCACGCGGAGCGCTTCCTGTTTCTGCTTCTGCTGCGAAGCGATGATAATGCCGTTACCGTTATTGGCTTCGCGGCATTCCGAGAGCAGGGCGATGACTTTGGACCACACAGTCTCCAACGCGCCATCACGGTCATTGCGGCGAACGTACGAGGTCATGCCTTGCATAGTGTCTTCAACGTTGTCTGCGGCCAGCATTGCCTGACGCGAGTGACCGAGTTTCTCAAGCGCATCCAGATGCATTTTCTTGCGTGAAACACAGCTGCTCAGTGCATCGCTATCGTCATCACGAAGTGCATTGCGTTCGTCATACAGGGCATTCAACAAGCGCTCCGCGGCGCGCTGCGTCTCATTCAGCAGCGCGAGGGTCCGGTCAAAGCGTTTGATGCCTTCAGTGCTCATTTGTCTTAACCGCGCTCTACGTCACTGCGAAGAATCTTATCTGCAATCTGACGGTCGTCGATTTCGTAGCTACCGTCTTGTATGGAAGCCTTGATCGCATCAACACGCGCTGCATCAACATCTGGTGCCTCGGCAACCGCGTCTTCGATCCGTGCGAGCAACTTGGCGTTGTCGGTCAGCGCGACGGTGTCGGCAGGGCGTGCATTCGGCGCTTCGCCTTGCTGCTCGGCCGGGGTCTCGCTACTGACTGGTCGATTGCTGCCGACGTCAGCGATCTTCGGCAAAACGCCGGTGTTCACTCCATCGATTTCGTTAGACATAATCTTAATCATCCAAAAAGTTATCCCTCTGTGCCCCAAGTAGCGGCGACACAGACGTTAACTTTAGCCCGAAACATGAAAAAAAACGGTGAATGTGACGCAGTCGGTGGTCAGGGTGAGATCAGAACGTCGCCGCCGGGCTGGATGGTCCCTTCGACCGTACGCCCGGAACTTTGATTGCGTACCCGTACACGCTGTCCGATCGCACCGTCCGCCAGCGCCTCGCCACTCATCTTGATTCTTGCGCCGCGAATAGAGGCGATTAGCGTGACGGTCTGCCCTTTATGAACATCGGTTCGATCGCTAACCGCTGCCGGCGTGACGACGCTGCCCTCGGGCAGCGAACGAGTCAGGGTCCGACCGACTACCATATTGGGGTCAGCGAAGTAGCCGAGAGACATTGTCGAAATATCGACGCGCCTCAGACGCAAATCGGCGGCAGTCAGGCGGTGACCGCGAGAAAAATGGCCGCTCAGCACGACAATGGGTTGCCACGCGATTGTCCGCACCGAGACATAGACTTGCCATTGCTGGTTGCCTCGGCAACTCACGCCGACCGTCACTCTGGGGCCATCAGTAGGCCCGGGATATCGCGTGACGAGCGGTTCATCGCAACGCCTGACTCGAAGGTTGCTGTCCAGTCGATCTGCCTTCGCGCTTGAGCCAGAGGTACCCAGCCCACGGTCTGCCGCGATGCGTCGTTCGGCAGCGCGCGCGATCTCTTCGACCGGATGCCAGCTCGATTCAGCGTTGGCGATGACAGGTTCAGCAAGCAAGCTGCTGATCAATGCGCAAAGCACACACCTTATATAGAGGGTAGTCATGTGTCGTTTACCTTCGTTGCTTACGCGGACCGTTCATTGACACAACAGTTGCAAAGTTTGTGCCACGCGAAAAACGTCAGATCGTTGACACCTGCCGGTCGTGCGTTGCCGTTTAAGCGGCGGTTTATTGCCACTCGCGGTGCTGAAACGACGTGCGCTCAGCGCCGAAAGCAGGTCATACAGCGGCTTCACGGAAATTGGCACAGCGCTTGCTAAGAGTCCCTTGAGTAGGAACCGAGGGACACGCCATGAAGGTGGATCCGTTTGCACAACACGCTGAGGCCTTGTCGTTACGCGCTGCGCGAAATGAGGTGCTGGCGACCAATCTCGCCAATGCCGATACACCGGGTTATCTAGCTCGCGACTTTGATTTCGCCGCTGCATTGAGCGGTGAAGGGAATCAGTTTTCCACGTTGCGGGTTGCAACGACCGATAGCGGCCACATGGCGCCGCAGGAGCGTTTTCTCGACACCCGCACCGCCCTCGCATGGCGCGTTCCGACGCAGCCGAGCGTTGATGGCAACACGGTGGAGACCGACGTTGAACAGGCGGAGTACGCGAAGAATGTTATCGGCTACCAGGCCAGCCTTCGTTTCCTGAATCAGAAGATTTCCGGGCTTCGCCTCGCAATCCGAGGAGATCTGTAATGGCCTTAAATCGCGTCATGGATATTGCGGGCTCGGCGTTAAATGCACAATCGGTACGTCTGAACACCACCGCCAGTAATCTCGCTAACGCCGGTAGCGTGTCGGGTGACCCGAACAAGGTTTACCGCGCGCGAAACCCTGTATTTGAGGCAATTCCGGGGTATCAAACTTCGCCCTCATTTCGGGTGTTTGCCGAAAACGCAACGGCAAGCTACGGCGTTCGGGTCACCGATGTCGTGGAAAGCCAGCAACCGCTTACCCAGCGCTACGCACCAGATCACCCTGAAGCGGATGCCGACGGCAACGTGTATGTCACGAACGTCAACACGGTGGCCGAGATGGTCAACATGATCTCTGCGTCGCGCGCTTACCAATCCAACATTGAAATTATGACGACGACCAAGGAGCTGTTGGTGCAGACCTTGTCGATCGGTCGTAGCTAAGGAGTAGCTGCCAATGACTAACAGTATTGATTTTGGCGCGTTGCAGGATATCGGTCTTACAAATCAGACACGCGGCGTTGAAACGCAAGATGTCGGACAAGACGAGTATCTGACACTAATGCTGGCGCAGTTTGAGAACCAGGACCCATTCGAGCCCATGGAAAACGGTGAGTTCTTGGCGCAGCTCGCCCAGTTCTCGACCGCCAGCGGTATCGAAGAGTTGCAGCTCTCGTTCGACAGCTTCAGCGATCGACTGGTATCCGATCAGGCACTTCAAGCCTCTGCGCTTGTAGGTCGTGAGGTACTTGTGAACTCAGAGCTGGCGCGTTCAGAGATTCAGGGCCAGGCGATCAGCGGTGCGCTCCAGATGGAGGGTGCTAGCGGCGCGGTGCGGGTCGATGTGCTGGACGCTTCCGGGCAGCTTGTGCAATCGCTTGAACTCGGCACTCGGGTTGCCGGCGATACGGCATGGCAGTGGAACGGACAGATGTCTGACGGCTCGCCAGCGCCACCAGGAGTCTACCAATTTCGTGCCACGGTTCAGCGTGGTTCGGATTTCGAAAGCGTCCCAACACTTCTGCGCAGCGATGTGGGTAGTGTCACGCTCGATCCGACCGGCCAGGGCATTACAGTCAACAGCAGCTTACTCGGCAGTTTTTCGTTTGCCGACGTACGCGAAATTTTTTGATACGAAGGAGCAGTCCGCATGGTATTTCGAATCGCCCTTAGTGGCCTCAACGCTGCCGCAACCGATCTTGGTGTCACCGCCAACAATATCGCGAACGTCAACACAACCGGCTTCAAAGAGTCGCGAGCGCAGTTCGCTGAAGTTTTCGCGGTGGGTGCACAGAGTGTTAGTTCATCTGCGGCGGGTAGTGGTGTTCGACTTTCGGATATTTCGCAGCAGTTTACTCAGGGCAATATCGACTTCACCCAGAACGCGCTCGACCTTGCGATCTCGGGCGAGGGCTTTTTCGTACTCAACGATGGCGGCCAGCGCCTTTACACACGCGCCGGTGCTTTTTCAGTCGATCGGGAGGGTTTTGTTGTCAACACCTCGGGGTTGAGGTTGCAGTCATATCCAGTCGGTGCGGATGGATTGTTCAACACGGGTAACCTCACAGATCTGCAGTTACAGACTGGGTCTAACCCGCCGCAGGAAACCGCAAACATTGAGTTTGGTGTCAACCTGCCCGCCGACGAAGCTCCACCGGTGAACCCGGTTTTTGATCCTGCAGATGCGTCGAGCTTTAACTTCACAACCGCCGTCACCATCTTTGATTCGCTAGGTGCTTCTCATACGGCCACCTCGTACTTTATCAAGGGTGCCAACCCTAACGAGTGGACCGTTCAAACCACGATTGATGGAAATGCGGTCGGTGCGCCGCAGCCTGTCGTATTCGGTCCGGACGGTCGCCTTCAGTCTCCCGTCGGTGGCGCGTTGACTTTGCCGCCTTACGATCCGCTCAATGGCGCGAGTACGGTCGACGTGACGCTACGATTTATTGAAACCACGCAGTTTGGTGAGAACTTTGGCGTTAACTCGGTAATTCAGGATGGCTTCACCACCGGTCGACTCACCGGTCTGGAAGTGAGCTCCACGGGCGTCGTGTTTGCGCAGTTCAGTAACGGTCAGTCAACCTCGTTAGGTCGTCTGGCATTGGCGCGTTTCACCAACCCGCAGGGCCTCCAGCAGGATGGTGATACAAACTTCGCGGAGTCTTTCGAGTCCGGCGATGCCGCTCTTGGTGATGCGGGTACAGCCCGCTTTGGTTTGATCCAGGCAGGTGCATTGGAAGCCTCCAACGTCGACCTTACCGCGCAGCTCGTCAACATGATTACCGCGCAGCGGAACTTCCAGGCGAATGCCCAGATGATTTCGACCGCGGATACGGTAACCCAGACGGTAATTAACATTCGGCGATAATCGCTAACGGAGCCGGCACATGGATCGTATGGCTTATATTGCAATGACCGGTGCGCGCCAAACGGAATTGGCGCAGGCGGTGACCAGCAACAATCTCGCGAATATTTCAACGACAGGATTTCGCGCGGACTTGCATGGATTTCGTAGTTTGCAGGTTGCAGGCGAGGGCGCCTCAACTCGCCACAACGCGATTGCGGAAACTTACGCTACGGATTTTTCGCCTGGCGCCACGGTAACCACGGAGCGCGATCTGGATGTCGCGATTGCCGGTCAAGGTTTCCTGGTAGTTCAAACCGCCGATGGCGGTGAGGCGTATACCCGAGCAGGCGATCTCAGAACCAATAGCGCAGGTCAGCTGCTGACCGCAAAAGGTGACCCTGTTCTTGGTGATAGTGGTCCGATAGCGATCCCGCCTAGCACATCCATCACCATTGGCACGGACGGCACGGTCTCAGTCCAGGTGTTGGGCCAAGGTCCGCAGACCTTGGCGGCGGTCGGTCGCTTGCGTTTGGTGAACCCACCTCTGGCATCGCTCGAAAAGAGTGCGGACGGGTTGTTCCGTCGAACCGACGGTGAGGCCTCACCGGCCGATGCATCAGTCAAGCTCACGCCAGGCGCACTGGAGACCAGCAACGTCAACGTCGCCGAAACACTGGTCACCATGATCAGTTTGGCGCGCCAATATGAATTGCAGGTCAAGACCATGACGACCGCAGAAGAAAACGCAGACGCAGCAGCGGGACTGCTGCGCATTCGATAAAGGGAGTATCTGAATGAACCAGGCACTTTGGGTCGCAAAGACCGGGCTGGATGCCCAACAAACCCGCATGACGGTGGTCTCGAACAACCTCGCCAACGTCAATACAAATGGCTTCAAGCGCGGGCGAGTCGTGTTCGAGGATCTGATCTACCAAAACCAACGTCAGGTCGGTGGCCAGAGTTCGCAGAATACCGTGCTGCCATCGGGCCTCAATGTCGGAACCGGGGTTCGCGTCGTTGCCACCGAGCAACTGCATACGCAGGGCAGTATTTTGCAAACCGAAAACTCGCTCGACATGGCGATTCTTGGCCGCGGCTATTTCCAGGTGTTACTGCCGGACGCAACGCTTGGTTATACCCGAGACGGTGCGTTCCAGCAGGACGCTCAGGGCCAGATTGTAACGGCGAGCGGCTATCCCATTCAGCCACCGGTTACGCTGCCCCCGCAGACGCAATCCATCACGATTGGCGTCGACGGGACGGTATCAGCAACCCTGCAGGGGCAGTCAGCACCCGTGCAGGTCGGCACGATTCAAACGGTTGATTTTGTCAATCCGGTTGGCCTCCAGCCGCGCGGTGAGAATCTCTACCTGGAGACTGTCGCCAGCGGTACGGCACAGCCCGGAACTCCTGGCCTCAATGGCTTGGGTGGTATCCAACAGGGCGCCCTCGAAGGTTCGAACGTCAATGTCGTCGAGGAGCTCGTCAACATGATCGAGACTCAGCGCGCCTACGAAATGAACTCGAAAGCGATTTCGACGAACGACCAGATGCTTCAGTTCCTGAACAACAACATCTAGTGATCCCTATGAAATTGCAAAAATTCATAACGGTGTTCGTGCTTGCTGGCCTCGCGGCTGGCTGCAGTTTCGGGATACCGCAAAGGGTCGACTACTCACCTCCGCCGCCGGTCATCATCGCCGCACCGCCGGCGACGTCGGGTGCGATATATCAGGACGGCATTGACGTACGCCTGTTCGAGGATCTTCGTGCGCATCGTGTCGGCGACATCATCACGATTCGACTCAACGAGAACACGACCGCATCGAAGTCCTCAAGCACTGCGACATCGAAGAGTGGTGATGCAGATATCGCGACACCCAATATTCTTGGCCAGGATGTCTCACGTGATGGCAACCCCATACTGTCGGCAACGCTGTCCAGCGAGACGGAGTTCTCCGGCGAGGGCAGCAGTGCGCAGAGCAACAGTCTCGATGGTGATATCACAGTAACGGTCATTCAAAGATTGCCAAACGGCAACCTGATGATACGTGGCGAGAAATGGGTAACGCTGAATCAAGGTGATGAGTTCATCCGGCTGAGCGGCATCATCCGACCTGCTGATATTGCACCGGATAACAGCGTCGCGTCGAGTCGTGTTGCCGATGCGCGAATCACCTACAGCAGCAAAGGTGTGCTCGCCGCCGCAAACAAGATGGGCTGGCTACAGCGCTTCCTTCAATCCATGTGGTTCCCGAACTGATGCGATATCCAATACGATTTCTGATTCTGGGTGTGCTAGTCCTATCGGCTTGGCCGGTATCTGCGAGTGCGGAACGTCTACGCGATCTGACTTCCGTCGGTGGTGTACGTACTAACCAGCTGGTTGGATACGGCTTGGTCGTTGGTCTGAATGGGTCAGGTGACCAGACGGCACAGACACCATTCACTGTGCAGAGTCTGAACAACATGCTGAATCAGTTCGGTATCACGGTACCGCCGGGTGTCCAGCCGCAGCTGACTAACATCGCCGCGGTATCCGTTCACGCGGAGCTGCCGCCGTTTGCGAAGCCAGGCCAGACGTTCGATGTCACGGTGTCCTCGATCGGCAATGCGCGCAGCCTTCGTGGTGGCAGCTTGTTGTTGACGCCCTTGCGTGCGGTTGATGGCAACGTCTATGCATTGGCGCAAGGCAATCTGATTGTCGGTGGATTCGGCGGTGAAGGTCTCGATGGGTCCAGGATCACCGTGAATATCCCGAGCGCCGGTCGGATTCCATCAGGCGCCACAGTAGAGCGCGCGGTCTCTACGGCTTATGCCGATGTGCCGATGGTGATGCTCAACCTGCACACGCCTGACTTCACCACCGCGACTCGTGTAGAGGGTGCGGTAAACCAACTGCTTGGTCCGGGTACCGCTGAAGCCATTGACGCCGGCAGTATCCGAGTTGCAGCGCCGCAAAGACCAGGAGCGCGCACCTCGTTCCTAAGTGTGCTCGAAAACATTGAGGTGGACCCGGCCCCGGTTGCCGCCCGAGTCATCATCAACTCTCGCGCTGGAACGGTGGTGATCAGTGACAATGTCACCGTCACGCCAGCCGCGGTGGCGCATGGTTCCCTTGTCGTCACCATCAGCGAACAACCGTTCGTGAGCCAGCCGGAACCGTTCGGTGCCGGTGAGACAGTGCTCGCTACTGACTCGGAGGTGAGCGTCGAGGAGGAAGAAAATCGCATGTTCCTGTTTGCACCCGGTACAAGTCTGAATGAAATCGTGCAAGCGGTTAACGCCGTAGGTGCGGCGCCTGGTGATCTGGTTGCGATTCTGGAAGCACTCAAACAGGCAGGCGCGTTGCGCGCTGAGCTGATCGTGATTTAGCTATGACGAGTGTCACCGACTTCACTCAGTACGCGGCGCTTCGAGCCGATGCCCAAGCGAATGATGATGGTGCGCTACGGTCGGTAGCGGAGCAGTTTGAAGCGCTCTTCGTGCAGCAGATGCTGAAGAGCATGCGAGACGCCAGCTTCGGCGACCCCTTCTTTCCCGACACTGGTGGACACCAGGTCTATCGCGATCTACTTGATCAACAGTTAGCCGCGGACACGGCGGAGCGCGGTGGTATCGGACTTGCGGACATGATCGTTTCGCAAATGCAGCCGCGAGCACCCATTCAAGTGACGAAGGCCGTCGTTCATGAATCGCCGGCGGGATGGTCCGATCCCAAATCGTTTGTCGCCGACGTCTTGCCGCATGCGAAGAAAGCCGCGGAACGTCTCGGCGTCTCTCCGCTCGCCGTGTTGTCGCAGGCTGCATTGGAAACAGGATGGGGCCAAAAGGTGCCCGTGTCCGAGCGCCAGCAGAGCAACAACCTGTTCGGCATCAAGGCAGGCGGGAGCTGGGGAGGGGATAAGGTTGACCAGGCCACGCTGGAATTTCGTGACGGCACGGCACAACGTGAACGAGCCGCATTTCGGGCATACCCGTCTCTCGAGGCCAGTTTCTCCGACTACGCTTCGTTTCTGAGCAAATCTCGATACCAGTCGGTCTCGAACACCGGCAACGATGTTGGCGGCTTTGCCGATGCATTGCAGGCCGCCGGTTACGCGACCGACCCAAATTATGCGCACAAGATTCGTCGGATAGCGGGCAGCGAGACTATGCGCGACGCATTGGCGGCACTCAAGCAGGACGATCTGTTGTCGCTATCAACTCAACAGGCTACGTCGGAATCCGGCCGTCGCCCATAAAGGGGAGCACTAGCTGTGACTATTATCAGCACCGGCACGGATGCGCTGATCGCCTTTCAGCGATCACTGGATACCGTGGCTCAGAACATCGCCAATGCAAACACGCCCGGCTACAGTCGTCAGAACGTGACGCTGCAGGCGCGTACCCCGCAGTTCGTGGGTTTCGGCTTTCTCGGCCGTGGCGTTGAGGTTGGATCAATTACGCGCAGCTACAGCGAATTTCTGACTCAACAAGTTCAAACTGCGGGTTCCTCGGCATCGAGATTCTCAACGCTGGCGAGCTTTGCCGCTCGAGTCGATGACCTGCTGGCGGATCCGGCGGGTGGTTTATCGCCGGCGCTGTCCTCGTTCTACGCTGCTGTACAGGACTTCTCGAGTGACCCCAGTTCGGCCACTCGCACTGCGGTCTTCGCCGAGGCGGGCAATCTGGTCGCGAGATTCGATGCGCTCGACCAGCGACTGGTTGAAACGACTCGCGAATCCACTCAGGCCATTGAGCAATCCGTCGCTGAGATCAATCAGCTGGCCACGCAGCTTGCGCAATTGAACCAGCAAATCGGTCGTGGTGACGGCAACGCGCAACCCAATGATCTGCTCGACCAGCGTGACGAAGTCGTACGCCAGTTGGCAGAGCGTGTGGATGTTGCAACCGTCACAGATGCATCGGGCAACATCAACCTGTTCATCGGCAACGGCCTGTCGTTGGTAGTGGGTACGCAACAGTTCCCGATCGACGTCCGCCAGTCCGAATTCGATCCCACCCGCCGTGAGGTGGTTTATGAGGGCCTTAATGGCACGATTCCGATTGAAAACGTACTGACAGGTGGCACACTCGGCGCGCTCCTGGAATTTCAGAACGATGTGCTCGATCCCAGTCGTCGGGCGTTAGGAGCGACAGCTAGTAGCTTCGTTGAGACATTTAACACGCAGAACGCACAAGGCTTTGATGCGTTTGGCGATTTCGGACAGGACATCTTCTCTATTGGTGGCCCTCAGGTGGTGGCGTCCACATCCAACTCCGGAACGGGTTCGATTGCCGTCACCATTGAGGACCTGGGACAGATCCGCGATAGCAACTATCGATTTATTGATGATGGTGCCGGTTTCCGCGTTGTGCGGAGTGACACCGGTGAAGTTCTGCCGCTGACCGGTTCCGGAACCAATACGGACCCGTTTCGTGCCGGTGGGCTTGCGATTGTGCTCAGCGGATCAACCGACGATGGAGACCAATTCAGCATAGAGCCGACGCTTGCCGCGATTGACGGGTTGGGTCTGACGGCGCGAAACGGCAATGCATTCGCTGCTGCTGGACTGTTGCGAGGGGAAGCGGCCACGAGCAACCTCAGCGATGCCAGCATCGATGACGGTACGGTGATTGATTTCACGAACCCGAATTTGCTGGATAACGCGACGATAACGTTTGTTTCGCCGACTTCGTTTCAGGTTAACGGTGGACCTGCTCAGGTATTCACTGCAGGTTCACCTATCACGATCAATGGCGCTGAGTTTCAGGTTTCCGGCACCCCTGTCGCGGGCGATCAGTTCACGATCGGGCGCAATACGGCTGCCGAGGGTGATAATCGCAATGCGCTGCTTCTGGCAGCGACTCAGGACACAGAAGTTCTGCAAGACGGCACGCTATCGATCGGTCAGGCCTACGCACAGTTGGTCGCAGATGTCGGCAGCGTAACCGCACGTGCGCAAGCCAGTGCAGAGGCCCAGCAAGTGGTGCTGGAAAGCGCTGAAAGCCGCCGTCTCGAGGTCTCGGGTGTCAACCTGGACGAAGAGGCGGCAGACCTCATCCGTTTCCAGCAGGCGTATCAGGCTGCAGCTCAGGTGGTCAGCATCGGTAGCGAGTTGTTCGATGTGCTGCTGAACGCGACCCGGCGATAGGAGTTAGGAACCCATGCGTGTCAGTAACCTCGGATTTTTCAACAGGGCGGTCAACAACATTCAGAGTGTGCAGCGCGAGCTGAATGCGGTGCAGGAGCAAATTGCAACGGGACGCAGAATTCAGCAGCCGTCGGACGACCCTAATGGCGCGGCACGAATTCTCGACTATCAGGAGTCGCTTGCGACACTTGAGCAGTATCAGCGCAATACTGATCTGGCGAGCAACCGATTACGGCTATCCGAGGACACACTGACCCGTGTTACAGAAACACTGCAACGCGTTCGCGAGCTCACTTTACAAGGTGTCAATGCGTCCCAGACGAACGAGACTCGAGCGTTTATTGCGACTGAGTTGAACGAGAGTATCGAGGATCTTCTCGGTCTTGCGAATACCCGTGATGCGAGCGACCAGTTTTTGTTTTCCGGTTTTCAGGCGGGTACACAGCCGTTCTCGCGTACCGCGACAGGATTCACCTACAACGGCGATGATGGGCAACGGTTCATTCAGGTGTCTGCCAGTCGACAAATTCCTGATACCAATTCGGGCGATGAGATTTTTGGTCGAATCCGTGAAGGCAACGGTCAGGTGCTGGTGACCCGCGCGCCCGCGAATACCGGTACGGGCGTCGCCGTCAACGAAGTGCAAGGGCGCGTGCAGAACTACAATTTCGAACGCTTCGATATCGTGTTTGTCGCACCTGACACTTTTGAGGTTCGTGATGCTCTCGGCGCGGTCGTGTCTACCGGCGCTTTCGCGCCTGGCGATACCATTGCCGCCGGTCCGGCTCGCGTGCGCATCGACGGTGAACCTGATGTCGGTGATTCCTTCGCCGTCGATCCAGCACCGAATAGCGACTTGTTTTCTATCGTGCAGGGCATTGCAGATGCACTTGCGACGGACTCGGACGATCCACAGGAGCGTGCTGTTCTCGATAGTGCTCTCAATCGTGGCCTTGAGGGTTTGGACCGTGCGCTTGAGAGCGTCCTTGAGGTCAGAACGAGCATCGGATCGAGGTTGTCTGCCGCTGAGTCCCAGCTGGATACCAATCTCGGCACGGAGCTGGTGCTTCAGGAAGCTTTAGCCGGCGTGCAGGACCTCGATCTCGCGGAAGCCGCTTCGCGACTGGCTGCACAGGCATCGGCACTTGAGGCCGCACAGCAGTCATTTATCCGCGTGCAATCGCTGTCATTGTTTAACTTCCTCTAGCGTTACTGGCCGGCTGCGTGACCTGTATCACGTTTTGCAAATCTCTTGCTCAAGCCTCCGCGAGCCGGATTTTTTCGTCGATGGTCTCGACGGTTGATTGACATAGAAAACCCTAAAGAAAATTGACGCTTACACGATAACTGTTGGGAGCGACTCGCAAAGTGCATGCACATGATGAGTCGCGTAACCGGTAGCGGAATGCGAGCCGGACAGTAGCAAAACTAGGAGTCTTTAACTCATGACACAGTCGATTAACACCAACGTAGCGTCACTCAACGCCCAGCGGAACCTAAGCCGTTCGCAGGGTTTGTTGAACACCGCTCTGGAGCGATTGTCTACCGGTCTCCGCATCAACTCAGCAAAAGACGATGCTGCCGGTCTGGCGATTTCCGAGCGTTTTACGACGCAGATTCGCGGCCTGAACCAGGCTGTACGAAACGCTTCTGATGGTATCTCTCTGGCACAGACCGCGGAGAGTGCACTCGGTGAGCTGACCAACAACCTCCAGCGTATCCGTGAGCTGTCTGTACAGTCTGCGAACGCAACCAACTCTACCTCTGACCGTGCGGCGTTGAACGAAGAAGTTCAGCAGCGCCTTGCGGAGGTCGAGCGAATCGCCTCTCAGACCTCTTTCAACGGATTGAAAGTTCTGGACGGTACCTTCGGTAACGCGGGCTTCCAGGTCGGCGCTAACGTCGGCGAGAAGATCAACGTCTCCCTGACCACCGGTGTTCGTACTTCGCAGATCGGTCAGATTGCGACGCTGCAGGGTGCCGCGGTGAACAACACGGCGATCGCTGCAGGTAACCTGTCGATCGCTGTTGGCGGTGGCGCTGCAGTTGAGATTGGTCCTTCTGCTTCGGACAGCGCGGGTGATAAAGCCACGGCGATCAATAACTCGGGTGTCACCGGGTTGACGGCGACGGCGACCACCACGGCGGTCAGCGCGTTCACAACGTTGGCTGAAGGTGCTGCTGACGACGGTGACGAAACCTTCACGCTGGAAATCAACGGCGAAGCGATCTTCACCGCGGAAGCGGTTAGCGGCGGCGCAACGATTACCGCTCAGAACCTCGTCGACCGAGTCAACTTGTTCGCCAATGACACGGGTGTTACCGCTTCAACCGACGGCACGGACGTCACGTTCACCGCGGTCGACGGTCGTAACATCGACATTCTGCAGACGGTTGCAGGTACCGGTACGGCAGGCGGCTTGACGGACGCAGGCGTTGCTGGTTCGCTCGCGGGCACTGCGGATAACGTGGTCAACCGCGGTCAGATTACGCTGACGGCGACTGACAACATCTCGATCACCGGCGGTGGTGAAGCTCTGATCGGCTTTACCGGTAACACCTCGATTGCTCGTGATACTTCGGGCCTGGATAACGTGTCGGTAGACACCGTCACCAACGCTGAAGAAGCCATTCAGCGTGTGGATGCTGCGCTGACAACGATCGCATCTCTGCGCTCTGAGTTCGGTGCTATCCAGAACCGATTCGATTCAACGATTGCAAACCTGCAGACCGTCAGCGAGAACCTGTCCGCCTCACGCGGCCGGATTCTCGACGCTGACTTCGCGGCAGAAACAGCACAGCTGACAAAAGCACAGATCCTGCAGCAGGCCGGCGTATCGGTCCTGACTCAGGCGAATGCTCAGCCTCAGCTTGCTTTGAGCCTGCTGCAGTAAGCGATCGCTGATGTCCTGGCGGAGTGGCAAGGAAGCCGCTCCTGTCTGAGGGGATCAACATGGAAAAGATTGATGGAATTTCCCTTGCGGTGGCTAAGTCTGCTGCGGCGGGAACGGCGAAAGCCACAGAAGATGATGGGACGCGGAGCGTCCCAGGTGGCGCTCAGCGTGCAGACGGACTTGCACCCGGCGCTGCCGTTACCGCGCCACCAAGCGAGGTTCCAGCCGAGGTTGTTGTGGATGATGCGGCGGTTGAGCAAGCGCTTGCGGAGATTCGTGAGATGGCCCAACGCGTAGCGCCACAACTGAAATTCGAAAGCGATCGTGAGAATGACATGGTCATCATCAAGGTGCTCGACCGGGTAACCGGCGAGATTATCCGTCAGTTACCACCGGAGGCGGTGGTAGACGCCCAGGCGAAGGGTCTGGATGGATTACCAACGCTCATCGCGGATTTCGTCTGATCGCAGCAAAGGAATGTTGATATGGTCGGTATAGTCTCATCGGGCATCGGTTCCGGTCTGGATATCCAGGGACTGGTGCAGCAGCTGGTGGCCGCAGAAGGGCAGGCCACGTCACAACGCTTGCTTGTCCGCGAGACGCGTTTCCAGGGCGAGCTCTCAGCGCTCGGTAGTCTCCGAGCAGCACTCGACGAGTTTAAAACCGCTGCCGAGAGGCTGAGTGAGGCCGAGATCACGGCAGCACGGTCAGCAACCAGCAGCGATGAAGAGTCGGTGCGAGTTACCACCGACACAGATGCTGTTCCAGGCGAATATGAAATCGAGATCGTACGTCGTGCAACGAGTGCTCGATTAACTTCCGGGGTCTTCGCCAGTCAGTCGGCAGCCATCGGCACCGGCACACTCACCCTGACCACAGGCGGTGAGTCGTTCTCGGTCGAAATCGATGGCGAGAACAACACGCTCGCTGCGATTCGCGATGCGATCAACAACTCGGAAGACAACACCGGCATCGAGGCATCGATCATCAACGCAGCCAGTGGCAGCGTCATCGTGTTTTCAGGTTCCGAAACCGGCAGTGATGCCGCGGTAAGCATTAGCCAGAGTGGCGGTGATGGCGGGCTCGCAGCCCTCACATTCGATCCGGCGGCGGGCAGCAATCCGCTGACACTTTCTCAGGAAGCACTGGATGCACAGGCCAGAGTGAATACACTCGACGTATTCAGTGCGACAAATACGTTTGACTCTGTCATCGACGGCGTGACGTTCACCGCCCGAGCAGCGACCGAAGGTGAGACGGTGAGAGTCTCCGTAACCAATGATACTGACGCGGTTAAAGGTGCACTGTCGACCTTTACCGTGGCCTATAACTCGTTCGTGGATACGGTCAACCAGCTCGCCGCGTTCAATCCGGACACGAACGAGGCGGGCCCTTTGCAGGGCGACGCGACACTACGATCCGTCACGAACCTCTTGAGAACCGAACTTTCTGAGAACACGGCAAGCGCAGCCGCTTCTCTGGATACTCTGACTGAGATTGGTATCAGCCTGGATGAGAATGGCAAACTCAATATCGACGATGCACGCTTGGACACGATCCTCGCGGACAATTTCCGAGCGGTGCAAAACCTGTTTTCGGCGGACGACGGTTACGTCTCGAGGTTGACAGGCGTCATCGACTCCTTCACCGGTTCCGATGGCATCTTGGAAACGCGCACCGACGGGATTCAAAGCAGCATCGACGGGATCGCGCTGCAGAACGAAGCCTTGAATCAAAGGCTGGTTAACCTCGAAACGCGTTTGCTGCGTCAGTTCAACGGGCTCGACAGCCTGCTGGCGCAGCTCAACAATACATCCAACTTTTTGGCCGCGCAGCTTTCCAACTTGCCAACGCCAGGCGGAAACAACGCCAGTTAAGGATCTCTGATGTACGCCAACACCCAAGACGCCACTCAGAAATACTCGGCATCCGCTGCAGAACAGGTTGCCGATAGCGGAGACGGCTACGCGATCATTCGGTCGTTGCTCGCCAAGCTGATCGCACGCCTTGGCATGGCACGCCATGGCATTCAAGCGAATGAAATGGCGATGAAAGGTGAGCAGATCGGCATGGCGATAGAGACGCTCAATGTGTTGCAGGTGGCGATCGACGAGAGCCATGACGCGACGCTCGCAGGCAATCTGGTCGCACTATACGACTATATGTCCCGTCAACTTCTGCATGCCAACCTGCATAACGATATAGCGATCCTTGATGAGGTCATCGAGCTTGTTCGCGAGATCAAATCTGCTTGGGATGCGATCGGTGAGCCGATCAATGGATGAACTTCAGGTCATCGAGCACGGCATATTGCGGGCGGTCGACGCTCGGCAGTGGGACGATGCATTGGCGCTGGCCGGCGAGCGCGACAACCTCGTTCGGAGAATATCGACGAGCTTGCGCCCGGAACAACTGAGAGACCTCTCGACGAGGAACTCAGAACTGATGGCGGTCGTGGTGAGTGCACGTGATGCAGAGCGCGATAATCTCGCGAGTTTTCGTAAAACCCTGAACGCGGCCCGCGCCTACGCTTCGACATGAATTGAACGCGCAGTGCCATCACACTTTCCATAATGTGATCATCTCGACATAACGCTGAAATTCTGACGTTCTTGTCTAACAATTTGTGACCTGTCTCACGGTTCTCTTCGACCTCCTGTCTATGCTGTAAGCGTCGCAAGGTAGCGACACGACTTTCGATTCCGAAGTCATAGCAAAGGGACAGGCTTATGTTGCAGGAACACTTCGCCAGTATGGCGCCGGTTTGGGTCTATCATTCCAATCCGGAACTCGTCACCGATCTTTGTCATCGGATCCGGTTTCTCGAATATCCGGCGATCGATATCGACGACCTCAGCGCTTTTAGCAAGCAGGATCCTGCACTCACCGCAATCATTACGGATGCCGACTCTCACGAAGCGCTGCGCCGCAACGCGCCGCGTCACCTCAAGCAACTGATTGAATCCACTCCGACACTGCTACTGTCGAAAACTCCGGCACAACGGTTGGCGGTTGCCGCCCGCGCCTCTGGTCCTGTGTGGCCAGTTGAAATGCCGTTGAAGCGGGCGCGGCTTGCGCATTTGTTGTCGCAAGCCGCGCAGTACCGTGGCTGCCAGCGCCGTCAGCGTTTGACCGGGTCGTCGGAATCGATTGCCAAGGTCAGACGCATGATCGAGCAGGTTGCCGGCTTCGATACCAACGTACTGGTGACGGGCGAATCGGGCACCGGCAAGGAACTTGTTGCCCGCACGATCCACGACCTATCTTCACGCGTCGACCAACCCTTTGTACCGATCAATTGCGGTGCGATTCCTGAAGACCTTCTTGAATCCGAGCTCTTCGGTCACCAGAAGGGTGCGTTCACGGGCGCTGTTAGTGACCGGCAGGGTCGTTTTGAGCTCGCCGAGGGCGGTACGCTGTTTCTCGACGAGATCGGCGATATGGCGATGCCGATGCAGGTCAAGTTATTACGCGTATTGCAGGAGCGAACCTTTCAGCGTGTTGGCAGCGGGGAGACGCGTGTCGCTGATGTCCGCATCATTGCTGCGACGCATCGCGACTTGAAAGCCGCAGTTGAGCGCGGTGAATTCCGCGAAGATCTTTACTACCGACTCAACGTCTTTCCGATAGAAATGCCTGCGCTTCGCAAGCGCCTCGAGGATATTCCGGGTTTGCTGCGTGAGCTAGTCATCGGCTACGAGCACTGCGGGAAGAAGAAGCTGCGGTTGCAGCCCTGTGCGCTGAATGCGCTCGCGGCCTACCCTTGGCCGGGGAACGTTCGCGAACTCGGCAATCTGGTGGAACGTCTGGCCATTCTGCACCCGACCGGGGTTGTCAGAGCGGAT
Source organism: Pseudomonadota bacterium (assembly GCA_038521865.1). Taxonomy (GTDB): domain Bacteria; phylum Pseudomonadota; class Gammaproteobacteria; order Steroidobacterales; family Woeseiaceae; genus CALBPI01. Next base: position 143,943 of record JBCBKO010000006.1, on the reverse strand, counting down.
GATCTTCCAGATAAGTACCGAGCACATGCACCGAATACCGAGTCGTTGACGACGGCGACTGCTTCCCAGTTACCCGAGCAGGGACTGGTTCTGAAGGAACATCTAAAGCAGATAGAGCGCGCATTGATCGACTCCGCGCTCGAGCGCAGCAACGGTGTGGTCGCCCGGGCGGCGCGAATGCTGAATATGCGTCGAACGACCCTGGTGGAAAAATTGCGCGTCGCATAACTGCCGGTATTTTGACAGCAGCGAAATCCAATGTTCTCAACTAATTGAAAAATAGGGAAATTCGGTTTCTGGCATAGGACTTGCTTAAATCGAATAGACCCAGAGCCGAGGAAAAGGACTTCGACCGGTGATCAAGGATGACGAAAAACAGACACTAGCCGAGGCGTTTGCCGCCTTTAACGCACACTCGATTGCGCTGCATCAATCGTACGCTGGCCTGCAGGAGCGATTGTCCGAAATGGCGGTGGCCTTGCGCGAGAGCAGAGCTGCTGAGCGACGCGGGCAGGTTGAGAACGAGCGCTTGAATGAACGCCTTGGCGATCTCCTGGAGGTCATGCCGGCGGCGGTCATCGAAGTGGCAGCGAGCGGTCAGATCATTGCTCGCAACGCTATGGCCCTTGAGCTGTTTGGTCAGTCACTGGCGCACGATAACTGGAAGGAAATCGTCAGTCGTCATTCGCTCGACATCACCGGAAATACGTTGTTCCACCACGCAGGTCGAGTGTTCTCGTTATCCTGCAGCCCGAACCGCTCGGGCGGATATATCTTTGTACTAAGCGATGTCTCGGAGGCCGAAGCCAATCGGGTTCGCGAGCAACGTCAGTCGCGGCTCGCGATGCTCGGTGAAATGGCGGCTCGGGTCGCGCATCAGATTCGCACACCGCTCGCGACAGCGATGCTGTATGCCACCAATACCAACTCCGGCAGCGGTGCACGGGATCGTATCGTCGCGCGACTTCGCGAGTTGGAGGCCATGGTTGACGACATGCTGCTGTTCGCTCGGGGTACACCGCCAGCCGACGAGGCGCTGAATTCAGCTGACCTTTTGCACTCTGTTGCTGTTGATGCGAGTGTCCTGATGCCAAAGCACGTGAGCCTCAAGACCACACTTACCGATGGTGGATTTGGCCTTCGTGGCAATCGCCGTGCTCTTACCGGGGCAATTCATAATTTGATCGCAAACGCGGCTCAGCATTGTCACGCCGAGGTGGGCGTCGTCGAGCTACGCGATTCGCTTACTGAGTCCGGTCAGGTGCGCTTGTCCATTCGCGACAACGGGCAGGGAATTGATCCCGCCCTGCAACATCAAATTTTCGAACCTTTCTTTACAACGCGACCGGATGGCACAGGCCTCGGGTTGGCCGTTGTACGGTCCGTCGCGCAGGCGCATGACGGTTCGGTTGAGTGCAGGTCGGACGAGCAAGGCACGGAGTTCTCAATCCTGCTGCCCACCGATCTTGCTGCGGTTCGAGTGCACGCCTTTTCTTACCCGGAGTATGCCCATGGCTGAATTCAACATTCTTGTTGTCGAAGACGATCCGGATTTGGGTGTGGCCCTGTGTGAGTCCTTACAAGGAGCAGGCTACGGCACGGAACTCGCGACAGATGGCGAGGCAGCGCTTGCGTGCATCGAGCTCGAGCATGTCGATCTGGTGCTGAGCGATGTGCAGATGCAACCCATGGACGGGCTGGCGCTGCTCGGCCAGGTCAGTGAGTCTTATCCTGACCTGCCAATAGTACTGATGACCGCTTACGGGTCGGTGGAGAAAGCAGTGGCAGCTATGGAGCAGGGCGCAAGCACCTATCTTGTGAAGCCTTTCGACGCACCTTCATTATTGTCTGCGGTCTCCAAGTGCTTGCCGAGTAGGAACGAATCGGAAGACATCGATACATCAGCGGCAAAGGTCGTTGCCGGCGATCCTTTAACCCGAGATTTGCTGAGCATCGCGTCGCGTGTTGCCGCCTCTGACGCCACGGTGTTGTTATCGGGCGAGAGTGGCACCGGCAAGGAAGTATTTGCACGGTTCATCCACCAAAACTCGCTGCGTTCAGAAGCGCCGTTTGTCGCAATCAACTGTGCCGCAATCCCGGAGAACATGCTCGAGGCTGTGTTGTTCGGTCATGAGAAGGGCGCGTTCACCGGAGCGACAGCGAGTCATTCCGGAAAATTCGAACAGGCGAATGGTGGCACGCTGTTGCTGGATGAGATCAGTGAAATGCCCTTGGCGTTGCAAGCCAAGCTCCTGCGTGTCCTGCAGGAGCGAGAGGTGGAGCGACTGGGTGGTAGCAAGAGCATTCCGCTCGATGTGCGAGTCTTGGCGACAACGAATCGTAACCTCGCCGTTGAAGTGCGCGAGAAACGATTCCGCGAAGACTTGTTCTACCGCCTGAACGTATTTCCCCTGCATATTCCGCCGCTGCGCGACCGTCGCGGCGATATTTTGCCGCTGGTTCGGCATCTGCTTGCTCACTACTGCAAGGGCAAGCGGGCGCTGCCGGAACTGACCGAAAAAGCGCAGCGCCGACTGATGCAACATGGCTGGCCCGGCAACGTACGGGAGCTTGATAACCTCGTGCAAAGACTTCTGGTGCTGCTCAATCGCGATCGTATCGCTGAGGCAGACCTGGTGTTTCAAGGCGCCGAATCGGCGGGACAGCCCGAACGGGCGATACCCGTTTCCGCAACGAGCAGTGGTAGTGGTTTGCAGGAGGACCTGCGTAAAGCAGAGTTTCAATTGATTGCCAACGCGCTTCAGGAAGGTGCGGGTAATCGGGAGGCCGCCGCAAGGATGCTTGGCATATCCGGTCGAACGCTGCGCCATAAGATCGCGCGACTGCGTGAAGCCGGGCTTGTGATGCCACGAGTTTCTCCGCATTCAACCGCTGCGTCGCTGGGTCGCGAGGTACGACAATGAACACGATCAGTCCCGATCAGTTGCTCGCGCAAATCCGCGAGATGCAATCACAGCTTGATCCGCAAACGGTTCAAGCGCCTGGTGAAACACAGGACTTTGGCAATCTGCTGACTCAGTCCGTCAACGCCGTTGCCGAACTGCAAGCCGAGGCAGGCGCCGCGGCGACGGCGTATGAGCGTGGCGATGCAGATGCGGATCTTACTCAGGTGATGATCTCGATGCAGAAAGCCAGTCTTTCCTTTCAGGCAATGACCGAGGTTCGCAATAAGCTGGTTACCGCCTACCAGGAAATCATGAATATGCCGGTGTAATCGCGTCAGGGAGGACGATTACCAATGGAAGTGACAACGACCGCTGAGTTGCCGGCACCGGAAGTGCCTCAGGTTCGACTTGGCACAGTTCTAAAAATACCCGCCGTGCGCCAGCTGATCGCGCTGCTTGGCATCGCAGCGAGCGTTGCCGCAGGCGTCGGTGTGTTCATGTGGTCGCAGTCGCCGAGTATGACCGCGCTCTACAGCGATCTCGACGACCGCGATCGCGCAATGATTGCTGAGGAACTTCGCGCTAGCGGTATCGACTCGGAGGTCGACCAGGCAACAGGCAATATTCTCGTGCCCGCCGATCAAATTCATATTGCTCGGATGCAGCTCGCGTCAAGGGGCCTCTCCCCAGGTCAGTCTGAAGGGATGAACGGTGTACCTGAATCCAGCTTCGGCATGAGCCAGTTTATGGAGACGGCGCGCTATCAGCATGCGCTTGAAGCAGAGATATCCCGAACCATCGCCGCACTGCGTTTTGTTCGCGAGGCGCGAGTGCATCTCGCCATTCCTCGCCAGTCTGCGTTCATTCGTGATCAGCAGAAGCCGAGTGCTTCGGTATTGCTCGAGCTTTACAGTGGCCAGGGGCTAGATGCCAGCCAGGCCAAATCAATAGTGAACCTCGTCGCCGACTCCGTGCCAGCGATGGATGCCGAGGACGTGACACTGATCGATCAGATGGGTCGACTGTTGAGCACAGTACCTGAGGTTGCGGAGGATGCTGCGACCAATAAGCAATTGCAGATCGCCCGGCAGGTTGAAGACGAGTTCCGCCGAGACATTATTGCGATGCTCACACCGGTTCTCGGCGCCGGTGGTATCAGTGCCAAGGTTGAGGTCGATATGGACTTCACGATGACCGAGCAGATGACCGAAAGCTTTGATCCGGCCGGCCAGGTGGTGCGGAGCGAAAGCGTGTCCGAGGAGCGCCAACGCGCAGGTGAAGGCTCAGCGGCGGGCGTGCCTGGTGCGCTTGCAAACACACCGCCAGAGGCGGGAGGCACAGCCGCTGTCGAGACCGGCGAAGCTGTGCAGACTGTCGGTTCCTCACGTCAGGAATTGAGAAATTTCGAAGTCGACAAGACGATCAGTCGTGTCGTCGCACCGGTCGGGACGATTCGTCGATTGTCGGTAGCTGTTGTTGTCGATGAGGCAGCACTGGTCGCGCCTGTAACGCCAACGAGCGAGGCGGCAGAGGCAACAAGTGAGGTCGAAAATGAGGCTGAAACTGTTTCAGCGGCGGACATTCCTGCGGAGCCAATAGTAGATCTTGCCGAGATCGAGCGGGTCGTTCGTGAGGCTGTTGGTTTCAATGCCGCGCGCGGGGATACGGTGGCTGTGATCAGTGCGCCGTTCAGAACGGTTGCCGACATGCCTGAGCCCGCCGCGCCGGCGATCTGGGAAAACCCTATGGTGCGTGAGATTGCCAAGCAAGGGTTGGGTGTTGTTCTGGCACTAGCGCTGGCTTTCGGGCTGGTACGCCCGATGCTGAAGACCGTGGTTGAAGCACCACCGGTCACAGGCGGCGCACAGACCTTGCTGCCCGAGCCGGGTGCATTACCTGCAGGCGGTAGTCCTGCGCAATTGGAGGCACCGAGTGGTGGACTGAGTTACCAGGAGAAGGTAGCAGCTGCTCGGAATATTACGGGTCATGACCCTGCTCGGGTCGCACAAGTAGTGCGCAAGTGGATTGAGACCGATAGCGATGGATGATGCACTTGACGGCACGCAGCGCGCTGCGATCCTGCTGATGTCCCTGGGAGAGGATGAGGCGTCGCAGGTGCTCAAGCACATGAGTGCACGCGAGGTGCAGTCGTTAGGTCTTGCGATGGCCGGTCTTAAGAACATCACGCGTGATACCGCGGATGACATACTTTCAGACTTCGTGACGACAGTCGATGACGAGACTTCGTTCGGTATCGGGGTCGAAGACTATATTCGCAAGGTACTGACAAACGCGTTTGGTGCAAGCAAAGCCGATGCCTTCATCGAGCGCATCCTCGGCGGTGATAACGCCGACGGGTTCGAGGTCTTGAAATGGATGAGCGGTGCGGCAATCGCGCAGCTGCTATCGGATGAGCACCCGCAGATCATCGCGATCGTACTGTCCTATCTGGATCCCGAACAATCGGCAGAGGTGATTCAGTTGCTCGAGCCAGCGTTACGTTCAGAGGTCGTGATGAGGATTGCAAAGCTGGATGATGTTCAACAGAGCGCTCTGGCAGAAATCGAAACCCTGATTGCCGCCAAGTCATCAACGATCGACCTTGCACGATCGGCGAAAGTCGGCGGAGATCGGGTGGCTGCAAACATCGTCAACGCGCTGCCGAATGCGGACAGCGAGGCGATACTCGATGAGATCAACAAGGAAAACGCCGAACTGGGTAATCGCATCTCGGAAATGATGTTCGTCTTCGATAGCTTGATGAACGTCGATGACCGCGGCATTCAGACGCTGTTGCGTGAAGTCTCTAACGATCAGTTGGTTGTTGCATTGAAAGGGGCGGACGCCGCGGTACGTCGCAAGCTGCTAGGCAATATGTCCAAGCGTGCTGCGGCGTTACTGGAGGAGGATATGGAAGCGCGCGGTCCGATGAAACTTGCCGATGTCGAGAATGCTCAGAAAGAGATTCTCGAAGTCGCGCGACGCATGGCAGATGCGGGCGATATCAATCTTGGTGACAGCGATGATGAGTACGTCTGATACCAAGCTTGAGGACCGGTGGGATCCGCCTGCCTTTCCTCCCCCTGAGTCGATGCCGACAGCGAGCGAGCTCGAGTCGCTTCAACAGGCCGCCTATGACGAGGCCTACGCTGCGGGCCTCAGCGAGGGGCGCAGCACCGGGAAAGCAGAAGGCCTGGCCGCGGCACAGTCAGAGATCGATGCCCGGGTGCAGTTGCTCGATGCTGCGCTGCAGGCTGTATCCGCCCCTCTCGAATCGCTTGAGGAAACCCTTGAGCAGCAGATATTGCAGATGGTTACCCAGTTGGTCGGTCGATTGTTCCGCCGACAGCTAGCACTCGATCCAGACAGCGTTGTTGGACTGATTCGCGAGTCGGTAGGTCTCTTGCCGGCGTCTGCGTCCACAGTCACAGTCTCTGTGCATCCCGAAGACGCAGCTCGCCTTCGCGAGCTGAAGATTGCCGGTGATGGTGAGCGACAACGCTGGCATGTCATCGAAGACCCTACTTTGCTGCGCGGTGGTTGCCGGGTGACCAGTGAGGCGTCGGAGGTTGATGCGCGGGTTCAGTCGCGCCTTGAACAACTTGCGACCGATTTGCTGGGGGATGATCGAGCATGACCGATTCGTCGGCATCCGTTCGATTACAAGAGCAGTTGGCGAAGCGATTGGAGACGGCGCTCGACGATGTTGCACATCGACCTTCGCTGGTGGTTTCCGGATTGCTGCGTCGTACCGTAGGCCTCACTCTAGAGGCAGAAGGCTGCAGCGCAGCCGTTGGCACTCAGTGTGATGTCATCGGTAATGACGGTCACCGTGTGAGCGCCGAGGTCGTCGGCTTCGCAGGTGATCGACTGTTTTTGATGCCCACCACCAACGTGCATGGTGTAGCACCGAATGCACGGGTGATCCCGATCAGTGCGCGTGAGCGTATTCCGGTCGGTGACCAAATGCTGGGTCGCGTGCTGGATGGCAACGGACGACCTCTGGATGCTGGCCCCCCGGTACGCAGCAGTGAGTATGCGGACCTCAACCCACCGCCGATCAACCCATTACAACGTCAACCGATCTCCGAGCCGCTCGACGTTGGTATTCGTGCGATTAACGCGCTGTTGCCGATCGGCCGTGGACAGCGACTGGGGCTATTCGCTGGCAGTGGTGTCGGCAAGAGTGTGCTGCTCGGAATGATGACGCGCTTTACGGAAGCGGACGTAGTGGTTGTTGGCTTGATCGGTGAGCGCGGTCGCGAGGTCAAGGAGTTCGTTGACGAAACGCTGGGGCCGGAAGGGTTGGAGCGGGCTGTCGTGATAGCGAGTCCTGCGGATGAAACGCCATTGATGCGTATGCAGGGTGCTGCGCTCGCGACCTCTGTTGCTGAGCATTTTCGTGACCGGGGCAAGCGCGTGTTGTTGCTGATGGACTCGCTCACGCGATATGCGCAGGCACAGCGCGAGATTGCACTGGCTATCGGCGAGCCACCGGCAACGAAGGGTTACCCACCTTCGGTGTTTGCGCGCTTGCCGCAGCTTGTTGAGCGTGCCGGAAATGGCGCGAGCGGATCAGGTTCAATCACTGGCATATATACGGTACTGGCTGAAGGTGATGATCAGAACGATCCGATCGTTGATGCTGCTCGCGCAATTCTCGACGGCCATATTGTGTTGTCTCGTGCGCTTGCTGACGCAGGGCACTATCCAGCGATTGATATTGAGGCATCGGTTAGCAGGGCGATGCTCCAGCTAACCGACACCGATGCCCGCGAACACATCATGACGTTGCGACGGTTGTATGCGCTCTATCAGGAAAACCGCGATCTGATTTCGATTGGTGCTTACCAGCCAGGCAACAATCTGGAGGCTGACAAGGCAATTGCGCTTTGGCCAGCCGTGCAGGAGTTTCTGCGCCAGGATGCTAATACGGCATTCAACCGCGAAGAGAGTCTGTTGGCGTTGTCCTCACTCGCCGGTGCCGCGATGGCAGATTCGACAGGTGTTGAGTGATGAAGCCCGGTGATCGGTTGTCTCGACTGACACCGGTGCAGCGGGTTGCGCAGCAGCGAGAGCAGCAGGCAGCCACCGCATTGGCGGATTCCGTCGCTACACTGCGTGAGGCGGAGTTGACGCATGCGCAGTTGGTGCAATACCGCTCGGGGTATATCAGGCCGGGTCAGGCATCGCGCATCGACACTCGGCGCTGGCAGGACTATCACGAGTTCCTTGATAAGTTGGATCAGGCGGTATCGGCGCAGCAGGCCATCATCGAGGATCAGCAGCTGCGCGTGAACGCCGCAAGAAGTCGCTGGCAATCAGCACATGGCAGAGTCTCTGCGCTCGGCAAGCTCATTGAGCAGCTGCGCGAAGAACAGCAGCAGTTGCAAGCGCGCAGCACGCAGCGAGAGCTGGATGAGCGCGCCCAGCACATGCTGACCCGGCCGTTTTCGCGCTAGCGGCAAGGCTGGCACGGATTCTGCAGCTCCTCCGATATAGGAATTATCGCTGCGAGGGATCGATCGCAGCTTAGTCAACGGGAGCGTCGCGGATGAGTACCAATCTACCTTTGCTGGGAGTGCTACAGCCAGCATTACAGAGTACGCAAAGCAATGAAAATACTGTAATTTTTTCTTCACCAATCACGTCGGTCGACGGTGAGGAAGGTGTTCTCGAGGCCGTTGACCAGGTGCTTGGATTTGCAACGACGCTGCTTCAGGCGTCTGAGGAAATTGGCAAACGACTTCCACCCTCCGGCAACACTTTGCCGCTGGAAACTTCTGATATCTCCATTGCGCCGATCCCTGAAACGGATATTGTCCTTGCGGAGTTGCCGCTGGTCGGCGAGCTTCAGCCGCTTGCGACGCTTGAGGTAGAGGCGTCTGCAGAGCTGCCCATACAACCGGTCGCTGCAGCGCCAACACTTGAGGTAGAAGCGACTGATCCGTCGACCGCTTTGATCAAGACGTCGGGTGATGACTTGCGAATTCCTGAAGCACGAGGTCTGACTTCGGTCGAAACACCAATTGCATTGAACACCTCGTCCACCTCGTCCATCCCGTCCAATTTGTCCACCACACGTGGGCTGGAATCGACGAGCCTGAGCGCTCAGCCGATTGGGGCTGCCGCACCTGAGATTGCAGATGGTGAGATTGTCGAAATCGCCGCCCGCACGATTGCGCCAGAAGCCGGAAGAGCTGCAGCCGCGAAGGCCCGTGAAGACCGCCCTGGTGTCGTCTTCGCTGAAAGGCCTGCAACGGGCGGACCGCTCGCGGCGCCTCAGCCGGCTGTGATCACGCCTGATTCGCAAGCGCTGGAGTCGTCCGTGCTCGCGCAACTTGGGTCAGCTGACGTTGCCGAGCTTTTCTCAGCTCAAAGGCTGCGTCGCAAGGGTGGTGCGGTAGCGAACCTCTCATCGAACTTTAATTCCGTGGCTGCTGGTGTAGTCCCTTCCACAACGTCTGCTTCATTCAGCCCCAATGCGCCGGTGGTATCCGTGCCTGCGTCGCTCAGTCTGCCTGACGGCCAGCTGGACGGTCAGTGGGGACAACAGTTTGCAGAGCGTGTGGGTTGGGTAATCCAGGCAAAAGTGCCGCGTGCTCAAGTGAGACTGCACCCAGAACACATGGGCCCGATTGAAATGGCGATCGAGGTGGACGAACAAGTGGCGAGAGTTCAATTCAATGCCGCGCACCCGCTGACCCGCGACGCGATTGAACAGTCATTGCCAAAACTAAAAGAGATGCTGCAGCAGCAAGGTCTCAGTCTGGAGCAAGCTGACGTCTCGACGTTCTCGGATCGCAGCGGCGCCGAATCGACCGAAGCGGATCAAGAAGACGCTGTCATTGGGAACACGGATAGCGATGCCGCCGAGCGCGAAGATGTGGCCGACGAACAATCGATCTCCCCCGTACGCGCCAAGAGAGGTCTGATTGACACCTACGTCTGATTTTTGACACTGGCGATAGTTCCGGTTGAAGACTGCCGGTTTTTCGACGCCATACCTATCGAGGAATTCGTAACTTATTGTTTATCAGTGAGTAAATAGTTCTGGCATAGCATTTGCTACTCACTCCCTGTCAGTTGATGCCGACTATCACAGGGAGTGAACATGGCAGACAAGGAAGAAGAGTCAGGCAAGAAAGGGCCGAACATGCTGGTGCTGATCCTCGGCGCAGTCATCCTGCTGGGTGGCGGTGCGGGCGGAGCATTTTTCTTGATGAAGCCTGCGGCTGACACGGAAGTTGCCGAAGAAGGAGCCTCGGAGCCCCCGCGCAAGGAAGCGCTTTACCACGGAATCCACCCACCGCTCTTGGTCAACTTTCTTGACGAGCGCGGTAAGGGTCGATTCCTGCAGGCCTCACTCGAGGTCATGACTCGCGACCAGCAAGTCATTGAACACATTCAGAACCACGGGCCCGTCATCAGAAACAATCTGATCCTCGCTTATGGCGATGTGGATTACGCATCGGTCACTACGCGCGAGGGGAAGAATGCGATGCTCGAAGAGGCGCTGACCGAGATCAACCGGGTACTGGAAACGGAAACCGGGGAGGGTGGCGTCGAAGCGGTTTACTTTACCAATATCGTTGTGCAGTGATGAGCGACGAGCACGAAACATCGGGAGTGATCGACGACACTATGCCAGAGGACGGCGAAGCGGAGGGCCTGCTCAGCGACGACGAAAAGGATGCGCTGCTAGCGGGTATGGCCGATGGATCCGTTGTTGGCGATGACGGACAGAATGCCGTTACCGTCACCCCGTTTGTGATGCGCCCTGATGCCTACATCAATTACGGCAGCTACCCATTGTTGCAAGCCATAGCTTCGAAGGCGGCGAAGCGCTTGCGCCAGCGTTGGGGGAAGCTCGTCAGCAACGAAGTTTCGATTGCTGCGCTGGACTTGTTCACGACGACGTACGCGTCCGCGACCGAGCAGCTGCGCCCACCCGTAATGACGTTCCGTGTTTCTCTGGCACCGCTACCGGGTCATTCAATTGTCATTATCGACAATGTTGTGCTCGGTGCTCTGGTTGAAGGTTTCTTCGGTTTCAGTAGCAATGAAGCCGAACCGGCAGAAGGCGAACCGGTACCGCCCGCTATTCGGGAGCAGTTTACTCGCGGCGAGCAGCGCGTCGCGGAATTAGCGGTCGTCGCCCTCTGCGACGTGCTGGGTGAAGCGTGGGAAAAGACATTTCCGATCAAGGTGCAAACGCTCGGAAACGAGACAGACCCGGCAGTTGGATCGGGTTTGGAACCCAAGGATGCCGTCATCGTGTCCTCCTTCACTGTGGAGTTCGGTGGTGTATCGGGAACACTGCATTGGTTGTTACCTGAGTCTCAGATCTCGCCTATTGCCGATGACCTTGAGGGCGCCACCAATGCAAGACCGAGTATGCCCGACCCTGAGTGGTATGCGCGCTGGCGTGAACACCTTGCCGGCATTGATGTATCGGTCGCTGCGACCGTGGGTCGCATGAGATTGCCACTGCGGCGAGTCGTCAGTCTCGCACCTGGTGACTTGATTGCACTGAGTGATCCGCAACTCGCACGACTAAACGTCGGCAGTACCGAATGTGCCGAGGGTGCGTTCGGCAACCTCGAAGGCAATAACGCAATTCAAATCAGCCGATGGACGGTCGGCTAAATCCTCTCTTGAAGGCAAGGAAGTCATTCGATGAGTGAAGAAGCAGAAGCAGAGATTGTGGAGAACGAAGCAGCGGGGGATGAGCGCTTTGAGCCCGAAGCGATCGCACCGGCATCCGACGCAACACAAGGACCCAAAGCGGACGTGAATCTGGACCTTGTTTTGGATGTGCAAGTCTCATTGTCGCTTCAGGTGGGACAGACCAGTATTTCGATCCGTGACCTGGTCAGTCTCGCTGAGGGCTCCGTCGTAGCGCTCGATCGACCTGCAAGCGAACCGCTGGATGTTCTCGTCAATGGAACCCTGGTCGCACATGGTGAGATTGTGGTGGTGGATGGAAAGTTTGGCGTGCGTCTGACCGATGTAATCAGTCCGGCCGAACGTATTCAAACGCTCGCCTGAGTCAATACGATGCTGAATTGGTCGATCCAGACGGTGCTTGTAATTGGTCAGACGGGTGCCAACGCTGTGCCTGTAACGCTCACTGGCGCACTGCCGGATGGGTTCTCGGTGTTGGCGAACCTCGTCTTGGTCATCGGCGCCATTGTCGCCGCTGCCTGGATTGTAGCTCGCCTGCGACAACATGCTCCCGGCGGGAGCGGCGAAGTGAGAGTCATTGCCTCTTGCGCACTTGGTCAGCGAGAACGTGTACTTGTCGTTGGGCTGGGTGACGAGCAGATTGTGGTCGGTGTGAGTGCCCAGGGCTTGGTTCGGCTGCATGAGATGAAAGAGCCACTTGCCGAGCCACCGGCTCCCGCCGTGGCCCCTTTTGCAAGTCGACTTCAGGCGCTGCGCAAGCAACCGACCAGCGAGGAGACGTCATGACCAGGCGCCTCGTAACCGTCGTTTCTGTTTTGCTTCTGGGCTTGCTGCCGGCGGTCGCGTTGGGCCAAGTCGTAACGCCTGAAGTGCTCATTCCTAATGCGGACGCCAACACTGGCCAATCGATTAGCTTGAGCCTGCAAGTGCTGATCGCGATGACGCTGCTGACGCTGTTGCCGGCGTTAGTTCTGTCGATGACTGCATTTATCCGACTGATCATTGTGTTGTCGATACTGCGTCAGGCTCTCGGTACAGCACAGACACCACCGAACCAAGTGCTGATCGGAATTGCGCTTTTCCTGACGCTCTTTGTGATGGCACCTGTCGCTGAGGAGATCAATCAAACTGCGATTACGCCCTATACCGAGGGCACGATGGATATTGGTGAAGCGTTCTCTGCGGGTATTGCGCCACTGCGGAACTTCATGATCAACCAGACGCGCGATGCCGACATCAAGCTATTCGCCAATATCGCAGGCTTCGATGGTTTCGATCGTGTCGCGGATATTCCCATCACGGTCGTGATTCCTGCGTTCATGGTGAGTGAGTTGAAGACGGCGTTTCAGATTGGATTCCTGATCTTCATACCATTCCTCATCATTGACCTTGTTGTGTCCAGCGTATTGATGTCGATGGGGATGATGATGCTGTCCCCGATGCTCATCTCTTTGCCATTCAAGTTGATGCTGTTCGTACTGGTCGATGGTTGGGCGCTGCTATTGGGCACGCTCGCAGGCAGTTTTTTCGTATAGGTGGATCATGACTGAAGCATCGATTCTCTCGATTGGACAACAAGCTCTGTGGGTAACGTTTTTGATTTCGGCACCACTGTTGTTGTCGGCGCTCGGCATTGGTCTGCTCGTAGGTATGTTGCAGGCGGCAACACAAATCAATGAGATGACACTGTCATTCATCCCGAAGCTGCTTGTGTTGGGTGTTGCGCTGTTACTCGGAGGCTCGTGGATAACCACGACGCTGGTCGACTTTACGCGTCAGCTGATCACCAGCATCCCGACTTTAATCGGTTAGCAATATGGCGCTCAACGTATTCGCCATCGCTGAGTTGTTACCACAGTTCCTGTGGCCGTTTATCCGGGTGAGCGCCTTCGTTATCGCCTTGCCAGCGATCGGTGGTGCATTCGTACCTCGCCGAATCCGTGGCATGTTGGCGATCACGCTCGCGCTGGCATTGGCGCCCGGCGCAAGCGACAGCATCCCGGATGTGGGTATCTTCAGCGTAACGGGCGCTTTGCTGGTCATGCAGGAAGTGATGCTCGGCATTCTGATGGGCTTCACAGTTCAACTGGTTTTCGATGCGATCGTCCTCGGTGCACAAACAGTGTCGATGAGCATGGGGCTTGGATTTGCTGTTTTCCTGGATCGGGTCAGTGGCGTAAACATTCCGGTGATTGGGCAGATGTACCTCATGCTCGCCATGTTGCTCTTCTTAAGCGCAGACGGTCACTTGCAGCTCATACGATTGCTCGCGGAGAGTTTTGAAACCGCGCCGGTCGGTAGCCAGTTTATTGTGTTATCCGATCTTCAGGCGATGCTGGCTTTCTCTTCGAATCTGTTCATCGGCGCCATGCGCCTTGCGTTACCGGCGGTCGCCACCCTGTTGATCGTCAACCTCGCCTTTGGGGTTATGAGTCGGGCGGCGCCTTCGATGAACTTGTTCGCCGTGGGTTTCCCCATTTCCATGTTGCTGGGCTTCCTGACCCTTTACGTGACAGTGGGTGGTCTCGCCGCCGTGTTTTCCTCGACGTTTCCGTTAGCGCTCGAAACATTGAGCGGATTGTTGGCGGGAGCTTCCTGATGGCAGAGCAGAATCAAGGCCAGGAACGCACAGAACAGGCAACGCCCAAGCGTCGTCAGGACGCGAGGAAGAAGGGCGACATACCACGTTCGCGTGAGCTTTCGACAATGGGTGTCATGCTCACCGGCACCGCTGCCCTGGTTCTGCTCGGCGGTAGCATTGGTCCGAAACTGGTGGGTGTTTTCGCTTCGGGTTTCAGTATCGAGCGCTCACGCTTTTTCGAAACGCGAGAAATGGCTGTCGCTCTCGCCGAGCAGTCAAGTGCGGCCTTGTGGGCAATCGCACCGGTGCTGATTGCGCTTGTGATCGCGGCGATCGCCGGCTCCGTCGCGCTCGGGGGTGTCACGTTTAGCGCGGCCGCAATGGCCCCAAAGCTCGAACGGATCAGCCCACTAAAGGGACTGAAACGAATGTTCGGGATGCGCGCTCTGATCGAGCTTGCAAAGTCTCTGGCGAAAGTCGCACTCATTATTGTCATCGCCGTACTGTTGCTCCAGGGCAGCGCTGATCGATTGGGCGCTCTCCCTCTGCTGCCCATCGACGCTGGACTGAGTGAGGCGATGAAGATCATCGCGTGGGCATTTCTCGCAACCAGTGCTGCCCTGATTGTCGGCGCTGTGATCGACGTGCCTTGGCAGCTGTTTGACTACAGTCGGAAGCTGAAGATGACCCGTCAGGAAGTGCGCGATGAGCACAAGGAAGTCGAGGGTCGCCCCGAGGTCAGACAGAAGATCCGACAGTTGCAACAGGAAGTGGCGACTCGGCGCATGATGGAGTCGGTTCCTTACGCCGATGTGATTATCACTAACCCCACTCATTTTGCGGTTGCGCTGCGCTACGACGAGTCACGCATGCGAGCGCCGGAGGTGGTGGCTAAAGGTCAGGACAACGTCGCAGCACGGATTCGCGAGATCGGTGATGAGCACCGCATTGCACGTTTCGAAGCGCCACCGCTCGCTCGCGCACTTTTTCATAGCACCAAGGTGGGCGAGGCCATCCCTGTGGGATTGTATGCGGCCGTTGCGCAGGTGCTGGCCTATATCTTCCAGTTGCGCGACGGCGCCGTTGACCTGAAGGCGCCGGAGCCTGAGGTCGACGAGTCGCTCTACGCGCCTGGCGTACCACGATCGATCATGCGTAGGGGATATCGCTGATGGCCGAGCTTGCCGCGAAACTCAATTTTTCCGAAATCGGACGGGGGATCGGTGTACCGGTGCTGTTGCTGGTCATTCTGGCGATGATGATGGTGCCCCTGCCGCCGTTTGCGCTCGACACGCTGTTCACTTTCAACATAGCTCTGTCGCTCGCGATTCTTCTTACCGTTATCTATGTTTCCCGACCGCTTGAGTTTGGCGTGTTCCCCACTGTGCTCTTGGTGGTGACTTTGCTTCGCCTCGCTCTGAATATTGCGTCTACCCGGGTTGTCTTGCTTGAAGGTCACTCCGGGAGTGGGTCGGCAGGAAAGGTCATTGAGGCGTTTGCGGAATTCGTCGTCGGCGGAAATTTCGCGGTTGGGCTCGTTGTCTTCAGCATCCTCGTGATCATCAACTTTGTCGTGGTGACCAAAGGTGCAGGTCGCGTGTCCGAGGTCACAGCACGTTTCACACTCGACGCGATGCCCGGCAAGCAGATGGCGATTGACGCTGATCTCAATGCGGGTCTGATCGATCAGGATACGGCGCGAACCAGACGCGCTGAGGTCGCAGGCGAGGCCGACTTCTACGGCGCGATGGATGGCGCCAGCAAGTTTGTCCGCGGTGATGCGATCGCGAGCATACTCATTCTGTTTATCAACGTGCTTGGCGGATTGGCGATCGGCACGATGGAACACGGCCTATCGTTCGGTGAGGCCGGTCGCATCTATACGCTGTTGACCATCGGTGATGGACTGGTGGCGCAGATTCCTTCGCTACTGCTCTCAACGGCCGTCGCGGTGATTGTGACTCGTGTATCGCAGGCCCAGGACATGTCGAGTCAGATCGTGTCACAGGTGTTCCACCAGCCGAGAACGATGGCCGTCACGGCAGCGGTGTTGGTCACACTCGGATTGATTCCAGGGATGCCCAATTTTTCCTTCCTGACACTCGCCGGTATCTGTGGCTACGCGAGTTATCGCCTGACGCGCAAACCACCACCCGAACCAGAGATTCTCGAAGCAGCACCGAAACCCGAGCCGCAGACCCGTGAGTTGACCTGGGACGACGTCATGCCACTGGAGACCATCGGTCTTGAGGTTGGCTATCGGCTGATTCCACTCGTCGATCGGCAACGAGGTGGTCAGTTGGTGAATCGGATCAAAGGCGTGCGGCGCAAGCTTACCGACAGCCTTGGATTTTTGCTTCCACCCGTACATATACGCGACAACCTCGATCTCAAACCATCGCAGTACCGAGTGTCCTTGATGGGTGTGCCCCTCGGAGAGGGTGAAATCGAGATCGACAAGGAACTGGCCATTAATCCTGGTCAGGTATTCGGCGAGCTCAAAGGGATCAAGACCGAAGACCCGGCATTTGGGCTACCAGCGATCTGGATCGAGAACAACCAGCAGGAAGAGGCACAAATGCTGGGCTACACCGTTGTGGACGGCAGTACTGTTGTTGCAACGCATATCAGTCAGGTTCTGCAGGCACACGCCCACGAGTTGATAGGCCACGAGGAGTTGCAACAGATGCTGGAGCGGCTCGGCAAAAGCGCACCCAAGCTGGTGGAGGCTCTGACGCCCAAGATCCTGCCCGCGGCCACCGTGTTGAAGGTACTGCAAAACCTCCTCAAAGAAGGCATTCCGGTTCGCAACATGCGAAAAATCGCCGAAACGTTGGCTGATCAGGGGGCGAGGAGTCAAGAACCTGACGTTTTGACGTCAGCGGTTCGTGTGGCGCTTGGACGCTCAATCGTCCAGGACATCTGTGGTAGCAGCTCTGAGATCGAAGTGATGACGCTCGATCCAGAGTTGGAACAGATCTTGAATAACGCTAATCAGGGCGGCGCTGTTGGTGGCGTCGAGCCAGGGCTGGTGGAGCGAATCCACGAGTCACTGACCAAGCACGCGCAGGATCGCGAGGCGATCGGTGGATCGGCGATTCTTTTGGTAGCCCCCGGAATCCGACCTTGGTTGGCGCGCATGTTACGCGGAGTACGCAGTCTGCATGTGCTCGCTTACAACGAGATTCCGGAGGATCGCCAGATCAGGATGACAGCCACAGTTGGTTGAACGAAGGCGCAGGGAGGCGCCGGGTATGGGACGCAGGGAACGTAACCAATGAAGATTAAGAGATTTCTCGCGCCGAACATGCGCGAAGCATTGAAAGCGGTAAGGACCGAGCAAGGACCGGAAGCGGTAATCCTGTCCAACCGGCGTATCGGAGACTACGTCGAGGTGATCGCGGCGCTGGACTATGACGAAGCGCTGATTCAGCAAGCGATCCGACGAACGCCTCGCGATACGGTAGATGCGGATGTGTCTGAGCCCGCTGCATCCGTGCCTGATGAGGCTTCCGAACGTGATGACGAAACGACGGATGTTCATGTATTGCTGAGTGCCGAAGCGCAACGCGGTGCAACGACCACGAGGCGCGAGCAACAGACGCTGATCACTGAACTCGATGTGCCAGCGGTTCCGGAAATTGCCGACTTGCGCCAGCAGCTCTCTGTGCTGGGTGATCTCTTGCACGAACAAGTCAGCGCTGACCGATGGGCGAATCGTGCGTCCAACGCGCCGATGGCAGCGCAGCTGCTACGCAATCTGTCCCGGCTCGGTATGGCGAGTGATGTGGCGGAGTCGCTCTGCAACACGATTGTTGGAGGACCGACTGGTGTGCAGCATCCGTGGCGTGACGCGGTCGACGGCATCAGTGATGCGTTGACAACAGTCGCACCTGATTTGTTGACGGAAGGCGGTGTTGCAGCGTTCGTCGGTCCAACCGGTGTTGGCAAGACGACGACCATTGCGAAGCTGGCCTCACAATACGCGCTGCGACACGGTGCCCGAGATATTGCGCTGGTATCGATGGACGGTTATCGCATCGGTGCTCGTGAACAGCTCTTTACTTTTGGTCGCATTATCAACGCATCAGTATTTGAAGCGGAGAGCCCGCTTGCCTTGCGTCGATTGCTCGCCGGTCTTAGCGAGTACCGGTTGGTTCTGATCGACACAGCAGGGGTGAGTCAGCGCGACACGCGGTTAGCTGAAATGTTGGATGGACTTTCCAACCAGTCCCGACCGGTTGATCTCTACCTGACTCTGGCCGCAACCGCGGATGAGCAACTGCTCGACGAAATAGTTCGCTGTTACCAACAAGTTTCTGTGAAAGCTGCCGCTATCACCAAGATAGATGAGGCGAGCCGCCTCGGCGCGCCGCTCTCGGTGTTGCTGCGGCATCGACTCTCCCTAGGTTATGTCACGGACGGACAGTGTGTACCGGATGATCTGGTCAGTGCGCAGGGAAGAAAATTGTGGTTGGTCAACCAGGCACTCGCTTATGCGAAAGCGCCGGAGTTCGAGCCCGAGGAGCAGGATATGGCGCGACTGTTTGGTCGGAAGGAACTGATCAATGGCTGATTCGATGCAAGCTCGTCAACTTCAGGCGGCGGTTTCCAGGAAAACGACGAAGGTTATCGCGGTAACCAGTGGTAAAGGGGGGGTTGGTAAAACCAATGTCTCCACCAACCTTGCGATTGCGATGGCGCAGCGTGGACGCGACGTCATGCTGATGGACGCCGACCTTAGCCTCGCCAATGTCGATGTGCTGCTCGGACTCCAGCCGACTTGTAACCTCGCTCATCTGGTACGGGGAGAAGCCACACTCGACGATGCGATTGTCACAGGTCCTGCGGGAGTGCGGATCGTCCCCGCGAGCTCCGGCGACAGGACCATGGCCGACCTTCCGCAAGCGAGCCAGGCAGCAATCATCAGTGCCTTCAGTGAGCTCGACAAACAGCCGGATGTTCTGATTGTCGATACCGCAGCGGGCCTTGCAGAGAACGTCGCACGTTTTGCGCAAGCTGCCCAGCACGCGCTTGTGGTCGTTTGCGATGAGCCAGCATCGATTACCGATGCCTACGCATTGATCAAAGTGTTCAGCCGGGATTACGGGATTCGCCGCTTCCACGTGCTGTCGAATATGTCCCGGAGTCGCGTGGATGGACGTGCACTATTCGAAAAGTTGATGCGGGTGACGGATCGATTTCTGGATGTGGTGCTGGTGCACGCCGGCACGATTCCAAGTGATGGGTATTTGAGGAAAAGCGTCCAGGAGCAGCGGGCCGTCGTTGAGGCCTACCCGGACAGCTGGTCATCGAAGGCGTTTCAGCAATTGGCTGAAACCGTAGATGCATGGAAGCAGCGACATGAGCCCAGCGGGGGGTTGACGTTCTTTTTTGAGCGTCTTGTCGCGGAGAAGAATGCGAAGACAGGAGGGACCCGGTGATGAGTTATGCACCTGTGGCCGTCGCGCCAACGGCAACCGAATCAGAACGTTTGATCAGTGAGAACCTCACACTGGTAAAGCGAATCGCTCACCACATCATGGCCAAGCTACCGGCGAGTATCGAACTCGACGACCTGATTCAGGCGGGGATGCTCGGCTTGATCGAGGCGGCGAGCCACTATGATCCAAGCCGCGGCGCGAGCTTTGAAACATATGCGGGCATTCGCATTCGAGGTGCCATTCTGGACGAGGTTCGAAAATCAGACTGGACACCACGTTCTGTGCACCGGCGCTACCGAAACATCACTGAAGCGATCGCGGATCTTCAGGCGCGAACCGGGAAAGACCCATCTGATCAGGAGATCGCCGATCATCTCGATATGCCGCTTGAGGAATATCACGCGATTCTTCGTGATTCGACGAGTTGCCGTTTGTTCAGTCTGGACCAGCCGTATGTGGACTCCGGGCGCACTCAGGAAGTCGAGTCGACAGACTTTGCGGAGCCAGACTCGGCGTTAGAGGAAACACAGTTCACAGATCGCCTTGCTGAAGCAATCGGTCGTCTGCCCGAGCGCGAGCGACTCGTGTTGTCGCTCTACTACCAGAAGGATATGAATCTGAAAGAGGTTGGGATGGTCCTTGAGGTCAGCGAATCGCGTGTTTGCCAGATTCACGGTCAGGCATTGTTGCGCCTAAAGGCGCGGATGGGCGACTACGCAGACTATCTGGAGGGCAAGCTATGACTGTCGAAATGTTGACCTATCCAAAGATGCTTCTTTTGGTGTTCGCGACACTGTTCGTTGTCACTTTCCTGACTTTGCTCACAGTGCGGCGCAGGCTAAGCGTGCAACATGGCGAGATGAAGCGTTTGATGACGCTGATTGCGACGCAGGATCCTGTAGAGACCGATGCCTCGGAAACAGGCGACCCGATTGAAAGTGTCACCGAAGCGCTAACGCGCCTATCTGCACGCCTCGATGCGCTCGGTATGCAACAACAGGCCTCTGTAGTCCGTGGTGGCAGTCTTGATGACGGTGCTGCTATGGCCCGCTCAGGTGCAAGTGCAGCGGAAATTGCGACGCGCGCAGGAATTTCGGTGGGAGAGGCAGAGTTGTTGCTTCGTGTTCACGGATCATCGCCGACGCCAGATTAGATTTGGAGCAATAAATGATTCAGCAAGAATCCATGGCATTTTTGACCGCACTCTCGACGGAGTTGAATCGGGGGGAGGTGAAGCTTCCGTCGTTTCCTGATGCGGTGATTAAAATTCGCGATGCACTGGAACGCGATGATTGCGATATCGACAAGATTGCCACCTTGGCCAGTGTGGAGACCGTACTGGCAACAAGACTGTTGAAAGCCGCCAATTCGGCGTTCTACAACCCATCGGGTAATCCGGTGTCGGAGTTGCGAGGTGCGGTCATGCGTCTTGGGCTCAAAGAAGTTCGAAATATGGCAATCAGCTTCGCGGTAGAGCAGATTTTCATCAGCGAGAAACTACCGGGCATAGCGCAGAGTCTCGCGACACTGTGGAGGCGCGGTGTCGCGATGTCTTCTATCGCTTACGTCGTGGCCAAAGAGTGTAGCGATGTCGATCCGGAAAAAGCGTTTCTCGCGGGATTGATGCACGAGGTTGGCAAACTCTACATGTTGATCAAGTCTGGCGACTTCCCGGGCGTGGAGGTCGATCTCGACGCGCGCAGCGATGATCCGGATTCGTGGCATCCACAGATCGGGCGCTTTATCGTTGAGGCGTGGGGATTTGATGACGAGCTCCTGGATACGCTGCAACCGTCCGATGGGCTCGAAGATCAACCGCCAGGCGGTCGTGCGACCATGCTGGACGTCATCTATGCGTCAGAGTTGGCCGCATGTTCAACGCCGGAAATTGGTATCGACTTCGATCTACCATCCTTCAGCCGACTCGATTTGACGCATGAGCGATTGAAGGAATTGCAGCCGGTGATTCGCGAGCGAATGGACTCGATGGTTGAGAGTCTCTCCGGCTAACGGCATCTACGTCGACTAATCGTCATCTGCATTCAATCTGCGCATCCGCAGGCTTTCTGATTCGCGTTGAAACAGATGCTTGATCAGTAGTTCTGACTCCGCTTCACTGAACCCCACAAACTCGGCTGCGATACCATGCGGTCGCGTTGCGTCATCGTTAAGCGGGTGAGGGCACCGGCGCACAGTCGCCGCGGTTTCGAGGTAGTGTCTGTCAGACGTGAGCAAAACCTGCAAGAACAAACGCGCGCCTTCAGGCAGTGGTTCGTCGTGATCGAACCGAACACCACTAGCGCCAATCTCACAGGTCAGTGCCTCGCCTTCGGTCAATTCTCGGATCAGTGATTTGCGCTCAGGTTGCGCGTCAACAAGCAGATTGAGCTTTGCGTTCAGTGTCTCGAGGCAGCGACGCACTGACTGAGGTGCATTTCCTAGAAGTGTGAATGCCTCTTGAAACTGGGATTCAAGCTGCACGAGGCGCGCATGGTCGCCAAAGGCGGAAGGTCGCCGCAGAGAACGCGATTCAATGATCGCGGCAAACTCCGCATCATCAAGAACGCGAACCCGGATAAACGCGTGCTCACGAATTCGGAATGAGCGTCGCATCTCGCGCTCGGTGAGCTGTTCGGCTTCATGGCTCATTGTAGAGTCTCCTCATTGACTTCATTCGGGTCCCTTCCGATTTGCATGGTTCGTTCTTCAACGCTGATTACGTTTGGAGAAATCGAGTCTTCCCCAATAACGATGCGCAAATCCACACGCCGATTTGCGGCGCGATTTTCCGGGGTATCGTTGGGTCGGCGCGGCTGTGTGTCCGCATGACCCGTAACTGTCATTCGTTGTCCATTGATCGGAGCGCTATCCAACAGCAAGTGAGCCACGGACACCGCGCGGCTCGTTGATAGTGCCCAGTTCGACGGGAACTTCGCCGTATTGATCGGAATGCTGTCGGTGTGGCCTGCTACCTCCAACGTGCCGTTTGAGTCGACCAGCAAATTGGCGATCTTCTCGAGTGTCGGTTCAAAGGATTTGCGTACCCGATCGTCACCGGAGCGAAAAGACGCTTTCTCCAGAATATGGATGATGATCTTGTCGTCCTCGGTCACCAGATCGAGAGAGCCTTCAACAATTTCCGCCTTCAGCGCCTGTCGGATACGCTCAGCTTCGCGCTCCAGTTCTTCCTTGCGGTCGTCGTCTTCATCAAACTCGAGCGTGTTCTTGTTCGAATCAATGGTGAACTGACGAATATCGTTCACGATCGTGGGTTGGGGTTTGCCCGGACTGAACTCGCGTGCGATGACGCTGGTCCCTTTCGGTATGGTGCGCGCCTCAATTTCGGCCTGCACACCGAATGCGTTCTTCATCGAACCGGACAGTTCCTTGAACTTTTGCGCGTCCATTTCCGAAAATGCAAGCAGCAGTACGAAAAAGCACATCAGCAGCGTCATCAGATCGGCGAAGGTCATCACCCACGCGGGAACGCCACCTCCCTCATCAGGTTTGGACGCCTCTTCCATGGCTGATTAGCTCTCTTCTTTAGTGCGCGCGGACTTTGGCAGATAGGCTTCGAGCATGCTCTCGATCACCCGCGGGTTCTGGCCTTCCTGGATCCCAAGCAGCGCATCAATGATCAGCCGTTTGCGATCCTTTTCCTCGGTACTGCGCAAGGCGAGTTTGTCTGCGACTGGAAGCGCGAACATGTTTGCGAGAATCGCGCCATAGAGGGTAGTCAGCAGTGCCACCGCCATAGCGGGCCCGATTTGCTTGGGATCGTCCATGGCGGAAAGCATCTGCACCAGTCCAATCAGCGTTCCGATCATGCCCATAGCCGGGCCTACGTCCCCAATCGCCTTGAAGATGTTCTGGCCCTCCTCATGGCGCTGCAGCGTCAAGGTCATGTCCTTCGTCAGCATTTCCCGAACGATGTCCGGCTGATGGCCGTCGATCAGAAGGTTCACACCGGTTTGCATGAACTCGTCTTCGATCTCCGCTTCCTCAAGCGCGAGGATGCCACCTTGTCTGGCTGACTTGGCGAGTTCAACCGACTTCTCGATCAACTCCTGCGGTGTGGCCAGCTTGAACATGAATGCTTTCACTGCGACCTTGGCTGCGCCAAGGAACTGCCCAAGACTGAACTTCATCATCGTGACGAGAAACGTGCCAGCAAAGACAACAATCAGGGACGGTGTATTTACGAACGTTCCCGCGCTGCCTCCCATGAAAATGGAGGCGAAAATCACGCCGAAAGCACCGATCAAACCAATGAGTGTCGCGAGATCCAAGAACTCTCCTCCCTGTGGGACACGCCGCGTTTCGAGGGTTTACCTCGTGTGTCAGGTTAGCGGCTTACGCGAGCAGGACTTTAGGCGGTGTGCTGGCGATAATTGCCGGTCGGATCGCGGCCAGGAATCTGTGCCGCCGCTCGCCGCATCACGTCTGCAGGGGCATCTTGAAATGTGAGCATCGAGAGCCCCGTCACGCATGAAACCTGCTCGGTCGCAGGGGCGTACGGAATTCGAACCGTGTCGCGGACCATTGTTTTCAAACGCTGCAGCAGCGTGTCTGCCATCTCTTCTGTGGTGTCGGTGAGCAGTACTGCAAATCGTCCTTCTCCGAGCGTCGCTACAGTGTCGCTGCGACGAACGAAACAGCGCATCATGCAGTCGGCAACAGAACAGACCACTTCTTCAGCGGCTGAAGAACCGCTGTTTGTCATAATTTCCTGAAAGCGTTCAATATGGATGATGGCTACGGCGACAGGTTGCTGCAGCACGAAGTCCAGTTTGATCGCTTGTTCGAGGGCGATCGTGAAGGACTCGTCGTTAAACGTGCCGGTAAGCGTGTCGCGCTTCATGGACTCTCTGGCGCTTGCAAAATCATCACGCAGTCGGACGAGGTTGTTCTGTGTGTCATCCATTTGAGCCACAAAACTGGTCCGCTGTTGCTCAAACGCGACCGCCGTGGCTGCAATCGCTTCGGAAAGCGACCGACGCACGGCATTCAGGTCTCCCCGCTCCGCCGCGCCTGAAACGTGACTGAGGTGATGTTCGATTTTCCGTTGGGTGTTGGCTTCCGTATCGGCGATCTGTGCGAGCGCTACGACCATGCCCTCGATCAGTTCGCGATAGCTCTCTGTGCGGCTGGCCACAAAGTCGTGCTCTGCCTGACGACGCTCTCGGAAGAACTTTCTGACGCGTCCCCACTGGCGTTCGCCGTCCTGTGATTCTTCGATTCCCTCGTCCAGGATAGGTGCGCCATTGGTGACATGTCTTGCGTACTCGCGGCACAGATCGAGAAATCTGGGATCCTCGTCCTCCAGCGGGAAAGACAACTCGCCGGTTGTGCGTAAGATGTTATCGAGCGTGTCGAGCGCGCCGTCAGTCACACTCGTCCCCGCAGCCTTCGACGGGTCGCTCTTTTTGCGTCCAATGAATTTATCTACAAGGCTCATCCGTGCCGCCCGTACATCCGTAACAGTCCCTCGCGAAGGAAATATCGGCGAGTCTCGCCCAATCTTGAGAAAATTACGGGCTGCGCTGGGAAATTGCCCTAAGCATGCGGTATGCTCGACGACCGCGTAGCCAGATTCGGGTGCGCCACTTTAATTCGCCAGCAGGGATGGGCAGGCATGAATTGGACCTCAGGGATTGGAGGGTCCGTGTTGGTGATCGACCCCGATCGCACCAGCGCCGAGACTCTGAGTGGGATGATCGAATTTCTCGATACCCCGAATGTCACGATTGTCGATGATCAGTCATGGCCCGATGCGGTGAGCCGGGAGCTGGAAATCGTGTTCCTCGGTCGCGGTCTCTCGCAGGAATCTGCGCACGATATCGAGACCTGGCTGCAGGCCGAGCAACCGGGTGTTGCTATCGTTCACATACGAGACTCGAATGGCAGCGGTTCCTAATCTGGTCAACAAATTCCACCTCAAGTGGCCTGTCGATCTCAATGAGCTCGGTACGCTTCTCGAGCGTGTCCGTCAGCAAAAATCCTTAGCTTGCGGGGCCGATCCCACACGCTTCATCGGTCTCAGTGAGGCCAGCAATACCGTGCGCCAATTGATCGATCAGGTTGCTCCCTCGGCGGCGACAGTCTTGGTCACCGGCGAATCGGGTACGGGAAAAGAGGTGGTGGCAAGGTTGCTGCACGAAAACTCCGGACGTACCGGTGAATTTGTTGCGGTGAATTGCGGAGCTATTCCACAAGATCTCCTCGAGAGTGAGCTATTCGGTCACGAGAAGGGGGCGTTCACCGGCGCGTCCGCGCTACGCAAAGGACGCTTCGAGCAGGCCGACCACGGCACACTCTTTCTTGACGAGATCGGCGATATGCCGTTGTCGATGCAGGTCAAGCTCCTGCGTGTTCTGCAGGAGCGCGTTGTCGAACGTGTCGGTGGCGTACGCAGCATTCCAGTCGACGTGCGAGTTGTAGCCGCAACTCATCGCGATCTTGAAGCCAGAATCGCGGAGCACGCATTTCGAGAAGACCTTTACTATCGACTCAACGTTGTTGAACTGAACATAACGCCGCTGCGCAAGCGCCGTGAGGACGTGCTTCCATTACTCGATGAGATGGTGCACCGGTGCCTGCGAAAACACGGGATTGGTGTCAGTTTCGCTGATGATGCGATCGACGCACTACGCGATTATGACTGGCCCGGCAATGTCAGGGAGCTCGCCAATCTCGTAGAACGGCTAATCGTCGTGCGACCTCATGCCACTGTTCGACGGGCAGACCTGCCGCCAGAGATTTCGGGTCTCGACCCCAGCGAGCAATTCGATGCGGCGTCTCGCGATGGATTTCCATTGAGCGATGGAGCCACCGCAGCGATCGATTTGCCAGAGGATGGGCTGAGTCTGCGCGAACATATTGAATCGATCGAACGCACGTTGATCGAGGAGGCGTTGGCGATGAGCGATGGTGTGGTCTCGAAAGCTGCAAAACTGCTGGGTTTGCAGCGCACAACCCTCGTCGAGAAGATCAAGCGTCTCGAAATCTAGCTGCGGTCAATTCGTCGGTGGACGGATCGAACAGTTGAAGGCCACAACGATTCTCGGTCTGTCTCCCGTGTATGGGAATATTTCGTGCATCAGGTAAGACGGAAAAATAGTGAGTCGCCCCGGCTGGTGTGCCAGATCCACGCAACCGTAGCGAACCTGTTCATTGAGATGTTCATTCCCGCCATCGGCATACATCAAAATGTTGGGTCGCGGGTCGTGAAACCGGACCATCCCACTCATAGGCTGACTAGGGTCGGCATCGCCTGGATCGACACAGTAGATTCCTGACCAGCTCGCGTTCTGGTGGTTGTGAAGCCCTTGGAAGGCGTGCTTTCTCGAGACGTGAAACCAGGCGTCGTAGTGAAATTCGAGACTTCGGAAAAGACGCTCATCCATGCGACTGAGCTGTACCACGACGCTGGATACCGCTCGATGGCAAAACGCGGCGAGTTCTTGAAACAACGGATCATCGATCTTGAAGAGATCGAAGTTACTCTCGAACAGCGGTCCGCCCTGTGATTCGCGTTTGACCGTGTCACGATGGCGATCACCATCGGCCTCCATCTCCAGAATTCGTGCCTTCAGTTTAGGGTTCAGCGTCTCCGAGTGCTCGTAGCTGACCGCGGCCATCGGCGTGGCGAAGAGGTGTTCGATTGCAAAGTCTGACATGCCAACTATCACTACCCAGTTTGGTCGTATTGTAGCGTTGCTGCCGGCAAATTCCGGGCAAAAAAAAGCGGGCCCGAAGGCCCGCTTCCTCATTGCGACGCAATGACCAGAACTTAGAAGTTCTGCTGGTAAC
This sequence comes from Pseudomonadota bacterium, assembly GCA_038521865.1. GTDB lineage: Bacteria > Pseudomonadota > Gammaproteobacteria > Steroidobacterales > Woeseiaceae > CALBPI01. The sequence goes on along the minus strand of JBCBKO010000006.1, from coordinate 116,512 downwards.
GCACGTACGGTACAGGACCGAGAATCGCGTTCGGGTAGAGCGAGAAGTCAAACGGTTCCCAACCGTAGATCAGCTCACCCGCCTGCTCTGGCTCTTCGTCCAGTACGTTCTGCATACCGACGGTCACGAGGCCATCCCATGGCAGGCTGTAGGACGCCTGAAGGTCAAGCTCGAAGTGGCTTGAGATGGCCAAATCCTGACCACCGACATTCTCGCTGTGACCAGAGATGTAACGACCGGTACCGCCGACGGTGAAGTCACCGTAGCGCCAGTTGAAGTACGGGTTGATGCGCAGATCCGGCGTGCCGATCTCGCCCGCAAGGTCAACGACAGGGTCGTCAGCAAAGATCTGCTGTTCGTATGTCAACACTTGAGCCGCTTCCACACCGAAGGTGAAGTCGCCGGTCGCGTCAGTTGTCAGACGGTATTCAACAGACAAGTCGATACCGGTGGTGTCAACGCCTTCAAAGTTGTTGCTCTGCAACGAGATGAAGTTGACGGTGCCATCCGGGTTACGGTTGATGTTCGGCGACGGAATGAAGCTGCTGCTGCCGAACGCAACGCACGACTCAGGCTGACCGGTCGGGCAGTTGTTAGCAAATTCCTGCTGGAACTCACGGAACAACGTGTTGGTCGTGACGAAGTTATCGAACTCAACGCTGTAGTAGCTGATGTCGATATCCAGGCCATCGATCGGCGAGTAGACGAAACCAAACGTGAAGCTGCTTCCTTCTTCAGCGTCCAGTTCCGGGTTACCACCGGTCAGTGCACGGTACTGCGTAGAGCTGTTCGGAGATACGCCGATCGCCGCGCCGTACTGGTCAATGCCAGCCGGGAAGCCTTCGGAGATGTTGCCGTACAGTTCGTCGAATGCCGGAGCACGGAACGACTCGTTGTAGGTACCGCGGATCAACAGGTTGTCGATCGGACGGTACGCGAGGCCGATAGAAGGTGTGAAGCGACCGCCGATACCTACGTCATTGTAGGTTTCGTAACGACCAGCAAGCGTGACGTCGAACGTCTCGAGGACCGGAACCGCGGTTTCGAAGAAGAAGCCGTAGTTAACGCGACCTTCAGAGATGTTGTCACCACCAGCAGAACCAGCGATGACGCCACGGTTGGATTCAACGTCGTTCAGCTGATCGAAGTCGGTGTCGTTGAACTCGTAACCGAATACCCATGAAACCGGCCCGTAAGGCGTTTCGAACATATCGAAGTTGACGATGCCGTCGAGTGTCAGACGGTGGATCTCAGCGTCGTACGTACCGGTGTGGTTTGCCGTACGCTGCAGTTCGAAGTCCAGACCACCCGGGGTGATTCCGAAGACATCCAGTTGACCTGTGTCGAGCAGGTTCTGAAGTACTTCTTTGTTCACCAGGTTGAACGTGTTGTTTGCGGTCTGGTTACGGTTGAACTGCGCGTTAACCTGCCAGTTAAAGGTGCCATCGAACCAGTCGTTGGAGCCTTCGAGACCGAACCAGGTGTCAATCATGGTTTCGTCAACGGTGTTGTCACGCGTACCGTTTGCAACGGTACGAATCAACAGCGTGAAGTCAGCAGGTGCTGAAAGGCCAGCTTGCTGCCATGGGTTGACGGGGTTCGGCGTAACACCATCCGGCAAGAAAGCAGGAATGGTCGGGAACGGACCAGAGACCGGTGTACCCGCGAAACGCGTATCAGCGTTTAGCTGGTTGACAGAGATACGTGCGTTCAGGCGAACATCCGGTGACAGGTCGTAAGAACCTTTAACCAGTGCGCTGTACTCACGAGTACGCGGAATCGAAATTACGTCGGCTGCGAAGTTGTAGCCGCAACGTACCGCTGCTTCTCCGTTAGGACCGGTTGGGCCGATGAAGACGTCACCGCCCGAGAGGCCCCACTGGTAGCTGTTCGGGAACTCTGTTGAGGTGCCAACATCTTCAGGACAACGCGGATCGACGAAGGTCGTGCCGCCGCCGATTGCCGTTGCCGGGAAGCCGAAGGAGGAAATTGCGTCGTAGTCGGTCGCGTTAGCGGTGTAATCCACGTCACGGTAGTACTGCGGACGACCCGTCAGTGCTGATACCGAGAAGTAGATGTTACCTTTCGCCGAGCTTACGCCGAGGGTGGCCGCTGCACGGGTCAGGTCACCACCGTCACCCGGGAATGTCTGCTGGTAGTCCAGCGACAGACCGTCGTAGTCACGACGCGTGATGACGTTGATTACGCCAGCGATCGCGTCAGAGCCGTAGATAGCGGAAGCGCCATCACGCAGGATCTCGATGCGCTCTACCATCGCCAGAGGAATCTGGTTCAGGTTCTGAGCGGCACCACCGGAACCACCCGTCGCTGAGATGCGGCGGCCGTCCAAAAGCACCAGCGTGCGGTTAGAGCCAAGACCACGCAGTGATACTTCGTTCACTGAGGCCTGGCCGTTTGCGAAACCAGAGGTTGCGCGGAACGAGCCGAAGCTATTGAAGACACTCGTCTGCAGAACTTCTGCAACCGTGGTGTCACCTGACAGGTCGATGTCTTCACGGTCGATAACGGTGATCGGCACAGCGGTTTCGATATCGGCACGAGACAAGCGAGACCCGGTGACCTCTTGGGTACCAAGCTCCTTGGTATCGTCCTGCGCGAGGGCAGCCGGCGCCTGAGCCAGACCGGCAATAGCGCCGAGGGCCAGAGCCGAGCGCACTGCGCGGCGAAGGTTTGTGTTACTCATGAATTCCTCCTGAGCTAACTGGGTTTTATTTCTCAAGAAATGGCATGCGAGCAGTTGCAAGGCGGACCCCTTAAACACCGAAATGGATGTTCACGCGACCGTTATTGTTGTTGGTTTCCCTTGCTACCACCCCACACATTCGTCTCCGAATGAGTGCGCCGGACTATAGCACGGTGACGCGAATTACCAACGAGCTGTTGTAAAAAGCGCACAGCGTCTAAGAGATGCTTAGCAAAGTCCGCGCCAACGAAAATCGGATGCGCTAGGTGTAAATGCATGAAAAACAATGAAAAGAAGGGTTTTTCGTCGTAATCTGCAGTTCGTGAAAACGCTGAATTGAAGCGTGATTGAGTCGATATTTTTTGCGTTTGTATACGGTGGGAACGAATCCGAAATGCGCAGATTCACAACAACAAGCCCCGCTTGTTGCTAAAAACACACAGCGTCAGCGAGACGTTCTGTAGCGTTCCGGTTACACTCGGCGCCTTCGATATTCTCTGGAGTGGTTCACCATGGTCGGACGCTTTTCATTAGCGGCTCTATCAGTGATTCTGAGCGCGCAGGCTCAGGCGGATACCGGCGAAAGCTTGGAAGGCTTGGCTAAGTGTCGGGCTATCGAGGACCCTGCCGAACGCGTTGAGTGCTATGACGCACTTGCTGGGGAGCAGGCGCCCCCGGCCGAGCCGCCGGCAGCTCCGGAGCCCGCTCCGAAAGCTGAAGCTATGCCGTTGCCCGAGGAGCCCCTCGTCGAAGCGCCACACGATGCTTCCAGCGCAGGTATCCCCGCCCCGGAAAAACGTGCGGTCGAGCCTCAACCGGTGCCGGCGGCGCCGCAAACGGCTGACTCTACTGACGAGAGCGAGGATTTGGTGGAGCGTTTCGGTCTCGAGCAGGTCGAGACCGCCAATGCGGATGAGCTGGAGTCGCGTTTAGTGGGCGACTACGACGGCTGGTGGGGTAACACGAAGTTCTACCTCGAGAACGGCCAGGTGTGGCAGCAAACGCAGCCGGGGCGCTGGCGTCACCAGGGACCCGCGAATCCCAAAGTCACGATTCGCCGGCGTGCATTCAGCAGCTACCGGCTGAAGGTCGAGGGATCTAACCGCACTGTTCGGGTGAAGCGCATCGAGTGAACGCTAGAGGGATTCGACCCACACATGAGAGCCGCGTTTTAGACCGAGAGACTCGGCACGGCCCCCGTTTAACTCAAGCGTGTAGCGTGCGGGGGCGTCCGAAGCGATCGCCGAGAGCGACAGCGGCTCGTTGTTGCGCTCGATGTTGATCACTCGACCTCTGCGGTCGATGAAAAGAATATCCAGTGGAATGAGTGTGTTCTTCATCCACATAGAGACCTGTCGAGCAGGCGAGTTGTCGAATATCATCCCCGCATCGAGCGGCATGGATTGCACCCACATCAGTCCGCGACGTTGCTTTTCCCGGGTGTCCGCAATGAGAGCGTCGATCAACACGCAGGTCACGCGGCCCTCGACGATCACGCTAACCGCATCGAACTCGGAACGCAGTCGATCAAAATCGATGGGTCGCTCGGGAAGATCCACAGCTAGTGCCGATATGCTGAGCCACGTCAGTACAAATGCGCGAAGTGCAGACTTCATGAGCCTTTCCAGTCGATGACGCTTTGAAACTCGAGATCACGGATTCGGATACTCCCCTCACCACTAACCGCCGCGATGGCAGCGGTACACCAGAGAACGCCGGTGACCACGCTGCGAACGTTTTCGTGCAGGACTTCGTGGTCCGTGATATCGGCGAAACAGTGCGCTTGATCGGCCGTCGAAAAAAAGCGTTGGTTGGTCTCGTCGATCATCGTCACGGTGGTTCGCAAAGCGGTGGCGGTTTTGCCCGATTCGACTGAATCGATACCGATAATGATCAGTGTCTCGGGGAGGGATTCATTCGCCTCGCTTCGGTAACGCAATCGCACGCCGCCCTTCGGTCGTCGACTCCCGGCGCAAATCGAAGGCTCGGCGCGTGCGCTCAGCACGCCATGCAAAGCGCCAAACAACTCGCCGCGAAGTGTTTGCAGTGCGGCTGTGCACGCTTCGATCGACGTGGCTTGCGCCTCGATCGATAAGTCTGATTCTGGCTCGCCGCCGCAGGCGGTCGCTGCCAGGAGCAGGAACAGAAACAGAACGAATCGGCGCATTGACGGTCCGCTAGGGTACATAAGGGGCCGAGAGTAGCGACTGCGGGAGGCGAATGCACCTGCGGGTATGTCGCCGGAGCCGTTGATCCTCTACACTTTTTGGCTCTGTAACTAGGCCGACGCCAACGGAGCGCGAAGTACTGTGAGCCCCAACCAGCAATTCCAACTACTCCAGCAACACATCGGTCAGCTGGTCATCGGCCAGCCCCATCTCGTTAATCGTATGCTGATCGCATTGCTTTGCGACGGTCACCTCTTGGTTGAAGGCGCACCGGGGCTTGCTAAGACGCGCGCGATCAAGGTGCTGAGCGACAGCGTCGATGGTGACTTCCATCGACTCCAATTCACGCCTGATCTGTTGCCCGCCGACCTTACGGGAACCGAAATATACCGCCCGGAAGATGGCTCGTTCCGCTTCCGCCGCGGCCCTCTGTTCCACAACCTTGTGCTGGCGGATGAGATCAACCGAGCGCCAGCGAAAGTCCAGTCGGCATTGCTGGAGGCGATGGAGGAGCGACAGATCACCGTTGGCAAGCGTACCTATCCTTTGCCGGATCTGTTTATGGTGATGGCGACACAGAACCCGATCGAGCAGGAGGGCACCTACCCGCTACCGGAAGCCCAGCTCGACCGGTTCCTTTTGCACGTCAATGTTGACTACCCGAGCGCAGATGATGAGCAGCGAATCCTACGCCTGAATCGTGGCGAAGCGCTGCGCAAAGGCGAAGAACATTTCACGCCCGAGCGCAGAATTTCGCAGGACGCGATTCTTGCGGCGCGACAGCAGGTGCTGGGTTTGCATCTGGCGGAGGAGGTCGAGCGCTACATCATCAATCTTGTTGTGGCGACGCGAGACCCTTCGACCGTCGACGCGAGTCTTGCCAGCGCCGTGCAGTTTGGGGCGAGTCCCCGTGCCAGTATCGCGCTCGACCGCACAGCGCGTGCGCATGCGTGGCTGCAAGGTCGCGACTACGTAGGTCCGGACGATGTTCAGGCGGTCGTCGCTGACGTCTTGCGGCACCGTATTCTTCTGAGCTTCGAAGCCGAGGCCGACGGCATGGATGCCGATCAGTTCGTTTCCGGTATCGTGGCTGGCGTTGGGGTTCCCTGACGGGTTTTCCACCCAATGGCCGTTGCGTCCGACAACCTGTCCTCGCGTGTTGAGGTTCGCCAAAGTGATTTGATTGCGCTTAGACATGATGCGCGTGCCCTGTCACTCCAGGCGTTGCGGGTACGCGCGCGAAAGGGTGGCCAGTATCTGTCGCACTTCAAAGGCCGAGGCATGGAGTTCGACGAGACTCGACTTTATCAACCGGGTGATGACCCGCGCAGCATTGACTGGCGCGTTACTGCGCGAACGGGTCGGGCGTACACCAAACTGTTCAGGGAAGAGCGTGAACGCCCGGTCTTTTGCTGGGTCGATCAACGGCACACAATGCACTTCGCCACCAGGGGCGTCTTCAAGTCAGTCCAGGCGGCGCGACTCGCGGCTCTGCTCGGTTGGTGTGCGATCCAACGTGGTGACCGACTGGGCGGATTTCTCTTCAACGATTTGTCGCGTGTTGAGTTGCGCCCCCTGCTCGGCAAACGCGCCATCCTGCGAATGATTCATCAGTTGGAAGCGTTGCAAGCCCCCGTACGAGATGCACCTCGACCGAACTTGCAAAGAACGCTCGCCGGCCTTCGGCGCGTTGCGCATCCCGGCAGCCTCGTGGCGATGATCAGCGACTTCTCTGGATTCGATGATGTTTGTGCAGCTCATCTGCGCGCACTGGCGGCACACAACAACCTGATGATCTGTTTTGTTCACGATCCGCTGGAACGGGAACTACCACCGGCAGGTGTCTACCCGGTAATGGTTAACGGCACGCGGCTGGAAGTGGATACTGGCGGTGCGCAGGCGAAGCGCTGGAAGGAACGTTTCGACGCGCGCGTTGCAGCGATTGAGTCAATATGCCGCGGTGCTGGTGCGAGTATGCGGCTCATCAGCACGGAAGATGCCGCACTCGCCAGCTTGCAGAAAATGACCGGGAGCGTGCGTTGATCTGGGCGCAGACTCAGCCCACGTTGGATGCGTTGGGGTTGCGTGATATTCACGAGCCGGCGCCGATCGGTTGGTGGCCTTTGGGGCCTGGCTGGTGGGTTGTTGGCAGCGTCTTGGTGGTCGCTATCGCGGTACTGTCTGTGTATTGGTACCGCGGCGGCACGTTGCGACGCCTTGCGCGTTCGCACCTTCGGGCCTGTGTCGATCGCTGGCACGAACAAAACAACGATCATCAGCTTCTGGCAGACCTCAGCGAGTGGCTTCGCCGCGTCGCGATTGCGGCTCACGGACGGACCGAGGCTGCTGCGCCAGTCGGCGATGCGTGGCGCCGCCTGCTTGATCCCAGCGATACGGGACTATTCTCGGAGCTGCCCGCAAGTCTCCTGATAGATGGCGTGTATCGCCCGTCAACACCACCACTCGATGCCGCTGGAGTCGCTGAGCTCGGCAACGCTTGTGAGCAGTGGTTGCAGCAAGTGACCAAGACCCGAAAACGAGAGGGTCGAGTATGAGCGGTGTGTCCTGGCTTCCGGAATGGCTGGTCTTTGCTTGGCCCTGGCTGGGTTTGGTCGTGCCGGTACCGTGGCTGCTCGCGCTGTTATCCAAACGTGACCGCCGCCATACGCCGGCGCTGCAATTACCGGCGGGGGTTGGCTTTCGTGCGTTGGGCACGGAGCGGGGCAGCGGCTTGACGCGGTTCTGGTTGCCGGCGCTTTTGCTGACCCTCGGCTGGCTTGCCCTGTGTGCTGCCGCAATGCGGCCACAGTCACTCTCGGAGAGTCGCTCAGCGCCTGTTACGGGCCGCAATCTGATGTTGGCAGTGGATCTGTCGGGGTCAATGAATGAAAAGGACTTTGCGCTCAATGGCCGTAGCGTTGATCGCCTTTCGGCCACCAAGGCCGTGGCCGCGCAATTCATCGATCGTCGCGCGGGTGATCGCCTGGGACTGATTTTGTTCGGCGAACGGGCTTATTTGCAGACGCCGCTGACCTTCGATCGGGACACTCTGGGTACGCTCCTGATGGAGGCGGAGAGCGGACTTGCGGGAGAAAAGACCGCGATCGGAGATGCAATCGGTTTGGCGGTGAAGCGTATTCGTGAGTCAGAAAAAAAGGACGAGGAACACATTCTTGTGCTGCTCACCGACGGCGCCAACACGGCTGGCGAGATCGACCCCCAAAAAGCGTCGGAGCTTGCAGCAACCGTGGGTCTTAGGATCTACACTATCGGCATTGGCGCCGAGCGCAGCACCTACAGGTCGAGGGTTCCGGGTCTGGTTCTGCCATCGCGCGACCTGGATGAGAAGACACTCAAGGCTATCGCTGCGCAGACAGGTGGACGCTATTTTCGCGCCACTGACACGCGCTCCATGCAGGCGATTTATGACGAGCTGGATAAGCTTGAGCCGGCGGCGGACGACGAGGACGGCTTCAGGACTTATGAGGAGCTGTTCTTCTGGCCAGCCTCGCTGGCGGTATTGATGTTCGCGCTCGCGATCCCGTTGAAGACTCGCGGCCGACGGTACGAAGCCAATGAGTGAATTTCATTGGATAAGGCCCGCGTGGCTACTGGCAATACCACTCGTCATCGCGGTTTGGTTGTGGCTGCGACGGCGTGGCGTTGGGGCAGCGTCGCCGTGGCATCGTTGGGTGGATCCGGCGCTGCACGCGATCATGATCAGTGACGGGCGCGAACAACGCGCCGGTGCGCTGCAATGGTTGGCGTTGGTGGCGGCAGTGATCGGCTTGGTTGGACTTGCAGGGCCTAGCTGGGAGCGCGTCTCGCTGCCGGTGCAACGAGGCAGTGATGCGCTTGTCATCGCGCTGGACCTCTCAAGATCGATGGATGCTACTGACGTTGCACCTTCCCGGCTGACTCGAGCCAGATTGAAACTGCTGGACGTGCTTGCGGAGCGTAAGGACGGCGATACCGCCTTGCTGGTTTTTAGCGCGAATGCGTTTGTGGTCACTCCATTGACCTCTGACGGCGCCACGATTGCCAGTCAGGTGATGGCACTGGACACCAGTCTCATGCCGACGCGCGGTAGCTATCCGGAGAGCGGTATTCGAAAAGCGCTGCAACTCTTTCGACGCGCGGAGGTCCGAAGCGGTGACGTGTTGTTGATCACCGATGGCGCGAATCTGACAACAGCGATGAACGCGGCACGGGAACTTGCGTCAGAGGGGCACCGGTTGCATGTGATGGGCGTGGGTACTGTCGAGGGCGGCCCGATACCTGAGTCGCGTGGCGGATTCGTTACCGATACACGTGGCACAATTGCCTTACCGAAACTGGATCCGACCGGACTTGCGCGTCTTGCACGTGCAGGTCGAGGTCGGTACGCGAATATGACCAGCAACTCGAGCGACCTTAATGCATTAGGGCTTACCGATAGTGCGCGCAAGCGCGCCGCCGAAGCACGCGCAGAAGAGGCGATGGAAGTAGAGCAGTGGAGAGATGCTGGCCCTTGGTTGCTGCTTTTGTGCCTGCCCATGATTGCGTGGGTTTTGCGCCGCAGCGTCGTGTTGGCTCCAATCGTCTTGGTCTTGATCATGCCTTCAGAGACTGCCAGCGCGAATGCACTGACCGACTGGTTCAGAAACGACGATCAACGTGCAAAAGCGGCGTTGGAGGCAGGCGATGCGGCGAGGGCGGCTGAGTTGTTCCGCAATCCAGGCTGGCAGGCGACTGCCGCTTACCGGCAGGGAGACTTCGCAGCGAGTGCAGAAGCCTGGCGTGCGCTAGAGGGCGCCGAGGCGCTCTACAACGAGGGCACGGCTCTCGCGCAGGCCGGAGAGATTGAACAAGCCAAATCCGTTCTGCGTGAAGCGCTGGCCGTTGATCCAAATCACGAGGATGCGGCACATAACCTTGCGCTGTTGGAATCGCTGCCTGAGCCCCCTAACGACTCCGGTGAATCCGGTCAGCAAGAAGGTGAGCAAGGTGACCCGCAGGACGAGAGCGACGGTGAGAACTCCGACGATGCCTCGGGCGAGAGTGCCAGCGACAGTGCAGGGGAGCCTTCGGGCAACAGTGATGGTGAAGGTCAGGAGACCGAACGCGAACGTGATGAGCAGGAGGAGGCGCGAGATATCGCTGAATTGATGCAGGCGTTACGCGAAGCTCAGGAATCGGGCGACGAATCTGCTGTGGAAGAGGCAGCAGCAGAGCTGCAGCAGGCGCAAGAGGCGCAGGAGACAGAACAATCGCTGCAGCAATGGCTGCGACGGGTGCCGGACGATCCGGGCGGGCTGCTGCGCGCGAAGTTCCGCCGTCAATATCAGAGGCGGCGTACCGATCAGGACGGCAACATGCTATGGCCCGATGACCGGAGTGAACCATGGTAGTGCGTGCCTTCCTATTCCTGCTGCTGGTGACAACATTCATCGGAGAGCTGCGCGCAGACGTGTACGCGCTGATAAGCCGTGACGAAGTGCAGCTCAATGAGTCGTTCACACTCGTGTTGATCGCAGACAGAAACGAGCAGGGTGAGCCCGATATCGACGGCCTCTCGGACAACTTCGACATCCTCGGGCGTAGTCAGTCGAGCAGCATGTCGATCGTAAACGGTCAGCGAGAAACCAGCCGTCGCTGGACCTACAGTCTGCTCCCCAAGGCGCTCGGCGATTTTGAGATTCCTTCGTTGTCGGTGGGCGGTGTATCGAGCCAACCGGTGCAGGTTCGTGTGACTGAGCCTGTTGTCGCTCCCGCGGGTGATCCGGACATCTTTCTAGAAGCGAGTATCGACAGAAACCAGTCGTGGGTGCAGGCGCAAGTGATTTACACCCTGAAGATTTATCAGGGTGTTGCGATCCGACAGAATCAACTCGAACCCCTGCGAGTTGAGGGCGGCGAGGTTATCGCAACCCGGCTGGGCGAGGACCGGCGTTACGAAGCCACAATCGACGGGCGTCAGTTCGATGTGGTGGAACGTACCTACGCACTGTTTCCGCAGGAGAGCGGTGAGTACGAAATTCAGCCAGCGGTGTTCCGCGGCAGCCTTTACAGCCGCGGTCGAATCTCTGCGCCCCAGGAGTTTCGGTCGGAAGCATTGCAACTGAGCGTCGCACCCGCTGTGCCACCACCAGCGCAGTTTGCGGATGCGCTCTGGTTGCCGGCGTCCGAGTTGCAGCTTAGTGCGTCGATGGAGCCGAGAGATGGCATTCTCGATGAAGGGGTACCGGCGAATATTGTGGTGGATACGGTGGTGCGCGGTTTGCAGGCCAATCAGTTGCCGGAGCTGGAGCTCGACGTGGATCCGGCATTGCGTGTGTATCCCGATCAGCCGGACTTCGCTTCCCGCGAGCTCCCGGACGGCGTCATCGCCAGACGTCAGCAGAGCTTTGCTGTCATCGCAGGTCGCGGAGGCGTTTATGATCTGCCGACAATCACGCTTCCCTGGTTTGATGTTGATACAGGAGAGTGGCGAGTCGCGAGCGCAGAGCTGGGTAGCTTGCGCGCTGCTGGACAAGTCGTTAGTCAGCCGGAGCCTGTCGTTGTCGAACCCGAGCCGGAAGCAGCGCTCGATCCCGAGCCAACGGCGCCGCCGGTGATCGCCGAGGACCGTGCACTTCGAGCAGCCCTACTTCGTGCTCGTGTGATCAACTACGGGTTATTGGCATTGTGGCTGGTGACGATTTTTATTATGTGGCGGGCACCCATGAAGGAGCGGCGCAAGCGCAAACGCGCCCGGGTTGAAGCCGACCAGAATGCGACTTACCGAACGGCCCGCAAGGCACGCAAGCTGGCAATGCAGGCGGCGCAACGCGGTGATGCGAGCGCAGCTCGGGACGCCTTGTTGGATTGGGCACGCGAAGCCCTTGGTCCACATGCCGCCTCTGGCTTGGTGGCGCTTGCAGCGCTTCTGCCCGCGCAAGAGTCGACGGCGGTACTCGAACTGGACCGCGCTTTGTACGGTGCGTCAGAAGATGGCTGGGATGGTGCGCGCCTTGCCAAGGTCATAAACAGTCTCGACAGGCCCGGTGCCCACAATTCCGGTCAACAGAGAAATGATTTGCCGGCGTTGTTCCCCTCGAGCTGAGCAGGATTCGGGTGGCGGCGAATCGGGCAGCCCGACAAACTGCGTCCATGAATAGTTCGCCCTTCAAACAATCTGACTACGAGCGAATGGGTCTCGTTATCGATTGGATCGCAGAGCATCGCCAAAGCCAACCGTCGGTGGCCTCAATGGCGCGTGTCGCCGATTCGAGCGAAGCACATTTTTCACGCCTGTTTCGTCGGTGGGCAGGGATTTCACCACAGAGGTTTCTCGCGCAGCTGACGCTGAACGATGCTCGGGTGCGCCTTGCCAATGATGACACGGTTGAGGCGGCTGCCTGGGAGGCTGGGTTGTCCGGTCCCGGCCGACTGCATGATCTGTTCGTGCGCATTGACGCCGTAACGCCGGGCGAATACCGGCGCAAGGGCGAAGGGCTTGAGTTGCGCGTAGGATTCGGGATGACGCGTTTCGGGGAGGCGATGCTCGTCACCAGTGAGCGCGGCATCGTCGCACTCAGATTCTGTGATCAGACGAAAGAGCACCTGTTACAAGACCTGCGTCGTGAGTGGCCGAAGGCCGAGTTGCGGGACACCAGCCTGCCAGACGGGTATCTCGGCGATTTGGTCGATGGCACGGTGGACCCGGATGGCGTGCGGCTTCTGTTGGCGGGAACGCCGTTCCAGATCAAGGTGTGGCAGGCACTCCTGGCGCTGGCGCCCGGTGAGTTGACCAGCTATGCGGATATCGCAAGGCTGATCGGTTCAGCCAGCGCTGTGAGAGCCGTTGGCAACGCTGTCGGTGCCAATCGCATCGCGTGCCTGATTCCCTGTCACCGAGTGTTGAGATCAAACGGCGCGTTGGGCGGCTACCGGTGGGGGCTGACACGAAAGCGTTGCTTGCTCGTCCGCGAAACCTGCCGGCTCGAGGCGCCCAAACTACAAACGGTGTTAACCTCCTGACGCCGGGCGCTGTTGCCCGCCCGTTTTTCGTGCCCGAGGCAATATGCGCCCCATTCACTGGCTGCTGATGCTGGTCGTCAATCTGGTCTTCGGATTGAACCTCGTCGCCAGCAAATACGTACTGCTGGAACTGCCACCACTCACGGTTTCCGCGCTCAGATTTGCGGTTGTACTCGCCGTCATGGCGCCGCTATTGCGTTGGCAAAAGGGGCAGATGCGCACGATATTTGCCATTGGGTTCCTGATGGGTACTGTGCACTTTGCACTGCTCAACACGGGCCTTGCGTTAGCCGGCGACGTGTCGACTGTGGCGATTGTAATTCAGCTCGGCGTCCCATTCGCTACGCTGTTTTCGGTCTGGTTTCTGGGCGAGACGATCCGCTGGCGTCGCTGGCTCGGTATTGCGCTCGCGTTTCTCGGTGTGATGGTCATGGGTTTCGATCCCCGAGTGTTCAATTACCTTACCGCAGTGGTTATCGTTGCGATGGCCGCCGCGGCCGGGGCTGCCGGCATGACGCTCATGAAGGCCCGGATACGCGTCAACGCGTTTCAGCTGCAGGGATGGCTCGCCGTCGTCAGTTGTCCGTCACTATTGATTGTCGCTGCCATTGCGGAGCGCGATGCGCTGGCGGAGGTGTCCGGTATCTCGCCACTTGGTGCAGCGTGTCTCGTTTTCTCGGGCGTTGGCGCAGGCCTGATCGGGCACGGCGGTACTTACATGCTGCTACAACGTTATGAACTCTCGCTGGTCTCGCCACTATTGCTGCTTGCCACGGTGTTCGGCGTTGTCTTCGGTGTGACGCTGCTCGGCGATGTACTGACTTTGAGGATGATTATCGGTGGTGTCATCACACTTGCTGGCGCGCTGGTCATCACCTTGAGGAACACGCCACAAGCGGGTGGGGTGCCGGAGACGATGGTTCGGTGATTCGTGTGCTTTCATTTGATCTGGATGACACGCTGTGGGCGGTGAAGCCCGTCATCCTTGGCGCCGAGCGCGTGCAGTGGGCATGGATTCGCGAACACTTTCCGCAGAGCGTTGGCATCTGGGACAAAGCAAAGCTGCAGGAGATTCGCCGCAACGTATGGGACGCATACCCCGATCGCCATTTTGACCTGACATTCCTTAGGTTGGAATGCCTGCGGCGGATCGCCGCACAATCCGGTATTCAGGACGCGGCAGGTTTTGCGACGGATGCTTTCGCCGCCTTTGAGTCTGCGCGCAATCGTGTGTGCTTTTTCCCCGACGCACTGCCTGCGCTGGCCCGACTCGCACGTGACTATTCACTGGTCGCTGTGACGAACGGCAATGCGTCGCTGGACCGAACGGGGATCGGCAGCTGGTTTAGCGCCAGGGTGTCCGCCCGCGATGTGGGCGCGGCCAAACCTGATAGCCGTATGTTCGACGCGGCAGCAAAGCTTGCGACAGTGGCACCCGATGAGGTCCTGCACATCGGCGACTCGCCGGAGCTCGATGTCGAAGGCGCTCGCCAGGCGGGCCAGCACACAGTCTGGTTAAATCGCCACGGCATGCGGTGGCCCGAAAATTTGCCGCTCCCCGACTTCGAAATTCGGTCACTGGCGGAGCTGACCCGCCGCACGATTGCGGAGATCGGCACTTGACGACACCCAGAATCATCTTCGTGCCGGGCATGAAACCTAAACCTCCCGCCGAAATTCATCGAAGCCAGCTTTGGCGATGCCTGCTGGCAGGGGTGCAACGTGCAGATCCGGAAGTCGCAAAGATGCTGTCCGAGCAGCCGGAGGTGATGGAACGTGCCAGCTGGACGTGGGCGTTCTATGGCACCTACCGCGACATTGCGACAGATCTGCCCGGTATCGATGCGCTGATGGAACAGGACGCTCCTTCAGCTGAAGACCTAAAGGCAGCACGATCCTGGCGCAACCGTCTACTGCGAGGCCTTTACCTGGTTGGCGACGCGGTACCGTTCGTCGTCGATTCTCTGGCGAACGAAGACCTTCGCGTGACGCTCAAAGACGTGGCGCGTTATGTGACCAACCGAGACGGCATAGGGGATCAGGTTCGCGCCGATCTGCTAGACAGGCTTCGGCTGTGTTCTGATCGTCCGGTCATGTTGGTCGGCCACAGTCTGGGTTCGGTGATCGCATGGGATACTCTGTGGACGTTGACCCACGAGTTGCAGGACGACTCGGTGATGATCGACCGTTTCGTGACGCTCGGCAGCCCCTTGGGCAATCGCGTAATCCAGAAGGGGCTCAAAGGACGCAAGTCCACCGGTCCCGATGCCTATCCCCACAACATACGCAGATGGACCAACATTGTGGCGGTCGGCGAACTGACGGCCCTGGATCGCCACATGGCGAACGACTACGGCGCGATGCGTAATCTTAAGCTTGTGGAACAGATCGATGACATCGACGTGTATAACCACTACCGTGAAAATGGCCGCCTGCATGTGCACAGTGAGTACGGCTATCTGGCGAACGTGACAACGGGCCGCCTTATCGCCGATTGGTGGCGCTCACTCGCCACCCGTTAGTACGCTGATCAATCGAGTTGCGGGCGTATTACGACGTCGATTCTGCGATTTCGCGCGCGACCCTCGGACGTTTCGTTGTTGGCAATCGGACGAGATTCACCAAAGCCTGTAGCGCGAACTCGCGACGAGGGGATTTGCATGGCATTCAGCATGTACTGCATGACCGAGTCCGCGCGTTGCTGAGACAGCGTCACGTTATTGCTGTCGCTGCCATAGCTGTCTGTGTGGCCCTCGATGACAATGGAGGAACGAGGGAATACATCGATCGCCGACTCCACCTTTTCCAGTAACGGGTAGGCGCTCGGCTCGATCGTCGAGCTACCGCTCGCGAAGCTTAGTCCGACCAATCTCATCGTCACATTATCGCCTTCTCGGAACACGACGGCCTGGGTGCGATCGAACATGCCCTCAACCGTTTCAAATTGCTCCTTTATTCGCGTCTGGCGCTGAATACGTTGCATCAGAGCAGCCCGCTCGGCGGTTGCACCGCCGAGCTTCTCATCCAGCAAACGGATTTCTTCGTCCATTTCCGCCACGCGCAATTCGCTGGTAGCAAGGTCTTGCTCGAGTGACTGCTTGTCGCTACGAAGGTCGGTCACGATGTTGGCGAGTTGCTCGGACAATTCACCACCACCATTGGCCATTGCTGGCACAACATCGGCTGCCGCGGCCACCCGTGCAAGCTCCTGTTCCCATTCGAGCACCAGCTGCTCTACGGACAGGTCGTCGTCGCGAACCTTACGTGCGACCTCTGCAAGATAGATCGCATGCTGCGCCTCATAATTGGCCTGCTGCGCGAGGCTGCGAGGACGATCCGTGTCGTAACGATTCTCGTTCAATGCTTTTTCCGCCTCCGCTAGAAGCTCGCGCGAGCGTTCCAGTGTCAACGGAGCGAAACGGCCAACCTTGGCGCGCTCGGCTTCCGACAGCAGCCGCCGGGTCTCGGACAGGTAACGCGTCTTGATGGCGCCGAGTTCTGCGTCGCGATAAAGGCTCTCCGATTCGGCGGCATTGCGCCGGCCATTGCGAAGATCGCCGCGCTCCAGAACCCGGATTGCATCCGCGAGTTTCTTCTCAGCGTCCTCCCAAATCGGACCAGACAGTGTTGGGGCATCCGCTTTCCGGGCGTCTTCGCGTGTCTCCAGCGCTACCTGCAGGGTCAGTTGCGAGGTTCGGGCGGTCTCGGTCGATTCTTCGAATCGTTCGCGCGCTTCAGTTAGGCGCTTGCGCACCGTCTCCACGTTTCGGCCGCGCTCCAACGCTTCCTGGGCGGATTCGTAGGCTTTCATTCCGCGTTCGAAGCTGCGCGGCGCCAATGTGGCGGCATCTACTGCACGAGCTGCCTCCAATGCGGCGTCTGTTTCGGCAAACAGACTATCGCGCAGTGTCTGTGCGCTGGCGGAGATGCTCACGAGGACCAAAATCGTCGTGAGGATAGAGACCAAAAACCTTGAATTCATTAATAGTTTCTCAATGTGGAATCCAGATATTGTGGTTCGGAAGAGATTTCAGAGCAAGCGACGGGAGTTTTGCTGGGCTATGTCAAATTGTGCGGTGGATCACAGCGGGATCTGTGGACCAGCGCTAAAGTCGAACCATGGAGATGAAGTTCTACGCGCAATTTTCTGTCGACGACACTGAGCTGCCGAGCGAAAGCTTATTCAGTGGCATCGTTGAGCTGCGCGACGGTCAGATCGAGAACGTGAGCCCGGCATTGCTGGAGCGAGTTCTCGCTGACAACTTCCATATTGATGCTGACAGCGTACAGCTTGTGACCTGGTCACGACTCCACTGAACCCCTCTGACACTTATTTAAGTGTTTTCCCCCTGATTGGCCCGACTATTTGTCGGGCCTTTTTTTATCCGGCCGTTACCTTCAGCTCATAGCCCGTGTATTTGCGGACGTTTAGCACCCCTTCGGACAGCATCAGGTATTGACCCTTGATGCCACGTAGCTCGCCGCTGACTTCGGGTTGCTTGTCGAGATTCAATGCCTTGATCTTTTCTGGCCACTCCCGAACGGGATAGCGGATATCCAGAGTATCGACATCCGTGACTGCCTCGAACGGTCGGCCATCGGTAGCGCCTGCGAATTCCTCGCGGATCGCCCCAATGCCCGCGGCCGCGGCCTCGGTCAAAGCCGCGCCCGACGCCGCGAGGTCAACAGGTTCGGCATTTCCTTTAAGCATGCGGCGCCAGTCTGTGCGATCGGAAACGTGTTCTCCAATCGCTTTTTCAAGCTTGCCGGCAATGTAGCGTGACCGGGTCTTGAACAATGGCAAAGCCTGGGTCGCGCCCTGATCAATCCAGCGCGTTGGCAACTGGTCCTGTCGGGTGATTCCGACTTTCAATCCGGAAGAGTTGGCCAAGTAGACATAGTGATCCTGGAAACAATGCTCCAGTGCCCAATCGGGCTCACGACAGGTGCCCTTGTCGAAATGGCAGGTATGCGGTCGGACAATGCACATGTCGCATTGCGCGAGTCTCTGACTACAGGGAAAGCAATACCCCTGGCTGTAGCTCTTGCGGGTCTTGCGTCCGCAGTTGATGCAGTGAATGGCACCGCTGAAACTTACAGTCAGAGTCCGGCCGATCAGATCGGTCATACCCAGCGCCGCGTCATCCAGGTGCAGGGTGTAGTTCACCGGATCGTTATGCTCCACCCGCATCTTGCGCGCGTGCCCCTGTATTCTGGTCATACGGACCCCATATTCAAGTCGTTGTCGAGACCCTGTTGGGCTATGTAGACCCAGCCTCGGCGTGACACAATAGCGGATTGCGTATTCGCTTGCAGACTAGAGGTAGAGATGTCCGAGCGACCCAACACCCTGCGCGGTATTCCCGTGGTCACGAGCGGTCAGAAATTCACGACCGACGCGGGCTTCAATGCAATCAAGAACGGTGTCAAGCAGCGTGCTGACCGGCAGGCTGCAGAGATCGGGCGCAAGCCAAAATGGTTGCGCGCCAAAATGCCGTCCGGGAAGAAATTCTCCGCGGTCAAAGAAACGGTGCGCGAGGGGAGGCTGTCGACGGTCTGCGAGGAGTCGATGTGCCCGAACATTGGCGAATGCTGGAACGCTGGCACGGCGACCATCATGGTCATGGGCAGTGTTTGCACTCGGGCGTGCCAATTCTGTGCGGTAGATACCGGCAACCCGAAAGGCTGGCTCGACGATGAGGAGCCCGAGAACACCGCACGCGCAGTCGAAGCCATGGGGCTGAAATACGTTGTGCTAACTTCTGTGGATCGTGATGATCTAGAGGACGGTGGGGCGGGGCACTACGCAGCTTGCGTGCGTGCGATCAAGGCGAGAACACCCGAGACCGGTGTAGAGGCGCTAACGCCCGACTTTCAGGGCAACACCGACCACGTTGCATTGCTTCTGGATTCGGGGCTGGAGGTGTTCGCACAAAACGTCGAGACCGTGGAGCGGCTGACACACCCGGTACGTGATCCGCGCGCGAGCTATCGTCAGACGTTGGACGTGCTCGAGTTCGCGAAACAGTACCGACCGGACGTACTTACCAAGACGAGCTTAATGCTGGGTCTTGGTGAGACTGACGAAGAGATCCACAAGGCACTCGACGACCTTGCAAAAATTAACTGCGACATCGTGACTTTTGGGCAGTACCTGCGACCGACGGTGAATCACTTGCCGATCGATCGTTACGTTACCCCCGAGCAGTTCCGTGCCTACCGTGAGGCGGGTTTGGAACGCGGTTTCCTGGAGGTGGTCTCCGGGCCGCTCGTGCGCTCTAGCTACAGAGCCGAACGCGTCCTGGAGAAAAATAACGCAGGTCTGGACTCCACTGCATGAGTGCTTTTTTTCTCGACTTCGGATTGTTCCTGGCGAAAACCGTCACGGTGGTGATCGCTATTGGCGTGATCATTGCCCTCGTGGCCTCTGCTTCCCGGCGCGGTGGTCAGCGCGACGAGACGCTGAAAGTGCGCCACCTGAATGCACGTTTCCGTCGCGTTAGCGATTCGCTGAAAGCCGCTGTCCTTGATTCGGCCTCCGCTAAGGCCCTGAAGAAGCAACGCAAGGCTGAGCGTAAAGCGGAAAAGGGGACGCCCAATGAACGGCCGCGCACATTTGTCCTGGACTTCAAGGGCGATATTCGAGCGAGTGCTGTGAATGCGCTGCGTGAGGAAGTGTCGGCGATTCTCGCTGTCGCCTCACCTGAAGATGATGTGGTTGTAAGGATGGAAAACCCGGGTGGCACAGTGCCAGATCATGGTCTGGGTGCGGCGCAACTGGCGAGACTGCGGGATGCAAACCTGACGCTGACAGTTGTCGTTGACAAGGTAGCAGCGAGCGGCGGTTACCTCATGGCGTGCGTCGCTGACCGTATTGTAGCGGCGCCGTTTGCGATCATCGGATCGATCGGTGTCATCGCCCAATTACCGAATTTTCGTCGATTCTTGAGCGATAAGGGCGTGGACGTCGAGCAAATCACGGCGGGCAAACACAAGCGTACGGTCACTATGTTTGGAGAAAATACGGATGAGGACCGCGCCAAGCTCAAAG
This sequence comes from Pseudomonadota bacterium, assembly GCA_038521865.1. Lineage (GTDB taxonomy): Bacteria > Pseudomonadota > Gammaproteobacteria > Steroidobacterales > Woeseiaceae > CALBPI01. The sequence continues at coordinate 96,588 of JBCBKO010000006.1, read as the reverse complement.
AGGATCTCGAGCAAATACATGCTCTGTTCAAAGATGTTGTCGCACGTTATCGGCCGGAGCTGGATCTGGAGCGTGTAGCCACTGGTGAGTACTGGCATGGAACGCAAGCGCTGGAATTGGGTCTAATCGATGAGATTGGTACGAGCGACAGCCTGTTGATCGCGGCTTGCGAGCAGCGAGATCTATACGCGTTACACTATCAAGTGAAACTGCCCCTGCAGAAAAAGCTGATGGGCGCCGCGGACAGTCTGATATCGCGTTGGGTAGGTTGGCTGCGCGGCTTCGGGCAGTAACAGCGAGCAGGAGACGAGGATGAGTCCGGAACACAAACGAAAGGCTCTCGCGGGCATCGGCGCGTTCGCAGCCGTCACGCTTGCCGGTTGTGCGGCCATGGTTTCCGAGGAGGGCCTCGAGGCGGACGCCGAAAAGGCGTTTCGGCAAATGAAACAACAAATTCCGCTCGTGCAAGATCCAGAGGTCATCGACTACGTGACCTGCGTTACGGTGGCGGTCGTAGACGCACTCGAGGGCCGACCGGCCGAGTATGAGTGGGAGCTCGTGATTTTTGACGCGCCCGAGGTTAACGCGTTCGCGATGGCGGGCGGGAAGATTGCGGTCTACTCTGGATTGTTGACCGTCGCGGAGAACGATGATCAGTTGGCGACGGTGATCGGTCATGAGATTGCGCACGTTACCGAGCGCCACGTTGCTGAGCGTATGGCGCGGGTGACGGCGACCAACGTTGGCGTCAACGTCATCGCGGGTGCCGCTATCCCGGGACAGAACATCAATACCGCACGGGGTATCTCGACGGCGCTGGGTATGGGTGCCCAGTTCGGTCTCTTGCTGCCGTTCAATCGGGGGCAGGAAGCAGAGGCCGATGAGGAAGGGCTCTACTTCATGGCCAAGGCCGGGTTTGATCCGCGCCAGAGCGTGAGCCTTTGGCAGAACATGCAGGAAAGCAAGGGCGGTCGCGAGGTACCGGAGTTCATGTCGACGCACCCGAGCAGCGGCACACGTATCGATAATCTCGTGTCCTACTTTCCTCGTGCGCTTGTGGCCTACAACGAGGCCCAGCAGGCCGGGCGTGATCCGAGCTGCCGTCGACCGGCGTCGCTGCGAGCCAAGCCGACAGGTGATCAGCCCTAGGCAAGAAGATGCACCGCTGCTGAAACCGGGCGCTGCAGGCCTTGCTTGCGAGCGGGGCGGTTTCAGTATCGATCCGATGCGACCGTGTGAGCTTGCATTGATCACCCATGCACACGCCGATCACGCGCGCCGTGGTGCTGCACGCTACATCGCAGCGACACCGTCTGTACCCATTCTGAAACACAGACTCGGCGATGACATTTGCATAGAAGGGGTGGACTACGGAGAAACCTTTCGACTGGGTGACACCGAGGTCAGTTTTCACCCGGCCGGTCATGTGCTCGGGTCTGCTCAGATCGCTGTCTCCGACGGGGTTACGAAATGGATCGCCACGGGCGATTTCAAGCGTGACCCAGATCCGACTTGCGCCCCCTTCGAAGTCGTGTACTGCGACACCTTCATATCAGAAGCTACCTTCGCACTGCCTGTTTATCGGTGGCCGCCCGCGAGCGAGGTCGCCCATGAAATTCACGAGTGGTGGCAAGCCAACCGGAACGCCGGGCGCCCCAGCGTATTGTTCTGTCATGCCTTCGGCAAAGCGCAGCGTGTGCTCGCGGAACTAACGGCCTACACGGACGCCAGCGTGTGGGTGCATGGTGCAGTCGATGAAATCACCGAACTCTATCGCGCGGCAGGCGTGCCTATGTTGCCGACACAGCGTGTGGACGGGCGCGAGAAGCGCGACTACGCCGGTGAGCTGATTATTGCGCCGCCAGGTGCGGCAGGGTCACGATGGATGCGCCGGTTCCGCGACTCGCTGACCGGGTTTTGCTCGGGATGGATGCAGGTGCGCGGTAACCGCCGGCGTCGAGGTTACGATCGCGGGTTCGTACTGTCCGACCACGCAGATTGGCCCGGACTGCTTCGCACGATCGATGAGGTTAGCGCGCAGAGAATTCTCCTGATGCATGGTCACGCTGACACGCTGGTCCGATTGTTGCGTGAGCGCGGCGTCAACGCGGGGGTGTTGTCGGAGCTCCGCGATGCGTGAGTTCATCAAGCTCTACCACACACTGGATCAAACCAATTCGACGCGCGCCAAAGTGGCGGCGATGGTCAGCTACTTCAATGCATCAGATCCCGCCGACACCGCGTGGGCGACGTTCTTTCTGTCCGGCCGCAGGCTAAAGCGGCTCGTAAGTGCGTCGAATCTGCGCCGCTGGCTGGTCGAGGCGTCCGAGCTCCCTGAATGGCTTGTGGAAGATACCTACGCAAGCGTCGGTGATCTCGCCGAGACGATCGCGCTGTTGCTGGCAGATCGGAACCGACCCGATGCACTGTCTGACATCTCGCTTGCCGCGTTCGTGACCGAATCGCTGAAGCCTCTCGCGGCGCTGGACGATGCAGCGCAGCGCGACGTGGTGTTGGCGTGGTGGCGCCAGTTGCCGTACAACGCGTGCTACATCGTCAACAAGCTGATGACCGGCGCACTGCGCGTTGGTGTTTCGCAGGCACTGGTTGGCAGTGCACTTGCAGAAGTTGCGGGACTACCGCGTCCAGTGATTTTGCACAGGATGATGGGACACTGGTCGCCCAGTCGCGAGTTCGCCGAGCAGCTGCTGGCCGAGGATGACGGTGCCGCTGATTTGTCCCGACCCTATCCGTATTGCCTTGCGAGTCCCATCGAAAATGAGCCAGGCGTGATGACGCCTGAACTCATGGAGCGTGAGCTCGGTCTGGTCGATGATTGGCAAGTCGAATGGAAGTGGGATGGTATTCGAGCACAGCTGATCCGGCGCGGTGGCAACAGCTATTTGTGGTCACGTGGTGAAGAGCTGATCGACGTGCAATTTCCAGAGCTGATTGAGGCGTCAGCGGCGCTGCCCGAGGGTACGGTCATTGATGGGGAGATTTTGGCATGGCGAGACAATACACCCATGCCATTCTCTGCTTTGCAGCGACGTATCGGTCGTAAGAAACCGGGCAAGAAAACACTGTCAGACTATCCGGTCATCTTGCGCGCATATGACTTGCTGGAACTCGATGGAAGTGATGTCCGTGAGTGGCCGCTCAGCAAACGTCGTGCAGAGCTAGAGTCGCTGGCCGAGCATTTCCCAAGCCGATTCCATCTCTCTGAAGTGGTCGTCGCAGATGACTGGGCTGAGTTTGCCCGCTTGCGTGAGTCTTCGCGCGAGCGACGCGTTGAGGGGTTCATGGTGAAGCGGCGCGACGCAAGCTACGGGACCGGTCGTACCCGCGGTATCTGGTGGAAGTGGAAAATAGAGCCGCATACGATCGATGCTGTCATGTTGTATGCGCAGGCGGGTCACGGCCGACGTGCGAATTTGCACACGGACTACACGTTCGCCGTCTGGCGAGGAGAAGACCTTGTGCCGGTGGCAAAAGCTTACTCCGGCCTGACCAACGCAGAGATCGACGAGCTCGACAAGTGGATACGCAAACATACACGCGAGCGCTTTGGTCCGGTCCGCTCTGTCGAACCCCAGCAAGTGTTTGAACTAGCGTTCGAAGCGATTGCCTCGTCGACGCGGCATAAGTCCGGCGTCGCGTTGCGATTTCCGCGAATCAAGCGCTGGCGTCGCGATCTGGCACCTGCCGAGGCGGATACGCTAGAGACACTGCAGGGCCTTCTATGACCGAGACTTTGATGCCAACGGCAGAAGCGTGGTTCGAGTCGCAACGCTGGGACGTGTTTGGGTTCCAGCGTGAGGCGTGGGAAGCATTCGATGCAGGCGCCTCCGGGCTGATTCACTCACCGACCGGTAGCGGAAAAACACTCGCCGCGTGGATGGGACCGTTGTGTCGTTTTGGTATGCAGACGGGTGGGTTGCGTGTGCTGTGGATCACGCCATTGCGAGCCCTCGCCAATGACACGCGCAATAGTCTTGGAGAGGCTGTCGCTGCGCTTGGCAGTGACTGGCGGGTTGAGATTCGAACCGGAGATACCGCCAGCAGCGCTCGCCAGCGGCAAAGAAAGACACCGCCTGAGGCGCTGATCACTACACCAGAGAGCCTGTCTGTTCTGTTGAGCTATGCCGACGGTGCAAAGCTATTCACGAAACTCGAGGCGGTGATCGTCGATGAATGGCATGACCTCATGGGCAGCAAGCGCGGCGTGCAACTGGAACTTTGTCTTGCGCGCTTGCGAACACTAAGGCCGGAGTTATCGGTTTGGGGGTTGTCGGCGACCCTTGCGAATCTCGATGAAGCAATGGCGGTGCTTTGTCCGCAAGCGCAAAACCGACGCCTGGTTGCCGGCGCAATGCCGAAAGAGACCCGAGTGGATACGATCATGCCGCACGGGCTAGAGCAGTTCCCGTGGTCCGGGCACCTCGGGCTCGGATTGATCGACGATGTGGTCGCGCAAATCGAACGCGCCGCTACAACGCTCGTGTTTACCAACACACGTTCGCAGAGCGAGTTGTGGTTCGAAGCGCTGATGCAAGCGCGCCCCGATTGGGTCGGACGCATCGCCTTGCATCATGGTTCGGTAGACAGGGCACTACGACGCAAGATTGAGGCTGCGCTAAAGTCGGGCGAACTCATTGCGGTTGTCTGTACGTCATCACTCGATCTCGGCGTCGATTTTGCCCCGGTCGATCAGGTATTGCAGGTTGGCAGCCCGAAGGGTGTTGCACGATTGATGCAACGCGCTGGACGCAGTGGTCATCAGCCTGGCGCGGTGTCGCAAGTCTGGTGCGTGCCGACCTACGCGCTGGAGTTGGTCGAAATTGCAGCAGCGCGCGATGCGTGGGATGCGAGGAGAATCGAGGCTCGACCTGCATTGCGCCTCGCGTTGGATGTGCTGGTGCAGCACCTTGCGACCATTGCGCTCGGCGGTGGATTTACTTCCGATGAAATGCTCGCGGAGGTGCGATCGACATACTGCTTTGCTGCGCTAACCGACGAGCAGTGGGGATGGTGTCTCGACTTCATCACGCGAGGCGGACAGGCGCTTTCAGGCTATCCGCAATTCCGCCGCGTTGTGCTCGAGGATGGCGTCTACCGAATGACAGATCGCCGGATATCACGTCAGCACCGTTTGGGTATTGGCACGATCTCAAGCGACACAACCATGCGAATTAAATGGCTGTCAGGTGGTTCGCTGGGACATATTGAAGAATCATTCGTTGCGCGTCTCGACAAGGGTGACCGGTTCTTGTTTGCAGGACGTCTCGTCGAGCTGGTGCAGGTTCGTGAGATGGTGGCCTATGTGCGCCGATCGAAGCGGGGCAAGAAGACAGTACCGCGCTGGCAGGGTGGACGGATGCCGTTATCGAATGAACTCGCCGACAGCATGCAAAGTGTGCTCGCGGATTTCGTATCCAACACCCATCAGCATAAAGAGCTCACGCTGCTGGCGCCGCTGCTTGAGCATCAGGCGACGGTGTCGCGATTGCCCACTCCTGGCACACTGCTGGTCGAGGTCTGCAAGACTCGCGAAGGCATGAGCATCTTCCTGTTTCCTTTCGCGGGACGCCTGGTCCACGAAGGGCTCGCCACGCTAGTGGCATGGCGAATCGCACGCGATACGCCGATCACCTTCACGCTTTCGATGAATGACTATGGCTTCGAGCTGTTGGCATCTGCGCCGTTCGATATTCGAGAGCAGGATGTTAGATCGTGGTTGGCCCCAACGGGTCTCACAGATGATCTTGTCTCGGGCGTGAACCTCTCTGAATCTGCGAAGCGTCAATTCAGAGACATCGCTCGGATTGCTGGGCTGGTTTTTCAAGGGTACCCAGGGTCGGGAAAATCCACGCGCCAGATTCAGGCATCGTCGGGCCTGATCTATGACGTGTTGTCCCAGTATGACCAGGGCAACCTGCTTGTGGATCAGGCTCAACGCGAGGTTCTCGATGCGCAATTGGAGTCGCAGCGTATGCGACTGGCACTGGAGCGCCTGCAGGCCTCGGAAATTTGTATCGTCGAGACCGACCGATTATCACCGTTTGCATTTCCGCTCTGGGCGGAACGACTCCAGAGCCAGATCATGTCGAGCGAGACGTGGCGCGACCGGGTACAGAGGATGGCGGACAGTCTGAACGCGGCCGCCAGAAAGGCTAGTCGCTCAGCATGATCAATCCAGACTCACGACGTGCCTGTGAAGTGACCTGCTGCGGCGAGACGCTGATTGCGACTCCTGAGCGTGCACTCTATTGGCCGGCGCAACACGCCTTGTTGCTTGCCGATTGGCACCTCGGAAAAGCGGAAGTCTTCGGGTCACGAGGTTTGGCGATTCCCGCCGGCAGCGACGAGCGTGACTTCGGGCGATTGGCAACCCTGGTGGAGACGTGGGGTGCGACCAAAGTCATGGTGCTGGGTGATTTGATGCACGCGCCGCCACGGCAGCGGGATGTGTGGCCACAGGCGCTGGCCGACTGGTTACGTCAGTTCCCTCAGGTAGAGATGAGCGTCATCGCTGGCAATCACGATCGGGTTACCATCGATGCCTTGCCCGAGTCGTTGAGTACGCGCTTGGTGTGGCACGCGGAGCCGGTCAAGCGCGGGCCGTTTGTTCTCGATCATGAGCCGGAAGAGAGTTCGGACGGGTACGTGCTCGCGGGTCATCTTCATCCCGTGTTTCGCCTGCAGGTAGGGCGCGATCGTGCCCGGGCACCGGTGTTCTGGTTTCGCGATCGCTATGCAGTATTGCCAGCGTTTGGCAGCTTCACGGGTGGCATGAACATCAAGCTCACCCGCGGTGAGCGGATTTACATGACCGGGCCAGATAGCGTGATCGAGGTTGTCGGATGAGCACGACTTTCAAGGATCACTTCTCGCGGCACGCGAGCGTTTACCGGAATGCGCGACCCGGATATCCGCAAGCACTCTATCGCTGGTTGGTGCGTCAACTCCCTTCAGCGGCATCGACGCGCGCCTGGGACTGTGCGACCGGGAACGGCCAGGTTGCCGAAGTGTTGTGCTCTCATGTTGATGCGGTCATTGCTACCGACGCGAGCGCCGCTCAAATCGCCAATGCACCTATGGATACCCAAGTCGAATACCGCGCAGCACCGGCAGAATCGAGTGGTCTTGACCCTGGGAGCGTACACCTCATCACCGTTGCGCAGGCCTTGCACTGGTTTGATCAACCGCGCTTCTACGCAGAGGCGTTGCGAGTTTTGGACGTGCGCGGTGTGTTGGCGATCTGGACCTATCAGCAGGTGACAGTCAGTGGGGATGTCGACGCGGTTGTTGATCGCTTGTATGGCGAAACTCTGGATGCGTATTGGCCTCCCGAGAGGGTTCATGTCGAACAAGGCTACCGGGGTATTCTTCCGGATTGGCAGAGACTCGCCGTGCCTCGATTCGAAACCGCTTGCGACTGGACGGTAGCCACACTCGCCGCTTACTTGCGCAGTTGGTCTGCTACTCAGCGGTTTAGCCGCGCGCACGGTATCGATCCGGTTGCCGCGTGTTATGGCGAGCTCGCGAAAGCCTTCGGCGAGGGGCGTCGACGGGTACGCTGGCCGTTGGTTGTTCATGTCTTCCGGCGACCGGATCCCGATTGAATTGCTACACTGAAGCAATGGGGAGAATTGCCAAGGTCTCAGGTCGCTCGCTTTTTGGTGCTTCGCGCTGGGCGATGTTGCGTTCGCGCAGCCGGTGGCGCGGCATTGGCATGGTTATGCATGCCTGGCTAGTGATCGGAGCGGCGGCGGCTCTGGCAATAGCGTTTCCGTATCCTGCCGTTGTGGTCGCTGCTGCCGTTGTGATCGGCTCGCGCCAACTAGGACTTGCGATTCTGATGCACGAGGCGGCGCATGGGCTGTTGCATGACGCCCACCGCTGGAACGACCGGTTGGGAGCATGGGCCTGCGCATGGCCACTCGGTATTTCTCTGACAGAGTACCGTCAGTATCACCTGCGCCACCACACCTATGCACAGCAGGAGGAGGACCCTGATCTTGTGCTGTCATCGAAGTTCCCTGTGAGCGGTCAAAGCCTGGTCCGTAAGCTCCTGCGGGATCTCACGGGATTGACGTTCCTGCGCCAGCGCCTGTTACCGATGCTCCACAGCCTCGTGTTTGGTCGACAGATGTCGCAAGCTGATGGTGCGATGTTGCTGTTCAACACTGCACTGATCGGACTCGGCATATTGAGCAACTTGCTTTGGGCGTACTTCCTGTTGTGGCTAGTGCCGTTCATGACCTGGTACATGGCGGTTCTGCGCGTGCGCAATATCGCAGAGCACGCCTGCGTCTCAACGGAGAACAACCCTTGGCGTGTCGCTCGAACCACGCATGCGGGTTGGATCGCACGTGCGCTGGTTGCGCCTTACTTCGTGAACTACCACGCGGAACATCACTTGTTCATGAGCGCGCCATGCTATCGACTACCCGCGATTCACGCAGCGCTGCAGGAGCGGGGTCGACTGGAGCAAGAACACACTCCGATTGCGAGCGACTACCTTCAGGTGCTGCGGCAGGCATCAAGGGGTAACGCGTGAACCGTTGGCATGCAAAGTTAGTCGCCGCCGCGGTTTGCGCGAGCATTTCCGGATGCAGCCTGCTGCAACCGCCGCCGGACCGCAGTCCCGTACCGGACCTGGCACCGACCTGGCCGGAGGTGCCGGCGGAGCCGGTCACAGAGCATCGCTGGCAGTACCCCGATGCGACGCAGCAGGTTTTCGGCACCACTCAGGTGCTTCGTACTCGCGACACGGACACGATTTCCGACATCGCACGAAGCTATGACCTCGGCTATGACGAGATTCGGCAGGCCAACCCGGAGGTCGATCCCTGGCTGCCGGGCGCTGATACTGAAGTCTTGCTACCGACGCGCTTCATTCTCCCGGATGCCCGGCGTACCGGAATCGTATTGAACATCGCGGCGAAGCGACTCTATGTCCACGAGCCGGCAGCGGACGGCGACGGATTTGTGCTCACCACCTACCCGATTGGAATCGGCCGCGTCGGCTGGGCGACGCCCACCGGTGAGGCGACCGTGATTGACAAGGCGACGGATCCTTCGTGGTATGTGCCGGCTTCGGTCAGGGCAGAGCATCGCGCAGCAGGTGATCCCTTGCCTGCGGTGGTGCCGCCCGGGCCGGATAACCCCTTGGGCAGACATGTGCTCAAACTGGATATGCCAGGGTATCTGCTACATGGCACTAATCAGCCTTACGGGGTGGGCATGCGAGTAAGCCACGGCTGTGTCCGCCTTTACCCGGAAGATATCGAGGTGCTGTTTGCATCGACAGACCGCGGTACCGACGTCACCATCGTAAATCAGCCATTCGTCGCCGGACGAGAGGGTGATGCGCTGTGGATCGCTGCCTACCCGATACTCGAAGACGATGAGCGGTCAACCGAACAGCTGTTGGCGTCAGCGATTGAGTATCTGACGGAGCGTCACGGTGCTGAGCTCGATGAGTCGATGATTGCGGCGGTTTCGGTGGTAATCGAGCGTGCTGACGGGATGCCGATGAAGCTTGAGTCTGGGGCGTTGGTGGCCGACACGGCGATGCCCGTTCGCAATATTGCGCAACTCCCCGAGGACGCGCCAAGCCGGGCCGAGGTTAGCGAGATGCTCGAAGCGTTGATGCAGGAAGCAAGCGACGTGAGCGAGGCAGGTTCGCCATGAGTGAGCGCAATGAATGGTTGGAGGTGGTGCTGGCAGAGGCGCAGCGAAAGCTCAAGCCTGTTCGCCGGTCGCGTCCACAACGCGCGCCCGTCAAGCCGAGCGACAAAGCGCCAGCAACGACTCGTAATCGGGATTGAGCTCGCCAGCCGTTGCGGCAGGTCCACTATAAGTGTGCCAGTACAGCCACGGCGCATTGGATTTACGTGAATCCAGCTCATCTAACATGCAGGCCATGGCTTTACCGGTGTAGGTCGTCTCAAGCGGCAATCCCCACCGTTCTCGTGCCGTGCTCACCGCAGCATTGGACGCGGGTGTCGGATCGGCGTAGTCAGCGCCAAGATATTCTGTGCGTAAGCTGACACGAGGCACTAGCGCCGTGTCGATGCGCGATTCGCAACGATGTAATCGATGCAGGATCTTTCTGCAGAGCTTGTGCATCCCGGCGTCGTTGCACTGTGAAGGCGCAGTCACTCGAACAGCAACCACTTCGGTTGGCCAGTTGAGCAAAGCGAACCCCACGGCAAGTCCAGCAGCCGTTCCCATCGTGCCCGCTGCGACGTACACACGTTCGGGTGGGGTGTCTCGCCATTGCGCGGCGAGTTCAAAAGCGGCATTCACATAGCCAATGCTGCCGAGCGGCGAGGTGCCACCGAGTGGTACGACCGCGACATCTCCGTTCCTGGCGTCTCGAAGTGTACGCATGGCCTGGACGCGCTCTGCACGTTGGCGTGGCGATACGAAAAGGTCCGTCTGATTCTGTTGGTGACGCTGCAGCGTGCCGGCAACACTCGAAGTCATTCGCTGCTGCATAAGCCAGCACTGACACTCAAGGCCATGCACACGAGAGTGCAAGGCCGTCGCCAGCGCGTGATTGGAGCCGACACCACCGAATGTGACGACCTGTTGAATCCCTCGACCACGTGCATCGGCGAGCAGGTACTCGAGCTTGCGAATCTTGTTTCCGCCATACAGTGCGTGCGTCTGGTCATCACGCTTGATCCAAAGTCTTGCTTCGGCATCAAGCGCCTCTAAAGGGGTGGGAAACTGGCCAAGTGGTAGCCTTGGCAGTCGTGCTGCGATCCTTGGAAACCGCGCACCGAGATAGCTGAATCCTGTCACCATGTTTGTGCCCGCAGTAGGGTATAATTCCGAAGGATACCAGTCGCACACGACAGGAAGCGAAGAGCGACAGGAGCAAGAATTGCTGCAGCATTCTGACCCGGGCATGACCGTCAATTCCGCACCGACTCGCGGAGAGGCACTCGACCCTCGACAGAAAACCATCGCGGTGTTCCTAGGGCGCGCCCGATCCGGTCCGTTGCAGCGCCCCGTCCCGATAACGAGCTTTGCCGACTTTGAGCGTCATTTCGGTGAGCCGTGGGAACAAAGCACACTGTCAATGTCCGTTCGACAGTTCTTCCAGCACGGCGGCCGGTCTGCCATCGTCGTGCGGGTCGCGGCCAACGCGCGTGGTGGTACGCTGGAGCTTCCGACAGCCCTCAATGCTTGGAAACTGACAGCGCGCAATCCTGGCTCGACGGAACGCCTTCGCGCGTCGGTCGATGTGGATGGAGTCAGTAGCGACACGCGATTCAATTTGACGGTTCAGCGTCTGGATGCTCGTAGCGGTCAGATAGTCGATCAGGAGTTCTTTTCGGATATCTCGTGCTCCGAGGGTGACTCCCGGTTTGCGGTGCATGCCTTGGAGCAGTCGCGATTGCTGGCACCGCCGCGTTCACCACCCGAAGCGCGACCAAAGCCATCGGCTGTTGACTTCATAACCAATGCCATTGGCTATGTGGACATGTCGGATTTGGGAAGTGACGGCGATCATCTCACTGACTACGATCTCGTTGGCAGCGAACGCCATACGACCGGTCTGTTTAGCCTTGATGACGTTGAGCGATTTGATTTTCTCTATGCCTGCGGTGCACCTGGTCGGCCTGCAGCGGGCGCTGCGTTTATCGTGGCAGCAGAGCGTTATTGCGCGACGCGCAATGCCATTTTCGTTGTCGATCCGCCGGACGATTGTCGGGATGCGGCCAGCCTGCTCGGATGGCGGCGTCTAAGGCCCGTATCCAGCCCGCATTGCATGACCTACTTTCCCCCCGTAATCGATAGAGAGTCGACTGACGCCAGTAGCGAGCCGGCAGCCGGCGCCCTGATGGGTTTGTTGTGTCGACAGGATGATCGACATCATGTCTACCACGCACTGTCTGACGATATTCGACAAAACTCCGCGGCGTTGCATCGCGACTGGCAGCCTGCCTACGAATTGCAGCCGGACGACGCATTGGCGCTCCTGCGAGGCGGCGTAAACCCTCTGATCCCTGGTATGCAGGGTCGGTTGTTGTTCCCGGGGCTCGTGACCTCTGCAAACACACTCGATCGTGCGCAGGGTTCGTTGCCGCAACAGCGACTGACTAAATTTATTCTCGGCCAGATTGATCGAGGGACGCGCTGGGCCGTTTTCTCCGAGCCGGATGAACAGGTTTGGAGCGCACTTCGTACTCAGATTGCAGAGTTTTTGCGAGCGTTAGCGGAGCAGGGGGCGTTTGTCGGCAGTGCGGTATCCGATGGTTGGTGGGTCCAGTGTGACGCGGCAACGAATGCCAATTTGAGCGATACGGAGCATACCGTCCGGGTGCTCGTGGGCTTTCAGCCGAAAGGTGCGTTGCAGCCCGTGATGTATAGCTTGCTGCTGCAACCGAATGGCACACGTGCGACGCGCACCGCGCTGCATCAGGCGTCTGCGACGCTCTAGTCCCCGGGTTTGCCGAAACCACCGCCGCCTGGTGTTAGAATTTCGAAGACATCGCCAGCGTCTAATTCGGCGCTCGCTACCCCGGGCAGTGTTTCCAGAGCGCCATCGGCGCGGCGGATTCGATTGATGCCAGCTGCGCCGTTGTCGCCCCCCTTGATGCCCGAAGGCGTTTGACGGCGGTTGCCACTGAGTATCGTCGCCCGGACAGGTTCGAGCATTTCGAGACGTCGCACAATGCCATCGCCGCCAACCCACCGGCCTGCGCCACCGCTGCCTCGTCGCAACTCGAATTGCAGCAGACGCACCGGTAGTCGTGTCTCCAAAATTTCGGGATCGGTTGTGCGCGAGTTTGTCATGTGTGTCTGCACCCCGCTGGCGCCCGGGAAACCGGCTCCCGCGCCGCTGCCACCCGCAATCGTCTCGTAGTATTGGACCCTTTCGTTTCCAAATGTGAGGTTATTCATGGTGCCTTGCCCGTGCGCGAGTCGACCCGACGCCGCGAATAGTGCGTTGGTCACGGCCTGGGAGGTTTCGACGTTTCCCGCGACCACTGCAGCGGGTGAGGCGGGGTCGAGCATTGAGCGTTGTGGAACGATGATCTCAACGTCCGCGAGGCAACCGTCGTTCAGCGGGATATCCCGCGCCGCAAGTACTCGGAGGAAGTACAACACAGCCGCGCGCGTCACCGCCGATGGCGCGTTAAAGTTTCCTGGGTGCTGAGCGCTGGTGCCCGTGAAGTCGACGGTCAGTCGCTGGTCCCGAACGACCAACGCGACGGTTACCTGGCTTTGATCGTCAAGCACAACGCTTGCCTCGCCATTCGGTAGCTTCGCGATCACATCGGCTATGGTCTTGCGTGCGTTCTCAAATACGAGGTGCATGTATCGGTCGACCGTCGCCTCGCCAAATGATTTCACAAGTCTGTCGATCTGGCCGCAACCCTCCTGCAAAGCGGCGAGCTGCGCTTTAAGGTCGCTGACATTACGCTCGGGGTTTCGCGCCGGGTATGCGGCGTCTGAAAGCAAAGACCTCAGCTCCGCCTCGCGTATCACACCATCTGCGACCAACTGGAAGCAGTCGAGCAGAACCCCCTCTTGATCGATGGTTGTGCTGTTGGCGGGCATCGAGCCGGGGGTTAGTCCGCCCACATCGGCGTGATGTGCCCGGCTCGCAACAAAGAAACGCACATCACCTTGCTGGTCGAACCAGGGTCGCACTGCCGTGATATCTGGCAAATGCGTGCCTCCGGCGTACGGACTATTGACGAGATACACATCACCGTCCTTTAGCGATGGCACGCGCTCCAAGACGTGTTGCACGCTGCTGCCCATCGAACCTAAGTGCACGGGCATGTGCGGTGCGTTGGCGATGAGGTTTGCGTTTGCATCGAACAGTGCACAGGAGTAGTCGAGCCGCTCGCGAATGTTCACCGACTGCGCCGTGCGCTCCAGAACATGCCCCATGTGCTCGGCGACGAGCGTAAAGCGACGGTTGAAGACCTCGAGTAGCGCGGGGTCGACTGCTTTGTATTTGGGTGCAACAACGCCCGCCCGTCCTGTTCGATGCAACAGCAGATGATTGGAGGCATTTCGAGTAGCGGACCAGCCAGGTTCGACGACCAGGGTGGTGTGATCGGACACCATGATGAATGGACCGGCTATTGGTGTTTCGCCGATCGCGGCAGGTGGCAAGACGGGCACTCGATGGGGTTTTCCCTGCAACCACAGTGTGGACTCGCCGAGCGCGGTTGCGCTTGGCCAGGTCTCGATTGGCACATCGTCGTGCGTGCTGATAGCTACGCAATAGCGCACGCCAACGAGTGTGAGCTCGCCTTCGGGTTCGACCCCATATCGTTGTTGGTGATGTTGCTTAAACAGCGTCCGCAGCGAATCGATGTCTCCCCAAGGGATTTCAAGACTGCCGTCGGTGCCGGCGATGGCGATCAGCGCCGTCGTCTCCAATCGCGCGTCTGTCGCAAGTGTGCGAGCCTGCACTTGTCGCTCGGCTTCGATTCGGTTCCAGCACTCGTGCAAGGGCGCCTCAATCGAAATCTCTCGCAACGTTTTGCGTTCGGCAATGCCGATGCCCAGCGCGCTCAGGACACCGGCACGTGGGTGTAACCAGATGGTGCTCACATTGAGCGCATCAGCTACGGCGCAGGCGATTTGCCCTGCGGCGCCACCGAACGCTGCGAGCGCGAATTGCCGCGGATCACTACCGTGCTTTAAGGTTAGCTGGCGCCCCGCGTTTGCGACTTGTTCGACCGCGATCCGCAGCCAGCCTTCCGCAAGCGTCTCGAGAGAGGCATCACCGAGCAAGGCGGCGTTTTCCAAACGCAACGCGTCGATCGCCGCTTGGGCTGCAGATGTTTGGAGTGGAAGGTCGCCGTGTTCACCGAAAACGGTTGGCAAAAATTCCGGCGGTAGCCGACCGAGCACCACGTTTGCGTCGGTCAGCGTTGCCGGACCTTGCATGCCGTAGGCAGCTGGTCCGGGTGATGCGCCAGCCGAGCCGGGCCCCACTTGCAGTCGTCCATCAGCGCAAGACAATAGCGAACCACCACCGCTCGCGATCGTGTCGAGTCGCAGCATCGGCGTGTGCAACCGATACCCGCCGATCTCATTATCGGTCTGTTGTTCAAACGTGCCGCGCCAATGGCAGATATCCGTCGACGTGCCGCCCATATCCATGCCGATCACGGCAGAAAGGTCGACCGCCTTCGCGCCTTCCGCCAATGCGATCAGACCTCCGGCGGGGCCGGATAGCACGGCATCTTTTCCGCGCACAGTCGCAGCTGACGCGAGGCCGCCGTGGCTTTGCATGAATGCAATACGCTCAACGTCAGCAATGTCTCCCAGTGCGTTCTTGAATTGACTGAGGTAGTCATGGAGCACCGGCGTCAGCCAGGTATCGACCAGCGTGGTTTCGGTCCGCGCGAGGTAGCCGCGAATCGGGGCGGTTTGATGACTGCAGGTGATGTGCTTGATACCAACGCTTCTCGCAAGGTCAAGGGCGATCTCCTCGTGCGACGGATGTTGCCAATTGTGCAAGAGGCTGATGGCAAGATGTTCGATACGATCCTCGGCAAGCTCGGTAAACGCTTGCTCCAACGCTTCGAGATTGTGACTCGATAACTCTCTGCCGTCGGCCTGCACACGCGCGCGTGTTGTGAGTATTTTCGCAATGGGAATTTCTCGCGGAACAAGTTGGAGCCCGAATAACTGGCGCCGCCGTTGATCGGCGATCTGCAACAGATCAGAGAAGCCCTCTGTAACCAGCAGGGCGACGGGTGGCGCGCTCGCCTCAAGCAGCGCGTTGGTTGCGACCGTTGTCCCAATGCGAATGCTCTGGACATAACGTGTGTCGACGGTCGAGTTCGCGAGAATCTGCCGAATCGCCTCGACCGCCGCATCGGCATAGAGCGATGGCGCACAAGAGCGCAGCTTTTGTACGTGTTCGGTACCGTCGGGAGCACGGGCGATAACGTCGGTGAATGTGCCACCGCGATCAATCCAGAATCGCCAGCCCGGTGAGTTATCGCTATCTTCAGACATGATCCGCTACCATAGCGCAATGACGCGCGATGCCACCGTACTGGCCACGCTCGCCGCCTACAACCTGCTGCTGCTGGGCCTGGGCGTCTGGGCTTCCGGTCGTAACCAGGACACTCGTGACTTCCTGCTTGCGGGAGGCCGCATGGGCGGCTGGATTGCAGGACTATCGGCAAGCGCGAGCTCGTCATCGGCATGGACGCTACTCGGCGTCAGTGGCAGCGCCTATCTTTGGGGTGTGCAGTCACTCTGGTTGCTGCCCGCAACGCTGGGCGGATTTCTGCTTAATTGGACTTGGGTTGCGCCGCGCCTGCATCGATTGGCGCGCAAAGAGGGCGCGCTGACACTGACATCTGTGATCGCGCCGTTGTCCCTGGGACGTGCGCGTGTTCCGCTGATGCGGGTAGCCAGTCTGATCATCGTGTTTTGTTTCGCTTTCTACATCGCAGCGCAGTTCGATGGTGCTGGAAAAGCGTTTGAAGAGAATTTCGGTTGGTCAACGCAACAGTCGATTATCGCGGGTGCTG
The DNA here is from genome assembly GCA_038521865.1 of Pseudomonadota bacterium. Taxonomy (GTDB): domain Bacteria; phylum Pseudomonadota; class Gammaproteobacteria; order Steroidobacterales; family Woeseiaceae; genus CALBPI01. Next base: position 80,047 of record JBCBKO010000006.1, on the reverse strand, counting down.
CCGTCGTCGCGATTTACACGATGATCGGTGGTTTCTGGGCCGTGAGTGTCACCGATGCCTTGCAAGCAATGCTGATGGTTTTCGTCGCGGTGGTGTTGCCGCTGTTGGTGCTCGGCGCGGGCGTTAGCGATAGTCAACCGCCGCCACCTGCGCTGGTGCACGCAAGCATGCCAGCGGCGATCGGTTTTGCTCTGGGCACTCTGGGTATTGGTCTTGGCTACCCCGGACAGCCTCATGTCGTCAGTCGCTTCATGGCACTGGCGGATAACACCGAATTACGCAAGGGACGCGCTGTCGCTTTGCTCTGGGCTATTCTCGTGTACAGCGGCATGCTGACCTTGGGAATTGCCGCGCGCGAGGCGGGTATCGTACTCGGGGATGGAGAGGCGGTCTTGTTTGCGGCTGCGAGCAGCGTGCTACCTCCGATCGCGGCTGGTCTCGTGCTTGCCGCGGTGCTCGCTGCGATCATGTCGACGGCCGATAGCCAGTTGCTGACTGTCGCGGGCTCGCTTGCCTACGACTGGCAGGGAGATGCCGCCGATGCGACCCGCTCACCAACGACCGCGCGGGTTGTAGTGTTGGTGGTCTGCATCGCGGCGGTAGCGCTGGCGCTGTACTTGCCGCAAGACATCTTCTCTCGAGTGCTATTCGCATGGCATGCGGTCGGATCTGCGCTTGGGCCTGTTTTAGTCGTTCGCCTGGTCGGTCGCGAGCCAGGTGCTTTGCGCACGCTCGCATCGATGCTCACCGGTTTTTCTCTGACCGTGTTGCTGCATGCGCAACCTGACTCGCCTGGCGATTGGATGGAGCGGTTATTGCCCATGCTGGTTGCGACGATCTGCCTTGTGGGCACTCCGAAACGGGTGGACGCATGACGCTCGGGCGCAGTTGGAAAGTCGTACTCGCGATCGTGTTGTTCTGCGCATTCATTTTCCTGACAAGTATGTTGTTGGGATTGACCGATCGTGCGCTGGATCTTTGGGAACGGCTGCAGACGCTACCTGCGGTTGTGCGTTTCGGTGTCCTCGGGGGATTCGTATTGCTGTCGGTCGGGTTTGTGGTGGTTTCCTGGAAGTTGATCGCTCCCCGACAGCGCAATAAATCCACCTCACCAACAGTGGCACGTATGGATGCATCGGCGCTCAAAGCACGTGCAGAGGGGCTTGCACTTGCCGGCGCGGATACCGCGAAGGCGCAGGAAACGTTGTCGACGATCGCCGATGCCGCAGAGCAGCAGACGCTCGACATTGTCCTGTTCGGATCGGTGAGCACCGGCAAGTCGTCGCTGGCCAAGGCGCTTTTGCCGGAGGCCATGATCGAGGTCTCTCCCTTGGCAGGTTCGACGACACAAGCGCGCCGTTTCTACTGGCAGGCGGCTACAGGCGCGCAAATCCATATCAGCGATCTGCCCGGTCTCGAGGCTGTCGGTGGGGAATTGGACGAGGCAATGATGGAGGAGGCGCGCAGAGCCCACGTGGTCGTGTTTGTCACCGATGGAGATCTGACGCGTCAACAAGTGGTCGCGTTGGAGCGGTTGCGTGAAGCAGCGAAACCACTGATCGTTTCCCTGAACAAGGCGGATCGTTACAGCGATGCGCAGCGCGAGCAGATCAAAGCGTCGATCACAGAACGACTTGCCAGCGCGCCCGGGCCAGGTGAAGTCGCGCCGGTGCTCGTCGTGACAATTGCGGGCGGTGAGCGCGAGGTATTGCGGCGTGATGCGGCCGGTGAAGAGCAAATATCCACCGAGACGCGGCCGGCTGAGGTCACGGAGCTCGTATTGGCACTGGAAGAGCTTGTCGGTGGAAACCTCGCGGCCGTCAATGCGCTGCGTGAGCGTGCACTGCTGGAATTGGCCGACGATCAACTGAAACAAGCCGAAAGTGCATACCGAGATCGGCGTGCCAGTGAGATTGTGGCGGCGACGACACGCAAGGCTGTGGTTGGGGCGCTGGCCGCCGTGACCCCCGGGACCGACATTGTGATCCAAGGTTATTTGGGATCTGACCTGACGCGCCAGCTTTGCCGCCTCTACGGTCAGGAGGCACGCGACATCGAGATATCCCGATTTCTTGATCTCAGCCAGAGTCGAGTGGGCAAGGTTGTGCCGGTCACTTTGGCGATAGCCGGAAACGCACTCAAGGCATTCCCCGGTGTCGGCACACTCGCTGGTGGTCTTGTTCACGCCGTTGCCTACGGGACGATCTTCGATGCAGTAGGTCGCGGCCTGGCGAAGTCGCTCGCCGAGGCGAACATGCTGGATGCCACAGCTGCGGCCTCTGCGGTCGCGGAGGCGCTGGATTCAGACCTCCAGACCGACGTCAACCGCATCGCACGTCTGGCCTGGTCGCAGTTGCGAGATCGCGAGTCGTGAGTGAACAGGGCGATCACAATCTGGAACTCGCGCGCCAATCGCTCTCCACACTGCTCGATGATCAGCGCCTGCCAAAATCGGTTCGAGAGGCCTTGGCGAGCGACTATGAGGCGGTGCGTGCGATGCTGGACAAGATCGAAAAGGGCCATCTTCACGTGGCCGCTTTCGGGCGTGTATCCACCGGCAAATCCTCATTGCTTAACGCGCTCGTCGGGTCCGAAGTGTTTAGTGTCAGCCCGCTGCATGGTGAGACCAAGCAAGCGTCAATTGCCCAGCTCGAGATGCGCTCTGCGGGCGGCGTGTTTGTCATCGACACGCCAGGTATCGATGAGGCCGACGGTGAGTCGCGCGAGTCGATTGCGAACGAGGTAGCACGGCGCGCCGATATTATCTTGTTCACCGTAGATAGCGATCTCACCGAGACTGAGTTTCAGGCATTGGGTGAATTGACCGCATTGGGTCCACCGGTTCTGCTGGTGCTCAACAAGATGGACCGGTACACGACGCAGGAACTGGAGATACTGCTCGATGCCCTGCGCAAACGGTCGGCAGCACTGATCTCCGGGGATCGGGTGGTGGCGGTTTCCGCACAACCGAAGCCGGTATCTGTGCTGGTCCTGGACGAGAACGGAAACGAACGCGAAGAATTGCGCGAACGCGCGCCAGATCTCGAGGCGTTGCGCGAGGCGATCTGGAATATTGTTGAGCGCGACGGCAAAACGCTCGCGGCGCTCAACGCTTCGTTGTTTGCTGCAGATCTGTCCGACAAGGTTGGAGTACGACTGGTTGCTGCGCGCAGCGAACTCGCAGAGCGGTTGGTCCGTACCTACTGCATTGGCAAGGGTATTGCCGTTGGTCTGAATCCGGTTCCGGTTGCGGACCTGCTGGCTGCGGCCGCGATAGACGTCGGCATGATCATGCACTTGTCGCAGGTGTTCGGGTTGCCGATGTCGCGCAATGATGCGGGCAAGCTAGTCAGTGTAATCAGCGGTGAGGCGCTGGCACTGATGGGCACGCTGTGGGCTGCGCATGTTATCTCCAGTGCACTCAAGGTGGGCAGTGGTGGTCTTTCCACGGCGTTAACCGCGGGCGCGCAGAGTGCGATTGCCTACTACGGCACCTACATCGTCGGCCAGGTCGCCCGAGAATATCTCGCTGCCGGCAAATCGTGGGGCGAGGCGGGGCCGAAGCAGACCGTCCGCCGCATCCTCTCCAGTATCGATCGTGAATCGGTATTGGCGACTGCTCGGGAAGATATTCGGGCGCGACTCGGTCGCTAGCTGTCCATCACAGGGAGTCAACTATGCACGTTGTTTTTTCACACGGTCTCGAGTCCGGTCCTTGGGGCAGCAAGATCACGGCAATGGCCGAAACCGTTCGGGAGCTCGGTGCCGATGTGACCTCGGTCGATTACCAGGGCATGCGGGAGCCGCAGCCCCGCGTGGACAAGCTGCTCATGACGCTCGATGGGATCGATGATCCACAAATTATTTTGGTGGGGTCGAGTATGGGAGGTCACGTTGCCACAGCAGCTGCGACACAGCGCGCTGTTGCCGGATTGTTCGTGTTGGCTCCAGCGTTTTTCATGCCGGGATATGAGGCCCTGACGCCTTCATTACCTCAGTGTCCGGTAGCGATTGTGCACGGGTGGCATGATGATGTCGTCCCGGTAGCCAACAGTCTCCAATACGCGGAGGGCGGCAAGGTCTCGTTGCACCTTGTTGACAGCGATCATCGACTGTCGAGTGCAGTTCCAGAGATTTGCGATTGGTTGCAGAGCTTCATTCTTCGTAACGTTGAGAGAGGTGATTCATGAGATTTGTAGTGCTTTTGATGATGGGTCTTGTCGCGGGTTGTTTTGACTCCGGTGAGGTTGAGGTTCACGGTAAAGAAGACACGCAGGCGGAGCCGCCGGCATCGGACACGCCGATCGCCGATTCCGTCAAACGCCCAATTGACCGTGCGCAAGCGGTCAACGATATCGCGATGTCCAGGAAAGAGGAGCTGGACGCTGCGATGAGCGATGCGGAAGGGACGGATGACGATCCACGCTGAACGGGACTTCGCGATCGTTGACGTCTTCACGCGTGACGCAGGCGGTGGCAACCCTTTAGCCGTGTTCTTTGACGGTCGCGGCATATCTGATACGGCGATGCAGCGGCTCGCTCGCGAATTCAATTTTTCAGAAACCACGTTTGTCTTACCCTCCGATCGCGACGACTGCGACTTCCGCGTGCGAATCTTTACGCCGACTCGGGAAGTGCCGTTTGCGGGTCATCCTAATATCGGCACTGCCTGCGCACTCGCTGCGCGCGGGATGTTGGAGCATTCGCAGGTCAGGTTCGAAGAGCTTGCGGGTCGGGTGGTGCTTACCGTCGATCGGGAGCAGGCGGACCACGCGCGGCTGCGTGCCCCGGAGACTTTCTCCGAGGGCGAGTCGTATCCAATCGCGTTGGTGTCGTCAGTGCTTGGGTTGGCGGAGGATGAGATCGACATCTCGGTGCATGATCCGTGTGAGGCCTCGACCGGTTTGCCATTTAGTTGCGTAGCACTGAAGAGTGAGGCTTCGTTGCGACGTGCGAAAGTCGATCTTCACGCGCTGGATATTGCTGTCGCGGCAGGCGTTAACCCCGACTTGCATTGTTATGTACGCGACGGCCAGAAAATTGAAGCCCGGATGTTTGCGCCGCTTGACGGAGTGCCTGAGGACCCCGCGACGGGCAGTGCGAATTGTGCGTTGGTGGGCTTGCTGGCTAGTCGCGATCCGAGCGTCCCAGACGCTGCGGACTGGCATGTCTCACAGGGGGTTCAAATGGGGCGGCCGAGCCAGCTCGAGTTGCACACGGTGAAGCACGGGGGTGCCGTCCTTGAGATTTACCTTGCCGGGGCTTGCCGAGCTTTCGCTACCGGGCGCGCGAGAATCGACTAATCGCTTTCCGACAGGCTGCTCGCCAAACCCGACAAACCGAGTAACGCCGGCGTGTCTCTGGTAATCAGACGGGTGGCAATACGATTCAGATATTCGCGATAGCGTCCCTTGTCTACGAACCGCTCGCGGAAGCCTGAGGATTCGAATAGCGCCTGGTTGGCCGGGATTACGCCACCGCCGATGTACACGCCGCCGTGCGCTCCCATCGTGAGGGCGAGGTTGCCGGCAACAGTGCCCAGAAAGTCAAAGAACTGATGGAACGTAGCGATCGCATCGGCATCGCCATCATGAGCGATGCGCGAGATATCCGCTGCACTCAGCTGAGTGTCATGCAGCACGTCATGCAAGTGCGCCAGGCCTTCACCTGAAAGTACCCGCTCGGCCGATACGTGGCCGAAGCGTTTGCGAAACTCGGAGAGAATCTCGGCTTCGTCGTCGTTCATCGCCGGTAGCGTTGCATGCCCCCCTTCGCCCGGCACAGCAACATATCGATTGCCGGCCGGGATCAGGCTGGCGATGCCGAGACCGGTTCCCGGTCCAATCAATACTGCGGGTGCAGTCGAATCGCTCCGGCCTGCGCCGATATCGATATAGTCGTCGGGGGTTAGCAACGGAACAACGTGTGCGAGCGCTTCGAAATCGTTGATGACGACGAGCTGAGCCAGGTTGAGTTGCTCGCGTAATCCTGTGACCGAGAACGACCAGTCGATATTCAGTAGTGACACATCATCGCCGACGACAGGTCCCGCAATCGCGAGGATACCTGCGGTGGGCGCCGGGCCTTCGTAGGCATCGAGATAGCTACCGAGCATGTCTTGAATCTCGACATAGGCATCGTTGCGGAGCTTTCTCAGTCCTATCAACTCACCACTGCGGCTGTCGGCTTCCTGCCATACGGCCAGGCGAGAATTGGTGCCGCCGATATCCGCAATGAGCCAGCGGTGCTTGGCGGTTGCTGCTTTCACTATCGATGTCCCTGCTCGTGTCTCGGCGCAATGATAGCGCAGGAGTGGTCGCGTGACAGACACCTGTTGTCGCGGGCTCAGGTAAACTAGGGGACTGCGGCAACAGGGATCGGAGCCGACAAGCAGGGGGCATAAAGAGTTGAATTGGATAAGGCGTGTGACGAGTCGGCTGGTGAGCCGGGTCATTGGATTGTGGGTGCGACCTGAGGTGAGCTCCGAGCAAACGCTCGAGGCACTGCGCGCACTGCACAACGATCCTGCGGTACGGCTTTGCTATGTGCTCGAAACCGGCGGTGTTGCCGACTCCGCAACGCTCGCTAGTACCTGTCGAAAACTGGGTCTTCCTGACCCTGACGAAGAGTTTGTTTTTGGCAACCGCGAGCTCGGTCGCTCGCTGGTTATTCTGCGACCCTCAAAGGGTTTGTTCTTGCGGCGTCGATCCCGTAGCCAGTCGCGACGGCTCACGACACTGATCGAGACCGCGACCGCCGTTCGTGACGCCGAGCCGAAAACGGTAGAGGCACTGCCGCTGTTCCTGGTGCCGGTCGGCATCTACTGGGGGCGTGCCCCCGGCAAGGAGCGTGGCTGGTTCTCGATGATGTTCAACGAGGACTGGGAAGTAGCCGGGCGCTTGCGCAAAGCACTGACGACGTTTTTGCATGGTCGCCACACGTTGCTGCAGTTCTCTGAACCTATGGCGATGGCGCCGATCCTGCATGAGAATCTCGATGGGCCGCGAACCTTAAGGATGGCCTCACGCGTGCTTCGCGTGCACTTCCGCCTGCGTCGGCAGGCGACGGTAGGCCCAGATCTGTCACACCGGCGCACGCTGATCAACGAGGTCATCAACGATGCTGCCGTGCGTGCGCTGATTAACGACGCGGGTGCGCAAGACTCACGTGCTCGTAGGAAGGCTGAGGCCAAAGCGCAGGCGTACGCGATGGAGATCGCCGCTGATCTTTCCTATTCGACGGTGCGCTTTTTTGATCGGCTTCTGACCTGGCTCTGGAATCGAATCTACGACGGCATCCGACTCGGTGGCACAGAGCGTCTGCACGAAGTCGTGGAAGGTAGTGAGCTTGTCTACGTTCCGTGTCATCGCAGCCACTTCGACTATCTGTTGTTGTCGTACGTGCTCTACAAGCAGGGCCTGTCGTTGCCCTATATCGCGGCAGGCATCAATTTGAATCTTCCGGTGGTTGGCGGGTTGCTTCGACGTGGCGGTGCGTTTTTTCTGCGTCGGAGCTTTAGCGGTAATCGACTCTATGCATCGGTATTTCATGCTTACGTAAAGGCACTGCAAACGCGCGGGTTTCCATTGGAATACTTTATCGAAGGTGGGCGCAGTCGCACCGGCCGCTTGCTACCACCCAAAGTCGGTATGCTGAGTATGACCATTCAGGCATTCCTTGCGGATTCGCGACGACCGGTAAAATTCGTCCCGGTTTACTTCGGCTACGAGCGCCTCATTGAAGGGACGTCATTCATCAGCGAGCTGCGCGGTGATGGCAAGAAAAAGGAATCACTATTCGGTCTGGTGAGATCGCTGCGCCGCTTGCGCGAGACTTTTGGTGAGGTCTACGTCAACTTCGGTGAGCCGATCGATCTTGCTGACTATCTCGATGCTCATGCGGGGAACTGGCGGCAGGAAGCACTCAAACCCGGTGAAAAGCCCGAATGGTTGTCCGAGACGCTCGATCAGCTCGGATGGGAGATTCTCGAACGCATTAATAGCGCAACGGCGGTGACGCCAATCAGTATGCTGGCGCTCGCGTTGCTCGGCACGCCGCGACACGCGCTAGCGATGGATGATTTGAAGCATCAGTTACAGCTCTATCAAAAGCTGTTCGCCCAGACGCCCTATAGCACATCGACGACCATGCCGGATATGTCCGTCGACGAGATTATTGCGCACGGATTGGATATGGGGGCGATCTCCATCGAAACCGATAAGCTCGGTGAGATCGCGGTGCTGCCGACTGACCAGGCCGTACTACTCACCTATTTCCGCAATAACATCCTGCATCTCACAGCTGTGCACGCACTGGTTGCCGCCTGCTTTATTAATGAAAGGGCGGTCAGCGAGTCAGAACTTGAGCGCTTTGCCGCATTGGTCGGCCCCTACATTCGAATGGAGCTGCGTCTGCGGTGGCGCGAGGACGATCTTCCGAAGCTCGTCCGGATCATCGTTAAGGTTTTCTGCAATGCGGGCATGTTGATTCGTGATGGTGAGATGCTGCGTCGCCCACCGGCCGGTGCGCAGGAAGCCCATGCGCTTTCGCAACTGGGGCAAGCGGTCGTACCCATCCTTCAACGCTATTTTATGGCTATTGTGCTGATGCACCGCTACGGGAGTGGCACGCTTACACAAAGCAAGCTGGAGGCGCTCTGCCAGCTGTGTGCGGAGCGGTTGTCGATTCTCTACGGTATGCGTTCGCCAGACTTTTTCGATAAACGCCTGTTCCGTGCGTTCGCCTCGGTGCTGCGCGATAGCGGAGTGACAACACTGAATGCGGATCGCTGTCTTGAGTATGAGATTGATTTCGATGCGATTGAGCAACAAGCGAGGCGTGTGTTGGGTGAGCCTTTGCGCCAGGCCATTCTGGTGGTGACCGAAGTGCCCGAGAATCGGGTTTTGGGTGAGCAACCTTCGGCGAGTGCTGAGTCATGAGCGTTTGCAGTGTGGTTTCGTTCTACGAATTCACGCACGTGAGCGATCCGCGCGGACTCGGGGAAGCCGTGCGAATGCAGGCGCAAGATCGAGGATTGCTCGGCACTGCGATTCTTGCGCCAGAAGGTTTGAATGCAACTTTGGCGGGCGAGCGAGATGCGCTCGAATCACTCCTGGACTGGTTAGGTGATAAGCCTGGGTTTTCACGACTTCCCGGGCGCTGGTCAGTTGCTGATGCACCGCCATTTCGACGTCTGCGCATCAAGTACCGGGATGAGATCGTTTCGATCGGTCGTGCCGACATCAACCCGGCAGAGGGACAAGGTCAACACGTCGACGCCAGGGCGTGGAATCGGCTCCTGGATGATCCGGAAACCATCGTGATTGATACGCGCAATGATTATGAAATTGAAGTCGGTACGTTCCCTGGAGCGGTAGATCCAGGCACGACGAATTTCCGCGAGTTTCTGGAATTCATCGAAGACGATTTGAGCGCTGCTCGCGAAAAGCCGATAGCCATGTTTTGTACGGGCGGCATTCGCTGTGAGAAGGCGACGGCTGTGATGCGGGACATGGGGTTTGAAAACCTCTTCCAGCTGGACGGTGGCATCATCAACTATCTGGATCAGGTGGCCGACGACGACGCGATTGATAATCGCTGGCAGGGGGAGTGCTTCGTCTTTGATGAGCGCGTGGCTGTTGATCGCAATCGCTCGCCAGGCGCGTACGTTCAGTGTCATGGCTGTCGGCGCGCACTCGCAGAAGACGATTTGAAGCATCCTGACTATGAGCCAGGAATTTGTTGTGCTCGCTGTGTTGATCGCATCACGCCTCGCCAGCGCGAGCAATTCGAGGAGCGACGCAAGCAGGTAGCCCTCGCCGATTCACGTGGCGAAGTACACATCGGGAAGGTGTTTGCTGTCAGGCGTTCAGATCAGGAATGATGTTGGACTCCATTCGGGCGATGGCGTCCTTTAACTGTAACTTGCGTTTCTTGAGGCGCCGCAGTCGGATTTGATCCATCGTTGCGTCGTGCGACAGACGATCGATCAGATCATCAAGATCGCGATGCATCACGCGCAATTCCTTGAGCTTCGCGAGCAGCGATAACTGCTCGTGCTCCAGAATTTCGGTGATGTTGTCGTCCATATCGCCTAGCCTAGCCAGTCCCGCCCGCGACTGCCGATCACGATAAAGTGCGGGTTCAAGATTTCCCCTTTCGTATTGTACGCCAGAGGCATGCCGTCTAGCGTAACAACTGCGCCACCGGCCGCCTCAACGACAGCCTGTGCTGCTCCGGTGTCCCATTCTGACGTCAGACCGAGTCGTGGGTAAACGTCGGCCTGGCCTTCTGCGACCACGCAGAATTTGAGCGAGCTTCCCATGGCGATGATGTCGTGTTCACCAATTGCAGCAAGCCATTCGGCAACAGCGTCGCTCTGGTGTGAGCGGCTGCCAACAATGCGAGCGGTGTTGGGTGTTTCGGCGGCAACGCGAATCCGGTTCGCGGTGCCATCGGCTTCTATCTTCCAGGCCCCGGCGCCAGCGCTACCGACATAAGTGACGCCAGTGACCGGTACATGTACGACCCCAAACACCGGGCGATGGTTTTCGATCAGTGCGATGTTGACGGTGAACTCGCCGTTTCGCTTGATGAACTCTTTCGTTCCATCGAGCGGATCGATCAACCAATATCGTGACCACTCGCGACGCACCTGGAACTCGGGTAGCCCGCCTTCTTCGCTGATGATGGGTGTGTGAGCATCCTGTCTCGCAAGGCCGTCGCTGATCACGTGATGGGCGGCAAGATCGGCACGGGTTAATGGCGATTCGTCTTCCTTTTCGGCAACGTCGAAGTCGGTGTTATAGACCTCGAGGATGGCATCGCCTGCCTTTTTAGCGAGCTCGACGGCGTAAGGATACGGTAATTGCATGGTGCGGCTCCAAAAATCAGCGGCGATGGTAGCAGTCGACGGTTTGATACACTAATGGGATGCATCACGTCTTTGGAAACCGGGATACGCTGCTGCTCGATATGGACGGCACGCTGCTCGATCTCGCGTATGACAACTTTTTTTGGCAAGAACTTGTGCCGAAGGCTTTCGCTGACGCCAACCGCCTGCCGGATGCCGCGGCGCGCGAACAGGTCGCCAGCCGAATTGCCCGCGAAGAGGGCACACTCAACTGGTACTGCCTGGACTTCTGGAGCGATGCCTTGTCGCTCGACATCATGGCTCTCAAGCGTGCTTGCGAGGATCGGATCGCTTTTCTTGATGGTGCTGAAGGGTTTCTGCAACGAGCCAAAGCCAGCGGGTATCGCCTAGTGTTGGTGACCAATTCCACGCGTGCGTTGCTGGAGCTCAAAGACACGCATACGGGTGTGACCGGCTACATGGACGAGGTCTACAGCTCGCACGATTTCCGAGCCCCCAAGGAGTCTCAGGCGTTCTGGCAGCGATTCTCACAATCCAGCGGGATTGAACGGGAGTCATGCGTGTTGATCGATGACAGTGCGTCGGTGCTGCGCGCTGCAGAAGTCTTTGGCCTCGGCGCGACAATAGGACTGACGCATCCCGACAGCCGAAGACCGGCGCGTCCTGTGCCCGCAAACCATGTTGTTGATCGTGTTGCTAGTCTGTTGACGGAGGATTAGCCGGTCGGTCGCCCGATGGCTTGCGGCGCCGCCGGCGCCTGCGTTTTTTCTTTGTGCCATCTTCCGAGTTGGCGCTGGGCTCAGCGGCCCGTGGAGCAGATTCACGATGCGATCCACCGCCGCGCCGCCCGCCACTGCGAGACCCACCACTACGAGCGCCGCCTTTTCGGGGTGGGCCTTTGCGTGGTCTGCGCGGCGGGATCTCGATCTCGGGCAACGATTCGTGATCAAAGCTCGCGACCGGAATCCGAAACCCGATGTAGTCTTCAATGTCGGGCAGCGACATTACGTACTGCTCACACCCGAAGCTGACAGCGACGCCCGAGGCGCCGGCGCGAGCCGTCCTGCCGATGCGGTGCACGTAGTCTTCACGGTCTTGCGGCAAGTCGTAGTTGAATACGTGGGTCACATCATCGATGTGCAACCCTCGTGACGCGACATCTGTGCCAATCAAAACCTTGAGTTCGCCGCTCTGGAACGCCTTTAGCATCCGTAGTCGTTTGCGCTGAGGAACATCGCCGGATATTGCCTGCGCGACGATCCCGTTTGCGTTCAGAGTGTCTTCAAGACGCTCCGCAGCCCGTTTGGTGTTGACGAACACCATCGTACGATCGATCTCCAAATCGTTCATGAGCTGAATCAGAAGTGGAATTTTTTCGTCGTTCGCCGGGTAGTAGATGGACTGTTCGACGCGATCAGCCGTGACCTTCTCGGGTTCGATGCGAACGAGCTCAGGGTCGTTCATGTGCTCTGCCGCGAGTTCCATGACGCGATAAGACAGGGTTGCGGAGAACAGTAGGTTGAGCCTCGCATCAGCCGGCGGCAGCCTGCGCAGCAGATATCGGATATCTTTAATGAAGCCGAGATCGAACATCCGATCCGCTTCATCGAGAACCAACACCTGCGCATCTCGCAGGTGGAAAACACGTTGCTTGAAGTAGTCGATAATGCGCCCGGGCGTGCCGATCAGAATATCTGCACCCTCGGCAATTCGGTTGCGCTGCTTCTCATAGTCGGTACCCCCGTAGGCGAGCGCTGTACGAAGTCCGGTATGTTTGCCGAGTACCGCGGCATCATCCGCGATCTGAATCGCAAGCTCCCGCGTCGGTGCCAGAACCAACGCGCGGATGCCCGTTGAGCCCTCGGTAGGTTCTGTTGCTTCGACTTGCTCGCTCACCAGGCGATTGAACATCGCGATGAGGAACGCGGCGGTCTTGCCTGTGCCGGTTTGTGCCTGCCCGGCGACATCGCTGCCACCGAGTGCAATCGGCAGCGTTTGTGCCTGAATCGGTGTTGCGTTCTCGAAGCCTGCATCTGTGATGCCTTGCATCAGCGACTCAGGGAGCGGCAGCTCGCTGAAACTTAAAGTGGAGAGGTGTTCGTTAGCCATTCAATTCGTCGTTTTTTGTTGTACGGGGCCGCTGCCTGTCAAATTCTGAGCCTAAGGCACTTGCAAAATTTGTCGTGACGGGTTGAAATTAGGTCAACAACGCGCAACGACCGTTGCATTTAATATCCTGAATCTGTCCCGCTGCACTTCGCGCGCAAGCACCGTCAAACGCGGTAGACCGCTGCAAGGTTAAAGAAACAGATCGCTGGCAGGGCAATATCAGGATCGACCCAGAGGGACGCACTGCGTCGTAAGGATCGATGGTCAATGCGCAATAGTGCCTGATCTGGCGCGTCACGTCATCATCGGTGGTTGGGGGCCATTAAAGACCGATATCGACGTACGCCACGCCGAACATCAAAAACTCAATCCACAACTGTTATTTCAATCCAGCGAAACCTGAGGGTAGTCCATTGAGCGACCGAATCCTGCATACCACCGATGCCACTTTCCAGACCGATGTTCTGGACTCTGATGTACCTGTTCTACTCGATTTCTGGGCCGAGTGGTGCGGACCCTGCAAGATGATTTCGCCGTTGCTCGAGGCAGCTGCGGAGGAATACGGTGACCGCCTCAAAATCGTCAAGCTCAATATCGACGAGAACCCGAACACCCCGCCGAAGTACGGCATCCGCAGTATCCCAACGATCATGTTGATCAAGGGCGGCGACGTACAAGGCCAGAAGCTCGGTGCAATGTCCAAAGTTGCATTGAATGAATTTATCGACGGCAACCTGTGAGGTCGACTTGAACACGAGTACCCGTCCGCGTCCGCAGCAATCGCAGCGGAGCAACAACACAAAGAAAAAATCTCGCCGCAAGTCCGGTCGGAAGAGAACACACAGTGATCTTCCGTTTGATGATGGCGGCAGTCTCGAGGTCATCCCGCCGGAGGAGCTCGAGCAAAGCAAGGATGCAATGAATCTGACGGAGCTGAAGACTCGCCCCGCGGCGTCTCTGGTAGAGCTCGGGGAGTCGATGGGTCTTGAAGGGCTGGCACGGTCCCGGAAGCAAGACATCATTTTTGCGGTGCTTAAGGCCCACGCCAAGAATGGCGAAAACATTTACGGCGACGGCGTTCTTGAGATCCTGCAAGACGGGTTCGGTTTTCTCCGCTCGTCGGATAGCTCCTACATGGCTGGGCCAGACGACATCTACGTCTCTCCGAGCCAGATTCGTCGGTTCAACTTGCGGACCGGAGATACGGTTTCCGGCCTGATTCGTCCTCCCAAGGACGGTGAGCGCTACTTTGCGTTACTCAAGGTCGGCCAGATCAACCATGAGCCGCCCGAGAACACGCGCAGCAAGGTGTTGTTCGAAAACCTGACACCATTGTTCCCGCGTGATCGGCTTAAGCTCGAGCAGGGCAACGGCAGCAAGGAGGATCTGACAGCCCGCATCATCGATCTGGTTGCACCGATTGGTAAAGGCCAGCGCGGTTTGATCGTATCGCCGCCGAAGGCCGGTAAGACGATGTTGCTGCAGAACGTCGCATCTGCGATTTCTGCCAACCATCCGGAGTGCGACCTGATCGTCCTGCTGATCGACGAGCGGCCGGAGGAGGTTACCGAGATGGCGCGTACGGTGCGCGGCGAGGTGGTCTCTTCTACCTTCGATGAGCCTGCCAGTCGTCATGTGCAGGTAGCTGAGATGGTCATTGAAAAAGCGAAGCGCCTGGTCGAACACAAACGCGACGTTGTGATCCTGCTCGATTCGATCACTCGCCTGGCACGCGCCTACAACACGGTCGTCCCGTCTTCGGGCAAAGTGCTAACCGGTGGTGTGGATGCCAACGCGCTGCACAGGCCCAAACGATTCTTCGGTGCCGCGCGCAACGTGGAAGAGGGCGGCAGCCTGACGATTCTCGCCACGGCACTTGTGGACACCGGATCCAAGATGGACGAGGTCATCTACGAGGAATTCAAAGGCACCGGCAACATGGAGATCCATCTGGATCGGCGCATCGCCGAGAAGCGCATCTACCCATCGATCAACATCAACCGTTCGGGAACGCGCAAGGAAGACTTGCTCACCGACCCGGAGGAGCTGCAGAAGATGTGGGTGTTGCGCAAAGTGCTGCACCCGATGGACGAGCTGGCGGCTGTCGAATTCCTGCTTGGAAAGATGCAGGACACCAAGACGAACGCGTTGTTTTTCGACGCGATGCGTCGCTAGCGCCAGCCAAAGAATGCGACTGTGCGGCCGGCCTCGAACACGGAGTCGGCCGCCGGCAGTTCCACAAACCCGTCCGCACCCGCCAATGCGGTGAAATCCCCGCTGGTATTTGTGCCGAGGGGCTTCGCCCATGTAACACCCGAATCGTCGCTTGAGA
Source organism: Pseudomonadota bacterium (assembly GCA_038521865.1). Lineage (GTDB taxonomy): Bacteria > Pseudomonadota > Gammaproteobacteria > Steroidobacterales > Woeseiaceae > CALBPI01. The sequence continues at coordinate 64,733 of JBCBKO010000006.1, read as the reverse complement.
TGACGACGGGTACCAGTGCCGTGAGTTTTGGCGAAAACTGCCATTGCGCACCCAACTTGACTGTTGAAACCGGTTTGTCGGTCTGACCCTTGAGGTTCAACAATGCGGGTCTTACGTACCGGCAGAAGCAGGCGAGCGTAGACACCGGATTGCCTGGTAGCCCGAATACAAGGCATCCGTTAGCAGTCGACCCGAACCAGAGCGGTTTGCCCGGTTTTTGAGCGACTCGATGGAAGTGGCAGGTAGCGCCTAACGCCTCAAGGACGTCCGGTACATAGTCCGCTTTACCGCGTGAGACACCCCCCGAAAGCAAAACGACGTCGTTGGCTTCGATAATCGTCGCCAATGCATCGCCCAACACGGTCTTGTTGTCCGGCAGGTGGTGCCATTCACTGTCTACTAAGCCGATGGCGCCCAGCGCTGCGACCAGCGCAGGCGCATTGGACAGGCGAATTTCATGGGGCTGAATCGGATCTCCTGCGGCGACAAGTTCGTCACCCGTAGCGACCACAGCGACTCTCGGCATACGGAACGTCGTTACGGCGGTTCTGCCCGCGCTGGCGATAATGGCGACCTCAGCAGGTCCGATCCGAGCGCCCTGGTCGATCAGCAGCGTACCCGCAACATGATCGCTGGCTCGGGCGTGCAGATGCTGCCCCGCACGTGGTTGGTAGCCAGACTCCAGCATGATTTCGTCACCGCCGCTGCCCGAGATCACGCTGTAGTGTTCGTTCGGGATGATGGTGTCCGCGCCGTGGGGTCGGACTGCCCCGGTCATGATCTCGATTGCATCGCCTAGCGTCGCGAGCTTGGATGGAGGTTGTCCGGCGAGTTGTCGGCCTGCGAGGCGCCATCGCTTTCGCCCGCGCTCGAAACGCACCGCGATGCCGTCCATGGTCACTCGGTCGAATGGTGGCTGGTCGCGCTCGGCATAGATCGGTTCAGCGAGAATCCTTCCTGACAGGTGCTCAAGTGCTGTGAGTTCAGTCGACAGTGGCTTCGCACGTCCGAGTATTTCGGCCGCTGCGCTAGCGACGTCAAGCATCGCGCTCTCTCGAGATAGCACGATGGCCGATGTCTTCCCGGCAGAAAGCGCCCTGCCATGAGATTGCTTCAACGCCCGCGTAAGCAGCGCGCGAAGCGCTGGTGATGGTGTTGCCCAGCGCTGTAACACAAAGGACGCGACCGCCCGCTGTGACCAGCGTGTCGTTCTCTTGCCGTGTCCCCGCCTGAAATACCTTTACCGTATCCAGCGCCTCAGCATCCGAGAGCCCGTTGATGGGTTTGCCGGTGGTTGCGCTGCCCGGATAGCCCTCGGCCGCCATTACTACCCCCAACGACGCTCGCTCATCCCACTGAATCGTTAATTCGGCGAGGGTGCCGTTGATGGCGGCGGTGCAGATCTGATCCAGCGGTGTGCGGAGCCTGCGCATAATGGGCTGCGTCTCTGGATCACCGAGCCTGCAGTTGTATTCGAGCACTCGCGCTTGACCGTGATCGTCGATCATCAGGCCAGCGTATAGAATGCCGACGTAGTTGATGCCGTCCGCGCGCAGGCCAGCGACGGTGGGTTCGAGAATCTCCTGAACCGCGCGATCTGCAACGGTACCGCTGAGCACGGGTGCGGGTGAATAGGCGCCCATCCCTCCAGTGTTTGGGCCACGATCGCCGTTATCCCGTGCCTTGTGGTCTTGTGAGCTGGCCAGAGGAACGACGTGGGTCCCGTCGGTCACGGCAATGAGGCTGGCTTCCTCGCCGACCAGGAAGTCTTCAACGACGATGCGTTGACTGGCGCCGCCGAAACGCTCGTCGACCAACATATCTTCTGCGGCCTGTATCGCTTCCTCCGTGGTCTGTGCGACCACAACGCCCTTGCCGGCGGCCAGGCCGTCGGCCTTGACGACACACGGTGCACCGCGCTGCTCGATGTGTGCGCGGGCCGATTCGAAATCCTCGAAAGTCGCATAGCTTGCGGTCGGAATGCCGTGACGCTGCAGGAATCCCTTGGTAAAAGACTTCGATCCTTCTAGCTGCGCGCCGTTTGCAGTGGGACCGAAGCAGGCGATGCCAGCGGATTGACAGGCGTCGACGAGGCCGTTTACCAGTGGTTGTTCGGGCCCGACAATCATCAGATCAACGGATTCGCGCTTTGCAACGGCGATCAGCGCGTCGTTGTCGGCGATATCGGCCGCTATGTTTCGAACTTTCGGCTCGCTGGCGGTACCGGGGTTGCCCGGCACGACGATCACCTGCTCGATGTGCTTACCCTGCGCGCACTGCCACGCCATTGCATGTTCACGCCCGCCGCTGCCAACGATCAGGACGCGCATTAGTGACGGAAGTGACGCATGCCAGTGAAGACCATCGCGAGACCATGCTCATTCGCGGCCGCGATGACTTCATCGTCGCGAATCGATCCGCCGGGTTGAATCACCGCAGAGATGCCGTGTTCCGCCGCACTGTCCAGTCCGTCCCGGAATGGAAAAAACGCATCCGATGCCATGACACTTGCCGAAACCTGCAGACCCTCATCGGCAGCCTTGATCGCAGCGATTCGGGTGGAGTAGACGCGGCTCATCTGGCCTGCACCAATCCCGACAGTCGCAAGGTCCTTGCAAAAAATGATCGCGTTCGACTTAACGTATTTCACGACCTGCCATGCAAATCCAAGGTCGCGCCATTCAGCTTCGGTGGGTTGACGCTCAGTGACAACTTTGAGGTCGCTTTGGCTCGGTACGCCGTCATCGCGGTCTTGGACGAGGAATCCACCGGATACTCGCTTGATCTCGACAGCAGGAGGTAGGCCCCTCAGCTCGCCGGTCGCCATCACGCGCACATTTTTACGCTTTGAGAAGGCCGCCAACGCCTGCAAGTCGAAGCCTGGCGCCAGCACGACCTCGACAAACTGCTGTTCGATGATTTTTTCTGCAAGCGTACCGTCCACCGGACGATTGAAGGCAATGATGCCGCCAAACGAAGACGTTGGGTCGGTCTGGAATGCTCTTGCATAGGCCGCCGCTACGTCCTCTGCGATCGCAACGCCACAGGGGTTGGCGTGCTTCACGATGACACATGCGGGGCTGTCAAACTGGCGCACGCACTCAAGCGCGGCGTCTGCATCAGCAATGTTGTTGTAGGACAGCGCCTTGCCTTGCAAGAGGTCCGCGGTGGCGAGGCTGCTCTCGACGTTCTGTGCGTCTGCATAGAACGCCGCAGACTGATGCGGGTTTTCTCCATATCGCAGTGCGCTGGATAGCTGACCTGCCAATGAAAACGCGGGTCCCATACGCGGCTCATCGCATTCGGCGGACAGGTACTCCGTGATTGCGCTGTCGTAGGCTGCCGTATGTGCGAACGCGCGCGCCGCGAGTTGTCGGCGCAGGGTCGCGTCGATGCCTTCGCCATCCAATGCTGTGAGCACGCGCTCGTAGTCCTCGGGGCTAACGACGACAGCGACATCCGCGTGGTTTTTGGCTGCCGCACGCAACATTGCCGGACCACCGATATCGATGTTCTCGATGGCCGCTGCTACGTCGTTTGATGGGTCGTTGATGGTATTGGCAAATGGGTAGAGATTAACGACGAGCAGGTCAATCGCTGCGATACCATGTTGTTCCATCACAGCTTCGTCTGTCCCGCGACGACCCAGTAACCCACCGTGTATGCGCGGGTGTAGGGTTTTGACCCGTCCATCCATGATTTCCGGGAATTCCGTGACCTCGCTGACATCGGTCACCGTGATGCCCGCGTCGCGCAACGCGCGTGCCGTGCCGCCTGTAGAGAGTATTTCGACGCCTAGCTTCTCAAGGGCGCCAGCAAACTGTGTGATGCCACTCTTATCGGAGACGCTGATGAGTGCGCGCGAAACCGTGTTGGTCATTGCAGGGAGTAGTTCTTTAGCTTCTTGCGCAAGGTCCCTCGGTTGATACCGAGAATTTCAGCGGCGCGACTTTGGTTTCCGTCGGTGTAGTGCAGCACGGTTTTCAAGAGCGGCGGCTCCACTTCGCTCAAGACAAGCTCGTAGAGATCACCCGGTGCGGTTCCATTGAGCTTTTTGAAATAGTCCTTCAGTGCGCTTTCGGTCATGCGTGCCAGCGGCCGGTGCTTCTTGCTGATCGATTTTTTCTTTTTGCGTTTCTCGGTGTGCGCTGAATGGACCACTGATTAAGCTCTCCCCTAGTGATCAGCCCGACGGTAATGCCCCCGCGACCGGTCGTGTTGCTTGCTTCGTTGTTATTTTGACTTCAGGCGGCCAGTGTTTGATCGCCATCACTCTTCACGGCAAACACTTCGTGTGCGAGTCCGCGTTGTGACTCAACATCGGGCGCTGCAAGCAACCCCCGCCGCACGGTATCTTTAACCCCCAGATATCGGGCGTACCAATTCAAGTGTTTGCGCGCCATCAAAACGCCTTTTCGCTCGCCATAAAAAGCGTGCAGGTCGTCGAGATGGCCGCGGATAATAGCATGCGTTTCGCGGATTGAAAGTGGCTTGGTGATCGTTGCTTTTGATACCCAATCCGAAATTTCCTGCAAAATCCAAGGTCTGCCTTGTGTTGCTCTACCGATCAATAAACCGTCAGCACCTGTCTCATCAAGGACTTGCTGCGCACGCTGCGGAGAGTCGATATCGCCATTAGCAAAAACAGGAATATAGACATTCTGTTTAACCGTCGCGATGCGTGCGTGTCGCGCGGTGCCTTTGTAAGCGCAAGCACGTGTTCGGCCATGAATCGCAATCGCTGCAATACCGCATCGTTCTGCAAGAGCGGCAATTTCAACGATGTTCTCGTTGTTGCGATTCCAACCGAGTCTTGTCTTCAGGGTCACGGGGACGTGTACGGCATCGACCACCGCTGAGAGTATGTCGGCGACGAGTGACGGGTCCTGCAACAAAGCCGAGCCCGCGAGCTTCTTGCAGACCTTCTTTGCGGGGCAACCCATGTTGATATCGACGATGTCCGCGCCCCGAGCCACCACAGCGATCGCTGCAGCGGCCATTTGCTCCGGTTCGGAGCCTGCAATTTGAACGACCCTGGGCTTGGCGTCGAGGTCGATATCCAAGCGGTGCTGCGACTTGGAGGTCGACCAGAGGCTCGTATCGGCGGTGGTCATCTCGGAAGCGGTTAACGCAGCCCCGAAGCGTCGCGCGAGGCGTCGGAACGGCGCGTCCGTTATGCCAGCCATGGGGGATAGCAATATGCGGCCAGGTAGCGTTATGTCGCCGATACGAGGCAAAGAACCGCGGTTATCACTGAGCGCGCTTTGTTCGTTTTGACTCAGGGCGTCCTGCATTCGGTGGCACATCGTAGCTCGTTGGGCCCGTCAGGATAGCAAAGTGCCAGCCGATACTGTGCGAGCGCTGGGTCATCGACCTCAAGCGCTGCGCGCGCGATGATCTGTGCGCCGGGCATCAACGGCTGCGACGCAGCGTCGACATCGAGGTAGCGATCCGGTGGGATGATATGCGTTGAAAGTGTCTGCCCCGCCGGATCGGTCAGGCGTACTTGGAGGATCGGTAACGGTGGCGATTGCGTGCCACGATTGATGATGCCGGTCTCGACTCGTAGCTGATCGTCTTCGATACCGACGTCGTGGGCTGCGGTACAAATCGCACGCGGATCCCAATTCGGTTGCAGCGGCGCGCCGATAGCATCGTAGGCGTTACTCACGTAGGTTCCGACCGCCGGGTGCGTGGCCAGATCATTCCGATAGGCGTGCACCAGCTGCACACCCAGAATCAGCATTGCGGCGAATGCGAGCCAGCGCCAGCGCCTGGTGGGCGGGTCGACATCCTCAGGGGCGAGTAGCATGGACTCCGCGAACGCCTGATCGGCGGCCTCGAGCGTCAGGTTCTCCGTCTCGAGAACAATGTGCTCCGGCGTATCCTCATCCGCCGAGCCCGCATTTTCGTCACCGCCGAGAATTGAAGGCCGTTTGGCGAATACGATGTCCTGCTCTGGCGGCAGCTCCGACTGGTCGCTCGGTTGAATATCTGGCGCGACCGGATCGGCATCATTTTCGGGTTCGATCGGAGCATCCAAATCAACATCAACGTTGGCTGAATCGACCTCGTCGCTCTCGTCGAGCTGGAAGATATCGCTTGCTTCCAGCATCGACGCCATCGCGTCTGCATTAAAGTCATTGGCTTCGGGCGGATCCGACAAGTCCATGTCTAACGGGGACGCATCAAGGGGTAATCCATTGTCTGGCGATTCGATAGTCCCATGGCTACCCGACAAATCGAGATCGAGATCGTCTGCTCGGCCCGGCGCATCGTCGTCCGCCAGCTGGAAATCGAGGGGTTGGGTTTTGGGCGCCTCGATCCCTTGGCGCAGCGCCGAGTCCGCAAGATCGAATGCAGCCACGTCGGACCCCGGTTCCGCGGGCTCACCGAAAATCGATACAGGTTCTGGTTCTGGTTCTGGTTCTGGTTCTGGTTCGAGTTCCAGCTCAGCGTCTGCCTCCGGCATCGATGCCTTGGCGGAAGGCTCAGTTGGAGCCGGAGCAATCTCGCTGAGGAGGTCATCCCAGTCGGTGTCCCCGAAATCCACATCCTCAGTAGCGGCTGAACCGAGCTCGATGACCTCGATATCAACGGCTTCCGCTTCGACGGCCTCTGGCTCCTCAGTCCGGGGTTCGATGATCTCGTGGTTGCCGGTGACCGCCTCCAGCTGCGCCGCGAGCGTCTCTTCCGGCATACCATCTTCGAATCGAAGTTCGTTTACTGGCGTGGGCGCGGTCGTATCCACGGATGCTTCGTCAGAAATCTGCACCGTTGGTTCGACAGGCGCTGTTGCATCCGGTGCTCGTTCCGTGGTCTCGATGGGTAGCAAGTGCTCGCGCGCGTCGAACACCGTGAGACAATCGCCACACCGCACTCTCCCATCGGCACGCGCGAGCTCCGCCTCATCCACAGAGAAGACGGTCTGGCATTCAGGGCAGCGGGTTTCGAACTGATCAGACGCCATCGCGTCGTGTCCCCTCGAGCATCACCCAGCCATCCTGCCGCGCGATAGGTCCAAACTCAATCCAGGGGTCGTACGCACTGGCGACACTCGCCGCTTGCGCATCGAGTATCCCGGAGAGCAACAGTGTGCCTCCCCCAGCCACGCTGGCACTGATTCGCGGTGCGAGCGCAATCAGCGGGCCAGCAAGGATGTTGGCCACCATTAGCGGCAGCGGCGTTGGTGTGTAGGCACCGTCTGTAGCGGGCAGCGCGACCGATAAACGTTCGTCCACGCCATTTGCGCGCGCATTATCACGCGAAGCGGTCAACGCTTGTGGGTCGATATCGAGGCCAGTCGCTTTTGCAGCCCCCAAAAGCAATGCGGCGATCGCGAGGATGCCCGAGCCACATCCGAAGTCCAGTACCTCAGTGTCGCGCAGTGGCAGTTGCGCAAGCCTGCCAAGACACAGTGCGGTGGTCGCATGCGTGCCGGTGCCGAACGCAAGACCAGGATCGAGTCGCAACACGACATCCCCGTCCTGGGTGTCGACCTCGGCATTGTGTGGTGCGACCCAGAAGTGATCGGCGAACCGCCGTGGCGCAAAGTGCGCGAGCCATTCACGCTCCCACTCGCGCTCTGGCAGCAGCGCTACCTCAAGCTCGGGTAAAGTGCCGAGTTCGCCGACCAGCGAAAGCCCTATACCTTCAAAAGGCAAGGTGTCGGGGAAGAGTGCTGTCAGTCGCGCATCCGCCCACAGGGGCACCTCCCCAGGCTGGGGTTCCAGAATCGGCTGGTCAGCGGCGTCGGTGTAGCTCAGCGCGGCAGCGCCAGCATCGAGAAAGACGCGTTCAAGCGTATCGGTGTCGTGGTCGCCGACCCTCAGAGTGATTTGCTGCCAGCCCACGCTGCAACTACAGTCCCAGACGCTTTTCTAGGTAATGGATATCGGTGCCGCCCGCCTGAACTGCGCTGTGCTGCAAAATCTCCTGATGCAGCGCGACGTTTGTCTTGATGCCCTCGATCACGAACTCATCCAGTGCCCCGCGCATACGGGCGATCGCAACGTCGCGATTGTGGGCATGAACGATCAGCTTGCCGATCATCGAGTCATAATTCGGCGGCACGCGGTAGCCGTTGTACACGTGACTGTCGACGCGCACGCCGGGTCCGCCCGGCGGATGCCACAACGTCACCGTGCCCGGCGATGGCATGAACGTTTTCGGGTCTTCGGCGTTGATGCGGCATTCGATCGCATGACCACTAATGCGAATATCGCCCTGGTTGAAGCTCAGTTTCTCGCCAGACGCAATTTTGAGCTGCTCTCGCACGATGTCGATGCCTGTCACCATCTCCGTCACCGGATGCTCGACCTGAAGGCGCGTATTCATTTCGATGAAGAAGAATTCGCCGTCCTGGAATAGAAACTCAAACGTGCCCGCGTTGCGATAGCCCATCTCCTGACAGGCGCGCGCGCAACGCTCGCCCATCTCATCGCGCAGTGCGGGGTCCAGGCCAGGCGCAGGTGCTTCTTCGATCACTTTCTGGTGACGCCGCTGCATGGAGCAGTCGCGTTCCCCGAGATGTACCGCGTTGCCATGCTCGTCGGCGATGACCTGGAATTCGATATGCCGCGGGCGTTCCAGGAACTTCTCCATGTAGACCTGCGGGTTTCCGAAAGCAGCTTCAGCCTCAGCGCGGGTCAGGTTGATCGCGTTGACCAGCGAGGGTTCGTTGTGCACGACGCGCATGCCACGACCGCCACCGCCACCAGCGGCCTTGATGATGACCGGGTAGCCGATGTCGCGTGCGATACGGATATTTTCATCAGGATCGTCGCCCAGTGGGCCGTCACTGCCGGGCACCGTCGGCACGCCGGCCGCTTTCATCGCCTTGATCGCTGCAACCTTGTCACCCATGGTGCGGATCGCAGCTGCACGAGGTCCGATGAATTTAAAGCCGCTCTTCTCGACGCCTTCGGCGAAGTCGGCGTTCTCAGAGAGAAAACCGTAGCCCGGATGAATGGCCACCGAATCGGTGACTTCAGCCGCACTGATAATGGCTGCTTTGTTCAGGTAGCTGTCGGTGGAGGGTGCGGGTCCGATACAGACCGTTTCGTCGGCGAGCAGCACGTGTTTCAGGTTGCTGTCGGCTGTCGAGTAGACCGCAACCGTCTTGATGCCCAGCTCGCGACACGCACGCAGTACACGCAGCGCGATTTCGCCGCGGTTGGCGATAACGATTTTTTCCAGCATGACCCGACTCAGCCGCGGGTGTCGATGGTGACCAGCGCCTGACCGTATTCGACAGGCTCGCCGTTCTGAACGCGGATCGATTTCACAACGCCATCCACGTCGCATTCGATCTGGTTCATCATTTTCATCGCTTCAACAATGCACAGCGTGTCACCGGCTTTCACTCGATCACCGATCTGCACGAACGGTGCTGCGCCAGGCGCTGAGGAGGAATAGAAGGTGCCGACCATCGGTGCGGACACGACATGGCCCTCGTCTTCCGCGGCCGGCTCAGGTGCAGCGGTCGGTTCAGGCGCTGCTGCCGCTGGCGCGGGTGCTGCCGCGGCTGCAGGAAGTGGCATGGGTGCTGGCGCCATCATTGCCGGTGCGCCGCCTTGCGGATAGCGACTGATACGAACGGCGTCATCGCCCTCAGTGATTTCGATCTCGGCGATGCCGGACTCCTCAAGAAGCTCGATCAGCTTTTTGACTTTACGAATGTCCATATAGGTTCTCCCCCTCGATAACCTGGTTTGTCTTCAGGCAAGGCTTTCGAGCTGCCTCGAAAGCGCTTTTAGCGCTGCGAGGTAGCCGTAGCTGCCCAGTCCGGAAATCACGCCGATCGCGAGATCCGACAAATAGCTGTGATGACGAAATGGCTCGCGCGCGTACAAATTGCTGAGGTGCACTTCCACGAAAGGTTTTCCGATTGCGGCCAGTGCATCACGCAGTGCGATGCTGGTATGTGTGAATGCTGCCGGGTTCACGATCAGACCGTCGGTCCCGTCGCTAGAGCAGGTATGAACGCGATCGATCAAGTCGGACTCAGAGTTACTTTGGAATGCCGTGATCTCGACATTGAGGGTCGAGGCCATGTCTCGCACTTGCCCGACGATATCGTCGAGCGTCTCGCTTCCGTAATGCGCAGGCTCACGAGTCCCTAACAAGTTAAGGTTCGGCCCGTTCAAAACCAGTATGTGCGTTTGCGTTGTCCCCAATGTCTAAGCCAGTTCGCCGAAGTTGGACGCAATTCTAATCATCTTTGCGTTCTTTTGACAGTATCCGGCGCTGCGATTTGCCCGCATGTTGTTCAAGCCTTGTTGATTAATGACGCCCGAACGCCCGTCGACTTCGTGTCTAGGGTCCAAAAGTGTCACGTATAATTGACGTCAACTTCACTTGATGGTTACATGAACCTATGAAGTTTCGTTGCGAGAACTGACGTGGGGGCTGACGGAGCAATCAAGACACCAACGGCTGCCGTGCGCGTCGCTATCATTACGATGGATACGCACCTCGCTACTGCGACACAGCTCGCGGCGGCGGATCTCGCCCGCGAGTGTCCCGGGCTGCAGCTCACGATGCACGCTGCATCGGAATGGTCTGCGAGCGAGAGCAAACTCAAGCACTGTCTCGAGGATATCGGGCGTGCCGATATCCTGCTGGTCACGATGCTGTTTATGGAGTCGCATTTCGAGCCAGTGCTCGATGCGATCGCTGCCCGACGCGGTGATGCAGACGCCGTGATCTGTGCGATGTCTGCCGCTGAGGTCACCCGTCTTACCAAGCTCGGCGATTTCGATATGTCGAAACCGGCGAGCGGGCCAATGGCGCTGCTGAAGAAGCTCAAACCGAAACCATCCGCCAACAAGAACTCCGGTCAAACACAAATGAAGATGCTGCGGCGACTGCCAAAGCTCTTGAAATATGTCCCCGGCACGGCTCAGGACGTTCGCGCCTATTTTCTGACTTTGCAATATTGGCTTAGTGGTTCTCGAGACAACATGGCGAACCTCGTGCGTTACCTCGTTGGTCGCTATGCCAAAGACCAGAGAGCGACACTCGCGAAGGCGCTGTTGCCGGCTGAACCGCCGGTGGAATATCCGGAAGTGGGTGTTTATCACCCTCGCATGCAGCCGCGCATCGCGAGCGACACAAAGACGCTGCCGGTGCCAGACGGTGCCACTGGGCGAGTCGGTGTGCTGATGCTTCGCTCTTACCTTCTCGGTGCGAACGCCGGGCATTACGACGGTGTACTCGCCGCACTCGAGTCGCGAGGACTCGCTGTTGTGCCGGTATTTGCCAGTGGGCTTGATGCCCGACCTGCAATCGAACAATTCCTGAAACAAGACGGAAAGCCTGCGGTCGATGCGGTCGTGTCGCTGACTGGGTTCTCACTGGTAGGTGGTCCGGCCTACAACGATGCTGCCGCTGCCGAGGCGGTGCTTTCAGAGCTCGATGTACCTTATATAGCCGCCCATCCTGTTGAGTTCCAGACGCTGGAAGAGTGGGGCGGCTCGGAGCGTGGGCTGAGTCCCGTTGAAAGCACGATCATGGTCGCGATTCCCGAACTCGACGGGGCGATCAGTCCGATGGTGTTCGGCGGGCGCGCGGGTGCGCCGGGTGTTACCTGCAGCGGTTGTCATCACGGTTGCACATTCTCGACGGATGACAATCCTCAGGACATGCACAGTTGCCCGGAGCGGGCGCACGCACTCGCTGAACGCGTCGCCAAACAAATCTCTCTGGCGCAGACGCCCGTTGCGGACCGCAAGGTGGCCACGGTTGTATTCAACTTCCCGCCAAACGCTGGTAACACCGGTACCGCTGCGTTCCTCGATGTGTTTGGCAGTCTGCACAACACGCTCTCGGCGATGCGAGACGAGGGCTACAGCGTTGAGGGGTTACCCGACACGGCCGATGCGCTGCGTGACCACCTGTTGACCGGCAATGCAGAGACCTATGGCGCCGATGCGAACGTCCACACGCTAATCGATGTGGATGATCACGTGTCGCGTGAGCCTTGGCTGGCGGAGATCGAATCGCAATGGGGTGCTGCACCCGGCAAGCAGCTCGTGAATGGTCGCTCGTTGATGGTCCTCGGTCAGCAATATGGCAACGTCCTCGTCGCCGTGCAGCCATCGTTCGGCTATGAAGGTGATCCGATGCGCTTGCTGTTTGAGCAGGGCCTGGCACCAACACATGCGTTCTCGGCGTTCTATCGCTATTTGCGTGAAGACTACGCCGCGCACGCGGTCCTGCATTTTGGAACGCACGGTGCGCTCGAATTCATGCCGGGTAAACAAACCGGAATGTCGGGCAATTGTTGGCCGGAGCGTCTGATCGGCGCGCTGCCGAATTTCTATCTCTATGCGGCCAACAATCCATCGGAAGGCGCCATCGCCAAGCGGCGATCCGCCGCAACCTTGATCAGTTATCTGACGCCTCCGATATCTGAAGCAGGTCTGTATAAAGGGCTCCAGGAGTTGTCCGATTCTCTGGATCGTTGGCGGCAACGTGACCCCGACGCCAAACCCGATCTAGACCTTCTGGCTTTGATCCAGGCGCAGGCACAGGAGTTGGAGCTGGCGTCTGCCACGCCCGAGTGGACGCTGGATGTTGCTGACGAAGCAGTAAATGCGCTGCAACAGCGTTTGCATGAATATGAGACCGCGCTGATTCCGCATGGCCTGCATGTTGTGGGCCGACCGCCCAGTACGACAGAACGCGTCGATTTGCTCTCGTGTATGGCTGATGCATCGCATGGTGTGCGCCCCGCTAAGGCCGCGCTGGAGGGCATCGCCAAGAAATCGCTGACGCCTGCGAAAGCGGCGCAGCTAGCTGGCCTTCCGCCTGGCGTGGACGGTGTGGATCTCATGAAGTCACTGCAGGCGTCGAACGATCTGCTCGGGCAGGATGCAGAGACGCCGGGCCTGCTGCGTGCGCTCGACGGACACTACATTGCGCCTTCGCCGGGTGGTGATGTGCTGCGTACGCCGGCTGTGCTGCCGACAGGACGCAACCTGCACGGTTTTGATCCGTTCCGAATTCCAAGCGCTTATGCGGTCAAGGACGGTGCCAAGCAGGCACAACGTTTGCTGGATTGTCACCTGGCTGAGGACAACGCACTTCCTGAGTCGATCGCCATTGTTCTCTGGGGTACCGACAACCTGAAGAGTGAGGGTGGTCCGATTAGTCAGGCGCTCGCGCTGCTGGGAGCCGAGCCCAGGTTTGATAGCTATGGCCGAATTGCTGGCGCGCAGCTGATCGATCTGGAAACACTGGGTCGCCCGCGGATTGATGTCGTGATGACGCTGTCAGGCATCTTCCGGGATTTGATGCCCTTGCAAATCAAGATGCTCGCGGAAGCGGCCTACCTGGCTGCGTCTGCTGATGAGCCGATCGACAGCAATTTTGTTCGCAAGCATGCACTTGCCTATCAGGCAGAGCATGGTTGCACTTTGGAGGTTGCCGCGCTTCGAGTCTATGGCAACGAAGAGGGCGCGTACGGCTCCAACGTCAACTATCTGGTCGAGAGTGGTCGCTGGGACGACGAGGATGAACTGGCGGATGTGTACTCGAAGCGCAAAGGGTTTGCGTATGGCTGCGATGGTCGTCCCCAGGCGCAGCAAGCGTTGCTGAACAGCGCCCTCGCTGACGTCGATCTCGCCTATCAGAATCTTGACTCGGTCGAGCTTGGCATCACCACGGTTGATAACTACTTCGATACGCTCGGCGGTATCACAGGCGCGGTCAAGCGTGCTCGCTCAGGTGATGCACCGCCGGTTTACATCGGTGACCAGACGCACGGTGAAGGCACAGTGCGCACCCTGTCAGACCAGGTGGCACTCGAGACGCGAACGCGAATGCTCAACCCCAAATGGCATGAGGGTATGCTTGAGCACGGCTACGAAGGTGTCCGCCAGATCGAAGTGCATATGACCAACACGATGGGCTGGTCTGCGACGACAGGTCAGGTACAGCCGTGGGTCTATCAGAAGCTCACCGAGACTTTCCTGCTCGACGAGGAAATGCGCCGCCGCATTGCGGAGCTGAATCCGACGGCATCAAGCAGATTTGCTAACCGATTGCTTGAAGCTTCCGACCGGAATTACTGGCAGCCGGATGACGATACGCTAGCGGCGCTGGAGCAGGCGAGTGAAGAACTCGAAGACCGCGTTGAGGGCGTTATCCCCAACGCGGCTTCTTAGATCGGAACCGCGTTACCACTCGTAGTGGGTCTGCAGCTTCTCGGCGATGTAAGCCTTTCCAACTTCGGAGTCGTAGGTCTCGATTTCGCTCGAGTACACCAACATCTCCATTAGCATCGGCATGCCCTCGACCTCGAGTTTGGTGACTTTCGGGTTTTCGGTGAGTAGTGCATCCCATGCACCGCGCACATCCGACCAGAACGCTGCCGATTTTTCCCAATACTCGTCTCCGCCGGAAAAGTCATGACCGGTAATTAGTTCATATCGATTAACCCCGGCCTCACGGGCAAGAAACGCAACAGGCTTATCGGTTATCTGTCCCTCGTGCATCAGCACTGCTTTAAGGTTGTCTTCCTCATGTAACCAACCTGTCGGCAGAATCGTATGACGGTTAGTCCCGATCAACGCGTGGTAGTCGGACCGAACACTGAATTCCCGTCGTGGTAACGGGCGCCATGTTTCGCCGCTTTCCCACGCTGAAAAGTTTTGGTCGTGAGTCCATTTCCCAATGGCCTGATACCGCGGCGAGTCATCGACCTGGTAGACCGCCTGACTCCAGGTCCCCTCGACGTCTCCTGCAGACAGCTGGAGTTGCTCCCACCGATCGTGACCCGTGTAGACATTGATTTGCGCGTCTTCGTACTGCCAGTCCTGACGCCAGTGTTTAACGACTGCCGGGCCCTGCACTTCACCTTCCTCGTCTTCGAAGAACATGACCAGAATATGCTGCAGGCTTACAAACTCAGGTGAGTCCTCGACGACATAGACGTGCTCGGTTCCCCAGGACCGGTACGGCTTGGGTGGCTCGTAACCTTCCGTAAAACCTGCGGTCTCGAGAAAGTCAAAGCTAGTGCGGTAACCGCCGGCCATCGCGAGGATTGCCCGCCGATCTTTCTCTTTCTTGCTAAGGCCCGGCTCCTGTAGCGCGTCCCAAGCGGCAGAGGTGCCGGAGATGGGTAAGACCGACGGTCCTTTGGTCGTGCCGCCCCGCGGCTCCATGTTCGAGGTATCCGCGAACATCCAGCCAAAGATATAGGGCCGCTCCTTTTCGGTTTCAGTGGTTTGTGCGACTCCAGCGTCATCTTCGACTTCGTCGACGACTGTATTCGGTGCTGCGGCGCAGGCTGCGCACAATCCTGCTAGTGCTGAAACAGTCCAAAGTCTTTGCCGAAAACTTCCCATGATCGTCCCGCTCCCAAGGTTTGAAAAATATGAATTTACAAGCGTGCCGGATTCAATTAGCCTTTGCAAATACGAACAATTCTCATTTGTACTTTTATTTGTAATTGTCGAGTACCTGTCGAGAATCAATCACTTGAGCGACTCAATTAGGGAGGAAGAGCTCATGAAAACCTGGAATTGGACCGTTACTTTGGCGGTGGCGGCTGCGATCGGTGGACCCGCGCAGGCGCAGAGCGAAACGGACTCAGACGAGCTGGCCCGCGATGAAATTACCGTTATCGGCACTCGAACGGAACGTGCGATCACGGAAGTGCCGGTCACGGTGTCAGTGATCACCAGCGAGATGATCGATCAGGAAATCACCCGAGATATCTCTGATCTTGTGCGCTACGAGCCGGGCGTGAGTGTCGGCGGAACGGGCAGTCGTTTCGGACTGAGTGGGTTCTCCATCCGGGGTGTTGGAGGTAACCGTGTTCTGACCGTGGTCGATGGCATTCGAGTCGCGGAAGAGTTCAGCTTTGGACCGTTCCTCAGCGCGCGGCGGGACTTTGTTGATGTCGACAGTCTGGCCGCGGTGGAGATCGCCAGAGGCCCAATTTCCTCTCTGTACGGGAGTGATGCGCTAGGTGGGGTCGTTGCATTTACCACTCGCGGCCCACTGGACTACCTCTACGCTGAAGACGACGGCGTTTATGTTGGCGGTAAGGCCGGATGGTCCAGTGCCGACCAGAGTACTGTCGCCAGAGGCACGCTTGCTCTGGGTGATGATCGCCTTGCCGGCATGATTGCGGTAACGCAGCGCGACGGTCAGGAGACTGAAACCATCGGCGGGATTGGCGGCTTCGGTCCAGATCGGGAATTACCGGATCCCCAGGATTTATCCGCTACAAATATTTTGGCGAAGCTGCACTGGCAGCCAGTTGAGGGTCAGACGCTGACGCTGACGGTCGATACCCTGACGAGCGACGCGGACACTCAGATTCTTTCGGACTACGGCACCGTGACACGTGGCACGCTCGTCAATAGTCGAGATGCGGTGGACGAGAGAGAGCGTACGCGTATCAGTGTCGCCTACAGCGCCGACGTGCAATGGGCAATTGCTGACACGATTGGCGTCACGGCGTATACGCAGTCGTCTGAGACGACTCAATTCACCTTCGAGTCGCGGACCCCGCCGGGGCAACCGAGCCAGACGCGCGAGCGGCGCTCGGTGTATGAACAGGATATTGACGGCATCTTCGCGCAGGCGGCGAGGTCTTTTGATTTTGCAGGAACGTCTCACAATCTGATTTACGGGTTCGATTTTTTCGAGACCGACAACGCATCGATACGTAACGGCGGCACCTTCGCGCTTGATGGCACGCCGCAATTCGAGTTCCTTCCGCTCCCGACTCGAGACTTCCCGCTTACCACGGTGCAGCAGTCAGCGATCTTCATTCAGGATGAAATCTCACTGTTGGGAGATCGACTGCTGCTCTCGCCGGGTCTTCGTTATGACAGGTTCGATGCGAGCACCACGCTCGACGAGGTCTACATCAACGGTAACCCCGGCGCACCTGTCCCGGAGGACTACGACGCGGATGAGGTGACAGCTCGACTGGGTGCGGTCTATGAGTTGACCGATAGCATTTCAGTCTATGGTCTTTATGCGCAAGGTTTCCGTGCGCCGCCGTATGACGACGTTAATGTCGGCTTCAACAACTTCATTGGTGGCTACAAAACCATCGCAAACCCGGACCTGAACTCAGAGCGCAGCGAGGGTCTCGAGCTAGGTGTGCGTTATCAGTCGGATGCGACCTCGGTGTCATTCAACGTATTCCAAACCGACTACGAGGACTTCATCGAGTCGTTTGCGATCGCTCCCGCGTTTCTGCAATTCGGTGGTATCGATCCCGAGGATGGTTTGCTGACATTCCAGTCGATAAACCGGGATAAGGTGACGATCGAGGGTGCGGAGATTACCGCAGAATTTGATCTTGGCGAGTGGGACGGAATCGGTGCATTCATGCTTCGGTCGGCGGTTGCGTATGCCGACGGCGAGGACACTGCTACCGGCGACCCTATCGATAGCGTTGAACCACTGACGGGTGTGCTGGGTCTGCTGTACCGCTCGCCCGCCGACCGGTGGGGTGGTGAGCTCGTCTGGACATTGGTCGAGGCTAAGGATGAAGGTGACATCGTCAACACGGATCTACGTCAGCCGTCCGATGGCTACGGGGTCATGGATTTGCTGTTGTTCGGCAACCTCACAGATCGTGTACGCGTCAATGCCGGGTTGTTCAACCTTGGCGACAAGGAGTACATCCGCTGGGTGGATACCGCCGGTATCGGCGCGGATGCTGCACGCAGGTTTACGCAACCGGGCTTCAATGCCGCAGTGAACGTTCAAGTGGAGTTCTGACTGATGATCAGGGTGACGCTCGCGCTTGGTATTGTGGGGTTGCTCGCACCGGAGTTGGGGCACGCGCTAGAGTGCCCTTCACTCGGTGTCGATGTTGACCGCAGCAGGATCGTCGTCGCCGGCGGCTCGATAACCGAGATTCTCTACGACTTAGGTGCTGATGAGCGAGTCGTTGCTGCTGATCGCACGTCGAACTATCCCGCAGCAGCGCTCGAATTGCCGCAAATCGGCTACGTTCGTGCCTTATCTGCGGAGGGCGTGCTTTCGCAGGAACCCACTCTCTTGCTAGGCGAGGACGATACCGGCCCGCCCGAGATTCTGGATCAACTGCGTGCCGCCGGCTTACCGGTTGCAATTCTCGCTGAGCAGCACGATTCGCAGGGCATCATCGATAAGGTCCGCTGCATCGGTGATCTCATCGGCATGCCAGAGGCTGCAGAAGCGTACATCGCTGAGCGGTTACAGCCTGCTGCTGAGCGCCTGGTGGCAGCTCAATCGTTGGACAAACCTAGTGGCGCTATCCTGTTGGGCATTCGTGACGGCACGCTCATCGCCGCAGGTACAGAAACCTCTGGCGATGGTCTACTCATGATGATGTCGGCAAGCAATGCCCTCGGGCAAATGTCTGGGTGGAAGCCCGTATCCAGAGAGGCAATGATCGTCGCTGACCCGTCATTCCTGGTGATCCCGCAGCGTGGCCTCGATGCGGCAGGCGGCGTTGAGGGATTGCTTGAGCACCCGACTCTCAAATTCACTAGCGCTGCCAAGAATGGGCGGGTATTCGCTATGGATGGTATGGCCATGCTCGGCTTCGGACCACGAACACTCGGCGCAGCTGCGCAGCTTGCCGATGACATTCGGGCCCAAGAGGATGCCTCAAGCCAGTGATGTCGGACGCCATGGTTGCAGAGCCATCGGGCAAGGTAGCGAAACGCGGTTTCGGACAGCGACCGCCGCTGATTCTTGCACTTGGTGTTGCGCTAATTGTCAGCGTGTCGCTTGCTATTTGTATAGGCGCGATCCCGCTATCAATTGGTGGCGTGCTCGGCTTTGCGGAAACCAGTTCGATGGAGCAGACGGTGCTCTACAGCATTCGGCTCCCGCGGGTTGTGCTCGCAGCGCTGGCGGGCGCAGGTCTGGCGGCAGCTGGCGCCGCGCTGCAGGCGTTGTTCCGTAATCCGCTTGCTGATCCTGGGCTCATAGGCGTCTCGGGCGGTGCTGCCGTCGGTGCGATTTTCATGATCGTGTTCGGCGCTGGCTTTGTAGCAGAGGCACTGATGCCCTACTTCATTCCGTTGGCGGCGATTACCGGCGCAGCTGCCGTGACCGGCATGCTCTATGCATTCGCGCGCTGGTTTGGAAATTTCGAAGTTAGCACTATGTTGCTTGTCGGCATCGCATTGAACGCAATGTCCACAGTGGCCATCGGTGGCTTTGAGTTTCTGAGTGACGACACGCAGCTGCGAACGCTTGTCTTTTGGACGATGGGGAGCTACGGCCGTGCAACCTGGACAACGGTTTTGCCCGCAGCAACAGTGATCGTCATCGCAGCGGGAGTGCTCGTCTCTCGAGGACGCGCGCTCGATGTACTGCAGCTCGGTGAGGTTGAGGCACGCCATCTATCGATCAACGTAGATTTGTTGAAAAGGGTGACCGTTATCAGCGCCGCTGCGGCCGTCGGTGCCGCAGTAGCCGTTTCAGGCATCATCGCTTTCGTCGGTTTGATCGTGCCACATATCGTTCGGTTGATCCTTGGACCTAGCAACCGATGGGTGCTCCCCGGCTCGCTATTGTTGGGCGCTACATTGAGCGTGCTTGCGGACTTGGTTGCTCGGATTGTGATTATCCCTGCCGAGTTACCGGTTGGGCTCGTCACCAGCGCGCTCGGCGCACCGTTTTTTCTCTGGCTAATCGCATCAGCGAGGTCACACGCATGATTGAAGTCCGCGGGGTTAGCGTTCGGCGTGGCAAACGCGTCACGTTGGACAGTGTTAATGCATTTGTGCAACGCGGGCAGGTGGTCGGCATCGTGGGGCCGAATGGCGCGGGTAAGTCGACGTTGCTGCATGCCATGGCGGGTTCATTGGGGGTCGCCGGTGGTGAGGTTCTGGTCGATGGGCAACCGCTAAACGATCTGTCTTTAGCAGACCAGGCGCGGACTCGTGCAGTGATGAGTCAGCACGTGGATATGGCGTTTCCCTACCCGGTGCATGAAGTCATCGCAATGGGGTGGGAGCCGTTCCGCGGCCTGCAACCGTTGGACACGAACCGCCTCGAACGCATCGCGAGTGATTGCGGGGTCTACGGCCTGCTGTGGCGCCGCTTCGATCAGTTGTCCGGTGGTGAGCGCCAGCGAGTTCAGTTCGCGCGCACCTGTCTACAGGTCGACGGCATCCTGACGTTTAGTGATGGCGGCGTCTGGTTGTTGGATGAACCCACAGCAAGTCTTGATATCGGCCATGAATTGCTGGTGCTCAGACACCTGCGTGAGGCGGCGACCCGCAATGTGGGCGTGTGCCTTGTTGTACACGACCTCGAGAAGGCAGCGCGATTCTGTGATCACACAATATTGCTGGATCGTGGCCGCGTGGCCGCATCCGGTGCGCCTCGAGAGGTTCTGTCGGATCACACTTTATCGGAGGTCTACGACACTCCGATCACCACCGAGTGGCACTCCGGGTTGGAGCGGCTGCTGGTACATGCTTGAGTCTACAAACAGGAGAGTGACATGTTCATTGCGATGAACCGATTCAAAATCACACCGGGAATGGAAGAGGGATTCGAGACGGTGTGGCGGGAGCGCGATTCCTACCTATCCGAAGTCCCCGGTTTCAAGGAATTCCATTTGCTTAAAGGGCCATCTCTTGATGACCACACGCTATATGCGTCGCACTCGGTGTGGGAGTCGCGCAAAGCGTTCGAGGCCTGGACGCAATCTGAGGCATTCAAGCTCGCACATCGTCAGGCAAGTGCGCCTAGTGGCACGTACTTAGGTCATCCCGATCTTGAGACTTTTGAATCGGTAATGGAAACGCTCGCCTGAGCGTTATGCCCGACTGGAATCGGGCAGGCGTGGGTCGACGGCGGGCCGCCACTCCGGGTCGACGTCGGTTCCGCGTGCGTTCGCGTTGATAACGGCGAGCAGTGTTGCGATGGCGCCCCATGTCAGCCCGACAATAACGCCAAAGTCGAGAATGCCCCGCCAGGGCTGAGGGAATGCTCGGTAAACCAACACGATCGCGACGACGCCCAGTGTCAACGCTATCGCGCCGATGACTCGGCGCATGGGTGCATGGAAAAATCCCATCAATGCCAGAGGTGCAAACACAAAGCCAAGTGGCGAAGGGTTGCGCTTCAAGGAAATCGCGCGCGCTGCGAATCGTGGTGAGAACCTCTGCTGGAAGCCTCGATACCCCTCAACCCAGGCCATTATGAACGTGTTCACAATCAGCAGCGCGTAGTGGCTGGTGGTCCAGGAGTAGGAGAGGCTATCCAGCGCAATGCCCCACATGCGCTGGATGCCGACAGCGAGCAAGGCCATGAAGCCCAGGGTGCCCCACCATAGGGCCGCTGTTCCGAGTCTCATGGCTGCGCGCTGCTCTCTCGGGCGATATCTTCTGGTGTCAGGAAATCGTGAAAGTGCCGTTCATCAGACCGGTATGGCCAGGGAATGAGCAGTAGAAGGTGTAGCTCTCGCCAGCATCAAGATCTGACAGGCTAAAGCTCACGCTGGTTTCCTCTCCACCACCGATGATCTTTGTGTAAACCAGTACACGAGCATCATCTGCGGGCAGGTAATTCGCGTCGAGGCCTGCGGCCATCCCATCGTTCGCAACGGCTTGATACTCAGCGGTTTTCGACAGGACCCAGTTGTGACCCATAGCAGCGGCAGGCAAAGAACCCGTGTGTTTCAGGTTTACAGTCACAGTTTCGCAGCTGGCTTCTACAGTGATGCTGCTTTCGCTAAAGGCCAGTGAGTCGCCGACCTCAACATTCACCTCACAGGCTGCGTTCGCCATTCCTGCCGCAAACATCAATGCCAGGCCAACAATCAGTTGTTTCATTTCGATCTCCAAAAAAACTGCTTCACATTTATTGCAAATGATAATGATTCTCATTGATAATAACAATGAGAATCATCATCATCACCATGAAAACCACTTCGGAATTATCTCACAAGACAGCGGTTACGCAGGAGAGTGTTGCGCAATGAGACAAACCTATCGATTCGATCAACAGCCGTGCAGCGACACCATGCGGGTCCAGCATTTATCGGCTGGAGCGCAGCTATTGTTGATCAGCGTGAGGCAGTGGACCCTGTCGTTTCAGGGCAAGGAGTGCGCCTGCTGTATTCTGCGACCCTTGTATCGCCACCACCGTGCGGAAGCGGCTTTGCCCGTGATTAATGAGTTGATGTGTTTTGCTTCAACGACCGGGATGCGCCAGCTCGCAATAAGGACACCCGACGATGATTTGACGACTGCCGACGAGATGCAGTTGACGAGAATGTTCCGGGCGGTCGAACAGGGTGATGCGGAGCTTGGATACCGTCTCGCAGAAGATCTGTTCCCCGGCAGTCTGGCAACCACGTTTTTTCGGATTGCACGTGCATATATAGATTTCCTCTCGCCTGTTGGGCTGAGTTTTAACGACTCAAGGCGATTGCACTTGGTGGTGAGTAACGATCTGCCACCGAAAGTTGAATGTCCGAAGGCTGAGGACGGCTCGTGAACCCATCAGGCAATCATCGGTTTCTAAGCCAGTTTGTCCGGTATCTGTTGGCGCTTGCCATATTGCTCGGCGCGTACGCAGCCAGCTGGGTCTGGTTGTTGAGCGCTACGGAAATGTGATCGCACCTTGCGTGCGAGTAAAACGGGAATTAAGACGATGTTGGATCACACAATCGGCTACCATTTTTCCAGCGAGAATCCCGGAGACACCGGGGTCACGGAGATGGTAATGGCCAACAGACCTGTTGTTGAATTCATGCAGCACCGGCGGTCGGTGCTTGCGGCGAATCTTGTGGATCCGGCGCCCGATGCGGTGGCGCTCGAAACCATTCTGGCGATCGCAACCCGCGTGCCAGATCATGCGAAATTAACGCCTTGGCGTATCAAGGTGTTGTACAAGGAGGGTCAGCAGAAGCTGGCCGATATCTACCGCGAATCGTTCATCAGAGAGAACCCGGAGGCCAACGACGTCATGGTGGACGCAGCGCATGCGCGCCTCACGCGCTCGCCGCTGTTGCTCGCGGTAATCGCGGCCCCGAATATGGAAAAAGCTGCACGCATTCCCGTAATCGAACAGCACCTGTCCGCCGGTGCGGTTTGCACGAACATCCTGATCGCGGCGGCAGCGTTGGGTTTTGGGGCGCAGTGGCTCACCGGTGGTCCGGCATATGATGGACCAGTGCATGCGGCGCTTGGTCTGTCTGAGCATGATGCGATTGCAGGATTCATGCATATTGGTACTCCGGTCGAGCCACCCAAGGAACGACCGCGTCCCGATTTGAAAGACGTCGTGGAGACCTGGACGGAGTAGCCCTCAACAACCATCTAGCTAACACGCCGGAGAGCGCGTAACTTTAGGGCATGCGTGATCGAGTCACAGCCAGTCTGGTTCTCCTTGGCGTTTGCCTGAGCGCACTGGTACCGCGCGGCTTCATGCCGGGCGACATTGCTCGTGGCCAGTTCCTGATCGTTTGCCCAGAAGGCCTCGAGGGTTTTTGGCAGCATCATGATCATTCGCATGGCCATGCCCATGGCCATGCCGAAGCAATGGCGCCGGTGCAGGCGGGCGCTGATAACTGTGATTTTGCGGATACCCTGACGCCGGTTCTACATCTGGGTTCGGCGTCCAGCCTCGAGCCCGTCGCGCAGCTTTCGCAGGGCAGATACGAACGCAATCATGCCAACGTTCGGCCTTCTCAACCTCTGTGGATTACCCGAGCTCGAGCGCCTCCACACATCGTCTGAATCTCGCTTAACACAAGAGTGACTTGCGTGCGCCTGAACGGTGTGCGCCCAATTAGATTCAGAGGGTTCCAATGAACAAGACCAGATTGATGCTGGCCACGTTGCTCGTGGCTGCACCGTTTGCCCATGCCGATCACGATCAGACCACACGCGCCGATGCTCACGCTCCGATCGGGGTGATGGGTGATCACACACACGATAAAGGTGAGTGGATGTTCTCGTATCGATTCATGTCGATGCCGATGGAGGGCAACCTTTCAGGAAGCGATTCCATCTCTCCCGATCAAATCGCAACAACCGTCCCCAACCGGTTTTTCGGTAATCCAGGGCAACCGCCGACGCTACGTGTCGTGCCCGTCGAGATGAACATGGATATGCATATGTTCGGCGTGATGTATGCACCCACGGACCGTATTACCGTGATGGGCATGGTGAACTATATCCAGAAGGACATGGATCACCTGACGTATCAGGGTGGCATGGGTACCGCGGTGCTCGGCACCTTTATGACGGAGACATCGGGAATCGGCGACACCACCGTTTCGGCGTTGATTGATATCGGCACCAATCCGGATCACAAGCTTCACGGCATCGTGGGACTGTCTGTGCCCACCGGCAGTATTGACGAGACCGATGACATCCTCACGCCGATGAACATGCGCCCAACGATCCGTCTGCCCTATCCGATGCAGCTCGGTTCTGGCAGTTGGGATCCAATTCTCGGTCTCAGCTACTCCGGATTCGCCGAACACTTCAACTGGGGTACGCAGTGGCGCAGTACCTTCCGGGTGGCCGATAACGACGAAAACTATCGCTTGGGCGATCTTCATCACCTGACGGGGTGGGCGGGCTACAGCTTTAGCGATGCGGTGAGCGTTGCGTTGCGTTTGGCCTATACGGATCAAGGCGAGATATCGGGTCGCGATCCGCTCATCGCAGGTCCAGTACAAACCGCTGACCCGGACCGCTTCGGTGGTTCGCGCTGGGATGCTGGCGTCAGTCTCAACATCGCCGGACAGGGTGATCTTGAGGGTTGGCGACTCGCCATTGAGTATCTGGTCCCTGTTGAGCAGGACCTAAACGGGCCTCAGCTTGAGACGCAGGAGATGCTGACCTTCGGTATTCAGAAAAGCTGGTAAACCAATGCAGGGGCGGGCGGCCTCTTGGTCGCCCGTCGTTGTCTTGTTTTGCACCCTTCTCCGGTAGAATTGCGACCATGAACAAACGCGCGCTTTTCATTGGTTCGATTGGTGTACTCGCTGAGACTTCCGATATACAACGGCGAGCCTACAACTCAGCCTTCGCTGAGGCTGGCATAAATTGGCGCTGGGATGAGGACACCTACCGTCAATTGTTAAAAGACGCGGGTGGGCAAAAACGCCTGTCCACGCTCAGTGATGCGGCCGGCGGCCTGCTATCCGATTATCAGGTTAAGGACATCCATACACGCAAGACTGAAATTGCGTGCGCTGAAGTTTCACGAGGCGTTGCACTCAGGAATGGCGTCGCGGAAAGCATTGCACTAGTGTTGGACGCTGGTTTGTTGATCGGGCTGGTCACCACCACCTTCAGGGCGAATATCGATGCGATTGCAAAAGGTGCGTCGCCGGAGCTGCCGATCGACCGATTCTCGTCTGTGCTCACGCGCATGGATTGTGATAATCCAAAACCGCATCCGGAAATCTATGAGGTTGCGCTGCAGCGATTAGGGCTACCTAGCGAGCAGGTTCTGGCGATTGAGGACAGCGCTGCCTCCGCAAGCGCGGCTATTGCCGCAGGTATCGAGACGTTGGTCACGCCTGGTGCCTTTACACGTGGTCAGGATTTCAGCTCAGGGATGGAATTGCTCGATACATTGGATCCTGACGTGGTCGCCGCACGTATGGGCATAAAACGCTGATCGTTAGTTCGATTGTCGCGCATGTTTAACGAGTTCCACTAGCGTCGGTCTTAACGCTGCTGCGGTTTCCAGTGGGGTTTGGTAGGTGAGCCGTTCGTGAAACTCACCGCACGCCATATCGATGCCCTCAGGATCGAGTCCTATGATGCGCCAGTCGCCGGTGGGTTGGTTACACAATACGGTCGCATACAGCGCTGTCGCATCAGCATGATCATCGTTCATGTGCTCGACAGCACCGTGCTCCATGAGGTGCCATGCTTCCCAGTTCTCAAGATCAACAAGAAGGTCGGCGCGCTTTAGTTCTCGCGGGCCACTTGTTCCGCCTGCCAATGTCGCGTGACTGATCTCCAGACGCCACATCGAATGGGTCTTGAAAAAATCGGAAGGCAGCATCGTGTGTTTGCGAGCAAACCTCGATTGGACACGTTCAATGCTCTGTGTACCCACCGGAAAAGCAGAGCCACGAATGGAGACTCGCTGGCGACGGTCGAAGTCGCCACTGACCAGCGGTTCTACAAGCAGCCCACATTCAGGTCGTGTATGAAGCTGTGAAAACACTGATGCATCGCGCTGCAATGCGAACACAGGCGCGCCGTTGGTGTCGGTCGCGATGTCGACACTATCGACAATCGGGGCGCCGTGTTTGTTACAGATCGCGAGCGCACCGGACTGACCGAGTCGGATTAGCTCTCGCGCAGAGTATTCACAGCGCGTGCTGCGAGTCGGCGTAGACACTGCGCTCATCTGTAACTCCGATCGAAGCTTCGCGGGACACACTTTGCGACCACCAGACCCGGCGCGAGTCGACGACGCAGAAATCCAACTCGGGACAGCTTAGCGAGCACCGGTGTTCGAGAAGGGAAAGCCTCTCCATAGGTTAACGCGCGCTCGCAAGCGAGGCCCGGAATCTGTGCAATGAAGTCGCGTACATCGTCAATCGCGATGCCCCAAGGCATGGCCGGCGCTCGGTAACGCGGGGTCACAAAAAGACCTTTACGAGTTTTGCGCGAGAGGATCTCGGGAATGGTGTCGAAGAAAACCGTCGCTTGCTGAAACTCATCTGCGATCGTCGTCAGAAGCCGTCGGACATCGGACTCACTGAAATACATCAATAATCCTGCTGCAGAAATAAACGGCTTGGAGTCCCTCGGTACGGCCTTCAACCAGATTGGATCCAATGCCGATGCAGCGATGTGCTTGATACCTGGGTGCGCGGGCAACAGGTCGCGCCGGCAAGCGATCGACTCAGGAAGATCCACACTGACCCAGCGCACGCGCTGATCGTCAATGCGCCAGGGCTGAGTTTCGAGTCCATCACCGAGTGACACGACTACCGGTTTTCCTTCACTAGATGCGATGTGCTTTCGCACGAGCTCATCCGAGAGCGCTGCTCGGATCACGTGGGCCGCATTCGGCGGGCCGAACGCGCCACGAAAGTCGTAGTCGATCGTATCGACCAGGTCTAAAGCTAATGGATCATTGATTAACGGATTGGAACGCTTTTGTTCAGATGCGCGATGCCAAAGCGGCCAGAGCATCGTCTCAGGGACGCCAGTAAGGTTGGGTCTGTGCACAGGGCGCGAGACGCTGTTAATGGATTCCACTGTCTTTGTCATGCCGTTACGCGGGAGAAGGTCGAATATGACAATCTACGCACCTAAATGCAAATGATTCTCATTTGTCGAGTGTGAATTCAAGACGATCGCTTGAAATCCATCAATGTCTAAGTGCTGACGATATGCTTATTCCGATCGTCTATGCCTGGGCCTTTGAGAGGTAGCTTGTGATCGCGCGGCGCAGTTGCAATAATTTGGGTATCTGTCGAACAAATGAACCTGAAGGATATCTAGACATGGTTTCAACACGACTGGCGGCGCTGTTTGGCGCCATGATGTTTGTATTTGCGTTGAGCGCGTGCGGTGGCTCGGACGATAGCGGAAGCTCAGCAACAGCCGCTGTTGCGGAAGCCGCTGAAGACGCCATGGATGAAGCGGCAGAAACCGCATCAGACGCCATGGAAGCAGCAGGCGAGATGGCTGACGATGCAGCTGACGCAGCTGGTGAAATGGCGGATGACGCGATGGCAGCAGCCGGCGAAATGGCCGACGACGCCAAAGAGGCAGCGGGTGAAATGGCGCACGGTGCTATGGAAGCAGCCGAAGAAGTGGTTGAGGAAGCGACTGAAGCCGTTGCAGCTGCAACGGGTGGCGAAGGTTGCACCTTCGACGTTAAAGTTGGCGACCAGCTAGCGTTCAGCACCTCTTCTATCTCTGCACCTGCTTCTTGCGGTTCGGTCACCGTGAACCTGACGCACACCGGCAACCTGCCGAAGGCGGCGATGGGCCACAACTGGGTCTTGATTCCGAAAGACCAGGTTGAAGCGGTAGCGACTGCTGGCATGTCAGCGGGCGTCGACGGCAACTACCTCGCGGACGGTGAAGATCGCTACATCGCTGCAACCAAAATCATTGGTGGCGGCGAGTCCGACAGCGTCACGTTCTCACTCAGCGACCTGGATCCTGATGCAGAGTACATGTACATCTGCACGTTCCCGGGCCACTGGTCGGTAATGCGCGGAACCTTCACGATCAGCTAAGCAGCTACTGCTCGCGATCGAAAAAGCCGTGTGGGGCCATGCGCCTCACGCGGTTTTTTTTGCCTGCGTGCCGCGCGACGGGTTTTGGCTGCAGTCGCGTATACTCGCGCGGATGGAAGACGATCCAAAAACCTCCCCGGAGACCTGGCTTGCGAACGGGTTACATACCCACGATCAGTCGACGGGCGCCGTGATGCCGGCAATCCATCCTTCGACGACATTTGCGCGCACACCCGATTATGAGTTGATCAATCCTGCGCACATTTACGCGCGTGCGGAAAACCCAACCTTTCGGCTCCCGGAACGAATGATCGCTGAGCTGGAGGGTGCGGCCGACGCCCGGATCTTCGGGTCCGGCATGTCCGCAGCGAGCATCGTTTTCCAGACACTTCGATCCGGCGACCACATCGTGCTGCCGCGCGAGATGTACTACAACCTGCGCGCTTGGGTTCACGAATTCGCCGAACGCTTTCGGATTGAGATCACGAGTGTACCGGCGGGTAATCTCGACGCGCTGCGAGATGCGATGCGCCCAGGCAAGACGAAACTGGTCTGGATCGAGACGCCGAGCAATCCAGTGTTCATCGTCACGTCCATCGCCGATGCAGCCGAGATTGCCCATGCAGCAGGTGCACGCCTCGCGGTCGACGGGACGGTTGCCACGCCGTTTCATACTCAACCGCTCTTGCTCGGCGCAGATATCGTGATGCACTCGACGACGAAGTCGCTCAATGGTCATAGCGACGTTTTGGGTGGCGCGTTAGCGACGCGCGAGGATGACGACCACTGGCGGATGATCCTGCGTGAGCGCGAAAATGCGGGCGGCTTGCCCGGTCCGATGGACGCGTGGCTCCTGCAGCGAGGTCTGAGAACGTTCTTTGTGCGCATGCACAAAGCGAGTACCAACGCGCTGGCTCTGGCGCAGTCTCTCGAAGCCCATCCATTGGTCTCAGCGGTTCACTACCCGGGGCTCGAGAGTCACCCGGCCCACCGAATTTCATCCCAGCAGATGACGCGTGGATTTGGCAGTCTTCTGGCGTTTGAAGTCGTCGGTGGGGCGCCTATGGCGTTGTCGGTAGCCAGGCATTGCGAAGTAATCACCCGCGCAACATCGCTCGGCGGGGTTGAGTCTTTGATCGAGCACCGCGCATCGATCGAAGGGCCGGAAAGCCCGGTGCCGGAGGGTCTGCTGCGTGTATCGGTAGGGATCGAATCGGCTGATGATTTGCGCGATGATTTGATGAATGCGCTGGCGCTTGCAGGAGAAGCAGCATGAGGTTGTATGGCGAGATCACTCGCGAAATCGATGAGGGTCCGTCGGGGCCGGAAATCGGTGCGTTGTTCGATTTCGACGGCACACTCATCGCCGGGTTCTCCGTCTTTTCTTTTTTACGAGAGCAGTTGCGCCAACGGGAACTGACGCGCGAGCAGGCGCTAAAACTGGCAGCAGCCGGCGTCGGATATGGTGCAGGCAATCTGGGTTTTTCAGGCCTGCTGGTGGCGAGTGCCCGACTGCTCGGTGGTATGAGTGAGTCGCGACTCGAGGATCTTGGTAGGGACACGTTCGAACGTCATATTGCAAAGGTCATCTACCCCGAGGCGCGCGGGCTTATCGAGGCGCACCAGGCGAAAGGGCATACGGTTGCGATCGTCTCCTCCGCGACGCGATACCAGGTTGAAGCAGCGGCTGCAGAGTTAGGTGTCGAGCATGTGCTTTGCAGTGAGCTCGAAGTCGTCGATGGCCGGCTGACGGGAGAGATCATTCGTCCTACCTGTTTCGGTCCCGGGAAAGTCACCGCTGCCGAGCGGCTTGCAGAGCAAACCGGAATCGATCTCGACAAGAGCTTTTTCTATTCGGACAGCTCCGATGACTTGCCGCTGCTTGAGCGCGTGGGTCAGCCGCGTCCGCTCAACCCGAATCCGCAGCTGGTCGAAGAAGCGGAGAATCGTGGATGGCCGGTTCGTCGATTCGCGAGTCGTGGTCGACCGCGCCCGACCGACTTGCTGCGCACCGTCGCCGCGACGGGAAGCATGGTGCCGTCGTTTCTTGCCGGTCTACCCATTTGGGCGCTCACGGGTTCGAGAAATGCGGCGCAGAATTTCACGATGTCGTTGTTCGCGGATGTCGCGAGCGCGCTGATCGGTTTGAACCTTGAAGTTACGGGCGAGCACAATCTCTGGATCCAACGACCTGCGGTTTTTGTTTTCAATCATCAGAGTCAGGCCGATGTTGTGATCATGGCGCGACTGTTGCGTCGCGATGTTGCCGGTGTCGGTAAAAAGGAGATCGCCAAGGTGCCGGTACTTGGGCAAATCATGCAGATGGCGGGCACCGTGATGATCGACCGTAGCGATGCGACAAAAGCGATCGAGTCGATGAAGCAACTGGTGAACACGATCAAGGTTGAGCGCAAGTCTGTCGTAATGGCGCCCGAGGGCACACGTACGGTGTCCACGCGTCTCGGCAAGTTCAAGAAGGGCGCCTTCCACCTCGCCATGCAGGCAGGTGTGCCGATCGTGCCCGTCGTGATTCGAAACGCCATTGACGTATCCCCCAAGGGCGACTTCATGTTCCATCCGGCGACGGTCGCTGTCGATGTGCTCGAGCCTGTCGAAACCGACGACTGGCAGTCAGAGACGATCGATGAGCATGTCGACCATGTACGAAATCTGTTCCTCGAGTCTTTGGGTCAACTATGAGCGCATTCACAGAAGGCAGTCTTTCCTCCGGTTTGTATCACGCGAGCTGGATGCCCGATTCATCGACCGATGAGCATGTCGTTATCGTGCACGGTCTCGCCGAGCATATCGGTCGCTACCCCCATGTTGCGGCGCGTCTGAATGCCGCGGGCTTTGCGGTTCACGGTCTCGACCATATCGGACACGGACGGTCGCCCGGGATACGTAACCTCGTCGATTCGTTTTCTGACTTCACGGATGGCGTCAGTGAACTGCTCGATATGCTGCTGGCCACGCATGGCGCGAATCGAGTGCATCTGCTCGGGCATAGTATGGGAGGTCTGATCGCTGCGACCTGTGCGGTGCAGATGCCTGAGCGACTGAAAACGCTCATGTTGTCTGGACCTGCGATTATCGCCGATCCACCCCCACCGTTCCTGCAGGTGTTCCTCGGGCGGGTTTTCTCAAAGATTGCTCCAAAGGTCGGTGTGTTGGCGTTGGATGCCAACGGTATCAGCCGTGACAGTAAGGTGGTGACCGCCTACCTCGAAGACCCATTGGTCTATAACGGAAAGATCACTGCGAGGCTGGCAGCGGAGTTACTCGACGCGATGGAAGCAATCCAGCAACGTGCGCCCGACCTGCGTCTGCCGATGTTGTTGATGCACGGCATGGCCGACACGCTCACGGCTCCGTCTGGATCAGAGTTGTTGCACAAGCGCTCGTCCAGTCACGACAAAACCCTGAAGCAGTACCCGGGCCTCTATCACGAGATCTTTAACGAGCCGGAACAGGACCAAGTCCTCGACGACCTGGTCAGCTGGCTCCAGGCTCGAGTCTGAGTTAGCTCGCGGCAACGGGTTCCGAAGCACCCGTCACGGGCGTTGGAGACTTCGCTCGTTTCAACACGAGATAGGCGCCAATTCCTGAGGCCAGTGACCCAAGGATGATGCCGAGCCGTTCGTCGAACAATAGGTTCACGCCGGTCTCCTCAAAGGCCAGCGATCCGATAAACAGGCTCATTGTGAAGCCGACGCCGCAAAGTAGCCCGGTGCCATAAATGTGCATCCAGCTGAGCCCCTTCGGTAGTTTCGCAAGTCCGAGAAGGACGACCAGTCCGCAAGAGACCATGACGCCAATCTGTTTACCAAAGAACAGACCGAGCATGATGCCCAGGGGAACGCTATGCAGTACGTAATCGAGAGATACGCCGCTGAGCGACAATCCGGCATTCGCAAAAGCAAAGATCGGCAAGACCCAGTAGTTCACACTCTTGTGCAGCGCATGCTCCATCACATGCAATGGTGAGTGACCGTCTTCACCGCCTTTGATGGGGATGAAGAACGCGAGCAACACGCCGGCCAGTGTGGCGTGTACGCCGGACTTCAGTACGGCGACCCACATCACCAGCCCAACCAGCAGATAGGGTGTCTTTTGCAAGACGCCGAATCGATTCATTGCGAACAATATCGGTAAGCAAGCGCCGCCGATTGCCAGAGCAGTCAGGGAAATATTGCCGCTATAGAAGATCGCAATGATCGCGATGGCGGCGACGTCATCAAAGATCGCGATGGTGACCATGAACACCTTTAGCGTCGGCGGTACACCGCGGCCGAGTAGTGCGATGATCGCCAATGCAAAAGCGATATCGGTCGCCGCGGGAATTGCCCAGCCTTGCAGCGCGATGGGATCTCCCAAATTGACCCACGCGTAGATCAGCGCAGGAATCGCCATGCCACCGACTGCAGCGGCACCAGGCAGGATGACTTGGCGGGGATCTCGCAACTGTCCCTCGATCAGTTCGCGCTTGAGCTCGAGACCAATCAGGAAGAAAAAGACTGCCATCAAGCCGTCATTGATCCACAGCAGCAACGGCTTGCCGATGCTGAAGGTACCAACGCGAATCTCGAATTCGAGTGCGATCAAGGCATCGTAGTAACCCGCAAGCGGCGAGTTGGCGATGATCATGGCGAGCACCGCTGCCGAGAACAGAATGATGCCGCTGGCGGCCTCCAGCTTGAAAAAGCTGTTGAAGAAAGAGTGGATCACCTTGCGCTCCTCAATCCATGAACGACGCGAATATTGTTTCGCTTAGAGTACCAACTGCTCTTTGGCTTCAGCAGAAGTGATTTGCTGCTGATCCAGCTTCTGAAGGACGCCCACTATGTGCGCTGCCTCGTCTTCATCGATCTCACCGACGTGAGCGTTCAGCAATGTGCCATCGCGAGCGATGACGAGGGTAAACGGCAGCGCCATTAACTCGAGTCGATATTGATTGGCGATTTCCAATGCACCCACGTCGCCGACCAACACCGGATAGTTGAATTCGATTTCCGCGTTGTATTCGGCGACCGCGTCCATCTCGTCCAGCGCGACACCAATCACCTGCAAGCCCGGTACCGCTTGATCGGTCTGAAGCGCTTTTAGCAACGGGATCTCACGTCGACACGGTGCACACCACGTCGCCCAGAAGTTGATCAGACGAATCTGTCCATCCCAATCATCGATGCCGCTATTGCCACCGCCAAGCGCAGGCATCTTGATGTCCGGTGCAGAGGGATCGGCGTCCGTCGCTGCGGCAGCGGCAGCAGCCGCTGCGCCGGATATTGCGCCCGCTTGGGCGATTTCGGGCATTTCACTATTCGCACGCAGGCTCGTCCCGGCCAAATAGCCGCCAAGAGCACTGATGGCAATTACAGCAATATAAATCGGGGCGTGTTTCATCCGGGAAGGATATCAGTTAGCTGCTGTCTGAGTGCGGTTCGGCGAGGTGGCGCGATCAACATGTACACTGAATTTTTCAGCGGCCATATATCCAACCACCTGATATCCAGGCCGCAATACACCGTCTGGGCCGTAGAAGATGATCGACGGCGGGCCGAAAATACCGAACACGGCCATCAGATCTTTGTCGTCCTGATCGTTGGCTGTGACGTCGGCCTTCAGGAGTACGGTGTCTTCCAGTGCCGCGATCACCGTCTGGTCGGTGAAGGTGTATTTCTCCATCTCCTTGCACGACACACACCAGTCAGCATAGAAATCGAGCATGACCGCTTTGCCTTCCAGGGCCGCGCTGGCGACGGCGTTCTCGAGGTCGCTGACGGTCTTGATCTTCGCGAATTGCAGTTTGGGCGCTTCCGCTTGCAAAGCACCACCTCTCGAGGCGAGCACGCTGCCTTTCATTGGTTGCAGCGGATCTTCGCCGCCGGTCAATGCGCCGACGAACAGCACTGCGCCGTAGAGCATTGCCAGCATGCCGAAGCCTTTGCCCATCTGCTGGGCGCCGCGCGGGGATTCAGGCAACGGCGTCAAACCACCGAGGAACACGCCCGCCATGAAGATCAGAACCGCCCACATCAACAGCACAACGCCCGGCGGCAACAGTCGCGCCAGCATCCAGATGGCAAGGCCCAACATGATAAAGCCGAAGGCCTGCTTGACGCGCTCCATCCATGCGCCCGCTTTGGGCAACAAACGCCCGGCGGATGCACCGACGAGCAACAATGGCGTGCCCATGCCCATAGAGAGTGCAAACAGCGCGAGACCCCCGCGCACCACATCGCCCGTTTGGCCGATCACAGCGAGTGCTGCGACCAGCGGAGGCGCGACGCAGGCGGTTACGACGAGCGACGATAGAGCGCCCATTACAAACGCGCCTACTGCAGTGCCGCTTTTCTGACCGCCACTGATGTTCGCAATACGCGTTTGGATCGACGAGGGCATTTGCAGCTCGAACAGTCCGAACATGCTCAATGAGAGGACCACGAACAGACCCGCAAACGTTGCGAGAATCCAGGGTTGCTGGAATACGGTTTGCGCCTGCTGCCCGGCCTTGGCAAACACCGCGCCCGCGATCGTATAGGTCAATGCCATGCCCAATACGTACAAGAGCGCGAGGAAGAAGCCGCGCGCTGGCGTTACGTTGTCGCCGTCGCCTGCGATGATCCCGGAGAGAATCGGCACCATCGGTAAAACGCATGGGGTGAACGCCAACAGCAAACCCAAGCCGAAGAACGTACCGAGTACGGCGAAGATGTTGCTGGTTGTGATCAGGGCGGCGAGTTTCGCCTGCTCTGAAACTGGCGCGCCGGCATCGGTAGAGCTCGTCGTATCGGCATTAGCCGCGACACCTGCCGATGCGTCACCGGCAGGTAGCGTGATTTCGAAAGACTGCACCTGCTCCGGATAGCAGATGCCGCCCTCAGCACATCCCTGGTAGGTCAGGGTCAGTGTTTCACGCCCGGCGGTCGTATCCGGTCGGTCGATGGCAAGCGTTGCGATGACCGAATTGAGGTAGATCTCGGTATCACCGAAATATTCGTCAAACTTCGGTTTGCCTGCTGGCAGGTCTAGTGCGACCGCAGTGGCGCGTTCGTTGCCGAGTTCCGCCTTGATGGAATGGCGGTAGAGGTAATAGTCGGGCTCGATCTGGAATCCGACCTCAATCTCGTTGCCGCCCAGTCCAACGATCATCGGTTGGAAGGCTTCCTCCGGCGCCAGGAAATCCTGACCAAGTGGAGCCGCTCCGAAGGGTGACGACAATGCAGGAGCGGCGGGCGTGGCCGAGGCGATTAGCGATACGGCAGTGCGCCACGTCTGCGGTGGGAAGCAGATGCCGAGCGCTTCCGAGCAGCCTTGCGACTTGATGACGAGTTCTGCTGCGCCTTCTCCCGAGTACGGAATGACGACCACAAAATCGTCATCATAAATCGGCTGCTCGCCGAAAAACTCGTCGGAGTGCGGCGTTGCTCTGGGCCATAGCGGCTCGGATAACTCTGCGTCGCTGCCCTCGATAGCGAAGCTGATCTTGCCCTTATATAAGTAGTACCCGGGCGTGACGTTCCAGTCGACCACGAGCTCATCGCCCTCGACCGCAACGGTATAGGGAAAGGCTTCGTTCGCTGGGACCAGCTCATCTTGCGCGATTGCCATGCCGGCACCGCCAGCCGACAGCAGAAAAGCGCCGAGAACGGCGATCAATTTGGATATGCGTGTGTTCATGCGCGTAGTTGACCCGGTTGAACGTCAAATTATCGCAGCAACTCTACCTTTCGTCAGTATTTGAGGCTGTTGTCGATGTCTCGTTTTTGCGAGGCCGGATTGTCGCTGTCGAGCGACGCACCAGAAAGAGGCCTGACCCCTTGAAATGTCACATATTGGCCCTATCATTAGCACTCCTTTCGGGCGAGTGCTAACAATTCGAGCATCGGCTCGATGTTTTTTGTTCGAAAAATCAAATATTTGGAAGAGGAGATCCATCGATGAATATTCGTCCGCTTCATGATCGTGTCATCATCAAGCGCATGGAAGAAGAGCGCACGTCACCTGGCGGCATCGTGATTCCAGACGCAGCTACCGAAAAACCGATCAAAGGCGAAGTCATCGCTGTCGGTAACGGCAAAATCCTGGACAGCGGCGAAGTCCGCGCACTGGACGTCAAAGCTGGCGACAAAGTGCTGTTCGGCAAGTACAGCGGTACCGAGGTAAAGGTCGACGGCGACGAGCTGTTGGTCATGAAAGAAGACGACATCATGGCGGTCATCGAGGGTTAAGGCCCAACGATCCGCAGATAGATCTATTCATAACAGCAAATTCAAGAAGGAAATCCGAGAATGGCTGCTAAAGAAGTACGTTTTGGTGACGACGCTCGTCACAAGATGTTCGCGGGCGTTAACACGCTGGCAAATGCCGTAAAAGTCACCCTGGGCCCGAAAGGCCGCAACGTTGTACTCGATAAGAGCTTCGGCGCGCCGACGGTCACCAAAGACGGTGTCTCCGTTGCAAAAGAAGTCGAGCTGGAAGACAAGTTCGAGAACATGGGCGCGCAGATGGTTAAGGAAGTTGCTTCCCAGACCTCTGACGTTGCTGGTGATGGCACCACGACCGCGACCGTTCTTGCGCAGGCGATCCTGCGTGAAGGCCTGAAGTCAGTCGCTGCGGGCATGAACCCGATGGACTTGAAGCGCGGCATCGACAAGGCTGCCGGTAAACTGGTTCAGGAACTCAAGAACTTGTCCAAGCCTTGCGAGGAAGACAGCGCCATCGCACAGGTTGGTACGATCTCTGCCAACTCTGACAGCGAAATCGGCGAAATCATTGCCGAAGCGATGCAAAAAGTCGGTAAAGAAGGCGTGATCACCGTTGAAGAAGGTTCCGGCCTCGAGAACGAACTGGAAGTCGTTGAAGGCATGCAGTTCGATCGCGGTTACCTGTCGCCTTACTTCATCAACGATCAGGCGAGCCAGAGCGCCGATCTTGAAAACCCGTTCATCCTCCTGCACGACAAGAAGATCTCGAACATCCGCGATCTGCTGCCGTTGCTGGAAGGTGTAGCGAAAGCTGGCCGTCCGCTGGTCATCATAGCTGAAGACGTGGAAGGCGAAGCACTGGCTACGCTGG
Organism: Pseudomonadota bacterium; assembly: GCA_038521865.1. Lineage (GTDB taxonomy): Bacteria > Pseudomonadota > Gammaproteobacteria > Steroidobacterales > Woeseiaceae > CALBPI01. The sequence goes on along the minus strand of JBCBKO010000006.1, from coordinate 27,430 downwards.
TCGTGAACAACATTCGCGGCATCGTAAAAGTGGCAGCGGTTAAAGCACCGGGCTTCGGCGACCGTCGTAAAGCCATGCTGCAGGACATCGCGATTCTGACCGGCGGTCAGGTGATCTCCGAAGAAGTGGGTCTGTCTCTTGAGAAGGCGACGCTGGAAGATCTTGGCCAGGCCAAGAAAGTTCAGATCAGCAAAGAGAACAGCACCATCATCGACGGCGCTGGCCAGGCTTCTGACATCAAAGGTCGCGTCGACCAGATCAACCGCGAAATCGAAGAGTCAGGCAGCGACTACGACCGTGAAAAACTGCAGGAACGTGTGGCGAAGCTCGCCGGCGGTGTTGCAGTGATCAAGGTCGGTGCTGCTACCGAAGTCGAAATGAAAGAGAAGAAAGCACGCGTTGAAGATGCGCTGCACGCGACCCGTGCTGCGGTTGAAGAAGGCGTGGTACCGGGTGGTGGTGTTGCTCTGATCCGTGCGGTTACGGCTGCGGGTGAGTTCACGGGCGACAACGACGACCAGAACGTTGGCATCAACATTCTGCGTCGTGCGGTTGAAGAGCCGCTGCGCCAGATCGTCAAAAACGCGGGCGGTGACAGCTCTGTTGTCCTGAACGCAGTTGCAGACGGCGACGGCAACTACGGCTACAACGCCGCAACCGGCGAATACGGCGACATGATCGAGTTCGGTATTCTGGACCCGACCAAAGTGACCCGTTTCGCGCTGCAGAACGCGGCATCGGTTTCTGGTCTGTTGCTGACCACCGAAGCGATGATCGCTGAAGCGCCTAGCGACAATGCTGCTGCACCGGCAATGCCGGACATGGGCGGCATGGGTGGCATGGGTGGCATGATGTAAGTCAGCCCCCAAGGCACTTGCCTTGCGAAAGGCACCCAGGAAAAGCCCCGCTCTTGCGGGGCTTTTTCATTAAGGATGTCGAGACTCAGCCGCTACCAACTTGATGAGCGGACAACCGAAATCCATGACTGCACCCACTGATCGCAGCAGACTTAGTCAAGGCTTCGGCAGAATTGCGGTTATCGGCAGCGCGCAATACATCATTATCTCTGCGCTCTTTGCCTTGCTGGTTGCAGGGAATCCCGACGCGTCGCAGTTGGGGCCGATTATTCACGCGCTCGGAGGCCTTGCGAATTTCGCGATTGCCTACTTGCTCTACCAGCGTAATCCCGACACACCGGTCGTCGGTACGGTCTTCCAGTGTTGTGTCCACTTCTCGATTGGTATGGCAGCGGCATTGCTGTCTCCGGAGCTCGTGATTTTCATCACTTACGGTGCATTCTTCGTGATGGTGCCGGCGACCCGTTGGGTGACGCCTCGCACAGCGCTCTTCCTGTTGCTGATGGCCGTCACCATCATCGGCGTACTTGTTGGCTATCATGGATTGGCCGGTCCTGAATTGTCGAGCCCACTGCAGATTGCTGCAGCGATCGCAGCATTGGCTGTCTACCTTAGCGCTTCGGTCGTGCTCGGTCTGGATGCGCGCAGCATCCACAGTCGCCTCGAGCGCGCTCGCAGCAAGCTCTCGGTGACCGTTGAGGAACTGACCGATAGCCGAGCAGCGCTGGATAAGGAGCGGGCTCGACTGGAGCAGCGTGTTGAAAAGCGCACGCGTCAGTTGAGCAAGGCCAAAGAAGATGCGGAAGCGGCGAACGAGGCCAAGAGTCGTTTCCTCGCGACCATGTCACATGAGATACGCACGCCGCTGAATGGCATCCTCGGGATGGGCCAGCTGTTGGTTGACACGCCGCTCTCCGATGATCAACGTCGGTTACTCAACACGATGACCGACAGCGGGAAGTCTCTGCTGGCCATAGTGAACGATGTGCTCGACTTCTCGAAGATCCAGGCGCGTGAGATGACGGTGGTCAAGGAGCCTTATAAACCTGCGGCAGTCGCAGAGCAGGTTGTCACGCTGTTCCAGGGGATGGCGAGAGAGCAAAGTCTTACGCTCAAATTCGAAATGCAGGGTGACGCCGATGCCGGAACACTCGGCGATTCGGGGCGGCTTCGCCAGGTGATTTCGAACCTCGTCTCAAATGCCGTCAAATTTACAGAGACGGGTGGGGTCACCGTTCGACTCACCACACCCGAGCTCGCCGACAACATGTGGCACATCGAGGTGATCGATACCGGCATCGGTATCAAGCCCGAAAAGATTCACCATGTCTTCGGTGCATTCAGCCAGGCGGATGATGGCGACTCGCGGCGCTACCAGGGTACCGGGTTAGGGCTCGCGATTTCGAGAGAACTCTGCTGGCTGATGGGTGGCAGCCTCACCGTCGAGAGTGAGTACGGAAAAGGCAGCACGTTCATGATCGACCTGCCTGCGCGTCGAGTAGAAGCCGCGGATAGCGTTATCGCGACATCGACACGACTCGCAAAACGCTCGATCGGCGCCTCGGTGCTGCTAGTTGAAGACAATGTGGTGAACCAGAAAGTACTCGCTGCGATGCTGCGCAAACTCGACTGCGAAGTTCTGGTCGCGGACGACGGGTTTGCCGCGATCGAGCAATTCCGGGAACACCCTGTTGATATCGTGCTGACGGATTGGCAAATGCCTGGCATGGATGGTCTGCAACTGACCCGTCGATTGAAGGAGATGATCGACGTCGGTGGGGATGTTGTCCCCATCGTCGCGATCACGGCCAACGCGATGCCGGGTGATAGAGAGAAGTGTCTCGACGCCGGTATGGTCGACTATCTCACCAAGCCAATCACGATCGACGCACTCGCAACCACGCTCGTGCGCCACACCGCACCGACGGCACCTGTTGCTGTTGTGGTCTGAAACGCTTCACGGGTCAGTCGAGTTCGTCGATAAACGCGACGAGCGATTCGGTTAGCCTTGGGTCCAGCGGCAGCGCAGGATCCGAGTAGCTCGTTTGCGCCAACGATGCGTCACCCCTGACGTCCTTCAACACGTGATTCATGCCCTCGATCGTTACCAGCGTGGCGTTCGGCTGTGCGGTCTCTAGCAGCTCACCATCGGTTGCCGGTACCTGTACGTCGCCTGTGCCATAGACCAGCAAGATCGGTAGTTTCAGCGCTTCGATTTGGGCTTGCGGATCGTATTGAAACCACGATACGAGATACGGCTGTACGCTTTTCCTGAACAGAGCGTCCAGCAACGGTGGCGTTTTCTCAACGAGCTCACCGGCGCGAAGTTGCTCCAGCACGCCACGACTTTCCTCGAGAAGCGGTCCCGGCAACTGTGCGGCCAGTTGCTTCTCAATGAGGTCCGCGGGATGTTGGCCCGGCCCTGCGAGCACGATCAGTGCGTCGGGTCTCGCCTCGGGCGCGGTGGTTAAGGCGATGTGCCCACCTTCACTGTGCCCGGCAATCAGTAGGGGAGTGTCCGGGAAACGCACGCGCAACACGTTCAATAGGGCAGCCGCATCATCGGCGTAGTGATCGAATCGAAGTTCGGATTCGGTCAGATCTGCAGAGACGCTCCTGCCGACCATGCGCTTGTCGTAGCGCAGTGACGCAATATCGTTCTCGGCTAATGCTTCGGCCAGATAGCGCAGGCTGTTGTTGGCGCCGGGAAGCAGGGGCGAGTTGCCGTCCCGATCGGTCGGTCCGGAGCCTGCAATGATCAAAACGGCGGCTTTCGGCGTGTTGCCGGTTTCAGGCAGCAGCAGTGTCCCGTGCAACGTCACCCCGTTGTGTTCGACGGATACATCCTCGCCGCTTGCCGCAGCGCTTCCTGCTGCGAATAGCGCCGCAACATATAGGAGTTTACGAAGTGGCGTCATGATCGAATCCCTCCAGCTTGCGATAGGCGAAATAGGAATAGGCAACCGGGACCAAGGCGGCGACCAGTGGCAAGCCGGCCATCAAGATCACTTTCGCTTCGAACAGACCGCTCACCATCATGCCGAGCCCAGCGGCGACAAACAGGTAGCCCGCCAGACGATGCGTGCGACTCCACACCTCATCACTGGCGAGTGTCCAGGGCGTGCGGATGCCCACGAAGAAGTTCTTGCGCACCTTGCCCATGTAGTTGCCGAGCAGAACCAGAAGCGCGCCGACTGCGATGGGCACGATGTGTTCGACCGAGGGCTGATGGCCAAGACCTGCCATTAGAATCATCGCGCCGATGCCAGCCATGAAAGCGACGAGGGCGACCTGGATGATCTGCAGGACATCGCTGAACTCGCCTGTGCCGAAGCCCTTCGGCGAGATTTTTGGTATCACCCAAATCATGCCCCACGTGAACAACGCAAGACCCGGTCCGAACAGCGCACCCATGAGCTTGCTGCCGTAGCCGTCCACTTCGCCAGCAGCGTTCCAGTGAATGGGCACCTGCTCCGGCAAACTGGGGTAGAAATACGCGCTGGCTGCCGTTGCCAACACAACGATTACCAGGCAAATCAGGTTTGCGGTCCTAGACGTCATCGCTCAACTCCTCGCTATTGGGCGTGCCTTCGGGCTGGATCATCTCCATCAGCATGCCGGCGGCATCCTGAAGCACGGTCGTATTCAGTGAATACACAATCTGTTGTCCACGCCGTTCCGTGCGCACCAAGTCCGCCTGTTTGAGCAGATTGAAGTGGTGCGACAACGACGCTTTGGTGATCGTGAACGCTTCGGCCAACTCCCCGGCGTTCATGGATCCCTTCCTCAGCAAGCGAAGGATTTCGCGTCGCGTGGGGTCGGCAAGCGCTTTGAACAGTGACTGTGTACCCATGACAATAAGATAATTAGATAAATATCTAAATACAAGTCTCGACCGAGGATTCCACTACAATCTCGCCTTCAGCTTCGCCGTCTCACCTCGATCCCATGCTCAAAAATCCGCGCCTTCGCCTGCTGCTCGGTGCTGCATTGATCAGCTTCTCGCCGGTCTATGTGGCGCTTGTTTCGGTCCCTGCGACCACCAGTGCGTTCTATCGGGTCGCTTTCGGTGGCGTGGCGCTCGTGCTGTGGTTGCTCCTGCGCGGCGGATTCCGGCTGCCGCGGTTGTCCGTTTCTCTGCTGTTGATCGCAGCGGCCGTGATGTTCGCGGCCGACCTCTGGTTCTGGCATCGAAGCATCATCTATATCGGCCCGGGGCTTGCCACGCTCATCGCCAATTTCCAGGTCTTCATCATGACGGTGGCGGGCATTGTGTTTTTCGGCCAGAAGCCGCATGTGCGTCAGGTCATAGCCATCCCGATGGCTCTCGGCGGGCTTGCCTTGATCGTCGGTGTGGATTGGTCGGCGCTGGCAGCCGATTACCGTGCCGGTGTCATTTTCGGACTGCTGACGGCGGCGAGTTATGCAGGCTATTTGCTGTTGTTTCGCCAAGCGCAGGCCTATTCAAAGTCGAAACCGAGCGACGGCTTACCCACCCGTGAACTCGCGCTCGTGTCGCTAGCTTCCGCTGTGATGCTGGGCACCATGGCCGGCGTGGAGGGCGAGTCGCTTGCGATCCCAACCTGGAGCGATGGTGCCTGGTTGGTCGCTTATGCGGTTTTTGCGCACGTTCTTGGTTGGCTGTTTATCGCCAGCAGTCTTGCGCATGTGCGCGCTGCACTGATTGGGCTGTCGCTCCTGCTGCAGCCGCTTTTGAGTTTCATTTGGGACATCGCACTGTTCGATCGACCGATCGTCACACGCGAGGTCCTCGGTGCATCGCTCGCACTGGCGGGAATCTGGTTGGGCTCACGGCGCACCGAATGACGCGCAGAGCTGTGGGATAATGGCGGGATGACAGACATCGTAATCAAGCTCGCGATCTCTTACGCACTCGGCAGCATCATGGGCAGTCTGTTGCTCGGCAAGCTGCGCCGCGTCGATATTCGCTCGATGGGCAGCGGCAACGCCGGCGGCACCAACGCACTGCGCACTCAGGGCGTTGCGTTTGCGCTCGGTGTCATCGTTATCGATATCGGCAAGGGCGCACTCGCTGCCGGCTGGGTTCCCGGGCTTGCGTTGTTCGGCGATGCTCCGTCGCCCGACTGGTTGCCGTACGCCTGCGGTGCGGCAGCCGTCTTCGGGCATTGCTTTCCTGTGTTCTTCGGCTTTCGCGGCGGTAAAGGCGCAGCAACGCTCGTCGGGACGCTGCTCGTATTCGATGTGGTGCTGTTCCCGCCGCTGTTGGCGTTCTTCATCATCGTCATCATGCTCTTTGGCTACGTCGGTCTTTCGACGATGCTGACCGCAAATATGGCGACGGTGGTCGTGTTATGGAAATACGGCACGAGCAATCCGGAGTTTCTCGTGTATACCGTGGTCATGGGGATCGCGATGGTCGCGACCCACCACGAGAACATCAAACGCATGCTGGCAGGGACCGAGTCGCAAAACCGCAAGTTGATGGTGTTTCGCAAGTGACAACCGTTCACGGCATGCAGGACACACTGGATGCGGTTGCACGGACTTTGGAACCGCTGACGGGAGTCACCGTGTTCGAATCGCTGCCATCGACCAACACCTGGCTCGCCGATAACACGCCGCCAGAGATTGGCACGGCGCGAGCCGCATTGGCATTTCACCAGACCGCAGGACGCGGACAGCGAAGCCGCACATGGGTTGCACCGCGTGGCTCGGGTTTGTGTCTTTCGATTGGCCATCGATTCGCAGGGATGCCCGAGGCCGCTTCAGCCCTGACGCTCGGATTGGGGGTTGCCGTTAACGATGCCCTGCGAGCGCTTGGCATCAACGATGTCCATTTGAAATGGCCAAACGACCTGGTTCGCAATGATGAAAAACTGGGCGGCATACTCGTCGAGTCGAGAGTGTTGCCGGACTCAAGCTTCTACGTGATTGCAGGGATCGGGATCAATCATCGATTACCGGAGGGATTCACCTTGCCCGATGGCGGCTGGGCACGGTCCGCCACCGATGTGACTGCGTGCGATGCTGCGATTTCACTGACCGTTCTTGCGGCCGCGGTCCTCGAACACGCCTGTCTTTCGTTGGCGCATTTCTCGAACGCGGCACTTCCAACCACGATGACGCGATTTAACGAGATGCATTGGTTGCGCGACCGCTGGGTAGAACTGGACGGTCGTCGGCTGCGGTGCGGCCCTGTTGATGCGACCGGCCGACTGGAAGTCACCGACCCCGAGCTCGGTGATCGTGCGTTCTTGAGCAGTGGCGAGCCTGTGCCGCTATCGATGGCCGCTCCGTCATGAGTACGCTGTTGCTCGACATCGGCAACTCACGTTGTAAGTGGGGTTTGTGGAGCGAGGGTGCGATCACGCGCAGCGGTGCGCTTGCGCACGAAATCGTCGATGATCCAGCGAGATGGAAGTTCGCGAGCGGTGTCACGCGGGCGATCGCTTGCAACGTTGCCGGGCCGGATGCCGCGATTGCTATCGAGTCGGTGCTGCAAAAGGTAACGAACGTGCAGATTGAGCTCGTGCGCACCAGCGCTTCGCATGCGGGCGTGTCGTGCGCCTATCCCGAGCCGTCTCGTCTTGGCGTTGATCGATGGATGGCGGTGCTGGCGGTCAGTCGGCGCCAGCCACAGCCCGCTATTGTGGTGGACGCCGGTACGGCAATGACGGTCGATGCAATCGCCGATGGCAGCAGACACTTGGGCGGTTACATCGTGCCCGGTTTTCGATTGATGCAAAACACGTTGATGTCCGGTACCGCGGATATTCTCGTCGATGCGCCGGAGCCGCCAGACACCGAATTCGGAGAGAGTACGAGTGCCGCGGTGCGCAATGGTGCGCTGGCTGCACTGCAGGGTACGATTCTGCGATCTATTACCGAGCTTGCGTCCGTGACAGATGCATCGGTGAGCGAGCAGAATGTGTGGTTTACCGGTGGTGATGGCGCTTTGCTTGCTGAGGCGTTCGAAGTGCCTGATCAGTTTGAAGCGAATCTGGTGCTTGAGGGGCTCGCGATTCACGCAGGTTTGATGCAGTGAGAAATCTGTTCCTTTTGTTGTTAGCAGCTAACCTGTTGTTCGCGGGCTGGCAGTATTTTGTCCGTCAGGACAACGAGCCTGGTATCGAGCGCGTGTCGTGGTCACCCGAGTCGCCGCCGGCTCGCGAAGCGGCGGAACCCTCGCAACCTGCGGTCGAGGAGCCCGTTGCAGCTGCTGTAACAGTGCCCGACGAGCCTGCCGAAGCGCCCCAGTATGCAGCACGTTGCGCATCGGTCGGACCTTTCGAAACCGACGCCGAAGCACGCACAGAGCAGGGCGTACTGCGCGGGCAGGGGCTTGAGGCGATCGGCCGTTCCAGGAACGGCCAGGTGTTCAGCGGTCGCTGGGTCTACGTCGACAACATTCGTAATCGTGCCCAGTCCGATACGTTTCTGCGCCGCTTGCAGTCTGGCGGTCTGGAAGAGGCGTACCGCATCCCGGATGAGGAAACCGGCGGCTATGTCATTTCATTGGGGATTTTTTCGACGGAGTCGGGGGCCCAAACGGTCACCGCACGTGCGGAATCATTAGGTTTCGAAGTGGTGGTCGAGAACCGCTATCGCGATGTGCCCGAATATTGGCTCGACGTGCAGCTGGCGAGCGCAGATATGGAGCAGCAGTTGATGGACGGCTATGGCGAACAGTTGGTTTCCCTGAGCGCCACTACTGACTGTGCGCCCTAGCATTGCGGGCGCCGCATCCGCCCTTTAGACTTCGCCTCAAGCCCGCATAGCTCAGTTGGCAGAGCAACTGATTTGTAATCAGTAGGTCCGCGGTTCGAATCCGTGTGCGGGCACCATTTTCCTATGACTCGGTTGAAACTTCGTTTCTCTCTACTTAGTCTTGCTGCTGCGTTGCTTATCGGTACTGGGCTGATCATAGCCACGCGCCCATCGTCCGAAGCTTCAAGCGAATTCAAAACGCTAGCACTCAGAGCCACCGACGGAGCCTCTCTCACCGAACAAGAGATGAGTGTGTTGCTGGATGGCATTTACGAGAGAGCCGCAATGCGGATTGGTCTCGATCTGGAGCAAGTTCTAAAGCAGGCGCGCAGTCGTTTCGATGCCTCTCCTTATCAGAGTAATCCGAAGCCTGATGATTTGTTTGCGCAACTCCGCCATCCGATCGTGATGGGCGTGGTGAGAGATCACGCATGTACTGAGCACGCGATGGTTGATCCAAATGCAAGCCAAAACTCAGCGAATCGCGTTTTCGGCGGTGCTAGTGGAAAGTGTATTGGCATCGTTTACGAGTTGATCGATTCGGTCGTCGCGGACGCGGTTGGCGAGGGGTATCGAGGCCTCGGTGCACTCTCCGACTATTTCCATTGATTTCTGCTACCTTCAGCGGAAGCTAGATGGGAGTGAGATTGTTATGAGCGACATGGCGACAGCAAAGGCATTTTTTGATGCCTGCGAAACGGGTAAGGGTTGGTCGGTGTGCGAAGCTTACTGCCACGCAGATGCGAGCTTCGCGGCGCAATGTGATGCGCTGGCAGAAACAACAACGCTCGAGGACTACTGCAACTGGATGCAGGGCATCACGACTACGATGCCGGATGCGAGTTACGATCTGAAGTTTTTCGGAGCTGATGAGTCCGGCAACTTTGGTGCAATCGCGATCTTCAAGGGCACTCATACCGGAGAGGGTGGACCGGTTCCGCCTACCGGCAAATCGATCGCATCCGACTATGCGTATCACATCGTTTTCGATGGCGGTAAGGTAAAGCACATGACCAAAGTCTGGAACGACGGCTTTGCGCTACGCCAGGCGGGTTGGGCTTAGAGGCTGTTGACGTCTGAATCATCGGCCGCTGTGAGCGCCGGCAAAAACCAAAGAAGCAATATGCTGTTCCGACGCCTCGCAAAGAGCATCACCGAACAAAACTGGTTCACGGTCGGGGTCGAATTGATCATCCTCGTTATTGGCGTCTTTCTCGGTATCAAAGTTGCCAACTGGAACGACGAAAGCAATGACGCGGTCCGCGAACAAAAGGCGTTGGTTGCGATTCTTGCCGACCTCAAGAGAGATGAACGATCATTAACGAATTCGATCGATATGTCGCAGATCAACATCGAGACCAGCAACTATCTGTTAGAGCGTGCCGGATTTGCACCTATAACTAAGCTTGAACTGCCGGTTGCGAACTCCGCTATTTTCGAGGAGCCAAGTATTCTGGTTGAGGTTTCTGATGAACCGATACCAGCGGATTCGCGGGACCTATGGAAAAAGGCCACTTTGCATTACTACGCGACCCAGAATGACGCAGCGCTATCGGCGCTGATCACTTCCGGTGACCTTGATCTCATCAACGATCCGGCATTGCTCGTTGAGCTGCAGTCTTACAGCGCGCAGTGGTATTCGGTAAAGAACGCCAACAACACAACATTCCGATCCTTCCGCGATCAGACAGTGTTCGTCGGACAGAAATTCGGTCTCAGCCCTTTCGTTGAAATCGATGACACGGAACTGGTTGACTTAATGAGGGACGAGCCTGAGTTGCTAGGTGCGGTTCGAACACTGCTGGAATTTACGGTGCTACAAAAGGAGTCGCTCGAGACGGTTCGAGAGGCCGCGCTAGATTTGATCGAGACGATCGAAGCGCAGGTTAATTAGGCGTCGCAGGCAGGCTTGAAACGAGCTCAAGCTCGAGCGCACGCAAGCTCCGAAACCCCTCGTTATTCAGCGAGACGCCAGACACAACCACCCCGCGGCTGGGTATCACGAAAACATCGGTTCCCCAGAAACCGCTGTGCCCGAAAGCCGGTGCATCTCCTACCTCAAATTCAAACAGTCCGATGCGATACGGACTGTCATCAGGATGTCCGGGAGCCTCCGTCATCAGCGTGAGCGTGCTCTCGCGGTCGAATACATCCCCATCAAAAAGCGCTGCGAAGAAGCGCCCGGTCTGCTCGGCGCTGGCGATGAGGCCACCACCACCGAAGCTATCGAGCGACCCATTGAAGTGAAACGTATCGATGTCGCCGTACCACTGGTGTGCACGCTGCGGAGTCGGGCGGTCTGCACCTTGCGCGCCTTCCCACAGGACATCAGCCAATCCAATTTCTTCGAGACGTGCTTGTTGTCGAACAGCTTCGGCCAATGGCCGTTTAGTAATTGTTTCGATGATCTCACCGAGAAGAATGTAGCCCGTGTCTGAATAAGAGTAAGACTCGCCGGGAGCGGATAGTGGCTCGGTCGCGTCGACCAATAATTGAACCTGCTCGGCCCGGGTCCAGATGTGATCAGGCCGGCTCACCACCTTATCGAGAAACGCCGGTGTCTGTGCGTGATCGGCCAGCCCGCCTGCATGCATCAACAAGTGACGGACGGTGATGCGATCGGTCTCATAGCCATCGGTTTGCAGCAGCGCAATGTGCGGTGCACTGATGAGCTGACCGATGGGTGCATCCAGATCAATCTTGTCTTGCTCCCAGAGTCGCAAGACGGTTGCAGCAACCAAGGTCTTGGTAATTGAAGCCAGTCTGACTGGCGTGTCATTCGACATGCGCCGGCCGGTCGGATCAGCAACGCCGGTTGCACCGGTGCTCACGCTGCCGTCATCGGACCTGAGCCAAATCGCAAAACCAGCGACGTCAGGAAGCTCACGCTGGAGTGCGTCGAGCCGCTCTTGAACCGATTCTGCAGCCGGTGGGGCAGGCGATTCTTGTTCGGCGGGTGCGCAGGCGACCAGCGCCAACCCGGCAACCAGCGCAGCGAGTACCGCAACCCGCGTCACTCGGATGGCGGCTCCTCGCCTGTCGCGCCTTCAGATTCGGGAATCGTCATGCCAATCTTGCTGATCTTCGGAATCCCTGGCGTCACGTTATGCCGCCGAACGAGCGTGTTCAGGTGGTTGAGCGAAGTGAGCATCGCGTACATCAACAAGAGGAAGCTCGATTTACTGAAGCGCTCCAGCGTTTCGCCGTCGAGGTTCTTCAACCGCTCCTCATCGATGGTGTGCAGACCCCGTATCGTTTGAGTCGGTGCGTCTTCAAACTCGAGGCGGATATTCACGGGTCGGAGCAGCTGTGCCTTCTCGATTTCCGACAGGAAAAACTGTGTCTTCACCGCTTCCTTAATGTCGGTATCGAGCAGGCCTGCCACGGCATTCGTGTAGTCGGTCGTGCGGCCATCCTCATGGAAGAGCGGCTCTCCGGTCGTCTCGCTGAAGTCGTCACCGGTAGTATCGATCGCCACCGCATATCCGGATTCGGTTTCCGCGTTGACGAGGTACAGCGGATGACACTGGATTAGTGTGGGGATCCAGGTCGGTTGCCACCCGTCCGTGCCGATGAACAGATTGCGTTCTGGCAGAAAACTCGTCAGCGCGGATAGCGCCCAGCGACCGCTGTGCTGGTTCTTGTTGACGAAGATCGGCATGCTCACGGCAGCGAAACCAATCTCGCTGGCGCGCATGTTCAGTACATGTTGGGTTTTCGCGAAGCGAAGCGCGGACTCAGGCGCGGCGCGCAGTTTCCCGTGCTGCTCGAAATTCAGCGGCGTTAAATTCATGATCTGGAGGTCCCGTTTTTTTCTATGATCGCAAAAAACGGACGCTCCGGCACCTGATAGAGGGTCAGATCGAGGGATCTTCTCCTTCGATGAAGGTCATGGGTAGCTCAGCGTAGTAGGTCGCTCCCGAGGCGCTGACCGCAAGCCGGATCCGGTCTGTCGCTTGCGCATCTGGGCCGAGATCGATCCACCAACGGTTGGACTCCGCGCTCTCCGGCACGAACGAGACCTCACGGCGATAATCCTGATCGCTGGTGCCACGCGCCGCGACGGCGCCGCTCAGGGTGTGGGATGCCACGAGCGATAGTTTGCCGTCAGTCGACTCCGCGTTGATGGTCAGTTCGAACTCTCCGTTGGTGAGCTCGCACACGCCGCTGGCGTACCGACAATTGGATCGACCGACCAGCTCGTAGGCACCGCCCTTCTTGGCAGCGTGCGGCTGCTCTCCGACCATTCGGTCAACAGCGAACCATGCGATGACCGAGAGAATCGGCGCGACGAGCATGGCGATGACGACGTGTTTGTTCTTCCACATAACCCTTTCCCCGAGTGCAAAAGAGGGCTGCGCTAGTCCCCTGCGCAGCCCTCACACCTTATCCCACTTCCTGAGATTAGTGGTCGGCTACCGCCTCACCCGCACCTGCCGGCACACGAATGTGGTCGACAAGGTCCTGCACTTCTTTTGGCGGGGCCGCCGTGACTGCGGACACCACGAAGGCGACGCCGAAGTTCACGATCGCGCCGATCGCACCGAAGGCGTTCGGCTCGATACCGAGGAACCAGTTCGGTGACAGATCGCCAAGGAACGATGTGCTTTGGATGAACATGATGCCTTTGTGCTGGAACACGTAGAGCAGCGTGACGCTGATACCGGCCAGCATGCCGGCGATCGCACCCTGCTTGTTCATGCGCTTGGAGAAGATCCCCATCATGAGCGCCGGGAAGATCGACGATGCGGCGAGACCGAACGCGAGGGCAACTGTACCAGCGGCAAAGTCGGGCGGGTTGAACCCGAGGTAGCCCGCGACCGCGATCGCACCCGCCATGGCGACTCGACTGGCCATGAGCTCCTGCTTCTCCGAGATGTCGGGTTTGAGCACCCCTTTGAGCAAGTCATGCGATATCGCCGAGGATATCGCCAGGAGCAGACCCGCAGCCGTCGACAGTGCAGCCGCCAGACCGCCGGCCGCGACCAGGGCAATCACCCAGTTCGGCAGACCCGCGATTTCGGGGTTAGCCAGCACCATGATGTCGTTGTCGACCTTGGTCAGCTCGTTAACCGAGTCGTCCGCAGAGTACTGGATACGACCGTCGTTGTTCTTGTCGGTGAATTCGAGCAAGCCCGTGCGCTCCCAGTTACGAACCCAGGTGGGGCGTTCTTCGTAGAGCATGTACTCGCCAGCGCTCGGCTCGATCGTGTTCATCAGGTTCAAGCGCGCCATTGCTGCAACAGACGGTGCCGTTGTGTAAAGGATCGCGATGAACACCAACGCCCAGCCCGCGGAGCTGCGCGCATCCTTGACCTTGGGTACGGTGAAGAAGCGAATGATGACGTGCGGCAGACCCGCCGTGCCGATCATCAGCGACATCGTGTACATGAACATGTTGGTCAAACTGATCCTGGCGTTGGTCGTGTACTCGGCAAATCCGAGATCCCTGACGACGGCGTCCAGCTTGTCCAGCAGGAATACATCGGTACCGGCCATCGTAGAGCCGAGGCCAAGTTGCGGTATCGGGTTGCCGGTCAGGTTCAGCGAAATAAAGATCGCCGGAATCGTGTAGGCGAGAATCAACACGCAGTACTGTGCGATCTGTGTGTACGTGATGCCTTTCATCCCGCCCATAACCGCGTAGAAGAAAACGATCGCCATACCGATGGAGAGGCCGACGTCATAATCCACTTCGAGGAAGCGGGAAAACGCGACCCCGATGCCTTTCATCTGGCCGATGACGTAAGTCACCGACGCGATGATCAGGCAGATAACCGCCACGATTCGTGCGGCTTTGCTGTAGTACCGATCGCCGATGAACTCCGGCACCGTGAACTTGCCGAATTTGCGAAGGTACGGCGCGAGCAGCATCGCCAACAGGACATAGCCACCGGTCCAGCCCATGAGGAAGACCGAGCCACCGTAGCCCATAAACGCGATGAGTCCCGCCATCGAAATGAACGACGCTGCGGACATCCAGTCGGCTGCAGTTGCCATCCCGTTGGCGACGGGGTGGATACCGCCACCGGCGACGTAGAACTCCTTCGTGCTGCCGGCGCGCGCCCAAACCGCGATGCCGATGTATATGAGGAAGGTAATCCCGACAACGATGTAAGTGAGTGTTTGCAGTTCCATCATCGTGCCCCTTTACTCTTCCACACCGTGATCGCGGTCGAGTTTCCCCATGCGATAGGCATAGAAAAAGATCAGGCCAACGAAGACGTAAATCGAGCCTTGCTGTGCAAACCAGAAGCCCAGCTTGTAGCCGCCGATGCGTATCGAATTGAGCGGTTCGACGAGGATGATGCCGAACCCGAACGACACGACGAACCAGATCACCATGCACACCGCGACCAGCTTCAGGTTTGCCGTCCAATAGTTATTTTTCGCAGACATTTTGCCCCCCAATAAAGTGCTTTTTGTCTGCTCGGCAATGTAGCAAAGCGATGTGCTCGACCCTTACCGACTTTAGTCGTACGTGCCAGTGAGCCCATGCACTACAACGTTGTCGAGCTTGTATCTTCGACACTGACTCACTTGCTAGACCTCGCGATTCGCCCGTGGTGCGCCTGAGTAGTAGACTGATCGCATCGCGCTGGTGGGGCCGGTGCGGGGGGACGATTCGAGAGGGGGACACCACGTTGATCAATACGTGGCTCTTGACGCTGGTTTGTATTGCGTACGTGGGCTTGCTGTTTGCAATTGCCCGCTGGGGCGATCGGACACTGTTGCGTCGACAATCCAGTCGCGCAAGAGGTGTGGTCTATAGTCTCGCGCTGGCCGTTTATTGCACATCGTGGACGTTCTACGGGGCGGTCGGTAGTGCCGCCAATGCGGGGTGGCTGTACCTGCCCATTTATCTCGGACCGATTCTCACCATTATGCTCGCCTGGCCGTTGATCGAGAGGATCATCGCGATCAGTCGACGCCAGCGGCTGACGACCATCGCGGATTTTATCAGTGCGCGCTATGGCAGATCACGTGGCCTCGGGGTGTTGGTTACCTTGATTGCGACTGTCGGTTCGGTGCCTTATATCGCGCTACAGCTGAAAGCGATTGTCACGAGTTTTGCCACGGTCGCCGGTGGGTGGTCCAGCACTAGTGCCTGGCTAGACCCGGCCCTGATCATCGCACTGGGTCTCGCGGCATTCGCCATTCTCTTCGGTACCCGCAAGGTCGATATCACTGAGCACCACAACGGCATGATGTTGGCGATCGCCTTCGAGTCGGTGGTGAAACTGTTCGCGTTTCTCGCGATTGGCGCGCTGGCGCTGTGGATGCTCGGCTCCGGCGCTCCCGCTGCGACCCCTGCGTCAACGAGCGGTGTATTCACAAGTGGTGGGCTGCCAGCGACTTTCCTGACGCAGGTGTTGCTGGCAGGTGCTGCAATCCTTTGTTTGCCACGCCAGTTTCATGTTGCGATCGTCGAGGCCAGGACAGATGCAGACACGGCGATCGCCCGATGGTTGTTCCCGGTCTATCTGGTGCTCTTCAGTCTTTCCGTCATTCCGATCACGCTCGCCGGGCTGCGTGCCTTTCAGACGGCGGGCGTTGCCGCGGATACGTTCGTGCTTGCGCTGCCGATGTCGCTCGGCAACGAGCTGCTTGCAATGCTGGCATTTGTCGGTGGGTTCTCGGCCGCGACGAGTATGGTGATCGTTGCCTGCGTAGCACTGAGCACCATGATTTCGAACGAAATCGTCGTGCCCACTATGGTACGGATTCGTGCGGTGCAGGGCGATACGCTGACCGATTTCCCTCGATTGATCCTGACCGCGAGACGCGTTGCTATCGTCGTTATCGCACTGCTTGCGCTTGCGTACTTCAGAGTGACGGACGAAACGACGGCGCTTGCCTCCATTGGTCTTCTGTCGTTTGCGGCCGCTGCGCAGTTCGCACCGCTGATTGTGTTGGGTGTGTATTGGCCCGGCGCCAATCGCATCGGCGCACTAGGGGGGCTGAGCGCGGGGTTCGCGCTGTGGGCGTTCACACTGTTCCTGCCGGCCCTCGCACGATCTGGTGCGTTGCCGATTTCGATTGTCGAGCAAGGCTTGTTCGGTTGGTCGATGTTGCGACCGGAAGCATTGTTGTTTGATACGGGTCTGCACCCGCTGACACACGGTGTGCTCTGGTCGCTCGGCGCCAACCTTGCGGTATTGGTGGGTGTATCGCTGACGCGCCGCCAGAGGCTCATCGAACGCAGCCAGGCGTATACCTTCGTCGGGTTGCCAGACGTTGGGGGTAAGCTGCCAGACCTCGCAGCGGCGAGTGTCACCATCGATGACTTGCAAGCGCTGGCTGCGCGATTTGTCGGCGCGGAACATGCAAGACGTTCGTTTGCGGACCTGGTTGCACAAGGAGACATCGCCTACCACGGCGATCAAACCGCCGATATGGTCGCCATCCGGTTCACGGAGAAATTGCTCTCCGGTGCCATCGGTGCAGCATCGGCGCGTGTGGTTGTTAGCAGCACGCTACGCCAGAGCGGCAGCAACATCAGCGATGTTCTGATGCTGCTCGACGAGACCGGTGAGGCGATTCGCTTCAACCGACAGTTGCTTGAGGCAACGCTCGAAAATATGTCGCAAGGGGTCAGTGTTGTCGATGACTCGCAGCGACTGATCGGATGGAATCGACGCTATCTCGAACTGATGAACTACAGCGAAACGCTCGTATACGTTGGCCAGCCGATTACCGAGCTGATCCGTCACAACGCGGCGCTCGGGCGTTTCGGTGATGAAGCACCTGACGCTGCCGTCGCCAAGCGTCTCGCTTATCTTCGCAGTGGTTCGTCTTACACCTATGAAAGCCAATTCGTCGACGGCAAGGTAATCCAGATTCGTGGACAGCCGATGACAGGCGGTGGCTACGTCACGACCTATACCGATATCACCGCGTTTAAAGAGGCCGAACGCGAGCTCACAGAATCGCGGGATCAATTGGAGCAACGAGTTGCGGATCGCACGGCGGAGCTGCGTCACGCGATGGATCAGTTGGCGAGCGCAAAGCAGGACGCTGAGGTTGCCAACCGCTCAAAAACACATTTCCTGGCGGCAGCCGCCCATGATTTGTTGCAACCACTGAACGCGACAAAGCTGTTTGCAGCGCTGTTGCAGGAAAACAGCGCGCGACTTCCCTCAGAGCAGCGGGTGCTCGTTGATAGAGTGCAGAGCGGTTTGGGTTCGGTAGAGTCTTTGCTGACCGCGCTACTCGATATCGCCAAACTCGACGCAGCGGCGCCGACGCCGAAAGTCAACCCGATACCGGTTAGCGAGCTGTTCCGAGAGCTGGAAACGCAATTCGCGCCGCTCTTCGAGAACGAGAATCTTGAGCTCCGGTTCGTGGCGTCGGACTACTGGATTCGAACGGACGCATCGCTAGTGCGGCGTATTCTTCAGAACTTCATTTCCAACGCTCGGCGCTACACTGATCGCGGTGGTGTATTGGTCGGGTGTCGCTTGCGAGGGGATGAACTCGCCCTGCAGGTTGTGGATACCGGCTCCGGAATCCCTGTAGAACACCATGAGGCGATCTTTGAGGAGTTCCGCCGACTGCCCGGTAGTGCCCAGTCTGCGAAACGCGGACTTGGCCTCGGTCTTGCAATCGTGCGACGGATCGCGCGCTTGCTTGAGCATCCGATCGCGATGCGTTCGGTGCCGGGGCGGGGCAGTACCTTCGAGGTCAGTGTGCCACGTGCCCCCGCCGGTCGACTGCCAGAGCCGGTGCCGGATACCGTGCGTCAGCCCACGACGATCATCAGTGAGCACGTCATCTGCGTGGATAACGAATCGGACATTCTGGACGCGATGGCCGGGCTCCTCAGCAACTGGGGAGCGATCCCGACGACTGCCGCTGACCAAAATGAGGCGGTCGAGGCGGCGCTGGGTATTCGTCGGCAAGCGCGCCGCTGGCCTGCGATTTTGTTGGTGGACTACCACCTCGATGGTGGTGTCACCGGTCTCGACGTTATCGATGCGGTCAGGAAAGCGCTTGGGCAGCAGATCCCGGCGATCGTGCTAACCGCAGATCACACCGATGCGGTCGCCGAGGCGATTACGGCGCGTGGGCACCGGATGCTGCGCAAGCCCGTTAAGCCTGCGGTGCTGCGTGCCCTGATCAACAGTTTGTTGGGTCGCCGCTCGGCGGCCTGATCCGCTCAGGCGTAACTGAGCTCGAGTGCTGCAGGGTCACTGACAGCAAGCTTCTGCACGGCCAGCACCGCCTGAGTGCGATTGTTGACCTTGAGTTTTCGAAACACCGCCGTGATGTGGGCCTTGATGGTTGCTTCGGACACTCCGAGCTCGTAGGCAATCTGCTTGTTCAACAAGCCCTCGGTCAACATCATCAGAACGCGGAACTGATGCGGTGTCAGATCCTGCATCGCTGAGGCCACCGCCTGCTCGGACTCATCGATCGGGCCATCATCGAGATCGACGCCCGCCGGCACTTGTAGCTCACCTTGAAGCACAGCCTGGATACCCCCTTCGATGTCCTGAATCGAAGATGACTTCGAGATAAAGCCGCTGGCCCCGTGCTGGATGGCACGCCGCACGATCATCGCATCATCCGCGGCCGACACGATCACCGTGGGTAAGGTGTCGTAGTTGCTGCGGACATACGCCAACGCGGAGAAACCGCTAACACCTGGCATGTTCAAATCTAAAAGCAGCAGCTCGCACTCCGGATTGGCAGCGAGCGCATCCTGCAGCGTCGCGAGACTCTCCGCTTCGACGATGTTTGCGCCGGGGACGCTCGCACGTATCGCGTGCATCAAGGCCTCGCGAAACAGCGGGTGGTCGTCAGCAATAATAACCGTCGAAGTGATAGCGGGACTCCTTTAGCGATTCATCCGATTTTCGATGAGATCATCCACGACACTCGGATCTGCCAGAGTGGAGGTGTCACCGAGGTTACCGTACTCGTTTTCTGCAATCTTGCGCAGAATTCGCCGCATGATCTTGCCGGAGCGTGTCTTCGGCAAACCGGGCGCCCACTGGATCAAATCCGGTGTGGCGATCGGGCCGATTTCTTTGCGCACCCAGGCGCGCAGGTCGCCGAGCAGATCGTCGCTCGGGGTATGACCATCCATCAGAGTAACGTAGACATAAATGCCTTGTCCCTTGATGTCATGCGGGTAGCCAACGACAGCGGCCTCGGCGACCGCATCATGAGCGACGAGCGCACTTTCGACCTCGGCCGTACCCATGCGATGGCCGGATACGTTCAGTACGTCATCGACACGACCGGTGATCCAGTAGTCGCCGTCTTCGTCCCGATTCGCACCGTCGCCGGTGAAGTAGTAACCCTCGAACGTCGAGAAGTAGGTGTCGATGAAGCGCTGGTGATCACCGTAAACGGTCCGCATCTGTCCGGGCCAGCTATCGGTTAACACGAGGTTGCCGGAAGTTGCGCCTTCCTGAATGACGCCTTCGCTGTCGACGATGGCGGGCTGCACGCCAAAGAAAGGCCGCGTCGCGCTGCCCGGCTTCAGTGTCGTCGCCCCCGGGAGAGGCGAGATCAGGATGCCGCCGGTTTCGGTCTGCCACCAGGTATCGACGATCGGGCAACGTTCCTCGCCAACCACCGAGTGATACCACTCCCAGGCTTCCGGGTTGATCGGCTCACCCACCGATCCGAGCAGTCGCAGTGATTGACGACTGGTTTTCTCAACCAAGGCGTCACCTTCGCGCATCAATGCCCGGATTGCTGTGGGCGCGGTGTAGCAGATGTTGACCTCATGCTTGTCGCATACGGCCCACAAGCGGCTGGCATCGGGATAGGTTGGCACACCTTCGAACATTAACGTCGTCGCGCCGCTCGCGAGCGGCCCGTACACGATGTAGCTGTGCCCGGTCACCCAACCCACATCCGCTGTGCACCAATAGATGTCACCTGGCTGGTAATTGAACACATAGCGGAACGTCGTTGCGGCATAGACGAGATAGCCGCCTGTGGTGTGGAGGACGCCTTTCGGTGTTCCGGTTGAGCCAGAGGTATAGAGGATGAACAGGGGGTCCTCAGCATTCATCGGCTCGGGCTCGCAAGTTGCCTCGACCCCGACCTCCGCCTCGTGCAGCCAGACGTCACGATTGGCATCCCAGGCAACAACGCCACCCGTGTTTTTTACTACCAGGACTTTTTCGAGTGTGGTGACGCCGTCAATCTTCGCGGCGGCATCCACGTTGTCTTTTAACGGGATCGTGCGGCCGCCGCGGCGACCTTCATCCGCGGTAATCACGACGTTCGACTCGCAGTCGATGATTCGACCGGCCAGCGCGTCGGGCGAGAACCCGCCGAATACCACCGAATGCACAGCGCCAATCCGTGCACACGCGAGCATCGAAATCGCGGCTTCCGGAATCATCGGCATGTACAGCGTGACTCGATCCCCTTTCTTGACGCCGATTTTCTTCAGCACGTTCGCGAACCGGCACACGCGTTCGTATAGTTGCTGATAGGTGATGTGTTCGTCAGTCGCGGGATCGTCACCTTCCCAGATGATGGCCGTTTGATCGGCTTTGTCGGCGAGGTGGCGATCGACGCAATTGGCCGAGACGTTCAGAACGCCATCTTCATACCAGCGAATGTGCAGATCGTCTTTGGCGTAGGAAACATCCTTGATTTGCGTGGGCGACTTGATCCAGTCGATATGCTTTGCCATGTCGGCCCAGAACCCTTCGTTGTCCTCGACCGAGCGCTGGTACATCGCCTCGTAGCCCGCTTCGTCAACGAGTGCGTGGTCCTTGTAGTAGCCCGATACCGGGTAGGTCTTGGTCATTTCGATTGCCCCCGCAAAATGAGATGCTCTGATCATAGTCGTTTTGGCGGCTCGAGCGATAAGGATTAGACCAAGGTCTAGTCCTCGTTTCGGGGGTTTACGGGTTCACGCTAGGATGTCGCAATGAACGAACTACCGGATATTCTCGGCTTCCTCGAAGACCTGCCGGGATTCGAGCTACTCGATGGAGAGGGTCGAGCGATCGCGGCCCGTAGCCTGAAGGTCAGCTATGCCCGTAAAGGCAAGCGGATTCTCAAGGCGGGCGGCGAAAACGACACGGTGTACGTCGTTCGCAGTGGTGCGGTCGATTTGCTCACGGAAAACGGCGAGCTCCAGATGCGCCTCGGTGAAGGCGAATGCTTTGGGTTCCCGGCGGTGATGGAGCAGCGAGAGGTTCGGCGCGACGCGGTCGCGATCGAGGATGCGCTGCTCTACGAGCTACCCGCGGACGCATTTGGGACCCTGCGCCAGTCGTCGCAAGCTTTTGAAACCTTTTTTATTCGCCAATTGGCCGATCGGCTGCTGAAGGTCGATCAGTCGGCGGATTATCAGGGTGCACTGGATCAGTCTGTCGGCGCGCTGATCACGCGTGAGCCGGTCACGATCGACGCTGGTGCAACGATCCGCGAGACCACACAGGCGATGGTTGCCGAACGCGTCTCCGCGATGCTGATTACCGGTGAATCGGAGCAGTGTGTTGGCATCGTCACCGATCGGGATATTCGCTCCCGCGTCGTTGCAGTGGCCAAGGACGCGACAGCACCGGTCTCAGACATCATGACGGCTGCACCGATTGTGCTGGAGTCGGACGCCATGGCGTTTGAGGCAGCGCTCACCATGATGCAACACAACATTCATCACCTTCCGGTCGTTCGCGATGACCAGCTGGTAGGGATGGTCTCGCGCAGCGACTTCATGCGTCTTGAAACCGAGCATCCGCTCTACCTGATCAGCGATCTGGGCAAGCAGATGACCGCTGAGGGGCTGGTTAACACGTGTGAAAGACTGCCTGCCTTAATAGCTGGCCAAATCGACGCGGGTGCGAGCGGTGAGCAGCTTGGCAAGTTCATCACGACGGTCACCGATACAGCGACGCGCCAGCTCGTGCGCATCGCCATCAACGAGCTCGGTACGCCACCGTGCGGATTTGCGTGGGTTGCGATGGGTTCACAAGGGCGCACGGAACAATCGGCCAAGAGTGATCAGGACAACGCGTTGGTGCTGGCCGACGATGCGACGCCTGAGATGGATAGCTACTTCGCTGCGATGGCGAAGATCGTCAACGACGGGCTGGACGCGTGTGGGTACGTGTACTGTCCGGGCGATGTGATGGCATCGAACCCCAAATGGCGCCAACCACTTTCGCAATGGCGTAAGTACTTTCGCGAGTGGATCACCGTCCCCGAGCAAAAGGCGCTGATGCACGCCAACATTTTTTTCGATCTGAAGTCGGTCGCCGGCGACTCGCGGTTGGTGGATTCGCTCAAATCGAGCATCCGCGACATGGCGAAGGAAAACGAGATCTTTCTCGCCCTCATGGCAAAGAACGCGATGACGTTTCAGCCGCCGCTCGGTTTGTTCCGCCAGTTTGTGGTGGAGCGCAGCGGTGAGCACCGCGATACTTTGGATATCAAGTTGCGCGGCATTATGCCGATTGTCGAGATCGCAAGGATTCGCTCACTCGCGGCGGGTGAGATGCGCATTGGCACCAGAAACCGACTCAAAGCGGCGGCCGCCGCTGGTGAGCTGTCATCCGTTGACGCCGCGAACCTGCGCGATGCGCTGGATTTTATCGAGCGCCTGCGCCTTGAGCATCAGAGCCAGCAGATGGCCCGCGGCGAAGAGCCTGACAATCACCTCGCACCGAATCGCCTGTCCGCACTGAATCGACAGAATTTGAAAGCCGCGTTTGCGCAGGTTCGGACCAGCCAGGCTGCGCTACTGAATCGATTCCACCTGGCATGAGTCGAGCCTGGCTTCAATGGCGACGCTGGCGTGCACGCAAGCGAGTGACGGACGATGCCGTTAGCCGGCTCCTGAGTACCGCATTGCCAGCGGCCGATGCCGCTATCGGCGACGTTGAGTTGGTGGCACTGGACATGGAGACCAACGGACTCGATACGCAGAACGCGAGTGTGCTCAGCGTTGGGTGGGTCATTGTCCGCGAGGGGCGAGTGGATCTGTCGAGCGCCGAACGCTGGCTCGTCAGTCCCGATGAGGAGGTGGGCAGTAGCGCAACGATTCATGGATTGACGGACACCCATTTGACCGATGGTCGTGATATCGATGAAGCAATGGCGCGGGTGTTCGAAGTGATGGCGGGTCGCGTTCTGGTGGTACACCATGCGGGGCTGGACAAGGCGATTCTCGATCGCGAGTGCTGCCGGCTGGGGGGTGTGCCGATGCACGTGCCGGTGATCGATACATTGGCACTTGCAAGAGTGCGCGCGGCGAGACAGCATCACCTTGGGGGACCCGAGTCATTGCGACTGATGGATCTGCGCAGCGAATACCGTTTGCCCGCATATGCATCTCACGATTGTCTGGTCGACGCGCTCGCAACCGCGGAGCTGCTGTTGGCCATGCTGGCGCATCATGGCGACGGCAGCGATAGCCGGGTCTGGAATGTGATCAACGCCTAGGGACAAGGCTAATGCAAAAAAACAGACACGAAATCAATCTGGATCCTGAGGATTGGGAGGGTGCGCGGCGCAATGCGCATGAATTACTCGATGTGCTTTTTGATCGATTGAAGGATGTCGGTGATCGACCCGCCTGGCAGCCCTTGCCTGAGGAGATTCGAGATTCGTTTCGTGAGCCAGTGCCGCGGCAAGGACAGACGCTGGATGCCGTCTGCGACCGTTTGCGCGACGCAGTCATCCCTTACCCGACGGGCAATATCAGCCCGCGCTTTTATGGCTGGGTGATGGGCAACGGCACCATCGACGGTATGATCGCCGATATGGTCGCGGCGGGTATGAACTCACACCTGGCCGGCTACGATCAGAGTGCGAGCGAGATCGAAGACCAGACGATTGCGTGGTGTTGCGAGATCATGGGCTACCCCACCACAGCCGGTGGTTTGTTTGTGAGCGGCGGCACGATGGCTAATGTCATCGGATTGATCGTGGCTAGAAACGCGGCCGATCCCGAGCGTGTGCGTCACCAGGGACTGAGCGGACTACCCGCATTTCGGATCTATGGCTCCTCGGTGACGCACAGCTGGGCAGAGAAGGGCTGTGACATCATCGGCATGGGCCGCGATTCCATGGTCCGTGTGGCTGCCGATGATCAACATCGCGTGGATTTGTCCGCCTTGGCAGAGGCGGTTGCCGATGATCGCAAGGCGGGAAAGATGCCGCTGGCCGTGGTCGCGAATGTGGGCACTGTCGATAGCGGTGCTATCGATGATTTGCACGCGTTGGCCGATTTTTGTGAGCGCGAGAAGCTTTGGCTTCATGTTGACGGTGCTTTCGGTGCGTTGCTGGCGTTTTCCACGAAGCTCAAACACCTGACGGATGGGATGGCGCGCGCAGACTCGATCGCGTTCGATCTGCACAAGTGGGGGTTTTTGCAGTATGAGATCGGCGCGGTTCTGGTGCGTGATCGAGCGCTTCAGGAGCAAGCGTTCGCGACACAAGCGGCCTACCTGACACCGCCCGGTCGCGGCATTCAGCCGCAGGATCTGCACTTCGCGGCGATGGGCCCCCAGCTCAGTCGCGGGTTCCGGGCGCTGAAGGCCTGGGTTGCGTTCCAGCATCACGGCATCGACAAAATTGGCGCTATCGTCGCGCAAAACGTGGAACAGGCGCAGCACCTCGCACAGCGTGTTCGCCAGCATGAGCAGCTTGAGCTCTTCGAACCGGCGCCGCTCAACATCGTGTGTTTTCGCTATGTCGCTGACGGTGTCGACGACGAAACACTCGACGGATGGAATCGTGAGATCTTGCTACGCATCCAGGAGAGTGGGCTCGCCGTACCTTCGAGTACGCGACGCGATGGATGCTTCGTCATTCGGGTGGCGATCACCAATCACCGCAGCACCGTGTCGGATATGGATCTACTGCTCGACGCCGTCGTCGAGCACGGTGACGACGTTCGCGCTACAGCGAGCTGAACACGACGAAGAACTGGACCAGTCGATAAAACGAGTGGATCAGTCCGTACCCGATCAGGAACACGACGGTTGTCGGTACTACGCGCCACCATGGCAGTTGGAACGCGGTTCGGAACATCACAGCGGTATACAAATACATCAGGCTGATAATGATCCGCTTGAGTGGTGCTTCGGGCCAGATTGGGTTGATTACCATGCGCGCTAACGGCAACAGCACATTCGGCGCGATCACGAAAAACAGCATGATGAAGGCCATGTAGTGCAACGCCAGCACCAGGTGATCGGCGTAGGGTAGTCGCTTGTCGATGACCAACAGTGCCGTGAGCGCAGCCAAAAATGGCACATGCAGGATGATGATGGATTTCGAGATATCCGCGGCGCGCAGCGTGTAGAGGTTCGATAATTCGAGATACGCTGGGTCACCGTTCCGGAACATGGCCAAAGCGCCGCCGGGTTCGGTATCTAGATAAGTGTCCACGGCAGACGCTGCCCATTCGCTATATGGCTGCAGCGTGATCTGATCCAGCAGTGACACCTGAAAATCATTCAGTCCCGGAATCAGGAAATACAAAACGTTGGCGAACAGGAACAAGGAGATCGGCGCAAGAAAACTGCGCCGGCGTCCGATCTGATAAAAGCGGGCTAAGGCCCCTGGTCGAAACAGCAGCGTGCCGATCGACGGCAACACGCGTCCGCGCAAGTCGGTCATCTCCTCGATGCTCTCCTTGAGCAAGCTGGCGAGTCGACGATCCTCGGGAGACAAGACTTTTTGCCCACACTGCGAGCAGAAACGATCATCTGCTGCGAGCGGGTTACCGCAGTTGGGACAAAAAGATGGAGCGTCGGACATCGGCGAATCGTGACATGAGCGAGCGCTCATCGCCAAGCCCGCGTGACTCCGCGGTCACCGAGGGCCTTGTACGGTGCCGGAGCAGGTTAGAGCCAGCCGAGTTCGCGTGCGCTTCTGAATGCCTCGATACGATTGGTCGCATTCAGCTTGTGCATTGCATCAGTGAGGTAGTTGCGGATGGTCCCGACCGACAACGATAGCTCCGCGGCAATTTGCTTGTTGGATAAACCCGCTTCGGCATAGCGCAGGACCTGTCGTTCGCGGTCGGTCAATGGGTCGGGTGTGGTCCACGCGAGTTCAGCGAGCTCTGGTGGCACATGGCGCTCACCTCGTGCGACTTTACGCACGGCGTCGGCGAGTGTGCTGCTGGATGAGTCTTTTAAAATGTAGCCGAGAACGCCGGCCTGAAGTGCACGTTGCAGGTAACCAGGGCGTGAGAACGTGGTCACGATCAGAACGTTGGTATCGAGTTTGTGCGTGCGAATCGCTTCTGCGAGATCGATGCCCGTTCGTCCTGGCATTTCGATGTCGGTCACCAAGACATCGGGTTTTTGGTCTCGGATACACTGCCATGCCGCGTCGCCGTCACTGACATCACTCAGGATGTCGATGTCGTCTTCGAGCGCCAGCAGTGTTGCGAGTGCACCGCGCAGCATCGACTGGTCCTCGGCAAGTACGATTCGGATCACGCAGAAGCCCCGCTGTGCTCGAAAGGCAGCGAAATCCTGACTTCGGTTCCGGACTGCATCTGAATGGCCGTTTTTCCGCCGAGTGCACGTACCCGTTTTCGAAGACCACTGAGCCCGGCGCCTTCCTTCATGTCTTCCAGTGCACCCTGACCGTTGTCGCGCACCACGACCTCCAGGGTCTCACCGTCATAGCGAAACGCAATACGCGCCTGGGTGGCGTTCGCATGCCGCACGATGTTGGTCGTGGCTTCGCGAATTGTGAGACCGAGCGCCTTACTGACAGTAGGATCCAGCGGCGGAATATCGTCACTGATTTCGAGTGCAACACCGGCGGCCGACAGCGCCTGTTTTGCACGTTCGATTTCCTGCTCCACGGTCGTTGCGGTC
>JBCBKO010000005.1:0-256722 GCA_038521865.1 Pseudomonadota bacterium | reverse complement strand
CCGGAACAGCGTTCAGCGGAAGTCGCGAGTTCGCCGCCTATCTCGGTCTTGCCCCTCGACAGTACAGCAGCGGCGGTAAGACCAACATCGTTGGCCTGAGCAAGAAGGTTGGTAACAGCCGGCTCCGATCGGTCCTGATCCTCGGTGCTCGCGCTTACACCTACCGCATGAAAGAGCCCAAGGGCTGCAAGGATAAGTGGCTACAAGCGATCGTTGAACGCAACGGCGTCAGCCGGGCGGCGATCGCACTGGCCAACAAGAACGTGAGAACGGCCTGGGCGATGGTGACCCAGGGAACTGAATATCAACGTCGACCGCAACTGGAGATGGCTGCCTAGAACGTCCTGCAAACAGAAACCACGTATCAGATAAAGATATCTGCTCCGGCGAAACCTACACTGCAACGAGGCCCTAGAGCCCAATGACCCTTTGAGGAACCGGAGTGCGCATACATAGTGGGCCAGGAGATAGCGTCTCCGTCAAAAGGCCAGATATACATTCGCGTCTGAAATCTGATCACGGTATCCGTTTGCTAGACTGGGGGAGTCCATATACATTGCTGCCGCTCGAGATATTCTTCAGCCCCCGAAGTAAGTCGTCAGGCAGGAAGGTATCTAGAGAACTCAGGTCGTATCAGCTACGAATCCCAGGATCGGATGATTGTGAGTGCCTGTACGAAAACTTTTTCGAAGACTTTGCTACTCCTGGAGTAGGTGACGACTAATGGTGGATGCGCTCCCAATTACACGATTCTTTTTCTATGTTTTTATGGTCCTTTGGTTCCCCCTTCTCGCGTCCTATCTGTTCGTTTTGGTCCCTTATTATAGGACGTTTGACCCTACCAAGAGTGTAGCTGTGGACTTTTGGTTTAACGGGATCATTAAGGATTGGTTCACAGTGCGAAAGCTGGCGAGAGCTCAAAATGAGAGTGTACCGCCGGGAGTGTACGCGCACGGACTCATTTTTTTTGCGGCGTGGGGTTCGGTGGCATTTGCTGTGTTTATTCAATTGTTCAATGACTATATTCTGTAATGGTGTCGTCAATGCAACTGACACAGATCTCAGATAGCGATAGAAGGTCTCGTAAGCTTCCCCGTCAAGTCGACAGTGCATAAGTCGAGTTTCCGGCTTGATAACGGGCTTCCGCTGGCTTGTGATTATAGTATGGTCACAGTCCGCTATTGGCCGAAAGCCGAAGCTCGCTCTCGCACCGCATGGAAGGCTGGTCCGGGAAATAGGTGCCGTTAAGGGACGAAACGATCATTAGTGCAAGTTGAATACTAACTCAGAGCTAAGTGGCGTCGCTATTTCCAACTTATGCGCAAAGTCACCTTTAAGTGCCCTACTCGTCGGCATCATCGACAGGGGTGCTGGGGACCTGAGTTGCGGGCAGCTTACCGACACCATTTAAGCGGTCGCGCGGATTAATTAAGGCCGTCCTTCCAAGCACCAGATTGTTAGGGTAGACGATGGTTTCCCGATTCTCTGTCAGCATGCGCGTACTGAAGAAATTCAGGTCAGCAATATAGCCTTCGACATAGTTGTCCCCTTCCAACAATCGAACGAAAGTGCCGCGACGGAACGACGGGTGTAATAGCAAAATGAAATACGCGGTGACGTTGGATAACAAAGACCAATTGGCGAACAGCGCAACACCGAGCAAGGTCAACGCCGTACCGGCGATCACCATCAAGGAGCCGACCTCGACTCCCCAGACCATGGCCAAAATCAAACCGCCTGCTAGCGCCGTAATAAATCGAGCCAATCGAACCGTTCTGTCCGTCGCATCCTCTTTCAATCGACTGTGATCGGCCTGCGCTTCGATCCGCGGCGTGCTGAATCGGTCGATTACGACATAGATCACCAACACCACTAGCGTGGTCGCCAGCTTGACCCAGTTTGTCGTTGCCCAGTGTTCAAGACCTGAGAAATCCATAATGTCCGTCGCCCGCCTGGCAAAACCTACGCTGATCGCATGATAGGCTCTTGGCCGTAGAAGTTCACAAGGTATTGCGATGCGCGTAGCGATATATGCCCTCGTCGCTGGACTGGCCGTTTCGGGATCTCAAGCACACGCCGATTACGACTACTTCTCTCCACAGCGAAAGATGATCCGCAATGGAGTTCAGGCAGTGTTGATGTGCAACGGTCTGTTCACGTCCGAGCGATCGTTGGAACAAGTCCGAAGCGAGGAGCTCGCCTACCTGACTCAGGAACGTTTCGGAGGACCGGTAACCGACAGCATCAGGATTGATCAAGCTGCGCGTCTGGTCAGCGTCGGCGGTGGTGCCGATGGAACGAGAATCATGGCCGCCTATCGCGAGGGCGTCGGCTGTGTGGTCATGGCACCTGATCAAACGGAAGCGGATATCTCTGACCTACCCCAGCTGTCATACGCGCGCACGGATCGGTCCGATATCGCCTGGCCAATGGGCGACAAGGTTGACCCGATCGTTCTGCCCGCGACGGTCGACGCAGAGCAACTGCAAGCTGCCTCCGATGCGATTTTTGCACCCGAGCGTGACAACCAGATCACGCTGAGTCTACTAGTTGTACACAATGGCAAGATCATCCATGAGCGCTATCGAGATGGCATCGACCGCGACACGAGAACTAGGACATGGTCCACCGCGAAGAGCATCGCCGTCACTTTGATTGGCGTGCTGGTCGACGAGGGCAAGCTTGGGTTGGATGAGCCCCTACCTATCGAATGGCTGCCCGAGCAACCAGGCCCCGCAAACGATGCGCGCACGAACATCACACTTCGCCACGCTCTCAACATGTCGAGTGGTCTGCTGCCTGTCGACAGCTTCAACCTCGAGTATGCGACCGGTTCAGGGCTTGCCTACTGGGCCGGGGCGAGTTCGATTGACGGGGCGCGCAGACGCGGCCTGGTGCGCGAACCTGGCAGTCACTGGGACTACGAGAACTACGACACGCTGCTCGCTGTGTTGGCGATGAAAAAAGCGCTGGGGAACGAAGCGGCCTACCACGAGTATCCGAGAAAGGCGCTACTCGAACCGCTTGGCATGCAGAATACCCTTCTGAGCACCGACCGATTCGGCGACTTCATTCTAAGCAGTCAGGTCTATACCAACGCACGTGACCTCGCGCGCTTCGGGTTGCTTTACCTGAACGATGGTCGCTGGAACGACGAGCAACTGGTCTCGAAAGACTGGATAGACTTCGTCCGAACACCTGCGCCGTCAACCAAAGATCGGGGCAATTTCTACGGTGGTCAGTTCTGGTTGGTGCCCGATGAACGCACAGACGTACCGAGCGACGCATACGCGACTGCAGGAAACCGTGGGCAGTACGTCATCATCATTCCGTCGCATGATCTCGTGATCGTTCGTCGTGGGCTCGACTTCGCCAGTCCGCACATGAATCGATGGGATATTGCTGCCAGTATCCTCGAGGCATTTGAGAATGAGTAGTGAAGCACCAGTGATTCAATCACAGGCAGCGAGAGTTGCGGGCGCCGCATTGTTGTTGAGTATTGTCGTAGGTGTCGTGACGGTGATATTTGTCACCGCCGGCATCGATATCAACCTGTCAGCCGACGTAGAGGCGGTCGCCATCAACATGCTCGACGCGGAGCAACGGCTGCGCGCCAAGGCCTACCTTGCAATTCTGACATTCCTCCTCGAGGTCACGTTCTCGATTGCGATCCTGCGAGTCTTGTTTGCGCATGGTGCGGTGCTTGCGTCGGTCAGTGCAATCAGTGGTATCGCCGCTGCATTGTGTTCTCTAATCGGCGGTATGGCCGCATTGACGATCGCTGAGCTACTTAGCGTACCGAATACCGACTTGCTGGCGACCGAAGTCCGACTAAACTCAATCAAGACGCTGATCACAGGCGAGTACACGACGTTCCACATGGGCGTTATCATCGGCTCGCTTGGTAAAGCTGGCGTGTTCTTTTTGCTCCTGACGAGTCGTCTCGTGCCAACGACACTGGCGGGATGGGGTGTCTTTGCTTCGCTGTTCGTCGCCACGACTGTCGTTGCACGGGACTTCATAGGAGTCCTTGCAAACAACTCTGTGACGATGGCCTTCATCCTCTGCAATCTGATCGCACTGGTCTCATTGAGCCTCTACCTCACCATTCGCGGCATCCGGGTTTCGCCATGAGCATTCTTCAAAATCCGATGTCATTGATACGACGTTCACATGTGCTTGGCTTTTCTTCGTTGATAGCTATCGGGTTGGTTTTAACAACACCCGCACAAGCTCAGGAAGCGAGTGCGAAGCGTCAGATCGCAATCACTTTCGACGATGCGCCCCGCCCGTCCGGTGCCCTGATGAGCGAAGAACAGCGCACCACAATGCTCATTGATGCGCTGGCAAGCTCCGACACAAAAGCCATGTTTTTCGCAACGACGAGTAATCTCGAGAGGCAAGGAGCGGAGGGTTCGAATCGACTCGAGCAGTACCTCGAGGCGGGCCACAGCATCGCCAACCATTCGCATTCGCACGCTTCGGCCAACCGCACCGAAGCTGAGGTTTTTCTGGCGGATATTCAAACCGCGGAAGCGACACTGGCGGCGTATTCGGGGTATGAGCGCTTCTATCGATTCCCATACCTGCACGAGGGCAACACAAGCGCAAAGCGCGATGCCATTCGTGCCGGACTCAACGACATGGGGATGCGGGCCGGCTATGTCACCATCGATAACTATGACTGGTATCTACAGGCATTATTCAGCGAGGCCGTTAAGGGGAATCGACCCGTCGAACTGGATGCGTGGCGTGAGCTTTATGTGGAAGTGCTGCTGGGCGCTATCGAGTTCTACGACCAAATCGCTGTCGATACTCTCGGCAGATCCCCAGCGCACGTACTGCTGTTGCATGAGAACGAACTGGCCGCATTGTTCGTCGATGATCTGATCGACGCACTGCACGCATCAGGGTGGGAGACCATCACCGCGCAGCAAGCCTATGAGGATTCGATTGCAGAGGTCGAACCCGACACGATGCTTCTTGGCCAAGGGCGCGTCGCTGCCATCGCATCTGAGCGCGGACGACCCTACACCGCGCTCATTCATCCAATGGAAAGCGAAGCGGCGCTGCGTGCGTTGTTGGTCAGCAAAGGTCTGGTCGGACTCGCGTCCGGAGCCTATTTGGGACAAACACCACCCGGGGTAACACCGAAGGTATTTGCGCCCGGTGTCATCTCTCTGGCTGATCGCTATGAATATGGCTCGGTGTTCTCACCGGATGGGCGAGAGATGTTTTTCGCGGTGGCCAACGAGGGTCGAGGAGAAATTTTCACAACACGCAACACGCGAGACGGTTGGGAAACACCGACGCGCATCTTGTCTGATCCGCAGCATTCGTTCGCAGATCCGTTCCTGAGTCGCGATGGTACGCGCCTGTACTTTATCTCCACTCGTGCCAGCAGTGACCCGGAGAATCCGAACTACGATCTGTATTTCGTCACACGACAAGGGCGCCAATGGAGTGAGCCGCAAGCGCTATCTGATGAGATCAATTCCGAGTTCAACGAGTACTACGTGTCGTTCAGTGATATCGGGGAAATGGTCTTCGCCAGTAATCGGAGCGGCAGCTCTGACTCCGATTTCGACATATTTATCCAAACACCCGACAGCGCGGATATCCAAATACTCCCCGGGCGCGCCAACACCAAAGCCTATGAAGCAGACCCTTTTATTGCGCCGGATGGCAGCTACATTATTTTTGGATCAACGCGAATCAAAGGGCAGGCGCGCGACCTTTACGTAACGTTCCGTCAAGCGGATGGCACCTGGTCTCGAGGTGTATCTCTCGGTGAGCGCATCAATACCGAAGGTATCGAATTTTGCCCATTTGTAACCCGGGATGGTCGATTCCTGTTCTATACAAGCAATCAGGAAATCTTTTGGGTCGACGCTGCCATCATCGACCTCGCTAGGGAGTCTCTACAGAGCGCAGGTGACTGACCCCGCCCATCTTTACATACGCTTCGAAGCCTTCGCTGGTAACGGGCGAAAAATCACCGCCCGGGGGGATTCGCAGCCAGCTACCGGTATCGAATCGCTCACCGGACTCAGTAAAACTGCCCTTCAGTACGAACACCTCTGCGCCATCGATTAATTTGCGCGTCACGGGTTCTGTGTTGGGCCGCCATCGCTCGATAACCGTTTCGTCGGGAAAATTCGGATCGGAATAGAGCAGTTTCTGTTCGACACCCGGCGCCACTGACCGCCACTCAAGCTCGGCAACAGGAATCGCATGGTGTGCACGCCCCTCACCAGAGTACTGGCGCAACTTGACCAGTAGTACACAGCCCGGCTCGGAGGAAGGCGCATGGCGAAATCCCTCGGGGTTGAGCAAGTAGGTGCCCGCCGGCCAGTCTCCCTGATGATCGGAAAACACCCCTTCAAGCACGAGAATCTCTTCGCCCTCCGGGTGATCGTGCTCCGGAAAGCTGGAGCCAGGCTCATAGCGCACGACCGACGTCACCTGGCCTGCTTCAAGTGGCCCGACCAAATGCAATCGCTTGCGCCACACCGTGCCACTCGGGCTGGCCGCCCATTCCATGTCTCGAGTGTGCATGGACACACGAGCAGAGAGATCACCGTTCATCTCATGAGACATCATGATTCTTATTCTAACCTGTACCGATCAATTCGCCGGTTACGATAAACCCCAGGGTCATACACACAACGAGCAAAGCGCCTGTCAGTCGGGGTGGTGCTGGCAGGGGGAGATCGAACCAACGGCAGGCTGCGCCAATGGTCAGCCCGAGAACTAGCCCAAGTGCGGCAGTCATGAGCTCGCCCCTTTGGTTGACCCGGTCGGCCCTCCACATTGCTGTCGACGCGTAGCTTCACGGTGAGATGCGAGCCGATCTGTGAGTGTATAGCCCAACGTCATGGCAACCACCAGCAACGCACCGATCAGAACCGGAGGCGCAGGTACCGGGATGGCAGAAAGACGGCATACGGCACCGATCGCAAATGCAAGAACAAATCCGAGTGCTGTTTTGATATTCATCGGTCTAACTCCGGGTTACGCGGTCCGCTTTGGCGCCAAGAAATGTCTCACCACCGGTGGCTCCGGGGCCTCGTGGAGCGCTCGTACCGCACTCTGAAGCTCCTGGTCATGAACGGTTACACGATCATGCTGACGCAGGTGCTCATTCCAGCTCGAGACGAGAAACCACTCAACCCACTGTTCGGGGTGCTCCACATCCTGGTAAACACCCCAGTCGTAAGCACCGTCTCGATAACGTTCGCCCGAAAGCTCGTGAATGGCGGCGATAAATTCATGCGATCTCGACGCACTGATCGAATACTCGATGGTGATCATCACCGGCCCGCGATCTTCGGCCTGCGAGATGTCCCGGGAAACCGCCGGCGCCGGCCAGTATGACGAAGGACTGAGGTCGAGCTGTTCACCCTGACCCAGCTTTGCAGACCAAGTCAGAGGAATCGCCAACAACGCACCAATAGCTGAGACGATCAACGCGAGGTCCACGGAAGTCGCACCCGCGACCTGACCCCACAGCGTCGAGCCGATCGCCATCGACCCGAAGAACACCATCATGAACACAGCAAGGCCACGCGCGCGGACCCAGTTTGGGAGCGCGGTTTGTGCCGAGATGTTCAGGCTGGTCAGGACCGCAATCCAACCCAATCCACCGAGGAAGGCGGCACCAACCGCCATTTGGAGCTGGGAGATCAACGCGAGGAGCAGCATGGCAGATGCGGTCACAACAACACCCATCGCTGCGACGAGATTGGTGTCCAGCCGATTCCTGACTTTGGGTAACATCAGCGCACCGAATACTGCACCGGCACCAATCGCTGCGAGCAACACCCCATACAGTTGTGCACCTCCGCCTGGAGTGGCACGTGCGACCAATGGCAAGAGCGACCAATAGGCGCTGGCGAATACGAAAAAGCCTACGGCACGGATCAGCGTCGCCTTCAAAGGCGCATTGTGAGCAGCATGACGAAGGCCCGTCATCATCGCAGCGCCTAGTGGTTCGGGCGGCAACGCGGCGTGCTTGACCGCGGGTCTTCGCCACATCAAGAGCGCAACGACAATCAATACATGACTCACCGCATTCAACGCGAAAGGTGCAGCCAAACCAACGGTCGTTATCAGGAATCCTGCGACTGCAGGACCGATTGCCCGACTGATATTCAGACCCATGGAGTTCAAGGCGATGGCGGGTTTAAGTACGTCCCGTGGTACGAGCTCCGGCACGATCGACTGCCACGCCGGCCCCATGAATGCCGCGCCTGTACCGATCACGAATGTATATACGATCAACAGCACGGGCGTCACGCGCTCGAGGGCAACCAACGCGGCAAGTGATCCTATGACCGCGACCAGCAACAGATTGACGGTGACGAGCAATTTTCGCTTGTCGATGCGATCAGCGAGTGTTCCGGCAAACAGTGCAAACAGAAAGATCGGTAGGGTCGTCGCCGCCTGCACGAGAGTGACAACCTCCGGCCGGGGGTTGAGCGTGGTCATCAACCACCCTGCGCCCACATCGTGCATCCATGTGCCGATATTGCTGACGAGGGTTGCGGTCCAAAGCAGCGCAAACGCGCTGTGGCGGAATGGCGCCCAGGCAGATGTGCTCGCCGCGCCGCTCATCAGAAAGCGAAACAGGAGCAGCCGAGTGCGCCCCAGAATGCGTGGGGGTCATCGGTAGGCACAGGTTGTGACCAGGCGATCGTTCGATCGCTGCCGTGCAAACCGCAATGATGGTGCTCATGGTCATGACCGTGACAAGCGTGCATCGCCGCCGGACCGCGATGTGCACCATGGTAATGCGCCACCGGCGACCAGCTTGGCGAGGCGGGTGGCAACGGCGGAGACAAGTTGGAGTAGTCATCCGAGGCGTAGACGATCCGCCCATCGACGATAGTCATCACTGAGGTTATCTGGCGGATGTCCTCCGGCTCGATTGCGAAAAAGTCATCGGAAAGCACGGCCAGGTCAGCATACTGTCCTGCGCTCAGACTACCTTTGACATCATGCTCTCCGGAGAACCACGCAGAGCCCTTTGTCCAGAGTCGCAATGCTGTCAAACGGTCAAGCCCTTCGGAGTACAGTTGCATACCCCCCAGCGTTTTCCCGGTAACCAGCCAATACAGCGCAACCCACGGGTCGTAGCTCGCAACACGCGTCGCATCGGTGCCAGCACCTACGGGCACACCACTTCTCAACATTTCCTTCAGTGGCGGTGTCGACTCTGTAGAACCCGGACCATATCGATCAATAAAGTACTTACCCTGAAATGCCATCCGGTGTTGCACAGCAATTCCGCCACCCAGTGCGTTGATGCGATCGATGTTTCGCTCACTCACTGTCTCTGCGTGGTCAATGATGAAACGTGTCTTGAAAGGCGATCTGCCATTGACGCGTTCAAACACGGAAAGAAACCGATCGATCGATTCATCGTAGGTCGCATGGATACGAAACGGCCATTCGTTTTCTGCGAGCAACTCGACGACCGACTCCAACTCCTTCTCGAGTACGGGTGCAAGATCCGGACGTGGTTCCAGAAAGTTCTCGAAATCGGCAGCCGACCAAACGAGGTTCTCACCCGCGCCATTCATTCTGAGCATACCGTCACCGGCGCCAGGTTCCGTGATGGAGACCCAGTGCTCGTAGTCGGAAAGCTCACTGCCGGGCTTCTGAGCAAACAGGTTATAAGCCACCCGAACGGTCATCTCACCCTCGTCATGCAGGTGTTGAATCACCTCATAGTCTTCCGGGTAGTTTTGCCCGCCGCCGCCAGCATCGATCACGCTTGTGATGCCGAGCCGATTCATTTCCCGCATATAGTGCCGCGTTGAATTGATCTGATCCTGTAGCGGCAGTCTCGGTGCCTGTCCGAGCGTTGAGTAGAGAATCAGTGCCGACGGACGCGCCAGCAACAAGCCAGTGGGATTACCTTTGGCATCACGTTCGATCTCGCCGCCCGGCGGGTTCGGTGTATTGGCATCAAAGCCCAGCGCGTTGAGCGCGGCGCGATTCAGTAATGCTCGCCCATAAAGATGCAGAATGAATACCGGCGTATCAGGTGCGGCGGCGTTGATCTCGTCGAGCGTCGGCATACGCTGTTCGACAAACTGGAACTCGGACCAACCGCCAATCACACGGACCCACTGCGGCGCCGGTGTGCGAATGGCCTGCTCGCGCAGCATATCGAGCGCGTCCGACAATGACGGCACACCCTCCCACCGCAACTCCATGTTGAACGATAATCCGCCGCGAATGAGGTGTGTGTGACTGTCATTCAACCCCGGGATGACCCTTCGGCCCTTGAGGTCGATTCGTTGCGCCTCGTTGGCGGCATCGGCCAACACTTCGCTGTCGCTGCCGATGCTTGCCACGCGTCCATTGCGTATCAACATCGCCTGTACCTCGGGTTGTGCCGGGTCGAGCGTCGTGATCTTGCCGTTGTGGAGAATCAAGTCGGTCATGTCATGCCTCATCGGATGAGTAGAAACCGCCGAAGGCCGCGACGGGCGACCAAGCAGGTTGAATATCGGGTAGCGCTGGTGCCAGCGCGGCAAAGCGATCCGAACCGTGAACGATCGCACCGTTCATGATGGTCAAGTCGCTCTCGATCTGACGAATCTCCTCATCGTCGACCTTGAGGTACGGCGCATTCAGTACCGCCAGATCAGCGAACTGTCCGGGCTTGATCCGACCTTTGAGCACTTCTTCCTGACTGAACCAGGCAGACCCCACTGTGTGGTGGAGGAGCGCCTCGGTCCGCGTGAGTTGTTGCGCCTCGCCATGTAGTTGCGTTCCACCGATGCTCTTGCCGGTCGTCGCCCAATAGAGCGTATTCCAGGGGTTGTAGCTGGCAACGCGTGTCGAATCCGAACCGAGCCCAAGAGGCACGCCAGCATTGATGACGTCACGCAACGGCGGTGCACGACGTGTCATTTCCTCACCGTAACGCTCGAGAAAATATTCTCCGGCATAAGCCATCCGAGCCTGCATCGCCATACCACCACCGAGCGCCCGGATACGTTGCAGCGTAGGTGGCAACATGGTCTCGCCATGGTCGATGGCCCAACGAATACCGGCGAACCCGAGACGACCTTCTGCAACCTCTAGGCCATGAGCCTCTTCGAACACATCGAGGATGTGGTTGATCGACTCGTCATAAGTTGCGTGGATTCTGAGCGGCCAGCGGTTCGCCAACAAATGCCGCGTAACGTCGATCAGTTGCGATCGCCAGCCAGGGCGCGTCGTGATGTCGGGTCGGTTATCGAGGAAGTTCTCATAGTCACCCGCTGCCCAGGCAAGGAACTCACCGCCACCACGAATGATGTAGGCGTTCATGATGCCTTCGGCACGATTCGCGTTGACCTCGAAGTCGAGCGTCCATCGCTGAAACTCTTCCAGCTCCCGCCCCTTGGCTTGCGGGAACAGATACTTGGAAATTCGTACGGGCAGTTCGCCGGTCTCGGCAAGGGCTGTCGAGCCCGCGTAGTCCTCGGGAAAGTGATGGCCACCGCCACCAGCGTCGATCACACTGGTCAGCCCGAACCGATTGAGTTCGCGGTAGAAGTGGCGCGTTGAGATCGCCTGATCTGCGGAGGACATGGGCGGCAACGCACCGATGGTGCCGTACAGCAAATCAGGGTTCGGTTTGGCGTGGATGATGGCACCGCCATCGTCCGTAAATTCATAAGCCGTGCCAAACGGCGTCTTGGTCTGCGGGGATATGCCAAGCTTCTTTACCGCCGCGGCGTTGAGAAAACCCTGGCTGTAGAGAAACAGAACATACACCGGAGTGTCGGGAGCGGCCTTTGTCAGCTCGGCGGGTGTTGGCATGCGTCGCTCCGCGAACTGGTATGGCGACCAGCCACCAATCACGCGCACCCAATGTCCTTCCGGTGTGCTTTGTGCCTGCTGATGCAATCGATTCAACGCAGTCTCAAGGCTCGGAATACCATCCCAGCGCAACTCCATCGCGTAGAACCGACCTGCGCGGGTCGGGTGCATGTGACTATCGTTCAACCCCGGAATCACCGTTCTGCCATCAAGCGAGATGACTTCGGTGCTGCCATTACGAAGTGACATGACATCGCGTACATCGCCGACTGCCTGAATCAATCCGTTCCGAATGGCAACGGCTTCGGCTTGCGGGCGCGTCGGGTCAAGCGTAAGGAAATCTCCGTCGGTCAGGATCAGTTCAGGTGCCGAGTCCGCAGCGTGCGCGGGCATGCTGAATAGCCCGGTCAACCCGGCACCAACAGCGGTGGTATCCCTGAGAAATCTACGCCGCGTTATCGACGGCGAACGTGTGTGACGATCGTTCATGCTGAACTCCGAAGAAATTCGTCACCTCGAATCGCACATCGTCATGACGTGCGATCCGAGGCAACACCGTTTAGTGCGTCACTGAATAGGGGGACGATCAGGAACGACGCACCATTACGTTGGGTACTCAGGCTGCGACAGGGTCGATGACCTTGCCGTGCTCCGTGCGCTCAGGTGCGCCGTGCACCATGGTGTAGGCGTAGTCCACCCCCATACCGTAAGCGCCGCCGTGCTCCTTGATGATGTCCATGAGACCGTCGTAGTGCTCACGTCGCGCCCAGTCGCGTTGCCATTCGAGCATGGTCTGGTTCGTTGTCATCGGTACTACACCCGCCTGAATCATGCGCTGCATCGCGTTGTCATGCGCCGCAACCGAAGTATCGCCAGATGCATCAGCAACCATGTAGATCTCGTAGCCCGCATCAGCCATCGCGGAGAATGCAAACATGTTGTTGCAGATCCCGGTCCACAACCCGGAGACGACGACTTTCTTTCGACCGTTAGCCGCCAGCGCGTCGCGAACTTTCTGATCATCCCAGGAGTTCATCGATGTACGTTCGAGAATGTCCTTCTCCGGGAAAACCGCGAGCAACTCGGGGTAGGTGTAGCCAGAGAATGCGGTCGTCTCGACCGTCGTAATGGTGGTCGGAATGTCGAATAGTTTCGCGGCTTTGGCCAATGCGACGGTGTTGTTCTTCAGGGTCTGGCGATCGATGGAATGAACACCAAATGCCATCTGCGGCTGATGGTCAATGAAAATCAATTGTGAGTTCTGAGGTGTCAGAAGTTCAGGCTTGTTGGTCATGAGTGACTCCGTGGGGACGAAAGTGGTTTGTTAAGGAG
This sequence comes from Pseudomonadota bacterium, assembly GCA_038521865.1. Taxonomy (GTDB): domain Bacteria; phylum Pseudomonadota; class Gammaproteobacteria; order Steroidobacterales; family Woeseiaceae; genus CALBPI01. The sequence continues at coordinate 243,567 of JBCBKO010000005.1, read as the reverse complement.
GTCGGCGCGACAATTGCCGCGCCGACAGGTTGAGAAGTGTTTAGGACTGCAGTTGACGGCCCATGTCGAAGAGCAGAACCTCGGCGTCTTCAACACCGTCGATCTCGACAGGTTGTGGGCCCGTCACCGAAACACCATCTCCGGCTTTCAGGTTCTTGCCGTTAAGGCGCACTTCACCGCGTGCGACTTGCAACCAGCCAAGACGATTCTCTGCGAGCTGATGTGTCACCGAGTCGCCACGTGCAAGCAAGCTCGCATACAGATCAACGTCTTGGTGAATGGTCACCGAACCTTCGCGACCATCACGAGATCCAACCAACCGCAGTTGGCCTTGCTTCTCTTCCGCCGTGAACGCTTTCTGCTCGTAGCTGGGCTCGAGGCTATTGGCCTCCGGAATGATCCAGATCTGCAGGAAGTGAACAGGATCGGTCTTCGATGCGTTGTACTCGCTGTGACGTACGCCTGTGCCCGCGGTCATACGCTGCACGTCTCCCGGCCGGATAATCGATCCGGTACCAAGGCTGTCCTTGTGCTCAAGTGCCCCGTCCAGCACATACGAAATGATCTCCATATCGCTGTGACCGTGGGTTGCGAAGCCCTGCGCAGGCTGGACTTTGTCTTCATTGATGACCCGCAACGGACCGAAACCCATGAACTCGGGATCGTAGTAGTGGCCAAACGAAAAGGTGTGGCGGCTGTTCAGCCAGCCAAAGTTTGCGTTGCCGCGTTCATTTGAGGGTCGAATTGCAATCATGATGGTCTCCTGATTGAGCGATTTCTTGATGGCGAAACTCTAATACGACATCTATTCGGCTACAATCTGATAAATCGATGACATTCTGTCGCTATTGTTGCGACAATCAGGTACGACAGCTAAGATACTGTCGAAGTCCGCAATATCCTGCGTCTCGGCATACGAGCTGACAAACCAGTTATTGGCGGTATCGGATTAGCGCCGCTAAGGCGTCCCTTTTCTCTGGATTGGAATCAGTCAGATGGACCGTCTCGAAGGTATGCGCGCATTTACCAAAGTCGTCGAACACCACGGCTTTGCCGCCGCTGCGCGGGCGATGGGTTTGTCACGGTCCGTGGTAAACAAGGCGGTAATTGGGTTGGAAAATCATCTCGGGACCCAGCTGCTTGTGCGAAGCACTCGCAAAGTCACGCCGACTGAAACAGGACTGGCGTTCTACGATCGATGCACACAAATTCTGAGCGACGTTGAAGAAGCCATCGGTGCAGTTACGGCACTTCAAGAGAGGCCATCCGGAAACCTGCGTATCAACGCACCGATGACATTCGGCACGCAACACCTCGCGTCGGTCGTTAGCGAGTTCATGGGCGAGCACTCTGATGTGAGGGTCGAGCTTGTGCTGAACGATCGGTTCGTTGATCCGATCGAAGAGGGATTCGACATCACGATTCGAATCGGCGAGTTGGATTTCCCAACTAGCCTGATCAACAAGGAAATCGTAACCGCCAAGCGCGTGCTGTGCGCGGCTCCCGCACTCATTACGCAGCTCGGCGATCTTCAGACGCCGGAAGCACTGCGCGAGGCCCCATGTTTGCAATACGGCTATTCAGGCTCGGCGACTCAATGGCGACTCGGTGGCCCGGACGGAGAACGCTCCTGGCCCATCCGCTGCAGGATGTGGTCAAACAATGGCGAGGTTCTGAAGTCGGCTGCTATTGCGGGCCAAGGCATCGCACTGCTACCAACCTTTATCGTTGGCAGCGCGCTGCAGAGCAATGAGCTTCAAACAGTCTTGCCCGATTACCAGCCAACCGACCTGACACTCTCAGCGCTTTATCCGAGGCACAGACATCTATCGGCAAAGGTTCGACTTTTTGTTGAGCTTCTTGATGCACGCTTCGGACATCGACCTTATTGGGATCTCGTCGCATGAGAGCATGCGCGTACCGAGGCGCTGTTGCGCTCCTGCTATGCACAGCCAACATGATTGGCGCGGCAGACCCTGTGCCCATACCCAAAGGCACTGCTTGCGTGCCGGCGTGGTTCAACATCCCAGGCTCGGAGCACATGGATTCGAGCACCTTCTCGGCTGTGCGAGCTAGCGACGGCTTTCTTTATCTCGGCGGTCGTGAGGGTCTTTATCGCATCGAGGGCTCCGGGGTCACGCGTTTTCTGGCCAGTCCAAACGATGATGATCAACTCCCGGCGGGGCACGTGCGTGCACTTGCAGCGGACGACACCGGCCTCTGGGTCGGTCATGCGGCAGGGTTGTCCTGGTTCGACATTCAACAGCGGACTTTCGAAACGGTGCTTTTCAGCCCGTCAGGTGAACCGTCCAAGGTCTACTCGTTACTCCTTTACGAGGGATTGCTCTATATCGGTCATGAAAACGGTGGGGCCATCATCGATGCGGATTCGCGCGAGCTTCTGGGCGAGTTTTCAACCGGTGGCACCGGCAGCCGAGGTCGAGTCTACGATCTCAAGCCATTCCGGGACTCCGTGGTGGCCATATCGTCGCACGCAGTCTTCACTGTCGCTGCAAACAGCGAGACCGGTGCACTGGGCACCGAAAGAGAAGCGGACCTGAGGCTCACCGGTTTCAACGCAGCCATCAGTCAGTCGGGTGACCTATGGATGGTCACCAAGCGGTCGCAACTGGTACATGTACCCGCCGATGCATCGAAAGACGCGGAACGATTCACGCGTGAAGAATTACCCGGACTTCCAACCGACAGTATGAACTACGTTGCATTCGATGCCTCGAATACACTCTGGATCGCCAGCGTAAGTCAGCTCTCGCGCTGGAGACCCGGTGACGCTTATCCAGCGTCCTGCCGCACATCAGCGATAGGACGATCGTCCGGCGCCGTTTCAATCGCCATGTTCTACACGGACTTGAATGGCGACCTGATCGTGGGCTCCCGCGGTCGCGCGCCACGCTTCATCAAGAGCACACCTGATGTACGTCGATTCGCCCCCAACACTCCATCACAAACAGGCATTCCGGATGAGAGCGTGTGGAGCGTCGCGACGGATACATCGGGACGCGTGCTTATCGGCACGCTGCAAGGCCTGTATCGAGAGACCCAACCTGGCTCCGACGCGTTTGAGGCGATTGCACCTGATGTGCTGGGTGATCTCAGAATCTATGCATTACGGCGCGAGCGCGATGATGCGTGGTGGGTAGGGACCAACCGAGGCGTGTACTACCACGACGAATCAGGCACTCGGCAAATGCGTGATTTCGTGATGCAAGACGGCTCACCAAAAACCGAGGTCACTTACTTTTTGGAATTCGTAGGAGACAAGATACTCGCTGCGACCGGCGGCGGTGTGACCGTTTTCGATCGGGAAACGTTTGAGCTTGAGCTTGTCTATCAATCCGACGACGGAAAGGTCGGAGTTAGCGAGGCGCCCGTCATACCTACCGGTGATCCGAGCTTCTATCATGTCAACGTCATTGGCGATGATGTCTTTGCCGTTGGGGACCGTGCCGTTTACAGACTCGATCTCGAATCCAGAACCATTGCTGCATCGACCCTCTTCGACAGAGCCAATGACAAACGTCTCCAAGGCAAGTACTACGCCGTTGCACCAACGGCGGACGGCAAGGTCTATGTCGCCACCGAGTCGGGCGTGCTGGCTACCGATCGTGACTTCAAAGACTATGAGCTAATTGATCAGGTCGACGGTGAACGCATCGGCGCACAACTGTCGGCCGAGACTCACGAAGACGGTACCGTATGGTTCGCAGGCGCTGCCGGCGTGCTGCGACTTGATCCGAACGACCAAAGCTGGCGTCGATTCACAGTCGCCGACGGGTTGCACGCGACGCGTACGACACAAAATGCGCTGACACTCACGGAGCAAGGATGGGCGATGACCAGCAGTGGCTCTAGTGCCTCACTCTTTCAGCCTGCGAGCATTCGCGGGATCGTGCCTGGTGCACCCGAAATTACCCGCATCACGAGCGGCGATGAAGCCATTCGCATTAGCGCCGCAGGTTTGTTTGTTGGTCCGACGAGTCGCGATCTCACCATGAGCTTTGCGTCGAGAGACTTGCAGCTGCAGCCAGGTGTTCGGATCGACTATCAGTTTGCCGATGACACAAACCGGACAGTGTTAACCGGCGGTATCGAACTCGATGAACAACTGGTATTTCCGAGACTGTCGCCTGGCACGTATCGGTTCAGTGCGCGCATCTCGCAACCCACTGGAGTGAGCTCCTCGGTGAACGAGCAAACAATCGTTGTGCGCAGCTTCTGGTGGGAGACGAATTTCGCCAAGAGTGCTGCAATCGCTGCATTTTTCGGTCTGATCACACTCACTTATCTGTGGAACATTCGCCGGCTTCGACGTCGCTATAAGCTCATTGGTGACGAGCGCAAACGCATCGCGCAGGACTTCCACGATACATTCATGCAGGAAGTGTTCGGTGCTTTGATGATCAGTCGTGCGCTACCGGACGCCCCAGGTGCAGATGATGCAAAACCCAAACTGGTCTCTTTGCTTGAGGCGGCGGCGCGCTCCGCCAGAGCCAGCGTCAACGAGCTCAATGCCACCAGCAAATTGCCGCCGCTAGCTGAAGCACTACAAACCCATGACCCTGCGCGGTTTGTAGGCCGCGATGGCGATCTTGTGTCGGTTAACGAAACGGGCGCACCCTGGCGCCTGCGAACCGATCGGGTGTTCTTCGTTTCACGAATCGCCAAGGAAGCGATGACCAACGCGGCGAAGCACGCTCAAGCGTCGCAAATTGACGTCCACATCCGATGGCGGTCGCTGGATATGTCAGTCGAAGTCATTGACAACGGAATTGGGTTTGATCGACATGCCGCGCAGAGCCGTCGCACATTTGGGTTGGCCTCAATGACGCGCATGGCAAAGGCCTGCAGAGCAAGACTCGAGATCTCCAGTCGTCCAGAAGCGGGTACCCGCGTCGTTATCACTGTCGGGCGCTTCTGGTGAGGACACCCTGACCGAAAGTACAGGTCTGCATCAGACCTCATTGCGGTTGCTTCTGGCAGTCAACGAGGCAAGGTAACGAGATGACCAACGCAGGCAATTCAGAAACTCGGGTACTCGTGGCTGATGATCATCCGGTCGTGCGTGCCGGAATGGTAGCGATCGTCAATAGCGATCATGGTTTGTCGTGTATCGCCGAAGCTGACGGTGTTGAGACCGCTGTGGCGCTGTGGGACGAACATCGACCGGATATCGGTCTTTTTGATCTACGTATGGCCGACGGCGATGCGGTGAGCGCAATCACGCGCATCAAAAGCGTCGATCCTGAGGCGCGCGTCGTCGTGATCAGTTCCTACGATACCGACGAGGAGGTATTTCGTGTCATCAAAGCCGGCGCCAAAGGCTACCTGCTAAAAGACGACAAGCCTGACGATATCGTTGCGGCACTGCGCACCGTACTGCAGGGCAGCACCTACCTTGCACCTCATCTGGCTAGCAAACTTGCCTCGAGGCTCGGAGAAAACAGCCTATCCCCCAGAGAGACAGAGATTCTCACTTTGGTCGCCAACGGCAAGAGCAACTCGCTGATCGCGAATGACTTGAACGTGACAACCTCAACCGTGAAGTTTCATTTGAACAATGCATACCTGAAGCTCGGCGTCTCTTCACGTACGGCCGCCGTCGCGGCCGCCGTGAAGAAAGGGATCATCTCGGTCTGATCGCGATTGCTCTAGAAGCGATACGTCAGCGCCGTTAGGAAAAACGCTTGCGTTGGCTCTTCCGTCAGCGAGCTGTCAGCAGCATCAGCCTGGAGTTGGGATACAGAAACCACCGTCGTCAGCCGCCACCTTTCGCTGACGGGCACACTAACGATGCCTTGCACGCCGACGCTCTCGATACCGGCGCTGGCGTCATAGGTCGCGATACCCGAAGCTGCGGTCTCTGTTGGCGTGATGCCGTAGAAAGCGTCCATGTACTGACCATCAGCGATCCGCAACGTCGGTCCAACCGACAAAAAACCTCGCTGGCCGAGGCGCTTGCGCCATGCAGCATTCAAGTCGAGGTATGCACCCTCATGGCCCGTGCCAACCGCTTGCGCGACGGTGGCGCCCATAGCCCAGGAACCTTTGGCGAATTCCCAGCCGACACGTAATTCGGCCGCTGGTCCAAACTCTTCGATGCCTTCAACATCGTCGACCTCACGATTCGCGAACCCTGGCGCGATAGAGATAAAAAAGTCGTTTTGCGAACCTCTCGCATCACGATTTCTTGTGATGTAACCACCAAAGCCTTGAGGGATGTTGCCGAAGTACTTAACGCCCTGAGTGTTGGAATAGCGCACATCGAAATACGGCACAGGAATGACTTCGTAGCTGTTCGCACCTTGAAAGGAAGGGTTCACGATGCTCGCCACACCCAGCTCGCCGGTCCAACCCTCGGAAGGACGTGCAGGTTGTGCGGCAGCATCGTCCGCTCTGCCAGAGTCCTGGGCGAAGGCACTGACGGTCAGCAATAAGGCAATCACAGCGGCCATTGCCGCTCGAGAAAAGATCGTTTGAAACATGGATCTGTCTCCGGTTCGAATAGTCGAGATGCGCATGATCCGCGCTTCGATGTGAAACCGATGTCAGTCCGGCGTGAACGCGACGTGAAAGTCGCGTTAGAAAAACTAATCAGGAAACCGCACGTACCTCAGGAAACGTCGGCTGCGGCGGGACAAGCGGGCGCACGATTTTCCGGTCGGTCGATGCTGAGTTCGGCTTGCTGTCGGCAAGCTCAGTTAACAGCCAATCCCGCATGGCAATCGACCACTGACTCGACGTCGAGCGCCGGCAGGCAATCGTATAACTCGCACGCGACTGGAGCACGTGCGCCAACGGACACACCAGTCTGCCGGATAGCACCTCATTGCTCACCAGCGTAGCCGGCGCCAGCATCACACCGATGCCAGCAATCGCGGCATCCACTGCCTGATCCACCCGATCCCCAAAATCGATTCGACCGACAGACGCCGGTGTGGTCAGGTTGGCGAGGGAGAACCAGTCGTGCCATGACGGTGAGCCGGAGTAGCATTCGGAGTAGCTGTCGCCGATCAGAGGGACATTCAATAAATCCGCAGGCTTTGTTATCCGGTGACGACTTGCGAACTCAGGGGACATCATCGCGACAAACTGCTCGCGATGCACTTGATGCGCCCCAGGTGCGGCATGCCGCCACCGACTGATATACACAGTGATGTCTGGCGCTTCGGTTTGTGTTTCGTCGGCTGACGGCGTTGTGATCCGGATATCAATCTCGGGATAGTGCTTGGTGAAGCGCGCCAATCGAGGCACCAGCCATTTGCTCGCAAAAAAATCGGGGCAGCTGATGGTCAACGTCGGCCGTTCACTCGTGTTCAACGCCGCGTTGACCGCACTGCGCATTTCGCGAAACGCCGATTGGAGCCCGTCCTGCAACGCACTCCCGGCATCGGTGACCTCGGTGCAACGGTTGTGACGAATCAAAAGCGCTGCCCCGAGATCCTCTTCGAGTTTGCGAACCTGCTGGCTGAGCGCACCGGGCGTTACGCACAGCTCGTCTGCGGCTTTCTTGAACGACTCGTGTCGGGCTACCGCCTCGAACGCGCGTAGTGCAGTGAGTGGGGGGAGTCGTCGGTTTGGCATGTCTTCCCTGCTATCGCAGCGGCTCCGGATCGATGTCGACCTGTGAACTCGCCTTTGCTAAACACGGAGGTATTGTGACCAATACCCCGGGGTGACCGACCTAGCCAATCGGCTAGCTCTCCACTGTCCTTGCCGGGCACAGGCACTTAAGCTCGGACCGGCGGTGGGTTAAGCTCGACGCTTTCTTTTCTAATGCATGGGTTATGGCTCGAATTCTGGTCATCGAAGACAACTACGACATCGCCGAGATGGTCTGCGACTACTTGGAGAGTCAGCAGCACGAGGTCGACTACGCTGCCGACGGACTGGGTGGCCTGCATCTGGCACTCAATGAATCCTTTGACGTAATCGTGCTGGATTTGATGCTGCCGGGAATGGATGGGATGACCGTGTGCCGCCGACTGCGGCGCGACGCGAATATCACAACGCCCATACTGATGTTGACGGCGCGCGACACGCTGGATGACAAGATTGCCGGGCTCGATGCGGGCGCGGACGACTATGTCGTTAAGCCGTTTGAGCTCGAAGAGCTGGATGCGCGGCTGCGCGCGCTGCAACGACGCGCCGGCGGACACATGGCGCCCTCGTTGCTCTCGGTCGGTGACCTCACCCTCGATACCGGTACGATGCAGGTTACGCGTGCCGGTCAATCGGTCTCGGTTACACCTATCGGGTTGAAGCTGCTGATTGCCTTGCTCCAAGCATCGCCTAAAGTAGTCACCCGCCGAGATCTGGAACGTGCAGTCTGGGAAGACGCATCACCGGATAGCGATGCGTTGCGCAGTCATCTGTACAACCTCCGAAAAGCGATCGACAAGCCCTTCCCGAAACCGATCATGCATACCGTCGCCGGCGTCGGCTATCGCCTGGCGGAAGTCGATGGCGACTAACCGAGGGCTCACCCGCCGCCTGGGTCGTGATCTTGCGCTGCAAGCGATCTACATCAGTCTTGCCGCACTGGTCGGTGTGTTTGCTGTGTCCTTTTTCCTCGAAGATGTACTGATCAAGCAGGCATTGCGCGGCGAGGCCGACTACTACTGGGAGCGGTTCGAAACTCAGCCCGATATCGAACTTCCGGACACACGCAACATGACCGGATACCGTCAAGGTGTCGGTGAGGGGATACCTGACAACCTGCAAGATCTCGGCCTTGGCTTTCACGAGCAAGAAGCATTCAGTGCGATTACCTACGTCAGTGAGCGTGGCGATGAACGCCTCTATCTCGTCTTCGACAGCGTACAGGTCAACAATCTGATCCTGACTTTTGGCCTGTTCCCGCTCGCGCTGGTCCTGATCGTCATTTATCTCGCGTTGTTCAGTGCCTATCGAGTCTCACGACGCGCGGTATCACCGGTTATCGCGCTGGCAGACAAGGTCCAACAGCTTGATCCTGCGGCACCGGATGTTGCGCTATTTGAGATGCCCGATAGTCGGCGACGACTGGACGACGAGGTTTTCGTCCTGAGTTCAGCCATGCAGGATCTGACCCAGCGGCTTGTCGACTTCACCGAACGTGAGCGCAACTTCACAAGAGACGCCAGCCACGAGCTGAGGAGCCCGCTGACTGTCATCCGTATGGCGGCAGGCCTGATAGGCAAGCGTAACGATATCGACCCGGAAATCCGAAAATCGGTCGACCGCATCACTAAGTCAACCGAAGACATGGAAGAGCTCACAGAGGCTTTTCTTTTGCTTGCGCGCGAGTCCGGCCAGGAGTTGGTCGGGGAACCCATCAGCGTCAATGACATCGTTGCCGAAGAAGTTGAGCGCTCCCAAATGTTGGCTGCCGACAAGAAGGTCGCTCTGCACTCCAGCGCCTCTCACCGGATTCGGGTCAGTGCACCCGAGAAAGTCCTCGCCAGCGTGATCGGAAATCTGCTTAGAAATGGGTTGTCCTACACCGACGAAGGGTCCGTCACCGTCGAGGTCGGCGACGGCGAGGTCAAGATCATCGATACTGGCCCGGGCATGGCACAGGAAGACGTCGATAATATTTTCACACCCTTCTTTCGTGCGGGCAGACGACGCGGCGGGCACGGCGTTGGCCTGACGATCGTCAAGCGCCTGTCGGATCGGTTCGGATGGCCGGTATCTATCGACAGCAAGCTCGGAACAGGCACCACGGTGACGGTGAAATTCCCCGAATCCGAAGTTTTTTCGCTGTCTTCACACGATCTTCACACCGCCTAGACATCGACTTCACACCCCCCTCTGCAAACTGCGCCTCAAGTTCAACGAAACCAGAGAGCAGTCATGCCACTCCTCGCAAAGAATCTGATCCTTTTCAAAGCCGGTTGGCTCGCTTGCGTGCTTGGCGCGGCGAACGGCATGCCGTGGCTTGGACCTTTGGCGGTTCTCGGGGTTGCGGCGGAACACCTGCGCAGCGCCAAGGCACCTCTTGAAGAGCTGAAGCTTCTCGGGCTGGCGGCAGCAATCGGCACAGTGTGGGAATCGGTACTGGTAGCGACGAACCTGCTGGACTACGGCACAGGCTCGAATCTCGCACCTTACTGGATTATTGCAATGTGGGTGCTTTTCGCGACGACCCTGAATATCGGCATGAACTGGCTTAAGCGTCACTGGATCATCGCCATGATCGCCGGTGGTGTGGGTGGCCCGCTCGCCTTCTTCTCAGGCTCGAAAGCCGGCGCCGTGACCTTCGTCGAGGGCACAAACTCATTGATCGCGATCGGTATCGGTTGGGCGCTGCTACTGCCTGTGCTGGTCATCGCTTCGAAACGTCTCAACGGCCACAGCGACTCCGTGCCGCTGTCCTTGCAGAGGGCTTAATTATGATGAAGCGCAACACCTTGCGGGGCGGCGCCGCCGCTCTGTTACTCGGCACTGCGAGCGCAGCTGGTGCTGACACCAGCGCGGAGCTCGAATGGAAGTTCCGAGTCTTTCTCGACAAAAAAGAAATCGGCTACCACGACTATCGCGTGAGCCAGGATGGCGCCGAGCGTCAGGTCGCGACTGAAGCGGAGTTTGACGTCAAGTTCTTGTTCATCAATGCCTATAGCTACAGGCACAAGAACTCAGAAACATGGCGCGAAGGCTGCCTTACCGAAATCGACGCAAAGACAGACGCGAATGGAGACGACTTCGTCGTTCAGGGGGCGAAGCGCGGCGAACAGTTCGCGGTAACCACCGGCGAGGAACAATCCACTTTGCCCGGATGCGTGATGAGTTTCGCCTACTGGAACCCCGAGATGCTCCAACAGGACCGCCTCTTGAATGCACAGACCGGAGAATACCAGGACGTTGATATTCGCGAGGGTGATTTGCGGACCTTTGAAGTCAACGGTGAACGCATCACTGCGCAACAATATGATCTCGTCCTCGACAAGGGAACGATCAGCGTTTGGTACTCAACCGATAACCAGCGATGGGTCGCACTTGACGCACCCGCGAAAGGTGATCGCCGAATTCGCTACGAACCCATTTCAGTACCGAACAGCCCGGTACGGTTAAGCAGCACCACCGCTGCGGCAGCAAATATCGAAGGGTAGGTTTTTTCACAGAAGTCCCCATTTGGCGGTGCCTCGTTGCGCCGCCTTTTTTTTGTCTGCGATATCCCTTAACGACCGGCGCCAAGCGTCTGCAAAACTGAATCGACAGAACGAACCAAAAGTTCACCGAAATCGTTTCCCGAATGCAGATCCACTGCGAGTGCGATTGCAGAGGTGAAACCCTGAGTATGCCATCGCAGTGGCGGCGGTAACTCGGGCAGCACTATCGATTCCGACACGGGCCACGGCGAACAGTAGAAATAAGGCTGATCGTAATGCTCATCCCCAGGCGACAATCCGACGCCGACAGACCGAGCCGCCTCCACGTCACCCTCATCGAGCTGTATGAGGATCGCAAGATCAAAGTGATGCGGCCAGCAACGAATAGATAGCGGTTGAATCGCGAGTTCTCCAAACGCTTGGATAATCTCGGTAAGGACTTCGTGAGCAACACCGAACCAATCACCGAGTATGCGAACTTCACGATCCATGTCCGCGAGCGTCGCAAAGTCGGGCGCTGCGTCGAGCGCGTAAGGCATCGAAGCTTCGCAGATTGACACAAGGCCTGCCTTCGCAAGTCGTTGATCCACCCAACCGTCAAGACTCACTGCATCGAAATCTGCGACATGCATACGGTCGACGATGCGATCGTCCTCAAGCCAGAGCAGACTCACATCAGAAAATCCGAATCCGAGTTGGAAGCGCTGGGCTGGGTCCAGCGGTAGCGTGATCAGCGCGTTGTGTCCCGCATGCCAGCCGAAGCTGGAGTGGCTGTCATCAGACTCAGCAACCCGGTTCGCGCGTGCCGCGCGCGACAACGGCTGGCAAGCCAAATGCACCAGCACTCTTGCCTCCGCAATCTGTTTTGGGTTGATATCGAACAGCGATTGCGTGCTCTTGTTCAAACGCTCGCTCGCCTCTCGGTGATCTCCTGAATTTCTTTATTCAGGAAATAGGAAATCGTAGTCCTCAAAACAACGATACCGCCCAAAAAATACAGGTCTTCTATCTCACGTGTGATGACCGAATGCAGCAGATCGGAAACGATCATCAATTCGAGCGCGAAAACGATATAGGTGCCTAACTGACATCGAATATCCTGAATACGTTCCAGTGTTTGCGTGTTACCAGGAGACGCAATGGTCGGGAGGAAGCGAAACACGGCGATGGAAAACCCAGTCAGCACGACTAGGACGCCAATACCGTCGGCACCCAGCGCAATGGCTTCTATAATTTCGTTGATCTGATGCATGACTCTGTCTCTTGCGAAGTATACTGATAGGACACGATACCTATCCGATTTATCACAGCAGCGGGGGCGAACGTGATGGAAGCGAAACGAACACCGGACTCCAGATTTGAGAACATTCCCGACTGGTCCTTTGAACCGCGTTACGCCGAAGACTTGTCAGGTTACGAAGGTCTCCGAATGCATTACGTCGACGAGGGCCCGCGGGACGGACCCACATTCCTCTGTCTGCACGGACAACCCAGCTGGTCATTTTTGTATAGAAAGATGACACCCGTGTTTCTCGAGGCGGGCTACCGAGTCGTTGCCCCTGATCTTTTTGGCTTTGGCAGATCCGATAAGCCGGTCGATGACGCCGTCTATACGTTCAACTTCCACCGCGGTGCGCTGTTGGCATTAGTCGAAGCTCTTGATCTCAAGGACGTTTGTCTGGTGGTGCAGGACTGGGGCGGCATACTGGGTCTCACCCTACCGCTAGAAGCACCAGAGCGGTACACGCGACTGATTATCATGAACACCGCTTTGCCAGCGGGTGAGCCGGCGGGCAAGGGGTTTTCGGATTGGCGGCTATACAACCGAGCCAATCCGGACCTCGATGTCGGTGCATTAATGCAGCGAGCAACTTCAGTGCTCAACGATAACGAAGTTGCGGCTTATGCAGCACCGTTTCCAGATGTGACCTACAAGGCTGGCGTTCGTCGGTTCCCGGAGCTCGTGATGCTCAAGGCCGGTGACGAGCCGCTCACAGAGGCCGCCGCCGAAGGCGTTGAGACATCGCTCAAGGCAAGAACATTCTGGTCAACGCAATGGAGTGGACCGAGCTTCATGGCAGTGGGCATGACTGACCCGGTCCTTGGGCCTGACACGATGCAGTTTATGCGAGCGATGATTCGCGGCTGCCCGCCACCGATGGAAATCGCAGACGGCGGACACTTTGTGCAGGAATGGGGTAAGCCGATCGCTGAATCAGCGCTGGAAGCTTTCGATCTGCGCTAGCCCGAAAGCAGACTGCGCTCAATCATTTGAGTGCAAGGTCCGCGCTGTGTGAGCGCAAGGATCAATAGAAGATCACCCGCTTCGGCCCAGTCGAGTGCAAACCTTGTGCCCTCGACAGGGCTGTCCGCGAGATGGACTGCATTCGCATCAATGCCGCTGGACACAGCGATGTCACGAATCAGTTTTTGAACGGCATCCGGCTCGCGTCCGCGTTCATACCCGGGGAGCTGGGTGATCACGAGCATATCGGGTCGAGCCTCAAGCGCCGCTTTGGTTAACCCTTCAATAAGATCGTCACTGCGATCTCCCGCCTGCCCCATCAAGACCAGTCGCCTTTGTGCCGGCATCGAGGCGATGGTGCGAGCCATCGCGAGCAACCCATGTTCGTTGTGCGCGAAATCGACAACCGCACGAATGCCTTTGCCTTCGTAGAGATTTCCGCGTCCCGGGTTCTCTTCATGATCGCCGGCGAACTGCACGAGGCCATCCTTGATCGCCGAGTCGCTGCATCCCACGATATGACCCAGTGCGGCGGCGGCGAGTGCATTTTGTACGTTGTGGCGTGCGCTCCCGCCCATCGTCACGGGCACTTCCTTGATGTGGACGATATCGCGCTGCTCGCCGTTGGAGAGTCGACACAAGACACCGCCGGTGACAACAAATGCCATACCACCGTTGGTGAAGTGATCCACCACCGCGGGGTTACTGGCATCTTCGCTAAACCAGACGATAGGCTCATGATCGAGTGACTCTGCATAAGCAACAACACCCTCATCATCAGCATTGAGAATCAATGGTCGATCAGGATCGACTCCCTTGTGGACGATGAACTTGGCATCTCTCAACTCGGGTACCGTGTGAATGCCGTACTCGCCAAGATGATCGGCAGCGACGTTGGTAATCAGAGCAACATCTGCTGCCGTGACACCCAGACCGCGTCGCAACATCCCGCCGCGAGCAACCTCGAGCAAAGCGACCTCGGTGTCGGGATGGCGCAGCAATTGTCGGGCTCCACCAGGCCCTGAGTAGTCGCCGGTGTCGACAGTTTCATCGCCGACTCGGATGTAATCGGTCGATGTCACCCCGGGTGTTCTGCCAGAGGCGGCCACGATCGACGCCGCAAGTCGAACGGTGGTGGACTTACCGTTCGTCCCCGTCACCAATGCAACGGGTACGTCACCAAAATGACCGAATGCACTCCAATCCAGCGTCTTTGGATCCGGCAGGTCTCTAACCAACCAGGTTGACGCCTGCCCACCAAATCCCAACGACACTTCGTCGTCGTCCACCAAAAACGGGACTTCGTGTTCGCTCGCTGCTTGCGCTAATGCGAGCAATACAGGGTTTCGCTCCTCCTCGATCAATTGCTGCAATCGCGTGATGGTCGCTCCAAAATCCGGTGGTGCAGTGCCAGCGATCTCAGCCAGTGCAGATTCAACGGCCGCTTCGTTGATATCGGTCGCTGCGTACAAACAATCCAATGGAGCTGTGATCACAAGACTGATACCGCTCGCGTGTTGGCGATGCAGGCGCACGCTTTCCGTCCAGCCAAGCGCATCGAGCAACCGCTGCACGCACTTACGCCACACCGTCAATAGGCGGTCCTGATCGTCGGGCGTCGCGATCATCTCGCAGATTGCCCCCGATTCGGTGGTAAACAGGTTTGGACCCGTCAGACGCCGCGATTCATCGATATGCATGATCGCTAATCGCCGTCCTCTTTATCGCGTACCGCAAGGCGCACACCGCGCTCGTCACGAATCAACTCGTCTCCGGCGTCCAGTTCAAACGCACCCGGGTCGACCGTAATGCTGCTGATCTTGCCGCTGCTCGCCAACTTCTCGGATACCTCGCCGCCTTCGTACTTAAAGTGAATGATTTGCTTCCAACTTCGATGCACCTCGTCGCCGAACACCACAACCAGATCGCCCTCGCGGGCCAGCGACAGCGTGTGCAGAATTGCCTCTTGCTCATCCGGGATAATCTCGACATTCACCTCCGGGATACCGTGCTCAAGCAGCACCTGCCTCATCATTTGCGGCACCTCGTCGAAGCCGCGGCCGCGACGATGGTCATCGGCTTTCAGAACGTAGTGATCGAAGTGCCCCGCCGCTTCTTTCGCAAGCGCCAGGATATCCTCGTCACGACGGTCGCCCGGTGCTGCCAGCGTCACGATTCTCCGACCATTCACATCCAAACGGCTAATGGTTTGACACATAGTCGCCATTGCAGGCGCATTGTGCGCATAGTCGAGAATCACTCGGAATGGATGCTCGTCGAATACGTTCATCCGACCCGGTGCCTGGAAGAAACTCGTGCTGAAGGTTCGCAACCCATGGCGGATATCTTCGAGCTGCTTGCCGAGTGAAAACGCCAGTGCGCAGGCAAACATCGCGTTCTGAACGTTGTGAGTAGCCTTGCCTTCCAGCGTCGCCGGAATCAGGTGCGTCCACAACAAAGGAATATGATTGCCTTTGTCGTAAATGGTGATCATGTCACCGTTCATGCCCTGCTCAAGCACAACCGCACGACCACCCTCTCGAATGTGTTCGCGAACAATCGGATGTGCCGGATTCATGGTGACATAGCAAAGATGTTTCGCCTTGGTGTAGTCCGCCATGAGCAGGCAATTCTTATCGTCAGCATTCAAGACCGCAGTGTCTTCGGCGACCTCGACCACCACTCGCTTGATCTCGGCGAGTTGCTCGAGCGTATTGATACCCCGAATGCCAAGGTGGTCGGGCGCGACGTTCAGACAGCAGGCGACATCGCTTCTTTGGTACCCAAGACCGGCGCGCAGGATCCCTCCTCGAGCGGTCTCCATCACGGCAATATCGACGCTGGGATCACGCAATACCATCTGTGCCGCAGACGGCCCGGTCATATCACCCTTTACGGTCAGGTGGCCATCTACATACACACCTTCAGTGGAAGTCGCACCGACGACATGGCCAGCGGTTTTCAGAATATGCGACAGCATCCGTGAGGTTGTGGTCTTGCCATTCGTGCCTGTAATCCCGGCAATCGGAATCCGGCTGGGGGTGCCTTCAGGGAACAACATGTCGAGCACCTTGCCGGCGACATCACGTGGCTCGCCCTCGGAAGGTGCAACATGCATTCGAAAACCAGGTGCTGCGTTGACCTCGACAATCGCACCGCCGATATCCTTGTACGACTGCGAAATATCATCGGTCAGAAAATCGACGCCGCCGACGTCAAGACCCACCGCCATTACCGCTCGCTCGGCCATCGCACGATTGTCCGGATGCACCGAGTCGGTCATATCGATTGCGGTGCCACCCGTCGACAGGTTGGCGGTGGAACGCAAATAGAAGACATGCCCGTCATCGAGCACACTGGAGGGGGTCAGATCAGCCTGCTCCAACAGACGCTGTGCCTGTTGATCGATCTCAATCTTCGTCAGCACTTTTTCGTGACCAATACCGCGGCGCGGATCCTGATTCACGATGTCCACCAGTTCCTCAATAGTATGCTTTCCATCGCCGATCACATGCCCAGGCACGCGTTTGGCGACAGCCACCAGCTCACCGTCAACAACCAGCATGCGATGGTCCATACCGGAAATGAAGGACTCGACCAGCACGGCCCGTGACTTACCTTTTTCTCGCGCAATATCAAATGCGGTTGCGACCGAGTCATCATCGGTAAGGTTGATGGTGACCCCACGGCCGTGGTTCGCATCGAGCGGCTTGACTACGACCGGGTATCCGATCCGATTTGCTGCGCGCACCGCTTCACTCGGTGAGTACACCATCCGTTGCTGCGGAACCGGCAGGCCGAGATCGTTTAACAGATTGTGGGTGTCTTCCTTATCACAGGAAATCTCAACCGCAATGTTGGTCGTCTTGCTAGTAATCGTCGCCTGAATACGCTGCTGGAACTTGCCGTGACCGAACTGCACCAGTGAATATTCGTTCAAGCGCAACCAGGGGATATCGCGATCGACTGCTGCCGCAACCAGAGATGCGGTACTTGGCCCCATTTCCTTGCGCTGCGCGAAGCGGATGAAGCGCTCGCGCTCCCGATTGAAGTCAAAGTCCTTCTGAACGTCATCGCGAAACTCGTCTCGCAGCGCTTCTGGCAGCAACTGGAAAATGAGTTGCAGAGAGAGACGTGCAGCCTCCAGACCCACGTCACGCTGACGGTATTCAAAGACAACGTTGTAGCAGCCGGGCTGACCCTCGATCGATCGCGTTCGGCCAAACGTCACGTCCGAGCCCGCCTCACTCTGGAGTTCGAGAATTAGATGCTCCCAAATGTGCCCCATCCAGGTGCCGTCGTCTTCACGCAGCCGCCTGAGAAAACCACCCTCTGTGCGATAAGAGCAACCGTGCTCAGCGAGTCCGGGCAGCGCTTCGACCAATCCGTCGATAAACTTGGGTCCGAGACGACCAGATGGCCATTGCTCGAGAGACTTCAAATCGACCTGGTGGCGAATCACCGGGAAATGGGCGTACAGGTTCGGCCCGCGATAGACGTTGGTAGTTAGAATTTTCATGTCAGACCTCAATCCCGGACCCATCGACTGTAGCAGTCCAAACGGTTCGGGTTAAATGGCCTGACGCTTTATGTCTGCTGTTTCAGACGTAAAGCGCTCGCTTCGCGCGTTTCCAGGTTGTAGTGATCACCTGCGGTCAGCAGATGCAACGTCAATCCAACCAGGCTGATCGGGTCTTCGTGGCCTGCGTCGTACATCGAGGAATGGGTCAATCCCGCAGGGTCTACTACCGTAATCGCGCCACTGCCGACGACCTCGAAATCGCCGTATGGGTCAATGAAAGCTGCCGTGTCCTCGTCGATACCGAGCCCGGTAACAAACGGGTTGTAGGACAGAGCTGTTAGCAGCCGCCCGAGGCGATCGCGCTGCCTGAAATGCTGATCGATAATCGCTTTGTTGGTCAGCCCGAGGCCAGGTGCCATCGTCACACCATTTTCGGTCGGCGTCGGTCCGGTCGGACCACCGGCGATCATATGCTCGGGCACAATCGCAGCGCCGGCCGATGTGCCCGCCACATGCAGACCCTCGTTGTGCAGATCGCGTATCGCCTTCGCCACTGGCGTCCCACCCAGGATCGTCGACAGACGCAATTGGTTGCCGCCAGTGATAAAGACGCCGGTTGCGCGATTGAGTGTTTCCGTGATTTCTTCGTTGAAGCAGTCCTCTCGTTCGTCAATCGCAATGTAGCGCGAACGCGCACCCATCGACTCGAACAGCTCAACATATCGGGGGCCGGTATCAGGTAATTCCGAGGCGGTTGGGATGACGAGAATCTTGGCGTCGCGTCCGCCTGCGAGCTTCGCAAATCGACTGAGGATTTCGCCGTCAGTCTCACGCTCCTCTGCGCCACCGATCGGCACAAGCCAACCGCGCTTTCCCAAATCAGACACTCAACTTTCCTTTATTCAAACGTGCCACGCACGACCGGCTGGCCTTCACGAACCATCCAACGTCCGAGCGCCATGACACTGCCGATACCGAAGTCTTCATCCAGCAGCACAAGGTCCGCATCCATGCCGACAGCGAGACGGCCCTTTTGATGAAAACGCATTAGTCTCGCCGGATTGCTTGTGAACGCCGGCAGTGCAGCCTCCAGGCCAAGCTGTTTGGCGCTTTTTGAGAGAGACAACACAAGATCATCCGAACGCCCATAGTCCAGTCCGGACGGGTTTCCGTCGGCATCAAACGAGGCGAGACAGCCACCGGAATCGGTGCTGATCGTAATCAACTCGGGGTTACCACCGTTGGCCAGGTAACGCACCAGTGACTCGTCAGCGCGCAGCCCGTCTTCGTCCTCTTCAACCGGAAACGCGGAGATATCGATGTAGCAGCCGTGTTTCGTGATCTCGCAAGCTTCGTCGAACAATACGTTCTTGCGATTGCAATGTGTGGGGTTGAACACGCGCGCAGGTATCTCGGTGTCAGAAAGCGCACGCCGAACCAATTCCAGACCCGCATCCCCATCACCTAAATGCAGATGGCAAATCCCAGCCTTACCGGTCATCAGTCCGGCCACGTGAGCCTCTCCAGCCGCTTTCGCAAGCTCTGTTTGTGTCATCTGCGAGGAACGATGATCGCTGATCGCGACCTCACCTAGCGCAACGATAGCGTCGATACTCACGATGTCGCGTGTCACCGATCCGGTCAGTGTCGTGGCAGGCCAGTGGTAGCCGCCCGTGTAGCACCAGGCGGAAAGACCCTCTTCACGAAGACCTCGGACCCGAGCTACCAGCGAATCGGTCGTGCGCGTCACATCATCCGTGCCCAGCAATCCTACGACCGAGGTGATTCCGGCACTCGTGAAGTTACTCAGAGGCACCGGTGGTACCTGAGTCGCAAACCCGGCTTCACCGCCACCGCCGGTGAGATGCGTGTGAATGTCCACAAAACCGGGCACCAGCGCGGCGCCTTCGGCATCGAGATCCGTGCTCAGATGGCGCGCACCGATCTCCGGCAGGTCGCTGCCGAGATACGCAATCTGTGTTCCGACCACCAGCACGTGGCCGATACCCGAAGATTCGGGTGCGAAAATTTGTGCGTTACGGATCAGATGGAACACGGGTGGGCTCACTCGGAACAGGCGCGGCATTCTACTCCTGCACGTGCGCAGGCGCTACGGTTGGCAGGGTTTGGACAGCCGCGTGTCAGCGCATCATGCGTAGAATTTCAGCTCTCGTATCCGCAGGATCGATGACCGCGTCAATCTCGAGCATGCTGGCAACCTCCAGCGCGCTACCGCGCTCATAGAGCTGTTGGACCAACGACTCGAATAGCCGCTGACGCTCATCCGCATCCTCAATCGATTCGAGCTCTTTACGGAAACCGAGCTTCACCGCGCCTTCCAGCCCCATCGCACCGAACTCGCCATTCGGCCACGCAGCGCAAAACTCTGGCTCATTGAAGCCGCCTCTCGCCATCGCCATGGCGCCGAGGCCATAGGCCTTGCGCAACACAATCGCAATCATCGGTGGACCGAACACCGCTGATGCCGTGAACATCTCCGCCATGTGACGTACCGCCGCCTGCGCTTCGCTGTCGGGACCCACCATGAAGCCGGGCGTATCGATGAAGGAAACGACAGGTAAGTGTCGCGCGTCGCAGAGCCTGAGAAAGCGAGCGGCTTTCGCTGCCGCGTCGGCGTCGATCGCACCAGCGTTCGACTGATTGTCGTTTGCCAGCACACCGACTGGCTTGCCTGCCATTCGCATGAAGCCTGTGATCATCGCAGAACCAAACCCTGCCCCGAGTTCGAGAAAGCTGTCCTTATCGCCGATGGTGGTGATCGCCGGACGGACCTTGTAGGTAAAGCGCCGATCAGCCGGTAGCACCTCGCGCAGCGATGACTGTTGGTGTGCCTGCCCCTCAGCCGAAGCACCTTGCAGATACCCCAAAAGCTGTTTCGTCACGCGGGTAGCTTCCGCCTCATTGTCAGCGAGCAAATCGATCGTTCCCTGATTGAAGTGCGTCTCTGCCGGACCGATTTCGGTGGCGTCGAAGCTGCCGAGTCCACCCGCTTCAATCATGGCGGGGCCCGCCATACCGATCCACGCGGTTCTGGTCGCGATCCGAAAATCGGCGCATCCGAACAACAGACCATTACCGGCAAAGCAATAGCCATTGGCCACCGCAATACGTGGGGCCCTCGAACCGACCCTGGCCCAGCGGGCAAACGTCGGCACATCGAGTCCGGTGACTTGCGTCGCAACGTCGGTATCGCCAGGCCGCCCACCGCCACCTTCGGCATACATGACAACCGGCAAGCGATCACGCGCCGCAATCTCGAGGAGTCGATCGATCTTGCGATGGTGGTAGAAACCCTGTGTTGCGGCGAGTACGGTGTAGTCGTTGATCACCAGTGCTGTGCGTGACGCCGCAGCCCCGAATTGCTCGGCATTCACCGTGCCGATCCCGGTGATCACACCGTCGCCTGTTGTATTCGCAATCAGTTCTTCTGCATCACGACGCCCACGCTGAGCGGCGAGCGCGAGCGCGCCGTATTCCGAAAACGAATCTGCGTCGACGAGATCGGCGAGGTTCTCCCGAGCAGTTCTCCAACCCTTGCGATGTCGCTTTTCGATAGCTGCCGATCGGTGGTTTTCACTACCCGCGTCGTATCGTTCGCGCATGCGCTCGAGCGGAGTCTTGGTATCGCTCTGATCTGCCATGGTTTGCGCCGGTGCCTCTGTGCGAGTCAAGATGACCGCATGTTAGCTCGGTGGAGATGCGATTGGTCAACCAACCGCGGCTACACAGCACTTTTCGCCGAACAAGAAAAGCA
The DNA here is from genome assembly GCA_038521865.1 of Pseudomonadota bacterium. GTDB lineage: Bacteria > Pseudomonadota > Gammaproteobacteria > Steroidobacterales > Woeseiaceae > CALBPI01. Next base: position 221,914 of record JBCBKO010000005.1, on the reverse strand, counting down.
GGCCGAAGAGGTCGTCTTCGTCTACAAGTCCTCTGCAGCTACCGCCGCCTGCGGACTGTAGCGGGCTAGGCAGCGCCCACGAAGCAACCGTGGAACCCGAGCGGCAGCGCGCGCGCCATTTCTGCTGTTGCCACCGGACCCTCTGCAAGGTTCTGAGCATCGAGAATGTAAACGCCGGACCGCGCGGTTTCGTAGTTGAGGTAGGTGCCTATCAGCCACCCACTGTTGCCGCGCTCGCCGGCAACGAACAACGGTTCCTCAACTATGTGGTGATCCGGAAATGCGAACCGCTGCTCTTTCCCTGACTCGGGATCGACGCGAATGATCGCGTCTGAAATCGTGGGGGTCGAAACATCACGATGCCCGACACCGAAGACCGGCGTGGATGCATTCACAAATCGCGAATCGATGCCAGGAAATTCCATGAGCGTATCGGTTTTCTCGACACTGGCTTTCCCCGATTTCGGGTTTATCCGCAGCGTCGCAAGATGTGCCCGCGAGAACTCCGGGTAACTGGCAGCATCGGCGTCCATCAACGCGATCATGCCGCTGTCCATCACACCTGCATCGTCATAAAGACTGACCCTCGCGACGATCTCATCGCCCTGTTCGAAGGCGTGCGCTCCATGAAATACAAAACCGGGAGGCACTTCGATCGTATGCTGCTGTGACAAATCGTTCTTGTTGATGAGCAAGACGTGGCTGCCGTTTTCCGGCTTCCACTGAAACGCATCGACGAAGGTATCGCCACCCGCCTCAAACAAATGCGCCCCCAGATAAATCACGAGCCACTGTTCGGTCATCAGGAAACTATGCGCATAGCTTCGAGCGAGTGTCGGCACCGCCTTGGCGTTGCGAACCGTGCTGTCCGGCGCAATTTCGTAAACGAAGATGGCACCGTTCGAACCCGCGTAAGGCGCGCTCCCAAAATTCCAGAGCGTCCCGTCTCTATCCACCAAAGGATGCGCCGAAAACGGCATATGCGTGAGATCACTGCGCCAGTCCTTTCTTCCATGAGTCGCCAGTGTCGTCGGATCAACGCCATACGCAGAGCCGCCTTCCCACAAAGCCAGCAATTCGCCATTCCACGGCAACAACGCGGTATTGGCGACGTTACCCGAGTCATTGTTGCGACTGCCTTTGCCGTTTGGCACCACGGTGCCGGCCGCCGAATACAAGAAGCGTCCCGCGGCTTCCTCCTCGACAAACTTCTCGGTGTCGACGAACCTGCCTGTATGCGAAATGCCGTCCGCGGATATCGCAAAGCGCTGAATCATGCCGTCGCCATCGAACCAGTGTCGGTAGCGCACGTCTGCTCGTTCTGTCTTGGCCGGTCCGTTTCGAAACAGAACACCGTACAGTGCCTCTGGGATCTTGCCGGTTACTTCCAATCGCAACGGGTCATAGGATCGCGTTGCGACACTCTGCCAACCCAGCCGCCAATCTCTGGCGCCCGAGTAGGTCGAATCGACCCATTCAGATGCGAGACATACCGGGATCTGACTCGCTGCCAGCGATGCAAGACCTGCGCCGAGGAATTCACGTCGTTTCATCGTTTGCCCCTACTTGGAGTTCGCTCAGCGAAGCTCGATGGAAACCTTGTTATCCGCATCCTCCCGAACTTCGAACACAGCCTCGTCGAACGCCGGCGGTCCGAACCGGCCGCCATTGCCGCTAAAGCCATATCCTTCGATCGGTAAGCCCATCATGTTCTGATCCATCTCACCGTTGTCGTTGGCATCGTGATAAAGCTTGATCGCATATTCGCCCTCAGCGAGCCCCGCTAGCGACACCGAGACCGTCTCCGCGTCGACCTCGACACGCATCGCTTTCACGGGCGGCGCCTCGTCATCATCGAAACCAGCCGCCGAGTCATACATGGCGATCATGAGAGCTCCGGTCAGCGTTGCGATATCGGTCACCTCAACCTGCAGTTCGGCGGCGACCACCGCATTGCAGGATAGTGTCGCAACGGTTGCGAGCAAAATGGATCCCGTTTGATTCATGTTCGGCCTCCTGTCAATCAAGGTGAGTTGATTAACAAGCTACCGACCCCGAACGCGGTCGGCATGTGCCAAAAGTCACAATCTAGAAATTGAAGGTTACCGATGCACGCAACGCCCTCGGCTCAAGCGGATGCATATGGATATCCTCCACACCTTCGGCAGGCTCATCACCCAAGCGCGATGCGAAGAAATAGGCAATGTCGTTATCGGTGGAGTCTGTAAGGTTGAAGGCCTCTATACGAAGTTCCACCTGTTCCCAGCGGTAGCCTGCCGCCAAATTCACCAAGAGCGATGAGCCGCTCTTAACGCTACCATCTTCGATCAGTGGGGCATCGCCCAGATAGCGCCCACGAACGCTTACGAACCCGTTCTCAATGAAGGCCCAGGTGGCACCCAATGATGCAGATTCTGCAATTGCTCCGGGGATCTCAACGCCTCCGCTGGTCGCTTCATCAAATTCAGCATCCGTGTAGCTATAGCCAGCATTGAATACGACCTCAGGCATCGGCTGCCAGAACGCATTCAGTTCGACGCCACGCCTTGTGCTACTTCCAACAGGTTCGGTTGTACCAGCATCGCCAACAAACAGTAGCTCTGAGTCGAGCTCCAAATTGAATGCCGTGGCGGTAATGTTGAACTGCTCGCCTTGCTCCCACCGCAAACCAAGTTCTGCACCGCGTGAGCGCACGAACGAATCGACCGGAGCCACGGCCTCGCTACTCCTCGGGTCTAGGGAGATCTCCGCGCCGCGAACGTCGTTGGTATGGAAACCCATACCCCAATTGGCATAGAACTCCACATTATCCGCAATCTGAAATGCAGCATTCAGAGTTGGACTCAGCAGTGTGTCACTTCCATCGCCACTGTTTACTGTTCTGAGCGCATCGACATCCCAGCGCATGTGATCGAAACGAACACCCGGGGATACGCGGAACCTTTCGCCCAGTCGCAATTCGGACTCTACCCACGCGCTTGCCGACTGCTGTCGAACCTCATCAGAACGGACTGTATTCAGTCGTTCGCGGCTTGCGGTGTCAAACAACCCGACTTCTTCAATATCATCGATCCGAATTTCCGTACCCCACATCAGTGGCAAATCTGACTCAGCACGAAGTCTGCCAGTGGCGAAAACCCCATAACGATTGCGCTGGTCAACCTGCTCAAATTCGTCGCCGTCAACTGGGTTATCGAGCTCGTAGGTAAAATTCGAGAACAGATTGAATTCGTAGCGGGTCGCGTAGGTGGTGACCTGTGCATTCTCGAAATCGAATCTAGCCCTCAACTCATACCGATCTGTGTTTCCACCAAGATCCGGATCTACAAAACCCAGACGAGACAGCGCTCCACTCTCGATCAAGCGCATTGGAATCTGGTCGGTACTCGACCACTCTGCGTTGTAAGTTGATAGGGAAAAAGTCGAATTAACTTGGCCGGGATGCGTCGCGTACGACAAATATGTCTTCGCGTAGTCGCCGTTTTCCTGAAGATCCCAGGGTCCATCATAGGAAGACACATCTACTGCGGCAGTCAGCGTGTCATGATCGAAATTCAGTGTCCCGGCCAAAAGGCCTCGGCGGTGACCAAAATCTCCAACACCCAGTTTCAGCATGTTTGTGTCGAGTGCATCCACGTAGTCGAAGGACACACTACCCGCAGAAGAAAAATCGCCCGAATCTGGATGATAGGGGCCCTTCTGATAGGTAGTGCGCTCAACAAGTTCAGGGATCATGAAATTGAGATCCAGGTAACCCTGCCCATGTCCATGCGTCCTGAGATTGATCGGCACGCCGTTTACCCGCGCGGAAAAATCTGTACCGTGATCCAGATTGAAACCCCTCAGGAAGTACTGGTTGGCTTTTCCGGTACCCGAGTGCTGCGTCGCCACCATTCCTGGCACCGCCTCGACCAGCTCTCCAATTCTCAACAAAGGGGGCAACCGAATATCGTCAAAGCCGACCGCGCCTTGAGATGCACTAATTGCTGCTCCAACCAGTGGTTCCGATCGGGCGACAACGATCACCTCATCGATATCATCACCCTCGTGCCCGAGAGCGTTGGTGCTCGCCAGGCAAGCTAACGCAGCTAGTCTCAGAGAAACTCCAGACCAAAAAACTCGCTCGACCCAGTGTTGCATTGCGCTTGTTCCTTGTTGGTGTACCTGTTTGGTGTACCTGTTTGGTGTACCTGTTTGGTGTACGGAAAGGATTTCATAAAAGTCTGCGCGAAGTGTTACAGAAGCGTGATGAACTAGACCCGGAGGAAGCGTCACAAAACTGTCACGCTGTAGGATTAACGTTGCTTTTAAAGGAGAGGCTGTTATGTCGGTATTTGTCAAAGCAAGCGCAGCGTTAGTCGCGATTTTCGTCGTGCTCGTTGCACTACAATTCTCGGCGAAAATCTCCGCTCTTGAGTCCGAGATCGCTGAGCTGGAGCGCCAGCAAGGCGAACTACACACACCCTTCGAGGTGGTGCAGCAAGATATCTTCAGCCTATACATGCAGATCGGCGAATTGCGCGAATCAGTACAACAAAGCGCGAACACGGCACCACTACCTCCCCCAGCGCAAGGTTACGAGTCCTACCGACCGCAGCAACGTCCGGTCGAACTCGTCGCCCAACCGGTTTACCCGACCACCGACCTCACTCCTGACCCGCTGCGTGCCGATGGCACAACCAATCGACAACGGCATTCTGACATCCAGCAGCGCACTGGCAGCTTTGCACCGTTTCTGACAGAGGAAGGTGATGACTGATTACATGCGTAACTTTGTCTGGTGCGCCGGAATTCTTGTGCTGACGGCACCTGTTTCGCTACTCGCCAACGAGGATGAGTTTGATGATTTTGACTTGGCTCGATTTCTGATTCCACCCGTCTTCACCGTGCTGGATTGCACCAATGAAGGCTACGTTCAGGCCGCAGAGGTGGATGAGCACCTGGGTGAACTGCATCAACGGTATCCCATGACGCTTCGCTACCACCTCTATCAAATGTCTTCGCTCGAACCCGGACGCAAGGAGATGCTCGCAAAGCTTGACCAGGTGGCAAGGCAGAAGATCGATTCGAATGGTGACAGTGTGGTTTCAAGAACCGAGTACCGGACGTTTCTCATTCAGCTACTGGAGCGAGTAGACCTGGACGGCGATGGCGAGGTTTCGCGCGAAGATCTGGCGCCGAGCGAATAGTTCGCTCTTTTGACATCATTCCTTTTCCGAGATGGCCGAATCGAAAATCACCGACCTTTTCGCAGTCCCACTAATGCAGGTGAAACAAGCGGTTAACCCTGCTCTGATTGGCGAACTTGTAGCACTCACCAGAGAAACAGCGACAACAAGCAACTCGACTTCGTCGAGTCTGTCGCATTCCGCAGTCAGCACGCCTGATCAACATCCAGTACTCACCGAAGTCGATGAATCAATGCAACCGCACATCGTCAATTTTGGGGAGTTGCTGTTCGGGGAACCTTTGCCCTGGATCACGAAAGAGATATGGCTTAATCAGCTCGCGACCGGTGGACACCAGACTGTTCATTCGCATGCGAACAGCTTTATTTCCGGTGTGGTGTATTTGACCGAAGCACACGCCAGTTGCCGAACGGTGTTCTATCGCAACATGGGGGGACGTGACTTTGCTTTCACTAACGAGCATCGCAATGTCAAACTTGGGGCCTACAACGCACCACGCTGGGCAGTACCAAAACAAATGCCGGGAGATGCTGTCCTGTTTCCAAGCTACCTTCTGCATGAGGTTCCCCGCAACGAAGGTGGCGAGAGAATGACACTCGCCTTCAATGCAGTACCTCAGCGCCTTCAGAGTTGGGACTACGTCTTGCAGTTCTCTTAGGTCAACACGACGACATTAAACGCAATTGCAATTCGCTGCTTATGTCCGAAATAGGGATGAACGCAGTGTTGTAGCCAGGACGGAAACACAACCAGTTGGCCGGCGATCGGATTGACGAGAAAACGCCCGTAGACCCTCATACTCTCGGCAAACGCAACACTCGTCGCAGGCCGTGGGTCCAACAGTTCCAGCTTCCCACTAAAAGGATGGTCGTCAATCGACTCGTTGTCCGTCACGTAATACACACCAGACCACAACGCGTTGGGATGGGCATGGACACTGTTGTAACCGCCTTGCATCAGTACGTTGGCCCAAGCATCAATGCGCATCCGTTCCTCAAGCGGCGCCTTTCCGTCCTCAAATGTCGACTGATTGATCGAGTGAATTACAGCCCAAAGGCGGTCAGAAAACGTGGCTACCGACGAATCAGGCCACTGAAGGAGATCTTGATCCGAATGCCACCCACCTACATTGCTGCGTTGCACAGGCTGCGCCTCCATCCTATCCAGGATGCTAGATCGCAGTGCATCGTTTAACGTATCCGCTGCCTTCCAATGCACATTGGCAATTGGCGTCGAAAATGCCGAAATCAGACTTGATTGGCTCATAGGGCCATGAGCGTGTAACCCGAAAAGACCACACCAATCGCTACGATCCAGCTTCCGGCCGCACGAATGGCAACGCGCCCCCAAACCTGTTGGCCCAACAATTGTGTCGAGACTGCGGAAACAAGCGTGATCACAACATAGGCGGCAATCGTCAGTCCAAGGACATACCTTGCAAGGCCCCACCCCACAAGCAATGCATCGTTATTCGCATAACCATGACTGACACCGAACACTACGAGACAAGTCCAGAACAAAGTCGAGCTTATCCCTCGGGAAACCACAACGAGTGCGCCGAGCGCAATAAACGAGCACATATTGACGAACGAAACCCAGGGCAGCTCGGGGAGCATAGGCGCAACCAAAGCTCCCGCTGCTACGCTGGCAGGAAACCCAACAAGCGCTCGACGTGCCTCTTTGGGCCCAAGACAACCAGCCAACAAGCCCATAGCGATCCACGGCACCAGATGCAACAGTGTCGTCACAGGATGCAGCATGCCACTGTAAATCTCCCCAAAACGCGCCGAAACAGAATGCGCCGCAGCGGGTCCCGCAATCACCAGCCCGGGTATCACCAACAACAACTTTTTCATGCGAGGAAGCCCGTCGTGGTCGCAAGGGCGATAGCTCCGACGCCTGCAACAGCGACTCCACACGCGCGCACAACAAAGCTCCCCCAAGGCCACTTGAGTAAAAGCCCGACGAGGATACCGGATAGATGTAGAAGCCCGGTGGAAAGCACGAACCCGACACCATAAGCCAACGGGTTTGCAGCCTGCGGAATTTCACTCCCGTGAGCATGTCCGTGGAACACACCGAATGCGGCAACCACTATCGCTGCGAGCGCCAGCGGCGGTTTAAAATTGCTCGCAACCGCAGCGCCGAGCACGATAGCGGAAGCGGCGATGCCGTACTCCACCCCCGGCATAGGCAGCCCCGCCAGACCGACCAATGCGCCCACTGCCATCACCATTGGGAACGTAATCGGCAGCAACCATATCGCAGGTTTTTCCAATTGCGCGCCCCAAAGCCCGACAGCAACCATGGCAACGAGGTGGTCAAAACCGAGTACCGGGTGCAACAGCCCCGAAACCAGCCCACCCGTAACGCCGGATTCAGAGTGCGCGAACGCTGAGCCGGCAAACAGCAAGAAAGCTGGCAATGCAAGCGTTGCCGAAATCCGAACCATGCTTTTCGAATCCCTATACATACAGAGGCTCCAGCACACCGAGCATGCGATCTATGAACCAAACACTTCCTGCGGTTCCCATAACGTAGATTCCGGCCGTCACCGCCCAATCGGGGAGCATCGCAGCGAGTCGGCGATGTGCCCCGAACAAGGACAACACAAGAACCACAAAGACGATCTGACCAAGCTCAACGCCGACGTTGAAGAACAAAAGTGCGGCAGGTAGGTTTTCGGTAGACAAGCCAACACCACTGAGGGCGCCCGCGAAGCCAAAACCGTGTAGCAGGCCGAAACCAAATGCAATTGCCCAGGGCCAACGGACGGAAAAACCGACGTCACCAGCCCTGAGCTTCACTACGTCTATGGCCACAAAGACTATGCTGAGGGCAATCAGCGCGTTGACTGTTCCCTCAGGGACACCTAACCAACCAAAGGTTGCAGCCGCAAGCGTGATGCTATGGGCGACAGTAAATGCAGTAATGGTCTTGAATAACATCGTCGGTGAGCGCACCAACAAGATCAAACCCAACACGAACAGCAAATGATCCACACCTAACATGATGTGCTCGAACCCTAGAGGAATGTAAGCCTTGACGATTCCACCGAGATTCAGCTCTCCAGTCGCCGAAATCGAAATCGTCGGTGAGGCTGACGTCAGCGTAAAGCTGGTTCGGTTCCCCTCTCTGGGGATCAGTCGGACCACCGTCGCCGAGTAAACCTCGCCCAGTTTGTCGATAGAGAATTCGCCGCTCAGTCGACGTTCACCACAGAACACCTCTGGCGGTTCTCGCCTGCAGTGCTGTGGATAAAGTGGCGTGGGATTCTCAGCGATAGTTGCGGAGGAGAACGTCCAACGTTCGACGAAAGTACCTGGTGCCGTTTCTTTTAGCGTCAATAACGCAATCGGCGTATCGTGGGCGGCAGAAGTCCCGGCCACGAACACTCCGGCAAACGCTAGGATCAACACGAGAATGTTGCTCGATCTACGAATATTCATGAGCCTAGTCCGCCGACGCCGAGGTTCCAGACGATGCAGCAAGGTTCTGCTGGACCATATCACGCGAAAATTCATAAGTGATATCGTAGTCTTCAACGATCTCTCGCAACGCCTGCGCAAGCTCTGCCTCGCGAGCTTGTTTGCTCCAATCCGATAGTACGGCTGCCCGAACCCTGTCGAATTGTGCGAGCTCGCCTGGAACCCGCCGCGTAATTCTGACCACGTGCTTCCCTTGAGACGAACTTGCAGGTCTCCATTCACGTAGCGGTGCCGAAATCAATGCCCTGGCATCCGAGTCATCGAAGACGGAATACAAGTTGTCGTCAATACGCATCTCGTAGCTCTTGATGCGTGACGTATAGCGATCCGGAAGACCACCTGCATTGGCAGCATCTACCAACTGCGGTGTCAATGCGACATCGTCCGCGTCTATCTGAAATTGCTGGAAGTCAATGATGTCAGGTCTGTCATAGTTGAGTCGGTTGGACTCGAACCACGCTTCCAAAGTCTCATCGTCTGGCGTTTCCACGATGACGTTGTTGAACAAGACGTCACGAAGTTTCAGGACCATGCGAGAACGAATCATTTCGTCGCCGCGGTCGAGCCCCATGCTGAGAGCCTCCCGGTACATCACTTCGTTCTGGGTCCATGTTACCAACAGCGCCTCGAGCTCTTCTCCGGAAGGAAACTGACCGCGCTCCTCCCTGTAGATGTCCACCAGAGACTGGAATCGAGCGTCATCGATACGGATTCTTCTGGGGTTTTCCGTGTTCTCGAACACAAAAGAGTCTACGCCGTAGACCACCAATCCGATGCACAGGAACTGGACCAATGGCTCCCGCAAGAGCTTGGCAAACGACCTCAACACACTGTTAACCCCCATGCTGGCCTGCGAGAGCCCGACTGCCATTTATGTATCAATTCTAGATAGGTAGCAGGGCCAAAAGAATATTCGTTGAAAATAACTGGCGAACATAACGAATTCATGACAATGCCGAGTATGGGCACTCGACTAAAGCACTGTAAGTCTCTGATTGTTGGCAGCCCGGACCGCACCCTAGTGGTTTGTCATAAAACGGTGATGCTTTAGTCACGAAGAGATTACTTGTTTGTCATCTTTGGTGGTCACCCTCCTTGATTGGGGGGGTTCGGTCAGGTGCTCCCCGTGTTCGCAATAAATGACAAACACCGACGTCTATTAGGAGACGGATAACAATGTTTAAACTCAGTGAGATCGCTTCTCGAACAGCGCTCTCTGCCGCGGTTGCGACAGCGCTCGCCACCTCAGCAGTAGCGCCTTCGGTTGCGCAGGCAGAAGATGGGGAGGAGGGACAATATCTCTCCGGAGACTTTCACAACCATACCACCTGTTCAGACGGTTCAACTTCGGTTCGAACTCTGACTCGTGAATCACTCACATACCTCGACTGGTTCATTCAGGTCGGACACTCCGGCAGTGGATCACGTGATTGCCGAATCAGTGACTTCCTTTACCTGAACCGGAACAGCTCATTCAACCGCGGATTGTGGGTGAACAGCATCGGGCCAGAAGGGATTAAGGGTGACCTCGTTGAGGAAACCATGGGTGATGGCGTCGCAGTGCAGCGCATGTGGCGCTGGCAAAGCCTGCAGGAGTTCCAACTCGACGACATCATCGAAGCACGTGAACTGCCAGGCAACGAAGACAAGGAAGCCTTCCTGGGTCTTGAGTGGGTTGTTCCCGGTCACGAGCACAGCTCCAACACCATTTCTACTGGTCAGTATGATGCTATCGATCCAAACTCAGCGGCCATGGCGCAGTTCGAGTACTGCTTCGGGCGTAACGCTGATGACACCAGTGGTGGTGCCGGACAGGGCTGGACTTGCGAGATTTCTGAGGAGAACAACAACAAGCTGATCACGCTTTTTGATGGTCGCCCGGAGGAAGGAATCGCCGACTACAACTCTACGTTGGTAGGCGGCATCAACACCGACGACTCCGGTGACCACGTGAAATCAGTCGCTGCTGTTCTGTGGGCTCAGGAAAACTTCCCTGGCGATGCAGTATCGGTACAAGCACATATCGAACGTCAGGGTGCATTCATCGAGGATGATGATGAAGGTTTCAACGTAGAGCATCTTCGTGATGCACACACAATGGCGCCGGACATCAGCTTCGGTATGGAAACTCAGCCCGGTCACCAGCCCGCCTATGACCGCGGCACCTACGCTGCTCGACGCCCATCCTCAGGGCTATGGACTTTTGGCGGCACCGGTTGCTATGGCGGAGCAGAAGCGGCCCGCCCTGGACTGGACTTCGACGGTAATCCTCTGGATCCGGCTGAAGTGGCTGCTCTAGGTGTCACCACGTCCGACCTCCGCAAGGTAACAATATGTCGTCCAGGCATTCGCACAATGTGGGATGCGATGCTATCTGAAGGCCGCCGATTCTGGTTCTTCGCCAGCTCTGACTGGCACAATCGCGGCGCGTTCGGGCCGCTCGACTTCGAGTCCACGCTCGACTTCTACCCAGGTGAGTACCAAGAGCACTTCTCGTACGTGATCGACCGGCCTGAGCGTGATCCCGCTCAGGACATTATCGATTCGTTGCGCAGCGGTAACTCGTTCGCGGTGCAAGGCCAGCTGATCACCAGCAAGTTCAAGTTTGAAGCTTGTGCATCAAAACGCTGTGCCACCATGGGCGAGACGTTGGAGGTTCGTGACGGACAAGTCGTAACAGTACGCCTGCGTATGGTGGATCCCGACGGAGAGAACAACAGCCCGTACAAGTTCGATAACCCGTCCTTGAAGCAGATCGGTCTCGACGTGCCAATCAGTGAACCTGTACTTGCACAAGTCGACCTCATCGCAGGTGCGGTAGGCGAATTCATCGAACCCACCGATCCTGAGTACTACAATCCGCTCGCACCAGAGACAACTCGAATCGAGAAGTCTTGGATCGGGTCAGAACTCGGTCGGTCTCGCAACGGCTCGATCAGCCTGACGTATCGGTTCCGTGCAGAAGGGGATAGCTACATTCGAGCACGTGGTAGCAATATTCCTGCTGGTACCCCCAACGAACGGGATATGGATGGAAACCCTCTGCCAGATAACCTCTCGGATAACATCCCTTGCGATGACGCAGCGTGCCCGCCGCATATCGCCGGTGTACTCGATGCTGACGTCGAAGCATGGTCTGATATCTGGTTCTACGCTAACCCGATTTTCATCGAAGTTACAGACGATGGTCGCGGCAAATAATCGCCGATAGCAAAGCGCGAAACCCCGGTAACGGGAATAAGGGAGGGGCCGCAAATTGCGGCCCCTTTCTTATGGCGCGAAGCTTACTTCGTAACCAAAACTCTTCAACCGGTCAGGAATTGCGTTCAAGGCCAACGAGATTCGCTGCCCCCCTTGATTCGGCGGCACACCGTGCAAGAGATAGGAAGGATAGAGCACAAGATCGCCCGGCTTCACGTCCGGTGCCATCCAGCGTTCTGCGTTGTACTTGTTCGCCTTGCCTTCTGCAGCATCGTGTTTGAAGATAAATTCATTGGCGCCAGGGCTTTTAGAAAATATCGTGCGGGCGGACGCGTCCAACTCCGACAGGTAGACGATTCCGGATACAAAACTGTTGGCGTGAGTGTGCATGAATTGAGACCCACCGTGCTCCAACACGTTCATCCACATTTCCTTCACGGTCCAGTGAAACTCATCTCCAAGAAGCTGCTCACCGAAGTGCGCGACCTCGGGAAGAACCGCCGATACTACCTCTCGGAAAAGCGGCTCAGTTTCGGGCCCCACCATTTCAGTGTGAGATAGTAAGCCAGTCCGGACATTGTCCTGTTTGTTGGTCGCGAGCGCGCGAGTCACTAACCTGTCCACCAATTCCCTTGGAATTACCGAGCGGCATAAGAGAAAAGGCGTAGGGAAGAGATCAATCATTTTTCGCACGTCTTCTTCCTCAGGAAAACTGGTCCACCTGCATACTAATTCACCCTTGACAGAATAATTTCTCGTAGCTGATACGCCTGGGGTTGACCCGGTGCAACCTCAATGACCGCGTCGAGTAACCGAATAGCTTCCCGAGGTGAAGAATCCGAAAGCTGATAGGCGAGTTCTACCAACGGACGATAAGCCGGCGTGAACTCAGCCGAGGTCTCAAGGATTTCAAGAAAGGGTTGCTCTAGCTGATCGACCATGACCCGAGGATCAGCTGATGGCGTAATTCGCACGCCCAGATTCAGATAAGCGTCCCGAGCAGCCCAATAATTTTCGATGTCGCGATCAAAGCGATCCGAGTTCGACACCGAGAACCGCTGACCCGACGGCATCTCAAGTCGATCTAACAAATCGATTAGTCTGACGTGCGCAGGCTCGGGTGCCGAATAGACGAAACCAGGCGCCATGTATGTAACCACCGGAAAGTTATCTGAATTCAGAGGCCCCTCGCCGGCAAACGAAGCCAACGCGTTGGAATCGGCAATCATCAGCCCGAAGAGATCCAAATCGCGTCCGATCTCAGCCGCGACAAGCGCTTCAGCTAACGATCGATCGTTGACTCGCTCGCGCAACCACCCGCGACGCGGCGAAGTTCCATCAACACGCCCTACGAGCCCAATAATCGGCTGCCCCAGACTGAAGTGCGCAAGGTAGGCCTCGCTGTTTGGGTAAACACTCTGGAAAGTACGAACGATTGTCGCGAGCGTCTCAAGATCAAGTTGAAACAATGGCAACCACTGGCAGTAGAGCCCATCGTCCGACAGGGTTCGTCGTATGGCTTCGAAGTGCTCGACCGTATAGAGCGACCCCGACCCATCGCGAGACGGATGGAACACCTCCCCAATGACAACGTCAAACCGATCCTCCGTAGTGCGGACAAACCGTCTGGCATCAGAGGCGAGCACATGAACGCTGTTCTGCTCCTGTCTTGCCTCCAAACCCGCATCAAAGTAACGGATCGCCGGGATCACTTCAGGAATGAGCTCCACACCCGTAGCGAAGAGGTCAGGATAAGCCGCGGAGGCCGCGAAAGTGGAGCCTGTCCCAAGGCCCAAGTACAACGCTGATTCTGGGCTCTGATGAAGCAACAGCGGGATATGAGTCTGTCTAGCATCCGAGAATCCCGTCGCCGAACTTCCCATTGTGAAGTGATCGTTGACCTTCAGATATCGTATTCCATTGCGATCGGTGACTACCCCAACTGATGCCATGACGCCATCTGTATATGTCAGGATTTCTCCACCTTCAGGCACGTCCATGATTCGAAGCGATGGCATAGCTAGGGCGAAAACGATCCCTCCCGCTAACGGTACAAACGCCAGTGGCCGCCAGTTACGGGAGCCACCACCAATCATTAGCAGATAGGACAAGGCAATTCCGACCAAGAGCAATTTGGGTCCTACCGCAGGTAGCAAGACGACCCCGAAAACCAGAGGAGAGAGAGCGGCCGCAAGCGTATTCACTCCAATTGCCTTTCCCACCCCATAACGCTCGCGAGCAGTTTGGGCAAGGTGGCCAAACAGTGCGCCCATTACCATCGTCGGCAGTATGAACACCAAACCAGCAAGCAACATTTCACCACTGATGGCAGCAACGTAGCCATTGCCCGTCAATTCTGTGAGAAGCAAGTGGAGCGATTTCGAGAAGTACAGCACTACGGTCGACAGCAGCATACTGACTGACATCAAAATCAACAGAAAATGTAGCGTAGGCTCAAACTTGGCAGAGTCGGCTATGCGAGCGTAGAGCGCAGCGCCGCCAGCTGTGCCCACCAGGTAAATCGACAGCAGGCTCGCAAATGTAAACACCGTGTTCTCCAGCACTTGACTGAGTACTCGGATGACTACAACTTCAAAACCTATGGCCAGTAACCCGCTCAGTGCCAGCAAAGCCGTCAGACGCAACGGTGAAGGCTCCAAGACCGCCGAGTTTGGCGTTACAGGTTGAACCGTATTGTCGGCAACGCCTATCGCCAGTATCGCGCATAACAGGTTCACAGTTGCCAACATCAAGAGGGTTGCGTTGGTGCCAACAGCCGGCATTATCAACGCTGTAGTCAGCAATGTGCCGATAACCGCACCGAGGGTGTTCGCCGAATACAACTTTGCGACCCCAGCTTCAACGTGACGCTCGGCACCCAACACGCGCTCCAGGGACGGCAGCGTGCCGCCCATTGCCATGGTTGCCGGAAGTAACAAGACGAACGTCGCCCCGAAAGCGGTGAGCCAGTGGCCTGCTTGACTCGGTGCAGTACCCAGGGAGTGTGATACGAGCTCATTGAATGATGGAATGAGCCATATCAGAGCGATGGCCCAAAGCGCGATTACCATCTCTAGTGCCGCATACCAGCGCGCCGGTCGCCGGCTCCGACGCACTGGCCCATCGAGTAGCCAGGCACCAATTCCCAGCCCCGCGAAAAAAGCCGCAACTACCGCGAGCACGGCCACGATCTCATGCCCGAGCGCCACTGATAGGGCGCGAGTCCAGGCGATTTCGTAACCGAGACCCGCAAACCCCGAAGCCAGCATCAACATCATCAGGAACGTGGACTTTCCCGAATCTTGGCGCATCATGGCTACCTCTCCCGTCGCGCCGTGCATCACTGACACCGTTAACCTGCGAACCTTAAGCCATCCACTAGTGTGGAGGCTCTCCGTGACCGATTCATTACGTACACAAGCCGATTTTTCTTAAAGGCCGCCTTAGACACTGAGGTACCGCTGGACAATAATGCGATCCTGCCTATGTCGCAGATGCAATCCACTGCACGATGTTTATCATTCACACACTGGTCACCGTAGGGGGAAAGTTCCATGAATTGCAAAGCGTCATCGTTCGTCCGCTTCCTGTCGCTGACCGGTTTGTTCTGCGCCTTGGACTCCCATGCCGCGCATGTCGAAGACCGGAGTTACTACCGGGCGCCACTGGCAACAGACGGCATTGTGGTTGATGGAAGCGCCGATGATTCGGTGTGGTCGAGCGCCGAGTGGCGCGTACTCGATCAGCGTTGGCTCGGACCTGAGTATTCGAAAGAGGATTTCGAGGGCCACTTCAAGGTCGCGTGGACCAAGGAGCGCGTTTTCCTCCTGGTCGAATTCACCGACGACATTTTGATCGATACGCACCGAAATCCGCTGACACAGTACTGGGATGATGATTGTCTCGAGGTATTCATCGACGAGGACCACTCAGGAGGCGAGCATCAGTACAACCACAATGCGTTCGCCTATCATTTTTCGCTGGACAATCAGGCGATTGATATTGGCACGGACGAGCAACCGCGAGCCTACAACGACCACATCTCGAGCGCATGGCGCCAACAGGGTGACAAGATCGTGTGGGAGGTGAGCATCGCGCTATACGACGATAGCTTTGTCGACGATATGCCCGATCAAACGCCGCAAACACTAACGACCGGCAAAATCATCGGCTTAATGGTCGCGTATTGCGACAATGACGGCAGCGAAATTCGCGAGAACTTCATCGGCTCAGAAACGGTCCCCTCGGGACCCACCGACCGTGGGTGGATCGACGCAGGACTGTTTGGAACCGTAGAGCTCGTCAGTGCCGACTAGGCGAGGCATCGCGGCACGCTGATGAACGACACACTCGAGATTCATTTGCGTGTGCACTCCTCCGGGGACAAGGCCGTCGATCTTCTGCACAAGGAAACGACGCTTCCAAAGCAGCGCATCAAACATGCGATGAATTGCGGCGCTGTTTGGTTAACGCGCGACTTCGGCACTGCAAGACTACGCCGTGCCACACGGAAACTGTTGCCGGGCGATGAGATTCATCTCTACTACAATCCGATCCTGCTCGGAGAGACACCCGAAGCGCCAGACCTGATCGCGGATGAACACGCGTTCTCGGTATGGTCCAAACCTGCCGGTTTGCGCTCGCAGGGCTCCAAATGGGGCGATCACTGCACGGTCGTCCGCTGGGCGGAGAAGCACCTCACACCGACCCGGAATGGATTCACGGTTCACCGACTAGACCGAGCCGCCTCCGGTCTCATGGTGGTTGCCCATACCAAGCGTACGGCTGCGCACCTCGCGAATCAGTTTGCGGAGCGTGCTGTCGAAAAACGATATCGTGCGACAGTCCACGGAGATTGCTCCGAGATCGCATTGCCATTGCGCATCGACCTGCCACTCGACGACAAGCCTGCGCTTTCGGAGTTAACGGCAGTGGAAGTTGATGGCAATTTATCGACGCTCGACATTCAAATCGAAACCGGGCGTAAGCATCAAATTCGGCGACACCTGGCCGAGATCGGCCACCCGATTATCGGCGATCGCCTTTACGGTGGCGCCGGCCCAGGCGACCCGGACCTTCAGCTGCGCTCGGTCTACCTCGCTTTCGACCACCCTGTATCGGGCGAACGTCTGGAGTATGCTCTATAGCGTGGGCTTCTACCCCGAAATTCTGCTTGCCGTTTTCCTTGGCTTTCTGTTCATCGCGTGGACACTTCGCCTCGCGTTTCAGGCTGGACTGAATTTTCCGGTTTACCCGGGCTTGTCGCCACTGCAGGGCACTGACACCGAAGACCTGATGGATGAAGACAAATTCTGGGCCCTCATCCAGAAAGCACGCAAGCGCAGTGGCAACAGTTACGAACGCCAAACCGAAATTCTGGTAGAGCTCCTGAAGGGAGAACGACCGGAAGAAATTGTGAGGTTTCAAAAGGCCTTCGTGGCGCTCCTGGATCGCACCAACCACTTTCGACTGTGGGAGCGTATCTATGCGCTGAACTGGGGGTGCTCTGACGACACTTTCCATTACTTCAGAACATGGTGGGTCGCCCAAGGCAAGAATAAATTCTACTGGACCTTCAACCACCCGCGATTGCTGTACTTTGTCGCGATACGTGACTTCTTGGAGGCTTATGAAGGTATCGAGTATGCCGCTGATGCCGCATACAAGGACCTAACGGGCAAAGAACTGCCCCTGGATGAGCTCGGGATTGGCGATACTCGTGGCGAGCCGTTTTCCGAAGGCACCGCATTCTTAAAGTACCCGGAGCTCGCGTTCCTCGCCTGGTGATATTCGTTGTCAACGAATCTCGCGGTTGACCGTTATATAAGAATAGACGCTCGTTTTCAGGTCAGAGGAGTTGCATGCGAACGCTCGATACATTCCATGCTGTCAATCGATTTGGCCTTGGACCCACGCCGAAGGATGTCTTTTCGAAAGGTGATGATCCGCGCGGATGGGTGATCGGCCAGATTGCAGATCACGAGACTCCGACCGTACTGCGTTCGTTCACCTCATCCGAAGAGATCATCAAGGGATTGCATGACGCGCGGATGGCCGGTGCCGGTGAGCTCGAAAAAATGGCAGCCGACAACTATCGCAAGGCGTTTGCACCCGAGGTTATCGCGCGCAGCCGAGCAATGATCGAAACAGACGTGCCCTTTGCAGAGCGCATGGTCATGTTCTGGTCGAATCATTTCACGATTTCACGGAGCAAAGCGATTGTCGGACCCGTGATTCCGGCCTATGAGCGTGAAGCTATTCGTCCCCACATTTTCGGGCGTTTCTCAGAGATGCTAATCGCAGTGTGCCGCCACCCAGCCATGTTGAGCTATCTCGATAATGCTGCATCCTTCGGAGAGAATTCCAGAGCCGGCAAACGCCGTCGCCGCCGCAGCGGCACTGAAAAGACACTCAACGAGAATCTCGCTCGCGAGATTCTCGAACTCCACACGCTCGGTGTTGACGGCGGTTACGAGCAGGTCGATGTCATCGAACTCGCGAAAGTCATTTCAGGCTGGAGTCACGGTGGTCTGAGATTCAAATTCGAAGATCAGCCCGCGCATGGTCGATTCGAGTTCAAGCCCTATTTCCATGAACCCGGGACAAAACGGGTGCTTGGCAAGAAATATCGGGAAGATGGAGTGAACGAAGGCACTGCCGTACTCAATGACCTTGCACAACATCCATCCACAGCAAAGTTCATCGCCACGAAACTTGTGCGCCACTTTGTCACAGATCGACCCGATCCTGCAGACGTCGAGCGAATCGCTAAGGTATTCCTGGACAGCGAGGGCGATCTGGCCGAAACGGCTCGAGCCATCGTTGAACTGGATGCTGCGTGGGAACAACCCCTAAGCAAGGTGAAATCTCATTACGAGTTTGTCATTAGCGTGAACCGCGCGATGGGGAACACCAAACCCCGACCACGCGATGTATTTCAAGCACTACGCGAGATGGGGCAGATTCCGTTTTCAGCGCCGTCGCCTGCAGGATGGGGCGACGAGGCGAACGACTGGGTCGCACCCGAGTCCCTGATGCGTCGTATCGAGTGGACGCATCGGTTTTGTGCTCGACTGCCTTCATCGCTCGTACCCGCCAAAGAGCTTGAACGGTTGCTCGGTCCGGTCGCGTCCGAGGCGCTCGCGTTGGAGGTTCAACGCGCGCCTTCCGGAACCGACGCCATGACGTTAATTCTCACCAGCCCCGAGTTTCAGAGGAGATGACTATGGATCGTAGAGACTTCCTGACTGCGGGCGGCTGCGCGTTGGCCGGCACAGTGTGGTCTAGTCGACCTGCGTTCGCTTCGATCCCCGGTGACAATCGACTGGTGATCGTCTTGTTACGCGGCGGCCTCGATGGACTTCACGCGTTGGTACCGCATAGTGACCCCAACTACTGGCAGCTGCGACCGCGGACGTCCGAAGCCATGAACACCGCGGGCGGATACACCGAGCTCGATAGCGACTTCGGACTGCACCACGCGCTGTCCTGGCTTATGCCGTTATACCGGCGGAAGGAATTGCTGCTGATTCCGGCGGCCAGCACGGTCTATCGTGAGCGATCCCACTTCGACGGCCAGAACCTGCTCGAAAACGGCAGCGGCAAACCCTATGGAGCCAACAATGGCTGGCTCAATCGCGCGATTAGCTCGCTGAACGTAGAAAGTTCGCGTCTCGGTTTATCGATCGGCCCAACGGTACCGCTGATTCTCCAAGGGGACGCTAACGTTCAGACATGGTCGGACTCGAGGCTTCCGGATGTCGACGAGGACTTTATGCGACGGGTTGCACGCACCTACGAGGAGGACTCGCTGTTTGCCGACGCACTGAGCGATGCACAAGGCGCTGTGCAGCCTGACATCAATATGATGGGGCTCAACAATCGGCGAGATCGAGAGTTTCCGCTCGCTGCGCGAGCAGCGGCCGATATCCTTGCTCAAGAATCAGGACCGCGTATCGCGGTTCTGGAGCTCGGCGGTTGGGACACTCACTTTGATCAAGAGCGACGACTGGCTGTGCTGCTCGACAGTCTTGCGAAGGGCATCCTCGAACTGCAGACCGGACTTGAGCAACACTGGAAGCATACGGTCGTTGCCGTCGTTTCCGAATTCGGCAGAACGGCTGCCGAGAACGCGAATCGAGGCACAGACCATGGAACAGGCGGACTTGCGATGCTGGTCGGTGGTGCCGTGCACGGCGGAAGGGTTGCCGGCAACTGGCCCGGGCTCAAGAAAGCAGATCTTTGGGAAGGCCGCGATGTACGCCCGATGAATCATTACGAGTCCATATTCAAGTCATTGGCGGCGGACCACCTCTCGGTCAGTCAGCGTGCCATCGATACTCTGGTGTTCCCAGGCAACATCGATTTGAAGCCAGCTTCGGGCATTCTGCGCAACGTCTGAGCACATTCACCGAGAGAAAACCGCGAGCTCAGAGATATGCATGCGTTGTTGCAGCAGCGTGGCCACACACTAAACCCCTTCTAGGCGCACCCGACCTGGAGCGGGTCGGCGGAATCAACCGCCGACCCTTTGGTCTTGAGTATTAGTAGAGCAGGCAGTGCGCAGCACAGGTTGCGAACTGATCGCCGTTATCGCGAATTGAGGCTTCGAGACGCCAGTTACCCGCTTGGGTACGCTGCACATCGCACACGCCGCGCTCAAAGTCGCCGTCGAGCTCGGCCATAATCACCGTGGTCAGGAAGCACACGCGATTACTGGCCGGGCCCATATCACGAATGTCGATGGTTCGATCCCGATCACGATTTGCGCTCGCAATAAACGGACCTACTGTCACGAAGCTGTTTGACCCAGCGGGTCCCCGAGGACCGGTAGCACCCTGCGGACCCGTAGCGCCTCGTGGACCGGTGGGACCTGCAGGTCCGGTTGCACCAGGGACGCCGGGCAGGCCCATCAACCCTGTCGCACCTCGGGGGCCAGTCGCGCCTTGAGGGCCCGCCGGACCTTGGGGGCCCGCAGCCCCCGCTGGGCCCACGGGACCCTGCGGACCAACAGGTCCCTGATCACCCGCCTCGCCGGCAGGGCCTTGCGGGCCAACCGCTCCGATTGTCACGTCGATCACGTCCTTCTCGGAACGCTTGGCGCCGGTCTTTACGATCAGCTCATACGTGCCTGGAAGTCGCTCCGCATCCAGCTCAGCAATTATTACGGTACCAGTGGATGACGTGACGTTTAAAGGCACACCACCGAGCGTTACAGAGGGGGCCACACCGTTATCGAAATGGAAACCCGCGATCACCAATTCGGTAGCGTCGCCGTCATCAAGCACGACAACTTCGACAACGTCGACACGCTTGGCAGCCTTTGCATCGGTGTTGGCAAGAAAGGAAAGCGCCAGAAGTGACGCCAATAAAACGATAGTTCGCATGATCACAACTCCCTGAATCGTCGATATCTGAAATCGCCGACCCAACAGGGGCCGGCGATTTCAGTGTCTGGAGTTCAGGGAATCCGGTCCTTACGAAAGCCTTACCAGTGACTTACCTTTGTGTCGGATATCATTAATTCCTACCTGCCATGACCCCGCCATCGATATCCACCACGGTACCGGTGATCCACGTTGAGTTTTCTGACAGCAGGAAGTCGATTGCTGAGGCGATGTCATCCGGCTGACCGATCCGACCAATCGGGTGGAAGTCATTGAAACCAGCTAAGGCTTCGTCAACTTCAGCAGGGTCGATGAATGTTTCATAGATGGGCGTTGCCACCACCGCCGGCGATACTGCGTTGACGCGGATGCCGAACTCAGCCAGCTCCATAGCCAGGTGCTGGGTCAGCGAGTGCAGCCCCGCTTTCGCCATTGAATATGCAGATGACGGCGTGGCCTTAACCGCCTGCTTGGCCCACATCGAACCAATGTTCACGATCGATCCATTGCCATTGGCTTTCATGTTTTTTGCCACCGCCTGCGTGATGAAGAAGACCGACTTGTTGAGATCGAGGTAGCTGTCATAGTCCGCCTCGGTATGCTCAAGAAAAGCCTTCGGATTGAAGGTGCCTGCGGCATTGACAAGGTAACCATAAGGACGCTCATCGGCTTCAATATCGGCTATCAGCGCGCTCACGTCGTTGTGGTCGTATAAGTCGGCGCGGACAACTTCGACAGGGCCGAACTCTGACAGCTCGAGTTTGGCGGTTTCCAACCGGATGGTGTTGCGACCCACAATCCGCACAAGCGCGCCGCGCTTGAGCAGTGCTTTGGCACTGGCCTCGCCGATGCCGGTGGTGCCGCCGACGATGAGTGCAACATTTTGAGAGTTGTCTTGAGTAGCCATGGGAATCTCCTTCTAAAAAATGATCTATCAGTAGATAGGTTTTGGAATTAAAAAAAGTCAGAACAACGACTTTATGAACCGCCGGAAAGAGCGAACCCGCGCCCGCCCCAACTCCACTCGATCAAGTAGGATGGCGCCTTCGAGCCCCGACATCAGGATTCGAGCAATATCGGCAGGCGGTAACTCGGCGTTGAGCTCCGCGGAGTGCTGCTTCAGCACACCAGCAACCCAGCCCTCTGCGTCGCGAAAAAATTGTGCCAACGCAGATCGCGTAGCCTCGTCCAGAGACATGACTTCCGAGGCCATCATGCCGCAAAGGCACAAGTTCTCATCCGCCAAT
This sequence comes from Pseudomonadota bacterium, assembly GCA_038521865.1. GTDB lineage: Bacteria > Pseudomonadota > Gammaproteobacteria > Steroidobacterales > Woeseiaceae > CALBPI01. The sequence continues at coordinate 199,403 of JBCBKO010000005.1, read as the reverse complement.
ACGTCTTCGAACACTTTCGCAAATGCCAGCAGCTTGTCCTCGCCAGAGCCGAACTTGCGGTCAACACGGTCCAAAGACGCCTGAAACGTTTGCGCATACGCCTCCACTACCGCAACCGCCAGATCTGACTTCGTTGGGAAGTGGTAATGGACACTCGCCGACTTAACACCGACCGCCTCTGCGAGGGTCCGGAAACTCACGTTCCCGATACCTGCCCTTTTTATGGCCGCAGTGGCGACTGCCTCAATTTGTTCACGCTTGTCTTGCATGGCTCGCAATCTACCTACTGATAGGTTAGTCGTCAAGAGCGCGCCGATTGATTCGTTCTATCACACTGATAAATGAACTAAACCATCCACCCAAGGCGGCGTCGGATGGAATCGCTCAAGAAGGAAGTCGATCATCGCCCGTACCTTTGGAGGCACGATTCGATTGCTTGGGTACAGCGCCCAGATTGCCGAATCGTTCTGCAGAGGATAGTCAGTCAGAACCGGTTCCAATTGACCGCGCACGAGTTGCTCGCCTGCCAACCACAGAGACTGCACGCCGATACCATGCCCCGTCTCGATCAATGAACGCATCGCCTCACCATCGTTAACGCGAGTCGAGTTACGCACGACAATAGATTCACCGCTTTCGAAACGCCAGGTATCAAATTCACTCAGCACGACGCAGTGATGACCGGTGAGTTCAGCGGGCTTCTCTGGAGCACCGTATCGCGCGAGATAGTCGGGTGAGGCCGCGAGCACTCGGTGGTCGGAGGCAAGTTTACGTGCCACCAGCGCGCTGTCTCTCAAGGGTGCATTGCGAATAACAAGATCATAAGCGCCCTCGACCACATCCAGCACATCATCCGACAACCGGAGATCAAGACTGACAAGCGGGTAGCGATCCTTGAATGCATGAAGTACCGGAATCAAATGCATGCGTCCGAAAGACGCTGGCATGGTGACTCGCAACAATCCCTGTGCATCCATCCGACGACCTGAAATACCGTCAAGGCCGGTTTGGAGGGTCTCGAGCGCCTGGCGAGCATACGGAACAAACTCGGCACCATCTGTTGTCAAAGAGACAGCGCGAGTCGTGCGATTAAATAATCGAAAACCAATTGTATCTTCGAGCCTCACCAGCCTTGCCGAAGCGCTGGCAGGTGATAAAGACAGATCGCGAGCTGCGGCGGTTACTGATCCGAGATCCGCGATTCGCAGGAACAGTCGTAGTGAAAGAACATCCATTTATCAAAAATAAGCAAATAATCATTCAATAAAAAGTCTGTTTATCTATCCTCTCTTGATCATTAAGGTCTGATCTCCCGATACAAGCGAGCCAGACAATGCCTACCATGACAGCCTTCGGTCACAGAACCACATGTGCGATTGATGAAACAGATGCCCTGGTCTCTTTCGAGACGGCGGTTCCGAGCCCAGGACCAAGAGATCTCCTTGTGGCCGTAAGAGGTGTGTCGATGAACCCGGTCGACGTCAAGGTCCGCGCCTTGATGGCACCCGAAGGTGATGCGCGCATTCTTGGCTACGATGCTGCTGGAATCGTCACGGCAGTTGGCGATGCGGTTAGCCATTTCCGCCCAGGCGACGCCGTTTACTATGCCGGTGACCTCACACGAGCCGGTTCGAATGCTGAGTATCAGTTGGTCGACGAGCGTATTGTCGGGCGCAAACCTGAGTCACTTACCTTTTCGGAGGCCGCCGCGATTCCCCTCACCGCGATCACCGCCTGGGAGATTCTTTTCGATAGCTTCGGACTAAGCGAAGGAGATGGCGAAGGCGAGGCATTACTAATAATCGGAGGTGCGGGTGGCGTCGGCTCTATTCTGATTCAACTCGCCAAGCAACTCACGAAGCTTAAGGTCATCGCGACAGCGTCAAGACCAGACACTGAGGACTGGGTCCGAAAGATGGGTGCGGACCATGTGGTGAATCACCGGAAACCGCTTGATGACGAAATGCAGTCACTCGGTATTGCACCACGCTTTGTCGCCGCGCTCACCAACACCGATGAGCACATTGCCGCTATCGTGGAACTGATCAAACCGCGCGGACACATCGCCTTGATTGACGATCCGCAAGCGCTCGATATCAACCCACTTAAGTTCAAAGCGATCACTCTGAGTTGGGAATTCATGTTTACGCGGTCAATGTTCGAGACCGACGACATGACAGTCCAACATGAGCTGCTCAATAGAGTTTCGCAGATGATTGATGAGGGCATGTTGAAATCCACGGCTAATAGGCACGGCGGAAAGATCTCGGTCAAGAATCTAATCGACGCACATGCGTTTCAGGAGAGTGGCAAGGCCATCGGTAAAACGATACTCGACGGCTTTGACTCGAAGGAGTAACTCATGACGTACTATTCTGTTCTGGAAGTAACGCCTACCGACGATAGTTGGGTCAGCGATTACATTGGCCCTGCCAATCAACTGGTTGCAAAACACGGTGGTACCTACCTGGCGAGAACCACCAGCCATGAACGGTTGGAAGGCAATGGCGCAGATCCAGCGCTTCGAATCATTATTCAGTGGCCTAGCAAGCAAGCGGCGACCGCATTTATGAGCGACCCGGAGTATCTCCCTCACTTGGCCGCTCGAACAAACGGGTCGGATAGCCAACATGCACTTATCGAAGCGAAAGACGATCTGGCCTGATACAAAGAGACTGTCATGACAAAGCGAATACTCATCACGGGTGCAACCGACGGCATCGGACTTGAGGCCGCGAAGCTTCTCGCGGCAGACGGACATCATCTGCTCCTGCATGGTCGCAGCGAGGATAAGCTAGCTTCCGTCGCGAGCCTGATCGGCAATGGCGCGGAGACGATCAGAGCGGATCTCTCCGATCTCGACGCCGTCGATAAGATGGCAAAGGAAATCGGTGCCAGGTACGAGCAGCTTGATGTACTGATCAACAACGCGGGCGTCTTCAAGACTCCGGTGACCACCGCGGCTAACGGTCTCGATGTCCGTATCGTGGTGAATACGCTGGCGCCTTACCTGCTCGCCAGAAGACTGCTGCCGCTCATGAATACCAGCGGACGCATCATCAATTTGTCATCAGCAGCACAAGCCCCTGTCGATCTTGCCGCTTTTGAAACCAACACTAACCTCGCGGATAACGCTGCGTACGCGCAGAGCAAGCTTGCCATTACCATGTGGTCAACCTACATGGATGAAAAGATTGGCGATAGCGGCCCCTTGGTAGTTTCGGTGAATCCAGGCTCATTGCTTGCAACCAACATGGTCAAAGATGCCTATGGCATTCCCGGCAGCGATGTTCAGATCGGTGCGAAAATCCTCTACGACGCGGCACTCTCAGACACGTTTCAGGATGCGGGTGGCAAATACTGGGATAACGACTCCGGCCAGTTTGCTGACCCGCATGCAGATGCACTCAACACATCAAAGCGGGAGGCGGTAGTCGACGCCATCCAATCCGCGCTCAGCAGACTAGGACACTAAATTCAAAGCGCTTCAAAAGCCCTTGGCATCCAGAAAAGCATTCACTGGAGCTCGCGTTTGTTCAGCGCGCTCCGGTTCACGCAGGAAAAAGTGACCTGCGTTTTCTTGTGTCAGGAATGTGATCTCGGCACCCTGCGCCTTTGCTATCTCGGAGAATTGTAAAGCCGCCTCATAATTGCAGTCTGAATCTCGAGTGGCGTTTGCCATGTAGAGCGGTGGCCAGGCCTCCGGCTCGGCATTCGCCGGCGAGAGCGCAACAGCCTCTTCCATACCTCCGGCCATGCGCACGATATAGGGATCAATGGTCAAGTCTGCACAACCGGAAAAGGAGACTGCGATATCTGGTTTGCCCGGCGCTTCGGTTGGCGCAAGGCCCGCCGCCGCGAGTGACAGGTGCGCGCCGGCCGAGAATCCGGACACACCAATTCGTTCTGGATCGATGCCGTACTGATCTGCGTTCTGCCTCAACCACGCGATCGCATCGAGTGCATCTTCAAACGCATCCCGAATGTCAGTAGCGTGACGCCCGCGCGTTCGATACTCGACCTGAGCGACGACCATTCCCCGATCCTTATAGAACTGGCATGGTCCGCACCAGCCCCATGACCCGAAGAACCAGCCCCCGCCGTGCAGCCATACCATAGCGGGCTTCGGCGTCTGGTCATCTCGGCCTACGTCGGGCTCGTAGATATGCAGCTCAAGATCCACATCGCCAATCGACTTGTAGACTTCGATTACATGCCCCTCGCGGCTGGCGAGTTCATCCTGCCACTGCGCCGTCAGCGCGCTCGCCGTATCACCAGGACAACGGCTCGCGTAATTCGATACCTCATCAGATACACCATCAGCGTTGTTTTCCTCAAACCACTTGCTGATCGCCTGCCCATCCGCCCAGCAGCGAACCGCTTCATTATCGAAAAACGTGGAGGCCTCGAGTTTCGCAGTCAGGTACTTCGCGCTCCCGGGGAGTGTCTCCGGCTGCTCAAAGCGCTCGTCAGCAAGACCATCCCGGAAGATTCGTATGAAGCCGGTGTACTCATCGAGATGCAGCAGGTCTTCGGCATCAAAACGCACACGATCAAGATAATCACTGAATGAATCCGTAACGACGAATTCCGGATTCGCGCTCGCGCCACGATGATAAGACTCGTAGTAATACATTCCGACCGCCCACTCATAAAGGAGTCGGGTGCGATATTCATCGGCGAGTCCATCAGTCGGCGTGTGTGTCGATGCGGCCGCATCTAGCCCCGCTCGCCATTCATCGGTTTTTTGCTGCCAAGCGGTAACAAACTCCGCTTCTGGCCTCGTGGCCAAATCTCGAAAGACGCGAGCAAAGTTCCTCGTCCAATCCGCAACGACGGCATCCGCCGCTTCCGTAAATGCGGCGTCATCGGCAAAGGCCGCCTGACCTGCGAGCCCAAAAGCGTTGAGCAAGACAACAAGTGCCGAAGCCCAACGAGGGCCGCTACTAAATGACACAACCGACATCGCGTTACCCTGTGTCGATCACTCGATCGTTACGTACCGGGTGAGATACGCCACTTCGTCTGCGTCGACATACTTGGCCATCTCGCGGGTGAAGTCATCCATCGACTTGTAGGGTCGGTACTCTTCGAACTCGTGCGACAGTTTACGCGGTGACAACGACGACGGAATCAGCTTGTAGTCTTCAAGGTCACCTGTATTCAGGTCCACCTTGATCGACATCACCTTGTAGATGTCGCGTAGCGCCTCCGGCTCAAGACCATCTGCGAGAATCGCGTTGAGCGCCGTTGGCGTCGCGATCGGTCGTGCTTCGATAACGGCTTGCGCACGCGCCTCGGAGATCCCCGGGATCACCGTCAGCTGCTCGCGGGTAGCCGTATTGGGGTCGATCAACGGCGCCGTTGGCCAGTTCTCGACGGCGGTCGTGGTCTCGGAGTTGCTGCTGCCGCATGCGGCAAGCATAGTCGCCGTGAGGGCGATCGAGATCATCATCAAAGGTCGCAAAGCATTCATTTCGTCGTCCCGTTTCTTATTGAGAATGATTCTCATATTGTATCGGGTGAACGTCTTTTCACCAAGCTGAAACTGGGCATGGCACAAGCGCGAAAAACAGCTCGTCGAATCAAGCACCTGAGTTGGGTGGCTCTATCGCTCCCTGCGCTGTATATCGGTTGGGCATATGCCACTGATGCGATCAGCTACGGACAGGTAATTCACCAGACCGGCACCTGGAGTGTCGCGCTACTGGCACTGGCGCTCTTGGTCACGCCCTTGCGCCATCTCTTTTCGAAACAGCGCTGGCCTTTGCAGCTGCAACAGCTGCGCCGTGGCATCGGGGTGGCCAGTTTCGGCTACGCCGCGCTCCACACACTCGTATACATGGAACGAAAATGGGGCTACGGGTACATCATCAAAGAAGCACAGAACCCCGCGCTGCTCACCGGTTGGATCGCGCTCGGGGTTTTTCTTGTACTCGCACTGACGAGCAATGACTTCTCAACTCGTCTGCTGCGCAAACGCTGGCAGCGCCTGCACCGAACCGTCTACGTTGCTACGGCCTTGATTTTCGCCCATTGGATTCTAACAGCGGTCGACACCACAACCGCGTGGGTCTGCGCCGCATTGCTGGGTGTCTTTTTCGTGGCCCGATGGATGCCAGCCCGGAAGGGCCGCTAGACGTCCGACTCAGGCAAAGCCTCACTCCATGCTCGCAGCTCATCGAGGAATCCGAGCGCTGTCTCGCCAAACGGTGTAATCGCGTAGTGCACAGTGACCGGTGCGGTCTCCGCCACTGTACGAGAAACCAGCCCGCGCCCCACCAGCTGGCGCAAACGCTCGGTGAGCATTTTCTTGCTTGCACCACCAATCATGCGCGAAAGATCGTTGAATCGCACCGGGCCATCTTTGAGATGCCAAAGAATGGAACCTGTCCACTTGCCACCGATGATGCGCATACCGCGCTCGATCGGACAGGGCTCTGTGCACGCGTTCTCGACCACTCGACGCCCACCGGCGCCATCCGTTACTGATGCTTTCATTTAGGTTACTAAAAGTATACTAGTTGCTTTTTGTTTCTTACGCAGCATAGTACGCGCATCAACAAGAGAATCAACGTCATTCAGGAGATCACCGATGACGAAAGCGCTCATCATCAATGGCCATCAACCCTACCCTTTCGCGAAGGGGCAGCTGAACGCGGCGATGCAAACGCGGATTGCCTCGTTCCTCGAAGCGCAGGCTTTCGAGATCCGAACGACTCAGGTTGCCGAGTCCTACGACATCGACACCGAGATCGAGAAACACCAATGGGCAGACGTGATCGTCATGCAGTTCCCCGTCAACTGGATGGGCGTCCCGTGGTCGTTCAAGCAATACATGGATGCGGTGTACAGCGCGGGCATGGACGGTCGGCTCTGCGATGGCGATGGACGCACCGCTGAAGCGCCAAAAGCCAACTATGGCACCGGCGGGACCTTGAACGACACGAAATATATGTTGTCAGTCACACTCAACGCCCCGGCCGAGGCCTTCGACGACCCAACTGAGCCCTTCTTCGCGGGCGCATCGCTGGACGATTTGCTCCTGCCAGTGCATCTGAACGCAAAGTTTTTCGGCATGAAGCCGCTGCCGACGTTCGCAGCGTTTGATGTGATGAAGAATCCTGATATCGAGAGAGACTTTCAGCGTCTCGGACAGCATCTGACCGAAGTCTTCTCGGACCAATCGAAAGCCGCTTGAGTACACCGGAGCCGATACCATGAGCCAACCTGACATCCATCTCTACACAGCAGCCACCATGAATGGCTACAAGCCGGTGATCTTTCTCGAAGAAGCGGGCGTTCCCTATGATCTGACCTTCGTGGACTTCTCCAAGAAGGAGCAAAAAGCGCCCGACTACATGAAGCTAAATCCCAACGGGCGAATCCCGACCATCGTCGATCGGTCCAACAACGATTTCGCCGTGTTCGAAAGCGGCGCCATACTCTGGTACCTCGCCCAAAAATACGGCCAGTTCCTCCCGCAGGAAACCAATGCGCAGTCAGAGACGCTGCAATGGTTAATGTTCCAGATGGGCGGCATTGGCCCCATGATGGGACAAGCGATGTACTTCCAACGAATCGCTGCGCCAAACGGTCACGAAGAGCCGTTTTCGATCAAGCGTTATGTCGATGAGACTCGTCGATTACTGGAAGTGCTCGACACCCGTCTGGCAGGGCGCGAATGGTTGGCGGCAGACCAATACACCATCGCAGACATGGCGACTTACCCCTGGGCGCGGGCTTATGTGTGGGCAAACGTTTCGATCGACGGTCTTGATAATCTCAAGGCGTGGTTCGACCGACTGGACGCACGCCCCAACGTGCAAAAGGCGCTCACGATTCCGAAAGCGCAACCGGCCTTTTGGGGTAACGCTGACGAGAGTGAGTTTCTGGCAGAGAACGCTGCGAGGTTCGCTTCGGACGTCAAAAAAGACTGACCGTATCGAGACCGTGGCCCGACGGGCTCTGCTGGCGCCGAGACTACAACCTAATTTCGATATCGAAAGATGCGCTGCGATCTCGCACCATTATTCAACGATTCCAGCTGGGAACGTAGCTGATCTCGTTGATCCGGCGTCAGCTCTGCTGCTTCTATCAAACGCTCCGCCTGCTCGATGCCGGCCTGACGCATCGTGTTGGACATGACCGCACTGAACGTTTGCAAACGCCTGTCATCGCTCTCGATGCTATTGAGTATCGCAATCTCCGCGGTTTCCGGCGCGACGATACTGTTCGATATCGAAACGATGAACTGGTCTCGGGCTTCTCCGGGCTCAGTGCGATCGACCCAGTCGAGCGCCTCTGCTGGCGCGACCTCGTACCAGGAGCGCACAGCATTCGATTGCACACCATGGCGGAGATTCTCATCTTGCAGCTGATCGGAAAGGGACAGTGTTCTCGCCGGGTCTTTTCTTGCGAGGAGACTGAGCATCTGCTGCGCGCTGTTGTCACGTAACGTCGAGTCTTGAATTGAGCCAAGCAGCAACCATGCCTGATCAGGGTCGCGGATTGCCAGCCCACTCACGATATGCGATACAATCTGATCCGCCATTTCCCGGCTAGGAAACTTGCGCGTAATCGCTAGGGCCCCTTCAAGATCACCCTGTCTCGCTATGAAACCGGCGACCTCTGCGTTGACCGACAAGCGAGTTGTGTCATCGAATCGATCAGCCGCGGCAAGAGCTCGAGCGGGATCGGTCACTGCAAGCTGCGGAATCAACTGGGCTGCAAGCTTACTGGCTCCTGGGTCACTCGACGACTCAAGCCATGAAAGTGTTCCCTCGGGGTCTGTGAAGAACCAAGAACTCGCCAATTGTCTTTGCGCGTCACTCTTGATCTTCCTGTTGCCTATTGTCGCTATCAAGGCAACGGCTCGCTGCGGTTCGGTGGTTGCCAGTCTGTTCATAACCGATGAAGTCACCTGCCTCCGAAGGTCGAGATCGCTAGAGGCAACGGCTCTACTCATCACTAACTCAGGATGGCGTGACGCGAGACGCTGCAACACCGCTGAAAGTATCGCATTCCCACCCGTGATTACGTCTTCATCAATAGCCATCGCAATCGCTGTTTCCGGATCGTCGTCACCGATTCTGCCGAGCACGGTTGCAATCGATCGTCCGCGTCTGACCCCGGGCGCCATACCCTGAGCCGCGGCCAAAGCCGCTTCCTGGTCAATTTCAGCAAGCGCGGCCAGCGCGGTGGTTAGTGATCCGTTCTGCAAGGATTGAGGGTCAGCCAAGGCCTGAGCCACCGCTGCGCGAGGGTCCGCCTGAGCCTCAATTCGATTTCCCGCGCTCATAAAGTGACGTTTGGAGAAAGCATCGAGCTCCATACTCAGCACCTGCTCGTAGCCCGCGGGATTCACAGTTGCCAAATGGTAGGCCGCCCAGGCCGCATACTCCCACTTGGCTTGGCCATTCGGAAGTCCACGTAGAAACTCTACGGTGTCATCCAGCGAGCGATCTGCCATCGCTTCGATGTAGCGAATCCGTATCTGCCGGTCCGGGCGAATGCCTAGAGACTCTTTAATGCGCTGGGCGCGGGGCGAGTCCAGCGAATCGGCAGTCATATAAAGCGCACGCGCCGCATTTCGACGATCAGTCTCCCCTCCGAGTAACGCTGCGTTGGTAAGCGCGTCCTCAAAATCGGTGGTCGCCCATATTGCCCATACGCGGTTGTGCAACTCTCGATCCGGCACAAACAGTTCCGTAGCTGCGAGCTGAGCGGCCGATCTCGGGTCGGTCTCGGCCAAGTGCTCGAACAACACCGCCAAGGTCGCCGAACGCTCATTCGGGTCGGCAATGCGATCAGCCTCGTAGATCAGGTCCTGTAGCTCAGACGGATTCGATACCGCCGCCAATTGATAGGTCGCCAGACGGCGCGATACCGGACTCGGAATTTCATAGACATCGGGTAGTGCTTCCGGGATGGGGCGCGCGCGGAGCGTTTCACGAGTCGCGATACTGGTGCTGCGTTCCGATGCAATCTCTACGTCGCGAACAGGGCGTTCGGCATCGCTCGCAGGCGTACCGACAAACAACAGCGCACCCGCTGCACCCGTTACCAACGATAAGACTGCAACTACCAACATCCTTGTCATTGTCCGCTCCTAGTTTTATTCGCTCCCAGAATCCGACAACGGATTGCCTACCATAGTTCGAACGTGCAGATCGCGTTGAGGGAATGGAATTTCAATACCGTATTTCGTCAACGCATCCTCAAGCGCCCAGTTGTAGTCCGCAATCACTCTTGAAGGGCGTTTGACCGATTCAGGTCTAAGCCAGATCACCAGCTCGAAATCGAGCGATGAGGCACCGAAGTTCATCAGCCACACCTCTGGGTCTTTTGCGTGCGGACCTGTCAAACGATGCGGCACCGCCTCGGCCGCCTCCAGCGCGGCTTTCTTCACAAGCTCCTTGTCGGTTCCATAAGCCACTCCGAACGGGATACGGACCCGCCGATAGCCTTCCCGAAGTGTCCAGTTGGTAACGCGCGTGCGAATAAACTCTTCGTTGGGCACCAGGATGTCGACGTTGTCGTTGGTCGTAACGAGTGTTGCCCTGACGTTGATCTCGCGGACCTTGCCTCGCAGGCCATTGTCGAACTCAATGAAGTCGCCCACTTTCACGCTCTTTTCAAGCAAGAGAATGATGCCGGCCATCAGGTTGGAGAAAATCGACTGCAACCCGAAGCCGATACCCACACCGATCGCACCCGAGAAGACGGCGAGCGCCGTGAGATCGATCCCAATGGCGTTCATCGCGAGCATCACAGCCGCGAATAGCAACGCGATCCGCGCGCCCTGGGCGACCAGGGTCTGCACCGACGGCGTTAGGCGATCAGATTTTTGCAGTCGCGTCTTTATGAACCTGGACAATGCGGATGCGATCCACAGGAAGAAGCCCGCAAGCAGCACACCCTTAAGCACCATCAAGACCGATAGTCGGCGTTCGCCGAACTCGAGGTCAGCGCCATCCAACATATTCAGTGCCGGATTGAGCAGACCAAGAATGTTGAGCGCGGCAGCGAACCAGGCGATCGTCGCCAGAAGCGCCGCCAATGAACGATCGCGCACAACGCTGACAACAATTTGAATGACGATCCAGGCGTTCAATAACGAAGCGACCGTCAGCGACAGCTTGGCAGGCATTTCGAATTGCGCCTGAACTGCGTTCGCGGTCCACAGTCCCCCCAACCACAAAATCGGGAAGACCAACCTCAACACCAGCTGACGAGCATGCTCACTCGCGCCCGCCTCGCGTTTTGGCCAGAAATGCTCGATTAGTCGGCGACCCGGCCTGGCTAACAACCACCCGAGCGCAAGCGCCGCGAAGATCACACCAAGATCGACCGCGCCCGCGATCGACCAAAGGTCCGCCTTCAACGCAAAAAACTGTTCTTTAAGAAAGTCCGTCACAATCGAGACGGTCGACGTCACATCATCGACCACCTCAGTGACAAGTTCCGGTGGCTCTTCCTGCAGCTGTCCTGATCCGGTGGGAAACATGTGTCCTCGCTTGACCGTTCTTCGTCCCTCGAACGGAGGTTAGCCGTGTGACCAATCGGACACAAATCACCGCAGGCGACTTACTACATGGCGGCGATATGCTCCAGCGCTGCCTCAAGCACAACATCCGTCTTGGTCGGCACAATAGGTGACGTCAGTACGACATCGGGCGTAACACCATCATTCTTCAGATCACCAGACGGTCGTATAATATGCGCCTTCGGAAATCCGACAATGAATCCGGTGTTGGGCAGTGAAAACGTTTCCATTGCACCGTAAGTAGTAGCGAAGTCCGCCGTTTTCTCACCCATGATTTCGCCGAAACCGTAGTCCTGAATCAATGCGGCGACGTTGACCGCATTTGAATAGGAGTGTCGATCAATCAGCACGTAGACCGCCCCCTCGAAGCGCTCACCCTTTCGTGGGGCAGCCTCCGGGATTGGAAATTCGAACCTCTCGCCGAACGGCACCTCTTCATACCGCTTTCCAAAAAACACCGATACCCCCTCGGTTTGTCCGGGGTTTGCATCGAGACGGGCCTGATTGGACGCCTTTGCCTCTTTACTGGAGCGAATGTAGAACGCGCTCGCAAACTTGAAAGGTTGGTCCGCAAACCACGCGACCATGACATCACTGAATGAGTTGTCGCCGCCAGGATTGTTGCGCAAGTCAATAATTAATTGTTCCGCTCCTGCATCGATGAAAGTGGCGAATGCCTCATCGATGAATTCCACAAAACCACTGTTGTCCCAAACCTGCTCCGGCTGCTCGACGTTGTAGAAGGGACCCGGTCGGAGATACGCCACGGCATCGTCCAGCATCTGCGCCGCGCGCTCAGTCCCATCGAGCGAAAAGTATTCAGAATGTTCTGACGTGTTTGCCTGCATTGCTTCTGTATTGAGCGCTGCAATCGAGACAGATCGTTTCTTCTGGTCGGTTCCGAGGACAGTCAGGTCGAACTGGTCGACCGGACCAAGCGCTTCCCAAAGATACATATTGAACCAGTACTCAAGCAGAGACTCGGTAATGTAGTCCGTGTCGGCTGACACATACTCACCCGTCCGGGCCAACCATGCCCGTGCAGACTCCCCATTTATTTCGAGAATCTCCGTACCCGGAGTCAGGCTACGGTCGTCGGATCGATTGTCCTCAACGTACATCCGCCCGTCGGCTATGCGCAGGTACAACGGGAGAATGGCGCCACCATTTTCTCGATAGGTTTCATATCGGCTGCGATCGTAGTCGAGCCGAGCGTGGGCCACTTTGCCGAACGCCGTGAACTTCTGAAACAGCACGTTCGCGTCGTGACGACTCATGGATTGATCGAGCGTCGAGAGCGTCCGCGCAAAAAGCGCGTCATATTGATCTTTCGTGCGGTTGGCGAACAAGTCGTAATGCGCGCTCTGCAGCCCCGCGTAGAGCGCGTGGAAATCCTCCTGAAGATCCTCGGCCGAGAGCAGCTCGGGCTCAACGGCATCTGCAGGCGCACATAGGAGTAACAAAAATAGCGGTAGGGAAAGGAGGGTTTTGAGATTCATGACAAAGGTCTCCGTAAATTGGATCGCTAGTTCAACGCTCGACCGCCAAAAGCGCCATGACCGAACCCGCCTGCATTCCTCCCGAAATCCTGACGACAGCATAACCTACTGATTTTCTGAAAAGTTACGGCTAGTATTTTGAATATGAAAACACATGCGCAATTGCAGGTAGGCAAGTGGCGGATCGACGGACCTGGCTGTCGAATTTACAGGAACGACGCCAGCACGAGTCTCGAACCAAAAGTAATGGACCTTCTACTTGTACTCGCGGAGCGCGCCGATCAAGTCGTTGGCAAGGACGCATTACTGGAGCTGCTCTGGCCGGGTGTTATCGTCGGAGAGGATACCCTCGCAAGGACGATTTCCAAGCTACGCAACGCGCTGGACGACAGCGCGAAGTCCCCCGAATACATCGAAACGGTCCCGAAACGCGGCTATCGCCTGATTGCCCCGGTAGCGCCTGTCGCCGCCCACTCAAAAGCCAGAAAAAAAACCTATCAGTGGTGGTCGGCTGCCGCTGCGGCGTTGGTCGCCGCACTGGCATTTAGTTGGTGGAACGCAGATAACCCACCGGTCACTTCGGATCAGGAGAATTTGATGATGCGTCGTGCCGACGATTTCTACATGCGCTTCACTCAGGTCGACAACGCAGCCGCGATGGACCTTTACGAACGTGTCATCGCGGAAGACCCCGACAATGGACTCGCCCATGCCGGGCTTGCCAGCACATTGATCCAACGCGTTATTCGTTACCCCGAGGATGGTCGCGGTGCGGATAGTGTTGGACAGGCGCTCGCATCAGGACTGACGGAAACACCTCAAGCAAAAGACTTACTGTCGCGAGCGATACAGCTTGCCGAGCGCTCGGTACATCTCGCGCCCGATGAACCCCTGACCTACAAAGCACTCGGATTAGCGTTGGCAGTCTCGGGTGACCTCGAGGGCGCGCGCCAGCAGCACGAAAAAGCGCTCGAGCGCGACGAGTTTGCCTGGGAGCCGCTAATCAACCTCGGCGAACTCGCGACGCTCGATGGGCGAAAGAGTGATGCGATCACGCTATACAGCCGTGCCTACAACGCGATGCAGCTTCGTTACGACGAGGCGCCCCAGCGCATTGGCCCTTGGCACGCACCACTTGGCGCCACGATCGCACGAATGTATGGGGAGCAGGGCGATTTTCAGGCAGCTGAGGTTTGGTATCGACGCATTCTTCGACTCTCACCCTATGAACCGGAGGCCACCGGTGGACTGGCGCAAATTCTCGCAAGGTCAGGTGATCTGCGGGCAGCACTCTCATTGTGCCGGAACCTCACTGCCGCCGGCTCGGGGCACGTCACCTGCGATGAATTGCTGGCTAACTCGGTTGCAACACCATGAACAAAATTTGGTTGCTTTTGCTCTTGATGCTTATCGGTGCCGGCGCGAGTGCCACCACGCACCCGAATGTCCTGATCATCTATGTTGATGACCTCGGTTACGGCGATCTCGCGAGCTTCGGACACCCGATCATCAAGACACCGAATCTCGACGCGTTGGCCAACGACGGACTAACGCTCACCAACTACTACGCACCGTCACCACTTTGTTCTCCGTCGCGAGCCGCGTTGCTCACCGGTCGTCACCCTTATCGCACCGGCATCAAGAGCTGGATTCCGGAAGGTACGGGCATCTTTCTGAAAGACGAAGAAGTGACCTTGGCCGAGGTGCTCCAACCGCTCGGATATCAAACCGCGCTCGTCGGCAAATGGCACTTGAATTCCAATCTCGCCAGTAAAGACGAGCCGCAACCGACCGACCAGGGCTTCGACTACTTTTTTGGACACAACGCGTTTCAGATTCCTACGAGCCGGAACCCCATCAACATCCATCGAGGGCACGATCCGGTCGGCGAGCAGTCGGGCTACATCGCACAGATCTATGTTGATGAGGCGGTCGCCTGGCTCTCAAATCGAGACAAGGAAGCACCGTTCTTCCTCATGTTCAACATGGCCGAACCACACACGACCTTCGAGAATCCGCCAGAGTTCAACGCGTTGTACGAAGCATTCACACAAGGCGAGATCGTGCCGATCCCCTCCGGCGGCGAGCAACCGCCTAGTGAACTGCTAATCCCTCGCGGTCCGGGCGAGTACTACGCCAACGTTACTTACATGGACCACCAGATCGGCCGATTACTCGATGCCATGCACGAGCAAAATGTGTATGACGATACGATCATCGTATTCGCGAGTGACAACGGCCCGGTCACAGAGAACTGGCGGACCTGGTGGGAGGTCAATGCACACGGCAGTACCGGTGGCCTGCGTGGGCGCAAACACCGCGTTTACGAGGGTGGCATTCGCGTGCCCGCCATCATTCGAATCCCCGGAGTTACAGAACCGGGCGCAACCTCGGACGAACTCATTATCGGCACCGATCTGTTCACCACGCTGGCGGCAATACTTGGCGCAGACGTCCCGGATGACCGTCCGATCGATGGTCTCGATGTCACCGATGCGCTGCGTGGTCGGTCCTTGTCGGAGCGAACACTCCTGTGGGCGTTGGAGAACGCCGACGGTCCAGACTTCGCCTACCGACAAGGAGATTGGAAATTACTGATCGACACAGCACTGAATCCGGTAGCGCTTTATAACCTTGAGGAAGACCCGCTGGAGTTACTGGATGCCTCACGCGCGGAGCCTGAGATAGTCGAGCGAATGCTGGCACAGTTTAAAAAGGAATATTCTGTACTTGAGCCTGACTATGGGAGCTGAAGCGTGAGCACACTGCTGGTCTTTGTTCATGGTTGGAGCGTCACCAATACCAACACCTACGGTGGACTGCCGGATCGCCTTCGTAACGAAGCAAAAGCCGCGGGGCTCGGAATCGAGTTTCGTCACGTGTATCTCGGTCGCTACATAAGCTTCCACGATGAGGTCACGCTGGCTGATGTTGCCCGCGCTTTTGACGCGGCCGTTAACGACACGCTCGGCACCGAGATCGCAGCCGGGAAACGCTTTGCTTGCATCACGCACTCGACGGGCGGCCCTGTGGTACGCGAATGGTGGTCGCGCTACTGGAGCAAGCAATCGGCAAGCGTCGAATGCCCAATGAGTCACCTCATCATGCTCGCGCCAGCGAACTTTGGCTCAGCGCTCGCACAAATCGGCAAGGCACGTCTCGGTCGGCTCAAGAGCTGGTTCAACGGGGTGGAGCCCGGAACCGGCGTTCTCGACTGGCTCGAACTCGGCAGTCGCTCCGCGTGGGCACTCAATACGGAATGGATCAGGAGCGGCGCTCGCAAGATGATCAATCAGGGCGCCTACCCGTTCGTACTGACAGGACAAACCATTGATCGCAAGTTCTATGACCATCTGAATTCGTACACCGGCGAAACCGGATCGGACGGTGTAGTTCGCGTCGCAGCGGCGAATATGAATGCGCGCTACATCCGGTTCGAGCAGGAAACACCGAGAACATCCAAGGGCAAGTTGATTGCCCCGATGCTTGAACCGACAGAAGTAAAAACCTCACCCACAACCGCAATGCGTATCGTGCGCGGCGCGGCCCATAGCGGCAGCGACAAAGGCATCATGCGCAGTGTTTATCGCCCAGCAAAACACCCGCGCGGCAAGGACGTCACCGACAGCATCCTGCAGTGCCTCGCTGTTGCCAATAAGGATGCGTACAAAGCGCTCACCGCCGATCACGCACAACAAAGCACTGCGGTGCAGAAAGAAGAGCAAATCGAGGTCGAGGAGCGCTTGCTACTGCGTGATCCGGTCTTCGTCCACGACCGCTACAGCATGGTGATTTTCCGGATTACGGACGATCAGGGTTATCCCGTTAATGACTTCGATCTGTTGATCACAGCGGGCACCGAGGGTGATCCCAACCGCCTACCCTCAGGATTTCTGGTCGATCGCCAGCAGAACCGGCGCTCACGCAACACGGTGACACTGTATTTTAACTACGACGTAATGATCGGCAGTCCTGAGATTCGCCACGACGGGCGTGTCATTCGCGACGCCTCCGATGGTGCCGGCTGCCTCGGTTTTCGTATCGACGCACGCCCTACAGATGGCTTCGTCCACTATCTGCCTTGCGAGGCGAAGGCGGACGCCGACAAGTTGAAGCAAGTCCTCCAACCCAACCAGACGACGCTGATCGATATCCAATTGTCTCGAGTCGTTCACAAGCCAGTGTTTGAGATCGACAAGACGAAAACCTCCCCGGCAGAAACCCGGGATTTCAAACGGATTAAGCCCGGTAAAGCCGTTCTGGACTAAAAAGCTCTGATGAACGTGACCGGTTTTTTTGCCGGTTGCTGCTTCCCCCTATGAGGCACATAGATTGGGAGGCCATCATGACAATAACGAAAACCAACCCGGCGCTGCGACCCGCGCTGAGCATTCTTGGGGCAGCGCTACTGACCGCCTGTGGCGGAGGCGGCGGCGGTGGTGGCGGCAACGCCCCGGTCGCGGGCAATCCGCCGACAGTTTCGACCACACGACAAGTCATCGTGAGCGCGGGTGACGCCGTTACGCTGAGTGCATCGGCGACCGATCCGGATGGTGACACGATCAGCTACCGCTGGACACAGAACAGCGGCGCGTCGGTTTCCAATTCCAGCGGATTCAACACGGCAGATGCGAGCTTCACCGCCAATTCGGACGTCGATACGCTCGAGTTCTCGGTAACCGCAAGCGCCGGTGGCCAATCCGACACCGAAGTGGTTTATGTGATCATCGTTGAAGACGTCAATACCGCTGTGTTTGTCGATGCAGACGCTGGCGGCACACCGGATGGTTCGATCGACAACCCTTTTAGCGACTTGCGAGCAGCCATGGAGAGCGCAGCAGACGAATCGGATTTCTACGTTCGTACACCCGCGTCTGGCGCGCGGTACCGAATCAACGCAGATGGAGGATCGCGGATCGTCTTGACTCACGGACAAAGCGTATACGGCGCTTACGGTGCCGACTGGGTGCGAGATGTAGAGTTGAACAAGACGCCAATCGACTCTGTGGGTATTGGGATCCACCACTTCTTTGGAAATGCACCGACTGTAATCTCTGGCCTTGACCTCGATATTGAAGCTACAGATGTTGGCGTAAGCTCCGCGACCCTTCACGGCATTCTCAGTGTCGGCAGTACGGAGCGCTATATTGTCGAAGACTCGAGCATTGTGGTCGACAGCGCCGATGCACGCATGAACACCTCATCACTTGCATTAGCCTCAGGAATTTACGTGACGCGAGCGACCACAGCGGCAGTGCGCAATACCACTATCGTCGTGGGCGATGCAGGTGACGCTCAGGACCGCGGCGGTCGTGTGACCGGTGTGGGTCGCGATGGCGTACCTGGCGTTGATGCGAGAGTCGGCGACAACCAAACGGGCGGCGCGCCCGGCGCCTCCACCGGCGGAGGCTGGAACGGTGGCCGCGGTGGTGACGCAGGCACCACTTCTTTTGAACCCGGCGACGGTGGATCGCGTGGCTCCGGGCGAAGCTCTCCGGTGGTGGTCCGGGGCGGTTCTGGGGGCGTACTGGGCTCCGACTCACTAGGCAGTCGCAATGCCGGCAATGGTGCCAACGGTGAAAACGGACCGCGAGGACCATCGGGAAATGGTGGCAACGGCCGTGGCGACATCGAACAGGGTGGAGAATTCGCCAAGTCAATCGGTGGACTGGGTAGCGATGGCTGGGCCGGCGGCGGCGGCGGTGGCGGCGGCGGCGGCGGCGCTGGCGCTGCCGGAGTCAATGGCGGTGCTGGTGGCGGCGGCGGTGAAGGTGGCGACGGCGGCGAAGGTGGTTTTGGTGGGGTTCAGGGCAATCCATCCATCGGAATCCACTTCGGCCTGGTCACCACCAGTGAAATCGTCAACAACACAATTACGACCGGCAATGGCGGCACAGGCGGACGCGGTGGCCTCGGAGCAGCCGGTGGTGACGGCGGTGCCGGCGGTGCAGGTGTCGCTGGCACCAACGGTCTAGGTGACAACGACGGCGGCCGAGGCGGCAATGGCGGTGCCGGCGGTGCCGGCGGTCCTGGCGGGTTTGGCGGCAGCGGCGGTGGTGGTCCATCGTATGGCATCTTCTTCGGTCGCGACGCGGGCGGCGACGTCCGCGGCAACACCATTACCACCGGCGACGGCGGCACCGGAGGCGCGGCAAGGGTCACGACTGACGCCAATAGCGCTGGCCAAGGTGGCTGGAGCGTGGGCATTTTCGATGCCGACACTAGCGACGGAATTGCGATCACCCAATCGAACAACACGTTCACCATCGGTGCACCCGGTGTGGATGGTGCGCCGTCGACCGGTACTGGCGTCGCGATGCCGACCAATCTGCCGTAGTCACTCCTCGACATTGACCATACGGAATGGCCGACCCGGGCAAAGGGTCGGCCGTTCAAGCACAATAGCGGCAAGAGGGGGACACCGATGGCTCGTGACGAAAAAAGATGGCGGCTGCTCAATGATCTGCTCGCCGAAGCGTTGGAACAACCAACAGAGCATCGAGAGGCCTGGATCGAACAGGCAAGCGACGGTGATGCGTCGCTCGAAGCAGAACTGCGTGAGCTGCTGAAATATGACGCCGAAGCGACCGGTGATCTTCACGCGTCGATCGCGAGCGCCTCGGCACGTGCGACCGACACGCTGATCGGCAATGCGATCGGCTCCTACCGCATCACGGACCGTATCGCAGAGGGCGGTATGGGCGTGGTTTACGCGGGTGAGCGTGAGGGTTCAGATTTCGAACAACGCGTCGCCGTCAAGGTGATGCATAGTCACCAACTGGATGAAGTGGCTACCGCACGATTCGTCGCCGAACGACGTATCCTGGCTGCACTTAACCATCCCAATATCGCCGGTTTGATTGATGGCGGTATGACCGACGAAGGGCTGCCCTACATCGTCATGGAGTACGTCGACGGGGAGAGCATCGCCGACTACTGCAAGCGCGAGGCGGTCGATAACGAGCGCATAATTCAGCTGGTCATCGATGTCTGCGGCGCGCTGCAGTACGCTCACAACCAACTCGTCATCCACCGCGACATCAAGCCCAGCAATATCCTCGTCGACAAAAACGGTACGCCACGCTTGCTCGACTTTGGGATCGCCAAGCTGTTGGAGCCGGATGGCACTGGCGGCAAACAGACCCGACCGGAATGGCGTGCGGTAACGCCGCTCTACGCAAGTCCCGAGCAGTTGGGAAACCAACCGGTGAGCACAGCCGCCGACGTGTATGGCGTCGGCTTACTCTTGTATCGACTGCTCACGGGGCGCTTGCCCTATTCGCCGACCAGCGATCATCCACGCGATGTCGAGAGCGCGATCATCTCGTCACCGGCCGAACTACCGAGCAGTGCAGTCACACGAGCTGACGGCACCGCGTCGGCGCAATGGGCGCAGCGTCAAAGACGCGCACTTCGTGGTGATCTCGACACTATTTTGCTAAAGGCACTGCGCAAAGAACCTGAGCGACGCTATGCAACCATCGAAGCATTGGCCGACGACCTGCAGCGCTACCTCGATCAAATGCCCATTCGTGCGCGGCGTGACACGCTCGCTTATCGTGCGCGCAAATTCGTCGCACGTAACCGACTGCCCGTCGCACTGGCCAGTTTGCTCGTCGTCTCTGCCATCGGCCTGACCACGTTTTACACCAAACGCCTGGAGACCGAACGCGCAGTCGCGCAACAAACGGCAGATTTTCTGACCGATCTATTTGTGGATGCCAATCCGTACCGGCGTAGTCGTGACGGACTGACAGTTGCCGAATTGGTTAACGTCGGTGCAGAACAAGTTCAGGCTAAGGAATCGCTGGATCCGATCGTTCGCGCAAGGCTCCTAAGCACCATCGCGACGGTGTTCAACTACGTCGGTGAAAGCGAGAAGTCGGAGGAACTCCTCAACCAGGCCATACCGCTATTCGAGGCAGCTGGCGAAAACGGAGATCTCGGCAAAGCTGTCGGCGCGCTAGCCAGAGTCCGCCAACTACAGGGACGGTACGACGACGGA
The DNA here is from genome assembly GCA_038521865.1 of Pseudomonadota bacterium. GTDB lineage: Bacteria > Pseudomonadota > Gammaproteobacteria > Steroidobacterales > Woeseiaceae > CALBPI01. The sequence continues at coordinate 178,351 of JBCBKO010000005.1, read as the reverse complement.
CTGGCTTTGCTCGATCGTGCCGACGCCCTTTTCTCAGCCGAATTCGGTGCTCGTTCGCTTGAGGTTGCGGGTACCGCCTGTACGAGAGGCTACATGAGCTACCGGGCGGGCTATTACGACATGACGCTCGAGAGCGCTCTGAAAGCATTGAGCATTTATGAGGAATTACTCCCCGCCAACGACTACCAACTCCACTGTCCATTCACGACTCTATCAACGTACTACCAAATTACCGGTCAGGCCCAAAAAGCGATTGAGTACGAGTCACGAGCCCTGGAGCTAACGACGGAAGAGTTTGGACCTAACGACCCAAGAAACGCGGGATCGCTCTACGGAATTGGCATTATTTTGACCGACTTAGGTCGGTACCGCGAAGCCATAGAGCATTACGAGCGGGCTTACGATATTTGGTACACCGTCAGCGAAGGTAAATCTGCGCAACTACCACTCGTCCTCTACGGCATGGCGCACGTCACCGGAAAGCTCGGCGATTTCGCCAAGTCACACCGTCGATTCATCGAGCTCGTCGAGCTCCAAAGCGAGCGAAGCGGCGACACCCACGATACGGTCGCCTACTGGCTCAACGGACATGGCGACATGCTCGCGAACATTGGCGCGACCGAACTCGCAGATGCAGCGCTGACGCGTGCGATGTCGATCTACGAGACCAACGAGAAACCGGAAGGCCACTTCGACCGGAGTGTCACGCTCGTCGGGCTGGGCAAGGTCGCGCGTGATCGCGGTGATCTCGCAACCGCTGAGGAGTTAATGAAAGAAGGTCTTCGTATTCGCGAGAATACGATTGGCGTTGACAACACATTCACACAACTCGCGCGTATCGACTTGGCCGATGTTCTTTTCCGGCAAGGCAGACTTACCGATGCCCGTACCGAGTTCGACGCAGCGCTCGCGATTCTTGAAAAGAAAGGACAGAGTACCCACCCGACAGCAGCACAAGCGCTGACCGGACTTGCTCGGGTTGCGCTTGCCGAGGGCGATTACGCAGTCGCCAGTGATCTGTTAGCACAATCTATCGACATGACCGAAGCATCGATCGGGCGCAACCACCTGGACAATCTGGACCGTAGACTTCTCATCGCCGATGCCATTGAAGGCGCGGGCGACCCTGGCCGCGCCGAGCAGGTACGAGCGAGTGCCACGGCACAGCGCGAGGCAATCATGAACGATTGGCTCGCATCACTCGAGGAGCGCGGCACCGACTCCTGAGTGATCGGCGGTGCAAAGTGACGACCCTGTCAGCGAACTTCGTTGACAGGGTTTGCTACGATTTGCCACATGTCCACGGGGGAAGACATTACACAGTTGCTTAATCGCTGGTCGGACGGCGATGAGAATGCACGCGATACAGTGACACCGATGATCTACGATGAGCTCAAGCGCATCGCAGAGAACGTCTTCCGTCGCGAGCGCTCCCGGCAAACCCTACAGCCCACGGCACTCGTGCACGAGGCCTACGAAAAACTTGTTGGCGTCGACGTTGAATGGGAAAACCGCGCCCACTTCTTTGCGCTGGCTGCGCGTATGATGCGGCGCTTGTTGGTGAATCATGCCAACAGCCGTGCCGCACAAAAACGCGGCGGTGATGCACTACGAGTGACCCTCACTGAAGCGTTGCTCGCTGCGGATGAGGCAGAGGACGATGTGCTCGCTCTGGACGAGGCGCTCACACAACTGGCAGCCATGGACGAGCGCAAAGCCAACGTCCTCGAACTACACTACTTCGGCGGGCTGACGCAACCAGAGATCGGCCGCGTCCTCGACGCATCAGAGTCTACCGTTCGCCGCGAGTTCAAGCTCGCGCGAATTTGGCTCAAGAGGCTGATGGACGAGGACGAGTAATTGGGCTGCGCGTCACTCTGAATCCTCTGCGGTAACGATGCGCTCGAACTTAAGGTGCTCCGGGGCCCACGCAGGAACACAAGTCACGACCAACAGTAGTTCTTCGTCTCCGTTGTTCTTGATGTTGTGCCACTCATCGGCCGCGATCACGACGGTATCGCCCGGCACCAATTGCTGAAGTTCATCTTCGACCATCATCAAGCCGGTTCCGGACACGACATGGTAGACCTCCTCCATCACATGATGGTGGGGCGCATCCACTCGACCGAAGAGTTTCGCGGACTGATGATCTCCCGCGCGACCGCTTTGTCTTCAGCCTCGTACCACGGCTGATCCTCAAGCTTGACCACTTCCACGGAGTCACCGATAGCCACCTGAAGTGACACCAACGCAACGCCGCCCGTTAGCAGCGCTCTCCACAAGACATTCATGTGAGCTACTCCCGATCTCAGAACCGAACTACGGGTATAGTACGCGTCGTGAAAGGGAGACAACCAGTACGGCGAGTGTTAGCCGCGGCGGTGCTATGTGCATCATTGTTCGGCGTAGCAGCGCCAACAGTCAGTTTCGCCCAGTGGCCGCAGCAAAGTTGTAGCCTCAGGCACCGTATTCCCGTCAGCATCACTGCAACGACGGGCGTGCACAACTCGGAAACCCGTATCGAACTGGAGAGCTCGGACTTCCCTTCCGAGTACACCTTCTCAAGTACGGGCGAGGACGTACGCGTATTCCGATCAGACGACAGCACGCCCATCGACTTTGTCGTATCAGGATGGTCACCACTCACAAGGTCTGCAGTGGTTTATGTACGTTTGCCATCAATTCCCAGTGGCGCATCGGAGCTAATCTACATTTATGTCGGCGATGAAACACTCAGTGCAGCAGACAACGCACCTGCGGTATTCCCGGATGCCGGTGTGCGTCTCCGCAGCCGCGTCTCATCGGCCGACCCAACAAGCCCGGCTTCTGCACTGGCTGCATTCTCAGCAGCAACATCGGATGTTGACGATCGCGTACGCACGACCGTGACAGGTCTGAACAACCGGGCACTCGGTGGGAGCCGCGGTGACTTTGGCTGGTGCATCAGTGCAGTTATCAACGTCACGCCGTCGACGGCCGGTACTTGGGGCTTCCGATACGGTGCCGACTTTGGACGCGGCGGCCACCTGTTCGTCAGCGAGCAATCGCTCGAAGAGGATTGGAACGATGATCTCTGGTGGTCCGGCAACTATGCCAATACCGGTGAGACACTCGAAGGCACCATCGACCTCGCGCCAGGCTGGCATCGATACGAAGCACTCGGCTTTGAGGGATGTTGCGATGGTGCTGTTGGCTTCCAGGCGAGACCGCCCGGTGGCAGTTGGCAGGACCTCAGCAGCAGCAACTTCGATATCCGTGGTGCTCAATGCGTGAATCTCACTGCCAATGTGAGCAAGTCGCCACCCGAGAGTTGCGTGACGAATCTGACCGTCGCCAAGACGGTCAACGTCGACGCGAGCAGCGATACCGAGTTCTTCATTCCTGGCACCATCGTCCGTTACGACATTCGGGTGGAAAACCCCGGCCAGCGCGTCGATCCCACAACACTGGTGCTAACCGATGCATTCCCGGATGAAGTCTCGTTGTTAGTGAGTGGTCCCGGTGTATTTGAGTTTACTGACGGCTCGATCGCGTCGGGCGTCGGCTTTACCTACGGCGGACCTGCAAGCACTACGGACAGCGTCGAATTTTCCACCGACGGTGTGGACTTCACTTACGCGCCTACCAGCCCGGTCGATTCCGCGGTTACGCATATTCGATTAAGACCGACAGGCGCGATGAACCCAAGCGCCGGTTCGGCGACACCAAGCTTTACGATCACAGTTTTAGGCGTGCTGCAGTAGTTAGCTGTCGAGCGGCACTCGCACGGAAACCGCAACAATCTCGTAACGTGGCCCTGCTTTAAACGCGTTGGAATCACCAGCGTCAGCGTTAAAGTGTGCAGCCTGTTCTTCGGTCATTTCATGCGCCACGAGCTGACCGTGCAGCGTCACCGTCTTGCCGCTGATGTCTGTCGGGACGAAGAAGCTGTAGTCCTTGAACGAGACTCTCACGAGATGCTCGCCTTGCTGCGCTACAAAGAAGCATCCTTTCTTCTGACAGACTTGCTTCACCTTGGTGGTGATCTGCACATCAGCGTCGACGAAATCAGCCGGCGCTGCCATCACATCACCCAACGACAACTTGGAATCCACCTCTGGCAAAACGCTGCCAAACGTCTCGTGGGTGTCGGTCACTTCCACAGGTTCAGACAATCGGATTGCGTCTTCGTGACCGTGGTCGGCAATCGCACTTTGCATCGTGAACAGCGCCAGAGCGACACCAACAGTATTAACGGTTTGGTTGATCTTCATTACGTACTCCAGGCTCATTTGAGTTGCGTACCGATGCCCCGAGTATAACGCGAAAGCCCCCGCAACCTGGGTTGCGAGGGCTTTCAGCCGGTCTAGCGGATTGGAGGTCAGTTACAGAGGCGATCATCGGCGAGGTAGACGGAACCTTCGGTCACGTTACCTTCTCCATCTTCAACCTCCACATCGATGCGACCGTAGTAGCCAAAATCGGTGAGTGAGAAATCCAAGTGGACTTCGGCCCCTTTCAAGAAGCTCGGCACGTTTGGCTCAAAGCTCAACTGCTTCTCCCAGTGAGAGAATTTTCCGCCGTTTCGGTAGATGGGGTTAAGCGTGGCAACTGCTGCGGATTGCATGACATCGACAAACTCAGTGGGCCCGTCGTCGAGCACATAGAACCAACGATTAGCGCGGACGTCGCGCTCTACCAAGCTGACCTTTATCTTTGCAATGCCGTACTCATCCTGAGCGCGCACGCTGAAGCTGTAAGGCCCGGGATTTGAGGTGCCCAGTCCGGGCTCACGGAAGAAGTAGGTCTGGTCCTGGATCAAGGTGTCGAAGAAGTAGGTACCCGGGTAGATGTCGTTCCAACCTGGATTCCAGCCAGACTCGTCGTAGGTGCCGTTGCAGCCAAGAGAATTTAGATTCGGGATCGTGTCAGCAGGTAGACCCGGTTCTGGCATGACGCCTTCCTCCACCCAGATGATCGGCCCAGCACCCATCCCATCGTTCATTTCCATGATGAGAGTAGGCTTCTCGAAATCTATCGGAACCGGTCCGGGTTGTGCGGGACGGCGGGTAGGATCCGGGTTCCGATCCAGTTTTCTATCCGCCTCTGCCGGCAATGCAGCAGAGAGAAGAGCGATTCCCGCGATGGTGATGAGTGCGTTTTTCATGATTGTGATCTCCAATTTCTGATCGTTTACACAGGTGCGGCCGTTGCCGCTGGGTGCATACTCCCCAGAGCGCGCATCCGAATCCTGATGGCACCCTCACGCTTGCCTGATCCTTACCTGATGGAAACCTGATGTAATTGATTTCATTGGAAATAGTGGTTATTTCCGAGTGCTTTTTTTTGTGCCGATAGGGTAGGATTCGGGAAAAAGAAGGGCACATTCTTGGCATCTGAACCCATTCTTCGCTCGCCGTTTCGACTTGGCGCGCTCGAAGTCACACCCGCGCGTAACGTGATTGCTCGCGATGGCTCCGAATTCCGACTGGAACCTCGGGTCATGGACGTGCTGTGCATGCTCGCGGGCGCTGAGGGAGAAGTGGTCTCGCGAGAGTCTCTTATTGAGTCGTTGTGGGTATCCGAATTCGGGGCGGATGAAAGTCTGACCCGGGCCATTTCGCTCATACGCAAGACCCTGCGTGAAGCCGGAGAGGCGGATCCCTCGATTGAGACGATCAAGAAGCGCGGCTACCGACTGGTCTTGCCCGTCAGCGAATCTGCGCCCATCGCATCGGAGACCCCGACTGAGACCCACCCGGAATCAGCACCAACCGCCGAAGCCACGAAGCGCCAGCACGAAGCGCTTTTCGATCCGCAAGCCCAGCGTGTGCACTGGCTATTTCCACTGGCAGCACTCGGCGTATTGGTGGTCGCTGCCATCGCTTGGTTTCAACGCAGCCACGAAATCACTGAATCGTGGGCATCGGCGACCACAACCCCTTCCGTCGTAGTTCTGCCGTTTGAGGCTTTGAGCGATGACGATAGTGACGCCTACTTTGGATTGGGCATTGCTGAAGAGCTGCTGAACGCACTCGCGCGCTTCCCCGACCTGGATGTCGTGGCGCGCACCTCCGCCTTTGCTCGGGACAACGCGGACCTGAATCAAACAGATTTGGGTGATCGACTGGCAGTCGATCATGTCGTGACCGGTTCGGTGCGACGGGGTAAGGATCGAATCCGGATCTCTTCCCAATTGATCCGAACTGCTGATGAGACCAGCCTTTGGTCAAACACCTACGAGTTCGATGCAGCGGACTTATTTGAAATCGAAGACACGATCGTACGTGAGATTGCCCAGACGCTTCAGGTGCAGCTCGGCGTCGGCGCCGCAGCGGATCGCGTGGAAAACACAGGCATCAATCAGTCCGCCTATGATCAATATCTGCAAGGTCTCACATTGTGGGGCGACCGGATGCGCGAGAACGGCAATCGGGCGGAAGCACTTGCCGCTTTTCAGCGTGCTGTCGCCTTCGAGGATAACTTTGCCGATGCTTGGGCGAGCCTAGGCACACTTGCTGTCTACAGCGTTGGCAGCCCTTTGGCAAAAGATCGTGCGGCGTTCACCCGCATGACCGAGGATGCGCTATCGCGAGCAATCGAACTGGACCCAACGAATGCAAAAGCGCACGCAGCGCTGGTCGTGTTTCACGTTACCCAAAATCTCGACATCACCAAGGCACGCTATCACCTCGAACAGGCAGAGGCCGCTGCGCCAAACGCAGCCACAACACACTACGCCGCCGTCTGGCTCCACCGAGTTCTGGGTGACGCCGACGCCGCACTCGCCGCGATAGACCGCACCATCGTTTTGGACCCCTTGAATTCCATCCTAACGCTAGTACGCGCGACCTTGTTGATGGAGATGGGTCGTACAGATGAGAGCATGGCAGCGCTCGAAGCCTGCTTTGAAGCACAGTGCTTGGGTGAAGGGTTCGTCGCGTTCGCCAGCGCCGCCGCCGTGTTCTCCGGCGAGCAACGATATCTGGATCGCTGGCGCCCGCGTGTCGATGCCTTCGAAAAGGTACTCGAGTCTATCCCTGACAACGCCAAGCCGATCGTGGCTAGCATCATGCCCGCCTTCACCTCTATCCGTTATCAAAGAGACGATGCGGATGCACAAATCTCTCGCGTAACCGCGATGTTCAAAGAGCAGGTGATCACCGACACTCCGGGTATTTGGGGTCCGACGTTCGCAACCTTCCTCCCTCAGGAAACGTTTATGGACGTACTCCATGCCGCATACGAGCGTGGCGATCTCTTCTCGTCGACTTTCTCTTTTTCACCTTTGTATGGCGTCAATCCCTACCCACAATGGGTGCTCGAGCATCCCCGCTACCGAGAGCTTTGGGAAAAACCGGGCATGAAGGAGGTCGCAGATGCCTGGCGAGAAAAGGGGCTCGTCACTGGATTGCCAATAAGGTCCCAGCCTTAGTCATCGGCAGGATCACATGTCTGAGCGAGGTCATAGCGTTCCTGTCGCGTCAGCGTCGGCGGAACTAACGCTTCGCAAGCAGATATCACGTCTTCATCCGTTGGATTGGCAGCGAGACAGTAGCAAACGTCGACATCATCGGCGGAGACCAGGTTTCGCGAACACGACGCAGCTTCCTCGCGCAGAGCGTCTGGGTCAGCGCCATCAACATAGTCATTGCATGCCTCGCGTTTCTCGTCGGTCATATCGACCATGGCGAGGCATTCGCAGAGCAACGAGTTGCCTGTTTGTGCCGGCTCCTCGGTATCTTGTGCCACAGCATGCGTGAAACAGATAACGGACATACACAACAGGGGCACAAGTCCTCGATACATTTCGTCTCTCCAGCCATGATGCCTACAAATACGTATCGATACTGTACGCGAATCAGAGTGCGAGTAAACTCTCAACATGCCAGCCTCGAAGAACAAAAGAAGAGATCCCCACGGCATCGCCGCACGCATTCGTCTGGCGCGCGAGCGTGCACAACTTGACCCCAGCAGTATGCGCCAGGCCTTGGCTGAACTGGGCGAAGAGGTTTCGAAGACCGGACTCCACAGACTGGAAACCCAGAATCCTAAGAACCCGAACCTCAGCCTGATCCAGGCCATCGCCGCGATCACCAATGTTTCACCAAGCTGGATCCTGTTTGGTGAAGGATCGATCACCAAACCTGATGAATTCGGTCAGGCGATCCGCGGACGTGTTGTCGACACCATCGAACTTTTGGTCGGTGCTCTGGATCTAACGGCACGTCAGGATTCAACAATAAATAACTGGCTGAAATCAGTTCGCGAGTCCAAGCCGAGCCGCACACGAAAGCCCTAATTCGGAACGGGTTCCGTTTTCCGGGATTTTTGTTCAGAAAAACGTTGACAGACTGAATCGTCTGCGTATACTCCCGGACCCATGATTACAACGAACGCAAAACTCCGTTTGCAAAGCACCACCAGCGGTCATTGGTATTCGCATACCAATCCCGCCGGCGACGTCGCCCTGTGCGTGCGCGTAGCGCGAGCGGATATGTTCTTCGCCCTAGGCGGAGAACCGATACATTAGCCTTCCCTGAACAGTTCTCGGGAGGCTCGATCATTCGAACCTTCCAGAGAGGCTCCCAGTAGAGACCCCGGTCGGTTCGCGAAACCACTGGGGTTTTTTTATTCCCCGGTGTTTGCTCTCTAACAATGTGGATTGTTCAGACGTTGGGGCGGAGCCGCTCATCGGGAGAGGCTGCGATCTACAGACCCGTCGTGCGTGGCAACGCGCCCGCCCCAATATTTCGAAGGAGAGGCTTTCATCGGCGAGATAGACCGGCTGTAACCTGGTGGTCCCGAGCGGCCCTTTAAGTTCGACTCCTACCCTCTCCACCATTCGGGGGATTAGCTCAGCCTGGAAGAGCATCTGTGTTGCAAGCAGAAGGCGCTCGGTTCGAATCCGAGATCCTCCACCAAATTGCGAGTCATCGACCTCGGTCGAGACTCTTGATAGCGGCCTGGCGCTGCTAACCGTCGGCAACGGCGGGAAAGGAATACGACCCATGGTATTCCGCCGAGACTTAGGTCCCGGTCACTCCAGGCAAGTTCGGCCTCCAGTCGTCCTCGGCATCGCCGGGGATAGCGGTGAAACGATGCGCGGAAGTAGTGTGACTAACGCACCGGCGATGCCGGGAATGCGGGTCCCCGAAAGAACACGTGGTGGTGCAACCCGCGACACCAACATCGTCAATCGTGAGAGGTAACGAATAGTGCAGATCAGTGCGAGCTTTGCAGGCGAGTGCGATTGTGCAGAGGGCAAGGGTTCTGGCGAAAGCCAGCGTCCTCGTCATCGGTCAAGTAACCGGCAGGTGAACGACAGTCGGCGTGTTGTATTTCGTTATCCAAAAGATAACGAAGCGACAGAGGTGCGCACGTCGAAATGGGCCTGAGTCTATAGCTCAATGGCAGAGCGATTGCTTCCAAAGCAATAGGTTGCTGGTTCGAGTCCAGCTTTACTCACCAATAGGTGAACGCAAAGACGCACCTCGGTACGTGGTCGAAAATGGCTTAAGGCCGGAGTCCTCGGACAATCCGGCGGTTGAATCAGTCGCAAGCTGACTCGACCTTGGCAGCGAGCCGCACGGTTGGGTGGCCCCCATTTAGAGCCCGCAAGGCTCACGGTACGCAGACTGCTGACTAGACCCGTACTACGAGTGAACCGCCACACTCTCAAAAAGGCAGTCATGGTCCTCGACTGTCGAGTTGGCTTCGGCCATTCGCCAGTGGACAAGCGCGCAACGACCCTTACGCAAGGGGTTTCGGTACTCGCGCAAAGGGAGGACTGCGAAGCGCCTAGTCTCAGCGCTTTTTCTTTTCGCCGCGGTAGCTCAATCGGTAGAGCGTCGGATTGTCGATCCGGAAGATGTCGGTTCAAGTCCGATCCGCAGCGCCATACAACTGCCGCCTGACGGGAATGGCATACCTACCTGTTTGAGTAACGGGTGCATCTCGGTTCGAGTCCGAGGGCGGCAACCAATCTGCGCGGACCTGAAGGGAAAGGCATACCTCGGCGACTTAAAATCGCTGGCATATCGGTTCGAATCCGATGATCCGCACCAACGCGCAACTGAAGGGAATTGGTATACCTGAATAGCTCAAACCTATTCGCCTCCCAGTTCGAATCTGGGGTTGCGCACCAAATTTGATTCGGTGGGCTAATGGTTAGGCCACCAGGCTTTCAACCTGGGGATTGCGAGTTCGATTCTCGCCCGAATCACAAATCTGCTTTCGTCGATTGCACATCCGTGCTGATAGGAATTCGGAGACGGGAGTCAAATTCAGAGCTAGCTTACCGAGACACGCAAGTTCTACTGCCGCAACTTTGAATTCACCGTCCGTGCTACGGCACTCAGTCTGGAATGGCAGATTTCTGTGGGTGTAGATACCATAATCGGTTGACCCCGCAACAATGGAGATAGAGCTCATGGCACTCATTGACGAAGTGCAGGCTGCTAGGCAAGAAGTTGTAACTGATGGTTATGAAATGTCGTTGGGTGAAGTCATCAATCTTTACAAGGACAGCGAGTTACGAATTGATCCAATATTCCAGAGACTATTCCGCTGGGACGACCAAAGAAAGACGAGGTTTATTGAATCACTCCTACTCGGGATTCCGGTACCTCCAATCTTTGTATTCCAAGATGGTGATGGCGTCTGGGAGCTAATCGATGGACTTCAACGGGTATCGACCATCCTTCAACTTACGGGCGATCTAAGAGGAGAGAGAGCAGACGAGCTAGGTCCGCTAATTCTAAACGGCACTCGCTTCCTACCGAGCCTTGACGGTAAACGTTGGTCGGATGCCACACAAGACAACGAAAACGGCTTGGGGAGTAAGCTACAGATTGAAATAAAGCGCGCCAGACTCCGTGTCGAAATCCTGAAAGCTGAGAGCGCGGAATCAGCCAAGTACGAACTTTTCCAACGACTTAACACAGGCGGAGCTAGCCTATCAGAGCAAGAGGTTCGAAACAGTATTGCGGTGTCCCTAAATAAGGCATTTTATGATTGGTTTAGCGACCTAGCGAAAAATCAGGATTTTATGGAAACAACCAGGCAAACGCCCGCCGCATTAGAACGCGAAGCAGGAACAGAGCTTGTGCTTAGATTCCTAGCGTTCCGTAGTGTCCCATACCAATCAGGTATGGATGTGCACGAGTATCTTGACGATGCCCTTTTTAATCTTGCAACGGACACGGATTACGATATGGCATCGGAGGGGGCAACCTTTAATAGAACTTTTAGCTTCCTTAGAACTGCATTGGGCGCAAGCTCATTCCAACGTTGGGACGGCGAGAAGTTCACAGGAAAGTTTTTGATGTCGCTCTACGAAGTCATCGCGACAGGTGTTTCCAAGAACCTCGACGCATATGCAGCATTGAGTGAGGAACATAGAAATCGTGTTCTAGTTGAAAAAGCACATGAACTGCCAAACATCGACATATTCGAAGAAAACTCCGGCGCTGGTGTTCGCGGAACAACGCGTTTAACGAACTTACTTCCGCGTGCGCAAGATCTAATGGCACCGTGAGGCCTAGCCGTGCGACGCATCAGGACGCTAGACGAAATGCAAACGGCCCTGGATTCAGAAATGGCGTGGCGAATTAAGGAGCTCAATGTTTTCAAAACAGGAGCCGGAAAAAACGGACCACAGCGCGCTCCCTTCGCTCGAGCTGGAGTAGCACTGCTTTATGCACATTGGGAGGGATTCATAAAGCGCTCTTCAGAAATCTATTTGAGCTACGTTGAGAGCCGAGCTTTGCGATTCAGAGACCTAAAATCATGCTTCATTGTCCTTGGCATAAAGAGCCGCATACACGCGCTCGTTGCAGGAAAGAAAGCGGCAGCTAACACCGAGACTGTAGAGTTCATTCTCTCTGAACTTGATCAGCATGCACGCCTAAACATCGCTTCAGCGATAGACACAAGAGCAAATTTAACGTCTGCAGTATTTGCCAACATCGCGGCTTCCCTCGATATCAACCTTTCTAGCTACGAAACCAAATTCAAACTTATCGATTCCAGCCTCGTCAACCGTCGCAATAAAATTGCTCATGGTGAATTTATCGACATTGCTGGACGTGAGTTTTCCGAATTAGTCGACGAGATACTTGCGCTTATGCGGTCTTACAAGACCGACATTGAAAACGCTGCATCACAAGAGCTGTACTGTCGCTAATCCCGAAATTACCAGTCCATTGAGCAAAGCAATCACCACTGTATCCGACCGCAAGTTCGAGCCGAAGCTTATCCACCAGCGTCAGCTGCATACGCTAGCTACGTGGAAGTACTGAAGGTTGAGTTTACCCAACACACCGGACCAGTAACTCATCAGGGATGAGCATGCCAAATATGCGCGGAGTTGTACGTTCGAGTCGTACCTAGGCAGTCGATACAAGAAAAGAGTTCAGTCACCATCTTGAGGCGGACCCCTGCATTTGCCGGCTTCATCCTTACCTCATCACCAAGGCCCGATAGCTCAGCAGTAGAGCGCCGCGCCCACAACGCGGAGGTCGGTGGTGCAACCCCACCTCGGGCAACCAAATTTGACGGCACGCCGTCATCCCATGGTCTGAGTTGTCGCCACATTCAACGGATCGGGTTCTCTGAATTCCCGACTGGCGCACAAAGCCCCTTTGCCGCGTGTGTACCGAACGAACCGCCAGCTCAAGTCACCCTTTGTCTAATTAGCTCAGACAGGTAGAGCATACGTTCAAATCGTAGTGTTGCAGGTTCGAATCCTGCATTAGACGCCTGGCCTTTCACGCCATGTGAGGAAGGACGCAAGTCTGCGGTTCGAGTCCGCCCTGACAGAGAGATTCTGTCTCCACCCGCGGCTGTGTCCGGCGCAACTCGCTCGATTGGTTCGCCACCGAGTGACGCGCGCAGCGATCTGCTCGCCGGTTTGCGTGTTGATTCATGTGCCCGATCGAATTCCCGACGACGTACCCGGCGGACGGCCCGTGTGCCCCGCTGCGTGCGGACTCGCGTCTTCGACCCGGTCGTGACTCACCGCGAATCCGCCTGCCGGTCGTGGGCATAGCCGCACCAATTTCTTCACCAGGTTCATTCACCAACAACAAAGGAGAACGCCACATGTTTTACATGAAGTTCAATGTGCGCAAGCACGAACGTGCACTCCTGTTCCGTGACGGCGACTTCGTCAAGTTCCTCGAACCTGGCGTGCACCGTTTCGTAACGGCATTGCACCGCTACACCATCGAAAAGATCGACGTCACCGTGCCGCTTTTTGCGCACCGTCTGCAGGACTTCCTCGTGGAGTCTTACGCGGAAGATGTCGCTCGCTACTTCGATGTCATCAAAACCGATGCGAACGAGATCGCCGTCATCTACCACGATGACCGCGTCACGCTGATCATGGCTCCGGCCACGCGCCACCTCTTTACCAAGGGTGTTCGCAAGATCCGTGTGGAGCGTTACACGATCACCGATGACGTGGATATCGATACCCGCCTGGCCAAGCGCCTGCTCGCGGGTAACGATCACGTGTTGAAGTCGATCGCGGACAAGACGATCTACGCACGTGTCGTACCGGCTGGTCACGTAGGCCTGCTCTACGTGGACGGCGAACTGAAGCGCTCGCTCGCACCGGGCTTCCACGCCTTTTTGGCCGTGGAGCGCGCTGTGGAAGTGAAGCTCTTCGACACTCGTGTACAGACCCTCGAAGTCTCTGGCCAGGAAATCCTGACCAAGGACAAGGTCGCTGTGCGCATCAACCTCACCGCAACTTACCAGTACGCAGACGTCGAAATGGCGGTGCGTGCGGCTAAGGACCCCCTCGACCACCTGTACAAGGAAGTGCAGTTCGGTCTGCGCGGTGCGGTAGGTACCCGTACGCTCGACGCGCTGCTCGAGGACAAGGCCGTAATCGATACGTCGGTGGCGGCTCACCTTGTGGAGCACTTCGCGGCTATGGGTATCACGGTGAAGTCGGTTGGCGTTAAGGACATCATCCTGCCGGGTGACATGAAGATGTTGCTGGCGCAGGTGGTGGAGGCCGAAAAGGCCGCCCAGGCCAACGTCATTCGCCGTCGCGAAGAGACCAACGCGACCCGTTCACTTTTGAACACCGCGAAGGTCATGGAGACGAACGCAGTTGCGTTGCGTCTCAAGGAGCTCGAGACGCTCGAGAAGATCACCGACAAGATCGGCAACCTCTCGGTTTACGGCGGCCTCGATGCCGTGCTGAACGACCTGGTTCGTATGAAGCGGTGAGTTTGGCCAACCCGCGGGAGGCTGGGTGCAAGGCCTGGCCTCTCGCAACTTTCGCCCTTGGCATAGTGGTTGTGCACCGGACTCTTAATCCGGTGACGAGAGTTCGATTCTCTCAGGGCGGACCAATGGTGAATCTAGCTTAATGGCAAAGCCCCAGGCCGTGACCCTGATAGATATCGGTTCGACCCCGTTGATTCACCCCAAACACCAGCCGTCTGAAGGGAATTTGGCATACCTACCTGCCTCAGAAGCAGGTGTTTTCCCGGTTCGACCCCGGGGGCGGCTACCAACTCTTCGTCTGAACAATTCGCATTGTTGCTGACCCGAGAAGAACAATGATGGAACAAGTACTCAAACTGGATGTGGGCGGACGGCCGGTAGGCTGGATCACTCGCGAAGATGGTGCGCTGCTGTATTGCAGAGATCAGGTTGCGTGGGAAGCCGGCGATGCGGTCATGACTCTGCGTGGCGGCTTCTCGCGAGCAACCGGCAGTCGTTCAATCCTGCGCATCAACAGCATCGTTGCCACCACAAGCGTAGACCGTTCTGTAGACCATTGGGCGGGTAAGCCTGCGTTGACCAACATCGCGCTCCTCCGTCGCGACGGGTTTCTGTGTCTGTATTGCGGCGGCGACCTCGGCAAATCGCAGCTGACGCGCGACCACGTCATGCCGGTATCTCGCGGTGGTTTGGATACTTGGGAAAACGTCGTCACGGCTTGCCGCGCGTGCAATCAGCGCAAGGCAGACTCGCTGCTGGATGAGTGTGGCATGTCGCTATTGGCGACCCCTTATGTCCCAAATCGGGCAGAAGGCCTGATCCTGAGCAATAGAAATATCCTCGGCGACCAGATGGCATTCCTGAGGACGCGCGTTGGTCCGCAGAGTCGGATCTGAACTAACAGGATGGCGGTCTTGCTGATGGGCGCCGCGTCGGCTAGCCGAATGCAGCGCGAATATGCCTGCCTTCTAACGCCTCGACGTAGTCGAGATAAGCTTGATCACCCAGCATGCGGATCGCAGTATCTTGCCAATTTGCATCTAGCCAAATAGCAAGTTCGGTTGCCTCGTGAGTACGTCCATGTCGGATCAATGCAAGTCTTTCAGCGATTTGGTCGGGTGCCAGACAGCGAAACAAGCGTCGACGGTTCACACGTGCTTCCTCGCGGAAGAAATCGGATTCGGCAATCATGCAAAGCTCTCCCTTTTCACGATTGCGCGCAAAGGTATGAACGTGGAGTGGATTCCTCAAGTTAAGGTTTTATGTAGCTGTGGTGGGTACAACAAAACAATGCTTTGGCAGCATCAGCTGAGAATATCGTTGAGGAGTAGAGACAGTTCTGGGCACCAATTCGCGCGACATCAGACAACCCAATTACGTTGCTCGTCCATACCCATAGACGCAACAACTGGCGCCGTGCGTTGCAGATCCTGGAAATCCGCTTTGCTCGTCATGCCACGCCACTGGCAGCGAATGAGCGCTTGGGCGACGGCGCCGCCGAGCGTTGCACCCGGTCCGGTGATGATGAACAGATCCGGCGCGAACTCTTTTGCGGCCGCCTGCACGGCGGCGGTGAAATCGTACGGCTCCGTGACCTGATGCCCCAGTGTGTAATCGAGCAATGCGTCGGCATCCGTCGCGTTTGGCCACCAGGTGTGACCACGACCGTCTACCATTGGCTTTGTTGGCTGGCCAAAGTCAACGTCCCGCAGGGCGTGTTGCCCTGCCTCAGCAACCGGCGCTTGAAGTGATGTGTGAAACGCTGCGTGGTTTGGCAAACGCATAGGGAAGCGATCTTGAAGCTGTGGCTGAGTTTCTTCGAATCGCTTGAGACCTGCTTCATTACCTGCGAGGACCAACATCCCGCCCAACTCAATAGACAGTCCGAGAACGCAATCGGGTGCTTCGTTGATAGCAGCAACGTCTGCCAGCAACGATTGCCGCTTGACGGGGTCATCTTCCCACTCGCTGTTCACGAAAGGGTAAATGAGCTGGCCACCAATCAAGTGCTCCTGCATCAACGTGCCCATCGTATTCACGACACGGAATCCATCTGTCGCAGACAGTGCACCGGCGACGGCGAGCGCAATGTACCAGCCCATCGAATTGCCTGTGACAGCGACGACTTCAATGTCGTCAGCTAGCGCCTGCGCGTCACACAAAGATGAGGCATAGATCAGGGGCGAGGAAATGTCACCGCGCGAGTATCGCCCGAGTGAGTAACGGTCGGCTGCGTCAAGCTCGGTGACAGACGCTTGATTGTTCTCTGCCCTAATCGCATCAAACTCGCCGAACAACGGCATGCTGGACGCATGATGTCGCTTTAGGTAGCCGAGCTCCTCCTTGCCGTAGGTTCCGCGACCTGGGCAAACCACTACAGCAGTGCGTGACATTACGAAACGGCAACCGTTCGCTTCGGCGTCTGTAGAGCGGCTGCACGCGCGACAATCTCATCAACCGACGGCAACGTCGCTGCATACGCCGGTCCGGTTGCAATAAAACTGTCGTCGGCTGTAACGCGCGCCAACGAGCTACGCCCTTGTTCGGCAAAGAACGCCATCAGCGCTTCGGATTGACTGCCGGTGCGACGGCACTCATCGACGATGAGAATATGTCGGCAGTGCTTGGTTGCCTCGAGCAGAGCGGCTTCGGGCATCGGCGCAATCCAGCGCATATCTACCACACGAACCTGGATACCCCGCTCCGCCAGTTGCACCTGCGCCTGACGTGACAAATGTACGCCATTGCCATAGGTGACGATCGCGATGTCCTGACCTTCGCCATGGACACCGACTTCACCGAGCGACAAGCGCTTCGCGGGTTGAGGATAGACGCCTAGCCAGTCGCCATCGCCGTCGGCACTCAGATCTCGCATACCGTACAAAGCTATCGGTTCGATAAACACCACGACACGCTGCTCCTCTCGCGCCAAACGAACACACTCACGAAGCATCTGCGCTGCATCGGGGCCGTTGGATGGGCAGGCGATCACGAGGCCAGGGATATCGCGGAGCACCGCCAAGGAATTGTCATTGTGAAAGTGCCCACCAAAGCCACGCTGATACCCGAGTCCAGCAATGCGAATCACCATGGGGTTGGTGAACTGGCCATTGGAGAAAAACGACAGCGTCGCCGCCTCGCCTCGCACCTGATCCTCGGCGTTATGCAGGTACGCAAGAAATTGAATTTCCGGTATCGGGATAAAACCATTTTGGCCGAGCCCGATCGCAAGTCCCAATATCGATTGTTCATCCAGCAGCGTATCGATCACTCGACCGGAGCCAAAGCGCTGGTAAAGCTTCTGGGTGACACCGTATACGCCGCCTTTACGACCGATGTCCTCCCCCATCAGCACAATCTCCGGGTACTCGAGCATCAAGTCACTCAACGCGAGATTGATCAATTTCGACATGGGCTGTGGTGTGGTCAGCGCGCGCCAATCGCTGGTCAGCATATGCTCACGATCAACGGTGCTCGGTGTCCTCGGCGTTGTGCATTGGCGCTTCGGCGGAATCAGGCTGGCCTTTACCGCGCGCGCCGATGAGAGCCTCGGTCGTGCAACTGCTTCAGAACGCAGTCGTTCGAGTCTTTGCTCTGTCTCGTCGTAAATGGCTAGTGCATCCGACGGATCGAGCGCACCCGCATCACGCAGCAGTCTTACTGTGTGCAAAAGCGGATCGTTCGCCTCGTCCGCCTCAACCTGCGGGCGTGGCAGATAGGATGTCACGACGTCCGCACCGGCGTGGCCGTACAAGCGGACCACGCGAAGATGCAACACCGCCGCTTTACGGTACTCGCGAACATATCGAGCAACCTCACGGGCCGTTGCCACGGTCTCGTAAATGTCGAGCCCATTCGCTGAGAAGTACTCGAGGCCAGGTCGATCCTCAAGCGACGACGCAACCCACCCTCTCGGTGTTGTCGTCGAAATCCCGATCCCGTTGTCCTCGCACACAAGCATCAATGGCAAAGGCGAAGTCTGGATGGACGCCCAACCAATGGTGTTGATCGCACCCTGGGCCGTTGAGTGATTGAGTGACGCATCGCCGAAAGTACAAACCGCGATATCGTCGGGTACGCAAAGGGCATGCTCGGGCCGGTAGCGTCGCGTCGCACCGATGGCGAACGCCGCACCGACCGCCTTCGGTAAATGGCTCGCAATCGTTGAGGTCTGTGGCGGAATTCTCAGCTTGCGTGAACCCAAGACTTTGTGACGACCGCCACTAATGGGATCAGCGGCGGAACATGCGAATGAGAGCAACATGTCCCACGCCATGTGTTGCCCGGGAACCTGATCACCGCGTGCGATCTGAAATGCTGCATCGCGATAATGCAGGAAAGCGATGTCACTGGGTCGCAGCGCATGAGCGACCCCGGCCATGCCTTCATGGCCGGACGATCCAATCGTATAAAAACCCTCACCAGCCTGCTGCATGGAGCGGCTAATGCGGTCGAGCTGCCGACTCAAAACCTGAGCACGGAACAACGTCACCGCTTCGGTGTGGGTCAACGCATTGGTCGGTGCATTGCCTTCCGGAAAATCCTCGCTCGCTACACGCCTGCGAAAATTCTGATGGACGATTTCAACGCGGTCCATGAGGTCTCTTATCCGACGCCGCAGCCCCCCTGCAGCGCAGTCGGTATCAGACGCCATTTGGACGCTGCGGTCAATAAGCGCTTGCCGCAACTCTGGGACCTGATAGCATCGGGCAAAAAATAAAGGGAGGTGTTAGGAATGGCTTACGATTACGGCTCAATCGACCTCGGGATTCCCAATCCTTTCCGGTTTGAAGGCGCAGTGCGTGCAATCCGCGGTCTGATTATCCTCGCCCTTGGCATCATTATGCTGGTGTCTGCCGTATCCTCACTACAAACCGATCAGGTCGCCGGACGCTGGCTAGCTGTTTTCGCGGTTGTGATCATGGGGTCGGGTCTCACCACGGCGGGGAGTGGTTTACTCGCAACCCTACGTTTTTTTGTTGGACGCAATCATCCAACGTCACTAGCTGAGAATCGTGATCGTTCTGCGGGCGAGGCGGCCGAGGCCGAAAAAGGCTTCGTCGAGTATGAGAACGACGAAGTCACCGAAATGCTTCGAGCGCGAAAGAACATTACTTTCGTCGAGCCTCGAGGTTTGACTGCGCGAATCGTACATAGTCTGGTGCCACGACTCACTACGATGCCCTATCCCATACGCAACCTCGCGCAGCGAGTGTTCGGTGCGTGGGTAAACACATTCGTGGCGTTACTTGCGCTGGCCATTGTTGGCTTCGTAGTCATGAGCGGTCTTGCTGGTGATTTGCCGTCAGGCGTCGTCTCGGCATATGCGCTGGGGGTACTCAGCTACATTGCGGTGATTTGGTACAGAGCGGGCAAGGGTATTAATCGCCGCGCGGATCGTAAGGTCATGGTTCTGGGCCGAAAACAACTACTCGGTATCGTCGTAGGTGCGATAGCGTCCCCAGCGATCATCGCTGCAATCTGGACATCCCTTCGCAGTCTCGCCGAAGAGCCGGACATCGACATGACCGCTGCGACTGACATGCTCCCCCAGATTTCCACAACCGCCTACCTGATCGGATGGCTTTTTGCGGCGGTAATTGCGTCGATTCTGGTTTTTACTTTACTGCGCCCCCGGCTGCGCCACGCCGATCCACGGGTCGAGGTATCCGAGCTGCGCGAAAACTGGCAGGAATCCGTCCACCCTAACGAGATCTTCATCAATCTGGACAATCTCGTCATGGCGAACCGCCGCTTCAAGGAAGTGCCGAACCGCGTCTACACAGATCTGGACCCTACCTTGGATGAAGAGATTGCGGGAAAGGGTCAGTTCAAGGGTGAAATGACTCAGGAAATCCAGCCTCGTTATAAACCAGTCGATCTTGGCGCTGGATTTCGACAGATTCGAAACATAAGCATGCTGCTTGGCAACATCCTGCACGTGGTCAGCGCCATTCTTGTGACGATGGCGTGCTATGGCGCTGCAGGCGCAATTTCTGAAGCAATGGTCGAGAATGGTCCTGCTTTGGGCGGGTTGCTGTCGCCTGTGCTTAACCAGCTAGTGCTCGCCTTGCTCACGCACAGTTTCGCGCGCATCCTCGTTAACACCGCTCACCTGCTGTTCGCAGAGCTCTTATTTGAAAGCAATCTGATCCACCTGAGGATGGAAGGTACATTCACCGAGTCCAAGATTTCGACCGGTACGAGCATCCACGACTCGACGCGCTCCGAGAACGTTCTTGTTCGTTCAAGCATTACGCCCTGGATTATTGTGAGCCGGATCGTGACCAGCACTTTCGCTTCAAGCGGACTCGTCAATCTCGAGTTTCCGCGCTATATCCTCGAAATGCACAAGAACGATGAAGAGCTCCGCGATATTCGCAGCGATATCCAAGAGTTTCTGAAGGATCGCGAGTCGATCGCAGCGATCACCAGCACACGAGATCTTCGCAACGCTTCGCAAATCCATGACATCAATCAGCAGACTCGCGCGGTACTGCCCAATCAACAACCGCAAGATCGGATTGCTGACGAAAACGCCGCGGGATTTATGCGTCAGCAAGAAGAGCTACCGCCTGACGAGCCTGTCTGATCAGAGCCGAGAGTGCAGTCTGTGCAGACATGGATCGAGCATACCGGCGGCTTCGATGGCTACAATGCGAAGGATGAGTTCAAAGACACCCGCCGAGTCTGCCGTCGAGCACAACGTCTATAAGGTCTTCCCCAACGACCTTAATTCGAAGAACACTGTCTTCGGGGGCCTCGTCATGAGTCTGTGTGATCGAACCGCACTGATCGTAGCCGAGCGGCACAGCGGATCAGCTTGTGTCACGGCAGCCGTCGATAGCCTCACTTTTCTGGCGGCGGCCGGCACCGGAGACACACTGATCGTGAAGGCCGCTGTGAACCGAGCGTGGCGAACATCCATGGAGATCGGTTGTCGCGTCACCGCGGAGAACAGTCGCACGGGCGAAACACGACATATCGTTTCGGCGTACCTCACCTTCGTCGCACTGGATGACGACGGCCGTCCGACTCCGGTTCCGGAGATCCAACCGACAACCGAGCTCGAACGTAAGCGCTACGAACAAGCAGCATTTCGAAGGAAACAGCGACTGGATAACAAATGACAGAACAGCAACCGCTCCAGACCTGCCCTACACAATCAAATGTGGTCGCTCGCTTCTACGTGGCTTTCTGGCACATCGACTGACTCAGAACATCGCGGCGATCAGCATAAACAAGGTAGCCAGGAATCCGACCGCCCACACAACGGACCGCAGCAGATAGACGCCTGAGGCGTAGGCGGGGACATAGGCAATGCGAGCAGCGAGGTAAACCCAAGCGCAGCTTTGTGTCAGACCGCTACTCGATTCGCTCAAGACCACCACGACCACAGCAATAGCGAATAGCACAAGCGCCTCGAAATGGTTCTCCATTGCCCGTTTCAGGCGGCCCGCCATACCTTTCGCGACTTTCTGCTCGTCGCGTGGCCCCGCCGTGTAAGCGGTGCCCAGCTGTAGATTGACGGGTATCGCCATCAGGATGAACTGGACGTACTGCAACAGTGCGGCAAATCCGAGGATTTTGACTTCAATGGGCATCGCTATGTCTCCGTGTTTCGCGCCTGTATGTTGCTACAAAGCTGCTCAATAATGTGAGTCGGATTTTTGAATCGACATAATTTCGACAATTCAGTGGTTTTGAAGTAAATCCGAGGCCGAAAAGCCATGAAACAGTGACTAAATCCCTATATCGGAAGGCTCGAACGTTTATTTCAGTTATTTCAGTAGAAAACGAAACTAATAATCGCTATTCTAGACAAGTTGGAGATTGACTAGGTTTTTCTTCGACAAAAATGGGGCTTTTTAGACAAGCAGAAGCCTTTCACCGATAGGGGTGACAGCAACACACAAACGCAAAAAGCTGCAAGAGGCGCTGCAGATACACTGAATGGAGGTTACCCATGTCTACCGACGTAAATCCGACGTTTAACGTTGAGTCCGAAAAATCGGGCTCAAACTGGCTGACCCGCGCGGCGGCTACTGGCTACATCGCAGACCTTGGCTGGTCTGACCGCATCGCGCACTGGTTTCTGCGGATTCCTTTGGCGGTGCTGATCTGGAGCTATGGCATCCAGAAATTCCCATCCGTATTCACGAACCCTGGCGACTTCGGCGTCCCGGCAGTTCTGTATGTGCTGAACGGACTCGCAGAAGTGCTTGGCGTCATCGCGCTGATCGTCGGTGGCATCGTGGAGACTTGGAATCCGAAGCACAACCTGCTCCGGTTGGGTGGCGATGTCATCACTCGCACCGCTGGTTTTGCATTGGCCTCAGCCATTGGTGGCGTCATTTACTTCTTCTATTGGGGCTCGATCACCCTCAGCAATCCGCACACCATGCAGTTCGGCCTCGCGTTGTTCTTCATGTTGCGCGGTAACAAGTTGATTCGCGCTCGTCAGGTTGAATTGCCGACCGCAAACGCTGCCGCGTAAGCGCCGCTTTAGAAGAGTGAGTAAAGGCTCTGCCGTTCCGCGACGGCAGGGTCTTTTTTTTTGCTTGTGGTTTGGCGCGTTCGTAGAAACAATGACGTGCTTGCAAGCACCGGACCGAAGGGGATTGTTCCAGTGACTCAGTATCCGAACCTTTTCACGCCACTTGATCTTGGGTTCACTACACTTCGAAACCGGATCCTTATGGGGTCGATGCATACGGGTCTCGAGGATGGCAATCAGCACACGAAGCTGGCTGCCTACTTTCGAGAGCGTGCGCGCGGTGAGGTGGGCATTATTGTTACCGGCGGTTACGCACCGAACCGCGCCGGCTGGGTCAAGCCGTTTGCTGGCAAGCTGACCACTCGCGGCGAGGCGGCGAAGCATCGGACGGTGACCGCCGCGGTGCACGAAGAAGGCGGCAAGATCGCGCTGCAAATCCTTCACGCCGGACGGTATGCCTATCATCCGCTGGCCGTTGCACCGTCGAAAATCCGTTCGCCGATCACACCATTTACGCCACGCGAGTTGTCGACCGCTGGTGTCGAGCGACAAATCCGCGACTTCGTCAACTGCGCGAAGCGCGCTCGCGAAGCCGGTTACGACGGCGTCGAAATCATGGGCTCAGAAGGCTATTTCATCAACGAATTCCTGGTGAGCCATACCAACCAACGAACCGACAAATGGGGCGGCGACTACGAGCGCCGCATGCAGCTGCCAATCGAGATCGTGTCACGCACACGTGAAGCTGTCGGTGATGACTTCATCATCATCTATCGCTTATCGATGATCGATCTGATTCCGGACGGCAGCACGTGGGACGAGACCGTACAGCTTGCGAAGGCCATCGAAAACGCGGGGGCCACCATTATCAATACCGGCATTGGTTGGCATGAGGCACGTGTGCCAACGATTGCGACTTCCGTCCCACGCAAGGCATTTACGTGGGTCACTCGGAAAATGAAAGAAGAGGTCAGCATTCCGTTGGTGACCTCGAACCGAATCAATCTGCCGAGTGTTGCCGAGGAGATTCTTGAAAACGGCGATGCGGACATGGTGTCGCTCGCTAGACCATTGCTCGCCGATCCGGAATTCGCAAGGAAATCTCGTGAAGGACGGGCTGATGAGATCAACGTGTGTATCGCCTGCAATCAGGCGTGTCTGGATCATACGTTCTCGAACAAGACCAGTAGCTGTCTGGTGAACCCACGGGCCTGCCACGAGACTGAGTTGAACTATGAGAAGACCGAGACGGTGCGTCGTTTCGCTGTCATCGGTGCAGGCCCTGCTGGACTGTCGACCGCACTGGTGCTCAACGAGCGCGGGCACAAAGTCGATTTATACGATCGTGCCGACAAGATCGGCGGACAGCTCAACATGGCGGCAGCGATTCCCGGCAAAGAAGAGTTTTTCGAGATGCTGCGCTATTACAAACGCCAGCTCGAACTCAGCACCGTTGATCTGAAACTCGGCACAGATGTCTCCGAGTCACTGTTAATCGACGAGGGCTACGACGGTGTCATCGTTGCGACCGGTGTTGTGCCGCGCGACCCGAAAATCCCCGGGCAGGATCACCCCAAAGTACTGAGCTACGTGGACGTCCTGCGTAATAAAGCTCCGGTGGGTAAACGGGTAGCAATCATCGGTGCTGGCGGTATCGGTTTCGATGTTGCCGAGTGTCTCGTCCACGAGGAAGGCCAGTCATCAACGATGGACTTGGATGAGTGGCTCGCAGAGTGGGGTGTCGTTGATCCGGCTGATGCTCGTGGCGGTTTATCGCGTGAGCGCGCGCAACCAGCCGGACCTGCCCGTGAGGTGACCCTGCTCCAACGCAAGAAAGGCAAGCTGGGTGCGAAGCTCGGCAAAACCACAGGCTGGATCCATCGATCATCACTTAAGATGAAAGGTGTGAAGATGATCGGCGAAGTGAACTATGAGCAGATCAGCGACGAAGGTCTGCTCATCACTTTTGGTGATGGTCGCAAAGATCCGACGTGGCTCGACGTGGACAACATCATTATGTGTGCCGGACAAATTCCACTAGAAGAATTGAAGGCGCCATTGGAGAAGGCGGGTATTCCCGTGCACGTTATTGGTGGCGCCGATGTTGCCGCCGAGCTCGACGCGAAACGTGCGATCAATCAGGGCAGCCGGCTGGCGGCTGCGCTGTAGCGATGCTGTTTGCGCCTCCTTTTTCCTAGCCTTGCGAGACTCTGGACAGCGAACTTAGTTGGAACGCAGAAGCACTAATACCTTCTCAAATGCACCAAGGCGCGAATCGCTAAGCTGGTCCAACTTCAAGCTTGCGTAGCAATCAGCCAATACGTCGCTCACATCAGCAAGTAGCGTGGCACCGCCATCTGTCAGCGTGGCCAGACTCTGGCGTGCATCACGTTCGTTACGGACGGTTGCTACATAGCCGAGTTTCTCTAGTGGCTTTAGTGCTCTCGTGACACCAGACGGTGTGACGGACAGCGACTGTGCGAGTGCAACACGAGTCAAGCCTTGATTCGCTTCCTGTAAGGCACGCAATAGGCGGTACTCGCTAAAGCTGACCCCGCGCGAAAATGACAGCGCACTATCAAGACGCCGCTCTACTATTGCGGCTGCGTCCAGCATATCGAGAATGAGCTGCTCGGAATGTTCTGCTTTTTTCTTCATTATTGAATAATACGTGATTACTCACGTATTATTCAAATTTTTATTATGCGAGCCCTTGTTCGCTACCCGTCGCCTGTGCTGAGGATTTCTTTCGCCTTCTACGACGGCGTTGCGGCTTACCACTCGCATCCTTGTTCGCCGGGCGTTTACGCGATTGCGGCTTCTTCTTTGCAGGGCGTTTCTTCGCGGCTGACGATGTCGGCTTTTTCCGTGGACGATTCCGACTGGGTCGACGACGTTGTTCGGTCGACGCATCTTCCGACTCAGAGCCTGGCTCATAACCTTCAACCACTTCTTTCGGAAGTGTTGTCTTCAGCAGTCGTTCGATGGCTTTTAACAACGGTCTCTCATCACCGCTGACGAGGGATACCGCGTGTCCGTCCTGACCCGCGCGAGCGGTTCGCCCGATTCGGTGGACATAGTCTTCTGCGACTGCCGGCAGATCGAAATTTACGACATGCGGCAGCTTGTCGATATCCAGACCGCGCGCCGCAATATCCGTGGCGACCAGTACGCGCACTTCGCCGGATTTGAAATCTTTCAGTGCACGGGTACGTGCGCCCTGTGATTTGTTGCCATGGATCGCGACAGCTTCAATGCCATCATCGATCAGATTATCAGCCAGTCGATTCGCACCACGCTTGGTGCGCGTGAACACCAACACCTGTTGCCAATTGCCTGAGCCAATCAGATACGACAAGAGTGATCGCTTTCGCCCTTTCGCAACCGGATGAATCATCTGCGTCACGCGCTCGGCGGTGGTGTTCCGCGGCGCAATCTCAATCTCGACCGGGTTATCGAGGATCGTCGATGCAAGATTCAGAATGTCCTTGGAGAAGGTCGCCGAGAACAACAGATTCTGACGCTCGCTCGGCACCAGTTTAAGAATGCGTCGAATGTCTCGGATAAAGCCCATGTCGAGCATGCGATCTGCCTCATCAAGAATCAGTGTGTCGATGTGGCTGAGATCGATGGTGTTCTGTTGCGCGTGGTCGAGTAGACGCCCCGGCGTTGCGACAACGATATCGACGCCTTGGCGGAGCTTACTGATCTGCGGACGAATGCTTACGCCACCAAAAATCTGCATCGACTTAAGCGGCAGGTGAGCACCATATGCTCGCACGCTGTCGCTCACTTGAATCGCAAGCTCGCGTGTCGGCACCAAAATCAACGCCCGAATCCGACGCTGCTTTCCTTTGGGTCTATGACGCATAAGCTTCTGTAAAAGCGGCAACGTGAATCCGGCAGTCTTACCGGTGCCGGTCTGGGCGCTCGCCAAAATATCGCGACCGTCGAGGACAGCAGGAATCGCTGCCGCTTGAATAGGTGTTGCTTCCGTGTAGCCCTGTTCTTCGACCGCACGCAACAATTCAGCCGAAAGGCTGAGTTCTTTAAATAACAATGGAGTGTTCTCCGGAGTGCCTGAACATCGCGAACGGACTATGCCGGCGAGTTTCGGTCCAGGCCTTGGATAGGAGTTCGTGGTGCGGCAGGCTGCCGAACCATCAAGCGTCGACCGATGGACGCTATTTGCGCCAGCATAGCAGGTTTATTGAATCTGCGAGCAAATCCTTGATGACGGCTCCATACAACCCCGGTATTGTCTGTAGCCATGCAACCGTTCACCTTCAATACCGTCAACACGATAATCAGCGAATCCGGCTCGCTGTCACAGATTGCAAACCAATGCTACCGACTCGGTATTGATCGACCGATGGTGGTTACCGACGCCGGCATTGTCGCACTCGGCATGTTGGATTCATTAAACGCTCACCTCGATACCGCCAATCTTGAAGCAATTGTTTACAGCGACGTCGTTGCTGACCCACCGGAGCAAGTTGTGCTCGATGCGGTTGCGCTCGCCAGGGAAAACAACATCGACGGCGTGATTGGTTTCGGTGGTGGCAGCTCGATGGACACAGCGAAGCTGGTCGCGTTGCTCGCAAACTCCAATGAGTCGCTTGCGGATATCTACGGCGTGGATAACGTCAAAGGCAAACGCTTGCCGTTGATCATGATTCCAACAACCGCAGGCACCGGATCAGAAGTGACTGCTGTCGCTATCGTCACGACTGGCGAGACCGCAAAAATGGGGGTCGTGTCCGCCGAGCTGTTTGCCGATGTCGCACTGCTGGATGCAGAACTGACGCTCGGCCTGCCGCCGCACATCACCGCCATGACTGGAGTCGATGCGATGGTGCATGCTGTTGAGGCGTACACCAGTATTCACAAGAAGAACATCTACTCCGACACACTCGCCAAGCAAGCGCTTGCGCTGCTGTCGAAGAACATCAAGACCGCCACGCACAATGGCGGCGACCTGGAAGCGCGCCAGGCGATGCTGGTTGGCGCCTGTCTTGCAGGTCAGGCATTTGCAAATGCGCCGGTCGCGGCAGTACACGCGTTGGCGTACCCACTTGGTGGTCACTACCATATACCTCACGGGCTCAGTAACTCGCTCGTCTTGCCAAGTGTGTTGGCATTCAACAGCCCGAGCTGCGCGAACTGGTACTCGGAGCTGGCGGAGATTTTTATTGCGAAAGACCTGCTCGCCGACAGCGAAACAGAACGCGCCGATCAACTCGTTGCGTATTTCATTCGGTTGATTGTCGATCTCAACCTACCTGCCACACTCGCAGACGCCGAGGTACCCGAGCAAGACATCGATATGCTTGCCAAAGACGCGATGCTTCAGCAGCGCCTCTTGATCAACAATCCGCGACCGGTCACTGAGGCCGATGCACGCGCCATCTATCAGAACGCCTACACAGGATCAAAATGAGTGACACCGAGATCGCCCGCTTGCGAGAGCACTATGGGTGGTATTTGCCAATTCCTACCCGCTGGATGGACAACGACATCTACGGGCACGTCAACAACGTTAACTACTACTCCTATTTCGACACAGTCGCGAATGCGTTCATGATCGAACAGTGCGGACTCGACCCGCACAATGGCGAGCATGCCGGTTACATCGTACATTCCGAATGCAACTACAAACAGGGCATTACTTTCCCCGAGAAACTGGAGGGCGGCCTTCGCGTAAATCGTCTCGGAAACAGTTCTGTGCAGTGGGGTATTGGCATCTTCAAAGTAGGTGAAACGTTGGCGTCCGCCTACGGCACGTTTACTCACGTGCTGGTAGACCGAGCGACTGAGAAGTCGGTGTCTATTCCCGAGCACATGCGCGGACCGATGCAGGCTATTGCGAAGGACCGGTTTTGTAGCGCTATAGAATCCGGATCGCCAGAACCATCATGAGACCAAAATAAACAGTAGGAAAGAGCCAACGGCAGTGCTTATCGACCTTGTCGCCAGCAGCAGTTTTGCCTCTTCGATCGAGCGCAGCCACAATGAGGTTGACAGGAACAGTCGCTGCCATCACCAGAAAACTGATGAACAAAAAGGCGTGCATTAAGGTGATATAGGAGACCGGCGGTATCACACCCACCACGGTCTGTTGAAAGGCCACCCCGGTCAACACACCAATGAAAGAGATACCGTTTCTATCACCCAGTGAAGACTTGTCCATCCAGAAAATCGAAAATGACAACAGAACGATGATAACCATTGGAAACGTGATGAGTCGCCTGATGTAACTGGTCGCTCTCGTTACGTCAACAGCAAGCACTGCGGCACCCTGTTGGCGCGACGGGCGTTCTTCTCCCGCTAAGTCGAGCGATATCCCATCCACAATCCAACCCGGTACGTGCACACCTTGCAAGGGACGCTCCACAATCTCGGGAACGAAGAGTGATACCCGCTCCGGCTCGAAACCCAATACAGAAAAAACAACCTCCAGACGGTGCTTATCAAAAGGAAACGCACGCAGATCAAGGTCGACCTCAACGATCGCCGTAATCTTCTGAACAAGGCGTATTTGCCCATCCGGTTGTATTCGCAATTGCACCGCCTGTTGCTCGAATAAGCCCGAAACGTTTTGTAGAACAATTTGGGGATACCACCGAACAAAATATTCTTCGAACTGGAACTCGCCTTCCAGGACTCGCTCCGTGATGCCCAACTCGGAAGCACTAAATGCCTCTCGAGCATCTCTCCATTGCGCAGTCAATATGCCTGTGATCTCAAACGTCTCTGAAACGCTATCAATCTCATTGATGTCGTACAGCTCAAAATCTACCAATACCTGAACCGGCGCAGACCCATTAGGTAAAGACAGTTTTGATCGTACGTCTTCAGCTGCCGAAGTCGCTTCAACACTGGCGGGAGATGCCTGTGCAGCGATCAAACACACCAAGACTAGAAGCCCTCTCATGCGACCTTAGTTCCGCGCATCACTGAGTGCGACCTCCATACCAATTCCCGCTTTCGATTCCAGTGAAAGAAGCGCCGGTACCAGAAGAAAAATAACGAGAGCAGCAAACAGAATACCGAAGGCAAGACTTATCGCCATGGGGATCAGGAATCTCGCCTGCATACTGGTCTCCGTAACCATCGGCAGTAGACCAATAAACGTGGTTATTGTCGTCAGGAGAATTGGCCGGAACCGACGCCTCACCGCCTCAATGATACTACTGTCACGATCACGACCCTGCCGTCGTAACCGGTTGTAGTAGTCGATCAAGACTATGCTGTCATTGATAATCACGCCCGATAGCGCCACCACTCCGAACAAGGACAAAAAGGTCAGATCAAAGCCCATCACCATGTGCCCGACTACGGCACCCGTCAGTCCAAACGGTATGATGGCAAGGATAATGAGTGGCTGGGTATAGGAGCGCAGGATGCTCGCCAGCAGCACATAGATACCAAGCACGGCGAACAAGAAGTTGTTCGCGAGTGCACCGAGGTCTTCCGCCTGATTTCGGGTCTGGCCATCAACCTCGATTTCGAGTCCAGAGAATCTCGTTCTGAGCTGCTCTAGCGTTGTGCTTTCAATAACAGCTTGAACAGCATTAGGAGTAGTCACCGCCTCGTCGACGTCCGCAGAGATCGAAATGGTGCGTCGTCCATTGATGCGCTGGAGATTCGCATAGTCACGAGTTTCGCTGGCCTCGGCGACGGTAACCAGCGGCACCTCCGCACCACCTGGCAGCGGAATTTGCATACGAGCAAGATCCTCAATGCTTTGGCGACCTTCTTGCGGATACCGGACAAGGACACGAACCTCCTCTCGTCCACGTTGAAATCGCTGCACCTCTTCACCGAAGAAAGCGTTACGAAGATGACGCCCTAGATCGGCAACCGACAATCCTGCGGCGTACCCGGTTGGATTGAGATCAAACTCAACCTGCCGTT
Organism: Pseudomonadota bacterium; assembly: GCA_038521865.1. GTDB lineage: Bacteria > Pseudomonadota > Gammaproteobacteria > Steroidobacterales > Woeseiaceae > CALBPI01. The sequence goes on along the minus strand of JBCBKO010000005.1, from coordinate 147,714 downwards.
TACCAGGCTCTGCAGTCGACTCAACATCGGTCACACCGCGTATGGCCACAAGCGCTTCCGTCAATGACACCGCCGCTTTCGATAATTGCTCAGCATCTCGATGCGTGAGATTCAGACTGATATCCGCGCCGGTGCCGCTCAAGCCTGCGGACTCGAACGTCAGACTCCTGACGCCGGGAACATCGCCGATCGCCTCTCGCCACGCACGTTCGATTTGCGCAGATGTCAGGCTCCGCTGACCAGGTGGCGCAAGCTCAAGCGTCGCCACCGCAAGCTCAGCCTGTTGGTTGGTCCCGTCAGTATCGAATCCTGAGGCAAGGCTTCCGCCCAAGGTAACCGCCATTGATCGATATTCGTCAGAGTCTCTCCCACCGATTGCCGAATATCCACCCTCGACGATGCGATCCATGGTCATCGATGTTTGCTCAAATAGGGTGCCTGCGGGCATTTCGAGCGTCACCGAAACCCTGTCGCCCTCAACTACCGGGAAGAATACGAACCGAACGTAGCCGCCACTCAAAATTCCATGGGTAATTAATAGAATTGAGATGCTTGCCACAATCACGACCCATGACATTTTCGTCGCAAGCTGACTCATCGGAACGAAAACACCTTCGCGCATCCACTCGATACCAGCCTGTACACGCGCACGGAGGGTGAGCATCGCGCCTCGGCTCCAGTTGTCTCCGTGGGCCATGTGGTTTGGCAGAATGAAGAACACCTCGACCAGAGAAAACAACAGCACCGAGAGCACGACGATAGGTACGGGCTGCAATAGTTGACCAAGCACTCCGGGCAGGAACATCAGTGTGGCGAACGCCACAAAAGAAGTGGTGACTCCTACCGTCACCGGCGCGAACACACCTGTGGCACCTGTGACCGCCGTGCCTAGCCCCGGTCCTCCGGTGCTCTGCGCATCGTAGATGGCCTCTCCCACGACAATGGCGTCATCGACGACGATTCCCAGCACAAGAATCAAACCCATCAGAGAAGTCATGTTGATCGAGGTAAATTGACCGAAAAGGATCACGCCGCCGAGAAACGCTACAGGAATCCCCACACTCGTCCAGAATGCCAAGCGCAAATCGAGAGTCAGCGACAGAAAAACGAAAACAAGCACTAACCCGAGGAGTCCGTTGCGAGCAAGGAGGTTGATTCGGTCAGCAACTGTCTCCGTCTCGTCACTGGTGACGAACACGTCGATGCCTGGGGGAGGCGCAAATTCTTCGAGGAATCCGACAACGGCATCGCGAACTGCAAAAGCGTCCTCATCAACCGAACGGTCGACCTGAACGAACACGGCCGGCTTGCCGTTATACGTGTTCGATAGGGGTAATTCCTCGAATCCATCTCGGACCGTCGCGAGCTCGCCAAGTCGGACCCGACGACCAGTAGCGTCACTGACAATGACCAGGTCCTCGAAAGCAGAGGCTTCTCGCGCTTCTGTGTTGGTGCGAAGGAGGATATCGCCGCCGCTGGTTCGAACCGTTCCGGCTGAAAGGTTAAGCGACTCAGCACGAATCGCATTTGCGACCTGATCGATCCCCAATCCGTACCGCTCAAGCTTGTCCGGCGCAACCTCGATCGAAATTTCGTACTTCCGTGTGCCCTGCAGAGTCACGATACTGATCCCGTCGGCAGCGAGCAGTCCTCGCTCGATTTCCTCACCGGCGCTTTTTAGTGCGCGCTCGCTGACATCTCCGACCACGACGAGCCGAGCCACCGCAGAAGTGGGCTTGAGGATCGTAATCTGCGGCTCCTCGGCGTCCTCCGGTGGGAAGTCCACCAACCGATTGATCGATGAACGGACGTCGTCGCGAACGGAAGCCGGAATCGCAAAATCGTCGAGCTCCAGTGTGACGCTGCCCAAACCCTCTACCGCACTCGAACTCACACGAGCTACACCCTCCAAACCAGAAACAGCTTCCTCAATCCGCCGCGTAACGCCGTCCTCAACATCGACTGGGGTCGCCCCTGGAAAAACGACTCTGACCGAGACCAACCTCGGGTCAATCGGCGGCAATACCTCGGAGTTCGTCTGGCGGAGAGCGAGAAATCCGCCTACCAACAGGAAAAACATCAATAGGTTTGCGGCAACCGAGTTACCAGCAAACCAAGCGATAAGCGAATTACCGTTGCTTGAGCTTGGACTCATGACGCATCTAAGCCGTTGTCACGTACCGAGCGCATACGAACTGGCAAGCCGGGACTTGGATCAATCAACGGCGAAACAACGACGCCATCGGCAACATCGAAAGGCGCAGTAACAATCTCCTGATTCCGTATGTACAGCACGGGCGGAGATCGCTTCGCGAGTTGACCCGATTCGACGACCCACACGGTCCGCCCCTCAGTCATGGCACGTTCGGGAAGTAAGTAAGCATCGGAAATACGCGGCCCGAGAATCTCCACGTTTACGAATTCACCTGGCAACGCGGCGGTCGGTTCGGTAAATGCCAAAGTCAGATTGGCGAGTCGAGTCTGCGTATTCAGCTCTGCATCCGCACGAATTACCTGTGCTTCGAATCGTTTCTGTCCACGCTGTCCCGCTCTGCCGACAATCACTTGTGCTGGTCGCCCTACCGCTGGATTCAACGCATCGAGCGCCGTAGTAGTTACCGCGACACTGACCTCGATTTCTCCGGGGTCATAAGCCAACCCATAAGACTGACCTGGAGAGAGGTTCTGCCCGATCTCGATCGTGGTCGACAAAATGCGGCCGGCAAAGGGGAGCGCAAAACGCACCCGCGACAGATTAAGCCGCGCATCTCCCAATGCAGCCTCCGCCGATTCCAGTGCGGCCTCCGCCCGAGCGATTTGCGGAATTCTGGCAACCAAGTCAGGAATCGGTTCATCGGGGTGCACCAGCGCCCACTCCTGTTCTGCAACCCGTGCCTCAGCCTGCTCAATACTGAGGTCTGCGAGCGCGGCAGAGCGCTCTGCCTGTGCTCGATTGACTGCGGATTGGTAGTCAGCAGGGTCCAGTTCAAAAAGCACTTCGTTCGCTGTGAAGTATCCGCCAGAGGCAAGATTCGGTGACACTGCTGTAACTCGCCCTCCCACCTGCGGACTCAGTTGAATGTTATTCCGGGCAACGACAGTCCCGGACTCACGAATTTGAAGTGTCACGTCTTCAATTTCGGGCAGGATCACTTCCACCGCCGGCATTGTGGCAGTCGCCGCGCGTGCCGCCGTAGAGGGACTACCGCTGGACAACAAGTAGTTCATCACGAAGCCTCCAAGCAACACCAGCACCACTAATGCCACCTGAGCGTAGCCCTGCCAGGCGCGGTCCTGTGTCGTTGGGCTATCGTCGTTCATGTCCAATCTCCCCCAAGGCTGAGCTGTAAATCAATTAAGGAATTTGCGAGCGCTTGTTCGCTCAGAATCAGGCTCTGCTGTGCGCTGTTCAGACTGCGTTGTGTTTCCAGAACCGACAACAAAGGAGTGAGACCTTGGCGATACCGGAATTCGACAAGATCATTCGATTGGCGTGCAGTGACCACCGCGTCTCGGGAACGTTCGACCTGCCGAACCAAACCCTCGATACTAACGAGCGCGATCTCAACATCTATTACTGCGCTGTGCGCGGTACGCGCGAAAACCGTCGCAAGCTCGCGCGCTTGAGACTGCTCGAGGCGTACCTGCGATCTCAACCTCCCACCCTGGAATAGCGGCCCGGTTATCGATGAGACCAAGGACGCGAGATAATCGTCCCAAGAGAAATCTGACGGGGAGTCACCGCGCCATCTGAGTGCTCCGACCAGAGAGAGCGCGGGATAAAGGTTGGCGCGGACGACACCCACATCCTCTAGTGCCGCGCGATAGCGCAACTCTGCGGCAGCAACATCGGGTCGGTTTCCTAACAGCGCGATGGGCTTATCGAGTTCTGGTATCACGACCTGTCGCGGCAACGATTGGGGTGCAAAACGACTCGCGGTGGTTCCCGGCATCCGAGCCAATTGCTCATCAATGATCAACAGCTGACTGCTCAGTTGCCGCTCTAATTCCGGAATATCGATCAATGCGAATTCGAGATTTTGACGTGCGATTAGGACATCGCTTGCCGCAGTGGTCTTTGAGCCGGTTTTGTATCTTTCGTCAGTGAGGTGATAAGTCGTTTCAAAAATGTTCGCTGTACTTTTTGCGAGCTCCAACTGATTCGCAAGGGTGATGGCAGAGACCCAATTGCGAACCAGCCTTGTGATCTCTAGTTGCTCACTAGCGCGATAGGCGTATTCGGCAGCCTCGGCTGTGAGGACCGCCGCACGCTCGGCAGCACGCAAGCCACCTAGAATGTCTGCATTGAAATTGAGACTGATACCCGCGCTGAAGTTTTCTGCCCAGGCGAAATCTCCTCCTGGTGCGGGCGCCCGGGAACGCGTCCGATCGACGCTGTAACCCACTCCAGGTAACCGTTGACCAGTCGCGAGAACCGCAAACTCAGCGGCCTGCACAACCTGCTCTCGAGACTCTTGCAGGACCGGGCTGTTGTCCAACAGCTCGAGTACCAAATCGTCGAGGTCTTCACCACCGATCGCGGTCCACCAGCCCTCACCTGGCGCTACAGCGTCTTTAGGGGGCAAAGCAACAAAGCCCGCGAGCGAGTCAATGCGCTCAACAAGCGGGGGCACTTCAGGGGGCGGCGTTAGCGAGCACCCGCCGAGAGCGAAGACCGCGCCAAGAGAGAGAAGCGTACTGGATTGCCCGTGCATGATGTGCTCAATACTGCAATAGACGGGGATGGAGCTTAGGGTGCGACGTGTAAAGGACAGAGAATGTTCGTAAAGAAATGTAAGCGCCACGGGGCTCGACCAGCATCGTCTTTACACTTCTTCTCAGAGCCTGTCAGTGATTTACATACGAGACTCTATAGTTCATGGCGTAGTTAATTTGAAACGGAGCAACAACAATGAGGACGTTATTCAACGTAGTGTTTCTTTCCCTATATCTGATTTGGGGCCTTTCCGACGCGCGAGCAGAAGAAAACGAGGCAATGGACACTCAATTTGAAGAAATTCAGGAAAAGCTAGAGCTGACCGACGCTCAAATGGAAGAGATGCGACCAATCGTCGAAGCCGGCCAACAAAAGCAACGCGATATCCTGGCAAGCTATGGCATAGACCCAGACGGCGGGGACGGCGAGAAGATTGGCCGACGCCAGGCGATGTCGATCCGGAGAGAAATCAGGGCTGCGCGTGAGGAAATGTTCGACCAACTCAAGCCTATCCTGACCGAAGCACAACTGGAGGAATTCACTGAAATGCAGGAGGAACAGGCAGAGAAACGAAGGTTGGCAATTCGAGAGCGGCTGAGGGGATAATCGTGGTGTGTGAGTAGCGACGCGAATCACGATCGCGGAGGGATCGCGTTGACACTGGAACTATCCAAGCCGCCGGCGCATATTCTTATGGTCGACGATGATGTCGCTTTCACTGAGCTTGTGACGCAGTACGTCGATGGCGAGGGCGATTTCGCCATCACCTGCGTTCATAACGGAAGCTCCGGCATCAAGTCGGCATCAAGTGGCAAATTCGATGTTGTCGTGCTCGATGTTGGTCTGCCTCAGTTCGACGGCTTCGATGTCCTGCGTCGGATACGGGAGACCTCGGATATCCCAGTCGTTATGCTCACCGCTCGTGGCGATGGCGTCGATCGTATTCTCGGCCTCGAAATCGGTGCCGATGACTACGTGCCGAAGCCCTGCAATCTGCGAGAGTTGGTAGCCCGGTTGCGCGCAGTTCTCCGGCGTGGCCAATCGTCTGGCACTCACAACGACTTAATTCGTCAGCGCATCGGAGACCTGACCATTGAGCCCGGTACACAGTCGGCATATCTGAGTGAAGAGCTACTCCCGCTCACGGCTGCAGAGTTTCTCATCTTGACCGTTCTGTGCGATTCGGCAGGAGAAGTGGTTGAGAAGGAACTCATCGCTAAAAAAGCATTAGGAAGACGCATCCTCCCGTACGACCGGAGCGTCGATGTACACATTGGCAATCTTCGCAAGAAGCTGGGCCCGTTAGCGGATGGTCGCCAGCGAATCAAGACTGTTCGCGGCCGAGGCTATCTCTATATCGACGCAAGATGACGCGTTTTTTCTGGCGAATCTTTGTATCGGTATGGGCGATCGCAATGATTTCGTTCGTCATCGCAGTGTACTTCTCGCGTTGGCTTCCCCGCACCCACCCTGACACTCCTGCCGGTGAACAGCTAGCTCAACTCGTAGCCAGCGACATGCGTACCGCGCTGGCCAAGGATTCACTAGACGCTCCAGAAATCGCCACGCGGTACGCGATTGATGTCGCACCACTTCTCGAAGTCTTCATTCTCGACGCTGAGGGCTATGACGTCCTCGGTCGTCCAGTCCCGAATCTCGTATTTCAAGCTATTGTTGGCGAGGAAGTTTCGGGCTGGCTGCCTACGGTATGGCCTCGTGTGAGTGTCGTCTCGGAAGGACTTGGCGGGTACACAGTCGCGAGCTATGAGGGCATGTACGTCTTTGGCAGGGCACTCCGCGACCCGATGGCTCGCGTCATTTTTGTGACTGTTGCTTTGCTCATTAGCGCAATCGTGTCGGCACTACTTGCTCACTTTGTGACCAAGCCAGTCTCAAGACTCCGCGAAGCAGGTCGACTCGTGGCTTCGGGTAATTTATCCGTTCGCGTCGCACCAGCCCTCGGCAAGCGTCAGGATGCACTTGCTGAGCTGGCACACGACTTCGACTTTATGACAGAACGAGTGGCATTGTCGCTATCGACACAACGACAGATGATGCGGAACGTCTCACATGAATTGCGCTCTCCGCTCGCGCGCCTGAAGGCTCTAGTCTCAATCGCCGGCCAACAAGCCGACCATACGCAGCCGGAGTTTCTGCTCCGACTCGAGAACGAACTCGACCGACTCGATGAGTTAATTGGCGAGATTCTTGCGTTTAGTCGATTACAGATGCAAGAGGACATCAAACGCACCACAACCGATATTGCAGACCTTGTTCGCAATATTGCGGATGATGCGAGTATTGAAGCGGAATCGAACAACACGGAACTCATCGTCGACTCTCCGGATCGGATACTCCTCGCAGTCGAGCACGGCCTGATTCATAGCGCAATCGAGAACATCATTCGGAACGCTATCTCACACACTGAAGCAAACACCAGGGTAACGATCTCCGTCACTGATGATGTCGATGAGGTCAGTATCGAAGTTAGCGACAACGGAAAAGGTGTCCCAGAGGAAGCACTCGAGACTATTTTTCTTCCGTTCTATCGAGTCGAAGAAGGGAGTACGACGCGCACAGGAGGAGGCGGAATTGGCCTCGCTATCGCTGCACATGCGGCAAAGCTCCACAAGGGTACGGTGGTCGCACGCAACCTTGCCGCAGGCGGGTTCTGCGTCAAACTGACGCTCCCCCGGGATTGAAATCAAACCGAGCGGCTGCGCGATGACATCTCAGTGGTAAGCTCTCCATACTGATCCAAGGCAACGGGGGCTGCCGGATGACCAAGACCACACGTCGCGATTTTTTGAACGGCACACGCATTGCCATCGGCGCATCGCTGATCACACCGTGGACGAAAGTCTTCGGCCGTGATGAAAAGCGCTTCCAATTGCCTGCTGATTACTACCCACCCACCAAGACAGGACTGCGTGGCAGTCACGACGGCGCCTGGCAAACCATGCACGCACGTGTTGCCGGCGGAGAGTGGAAAACGCCAGATATCGAAGAGGACTACGATCTTGTGGTCGTCGGCGGCGGGATCAGCGGCTTATCCGCAGCCTATTTCTACCGTCGCGAGAACCCCGACGCGCGAATTCTGATACTCGATAACCACGACGATTTCGGCGGTCATGCAAAACGCAACGAGTTCGACGTGAATGGTCGACGCCAGATCGCTTACGGCGGCACAGAATCGATCGATTCGCCGTCTAGCTATACCGCTGTCTCCAGCCAGTTGCTCAAAGATGTCGGTGTCGACGTCGACCGCTTCTACGATTATTACGATCAGGACCTCTACGATGATCTCGGGCTGGGTTACGGTATCGCCTTCGATGCAAAGACGTATGGTCAACGCAAATTGGTCACAGGCTACGGCAGCCGTCCGTGGGCCGACTTCGTCGCCGAGACACCGTTAAACGACAAAGCCAAGGCCGACCTGCTTCGAACATTCACCGACGAGCGCGATTACCTACCCGGCCTGTCAAAACAGGAGAAGATCGAACGTCTTGCTAGCATCAGCTATCGCGAGTATCTCGCCGACTACGTGCGCGTGGATGCGCAGATACTTGAGATGTATCAGCGTTGGGGCATGAGCTTCTGGTGCGTAGGCATGGACGAGATTCCTGCACTCGATATTCTTGAATATGGCGATGGCGGCAGCCTGCCCGGATTGACGCACACGCTTGAGCTCGACGAAGGGCGCGGCTCTGAGCCCTATATCTTTCACTTCCCCGATGGCAATGCGACGATCGCACGCTTGCTTGTGCGCCAGCTCATCCCTGCGGCACTACCCGGCAAGACGATGGAAGACAGCGTGCTCGCTAAACTCGACTACACACAGCTGGACCGACCGGGTTCGCCAGTACGCATCCGACTCAACAGCACTGTCGTCAATGTCGCGCACAGCACCAACGAGCGCTCAGTCAATGTGACCTATGTGCATGGACAGGACACCCATGCAATCCGAGCTCGTCATTGCGTCATGGCCTGCTACAACAGCGCGATCCCGTATCTTTGCCCCGAGCTTCCTGACGCGCAAAAGGCCGGACTGTCTTACAACGTGAAGGTACCGCTGGTGTACACGAAGGTGATGGTCCCGAACTGGCAAGCCTTCGCGGAACAAGACCTACGCTTCGTCTTCTACACCAACGACTTCTACAAGCAAGTCGAGCTCGACTATCCCGTCAGCCTAGGTGGATACAAGTTCGGTGCAAGCCCGGATGAACCTATGTCGTTGCACATGTGTCACGTACCCTACTTCGAAGACATCCAAGGCCCAGCGCAATGGCGTGCCGGTCGACAGCAGTTGTTGGAAACACCGTTCTCTACCTATGAATTTCATGTCCGTGATCAACTGGACCAGGCACTCGGCACAACCGGCTTTGATGCCGAGAAAGACATCACCGCAATCACCGTAAATCGTTGGGCGCACGGCTACTCCTACAGCCCGAAGTTGCTTTGGGAACCAGAGTACGCGAGTGACGCCGAGAAACCGTGGGTCATCGGTAGGCAGCAGTTTGGTCGGATCGCAATCGCGAATTCGGACGCCGGTGCGTCTGCGGATACGAACACCGCAATCAGCCAGGCTCACAGAGCGGTGAGCGAGTTGATCAAGAGCGCTTCATGAAGCTTGTTGTATTTATCAGCGTCTTTCTGATCGCGCTTGCAGTCTTCCTGACGACTCGCTCCTCGGCGAACTCCGACTCAGATACGCAGCGGAAGCTAGAAGAACCCAAAGACAATGCCCAACTCGAGCAATGGAAAGCTGCTATCGACGCAAATGCGCTCCCCGCAATTCGGCTGGTCCTGACCGGAAGACCTGCCGATTCGACAACCGCTTCCAAAGTCGGTGGTGAGCCCTTCTGGCCATCAGAGAAACCCTATCCAACCTCCGGGAAAGGTGAACCGCTGCAGTTCCTCGCGCAAATCAACTTCGCCGAGATTGCAGAGCCGTTAGCCGATTACCCGACTTCCGGTTTGCTGCAATTCTTTATCTCAGCGGATGATCTTTACGGGTCGGATTTCACGCGACCCGGCACAGACGATTCGAAGAATCACGATTATGCGATCGTATTTCATGAGCGCTTCGATGCGGAAGACCATGTCGGCGCACCGAGCGTGACGCTTTCGGAGGACGACTACCTGCCATTCAGGGGTGAGTCCGCGGTGACGTTTGAGTCAGTATCCAGTCGCCCATCGCCCCTCGACTACCGATTCGATGCATTGCTACCTGGCGTCCGCCAACGGTATGACGAGACCGAGCCGCTGTATGACTATGCGATCGATTCACCTTCGCATCAGATCGGCGGCTATGCAGTGTTCACGCAGACCGATCCACGCTCGTACGAAGGCAAAGATGAAGACTGGCAAGTGTTGCTGCAGCTAGATTCGCAGACCATCGGCGATCTCGACATGATGTGGGGTGATGTCGGCATTGCGAATTTCTTTATTCGTCCCTCAGATCTCGCCGCACGCGACTTCAGTCAGGTCTGGTACAACTGGGACTGCCATTAGGCTACGGCACGCGAGGATCGTCACTCCCAAAGAGCGGCGATAGCACCTCGCGGGATGTCTCCAGCACTGCTTGCGCCTTAGCGTCGCCGATCTCCTCCAACACCAATCCGTATTCACCGAGTGCGATCGCGCTAGACCAGCTCATGGGTTCACCGATCCCGGCAATCAGCTGTTCTATTTGTTCACCCAGTGCCAAAGCGCGATCAAAATCGCCGACTGCGCGAAAGAGTGCGGTCCCGGCACTCAAGACAGGGAGGATGGCCGGATAGTCCCTATAGCGAGCCTCAGCACTAGGCAAGATCTCATCAAATAGTACCGTTGCGTCGTCAGTCTTTCCGGACTTACTCAGCGCATCGACGAGTAGCGCTTCGGCGAACACCGCAGTGTTGCTCGCCATCCGATCCTTTTGCACCAACGCCTCACGAAGCAGCGACTCAGCCCGCGCATAATCACCTGCCCCCAACAGCGTTTCCGCTCGTCGTACATAGATGATTCGCATCGTAAGACTGTCAGCACCAGCACCGGCCTCGACGACCGCCTGCGCTTGGTCGTAAAGCCTTGCCGCAGCCTCGAATTCTCGTAGGTGGCCGAGCAAAGCTGCGAGGTCGCGCACCGGTCTCGCGTAGAACAGGCTCTGGTCACCAAAATTGTTCCTCGCGATCTCAATGGCCTCGGTACACGCCGCGATTGCCTCCTCGAAATCCCCTAGTCGCCGGGCAATCTGACACTTCTGATAATAAAAGTAGACGAACTGGTCGTAGCCTGCCGGCCATACCCGCGCGCCACGCTCCAGCGCCGTATCGATGAGCGCATCGGCCTCGCGTAACTTCCCGACTTGGACCAGTGTTCCTGCGAGGTTGGCCATACGGATCAAGGTATTCGGTGCGAGCTCGCCGTCCACGCGTTCCGACAAAGACACCGTTTCGCGATGTGTGGTGATCGCTTCAGTGAGCCGCCCTGCGTATTGCAGTGAGTTCGCATAGTTGCCTCGCGCATCAATCGCGGAGGGTGTCTCTCGCTGCCCGATCCCATCGAGCTTCGCCAGTGCCCGCGCCTCGATATCCAGCGCTTCGTCGACACGCCTCATATCGAACAGCGTTACGCCAATCCGCATCATGAGGTAGGCAACGCGCTCATGGTTCGACCCATAAAGTTCGGTCGCCAGCGAAACTGCTTCTTGTCGATAAGCGAGCGCCTCGTCATAGGCACCGACTTGTCGATACGCTTCGGACAGATTGTCGAGAACATCCAGAAGTACGTATTGGTCCACCTTCCGTTGTTGCTCAAGAATCTTTAGTGCACGTTCGAGCATCGGGATGGCGCGCTGCTGCTGGCCCAGCGCCGTCATGTTGTTGCCGATGTTTTGCATGAGGCTCGCCTGCAACGCCGGTCGCACTTCCAGCGACTCGATGCGTTCGAAGCCTTGCTCCAGGAGTTCGACCGCGGTGACTTGCTGCCCCTTGGCGTTGTAGGGCGATGCGCTGTCAAAAAGGCTCGTGAGAAATCTTGCGATCTCGTCTGAACGTTCTGCCTGCATCTGTGCAGCATCGCGTTCCAGAGAAAGTCTGCCGGTGTAGAACACGACCAATGCGATCACGGTCACAGCGAACACCACCGACCCCGTCAGCGCGAGTAGATTGCGCCGAGCGAACTTGCGTGCCTTGTAGACCAGAGATGCAGGCCTCGCTGCAACCGGTCGATCGGTAAGGTAACGCTCAATGTCTTCGCGCAGTGCCGCGGCCGTTACGTAGCGTCGCTCGGGCTCTTTCTGTAAGGCCTTGAGCACAATGTTGTCGAGATCACCGACCAACATCCGTTGCGCGCGAGCCGCGGATGGAAGCGCGCCAGTACCTTCGCGTGTCACAGCCGCGCTGGGACGCTCCGGATCGGTTTCCAGAATCGCGTTCTCGATGCTCCGCTGTGAGTCTTCGCTCTCATCATAGGGAGAGCGACCGGTTAAGAGTCGATAGAGCAACACCCCGAGCGAATACACATCCGAGGCAATCGATACGGGCTGGCCCAGCACATGCTCGGGACTCGCGTAACTCAGCGTCATAGCGCGAGCGTCCGCACGCGTGAGTGCCTGCGTCATGTCATAGCTGCCCGCATCAAGAAGCTTCGCAATACCAAAGTCCAGCAGCTTCGGCTCGCCACTGACATCGACAAGAATATTGCTCGGCTTGATATCGCGATGAACGACAAGATTGCGGTGTGCATAGTCGAGTGCATCGCACACTTTCTGAAACAGTCTCAGCCGTTCGCGAATATCCAGCTGCTCTTTGTCGCAGTAAGCATCAATCGGCCGTCCGTCGATGTACTCCATGACAATGAACGGCAATTGCTCATCCGTGGATCCCCCATCGATCAAAGAAGCAATATTTGGGTGCTGCAGACTCGCGAGAATCTGTCGCTCTGCCCGAAAACGAGAAATCGCGTCTGGGGCAAGCAGTTGCCCCGTCATGATTTTCAGCGCGGCTTTCTGCGCGTACTCACTATCTGATCGGTGTGCAAGAAACACCGCTCCCATGCCGCCGGCTGCAATACGTTCGTCGATGCGCCAGACACCGAGTGTGCGCCCAATCCAGATATCGTCGGTCGCTTCTGCGTAGGAGTCAGCAGCGGCGCGAATGGGTGCCTCCAGCGAATCGTCTTGCTGCGCATCGGCACGCAGGAGGTCCGTTAGCTTCGAGACAAGATCGGGATACGACTTTGTGAAGTCCGCAAGGAACGCTTCACGTTGTTCGCCGGTAAGACTCGACGCCTCCTCAAACGCGCGCTCCAAAATGGTCCAGTCAGTTGTGCTCATCGTTCCGTCAGCAGGTTCCGTATCATGGATTTGTCAGTGCATCCTTGAGCCATGCTCGCGCCATGCGCAGATGTCGATCCAGTGAGCTGGATGACATGCCAGTGACTTCTTCCATCTCCGCAAACGTAAGACCGCCGAAGTACTGCAGCTCAATCAACTCCGCCTTTCTCTCATCAAGTGTTGCGAGTGCCTCAAGCGCATCATTCAACCGCACCAACTCTATCGTCTGATCAGCGCTACTCACTGCCGCCGGATCGAGCGTGACACGCTGCGCATTGCCGCCGCGTTTGTCGGCGAGCTTGGCGCTCGCATGATTGACCAACAGGCGACGCATCATGCGAGCGGCAAGCGCGAAGAAGTGGGCCCGGTCCTGCCAGGTGATGTCGACACGCACAAGCGCCGCGAATGCTTCGTTGACCAACGCCGTGGGCTGAAGCGTGTGTCCGGGGCGTTCCCGAGCAAACGCACGACCCGCGCGATGACGAAGCTCGTCATAGACCAGCGGTGCCAATGCATCACCTGCTTCGGTGTCGCCGTCGATCCAGCGGTTGAGCAATTGCGTGATGTCTTTATCCTCGCCCATGACGGCAGTCTATCAGCAGCAGGGATGGCATCTGCACACGCCACGACGGCGAGGACCGAACCCGCGCGCACTACTCGTCCAACAGCAGCTCTGCAACTGCATCGGCACCTGCTTCTAACGCTTCGCCAGGGCTAAGCACGTTCAGCTCGGTCGCAAAGTCCTGACCATCGACCGTGACAAACGCGGAGTAGTCCGAGCCACTCGCGGTGTAGCCGAAGCCTGAGGGTATCGGCGACGTCTGCGTTCCGTTGTTGACGTCCTCTTTCGTCTGCTCGACGTTTTCGCGAATTGGCAGCGCGTCCACGACATCTTGTGCCGCGATACGTCGATCGCTGGTCACCTGAATCTGCGGTGCATTATCGCGCGCCTCTGCCACCGCCGCGGCATCACCGCTGCTCAGGATATTGCGGGTGTAGGTCTGGTCATACATCGTCAGTGTCGTGTTGAAAGGACCCGCAGTAATTCGACGCGTGATTCGGATGCGGCGCGAGTAGGTGCGTTGGTTATACGCCTCCGCCAAGGCAGTGCGTAGCGCCTCGCGAAGCGACTCATCATCATCTTCCAATGCACGCGCCCTCAAGTTCTGCATCGCCGAGACATGCGGCACAATATTTGCGGCGGCTTGAGCGCGCGCTGAAGAGGCAACGTCGTCTGCGATGGCATTTTCATTGACCACATCGTCCACGCAGACTCTGGCAAGCACGACCGTTGTGCAGGTGTTGCGCATTCGATTGAGCGCCGCGGTGCGAGCTCGTTCCTCGATGATGCCGGGGATAGACTGTGCGGTCGCGATCGCCGTGTTCATCATCACCGGTAGTGACTCACGCAGTCCACGCAAGCTTACTTCGAACTCATAGTCCGCGGTGGCTTGCTCAAGATCTGCGACTGCGTCATCAATGCGAACAAGCTCGCGATCCAGTGCATCCGAGACATCGCTGCGAAGCGTTGACTCGAAACTCGTCGGATACTCAACGCGCCCAACCGTCTCGAAATTCAGGAACGATAGCGAGAGAACCAGCGGCTCACCGTCCCCCGCCGTCGAGCCTTCGAATACTGCGCCGTCGTTGGAGAGCTGGATACTACCGCTGAGGTTTGCGGCTGGGATCGTGCTCTCGAAGTTGCCACTGACATCGAAGAAAAAGCTGCCAATATTGTCGAAATTGGCATCGGCGGAGAAGCCGCCCCGCGGCAATACGTGGAACCAATCGGGCACCCAGACATCTTCCTGATTAGCACCAATATCCACGGAGAATGACCAGATCGATTCGCGTCGGAGCGGCTCGGAAACAAACAGCGCGCTCAGGCTTGCATCCGCGAAGTCGAAGACACCGACGTTGAGCACGTTGACGCCAAAGTCCGCGATACCGTTAGTGCCCGTTCTATGCTGAACATCGGTGTTCAACACGTCGTCCCAGTTGATGTCGCTGAAGCTCGGCTCTCGCATCACTCGATACCCCTGGATTTCGACAAGCTCCACACCGCCCTTAAGGCCAAAGGTAATCTGGCCTCGCTCGACGGAGTCTCCGCCGAATGCATCAAGGCCGGGAAAGCTCTGAACGGGCTCGAAACGAATCAGTCGGTTGAAGGACTCACCGCGTCCTGCGCCGGTGCCGTTTAACTCGCCGTAGCGGTAGAGCATCGTATCCGTCGGGTCGGCGATGATGTGGATCTCGCCCTCGATCAACGGCACTTCCAGATTTTCGACATTGACGATATTCGGATCGATGGGGTTGGTTACGGTCAGCTCTACGCCCGCACCGAGGAAGTACACGAAGTAATCGATCTCATCTGGCAGATCGATGCCGAATGTCGGGTCGGCGCTGATTTCCGCGCCGCTCATGAGACGCAGGAATGCTCGAACGCCCACATTGACGGCGACGTTGTCAGCGAGCGCTGGTGGCAAGTCTGTGTCACCGAAGATGTCGAGCAAATTACCTTCTTCATCAAACTCCAGCGTGAGGTCTGAATTCTCAAACACCTGTTCACGCTCGCCGGTATTCACAGTCAGCGTGCCGACCGATCGATAGCCATTCGCCATCGGCGTCGTTGCACCCATCGGAACGAAGTTGGCTGTTGTTAATTGTTGCGGCGTGACCATCAGTGAAAACGGTGCAAGAGATGCCGTTGCCTCTCCGTCACTCACGCTGATGAGTACGTCTTCAGTGGTACCGACATTGGCAGCAAACGGCGTACCCGAGAGTTGCCCGGTCGCATCGTCGAAGGTGGCCCAGAGCGGCTGGTTCTGAATGCTGAACGTCAGCGTATCGCCGTCGGCGTCGCTGGCTGTCGGCGTAAACGTATACAACCTGCCAGCATTGGTCGTATCCGCCGGACTTCCGCTGATTGAAGGTGCGTTATTGCTCGGTGGCGGTACCGCTACCGTGGTGCCGCCCCCACCACCTCCGCCGCCGCCGCATGCGGTCAGCAGTAATGCGATTGCCATGTAGGCGATTGATTTCGTTGTCTTATGCATGGCTTTGACTCCTCTGTTCGTCCGCGCCATATACAGAGAAGCCGGATTCGGCCGGCGTTTTGCCCAAAATAATTTGAGGCCGGGTTGGCAGGGTTCAGGAAAGGCCCCCGCGATAATCTAATTTCTTGTGACAGAGGTATCGGTAACCCTCATAACAAGAAATGGAAATCAACCATGAGAATCCCATCTCGACTTTTGGCACTGGCTTGTGCGAGCTCGGTCGCAATCGGCCTACTCGGTTGTCAGACGATCAGAAATCTTCAGCCCTCCTTTGCTGCCACACCTGATCCTGTCCGAGTGCGAAGCCGTAATCACCCGCTAGTCACCTATAGCCTTGATGCTGTGATCGATGCCCAAGCTTATGAATACACACGTGCATTCTTGACACTTTCTCGGACTGAGGAAGGATTGAAAAATCCGGACGTCATCAATGACGTCATCGAGGCACGGTGCACGGAGCGATCTGTCGGAAACTCCCTAAGCTGCAACGCGTTAGCCGATCTTCGAACCGGTCGTTGGTACTACCAGTGGAGTCTTGAGTATGGGTTCAGCGCGTCCGATACCGCGACACTAGTGAGTCCGCCAGATACGGGACTCTCGTTCATGATTCCTCGCCCGCCAGTCAATGACCCTGCTGGCGTGCCGCGTTACGATCCTGACGAGAACTAGCGCCGTTCATCGACAGCAGCGTCGAAGTGCTGAATCGCCTTCTCGAACTTGTCGCGGCAACCCGGATTGCAGAACCCGACTACCTGGTCGTTGTAGGTGGTGAGTGAGTCTGCGGCGACCGGGTCGCCGGACCACGGGCAAGTCTCGTTGATGCAGTTTTCAAGTGTAAGTTCGCTCAAGACAGAATCCTCCCGTTTTGGTGCGTTGGAAATGATGGTATTCCATGCGCATTACTTTCGCCCATACAACTTCGTCAGGGTTTGCGAAATTTATAGCCAACACCGCGAAGGGTTTCGATCAAAGAGTCTTCATCGCGATCAATTTTGGTCCGCAACCGGCGTACATAGACATCAACAACGTTGGTCATGGGATCCTCGGAGCTGCCCCAAACTCGCGAAAGGATTCGCTCGCGCGATAACGCCTTACCGGGCTCTTGCATAAACAACCGGAGGAGATCGAATTCGAGGCGCGTTAGTTCGAGCGGCGCACCGTCGACAGCAACGACGCGAGCATCAGTGTCCAGCTCAATACCGTGAAGCGTTATGGCATGCGATGCCACGGACTTTTGATCCCGACGGCTGAGCGCTTCGATACGGGCGAGTAATTCTTCAAAGTCGAAAGGCTTGCCCAAATAATCATCAGCGCCACCGCGTAAGCCGGCGACCCGCTCTTCGATTGCGTCCAGGGCAGTCAACATAAGCACCCGAGCCTCGGAACGCTGGGATCGCAATGTACTCAGGACCGCCATGCCATCCATACCCGGCAACATGCGGTCGAGAATGATGACGTCGTAGGCTCCCTCAATGGCCAGTGCGAGACCTTGCGCGCCATCGTGCGCTACATCGCAGGCGTGACCTTCAGCGTTTAGTCCACGAACTATGAAATCGGCAACCCGCCGTTCGTCCTCGACAATCAACAATTTCACGTGAGACCTACCATCGGCAACTTGACCTGAATCGTAGTACCCTTGCCGACCTCGCTGTCTGCCATGATCTCACCGCCATGCGCCTCGACAATCGCACGCGCCACGGTCAAACCTAATCCCATACCAACACCGTCAGTCGAGCCGCTGCCCCGATAGAAGCGTTCGAAAACAAACGGCAGGTCCTTTGCATCGATGCCGTGGCCCTGATCCTGAACTTCAACTACCACGTCTTCTTCACTTCGCTGCGCCGAAATTGATACGTGTGTATCGTTTGCCGAATACCGGATCGCGTTGTCAACGAGGATCACCAACAGCTGCCGCAGCCGCTCCGGGTCGGCAATCACGTCAAGCGACGTTGGTGCCGATGTGCTGATCTCGATACCTTTCTCCATCGCCAGCTTCGCAAGGTCACGCTCGACGTCCGCAACCAAACCCACAAGATCTACGGAGTGACGATCGATGCGCAAGCTATCAGTATCGGCGCGCGCGACGAACAGCAAATCGTCAACGAGGTGACTCAAAGACACTGACTGCTCCAGTACGGAACGTAATGCTTCGCGATACTCGGAGGAGTCCCGGTTCTCTTGGCGCAAGGCTACCTGCGCCTCACCTCGGATGATCGTGAGCGGGGTGCGCAACTCATGACTGACATCCGCGAGGAAATTTCGGCGAACCACATCGCTGCGTTCGAGCGCAGAATTGGCGTCGGTCAACTCCGCCGTGCGTTGCGCCACAAGATACTCAAGACGCTCCTGCGCCTGCTCGCGTTCCATGTTGCGGGTCGCGAGATCTTTGGCCATCTGGTTGAATGCCGCGGCGATCTGGTCGAATTCGACGTCAAACCCTCTTGGTACTCGGTGTGACAGATCGTCGTGCGAGATGGCATCGGCCGCGCGGATTAATGCGTTCACCGGCGCAGACACGGCACGAATTAACCACGAAACACCGAGCAAGATGAGAATCACCGCAACCGCACCTAGCGCAAGAGACGCCCAGAAGATCAACTGCTGAATGTTGTTGATGCGACCGTTGAGCGCTTGCACAACGCCGGACTGACGTTCGACTGCAGTATTGATCGCCTCGCGAAAGGCAATATCGATTCTTTCTTCGAGAATAAATCGCACTTGATTCAGACGATCTGCCTCAGAGGTGGCTCCAGGCATGGCGTTCTCAAAACCCTCGATGATCGCATCGATTTGCGCTTTAAGATCGTCCGTATCCTCAATGGTGCCTCGAGTAGACTCGAGGCCAAGCGCTGCGCGCTGTTGTTGCTCAAGAATGCGAATGCGTTCCAACGATTCGGAGATCAATGCACGCTTGTTGCGAACCTTCGCCTGATTCGCGCCCTCCCCAAACAGGATTTCATCGGTGAGCTGCTTGAATAATCGATAAGACATACTCGAGACTTCGAGATGCTCAGCAAGCAAGGCGTTTGCGACATTGACCTGTGCCATTTGGGTCAACGTGACGCGCGACGACCAGACCGCACCGAGAGCTGCCGCAACCACGACCAAAGCACTCGCAATCGCGAATGCGATTAGTTTTTTGCGGTACATACTCGACTGCTTCCTACGCTGATTCCGAGCGGCATTCTAGCGTGCGTACAGGGATTTCTGGGCAAATCGACGTCCGTTAATCGAATGTTAATGATGCGCTCACAGCCAAATCATGAACCTCACTGGCGTCTGGCTCACACTAGCGCCATTCCAACCTGGAGGTCATTCATGAAATTTTTTCTCTCAGCTCTCGCTGCCCCGTTATTCCTGCTGTCTACAGCCGGGTGCGCGCAAGGCCCTCTTGCGCCAACCACACAGGCTTCGCAAAGCGTAGTCTCTAATACTTCCGGCTCATTCTTGTATTCGACCGAGTGCATTACCGAAGCTGAAGTCATTAAAGCGCAACAAGCTTGGGGCGACGGCATTGTCCGAATTGGCAAGGCGTTCACGGAAGGTGGTGATTACCGTCAAGCCGCCGTCGACCACATCCAGGCAACCTACGCCTACGATTTAAGTTCGGTACTCTTCAAGCCAACGCTTGCGTCCGTCAACCAGTTCCGCGGTAGCTTTGATGGCGCGCTGTCTTACTTTGTCGGTGGCAACGAAAGCTATCCGGAAGACAAGGGTTTTGCGATCAATCCGTGGACTAAGGTTCGCTGGGAAAATAGCGGCATCATCAACAACAGTTGCACAACCGCAATTGCAATGGGCAACTACTACTTTACGCCGGCGACCGGCGCCGAAGTGAAAGTTGAGTACGTGCTCGGGTTCGTGAAAGACGTGAACAACGATCTTCGTATCGTCATCCATAACTCAGCTCTGCCTTACGATCCTGACGCGTAAGCGATCGAGGTTCTTGATATTCCCCCTGATTAGCGGCGTCCTGACGCCGCTTTTTTTTGGTTTCAATTCCGTGCATCGACTTGCGTCGATCTTCTTCGAGTCTGGGACCGCAATGACATCGATCATGCCCGAGCTCAATAAATCGGCCTACGGTTGTGGCGCCCGGGTACTTCCTTTCGCCCCCTAGCACACAGATGGGGCAATATCCTTCGCTACCCTCGTACCCGCGTTCGCGCTGGCCATAACAAGCCGAGGTTGATGCCAGCCAATACCAAGGTATGAGCGCTGGTCACCGACAAGAACAAGCCGATAGGGTGGTCGGCTACACCGTCATAGAGCAAGGTGGCGAAATAGCCTGCCGCCAACCCGTTAGCGATGAGTGCCACTATCGCGGCCCAGCGCCGGGCCCGCCACACGAGTGGCGAGAGCACGAAATTCATGGTGCCAGCCAATGCCAGCAGGATGCCGGGTGTCAGTAGCGCAACCCGGGAGGCGGCCGGATTACTCAGCCGATCCCAAACAGCAGCGAGGTGCCCCAACGCTCCGGCGATCAGCAATGCGGCGACAGCAACGCCGCCCACGGCTGCCAGTCGGTACAGACCCGTGGGACGCGCGAGCTCAGAATCCAACATCACGCTCACCGACGCGAGTTAGCCCGCATTCGTAAGCGAACACCACTGCCTGCGCCCGGTCGCGCAGTTCGAGTTTCGCAAGGATGCTCGACACATGCGTTTTCACGGTTGCCGGTCCGATGAATAGCGCATCGGCTATCTCCTGATTGTTTTGTCCACTCGCCAACGACTGCAGCACCTCGCCCTCGCGTTCGGTTAGCCGCTCGAGACGTTCCGCGAAGTTCTGCTCTGCACCCAACTTGCCGGCGAATCGACCAATCAGCCTTCTTGTAACGGCCGGGTCCAGCATCGCACCACCTTTGGCGACCGTTCGCACCGCCGCGACCAGCGACTCAGGAGGAATGTCTTTCAGCACAAAGCCACTCGCGCCCGCTCGCAGAGCTCGATAGACATACTCATCCGGGTCAAACGTGGTCAAGATGATGATTCGAGTCGACTCACTCTGAGTTTCCAGAATCTGCGCGGTAGCTTCCAATCCGTCTAAATTCGGCATTCGGATATCCATCAGAATCACATCCGGCCGATGCTTCTCGGCCGCCTCGATCGCCTCAATACCGGTGCCCGCCTCAGCGACAACGTCGATGTCGGGTTCATTGCCCAGCACCATCGCAAATCCACGTCGCACCAGCGCCTGATCATCGACCACGACCACCTTCAAACTCATGGTGCTTTCCTGTTCCGCGGTAACGATGCGTGCACTGTAAATCCTCCGCCCGTCGATTCGGCTGTCAGTGTCCCGCCCAACAGTTCGACGCGCTCGCGCATACCGATAATGCCGTGACCACCCGGCAGTGATGCAGACGAGCCGTCACCATCGTCCCGGACGTGTACGTCGACTGCATCTGCATCGCTTTCTATTACGACGGTCACGTTGACGCCCTCACCCGCGTGCTTGAGCACATTAGTGAGCGCTTCCTGCACCAGCCGATAAATCGTCAATTGGTGTCGCGCCGACAACGTGTTGAGATCACCGGTTTGTTCCAGCGTGACGTTGTGGCCGACACCGCGGATCTGTTCGACCAACGATTCGATATCCTTGAGGCCCGGTTGCGGCGCAAGCCCGTCTTCACCGTCAGCAGGTCGCAGCACGCCGAGCAGCCCGCGCATTTCTGTCAGCGCTTGTCGACCGGCCGACTCCACCGCCGCCATCGCAGCGCCCGCCGCCGCAGGGTCTGATTCGGTGACCGTTCGTGCGGCACCTGCCTGCACAGTCATCAGACTGACCTGGTGCGCCACCACATCATGCATCTCGCGGGCAATCCGTGTGCGCTCTTCCGCCACCGCACGTTCGGCTTCCGCATGCTGTTGGTCCTCGAGGTGCCGGGCGCGTTCTTCGAGCAAGCGTAGATACTCGCCGCGAAACCGCATGCGACGGCCAAAGTACCAGATGACAACGGCCAAGCATGCCGCAACAACGTCGCCAACACCCGGTTCCGCAATCAACCGTAAATCAATCGCGAGATACAGGATCGCCGCCGACACAGCAAACAAGCTCACTCTCGCATGAGGCTCATAACGCCCGACGCTGTAGAGCGTGAAGACCAGCGCGATGATGCCATCAGCGAGTGGGCTCAATAGCACGAGCGTTGCAGAGACCAGCACCACGAAGTGCGTGACCGTTGCGTGGCTGCGCCGCCAGAGCAACGCGAAACTTGCAACGAACGCGGTCAACCAGCTGCCCACGCCCGTGAAGGTGTTCATGTCCAGATCGCCACGCGCCTCCCACATCGAGAGCGTCAGCACAAACGCCACTAGGGCGATGGCAAGGTCGGTGCCGTTCGGCCAACGCTCGAATGGCGTTCGAATCGGGTGGCGCAAGCCAACCTCGGCCACAGTGTTGTCTCTCAGACTATCCGGCATATCGACAGGCTACGCGAGAGAGCTGGGTGCTGTCATGCGCCCCACGGGGGACCTTGTTCACGCATCGTCTCCGACTTATGGGGGAGTTTGATTTCGTCTTTGCGGCCGATGTGGAGCGCCGTTGACTCGCGCAAGCTTGGCGCTGTTGTGGGACTCAGCAGGGAGACGATCAATGAGTGAAGCGGTGATGGTGCAGCGTATCGATTACGCGCGACTCGGACGGCAGGCGGTCGATATGAGTGCAAAACTCTGGTTCGGTGTCGCGGCAATTGGGCATTGGTTGTTTGTCGCCTACATTTTGACAGTGTTTTATCCGCCGATTGCGGCGCGCGGCTTGTCCGGGCTTGAGGGCATGCACCTACCTTCCGGATTCATCGAAGGAGACATCCTTGGCAATCTCGCAGCGGTGGCCCATGTGTTGCTGGCCGCTATTGTCATTGGCGGTGGCCCGCTACAGCTCATACCTGCGATTCGACAACGCTTTCCGCGATTCCACCGTTATCTCGGGCGCAGCTACGTTGCTGCTGCTGTCGTTAGCGCTTCTGGCGGGTTGTATATTACCTGGACGCGCAGCCCGATTGGCGACTGGCTCTCGAAGGTGGGCATCACTGTCGATGGTGTTTTGATCCTGGTGTTCGCCGCAATTGCGATGCGATTGGCGATGGCCCGGCGTATCGTCGAACACCGTCGGTGGGCAATGCGACTATTCATGGTCGTCAGCGCGGTTTGGTTCTTCCGGGTCGGTCTAATGGCATGGACGATGTTGACCGGCGGTGCAGGTATCGAGTGGGAGTCGTTTACTGGACCGTTCCTGTACTTCCTCGGGTTCGCCCAATACCTTCTGCCGCTGGCGATGCTCGAGTGGTACTTTTTTTGCCAGCGCAACCCAGCAGCGAACGGTTCCCATTACGCGTTCGCCGCCGCCATGATGATCATGACCGGCGTTACCGCCGTGGGTGTTTTCGCGGCGACGATGGGTATGTGGTTGCCGCGGATGACGTGACGAGGTAGCGCCATAAAGGGCTCACTCACGCCCGATTTGGCGAGGGCAACACGCGGCCTGACCAAATCGAAAACAGCACACCGATGATCGCTACGAAGACGAGCGGCGCAAAATAAACATGGACTAGTTGAAAAACGTCGCGATGATTGCAGGCAATCTGCGCTTGGGTCACACCTGGATGATTCGCCGGAACGACTGTTTCACGTTTGTGCTCCACCGAGAATGTCCCTAACTCGAGCAAAAGTCCGCAACAAATGCTTGTAATACGCTTGCTGTGGCGACATTCGACACTGACATTGCTAGGCTGTACGGCATGGCAACTAGAGAGAACAAACCAAGGCGCCCAAAGCCGCCCGACTTACTTCGCAAGGGCGGACCGATGAAGGACAAGCGCAAGCAGACCGGGCGCAAAGCTAAACACAAAGATAGCCAAGATCCGGACGTCTGAGCCCGCGCCTGCAAGGACATGGTAGGGTTTGTCTGCGACTACCGGTTGCGCTCTTAACACCCTGATTTGCACCGAAACGTACGTGAGGATTCTTTGAGGGAGGAACATTCAATGCTCGACCGGCCGGCCGTCCTCCTAGTCGTTTTTTCATGCATGCTGTCTTGGGCGCCGCGCACCGCTACAGCGTCCGACGAAACAACGATCGTAATCTGTGAAACCGAAAGCGGATATGTATTCTCTGGGTCAGAGGCCTTGAGTACACGTGCTACGTCAGAGACGTGGTACGCCGAGGACTCGATTAGAGACCCGAACAAGACGCTCCGAATCGAGCTTGATGAGTCCGATGCTTGGATCAACGGACGTGAAGTCACACTGCAGACTCGGAACGAAACCTCAGCATTGATGCTAGACGAGCACTCCGTTGATTTGTCGTCGGATCACACGATGACGATCATCACCTACGCGCTAAATCTCGCCACAAACAAATTGGTTTCGAGTTACGTAAATACCTTCCTCTTGACCAAGGACGACCGAAAAGGCGTAAACGCAGGCACTCGCGTTTATGACTGCGTCATAGACGCAAATGACGGTAACCCGCGGACCGAAGAGACTGCGACGTTAGTACCATAGCGCTCTTGCTCGTCGAGGGTTCCAAGCCTGCCCACTCGATCCAGTCCGCTACTGCGAAGGATCACGGTTCAGGTTCGCACAGAGCTCAGCAAACCGAATCCACACCGCCGCATAGCGATCTGCCTCGTTCATGCCTTTCAGCTCTGGCTCTATAAAAGAGCGATTGGAAATTCGCGTGTATGAGGAACCCTGCTTGACGCGATCTACCAGGTAGTCTCGAAAGTATTCACGCTCGCCTTGTGTCAGGATCGCCTTGAACTTCTCAAGCTCCGCCTCCGCAATTTCCAACGGTGCAAGATCCCACCACTCCAGTCGCTCGAGCAGCGTGTCGCTAGCGACGGGATACCTTGAGGAACACGCGGCTCGCGCCAATGAAAAACTCTCATCCGCTGGTGCTTCATTGTTGTACACCCAAGCCGCTAAAGCCGCGGCGACGTTCGACGAAGCTCGCGGACACGTCAATCAGATGCATGCCGAATTCGCCAACTATCGAGCAAAGTCGCGAACGCTTGGTGTGGATAGCGTTTGCCAATATTCCTACAAGCCGAAAAGAGAGGCGTTCGCCGCGTTCTTCGGAAACCCTGACTACAAGCAGGTGCAGGCGCTCCACGGCAAATGGTTTCGAGATCGATTGAAGGATTACGATAAGAAATGCAAATTCAAGCCGTGAGATCGCGAGTCAAAGACCTTTTAATGCGGGATATTACTTACTCTGTTACGACCCGGCTTCGAGATCCGACTGCATCTCACGCAACCAACGGTAGGTTTGAGCCTCAGTCATGCCAGCGGATTCAATGACGGCCACAACTCTGCGAATTCTGCTGAGCGCAGCCGGCGAGCGGCCCGTCTTGCGTTCGATTCGAGCGATTTGATGCTCCGCTTTCCAGACCTCCTGGTTGCGCTCGCCGAATGCATTTTCCCGAATCTCAAGCGCCTGGCTAAAGTGCTGTTCGGCAACATCGAAATCCTCAGTGTCGTACGCAAGCCTGCCGAGCGTGTAGTGCGCATCCGCAGTCAGCGTATGCGCATCTCCGTAGTGTTCGCGAAGAATGCGTAACGCCGCTTCACCATGCGTGCGCGCCTCATCAAACTGATCGAGCTGTCGATGGGCATTGGCCAGCTTGTCGAGCGCGCGTGCGTAACGCGAGTGTGTCGGCCCTGCGGCAACACGCCAGACTTCGGCAGCTTGCGTGAGATAGGGTAGCGCAGCTTCGGGTTGGTTCACCCCGAGTTCAATCGCACCCAGAAGACCGAGATCAAATGCGACATCAACGTGTTCATCGCCTTTGGTCTTGCGATCAATCGCAAGACCCTTGAGGCCAACTTCTCGCGCTTTTTCCCATTGCTCAGTGTTGGCGTAGAACGCGCCCAAATTCGCGTACGCGGTCGCGGTATCCGGATGATCGTCACCAAGCGTGCGCAGGCGAATATCCAGCGATTCGAGATAGGCGTCTTCCGACTCCTCAAATCTCGATAGCGTCGCGTAGACGATACCGAGATGGTTTAGCGTGGTGCCACGGTCTTCGCTATCACGCCACTGCTCGTCGGCTAATGCGTCGAGCGCACGTTGGTAATAGTTAAGAGAAGCGTCGTAGTCGTCGAGGTAGTAGGTGATTGTCCCGAGATGGTTGAGCGTTCTCGCCATCTCCGGCCCGTCATTGCCGCCATTGGCGTTCCGTTGCAATTCGAGCGACTCCTGCGCCGTTTCCAATGCCGCTTGCCAGTTCTCACTGCGATAGTGCAGCCACGCCAGCTCGTCGAGCGAATCGATGAACAATGGGTCGTCGGCAGCTCGATGTTGCCGATTGAGCATGACCGCCTCTTCCATCAGCGACTGCGCATCCTTGTAGAGGCCAAGACGCTGATATACCGCGCCAATGGTTTGCAGCATGCGGGCACGAATTCGATCGTCCTCGGTCAGCTCATTGCGTATCCGTGCTGCCCCCTTATCGAGCACTTCGCGTGCGGTGATCGTTTCGCCAAGCGACTCGCCCGGACGAGAGACATTAAACAAATCGACGAGGAAATCCGTGGTCGACTCGGCGACCTCGCGTTCTTGCAGTGCAAGGTCCCGTTCCTTGGTCAGTTGCTGCGCGTAAAAAATGGTTTGAATCGTACCCACCGCCAACACGGCGACGGCAGCAATTGCGGCGGTTCGATGACGTCGAATGAACTTTCCACTTCGATAGGTCCATGAGTCACCGCGAGCAGAGACCGGTTTGTTATCGAGATACGCACGGACATCATCTGCAAGGTCTTTGACCGTGGCATACCGGCGCAGCGGGTCCTTGCGCATCGCCATCAGGACAATGTTGTCGAGATCTCCCACAATCTTGCTGGCGCGCTGTCGAAAACCTGCGCGCCGCGCAGCCGCGCTCGGCGCGGTCGGCTCCGTCTTGCAAACCATCTCGACGATTTGCGGTGAGGTTTTGCTGCGCATGTCGAACGGCAGCTCACCGCTCAATATTTGATACAGCAACACACCGAGCCCGTACACATCGGTGGCCGTGGTTACGGGTGCACCCGTCAGTTGCTCCGGGCTCGCATACTCTGGCGTCATCGGTCGCATATCGGCACGGGTCAGCCCCGCTTGGGCCGGATCGTCAAGCAGTTTGGCGATACCGAAGTCGAGCAGCTTCGGCTGCCCGTTGTGCGTTACGAGCACATTCGAGGGTTTGATATCACGATGAATCACCAACTGGCTGTGGGCGTATTGAACCGCTTCGCAAACCGCGATGAACAAGTCCAGTCTTTGCCGAATCGAGAGCGATTCACGTTGCGAGAAACTCGCGATCGACTCGCCGTCGATGTACTCCATGACGATGTAAGGCTGCCCAGACTCGGTTCGACCCCCATCGAGTAGTCTCGCGATGTTCGGGTGATCGAGATCCGCGAGGATCTGTCGCTCCTGCTTGAAGCGAATTGCGGTCTCGTCGTCGCTGCCAAGCCAGTGCGCGAGTTTGATGGCAACCTGTTGTTCAAACTCCGCGTCATTGCGTTCTGCCAGAAACACCTGGCCCATACCACCACGACCGATCGACCGCAGTAAGCGGTAGGGGCCAAGATTTCGCTGCTCAAATGCATCGGCAGCAGAGCGCCCAGCGCGCAGCATTTCGTCCTGCAGCGCATCGCCGCTCTCGGTCGGCACGTCGAGCAATTGCAACACTTCTTCAGCGATCGACGCCTCGTCAGCGCACTCGCGTTGGACGAAGTCGACTCGCTCAGCGGCAGGCAACGCACCCGCCGCCTCGAAAAGCGCCTTAATCCGTTGCCAACGTGCTGTGTCCATAGTCGTAACCCCTGATCAGCGCAATTCGTTATTCAGCCAGGCCTTGGCGAGCTTGAGATCTTTCGACAATGTCATCCGCGAGATCTCCAACACGTCCGCCGCCTGTTGCGTCGTCAGGCCACCGAAGAACACTAATTCAACAGCCTTGGCCATTCTTGCGTCGAATGCCGCCAATTTGTAAAGCGCTTCGTCGACTTCGAGGATTCGAGGATCGGGTTGGTCAGCGAGCATGACGGACTCATCGAGCGACAGGGCTTCAACGCCGTCGCCCCGTTTTTGTCGCTGTTTACTTCGGGCGTGATCGACAAGAATTTGCCGCATCACACGGGCCGCGATCGCAAGAAAATGATTGCGACTGTTCAGGGGCAAGTCGACGTTAATCAGACGCAAGTACGCTTCGTTAACCAATGCGGTGGACTGCAGCGTGTGGCCCGCGCGCTCGGACGATAGGTAATACGCGGCGAGCTGGCGCAACTCGCCATGCACGTGCGGCAGGACGTCAGCGAATGCTGATGCATCGCCTGCCTGCCACTGCCCCAGCAAGGCGGTGATCTCGTCGTTCGACATAACTCCTGCTGCCATGAACCCCTAGCCACGCAAATACTAGCAGTCCGCAAGCACGTCGCTTTACAGTTTTCTCGGCGATGTCGCATTACCGGGTAGAGCACAAACAGCGCCTTCAGGCGCGAGGACCCGGATCATGAGAAAAACACTTCAAAGTCTGCTGCTGATCACGATTGCGACAACGATCAGTGTGCCGCTAATGGGCCAATCGACAGAGTACCCCCAATACGACAACGATGAGCTGCGCACGCAAATCGACGTCCTTGGGGCGGCGCACAACGTAGCGTTCGCGCCATCGTTATCCCCGGAACCCATCACCGCGTTTTCGGCCGGCACGGTGGCGTATTCGACTAACTTTGGTCTCAAATACGTTCCACCGTTGGTGCTACCGCCCGCAGGCGTCGGCGTTGCACCCAACACGGCAGACAACTGTAGTTATGTGTTCACTATCCCTGGCGCGGCGCAAAAGACGCGGCAGGATTTTCTCGCCGTCTTGCAGGACTACGAAGACGATTTTGACTGGTCACTGCTAGGTCGACCGGATGCCTATCATTGGAATACCGACGTCCGTTTGTCGGCGTTCCGTGGCGATACCCTGCTTGGGGGTACGGTGACGTTGCCCATCGGCAGCCATAGCATTCGCTGGCAAGGAGAGACACTCGTCACCCCGATCCTTGATTTTCCACCGTGGTATATCCTGCTGGCAAAGGCCGTAGAGGCCAGTTCGCGCCGCATCGTCATTGGACTCAACACGCCTGTGGCTAGACGCGCCGTGATGCAAGCCGTCGTGGAGCTGTTCATCGAACTGAGCATCGAAGGCGCGACGTTCGGACTCGACTGGTTCGTATTGGACGGTGTGCCGAGCCCAACCACCAACCCGGACGGCATCAATAACAACGCCTTCCAGAATGTAAAAATCTTCGACCTGACGACACCGGTGTTCAACGTGCAGGTTGACGAGATCACTGTCGAGGCAACACAGGTCGGCGGTGAATATCTGCGCGACCACATCGGCACCTTGCGCGACGGCTTCACCGTCACTGACACGTGCGGCGTTCGTCCAATCGTTAACTACAGCGGACGCTCGTTCATGCCGGTTGGCGAGGTCACCGAAGTTCGTTGGACAGCCAGGGACAATGGACCGACCAACATCAATGGTGGGTTCAATAGCGAGCAGTTCATCCAGCGAGTAATGGTGCAGGACACCTTGCCGCCGATCGTCTTGGCGCCGCCAGCGAGGGTGGTCGAATCGAACACGGCAACGGCGCTCGATATCGGCTATCCGGCGGTATTCGACCTGGCGGATGTGCGGCCCACCGTGACGAGCGATGCACCGAGTACATTCGAACCCAACACACGAACGCTGGTCTCGTGGACAGCGGAAGACGCATCGGGCAATACGACGACGCGTAACCAGTGGATCACTCTGAAGACACCGGGCACGAATACGACCCCGATCGCGAATAGCGTCACAGCCGCAGCCCGCACTTTTGAGTCGGTCACCATCGAGTTGATCGGAATCGACAATGATTTCCTGTCGGGCCGGTTTGATCAGCTCAATTTCGCGATCACCGATCAACCCGACCATGGATTCTTCGTCGCACCGCTATTCCCGTATTTCATCGAAGACTATCGGATTGAAAACGAATTTGGCTTAACCAAGCCCGAGCTGCTGGATGAGCTCGACAGTCGGTGCGCCGCCGACCCCAGAAACTTCGAACCAGACGTCGACTATGTTGCCGACCCGGTCTACATGGATGTCGATGACGACGGCGTCATGTATGTCATCGATACCTTTCGTATCTGTCGGAACTCCACCGGCAGGATCGAGAGCCAAAATCGGATCGCAAAGTTCGTCACGGATGCGGACGGGGTATTGCAGTGGGACGCGCAACTAGCGACCGGTAATAACCAGCCGGACTCGCTCGACATTGGCGCAAACGGCAACGTGTACTTTCAAGGCACGCGGGTGGACGCATCGACCGGTGTCGTGCGCGGCTGTGATGCGGACCTGAACAACTGCGAGGTCTACCGGATCGCTATCGACACCTCGATCAGCAATCTTGACCGCACGCGACCGACGGCGGAACCGGTCTCCATGACCGCGACCGCCGACGATTTCCTGATTCTGACCGACGGACGTCAGTCGCTGGCCGTCTATGACCTTCGAAATGTCGAAGACAATTTCCCTGCCTTCGTTGGCACGATCGCCCAGGCTGGTGAACTCCTCGCCGGCGGATCTCCGCGCAAGGATTTGGCGATGGACTCGGAGGGCAATTTGTACTTGTCTGACGGCGAGCACGATCGGGTCTACAAGTATGCGCCGAGCACGATCGTCAGGAACGAGGACGGTAGCGTCGACTTCACACCAGGGGAGTTGATCGGCTGGAACGGACGCTGTGAGCAGAACCTGACGAACGTGCGTGCTTGCGACGAAATCGATCAGACAAGTCTTGGCTACGCATGTGCCGATGCGCTCTGCAGTGTGAGCACGCGTTCGGGCGATGCGCCCGGTCAATTCGACTCACCGCGAGGCATCGCGGTCAATGCACGCGATGTGCTCTATGTAACCGACTTCGAGAACCTCCGCGTTCAGCGATTTACGCCTGAAGGATACTTCGCCGGCGAAGCAGAATCTGAGTGCGACGGGAGTTGCTTCGTGTTGGGCGACTTTGGACGCCCGGAAGATGTCTCGGCCAACCTCGATTTCTTCTATGTGCTCGACAAGGAACGCGATCTGCTGCACGTGTTCGAGACGACACCGATTACCGACATTGATGACGAGACACAGACGCCGCTGCAAACAGCACGTGTGACCTATCAATCCGATGATGGATTCCAGGGCACCGACACATTCGGGTTTAGTGTCAACGACGGGTTGGCAACCAGTGCTGAGGCAACCGTTTCCGTCAATGTCACGCGGAATTTCCGTGCGCCTGTGGTAAACCCGGGGCAACGCTTCGAAGGACAGGAAGACACCGAGACCGCGATCACGCTACGTGCATTTGACCCAGATGCCGAGGATCAGCCGAACCTCGTCTACACGATTGAAGAGCAACCATTGAATGGCACGATTTCCGGCACTGGACCGGAATTCACATACACACCTGATCGTGACTTTTTCGGCACAGACACCTTCCAATTCCGAGCTACCGACCCGGCTGGCCTGTCATCCGAGATCGTTGCCGCAGAGATGGTGGTTGCACCGGTCAACGATGCACCGACCATTACCTTCGGTGAGATGCAAGATCGCTACGGCGCCGGGTTCGAAATCAAGATGGAAGCGATTATCCGGGATGTTGATCTGACGGACCGCCACGTCTATGGCATCGATTGGGGTCCGGGCGAGCCCTTCCGGACCGGACGCGCACTGCCACCGGGTCAAATCGCTGGCCCTGAGGAACCGACATTCATCCAAGCCGCCGATGGTGTGGCCGCACTGATTCACGAGGCGACCTATTTCAACAACGGGATCAAAACGCTCACGGTATGCGTCAGCGACGCCGAGGGAGTGACCGCCTTATCAAGCTGCGACGACCCACGGGTCACCGCAAGAATCCAGCGTAACGTTGTGATCGATACAACGGTGTTGAAAGCCATCGCCATCACCGACACGGCGCCCACCGAACAGGACGAGCTTGGCAACGAGTACACCGCCCCCATCGTCGATGGCGAGCAGTTTGCGGCGGTGTTCGATTTGTATAACGTGGAACCGAACGACACAGGCGCGTCACTCGATGCGACCGACATCGAGTTCACCGCGATGCTGGGTGATGGGCTTGAGGTGGGCGCGGACGGTATTCTCGGCACTTCCGGCGACGCAGAAGGCGTGAATTGCTCCACTTCGCGGCGCACACTCGATTGCACTGTTGCGCGACTGCCGGTCGCCGGGAGGCACCGAATTGTGGTGCGCGTGCGCGGTGATGGCACGACGAGCGAAGATCGTGACGTGGCGATTGTCGCGATGATGACCTCCGCAGAAATCGATCACAATGAGATG
This sequence comes from Pseudomonadota bacterium, assembly GCA_038521865.1. Lineage (GTDB taxonomy): Bacteria > Pseudomonadota > Gammaproteobacteria > Steroidobacterales > Woeseiaceae > CALBPI01. Next base: position 115,262 of record JBCBKO010000005.1, on the reverse strand, counting down.
ACCGGTTCTTCTCGCAGCTATCGAATCCTCGTGAATCCGACAGGCGATGCGGACGGCGATGGCGTTGCCAACCAGGACGATGCATTCCCTGGCGATCCGAACGAATCGGCAGACTTCGATAGCGACGGCGTCGGTGACAATGCGGATCTGGATGACGACAACGACTCACTGCCCGACACCTGGGAGGCCCGCTTCGGGTTGGACGGTCGCGACGCGGCTGACGCCGACCAGAATAGCGACGGTGACGCACTCACAACCGCGGAGGAGTTCGCCGCCGGGTCCCGTCCGGACACACCCGACAGTGATCTCGACGGGATCGAAGACGGCCCGGATAACTGCTCACGCAGAAGCAATCGGGTGCAGATCGATCTGGACGGCGATGGCGTGGGTGATCCTTGCGATCCGGACTACTTCGCCGGGGTGCTGACGCTCGATGGCACCTCAGGTGCGGGCGGATCCACCTTCGCGTTGGTCAAACCGGATGGGGCGATGATCTCCGCCTTCATCAAGAACGGCGATAACGACGAATCCGTCGGCGCGGATCGTATCGATTTGGCGATCATGGCGAATCAGCAGGTGCGCGCAATCGCTTCGGCAGACGGCGACATCGTCGCACTGCTGCAGAACGCGGATGCACGCTTGAGGTTGGTGCGCTTCGATGGTCAAACCGGCGCGAGGTTTTTCGACGTTAGCGTTTCCGGCACCAGTATTAGTGATGCGGTCATGCGTACGACATCGACAGAGGTTCAGATCGCCGTGAACGAGCAGAGCGGTGACTCTGTGTTATACCGCTTCAATGTCGACTCGGGCGCATCGCTCGATCCGTGGCCGTTGAACTCGCGTTATCGCGTAGTTGCCGTTGCCGGCACCTCGAATAGCAACGTTGCGATAGTGTTGAGCGTCGATGACGAGACCGGCGATTGGTGGTTGCAGCGTCGCGATGGAACGACGTCACTCGCTGACCATGAACTCCGCGTTGGCGGCAACGAGTGGCTCAGCGCCGAGATCACCGTAGTGCCAACCGATGTGGCGGTAATCGCGCAGGGTCTCGATGGTCGTATCGAGGTCACCGTTTGGGATGCTGCGGACACAGCGATTGCCAGTTACGACGTGTTCGACACCACGTACGGTTTGTTGTCAGCCGGCACCGCCAGCGTGGCTGGCGACACCTTCCTAACGGTCGCCGCCTTGTCATCCGGAGGTGTGCGTGAAGTATCGGTCTTGACGCCGGTATCCGGCGCTGAAGACAGTCGCCGGCGATTCGATGCGGTCGCGGAATCGTACCGCGCGCTTCTTAACGGATCGGAGGAAGATGTTGGATTGCTCCTAACCGATGACACCAATTCAGTGGTACTCCGATTGTTCAACGCGACTGGTGATGCCGGAGCACTCCGAACGGTCACCGCCGAATCTGCAATGCCCCCTGGCGGTGGTGGTGGTTCTGGAGGCGGCGGCGGTGGTTCCGGTGGCGGTGGTTCCGGCGGCGGCGGTGGCGGTGGTTCCGGTGGCGGTGGTTCCGGCGGCGGCGGTGGCGGTGGTGGCAGCCTCGGTTTGTTGCCGATGTTCACCCTCCTCGCGCTAGTCCTGATGGGACGACGCAGGAAGACTGACTGAACGAGGAGGCGGGCAGCGCGTGCGCTGTCCGCCGACTCCTCAAATTCAGGCTATCCCCTATGCCGTGGTCAGCGACGCCTGCTCTCTAAGAAACTCGAAGATACGCCTGGCCTCGTCAGCGCTGAAAGTCTGGTCGAAATATCGGACATAACCAACCAGCTCTTTCAGAGACAGTATCTTCACAAACTTGAACTCCTCCCGAGGCTTTGCGTTGGTCATCACAATGACATTTCTGATAGGAATCCTCTTGTCGCCCCAATGATGTTGAGCGAGCGCAAGGCTCTCTCGCCCGACGTCACCATTAAGCAGTGCGAAAAGCGCGAAGCTTGTTCTCTTTACCTGCTCAACCGGCGATCTCAGATCAAGGCTGTGTATCGACGCTTTACTCCAGTTTTTGGTTTCCAGCAGAAATACCCCCGATCTTCCGATTAGGACATGATCGACTTGGACGCTGTAGATCCTGTCGCCTTTTGCCTTGTTGTATATCGACGGATGAAACTTCACCGAGAAATCATTGATCAGGAAGTATTCGTTGGGCAACACCTCCAAGGCACGAATAACCGACGTCTCACCAATCGCACCAGCAATCAGTCGGGACAGGTTGTCGACGACCTCTTTTGTGCGGTTGAGTTTCGTGAGCGCCTGCTCGTAACGCTGCGAGACCAGAGATTCCTTGTCCTTCTCAAGGACTTCGACATCGACGCGTTGCCTCGCAACCGCCTGTCTTGATCTCTTCGTCCGAATCTCGACTGTCTTATCAAGGTTGCGCTCCAGGCGAGCGATCTTTTTCGAAAGTCGAGAGACTCGGAATGAGAAGAAGAGCCTGAACACAGAACGTTCAGAGACCTTCTTGCTAGCTCGCTCCATCCCCGCCTTTAGCTGGTGGATTGGTTGCTCCTCTTCGGCGCGGACCCTCTCGCACAACTCGTTGTGAGTCTCCCGCGCTCGCATGAGGGCTGCCTGTGCCTCTTCGATCTCTTCAGTGACGGTCTGCTGAGCCAGCTCCGGAAGGAGTCTCTTCTCATTCTCGAATCCCTTTTGAAATCTCGTGAGTTCACCAACGGAATTGAATCTCGTTATGCCATTATCCCGCAGGCACTGCTTTAACTGCTTGAGGGTCTCGATTTGGCCTTCGACTATGGTCATATTCGAAGTCAGGTAGTTGCAGATTCACATGGAAGTCGGATCGCGTGGCTCACCGCGTGCTACCCGGCAGGAGACGTTACCCACAAAAGATGCATAACGTTTGCCTTTTTTATGTCACTTCGAGTGACCAGCTTGAAGGGAGAAGCTCACATTCTCTGCAATTTGTCTCAGCGACACTGGTCGAGAGGATCGGCGGCATGCGTGTCGATAATGGAATGGTGGCCAGGGGCGGAATCGAACCACCGACACGCGGATTTTCAATCCGCTGCTCTACCAACTGAGCTACCTGGCCTTTGGAGTGGCCGCGTATTACAACCGCGTGTCCTCGCGGAGTCAATAGCGAAGAAATTATGCCCGGCGTGTCGTAATCGGCCTCGCCCGTTCGTCATCTATCATGTAACCCACAAAAAAGGAGCAAACTCGTGGAATACGTGATGTTGATCTACAACTCGGAAGAACGCTGGGAAGCCTTGTCGGAGGCCGAACGGGGCAAGATCATGGCCGCCCACCAGGCGATCATGGAGCAATCCGAGAAAGAGGGCACCTATCGCGGCGGCAACCGGCTGCTGGATGTGGTCTCCGCCACCACCGTGCGAAACCATGACGGCAAGATCACCGTCACCGACGGTCCCTTTGCCGAGACAAAAGAGCAACTAGGTGGCTACTACGTGTTCGAATGCGATTCGATCGACACCGTGATCGGCTATGCCGCGCAGCTGCCGCATGACGACGTCGGCTCGGTCGAGATCCGGCCGGTCTTCCCGGACCCGATGGCATGAGCACCCCCGGCGCAGCGCTGAAGGCCGCTCGACCCAGAGCTGTCGCTGCGTTGCGCCGGTTTTCCGGTGACTTGGATGCCGCAGAAGACGCCTTCCAGGACGCCGCTGAACAAGCCCTTCTGAAATGGCCCGAAGACGGCCTGCCCGACAACCCCACTAGCTGGTTGATCCAGGTCGGGCGCAACCGCCTGATCGATCAGGCGCGGCGCGGGCGCTTCCAAACCGAGCTCAACGAAGACCCGGTGACGGACGCCGAAGACGACGACCCGAAGCGCCTCGACGACGACGTGCTGCGTCTGATCTTCACCTGCTGCCACCCCGCGATTAACGAACAGGCGCAACTGGCCTTGACGCTGAAGATCATCGCCGGGCTCTCGACCCGCGATCTGGCACTCGCGTTCCTCACCCCGGTGCGCACGATGGAACAACGCATCGCGAGAGCCAAGCAGAAGATCCGAGAGGCAGGCATCCCGTTCGCATTGCCACCCGAGCGCGACCTGCCCGAACGCCTGAGCGCGGTGCTCGCGACGATCTACCTGATCTTCAACCAGGGCTACAGCGCCCGCAAAGACGGCATCGCCGACCCGCGCACCTGCGAGGAGGCCATCTGGCTCGCCCGCTTGCTGCGCCGCCTCTACCCGAGCCACGAAGAACTCGCCGGCCTGCTCGCACTCATGTTGCTGCAACACGCCCGCCACCCCGCACGGGTGCGTGACGACACACTGATCGCACTCGACGAACAAGACCGAAGCCTCTGGCGCACCGACCTGCTGACCGAAGGCACTACCCTCATCAAACACACCCTCGCCCGCAAAGCGCCGGGACCGTATCAAACGCAAGCCGCGATCGCCGCACTGCACGGCGAGGCACAAACCGCAGTCGACACCGACTGGCAACAGATCGCGGTGCTCTACGCGATCCTCGAAGATCAACTGCCGAACCCGGTGGTGACCTTGAATAGAGCGGTCGCCATTCTGCATGCCGGCGACCCGGAAGCCGCGAACGCATTGCTGCAACAACTCGAAGCCGAACACGCGGATCGCATGCAGCACTACGTCCCGTTTCTCGCCGCCCGTGCGCACGCGCTGCACAGTATCGCGGGCAACCATTCTGACGCGGCGACAACATATATAAGAGCCGCGATAGAAGCATCGGATAACCCTGAAGAACGACGCTTTCTGGAAGGTCGTATCGAGGTCTATCGCAACGGGTAACGCCATCAGGGAAAACCCTGAGACCGCGCGCAACGTCCGCCACTGTTGGGCCGTTTCGCGCAATCCGTTAATTCAACAATATCGACACTCCCTTAACGTGAGTTCGGCTGACCATATTGCGACGCTGGACTCGCGTTATTGACTGATTCTCGACTGCAAATGCAAAAAACTCGCATTCACGGAAGTTCGACAGATAAGATTCGAGAATTGGAGCCGCGGGGGGCTCCGAGTGTGTGCATCGGCCGTGCGGGCCGAACAGGGGTGGGGGGAAAAGTTGTGCGCAACAAGGCGCGTGTTGATACGGGCAAGCTGCCGATTCTGTCGGAAGAGCTGGCCTCGAATGATGTTCTGCGATCTGCCGCGGAGTTGTTCCTTGATAAGGGCCTCGCGGCCACAAAGCTCGTCGACATAGCCGACGCGGCTGGCGTGAGCTACGCCGAGGTCTTCGATCAATACGGCAATCGCGAGACCATTTTTCGCCTGATCGTCGATCACGAAGTCACGGCCATGCGAACGCCGTTTATCGAAGCCATTCCGAAATTTGAAACCGCCATCGCAGCAGCGAGATTCGCCGCACAGCGCCAGCACGTCCTGATGACGCGAACCATCTTGCCGCGACTCGCACAGCTCGTGATCACCGAGGCCGAAACGCTACCTGAAATTAAAGACACGTTGTTAACCCCGGACGGCCAGGAGCTGATCCAGGCGGTCGGCGAGTTTTCGATGCGCGGTCTGCAGATGCGTGGGCTGATCAAACAGAACATCGATGTGTCGATCGCGGTGCGCCAGTTCTACGGTCTGATCAACCAGGCGTTCAATCACGAGCCTATGCTCACCGGCAAACAGATCGATAATCTCGACGAATATATTGAGGACTGTTGCCAGTGGTTCGTTGCGCGCTACGGCGCATAACTTTGACCTTTCTGGGGCCGCTCTCTACCCTTGGCACATAGACCAAGGGGAATTTTATGGCAGCCGCGGCCGGCGCCACCACAACTGAACAGCCGTTGCATGAGCGCTTCCGCGAAGTCCGCGCGAGATCCGTGCAAATCGCGAGCTGGCTAGAGCCCGAAGACTGCGTCGTGCAATCCATGCCGGACGTGAGCCCGACGAAGTGGCACCTCGCGCACGTCACCTGGTTCTTCGAGCAGTTTGTTCTAATTCCGATGGGCAACTACGTGCCTTTCGACGAGCAATTCCTCTTTCTATTCAACAGCTATTACAAGAGCGCCGGTGATATGCATGCGCGACCACAGCGTGGCCTGCTATCGCGACCTACGCTGTCAGAAGTACTTCGCTACCGAGAGTATGTCGATGCCGGCATGCTGGCGTTGCTCGATCGAGAACTGACGGAAGAGACACTTGCCGTCATCACCGTGGGCTTGGAGCACGAGCGACAGCATCAGGAGCTCGCACTCACCGACATCAAACACGTGCTCTCCTGCAATCCGCTGAAACCGGCGATGCGCGATGACCTGCGCTCCACGTCGAGCTCCGCACGTGAGCTGAGCTACCGCAGTTTCGCGGGCGGCATCCACGAAATCGGCATGCCGGTCGACAGCGACACGTTCAGCTACGACAACGAAACACCCCGTCATGAAGTGTTGGTGCGCGACTTCGAAATTGCCACCCGATTGATCACGAACGCGGAGTGGCAAGATTTCATCGACGACGGTGGTTACGAGCAACCGGGGCTGTGGCTTTCCGATGGCTGGGCGAGCGTGGAGGCGCAACGCTGGCAAGCGCCGCTCTATTGGAATACCCAGAACCGCACGCAGTTCACGCTGGACGGCGAACGTGAAATCGATCCGAACGCGCCGGTGACCCACGTGAGTTTTTACGAAGCGGAAGCCTTCACACGTTGGGCGGGCGCGCGACTGCCCTCGGAAGCGGAGTGGGAGATCGCCGCACGCGAACACCCGATCACCGGCAACTTCTTCGAAGATGACCACTGGCATCCGCAAGCGAGCGACACCGAACAGTGGTACGGCGATGTCTGGGAATGGACCGCATGCTCGTATGCGCCCTATCCGGGATTCAAACCGCTCGCCGGCTCACTCGGTGAGTACAACGGCAAATTCATGTGCAACCAGATGGTCGTGCGCGGCGGCTCGTGTGTGAGCGCAGCCGATCACCTGCGTGCCACCTATCGCAGCTTTTTCTATCCCGACCAACGCTGGCAGTTCCTCGGTCTGCGACTGGCGCGAGACGTCTGAGAACCGGAGCATCAATGGACAACACCGCAACCATCAGCGAACCCCAGGACGATCGATCCAGCGACGACCTCGCCGAGTTGATCGCAGGCCTGTCGCAGCCGCAAAAGATGATCTCGCCGAAGTACTTCTACGACGAGCACGGCTCGGAACTCTTCGAGCAAATCACTCGGCAGCCGGAGTACTACCCCACGCGCACCGAGCTCAGCATCCTGCGTCTGTACGTCGACGAGATCAGCGAAGCACTCGGCGATGGTGTGTCGCTCATCGAGTTCGGCGCCGGCGCGAGCGTCAAAGTGCGAGTCCTGCTCGATCACGTCGAGGGCATTCAGGTGTTTGTGCCTGTCGACATCTCGGGCGATCACCTCGCGCTCGCCGCCAAGGAACTCGCAGACGACTATCCGAACATCGAAGTCCTGCCGGTGGCGGCCGACTTCACACGCCCCTTCGATCTGCCGTCACCGAAGGTGATGCCGGAACGCAATGTCGTGTTCTTCCCCGGCTCCACCATCGGCAACTTCGCACCAGATGATGCGCTCGCCTTGCTCGGCACCATGCGCACTGTAGCCAAATCGGGCGGTGCGCTCTTGATCGGTGTCGACCTCAAGAAAGACGCGGGCGTGCTGGAGCGCGCCTACAATGACGCGGCTGGCATCACCGCAGCGTTCAATCTGAATATGTTGACGCACCTGAATCGCGACTACGGCGCCAACTTTGATAAGAGCAAATTCATGCACCGTTCGCTCTACAACGAACGGCACGGCCGGATCGAAATGCACCTCGTCAGTACCGAATCTCAGAGCGTCGATCTCGGCGATAAGACCTTCGACTTCAAGGTTGGCGAATACATCCTGACCGAGTGCTCCTACAAATACACACTCGAGGAGTTTGCAGAGCTTGCCGGCAAAGCGGGGTTCAAAGTCGAACGGGTCTGGACGGACGTCGCGCCAAACTTCTCGCTGCAATACCTGACAGTCGTCGACCACTAGAAACCCCGGCACCGAAGATTGCGCAAGTCACTTCAAATCACGCTTGCGAAATTCCTTGGTGTCGGACTGATCGGGTTCACCGTCGACCTCGTCGGCCTGCAGTGGTTGCTTTGGATGGGCTACGGGCCGGTGGTCGCACGTTCGCTGACCTTCCCGCTCGCCGTTCTCGTTACCTGGGCGCTGCACCGGCAGTTTACATTTGCTCATCGCCGCTCGGACAAACGCACGAGTGAGCTCACCAAGTATTTCTCAGGGCAAATTGCTGCGGCTTTGACAGGCTTCGGCGCTTACACGTGGCTGGTACTGCAGTTCGATCTATTCAACCAGACGCCAGCCTACGCGCTCATTGTCTCGTCGGTCATCGGCACCACGATCAACTACCTGGCGAGTCACTTCGTGGTGTTCAACAACCCGAACAAATCTGACTAGCTCTCGTCATCCTTCGCGACAAACGCGTCGGGCACCTCAGAGCCATCACCGAAAAAGAATTTCTCCATCTCACCCTCGAGGAACTTGCGGGCCTCGGGCTCAATCGGCGTCAGTCGGTACTCGTTGATGAGGATCGTCTGGTGCGCCAGCCACATCTGCCAGCCGCCTTTGGAGACGTTCGCAAGAATGCGCTCACCGAGCGGTCCGGGATAAGGCTGCCAATCGAGCGCTTCGCCTTCCTCTCCGGTCTTTACACATTGCACGGTCTTGTTCATTCATTGGTCTCCCACAACGATCGGGTAGATTGTAACGACTCGACGATGCGCTCAACAGGTCGCGGCACCCCGACCTCGGTCAATTCGCTCGTGCGAAACCACCGAAAAACCGAATCGTCTTGCACCGCGTTGCTGCGCTGGCCCAACAACCATGGCTCGATATGCAAATCGAAATGCGTGAACTTATGGGTCAACGGCGGCAGACGCTCCGCGCCGCTAGGCAGCGGATCTTCGGTCGCGATTTCCGGAAACGACCATAAGCCACCCCAGATGCCCTCGGCGGGTCGTTGTCGGAGCAACAGCGCGCCGTCTTCCGGGCGTTGTTGCACCAGCATGTGCACATGCCGCTGCGGCTTTGCTTTTTTCGGTTTGCGTCCGGGGAACTCAGACACGGTTCCAGTCGCAAACGCCTGACAGGTGCCAGCCACCGGGCAAGCATCGCAGTTCGGCTTGCTGCGTTTGCACAACGTCGCCCCAAGATCCATTACCGCTTGCGTGTAATCGGCCACCCGCGTGTCGGGCGTGTAGCGCTCCGACACCGCCCACAGGGCATCGGCAACTTTGGTTTGTCCGGGCCAACCGCCGATCGCTTCATGACGCGCGAGCACGCGCTTCACGTTGCCATCCAGAATCGCGTGTCGCTGATTGTCGGCCTGCGCGAGGATCGCGCCTGCGGTCGAGCGACCGATGCCCGGTAGCGCGATCAACGCATCGAAATCATCGGGCAATTCACCGCCGTGTTCATCTCGCGCGATGATCGCCGCTTTGTGCAGGTTACGCGCACGGGCGTAATAGCCAAGCCCAGACCAATGGGCGAGCACCGCATCGATCGGTGCATCGGCGAGATCGGTGACGCTCTCAAACCGCGCGACGAATCGCGTGAAATAGTCGATAACCGTCGTGACCTGGGTTTGCTGCAGCATGATCTCCGACACCCACACCCGGTAGCGTGTGCGCGGGTCCTGCCACGGCAGGTCCTTGCGGCCGTGAACGTCGTACCAATCGAGCAGTCGATCCGAAAAGCTTTGGGTCACGATGTGCTCGATGCGAACCACTCCGCGCACGGCTGCGGCTTTTCTTCACTCATGGTAAGGCCGCGAGCGGCGAAGTCTCTTGACGTTCGATCCGATGCATTCGCGAATTGTTCCATGCGCCCGATGGCATCGGTGCCGCCGCTTCGCAGCCGACGCTTCAGCACATACGGCCCGATCAGTGGCGGCACGAAAAAATCGGGCTCCATGAGAATCGAATAGGTCACCTCGGTCCCGCCCTCGACCTCACGCAGACTCCATGTCGACACGCTGCTTTTGAAGTCCGATGCGTTCGGTATCGCTTCGGTACGCAGGCAGGTGAGCCCCTGGTTGGTCAACACCTCCACCCGCTCAAGTGTCTGGCAATAAAACCAGACGCAACCTTTGACCCGCGTATACACACGCACCGGGTCGTCACCAAGCCGCGGAAGAAAATGGGCGTCGTCATAAACGCTGGAGATGCGTTCAAAATCGTCATAGTCGGTCAGCACATCGAACACGCCCTCTAGTGGCGCTTCCAGCACCGTCACTGAGGTCATGTGGTACACGCCCTTCTCGTGCGTAACCTCAACCGACTTCAGCTCGGCCGCGTTCGCCCCTGCGGCGAGTAGCGCAAGCGAGAACAGCAATCCGCGCATCGCCGTTCCGTGCCCTAATTCCGTCTCAATCGATCTAGCAGGCGATCTTTCAGGCGATCGACTTCCTCGTCGACTTTCTCTTTCACCGCGTTGCGCGCCAAACGTTCGATATCCGGGCGAATCGCAGGGTCGGCGAGCTCGCCCGTGATCTCCAGCGGGATCACTGCTTCGGTGTACGCATCGAGCTCCTCGGGAGTCGCACCGCTCAGAAACTCGGGGCGCTCGAGCACACGCGCATCGAGATCATAGTCGACGGTTCCCTCGGCGAGGTTCACCGTGCCAGCCCCATTCATCTGCAAGAACGGTATTTCTGCGAAAAAATCATCGTTCTTGGCCACACCATCACTTACCACCGCGGTGCCCCGCAGTGTTGAGAACTCGGTGCGCGGATCGGCTGGTGCGGGCGGCGGGGTCTCACGCTCGAAGGTGGCGCGAGCACGGCGGATTTCATACCAAAGATCCGTGCCGACGAGCGCGCCATCGGAAAGGGTCATAGCGACATTCCCGTCGAGCGAGGAACGCAGCTCGGACAACATCACCCCACGCCCCGCCAGCTCGAACTTACCGTCTAACCGGCCTTCAACGTTGTCTCGCTCGAACAGCAGGCTAGCTAACGTGCCGAGGTTCAGATTTTCAACGCGTTCATTCAGCGACAGACGCGGCACATCGCCGCTAGCGTCGATTCGCACATCGCCTTCATAAGTGCCCTCGAGCACTCGCGCGCGCATTGGCGAGAGCCGCGCGCGGCTGTCTTTCACCTGCAACTGCAAGTCGAGGTCTTCGAACGGCAGCCCGCCCAACTCGAGGCGGCCAAAGCGGAAGCTACCGCCCGCATCGAGTCCCTGAATCATATCGACCGGCAATGCCGCATCGGCGGTGGTCACGTCGTTACTCTCGCTGACCTCACTCTCATCCGCAGGCGGCAGGTAGCGATCGAGCACCATGCGGTCACCGGCAAGATCAAAGCGCAGCGCCATGCTGGCGAAGTTCTGAACCGCGATCTCGCCGTTCAACGTGGTGTCGTCTATCTTGAGCTGCAGCTCGCGCAACACCGCCATCTCGAAGGTGGTTGTGAACGCTGCATCGAAACTGACTGCGCGTAGCGCGTCGGCATCGGCCGTGACTGGCGCTTCGATGCCAAGCTTCGGCAGCACCTCGCGCGGTGAGAATGAGTCGACGCTCAGATTGCCGGAGACATCCAGCGGTGCGGCGGGACCACTGCCAGAGACGGTCAACGCACCTTTGACATCAGCAACCGTGAAGTTGGTGGTCTCCAGCAGCAACGTGTTGTTAGCGAAGTCCAGTGTCATCGCCGGCGCGTCCATGGAGAATTCCGCGGGCTCAGGCAAGTCTGCGCTCGCAAGCGCGCCCTCCACCACCATATCGGTAATGCGCAGCACGTCCTCGCCGTTTTGCACGGTGGTTTCGAGTTCCATGTTCAAACGCATGGCGCCGGGATCCGCACTCGCAACGAATGCCATGCTCAAATCGAGCGGTTCCGACAAATCATCGCCGCGTAGCGTCAGGTCGAGATCCTCGAGGCGATAGATCGTTTCGCTGCTGCCATCTTCGTAGGTAACTGCCGCATCGCGAATGACCACGCCACCGAAGTTCACTTTCACATCAGAATCGGTATCGATCTCGACGTTGGCATTCTCGGCGTCTGCGCCCGACTCGATCGCACGGTCGATTTCGCGCTCGATCTCATCGACGCCGAGATCTTCAACATCGATGCTCTCGTCGTCCGCCATCGCGTCGACAATGTCCGACCAGTTGTTTAATCCGTCGCCACGCACGGCTAAGTTCACCGTCAGGCCGATGACCTCAATGGTCTGGATATTCACCTCATTGCGGAACAGCGGCATCAGGTCGACGCCCGCCGATACCCGGTCGAAGCGTAACATCGGCTCTGGCCCGAACGCAGGCGCGTTGCCGACCGACACATCCTCGGTGCTGATCGCGAGTCGCGGGAATACGCTGAGAGACAAATCCCCTTCGAACCGAACGTCGCGACCGGTTGCCTCGGAGAGCTCGAGCGCGAGCTCATCGCGGAACTCGTTAGGGTCGAAAAAGAAGTACACGGCCCCGATCGCAAGCAGCAAAATCGTGGCGAGCAGGCCGGCCGCAACCAGCATGAGTTTAAGGATAGCGCGCATACCCGTTAGGGTAGCAAAGGCGGGAAAAGTTCGCGCCCGGGGAGTCCCGGGCGCAACGCAAATTTAATCTGTGCAGATATCGATGTCGCCGTTTAGCGTTTCGATCTGAATACGCCCGGAGCCGTCGCCATGCTCGAAGTTCAGAGTGCGACCCGGCCCGTAGCGGCTAACGCGCTGGGGTTTGGGTCCAAAACAGTTATCGATGCTGCCGTTAAGCGTTTTTACATCGACCCGGCCGGCCCAGCCGGACTGCATCGACATACTGATATCACCACTCACCGATTCCGCGTCCACATCCGCACTCGCAGAAAGCGAATCACTCAGGTCGATATCGCCGGAGGTGTTACCCACCGATACCGAGTTAAACATGCAGTCCGATGCATCGATGCCGCCACTAACCGTGCTGGCGCGTAGCTCGCCGCGCAGCCCGGACATGTCGATGTCACCGCTGACGGTTTCGAGGCTGTTATAGCCGTCTACATCATTCCCGACGACATCGATATCGCCACTGGTCGTCGACACTTTCAGTTTGTCGGTCCAGGACTCGGTATCGATATCACCGCTGACGGTGGTCAGGTAGAGCCGACCACGCACATTCTGAATATCGAGATCGGAACTCACGCCTTTTGCGTGCAGCGTCGTGTCGGTCGGCACTTGGACATAGAGCGTCGTCCCGCCGCTGTTCCAGCCGGAATTCCGTTTCTTTTTCTTGTAGACGACCTCGATGTAGATCACGTCGCCCTTCTCTTTGATGTCGAGTCGCTCCACCGCATCCACGAGTTTCGCGTCGACTCGGACTTCGCCCGAACCTTCGCCTCTGACATCGATGTCGCCGCGAGCGTTGATGACGTGCACCTCGGGCGCACTGCCAACCTCAAGCGTACGCTTGATCTTCTCGCCGGCGCTTACCAGTCCAGGCAACGCTGCGATCACACAGCCAATGATGATGCGGTTCATATTTCGGTCCTCAGTTCATCCACGGTCATCGCGCTTTCGGTAACCGTCGACACAATCGCCATTTCCTGGCGGTACGCAATCTGCAGCAGCTGCTGCAATTCAAGATTGTCGGGCTCAGCTTCGATTGCCCGGTTAATTTCATCGATCGACTCGCGGATGATGTTCAGGTTGCCCAGAATCACACCTTGGGTCGCCGGCGACAGCTCGCTCAGGCGATCTGCCAACATATCCAGCGAGTCCTCACGCACCTGCATGAACTCAGCATCGAGTCCCGAGTAGCGCGCCGTTTGTATGTCCTGCTCCGGCAGGCTGAAGTCGATCGTCGCATTCGCCATCGGCGGTGTGTTCTCACCCTCGGGGAACAACAGCAGGCCGATCAGCAGCGAGGTGGCAAACACACTCGCGGCGACCCGCCATTGCCAGAAGGACTCCTGCGGCTTGATCTGTGCTTCGATCGCAGGCCACAGGTCGCGCTCGGGTTTGATGTCCCGATCGAGTCCGGCGATGGCCGCGTCCAGTTTGTCGAATTGCTCTTCGCTCATGATCCGTCTCTTTTCAACCGAGCTGCGCCGCCAGAAGCTGGCGCGCCCTGTGCAAATGGGCCTTGCAGGTACCGACCGCCACATCCAGCGTCTCGGCAACCTGCTCGTGGGTGTATCCGTATACCCCGGCCAATACAAAAACCTGTCTTGCGCGCTCCGGAAGCTCTGCGATCGCACGCTCGAGATCCGGCATATCGTGCTGATCGATCGTCACGCCCTCGTCCTCGGTCGTCACCAGCTTGAGCTTCTCGCTCTCGCGCTTGGACTTGCGCATCCGCGTCAGCACCACGTTCACCGCGATCCGGTGCAACCAACTTGAGAAAGCACTGTCGCCTCGGAAAGCTTCGAGCTTTCGCCACGCCTGGATGAACGCATCCTGAGTGGCGTCTTCGGCTTCCGCCGAGTTGGCCGTCATCCGCAGACACAGCGCATAAATCTGACCGCAATGCCGGTGATAGAGGACTTCGTAGGCTTTTCGGTCGCCGGCGGCCGCTCTCGCCACCAAATCTGCCGGATCAACCGCAGCGCTGCCGCTCTTCGCTGTTGCTTCTGCGCTCATTGACAGCAGCATATCCTATCCTCTGATCCATCACTTGCGGCCCTTTCGCGGTGTGCATTGGCCTGCATTCGGAACTAAGACGCGGTTCCCGGCGAAACCGTTTAGTCCGAAGCGACAAATGTCGGGTTCCTCACTTTATGTAGTGTTCTGTTATGATCCTGCAAACCGGCAGGGGACACCGAACAGCATGCGCCTACATGGCATGTCGCGGTCATGATCGAACCGCAATCTGACCAACGCCTTCGATTGCTCTACATCGGAGAGACTTCGGTACCGGCGCGAACCGCGTTGCGTGCCATCAGCGGCCTCGACAACATCGAGACAGTGGCCGAACTGACCGACCCCGAGTTACTCCCTCAACACCTCGCCGCCTGGCAACCAGATCTCGTGCTCGTCGATGTCGGCATCACCAACACCTCGGCAGAACGATACCGCACGGCCGAACTGATGCAGGTGCTGGATGGCTATCCGACGTTGGCGCTGACCAGCGCCGAGCGCGAACAGCGCGGACTCAGAGCTGTGTTACATGGCGCACAGCATTACCTCATCGCCGACGGCGTGCTCGACGGCATCGACATGCAGCGGGCAATCGACCAAACGAAGCAGCACTTCGACTTCACCAGCACTGTGAACGGGCGCAGCGAGTTGCTTGCCATGCTGGTGGAAGGCCTGCCAGACGGTGCACTGCTATGCGATCGCGAGGGCCGCATTTTGCGATCGAACGCGACCGCGCGCGCCCTGCTTGGGCTGTCGCGAGATGCACAACCAGTGCTCGCCTGGGGCAAGACATTCTGCGCCTGGGATGCCAACACGAACGCCGAGCTGGCGCCGGAAGAGCGACCGGTCGCGCGGGCTGCGCGCGGAGATCGGTTCACCGAGCAGGTGTTCCAGCACGACGATCCCGACGGGAACACGCTCGTGTTGTCGGTGAGTGGTCACGGGCTGTACGACGGCGGCGATCGATTGCTCGGCGGCATGCTCCTGTTCCGCGATATCACCGATCAGTTCCAGCGTTCTCGTGAGCAAGCGCATCTGGCGTTGTTTGACCCCGTGACCGGCGTTGCGAACCGACACCTATATAAAGAACAGCTACAGCAGGCGCTCTCGCGAGCGCGTCGCAGTCAACGCACGCTGGGGGTGTTGTGCGTCGATCTTGATCGCTTTGCCGCGGTCAACGAATCGCTCGGACACGACACCGGCGATCGGCTGCTCGACGCGGTGGTTGAGCGCTTGCAAACACTACTCCGACAGGGTGATCTGCTCGCGCGATGGGGCGGTGATCGGTTCATGGTCACGGTCGAAAATCTCGCGAGCCCGCGTGATGCGGCGGCAGTGGCGCAGAAAGTTGTGCGCGGCCTGGCCGAGCGCTTTGAGTGCGACGGCAACGAAATCTACATCGGCGCCTCCGTCGGGATCGCGCTGTACCCCGAAGCTGGGGAAGACGAAGCATCGCTGATCCACGCCGCCGGCCTCGCGTTGGGCCAGGCGAAACGCCAGGGCGGTGCCCGGCTCCAGTTTTATGCACAGTCAGGACATGGCGCGACCGCGGACAATGCCGAACTCGAACTCGGTATACGTCATGCGTTGCTGCGTCGGGAGCTGACGCTGCGCTACCAGCCGCGTGTGGGATTGGGCGACGGGCGGCTGATGGGACTCGAGGCTTTGCTGCGTTGGCAACATCCGCGCTACGGACTTCTGCCACCCGCACGGTTCTTGTCGCTGCTCGAGTCGAGCGGGCTCATCCACTCGGTTGGCGAATGGATTGTACGGACGGTGTGTGCGCAGCTGCATGCCTGGCAACAACGCTACTCGGTGCCGGACCTGACGGTCACCATCAACCTGTCGCCACTGCAACTCGAAGACGGTCGACTCACCGCGGTGGTAGAGAAGGCGATCGAGGACTATCAGCTGGACCCAGGGTGTCTTGAGTTTGAGCTCGGCGACGGTGCGGAAAGCCTGCGCCGGCCGCGTTCGTTGCAGACTTTGCAAGCGCTGCGCAAACTCGGTGTCGGCGTCTCGCTCGATCACTTTGGTACCCACGATATCTCGTTCAGTGCACTCGACAGCACGATGATCAGCACGTTCGTGCTGCATCAGTCGCTCGTGCAAGACCTCGCCGATAACGAAGCGCATCAGCGCATCGTCAGGGCCGCGATTGCGACGGCCGATGGGCTACAGATCGAGATCGCTGCCGAGGGGGTCGAGACGCATGAGCAGCTCGAGTTCCTGCGCGACAACCAGTGCACCGCCGCGCAGGGTTTCTTCATCAGCCGTCCGATGGAACGACACAAGGTCGATGCGTTGCTGCATACCGAATCGCTCGGCCAGAAGCTGCTCTCACAAAACAGCGCCGCCTGACGCGGGCCGCATGGTCCAGTACCGCGACATCCAGAGCTTCGTCCGTCGACCCGGACGCATGACACCCGCGCAAAAGCGTGCGCTTGCCGAGCTCGCGCCCCGCTATTGCATCGACTACTCGCCAGAGCGCCTCGATCTCGCTGCTACCTTTGGGCGCAGTGCGCCGCTGATGGTCGAGATCGGATTCGGCAATGGCGACAGCCTCGTGGAACTCGCCGCGAGCATGCCGGAATGGAATGTGATCGGCGTCGAGGTGCATGAACCCGGCGTCGGACACTGCTTGTTGAAGGCCGAAGAAGCAGGCGCAACGAATTTGCGCGTGATCGCGGAGGACGCGGTCGCAGTGTTGCGGGATCAGATCGGTGAGCGACGTATCGACCGCTTGAACCTCTACTTTCCCGATCCGTGGCCCAAGAAACGCCACCACAAGCGTCGACTCGTGAACCCGCCGTTCATGGATCTCGCAGCGACCGGCCTGACCGACAACGGCGCGCTGCACATTGCCACTGACTGGGCGCCGTACGCGGAGCACATCGATGAGGTGCTCAACGAGGACGACCGTTTCAACGTGGTGCTGCGACGCACGCATGTTGGTGAGTCACCGCACGTGCGACCCCAAACCAAGTTCGAGCGACGCGGGCTGCGCCTCGGTCATGAAATCGTCGACTGGGAAGTGCGCCGAGCGGACTAGGTGCTCAGCCCACAAAAAACAGCGTGTTGACGCCATCGACCACGTATTGCACAGCGAGCGCCACGAGAATTACGCCGGTCAGGCGGCTGACTACGTTGGCGCCCGTCTCACCCATCACGCGGATGATCGGTGAGGTCAGCAACATCATGACCAACGCAATGGCGAGCACCAGCATCGCCATCGCCATGAGCCCCAGGAATTCGATCCAGTTGTCCTGCAGCTCCACGAGCAACAAGAGCAGCGTTGCAAGCGCACCCGGTCCGGCGATCAGTGGGAACGCCAACGGGAATACCGAAATGTCTTCACGGTAGCGTGCCTCATCCTGCTCGCGCACCGTGGTCGAGCGCAGGCCAGACTGGCGGGCAAACACCATGTCAACCGCGATCAGGAACAACAACAGCCCACCGGCGATCTTGAACGAAGCCACGTTGATGCCGAGCGTTTCCAACAGCGACTGACCCGCAAGTGCGAACACCCAGAAGATGATTGTCGATAGCACGATCGACTTGATCGCCATCTTGCGACGATAAGTCGGTTCGCCGCCGCGTGTCAGGGCGCCGAACAGAGGCACAAGCGTGATCGGTTCGATCACGACAAACAGCACCACAAAATGTCGGATGAGTTGTTCAAGCACGACGCGCTAACCTTCAGTCAGGACTGGTGAAAGCGCGGAGTATAGGTCTCGTCTATGACAAAGCCAATGCCGCGCGTTACGGTTTATCGGTAGGTTCGTCCTGGACTGTGGGTGGCGGCCTGAGTGCAGGGATCGCGACGATGCACGCGAGCACAATCGAGGGCAAGCCGCACAGCGCTGCGTAACCGAAAAACCCGATCCAACCCGCCCAATCGGCGTCGCGTGCCGGCGAGGTCATGAAGTCGGAAAACACGCTCGTCCAGCCCGACCACTCCTGTACGTTGCCAGAGTATTTCGCGAGAAATTTGCCGAGCAGCACACTGAGCGAGCTGAACAACGCGTACTGGGTCGCTGTGAACTTTGTATTAGTGAGACTCGCCAGATAAGCGATCAGCACCGTGCCCGAAAACCCCTGGGCAAAGTTGTCGCCACTGATTGTTACCGCCAACGCAGAGAGCTTCGGACCCTGGAAGGCCAGAAAAATGAACCCGAGGTTGGTTGCTGCGATCAGCACGCTTGCCACGATGAGGCTGCGATGAATACCGAGCTTCAACACGGCCACACCGCCGGCCGCAATTCCGGCTAGCGACACGAACACGCCGTAGCCTTTGGCGATGTACGCAACGTCCGACTTCGTAAACCCGATATCGAGGTAGAACGGATTCGCGAGAATACCGAGCACATAATCGCTCACCCGGTAGAACAGGATGTAAGCGAGGATGAGCAGTGAAATCCACCCGACGCGTGAAAAGAAATCGATAAACGGGTCGGCGAGGTATTCCTTGAGCCGCCCGAGCGCGGTCCCACCGGACGGCTTTGAGACGGACGCAGGCTCAGGCGACATCAAAACCGCCAACAACCCAACCCCCATTAACAGCGCCATCACGAAATACGCGGTCTCCCAGCCGCGCGTGTCAGCAAGCAGCAACGCACCTGCTGTCGAGGCGATCAGCGCAATGCGATAGCCGTACTGATAGGCGGCGGCAAGCACACCTTGTATACCCTGGTCATCAGACTCAATACGATACGCATCAATCACGATATCCTGCGTCGCTGACAACAGGGCAACCGCGATTGCCGAAAGCGTGAAGGGCAGCATCGCCTCAGCGGGGTCGGACACCGCCATACTGATCAGCGACAACGCGATGCCGAGTTGGGCAACCACCAACCAAGCGCGACGCCGACCCAACAGGGTCGTGAGCACGGGAATGCGAACGGCATCGACCAGCGGCGCCCAAAGATATTTGAACGAGTACGCGAACCCGATCCACGCAAATGTAGAGATCGTGCTGCGCGCGATGCTCGCATCTTCCAGCCACGCAGTCAGGGTCGCGTAGACCAAGGGGAATGGCAGACCGCCCGAGAACCCCAGAAAGAAATTGGTGACGATAGTGGGCCTAAGCCACGTGTCGCGCCACTTAGAGAGTGAAGTTGTAGTCAACGGTAAACGGTGCGTGGTCGGAGAATCGCTCATCGCGGTAGATGTCGGTGGCGAGCACCTTGCCGGCGAGGCCAGGAGTAGTCACCTGGTAGTCGATGCGCCAACCTGTGTTGTTCGCCCATGCCTGGCCACGGTTCGACCACCACGTGTATTGGTGCGGCTCTTGCTCGAGTTCGCGGAAACTGTCGACGTACTTTGTCTCGTTAAACAACACATCCATCCACTCGCGCTCTTCAGGGAGGAAACCCGAGTTCTTCTGATTGCCGCGCCAGTTGCGAATGTCTTCTTTGGTATGCGCGATGTTGAAGTCGCCGCAGATGACGTACTCGCGACGTCGGCGCTTCAATTTTTTGAGGTGTTCGTGGAACTGAGCGAGCACATCCATTTTGAACGCTTGTCGCTCATCGCCTGAGGTACCGGACGGCAGATACACCGAAGCTACAGCGATGCCGGGCAGCTGCACTTCGACGTAGCGGCCTTCGTTATCGATCGCTTCAATGCCGAGCCCGCGCACGATCTTGTCGGGCTTGTGACGCGAATAAATGGCGACGCCGCTATAGCCTTTTTTCTCCGCATCGACGTACACCGTGTGATAGCCCTCGGGGCTGAACATCGGGTCTTCGAGCTGGTGAACCTGCGCCTTGGTCTCCTGAATGCACACGACATCGGCGTTTTGTTTTGCCAGCCAGTCGTACACACCCTTGCGGGCCGCGGCACGGATGCCGTTGGCGTTCAAAGTAATGATTCGAAACATGGGAGTCGCGCCGAAAATGGCATACTATCAAAACTGTAAGGGATGGCGCTGAAGGGGACTCATGCCGGAACCGACACTGGAGTTTGTCGCAATGGCGCGCGCTGCAGGCGCGCTGCGCTTCGGTTCCTTCACCCTGAAATCCGGGCGAGTCAGCCCCTACTTCTTCAATGCCGGTTCTCTCTCGAGTGGCCGTGCGGCCGCCGCACTCGGGCGCGGGTACGCGGACACGATTCACGAACACCATCCCAACTGCGACGTCATTTTCGGACCAGCCTACAAGGGCATTCCGCTTGCCGCATTGGCCGCAGCCGCGTTGGCAGATCGCCACGATCGCGATGTGCCCTACGCGTTTAATCGCAAAGAGGCGAAAGACCATGGCGAGGGCGGCAACATCGTAGGCGGCCCGCTGACCGGCAAAGTGGTGATCGTTGATGACGTGATTACCGCCGGCACTGCCATTCGCGAGAGCGTCGAGATGATCCGGGAGGCCGGCGCCGAGGTGGCTGGCATCGTCATCGCACTGGATCGGCGCGAGCGGGGCACTGGGACACTTTCTGCCGTGCAGGAGGTCGAACAATCATTGGGCGTCACCGTGAGCGCACTTGCGACTCTCGATGATCTCGTGACAGTACTCGAGCAGGAGGGCGGAGAACCCGAAACCTTGGCGGCCGTAAAGCAATACCGGACCAAATACGGTGTTTTATGACGAATTTCGAGGAATAAATCGTGACACAGCTCTCTAATCGGCCCGGCCGATTAGGTAAAATCTTGAGGATGTTCCGAATGCGCACGACAACGCTTTTGCTGGGAATGCTGGTTTCTGCCGGCCCGCTCTGGGCTGCGACCGACCGTGCACCGCAGCTCTACAAGTGGGTCGATGAAAACGGCGTCGTCCACGTAGGAGATTCGATCCCAGCGGAATACGCGGATCAGGAAAAAGAGGTTCTGAACGAACACGGCGTCACTGTAGGCAGCATTCGCGGCAAGATCACCGAAGAAGAGTTGGCCGCGATCGCGGCAGCCGAAGAAGCGAAGGCCGATCTCGAGCGTGCCCGCCGGGCTGACCGCGCGCTGCTCGCCACCTACCTTTCTGTGAACGAGATCGAACGCCATCGCGACCGACGCGTCGAGTTGGTGGAAGCGCAGTCTCGGGTTTCTGAGCTGTACCTGACCAACCTGCGCAAACGGCTCGTGTCGCTGCTCGACGAAGCGGCGGCTTTCAAGCCCTACAACATCGATCCTGACGCGCCGATGATTCGCCCGGCACTTGCCAACGATATCAAGGAAACAAAAGATGGCATTCTGCGTTACGAAGGTCGGGTTGCTGACTACAAGCGCAGTGCGGAGAACCTGCGAGAAGAATTCCAGGTCGCGATTCAGCGCTACTCGGAATTGACCGCCTCGAACTAATTGCGACCTGACGACCCGAAGCCGCCCGCGCCTCGGCCGCTCTGTTCGAACTCATCCACAACGTTCATGCGCGCGTGCGCTACCGGTACGATCACCATCTGTGCGATCCGCTCGCCTACTTCGATCGTGTAGGTCTTACTGCCGCGATTCCAGATCGAGACGAATAGCTGCCCCTGATAGTCGGAGTCGATCAGCCCGGTGAGGTTACCGAGCACCAGCCCATGCTTGTGGCCTAGCCCGGAGCGCGGCAACAGCACCGCGGCATAGGCCGGATCACCTACGTAGACCGCCATACCGCTTGGCACAAGGTGTGTTTCCCCAGGTGCTACTTCCAGCGGCGCGTCGATACAGGCACGAATATCCATGCCCGCCGAACCCTCAGTGGCGTAGCTCGGCAACTCGATTGAGTCGCCCACGCGCGGGTCGAGAATCTTCACCTGCAAATCAATCACGGTCGCTTTCCTTGAATCGTTCGGCGATACAGCTGATCAGCTCGC
Organism: Pseudomonadota bacterium; assembly: GCA_038521865.1. GTDB lineage: Bacteria > Pseudomonadota > Gammaproteobacteria > Steroidobacterales > Woeseiaceae > CALBPI01. The sequence goes on along the minus strand of JBCBKO010000005.1, from coordinate 92,935 downwards.
GCGCCAGTGTGGTCTTCGGTTGTTGCACGAACACGCGCTGGCCGTCCGCCCAAAGTGCGGTGGCGGCATTATCGTCGCGGTCGAAGGCGAGGTTTCTACCGACCTGATTCGCAATAATCAGGTCGAGATTCTTGCGCTCAAGCTTGCCGCGCGCGTTCTCGAGCACCGAATGCGTTTCGGCGGCGAAGCCGACCGTAAACGGCCGATCATGCCGCGCAGAAACTGCCGCGAGAATGTCCGGGTTGCGGGTCAGCTCCAGCGACATGCTGTCGTGCTTTTTCTTAATCTTCTCTTCGGCGCAGGTCGCCGGCCGATAGTCGGACACCGCCGCGGAGCTGATAAAGACATCGGCACCTGCGACGGTCGCATCCACCGCTCCCGCCATCTCCTCGGCTGTCTCCACGCTGATCAGGTCGACGCCCTCAAGCGGCGAGAGCGCCACGGGACCGCTAACCAGCGTCACCTGGGCACCCGCTTCGCGCGCCGCTGCAGCGATGGCGTAGCCCATTTTTCCGGAGCTGCGGTTGGTCAGATAGCGCACTGGATCGATCGGCTCACGCGTCGGACCGGCGGTGATCACCACGCGTTTGCCCGCTAGTGGGCCATCCTGTGGGTGCATGACGCCATCTGCGATCACTGCAGGTTCGAGCATGCGCCCTGCACCCACCTCGCCACAGGCCTGATCACCCTCACCCGGACCAAGCACGATGACACCGCGATCACGAAGCGTTTGCATATTGTCCTGTACGGCGGGGCTCGACCACATCTGACGATTCATCGCTGGCGCAATGTAGATCTGCGCTTCGGTGGCGAGGCACACGGTGGTCAACAAGTCGTCGCCCATGCCCGCCGCGAAGCGCGCGATGAAATCGGCGCTCGCAGGCGCGATCACGACGCTATCCGCCCAGCGCGCAAGTTCGATATGACCCATTGCCGCCTCGGCCTCGGTATCAAACAAATCGGTGCGCACCAGGCGACCGGAAACCGCCTGGAACGTCAGCGGCGTCACGAATGCCTGCGCGCCTTCGGTCATCACGACCTGCACACTGGCGCCTCGGTCGATCAGCCGCCGCGTGAGATCCGGACTCTTATATACAGCGATACCACCGGTAACGCCGAGCAATACATGGGTCATACGCCTGCCCGTAAGAAAACGTGCGCAGTCTAGCTAATCCGGGCACCTTGCGCACAATGGCGCCCTGCTGAGAAGACCCGGCAAGTGCATCCTGAATGACAGAGAAGGGCTGCAAGGGATATGCACCATGTCGATTTCCACCGCTGATGAGCGTTCTACCGCCGAGTTGCTGGCGCTGCTGTTGTTACCAGACGGCAGCGACACCGATATGGCCGAAGTTTGGCTATCGCAGACCGGCGGGTTGCGTGGGCTACTGGGTTCCGATGTCGATGATCTAAAGCGCTTGCCCAACATCGGCCCGGTGCGCGCCCGACGGGTGCGGTGTATCGCGGAGCTGGCCGCGCGTTACCAAACCGCACGCCTACCGGACCGACACGCAATACGCAGCCCCGGTGATACGTACCGGTTTCTGCGTGCCAAATTGCGTGACCTGGAGCACGAGGTGTTTTGTTGTTTGTACCTCGATAACCGCCATCGGGTGCTCGATTTCCAAATCCTGTTCCGCGGCACGATCGATGGCACTTCCGTGTACCCGCGTGAGGTGGTCAAGGAAGCGCTGCGCCGAAATGCGGCGGCTTTGATAGTCGCTCACAACCACCCGAGCGGAGTCGCAGAACCGAGCCAAGCTGATGCCGACATCACGCGGCGATTGAACAAGGCCTTGGCCCTCGTCGATATCCGCCTGCTCGACCACGTCGTGGTGGGCGACAGCGACACGGTCTCGTTAGCTGCGCGCGGCCAGCTCTGACGCGGCTACTCAAGAATGCCGAGACTCGGCTCCGTCAGCGACGTAATCAAGACACGGCCATCGGGCAGCGAAATCGCGCCAGTGGTCAGCGCGAACTTGCCGGAAGGATCCTGCAGCGTCTCGATGACCTCACCCTCGGTGTCGACACGCCCGACGAAGCCGTATCGAACGGGTGCGGGGCGCATCGAGGATGGCAGCCGCATGATCACCTTCCGCAGGAACGGAGAGTCCGACAGGTTGTCGATCAGCAAATTACGCGGGCTCGCCAGCCCAAACCACAGCGTGCCGTTCGGCCCGGGGTTCAGGTTGTCCGGAAAGCCGGGCAAATTGTCGATGATCACCTCGCCGGCGCCTCCAGCCAGGGGATAGCGCCAGATTCTGTAAGCCCCGGTTTCCGCAACGAAGATCGAGTCGCCAATAATCGCAATGCCATTTGCAAAGGTGAGGCCACTGGCGAAGACCGTGGTCTCCCCCGAGTTCGGGTCGTAGCGCAGCACGCGTCCGTTATCCGAGTGTTCCATGAGATCGAACACGGACGCCTCTAGCGTGTCGTCCATCGCCTGCGCGCTGAATCGCGTTGAAGCGTCAGAAAAATACACGGCGCCATCGGGCGCGATGTCGACGTCGTCCGCGTAGAGGATCGGTGAACCATCGCTCGTCTGGTCCGACCGCAACCTGACCGTGCCGTCGGCGGAGACGGAGAGCAGACCGCGATACGCGTCGGCAACCCACAGCGTGCCGGTCGCATCAAATTCGATCCCGAGGGGGCGCCCGCCCGTCTCGGCGAACACGCTGACGCTGCCGTCTTGCTGCACTCTGAGAATCTCGCCCCCGTGTGTCGCGGCGTAAATCAGGCGGTCAGGGCCGATATCGGCGTCCTCTGGGCCGTAGTAGCGCCCCAAGTCGACCAATTCCATCCCTGCAAGTCGCTGATTGGGCGTGAAATCACCCGTGTAACCCGCATCTGACGGCGCATTCCAGGCGATTGGCTCGACCGCGACGGGCCACAGGGTCAAATAAGCCGCAGCGGCGATGACGACCGCAGCGACTCCGAACGAGAAATTCTTCATTTGGCACGCCCCCCAGCGATTGCTGGGACGCAGTATAGGCAGCGCATGGCAATTGTCATTATGGATAGGGATTTCCGGCTACGAATGCTTGAAATCGCCCCGACCTTGGGCTATTGTGCGCGGCTCTCTGCCGGGGTTCCCGGCCAAGACACTACATAGGTTTAGTCATGTCCAAGGTATGCCAAGTCACCGGCAAAGGGCCGATGTCCGGTAATAACGTCTCGCACGCGCACAACAAGACGCGTCGACGCTTCCTGCCGAACCTCCAGTGGCACCGTTTCTGGCTGGAGTCGGAAAAGCGTTACGTCCGCCTGCGTGTATCCACGAAAGGCATGCGGATCATCGATAAACACGGCATCGAGAAGGTCGTTACCGACCTGCGTGCCAACGGCCAGCGCGTCTAACTCAGACGTTCGCCTCAGGAGCCTCAAACATGCGTGAAAAAATTCGCCTCGTCTCTTCCGCCGGCACCGGTCACTTCTACACGACGCACAAGAACAAGCGTCTGCATCCTGAAAAGATGGAAACCAAGAAGTACGACCCAGTTGTCCGCAAGCATGTCCTCTACAAAGAAGCGAAGATCAAGTAATCCCTCCGGGTGATCTTTGCTAGCTGAGATTTAATTCAGCCGGAAACAAAAAAGGCCGCACAATGTGCGGCCTTTTTCTTTACTCGCTTGATGCTGCGACCCTCAGATCCCTTATCAGATTGGTGAGTAGCCGGCAGCTTTGGCAATCCAATAGACGACCTTCCCAAAGGCCTCAACGCCGATCTGGCAAAACGTTGTTAGCGTGGGAACCAGAACCATTCCCAGACCTGCTGCATAAAACCCGGTCACCACCCGACGAGTCTTCGGATCCGCCTCTTTTTGAGCCTCAACATATGCCGTCATTCGAGCCGCCAGGGTCATTTCATCTACTTCGTCGCCCGCATACGTATGATTTTTCAGGAAATTCTCTATATCCCCTTGCCGCTGCCGATTGATCGTCTTTTCTTCCTTAGCAACGAACTCGTAGGCGGTTCCATGCTGCTTTATTTCTGCCGGGCAGCGGACGTTGAAGATAATCTGAGCGATGGCGATAAAGGTTGCACCGAAGTAGAGCCAATAGACGCGCCAAAGGCTGAAAACCCCATCCGCATCGATGACTAGCTCGAAGTACTCGTTTGCAGCTTCGCCAAACAGTATGAAATAGCCCAGCACGGGAACGAAGACCGACGCTTGGGAGAACTTGCTAGACCCAGCCTTCCGAAGCCCATCCCAAGGCTGATTGAGAAACGATATAAGACTCACTGCTAGCTTCCGGAAACCTGATGCATAGCATAAAAAAAAGGCCGCACAATGTGCGGCCTTTTTCTTTACACGCTAGTACGCGATGGTTCAGGCGCGAACCGGCGTCGGCTGCATGGCGTAGCCACGCACCCGATCGGCAAACTCCTGCAACGCACGGATGCCGCTGGCTTCAGCCTCAGCACACCACTGGCGCAATTGCTCGAGCAGCTGCTCGTTGCTGATCGCCGCACCGCTCTTCCAGAGCGTCTGCAGACGCTCGCGGAACTCATGCACCGTGCGCAGCGTCGCGCTGTTCTCAAGCATAGTATCGAGGCGCTGGCGGGCACGCTCGTTGAGCAGGCTCGGCTGACGCACCAGCAAGCGCTTGGCACGTGACACAAGGTTCGCGCCCTGCTCGCGCTCGAACTTGAGCGTCGGCAGCGTCACTTCGCGAGTGTAGTCACGCAATACGTGCATGCGATTGACCACAATCGCACGAAGCGTCTCGAGGCTGATCTCGTCCTGGTCTTTGAGGCGCTGCGGCGTCGGCGCAACCTTGTTGACCTTGCACAAGCCAAAGAACTCAAAAATCTTGATGTACATCCAGCCGATGTCGAATTCCCAAGGGCGCATCGAGAACTTCGCTGAAGTTGGGAACGCGTGGTGGTTGTTGTGCAGCTCCTCGCCGCCTACGAAGATACCGATCGGCGAGATGTTGGTCGCAGCATCGTCGCACTCGAAGTTGCGGTAGCCCGAGTGGTGGCCGACGCCATTGATGATGCCGGCTGCGAAAAGCGGCATGGAAATTAGCTGGATCGCCAGCAGAATGATGCCCGGTACGCCGAAGAAGAACAGGCATGAGAGGACAAACAACGTGATGCCGCCCCACGGGAAGCGCTCATAGACGTTGAGCTCGATCCAGTCACGCGGTGTTCCGCGACCATATTTCTCGAGCGTCTCAGGCACTTTGCACTCCACTTTGTAGAGCTCCGCGCCTTCGAGCAGCACCTTTTTCAGACCATAGACCTGCGGGCTGTGCGGATCGTTCTCGGTCTCACAGTACGCGTGATGTTTGCGATGAACCGCGACCCAGTCGCGTGTCAGCATGCCGGACGTGCACCAGATGTAGAAACGGAAGAAGTGGCGCAGCACAGGGTGCAGATTGATGGATCGATGCGCCGCATCGCGGTGCAAATACAGCGTAACCGCCATCATCGCGAGCTGCAGCATGATCAGTGAAGCAATCACATAGCCAGTGACGCTCAGGTCGAGCAGACCTCCGTAGAGGTATTCCATTACAAAATCAATCACTTAACATTTCCTTTGCGGCTGACCCGCACTTCATCGCTTCGACGCGACCGGAGTATGGCATCATCGCGCCACACGTGAAACCGGCGAACCCCCAACTTTAGTCGAGTTGGTCCTGCCCCCTGATTCAATGCCCGAGCTTCCTGAGGTTGAGACAACCCGCCGTGGGATTACCCCGCACCTGATCGGAGAACGCATCCAGACGGTCAAAGTCTTTGACCACCGGCTGCGCTGGCCTGTGCCTCCGGATATCGCGGATTATCTGGAGGGCCGAACCTTAAATAGTATTCGGCGTCGTGCGAAATATCTGTTGCTCGATGTCCAGGGTGGCAGTCTGATCATTCACCTTGGCATGTCGGGCAGACTTCAGGTGGTCAAAAGCGACCATCCGCGCAAAAAGCACGACCATGTAGACCTGATATTCGCTCACAGGCACACACTCAGATTACACGACCCTCGGCGTTTTGGTTGTGTGTTGTGGAGTGAGACGCCGGAACAACACTCCTTGCTTGCACAATTGGGCCCCGAGCCCCTCTCCGATGACTTTTCGGGCGAGACGCTCTATATAGCGAGTCGGGGCAGGCGGGTCGCGGTGAAAAACTTCATCATGAACGCCCACGTCGTGGTCGGCGTCGGCAACATTTACGCCAGTGAGGCGTTGTTCCGCGCACGTATTCATCCGTTGAGGCCCGCCCACAAACTCTCCCGACCGGCTTGCGCAAGGCTCGCAGAAGAGATCAAAGTCGTGCTGGCGGCGGCGATTGAGGCGGGTGGGACCACGCTCAGGGACTTCTACGGTGGCGACGGCAGTCCGGGTTACTTCACCCAATCACTCAACGTCTACGGCAGAACCGGAGAGCCTTGCTTTGAGTGTGGAAAACCCGTCACGCAACGCGTGATTGGCCAGCGCTCGAGTTTCTACTGTACGCGTTGCCAGAAATAACCGGCTCAGTTGCCGGACTTCACGCGCAGCGCGTCGGCTACCACAGGCGAGACGAACTGCTCGACATCCCCGCCCAGCTTTGCGATCTCGCGCACCAGCGTCGAGGAGATATACGAGTAGTCATCCTGCGGCGTCAGGAACATCGTCTCGACTTCGGGGACCAAGTGGCGGTTCATGCTCGCAAGCTGGAACTCGTATTCGAAATCCGAGACCGCGCGAAGTCCGCGCACGATCGTACCGAGGCCATTGTCCTTGGCGAACTGGATCGTCAAACCGGTGTAGCCCCGCACCACCACATTCTCGATCGACTTGAATACCGTCGTCGCAAGCTCCACGCGCTCACCGAGCGTGAACATGGGCGTTTTCCCAGGGTTCGCCGCGACTGCCACCACGACCGTCGGAAATAGCCGCGCTGCCCGGCGCACGAGATCCTCGTGGCCCAGCGTCACCGGATCAAAGGTCCCCGGATACATGGCTGCGACATTACTCATCGTGGTGCTCCCTCTCGACCGAATACAGGCCATATCGCACCTGCCCGGCTGTTTTTTCTTTGTTCGACACGAATGGCGCTGCCGGAGGCGCGGCGTTGTTCGCAGATTGCTCCACGTAAACGACCGCGTCCGGGGCCAACCAGCCCTGTCGCAGGAGGAGTGTACACAACTCGGCCGCATCCGCGTCTCGGAACGGAGGGTCGATAAACACCACATCGAATGCGCGGTCTGCGGGTCGTTCAGCCCAAACACGGGCATCGGCGGCGATGATTTCGATACGCTCGGGTGCGAGCTTCGCGGCGTTGTCTCGCAACATGCGCGCCGCCGTTGGATTTTTCTCCATGGCAACCAATGCCTTCGCACCGCGGGAAATGGCCTCGAAACCGAGCGCGCCTGTGCCGGCGAACAGGTCCAGAACCTCGGCGCCCGCCAGGTAGCGATCCAGCCAATTGAATACCGTCTCACGCACTCGATCGGTCGTCGGACGAAGCCCCTCGACCTCAGCCACGGGCATCTGCAGTCGGCGAAATTCGCCGCCGATGATGCGCACTGTTCCTGTCGAGCGTCTGCGAGTCACGCGCACATGGTACCGATATGCGGAGCGCTTCGAAAAACGCACAGTGCGCTGGTAGCATGCGGGCTTACATCAACGACCGACGCAATGGCAGACGAGAACAAGAAACCAGGCTTCATCAAGCGCCTCCGCGCCCGACTGAACAAGGGCGATTCCTGGCTGACCCGAGACATCACCGAGCTGATGCCGGGCGGGCGGATCGACGACGGTGTCCTGGAGGAGATCGAGACACGCCTGTTGATGGCCGACGTTGGTGTCGAGACGACCGAGCGGGTAATGGAGTCGCTGAACAAGTCTCTCGCCCGCAAAGAAAAGCAGGACATGGACGCACTCCGCGAAGGTCTCAAACAAACAATCGCTGAGCTGTTGAAGCCGGCCGAGAAACCACTCGACGTCGGCACCGCCAAACCCTACGTGATCTTGATGGTAGGTGTGAATGGTGCGGGCAAGACAACGACTGCCGGAAAAATCGCCCGCAAGCTTCAGGCTGATGGCAAGCGAGTGATGCTCGCGGCCGCCGATACCTTTCGCGCAGCGGCCGTGGAGCAACTGCAGACCTGGGGCGAACGCAACGGCGTACCGGTGGTTGCACAGGCCAGCGGCGCCGACCCGGCTGCGGTGGTGTTCGACGCAATGGCCGCCGCAAGCGCGCGCGACGTCGACGTGCTGATCGCAGACACAGCAGGTCGGCTGCAGACCCAACAGGGACTGATGGATGAACTGGCGAAAGTGCGACGCGTGATCGCACGCCATGACGAGACGGCACCGCACGAGGTCATGCTCGTGATCGACGGTAGTCAGGGTCAGAATGCGCTGCAGCAGGCACGTCAGTTTCACGAGGCGCTGACCTTGACCGGCATTACCGTGACTAAGTTGGATGGCAGCGCGAAAGGCGGCATCCTGCTCCCGATCGCGGCAGAGCTTGGCATCGCTGTACGTTACGTCGGGATCGGTGAGCAACTCGACGATTTGCAACCGTTCACTGCCGAAGGTTTTGCCGACGCGCTGTTGGGCGAATCGCAGTGATCCGATTCGATAACGTCACCAAGCGTTATCCCGGCGGGCATGAAGCGCTCGCCAACGTGACGCTCACGATCGATGCAGGAGAGGTGACGTTTATCACCGGCCACTCCGGCGCTGGAAAGAGCACATTGCTGCGTTTGATTGGACTTATCGAACGCCCAACGCGCGGCAACGTACTGATCGACAAACGCAGCACCCGCGGTATCGGTCGTCGCCAGCTGCCTGCCTATCGGCGCAACGTCGGCATGGTGTTTCAGGATCACAAGTTGCTCTTTGATCGGTCGGTGTACGACAACGTCGCACTGCCGTTGATCATCGCCGGCGCGAGCCATCGCGAAATCGGCAAGCGCGTGCGCGCGGCGCTGGACTCGGTCGACCTGCTCTCAAAGGAAAAACAGCGGCCAGCAACCTTGTCCTCCGGAGAACAACAACGCGTCGGTATCGCCAGGGCCATCGTCGCTCGACCCGACATCGTTATCGCTGATGAGCCCACCGGCAACCTCGACCCCGAGCTATCCGACGGCATCATGCATTTATTCGAACGGTTTTGTGATGTGGGCACGACACTGGTCATCGCCTCTCACGATCACGCGCTAATCCAACGCATGGGTCATCGGCGTATTGAGCTCTCTGCAGGTCGCGTGCATAGCGATAGTGCGAGCATGACCACCACCGGCGAGTTGTTTGAAGTCTGATGGGCGCCTACCTCTCACGCCATGCACAGGTTTGCATCAGCGCAATCGGCAAGCTGGTCAGCACGCCCGTGGCCAGCATCATGACCATTCTGGTTATCGCGATCACACTGTGTTTGCCGGCGGCGCTCCACCTGATGGTACGCAATGGACTTGAGCTGACTGGCGGCTGGGAGGTTGCGTCGGACATTTCGGTCTACCTCACGCCGGGAGCGAGTCTTGAGTCCGCCGAGGCGACCCGCAACTTGCTGGCAGGGCGCGCGGACATCGAAACGATCGAGTTGATCAACGCCGATGCGGCGCTGGCCGCGTTCAAAACAGACTCGGGGTTCGGTGAGGCACTCGATAGCCTCGAGACCAACCCGCTGCCGCATACGCTGGTCGTCACCCCGATCCGCGGGCTCGGTGCCGGTGGGACCGACCTGCTGGAGCAGGAGCTGTCAAACATGCCGGATATCGACCAGGTTCAGCGTGACACGGAATGGGTGATGACACTGCAGGCACTGCTTGAGCTGTTCAGGCGCGGTGTTTGGATCACCGCGGCCTTGCTCGGCATCGGCCTCTTGGTTGTGATCGGCAATACGATTCGTCTCGACATTCAAAATCGACGCGACGAGATCGAGATCATGCAATTGATTGGGGCTTCGCATGGCTTCATCCGAAGACCGTTCCTCTACACCGGCTTCTGGTACGGGCTCGGTGGCGGTCTGCTCTCTCTCGGGCTGCTAGCGGTACTACAAGTGGCCCTCTCAGGGCCAATTCAACGATTCGGGGGCTTGTATGGGAGCGCATTCCAACTCGCGGGCCCGACGCTCGAAGAAGCCGGCGTGATCGTGGGTTTAGGCGTTTTTCTGGGCCTTATCGGCAGTTGGATTGCTACAGCTCGCCATATGCGGGCGATCGATCCCACATAATCTATTTGTCATCCAAATAGCGACACAGACGAACTCATTCGAGGCTTAGCACTCTAAACTTTCGAGTGCTAAAATGTGCGTAAGGAAAGGGACGCTGCTCCGGTCTACTGGAGCGGTGAAACCTTGGGATTAAAAGGATATTCAATATGAGTACTGCCATCGCATCTGAACAGAATGCTCTGATGCTCGCCGGCCCGGTAGGCAGTCTGGATGCATACATCCAGGCGGTCAGCAGTATTCCGGTGCTGAGCAAGGAAGAAGAGCAGGCGCTTGCGCGCGACCTGATCGATAACGAGAACCTGGACGCTGCGCGCCAGCTCGTCATGGCGCACCTGCGTTTCGTGGTGCACATCGCAAAAGGCTACAGCGGCTACGGCCTGCCCGTCGGCGATCTCGTACAGGAAGGCAACGTCGGTTTGATGAAAGCTGTCAAGCGTTTCGACCCTGACGTCGGCGTGCGCCTCGTGTCATTCGCCGTGCATTGGATTCGTGCAGAAATCCACGAGTTCGTGTTGCGCAATTGGCGCGTCGTGAAAGTGGCGACGACCAAGGCGCAGCGCAAGCTGTTCTTCAACCTGCGCAAAGCGAAGAAAAACCTCAGCTGGCTGTCGCACGAAGAGACCGAAGCGGTGGCGCGTGACCTGGGTGTTAGCGCTCAGGAAGTCATGGAAATGGAAAAACGGCTCGCGGCTCGCGATGCAGCGTTTGACCTGACCGCTGCAGACGATGACGAGCGCACGTTTGCGCCGGCCGCGTACCTCGAGAGCGACAATGCCGATCCGGCGTTGCTCGTCGAGAGCGCTGACTGGCAGCAAGACGCTAGCGCGCGCATGGGCGAGGCGCTCAAAGGCCTCGATGACCGCAGTCGCGATATTCTTCAGCAACGCTGGTTGTCGGAGCACAAAGCGACGTTGCACGAGCTCGCCGCTCGCTACGACGTATCCGCCGAGCGCATTCGTCAGATCGAGAACGCGGCGATCAAAAAACTCAAGGCTGCTGTCGCAGCCTGAGCAAACCGCTCAAGAGCCGGCGCAAATTATGCGTCGGCTTTTTTTTCGGCGGCGCGCGTTGCAGCCAGCAACGTATTGGACAACAAGCAAGCGATCGTCATCGGGCCAACGCCGCCCGGCACCGGAGTGATATGACCGGCCTGTTCGCGCGCGGCCTGGAAATCGACATCACCCGTCAGACGTGAGCGTCCATCCTCATCCGTGATGCGATTGATGCCAACATCGATCACGATCGCCCCCGGCTTCACCCAGTCGCCTTGCACCAGGCCAGGACGTCCCACCGCGGCGACGAGGATATCCGCCGAGCGGCACAGCTCGGGCAAATCCTTTGTGCGCGAGTGTGCGATCGTCACGGTGCAGCTCTGAGCGAGTAACAATGCCGCCATCGGTTTGCCGACGATATTTGAACGACCGACGACGACCGCGTTCAAGCCGGCCAGCTCACGGCCGGTTTCCCGAATCATCTTGAGACAACCCAAAGGCGTGCAAGGCACGAAACCGTCGAGCCCTGCGGACAGCCGACCGACGTTCTGAATGTGGAAACCATCGACGTCCTTTTCCGGATCGATGCGATTGATGACCGCCTGTTCGTCAAGCTGTTCGGGCAACGGCAGTTGCACCAGAATGCCATGCACCTGAGAGTCTGCATTGAGCTCATCGATCAGGCGATCGAGCGTCTCGGGCGCGGTGTCTTCCGGCAACCGATGAGTGAATGATCTGAAGCCCGCCGCTTCGGCTTGTTTGCCCTTGTTGCGCACGTAGACCTGGCTCGCGGGATCGTCGCCGATGATGACTACGGCGAGACCGGGGCGCACGCCGGTCTGGTCGACAAGTGCTGCGGTTTCGATCTTGATCTGGTGTCTGAGCGCTGCGGCCTGCGCCTTGCCATCGATAAGAGTTGCGGCCATGTAAGGGGGGTCTCGGCGGTGCGGGGCGCCAAGGATACGCGAGTTACAACAACTAGCGGTACTCGCGTCCGTCGTGGCGGATGTACCCGCCGCGGTGGCGACCGCGCGGATCATGGTGCGTCCAGTGAATCACTCCGCCTTTGTCGTTCCACTCGAACTGGCCGCGAATGAACAGATCATCGCCATCATCGAGCGGTACTCGCGGTGCGAGGTCAATGTTGTGCGCTATCAGCAGTGAATGACCGTCAGCGCTGCGCACCAAAAACCGCTGGTGCTGCGATCCCTTGGTGTCATCGGGGAGGATCCGGTAAACGGTCGCCGTCGTCTCGACCCAGTCGCCATCGATCTGCGGTGAGAAAACAGGTGCAGAACCACCGGAGCCGTCGCGCAACAGCCCGACGACCCCGGCAATCACCAGCACAATGAGGCTGGCAAGGTTTCGCACTTGGCGGCGATTCATGCGATCAACTAGTGATCGGCACCAACGTCAGCTCGACGCGACGATTCTGCTGTTTTCCTGCCGCGGTCGCGTTGGTCGCAACCGGACGCAGCTCACCCTGACCGAGCGTGATGATGCGCTGATTCAAAATGCCGCGACTGGTGAGGTAGGCGGCAACCGATCCGGCACGACGCTCGGACAGCGCCTGGTTGTACTCAACGCTGCCGTCACTGTCGGTATGGCCAGCCACTTCGATCACCGTTTTTTCATACTTGTTCAAAACGGTGGAAACAGAACCCAGGACATCGAAAAACGCCGGATTGAGATCCGAGCTGTCGGTAGCGAACGTGATGTTCCCTGGCATGTTCAAGGTGATGTTGTCGCCAATACGGGTGACGCTGACACCGGTTGCCTCAAGCTCAGCGCGCAAAGCCGCTTCCTGGTTGTCCATGTAGACACCGACAGCCCCGCCCGCCAACGCACCAACGCCCGCACCAATCAGCGCACGCTGACGACGCTCAACTGCATCATCGCCGGAAATGAGGCCGATCACGGCACCCACAGCGGCGCCGATAGCAGCGTTACGCGTTGCGTTAGAGGTTTTTTCCTCGCGGGTGTACGGATCGAGTGTCGTACACGCGCCGAGAATGACCGTGGCCATCGCAGCGAGCGAGATCGTTCGTAACGTTTTAATTTGCATGGTGGGTCTTCTCCTCAGCGACCTTTGCAAGATTGGCGCAAAGGATACCGTCTGGGGCTGAATCGTGGCTGAATTTCGATGCATGATTATGTCGCATTGAAGCGACAGACAGGACCATCGCGGTCGGTCATAATTTAGAGATGAGCCACAGCCCACCCCTTTATCACTGGATCGACCGGTTCGACGCGATGCGCGCAGAGCGCCGGTTTGGGGTGGTCAACGATCTATCGGCAATCGCGTTCATGCTCGGCATCTTGCTCTTGCTCGCCGCACTGCCGGTACCGGCGGTGCTGGCCCGCATGTCGAGCTTGCTGGACTGGGCAACGCTGCTGTTGCTCGCGTGTGTTGTGTACTACTTCATCCTGTCGCTACCACTTGCACTAGCACTGCTGCCGGTGGTGACAGCGCTGGCGGCGGTAACCGCGCTGGCCGGCCTGCAGCCCGGCGCTTTGCCAGCGGTCGGCTCGGCATTGGTGTTCGCCGCGTTATGCATAGACCTCGTCTGTCAGCTCCGACCGACGCTACGAGGTTTTGTCGAATTTGCACAGCTCTCGATGCTGTTGCCTTTATGGCGCTTTCACCATGCGGTGCAGCGTAAGGCATAGCGAGTGCGTGATAGACTGCTCGCTCGTCAAACAGGGGGCATGACATGGCAACCGCAACGCCGCTGGACGGCACCAAATCCCGCAGGGAAACAATCAATCCGCTGGACCTCTACGACGTGCGCAGTGCACTCGGCGATGAGGAGGCGATGGTGCAGGACACGGTCGCAAGGTTTGTTGATGACGCGGTATTGCCGATCATCCGCGAGCACTTCGAGAACCACACATTCCCCGACGAGTTGATCCCGCAGATCGCCGACCTTGGGCTGCTCGGCAGCACCATCGAGGGCTATGGATGCGCCGGCATGAGCGATAGCGCGTACGGCCTGATCTGTCAGGAACTCGAACGCGGTGACAGCGGCGTGCGCAGCTTTGTTTCCGTTCAGTCCAGTCTCGTGATGTACCCGATTTACGCCTACGGCTCCGAGGAGCAGAAGCAGCAGTGGCTGCCGAGACTGGCCAGCGCTGAATCGATCGGCTGTTTCGGTTTGACGGAACCGCACGGCGGCTCCGATCCGGCCAACATGAAAACCCACGCCAAGCGCGATGGTGACGACTGGATCATCAACGGCGCCAAGATGTGGATCACCAATGCGCCCATCGCCGATGTGTCGGTGATTTGGGCAATGACCGACGACGGCGTTCGCGGGTTCATCGTGCCGACCGACACCACCGGTTTCACGGTGCAAGAAATCGACAACAAGTTCTCGCTGCGTGCTTCGCGCACCGGCGCGCTGTTCCTCGACAACGTGCGCGTACCGGGAGATGCCATTCTGCCGAACGTGAAAGGACTGCGTGGACCGCTCGGTTGTCTGACCAAAGCGCGGTATGGCATCACCTGGGGCTGCATTGGTGCAGCACAAGCCTGTCTCGATGCTGTGCTGAGCTATACCGAAGATCGCGTGTTGTTCGATCGACCGCTCAACCACAATCAGGCGATTCAGCTGCGATTGGCTGAGATGGCACGCCAGATTACGCTGGCACAGCTCGCCTCGTGGCGCCTCGGACAACTGAACGAGCAAGGTCGCATGCGACCGGAGCAAGTGTCGATCGCGAAGTGGAATAACGCTCGCATGGCGATCGATATCGCACGCGACGCGCGTGACATTCTGGGCGGCAGTGGCATCAGCGCTGAGTACGTGCCGATTCGCCACATGCTGAATCTCGAGAGCGTCATCACCTACGAAGGCACAGAGACCGTGCACCAGCTCGTGGTCGGCAAGGCGCTGACCGGCGTTAACGCGTTCTGAGTTCTACCGAAGTCAGTCACGGCACCATCTGGCGGCTGGCGCTGCCGATGGTGCTATCCAACATTTCCGTTCCACTGGTTTCCATGGTGGATGCGGCGGTCCTTGGCCATCTCGACAGTGCGTCTCCCCTTGCCGGCGTCGCGCTGGCGGGCGCTGTATTCGGCATCGTGTTCATGTCGATGAACTTCTTGCGTATGGGCACCACGGGTCTCACCGCACAGGCGCTCGGCCGGGACGACTACGACGCGGTCCGCACAACGCTAGGTCAGGCCCTGATCGTTTCGACGCTCATCGCGTTCATCCTGATCTTGCTCAAACCGTTCATCGCTGCGACCGCCTGGTGGCTGATGCCGGCCGGTGAGGATGTCATCGATGCCGCCGACACCTACTTTCAAATTCGCCTCTGGTCGGCGCCCGCAACCCTTGCGAACTTTGTGTTGATCGGCTGGTTTATCGGTTTGCAGAACACCCGAATTCCGTTGGCGATGGTGATCACAAGCAACCTTGTAAACGTTGCGCTAGACCTTTGGCTCGTGGTCGGCGTCGGCCTACAGGAAACCGGCGTCGCAATCGCCTCGGTGTCAGCAGAAGCCGCAGGCATGCTGGTCGGATTAGCCTGCATTCGCGGTGCGCTCAAAAATAAACGCGGCAAAATCGACACCGGGGCTTTACGCCAACCTGCGGCCTACCGCGAATTCTTCAGCGTGAACGGCAACCTGTTTGTGCGCACCCTCGCGCTCGATGCCACCTTTGCTTTTTTTACTGCGCAGGGCGCGAAGTTCGGCGAGGTCATCCTGGCGGTAAATGCGCTACTCCTTAATTTGCAGCTGCTGCTGTCGTTCGCGCTTGACGGTCTGGCCAATGCGGCCGAAGCACTGGTTGGACGGGCCTGGGGCGCGCGACAGCGAGAAGCCCTGAAACAAGCTGTGCGCCGGACACTGGGTTGGTCTCTCGGCATCGCTGTTGGTTTCAGTGCCTTGTTTGCAATCGGCGGCCAAACGCTGATCGGCTGGCTCACCGATATTGACCCGGTGCGCGCTGCCGCCGCGGTCTTCCTGCCATGGCTGGTGCTATCGCCGATCGTCAGCGTTTGGAGCTTTCTTTACGACGGCGTGTTCGTCGGTGCGACGTGGGCGCGCGAGATGCGCGATGTGATGCTCGCGAGCGCGCTGCTGATTTTCCTGCCCGCTTGGTGGTTAACGCGCGGGCTGGACAACCACGGTTTGTGGCTGGCGTTCACGCTGTTTATGGCGGCCCGTGGTGCCGGCATGGCATTGATCTACCATCAGCGCCTGCGCCAGCCGCCCATTACTGCTTGGCCGGCAGTCGACTGAGCGCAACAAACGCGAGAATCGCCGCCAATAGCTCCGACGCGAGTGCAATGTAGAGCGAGCAAGCTGTACCGCCATCGATCACTAGCCCGTAGATGCGCGATAAAGCTACTGCACCCCAGATCATCACCATCGAAACCAAAGCCGGCTTCAGCAATTCGGCGCGCTGTGCACCCGCAATCCAGAACGCCGCGAGACCCAGTTCAAGCCCACCGTAGAAAGAGCGAATCTCGGTGAGGGCTCCCGGCGTTAGCGGATCGACTTTGATCGCATTAGCGATGGCCTCGGGCGAAACCAGCGACAACGCACCGAATGCGAGCGTGATTATCGCAAACACCCACAGCACAATTTTGGCGAATTTCATAGCGCTACCCCCGAACCTCTAACGCGTGACGAACTAATCGGCGATCAGGTACCCGCGTAGTCGATAACGACCTGCTCTAACTCGTGAAGCGTGAATGGTTTTCTGAGCAGCGCCGAGACACCACGGTCTTTGTATTCGCTGATCGCCGCGTCTGATTGTACGCTCGTTGCGAGGATCGCGGGCGGCGGGTTACAGCAGGACTGGATCTTGTCGATGAGTTGTAACCCGGTCACGGGCGCCATGGATTGATCTGTAATCAGAAGCCCCACTGACTCGGGCGACTCGCAAACGAACGCAATCGCTTCGTCCGTATTATTGAAACACCGCGCATCCAATCCGAGCTGCTCGAACATCTTCTGCACGATCGTAACCATCTGCGGGATATCGTCGACAAAGACGATACATTTTTTCGTGCCTTGATCCGTGGCTGCGGGAGTCGCCATACTTGTTGTTCTTATCCCTTACGGGTCAGAGGCTAACAGACTTCATCAGCCCAGCCCTAGTGCGTGTCAAAGGACTTGATCGGAACCAGTTATGGCCGAGCGTTTCTGTCGATTGCTTGTCGAAAAAAATCTGGCGTTCGCAGGATTCGCTTTGATCTTTTGTGCTGCATGCGGAATTGGTCTGACCGGCCTTGCGCTCGAAACCGATGACTCGATTTTTTTTGATCTGGACAACCCGAATTACGTCGCAGAACTCGCGCTCCAGGACCAGTTTGGCCAGACTGATAATGTCCTGTTTGTTATTGCGCCGAAGAACGAAGATGTCTTCTCGAGAGAGGCCGTCGGGCTGCTGCAGGCCTTGACGGAAGCGGGTTGGGAGATTCCTTACTCCCGTCGCGTCGACTCGCTTTCGAACTACCAGCACACCGTTGCAACGGATGATGAACTGATCGTCGGTGATTTGATTCCGGCCGTCGATACACTTTCCAGCGATGACCTTGAGGCACTGCGTGCGGTAGCCCTGAACGAGCCCGAGTTGCTCTATCGTTGGGTATCGCCTACCGCACACGTCGCGGCAGTCAATGTGATGTTGAATATGCCGGATCAGGATCAGGAAGCCGTACCTGAAATCGCAGGTTACGCGCGAAACCTTCGCGACGAGTTCGACAATGCCTATCCCGAGATCGACTTGTACTTGCTCGGCAGTGCCATCGGTGATCAGACTTTCGATGAGCTGTCGATCAGCGACTTTTTTCGCTTCATCCCAATCGTCGCGGCGATCGTCGTTGTCCTGCTGACAATCGCGCTTCGGTCTCTGGCGGCCACCGCCTCCATCATCGTCATTGTGTTGCTCAGCATCGTCGCCACGCTGGGTATCGCCGGATATCTCGGTTTCCGACTCAACGCAGCAACCGTCGCCGTGCCGAGCATCGTAATGACACTCGCGGTCGCCGACTCAGTCCACATGCTGAGCGTCTTCCTCGCGCGGTTTCGAGGCGGAGCCTCACGTGCCGACGCCGCGTTCGCTGCACTGCGCACTAACCTGCAACCGATTCTGCTAACCACCCTGACAACGGGGATTGGCTTTCTCGGTCTGAACTACAGCGAGGTACCGCCTTTCCGAGATCTTGGGAACCTCGTCGCAATCGGCGTCGTGATGGCGCTGATCTTCACGCTAACCGCCATCCCGGCGCTCGTGCTGCGCTTG
Source organism: Pseudomonadota bacterium (assembly GCA_038521865.1). Classification (GTDB taxonomy): domain Bacteria; phylum Pseudomonadota; class Gammaproteobacteria; order Steroidobacterales; family Woeseiaceae; genus CALBPI01. Next base: position 74,513 of record JBCBKO010000005.1, on the reverse strand, counting down.
CCGTTCAAACAGGTAGAGCCGCGGAGCGAGGCGGCGATGGCACGTCTTGCCGATTGGCTGCTCTTGCATCGCAAGCGACTGGCATTGGGCAGTGGTCTCGTTGCGGTTGTCCTGATCAGTTTTGTCCCCCGAAACACGCTCGAAGACGATTTCATTGAGTATTTCTCAACGGATTTGCCGCTGCGACAGGCCGCGGATTTCACCATCGACAATTTGACCGGACCATTTGTGATGAGTTTTGCCATGAACAGCGGCAAACCGAACGGCATCACCGACCCCGAATTTCTGAAAACAGTCGAATCCTTTATCGACTGGGCGCATGCGCAACCCGAAGTGATCTATGTCGCAAGCTTTACCGAAACGCTGAAGCGACTGAACCAGGACATGAACGGAGATCGCGCCGACATGCGCGTGTTGCCCGATCGCTCGGATCTCGCTGCGCAATATCTGTTGCTCTATGAGATGTCGCTGCCTTTCGGTCTCGACCTGAACAACCAGATCAGCTTCGACAAGTCGACACTGCGGGTCGACGTGCGTATCGGCGGTGAACGTACCGCCGGCATCATCGCACTCGAGGAGCGTGCGCAAGCATGGTTCGCCGCCAACGCCCCGGAGTTGCAGACGCCCGGCGCTGGCGCCGATGTCTCCTGGGCGAACATTGGCCAGCGCAACATCAACGCGATGTTGACAGGATCGTTGCTCGCGCTCGGGCTGATCACGATCACGCTCATTCTGGCGCTGCGCTCATGGACGTTCGGGCTGATGTCATTGCTGCCAAACCTGCTGCCCGCGGCAATCGCATTTGGCATCTGGGGCATCGCGGTCGGCCACATCAATCTGGCTGCAGCGGTGGTCTTCAGCATGACGATTGGGATCGTGGTAGACGATACCGTGTATCTGCTGACCAAATACCTCGATGCCCGTCGTCGCCAGAGCCTCGATCCAGTGGCCGCGATGCGCTACGCGATCAGTACCGTGGCAAGAGCCCTGATTGTTACCTCGATCACGTTGACGGCCGGCTTTATGGTGCTGGCCACCAGCGACTTCAATTTGAACGTCACTTCCGGCGTCATGATCGCCATGGTCGTGTCGAGCGCCGTGATCTATGACCTGCTCATGCTGCCCACTATCGTGATCTGGCTCGACGAGCGGTTTGTCGCTCGCGCCCCTTCAACGATTGAGGCACACTAGAGCGCCTTTCGAAAGTAATCCTGAACATTAAGGAGACACTACCGTGTTACATCGCGTAATCGACGCACTGAACGGCGACAAAATCGACGCACTCGACGCACATTGCGACGTCCCCTGCGCCATCTATGATCCTGCTCCGATCCTGATCTCAGCACTGACCGTAGTGCGCATGATCGACATCATGGAAGAATGGATGAGCCACAAACCGGACAGTGAGCTGGCACTCCAAAACGCCATCTCCCGTTGTGTGGCACAAAAAGAAAAGCACGCTGAAGATGTGAAGCACGAAGTACGTGTCATCTGGGGCGATTACCTGAAAGCGCCTCAGTTCGAGAAACATCCTAATGCACATGAGCTCGTGCACAACATCATGCTGACAGGCAGCAAGTGCAAGCAAGGCGTGTCGCGTGAAGATGCACTCCAGCTTGTCGAACTGTGCAACCAGTTCGCCGAGATGTTCTGGGAGACCAAGGGCGTCGAAACCAAGCGCGCGGTTTGCCCTTACAAGCCTTCGCTGGAAACCGTCTACCCGGTACTCTAATTCGGTTCGATGTTTCGTCTGTTCCGAGTGCGTGGGCGCAGCATGCTACCCACTCTGTCGGACGGCGATTTCGTTGTTGCCAGACGACTTGATTCCACCGCACGTCGACGCCTGCAAGCCGGGCGAGTCGTGTGCGTGGAGCATCGACATCTGGGACCGATCATCAAACGCATCCGCAAGATCGAGGCCGAGCAATGCGCGCTTGTCAGTGACGGGCAGCTCGGTGCGGAATCCGAGGCGATGGGGTCAGTGGACCTGCAACGTCTTACCCATGCGGCCTGTTTCGCCATTACACCACGCGGCTTCAAGCGCGTGAATCTGGCTGTATCGGACCGCCTTTGAGAGGAGACAGCGATCGTGGGACGAGTAGCTAACAAAATCGCATTGGTCACCGGCGCTGCGCAAGGTCTCGGGGAGGCCATCGCGCACAAACTCGCCGACGAGGGTGCGATCGTCATCGCCACCGACATCAACGAAGCGGGTGCCGCTGAAACAGCAGCAGCCATCAACGCCCGATTTGAGGGACAAGCGCATAGCCTTAAGCACGACGTCACCAGTCTTGACGAGTGGACGGCGGCAGTTGAGCTGGCCGAGCGCCTCGGCGGGCTGAACATTCTCGTTAATAACGCAGGCATCGGATCGATCGGCAATGTCGTGGACGAGACGCTGGAACGTTGGCGTATGGTGCACGCCGTTGATCTCGACTCCGTCTTCTTCGGCTGCAAGGTTGCATTGCCACTAATGGAGCGCTCGGGCCTTGGCAGCATCATTAACATCTCTTCGATCGCCGGCATCATTGCCGGACACAATTACGCCGCCTACAACTCAGCCAAGGCAGCCGTGTGTCATCTTTCCAAGTCGATCGCATTGGACTGCGCGCGTCGCCAGACCGGCATTCGCTGCAATTCCGTCCATCCCGTCTTCATCGATACACCCATCCTCGATGGGATGTCCGGGCGCAATGAGCGCGGTGTGCTGCTGCAAAAGCTCGGCCAGCAGATTCCGATCGGCAAGGTCGGCGAACCTGACGACGTCGCCTTTGCGGTGTTGTACCTCGCCAGCGATGAATCCAAGTTTGTCACTGGTAGCGAATTACGCGTTGATGGCGGCATTAGCGCAATGTGAGAGGCCATGACTGACCAGACCGACATTCTCGTTGTAGGCGCCGGGCACGCAGCAGGGCAGCTTTGCGTATCACTACGCCAGGGCGGCTTTGAAGGCAGTGTCACGGTGATCGGAGAGGAGCCTCAGCCTCCTTATCAACGCCCGCCGCTGTCGAAGAAGTTCCTTGCCGGTGAGCTGGAAGCAGATCGTCTGTGGGTCAAACCACAAGACTTCTACGCTCAGGCTGAAATCGACCTCAGGACCGGTACTCGAGTGATGAGCATCGATACCGAGGCGAAAACCGCATCAACGGACGATGGTGCTTCGCTGTCATGGCGACATCTTGTGCTGGCAACCGGGACTCGGATCCGACCGCTACCCGTTCCAGGCACCGATCTGCCGGGCGTGTTCTACCTGCGTACGATGAATGATGTCGACGCGATGCGACCACATTTTACCGCCGGCAAGAAGGTGGTCGTCGTTGGCGGTGGCTATATCGGTCTTGAGGTCGCCGCTGTCGCGCGCGGGCTGGAGATGGACGTGGACGTCGTGGAGCAGATGCCAAGGCTATTGAGCCGGGTCGTCTCGCCGATGATTTCCGACTTCTACGCCGAGGTTCATCAAAGCGCCGGCGTCAAGCTATGGCTCGATAAGCGGGTCACAGGCATTGTGGGTGATGGCAAAGCCGAAGGCGTTACCCTGGAAGACGGCACAACACTCGATGCGGATTTGGTGCTGATCGGTATTGGCGTCATCCCGAACGATGAGATAGCAAGCGATGCCGGTATCACCTGCAGCAACGGCATCGATACCGATTTGTATTGCCGAACCTCAGCCGACGATGTCTTCGCCATCGGCGATTGCTGTAACCACCCTAACGAAATTTACCATCGTCGGATTCGACTGGAGTCAGTGCCTAACGCGCTCGGACAAGCGCGGACCGCGGCTGCAACGATACTCGGACAGGACAAACCCTATTCCGAAGTGCCCTGGTTCTGGTCCGATCAATACGACCTGAAGTTACAGATCGTTGGGCTTACCGAAGGGTACGATGAGACCGTCGTCCGCGGTGACCCGGCATCACGTCAGTTCTCGTGCTTCTATCTCAAGGCCGGCAGACTGCTCGCTGTGGATGCGATCAATAGTCCGAAGGAATTTATGCGCTCCAAAGCACTGGTCGCGGCACATGCCGAGGTGCCGAAATCAGCGCTCGCTGACCCATCCATCGATCTGAAAGACTTCGCCTAGGCCCCCAGCGACTTACTCACTGGCAACCGATGCCTCAGGCGCCGGCAGGTCCAGTGCAATGCTGACCCTGCTGTCGCCGTCCGTGATGCCATCGGACAATGACACTGCACGCACCGACTGCATCAATTCCGCACGACCTCGTACGCCTGTGATCGAACCCGACAAGCCGACCGCGTCTGCGTAGCCACGGCTCGGGCCAATCGTCGAACGATAGTTCAGGTTGCCTTGCCAGCGGGTACTCTGCACCAATGGCAATGACACCTGACGTGCAAAACCCCACAAGTCATCGCGGCTCGACACGATTAACGATCCGGCCTCGGGCAGAATCACGTAGAACAGCGACTCCTCGATCAGCTCGCCGAACAACGGGCGTCCATCGTCGGACAGCGTTTGCAGGCGAACCCCATAAGCTGCGACATCGGGCATCCCCGTGCGCATTTGCATCACGGTCATCGCGGTGTGCATACCCTCGACCTCGGGCTCCGGCGCGAATGCCGGCTGCGAGGGAATCCAGGGGTAGCCGTTGGCGCTGCGTGTCACCACAGACGCACCGCTGCCTGCAATCGGTAATTCCAAATTGGCGTCAGCCAGTCTCGGGGTTTGCTCGGTATCGAATGAAGGATTCCACAACAAAAGTCCCGTACCGAGCAGCACGCCGGGCACAAAACCAACCAGCAGTGCGATCACAAACCTCATGCGCCCGCCTCCTCGTCGTATTCCGCCGCGCGGACGACCGTGTCGAAGCGCATAACGCCATCCTCGTCCATCCGGGCCTCCCAGATGCCGTCGAGGTTTTCGAACTCACGCAGGCCGAGCGCCAGCACACCGGATTCCAGTGATTCGCCGTTGGTACCCTGCAGCACCATGGTGCCGCGTGCGGGTAGGTGCAAAACCCATTCAATCAACTCCGCCTCGCGGTGCCGTATGCCGGTGCCGACCACCTGGCTATTCACATTGCGCAGTCGAAACACCTGTACATCGCCTCCGAAGGGCGCACGCTCCGGGAACCAGTTCGCCGACGCCGGGAACAACGTGGACTCACTCAGCAGCCCGGGCGTGTTGCTCAAGAGATCCTGCTCAACGCGGATTTCAAATTTTTCGAGTCGCCCACCGTTGGGTACAACCCGGGTTTCCGAGTGAATCCGCTGTTGCTCCAGAAACGGCGTGGTGTAAGCCACAGCAGCAACGCTGCCAATTCCTGCCAAAAAGCCTATGATGATGAGCGCTCGCAAGGGACGGCTCCGGAAAACAAAATTAAACGTGAGTGTAGAGCGGGCCGGCTTGGGGGACAGACCGTTATGACAAATCTGTGACGCAGTTTGCAATTCGTTCTGTACCGCGTGACGTGATTGGCAACGGGGGTGGCGTGCCATGTCATTAATCAACCTTTGGTCGGGGCCACGAAATGTGTCCACGGCACTGATGTACAGCTTTCGTCAGCATCCCGACGTACGCGTCGAGGACGAGCCACTGTATGCGCACTATCTCGCCAGGAGCGGTCGGCAACATCCTGATTCCCAGGCGGTGCTCGCCAGCCAGCCGCATGATGGCAATGCCGTCATTCGGAGGCTTCTGGCACAAACGACGCTCGCCTCGCCACACTTGTTCGCCAAGCACATGGCGCATCACCTGATCGATATCGACTTGCAGCCAATGTTCGGCGCGAAGCACGTCCTGCTCATTCGTGACCCTGAGCAAATGCTCTCGTCGCTCACGATTCAACTCCCCGATGCGCGTCTTGCCGATACCGGACTGGCGCAGCAGTGCGAGCTCTTGGACACACTGAACCAACACAATATCGCGGTCGTAGTCATCGACTCTCGAGAGTTGCTACTCGATCCGGAGGGCGTTCTCAGACAATTGTGTGAGGTATTGGATCTACCCTGGACCGACGCCATGCTGCATTGGCCCTCTGGCCCAAAGCCGGAAGACGGGGTGTGGGCACCACACTGGTACCACGCGGTTCACAAAAGCACCGGATTTTCGAGCTATCGACACAAGCCACCGCCCGACCCCTCATTAAATGCACTGTTGACCGAGTGTCAGCCGTACTATCACCGTTTGTATCAACACGCCCTGCATGCGAGGAGCACAGCTACACCATGAACCAGCCAAGCGTCGACCCCAGAAACCAGAACATCCAGGTGATGATCAACGGCAAGCTCTATCCCCGCAGTGAAGCGAAAGTCTCCGTGTTCGACAGTGTCGTTCAGGGCGGTGACGCCGTGTGGGAAGGACTGCGGGTTTATGATCAGCGTATCGCTGCACTAGAGGCACACATCAGGCGACTGCGGGATTCGGCACACGCGCTCGCGTTCACGGAAATTCCGACCTACGACGCGGTTGTAGAGGATGTGTTCGCAACGCTCACTGCCAACGGAATGGAGGACGGCGCACATATCCGCCTGACGCTGACCCGCGGTGAGAAGGTGACCTCGGGGATGAATCCGCGCTTCAACCAATCGGGCCCAACGTTGATCGTGCTCGCCGAATGGAAACAGCCGGTCTACAACGAAACCGGCATCCGGTTGGTGACAGCCTCGATTCGGCGTAATACCCCGCAGTGTCTGGATTCGAAGATTCACCACAACAACCTGTTGAATAATATCCTCGCGTCGATCGAAGCCAACGTCGCCAATGTCGATAGCGCTGTCATGCTGGATGTTGGCGGATTCATTGCAGAGACCAACGACACCAATCTATTTCTGATTCGGGATCGTGTGCTGCACACGCCGCATGCAACCGCGTGTCTGCCTGGCATCACTCGCGGCATGATCATCGAGCTGGCAAAAGAGCACGGCATAGACTGCGTCGAACGCGATATCTCACTGACCGAGCTCTACACCGCCGACGAGGCATTCACCACGGGGACGATGGGTGAGCTAACACCTGTCATCGAAGTCGATGGTCGTCGGATCGGGGAAGGTGTGCGCGGCACCATGACCGAACGCCTGCAGCAGATCCATCGATCGCATGCGTGGCACACAGGCACGCCGATTCAACCTGTGCGGAAATAGTCCGCGAGATAGTCCTGAAAGCGTTGTTGTGCTCGTGATTCGAGCGCAGTCTGCCGTTCCAGGGATTCGGTTGCCTCGCCCCGCAGCGCTTTGAAGCGGGCGTCAGGCATAGGCGGCCGGTTGGCGACCGCACGCGCATGAGCGAGCGACTGCTCAAGGGTGTATTCAACAAAGCTCATGCGACCTTCGCGCATCTCCCGCAGCACTCTTGCAGACGGCGTCTCTGCCTCCTCACGCAGCACCTTGCGCTGACTGGCGACAGCGTCACGATAGTCTGTGCCCCGCGTGTCGAGTAGTGCCGCAACCGCCTCAAACTCATCGAAAAGCGATTCCGCCCACGCCCGAAGCTGCACGCGCTTGCCGAAGCGTGAAAGCTCCAGTGCCGGCGCGCGGCCGCTATGGGCAACCAGCAACTGGTTGGCCGCGGCTTCCTGAAGCTGCGGGCGGTCCAGCAAAGGGCTTGGCCGAAACAAACAAGCGACGAGGAGCACCTGCATGAAGCGCATCTGCTCGAGGGTCAGCCCAACCGGATCGAACGGATTGATGTCCAGCGCGCGGATTTCGACATATGCGACACCCGCACGCTGTAGCGCCAGGGTCGGGCGCTCGCCGCTCCTCGCCACCTGCTTCGGGCGCACACTGCTGTAGTACTCGTTTTCGATCTGCAACAAATTGGCGTTGAGCTGGCGCCACTGACCACCGACCTCAGTGCCGATCTCTTCGTAGGGCGGATGCGGCGTCATGATCGCGTGGGTCAGCTCAGCGATGTAGTCGGCGAGTGAATTCAAGGACACCGCCAAACCGGATTGCGCGCTCGAGTTGTAGCCAAGATCACTCATACGCAATGACGTCGCGTACGGCTCGAACAGAGTGTCCGCATCGAACTCCGCAAGCGTCGTCGGTCGATCACCCAGGAACGAGCGACACATCGCGGGCGATGCGCCGAACAGATACAGCACAAGCCAGGCGAGCCTGCGGAAATTTCGTGCGATTGCCAGATAGCCCTGTGAGCGTAAGTCGTCAGCCGTGTCGTGGCGTCCGAGCATGTCTTCGCAGGTCGCCCAGAAATCGACCGGCACTGAAAAATTGAAGTGCACGCCGGCAATGGTTTGCATGGCGCGACCGTAACGATGACTCAGTCCGCGCCTGTAAATAGTCTTCATGCGCGCGACGTTCGAGCTGCCGTAGTGGGCGATCGGAATCTCCGACTCGGCACCCAGGCGGCACGGCATACTGGAATTCCACAGAACCGCATCGCCAAGGCGCGGCTGCGAGAACTGGTGGATGTCGGCGAGAAAATCAAGGGTCGCTGACGGTGTATCAAACGTCGGCGTGACGTACTCGAGCAGCGCTTCGCTGAAATCTGTCGTGATGAACTGATTGGTCAGCGCGGAGCCGAGTTCCTCGGGATGCGGGCGTTGCGAGAGTCTGGCGTCCGGTGTGACCCGCAACGATTCCTTCTCGACGCCAGTGAGCATCCCGGTGAGAGCGCCCGGAGCATGCTGCTGCAGCCATTTAACGCGTTGTTCTAATGTATCGGTCATCGGCCGCCGCCCGCTTCGAGTGACTATGTTAACGAGCGCTCGGTGAAGCTGCCAGCAAACTGGTCACCTGCCAACTCGGTCACACTGTTCGGTGAGACCGGCTGCTATTCTGAACATAATTCCGGGAGGGAGCATACACATGGCAGTTTTTGGAAAACGACGGGTGCGAGACAGAACGAGCGGCCCTACGACGCTGATCGCAGCGGGCTGCGTATTCAACGGAGAAGTGTCCGGCTCGAGCGACATCCTGCTGAGCGGCACCATTATCGGTGACAGCAGAGTCGACGGTGTCGTGACAATCACCGAAGAAGGCGTCTGGCGCGGAGGATTGCAGGCACGAGACGTCGTGATCTCCGGCAAGGTCGAGGGCGACGTGATTGCCTCTGGACACATTGAAATTACAGCCACCGCTCGCATTAGCGGCACTGTCACAGGCGACATGATCGCCGTGGCTGCAGGCGCGGTCATCGAAGGTGACATGCGAATCACGGGGCAATCAGGCACCGCCAAGTCGTTCGAGGAGCGTCGCAGCGCACCGAATCTGGTCGCCACAGAGACCAAAAAAGCCAGCTAATCGCGGTTTTTCGAGGGTTATAGACCTCAAAATCATCTAGACGCCCGTGGGCGGTTTCGTCACACTTGGTCGCAGGGAGCTCCGGTTCCTGCCAGACCAAGAACAATAACAGGCGAAACCAAAGAGGGCGGGTCATGCCAAGACGGCTGACTATCAAAGCGGCCGCTGCCAAGTACGAGGGATCGTGACGATGCAGTGGCTTCCGCAACGACTTGCACCGCGACTAGTGGTGGGCACGCTAGCGATCACGCTCGGCGTCGTGTGCGTTGTATCGCTCGCGCTCTTTGCCAATAGCCGCATGATTGTCGACCGCTTCCTTAACGACAGCGTTGATCTGCGGCGCGACTATCTGGAACGCCAGATTGAGAGCCGAGCCCAGCAGTCAACGGCGGCGCTGGAGCGCGAAATCGACGCCCTCGCGCGCGACCAACGATTCGCTGATCTGCAGCGCGCGCTCGACGAATCGGCCAGCATCATTCCCGACGTCATCCTGATTCAGGCGGTTGATGCAGAGGGCAAGCTGCTTGCGTCCGCGGGACGCCTGCCTGCCGGACAGATGGGCCTGACCGGTGAGCCAGGAGTGAGCTGGGAACGCGATGCGTTTACCGTCACGCAAAACATCATCCAATCCGGAGTGAATCACGGTCGTCTCAGGTTGAGATTCTCGCTCGACGGCATGACCGAACAGCTGCGTGCATTCGAGAATTCACAGCTTCTCGCACGTCGGGACTGGCAAGTAGAAGCGACGCGCTGGGTACTGCTCTCATCGCTCCTGATGGCGCTGCTCAGCGGCACACTGAGTCTGCTCGTGGCACGACAGCTTATTCGGCCGATTGAAGCGATCACCGATCAGGCACGACGTCTCGAGCAAGGCGATTATGGTCAGCCACTGCTTGAATCCAGAGCCGATGAGCTAGGGCGCCTGAATCGAGCCTTCAACAGCATGCGCGATCAGTTGCGCCAGACCACGATCTCACGCGATTACATGGATCAGCTGCTCAGCAGCATGAGCGATGCGCTGATCGTCACCGACGATCACGGCACGATCACGCACTGCAACGCGGCTGCCTCGAGACTCACAGGATTCACCGAAACCCAGTTGCTCGGACGTGCTGTCGCCACACTGGTGCATGAAGACGACCGGCAGCTATTCGAGGAGAGCCAGCACAGCGACCAGCCCAAAGAGCTGCGCTTGCTGACCGCCGAAGACGAGACCGTGCCCGTGTCCTTGACGTGTTCGGCGGCAAACTCGGGCGGCACGATGTTGAGCGGGCGCATTTATTCCGCCCAAAACGTCACAGAGCGGAAGCGTTCCGAGGCGCGGATTCGATATCTGGCGCGAATGGATCCGATGACCAAAGTGCCAAATCGGATGCAGTTCCAGCACCTGCTGCAACGTGCCATTGCACGCGCCCGCAAGAGCGAAGGCATGATCGCGCTGTTCTACCTCGACGTGGACCAGTTTAAAGACATCAACGACACGTTTGGACACCTCGCCGGGGACACGACGCTCGAGACCATCACGCAGTGTATGCGCCGAGCACTCCCGGACAATGCCGTGATCGGGCGCCTATCCGGCGACGAATTCGCCGCTTTTGTCGATGAGCTGCCGCCTGTTGAGGATGTCGAGAACGCACTGCAGCAGCTTGCGAGGAATCTGCTGGCCGAAGTCGCCGAGCCGTTCGATGTGCAAGCCAACGAGGTCTACGTGACCGCCAGCCTCGGTATTGCGATCTATCCGCAGCATGCCGATAACGTCATCGATTTGTTGCGCAACAGCGATGCAGCCTTGTACAGCGCCAAGAAAGCGGGCGGCAATCGGCATGTGTTCTACGACAGCGCGATGAACGATGCCGCCGTGGAGCGTTTGCTGATGAAGAGTCGTCTGCGTCGCTCGTTTGAGCGTGATGAGCTTCTGCTGGAATACCAACCCAAATACGATCTTTCGACCGGCAAGGTGATGGGCGCCGAAGCGCTCGTACGCTGGCATTCACCGGATATCGGCCGAATACAACCGAATGACTTCATTCCGCTCGCGGAAGAAACCAACCTCATTGTGGAGATTGGTGAATGGGTCATCGACCGGGTCTGCGAGGACCTTGCGCGCTGGCAGGACACGATTGGCGACCCAGGTCGCATCGCGATAAACCTGTCACTGAAACAGTTGCGACAGCGCAATTTTTTCAACAGTGTGAGTCGAATTTTCCAACGCCATGGCATCAAGCCTACGGATATCGAATTCGAAATCACCGAGAGTGTTCTGGCCGAGGACATCGGGCGCACAGTGCAGATCCTCGAAGCGTTGAGTGCCTATGGTCTGCAGCTCGCAATTGACGACTTTGGCACGGGCTACTCTTCGCTCACTGCATTGCAGAAGTTCCCGATCAAGACCTTAAAGATAGATCGATCGTTCGTGACCAACGCGGCCCACGACGCAAACGATGCAGCGATCATTCGGGCTATCATCGACATGAGCCGAAGTTTGGAGCTTGATGTTGTGGCTGAGGGCATCGAAACTCAGGCACAACTTAAATTCCTGCGCTCGCTGAAGTGCGATTTTGGCCAGGGCATGCTGTTCGGAGAGCCGATGGACGCAAGCGCATTCAGAGAGCGGCTGGAAGCGCAGCAAGACGGCACAGATCAGCACAAAGCGCTGTTCGCCTGATCCGTTCGCATCTCTGTTGGCGGGACTCTGCCGTACCGGCTAGACTTTGGCGCCCGCACTCAAGGACAGCGAGTGCATCGTGAAAAGGGGAACACATATGAAAATTCAAGCGATCATGCTCAGCGCGACATTGGGGCTTTTCGGACAGTCTGCGTCGGCGGCGTGCGACTATCCCACGAAGATCGATATTCCGAATGGTGCCGCGGCGACCCAGGAGGAGATGATCGAGGGTCAGAAAGCCGTCAAACAGTACATGGCTGACATGAACACTTTCCTTGACTGTATCGAGGCGGAATCCAAGGCGACGATGGCCGAGGACGAGGCCAGCGAGGCCAAAGCGGAACGTGAAGCCATTCTAAGCAAGCGGCATAACGCCGCTGTTGATGAAATGGAGACGGTTGCAGCGGACTTCAACGACGCAGTGCGAGCCTACAAGGCGCGGCAGGAATAGTGCCGCGCCCGACGACCGCGCTATAGGCGATCGATTTCCTTCTTCAGATCGTAACCCGTATCGGTCACGATTCGCTCTAGCACTTCGATCCTGTGCTCAAGGCGCCCGATCAATTCGAGCGTATCGTCGCTCGGTCCTCTGTGTTGTGCACTTCTGACGTCTGCGCGGGTTTCGATCCATCGCTTGGCGAGCTCAAAAAAGCAGCCAATGAAGACGATGGCAACGACCATACTGAACGGATTAAAAGACATTCATCCTCCCTTGTTATTCTGATTCGGTAGCTCTGCAGGCAACGCTACAGACGGTTGATTTTGCGATCCAACTCATAGCGTGACGAGGTCACATACCGCTCCATCCGGGCCAGGCGATTGTCGAGCCGCAGTAGCGCACGCTTCACGTCGGTCACGGCAGCGTGTGGCGATTCACGCAACGATCGACGAAACTCTTCCCGACCCTGACCGTGACGCTCGAAGTCTTTCGACGGCACCAGCAACACCACTCCGATATACAACACGACCACGATCGGACCCGTCAGGAAAAGCGCGATGATCGTCAACAGCCGAACCATGGTTGGATCGAAACCGAAGTACTCGGCAATACCGCCACAAACGCCAGCCAGTCGTTTGTTGTCCTTGGTGCGGAAGAACCGTCTTCTTTCTTCGTAACGAGACATCAAAAGCTCCTGTGGTGGTTGCGTGTGCGCCAAAAATTGCGCTCGTCTCGCGGATTCCTCGGCTCAAGCGGCTTGTCGCTAAGCAGGAATGCGGCAAGCGCATAGAGCATGACCACGGGAAGCGTCATGAACCAGGCCGCAGCCGCTGTCAGCGCACGAAGAATGTTGACGTCGACATCGAATCGATCGGCTAGTCCAGCGCACACCCCTGCCATCCATGCATTTTCACGGTCCAGATACAGACTGCGCAGTAATTTGAAAATTTGGGTTCTTGTTGTCATACCCGCTTCCTCCAGTCAGGCGCCTCATCATCCAAAATCGTTTCAAGGACATGGATGCGGCTCTCCAGCTTCTGGGCGATCGCCCAGACTTCCTCCATCAACGACTCGTCCGCCTTGGTCAGTTCTCGAGCCTTCTTCCACCGTGTCACAAAGTGCAGGATGATGATTAACGGTGCGACGACCGTCAGGAAGATGATGCCCAGTATAAATACGCTCTCGTCCACCGATGCCCTCCCTTAGGCGTCGTGGCTGGTACGGGCAGCAACCCGCGCCTTGAGTCTCTCGAACTCCTCGGCAATATCGTCCTCGGCTTCCAGGCTCGCGAATTCGCGGTCGAGGTCTTTCGGCATGCCGAGGTCATACGCTTCGACTCGGCTTTCGACATCTTCCATGCGGCGCTGATACTGCTCAAAACGGGTCAACGCGTCGTCTACCTTATAAGTGTGCGTCAGCTTACGTGCAGCCAGCCGTTTGTTGGCTGCCTGATGCCGCGTCAGCAAGGCCTGCTGGCGATGCTTTGCGTCCTTCAGCTTGGACTCAAGCCGCGCGATGTCTTCATTCAACTTCCCAAGCGTGTCATCGACCGCCTGATATTCGTCGCGAATTGTCTCCGACGCCTGTGAGGCCGACGCCTTTTCGACGAGCGCGGCTTTTGCGAGGTCTTCGCGGCCTTTGGACAAGGCCAACTCAGCCTTCTTGGCCCAGTCTTCCGAATCCTGCTCCAGCGCTTCCAGCTTGCGATTGAGTGACTTCTTATCAGCGATCGCACGCGCAGCTGCCGAGCGCACCTCAACAAGCGTGTCTTCCATCTCCTGAATCATCAGACGAACGATTTTTTCCGGATCCTCCGCCTTGTCGAGAATCGCGTTGATATTTGAATTCACGATATCGCTGAATCGAGAAAAAATACCCATAACCAATACCTTCTTAGAAATAAAACCTTCGTTAAGGTAATAGCAGGAAGTGTGCCAAATCCATTGGTGAAAAATAACATGTTGTTTTACAACACTTTTTTAGAGATTCGAACAAACTCTCAAGAGCCCTTATTTGGTTAATTTCACTATCTTTATAGAAAATTAATGATTTCTTAGCTATTTTGACCAAATGCAACCAGGACAACTCATAGGAGAGGCACCTGCCTTCCTCGCGACGCTGGAACACGTCTCGCGCGCGGCACCTGTCGCACGCCCCGTGCTGGTCGTCGGGGAGCGCGGCACTGGTAAAGAATTGATCGCCAGTCGTCTGCACTTTCTCTCAGGACGCTGGGAAGCACCGCTCATCAAGGTGAATTGCGCGGCCCTCACCGAAAGCATTCTCGAATCAGAGCTATTCGGTCACGAGGCCGGCGCGTTTACCGGCGCCAGTCGACTTCATCGCGGCCACTTCGAGCGTGCGGATGGGGGCAGCCTGATCCTGGATGAGCTTGGCACTGTCTCTTTGCGCGTACAGGAAAAGATTCTGCGGGTAATCGAGTACGGGACGTTCCAGCGCGTGGGCGGTGCGGACACCATTGAATCCGATGTCAGGGTCGTCGCTGCCACCAATGAAGACCTGCCAGCGCGCGTTGCGCAAGGCACGTTTCGCGCAGACTTGCTTGATCGCCTGGCATTCGACGTGATCACAGTGCCACCACTTCGTGAGCGAACCGAAGACATCCTCCCGCTGGCTCATAGCTTCGCAATCAATCTTTGCGCCGAACTGCAACGCGATCACTTTCCTGGCTTCACCTCACGCGCAGCTTCCACGCTGTTGAGACATGAATGGCCCGGGAATGTGCGAGAGCTGAAGAATGCGGTGGAACGTTCGGTCTATCGATCCACGGAGGTCGAGGAGCCGATCGAGCACATTATCTTCGATCCGTTTGACTCGCCATACCGAGTCACCAGCAAACGGGGGCAACCCACACCGCCGGTCGTCTCTCGCAACGGCCGTGATACGCAAGTCCGCCTGCCGGCGGATCTCGGTGAGGAACGGGATAAGTTTGAACGGCGCTTCCTGATCGCCGCGCTGGAGCGAGCCAGCTTCAATCAGAAAATAGCGGCGGGACTACTGGGCCTGTCTTATCACCAGTTCCGCGCTCGGCTCAAAAAACTCGAGGTGCAGGCACGCCCGGATCGGGCGACCCGGTCGGATGCGCGCCGCCGAAGACCTCAGGCTCGCAGCCGTCGGAAGTAGACCGCGCCCGCGAGGAATATGCCAGTGATAGCGAATCCAACCCATAATCCAGCGGAGGTTAAGAACTGAACCGGTGCCATCACGTCCAAAAGACTGATATCAGCCCCCATCACAAACTGCTCGAAGTCTTCCTCTTTGAAGTCAAGCCCACTCGGCGCCGAGTAGGCAGCAATGCTATGACTCGGGAATCGTTCTCCGATGACACGCAACACATTCCAGCTTTGACCAACGATGCCCTCCAGCATGACCACCACGGTTATCGGCAGGAACACCCAGATCAGCGCCGACCGCTTCGCGAAAGACGAACAAAACAGGAAGTAGCCAATAAACGGGGCGAACCACAATGATGCGGTCATGAACGAATAGACCGCCAACAACGCAAGCTCGCCAAACGGTACCTGCTTCCACAAGAGGTCAATTGGATTACCACCGCCAACCAGGAGCGCAAGCGTGAACAGGACCATAAGGACGACCTGAGTCACCAGCGCAATCGCAACTGTGATCAAAGGGGCTGCGATCACCGCAGTCAGCAACTTCGAAAGTACGGTCTCGGTATCGGTCACCGGTAGAGACCGCCAGAACAATATGCTCTTGTCCTTACGCTCCGCGTACAGCGCATCGATCGCATAAAAGAACACGACGATCGCGAGCACCAAATTGAGCGTGCCAGAGGACACCCCAATTAGCGCGGCACTACCCGCCAGATTGATCTGCTGACCGCCGATTTCCATAGCCGCAACCGCGGCTTCAAACGGCACGCCCTGAATCAAGCTCCAGACAAATGACACAACAAAACCAAACACCACGAGGCCCGCCATGACGGCCGGCGCAACATACAATGCCTTGTGCTCCCACAGCTCACGCTGCACCAGGATTTTCATACGCGCCAGCATTACGCGACCTCCTTCGACAACTTCGCCACAAAGAGATCTGCAAGTCCGGGGGTTCGCACTTCGCCAAGCTCCTGCAGCTCGGTGCGTGCGACGCCTTCAAACGTGAGCACTGACTTACCGAAAACCTGGCGCTCGGCTAGCGGTGCGAAACCACGTGCACGCTCGGCCTGATCAGGCCCCACCATGAGTTCGGTATAGCGATCTCCGATCGATTCGATTGTCTCATTGAGCACAATCTTGCCATCATCAATGAACATCACGTCGGTGAGGATATTTTCGATTTCCTCGACCTGGTGCGTGGTGATGATGATGGTTCGCTCATCATCGAAGTAGTCGTTTAACAGCTCGGTATAGAACGCTTTTCGGAACAGAATATCGAGCCCGAGGGTTGGCTCATCGAGGATCAGGATTTTCGCGTCAATCGCCATGATGATCGACAGGTGCAGCTGCGCAACCATCCCTTTCGACAACGCCTTCACCTTGTCCTTCAACGTCACCTTTGTACGTGACAGCGAGGTCTCGGCCGCGCTGCGATTGAAGTTTGGATGCAGGGTTTCGACGTAATCGAGTAGCTGATCCACGCGGATCCAGCGCGGCAACACGGACACATCGGCCACGTAGCTCACGGTGTGCATCAACTCCCGACGATTGCGGAAGGGATCTAAACCGCAGACCGAGATATCGCCTTCATAACTGGTGAGTCCAAGCACAGCCTTCAACAGTGTGGTCTTGCCAGCACCGTTTGGACCAATCAACCCGATGATGCGGCCTGGCGCTACCTCGAAACTGACATTATCTACCGCGATGGTGTTGCCGAATTTCTTGCTGACACCCGCCGCTTTGATCAGCGCGCTCATACTGCTCCCCTGCGTCGATTCTTTATGCTTACGAGACGCTCAGCGGTCACTCTTTCTTGAGCGATGCGATGAGATCATCCGGATCGATATGCAGCCGGTGGATCGTCGCTGCGATGTCCGGCCATTGTTTTTCGAGGAACCGTTGCTTTTCCTCGTTCATCAGTCGCTCACGAGCGCCCGGCAGCACGAACATGCCACGGCCACGCTTCTTCTCGACAAGTTCCTCGTCAACCAGCTCCTGATAACCCTTCAGGACGGTCAGCGGATTCAGGCGGTATTCGGCGGCAACGCTACGCACGGAGGGCAATGCGTCGCCGTCTGTCAGCACCCCTTCAAGCAGCATCATGACAACGCGATCGCGTAACTGCCGATAAATCGGCAGGTCATCATTCCATTTCGGATCCATGAGGCTCCATTCAGCTTTCGCGGTACTTGAGAGGTCGCTGCTCATTGACGCAGATCAGATATCCCGGCGCAACCGGCGGTTACTGTCCAGCGATCAGCGCTGGAGCAACCGGGCCGGCAGTCTGGGTTCGCTGGCCTGCATCCAGTTCGCTGGAGACCAACGCGATGACAAATAGACCGAGCAAGACCATCGCTACGGCACCGCTCCATACGTTGCCGTTTCTTTCTCTCTCTCGAATGTGGCCCTGCGTGTCTACGCGTTCCATTTCAGTGTCCTCGGTGTCGCCTCTGAGTTAGTGTTGTAGTCAACTATAACACCAAACCGATTCTTGTCAACAAATTCGCCGCCCTTGTTATGTTGCAGTGCACCATGGGCCTGACTGTGGGATACTTCGGCGTGGACAAAAACCGTGAAGTCATGGGGGACTAAACGAATGAAACAGCCTGTACGCGTTGCGATTACCGGTGCCGCCGGCCAAATTGGCTATCAACTCGCTTTCCGGATCGCTTCGGGGCAGATGCTCGGCGAAGACCAACCGGTCATCCTGCAACTGCTTGAGATCACACCGGCTCTGGAAGCCTTGAAAGGCGTGGTCATGGAACTCGACGACTGCGCTTTCCCGACTCTGACGGGCGTTGTTGCCACCGACGACGCACAGGTTGCGTTCGAAGGCACCGACTACGCACTGCTGGTCGGCGCACGACCGCGCGGACCGGGCATGGAACGCAAGGACCTGCTCGAGGCCAATGCGAAAATCTTCTCGGCACAGGGCAAAGCGATGAACGCGGTCGCCAGCCGCGACGTCAAAGTACTGGTTGTGGGCAACCCGGCGAATACGAATGCGCTCATCGCACAGGCAAACGCGCCCGATCTCAATCCCGCGAACTTCACCGCGATGACGCGATTGGACCACAACCGCGCCGTCGCCCAGCTCGCTGCCAAGACAGGGAAACATGTGACCGATGTCAGCAACCTGATCATCTGGGGCAACCACTCAGCGACCCAGTATCCCGATGTCAGCCACGCCACGGTCGACGGTACTGCAGCGACTGGGCTCGTGGAAAGCGCATGGCTGACCAGCGACTTCATTCCGACGGTTCAGCAGCGCGGTGCAGCGATTATCAAGGCGCGTGGCGCATCGTCTGCGGCTTCTGCCGCGTCGGCGGCTATCGACCACATGCATGACTGGGCGCTTGGCACCTCGGACGCAAGCTGGGTGAGCATGGCGATCCCGTCAGATGGCAGCTATGGCATCGAGCCCGGCATCATCTACTCCTACCCGGTACGTTGCGCCAACGGTGCGTACGAAATCGTTCAAGGGCTGGAGATCACAAGCGCAAGTCGAGCGTTGATGGATGCCACCGAGACAGAGCTCCGCGAGGAACGCGCGGCAATCGAGGCTCTGCTGTAAACACGATAGTTAAGGAGACGCGTCACTATGGGATTCATTAGTGGACTGTTCTGGTTTGTGCTCATCTTCGGCGGTGCGCTGACACTGGCTTACAAGCGCACGGACCTGCGTACCGCGACAATCGCCAGTGTCGCGGCTGTTGGCACGCTGGTGCTCTTTAGCGGCACGGCAGGTTTCATCAAACTGCTGCTGCTGATCATCGTCGGCATCATGGTGTTGTTGAATATCGATGACTTCCGTCGCGAGCAAATCACAGCACGCCTGTTGAAGGTGTATCGCACAATGCTGCCGTCGATGTCAGACACCGAACGCGAAGCGCTCGAAGCTGGCAGCGTCTGGTGGGACGGAGAGCTGTTCAGTGGTCTGCCCAAGTGGAATCGACTGATGTCCATGCAGCCACCCCGTATGACCGAAGAGGAACAGGCGTTCTTCGATGGCCCATGCGAGGAGCTCTGCCGCATGCTCGATGAGTGGGAAATCGGTCACGAGCTCGGCGACATGCCACCGGAAATTTGGGCTTACATCAAAAAGCACAAATTCTTCGCGATGATCATCCCGAAAGCCTACGGTGGTCTCGAGTTTTCTCCATACGCTAACGCGCAGATCCTGAAGAAACTCTCGACCCGCAGCACGGTGGCGGCCTCGACCATCGGCGTGCCGAACTCCCTCGGCCCTGCAGAACTGCTGTTGCACTACGGCACCGACGAACAAAAGCAACGCTACCTGCCGGGCCTCGCATCCGGGGACGAAATTCCGTGCTTCGCGTTGACGTCGCCGCAAGCGGGTTCCGATGCAGCTTCCATTATCGACTCGGGCGTTGTCTGCAAGGGCGAATGGGAAGGCGAGGAGATCCTCGGCATCCGGCTGAATTGGAACAAGCGCTACATCACGCTTGCGCCGATCGCCACGGTGCTTGGACTCGCCTTCAAGCTCTATGATCCCGACCAACTGATCGGTGAAGAGAAAGAGTACGGCATTACCGCGGCGCTGATCCCGACCAGCACGCCGGGCGTCGTTCATGGCCGTCGCCACAACCCGCTAAATGTGCCATTCCAGAACGGACCAACCAGCGGCAAGGACGTGTTTGTGCCGCTCGATTACATCATCGGCGGACCGGAGATGGCCGGCAAGGGCTGGAAAATGCTCGTTGAGCTTCTGTCGGTAGGCCGCGCGATTACACTGCCATCCAGTGGCGCCGGTGGTGGCCAGGCAGCAACCTTCGCAACGGGCGCTTATGCGCGCATCCGCAAACAATTCAACATGCCGATCGGTATGTTCGAGGGTGTCGGTGAAGCGATTTCACGCATGGCCGGTCACACCTACATTATGAATGCGGCCGTAGACGTCACCTCCGGTGCGATCACCGAAGGCGAGAAGCCCGCCGTGCCCTCCGCCATCCTGAAATACCACTGCACCGAGCTCGCGAGAAAAGTCGCGAATGACGGCATGGATGTGCAGGGCGGTAAGGGCGTCATGATGGGACCGAAGAACTATCTCGGCCGCGGCTACATGGCCTTACCCATCGCGATCACGGTCGAAGGCGCCAACATCCTGACCCGCTCACTCATCATCTTCGGGCAGGGCGCGATTCGCTGCCATCCGTTTGTCTTGCGCGAACTGCACGCAGCGCAGGATGCCGATGAAGAGCGCGGGCTGGTCGAGTTCGACAAAGCACTGTTCGGCCACATCGGCTACGCCATCAGCAATGCGGCGCGGTCCTTCGTGATGGCGTTGACGCATGCGCGTTACAGTGAAGTTCCACTGCACGGGCCCACCGAGCGCTATTACCAGAACATCAACCGCTACAGCGCTGCGTTTGCACTGACTTCGGATTTCGCGATGCTCACCCTGGGTGGACGTCTGAAGATCAAAGAACGCCTGTCTGCGCGTCTCGGCGATGTCTTCAGCTACATCTACCTGGCCAGCTGTGTACTCAAACACTACGAAAACCAGGGTCGACAGCCACAGGATCTACCGCTGGTCGAATGGTCCGTGCGCACGTTGATGTACGAGGCGCAGGAACAGCTGCACAAGTTCCTGCAGAACTTCCCGAACCGACCAGTGGCGTGGTTGCTGCGTGCTTTGATCTTCCCAAGAGGCCGCACCTACTCGGCGCCATCTGACCGCATCGGTAAAGACATCGTTGAGCTGATGCTCAACCCGACTCAGGCACGCGACCGTCTTTGCGCGCAGGTCTACCGCGAGCAGCAACCGACCAACGCGCTCGGTATGTTGCAGGCCGCGCTCGAGCAGGCCGTGTTGATTGAGCCACTCGAGCGTCGCCTACGCGACGCTGCCAAGGCCGGTGAGATCACTGCTGACTATCTGCCTTACCAGGTGGAGGAAGCGATGGATAAAGGTCTACTGCTGCCGGAAGAAGGTGCCCAGTTGATGCGCTACCACGAGGCAGTCGCAGAGCTTGTGGCTGTTGATGATTTTGCTCCCGATGAAATCGGACGTGTCGGCGCTGCTGCCAAGCCCGCGCGCAAGAAGACCGCGAAGAAGAAACCGGCTGCAAAGAAAGCGACTGCCAAGAAACAGACCACCAAGAAACGCACGACCAAGAGATCGGCATCAAAGCCCAAGCCTGAAGAGGCCTAACGCTGAAGCCGCAGGTCGTCTATGAAGTCAGCCTCCGGGTCCCTGCGGCCCGGAGTGCTGAGATGGCCGAGTGGCTGCCGGAGCATGTGAAGCACATGCTCGAGCTTCCAGGATTTGTGGAAGCGCAACGCTTCAAGCCCGAGCAATCCGATAACGGCGATTTGACCTATACGGTCCACTACCTGATGCGCGATCAAAACGCGCTCGACACCTACCTGCTCGAACATGCCGACCCAATGAGACGGGCGGGACGAGAGCTGTTCGGCAACGACCTGCATGCAAGCCGCGCGGTACGCAAGATCGATGGCGCCGAAATGGCGACGTGCCCGAACTGCGGTGTCTCGTTCGATGGCCAGTATTGCTGGAACTGCGGACAAAAAAACCGCGCTCGGGTCATTACGCTCGGCGAGCTTCTACGCGACGGCTTTGGCGAATTGTTCGATTTTGACTCGCGACTCTGGCGCACAGTATGGCCACTGATGGCACGGCCCGGGTTTCTGACTTCCGAGTATCTTGCGGGACGACGCATGCGGTATATGCCGCCATTCCGTACCTATCTCGTCTTGAGCTTTCTGTTTTTCCTGGTGATGCAGGTGACCGGCGGGTCGTCGATCGACTTCGAAGATGAGGGTCCGAGCACCGAGGCCGACGTCGAACGGCGTATCGCCAGGGAACTGGCAAGCGTTGCCGAAGAAATTGAGGAATTCAGCCCGGAAAAGGCCCGCGAACTACTGGAAAGTGCGGAACAACGCGCGGACCTTGCGCAAGCCCTCGAGGATGCTGCTAGAGAAGAAGAAAGTAAAAAAGCGCCAGAAGTCGAGCCGGAAACAGACCCACCCGTCGTCGGGGATAGCGCTAGCACCGAAATCGGCCCTGAGGTCGCGCCACCGTCTGCGTCAGATCCTGAGGAATTCGATGAAATGCCGGGTCTGGAGCTGAGCAGTGATCGCTACGGCAACACCGGCTGTGACATCAACCTCGATTTCGGGATTCCGATGCTGCAACGCCTCATGCCGCCTGAACGCCAAACCGAGGTGTGTCAGGACCTGATCGAGACGAAGGGAAGACGATTGTTCGAGCGCATGGAGCAATCCGCGCCCGCGGTGGCGCTATTACTGTTGCCGGTGATGGCATTGGTCCTGAAGCTGCTCTATCCCCTGACTGGCAAGTACTACGTGGAACACCTACTGACGCTGATGCACTACCACGCCTTTGCGTTCACGGGCTGGCTGGTCATCACGCTCTACGAGTACGTCGCAGATGCACTCGGGTTCCATGAAGCATTGATGGTTATCCCAGCAGTCATCGGCGGCATCTACATCTGGACCTATTTGTACCGGGCGTTAAGACAAGTTTACGGTCAGGGGCACCTATGGACGCTCCCCAAGTTTCTGATCATAAACGCGGCGTATCTGGCCTCGTTCGTGCTTTTGTTAGTCGTCACGCTCATCTACATCGTGATTACCTACTGATCGCCGCTTGAGGGCTTGTCAACTTCGCTTTACAATCACATTTGGGGAACGAGCCTTCGCTTCCGGCAGAGCCGCGCTGCCATTGGCGATCCGAGCACACCCGGTAAGGGTGCGTCAGCACGTCCCGCTGTCACTAACGACTCGCGGTATTAAAAGAATATGAACATCGGAATCAGTGGTCTCGCTACCTACGTACCGCCTTACCGGGTGGAACTCGAACAGTGGTGCCAATGGACCGGGCAGCAGTGGTCCAAGATGCGCGAGGTTGTCGGGCACAGCTTCCGCATGCGTGGGCACCAGCACAGCATGTACACCATGGCGGCGACCGCGGTCCTGCGATTGATTCGTCAATACGAAATCGACCCGCAACGCGTTCGTTTCCTTGGGCTCGGCACCGAATCCAGCCTCGACAATTCCGCAGGCGCGATCATCATCAAGGGCATGGTCGACTCAGCACTCGTCGCTGAGGGCAAGACACCGTTGTCGCGTGCCTGTGAAGTCCCCGAGTTCAAACACGCATGCCTCGGTGGCGTTTATGCCATGAAGAGTGCACTGCGCACGCTCGCACTGGACGGACGTGGCAGTCAGGCGATTGTGGTTTGTGCAGATATTGCCGAGTACCAGCGAGGTAGCAGCGGCGAACCGACGCAGGGCGCAGGCGCTGTCGCGATGCTGCTCGAAGAAGATCCGAAACTCGCCGTGGTCGATCTGCCGAGCAGTGGCAGCGCATCTGACTACCGTGTTATGGACTTCAGAAAGCCGATGTTGCGCTTTTGCAATCAGGATCGTACCGAGACTCACCAGGTGCAGGACTTCCCGGTCTTCAATGGCAAGTATTCGACCACCTGCTATATAGATGAAACGATCCAGGCGCTGGGCGACATGTATCGACGGCGCGATCTCGTGGCCGCCGATCATCTGGCGAGCCTGAACCATATTTTTATGCACAGGCCCTACCGCCGTATGCCGGAAAACGGGCTCGCCGTGGCTTATCTGTGGGCACTCGCCACGGGCGGTGATGCGCATCGGGCGCGTCTTGCTGACTTAGCTGACGGCAGCGACATCGATGTGCCGGCGCTGGTTGCTGAACTCACCGCAGTTCACGATGTTGCGGCGCTCGCCAGTCGCGAGCGTCTCAATGAAGAGACGATGCCGCTGACCATGGCACTAGCGCGCTTGTTGAGGAAGCACCCGGATTACGAGTCCATGGTGCCGAGTAAGCTTGCGCTTGGCAGCGAACGCATGCGTGATCTCGGCAACCTCTACACTGCGGCATTGCCGGCATGGATGGCAGCCGGTTTTGAGGAAGCACTGGAGCGCGACCTTGATCTCGCCGGCCAGGAAATCCTGACCTTCGGCTACGGCAGCGGTGACGCAGCAGAAGTCATTCCGATGTACATCGTCGATTCATGGCGTGAAGCCACCCGCCGCATGCGGTTCACCGATGCGCTTGAAGGTCCGATAGATCTGACGCAGGCGCAATACGAAGCTTTACATGACGGCCGCCGGGTGAACGATCTGCCTGCATCGCATGCCGATGAGTTCGTCATCAAAGACGTTGGCAAAGAAACCGATCATCGCTTTCAGGACATCGGCATCGAGTACTACCGCTTCCAGGCGTAACCCCGCCTTAGGCCTGAACCGACGATGCGAGCGCCGCAATTTCGTCTGAATGATCTCGGCGAAGCCGCTCCCACTCCATCTTGAACCACGGGGTGAGCGTGTCGGGCGCATTCTTGAGCATCGCGTCCACCGCCTCGGGCGAGACAAATCGCCAATCCGCGATCTCCGTTTTGTTTGGCCGAACCTCACTCGTCAGTCGTCCGACGTAGACCGAGCACAATTCGTGCTCACTGCCCTCGGGCCCGAAGTTCGCCTGATACTCAAACTTGTAGAGATACTTCAATTCGGCCGTGCAGCCTAGCTCTTGCTCGAGGCGTCGATGGACTGCGTACTCCATGGTTTCGCCACGACGCGGATGAGAGCAGCAACTGTTTGACCAAAACCCACCCCACAGACGCTTGTCATGCGACCGTTGCTGCAGCAGCAATTCGCCCTCATCGTTGAACACGAACAATGAGAATGCGCGATGCAGGGTGCCCTCGCCATTGTGTGCTTCCGCTTTGCTGAGATAGCCAGTGGGCTCGTCGTTGCTGTCGACGAGGATCAACTCCTCCCCGTCGAACGAGACAATCGCATCTGCGGCATCGGTGGGCGGAATATCGATCACTCGCGCCTCGAATCGCGCCTTGCGCATTGCCTCGGCAACAGCGTTTGCGGTTTCCGGTTCGCAGACAGCGACGACGGAACCGCCGCCACCGGCACCCGTCAGCTTGGCGCCGAGTGCGCCGGCATCTCTCGCGACACTGAGCATTTGCTCAAGCTTCGGGTGGCTAACGCCCAGCGCGTTTAGCAAACCCTGGTTGACGTTCAGTGCATCACCCAAGGCCTGATGATCGCCGGCCGCCAACGCATCGAGGCAACGATCGACCTGCAGATCGATTTGATCGAACAACTGGTCATACACCCCCGGCTGCCGCTCACGCCGCTGCGCGACTCGCGCGACAAGTTCGGAGGTCACGCCCTTAACGCCACTAAAAGCGATCACGAGCTGTAACGGTTTGCCAATTTTCAGATCACGCCAGCGCTGTTCCGCAGCCGGTGCGAATACCAGGGGCTTGGCGAAGGTCGCGAGCGTATTGTCGACGCCAGAAGGCGTGCCGTGCGCCAGTTTTTCACACTCGAACGCAACTCGATTGATCGTCTCGTCGTCGAGCGTCTGCTGGGAGAGCCTGGCCAACGCACGAATCAGCACCACGGCCAGGCCTGCTGAGCCACCGAGACCCGCCGCAAAAGGAATCCGTGACGCAACTTCGATATGCCCCTTTGCAGGCGGAAGCTCGAGCAGTCGGGTGATGGTCTCGACCAACATCCCGAGCGGACTTCTGAGATCGGAATCGTCGGCTGCATCAAATCTCAACTGCCAGTCCGGAACGTCGATCGTCAAAGGCTCGCTCGAAGCAAAGATCTCGGCCCGAAGGGCTCGGGGCATCGGTAGGCCGAGTGCGCGGCGGCCGTAAACCACCGCATGCTCACCCGCCAGAATAATCTTGGCAGAACTGCTGACCGAAGCGATCTTGGATCGCGGCACGGCAGCTGGCGATTTCGCACGCAGTGCGTCAAGCAGCTCTCGCGCACGCCAGGTTTTGACCGCCCCTTCGCTCACCATGTCGGCAACGACTGCGTCCACTTCCTGTTCGCGCGCGCCAGCCTGGATGGCTACGCTGCGGGCATGCAGCGCCATATGACCACGCTGAATGCCATCGGTGGCGAGCGCCTTGATCGCTGAAAAGTTCTGAGCAAGACCTACCGCACAAGCGATTTCATCCAACTCGCGAGCCCGCTCAATCCCCGCCAATCGCAGGCTAAGCTGCGCGACCGGGTTGACCCGCACCGAGCCGCCGACGATACCGAGTTTTATCGGTAGCTCGAGCGTCCCGACAAGGTCGCCCTCGTCGTTGGCTACCCAGCGAGTGAGTGAGCGATAACGGCCATCACGCGCGGCAAAGGCATGCGCGCTCGCTTCTGCTGCGCGCCAGTCGTTACCGGTCGCAACAACCACCGCGTCGATACCGTTCATGATCCCTTTGTTGTGAGTTGTCGCCCGATGTGGGTCTAACTCGGCAAACTCATTCGCCGCGATGATGCCATCGCGAATTGAAGCGGCACGCACCGGATCGCTATCCAGCGCCTTCAACGGCACGCGCATCGTCGAGCGCACCAATGCACGGTCAGCGAGGTTCGAAAGAATACGCAAATGCGCACGACCTTCGACAATCCTGGCGAGCATCGGAGCCACCTGCTCGCAAATCGTGTTGATCAGGTTGGCGCCCATCGCGTCACACGTGTCGATCAACAAATGGACGATCACCATGTGACCACCCTCGGTGCGCGCGTGTACATGGCACTCCATGCCGCGCACACCGCCGCCACGAGCGGTCAGATTCGGATGGACATCATTAGCTGCCTCCAGGATGGCCTCACGCTCCGCTTCCAAGGCGGCAAGCGCCGCATCCGGATCGACCACATCGAGCAGCTGCACCTGGCCGATCATCAGCGCTGGATCACTATCGACGCGGAAGCCGCCCGCTGATCGAGCGATCTTCGCAGCCGATGACAGCGCAGCGACAATCGAAGGTTCCTCGACCACCATCGGCACCAGACGATCAACACCATTGATCCGAAAATTCAGCGCCACCGCAAAAGGTAGCCCGGCAACACCGATAACGTTCTCGATGAGATGCTCGGCAACGTGACGGTCGAGTGTCACATCCCCGCTCGAGAGTGCAGCGAAATCAGCGGTGGTTATCGCACCCGCCTCGTGCAATACGGATAGTCGCTCGCTCACCGCGAGCCGATAGAATCCGCTGAATACTGAGGTCAATGTATCGCTCCTCTCGCCGCGTCCCCACGCGGTGCTACTGTGCCGACCGGCCATGCCGGGGTTGCAAAACCTGCATCTACTGCGAGCTGTCGAAACCTGCGCATTTGCTCAGTGTCGATCGCCACTGCAAATCCAAGATCACCACCGCCCGCACCGCAGGGTTTATAGGCGACGCCGCAGTCTTGCGCGAGTTGCATCAACTGCTCATGCCCACCGCCCAGATAATCCAACCCGGCAGCATCGGAAACCTCTCTCATCTGAGCCAGATAGTCGCTAAACCCTTGCATTATCGCTGGGTTATCGCCTGCCCGCCACCGGCGGAGTAGCTCGCGCGCACAACCACCAAGAGCCTCGAGCCGTTCGCCCGCCCCCGATGCCGTTTGCTGCCACAAACGAAATCTGGCGATCCGATCAACGGTGGAAACAGACGCTTTCGCGATGATCGGCTGAATCGTTAATGCCTCCGGGGGTGCTGGGAGCGAGGTGGCCGCGCCTTGTTCAAACTGCACAACACCGCCCGTCGCAATCGCATGCACGTCCGCACCGCTGCCGCTGCCACCCTGGAATACGCGATGGGCGCACGCCATCTTCGCAACGGCCTCTGCATCGATCGCAGCGCCGAGCACAGCACCGACGGCAACCGCGACAGCGGCGCTGGATCCAAGACCGAGCTTTCGGCCTTCGTCAAAGAAAGCACTGGAATCGACGCTGAGGCGGCAGGGCTCCAGCGGCGGAAACTCCCGCAGAAGTGCATCGATCAACATTGGAGGATTCGGTTCGGCCCAACGCAACTCATCGTCAAAACTGAAGTGCCAGTTTTGATCGGTATCGACTCGGGTTTCCACAATGCTGGGCGAGCGCTCGATGGCCTCGATTCGCGCGGTCACCATCGGTCCGGCGCAAGCCAACAAAGCGGGCGCGCCGTCGAGCACGGCGTATTCTCCGCACAGCATCATCTTGCCGGGCGCCTGCATCATGCGAGCCGTCATCGTTCGAGGTTCACAACCGGGGCATTGCCGAGCCCCGAGCGGATGACCCGCTGCACGCCAGCCACCCCCGCCAGCGCACTCGCCAACTCCGTCGCCGCATCCGGCGTCGTCACGACCTTTACCTGCGGTCCTGCGTCCATCGTGCAACATGCTGGCAAACCACGTGCACGTAAATCCGCAATCAGGCGCACCACACCCACACTCGCCGGTAGCCAGTACAGCAGTGCCGGTTGTGACGACATCATCACCGCGTGCATCTTGAAGAAACTGTGTTCTGTCACGTCAGCCAGTGCAGCAAAATCTCGTTTGGCGACCGCGTCCGTTGCCAAGTCAAGATCGCGAGCATGGCTATCGATCCAACCCAAGTAATACGGCGACGTCGCGCGGGTCCGCTCCATGCCTTCCGTCGAGCCAACCGCCTTTGGACCTTCGTCGATGACGGCAACCAAAACCTCCAGCGGCCAATCCGCAGGTTCGGCCAGCGGTCGCAAACGGATGTCGTCATCTTCGGTAGTGGGCGCATCGAGCCTCACGATGCCGCCGTATAGCGAGCGCGCCGCTGAGCCTGAACCGCCGCCCGCCAACTGCGCCAGTCGATGCTGTGAGTGGCCAGACTGCAGCAGTCCATCGACCGCACAAACCACCGCGGCGAACCCGGACGCTGAGGATGCAAGTCCCGCGGCCGTGGGAAAGTCATTATGGGTATCTACAGAAAGCGCTGGGCGATCCGGAAAGGCTGAATCCAGAAAGCGAAAGAGCCGCTCCGCCATCTCGGGACGGGAGTCGCTATTCACGATCAACGTGTCCGATGCCCCCCGGGCGACCGTGGTGTGTGTCTGAAGCGCGCCCAGAGTAAGTGACAAAGAACCGGTCGCGGGAAGGTTCCGCCCGGTGTCGGACTTGCCCCAGTATTTGACCAACGCGATGTTGGGATGCGCATGAGCACTCGCGCGTGAAATTTGCTCTGGTTGATCTGTCAAATCATTGTCCGCGCGCGCACAATAGCGGCTCTGTTACCGGGGTTGTCTCGTATCGTGTCGTTCGAAAACGCTATTCCTGATTATATCGCTCGGGTCGATCTCGCGCTTGCTCAAGCACTACCGACAGCAGACACGCCGCCCGTTCGACTGCACGAGGCCATGCGCTATGCCACGCTGAACGGCGGCAAGCGTATCCGCCCGTTGCTGGTTTACGCCACGGGGGAAGTGCTCGGCATCGACGACCGCCAAACGCTGGACGACGCTGCGGTCGCCGTAGAGCTTATTCACGCGTTTTCGCTGGTCCACGACGATCTGCCTGCAATGGATGACGATGATCTTCGGCGTGGCCGCCCCACCGTGCACCGCCAGTTCGATGAGGCCACCGCAATCCTGGCGGCCGACGCACTGCAGCCGCTCGCGTTTGAGACCTTGGCGCGCAGCACAGGCCCTGTCGCACCCGCACGGCTCACGATGGTGCGCTTGTTGGCGCAGGCCTGTGGGTCGCTCGGCATGACCGGCGGTCAGGCCATCGATATCGAATCGGAGGGCAAACAAATTGACGGCGCTTTGCTGCGGCAAATGTTTGCACAAAAAACGGGCGCTCTAATCCGCGCGGCGGTCATGATGCCCGTTGCGATATCTGCACAAACCTCTGGTGCGCACCGTCAAATGCTGCAGCAATTTTCGGAAAACCTCGGACTCGCGTTCCAGATTCGCGACGACATTCTCGACATCGAAGGCGACACCGAGACCATCGGAAAACCGGCGGGATCGGATCTCGTCCACGACAAGGCCACCTGGCCCGCGATTTTTGGGTTGGAAAAAGCCAAGGCGGATTGCGAACGACTTTACGAAGAAGGGCTCGCCCTGCTCGAGCCGTTCGGTGCAGCGGCTGAACCACTCGCGGTGCTGGCGCGTCGCATTGTGCAGCGTATCGATTGAGACATGAGTGATCGCGCGATCCTGCACGTCGACATGGACGCGTTTTTTGCCAGCGTCGAGCAGCGAGATCATCCGGAACATGCAGGATTGCCGCTGCTCGTCGGCGGCACGGGAGGTCGCGGTGTCGTCGCGGCGGCGAGCTACGAGGCGCGCCGTTTCGGCATCCATTCGGCAATGCCCATGCGCGAGGCCCTGAGGCGCTGTCCCGACGCGATTTGCGTGCGCCCGCGTATCGAGCGCTACAAACAGGTGTCCCGGCAGGTTTTCGAGGTGTTTCACGAGATTACACCGCAGGTCGAACCACTTTCCGTCGACGAGGCGTTTTTGGATGTCACGGCCAGCCAACGTCTTCACGGTGACCCGGTGCATATCGCTCAAACGATCAAGGTGCGCATTCAGGAACGAACTGCGTTGACCGCCTCTGTCGGCGTCGCTGCCAACAAACTTGTGGCCAAGATCGCCTCTGATCTCGATAAGCCCGACGGGCTGACGGTGATCAACGCGGCCGACGCGCGAAGCCGTCTCGCATCGCTGCCCGCGAGCGTCCTTCCGGGCATCGGCAAACGCAAGCAAGCGGAGCTGTCGGCAGCAGGTCTCACGACGCTCGGTGACTTGCAGTCCGCCGCCGAGCCCTTGTTGCATCGATTATTCGGCAAGTACGCCCTCAGAATGCGCGAGCGTGCTTCAGGCCGAGACACCCGTGAAGTCATTCCCGACCGAGACGAAAAGTCGGTGAGTAGCGAGCGCACGTTCGATACCGACCTCTCGAGCAGCGAATCGCTCAAACGCGCCTTGAGTGGACTCGCCGATAAAACCGCAGCTCGTTTGCGCAACAAATCGCTCGCTGCCGGTGTCATACAACTCAAGATCCGGCAAAGCGACTTCCAGACTTTTACACGCCAGACCCGGGTCAGACCGGCCACCAATGGCAGCCGCCAGATCTACGACGCCGCGCTGGAGCTATTGCGCGAATGGCGCGCAGCGCATCCGGGGCAAGCCGTGCGACTGTTGGGCGTGGGTGGACAAGCGTTGGAGACCGAGCAGCAGCTCGATATGTTCGACGGCGACTCGTCAACCAGTTCGGTGGAAGTGGATGGCGCCATCGACGAGGTGCGCGAACGCTTCAGCGAGCTGGGAATTGCGGCGCTGCGCCCAGCGCGCACCCTGGAGCATGACGACAGCGATTAGATCAGTAGCAGGCGCCGCGGTTACTATAGGACGGCTATGTACCTCGACTTTTTCGGACTAGAGGAACGTCCGTTTAACATCACGCCGGATCCGCGTTACCTCTTCATGAGCGCCCGGCATGCAGAAGCGTTAGCGCATCTGGTCTACGGCATTACCGAGAGCGATGGTTTCATCGTACTCACCGGTGAGGTCGGCACCGGCAAGACCACGCTCGTTCGCAGCCTCCTGCAGCAAATGCCGGAAGAGGCGGATGTCGCGCTGGTGCTCAACCCACAGCTCACAGCACTCGAATTCCTCGCAACTATCGGCAGGGAACTCGAGATCGAGCCGCCGGAAGATACGAACAGCTGCCGCGCCTACATCGAGGCACTGAACGACTACTTGCTCGACGCTCATGGGCGTGGACGACGTACCATCGCGGTTGTCGACGAGGCACAGAATCTCTCTGCAGAAGTGCTCGAGCAGATTCGCCTGCTCACCAATCTCGAGACAACGCGCAACAAATTGCTGCAAATCGTGTTGATCGGACAGCCTGAACTGCGCGAGGTGCTGGAGCGCCAGGATCTGCGCCAGCTCTCTCAACGCATTACGGCGCGCTACCACTTGCAGCCTCTCGACACTAGTGAAGCGGCGCAGTACCTGGAACATCGGCTCAAGGTCGCAGGTGCGGTTCGCGAGATCTTCACCACCCGCGCAATGAACCGGATTCACCAGCTCGCCTCCGGAATACCACGCCTGATGAACCTGATCGCGGATCGCGCATTGCTCGGCGCCTGGAGTCGCGAACAGCGGCGTATTGATCGCGGCATGATCGACACCGCTGCCAATGAGGTCCTTGGCCGCCCCCCGCAGCGCAGCGCGAACGTTGCCGGCCGTCTTCTGGCAGTGGCTGCGGTATTGATGCTGGCCGTGACCGCAACGCTCATTCTGCGCGAGTGGCGAGGTGACACTCAGCCCGAAACCGTCGCGGCAGCGGCCGGCCCCGTCGAGCGTCCCGCGCCCCCGGTGGAGACCGCACCCGAGCAACCGACCGACCCAACGCCAGCAGCACCAGAGCCCGTATCACTTACCGACTGGCTCGGGGAAAACGCTGACACCACCGGGACACGGGATGCCTTTGGCCGGTTGTTTGCGGCATGGGGACTCACGCTGGCCGCAGAGAATGCCGCGCCTTGCGAACAAGCGGCTTCGAACGGATTGCGTTGCTATACCGCAACGAGTGCTTTCTTGCCGCTCGTGTCCCTCGATCGTCCTGCGATTGTGAATCTCATCATGCCAAATGGGGCGGAGCACCAGGTGGTGCTGAGCGAATGGGACGGCGATAAGGTCACATTGAGTACGCCGACCAGCGAAATCGCACTGGCACCAGGCCAACTCGCCAACCACTGGTATGGCGAGTTCCTGCTGCTCTGGCAACCACCCCCAGCGAGTCCCAAAACTGCGCTAGCGCCGGGCATGCGCGGACCGGCCGTCTTGTGGCTGCGCCAGAGTCTCGCCGCGATCGTCGGTGAGCCCATTCCGCCGATGGACTCGGATCGTTACGATGATGGGCTAGAAACACAGGTGCGTGAGTATCAGGCGAGTCGCCGTCTGGTGGTCGACGGCTTGGTCGGCGAGCGTACGCAAATGATGATCAATGCCGAGGTCGGTCAGCCGGGTGCGCCGACGCTCGGTGCTCCGGAGGGCCCGGCGCTGGCGGGAATAGGAACGCTCTGATGTCGCTCATACTCGATGCTCTGAAAAAATCCGACGCCGAGCGTAGCCGTCACCGCGCTCCTGAAGCGGCCGCAGCGCTTCGTCCCGTTGGCGAATCGAACGCCAACCGCTGGTGGATCCTCGTTGCAGTCCTACTTGTCATCAACACCATTGCGGTGCTCTGGCTGGTTACCCGACCCGAGCCGACGGCTGAGACCGTGCCCGCACCTACTCAGCGCGTCGAACCTCAAGTCACTGCCGCTGACCCACAGCCGACGACCGCGGCGCCTGCAACTCAAACTTCGCCGCCTGTCGCGTCTCGCACCAGCAAGGTGGAGCGCCTGTCCGAGCAGGTCGCTAAACAAGACACTGCATCTGAAATCGGCCGCAGCGTCGAACCTATCGATGAGCCCCGTGAGGCAGCGGACACAGCAGCGCCGGCCAGCACGCCACAACGGTTGGTCGAGTACCCAACCTATGCCACCTACGCGCTTGAGACGGGCAAGAATTTCGGCACGCTTGCAGTGAGTTTGCATGTGTATGATGCCGATCCCGGCCGGCGCTTTGCGTTCGTCGATGGCCAACGGGTCACGGAAGGGGCGCGCGTAACAAGCAATTTGAGCCTCGTGGAGATCACGCCAGAGGGCGTGGTGTTCCAGGATGGCCGTAACCGATTCATCGTGCGCGTTGACTGACGCGACAGCGATCACTGGAAAGACGGGGTAGCGATGCAATATCTGGACGGGGCCGCAATGCAAAACGCGCTGAAGAACGGCGTGCAGCGGGTGATTGCCAGCCAGGACGGCCTGAATAAGATTAATGTATTTCCGGTTGCGGACGGGGATACCGGCACCAATATGGCGCTCACGGTTGGCGCGATGGGCGGCGTGCTCACCAAAGAACCGCCACCGCTCGACAAGCTCCTCGCGCATGCAGCGGATGCGCTGCTTGATGGTGCACGTGGGAACTCGGGCGCCATTCTCGCGCAGTTCTTCCAGGGCGTTAGCGACACAGCAGCCGAGCTCAGTCGGTTTACGACCGAATCGTTCGCCAACGCGGTCACGGCAGGCTCGCAGTACGCAAGGGATGCGCTATCCGAGCCTCGCGAAGGCACGATACTGTCGGTCATCGACGCATTCGCAGACGCGCTGACTCGACATGCGAAACTGGACGATTTTGGCTCGCTGATTTCGCACGGCCTGAGCGCAGCCGAAACGGCCTTGGCAGCGACGAAGAATCAACTTGCGGAATTGCGTAAGGCGGACGTAGTCGATGCGGGTGCAAAGGGTTTTGTTGCAATGATCCACGGCATGCTGGCGTATGTCCGCGACGGTGAAGTGGTCGACAAGCTGGACCTTCCAGAAGATATCGACGGCTCGGTGATGGCCGGCGAAGAGGTCGATCTGGATTACCGCTACTGCACGGAGTGCATCGTCGTCGGTGAGAACATCGACCGTCGGAAACTCCGCGAAGCGCTCGGCCAGATGGGCGGCAGCCTCGTGCTTGCCGGATCGCACAGCAAAGCGAAGATTCATATCCATGTAAACGAACCGGAAGCGGTGTTTCGACTGGCGCGCGACTTCGGCACCGTCAAAGGCGAGAAGGCTGACGACATGCACCGTCAGCAACACACGACGCACGGCGACAATCCGCGCGTCGCTGTCATTACGGACAGTTGCGCGGACCTTACCGAAGAGGACATGGAGCGGCTCGACATCAACTTTGTGCCGTTGAGGGTGCAGTTCGGTGAGCAGGGCTATCTCGACAAACTCAGCATCAGTCCAGACGAGTTCTTTGATGAGCTCGCAACCAATCCGATCCATCCCACGACGTCGCAGCCCTCACCGGGTGACTACCGTCGTCAGTATCAGTTTCTGGCGAGTCACTTTCGCAATGTCCTCGCGATCACAC
Source organism: Pseudomonadota bacterium (assembly GCA_038521865.1). GTDB lineage: Bacteria > Pseudomonadota > Gammaproteobacteria > Steroidobacterales > Woeseiaceae > CALBPI01. Next base: position 39,260 of record JBCBKO010000005.1, on the reverse strand, counting down.
TGTCGGGGCATGTCAGCGGTACCTTTGCTGGCGCCGTCAGCGCTGCGGAGCGCGTTAGCGCCGGTGGTGATATCCACGTCGTCGATTCACGCAACGGCACACTCGGACAAGGATTGGTTGTGCGCGAAGCTGCCGAGATGGCGGCACGTGACATGTCGATCGATGAGATCAAGGCGGAGTTGACCAAAGTGATTGCCGATGCGCGCACCTACGCGCTCGTCAGTGACTTCAAGTACGCGGTACGTGGTGGGCGTGTGCCACCGGCACGCAAGGCGCTTGCAGACATGTTGAATCTGAACGGCGTGCTGCAGACACTGCCGAGCGGCGAGGTCAAAGCCAAGGGCGTGATTTTCGGCCGGCGCAATCGAGTAAAGAAATTTGCGAAGTACATCGCGAAACGACTGGATCTTTCGCGACCGGTGCGCCTCGCCATTGGCCACGGCAGAGCTGCCGAGGATGCCGCAGCACTTGCCGAGGCTCTTAATGCAGTCATTCCGAATGTGGTGGACTGCTATATCACTGAGGTCTGCGCTGCTTTTGGGGTGCACGGCGGTCCCGGCATGCTGGTGGTCGGTACGCTGGAGCGCTGACTCTCAATCCTCATCCTGTTGCGGTTCAATCAATGCCTCGCCGTCGTTACGAGCATTGTTAACCGCCTTGGTGACAGGCCATGCGCGCAGTGGTGTTGCGGCGGAAGCACTCAGAATCTCGCGCAGCACAGGCGGGTTGTCGCCGTCACCGGCAAGCCAGTGTTCAGCCGAAACATCATCCAGCATCACCGGCATGCGGTGGTGCAGATCGGCGATCGTGCCTGTCGACTCGGTCGTCAATACCGTGAAGGTATCCAGGCGCTCCTCACCATCTTTTGATTGCCAGTGGGACCACAGCCCCGCCATGCCGAGTGGCTGATCGCGCTCATCGCTGATGTAATAGGGCTGCTTACCACCCGCGGTGGCAACCCACTCGTAGTAACCATCTGCCGGAACAATGCAACGCGCCTTTTTGAAGGCATCGCGGTACGCCGGTTTTTCAGCAACCGTTTCCGCTCTCGCATTGATCATCCGCGAGGCCATCTTCTTGTCTTTCGCCCAAAATGGCAGCAGCCCCCAATGCATCATCGAAACACCCCGCGCCGACTCACCGGAGCGAATCACCGCGGCAAGATCGGTCGGTGCGATGTTGTACTGAGGTCGGATCGTCAACATGGCGTCGTCGACACCAAACAATTGCGAGACGGCTTCAGCCGCGGAGAAAAACGCGAATCGGCCACACATACCGAGCTAGTCGCGAATTCCCACACCGCGATTCATCAAAAAAACACACGTACTGAATAACAACGCCACGAAAAAAAGTACGAGTGCAAATGCGATGCCGACAGGAATATCAGACTGCCCTAGCATGCCGTAACGGAAGGCATTGACCATGTAGAGAATGGGATTGGCGAGTGACACCTTTTGCCAGAATTCCGGCAACAAGGAGATCGAGTAAAACACGCCGCCAAGATAAGTGAGCGGGGTAAGCACGAAGGTCGGGATAATCGAGATGTCGTCAAACTTCTTGGCGAACATCGCGTTAATGAATCCGGCCAGCGAAAAAACGATCGAGGTGAGTACCACCATCGCGAGGGTGATCAGCGGATGCGCTACGGTCATGTCCGTAAAGAACAGTGCGACGATCGACACTAGTCCGCCAACCATCAGTCCGCGGACCACACCCCCAGCGACATGACCCAGGATAATGATCGAGTTCGGCACGGGTGAGACCAACATCTCCTCGATGTGTCGCTGAAACTTGGCCCCAAAAAAAGACGACACAACATTGCCATAGGAGTTGGTGATGACCGACATCATGATCAATCCAGGCGCGATGAACTGCATGTAACCCACGCCATCCATGGTGCCGATACGACTGCCGATTAATGAACCAAAAATCAGGAAGTAGAGCGTCATCGTGATCGCTGGCGGTACGATCGTTTGCACCCAGATTCGAATCACGCGCAAAAATTCCTTGCGCACAATAGTCTGGAACGCGACCCAGTTCTGCATCACCACACTGCTCATGCCACCGCCTCGTTGCGCGATTTCTCATCCACCAAATTGAGAAACAACTCCTCCAATCGGTTGGACTTGTTGCGCATTGAATCCACGGTCACATCCACCTGCTGCAAGGCCGCAAAAATCTCGTTCAGGCTTTGGCCACGCTGCATGGCGATTTCCAGATCGCCATCAGGTCGCAATTGTGTTTCGAAACCGGTGATTTCGGGCGCCGCATCCAGGGGCTTTGTGGGGCTCAGCACGAACACCTCTCGCTGCAACTTACGCAACAACTGATTCATGGAGGTGTTCTCGACAATTTCACCTGAGTCGATAATCGCAATGTTGCGGCACAGCGTCTCTGCTTCCTCGAGATAGTGCGTCGTAAGGATAATGCTGGTGCCCTGTGCATTGATGTCCTGCAGGAATTTCCACATCGAACGACGGATCTCGATGTCCACGCCCGCTGTCGGCTCATCCAGAATCAAGAGTCGTGGCTCATGGATCAACGCTCGAGCGACCATCAGCCGGCGCTTCATTCCGCCCGATAGGTTGCGTGAGATGTCGTTGCGACGATCCCAAAGCTGTAACTCGGACAGGTAGCGCTCGGCGCGTTCATAAGCCACTTTGGGGGGCAACCCGTAGTAACCCGCCTGATTGACCACGGTGTTAATGACCTTGTCGAACAGGTTCAGGTTGATCTCCTGCGGCACGATGCCGAGACAGCGCTTCGCCGCCGCCTTTTCCTTATCCAGACAATGACCAAACACCTTTACGCTGCCACTGGATTTGGTCACCAGCGAGGTAACGATCCCGATGGTCGTCGTCTTTCCGGCGCCGTTCGGACCAAGCAGGGCGAAGAAATCGCCCTCGGCGACCTGAAAGTCGACGCCACGGAGTGCCTGGACACCATTTGGGTAGGTCTTCGTGAGACCTTGAATATCTAGCGCGTGCATCTCGCCATTGTAACCAAATGTCTGGCAGTGGCACTCGCTTCATGAGACCGGATTGCTGTCATCGGCCGCGTCCGCAACTCTGGTCGCAGCTATTGGTGGGCGCGGGGCCAAAGATGACAGTCGGTTACGCCTCGACAAAATGAGTTGCAGCCCGGTGGCGCCGAGACTGGCGCGTTGCAACCTCGACACCGAGCGCGACCTCAGCAGGTCCTGCCAGAAGCCAGGCACGTCCACCAGGCGCGGCTTGAGATCGCAGGCCTGACTGAGCGCAAGAAGGGCATCGGGTCGCAGTGCAGCGAGTGACTCGCACCAATTCGCATCTCCACCTGCTAGCAGACACGCCGCAGGGAGATCCTCGCGAGCCACGCTGCGCAGCAGCGCTAGCGTGGTGCTGACCAGCCCCGCAGTCTCATCACCCTGCGCGGGTATCACCGTCCCCACACTCAAGTTGGCGTCGCGTCTTGCGGGGCGGAACAATAGAAACGGGCACCGCGGCAAAACAAATCCGGGCATGCGCAAAGCATCAGCGAGGCTTTTATCCAGAGCGAACGCACCCCGGTCCGATGCTCGCAGCATCTGCTCTACAAACAATTGATTTAGCGAATGAATTTCTTCCAAAAGCTCACGATTGAAGCGTGTTTCAGACATACGGGACTCCCTCTGTTTTTCCTTATATGTTCGATTTTCTACATATTTATTTTTGCTTGACTAAACGGTAGGTTAGCAGTCGAACGTTTTATATGTTTATTTTTTCTCATTTATGGAAATTAAAGGAGTCCCCATGAACGAGCGTTACATCCGCGAGCGCGCTCAAACCGACCTTGCATTGACGATGATCCGGTTCGAGGCACGCACCAGCACCATTCGATCGTGCACCGGCCTGTCGGACGATCGCATCCGCAAGCTTTGCCAGCGCTACTTCACTGGCCGCAACGGTTCTACGATTCGGCGACGCCGCGGCAAATCACCGCGGCAGCTATCTCGTTTCGTCAAGAACCCGGCCCACCAATTGGAAGCAACCACACTGATGCATCTCTTCATTGCTTACGGTTTGGTCGCCGTCGACGACGGTGGCGCACTGACAACCTGCTGGAAAACACCGACCGTCAATTGCGGCCACCGATTCTGTGCAGCCTATGCGGCCTACCGCGAGGTACATGAACAGCCGCTGTTCAGCTTTGAGTGGGCATGGACCCTCATGCTGGCGGTCGATAGAGACGACATGCTCGCGCTCATCGCTTGTGGAAGCTGCGATACGCATTACCTGCATGATCGCTATGCGCTGGACTTCCACGTCTGTCCGGCCTGCGAAATTCGCACCGAGCGACGACGTCGACCGGGAGCGCGACAGTTCGTCTCCAGCTAGAACCCTAACCCTTGCTTCGACTACACTGCGCCGCTACGCGCCATCAAGAGCGCGCTTTTTTGGAGAGAGGGAGAAAAAATATGTTGTCAGAATTCAAGAAGTTCGCGATGCGAGGCAATGTCGTCGACATGGCTGTGGGCATCATCATCGGCGGAGCGTTTGGCAAGATCGTCAGCTCGTTCGTCAAAGACGTCATCATGCCGCCTATCGGCCTGCTGATGGGAAACGTCGACTTCAGCCAATTGTTCGTTAATCTGACCGGCGACGACTATGCAACGCTCACAGAAGCCACCGAGGCTGGTGCGCCAGTGATCGCGTACGGCCAGTTCATCAACACCGTGCTGGACTTTTTGATCGTCGCTTTCGCCATTTTCATGGCGATCAAGGTCATGAATCGACTGAAGAAAGAAGAGGAAGAGGAAGAGGCGCCAGCCAAGCCGCCCGAGCCCTCTGCAGAAGAGAAGTTGCTGACAGAAATTCGTGATCTTCTGAAGCAGCAGTCCTGACCGACGCGCCGGGGCCGTCGAAGACGGCCTCGGCGTATTCCCGGAACACTTATTAATGTGCCTGATCATGCTGGCGTGGCGAAAACACGCTGACATCCCCATGCTGCTTGCGGCCAACCGCGACGAGGCATTCGCGCGGCCGAGCGCCGAGCTACACGAATGGCAGGATCCCGTGGGTATTATCGGCGGTCGGGATACACTCGCTGGCGGCGCTTGGCTAGCCATCCATAAGAATGGCCGCTTCGGTGTCGTCACCAATTTTCGTGAACCCGAGCCAGCAGCAGCACCCAAAAGCCGCGGTGAGTTGATTCCAATGTGGTTGTCAGGCGGTCAGCAACAGCCCGAGTTCGCCGCCATGCTCGAGAAGTCCGGGCCGCAATATGCCGGATTCAACTTACTATATGGCGATTGTGACGCGCTCTATTACGCGACAAATCGTGCCGAGGGGTATGTTCAAGGTCCCTTACCGGTCGGGACTTATGCGTTGAGCAACGCGCTCCTCGACACACCCTGGCCCAAGGTCACCGCAGCGCGTGCCTACACCCACTCCGCGATCCTGCTCGGCAGTGACGACCCGGATCATTACTTCAACTTCTTGCGCGATCGAACTCAGGCTCCGGACGAAGTGCTGCCCGCCGAGCCCGGCGCACTGGAACGGCGGCGGCTGCTATCGGCACCTTTCATCCTAGGCGAGCAGTACGGGACTCGGTGTTCTACGCTCTTGAGCGTGCACAGTGATCGCCAGGTGAGAATGACCGAGCAGCATTACCTACCCGGCGGTGCCTCTGCGCAACGGGTATCCCTCGAGTTCAGCCTCGACTAGTCCGAAGAATCTGCGGGCGCCAGAAGACTCACTAGCCAAGCGCGCATTGCGACAATCTCCTCGGCACACACGGAGTGCGGCATCGGATATTCGTGCCACTCGATTTTGTACTTGAGCGACCGCAGGAATTCTCTTGCCTCCACGGCGAGACTGAGTGGCAGCACCGGATCATGAATCCCGTGTGCCATGAAGATCGGCAGCTCTGCCTGGCGGCCCGCGTGAGCCGCAGCCAATTCCTGCTGTTGCGGCAGATAGGTGGACAACGCCATCACACCCGCCAACGGCTGGGTTTCACGCAGCGCATAGTTCAGTGCGATCACCCCGCCCTGTGAAAACCCGGCGACAACAATGCGCTCGCGCGCGAAGCCATCGGCGACAGCCTCGTCGACCCATTGGCCAAGCTGCCGCGTTGACTCGGCAATCCCGGCCTCATCAACGGCCGTGCTGCGATCGAGACCGAGAATATCGAACCAGGCGGGCATGGAGATGCCGCCATTGATCGTCACCGGTCGTGACGGCGCATGCGGGAACCGAAACCGGATCGGCACCGACGCCGGTAGTGCGAGTTCTTTCACGACCGGCGCAAAGTCATGGCCATCCGCGCCAAGACCATGCAACAGAATCACGGTTGCGTCGGGTGATGGCGCTGAGTCCATTACTACTGAGTCAGACATGGCAATCCTCGAAAAGCGCGCAGCATAACTGAATAAGAGGTTGCATTTTTATGCAGATAAAAATAAATTTATGCGCATTGTTATCGAAAAGACTGTCAATGCCTGTTGATGTCCACCAACAAACCGCGCGCCGCGAGGCCATTCGCGACCTGCTTTCACGCGAATCTGTCAGGACTCAAGCTGCACTGATGCGTCGTCTGCGTGAACACGGACATAGCGTCACGCAGTCGAGCATCAGTCGCGACCTCAGGGAGCTGCGGGTGGTGAAAAACCCCGACGGCTATCGGCTGCCCACGCCCGCCGACTCAGGTGAGGTCGTGGCCGGTGCGTTCGAGTTCGTCAAAAAAGTCTCGATGGCGGGGGCCAACCTCGTGGTTGTGCATACCGCTATCGGTGCGGCGCAACGCGTTGCCGTCGAGCTGGACCGCACAGATTGGCCCGAAATCGTTGGCACTGTCTCGGGCGATGACACGATTTTTGTTGCGACAACCGGCACCGCCGCCGGCCGGATGTTGCAGGAACGACTAACGAGCAGCGCGGCGGAGCTCGCGACATGAACGACGCATCGCAACCCATCCTGCTGGCCTACTCGGGCGGTCTGGATACCTCTTTTTGTATCCCGTGGCTCAGTGCCGAATACGGCCGTCCCGTAATGACCATCACTGTCGATACGGGCGGTATCGATAGCGAAACCGCCAAGGCGCTGGAATCGCGTGCACTGGCACTCGGTGCGATCAGCCACCAGTTGGTGGATGCGCGACAAGAATTCTTCAATGACGTGCTGCGCTATCTGATCGCAGGCAACGTGAAGCGCGGACAGCGCTACCCCTTGTGCGTCGGCGCCGAGCGCGGTGTGCAGGCAGCAAAAATGGCCGAGCTTGCGGTTTCGGCGGGCGCCAGCGCGATTGCGCATGGATGCACCGCGGCTGGCAATGACCAGGTGCGCTTCGAAGTGGCTTTGGCGGCCCTGGCGCCGGGCATCGAGGTCTTTGCACCGGTTCGAGATAACTCGTGGGCACGCGAAGATCAGATCGAATACCTCGAGTCCCGCGACCTGCCGCTGCCGGTCAGCGGTGGCGCTTACTCGATCAACCGTGGACTGTGGGGTGTGACGATCGGCGGGCAGGAAACGCTGACAAGCGCGAGCAGCATCCCGGAAGACGCCTGGGTTTTGTCGCCCGGCGTCATGGATGCACCTTCGCCGGCCGAATCCCTGGATATCGATTTTGTCGGGGGCGTACCGGTTGCGGTGAATGGCGAACACGCCAAACCGGTCGAGTTGATTGAAACGCTGGAGAAGATCGGTGCGCGACACGCAATCGGGCGGGGGATCCACGTGGGCGACACCATCCTTGGCACCAAGGGTCGCGTGGCTTTCGAAGCACCGGCGGCAGAGCTACTGATAGAAGCGCATCGCGAACTGGAGAAACTCACACTCAGCGCGGCGCAGCAACGCGTCAAAGATCAAGTGGCTGCGGTTTACGGTGATCTGGTTCATGAGGCCGGTCAGCTTGATCCGGCGTGCCGCGATATCGAGGCGCTGTTGTTGAGTGCTCAGGCGTCTGTCACCGGTCGCGTCAAAATGAAGCTGCGTGCAGGCAATGCGTTTGTTGAGGGTGTCGATGCACCGCGCTCCCTGCTGGCGGCCAGCAAGGGCGTCTATGGCGAGGCGGCCGGCGAATGGACGCCCCGTGATGCGCTTGGCTACTCACGAGTGCGGGCGCTGCCCGGCATTCTGCAAGCGCGAGCAGGAGCGATCGACTGATGCACGCAAGTCGCACCATCGAGGCCGACAAGATCGCCTCGCTAGCCGAATCACTGAACCTCGGTAGAGAGCTCCGCCTTTCGGATGACATCGTTTGTGAGGAGGGTGTCCTCGTTGCGGTTCGCATTCAAAACAATAAATCGCGCTACAACACACTCGAGCTGACGAGCGGGCGGATGGCAGTGCTGAAAGAGGGCGATGTCGTCGTCGGGGCCCTCGGACATCGAAAAGCCCTGTTTGGCTACTCCGGTTCGCTGCCAAGTGAACTCAAACGAGGGGACACAATTCAAATGCTCAATATCGGCGGCGTCATGGGACACTGCGATTCGGCCAACCCCGAGCTCGGCGTACCGTTCGATTGCGAAGTTCTTGGAATGGTTCTCGATTTCCCCTATCTCGGTGAGCGTATTGGAGTCGCAGCGCGTGCCGGCGAGACCGAGCTACCGGATGCCCCCAGCCTCGAAGTCAACGGTACGCCGGTTGTCGCGCTCGCAGGCACTTGTATGGACTCCGGTAAAACGGCGGCAGCTTGCGCCATCGTCAGTCGGTTGCGTGCTCGCGGACTGACCGTCGCGGCCTGCAAGGCGACAGGCGTCGCTCTGCGGCGTGACATTCTGGCGATGGAGGATGCGGGCGCCACCGAGTCGATGCTCTTTTCCGATTTTGGTGTCATGACCACAACTCGCGACAACGGCCCGGCTCTGACCCGTAGTCTGCTAAGCCAACTGTCAAACGAGAAACCCGATGTGATCGTCATGGAACTCGGTGACGGACTACTCGGCACTTACGGTGTCGATGCGATCCTCGCCGACACCGCCGTGCGCGACGCGCTCACAGCGGTGGTGTTGTGTGCCAATGATCCGGTCGGCGCCTGGGGCGGTGCCAAAATTCTTCGGGAGCAATACGGTATCGAACCCGCCGTTGTCACCGGACCATCGACCGACAACGCAGTCGGGGTCAACCTGATCCGGCAATACATGGACTTGCCGGGTCACAACGCGCTGACGCATGGGCAGCAGCTGGGCGATGCCGTCTTTGATGCGCTCGGGGTGGATTCATGACGACGCCTTGCCTGGTGCTCGGTGCGACCGGATACGTTGGCGGCGAATTCCTGCGGCTCATCGCCGGGCACCCGGAGCTGACGCTGCGGGCGGCGGTAGCGCGCAGCAATGCGGGCGAACCGATTGCGCAACAGTTCGAACACCTGGCGACGACCTATCCGACTGAGACCTTCGTCCAGTACGATGTCGCCATCGACAAATTGCCGGAAGGCCCGGTAGCCGTATTCAGCGCGCTACCACACGCGCAAGCAGCCTTGCAGCTCGCACCGCTGATCGAGCGCCCGGAAACACATGTCGTCGATGCTTCCGCCGATTTTAGATTTGCTGATGCGGATGCCTTCGCCAGCATCTACGGACAACCGCACCCTGTGCCGAATCTGATTGATCGGTTCGCCCGTGGCTTACCCGAGTTCGTCGCGCAAGGCGAGCACCCACACGCGAGCCAGCCCGGGTGTTTCGCGACGGCGATGCAGCTCGCACTGGTGCCTGCACTAGCGCTCGGCTGGTCGGATGGCCACTTCTTTGCCAACGGTGTCACCGGAGCTACCGGTGCGGGCAAGACACCGATCGCGACCACCCATATGCCGGAGCGTCACGCGAATCTGTTTGCCTACAAGGCACTCGCGCACAGGCACGCACCGGAAGTCGTGGCACAGGTCGCGGCCGCCGTCGATCAGACACCGACCCTGCATTTCGTACCGCACGCAGGACCCTTTGCACGCGGTATTCATATGACGGTCATGGCCACCGCCAAAACCGATAGCGACAGTGCTGCACTCACAGCAGCACTCACCGATTTTTATGAGTCGCATCCGTTCGTGAGCGTCAGTACAACCGCACCCCGACTAAAGCAGGTCGTGGGCAGCAATCACGCGCGAATCTCGGTAGCTCGCGATGACGAGGCTATCTGTATCACCGTCGTGATCGATAACTTATTGAAAGGGGCGGCCGGCGGCGCGATGCAATGGATGAATCGACTAAACGGCTGGCCAGAGTCATTAGGGCTCGATACCGCTGCGGTCGGATGGAGCTGATATGAACGCATCAACTCTGCAGGCGCGCGAACGGGAGCACCTGCTCGGCGTGTATGCACAACTCGACTTCGAGCCTGTGCGCGGCGAGGGGGCTCACCTGATCGACGCCACGGGTCGACGTGTTCTCGACCTGTATGGCGGCCATGCGGTCGCCGCACTCGGCTACGACGATAAGACGCTGGGTAAGGCGCTCTGTGATCAGTGGCAGGCACTGCCCTTCCAATCGAATGCCGTCGCCATGGACGTGCGCGCCGGTGCAGCCGAAGCCTTGGTGAAGTTTGCACCTCCACATCTCACGCACGCGTTTTTCGTGAACAGTGGTGCAGAGGCAAACGAGAATGCGCTGCGTCTCGCATTCCTCGCCACCGGGCGCAAGCACGTGGTGGCTATCGAACGCGCTTTCCACGGCAGAACCGCAGCAGCCGGTGCGGTGACGTGGGGCAGCCAAAAGCGCTGGTACGGCTTCCCCAATACGCCATTCGACGTTACCTATGTGCCGCGTGACGATGTCGAAGCGGCACTTCAAAGCTGCAATGACGCAACCGCAGCGGTCATTTTCGAACCGGTGCAAGGTGTCGCCGGCGCCTATGATCTCTCGATAGAGTTTGTGCAGGCATTAGCCGAGTCGGCGACGCGTTCTGGCGCACTACTGATCGCCGACGAGGTACAGAGCGGGATGGGGCGCAGCGGCGCAGCCTTCGCGTTCGAGCATGCTGGCGTCAAACCGAACATAGCGACTTGTGCCAAGTCGCTGGGTGGTGGCTTCCCATGCGGCGCGGTCCTCACCTCATCAGGTGTCGCTGATTATTGCCAGATCGGAGATCTCGGTACCACGTTTGGCGGTGGTCCGATGGCGAGCGCGGCGATCCGCAGCGTCGTGGAATCCATTACTGAACACAAACTGATCGACAACGCACGGGCACGCGAGCAACAAGTTCGGGCGCAATGCGTAGTCGGACCGATCACCGGTGTTCAGGGAAAAGGACTGCTCCTCGGTCTACAGACAGAGCCGCCGGCACGCGAGGTCCGCGACGCACTCTTGCAACACGACATCCTTGCCGGCACCAGTGGCGACCCGCACATTCTTCGTCTGCTGCCACCGTTAAATATCACAGCTGCAGATATCGAGTTACTCGCTTCGGCGTTGCGTCAAATCGACGCGGAGACCACATCATGAATCGCTTCCATCATTTGGGTGAACTGCCCACCGAACACGTGCGCGCGTTGGTCAAACTCGCTCAACGACTCGAGCATCACCCGGAACCCACGGCGCTGGCTGGCAAAGTCCTTTCCTTGCTGTTTCTTTCACCCTCGCTTCGCACGCTCGCCTCATTCCAGGCAGCCATGGCACGGCTCGGCGGCGGCGCATTCGTTATCTCGCCCGATATGTCGATCCATGGCCTCGAGTCTCGTGACGGGATTGTGATGGACGGCAGCGCGGCGGAGCACATCCGAGAAGCGATCCCGGTGATCGCATCGTACGGAGATGCGATGGGCATGCGCTCCTTCGCAGACCGGAAAAACCTCGACGATGACCTAGCAGATCGCCGGTTCCTTGAGCTTGCGGATTTGATCGACAAACCATGGATCAATATGGAGTCCGCGGTTCGCCATCCCTGCCAAAGCCTGGCGGATTGGAAGACCCTGGATGATTTCGACATTCCGAGCCAGGGCGGCAAATTCGTCCTGAGCTGGGCGTGGCACCCGAAAGCGTTGCCACTTGCGGTGCCTGCCAGCACGGTGCACATGGCCGCGATGCGCGGCATGGATGTCACCGTTCTCGCACCGGAAGGCTTTGCGCTACCAAAACCAATCATCGACGAGGCGCGTGCTGCCGCAGAGGCGAACGGCGGCTCACTGACCGAAACAGACGATCGCGCTGCCGCCACCGAGGGCGCACATATCCTGTACGCGAAGAGCTGGTCATCGACGACGCACTATGGTGACAAGCTTGGTGACGAGGCAGCCCGCGCGGACCTCAGAGACTGGTGTATCGACGAGCCCTGGTTTGCCAATGCACAGGAAGACTGCCGCTTCATGCATTGCCTGCCCGTGCGTCGCGGCGTGGTGGTTGCCGACGGAATTCTCGATGGTCCTCGCAGTATTGTGATTCCGGAAGCGCGCAACCGAATGCTCGCGCAGATGGCGGTGCTTTACGACATGATGGGAGCGGGCGCATGAGACAACCAAAAGAGCGTGCCATTGTCGTTTCGGCGCTGAAGCACGCAGCGCCATACATCCGGTTGTTCAAGCGCAAGGTGTTTGTGCTCAAGGCTGGAGGCGCTGTGTTCGCGAAGCCTGAGTCAACCCGCGCCTTGATGGAGCAGGTCGGCATCCTGCATCAGGTCGGCATTCGAGTCGTCCTCGTGCACGGCGGTGGTCCGCAGTCGACCGAGCTGGCTAACGCACTGGGTGTCGATAGCACATTCGTTGAGGGGCGTCGGGTAACCGACGCAGGCGCGCTCGCCGTGTCAGCGATGGTCCTTAACGGGCAGATCAACACACGGATTCTGGCGGCCTGCCGCGATCTCGACATTCCAGCGGTCGGGATCAGCGGCGTTGATGCCGGTCTGATTCAGGCGCACCGAAGACCACCGGTCGAAACCGAAGGTGGTGAGGTGGATTACGGATTTGTTGGAGATATCGACGGCGTGGATATCGATGTTGTCAACAAGCAACTCGACAACGGATTGATGCCGGTCATCAGCCCCCTGTCCGCCGACGATCAGGGCGAGCTCTTGAACATCAACGCCGATACGGTGGCTGCTGCAATCGCGGGTGCGTTACAGGCCGAGAAGCTGATCCTTGCCACGGGCGCACCCGGCATCCTCGCGGATGCCACTGACCCGGGCTCACTCGTTAGCTACGTCGACCGTGCGGGGCTCGCTAAACTGAAGGCCGACGGCAGCCTCGCCGACGGCATGTTACCCAAGGCCGCTGCGATCGATGCGGCGCTCGAGGGCGGCGTGCAGCGCGTACACATGATTTCGCACGCATTGCCCGACAGCCTGCTGCTCGAAGTCTTCACCAACGAGGGTACGGGTACGCTGATTGTCGATTCCATCGACGCACTCACCCCTGCTGAACAGCAATCCGGCAGCACGTCATGACGCGATTGTGGGACAAGGGGGCGAGTCTCGACGATCGCGTGCTGCGCTACACAGCAGGCGAAGACCATCTGCTCGACGAACGTCTCGTCGGTTACGACGTCACCGCATCGACAGCGCACGTCAATATGCTGCATGCGCAAGGTCTTCTGAACGACTCTGATCACGCCGCGATTGTGGACGGCTTGAGCCAGCTCGGCGCATCGCATGCGGCAGGCGAATGGCATATCGCACTCGAGGATGAGGACGCCCACACCGCACTGGAGTCGCGACTGACGGCGGCGATAGGACCAGCCGGCGGACGCATGCATCTCGGTCGCTCGCGCAACGATCAGGTTTTGGCTGCACTTCGGTTGTATTTGCGCGACGCGGTCGAGTCGCTGACCGAGGGCGCCAACGATATCGTCAGGGTGCTGTTCGAACTGGCGGGTCGTGAACCGGAAACCGTGCTTCCTGGCTATACGCATATGCAGCAAGCCATGCCGAGCAGTGTGCCGCTGTGGTGCGGCGGATTCGCAGCAAACCTGCAAGATGATGCGCTTGCACTGAAGCGCTGCCTCGCTCGTATCAACGTCGGGCCTCTGGGCAGTGCAGCGGGATACGGCACACCCGGCATCCCGATCGACCGCGAACACACCGCAGCCGCCCTTGGTTTTGATGCGGTTCAGGAACCGGTCACAGCAGTTCAATTGGCGCGCGGTAAGGCAGAGGCCACCATCTGTTTCGAGCTGACCGTGTTGCTTAACGATTGCTCAAGAATTGCGGCGGATTTGCTGTTGTTCTATACGCAAGAGTTCGCCTACGTCACGCTGCCCAACACGCTCACTACTGGCTCGTCGATCATGCCGCAAAAGCGCAACCCTGATGTGCTGGAACTCATCCGTGCCGCCCCGGCCACAGCGCACGGCTGTCTGAACGAGTGTCTGTCGATCACGACCAAGCTGACTTCCGGATATCACCGGGATTTACAACGACTGAAATCGCCCCTGTTCCGTTGCATCGACCTTGCTGCAGACACCCTCGCGATCCTGAAGGCTATGCTCGAAGGGGTGCAATTCGTCCCGGAGAACATCCAGATGAGCGATGGCTTGTACGCGGCCGAGAAAGCGAATCGGCTGGTGGTTGAAGAAGGCATCAGTTTCCGTGAGGCGTACCGGCGCGTTGGCAAGGAATACGGCAAGACCTGAGACGAACGGGTTATAGTCTCCGCCCCCGATGCAACAGACGAGACCCCAATGATCTGGCATTCCAAAGTCATCCCAACACTGGATGCAATGAACGCGATGAGCGCGAATACGCTGGTTGCGCACCTGGACATCCAGATCGTCGACGTGGGCGACGACTACATCACCGGCACCATGCCGGTGGACGCTCGCACCCACCAGCCCTATGGCATCCTCCATGGCGGTGCGAGTGTCGTTCTGGCGGAGTCTCTCGGCAGCCTAGGCGCAGCACTGTGTGTCGATCTCGAGCGCTACCGCGTCGTCGGGCTCGATATCAACTCCAACCACATTCGCGGCGTCAGGAGCGGCCGGGTCAGTGCAACCGCGACGCCGGTGCATATCGGTCGACAGACTCAAGTGTGGTCGATCCGTCAGGTGGACGAGAATGACAAATTGACGACCATTACGCGCCTGACCATGGCGGTGCTGGGGAATCCTTCGTGAAGAAGCTCGTCGCCCTGTTGTTGCTGGTCGCACTAACCGCCTGTGGACAAACAGGAGATCTCTACCTGCCGCCCGCTGCACAGACCCCGACTCCCGAAACGCCTGCCGATTCCGAAGAGAACGAAGAAGATGACGAAGAAACTCCTGCTGGTTGACGGCTCCTCCTATCTGTTTCGTGCGTTCCATGCACTACCGCCGTTAACCAACAGCAATGGTGAACCGACCGGCGCGCTGCACGGGGTTCTGAACATGCTGAACAAACTGATCCGCGACGAGGAGCCCGACTACGTTGGTGTGGTCTTCGATGCGCCGGGCAAGACTTTTCGTGATGACATGTTCGCCGACTACAAAGCGCAACGTCCGCCCATGCCAGACGATCTCAGGAGCCAAATTCAGCCGCTGCTCGACATCGTCGTCGCAATGGGCTTGCCGTTGCTACGAGTGTCTGGTGTCGAAGCGGATGACGTTATTGGCACGCTCGCTGTACAGGCAGCCGAGAAAGGTATCGACACCATCGTCTCCACCAGCGACAAGGACATGGCACAGCTCGTGCGCGACGGTGTCACGCTCGTCAACACGATGAGCAATACGACGCTCGACCGGGATGGGGTCAAAGACAAGTTTGACGTTTGGCCAGAGCAGATCATCGATTACCTTGCGCTGGTCGGCGACAGCGCCGACAACATCCCCGGCGTACCGCGTGTCGGCGCAAAGACAGCGGCCAAATGGCTCGCAGCGTACGATTCGATCGAGGGCATTCGTGAGCATGCGGATGAGATCAAGGGCAAGGTAGGTGAGAGTCTGCGCGAGCACATGGATCAGCTGCCGATGTATCAGGCACTCACCACCATCAAGCTCGACTGTGAACTTGAGCACGCCGCAGACGGACTGAGCCCCGGTGCTGCCGATACAAACGCCCTGCGAACGCTTTACCAGCGCTGGGAACTCAACACACTGCTACGTCAGTTGGAGGAAACCACCACGGGAGACACCCCGCCGACAGCCGCGCCACCCGAAACGCCTGCTGAGTACGAGACGGTCCTGGACGAGGCGGCGTTTGAAAAGTGGCTCAAAAAGATCGAAGCCGCGTCGCTCGTGGCCGTCGACACCGAAACCAACAGTCTCGACTATATGAAAGCGGAACTCGTTGGCATCAGCTTGTGTGTGGAACCGGGCGCCGCGGCCTACATTCCGGTGGCGCATGACTATGAAGGGGCGCCAAAACAACTGGCGCGCGACTATGTGCTCGACGCCATGAAGCCGTTTCTCGAGAGTGACAAACCCAAGCTCGGCCATCACCTGAAATATGATGCGCACATCTTCGCGCATTACGGCATATCGCTCGGCGGTATCCCTCAAGACTCGATGCTGCAGTCCTATACCCTGAACTCGACGGCCTCGCGTCACGATATGGACTCGCTCGCGCGTCACTATCTCGGTCGAACGACCATCAAGTACGAGGACGTCGCGGGCAAGGGTGCGAAGCAAAAAACGTTCGACGAAATCGATCTCGAGACTGCAGCGCCCTATGCGGCCGAAGATGCCGACATCACGCTGCAGCTGCACCAGCATTTGGCACAGTCGCTGGCGGATATACCGAGTTTGCAATCGGTATACGACGATATCGAACGCCCACTAGCGCCCGTTTTACTCGATATGGAAGAGCAAGGCGTATTGATCGACCGTGGGCTATTGGAACAGCAGAGTGAGGAACTTGCGGCCAGCATGGCGCAGCTTGAATTGCGTGCGCACGAACTCGCAGGTCGCGAATTCAATCTTGGGTCGCCGAAGCAGCTTGGCGAAATCCTGTTCGAGGAACAGGGGCTGCCCGTGAAACGCAAGACCGCCAAAGGTGCACCTTCGACCGCCGAAGATGTGCTTGCTGAGCTCGCGGCTGAGTTCGAACTGCCTGAGGTCATTCTGAACTACCGATCGGTATCGAAACTGAAAAGCACCTACACCGATAAGTTGCCAACGCTGATTGCCAACGATGATCGCGTACACACTTCCTACCACCAGGCAGTTGCGGCAACCGGGCGTCTCTCCTCATCGGACCCGAACCTGCAGAACATTCCCATTAGAACGCCGGAAGGCCGGCGCATACGACAGGCATTTGTTCCGGCCGACGGTTACACGTTGCTCGCAGCCGACTACTCTCAAATCGAATTGCGCATCATGGCGCACCTGTCCGGGGACAAGGGACTATTGGATGCTTTTGCAAACGATGCGGATGTCCACCGAGCAACCGCCGCCGAAGTCTTCGGCATGGCGCTCGATGATGTGACCGCAGACCAACGTCGCTCTGCGAAAGCGATCAACTTCGGGCTGATCTACGGCATGTCAGCATTTGGCCTGGCGCGCCAGCTCAATATTGGTCGCGGTGAAGCACAGACTTATGTGGATACCTACTTCGAACGCTACCCCGGTGTGCACGACTACATGGAGCGGACACGACAACAAGCGCACGATGATGGCTATGTCGAAACTCTGCATGGACGGCGCTTGTACCTGCCGGAAATTCGATCGCGCAACGTCCAACGTCGCCAGTATGCCGAGCGCAGTGCGATCAACGCACCGATGCAAGGTACCGCGGCCGACATCATCAAGCGCGCGATGATCGACGTGCACGGTTGGTTACGCAATTCGGGCGCAGATGCGCGGTTGATCATGCAGGTGCACGACGAGTTGGTACTCGAGGTGGCATCGCCAGACGCGGAAGACCTGATGCAAGAGGTGGTGTCACGGATGGAACGCGCCAGCAAGCTGAACGTACCGTTAAAGGTCGATGCATCGCTCGGCGCAAATTGGGACGAGGCGCACTAACGAATTCAATTCTGGGGAACTAAACACGCCGGCTGTGCTCAAACGTAATGAGTGCAGTGTGTACTCGCCCGTTTTCTCCTCCCTGGACGGGCTGGTAACAGGCTTTCCCCAAGGCTTGGTTGCAATGCTTCCCCGATACGGTCGCTTACCGTATCGGGGATTTTTTTGCCTAAAGTCTTCGAGGCGGCGGCGACGTATATGGCAGGAGGGAACATGTGCGCCACCACCACCTCGGGACTCTACAGAATTTCCGCACTCTCAAACGTCGCTTTGCAAACAGTTTCACTATTCGGCTGCTGCATTTCCTCCTCGTCTCCGAGCTGCGGATACAACATGCCGCTGCTAAGGTCTGTGCCCTGGCAGTCCCAACGCCAATCGCGGAACTGTGCGTCGGCCGCTGGAACTGCCATCAACGTTGGTGCTTCGTTTTGTGCGCCGACCCACGTGCAGTGTCGATAGCCGATAAAGCGTGGTGTTCTCTCGCAAGTCAGACGCTCATCCGTCGATTGAACATCACCGCGTCCAACCACATAGACATGAACGACATGCCCTGCGGTTTCTGATGCACAAGTGCCGAGTCCGCCGACATGCGCGACCGGCTCACCGGTGACCACCAAGCGTCCGCCTTCGAACACGCTGAATGCCATATCGGTTCGCCACAATCGGTTGCAGGCCGCGTCGATGACGAAGTTCCCGGCGATGTACGCGGGTTCACCGATGGCGCCAAAATCTACCTCGATCGCGCTCAGCGGTTGATCGCTACCGAACGACCATGCCCACGCGACATACTCGCCGTTGGCGCGGCGCGCCATGGACTGACGGGAATCCGGTAACTGGACTGCATCGGTAATACCGGGAATGAGAAATGGCGTGCTGGACCCGGCGTTGGCATCTGTTGCTTGCCACGCGATCACCTGCCCATTACTCAACAAGGCTTTGCGTCCTGAAACCGCGACCGCATTGTTGATCTCAGGAATTGCTGTCGGCGTAGTTAGTACGTTTGACGCATACTCACTGCTTCGACCAAGCTCGCCCATTTCCCACACGGAGCCATCCGAGCGAAGGAAACTGACGTAATTGCCCTGCATCGAAATATCCGTAACGCTGTTGATGCCCGCGAGCATCGAGACAGAACTGCTGAACCCGGGAACCCCGGATGCGGAGACGTAGCTCCACACCGCGACTCGACCATTGCTCAGCAGTGCAGCGCCAGTGCCGCCATCCTGCTGTACGCCGACGCCGCCCCCACCCTCATATCGATCCTGCGGCACAACGACGGAAGTGACCGTCGCACCTTGAGCAGCAGCCAAATCCATCAGCGCGGCAAACCGGCGCGGGGTTCTGCCGCCTTCAGCGTACCCGTCCCACCATTCATAGACGGTGCCATCGTGCGCAAGCGCAACACCGTAGTCGGCCGAAATCGCCGCTACCTCAGCGATGCCGGTTAACAACGTGTTGTCGACAACCTGGAGAAAGTGCGGCGTGTACTCAGATTGAAAGCTGTCAACGAGCCGCTGGTTGTCCTCATAGCGGTTATGCAGCGGCCCATAGCCTTGCACCATCAGGCGACCATCCTCGGTTAACAGTACGAACTCATCGGACGAGGAGCCGAAAGACTGTCCGGAGAAATCGGTGACCCGCAGGCTATCGGAGGCTTGCGGCACCGCGTAAACACCCGCCTCCGTTTGCGACTCCGTGTCGCCGGGACCGATGGCACCCACTGTCCAGTAACCCGACTCTGCGTTTCGAGCAGTGATACTCCAGACTTCGCATGCGGCGAGGCCACCGCTACAGCTATCCGCGCTCGGTCGGGATACCTCGATACCGATCCCCGTCGCCACTTCGTCGAGCAACGTACCCGCCGAAGCGGTGAAGCTCTTGTTGAGCAACAGGGATTCCGCATCGTCGCGAACCATGACGGCCCGGGTCTCGAAGTACAGCGTATTGCCGGATGCGCCGTTGTCCGATCCAGTATCAAAACCAGTATCAAACTCCGTGAAATTGTAGTTCGGGGTTGAATCATCGTCGCCGAACCAAAACCAGCATCCCGAAAGCGGGACAGTAAGTGCGAGTACCGCAAGTGACCTAAACATGATGAGAACTCCTTGTATTGAATATTTTTGAGCGCGATGACGAGTTGCGCTGTTGTCAGTTCTCATTACGCGGTGACCTGAAAAAACCGGCAAAAAAAAACCCGGCGCTGAAGCGCCGGGTTACAGGGTGTTGTTGTTTTGTTATTTGTTTTCAGCAGAAATCGTTCGAGTAATTACCTGCAACGACATAGGTACATCCGTCCGACGCGGTACCCGCGTGCAAACCGGTGCGCCCACCCGTACCTGGCAAAAAGACCGAGGATGAGCCGCCGTTTCCGCCAGCGGCTCGTCGACTCGCCTGCGCCATCGCGTCTTGCACACTGAAAGTGGCAGGTCCGCCGACATAGCCACCCACGCCCTGGGCATTCATCCAGAATCGACCCGGCAACACCTGGCCAAAGATGCTTCGGTAGAACAAATATTCCATCGTGTGAATTTCGCGTCCGTTGATGAAAACGCCGGTGGTCCAGCCATTGCCACCGCCAGACGCAGAAGCCTGGAGCGGCCCACCGATAGCAAGACCCGGATGCAATTGACCAATCGGCGGACCCTGGTCCAGACCGTACAGTCCGGATACGGCGTCATACCAATAGTCTCCGGATTGCGCGGAACCGTAGAGCGCGATGATACCGTCGACCTGCTCCTGGCTGAGCGCCTCACCATTCACAATGATGCGATGCGAGGGTTCAGCGTCTTCGTCAGCCAACAGCTGAGAGGATAAGGAGAGCAACAACAGTATGAAAAACATACGTAGCAGATTCATGAGCTTGGCCTCAATGGGTTATTAGATTCACCTGTCCTTACGCAGGCGCGCCCGAAAAGCGGCCAAAGTCATTGGAATTGGCGACAACGGCCGGTTGACAGGTGTTATGGCTGTTGCAGACTGGCCCAAACCACACGAGGGATTCCGCGGTGAGCGAAGAGTTCGAAGACGTCACGATGACCGAGTACACACGGCATGATCGCGATATGGCGGATCGGTTGTTCCGGGAGAACTACGACGCGTTAATGGACATCGCGCGTATGCGGCGACGAAGGGCGCAGCTCGACACCATGAATACGGTTGACCTGTTACATGAGAGCTATCTGAAACTCGGCAAAGGGTCGGGGTATCAGTCCGTGCAGCATTTTCAACGCACAGCCTCACTCGCCATGCGACATGTAATCGTCGACCACGCACGCCGCCGGATCAGCGAGAAGCGCGGCGGGGCGCAGCGCGATGTGCCGCTCGACGCGGTCGAGGAAATGCTGCCAGGGTTCAGCGAAACGCCCGAGCAAGTTGTATTGATTGCCGAACTTATGGACCAACTTGGGAAGGTCCGCGAGCGCTGGATGCATATCGTAGACGCGCGCTACTTCGCGGGAATGACCGAAGAAGAGACGGCCTACCTTTACGGCATTTCCGTACGAACGGTTCGGCGTGAGTGGGCCGAGGCCCGAAAATGGCTCGCTGAAATGTTGAACGAAAACGCAACAGGCCCGGTCACTTAGCAGGCCAGGACAGCATTCGCTTAAGCGTATCCCTCGCCGTCTCTGCACCTTCACCGGACAGCGAAGAAAACCGCTGGATGCCCGCACGCTCACCGAGCTCTCGGGCGGCCTTTATTTGTGCGGATTTGGCCTGGCCACGCTTGAGCTTGTCCGACTTGGTCAGGAGCACATGTGCAGGTATTTCCAGACTCTCGGCGTAATCGAGCATCATGCGATCGAAATCCAACAATCCACGACGGATATCGACAATTACGAACAATCCGGCAAGTGATTGTCTTTGCTCAAAATAATCAGATATGAGCGTCTGCCAATGATCGCGCATCTGTTTTGAAACCCGAGCGAATCCATAACCAGGAAGATCGACAAGGCGCCGCCGAACCATGAGTTCAAAGAAGTTGACCAGCTGAGTCCGCCCCGGGGTCTTGGACACTCTTGCAAACTGTTTGCGTTGGACGATGGTATTGATCGCGCTGGACTTGCCGGCATTCGAACGCCCCGCGAAGGCGACTTCGGCGCCCTCGTCCGGCACGAACTGGTTGGCCGCATTGGCGCTCAGCAAAAATTTGGCATTTGGGAAAAACGACATCTTGAGGCTCAGAGAAAAGCTGGACGGCCGCTAAAGATGTTAGACGATCCGGGCTACGTGTATAATGGCGGACTCGAGTGAAACTATCACGGGCGAACATCAATCGCCCTTGGAATGAGGATAGCACCTTGAATCTTAGAGCTTTGTTCGACGCACGGGGTTGTGCGGCGGCGTTAGTAACCTTGGGTCTGGCGAGTGCCAGTACATTCGCGGCGGACACGGTTGAGGCCGGTGATCCGAAGGCCGGAAAAGAGAAATCCACGATCTGTGCAGCGTGTCACGGGGCAGACGGCAATAGCCTGAATCCCGTGTGGCCGAGTATTGCAGGCCAGCACGTGAAGTATCTCACGCAGCAGCTCGAGTATTTCAGAGGCGGTGACCGCAATAACGTACTTATGAGCGCACAGGCAGTTGGCCTGTCCGACCAAGACATCAAAGACCTTGCCGCCTACTACGCATCGCAAACCGCGGTAGTTCGCGAGGTCTCTGACCCGAGCAGCGTGGATGTCGGAAAGCGGTTGTACATCGGCGGCGACAAAGAGCGCGGAATCCCGGCATGTATCGCATGCCATGGGCCGCAGGGCGCAGGCAACCCGGGCGTGCCGTATCCGATCATCGGCGGCCAACATGCGGCATACACGGCCAGCGCACTTCGCACCTACGCGGAAGACGGCGACAAGCGGTCCAATGTCGAGACACAGCACATCATGACCACGATCTCGCTTAAACTTGAACCCGCAGAGATCGACGCACTTGCGTCTTATCTGCAAGGCCTGAACTAGACAGACCGGAGAGAACAGCATGACCGCCATGCGCCTGAAGTTCGTCATCCTGGTTGCCGCGGCGCTGACCGCCTGCGGCAGCGATACGCCTGAAATCACTGCCGATCCAGTAGTCGAAACCGCGCCGACTGTCGCTGAGACCGCACCGCAGCCGACGTCGGCGACGCCCAACTCCGGCGAGCTCGAGGCCGTCGAAGAATCCGATGGCAGCTTCGATGCTGAAGCGGAAGCGCGTGAGGTGACGTTGCGTATGGCGCAAGAGCCAGCGGCGAATTCGCCGCAACGGTTTCGTGCTGGTGAGCATTTCACGCGCTATCAGCCAACCAAGACCACCATCACTGGCACCGACGGTATCGAAGTTGCTGAGGTTTTCTGGTACGGCTGCAACCACTGCTACGAGCTCGAGCCGATGTTGAACCGTTGGTCCAATGATCTGCCGGCAGACGTGACGTTTGTAAAAATGCCGGCAGTCTGGAATCCACTACTCGAGACGCATGCACAGCTGTTCTACACCATCGAGGCATTGATCGGTGCCGGTAAGGTGCAGGACAACCTCGATCTGCACGGTGCTGTGTTCAACGAAATTCACGTGAACAAGAAAGGCCTGCGTACGGAGCGGGAGATTCGCTCATTCCTTGCACGTCTTGGCATCGACGAGGAAACGTTCGAAGGCGGCTGGAACTCATTCGAAGTGAACACGCGTATGCGGCAGGCGAAGTCGCTCAACCGCGCGTATCAAATCTCGAGTGTGCCGACGATGGTCATCAACGGAAAATATCGCACCGACGAAGTGCGTGCCGGCAGCAAACCGCAGTTGATTGCCGTTGTTGACGAGTTGGTTGCCAGCGAGCGATAGTCGCGTCTTTAGTTGCCCTGCTCGGCGACGATTTCCCAGCCCGAGGGGCCATTCCGCCAATAGATCCTTCGGGTGAGAGATACCGTCTCGGCGGGGGTCTTCACTTCCAGATCGAAGCGGGCGAGGTAGATACCTCGCTCGGTATCCGCTCGGTACAGCGCAAGGTTCGACACGGCGACGGACGACACCGGCGACGACGAAAACCGCTGCTGGATGGCATTGCGCCATCCTTCCGGGGACTGCCCGAATCGCTTGTAGTCGCGCGCATACAGCGCAACAAATCCCTCAACATCGCCCCTCGCCCAAGCATCTGCCCAACGATCGACCGCAGCGCGCAGACTGACAACCTCATCCGGGTCAGACGTTGCCGCTCGCCAGCGCAAGCTCGCCGACATCACGATCGGTGTCTCAGACAAACGCAAACGATCCGCTAATTGCTCGATGTGCACGTTGCCAAACGCAACGCAACCGTCCGTATCCAGGGGCGGACGGATGTTGGCGTCCGGGTTGATACCATGCAGCCAAATACCATCGCCAGTGCGCTTTAGCATTCTGTCGAGTGCGTTTGGATAATCGAGCGTGACCGCGCGAACCCCATATCGAGCGGGCAATTTGCTGGTATCCAGCGACTGCAGCGGAAAATACAACCCAACCGGCGTTTTACGATCACCGCGTCTGCGCTTGCCGGAACCGGCACGCCCACTAGACACATAGAACGAATCGGCGATCCTCCAGCCCTTGATCGTATCGCGCACCACCTCAAATGCGACATGCCGTGTGAGATCAACGGCCACCACGCGCTCGACGCTACCCGGCAGGAGGAGCACTGCATCCGGCACCTGACCGTCTTCGATTCGATGACGCGACAGGAAGTCTGACGTCGCCTGATCCCAGAATGGTGCTAGCGCTGAGAATGCACGAATGTTTTGGGTTGCATACCCGCCGCGCTGCATATCGACCAGCTCGGTGGAGAGCATCGCCTCCAGAGATTCCTGGCTATCGCCCGCAGCGTCCCGAGCCTGTGCCGCTGCTGTCTCTAGCCTGCCCTCGAGCACTCGAGTCATTGTGTCGACAATCTGGGACTCGTCGCCAACGGCTTGCCCTGCGATCAGCAATACGCCAATCGCCAGCGTCAAAAGGCACACATTCAACCGAAGAGCGAGCCGGGCCGAATACCAAATGCACCGATGGGATGTCCGCGGACAATCCATAGCGCCTTCGGTTTCGACGGGTCGTGTTTGCCTGACTTGAGGTCAACCTCACGAACCGAGGTCGGCTGCTTGTTCGAATCAGCAACGACATGCAGCACAGGTCGCAGTCGGCGTTCGGGATCACTCAGGCTGACGACTCCGATCTCGCCACTGCTGAGCTCGACAATACTACCGCTGGGAAACCGTCCAACGGCCTGGATGAACTGCTCAACCAGCAGCGTGTCGCGCGCGCTGTCTTCAGCGGCGCTGAGCAACTCACCCATCGCCTCGGACGGAGCTAACGGTTCGCGCCGCGCGTTGCCTGTGATCATGACGTCAAACTGATCGACCAATCCTGCGAGCATCCCGGCAGCGCCGCGCTGCTCGTTGTCCTTGCGTGCCGGATAACCGATACCACCGGGGCGCTCCTGGTGCTCACTCACCATCTCAATCGCCACCTTCGGGAAATCCTGTATGAGCTCGAGCATATCGAGACCGAGTCTGACATGCGCCTGCACAGCAAGCTTCTGACGCTTGCTGTAGACCGCGTCATCGTCGAGCAGCGTCGGTGCCAATTTCTGCATACCGATGTCGAGCAACAATCCGCCCACAGCGAGATCGACCAGTTGTTGCGGCGGCAGCTGCAGGTAGCGGGCAAATACCGCGCACCAGATGGCAGTCGAGATGCTCCGTTCCGATCTGCCGTCTCGCGACTTACTCAACATCGCCGCATTGATCACCGAGTCAGGATGATCTGCTACGCGAACTGCGATGGCCTCTACGACACCACGACAGTGTGCGGCCCGAACGGGTTTGTTTTTTCCAAGCGCCCTTAGAAGTCGATCGCGCTGCGCGATCGCATATTCGTAGGCGCCCGCGGCGGTTTTGAAATCACCGCGCGACATCTGCGGTTTAGGGTATTCGTGCGGATCGGCGTCGGTCAGCATCCGTCGCAGGCGCAGTCGATTGTGCTCGAGCGCCTCGGTTGAATCGATATTCGAAATAACGGGCAAAGACTCACGTGTGATCGTGACTGTGCTCGTGAAATTCGGATCAACATAGACCGTCTTGCAGAATGTCTGCAACAGGTCGATTTCAGACTGAGAGAGGATCTCGAAACCCTGAAATCGAAAGGGCGTCTCCGACCACGGCCGATCAAGCTCTACAACAAACATGCCGAGCTCGAGTCGCTGCACCGCAACCGCTAACAACTCTTTATTGACTGAGGTTTCCATGTATCCCCAGAGACTCCCGCGTGGCACCATTCCGTGGATCGCCCCTGATCATAAGACACTAGCTGCCGCGAAACCGAGATTTATCCCATGATTCTCTCCAAAAACACCTGTGGAAAGGAACCCAGAGGTCAGAATGTCGGCTGATTTCGACGTGATTGTGATCGGCGCTGGGCATAACGGGCTTACGACCGCCGCCTATCTCGCCAAAGCGGGAAGGCGCGTTTTGGTCCTCGAGCGTCGAAGTGTCATCGGTGGCGCCGCGGTAACCGAGACCTTCCATCCCGGATTTCGCAACTCCGTGGCAAGCTACACGGTAAGTCTGCTGCACCCCAAAGTGATCGAAGATCTGGATCTCTACGCCAACGGACTGAAGATTGTCGAGCGCCCCTTCAGCAACTACCTCCCGCTACCTGACAACAACTACCTCGCTACCGGCGATGATCTGGTGGGAACACAAAACCAGTTCGCGCGACACAGTGTGCGCGACGCCGAACGGCTACCGGAGTACTACGCATGGCTCGAGGGTGCCGCGGACATACTGCGCGCAGAGTTGCTCGAGTGTCCGCCCGACCCCAACGGTGGGCTCGCCGAACTCTGGCGCTCCGGAAAGTTAGCGCTGCGCACGCGTCGGCATGGACAACGAGCGCAACAGGCATTGCTGGAACTATTCACCCGCAGTGCTGCAGATATTCTTGAGCACTGGTTCGAGAGCACCGCGATTCGTGCGCTGTTTGGCTTCGATGCCATTGTCGGCAACTACGCCTCACCTTATGAGGCAGGAACCGGCTACGTATTGCTGCACCATGTGTTCGGCGAGGTGAACGGCAAGTCAGGCGCCTGGGGGCACGCAATTGGCGGTATGGGTTCTATCAGTAAGGCCATCGCACGCGTGGCTGAAGCGCATGGTACAGAAATTCGTTGTGATAGCGCGGTTGAGCGCATCGTTACACGCGCTGGCAAAACACACGGCGTTGTAGTCGGCGGTCAAACCATCACGGCACCGGTGGTGGCAGCGAATTGCACGCCTCGGCATTTGCTCCTCGATTTGGTCGAGGAATCCGACTTGGCGGTTGAACATCGCAGAGCTATCGAGCGAACGCGCTACGGCTCGGGCACATTCCGTATGAATGTTGCCCTGAATAAACTGCCGGAGTTTGCAGTACATCCGGACGGTGACGAATATCTCTCCAGCGGCATCATCATTGCGCCGACGCTCGATTACATGGATCGAGCCTATCGCGATGCGAGACAATTCGGTTGGTCGCGCGAACCTGTGGTCGAGATGCTGATTCCATCGACGCTCGATAATTCGCTCGCACCGCCGCGCCAACATGTGGCGAGCCTGTTTTGCCAACATGTTGCACCTGTATTGCCTGACGGTCAGTCGTGGAGCGAGCATCGCGAAGCAGTGGCTGACCTGATGATTGAGACCGTTGATCGATATGCTCCGGGATTCGCAGAGCGCGTGATTGCGCGGCAGATTTTTTCGCCCGAGGACCTTGAAAAGCAGATCGGTCTCACCGGAGGTGACATCTTTCACGGCGCCCTTTCGCTATCCCAACTCTACAGTGCGAGACCCGCGCTTGGCATGGCGCAATATCAAATGCCTATCGATGGTCTGTTCTTATGCGGCGCCGGGGCACACCCAGGCGGTGGTGTCACCGGTGTCCCCGGCCACAATGCAGCACGCGAAATACTGCGCGCTTCCTGACCACCGGGCGTCGCTGCGATAGACTCCATAACGTGGATGCTGATGCACAATTCGCGCGCGCAGGGCAGTTAATGCAGCGCGGTCAGGCTGAGGAAGCCGCCACCGTGCTGCAAGAAATCGTCAACGCAGAACCAACGCATTATCGTGCGCTTTGTGGCCTCGCGCAGATTGCCATGCAGTCACGACGCCCCGATATCGCACAATATTTTGCAACACGCGCGGCAGCCACCAACCCGAACGGTTTCGAGGCACTAGCGTTGCTCGCACCAGCAGCACAAGCCACCCAGGACTTTCCGGTCGCGATCGGCGCGATGCGTTCGCTGACCCAGATACAGCCGGAAAATGATCGAGCGCACTACAACCTCGGTGTTTTGCTCGAACAGGCTGGAGACACCGCTGAAGCGGCGCGCAGTTACGAACGAGCCATCGAGCGGAATCCGGATCACCTCGATGCGCGATCGAATTTGTGCATGATCGAGCTATCCGGTGACAGCGAGGTGGCGATCGATCAAATCGTCGAAATCGTTGCTCGCAAACGAGGGCGTTCTGGCCCGCCCGGGGAACACCCGCCCGAGCTGCCCACCGACGAGCAAATTACCAGCCGCTTCAAGATTCGGATGGATCTCGAGCAGCTGACGTACCTCAAAGCAACCGACCGCTTGCCCGAGCCTTTGGCGGCTCTGCCAACCGCGCTGGAAGCGGTGCTGGACGACATTGCGAACGAAGATGAACTGACCAGCTTTCCGGTGCGACATCCGCGCCACGGATGGAAGTCGCACTGGCAGATCATGGCGGAACACCACAACCGTCCGTTATTCAGTCCGAAAGTCGTCTTGCCGGATGGACCATTGATCAATCCGGATCTCGATCGAAAAATGATCGAGCAACAGTATTTCGACAGCGACCCACAGCACGTTGTTGTCGACGACCTCCTGACAGAAGCCGCACTGGATGCGGTGCTCGAGTTCTGCCGGAGCGCAACAATTTGGTACGACGTTCGTCAGAATTACCTCGGCGCCTATCTCACGGAGGGCTTCGGCAACGCGCTGACGATCGGCATCGCCAAAGCGCTTGCAGAGGCCTTACCGGGAATCTTTGCAGCGCATCCGTTGACTCAAGCCTGGGGATACAAATACGGGCCTGCACTCTCGGGGATTGGGATGCACGCTGATGCTGCCGCTGTGAATTGCAACTTCTGGATCGCGCCCGATGCAGCGAATCTGGATCCAAATCATGGTGGCCTGCGCATCTTCAAAAGGCAGGCGCCCCTCGAGTGGGACTTCGACACTTTCAACAACGACGAAGCAGCCATGAAAAAACATCTGGGCGAAGACCTCGACACTCCCGTCATCGTCCCTCATCGCCAAAATCGCATGGCAATTTTCAATTCGAATTTGATCCATCAAACAGATCGCATTCAATTCGGCGATCGCTTCGAGGATCGCCGCTACAACATCACTTTGCTTTACGGTCGCAGAGGTAATACATGACACAGCTCATCGCCGGACTCGTCCTGTTTCTCGGAATTCACAGCATCAGCATCTTCGCGAACGACACACGCGACGCGCTGGCCGCCAAACTCGGGCCCCTCGGTTGGCGTGTCGTGTACAGCCTCGTGGCGATTGTCGGATTTGTGCTGTTGATCAAGGGCTATAGCGCCGCTCGCATGGAACCGACGCTGTTGTGGCAGCCGCCGCGATGGTTGAGCCACGTTAACGCAGTACTGATGCTGCCGGTCTTTGTTTTCCTGCTCGCCGCGTATTTGCCTGGACGTATCAGTCAAGCGGTCAAACACCCGATGCTACTGGCCACCAAGATCTGGGCGTTCTCGCATCTGCTGGTAAACGGCATGCTGGCCGACGTCCTGCTGTTTGGTGGATTCCTGGCGTGGGCCGTCGCCGACCGGATTTCTCTAAAGCGGCGCAAACCGAGACAACATCTCACTCTGCCAAAACTCGGAGTAAACGATGCGTTCGCTGTGATCGGCGGGCTCGCTCTATACGGCGCATTTGTGGCCTATCTGCATCGTGCGCTGATCGGCGTTGCGCCATTCGGATGAAAAAAAGGGAGCGACCGAAGTCGCTCCCAGCATTAGGACTATTTGTCTTCCGACCTATTTGAAGGTTGCCGTCGCCGGCATCTCCAGACCACGGTCGGTCAGGACCACTTCAAAGCTCAGCCGGTCGAGAACGGCCTCGTAGGCCTCTGCCATTGCCCGCATGTTCGCTTGCTGACTTTCGAGCATCTTGAGCTGGTCCTCAGGAAGCGAGTCCGATTCCATCATCGGGCTCATAGCGCTCTCAGACATCTCAGCAATGAACTTGAAGTACGCACCAGCATCGATGTCCATGCGCGTCAGCAGAGGTGTTTCGCCATCGACGGTCGCCGTTGCTCGCGCTTCGGCGCGCGACTCCGCGTCTTCGCCGATGCTCAAGGAGATCAGATCGTCTGTCATCGCCATGAAACCGTCGATAGGAATCGGGCCCGCGAGACCGTCAGGGATCGGAACTGCCTCACCATTAGGTTCGAGTGCGAGCTCAGCCAGCTGCGGCGCCATCATCTGACCCATCATCAACAAGCCCTCCACATTCTTGAAACCGACAGTCAGATCCAGCTCAAGGTTCTCCGGCATCTGCTGCTCTGCAATGCCTTCCATGCCTTCAAAGCTGCCAATCTCAATGCTGTAGCCCTGCAGGTTGTACACGATCGGCGGCAGCTGCTGCTGCGTTGCGCCAACCGCCTGAGCCACCATCTCATTGAGCGGGACGAGCTGCTCGCATTCGAAAGGCGACTCGGCGGCCGCTCCGAGCGATGTCTCTACCCAGTTACGCAGTCCGAGCAGATTGATTGCACCACCCAACTTCAGCGCGGCCTTCGTGCTGGTGGAGAGGCCCGCCATAGTGCCCGCAATCGGCTTCAATGCTGTCGCAACATCCTCGCGCATTTCGAACACCACAAGGGTGTCTGTGCCCTCTTCGTCGATGCGCGTTGCACCAACTACCATCCGCGGCATGATCTGCACGAGACCTGTCATTTCCTGACTACAGATCTCGTCCAACTCCAGCGGTAACGTGGGTGCCGAGCCGAAAAGCGCATCGTTGATCGGGTTCCCACTCGCCTGCAGCATGCCAAAAATCTTCGTGAAGTCGACGAATCCCTGCATCTGAGGAGTGAATCCATAGCGCTGCGACACTGCAGCGAGAGCACCCGAATCCACAATCGACTCGGCAGGCTTGGTCGCGCCCATCAACTCACCGATGATCGCAGGCGCAAGATCGGCCGGTCCAAGCGACAATGCGACGGTGCCATCCTGTTGCGCGATAAAAATCTGAGCAGGCGCGTCGCCACCGAAGACGTCAATGTCGAGCCCATCAACCGTAATTTTCGTCGGTGCGTTCTCAAGATCGGCAGTCAATCGGGCGTAGGTGCTGGCCCAGGCATCCGGATCGGAGATCGTCATTCGAACAACAGGCAGCAGTCCGTGGCCGTAGATCACCGGCACGTCCTTTTTCGAATCGAAACCGAGCCCGGAAAGGTCACCGTCTTCCGTTTCTTCGATCAGCACATCAAGCACGTTGATCAAATCGTCCGACGCGGATTCGTTATCGCCTTTGGTCATTGCGGAGCGTGCCTGCAGAAACAGGTTGTGGTACTGATCGACCGCCATTTCGAGCATCGGCTCGAACTTCTCCTGAAGTGCCGCTGGCTGAGGTTCCAGTGCCGCAAACACATAAGGAGAATCGCCAGGCACATACTCGAGTAGCGCGGTGCTGATCTTGCCGCTGCCCGCAGCGGGTGTAGCCTCGTCGTCACCGCAAGCAACCGTTGCCACACCCAACACGAGTGTAAACACACAAAAACGCAGTGTTTTCACAGATTAATCCTTGGAATAGTTAAAAGAGTCCCAAGCGAAGCATGCCGTAAAGCTCGGAAAAAAACAGCTAACCAGAGCGCGCTATTCGATAAAAGTTGTGAATTCGGGTAGCGCTTTGCGTGAAATCACAGGCACCTTGGCATCTGACGCCGGATAACCGACAACAAGCAACAGATAGGCACGTTCGTGTTTCGGTCGGCTGCAAATCTCATTCAAGAAACCCATCGGGCTCGGTGTGTGTGTCAGTGAGGCCAGCCCGCACTGGTGCAAGGCCGCAATCAGCATGCCGGTAGCAAGACCCACCGATTCCTGCGGGTAATAGTGCTTGGTTTTATTTCCCGCCTCGTCAATCGCGAACTTTTGCATAAAGATGCTGATCAGGAAGGGGGCTGTCTCCAGAAACGGCTTCTCGGCGTTCGTGCCGAACTTTTGTAACGCATCCAACCATTCATCCGAGGCGCGATGCTCATAAAACTCTCGCTCCTCCGCTTCGGCGGCTTCACGCACTCGCGCCTTCACCGCAGGGTCGGATATCACCGAGAAATGCCATGGCTGCATATTGGCGCCACTCGGGGCTGTGTTCGCCACCTTTAGACAATTCTCGATGACCGCGCGCGGCACAGGCTCATTGGAAAAGTCCCGCACGGTTCTACGGCGATTGAGATCTTCGAACAGCTCGGCCGAGCGATCGATCATCGCATCAGGAGTCAGTCGACGGTATTTGTCCAGAGGCTGGAAAGCGGGCTTATTCATCCGTTGCATAGTCCTCGGCATCTAACGGGTCGTGAGTTTGCCACTGCGTGAGCGTGACGTCATCGGGATGAGGTGGTCTCGTAGCTTCACCGGCGCGCGCGAAAAGGCCTGCACTGATACCGGCTGCCACCACCGAGTCGCGGGTACCTGAAATCAAGGGATGCCAAGCGGCTAGCCCGCGCCCCTCGTCGAGGCGGCGGTAAGCACAGGAATAGGGGAGCCAGGACAGGCTTCCCACGCTTTCGGCGGAGAGCTGGACGCAGTCCGGCACTCGGGCGCGTCGGTTGGGATAGTCGGTGCAGCGACAGGTCCCGAGGTCCAATAAGTGGCAAGCGACGTCGGCGTAGTAGACCTCGCCATCCGATTCATCTTCGAACTTATGCAAACAGCACAATCCGCAGCCGTCGCACAGTGACTCCCATTCCTCGGCGTTCATCTCACCGAGCGACTTGTGCTCCCAGAACGATGTCTCGCTGTTGTTCATGCGCAGCGACTCCCTCGGTCCGCGCTACAATATGGCGATGAGTATGACACCGAAAACCGCGCTGGTTTGGTTCCGGCGCGATCTGCGACTGGATGACCACCCCGCGCTCCTCGCCGCCCTCGACAGCTGTGAGCATATCGTGCCGGTCTATATCGACGACCGGGCAGCGCAGGGCGACTGGACGCCCGGGGAGGCCAGCGACTGGTGGTTGCACCATAGCCTTGCATCGCTGCAAGACGCACTGGAGGCCAAAGGGTCGCCACTCGTTATCCGCGAGGGTGAGGCACTGGAGGTTTTGCGCAAACTGATTGAGGAAAGCGGTGCCAGTGAAGTGCACTGGAACCGACTCTATGAACCCTGGACTCGAGAACGCGATACGACGGTCAAGCAAGCGCTCGAAGCCGATGGGCTCACCGTTTGCTCCCACAACGGCAGCTTGCTCACCGAGCCCTGGGCGGTGATGACCAAGACGGGCACACCGTACAAGGTATTCACCCCTTACTGGCGCGCTGCCAAACCCATGGCGGCCAGCGCCGAACCCGAAGACGCCCCGGTAGCACTCACACCACCGAAGACACCTCTGCACTCCCAGACGCTCCAGTCGCTTGGCTTGTTGCCAGACATTCGCTGGGATAAGGGCATCGAAGCGACATGGCAACCGGGCGAGCGTGCAGCGGCAGAACAGGCACAGAGATTCGCGATCGACGCGGCCAGCAATTACGACGAGGCGAGGAATCTTCCGGGCATAGACGGTGTGTCACGACTCTCACCACATCTGCATTTCGGTGAACTTTCCATTCGCAGACTGTGGCAAATCATCACTTCACATACGCCCGAGAGTGATGGTCGCGAAGTCTATTTGAGTGAGCTCGGATGGCGCGAGTTCTCGCACTATGCGCTGTTCCATTTTCCGGACACGACAGACCAGCCAATGAACCCGAAATTCCGCCACTTCGAATGGCGTGAAGACCCAGCTCAGCTCAAGGCCTGGCAAGACGGGCAAACGGGCATTCCCATCGTCGACGCGGGCATGCGCCAGCTCTGGCAAACCGGCTGGATGCACAATCGAGTACGCATGATCGTGGCATCGTTTCTGGTCAAAAATATCCGCACGCATTGGCTGCATGGCGCGCGCTGGTTTTGGGACACGCTGGTGGATGCGGATTTACCTGCCAATACCCTCGGCTGGCAATGGTCGGCGGGCTGCGGTGTCGACGCTGCACCCTACTTCCGGATTTTCAATCCAGTTTCGCAAGGGGAGCGCTTCGACCCGGAGGGCGACTATGTCCGCAAATGGGTTCCTGAGGTGGCGGGCCTTCCAAAGAAATACGTCCACGCACCCTGGAAGCTGCCAGCGAAAGACGCAGAGCGACTCGGATTTGAGCTCGATCGTGACTATGCTGCTCCGATCGCCGATCTCAAGACCAGTCGTGAATCAGCACTGTCCGCATTCAAGGCGCTAAAGGAAGTTTCATGAGCGCAAACCTGCACTTCAACCTGCGCATGTTGAGTTACCTCGTCGCGCTTGATGAGCACCGACACTTTGGCAGGGCAGCAGAGGCCTGCTTTGTCACCCAGCCGACGCTCAGCACCCAGATCAAGAAGCTCGAGGAACAACTCGGCGTCACGCTGGTCGAGCGCCACAGTAAAGGCATCCAACTGACCGAGACCGGAGAGGCTATCGCAAGTCGCGCACGGGGTTTGCTGGCCGAGGCACACAGCATCAATGAGCTCGCACAGGTGCATCAGGATCCCGAAGCCGGTCGCATCAAGGTCGCGTTGATCCCGACGCTGGCGCCCTATCTTCTGCCGTGCATCGCACCGGACATCAAATCGCGATTCGATCGATTGAAATGCCTGTACCTTGAGTTACAGACCGACCACCTCATGGCGGAGATTCAGGCCGGCGACGTCGATCTCGGCGTGTTGGCACTGCCCTTGAACCTTCAGGGCTGCGATTCCGCAGAGCTATTCAAGGAGCCATTCCGACTCGCCGTTGACCCGCAGCACGCGCTCGCAAGCCGCGAGACAGTCTCCGAGACCGATATCGCCGATGAGCATTTCTTGCTGCTGGAGGACGGTCACTGCCTGCGCGATCAGGCGCTCGAGGTCTGCAGTCTGGCGGGTGGCGTGAACGAGGATG
Source organism: Pseudomonadota bacterium (assembly GCA_038521865.1). Taxonomy (GTDB): domain Bacteria; phylum Pseudomonadota; class Gammaproteobacteria; order Steroidobacterales; family Woeseiaceae; genus CALBPI01. The sequence continues at coordinate 4,247 of JBCBKO010000005.1, read as the reverse complement.
AATTCCGCGCCACGAGTCTTGAGACGCTTCGGCAAATGGTGGCCGGTGGTGCCGGTGTGACACTGCTACCGGAACTCGCGATTCGCGACGATGATGGTCTCGTATCACTGCCGTTCGACGCGCCGGCACCCAGTCGAACGATTGTCGGCGTATGGCGATCAAGTCATCCGAGAGCAGCGTTGCTGAAGTCCGTGTGCGACACGATCCGAGAAGTATCCGTCAACTTTCCAGGCCACTGCCAACACGCATGAAACTCGTCCATCTATACAGGACGGCTCGCGACGGGTTTGCTGACATGGGACCCGCGCTCAACGCGGCGTTCAACCGAAGCCGTGATGATGACAACTTGCCCGCGATGCTCGGCACGCGGCCCTTCACCGCCCTCGCGGTGCTGACCGCTGCCGGACTGGCGCTGGGCGTTGCCGGCAACCTTTACTTCGCCGAGAGCAACAACGGTCTGCTGAGCGCGATCAGTTGGCCTGTGGTGTTGATTGCGGTCTTCCTGGCGTTACCGATTCGGCGATATCTTTTTCGAACGGAACTGGCGGGTGCTGATGATTTCCCGTGGATTGCCGCAACACTAATCCCCGCTGTCATTCTGCTGAGCATGATCGCGTTTGTGACCGGTGTGATTGATGGCGAAGTCGCCATCATCGAAGACGGTCCCTGGTGGAGTGCAACCGCCAGCCTTCTATTGTTGATCGCGCATGCCACCTCTCAAGCGGCGGTCGTGACGCTTGCCGCCGCAGCGCTTTGCTACAGCAAAAACTGGTTTCAGGCGCTCACGGAACTCGCGGTACTCGTATTTCTTTTGAAAATCACACTGTGGTTTTTCGAGAACGTGCTGCTCGAGATTGAAATCGTGCAGAGCATTCTCGGCGCTTTACTGGACGTGGCATTTCGCATCCGATTACCAGACTGGCTCGGCGACTTTTCCGACACGATCAGCATCAGTGCGCTGATGCTCGGCATCAATCTCGCTGTGATAGGTGCAACCTGGAGTATCTGTCGTAGTCGCTTCGATGAGCTCCTCGCCACCGGTGAGGTCAACGTGATCAAAGCCGTGCGTGAGGCTGTCGATCCACCGAGCGAGAAGACCGTACAGAAACGCAAAGCTAAGGTGGAGAAAAAAGCTGCCAAAAAAGCCGCGAAAGCGGCGGCCAAGGCAGCGAAACAATCAGATCAGTGACCGCGCAGCGTGTTCACCGGCGGCGCTTTGGCAGCGCCTTGGGCGGCGAGGGTGCCGCTGATACCGACCAGCAACAATCCACCGATCGTGCCGGCAAACCACAAGACCGGGTTTAGCCCCATAGGCAAATCGAATAGCTCTCGGGCGACGATTATGCCGATGATGCTCGCACCGGTAGCGGCGCAGATCCCGGCCAACAAGCCCAACGCTGAGAACTCGGCCAGGATGCCCGTCAACACCACACGGCGAGAGGCGCCGAACGTGCGCAACAACGCGCTCTCGAAACGACGCTCGTCCAGCGTCGATTGGATCGCCGCAAACAACACAACGACGCCCGCCGCGAGCGTAAACAAGAACACGTATTGCACCGCGAGGGTCGCTTTCTGGATGATGCCCCGTACCTGCGCGAGTGCTGCATCAATATCGATCACCGACACGCTCGGATGTTGGCGCACAAGTTGGCGCAACACGCCGGTCTGGTTTTCCGAGATATAGAGTGAGGTGATGTAGGTCTGCGGCAGCGCCTGCATGCCGTCAGGACTCAGAACCATAAAGAAATTCGGCTTGAACGAATCCCAGTCGATCGTCCTGAGGCTGCTGACGGTCGCGATGCGCTCCACGCCGGCAATGTCGATCGCGAGCTGATCACCGATGGTCAGCCCCATCTCAGCCGCGATGTCCTCATCAACCGAGACCTCCGGCGGGCCTGCATGATCGGCGGACCAGTACTCGCCGCGAACAACTTCATTACTGGGGTCCAGCGTGGCCGACCACGAGAGATTCATCTCACGACCCGCGCGCCAGGCGCCACGACCCTGCTCGCGCCACTCGCTAGGCGTGAGGCCATTGATCGTGTTGATTCGACCGCGGACCAACGGCACAAATTCGACCTCGCCCAGCGCCGCTTCGGCGAACAACTGACGAATGCTATCTCGCTCGTCCGGCTGAATATTGATCAGGAATTGATTTGGTGCATCGGTCGGCACAGTCGCATTCCAACCATCTAACAGATCGTTGCGGACCAGGGTGAGTAGCAAGAGCACCATCAGTCCAAGTCCAAACGCGACCACCTGGATTGCGCTGTCGCCGCCACGACGTGCCACGTTGGCCAGTCCGTAGCGCCATGAGACACCGACCTGTCCGCGCAACTTGCCAAGCAATGCCACCAGGCCACGCCCGCCCAGAACGAGTACTGCCGAGGTTGCGAGCGTACCGCCGAGGATAATCGCCAGCAGATTCACCTCAGGTACCGCCCAGAACACAATCAACCCCAGTGCACCGAGTGCCGCACCATAGGTCAGCCAGATACCGGGCGGTGGCGGTTCGAGATCGTGGCGCAAGACGCGCATGGGCGGTGTATCGCCGAGGCGCAACAATGCGGGTAGGCCGAAGCCAACCAGCAACACCATGGCCGTGGCAACACCCGGCAGTACCGGCGCCCACCCTGCAGCCGGCAAGTCACCGCGCAGCCAGCCCGAGAGCGCACTCGACAACAAGCGTTCCGCTGCGTAGCCGATGCCGACACCGATCGCACTGGCGAGCACACCGACGACCAATAAGTGCCAAACCCCGACCTGCAGGACGAATGACTGCGGCGCACCAAAAGTCTTCATCAAGGCAGCGCTGTCCAGTCGCCGGTCGGCGTAGCGGCGAGCTGCCATCGCGACCGCAACAGCAGAGAGAATCAGACTCACGAGCGAGGCAAGCGAGAGAAAACGCCCGGCCCTATCAATTGCGCTGGCAAGCTGGCTGCCGGATTCCGCCTGATCCTCGATACGCACGCCTTCCGGACGATTCTCGCGGAGCGCCTCGGCAAACGCGGCAACCTGATCGGGATTCCCCGCAAACAGTTGTGAATAGTTGGCCCGGCTACCCTCAACGAGCAGACCGCTCGGCGCAATATCGTCAACGTGCATCAACAACGTGGGTGCCAGTCCACTGAAACCCGGGTTCTGGTCTGGGCGATACACCAACACCTGGGTGACGGTGAGTACCAGCGCCCCCACCTCGATTTGAGCGCCCACATCGATGCCGAGCCGGGCCAGCAGCGCGGCGTCGGCGTATACGGTGCCGGGCGCCGGTATCTGCTCCGCAAGGCGTGGCGTTTCAAACAATCGATCCGCGATCCGCAATTCTCCTCGTAGCGGATAGCCGGACGACACCGCCTTGAGTGCGGCGAGCGTGCTCGTTTGCTCCGAAAACACCACCGACGGGAAGTTGATGCCGTAAGCTGTGTTAAGGCCCTGAGTTTCGGCTTCAACCAGCCGCGCTTCGGCAAGTGGTCGCCCGCCGGAAAGTCTGAGGTCCGCCGCGAGCACTTCGGTAGCCTGCAGCGCTACTGCGCGAGAAATGCGATCGGTGAGAAACCCAATGGCTGTCATGCTTGCGACCGCAATCGAAAGTGCGGCCATCAATACCAACAACTCTCCGGCGCGCAGCTCACGCGCGATCCCCGACAAGGCGAAGCGAAACGCACGCATCAGGAGCGCTCGTCCTTCACGAGCCGACCACCGTCAATCGACAAGCGACGCTGACACTGAGCGGCCAGTGCGGGATCGTGAGTGACGAGCACCAGCGTGGTTTGTAAATCTCGGTTGAGATCGAATAGCAAGCGCTCCACGGTTTTTCCGGTATCGCGATCGAGATTACCTGTTGGTTCATCCGCAAACAGGAGTGAAGGACGGGTCGCGAAGGCGCGCGCGATCGCGACACGCTGCTTTTCGCCGCCAGACAATTGCGCCGGATAATGCGTGAGCCGCTGATCCAACCCCACACTGCCCAGGATGTCTCGGGCCAATTCGCGCGCCCGTGGCTCACCCGTGAGCTCCAGCGGCATCATGACATTCTCAAGCGCCGTCAATGCGGGAATCAGATGAAACGACTGAAAGACGAAGCCAACACGCCCGGCGCGAACCGCAGCCCTGCCGTCCTCATCCAGACCTTGCAACGAATATCCGTCCAGAGCCACCTCGCCGCGTGTCGGGGTATCGAGGCCCGCTAACAATGCAAGCAGCGTCGATTTACCCGCGCCGGATGGCCCGATGATGGCAAGGGTCTC
>JBCBKO010000004.1:0-295684 GCA_038521865.1 Pseudomonadota bacterium | reverse complement strand
GGTCGATGTCGAAAGAGAAGTTTGAGAGAACCAAGCCCCACGTGAACGTGGGTACGATTGGCCACGTTCACCACCAGGATCGCACCGTCCATCTGCGCCGCACCCGTGATCATGTTCTTCACGTAGTCAGCGTGTCCCGGACAGTCAACGTGAGCGTAGTGACGCGTGTCACTCTCGTACTCAACGTGCGCGGTCGCAATCGTGATGCCGCGTGCCTTCTCTTCAGGCGCGTTATCAATCTGATCGTATGCGCGAACCTCACCACCGTGCTTCTCAGCCATGCACTTGGTCAACGCCGCCGTCAGCGTCGTCTTGCCATGGTCAACGTGGCCAATCGTACCCACGTTCACGTGGGGCTTGGTTCTCTCAAACTTCTCTTTCGACATCGACCTATCTCTCCGGTCTGTTTTTTCAATTCATCAATCGTCAAACGACGATGCGACAACAAAATGTGGTGCCCATAACTGGAGTCGAACCAGTGACCTCTTCCTTACCAAGAAAGTGCTCTACCGCCTGAGCTATATGGGCGTATTTTCAATGCCAACACTTTTCGGCGCAGATTCAGCACTGGAGCGGGTGATGGGAATCGAACCCACATCATCAGCTTGGAAGGCTGAGGTTCTACCGTTGAACTACACCCGCCTGCGTCTGCTTAATCCTGCGCCTCTCGGCCCTTTCGCCTGTTTTCCCTCAGCCGCTAAAAAAGCCAGATCATCAGCAACAACGATCCGGCGAGCCGATCTCCCGGCCCAAACTCACTTCACTTTTGTATCGCTCTGTTTGGTGGAGGGGGTAGGATTCGAACCTACGTAGGCATAGCCAGCAGATTTACAGTCTGCCCTCGTTGACCGCTTGAGTACCCCTCCGCGAAGTACAGCCCGCTATTGTCCATCTGCTGCACAGCCTGTGTCAACACGATTTCAGACGAAATTAGTGCCTTCCCGGACCGTTCCAGCTATTGCAGGGGCTGCACCCTTCGGCACCAGTGCCACGGCTCGTAAATATACCCTGCAGCATTATCTCGCGGGTAACTCATTGTAAAACCATGATCTTTTGCATTCTTCGTCAGCCACTCGAATGCCGGGCTTCGCTCGAATGCCTCCACCAGCGGAGGAACGCCTGGTGTTGCGATGTCTACAGCACACCCGGTGTGGTGCTCGCTACAACCCGGCGCCGCATTGACCTTCAGAATTTCCTCAAGCCCTTGTCCTTTATCGAGTTTCTGACGAATCAGCGATGCCTGATAGTCGTAACTCCGATAGCCACTGACCAAAAGCAGGTCGATACCCTCAGCCGCAGCCGCCTGACGCATGCCAACCCACTGACCGGCAGTCACTGGCTCAAGCAACTGCTCGCGACCAAGGATATTGGGCCCGGCACTCACCAGCGATTGCGCTTCCCTGAACACCGGGAGTCCGCGACGTTGCGCAAAATCCTCGGAGATTCCAATGCCCTGAAGTATTTGTTCTAGGCTTTCGCCAGACATTGCTAAAGATCCTGAAAATTCGGCCCGGTAGTGTAACAGCCACCGAGCGGACATCGGGGCGGATACAATGCGGCCCATGAGCAAAGACACGATCTTCCAGACCGAGGCGGCAGCACGCGTTTCCTTTCGATTTGACGACTCAGTCGCTCGCGTATTTCCGGACATGATCAACCGCTCGGTACCGGGCTACGCTGCTTCACTCGATGGCATCGCGCTGATCGCGCACCAGTCGATCCGGCCCGGTGGCCGCGCTTATGACCTCGGCTGCACGCTGGGCGCCGCGACCCTGGCCATGGCACAGGGCATCGGCGAACGCGCCGCCAACCTTGTCGGCATTGACCTCAGCGACGCTATGATCAATCGCTGTAAAGCGGATCAGCGTTTCGACACGCTCGCGCAACGGGTGGAATTCCACACCGCCGACATCACCGGGTTTGACTATCAGCCCGCTGACCTTGTTGTCCTGAACTACACCCTACAGTTTCTGCATCCGGAACAGCGTGCGCCACTGCTGGACAACCTCTACCAATGCCTCAATCCTGGCGGCGTATTGGTGCTTGCCGAGAAATTCCACTTTGAAGCACCGGGCATCGCGGACCGACTCACCCGCCTTCACTTCGACTTTAAACGCGCACACCACTACTCGGACCTCGAAATTGCGGGCAAGCGCTCGGCCTTGGAAAACGTCCTTATCACCGACACGCGGGAAACCCATATCCAGCGACTAGAGTCGGTCGGCTTCGAAGACGTTGTCCTGTGGCATAGCGCTATCAACTTCGGCGCCTTCCTGGCCTGCAAACCCGATGCATGAACTGGACCCGCGCCTGATCCGGCATCATCTTGAAACCGGCAGATTCGCAGGCTGCGCCGAAGCGTTATCCAAAGCGCGCCCTGCGTCCGAGCTCCGGCACGGAGACTGGCCGAAGTGGGCGACGGCGCTCGCCGGACTGCCGGACGCAATAGATCACTACGCGCTCGACAAGGCCGCGCCAACGCTGGTCATCGATGAATCAGCGGATGCCGCTCAAACTCGCGAGCATTTGATGGCACTGCGTCCGTGGCGCAAGGGACCCTGGCAGTTCGGTGAGGTCGCCATCGACACAGAGTGGCGTAGCGATTTGAAGTGGGACCGTATGATTGCCGCGGACATCGATTTCGCTGATCGTCGCGTCCTCGACATCGGCGGTGGCAACGGATACTTCGCCCTTCGATGTGCGGCCGCCGGGGCGCACGAAGTCCTGAACGTCGATCCGACACTGTTGTTCTACGCACAGTATCTTGCGTTCACCCAGCACGTGCGCATCCCTGGCGTCGGGATGGCGCCGATACGCTTCGAACAGCTCCCTGACATGCGCCCGTTCGATCTGATTCTCTCCATGGGCGTGCTCTATCACCGTCGCGACCCGATCGAACACCTGAGAGCAATTGCAAATCGTTTGTGCGATAGCGGTGCGCTGGTTCTCGAAACTCTGGTACTCGAGGGCACAGAGGACACGGCGCTGGTCCCGGAAGACCGCTATGCGCGCATGCGGAACGTGTGGAGCCTGCCGACGATCTCGCGTTTGGAAGACTGGCTTACCAAAGCAGGCTTCACCGATGTCGAGTGCCACGACGTCACCCGCACCACCACGGAGGAACAACGCCCTACTGAATGGATGACCTTCGAGTCACTGGCACACGCGCTCGATCCGAATGATGCAAACCGCACTGTCGAGGGGCATCCAGCGCCGGTCAGAGCCATGCTAAGCGCGAGGCTTCGGTGATCATGGCATTGGGCTTTGACACTCTGGTTCCCGAACAAATCCTCGATGCGATCGAGTGCACCGGCCTGCAATGCACGGGGGAATTGCTGGCACTGAACAGCTATGAAAACCGCGTATATCGTGCCGCTCTGGAAGATGGTCAGCGTGTCGTTGCGAAGTTCTACCGACCCGGACGTTGGAGCGACGACGCAATTCTTGAGGAACACGACTATGTGCTTCGAATGCGCGAGAGCGACCTCGATGTCGTCGCTCCGATCATGTTCGACGAGGACACGCTTCTTCGCGTTGACGACTTTCGACTCGCGATCTACCCCTGCGTAGGGGGACGCTGGCCGGCGCTTGAAGACGAAGCATTGCTAAAACAAATCGGTCGGCTTGTGGCACGCATGCATCTGGCGGCAGAGCGATTCCGATTCTGTCACCGCCCGGCTATCGATGTTGTGCGATTCGGCTGGGAGGCTCGCGATGCCGTTCTAGATAGCGATTTCATGCCACCCGAGCTGGAAGATGCTTATGAGTCTGTGACGGATGACCTGCTGGAAAATGTTGAACAACAGATGACGGTCCTGAATTGCACAACGCTTGCGATTCACAACGACCTGCATCCCGGCAATCTACTCCACGATGGCGATACGCTTCATGTCGTCGATACGGATGATGCCGCTAACGGTCCGGCGGTCCAGGATCTTTGGATGCTGCTCTCCGGCGACCGTGATCAGCAAGCGCTGCAACTGGATGCCGTGCTCGCGGGCTACCAGCAGTTCCGCGATTTCGACTTTGCCGAACTCGGACTGATCGAGCCGCTACGCACTCTGCGAATCGTGCACTACGCGGCGTGGCTTGCGCGTCGTTGGCATGATCCCGCTTTCCAGCGAGCATTCCCCTGGTTTGATGGCGCGCGATACTGGAATGAACACATCCTGGCACTACGCGAACAGCAGGATGCACTGCAAACACCGTTCACGCTCGCGAGCACCTAACCGGCGTACACCTCGAGCACACCGCAGGCAACCACTGGAGCGGGCTGCGAGACGCTCGCATCGCTTAAAGGTCCGAGCACCAGTAACGATCGTCCACGGAATGCGCCAAGGGATTCGCCGGTATCTTTGAGCAGCGAAAACTTGCCTTGCCCGAACTCAGAGGCATCAAACTCGCCCAGCGGCACGGAGGGAGTGCCCGCATCGCAGCTTCCGGCTTCAGACTCAGCCAAGCTGTAGCGACCAGAGCCGAGACCGTCGATGGCCACGCCAACGACGATCTGTTGTTCGTTGGGGAGCAAAACCAAGGCGCCCTCGGCACCGTCGGTGGTCGCGCTCTCGAGTTTCGCGACCAACGCCCGTGGCCCGCTGGCTGTAGGAACTTCAGCACCAGATCCCAGATGGTCCGGCATGAGGGGCTCCGGCCGCTGCCCGCAACCGACGACAAACAACATCAAACCGACGATCGAAATCCACGTTCGCATGTAAAGCGTCTCCTGAAAGCCCAACTAAAAACGGCGCCGCGGTTTCTGCGAGCGCCAATACAGTAACAGCATCAACCCCACTACCATACCGCCGAGATGCGCAAAGTGGGCGACCCCCGTTTGTCGGCCCGTGAAACCGAGGTATAACTCGAGCAATCCGAATAACAGCACCATGTACTTGGCCTTCATCGGGATAGGCGGGATCAACAGCACGATCCGCTGGTTAGGAAAGGTCATCCCGAAGGCGAGCAATACCCCGAATACGCCGCCGGATGCCCCAACCATGGGCAGCAAAGGCTGCCCCGTTGCGAAACTCAGGGCAAATTGGCCAATCGCACCTCCCAGCACACAAAAAAGATAGTAAGAGGCGAATCGCCCTGTCCCCCATCGGTACTCAAGGCTGCGACCAAACATCCAGAGCGCGAACATGTTGAATGCCAGATGTGCCCAGTCTGCATGCAAGAACCCATAGGTCAAGGGCTGCCACGGGCGAAAATATGGCAGATAGGTCCAAAGCGCGAGACTCCCGGCAAACCTACCGAGTGACGTCGTTTCACCAAGAACGAAGATGCCGGCGCAGCTCAGCAGAATCGCAAAGATCGCGGGTGGAAACGTGTCCTGTCTATACGGTGACTGCATGCGGTGTGTTTGTGGTCAGCGGAGCGACGCAGTATAACGACACCCCCCGCGATCCCCACTATCCGATCAATCCTGGAGATGGCATGAGCCCGCGTCGACCGCGCATTGAAGTTTCTGGCGCGCGCCAGAACAACCTTCGCAATCTCGATATTGACCTGCCACTCAATGAGTTGATCGTGGTGACGGGGGTCTCCGGTAGCGGCAAGTCATCGCTTGCATTCGACACGATCTACGCCGAAGGACAACGTCGCTACGTCGAGACGTTCTCCCCCTACGCGCGCCAGTTCCTCGATCGCATGGACAAACCGCAAGTTGATCAGGTGCGTGGGATTCCGCCAGCGATCGCGATCGATCAAACCAACCCTGTCCGCACCTCGCGTTCAACGGTCGGTACCATGACCGAGCTGAACGACCACCTGAAGCTACTTTATGCCCGCGCAGCGGACTTGTATTGCGACGCGTGCGCAGAGCCGGTTAGAGAGGACACACCGCAGTCCATATGGGAGCAAACCTGCGATCAACTAGACAACGCGCGCGTGGCAATCGCGTTCAAACAAGAAATCCCCGAGCAGTTCAGCGTCGAAGAAATGCGGGCGTTTCTCTCGCAGCAGGGTTACACGAAGATTCTTGATGAGCAGGATGATCACCTGGTGGTGGTGCAGGACCGGCTGCGGATCCGCGAATCGTCACGAGATCGCTTTTTCGAAGCCGTGGAGGCAGCGTTTGCCCGCGGCAGCGGACATCTGCAGATCGTGGATCTGGACACGGACAAGGTGCGGCGCTACTCGAACATGCTGCACTGCGCGGCCTGCAACAAGACGTTCGCCTATCCCACCCCAAGCCGGTTTTCATTCAATTCGCCGCTCGGCGCCTGTCCAACGTGTCGCGGCTTCGGTCGCGTCATGGGTATCGACATGGATTTGGTGGTTCCGGACCCCACGGCAACTCTGCGCGACGGCGCAATCAAACCCATCCAGACCGGCAATTTCGCTGAACTGCAAACCAGGCTGGTAAAGCGCGCACCCAAAGTTGGTGTGGATGTCGATAAGCCGTGGCAATCGCTCACAGACGAGGAACTCGAGTGGGTGATGGTCGGCGATGAATACCGGCGCGGTGAGGCGTATTGGCCGGGCATTAATGCCGTCTTCGAATGGCTCGAGAGCAAGGCCTACAAAATGCACGTCCGAGTGCTGCTGTCGAGATATCGCAGCTACGAGACATGCCCGACGTGCAACGGTGCTCGACTCCAGCCTGATAGCCTGTGTTGGCGGATCGGCTCGCATGATCTGACACGTCGCGTTGCGCCTGAGCTCGCCGGACGCGCGCCCGGTTTGAATATGCATGAGCTCATGTTGTTGCCTATCCAACGCCTGGCAGAGTTTTTCGCAGAGGTCGAGCTACAGCGCGAGTCGGATGAGGCCCTGTCGATGCTGATGGACGCTATCCGCACCCGCATCGGCTATTTGCGGGACACCGGGCTCGGGTATCTGACACTCGATCGCCAGTCACGGACACTATCCGGCGGTGAAGTGCAGCGAATCAACCTGACGACGGCGCTTGGTACCTCTCTGGTCAATACGCTGTTCGTTCTCGATGAGCCGAGTATCGGGCTCCATCCGCGCGACCTGGAGCGGATCAACAAAGTGCTCCTCAGTCTGCGTGACGCCGGCAACACGTTGCTCGTGGTCGAACACGATCCGGCCGTCATGTTGGCGGCCGATCGAATCGTCGATATGGGCCCAGGTCCGGGTGCAGCTGGCGGCGAGATCGTCTTCAACGGCAAACCGAGCGCCTTGGCGAAGAGCAAGCGCTCACCCACCGCGCCCTACCTAACGGGTGCTCGCAGCGTTGCCGACGCAAGGACGCGGCGTGAGTTGAATGCGAATGACGGCGCAATTGCAGTTTCCGGTGCGGCACAGCACAACCTGAAGCACGTGGACGTCAAGATTCCGTTAGGGGGGCTGACCAGCATCACTGGAGTATCTGGCAGCGGGAAGTCCACCTTGATCGGGGACATCGTCTATCCGGCCCTTAGCCGACACTTCGGGCGTGGTGGCCCGGCTCCAGGACCACACGACGCGGTCACTGGGATGGAGGCAATAGATGACGCGATCTTTGTCGACCAAAGCCCGATCGGCAAGACCACTCGCTCCAATCCGGCGAGTTTCGTTGGCGCTTTCGACCCCATCCGTAAACGATTTGCAAAGACACCACTGGCCATCGAACGCGGTTACAAGCCGGGGACTTTCAGCTTCAACTCGGGCACCGGCAGATGCCCGACTTGTGGCGGTACCGGCTTCGAGCATATCGAGATGCAGTTTCTGTCCGATGTTTACCTGCGCTGCCCCAGTTGCGACGGTAAGCGCTACCGGGACGAGGTGCTGGAGGTCAAGCTATTTGGTAGTGACGATTCTCAGAGACCCCGATCGATCAGCGATGTGCTCGAGCTCACCGTCAGCGAAGCCTGCGAATTTTTCTCAGATGCGCCTGATGTTCTGGCTCGCTTGCAACCCTTGATTGACGTCGGTCTTGATTACGTCGCGCTCGGACAACCGGTCCCCACACTATCTGGCGGTGAGTCGCAGCGGCTAAAACTTGCAAAACACCTGGCCGACGCGGGCAAGCGAAAGATCGGTCGAAAGCTGTTTCTCTTTGACGAGCCGACCACAGGCCTCCATTTTCAGGATGTCGAGACGTTGCTGCAGGCGTTCGATCAATTGCTCGATGCCGGACACTCCGTGGTGGTCATCGAACACAATCTCGACGTCATTGGCGCTTCCGACTGGGTGATTGACCTTGGGCCGGAAGGTGGCGAACTCGGCGGCGAAGTTCTGTTCGAGGGCACGCCGGACGCGCTCGTGCTGGAAGCCGATAACGCGACCGGTAAGGCGCTCCAAGCTTATCGACACGCCATCGCGAAGGCATCACTGGTCGAGGAGTCCGCCTCGACATACGAGGCCGAGGTCTCGAGCAGCAAGGCGATCAGCATCCATAATGCCCGAGAGCACAATTTGCGCTCGATCGACGTGGATATTCCGCGGGACAGGTTTACCGCGATCACAGGCGTCTCGGGCAGCGGTAAGTCAACGCTCGCTTTCGGCATTCTCTTTAACGAGGGTCAGCGGCGCTATCTTGAGTCACTGAATGCTTATGCACGTCAATTCGTGCAACCGGCGTCACGACCGGATGTTGATGCGGTGAACGGTATACCGCCCACCGTGGCGATCGAACAGCGCACCAGCCGTGGTGGCCGCCGCAGTACCGTTGGCACTCTCACCGAGATCTACCACTTCTTACGATTGTTGTTCGTCAAACTCGGTACCGCGCACTGCCCAGACTGCAACGTTCCCATCGAGCCACAAAGCGTCGATCAAATCGTTGCTACGCTCATGAAGTCGAGTCGCGGACAGCGCATCACGTTGCTCGCGCCGCTCGTTGTAGGGCGAAAAGGGTTCTACACAGATCTCGCCAAATGGGCCGCGAACAAGGGCTTCGAGCAACTGATCGTGGACGGGGAAGCGCTGGACGTGAATTCATGGCCACGCCTCGATCGATACAAGACGCACGATATCGACCTGCCGGTTGCGACTGTCGCGGTCACACCGGAGGATGAGCCGTCACTGCGCACCGCGCTCGAGCGAACGTTCGAGTTCGGCGATGGTTTGGCGGTCATCGCACCCTCGGCGACGTCGAGCAAACGACAACTGTTCTCGAAAAAGCGCGCGTGCCCTTCCTGTCAACGCAGTTTCCCCGAGCTTGACCCGAGGCTGTTCTCGTACAACTCACCACAGGGTTGGTGCGGTGACTGCCAAGGCACCGGGCGCATCACTTACGATGACGACACCCCCCCGGAGGAGTGCAGCAGCTGTGAGGGGACACGACTGAACCCCGTCGCACTTGCTGTGACCTTAAACGGCGAAACAATCGCATCCTTGAACGACATGTCGGTCATCGAGGCGGCGGATTACTTTGCGAAAATGAAACTGGACGGACGGGCCGCTCTGATCGCAAGGGATATCATGAGCGAACTCCAGGCACGTCTGCAGTTCCTCAAAGACGTGGGCCTTGGCTACCTGCAGATGTCACGGGCGGCCCCGACGCTTTCCGGTGGGGAAGCGCAGCGCATTCGACTGGCCTCGCAACTCGGCTCCAACCTACGCGGCGTCTGCTACATCCTGGACGAACCCACGATCGGTTTACACACCCGCGACAACCAGCGACTGCTGCAGACCCTGCTGGCACTTCAGGCCCAAGGCAACACCGTGGTGGTCGTCGAACATGACGAAGATACGATTCGGGCTGCACAGCATGTCATCGACATTGGGCCGGGTGCAGGACAACGGGGTGGATACGTTGTCGCCACCGGCACTCCAAAGGCGATCGAAAGGCACAAGGATTCGCTGACGGGAAAGATGTTGAAACAGCCGCTTTCGCATCCGCTGCGTGAGCAGTGGCGCAACGTCAATCCAAGACGCAAAGCGACGCCCGTGCTGCGCGTCGAAGGCGCGACGCGCAACAACTTGCGCCGCGTCAACGTGAGCTTACCCCTCGGCGCCCTGGTTGCAGTCACCGGCGTATCCGGCAGTGGCAAGAGCAGCCTCATTCGCGGCGTGGTGCAGGACAACCTTGATCTGTTGATTGCCGCGCGCAATGCCCGCAAGAGAAAAATGCCGGCGCCGGTTGACTGCCGCTCGATAGACGGCTGGGAATCGATCAAGCGTGTGCTGGAGGTCGATCAGACGCCCATCGGTAAGACACCGAGATCATGTCCGGCCACCTATGTCGGTTTCTGGGACGAGATTCGCAAACTGTTCGCGCAAACGACCGAAGCGAGGATCCGCGGATACACAGCGAGCCGGTTCTCCTTCAATACCGCTGAAGGGCGCTGTCCGGAGTGTGACGGGCAAGGCATGCGGCGTATCGAAATGAACTTCCTGCCGGATGTCAGGGTGCCCTGCGAGGCATGCGGCGGCATGCGCTTCGCCCCGGACACGCTGACTATCCGATACCGTGAGAAATCGATCGGCGATATTCTGTTGATGTCGGTCGAGGAAGCGATCCCATTCTTCGAAGCACACCCGAAAATTCACCATCCGCTGACGTTGCTAAACGATGTCGGGCTCGGTTATCTCACCCTGGGCCAGCCGAGCCCCACCCTGTCCGGTGGAGAGGCGCAACGCATTAAGCTGGTCACCGAGTTAGCGAGGGCCAAGCCGACTCTCGAACCCGGAACCCAATGTGTGACGGACAATCCAAATCACACGCTTTACGTGCTCGACGAGCCGACAATCGGGTTGCACATGGCCGATGTGGAAAAACTGATCCGGGTGCTTCATCGGCTAGTGGACGCCGGTCACTCGGTATTCATTGTCGAACACAATCTCGACATTGTCGCAGAAGCCGACTGGATTGTAGACCTCGGGCCAGAAGGCGGGACCGAAGGTGGGCGGATCGTAGCACAGGGAAATCCGATTCAAATCACTGAAAAATCGAACAAAAGTCTGACAGGTGCTGCCTTGTCGAAGATTTTGTTGGTCGAATCAGATTAGTTAGACAAATCGGTAGCTTGTATAACCTCAGTGTGATACTGTCGAACACGCGAAGATCAACTGGGGGCGGACTCACCGCGATGGGCCCGCCAAGGAGACAATTATGGCTACTGACAAAACCGATGCACTCGGGGAGTCTGCCAAATCTACCGGATACTCCATCGGCGCCGTATCCCGTTTGACTGGCATCTCGACTCATACTCTACGAATCTGGGAGCGCCGATACAGCGCCATCGTGGCGGATCGCACCGAAAGCGGTCGCAGGATCTACACAAAAGCTGACATAGAGAAGCTCGCTCTGCTCAAGTCACTCTCTGACAATGGGTCGTCGATCGGTCAGATCGCGAACCTGTCGACGGAGGAACTCAAAGCACGCCGAGATCAGCTGATTGAACAAAGCAGCAGCTTGCAACTGGTCGCCAACGTTGGTTTGGTGCGAGTCGCAGCGTACGGCGGCTTTGCACTCGAAAACTTGCCCGAGAGAATCAACAATCCGGGAAGACTTGAGGTGTCGTTGTGCACGACGGATCTGGACGATTTTTCCGACCAGCTACAACGCGCAGAGCCTGACGTTCTGTTGCTCGAGTTTCCGGTGATCGACACCGAGACACGATTCACAGTCGGTAAGTTACGTCGTTTAGCCGGCACACGCCGAGTGATCGTGTTGTTTAACTTCGGTACGACTCAGGATCTTGAGGCACTCGCCGCCGACCGTGTCGAACTACTCCGTTCGCCGGTGACGACGCAGACGCTCTACCAGCTGTTGCGACGAGGTGCTGAGAATCGGCCTGTTCTTGAGGATGTAGCACCGCCGAAGACAAACCAGTTCGAAGTCAACGCAACTGACGGCGTACCGCGTCGCAGGTTCAATGACGTTGAACTTGCACAGCTTGCTCGAACCTCGACAACGGTGGAATGCGAATGTCCGAAGCATACCGCCGATCTTGTGCAGAATCTCTGCGCGTTCGAGGAATATAGCCAGCAGTGCGAGTCCCGCAACGAACAGGACGCGCAGCTACATAACTACCTCTACCACATGTCGGCCAAGGCACGGGCGATCATGGAAGAGGCGTTGGGTACGCTAGCAGAAGCGGAGGGTTTCCTGCCGAATCGCCACAAGCGGTAGCAGTCACCTGAAAGCGGACTGACCCTTCCGGGTCATGAAACCGGTTCGAGGCATGCGATTCGTGGCATGATCGAGCCGGTTTTTTTTTGGAGCGCGCGATGGCCCATCGTATCCAGGCTTTTGTCGCTTTATGTCTTGCGCTGCTGAGCTTTGACGTAAACGCCGCCATAGTCGTGAGTCGAGACCAGAACATCGTCTATCGGCTCGACTGCGTCGCCGCCCTCATCTACTGCACCGCCCAGCAAGGCGACCGGGAAAAAGCACTCGCCGCAGGATTCGATACTATCGAGTGGCGGGAGCGCCGAGGCAAAACAACGCAGCGCATGACGCCGGGGGCAGCGCGGTGGCTGCCATTGCCGAGCGACTGGAACGGCATCAACGGGCGCGGCGCTGTGCCAATGAACAACGATGTCGATACCGCGCTGGCCGCATTGGCGCCGGGTTTGGTGGACGTATTACTGGTGGATTGGCAGAAGCGACGGCGTCGACTGGATCGTATGGCGCTCGAGCTCGAATTGGCCTCTCGGCAAATTGACCTGCCGCGCACTATGCAAGACATCGCGCGGTGGTATGGGACTCGTACAGGACCCACCCCCGATGTCGTGTTGATCGCATCAGGCACGCCCAAGTCAGGCAGTATCGCGACACGCGATGGAAATCGGATGTACGTCGAATCGACGCTTGGGGACAGCGGCCGGGATCGCCTGCCGGTTGTCGCTCATGAGTGGGCGCACCAACTGTTCGAGCAAATGCCTGTCGCATTATCGAGAGAGATCATCACGCAGTTTGAAGCAGCGTCTTCGGTCTGTGCGGCACCCGCATACCTTCTGATGGATGAGGTCCTTGCGACGGTAATCAGTGACGAGCTGATTGCGCGTCAACTCGATCGTAGGCCGCAAGATCCGCGCTACCGCAACACCACGGAGAGCTACTACGCCGATGCACGAATCGACAGACTCGCGAAGGCGGCTTCCGATCTGGTGATTGCATCGATAGAGGGCGGCAGTCGAATCGACGCGACGTTCGTCACCGAGTATATCGCCATTGCTGATGACACCCTCGGCCGGACATGCCTTGATCTGAACACTCGCATGAGCATGATCGGTTTCATCCAGCATGGCGCGGACTACGATGAAACCTACAGCGTGATGCGTGATCGTCTGACATTCAAAACAGCAATCATTGACACGGTCGCGTCGTCAGACGGATCGGAAACCGGTATTGCGCAGTTCACCGGGCTAACTGGGATCGTGCTTAGCGATGCAAATCGAATCGACGAACTCACCGCACTCGCACCACCGGCCATCCTTAAACAGTTAGCCGACAGAGCACGCGATACGGGCGCAGCGGTCTATTCGTTCCAGCGCAGTACGCACGCGGAGCTCTATTTCATCGTCGGATGGAACCCGGTCGCCACCGCCACGGCAGCAATGCATTTTGTTGCCAGAAGACCAACTCGATTCCGGGGAGGCTGGCTCCCCGGAACCGATACGAGGTTTTCAGTACCAGAACGAGATAAATAGCTGCACAACGTCAGCCTCGAGACTGAACAAACGCTCCTCGCCGGGCAGAGCTGCCGTATCCCTGAGATCCCTGAAGTTCTCGTAATCGATCAGCATTCGATCCCAGAACAGAGACAGTCGCCCGCGATCGACGAGACCCATGCCTTCTTTACCGAAATCCCATGCCACGCCCGCACGCAGAGTACTGCTGGTAAAGGTGCTGAGTTCTTTATCTCGCGCGAGGAAGTTCTGGAAATCAAAGCGCGGGAACAAATCGGCATAAAAATCAGCTTGTTCCTGTGTGTAGTATCGGAAACGTGCACTGAAGGTTAGCGAGTCCCTCCACGGATGTGTGTAGCCCAGCTCGTAGCTGTTCGCGACGATTCCCCAGGTATCGGAGAAATAGCGATACTCCCCGTGAACCGCGGCTCTGTAGGGCAGGTAATAGCGTGCGCCGATCGACGCGGCACCGCTCGTACGCGTATTCGGGTATCGCTCAAACTGGAAGCTGTAGCTCGAGCCCGTGTCGTCAAGGTAGCGAACCTGCCGGTACGGATTGTTCAAAAACCCTTCATCGGTGATGCCCTCGAAGTTCATCATCATGATGAGGTTTCTGGTCAGGATCTGAGAGATACCGACGCCATATTGCTGGCGCGATACATCCTCGGCAAAGGTCGGGTCAGTGACCTGCCCAACAACATCGTCACCAAGACCGTAGGCCAACGTGACCGTCGTAAGGTCACCGAACAGATTTTGGCTAATCGCCAAGCTGTAGGTCCGCGCTTCGAAGTCGTTCTCGTCGCTTTGGGTAACGCCTAGCGACATCATCGTTCCGCCACGAAGGTAATCCACACCCACCGAATACTGGGTACGCTCTTCGGTATACGGACTAGCAGTGGTCACAACGTCGATCGACGCACTGGTGATCATGTCAACGTAGTAGTTACCCGTCACCGAAACACTCTTTCCGAGCTTTTTGCGAATGAGGACGGACGGACCTTCAATCGCGATGTTGTCACCCTCATAGCGGTGATACATCACGTCTGTGCGATCCTCCGGAAGTACCGCCGCTCGTGCCATATCCGCCAACAACATGGCAGACAGCACCAACAACAATCCGAAAGTGAAGCGTGAGTTATTCATGCCTTCAATCCACCCTGCGATCAGTTACAGCCGCAGCCTCCGCCTACACTACCCATGGCGCCGCGTGCGCCTTCTCGAGACTCGTAGACGTGATGCATGTATGACGCGGAAACCGGATCATGCTCAAGGAACATGATGGGGTCTGCCAAACGGTCGCGCTCATACGGCTTTACCCATGGCTCAACATTCGAGCATGCGCTCGTTGCAACCAGAACACCTGCGGCAAGACCAAATTTCAGCATGCGCGCTGCGTTGGAAGATGCTTGTAGTTTCATAGTAGTGCTCCTCTAACCCCTCAGAAGAAAAACGAAAACCCGATATGACCGGTCAGGTTGTGAACGGTCTCGCTCTCACCCAGCAGGTCACTATCGAAGACGTGATCTCGAAAATCGACCCGCAAGGCGAAAACATCGTTGAACAGCAACCGGTAGCCCGCGCCGAAATTGATGGTGAACAAGTCGTCCCCACCGAAGCGTGTGCTGCCAAGTCCACCGATCAGATACAACGACTGATTGAACGCCCGATTACGACCAAAGAATGCTTCACCAGGAAACAGGTTCCACCCGACCGACGCGTTGTAATACGTGAATTGACGCTCATCATCAGTCAGCAGCTGGGCTGCTCCACTGAGGCGCTCAAAACTGGTTTCTTCGGTATCGGTACGTCCGACCGCCGCTTCGGCAAACAGCGCCTCGGAGAAGTGATAGGCCAACGTCGCACCTACAACCGGACTAGCGCCGAAGTCCTCAACGCTCATGATGCCGGCGAAACCACCGATCTCGAAATCTTCGGTATCGATCTTCGGCTTCACAATATCGCGTCGTTCAACTTCAGGCTCGATCACCTGCTCCGGCGCCTCGGCAGTGCCGGTATCCTGCTTCTTGCCGAAGAACGGCAAAGAAGAGCAGCCACTGGTGGCGAGCATCATGCCTGCAACCAGTGTCAGAAAAAGAATCCGAACCCGAGTTTCCATTCTTCCACTTCCTCATTATCGTCGCGGCTCGTAATCACCACGTAACTCTTGTACTCACCGCGCAACACGAACCTGCGTGTCACGTAAACCCTTGCACCGGCACCTACCATGGCAAACTGATCCGACCGGTCAGGCGTGCTGACCAAGGTACTTTTCGGACTGGTTTCTACGATCCCTGTACCCAAAGTGAAATAGGGCGAGATACGCCATTCAGGCCAAGTCTCATGAACCACAGCGACCGTGCCAAGCCAGCCTGTAGAGAAGTTACCAATCAGCTGCGAGCCCCAGACTTCGACCGAGAGATTCCGCGAGATCGAATACCCGCCGTAAATCGAGACGGTATCGGCCCCGGAGAAGTCACCAGTCAGAATTCCGGTTTCCCAGCGACGCTGCAAAAACTCGTCGCGTCCAACGCGCTCGAACTCTGTTGTTTCACCAGCAGCATCCAGCGTCTGCTCCATCTGGACAATGTTGACCCAACCCTCGCGACCACGATCGGTTCGCACTTTGAACCAATCGGTTTTACGACGGATGATCTCAACGTTTTCACCGCGCTCAGCAACGTAGGTAATCGGATAGCCCTTACCCGGCCCTGTGCGCATTTCAATATAAGGATCGGCAACCGAAACCTCGCGATACTCTTTCGCGTGCAATGCACTCGCCGCAAACAGCGACAAGATTATGATTAGAGATCGCAAGGCTGGCTTCATTTGTTCCTAATCCACTGGAACCGCAAATGGGTTGTTGTAGTACTGACCACCGATATCCAGCCACTCACTCAACAAGCGCAACTCGTCATCGCTCAAGTAGCCGGCATGTGTACCGCCCGCCGCGAAACGCGCGAAAAAGCGTTGTGAATTATTTGCACCCGCCGATGACATGCTCGATGGCACATTGACGGTCTGACCAACCGGCAAACCAGTATCAGGGTCGATCACCTGATTCAAAATATCCTGCAGTGCGCCCATGTTGAGCTCCTGCGCGTTATCGTTGAATAGCAATTCACGATACGACGTAAACACATCCTGATCCTGATCCGACAAGCCATCGCTGAGATCGAGTTGCGCGATGGGCACACGCAGCTGGTTCGCAGCGTCTCGCGGCGAGTGGCAACTCGTGCAGGTGAAGTCGCTGACGGGCTCACCCAGCGCATTCAGCGTTACGCGCGGCAACGACCACAACGGATGAATGATTTCTTCATAGTCGATGACCGAACGACAGCTCGCGTTCCACGACTGCACGCAGTCGGCACTCGTGGGAACCGGCGTCAGCAGTGTTCGGTATTCATAGGTGAACGGCTCGTCAACGGCACGCCCTGCAGCGACTGGGTCTGTCCAGTCATCCACGAACACGACGTCCATGGAGGGTTCGATCGCAGCGCAGTTGTCAGTGCCGCAACTGATACGCGCCCGGACCTCAGCCATCGATTCGCCAACGTCGGCGAAATAGGCCGGGTTGGTGTTCGGATACGGTAGGCCAGTCTGCTGGGCACCATCGTGCGCGCTATCAAACGCACCAATCCGACCATGCGATAGTCCACTACCGCCATCATGACACCCGGTGCAACGGAGTTCTTCGCCCGGGCGCAACTGCAACCAGTTGTTGTGGCTCGGTCCGAATACCCGTCGCGCGTTGCCGTCAACGATACTGAACGTCAGCGCAACATCTGCGGGCGCTTTGACCACCACGGAACCGTCAGGCGCGATGGGTGTGTAGCCGACGATCTCTCGCATAAAGCCTGCCTGGCCGAACGCAAAGTTAGGGATTTCCAGAATTTCCTCGTCGGGAATCGACACCGCTTTTTCCAGACGCAGGAAACGCGCTGGCCGATCGGCGGCGGTGGTTTGTGCGGGGTCTGCCAGTACATCGATGCCACCCGGCGCAAGGTCCGAGCCCATAACGTCATAGACGCTTCGAATATTGATCACACCGACACCCTCGTCCGCGATGGTCGGATCGAGACCAAATACGTTGGCGCCGGGCAAAATTACCGGTACGTTCGTGCGCGGCTCCGCCGCAACGATATCGGAGAAGATGACACCCTCTTCTGGTGGCACAACTGGCAGCTGCGTTTCATCGGTGCGGTCATAAAGCCAGATGCCGTACAAAGCGGGCGCGGCTACGAGATTGGGGTCAACAAGATTGGTTTCTGTGCAAGGCAGAATTTGCAGCTCGACATTCTGCAGTCGACACTGACTCCAGCTGACGAGCATGCGATTAGTGCCGTCACGTAGCGGATAAGCCGAGCGGTATCGGCCGCCCGGTGACACCGCATCTGCGCCCGGCACGACATTGTTCACTGTTGCCGCAGTTTGTGCCGGCCCGTTCATGCCGGTGTTGATGGCAAGCGCCTGCGTGTTCTCAACGTAGGTATCGACGTCGATATCGACCAACGCACCACCGGTCGTGTCGCCGGTGAACGGTTTCAAAAGCGCAATCAGTGTCCCGTCGGGCAGAATTTCGGGTTGCACGAACTGCTCTTCCTGGCCATCACCGTCGACGTCGTGACTGTTTGCCCCATAGAGCAACTCGAGCGCAGAACCGTCAGGATTCATGCGGTAAAGATTGATTTCGTTAGTGTTGCCGATGTTGTCCCAACGACTGAACACAACTTTCCCGTCGTCGAGCACGATCGGGTTCAGCTCGTGGCTCTGATTAAAGCCGATTTGTTCGATGTTCGTGCCGTCCGACGTCATCGTGTGCAACACGAAGGCCGGTTCGTTGCGATCGCCATCGAGCGCCGGGAACTGCGGCTTGCCTTCGTCCAACAGAATCGCCACCGACTGGCGTTGTCTCGTAGAGCTGAACAGTAACCGGCCATCGGGAAGATAGCGCGGCGAAATATCATGGCCCGCCTCGGCAGTAATATCCGACGCGATCACACGTCGTAGCGTAGCCGACGGAATATCGTATTCCCAGATGTTCCAGGTCACCTGCTCCTCAGGCTCTGCGTCAGGATCGAACGGATAGCGCATCGCGAACGCGACTTTGCTCGCGTCAAAAGACACGGTCACATCGCGTATGTCGGCAAGCCCCTCAGTAAACCCGCCCGTCAGATCCGTATCGGGTGTGCTAGGTGATGCCCGATCACGGAAAAACAGATCAGCACCCGGATTAAATTCCAGCACGACCCGGATATCCTCGATGATCGGCTCACCGTCATCGTCCACGGGAAGCGGTCGTTTTACATAAAAAATCGGAAACTCGAGCGCGACCGGGTCGGGGCTTTGCCCACCGCCAAATCCGACCTGGTCACCCTCTTCCCCACCTGCGTTGCAGCCAGCAACGACTGCAGAGGCCGCGACTACCGTCACCGCCCGTGAGAACCAGTTTCCACGTAATGCGTTATTCATCGTTTTCATCAGAGGCCACCTCGGCATCTTGCTCTGGCGGCAAGATCGGTATCCGATCTCTTTCGTAGTCGTCAGACCCACAATTGAACGTAATGGGCATGTTGACGATCGCCCGCCGGGCATTCTGTTAACAACATCACAGTTCGATCGGGACCAGCGTCGCGAACTTGGAAACCGTGCACTGCGTCGGTTTCAATCTCGATAACGAAGGCCCCTGCTCGACCGATGCCGGAGTATAGGAACGTGGTTTTGTGGCTTGTAATGTCTCAAAAGCGAGACAGCACATATGATAAGTACGAGAGTCGAGTCGAGCATGGTCCGAAACCCTCTGAAATTTCAGAGGGTTGGCGAGATCCGAAGGATCGACGACACCGTTCGCCAGTGTGGAACCGAAGACCTCGAAACTGTGAACTGAACGCAGCGGGCCGAGTGACATCCGCTGTGCCAACGCGCGGCACCTCTGTCTGTATCCAGCGACAAATTTTTTTATCAATAATTTCAATAAGTTGAATGCCCCTCTCTAGGGCTCTGTCGATACTCTCCGACAAGGGTTTTACATAGTCACTGTCACCCCATATCGGTCACAACGTCACTAACTCCCTGAATTTCTTGACTCTAATCGGAAATCATCTCGACAGAACAGAGACTGGCATACCCCTTGCATCCTCCTCCTTGTTGAAGTCGATCCCACAAACAGGGACGAGGGAGGCAGACGACAGCGGTTTGTGAGCGTCATCACTGCAAACACCGTCGACTTCCTTCACATTGGCGACCCGCACAAGGACACGTGCCACCACGCCAACGGGACCGGCTAAGAGATATCGGTTTACCCGCCGGGATTCCGGCGATTTACGAGAGCAGGGGCACATGAACACAATTCAGAGATGCAAATCGGCTCTGCTGGCTGCAATAGGCCTTACCGCTGTACTGGCGTCTGCCAGTGCGGAGGCAGGCCCAAGAGAGCAGGCCAAGCGGATGCACGACCGGTTGGCTGGCGTACCGCCAACGGAAGCCGTGCTGGACGCCATGGAAGCGGAGATCGCTAATGGCAACCGGACGGGCGCAGCAGAAATCGCGATGCAGAACGACGAGTTCTACAACGTGACGCTTAAGAACTTCGTGACCCCGTGGACCAACCGCGACGGAGACGTGTTCGCACCGCTGAACGACTACACGGCTACCGTCATCGGCATGATCCGGGATGACGTTCCGTTCACCGAAGTGTTGTCTGGCGACATCGTATACGTCGCTGACTCGAGCCTCGGATTGCCTGCCTACTCGATGACGGACAACCGGCTTTATGAAGAGCTGGAATCGCGCGCGATTAATTTACAAAGCGCTTTGGTCCGCACAACGCAGTCGGCTGTGACCGATTTACCGCCGAACGCGACTGCAGGGGTCATGACAAGCCGCGCCGCTGCCGAAGCCTTCTTCATTGCCGGCACGAACCGTGCAATGTTTCGCTGGACGCTCTTGAACCACCTTTGCGACGACCTCGAGCAGGTGAAAGACGTGACCCGTCCGCCGGATCGTATTCGCCAGGACGTGACTCGCTCTCCTGGTGGTGACAGCCGGTTGTTCCTGAACAACTGCATCGGCTGCCACAGCGTGATGGACCCGATGACACAGGCGTTCGCCTACTACAACTTCAACGATGAGACCGGTCGTATCGAGTACACCGAAGGTCAGGTTCATCCGAAGTACTTCAACAATGACGCGAACTTCCCGTTTGGTTATCGCACGCCCGATGACTCATGGGAAAACCGGATGCGTCAGGGTCGCAATGCGCTGCTCGGCTGGGACGAGACACTTCCTGGAACAGGCAGTGGTGCGAAGTCGATGGGGCAGGAGCTCGCAGCTAGCGCCGAGTTCGCGCAATGCCAGGCTCGCAAAGTATTCCGTAACGTCTGCCTGCGTGAGCCGGTAGATGCATCAGACCGTGCTCAGGTAGACAGCATGGTCACTTCTCTGACAACCGGTGGTTACCGACTGAAGCAATCGTTTGCTGAAGCGGCTAGCTACTGCATCGGCGACTAAGGGGGCGATGATAATGAAACAGCAATCGTTGAATATCGTTGCGCAGACCCTGTCTCGCACAAGAAACCTGTTCGCACTGGTAGCTACTGCAGTGTTGATATCTGCATGCTCCGGCGGCGCTGAAACAACGGTCAATCCGGTCACCAGTGTGCCAGATGCGACGAACTACAACGGCCCTGCGCCCGCAACTGCCGACGTACAGGCGTTCAAACTGAATGTCTGGGATAACGTCCAGGCGGAAGCGGGATGCGGCGACTGCCACGGTACGAACGGTCAGGTACCGACCTTCGCTCGGACCGACGACATCAACCTCGCGTACGAAGATTCGAACCCACTAGCGAATCTCACGACGCCGGGTGACTCGCGTCTCGTGACCAAAGTCGGCGGCGGTCACAACTGCTGGCTGTCGAACGACGCGGTCTGCGCCGACCTCATGGAGACATGGGTGACTGGCTGGGCTGGGGAACTGGTCGCTGGCGGTGGTCGCACGATCGATCTCGCGCCGCCTGTGCCGCGTGAGCCAGGCTCTAGCCGCAACTTCCCGGTAGACCCGACGTTGTTCGCAACAACGGTCCATCCGATCCTGACGCAATACTGCGCTGGCTGTCACACCTCAAGCTCGGCGAACGCACAGTCTCCGTACTTCGCGGAAGCAGATCTCGGCACCGCCTACGATGCCGCCAAGCCCAAGATCGCTCTGGATGACCCATCGAACTCTCGCTTGGTGCTGCGCCTTGGCAGCGAATTCCACAACTGCTGGGGTGATTGCCAATCGGATGCTGCGGCTATGCAGGCGGCCATCCAGGATATGGCGAATGGCATTAACCCGACTCAAGTTGATCCGACGCTGACCATCAGCCGCGCGTTGACCATCTTTGACGGCGTTGCTGCCAGCGGTGGTAACCGCTACGAAGCCAATGCCATCGCGACCTACGAGTTCAAGTCAGGCCAGGGTACGACGGCGTTTGATACCAGCGGTGTATCTCCCGCAATGGATCTGACGCTCTCCGGCGACTATGACTGGGTCGGTGGCTTTGGTGTCACCATCCGCGAGGGACGCGCTCAAGCGCGCACCGCGGACTCGCGCAAGTTGTTCGACATGATCCAGCAGACAGGGGAATACTCGATCGAGGCTTGGGTAGTCCCTGCCAACGTGGTGCAGGAAGAGTCGCGCATCGTGAGCTACTCCGCAGGCGCTACGTCGCGTAACTTCACGCTGGGCCAGACGCTGTACGACTACACGTTCCAGAACCGCAGCAGTGTCACCGACGCTAACGGTATGCCGATGATTCGCACGCCGATGGCTGACGAGATCCTGCAGTCGACGCTGCAGCATGTTGTCGCGAATTTCGATCCGGTCAACGGACGCTCGCTTTACGTAAACGGCGTGCTCGTACAGGGCAACGATGATGTCGGCGGCGGTAACATCTCTGAGTGGGATGACACCTACGCCTTCGTTCTCGGTAATGAAGTGAGTGGTGACGGCCAGTTCGCCGGCACGTTCCGCTTCGTTTCGGTTCACAACCGGGTGCTGACTGAAGCGCAAATCCTGCAGAATTTCGATGCAGGCGTCGGCGAGAAGTTCTACTTGCTGTTTGGCGTGTCGCATCTGATTGATGTACCCGAAGCGTACGTGCTGTTCGAAGTCGCTCAGTTCGATAACTTCGGTTATCTGTTCAGCGAGCCACACTTCATCAGCCTCGATCAGAACGCCGTGTGGACCGGCATTCCGCTGCAAGGCATGCGGGTAGGCATCAACGGTCGCGAAATCGAAATCGGCCAGACCTATCGCACGCTTGACGTCATGCTGGATAGCACTCAGCTTCAGGAGCTGGGTCAGCCGCTGACCGACCTGGGCGCTGTATTCGCCGCCGAGCAAGGCCCGGAAGCCGATGAGTTCTTCCTGTCCTTCGACGTGCTTGGCGACAACGTGAATGTCCGTCTGGATCCGGTCCCGCTGGCACCGCCTCCGCCTGTCGATGGCGACCCCGTCGCTGACATCGGTGTTCGTACATTCGAGGAAATCGACGCAACGATGTCGACGATCACTGGCGTGCCGCGCACCCAGCCGGATGTTCGTGCGACGTATGAGCTCGTTCGTCAGCAGATGCCGAATTCTGATTCGCTGCAGGGCTTCCTGTCATCGCACCAGGTGGGTATCTCGCAGCTCGCGGTTGAGTACTGCAACGCATTGGTGTCTGACACGACACTGCGCGCCAACTTCTTCCCGGGCATGAACTTCAACGCTTCGGCGAATGCGGCCTACGGGACGCAGGCTGGCCGCGATCTGGTGATCAACCCGATCGTTGATGCGGTTGTCGGCACAGGACTCGCGAGCCAACCGGCACGCGCGACCGTGGAAGGCGAACTGAATGATCTGATCGGCCGCCTCACCAGTTGTGGTGCAGGGTGTGAAGCAGGTCGTACCGAAACCGTTGGCATTGCTGCATGCTCAGCTGCTCTGGGCAGCGCGGCCATGCTGGTGCAGTAAGAAATCAAAGGCAGAAATATCATGCGTAAGAAAAAGCTGAATCTTCATCCGGACGCGCCTTTGCTGCACCCGGACCACAAACGCCCGGTGACCCGTCGCGAATTCATCGCACAAGGTTTCATGGCTGGTACCACAACGGCGATGACAGGCGGCTTGTTCAGCCTGTTCGCCAACCCACGGGAAGCAGCGGCGGCGCTCTCATCGGATCTGCAACCGCTGCGAGCGGGCTGCGGCCTCGAGTTGGTCGGCGCCGGACGGATTCCGTTCGTCTGTTTTGACCTTGCAGGTGGCGCTAACATCGCCGGATCCAACGCCCTTGTAGGCGGCCCCGGCGGACAGTTCGATTTCCTGACGACCGCTGGCTACAACAAGCTGGGCTTGCCGGGTGACATGACGCCTGACGCGGTAAATCCAGATACCGGCACGAATGACTTCATTCGTACTGACCTCGGTTTGGCATTCCACTCGGATAGCGCGTTCCTTCGAGGCATCCTCGAGCGTTGCTCTCCGGCAACGATTGCGAACACCAATGGCGCGATCCTGGTGAACCGATCCGAGAACGACACTGGCAACAACCCGCATAACCCGATGTATGCGATCGCGCGCACCGGCGCTCGCGGTGAGCTGCTCGATCTGATCGGATCGCGCACCAGCGAATCCGGCGGCAACTCGTTGGCACCCGCTGCGATGATCGATCCGGCATTGCGTCCGACCAAGGTCGACCGTCCGAGTGACGTAACTGGTCTCGTTGATACCGGGAAGCTCGTGGGTCTGTTGTCTCAGGAAGACGCAGTAGCGGTTCTGGAATCCGTGTATCGCCTCAGCGACCGTAAGATGGACAACGTCAACACGCAGATTTCCGCTGACGCGGTCGTAAAAGACCTCGTGCGTTGCGGTTACCTCAAGTCTGCTGACCTTGCGGACCGCTTCGGTGATCCGTCTCAGTTGAACCCGTCTCTGGACGCGGATCTTGTCGGCCCGACCGGCATCTTCTCGCAAGCCGAATACGACGACGACCGAGAGTTCCGTAAGACCGCATCGATCATGAAGTTGGTTGCGAACGGCTATGCCGGCGCGGGCACCATCACCATGGGCGGCTACGACTATCACGGTGGCCGACGTGCGCGCGGCGAGATTCGCGACTTGCGTGCAGGCCGCTGCATGGGTGCAGCGCTTGAGTACGCAGCGCGACGTAACGTGCCATTGTTCATGTACGTGTTTAGTGACGGATCCGTTTCCAGTAACGGCGTGATTGACGATACTGAGGATGGACGCGGCAAGTACGAGTGGGTAAGTGATAACCAGAGCACCGCAGCCGCGATGATTCTGGTCTACAACCCCAACGGTCGTCCGCAACTGTTCTCCGGTGACAACATTCCAGCTGAGAACCACCAGCAGATCGGTTACTTCCGACCTGATGGGTCAGGTGAGCGTGGCAGTACTCCAATTGCTAACAACGTGAACCTGCTGGTCGAGGCAGTTGTGTTGAACTACCTCGCTGCACATGGCGAGCAGGCCACCTTTGAAACGCTGTTCCCGAGCCACGGTTTGGGTAACGCCGCGCTTCGGGATAGCTTGACAGCGTTCGATCCGATCCTCTAGTCACTACAGGATAGACGGCGGTGTCCTCGCGGCATCGTAACCAGGCAGACAGTGTCGTTTCCGTCTGCAGAGCAGGAAGGCCGGCGCCGCAAGGTGCCGGCCTTTCTTTTTCTAAATGCGCGACACCGTGCAACCCGGCTCCTCGAACCCTTGGCAACGCAACCGGTAGCGCTCGCCAAAACTCAAAGCGTCTCGTAACCACATACCAAGACCAAATGCCTGGACAATATGCTGTCGAAGGTAATCGATGCGCACCGAATCGCCGACTTCATTCAGCCCCTCGAGCTGTTGCTCGTTCTCCGGCAGCGGAAGCCCGTCAGGCCCAATGAGAGAGCCGTCCACAACCGCAAGTCTTGGCGACCCGTTGGCATCCAGCGCAAGCTTGGCACGCACTGAGCTGCCATCTCGGAATTGAATAGTGACGGGGCTGGCCACACGCATGGCTTCCGCGGAGAGCTGACCCGCGCGCTGCACGAGACCGGGAATCTGCGCTCGAGACAGAACAGGTTGCAGAGCCTGCCGCTGGTCACTAACCAGCCACTGCGCGGCACTCGGTGTATCAACCCCCTGTCGTGCAGCGCCTAACGCCTGCAACACGTCCGTCAGTTCCCGCCATGCGGAAAGACTGGCCTGTGCGGCGGCCGTAGCAGCCACTGGATTGGCAAGGCGCAGCCAAGCGCCGAATTCATAGTCATAAAACACTTGAACCTGGAAACTGTGCAATCGCGCCAACTCGCCATCAAGCACATTCACCGTAGCGAACCCGAATCGGTCGGGCGGCACGGCTCGGGCGAGCTGCGCCGCAGCGCTGGTCGAACAGTCTTCGCAATACGCCCAGTGCTCACCAGCGACCGCGGTGGTCGCCATGAAGCACAGGAACAGGGCACCAGAAAATTTGATCATCACATCGAGGCTCCTTTCTTTTAGGTACCCCGATGAGGCTAGTGTTGTGCGCTGTATTCAGCCGCAGACGAAAGCGGGCAGCTTGGCTGCTTATTGTTGCTCCTCAAGCAGCGGTGCGGCTGGCGTGTCGTCGAGCAAATCCTCGACGGGTATCTCCGCAGACCCTGTTTCGATGAGTCTCACCAACCTACCTAGCTGCAAGCCCAACGTTTCGTCGACCGCGGGCGCGATCGAGTCAAGACCTTCGGGGTCATAACCGCCTACGCGGTATTCCATTGCGAGTGCGGTGCCTGTGTCGGTGTCTGCAAGACTGAATGTCATGTTGCCATCGACGCCCATAAGCCCCAAAGGACCCAACCCGCCAGTGAGTCGGAGCAACGAGTCTCTACGGATCGCAGTCACGGTAAGATGGACAACCGCATCTGCAGCACCCAGATCCTCGCAAAAGCAGCCAAGCGCGCGTGATTCGATGTACAGATTAGAGGCATCCCCGGAGTAGGTATGGTCACTATCCCACCACTCGGCTACATGGCCCAGCAGCATTCTCCAGACCGTTGATCGGGGCGCGAGGATCTCAAGCTGATGTCGCACGACGAATCCAGAGGCCTCGGCATGCAGCACTTCGCTGCGCGCGGTTGATGACACAGATAAACCGACAACCAAAGCCGTGAACGCGACGCACAGCGCTTTCATAGTGAACTCCGAATCAAAAACGGCTTAACAAGCATACCCAGCTCCCGACGCTACTACACGTTGGTCATCGTCGTGGGTGCACGGGCAAGATCGCTGCGTTTGAACCCTACCGCAACCAATGCGCCGGTAATCAGATGCCAAACGCCCCACCATGCGGTGATGAGTGCGGTCCCACCCAACGCATCGAAGAAGGTAAATATGACACTCAATCCCAGTGCCGTGTTCTGGATCCCCACTTCGATACAGATCGATCGGCATTCTGGCGAACGCAGTCGAAACACGCGCGCAAGAAGATACCCCGCCAATAGCGCTGCAGCATTATGCACCGCTACCAAACCGACAATCTGCTCTGCAGCCTCGAAAAACAAGCGGCCATTTGCAGCGAACGCCGCAATCACAAACCCTGCAAAAGCCACCATCGAAAATCGCTGCAGAGGTTTTCGCAGTTGATCGGCACGCTGGGGGCGCAACGCTGCAAGCGTCGCCCCCGCCAGTGCCGGCAAGAGCAAGACGCCCAAAACCAACAACAACATCTCGTGCCAAGCGATACTCACTGTTGCCAGCAACGCAGAAACTTCGGGGAGCAACCCACCCCAAAGGGCGATGGTCAGCGGTGTAGTGATAAAGCAGATCGCGCTCGTCAACGCCGATAGCGAAACGCTGAGTGCGATATCACCCCGCGCAACATGTGAAAAATAGTTACTGACACTACCACCCGGGCAAGCAGCAATGATGATCATGCCCAATGCCAACGAAGGGCTTGGTTTCAACCAAACAATCAAGATCACAGTCAGGAGGGGTAACAAAACCCATTGCCCAATCAGGCCGACAAGCAGCACCGGCCAGCGGCTCATCAAGGTGCGAACGTCGCCAAGACGCAAATCAAGTCCGACGCCGAACATGATGAGTCCGAGCAAAGCGTTGAGAACTGCTAGCGCATCGGGGTTAAAGTTGAGTTGTGCCTGGTCAAGTCCAGCCACCAGCGATCACCGCTTATTCCAGATTGTAGTCCAGGTAAGCATACACCCGCTGGGCTACCGCTTGACCGCGCACCTCGCGAGGCTCATAGCGCCACTCGGAAATGGCTCGTATCGAAGCGCGATCGAAAACGCCGCCGGATGAAGACTCAACGACCTCGATATCCCGGGTACTGCCATCAACGGCCACCGTAAATTCGACCTTGACGCGCCCGGTAATGCCACGACGCACTGCGCGCTGCGGGTAAACCGGCGCAACGGCCCGCGTTCTGCGCAACGTCGCCGCAGATACCGTTTCAGCAACCGCAAGCTCGATGTAAGCCCGGTCGATCGTTTCCTGAAGCGCGCTCGCTTCTGCCGAGTCGAAGTTGGCAACCTGCCCTTGCAGGCGCTCCGCCTCGCGCAGGTCGCCAGCGGCCGCGGCATTTCGCGCGAGGTCGGCGATCGCGCCAGCCAAATCGCTCTGCACTTCAGCACGACCATCAACGCTCGCTGGGACAGCCTCGAACAAAGCGATGGCGCCAGCCTCACCAGTTAGCTGTCCGGACTGGATCGCACTGCGAACCTCGGCCAGAGGATCGGTCTGCACCTGCGCCGCTGCGGGTTGCTGCGCGGTTCGTGTGCGTGCCGCTGCAGCACGTTGCTGCTCGGCCCGACGGGCGGCAGCGGCTGCCTCTGCGGCTGCTTGTTGTTCGACGCGATAAGCGACCAAAGCGTCGCGAACTGCTGAGCGGGTTTCGAGCAACACGGTGGCTTCAGCACGCGGCAGACCCGCGAGCTCATCCAGCGCCGCATTGGCACCAGCCTCATCGCCACGCCGTGCGGCTGCCAATGCAACATCGGCCTGCTCTACTCGATACGCTTCGAGATCCGATCGAAAGGCCTCAACAGCGGTTGAGTCGGCTCCTGCGTTGCGGATCTGCTCGACCAGGAAGGTAGCGCGATCCCAGTCGCGACTGCCGACCGCAGCTGCAACCTGTTGCCCTACGGCATCCGCAGCTGAGCTCAGCTCCTGCGCAGCTTCCGCATCTTCGGGGTTCTGTTCCAGGTACAGCGAATAGTAGTAGAGCGCGTTGCTGCTGGATGGTTCGGCCAGCATGCCGGACTCGACCGCGAGGCGCGCTCGAGTTAACAGCTCATCCGCCACAGACTCAGACGCAATCACAGCTTGAATCTGCTCCTCCTCCGGCGTCGCCTCCACGATCGCCGGTGGCGCGGACTCGATCACAGCGGAATCCTTGCCGAGGAAGAAATAGGCCAACATGGCACCGGCAACAACCAACGCAGCAATCAAAAGCGGTGTATCGAACGACCGCTTGGGCTGATCTACGTCGAACTGTTCAAGATCTTCCATTTGTTCACCGGTGACTGACATCGGACTCTATCGCTATTTCTTACGCCAGAATTTACCGAGCGACTTGATCCGATCGATAACGGTATCAAAGGCACCCGCCTTGACGCGATCCAACTCGTCGCTCGTCTCCACCTGCATTCGCGGAATCAGACTCGGATCGGCTCGCATCTGAAGGTGTCGAAGCGCACCGCCATTCACGTTCTGTAGCAGTCGATCATGCGCAACCGGCTTGGACATGTAGCGGAAAACCTGCCCGTGGTTGATCAGAGAAATCATCTCGGCCGCGTCACGATCATCACTGATCACAATTGCGATTAACTCCGGCAGGTGTTGTTTGAACTTGTTGAGTACTTTGCGAAGCACCGAGCCTTCGCTACTCACTTCTGAAATCAGCACGCCGGCCTTGCGCTGCATAATCAGCTCAAGCACCTTGATCAGGCGATTGGCGTGGTAGAGCTTGTAGCGGCTACCGAGCGTCTGCTTAACCTCGGCAAAGAAATCGTCACTGAGCGTGAATACGACAACGCCGACGCCTTCCATGTCGCGGAATGCGTCGCTCCGTGGACCGTGCTGTACGCTATCACCAGATAATATGACCTGCTCGCCGGTAGATGCGGTACTTTCCGCGGCCGTCTCATCCTCAACGGGTTCGGGTTCGGGTGCCGTTTCAGCATTCTTGCCGCGTGCTGCCAACATCGCCGGGATGAGCGACGGCCCTTTTCGGCGCCCCAACGGCTTGTTTTGCGTGCCAATCGAAGCATCCGGCGTTGTGTCAGTCGCCTCGACTTCATCGGTTTCGGGCTCCGGCGCTGCTGGCGCTTGCGCAAAATCTGTCGGTGTCGGCGCAAGAATCGGCGCATCCGACGCCTCAACCGCTAATTCAATCGTCGCGCGCAGGTGCTCCGGCGGGCACGGCTTCGACAAAAACCGGAAAACCTCACCAACGTTGATGGATCCCTCAATAGCATCGAGATCCGCATAACCCGTCAGGAGAATTCGCATTGTGCGAGGCGCCTGCTCGCGCACAGCGCCCAGCACTTCGACACCTTCCATCTCTGGCATACGCTGGTCAGCCACGATGACGTCTGCATCGTGCTCAACGCACATACGAATCGCTTCGTTACCAGATGTGGTCAGGAATAACTCATAGTCGCGGCGGAACAACGCTTTCATTGCGTTAAGCACCCGCTTCTCGTCGTCAACGAAAACGACTCGAGGTTTCTGCGAAGGATCGCGCTGTCGCGTCTCTCCGCTCAATTGTTCACTTGCTTGCGTCAGAGCCATCTTTTGCCGTACGCCTTATGCTGTCTGCTCGGCCGGATAGTCGAGGTCACCCTCTTCTCCGGTCAGTTGACCGGATTCCAGCGCTTCAGTGAATGCTTCCAGTTCCTCGAGTTCACGAGCCATATCGCTCATGCCGGCGTCGCCTCCGACCGGCAGGCATATCGTGAATGTAGATCCCTTCCCGAGTTCTGACTGAATGTCCAACGATCCGTCGTGCGCGTCAATGATTTTCTGACTGATCGAGAGACCGAGGCCAGTTCCCTTGCCGACTTCCTTAGTCGTGAAGAAGGGATCGCGCACCTTAGACAGCGTTTCTTCGTCCATACCCTCACCCGTGTCCTTGACACTGATGTAGGCAGACTCGGCCTCTGCCCAAGTCGTGATCGTGAGGATACCGTCCCGACCCATGGCATCGGCGGCGTTCTTGATCAGATTGAGCAAGACCTGGTTGATCTGACTAGGCGAGCAGGTCACCGGCGGCAAATCGCCCAGGTTCTTGCGAACTTCTATGCCGCCTTTCAGTACGTTCTTGGCGATGACCAGCGTGCGGTCTACACCGTCATTGAGGTTCACCTTATCCGTAGCGGCGCGGTCCAGGCGGCTGAAGTCTTTCAGTGACTGGGCCATTTCCGACAACTGTTCCAGACCCTCGGAAGAGTCATCCAGCAAGTCGTTGCATTCCTCGAGGTCATCTCTCAGCCCCTCGTTATTCAACGCCTGGTCCAGGCGGCGCAGCTGTTTGACGAATGCGTCTTTGTCCGCACCCCCCGCGCGCAGCAAGCCAAGCATGTCGTCGGTAATCGCGACAAATTGATTGAAGCTGGAGAGTCGTTCCTTGATCAGCGTGGTGTTGCTAAGCAAATACCAAAGTGGGGTGTTGATCTCGTGGCTGATACCCGCAACCAACTCACCGAGAGATGACATTTTCTCTGCTTGCACCAGCTGCATCTGCGATTCCTTGAGTTCGGAATAGGCAGAAGACAGCTCGCGTGTACGCTCGGCAACACGCTCTTCCAGAGAAATATTGAACTGTTCGAGTTCGGCATTGGTGTCGTTGAGCTGCTCGTTACTTTGGCGCAATCGTATTAGTGCGAAGCCGGTCAGAAGCAGCATCAGTCCAGCAACGCCGCCTAGCAGCAGGCGGGCACGATCAGCGCGCGAGGTGACGCGCGCATTATTCGCCGACACCGATCCGTAGAGCTGCTGAGCCGCCGCAGGGAACGCGGCGGCGTCAACGTCGCCGAGGATTGTCATCGCCTCGCCACGAGTGTTCAGTACTGTGCGCGCAGCATCTGCAAAAGCACCGAGACCCGCTGGTGCACGCCCGGATTGATTGGCTGCCTCTACAACGGCGTCCAGACGCGCGCTCAACAACTCAGGATCAAACGTGGATTTGCCGGTTGCGTAGTCGAGGACGTCAACCGTCAATGCAAAAAGGGATTGGGAGGCCGCATCCTGGCCGCGCTGGCGTAGTACTCGTACCATGCCGGGACCATCATCACGCAACACACCCGCGGCACTAGCCAGGCGCGCCTGAACTCCGCTGAAGCCGTTTACTGCGGACAGTAACTTTTCGACGCTACGGGTGTAGACCGCTGCTGCCTGAGCAACCGAATCATCACGTATCGACAGCGGTGGTGCTCGCAGAACGTCGACGCCGCTGCCAAGTCGCTCCGTCAGCGAATCGACAGTCTCCGGCAACGCCTGAGCCTCACCCGCGTATACACTAAGGGTGCTGACCAGTGTTTCGTGATCCCGCTGGCTCTGGCGCAGCGCTGACACGTAATTGCTGTAGTCGAGGTAGAATTGCGCATCTACGGCGCGCGACTCGCGCACCAGCACGGTGAGCAAAACCACCATCAACATCGCGATCATTGCAATGAGGATTTTTTTCAGCATTGGCTTGGGCTTCTGACGATTATCTGGACTCCACGGCAGCCACCGTATGTGAATGGCGACAGGTCGTCCGTGACGGTTATCACATGAAATCAAAAAGATTTTGTAAAAAACAGTCGCGAACGTCGGCTTTCCTCCCCAAATCGGCCCCTTCGAAACCTCAAGTTGACATATCCGGACCAGAAGCAGCATGTTCGACCGCCTCGCGACATCAATCCAAATAGGTTATCTCTCTGATGCAACTTGAGTTTTTTGGTGCGGCTGGAGAGGTAACCGGTTCCTGTCACGTTCTGCGGGTCGGTGGCCAAACAATCCTGCTGGATTGCGGACTGATCCAGGGCAGTCACAAGAATGAATTGCGAAACCGTGACGCATTTCCCTTTGATGCAGCCGAGGTTGATGCGGTCGTCTTAAGTCATGCGCACCTCGACCACAGTGGCAGACTGCCACTCTTGGTCAAGCGCGGCTTCAAAGGTCCAATCCATGCGCACTTCGCGACCCGAGACCTTGCTCGGGTGCTCTTGGGGGATGCGGCGGCCCTCGGCGAGCGAGACGCCGAGCGCGAGAACAGGCGCAGACGCCGCCATAGGAAACCGCTGATTGAACCGTTGTACGACGGCAGCGATGCCGAAGCCGCTGTTCGACAAATTCGGGGGCACCGCTATCACGAAGCATTTGAAGTGACGCCGGAAGTCACCGTGCGATTCTTTGACGCCGGCCACATCATGGGCTCGTGCATCGTCGAAGTCACCATTCACGAGGGCGACACGAAGCGTAAGCTGTTATTCAGTGGTGATCTCGGGCAATACGACACGCCGATATTGCGCGACCCTGAAGCACTCCAGGGCGTCGATGCACTCTTGATGGAGAGCACCTACGGCGGGCGCAAACATCGAAGTCGAGATGAGACGATCGATGAGCTGGGTGAGATCCTGACGGCCGCGGAACGCGATGGTGGGAATGTACTCATACCGGCTTTCGCAATCGGACGCAGCCAGGAGCTGATCTATGAACTGGCTATGCATGCCGATGCGTGGAATCTTGGCGCTTGGCGAGTGTTTCTCGATAGCCCGATGGCGATCGAGGCGGCAGAGGTGTATTGGGACTACCCACATCTGTACGACGATGAGGCAACGCAGCTGCGCAAAGAAGTACACGAGATGCCGCTTCTGGATCGACTGCATCTCACGCGCACGCCTGCTGAGTCCCGCGTCATCAATCGACTGGAACGGGGTGCCATCATCATCGCGGGCAGTGGGATGTGTAACGGCGGTCGCATTCTGCATCACCTGAAACACAACTTGTGGCGCGAGCAAACTCACGTCGTCATCGTGGGGTTTCAGGCCCCTGGTTCCCTCGGCAGGAGACTCGTTGATGGTCACGACCGGGTGAAGATTCATCACGAGACCGTCCGCGTGGCTGCCAACATTCATACCCTCGGCGGCCTTTCAGCACACGGTGACGCCGAGGACCTGTCGCGTTGGTACGGCGCTTTGGGAAACACCCCACCGGTGTGGCTTGTGCATGGGGAGCCGCAGGCCGGCGGCGAGCTGGCTGACCGTCTAAAGGCCGAGCATGGCGCTTCCGTGCATCGGGCACTACCCGGCCGCCGTATTGACCTCATGACAATGAACCATGTCTGACATTGCACGCATCCTTGAGCTCTGGCCCGAACAGGCGCAGTTCGCAGTGCTTACCGGAGCGGGCTGCAGCACCGGCGCAGGTATCCCGGACTACCGAGACGAGAAAGGCGAGTGGAAACATGCGCGCCCGGTGATGTACGCAGACTTCATGGCGAAACTTGCCGTGCGCCAACGCTACTGGTCACGCAGCATGCTCGGCTGGCCGCGTATGGCCAAAGCGCAACCTACCGAATGTCACACCGCCCTCGCCGACATGCAGGCTCGGGGACATCTCACCGGCATCATCACGCAAAACGTCGATCGATTGCACCAGCGCTCCGGTAGTGAAGCGATAGACCTGCACGGCGCACTTGACGAAGTTCGCTGCCAAAACTGTGGCGCGCAATGGCCGCGATCGGAGTGGCAACAACGCATCCGCGAGGCCAACCCGAACTGGCAGGCGACGGTCGTGGACATCCAGGACGCACCGGATGGTGATGCGATCCTCGAGGGCGCCGACTACGCGAGCTTCAGCGTGCCCGATTGCGAGCTGTGTGGCGGAATCGTCAAGCCGGAGGTTGTCTTCTTCGGTGAAAACGTGCCGAAATCGCGAGTCGCGGCCGCCTATGACATGGTCGATCAGGCTCATGGCCTGCTCGTTGTGGGCTCATCATTGATGGTGTTCTCGGGCCTACGATTCGTCCGGCGCGCTGCGCAAGCAGACAAACCGGTGGTCATCATCAACCGCGGCGTCACCCGCGGAGATGATGTCGCGAATTTGAAGATCGAATCGGAGGTCAGCGATACACTCAGCGCGCTCGCGCGTGCGTTACGAGACCGTGCCAACGTCTACATCGATACCCAGGAACCACCCAGCGATCGATAGAGCCGGACTGCAGACTGGGCTGCGGCCACTGAGGTCGCAAGCTCGGCATCCTCGGTTGCAGCGAGCTGCCGCTGCGCATCCAGCAACGTCAGATAGTCGGTCAGCCCCTGACGGTACAGCTTGCTCGCCAAGGTCTCCGACTCACGCGCTGCGTCGACAGCACGTTTCAACCCATCGGATGCTTCACGCGCACCGTTGTAGCCGGCAACCGCACTCTCGGTGTCTGCGAGCGCACCCAGAACAGCCTGCTCGTACTCGGCGAGCGCGGCGGCCTCATTGGCATTCGCCGCATCCAACGCAGCGCGCAAACGCCCACCCTGAAAAACTGGCCAGCGCACGAACGGAACGATCCCAAAGGTGCGAGCGTCGCCAGCCCCGAGCGTTGTAAACTCCCCGGCCTCGAAACCACCGGTGGCAGTTAGCGACAGCGATGGAAAGAACGCGGCTGTTGCCGCGCCCACTTCGGCCACGGAACGCGCAAGGATACGTTCAGCGGCGACGACATCCGGACGGCGGCGCAGCAGATCAGCAGGTGTACCGACGGGAACGCTCTCGGGAAGCTCCGGCAACGCGCCGGCGACTTGCTCTGGCAGCGTCGCCGCAGTGGTACCGGTCAGCGCCGCCAGACGCTGGCGAGCTGCCTCGGCCGCCGCATCGAGCTGCGGTATCACGGACTCAAGGCGCGCCAACTCCGCCTGTGCACGAGTCTCATCAAGCCGTCGCGAGAGTCCGAGGCGAACCTTGCCCTGAATAATTTTTAGAGACTCGCTCTGCAAGTCCACATTGCGTTGTGCAATGGCCGCTCGTGCAGAAAAGCCCTGCCAGTCGAGGTAAGCCGCCACCGTCTCCGCGGCAACCTGTAACGCCACACCATCTGCAGCAGCGATCTGTGCCTCCAATGCGGCATCAGCCGCCTGGACACGACGACGCAACTGGCCAGCAAGGTCCAGCTCCCAACTCGCTAGCAAGCTGGATGTGTAAAACGAGCCATCACGCGGAACGATACCCGCCTCAATCAATGGGCCCGCAGTTTGCGGCGACTCAATGCTCTGCTCGAATTCCGTGTAGCGGACATCCAGTAATAAGGCTGGTAGTCGAGCACCGTTGGCAGCCGCTCTGCCCGCAAGGGCGCTATCGACTCGAGCCACCGCTGCGCGCAAATCGCGGTTGTTCTCAAGCGCTGCTTGAACATAACCATCCAGCGCCTCGTCCTCAAACGCGCGCCACCAATCGATAGGCAACTCCGCTCCGGACTCAATCGCTGCAACACGCTCGCTCCACTGTGCGTCGTCTGCAAACTCCGGGCGGGCGTAGTCAGGGCCCACTGTGCACCCGCTAAGCGCCAACGCCAGCGGCAAAACGATTTTCAACTTGTTCATGTCGTAGTCACCGCACTGGCATGCAAAGGCCGTTGGATGCGCTCACCCCACTGGCAAAGGATTCTGTAGATCGCGGGTGTGAAGAGCAGAGACAGCGTGATCGAGAAACCAACGCCACCGGCGATCACGACCGCCAGCGGTGGCCAGAAATCGCCGCCACTGAGAATTAGGGGCACGAAACCACCGATCGTTGTGAATACCGTCGAGACGATGTGGCGAGTCGCACCCACCGTTTGTTCGACAATGCCCTCGCAGTCGCCAACACAAGCGCCTGCGTCCGCGCGAATGGCCGCCATCACAACGATCGTGCCGTTGATCGCAACGCCAATCAGGCCGGCAACACCGATCACCGCGTTAAACCCGCGCGCATAGCCACCCAACCACAATCCGAGCATGCCGAGTCCGACGGACAGGAACGCGACAGTGCCAATGACGGTCGCAAGCCGCAGGCTACGGAACGACAATATGATCGTCGCCACCATCAACAATCCGATAATCGGCAGATAGGTGGTCAGCTTGCCGATCGCCTCAGCCTGCGCGTCGCTATCGCCCTCACCGCGGAGGCGATAGCCCGGGGGCAATTCGAATCCAGCCTCTGCCAAACGCGCACGAACCTCGTTCGACACATCGACCGCCAGCGCATCGCGACGGGTAAACGCAAACACACGGTTAGCTCGAACGCGGTTTTCTCGAGTGATACTCACAAACTCCGGTCGCAACTCAAGATCACCGACGCTGAGCGCATTAACCGCACCTTGCGCGCCGATCAATTTGGTACTGGCAACGCGCGACACCGTGTCTCGCGATTCGGCGGGATAGCGGATGCGCACCGGCAACTCCTCGCGCCCATCCAACACCGCACCACCGACACGCCCCTCCAGGCTTGCCTGCATTTGTCCGGCAACCTGGGCCAACGTCAGACCCGAGGCGCGCAGCGCAACTTCATCAGGCACGAAAGACAATCCCGGCTCACCGCTGCTAATGGTCGCGTAGGTCTGCGTAATCTCGGGAATGGTATGCATGATCCTGCGCACTTCCTCACCGAGGCGCACAAGCTCATTCACGTCAGGACCTTCGATTCGCAAACCAACCGGCGCATCGACAGGTGGTCCCTGCGAATAGGGGTTCACCACAATCCGAGCTTCGGGGAACGCATCCGGCAGCTCGAACATCAATTCGCGCGTCAACGCCTTCGCAGACTGCACATCTTCGGTGAAGACCACCGCCTGGGCGTAGGTGCCGTCTCCGCGGCGCTTCATAACCCGGTTGTAGTAGACCGTCGGGAAGCTGTGTCCGACCAGCCAATGTACGTCCGTGATGCCCTGCTCATCGAGTAGGCGCTCGTCGATCTCGCGTGTCAGTCTCGCCGTTGCATCGATGGCTGTGCCCGGGGGCATCCAGACCTGAACCTCGAACTGGTCGCGATCCGCGGCAGGGAAGAACTCCTGCCCGAGAGTGCCGGCCAGAATGAAGCCCGAAATCGGCAACACCATGCAGGCGGCGACGGTCAGCCACGGTCTGCGAACTGCAACACGCAGGAGATTCCGATAACGATCGGATAGCTTGCGATTGCTCGCGCCGTCACTCCACCAGTGACGAACCTGACCGGGCTCGCAGCGGCGAATGAATTGTGCCGACAGCGCCGGGATAACAGTGATGGCAAGCACGAACGATGCGATCAGGGCCATCACGACCGAAATCGCAATCGGGCCAACGAAATCACCCATTGCACCGGAAAGCAGGAAAACCGGCATAAAGCCGAGCACGGTCGTTAAGGTGGACGCCAACAACGGTGTGAACAGGTGTTGCACGGCATGGCGCAGTGCGGCCACTCTCTCGCTGCCAGCATCGAGTTTCTTCTTGACCTCATCGGTCATCACGATTGCAGCGTCGATCAACAAACCAATCGCGACGATCATGCCAAAGATGCTCATCTGATGAATCTGCTGACCGGCGGGCCCAAGTCCGAACACGGTGATCGACGCTGACAGTGGCAATGCCGAACCGACGATCAACGCCGCGCGCCACCCCATGCCAACAAAGACCACAAGCATGACCACCATGGCACCTGCCATGAGGTTGGAGCTGAGCGAAGCAAGTCGGGCTTCGGTGTAGACGCTCTGGTCGAACACGATCGTCGCTTCAATGCCACCGCCCAGCGTGCGGTTGTATTCGGCGATGCGCTCGCGGGCGATTTCGGCCCACTGATCAAGACGAATTGAGCCGGACGTTCTTACGCCGAGCAAGATACTGCGCGCACCATTCGTATAGGCAATTTGGTCCGCGGGTTCGAGCCATTCGCGCTCGACTGTCGCGACATCTCCGAGCGTAATCGCGCCGCCCCGGGCGTTGGGCACCAGCGTGGTTTGTCGCACGCGATCGACCGACTCAAAGTCGCCCTCGACTTCGAGCAACAGTGCGCGCGAGTCGCTGCGCAACGCACCGGCAGGCGCTTTTGGATCCCCAGCAGCAATGAGATTGGCAACATCGCTGGTGCTGAGACCCATCTCAGCGAGCGTGTCCGGATCGATGGTGACCGAAATTTCCTCCTCGGGCGCGCCGTAGTAGCGCACAAGGTCTGTGCCAGGAATCGTCAACAGATTGTCCGCAAGCTGCTGGCTCAGCCGATACATGAGCCCCATCGGCGCCTCGCGATCATCCTGAGTCCAGCGCATGGAAATCAAAATGCTGAAGGCGACCGCCTCGGTTTTGTCATCAAAAACCGGCTCGAGGGCGCCGGCAGGAAGCTCTGCTGATGCATCGGCAATCTTGTCTCGGATCTTTGAGAACACTTGTTCGTTCTGACCCGGCCCGACGGAATCCTGTAACTCGATCGCCAGCACCGAGATGCCATTACGAGATGTCGAGCGGATGAACTTGATCTCCGACAGCTCCTCGAGCGCGTTCTCGAGCTTCTCTGTAACGAGCAGCTCTACCCGTTCCGCGGATGCGCCAGGCAGAACTGTGATGACTGTCGGATAGCGATTGGTGATTCGCGGGTCCTCGATCCGCGGCAAACCGCTGAGCGCGGCCGAGCCGGCCATCAGGATGATGATGATCGTCAGCCACAGAAGGTACTGGTTGCGGTACATCGCCTCGGCAAAGCGAGCGACACCCGGGTTGCCTGCGCCACTCATGATGTCGGACCTACCGATGCGTCGGTAAGATACTCATCAGGGTTGCCGATGCGTACGCCCTGCCCCGCGACCACGCGTTGCAGCCCACCCGCGACGATGTCGTCACCGTCGCGAAGCGCACCGCGCACATACACCCGCGTCTCATCATAGTGGATGATCTCGACGGGTCGGCGCTCAAGAATATGGGTAGCGCCCGTCTCGAGCATGACGTCGCGCGCCAGGAGGGATGTGTCATCGCTGATCGCAAGCACATGCCAAACACCGCGTGCACCTTCGGTCAGCGATTCGAGCGGC
Organism: Pseudomonadota bacterium; assembly: GCA_038521865.1. Lineage (GTDB taxonomy): Bacteria > Pseudomonadota > Gammaproteobacteria > Steroidobacterales > Woeseiaceae > CALBPI01. The sequence goes on along the minus strand of JBCBKO010000004.1, from coordinate 256,133 downwards.
ACCCAAAAGCCTTCGCTCGAAATCATAGACTCGAATTTGAGCTCCGCGACATCGCCTACCCGTGCAGGTGCGCGCTCGGGCAATTGCAGTCGCACATCAACCGCACGGGTGCGGGCGTCGCGCCTCGGGACGACCGCCGTGACTGTGGCGTCGACATCGTCTCCGTTCACGCGCAGCGTGAGCTGATCACCCACCGCCATACGATCGAGCGCAGCGCTGGTGACCGCGAGGCGGACCTCGGGCGCGGCGAGTTCTTGAATACTCAGTACCGGTTGCCCACCCGCAAGCACCTGCCCTTCATCCGCCATACGACTGACGACCAATGCGTCGTACGGTGCACGCAGTACGCTCTTCCTAAGGTCGACGAGAATCCGTTCGAGCTGCGCCTCGGCGGCAAGTTCAGCCGCCTCAGTACGTTGTTTGAGTTCGAGCGCTTCGTCGAGCTCTTGTTGTGACACGCCGTCGAATTCGCGAGCCTCGACAATCCGCTCATAGGTCGACGCGCTGAGCGCGGCTTGCGCGGCGGCCTGATCGAGGGCGGCTTGCGCAGCATCACGCGCCGCAATCAAACGCGCGTCATCCAGTCTGGCAAGCACGACGCCGGCGTTGACCACAGCCCCGTCATCGACTTTGACGTCGGCGAGTTCGCCGCCGAGCTCGAAGCCGAGTTGCGAGCTTCTGCCCGCTTCAACAGCACCACTGAAGCGCTGCTCCGTAAGGTATTCGCTTTCAAGCGCAACGGTGTAAGGCGCCACCAGCAAAGCAGCGGGTGCGGGGTCTGTGGACTCTGGGGCACCGCACGCAGCCAGGACAGCCAGCGCGGACGCCAAAAGACCACGGCGTAGAGGGACGAGAAGCGATTCGATCATCATGATTCGACATCCTGTGTGCTCCAGAAGGGACGGCTTGCGGATGCCGGATCTGGAGGGGTTGTGATATACTAGACCGTACAGTTTGATTAATTGTAGCACTAATTACGGAACTGTCCAGTTTGATTTCAGATAATCTTATACAAAATCGGGTGGGACGCCCGAAATGCGACACGAAGCATGAGGCCATTCTTCAGGCGGCGAGCGAGCTGTTTATGGACATTGGCTACGCGCGCACCTCAATGGATGCCATCGCGCAGGAAGCCGGCGTGTCGAAGCAGACGGTGTATTCGCACTTCCAGAACAAGGACGACCTGTTCCGCTCCTGCATCATGGCAAAGGTGCGGGCCTACGGGCTCGACATGCAGGACGCCCATCCGGACCTACCACTCGCCACTGTTCTCGAAACGATCGGTCGTCGCCTGCTCGACTTGCTGTGCGACCCTGGTGTGGTCTCCATATATAAAGTGCTGATTGGAGAGACCAAGGGATTCCCCCAGCTCTCGGAAGCGTTCTGGGATAACGGGCCGCAAGCCACCATGGATACGCTGGCACGCTGTTTGGCCGAATCCCGAGATCCTGACTATGCGCCGATTGACGACCCACAACGGGCCGCAGAGGAATTCCTCGCTCTGGTAGAAGGACATTATCTGATGCGTCTTATGATGCACTCGATCGAAGATATCCCCGAAGCCGAGAAGACCGCGCACCTGGATCGTTGCGTCACGCAGTTCCTGCGCTGGCACACCAACTGACCCACCGCTAATGCCGCGCGTTTTCCTGGGATTTGCCGTCACCTTTGCGATTGCGCTCGGCGTTGCCCGGCTGATTTGGGGCGGTGGCAACGATTTCCGGTTCGCGGCAGGCACGCCAGCAATCGACGCCTCCGTCATCACCAACCACCTGCGTTTCAACCACCCGCCCTCTAGCATCTCGGTGGATCCCGCTGGCACCGTTTACTTTACGGTGCAGCCCGAGGCGCGCAGCGATGCGAACCAACTACTGAGAATCGAGGATGGCATCGCTGTCCCCTTCCCGGACGCCAACGCACAGCAAAGCGTCTTCGACACGGTCTCCGCCGTCACGGCGGGAGCGACGGGGCAGGTCTTCGTGTTGGATCACGGCAATCACGGCATCGGCACCCCTGCCCTGTTCCGCTTCAATGCCCGAACCGGCGAGCAGACCGGTAGATTCGATTTATCGGACGTGGCGCCGCTCGGCTCCCACCTGACGGCGTTGGTGACCACTGCCGACGACCGGTATGTCCTGATCGCCGATGCGGGCACATGGCGTCGGGAGTCAGCGCTGATCATCGTTGATGCGCGTACGGGCAATATTCGTCGCACACTCGCGGGCGAGCCGTCGATCAGCGCCGACAACTGGTACGTGGATCCGGGCACTGGACCGCTGAAGTACTTCGCCGGCACGTTCACCTGGCGACCCGGGTTGTTCTCGTTGGCGATCGATAGCCAGCAGGACTATCTGTATCTGGCAGCGCTCGCGAACGACGGACTCTATCGAATCCCGCTCTCGGTACTCTTGCGCGGACAGAGCGACGCCGCAGGCGCGATCGAGCGGTTTGCCGATAAACCCCTTTCCTCTGCGATGCTGGTGCTGCCTAACGACCAACTCTTGATTACCGACGTCAATAACCATGCGTTGCATCTGATCGACCGGGATCGTCGTTTGCGCACACTGGTTCAAACCTCGCAGATTCGCTGGGCGGCAGGTCTCGCGCTCAGCCCCACAGGGGATTTGTTGATTACCGATGCGGCATTTGACGCCTACGTTTTCGATGGCGCTCCGGCGATGGAGCAAAACGCGCCTTTCTTCATTCTGAAGGTGGCAGGTCTGACCCAACTGATCGCCGCTGTTGAATAGCACACCGACAGCGGTCCTGTACGCGGCGACGGTGCTGATCTGGGGCTCTACCTGGGTCATGGTGAAATACCAACTCGGCTTCGTGCCGGTACAGGTATCGCTCGCCTACCGTTTTGCCATCGCGGCACTCGCCCTTGCGGCCTATGGGCGGCTGAGAAATCGCCGGCTCGGAATCGAGCGTGAGGACCTGCCGGCGGTCGCGGTTCAAGGCATTCTCATGTTCTCGGTGAATTACTTCTTTATCTACGCTGGTACCGCTTATCTGGCGAGCGGTCTGGTCGCCGTGTTGTTCACCGTGATGGTGTTGTTCAATGCCGTTAATGAACGCTTCTTCTATGGCACTGCGATCGAGCCGCTTGGACTCCTCGCAGGCGTGATGGCTCTGGCGGGTATTGCATTAATGTTCTGGCCCGAGATTTCGGAACTCACGTTATCGGATGAGACCTTTAAAGGCATTGTGTTGATTCTGATCGGGTCGTACATGGCCTCGCTTGGGAATATGGCGGCCATCCGGAACACCCGGCGAAAACTGCCAGTCATCGCCGTCAATGTGTGGGGGATGGGGATCGGTGCCAGCGCGTCGGTGATTTTCGCCGCAGTCACGGGCGCACCATTTGTGATCGACTGGCAATTCAGCTACGTGAGCTCACTGCTGTTTCTCGCCATTCCCGGCACGGCCATCGCCTTTGGCCTGTACCTCGTGATTCTGGATCGCATTGGCGCAACACGTTCCTCCTACATCGCCGTCATGCTGCCGGTGGTGGCATTGCTGATTTCTACCGTCTTCGAGGGATATCGCTGGACGCAGTCAGCCTTAATCGGTCTCTTGATTTCACTCGGAGGCAACGCGCTCGCGTTGACGGTCAAGCCCGCCAATAAACGACAATCGGTGCGCGGTAGTTGAAGCGATCCCATCAACGCGTACACTTTCGGGTTGTTTAACCAACCGGGGACCCGAACATGCTTTTCGCGAGCCTTGAAATTTCCTCACTTGTCGACGTCGACGCGCTTTATGAGACCCTAACGACCACCGGTGTCGACTTTGGTCTGAAAGTGCTTTCCGCGATCGCGATTTTCATCGTTGGTCGCCTCATTGCAGGCTTGGTGATGCGCGCAGCCCGGAAGATTTTCGACAACGTGGATCTAGCGCCGATCCTTGAGAATTTCCTTCTGAACATTCTCAACTTCCTGCTGACTTTGTTCATTATCATCGCCGCGTTGTCTCAAGTCGGTTTCCAGATGGCATCCGTCATCGCTGTACTCGGTGCCGCTGGCCTCGCGGTCGGTCTGGCGTTGCAGGGATCGCTGGCGAATTTTGCATCCGGCGTGCTGATCGTGTTCTTCAAGCCCTATCGGGTTGGTGACTACATCGACGCTGCGGGCGAATCTGGCACGGTCCAGGAGGTGACAATTTTCAATACCATCCTCAACACACCGGATAACCGCCGCATCATCGTTCCCAACGCCAACGTAACGTCAGGCTCGATCGTGAATTACTCCATTCTCGACAAGCGACGTATCGATCTTGTAATCGGCGTCGGCTACGGCGACGACCTTCGCGAAGCGGAGAAGGTGCTGCGCGCAACCGTTGAGGGGGACGAGCGTGTCCTGAAAGACGAGACCGTCACTGTCGAGGTCGGCGAGCTTGCGGACTCCAGCGTGAATTTCGTGGTGCGCCCGTGGGTGAAGACCAGCGACTATTGGCCGACGCGCTTCGCACTCACGAAGAACATCAAGCTTGCCCTGGACGACGCAGGCATCTCGATTCCATTCCCGCAACGCGAAGTGACCATGGTCACCCCGGACGCGGACTAATCAATGCCATCCGAGGGCAGAGCCACGGCGTTGGCGCTGGGTTATGGCGGACTGATCCCATTCGTGGCGCTCAGTCTCGCCGTCATCCTCGGGGTAGACCTTGGCGAATTCTCGGGCACGGGCCTGCTTGCCGGCTATGCCGCTACCATTCTTAGCTTTCTGGGCGCCATCCATTGGGGCATCGCCGTCGCCACACCCGACCACAACAGCCCTCGCGATTTCGTCGCGAGCGTGATTCCGCCGTTATTCGCATGGGTCGCGCTATCGCTACCTGCACCGCAGGATTTACTGGCGTTCGGCGTTGCATTTCCCGCCTGGTATCTGTGGGAGCGCATCAGCATGCTCGACCGCTATCCGGCGTGGTTTCGACGCTTACGCGCGGCGTTGACGCTGGTAGTCAGTATCACTCTCGCCTGCGTCGTCGCATTCGGTTGAGCCTTCACCAGGTGTAGCGGATGTCGTAGCGCACGACTTTCTTACTATCGGCTGGCACGTCGACCTCAAAATGGACCATTCGTGAGTCGATTTTCTCAAAATCGTCCGTGGCATTGCTGATCGCCCAGTTTGCATAACGATACAAAGGCTCTGCTACGGTGACAGTCTGACTTTCGTCTTTGCGGTTGGTCAACGTGATTTCGACGGTTTCCGTCAACACCCGAGCGCGAGTATCGAGGTTGTAATTGGTTTGCTTTCGCGACCCGACAACGTCGAATGCCGATCCGAGACGAATACGCACGGTTTCGTTGCGTGGTGTATGGGCGATCACGTCCTCACCAACAAACTCGAGACTGCCATCCGCCTCATCCAGTTGTGACACCCGGATGCGGCCCGCCGGCAAGGGCACCCCGAGACCATGCTGCTTGCGGTTTTCGAATTCAATGTAGACGTCGACCTTCGAGTTGCCTGTGTTCCCGAAGTTGGGATCCGTGATGCCATAACCCAAACCTGCGCCAAAATTGAGCGCGTTATAGACCAGGCGCTTGGTCGCCGGCACGCTGGTGACGGCCGGGAACAAGGCCATTTGTTTTGTCGACTGATCCGGCAGATCGGTCGTTCTGCCCAGGGTGTAGAGATGGAACTCGAAAAATGCCTTCTCATCGAAGCCCTGCGCAACCGAGAGATCGGCTGATACAGCGCGCATTGCCTCGCGTTCCCGAGCTCTTGAGAAACCCGCGGGGGCTCGCTGCACGTCGCCTGCAACCAATTTGAGCCCGGTGTCGTCGAAGCTTGTCCCCGTTTGGTTGAGGATACTCACCCAAGCGGCCACATCGAGATTGCCCGTTTGCGCGTTCCGATCTGGCGTCCAGGTCAGGTTGTAGTCTGCCCACCAGGTCATCCCTTGCGTCTCATAACTAATGCGCGCTTCTTGCTCGCCACCGCGACGGGAGTTGATGTCCCAGATCAACGTCGGGCGAGTCATCAGTCCACCGGGAAGTGCACCGAATCGGATGTTCTGCCAATCAGACAGAATAGCGACACCACCGTCGTCCGACTGCAATACGAGCCCACCGTCGGTGCTCAGTAGTGTGCCACTCACCTCGCGGATACCATCGCCCACACGCTGCTCGACCGTGATCTGTTGGTCGATGTAGCGCTGCATCAGCTTCTGGCTACCCACCAGATCGAATCGGAAGTCCTGTTCGACAACCTGAGTGCCGTCGGGGTCGGTTAGCGAAGTCAATCGAACTGTGGTCGGATCCAGCAAAGCCGCCACATCCGTAATCGAGACAAGACCGCGACCGCGCGTCAGGCTGAGTTTGCGATCGTCGCGCACGATGGCGTAGCCGGGTACCGACTGACCGAAATAGCTACCATTGCGCACGCCAGGTCGATAGAGGTCCGGGCTAACCGCACCCGGCGTTGCTCTGCTGTAGATTGTGAGGGTTGTGTCTGCATGCAGACTGTCGACTGCCATAGCGGATGACACGATCGCCACCAAACCCCACAAGTGATTGATTCTTGATATTTTCATTACTTCTGCCCCTCGCAAAATCGCGATTCACTGCGCGGGGAACTTGCTTCGAACAAACTTTCCGCGCAGATTGGTGTCCTATATCCGTTCGGTATGCAACATCGAACGATATCGATGTCCCCAACAGGAACTTAACGCTATGAGTCTACCGACGACAAAGGGTTCCCGAAATCGAGGCACACTCGCGGCGCTGTTACTGCTCGGCGCGCTGGTCAGCACACTGTTTGTACCGCGCGCCGAAGCCGTCGCACGCGCCATTACGGAACTGATCGATGTGCCGCCGGATGTTGCCGCCACGCCCGAAGGCGAGCAGCTACAAAATGCACAGACACAGTTCCGCGCCTACCTCGCTGAACGCGAGTTTGATGAGGCCTTGGAGCAAGCCAAGAGCGTCGTTGAACTCTGTGCCCGCATCTGGGGTGGCGAAACTCGCCAGGTGTCGCAGGCGCTGACCAACCTTGCCATCGCACAATCCGAAAGTGCCGACCACAGCGCCGCGCAACAGAACTTCCTCTCTGCAATTGAAACGCTCCAGGCGGTCGATGGAGGTCTGGTTGGGGAAGGCCTTATCAATCCGCTGAAAGGTCTGGCGAATACTTCGATCGCGATGAACGATCTTGAGGGCGCCGTCCCACTGTTCGAACGTGCCGTCCACATTTCGCACGTTACGGCAGGACCGAACAACCTAGAGCAACTCGACTCGCTGGACTCGCTGAGCCGCACCCACTTTTTCCTTGGCGATATTCGTACCGCCAACAGAATTCAGGACATCATGTACCGGCTGCAACAGCGACGCTTCTCTGCAGACTCTGACCAGTACATCGATGCGCTGACTCGACGAGCTCGTTGGTATGCAATGGTCGGCGACTTCACGGAAGCCACATTCGCGTTTCGTCGGCTTGAGCGCACTATCGTGAAGTTCCACGGGAAAGACGATCCGCGGCTGATCGAACCGCTGCTCGAACTGGCATTTGTTGCGCCTCGACAAAGCACGGCAACGCCCGGACTGACCCCGGAGCTAGCGCTGAAAGAGGCCCGTCGCGCCGTGCATCGGGCGGTGCGTATCGCTCGCGTGCAGAGCGAAAACGACCCAACAGTCCTTCCGAAGACGCTCACCGCCGAGGGCGATTTCCTGCTTTACGCGACAGCGACCCGTACGGCTCGCGACTCCTACCAGGAAGCCTACTCGATCACGGTGAATAATCGAGATCTCGAGGGTTTGCATCAGGAGCTGTTCGGAGAACCGGTCCCCGTCATTCGGGTACCGATCCGCAATGTCTACCACGTCAACACCACCGAGTCCGCGATGGGCACCTATCCCGACCGTGGATTCGTCGCGCTGGAGTTCGACCTCAACATCAATGGCAGGCCAGAGAATATACGCGTCCTCGATTCAGTCCCGGCAGGCCTCATGGATACAGATGTCATCCGCAAGGTTCGACGCTTTGTTTTCCGACCTGGATTTAAGAATGGTGTACCGACCTCGTATCAGGGGCTCACCTTCCGTCACGATTTTCGCTATGACGAACGCCGCCTGACGCAGAGCGAGAAGGAATACATCGAACGAATCGAGAAATCTCGTGCGTCGAGGCCGGCGCCGGAGATCGATGACAATATGCCCTCGAACACGACGCTCCCCGGACAGGAAACGCCTGCGCCTGAGATCTGAATTGTCGAAGCCGCTCTGGGACTAGTGCTGTGTCAGGAAATCCGGGATTTCGTCTCTGGATGCCGCTTCCTCGACCGGAGTTTCCACCAGTCGCAACTGAACCGGCGCAGCGTCGGTCATAATCTGAAAGTAAAGTTGGACGATATCTCGGCCGCAGTCAGAAGCTTCCAACGGCGACATTTTTCGGATGGTCGCAACGATCGGGTTTTCATTGTTGACGGGGCGCCTCGCCATTATGCGATCGCGCATTGCCAGAAATCGATCTCGAATAGTCTCCGGCACCTCATCGGTAGGCACCAGTTCAAGACGGTCTACCCAAGCTTTGGTCAAACGCAACTTCGCGTTTTCGTGACTGGTCAGCACCAGCATAGCGTCGTGTAGCTTGTCTCTGAGCAAAGACATGCAGCCACCCCCTTCATTAACCCTAGGCGATCTCTAGTCCGTCAGAATTGAAAATCGTCTGGTGAGTGGTCTGCGCCACGCTTATCTACGACGAGCAAATTTCCCTTTGCCGATTTGTTATACCAAAGCTTGGCAGAAACGCCAAATTTGCATGAAAACGCGCCGTTAAGCGCTTTCCAAACGCGTCAAAGTGATGCGCCAATGTACGCCATCGAGACTGCCCTCCGCGGAAAACGGTGAGTCCTGCTCTGACGCCCAACGTGTCGCAAGCGTCTCCGACATGACAAGATCTTTGTGCTGTCGAAGCACTGTCGAAATTTCCTCAGAGCCATCGATATGCAGAATGATTCGGTCAGATACGTCGAGCCCCGCCTGCTTCCTCGCTTCCTGCACAGTTCGAATCAACTCTCTCGCAAGCCCCTCCTCAATCAACGCATCATTCAACGCTGTATCGAGCCCCACGAGATAGCCGGACTCCTCTGCACAGGCATACCCCTCAGCAGAAGCCGTCTCGACCAGCACATCTTCCGCCCCGAGCGATAGTGTCTCGTCACCGACCGGCACTTCGAAGGTATCGCCACGCGCAACGCTCTTGGCAATTTTGGCCCCATCTGCTTCGCTCAAGGCTGTCCGCAATGCAGGGACACGCTTGCCGAACTTGCGACCGACAACCGGCAGGTTGGGTTTGATGCGGTATTCGACCAGATCAGCGTCCTGGGCGATGATCTCGATCAGCTTCACGTTCAGCTCTTCTTCTATTTGTGCGGTATGTGTCAATACAGCTGCATCTGAAGCCGCGCTCGGCGTGCGAACCAACAATCTGGAGAGCGGTTGACGCGTACGCACGCCGCTTTGTGCACGAGCAGCGCGACCGAGGCCAACCACTCGTTGGATAACATCGACAGCTTCGAGCAATTCGCGGTCGATCAGCGTGTCATCGGCAACCGGCCAGTCCGCGAGGTGCACACTCAAAGGTGCATCCGAATTCACGGTCTTCACAAGATTTCGATACAGCGTTTCAGACAGGAACGGTGTGAATGGCGCCATCAAATAGACGACCCCCGTAAGGCACTCATACAAAGTGTCGTAGGCGAACCGCTTATCGACCGCATCATCGCTCTTCCAGAAACGCCGGCGGTTCCGACGCACATACCAGTTGGACAGTTGGTCCACGAGTCGCTCGATAGCTAACCCTGCGCGTTGCGCGTCGAAACGCTCCATCGCGTCAGTCACCTCGACAATGGTGTTGTTCAGCAACGCAATCGCCCATCGATCGATTTCAGGTCGATCCGAAACCTGGGATCTCGCCTGGAAGTCCACGCTATCAAGACGCGCGTACATGACGAAAAACGCATAAGTATTCCAGAGCGTATTGACGAAACTGCTCGCAACCTCTGCAACGATATCCACCGAAATCCGTTTTTGTACGTCGGGGGCAACACGGGCCAGGAAATACCAGCGCAGCGCATCTGCGCCGACCGTGTCGAACACCTCATACGGATTCAGGATGTTGCCCTGCGATTTCGACATCTTCTTGCCTTCGGCATCGACGATGTGGCTCAGGCAGATGACGTTTCGGTAGGCGACGCTATCCGACACGAGTGTGGCAATCGCATGCAGGGTATAAAACCAACCGCGAGTCTGATCGATGGCCTCGCAAATGTAGTCGGCAGGGAAGTGCGCGTTGAACTGATCTTCGTTTTCGAACGGGTAATGCCATTGAGCGAAGGACATCGCGCCGGAATCGAACCAGCAATCGATGACTTCGGGCACACGGCGCCAGGTGTGGCCGTCTTTCTCGAACTCGATCTCATCGACAGCAGGGCGATGCAGGTCGACCTCCGATAAGTCCCGCCCGGCTAACGTCGAGAGCTCCTCCACACTGCCAACGCAACGGAACTCCCCTTCACCATTTGTCCACACGGGTAGCGGTGTTCCCCAGAATCGCTCGCGCGACAACGCCCAATCCACGTTGTTCTCGAGCCAGTTGCCGAAACGTCCATCACGGATGGTCTCCGGAACCCAATTGATCGTCTGATTCAATTCGACCATCCGATCGCTGCGATCTGTCGTGCGGATATACCACGCGTTCTTGGCGTAGTAGATGATCGGATCTCCTGTACGCCAACCGAACGGATAGTTATGCAGGTATCGCTCGGAGCGGAACATGGTGCCGCGCTCTTTTAATAGCTTGATCAAAACCGGATCGGCATCTTTGAAGAACATGCCAGCAACCGGCGTGATTTCAGGTTTGAAATGACCATCCAGTCCAACGCCGTGTAAGACGGGTAACCCGTTGGCCTGACCCAGTGCCAGGTCATCGACGCCGTAGGCTGGGGCGGTGTGCACGATGCCCGTGCCATCCTCAACGGTCACAAAGTCGGCATGCCAGACATGAAACGCCGGGCAGTCATCAGGCACTTCGAGGTAATCAAAGATCCGTCGATAGCGCTTTCCGATAAGCGTTTCGCCTTTCACGGTCTCGAGCACCGTGTGCTCTCGCTCACCGAGCACACGCTCACGCAACGCACTGGCGACGATGAGCGTTTCCTGGCCATGCTGCACATAGTCGTAATCCACATCCCGGTGTACGGCGAGTGCCAAATTCGATGGCAAGGTCCACGGCGTTGTCGTCCAGACGAGAAGATGTGTGTTGTCGGCTTCTTCCAAAGTGAAGCGCACAAAAATAGATGGGTCTTCGACTTCGCGATATCCCTGCGCGAGCTCGTGTGACGACAAGGTCGCGCCGATACGGGGATCGTAGGGAACGACTTTATAGCCGCGATAGATCAGCCCCTGATCCCAAATTTTCTGCAACAGGTTCCAGACGGATTCGATATAGCTGTTGTCGAGGGTGACATACGCCTCATCGAGGTTGACCCAGAATCCCATGCGCTCGGTCATGCGCTCCCAGTCGGCGACATAGGTCATGACCGACTCGCGGCATCGACGGGTGAACTCCTCGATACCGACTTTGGCTTCGATCTCCGCCTTGTCAAAAATCCCGAGTTGCTTCTCTACTTCGTGCTCAACGGGCAAACCATGCGTGTCCCATCCAGCCTTACGTGGCACGTAATGCCCTTGCATCGTCTTGTAGCGGGGAAAAACGTCCTTGAAGGTACGTGCCAGCACATGGTGGATGCCAGGCTTACCATTCGCTGTCGGCGGCCCTTCGTTAAAGCTGAACCGGGGACCCGACTCTCGATTCTTGAGCGATTGTGCGAAGACATCATGCTCACGCCAGAACTCGAGGACTTCGGCCTCGAGGGAAGGACCGTTATAGCGACCGGTGACAGGATCAAAACTCATGCGAATCAAATTTGAAGAACGACAAAAAAACACCGGCACTATGGCCGGCGCACCGGGCCTTTGGCCCTTGCCAGAACTTTACTCTTGCAGGTCAAAAAGGCAAGCGTTTGAGACTGTGCGCATGGGATACTCCTCGCATGGAACGATTCCCGGAAGCCCGCAGGCTTAATTGTGGGGCGGTACATCTAGCGACCTACTCTGAAGGCGAAGGTCCGCCGGTGATCTTCTGCCATGGTTTTCCCGAACTCGCTTACTCGTGGCGCTATCAGTTACCGGCTATCGCCGAAGCGGGCTTTCACGCCATCGCGCCGGACATGCGCGGCTACGGGGCCAGCGACAAACCGAGTGGCGTTGAGCACTACGACATCTTCCATCTGATGTCGGATCTCGACGGGCTGCTCGACGCGATTGGAGAAACGTCTGCCTACTGGGTGGGACACGACTGGGGAGCGCTCTTGCTCTGGCAATATGCGCTGATGCGACCCGAGAAAATGCGGGGGCTGATCGCGTTGAACATTCCCTTTGCGCCGCGTCGCACGGTTGACCCCATGGTAATGACCCGCGAGGTTCTGGGCGATGATTTTTACATCGTCAATTTTCAGGACTCGCATGAAGCCGATGACGCGTTCGATGCCGACCCCGAACGCTTCCTGCGTGCGATGTATCGGCGATTGCCGGCGACTCGTGCACAATTCAATGCAACCGATCCCGCTGCTCGCCAGCCATTTAGCATGCTGCGCGAAATGCGTAAGGAGACTTTTCCCGGGCAAGCGTTGATGTCGGACGACGATTTGGCAATCTATGTTGATGCATTCCGGTCTGGTGGCTTTACGGCGCCCATCAATTGGTATCGAAACTGGTCGAGGAACTGGCGGGAAACCGCAGACGTTGTGCAAAAGGTCACCACGCCAACGCTGTTCATCGGCGCCGAAGACGACATACTGATTGCGCCCGAACACATCGAAACCATGCGTCGCTATGTCGATCCGCTCGAAGTGTCGATGATCAAAAACTGTGGCCACTGGACCCAACAGGAGCATCCGGAACGGGTGAACGCACTGATCGTCGAGTGGCTCCAGGCTCACTAGCACCGCATCTGCAAACGCGCCTCTGACGAACTAATTTATATGACCCCTTTACCGAAAACCGCCGTGATCGTCGGCGCCAGTCGAGGCGTTGGCAATGCAATCGCAACACTATTGCTTGAGCGTGGCTGCGAAACGGTGTTCTGCGCATCTCGAGATGCCTCGCGAGCAACCGGAATCGCGACCTTGAAACAAAACTTCGGCGACCGCGTGGTCGCGGTTGACGTTGACATAACCGACGATGACAGCGTCGCCGAGGCGGCCTCAGCGGTTGCTACTCGCACTGAGCAGATCGACTGGATCGTCAATACGGCTGGGCTGCTGCACGACGGCGAGCTTCAGCCCGAGCGACGACTTGCCGATATCCAATCCAGTAATCTTTTGCGCCTGTTTGCGGTCAATAGTGTTGGGCCGCTGCTGCTGGCGAGATATTTCGCGCCGCTGCTACCGCGTCAGGAGGCGTGCGTGGTGGCATCACTCTCGGCGAGGGTCGGCAGCATTGGCGACAATCGACTGGGCGGATGGTACGGCTACAGAGCGTCCAAAGCCGCGCAGAACATGTTGATCAGGACGCTGTCCATTGAGCTGCGAAGACGCTACAAGCGTGTTCGCTGCGTGGCACTGCATCCGGGCACGGTGGAAACCGATCTCAGCGCACCGTTTCGTGGCGGTGTTGCAGAAAAGAAGCTGTTCAGCCCGGCCATGTCCGCTGACTACCTGCTGAAGGTATTGGAACAATTGAATGACGATGACACCGGTAAATTTTTTGCGTGGGATGGCCAGCAAATTCCCTGGTAGCAAAGCCCTGGCTCTGACAGCACTTGCACTGTTCTCGACGGCGCAGGCTGACCCCTTACACGAGGTATTTGCGCCGTTCGAATCGCTGCTCACGTCCGAAGTATCCGACGGAGACGTGAACTACCCTGCTTTTGCTGACTCTGAAGCGTTCGCCCAGATGATGCGAGCCCTCGCTACGGTAGCCCCATCCGCAGATGCGGATCAGGCCACACGTTTGGCGTTTTATATCAACGCTTACAACGCAACGTCGATCCAGGGCATTCTCGATGGCTTCTCACCTTCTTCGGTATGGGGCCGACTGCGCTTTTTCAAGCGCCGCCAGTACGAACTGTTCAATACGTCCATGTCACTTTATGAACTCGAGCACGAACGCATCATTGCCGAGGGTGACCCGCGAATTCACTTTGCTATCGTCTGTTCCTCGAAGTCTTGCCCGCCACTGCGCAGCGCGTTGTACACGGCCGCAGGTCTCGACAGCGAACTGGATGCGGCAACTGGCGCGTTCGTCAACAACCCCGATGGCAACTCGTTCGACCTCGAGACGCGTACAGCGACACTGTCGCGTATCTTCAAATGGTACGGCGACGAATTCGCAGAAGCAGGTGGCGGCAGCCTCGCCGGCTATCTGGCTGGTTACGTCAAGGATCCTGCGGTCGCGCAGAGCCTGCGCACAGAACGTTGGACGTTCGACTACTACGACTACGACTGGAGCCTCAATGGAACCGCCATTGAAGAGTAAACCAGCCAGGAGCACGACCTTATGCTGATCCGCCGACCAGACCCTTTCAAGCCCAGCGAAATCACGAGCGAATCGACCTATCTGTCACGTCGCGAGGTTGTTGCTGCGCTGACCAGTGCCGCTCTGTTGCCGACCAGCTTGAGGGCCGCAGACTTACCGCGGTCGGGCGACCTTGAAGGCATCGCCAAGAGTCCACTCTCGAGCGACGAGAAACCCAACAGCTACGAGGACGTGACCACATACAACAACTTCTACGAACTGGGCCTCGGCAAGTCCGACCCAGCTCGCAACGCGAAGCAGCTGAAGACACGACCCTGGTCCTTCACGGTAAGCGGAGAAGCAGAGGTTACCGGCACTTTCGAGCTAGAAGACTTTTATAAGCCTTTCACGCTCGAGGAGCGCATTTACCGATTCCGCTGCGTGGAGGCCTGGTCGATGGTGATCCCCTGGGTGGGCATTCCGCTGGGCGACATCATCAAATCCTTCAAGCCGACGTCACGTGCGAAATATGTGGCGTTCGAAACCATCTTTGACCGAGAGATGTTGCCTGCCCAACGCTCCCGCGTTCTGGACTGGCCCTATCGTGAAGGTCTGACTATCGCCGAAGCGATGCACCCGCTGACGATCATGGCTGTTGGGGTCTACGGCAAGGTCCTCCCCAACCAGAACGGCGCACCGATGAGACTGGTTGTGCCCTGGAAGTACGGCTTCAAGAGCATCAAGTCGATTGTCGGTATTCGGTTCACAGAGGAACAGCCCGACACCAGCTGGAATCTCGCGAATCCACGCGAGTACGGGTTCTACGCCAACGTGAATCCGAGTGTCGATCACCCGCGCTGGAGTCAGGCACGCGAGCGCCGTATTGGCGCAGGTCTGTTCGCACCCAAACAAGAGACTTTGATGTTCAATGGCTATGCAGAACAGGTGGCCAGCCTCTACGACGGTATCGATCTGCGCCGCAATTTTTAGAACGCAATGAATACCCTCCAGCAAGTTCGCTTTATTCTGAAGCCCGTTGTCTTCCTCGCTTGTCTTGTGCCACTTGCGATAGCAATAGCTGGCGCCTTCGGCGTTGCTGGTCAGTCATTAGGGGTAAACCCCGCCGAGGCACTGCTGGAGTTTTTCGGCATCTGGGGGCTCAGATTCCTGCTGCTGGGTCTTGCCGTAACACCACTTCGAAAGCTGACAGGAATCGGCTGGATCGCGCGCTTTCGACGCATGGTGGGACTGTTTGGCGCGTTCTACGTCGGATTGCACTTCACCGTTTACCTCGTACTCGACCAGGGGCTTGCACTTGCACCTATTCTCGAGGACATCATCAAACGGCCCTACATCACTGTCGGATTCGCTGCAGTGTTGATCCTGACTGCGATGACGCTCACATCGACGGCGTCCGCGCGTCGACGGCTCGGTCGCAACTGGCAGAAGCTGCACTACGGTGCGTACGCCGCGGGGGTACTAGGCGTCTGGCATTTCTGGTGGCAGGTGAAAAAAGATATCACCGAACCACTGGTGTACGCAGCGATCCTCGCGACGTTGTTGGGTCTTAGGGTCGCCTGGAAGCTCAAGCGTCGCTCGGCTCCCAGAGCCACTGCGACCGGCGTTGCATAACGGCGTCAGAGACATCACCAAGAGCGGCTAGCGCTACCGTATCTGCCGGTGGCTCCTTAAGAACGACCGTCAGTGCCAATAATCGCGATCGCCGAAAGACATGCATCGCGACCGATGTCCCCGGGGTAGAGCGATCAACGTGTTTCTCGACTATTGATTCGGATGCTTTGAACCCGTCCACGGCCACAATCTCATCCCCTGCCGACAAACCTGCAATCTGCGCAGGACTGCCCTTGATGACATTGGCCACTCTCGTCGTTCCGGATGCCAGCGTCATGCCCGCATAGGCACTGACCGCATTGGCGTTGCTCACACCACCGCGATCGCCCGACCCGGTGCGCGCACGCACGCTCATTTCCACTCCCATCAACTGCAATAGCGGTGCGATATCAGGATCGTCGGTGCCCCTGATGACTGCATCGAACCATGGTGTGAAATCAACGCCGCCAAGCTCGTTGACCACCGACTCGAGTCCGGTTTCCGGCATACCGGTACCATCCACGTAGAAACGCTGCCAACAGACACGCATCACCTCATCGAGATTCGTGGTGGTCTCCGCACGCAACTTGAGGTCGAGCGCCAAAGCAACGACTGCACCCTTTGCGTAGTAGCTAATGATCGCGTTCGGCGCGTTTTCATCCTGTTTGTAAAAGCGCGTCCAGGCATCGAAGCTCGAGTCGGCGAGTGACTGTCGGTGGCGACCAGGCGTGCGCTGCACCCGCGTCAGGATTCGCGCCAGCAAGGTTAGGTACTCGCCCGTCGAAATCACACCGCTACGAACCAACGCCAGGTCATCAAAGTAGCTGGTGATGCCTTCGAACACCCAGAGCAATCGTGTGTATACCTCGCCACTGAGATCGAGCGGTTCAAATGCCGCCGGCTTCAAACGGCGTACATTCCACAGGTGAAAATACTCATGGCTGATCAGCCCTAACAGCTTTGTGTAGTTTTCGGCGTTGTGTGCCGCGCCAGACTGTGGAAGGTCGCCAACACTGATCGCCAGACTGGTTGACCAACGATGCTCAAGGCCGCCATAGGTATCGACCTCCGCAAAGGCCAGCACATCATATCGATCGAGATCCTCGGGGGTACCCATCAATCGATGATGTATTTCGAAGATACGCTTGCAGTCAGCGGCGAGACGCGCCTGATCAAACTCGAGCTCACCGCGAATAATCAATCGGTGCGGTACACCGGCAACCTCAAGGGCAACCGCAACTTGATCCGCGATCTCGACGGGGTGATCCAGGAGTTCGTCATAATCGGTGCACTGGTAAAGACCAAAGCCACGCTCGTCGGTATCGACCGCCCGCATTGCCGTCGCAACCCAGACGCTCTCCGGCAGGGCAGGCATCGGCGAGATGCTCATCTCAACTGGACCTGTATGCCCTACAACTTCCGGGCATAAGCAGGCAGCGTTGAAGTAGGCATGATGCTGATCCAGATGTGCGCCTCTGACTGAAAGGTCCCAAGCGTAAACCGTCAGCGAAATGCTAACGCTGGCGCTCGGCTTGCAGATGCGCCAGCTGGATTTATCGAGGCGCTCAACAGAGAGTGACTTTCCGTCAGCACTCGCTGAGAAGTCGATGACATGTCGCGCGTAATCGCGAACCGTATAGCTACCCGGAATCCAGGCGGGCAGCCTCAGTATCAAATCACCATCGATCAGCGTTTGATCGACATGTATCCGTACTTCGAATTCGTGACTTGACGGATTGGGTGCACCAACCTCGTAACGAACCGCCGTCACCGATGGGTTACCGGTTCAGTCAACTTCAGGGTCAGACACTTCGCCGAGCCTCCAGACTTCAGGAACTCGGAGAGATCGACCTCGTTAACCGAAAACCCAGCCAACATGAGTTGCGCTTTCAGTGGCGCGGATGCCTTATGAACAAACACCTGGTCACCAACATTCACCGCATTACAAGCGAAGTTGCCAGCGTCCATCGTATCGACAATCAAACGCTTGTGCGGCGGCACCCGTGACTCGATCGCCAGTCTTGACTCGTAATCGAACGCCGGCGGGTGATACATCAAAAAGCCGTCCGTCAGCGGACAGAAACAGGTGTCGATGTGATAAAAGCGAGGATCAGTAAGCCGAATCGATACGAGCTCACGATCGAAGTAGTCTGCGATCGCCGGGTGCGCTTCGATTTCTGTGCGAAATCCATAACCGGTCCAGAGCCACGGCCCACCACGATCAATCAAGCAATCGCCCGCACCCTCGAAGCCGAGTTTTTCGTCGAGGTCGAGTAATTCAAACCCGTTTTCACGAAACCACCGCTTAAAGTGCTGCTCTTCAGGGCGACGCTCATGTGGAACAAAGTGACTGGCAATCGCCTTGTCCCCATACACGGCGCCCGCATTCGCGGTGAACACCATATCTGGCAGGTCTGGCTGCGGATCAATCGTCACCACATCCGCATGCTCACTAATGGCCGCCACCAAGGCGTCCCATTGCTGTTGCGCTTTGTCGCGGTCCAGTCGACCTTCGTTGCCGGCCATCCAGGGGTTGATCGCGTTATCCACCGTGAAGAAATCCGGTGGGCACATCAGGATTCGATCCCTATCACTCATGAGAAAAAGCTCTGAATAGTATTGGTGAGGTCGCGTAGTGTAGCGGTTCCGGCAGCGCGAATCAGGACGCTCTCGGCAAGTGCACCTCGGCCAGCATGCAGCGTACACTTCCGCCGGACTGAGTCTCGATGTGACTGATATCCGATGCCACCAGTCGCGCGTGGCGAGCCAGTGTTTCGCGCGCCGTAGCGTCCAGACTATTAAAAGCGCTCTGAGACATTGCGATTACCGCACCATCATTGCCCTTTAATTCGAGCATGTTGCCAGCGAACCCATCGAGTTCATCAAACCCGATTTCGACTATCTCGCGCCCACCCGCTTTGATCTCACTAAGCACTTCCGACCGATAATCGGGATGGATTGATTCGGTGCAGACCAACGCCACCGCGGTGCCGACGAACATCATCACATTGGTGTGGTAGATCGCACGGCCCGCGCGGTCAGACGCCCGAAACAATACCAAGCGATATCCGAGTGCTGCACACACCTCAGCAGCGAGCGCCGCGTGGGTGCGTGATGACTCACAGGCAAATGCGACACCACATGTACGATCGAAAACCAGACTCCCTGTGCCTTCGAGGTAATGAGACGCCGATTCTGCGGCGGAAAAGTCGCGCGTCTCCGACACGTGGAAACCGATACGCTGCAATGCCTCAATAAAATCTGTGCGTCGCTCTGGCCGACGGTTCACCGCTTCCATCGGATACAGTGCCACCCGTCCGTCGGCGTGCGTGCTAATCCAATTGTTCGGAAAAATCGCGTCTGGCGTGTGCGGCTCCGGCGTGTCTTCGAACACCAGGCAATTGACGCCCGCAGCGCGAAGCGCGACTACCAGCCGATCGAACTGCGAGCGTGCAAGCGCATTGGATAATTCAAGGTCATCGGCCGGGACTTGCGCCTGAAACGCATTGCTTGCCGCAGTTAACGGATTGGACTGGAACCGGCATGGTCTGACCATGAACACGGTTCCTGTCGCCTGCTGCTCAATTGTTTCAGACACGCGCGCTTGGTCGTGACGACACGCGTTCATGCCAGGCGCGCAATGTGGGCTGGGACTCAGGAATCGGTAATTTGATCCACGCTGACATATCGATGGTGACTAATGCCGTGATATCCGCCATTGAAAAGGTGTCGCCGCAGATGAACGGTCGATCCTGCAGATGCGCATCAAGCTTCGCCATAAACACTTCCACACGCCGACGTCCACGCGGCACGAGCTCGGGAATCTGCTCGAAACCTTCCGGTCCGGTTAGCGAACGACCTCGGAATCCTTTGGCATGATTGCGGAAGGACTCGGCTACTGCCGCCAAACCCTGTGATTCGATTTTCGCATTCCACTGCAAAACCTGCGCTCGCGCCTCCGGCGAGTCGCCCAGCAGCGGAGGCTCAGGAAACTGCGACTCCAGATAATCACAAATGGCGATGGTCTCAGTTAGGGCAGTGCCGTTATCGAGTTCAAGCACCGGCACGGTGCAATCCGGATTGATCTTTCGAAACGCCTCGCCGAGATGCTCGCCACTGCCGAGGTCGACCTGCTGCACAGGAATGTCGGCGCCCTTCTCAGCGATGAAGATACGAACACGGCGCGGGCTCGGTGCCGGCTGACAATCAAAAAAGCGCATGGATTCCCCCCAAAATTATTTTCGGCTCAACGATAGTCCGGAACTTCGTTCCAAACCAGTCTTGGACTAACCTTCCAACTCGTCGACGTCGATCTGATGGCCCTTCTCGGCCTTCGCCTCCAGATATCGGCGGTTCCAGTCTGACACACCAATCAGATGCTTGACCGGCGTCACGTCGTTGAGACCGGCTGCGACCAGATCCGCCACCTTCTTCGGATTATTTGTCAGTAATTTCATTGGCTTATTGCCAATAAAATGCAACAGCAATGCGGCCGCTTCACTGAAGTCACGGGAATCATCGGGAAGACCAAGGCTGCGATTTGCCTGGTACGTATCCTCTCCGGCATCCTGGAGCAGGTACGTCGCAGCCTTTGCCCAAAGACCAATACCGCGACCTTCGTGGCCAGCCATATAGACGATCAAACCGGGGCCGTCATGCGATGCAATTTGCCGCATCGCGCTCTCCAGCTGAGGACCGCACTCGCAACGCTCGGAGCCAAAAACATCACCAGTCAGGCAACTCGAGTGCACACGAACCAAGGGCGGTCGACCATCGTCGAGATCACCATCAATCAGCACGCTGTTCACCGCCATTGACGTTGCCAGTTCTGCGAACAGGCGTTGCCCACCTTCCGCCGTCAATGATGCAGCCAGCGCTTCAACCTTCGCAAGCTCGGTATTGCGCACAGCCGCATACCACTGGAAGGTGTGGTGCCACCCATTGCGTGACACAGGCAGTGGAATCGGACCCAGCAGGTTGATCGACAACTGGCCTGGCATGGGTGTCTCATCGATCGGGAGACGCTCTCCCGTTCGATTGATGCGACGCAGCTTGTTTTCATTGACCAACCGCTGACGGACAGTGGGATCCAGATAAGTGAACATTTACAGGGTCACATTTCAGGGGCGCCCAAGTTTAGGCCAATACCGCCCCCCGCCCAAGCATAAAAAAAGGCCGCCGACTGACGTCGACGACCTTTCGGTTCAGGCTTGAACGCGCTCGCTTAGAAGCCCTGCTTGAAGCGCAGGTAAACGAGACGTCCACGAGGATCGTGAACACGCGCATCGTAGCCACCGTTGGTGAATACCTGCGGTGGCTCTTCAGCCGTGGCGTTGATCACACCCAGTGTCAGCAACGGGCCGGTTTCCCAGTCGAATGCAACCACAGTGTCGAACGAGTACTGAAGATCGAACGTCAGCTGTGAATCGATATCGAAGAACCCGGTGCCTGTCGGGCAAACCCCACCTGTAGATGGCGCGCCGTCGCTGCAGTTCTGGTCATCGTCGTAGCCGCTGATGTAGCGCGCGAAGATGTTTGCAGTGTGTGCACCATTGACCCATGCGATGCCAGCGTTGGCACGCAGCTCGGGTGTCGGGTTGCCGAAGTTCTGGAAGTTACGCAGACCGGCGCCATCGACGTTGCCCGCCTGAGGATCTTCGAGGTCGTAGCCAAGAATGTACGTACCTTCAACGATCGGCTGGAATACGCCCGCCGCCGTCTCAAACTGGTACTTCAATCGGAAGTCGACACCATCGGTCTCAACCGAACTTGCATTCACAAAGCCGACGTTGATCTGCGTTACCGGGGAGCCCGGTCCAGCCACACGCTGCACCCGCGACGTATCGTTCGGGAACGCATTCAGAACCGCCTGGAAGTTTTCCTGGATGATCACGTCCGTGAAATCAAACGACCAGTAATCGAGGTCCAGAACGAGGTTTTCGACAATCTCGAAAGACATACCGGCGTTGAACGCATCTGACTCCTCAGGTTGCAGATCCGGGTTTGCGGACGAGCGCACTGCGGCAAAGTTCAGGCCCGGGTTCAGCGGATCGGAAATCTGGTTCAACGAAGTGCTGCCACCGTTGGTCTGGAACAAGGACGGCGCGCGGAACGAAGTCGAGAACGAACCACGTAACGTAAGCGTGTCCGTCGGCCGGTAAATCGCTGCGATCTTCGGATCGGTTGTGCTGCCGATAGCACCGCCGTAGTCCTCATAACGCGCCGCAAGCTGAATGTCGATCGTGTCGGTTACCGGGATGCCCAGTTCAACGAATGCTGCGTTGACGTCGCGATCCGCATCGAAGTCCGGGTTGCCGATGACAAATGCGAAACGGTCCTGGTTCGCCAGACTGTTGTAGTCGTGTGCAAGCTCTTCCTGACGATACTGAGCACCGATAGCGATGCTCGCCGTGCCCGCCTTGGTTTCAAAGATTTCACCGGATACAACCGCTTCGATGGTGTTCAGCTCAGCGGTCGTATCGAGCACTTGGTCTGCCGTGAAGCTGTTGATAACGTCCTGTGAATTCGGCGAGAGGAACTTGGTCGCAAACGGATTGAAATATTGGCAAGGGCCAACACCAGGCTGCGCATTCGGGTCCGTCGGACCTGTGCAATCGCTGCCCCCGAAGCCGTTCAATGCGTCCTGGAACTCTTGTGCCAGCGTATCGGCCGTCACGTTTACGCCTTCGTTCTTAGCGCCGACGTAAGCGACCTGCCAGTACCAGCCGTTATCCAGCTCTCCATTGAGTTCGATTGAGGATCGCCAGGTATCAATCTCATTGACCGTCGGCGCCGCGGTGCCACCATTGCCGCTGGCACGACCGAAGTAGTTCACGTCGGTGCCGAACGGGTTGTTCGGATGTGTGCCGGGCACATTCGGGAACCGCAGGTTCGGGAACGTCGGCGAGTTCAGTCGCTGCGCACGGTTTCGAGCAAAGCCAAATTCACCAACCAACTCGATGCTATCGGTCAGCTGGTAGGAACCACGAGCAAAACCATTGAAACGGGTTTCATCAGGAATCAGCGTGAAGAAATCACCAAAGTCGAAGCTACAAAGCCCAACATCGAGACCAGGCACTGTCCCAGGCGGAGCCAGCAACACCGGGATTCCGCCGATGAAACTGCCGTCGACAGCCGAGGTGGCGCAACCGGTCGGATCAATGATCGGGAGGCCAACCAGCGGTCCCGATGGGAAGAAATAAGAGCCGGGATCACCAAGCGTGCTGGAGTCGTCTTGCGGACGGCTAAGGCGACGTTCTTGAGTCGACAGCGGTGTGCGCTCGGCAAATCCGAACGCTGCCATCACATGGCTGCGCTCACCGCGCGCCCCGAAGATGGCCTGCAGCTGGTACTCAGAAGAGGTGCCATCATCCTCCACCGATTGGTAATCCGCCGACACTTCAAAGCCCTCGAAGTCATTTCGTGTGCGGAAGTTGACCACACCGGCAACCGCATCCGATCCATACAACGCAGCAGCGCCGTCTTTCAGGATATCGATGTTGTCGATTGCGATCAGCGGCACCAGTGAGTTGGTGTCGACGAAGTTCAAGCCATCGTTGGTCGGCAAGCCAGTGAGCACCTGGCGTTTGCCGTTCAGCAATACCAGTGTGGATGCAACACCCAAGCCGCGCAGGTTGAAGTTCGAGGTACCCACAGTCGAGTTCTGTGTGAACGCGTCCGGGTTGTTCTGCGAACCGGTATTGATCGTCAGCGTCTGCACGACGTTGGCAACGCTGGTCGCACCGATCGCCTCAAGCGCCGCGGCATCGACGGAATCGATCGGCGATGGAGAATCAAATTGGGAGGTGCGACGGATATAGGAACCCGTTACAACAACTTCTTCGATCTCGTCGGCTTGATCACTATTTTGGGCCAGCGCCGGCGCAGAGAACGCCATTAACGCCAGCGTCGGCACAAGCGGCATCGCCGCATACCGTGACGGTTTCAACTTCACAGATTTTACCCCCCGTCTTTTAAGACGATTGTGGCCATCACCCCCGCGACGGCCGGAAAGAGCGAATACGCTCCACCAGCGTGTCGTTATACGCCAACAACAAGGCGTGAAGCAAGCAGGGATGCGCCCTTCAGGGTGTTGCGCGGATGCTGCAACCGCACATTTTTGCACCAAAAAAGAAGCACAAAAAAAAGCGGGCCTCCGAGGAGGCCCGCTCTTATTCCGACGTGGTGCAGATTAATACGTCCACTGTACGGAGATCGCAAACGCAGAACCAGGGTCCTGAATGAAGGTGGTCACGCCTTCACGTTCGATCGTAATTTCCTCTCCGAGGATATTCTGAGCTTTGGCTTTCACCACCAACCGGTCCGTGGGGAACCAGCTGTAGGTTGCATCCAGTCCGTTGAACGGTTGCTCAAAACCGTCAGGCGCACCGTTTCGACCCGCAACGTACAAGCGCTCGCCGAATACGTTGTACACGAGCGTCGCCGTGTGTCTGCCATCCGCTGAGTCGTAGCCCAACGTGATGTTCGCAACGTAGTCAGAAGCCGCAGTCAGCTCGCGTGTCGGGTTGGTCGGCGCATCCGCGTCGGGTCCTGCGACTAGCTCGGTGTCCTGAATGGTCAGGTTGCCCTGCACAAAGAATCCATCGAATGCAGGTCCGAGGAATCCAAGCTGCTTGATGCCTTCCAGCTCAACGCCGAGCAACTCCGCGGAATCCGCATTGATGATCTCACGCGCCGTGTTGGTGTCACTCGCGGCCGATTCGAAGAATTCGATCGGATCCGCGATGTCTTTGTAGAACAGCGTGATGGTGGCGTTGTCGCCGTCTGCAAAAAACCATTCCGCGCGAGCATCAAAGCTATCAACGGTCGCCGGAATCACACCCGGATTACCGTCTACAATTTCACCGGTGATCGGATCGATGTAACTGGCATCCGTGATTTCGCGCAAGTCCGGACGTACTGCCGTCTGGCTGTAACCAAATCGCAGCTGGAACGTCTCCGCCAACCAATCGCCCATGTAGGTGACCTGCACCGACGGATAGACATCATCAGACTGGAACGACGCGCGCTCGAGTGCGACTGGGTCCGTGGTGACCTGTGGGCTGGTCTCGGAAAACCCGAGCGGATTCCAGTCGACCGCAACCTGACTGTAAGCCTCGTACCGAGCACCGACAGCGAAGCGCCACGTTTCATCAAACGTCCAGTCGATCATGCCGAACGACGCATCCGTGATCGTTGCGGCGATGTAGGACTGGTTGTCTGTACCGAGCACATCGAAGAAGAACTCGTTATCCGGGTTCAGGATGTTTGAATCGGAGTACACGTCGCCAAGATCACCTGTCAGCGTACCAAGGTTGTCGGTGTTATCCGTTCCAAGACCAAACTGATACTGCTCGTAGGTACGTGCCTTGCGATCAGTCCCAAAACCAAACTTGAAGTCGATGCGGCTCTTGTCCGTTTCGAACGGCACAGTAAATGCAATTTGACTGCTCTCTACCTCGTCCTCAAGACCGGTATACCGGAACACCGCAGCATTCCGCGCGTTGATGATGCTCTCGCTCAGCACTGCGTTCGTGGCCGTGTCCGTAACCGTCTGGCCCTGAATATCGACCTGGTTCGGAATGTCGGTCTGCGACGTTGAATCCGAGAAGAACCAATCGATCTTCGTATCCTCTGGAATGATGTTCCACAGGAAGCCTAGACCCGAGAAGCGGTCGCGAGTTTCTGCGCCGAACCGGTGCTCACCAATCAGCTGGTTGACGCGCATGGTGCGCTCTTCAAACAAGAAGCGATAGTTACGAAAACCGAGGCCGTCGCCAGCGAGGCGGTTCTCGTTAAAGAAATCGGTAACCACCGTCTCGTCATCAGTATTGCGAAGGTACAGCGAGTTGGTCGACAGGCTGTGCTCCTCACCATACTTAAGGCCGAAGTTCAGAATACCGGAGATATTCACGTTCCGGGTTGATTCGATTTCAGAGCCGTTGATCTGCTCAGGGAAGTTGAAGTTCCGAGTCAGCGTCTCTTCCTCGCGCCAGTTATGGGCGTAAGTCGCGCCGGCCAGAAAACCGAACTCCCAATCGTCGTTCAAAAAGAAGCTGTTGCCGATGCTGCCCTTGAAATCAACATCCGGAAGCGGGTCTTCGCTCTCGATCGTCAAGTTTCTATTGAGCTCGAGTGCGAGCTGCCGGTTGACCAACTCTGCGTCAGCAACCGTTGCGCCGGGGTTCTCACTTTGAAGAATATCGAGCAACAAGCCCTGCGTATCGGTGTTGCCCTGGAATCGTGCCAGCTGCGAAATCAACTGCGGAGTTAATGCGCGGATACCATCGTCTGTACCCAACGTGTCCTCACTGCCACCCGCGTACGTATTAACGTTGCCGTTGACCGCGGTGTTGAAGCCCGTGCCGATTTCCCAGAACGCGGTGAAACCATCTGGAATCCCCTTGGTTCGAACATCGACGCTGCCACCAGCAAAGTTGGCGCTCATGTCAGGGGTGTAGGCTTTCTGAACCCGCAGCGAGTCGACGATTGCTACCGGAAAGATATCCAGCGGAATCACGTTACGCGTCAGGTCCGGAGACGGAATAAATGCACCGTTAAGTGTGCTCTGCGAGTAGCGCTCTCCCAGTCCGCGAATGTAGACGAACTGATTGTTGACCAGCGAAAGTCCTGGCACGCGCTTTAGTGCGACGGCCACACTTGAATCGCCGGTGCGGCTTATCTGGTCTGCACCCAGGAAATCGGTCACAGCAGCATCATCCATCCGTTCAAGCGCGAGCGCTTGACCGGTACTGAGCAGACGACCGACGGCTACGACCTCGTCAATCGGCGAAGCGATTTGAGGCTCCTCAACCGAGCTGTCCTCAGGCGCATCCGTATCGTCTTCCTGCGCTACGACCGGCGCTGCGCATACGAGTGACGACAGAAGTAGCCATGGCGCGGTTCGTTTATTGTGTTTCATCTTTACGACCTTGGGTTCGTTCTGATGAGGGTGTCGCGCAATACTTGCGCGACACCCCCTATTCGAAGTAGGACATGACTGAACATGTCCCAGTACCAGTTACGCCCAAAGGCTTACTGGAACCACAACTCCGCGAGTGCGTTGCCACCAGCAACATCACGCAGTCCGAACGTCCAGTTTTGCGTCCAGTCGTCGGCCAAGCTCACACCACCGATGATCGTGCCGGAGGTAGGCGTAATCATTGGATCAGCACCGTCTACCTGCAACGCGGTCGCCTGGATCGAGTAGAAGCCGGGCGTTCCTTCCAAAAGCTGGAGTCCAGCATCAGCCGTAGCGGTCGGATCGACAACACCCGCAACCGTCGCGAAGACGCTGCCATCAGCTTCGGCGAAGCTCTGCTCTGTGGTTACGCCATCGGGGAACGTCTGACCGCGGGTCAGCTCTTCACAAGCAAAGATCGTGTTGTTGACCTGGAGATCGCCGTCCTGCGCTGCGACCTGAGAGCGGTTGTCCACACGCAAGCAGTAGTTGTCATTTGCGCTTGTGGCGTCGTTCGGTCCGTAGGTAGATACAACGAGTGAGTCGTTAATGATCGCGAAAATACCTTCACGCAGACGCCAGCCGGCACCCGGATCGTGCGTCGCAGTCGCGGTACCGTTCGCACTCACGATGCAAGTCAGGTTGTTGATCGTCGGACGAGAGTTGATGCCCTGAGCAATGGTCGCTTCCACTTCGGCGCCGGTCAGGCCCGAGAAAGAAGCAATACCATCAGCCTCGATGCAGTGGTTGCCGTCGGTCTCGTTCTGAATGACCAATGCGTTCGTGATCGTACCTGCGTAACCCTCATCGATATCGATGGTGTCGTCGCGAGCGTAGAGACCGACGAAGTTGGTGAAGTTGACGGCACCGCCGAACATCTCGATGCCGTCATCAAACGTTGAGTAAACCTGAAGGTTCTCAACGATCGTGTTGCGACCAACGCCACCGAAGGAAATACCGTTCAGCTCGTCGCCGTTACCGACCTGCGCACCCGTGTGCTTAACGCGGAGGTATTCCATCCGGCCAGAGCTGTCGTCGTTGTTGTCGCCGCCGTACTGTGACTCGTCAAGGCCAGCTGCGCCTTCCGCATCGACGTGGCAATCGGTCGTCGCAAGGTCACCCATAGCAACTGAACCGGTGTAGTCGCAGTTGTTAGTGACGCCGAAACCGTTCACAACCATGCCACCCCACTGCTGAACGTCGTCAAAGGCAACGGTGCCATTGACGTCGGAAACAGAGGTGAAGGTAATCGGTGCATCTTCACGACCAACAGCGAACAGCTGAGAACCGCGGTTGATGATCAAGAAGTCAGCACTGGTCTGCCAAGCAAGTGTCGCGCCCGCTTCAACCGTCAGTACAGGGCCGTCGCCGCCTTCGGTAATACCGGCCGCCGCAAGGCCTGCGTCGGTGTCGAAGGTCTCGCCGATGAACAGGCTGCCCTCGAAAATATGAGCACCGCCGTTCGCCAGCGCCGGAATGGTCAGGTCGACAGTGATGTTGTTGCCCGCGTCAGAGAAAGACGGTGCGTAGATGCAGTTGGTGCCGTCAAAGGCGCCGCTGATTTCCTGACCACCTGAGTTGGTGTAGGACGCGCAAACCGCGTTTGGGTTCTGGTTACCCGTGTTATTGGTCGTCGTGTTGTTGCTGTTGTTGACCGACGTACTTGGCTCGATGTTGATGTCACCACCGCCACATCCGGCGAGTACGGCCAGCGCTACCGCGCCGGGAAGGAGGCTCTTGCGCATCATGATGCTAACTCCGCTGCTTGGATTGATTTTAGAATGTCGCAAGCAGCTCCGGGCCGTCTCTCTCCTCGAAAAACGGCGAACCCTCACCCACCCGCGATTTGGACGGCAGGAGATTAGGTTTGATCTGTGACGCAGAAATGACGCGTTTGTTACAGGATTGTGACAAATGCACCTCGTCCATGATTTGTGTCACAAAATAGTGTCAGCTTTTCATGCACTTGTTATAGCTACCGGAGCTGTACCCAAAGGGCGTCAAAACTTTGCAAGTGTAGGCTTCAAACAACATGAATAATCAGCCGATACCTCGGGTTTGCGGGGTTCCCGAACATTTCAATCGAGCATGGCGAACGATGGGCGCTCGCGGTGTCATCGAATGGCAAGAGGTGCCAGAGGGCACAGGCCGCATGCTGGACCTGTTATCTTCGGGTGACACAGACATTGCAATCCTGCTGACAGAGGGGGCCATCGCGGGTGCGGCGCGCGGGATCGACCTGAGCGTCATTGGGGTATGGGTTGAGACACCCCTTAACTGGGGTGTACATGTTCCGGCGGCCTCTTCTTTTCACCACCCGAACGACGTGGGCAATCGGCGCGTAGCCGTCAGTCGCATGGGTTCCGGATCTCATCTCATGGCAGGCATCTACGCCCGCCAGCATGGCTGGGAGATGCCTGTCGACTACGTCACCGTCGATACTCTAGAAGGCGCGAGAGCGGCATTTGCCGAGGATCGGGCCGACGTTTTCCTTTGGGAGCGCGCGACAACAGCGCCGCTGGTCGCCGCAGGAGAGTTTCGACGAATCGATATTCTGCCAACGCCCTGGCCGTGTTTCGTCGCTTGTTGTCGCCGTACTATTTCGCATAAGGAACGTAAGGCGCTCTCTGCACTGCTCGGAACTGCACTCGACGAAGCGATCAACATGGCTACAGAAACCGATGCTGTGTCGGCGTTCAGTAACGAATACGGTCTGGATCAAGCCGAGATATCGCAGTGGTTGGCACACACGCGCTGGGCAAACACAGTCGGCGTCGACCCCGAAATGCTAAGCGGCGTTCAGGCTACACTGCTCGATGTTGGACTCACCGCACGTGCGCTCGACATCGATACATTGATCACATAGGGGACTCGACGATGATCACGCTATTCACTTTCCCGCAAACACGCGGCATGCGCGCTATCTGGATGCTCGAAGAGGCGGGTTGCGAATATCGAATCGAGCCCATCGACATTCGTGACGCCAGCGCGAAGTCTCACCCAGCGTTCGCTGCCGCAAGCCCGCTGGGCAAAGTGCCCGCCATTGTCGATGGTGACGTCGCGATGGCCGAATCGGCTGCAATCTGCCTCTATCTGGCAGACCGATACAGGGACGCGAAACTTAGCCCAGCAGTCGATAGTTCCGAGCGTGGTGAATTCCTGTTCTGGTTGATGTACACGCCCGCGGTCATGGAGCCGTGCATGGCCGAGGCATTCGGCACGGCCAAGGCGAATCGCGTGTCCCATGGCTGGGCGGATTTTGACTCGATGATCAATGCGTTGACCGCACGGCTCACGGACAGGACCTGGGTGATGGGCGAGGATTTCTCGGCAGCGGACGTCTTACTCGGCAGTAGCGTCAACTTCCTCCAGATGTTCGGCATCATGCCCGAGAACGCCGCAGTGCTGGCCGATTACCTCAAACGATGCGCCGCGCGCCCTGCATTTCAAGCCGCAGCTGCAGCGTCTCTCCCACCCTCCGACTGATCAATCGGTTCGGGCAGTCCGCACCCACGAATTATCGTGCTGAGTAAATCCGGCCTCGGGATAGAAGTCTGTCGCCTTTGGCGCACTGAGCACGATCAACTGACAGTCTGCAGCAAGGCGATTCGCGGTTGCGTTAATCAAGGCCAGGCCAACACCCTGGCGCTGCCAACGCTCGTCCACAGCGAGATCCGACAAATAGCAGCAGTAAGAAAAATCCGTTACTGAACGCGCCACCCCAACCGGCTCATCACCCGCCCATGCGGTCATCAAGATATCAGCGTTGAGCACCATCGATGCCATGCACGAGCGATCTTCGATCGGTCGGCGCGCGTCGAGTCCTGAGCGGCGCAGCAAATCGATGAACTGATCCGTATCGAGTGGCTCTTCGTCGGTATAGATGATCTCGGCCGTTTCGCGCATCGTTATTGTGGTCCGTCATACCCCATCGGCGGAGCATAGACGAAAAAAAGCCCCGACCGAATGGCCGGGGCTTCTTTCAATGCTCAACTGTCCCCAAAAATCGTCTCGCATTTACTCACCGAACTACTTGCGTTCCGGGCTCGAGAAGGTTGCTCGCAGCATCCAAGTGGCTTCCTCAAGTTCGCCGATCATGTCGGTAGCTAAGTCCGCTGTCTTGTAGTCCGTGTTCTCGTCTGCCGCTTTCGCAAGCTTCCGGAACCCGCTCACGACGTTGTCGTTCATGGCGACCAGTCCTCTGAGCTGGGTCTCTACATCGGCCTCTGCCGGCAGATCCTTCAGGGTCGCGCGCTCAAATAGTGTCTTCGCGCTCCGTGGCGCAGGCATCCCCAGTGCGCGGATCCGCTCTGCGATGTCATCCACCCGTTTGAATAAGTTCTCGTAATGGGACTCGGTCAGCTTATGAATTGAAAAGAAAAGCGGCCCCTGAGTGTTCCAATGTACAATCTGAGTGTTTACCAGCAATCGATAGACTTCCGAAAGTGAGTCACTCAGCTTGTCGGCAAGCGACTCGCGCGCTGCGCGATCGATACCCGAATTAAATTCTAGTTCAGTCACTTTATGCTGTAGTACTGCGTTGGACATTAGTCCTCCGTGTTGCGAAATGAATGTAAATAATAGCACAATAGTTGCGTTATCGCAAATATAGAGAAAGAACATGGCAAGGCCGACAGACTTTCTGGAGTTTCTGAAGTACGCCCGGGACAACCTTGCGCCAGACGTAACAGTACAAAGGCTGCTGGTGCTTTTACATGTCGCTCAAAACGAGGGATTAAGCCAAAACGAGCTCGCGGAACAGCTGGAGGGCATCAGCACGACAGCCCTTTCTCGCAATCTCGCTGACCTCTCCGCGATCAACAGCCGCAAGACTACTGGGCCCGGTTTAATCGAGCAGCATCTCGACCCTGATAACCTACGCAAGAAGCGTATTTTCCTGACTGATAAAGGCCAACGCTTTCTGCGTCGGTGGCAACGCTTTCTTCCTGACGACTCATGACCATCAGCGTTTTCCATCTCTTCAAGATCGGTATTGGCCCCTCGAGCTCTCACACAGTCGGGCCAATGTTGGCATCGGCTCAGTTCGTAGCGGCACTGCGCGAGAACGCGATTCTGCACCGCGTCCATCGCATGACAACACACCTGTACGGATCGCTCGGCGCCACCGGGCGCGGCCATGGCACCCACAAGGCGGTCCAGCTCGGCCTGATGGGGAAAGCGCCGGACAGCGTCGATCCGGATGCTATTCCTGCGTTGCTCGAGACGGTTGAGACCACCAGTCGCCTCGAGCTCGGCGGCGAGCACCCCATCAACTTCTCGCCAAAGCGCGATCTGAAATTCATGGTGCGCAAGCAGCTTCCCTACCACCCCAACGGCATGCGCCTTACAGCCATGGATAAGTCCGGGGAAATACTCCTTGAGCGCGCCTACTATTCCATTGGTGGCGGATTTGTAGTGGATGAGGCGCAGGCACTTGAGGGCAACATCGTCGCCGCTAAGATCGAGCAGCCCTATCCGTTCACTACCGCGGCCGAATTGATGAACCATTGCGAGACGCATGATCTGTCAATCTCCGACATCATGCGCGCCAATGAAAGGGCGTGGCGTACCGACGACGAGATTGACGCGGACCTCGATGCGATCTGGGACACCATGCAGGCCTGCGTCGAACGCGGATGCGCTCAGGATGGGGTGTTGCCTGGCCTCAAGGTGAAACGACGCGCGGCAGCGATGTACTCACAATTGTGCGCACGACCAGAAGCTGCACTCTCCGATCCACTCTCAATCATGGATTGGGTCAATCTCTACGCATTGGCCGTGAATGAAGAAAATGCGGCTGGTGGTCGTGTTGTGACCGCGCCCACCAACGGTGCAGCGGGTATCGTGCCCGCCGTGTTGCATTACTATCGCCGATTCTGCCCCGGCGCCACCCGAGATGGCATTCACCGCTTCCTGCTCACCTGCGGTGCCATCGGGATCTTGTTCAAAGAAAACGCGTCAATCAGTGGCGCTGAAGTCGGATGCCAGGGGGAAGTCGGTTCAGCCTGCTCCATGGCAGCGGGCGCTTTGACGGAGGTGCTGGGCGGCACACCAGCACAGTGTGAAAACGCGGCGGAGATCGCGATGGAGCACAACCTCGGGCTGACCTGCGACCCGATTGCGGGTCTCGTACAAGTACCCTGCATCGAGCGCAATGCCATGGCGTCGATCAAAGCGATCAACGCTTCGCGGCTCGCTATGCGTGGCGATGGGGATCACATGGTGTCTCTCGACAAGGTCATCGAAACAATGCGTGAGACGGGCCGCGACATGCAGGCAAAATACAAGGAAACCGCGCGCGGCGGGCTTGCTGCGAGCGTCGTCGAAGTCCCTGTGAATTTCGTCGACTGTTAGCGCAAGTACTGCGACAGGAACGGATTCAGCATCCGACCTTCTGGATCCATACGCCTGCGAATCTTGCGGAAAAACTCAAGGCGACTGCCTAGCGCGACCGATGTGTGACTCGGATCCGCGCTGCGAGTCTGATTCAGAAGTGGCGTACCACCCCACTTCTGGGCGAACTCGCCAAGATCCATAACAAAGTCTTCCCACAGCGGATGCGGGCTACTCACAAAACGAAGCGCGAAGACAGGCCTGTCGAAACTCGGTGAGAGCAGCGCGCTGCGATCAGTGGGCAATCTGAAGCCCACGACCGGCATATCGCAACGGAATTTGTGCACGGTGTAGTAGTCAGCTGCGAAGGTTCGATAGGCCATCAACAGCATGCCAACTTCCTCTGCAGGGAAGCACCAGGTGGTGTATTCCAGCGGCGGACCGGCGAATTTGCCGCTGCCCTGATCTCTGAACTCCACCGAGTTAAACCCACCTGCCGTCAGTGTGCTCGTGAGCAACGACTGGGTCATACCGTGCAACCCGTCCACAAGGCTATACCGTAGACTGGGGATCGGCACGATCCTGCCAAGCTTGTTGCAGATCGAAGGCAAGACGGTGGTCTCGCCCAGCTCCTTAAGCTTCCACGGCAATTTTCGGACGCGTCGTGCACCGTCTTCCTCGGTGCGCCTGAGCTCGGTGAACACCACGTCCTTGAACGGCAGGTAAAAGAACTTCAGACCCAGGGGTTGATTCACCAGTACACGCGCTGCCCGCCCGAATGTTTCCACATCCATACGCCGCTGCTTCAGCACAAACTGCTCCTGCGGGCGCACCTTGAAAGTCACGCTGGCAATGATGCCGAGCGAGCCAAAGCTGATGCGCATCGCATTCAGCAAGTTGTCCTTGTCTGCGTCGACCTCCATCAAGCGACCTGTGGGCAGGACCACCTGCATGGCAACGGCCTGCGATGCGATGAATGCGGTCGTTCCGTCATGAGATGGACCGAAACAACCGCTGGCAACCGCACCGCCAACGGTACGATTAACGAGATCGAGCGCACCCGCAATTTCGAGGCCATCCTCGGCGAGGTGATCTGCCAACTCGCGCAGGGTTACGCCGGCGTCACAGGAAACGGTGTCGTTTTGCACGCGCCCGATATGACGCATCTCGGTCATATCAACGACGGTACCGCCTACGGCCGCCGTGCAACCCGTGCAGCTACTGTTGGCACCCATGGGTCGAATCGGCGTTGGATAGGCCGACGCGGGATCCAAGATCGCTAGCAGCTCCTTCAGCGATCGCGGTACCACTACACCAGGCTGAGGCCTCCCATCACGCGCACTTGCTGATGCGCCTCGCCCTTGCGGTCCGTTTCTGTCGCGACTCCCCATGCCGTACTCCCGTGCTGGCAATGTTTATGCACACACAGACCCGCAGAAACTCGGACAACCGGGGAGGCGGAGGACGCGGTTTCGCGTCTCTGGCTATCGGATGGCGAATGCCGTTCCGGCAACCCCGCTGCCCTAGACTCCATGTCCTTAGACCGGTGGTTTTGCGACCCGCGTTTTCACGCGGTGTGCCTTTGAGTCCAAGCTGTCATAAGGCGTTGATTGGTGTCAACGCGGAAAGCGAAAGCTGAGAACCGGCACTCGGAACTGGAGAATTTATGTAAAACGCCGGCGGTATTCTGATGCAGCCAGCACGCATACTTGCGCCGGATCTGCTCAGCGCGAACCTGAAGCGAGGCGCGCCTCGAAACCCACAAACACAGCACGATCGGGACCTGGCTCGTAGAAACGTGATCCGAACGCGTTAATTCTTGCATTCGCCGTATAGGCCTCATCCAGCGAGTTACTGACAGCGACGAATGGCTCAAGGCGCCACCGCGACGTTTCAATAAGCCGCGCCAAACGGAGCTCCATGCGTGTGAAGGCTTCGGTCGCAACGGTGTTTTGATTGTTGAGCGTGATGGGGCCTACCCGAGCGACCTCGATGGCGCCGAGCCAGCCCGAATCGTCAGCGTATTGAAGTTTGCCGAAATACTGGTGCCGTGCACTACCCGGGACGCGGTTGCCGGAGAAGTCATCGCCATCGTCGGTCACAAAGTCAGAGAACTCGAAATCGGAAAATGTGTAGGCGAACTCCGTGAACCAATTCGGGTGCCATGTAGAGCGGATGGAAAACT
This sequence comes from Pseudomonadota bacterium, assembly GCA_038521865.1. GTDB lineage: Bacteria > Pseudomonadota > Gammaproteobacteria > Steroidobacterales > Woeseiaceae > CALBPI01. Next base: position 220,526 of record JBCBKO010000004.1, on the reverse strand, counting down.
CAATCCCTTGGCGATCTGTCGCACCAGCGTTGGCGAAAAAGTCGCGGCCTGGAAACTGCTCAAGCTCAAATGGGATCAGCTCATCATCCAGGTCGATTCTGTAGAGCGCCGCCGACAGTGAATGAACACCCAATGTCATCCTCGCCCCAAGTTCAAACTGCAAAGCGATTTGCGGATCCAGTGAAGTATTGAACCCGCCTTCGGTGCCCGGGTTGGCGAGCTCTGTCGTCGTTGGAGTTTCGAAGGATCGGGCGATATTGGCATAGATTGTCTTGCCCTCTGCAACAGCCCAAGACAGGCCCACAGACGGGGACCACGCATCGAAGGTCAGCGATCCACCGTTATCGCCGTTGGATAGAAACTGGTCATCGACATCGAAATCCACGGAGTCGTAGCGCAGCGCCAATTCCAGATTCAACGCTGCCGATGGTTCAAGCTGCCAAAGCAGGAACGCACCGTTCGCGCTCACCCGCTCTTTCTGATCCAACGTGAGCGCCGCCCTTTGTCCGGCGTCGTTATTGAACCGCTGCCGCTCATCACGTTGGCGATCAACGTCGATACCCGCAACCAAGGTGCCCCAACGCCCAGAGAGATCAGGTTGATGTTCGATCTGCAGCCCACCACCGAAGAACTCCCGGTCGAGGTCGATCGCACCACTGTTGCCGAACGGCAAGAAACCATCAAAAGTGCGCTGCGTTGCGTACTGGCGCCACAAAATACGCGTCCGATCACTGAGTGCACGCCGATAGCGCAGCCCCAAACGAGTCTGCTCAAGCGCCTCACCCGCACCAAACGCGATATTCGCGTCTCGCGCGCTGCGCGGATTCGCGTCCGCTTGGGCGAGGTTGATGCCACCGGGATCGAACGCCTCGGGTTGATCAGTGTGGTGCACAGTGAACAGCCAGTCGCTTCCCTCACCAGCGTCGTGAGCCAGCCGCAGGCTCGCCTGTCGATTGCGCGCCGCCGAGTGCTCCCGATAGCCGTCATAGTTGAGATCCGAAACACTGGCCCGGTAATTCCAGTCACCCGACATACCGCTCAAAGACACCTGCTGACGTTCGTAGCCGTCGCTGCCAATCGCACCGCGCAGTGACACTGTCGGTGTTGGCTCACCGGGGAGCGTTTCCACTAACAACACACCACCGCCCGCGTTGCCGTATCGCGCCCCCGCGCTGCCTCGCAGGAGTTCTATGCGCCCGGTGGCACCCACGTCGATCCCATCGACCCCGCTTTGCCCATCCGGGAGCGTTGCAGGTATACCGTCAACCAGCACCCGAATGCCCCGGATGCCAAAGGCGGAACGTGCGCCGAATCCGCGTACTGAAATTCTCAAATCCTGCGCGAAGTTGAAGCGGTTCTGGACCAGCAGGCCGGGCACCCCCTGCAGCGCTTCATCAAGGCCCAGCAACGGGCGTGCCCGTTGAATCTCTCCGACCTCAACGACATCCGCTGAGTACGGGAGTGATTCAAGTGGCTGCGGCAGGCGGGTGGCTGTGACGACGATCTCCTCGAGCTCGTTGCCCGCAGCGTGACCGGGAATAACGTACAGGGCCGTGGCGCTAAGCAGCGTCACGAGCAATCGAATCGGCGTTTGCATGGCGCGCTATACTAACGGGATGTCGCGGCACGCGCCGCGAAAAACTGGATACAAGGACTCTCGATGCAAAAGCTGGTTCTCTTAATGGTGGCACTCGGTTTGCTGAGCGCCTGCGGCAACGATGCGGTTTCGGCCGAGGCAACACCCGTCAGTACCAATCCGGCCGGCTTTTCCGGCGTATCCGTAGCGCTACCCGGAAACCCACCCTTTGAAGTTGCGGCTTACGCCAAATTCAACGAACCCTGGGCAATGGAGTTTCTGCCTGATGGCAGGATGCTGGTGACGGAGAAAAGCGGCAACCTGCTGATCGTCGATGCACAGGGCAACCTCTCGACCCCGATTGAGGGCGTACCCGATGTGGATTACGGCGGTCAGGGCGGCCTGGGTGATGTGATCCTGCATCCTGACTTTGCCGCCAACAATCTGATCTATCTGAGCTATGCCGAAGCCGGCGACGGAGATACCCGCGGTGCCGCAATCACACGCGCGCAGCTGGAAATCACAGCAACCGGCGGCCGTCTCACCAATGCGACGGTGATCTGGCGTCAAAACCCCAAGGTCTCCGGTCGCGGTCATTTCGGCCACCGCATGCGTTTCTCCGACGATGGCTACCTGTGGGTCAGCTCGGGTGAGCGGCAGAAATTCACGCCATCCCAAGACATGGCGCAAAATCTCGGCAAGATTCTTAGGTTGAACGATGACGGTAGTGTTCCTGCCGACAACCCGTTTGTGGATCAGGGCGGTGTGACCGCACAAATCTGGAGCCTGGGCCACCGCAATCCACTTGGCATAGACTTCGATCTCGATGGCAACCTCTGGAACAGCGAGATGGGCCCGCGTCATGGCGATGAGCTGAACTTCGTTCGCGAGAAAGCCAACTACGGTTACCCGCTCGTGTCCAATGGCGACCATTACGACGGCGAGCAGATCCCCGATCACGACACGCGTCCCGATCTGGCAGCACCGGCTGCCTACTGGGTGCCCTCCATCGCACCGTCCAGCCTCATGATCTACAAAGGCGATCTGTTTGCTGATTGGCGCGGAGATGCGTTTATTGGTGGATTGGTCTCGCAAACGCTCGTGCATGTCGAACTCGATGGCGAAACCGCAAAGGAAATAGCCCGATATCCGATGGCGAAGCGAATTCGCGATGTTGAGCAAGGACCCGACGGCGCAATCTGGTTGCTCGAAGACAAGGTTGATGGGCGTCTGTTGAAGCTCACGCCCAAGTCCTGAGTACCCGCTGTCGTGCAAGCCTGGATCGAATCAGGCCGCATCGCCGATGTCATGCTTGCGGTGATCGCCATCGAGATCATCGCCTTGATTGTCTATCGCTTGCTATCGGGCAAAGGCCTGCCTGTCGCAACAGTCATCTGCAACGCCGGCGCTGGCGGCAGCTTAATGGTGGCACTGAAACTGGTCTGGATTGACGCGGCGTGGCACTGGGTCGCTGCGGCGCTCCTTGGGTCTTTAGTGTTTCACATGATCGATCTCGCGCAGCGCTGGCGCGCAGAGGCCCACCGCACACAATAATTTCTCCATATCCAGCGGCCGCTATTGACATTCTTCTTTTATTTCGAATATTCTCGAATAATGGAAATAAAAGCAGCGATTCAGTCTCTCTCCGCCCTGGCCCATGAGCACCGACTCCAGGTCTTTCGTTTGCTCGTCAAACACGCACCGACAGGCCTGCCAGCCGGTCAAATCGCCACTGAAATCGCGATTCCTAACAATACGCTGTCAACCCATCTCGGACTGATGACGCGTGCCGGCCTACTCGACGCGCATCGCGATGGCCGGCGGATCATCTACCGGGCGAGCTTCGACGGCATCAGATCACTGCTGCGGTTTGTTTTGGAGGACTGTTGCCAGGCCGGCACCGGCGCCACCGAGCAAGCGTTGCAACAAGTTGGTGCAATCTCACCACCAAAATCCACAACACAGGCACAACACTCATGAAGCGATTTCACGTAAATCTGACGGTCGAGAGTCTCGACCAATCAGTGACTTTCTATTCGGCGCTTTTTGGCGAACCACCCACGGTGCTCAAACCGGACTACGCGAAGTGGATGCTGGACGACCCTCGCGTCAATTTCGCGCTAAGCACCCGCCAGTCAGGCAACCAGGGAATCTCCCATCTCGGTATTCAGGCGGAGTCGCGTGACGAGCTGGCCGAAGTGTACGGCCGCCTGGAAGACACCGGTGGCAAGCTGATCGAAGAAGCCGAGGCCAATTGCTGCTATGCGAAGTCAGCCAAAAAATGGGTGCAAGACCCGCAAGGTGTCGCTTGGGAAACATTCCTGACTGAAGGGGAACTCACCGTCTATGGAGATCACCACGGCCCCGTCGGCTAAGCCGCGTGAGGCCGTGCGCTCGGACGGCGGCGAGCGATTCGGAACTGGTGATACAGCAGAAAGCTGATCCCTAATGCTGTTGGCGTTGCCCAGAGTGCCGGGTTGAGTGCGTAGCTCGGCAGCAGGTTCACTGCACCAAACGCCAGGAATGCGGTGTACACACTAATGCCTGCGCCCACCAGTCCGCGAGAGTGCTGAATCTGCCACTCGAACAGCGGCGGGGAATCTGTGAAGATGAATTTGAGGTTGAGGATACCCGCTGCCAGCCCGACCACCGCGATACCCATGAGCAAAGGCTGCCCAAGCAAAACGCCCTGCAACATGCAGTTCGCCGCCGTCATGAACATCAGGCACTGAAGCGTCACTTCCAACGCGTTCCGGTGACGCTTGTGTTCCGAGCGAAGCCGGATGCACTGCAAGCCGTACCAAGCGAGTGCGATCGTCATGGTCGCGAGATAAAGCATCATCCAGCCGAAGATTCCGCGAATTAACGGCGCATTGTCCGTGAATGGCGGACCGTTATGCGGATGAGTCTCAAGCGGTGCGATCAGCGTGCACAGACTGATGCCAACCGCGATGATGCCGGTCGCGATCAATGCCCAAGCGAAGATGGTGCCCCACTTGCGGTGGGTCTCCCCCCCTTTTCGACCCACGACAGGCACCCACATTGTGATGAGCCCCATCGTGCCCGTCGCGATGTGTGCAACCACGAGCTTATGGAACAGGAATGTAGCGATCGAAACCATCGTGCTCCCCGAAAGCACCGGCCCTTACGGCAGTTTATACTAACAACGAAAATTGAGGATTGGATCAGAGTGATGAGCGGAAATAAGGCGATTGTTATCGGCAGCGGATTCGGGGGGCTGGCTGCCGCAGTGAGATTAGGGGCTCGAGGCTACGATGTCACGGTCATCGAGAAACTCGATGCACCAGGCGGAAGAGCCTACGTTTACAAACAGGACGGATTCGTCTTTGACGCCGGACCGACCATCATCACTGCCCCGTTTTTGTTCGAAGAACTCTGGGAGCTCTGCGGCAAGAATATGCACGACCACATCGATCTGCGCTCCATCGATCCGTTCTACACCATTCGTTTTGATGACGGCTCGACGTTCGACTATAGCGGTGACGCTGAGGCGATGCGTCGCGAAGTCGCGAAGTTCTGCCCCGAAGACCTGGAGGGCTACGAGAAATTCCTGGTCTCCAGCCGGAAAGTCTACGAGGTCGGTTTCGACGGTTTGTTGGACGTTTCTTTCGGCACGTTCTGGAGCATGCTCAAAGTACTGCCGGATCTGGTTCGAGTGCAGTTCTATCGCAGCGTGCATAGCCTCGTTGCCAAGTACATCAAACATCCGAAACTGCGAATGGTCTTCAGCTTCCATCCGTTGTTGGTCGGTGGAAACCCGTTCACTACCACCTCGGTTTACACCCTAATTCAGCACCTCGAGCGCAACCACGGCGTCCACTTCTCGATGGGCGGCACAGGCAGCATGGTGACGGGCCTCGTAGACCTGATCGAAGGTCAGGGAAATTCTCTACGCTACAACGCGGAGGTCGCTCAGATTCTGACGCGTGACGGCAAGGCTGTCGGCATTGAATTGACCGATGGTGAAAAGATCGAGGCGGATATTGTTGTATCGAATGCCGACTCTGCCAGCACCTACAAACGTCTGCTTTCCAAGTCACCGCGCAAACGCTGGACCGACCGCAAGCTCAAGCGGGCGAAATACTCGATGAGTCTTTTTGTTTGGTATTTCGGAACGGATCGAAAATATGACGACGTGCCGCATCACATGATGCTGCTCGGCGAACGCTACCGCCATCTGTTGGAAGACATCTTCGACCACAAAGTTCTGGCGGACGATTTCAGCCTGTACCTGCACAGGCCAACCGCGACTGATACGTCTCTGGCACCGGAAGGCTGTGATGCGTTTTACGTGCTCTCACCGGTGCCGCACTTAAAGTCGGGCGTCGACTGGTCACAAATGGCCGAGGTTTATCGCAAGGCGATCGCAAAGAGCTTGTCGGACACCGTTTTGCCGGATCTGGAGGATCATGTCATCAGCTCGCATATGCTGACACCGCACGACTTCCTGCACAGGCTTAACTCCGAACAAGGTGCCGCCTTCAGTCTGCAGCCACTCTTGACACAAACGGCGTGGTTCCGCCCGCACAATCGCAGCGAAGAGTACGCGAATCTCTATTTGGTTGGCGCTGGAACACACCCGGGCGCAGGTTTACCCGGAGTCGTTTCGTCAGCGAAAGTTCTGGATGAAATCGTACCCGATGTACCTGGCAAATCATTGCCGACTGCAGGCACGCTGCAAGAGTCTCCGGGTTAGTCGATCGATAGGTCGTAGCGCACGCAAGCTGCGGCTAGTCGACCGGACATGGCCACCATCGGTACTCCCGCGCCAGGGTGTACGCTGCCACCGGCCAGATAGAGCCCTTTCATTTTGCTGCGCGCGCCCGGCCTGGAGAAGGACCCCATCCAGCCGTGGGTCGGACGCCCGTAGAGCGCACCATCGGTTGCCGGAAACAGCTTGGCGAAGTCACCCGGTCCGGTTCGTACACAGTCGGTCGGGGCATGCTCCAGCACCAGCCCCTGCGCAGCACACTGGTTGAGCATCGCCTCCTGCGCCCGGTCCAGATCCGCTGCTGACAATACTCTCGCGGGCGCATTGATCAGGCAAAACACCCGTTCCTCGCGATCGCCTTCTGCCGACGGCTGGTCGTGGCGATCTTGAGCGCACAGATAAACGGTTGGCGAATCGGATACTCGCTGCTGCTCGAAGATCGCGTCGAATTCATCTCGATAGTTGCTGCCAAAAAAGACGGTGTGGTGGGTCAGCGGAAAGCCGCGCACGCGCGCGACCATGCTCCACGTGATCGCAGATAGTGAACGCCGGTCCCGCGGCAGAGCCGGCACTGATTTCTGCAACTGATTGCCGAGCAACCCTCCGGCCAGCGCGGCAGTGTCACCCGAAAAAATCACTGCATCGGCTGTCAGCACATCGCCATCGGCAAGTGTGACTCCGGTCACCTTGCTGCCGTAGTGAAGCACCTGGCGCACCGGTGTTTCGCAACGAATATCACCGCCGGCGGCGGCGACGCGTTCGGCCAGTGTCTTGGCGAGTGCCTGCATGCCGCCTTCGACATACCAAACCCCCGCACGCTCTGCGTGCGCGATCAACTGAAGTGTGGCGGGTGCGCGAAACGGCGAAGAACCGCAATAGGTACTGTAGCGCGCGAACAGCTGCGTCAAACGAGGATCGGTGAACCGACGTGATAGATCATCCCACAGCGTGACAAATGGTTTCGTGGCCAGCAAATCAGAAATACCGCGCAACCCGACACGCCCCGCGAGCGCCACTGGAGACGGTCGTTGGTCACGCATGAAGGAAAGGTCCAGCGTTCGGAAAATCTCCGCCGACGCCGCCGCGAACTCACCATAGCGCGCAGCATCCTCCGCCCCGGCAAAAGCCTCGATTGCCGCCTCACTGCGTGCAACATCTGCGTAAAGATCCAGTCGACTGCCATCGGGCCAGGCGTGGCGCGCCAGCAAGTCGGACGCATGCAGCTTCAGGTGATCTTCCAGATCCAGTCCCGCCTCGCGAAACAGATCTTCGAAAATCCAGCGCATCGTAAAAACGGTTGGTCCTGAATCAATCTTGTGCTCACCGATTTCGATCTGGCGCATCTTGCCACCAGGCGCCGCATGCTGCTCCAGCAACGTGACCCGAACACCACGATGCGCAAGATCAAACGCAGCCGTGAGACCACTGATACCGCCGCCGACTACGATGACGTGAGCTTCAGCCATCGCGACGCACGACCTCTATGTGGATTTCTTCGGCCGGGCGTGTGGTCAGCCGTGCGACCGGCCGGACACGCTCTGCGTTCTTTACCTTGAAATGATAGCGACGTATCAACGACGCAATGATCAACGTGCTTTCGATCGTGGCGAACGCCGCGCCAACGCACACTCTCGGCCCAAGCCCAAAAGACATCAAGACCCCCTCGCTTTCGTCAGCGCCTTCTGCATGGAAGCGATACGGGTCGAAAGCGGCTGCGTTCTGCCAGAGCGCCTCATTGCGATGCGCGGTCCAGGGCGAGAGCATCAACATGGCACCGCGCTTGACAGGTACATCTCCAATACGCGTTGCCTGCGCTGCAACACGCGGGATGAACGTAATCGGTGGATACAAGCGCAACGCTTCTCGGAAGATGCTGCGAATGAGTGGCAACTTCTTCACGTGCTCAAACTGGATCTCTTCGTCACCGATCACCTCGACCACTTCGCGCTCGACCAACTCAGCAATCTCAGGCCGCATCGCAAGGACAAAAAACACCCAGGTGAGCACGCTGGCGGTTGTCTCGTGCCCCGCGAGAAAAAAAACGCCAATCTGATCGATCAGCTCCTCGCGTGTGAATCGCTCGCCGGTCTGCGAATCTTCCGCCACAGCGATGGCAGCGACGATATCGTCGTGAGCCTCCAGCGACTGCAGTCGCGGATCGAGCAACACACCGATCTGTTCACGAATCCGCTCGCAGGCGGCGAGCACGCGCGGGGGCTGCTTCACATCGGCCCACGGTTTGCCAAAAATCAACTGGCCCAGATTGACGCTGGCGACCTGTTCCTCGAACTCACCGAACGACTCGAACACTTCGCGAGCAACTCGGCCCGATAGTGACGTCGAAAAAATCGTTCTACAGATGATGTCCGCAGTGAGTTCACTCATCGCAAAATCGAGCGAGACCGCATTGCCATCCTGCGCATGCTGATCCAGCCGGGCAGTGTACTCATCAACGGCTTCTCGCATCGCACCGAACGCGCGGTTAATACGCATATGCGTGAATGCACGATCGACCATCGCACGCTGCCGTCGCCAGCGCTCACCACTGGAAACAAAAATCGAATCCCCGACCAACGGTGCCAGCGCGCCCACCATGAGATCATTCTTCGGAAAAATCTCCAGCGGGTCGGTCAACACATCACGCGCCAGTGCCGGATCGTTAATCAAAAGAATGGAGCGCCGCGAGTATCCAAGGTGGGTCAACGGCTTGTGGTAGGCATCACGAGGCACGAGCGAGAGCAGATCGCCGTCGCCCTGACGCATGACGCGCCACAACGAACGCAAGGGCGTCAGCGGTACCGGCGCGGGTGGCTTGTATAGCGGACTCTCGATCTTCTGTTTCCCCGATGCGACCGCAGGTGTCGCACGACAAAGTATACGATCCCTGCTGCCCCTGCGCTCGCATATACTCCCTACATGTCCAAGGCCTCCCGAACCGTGCTGCTGACTCTGGGCCGATTGCCTCCCGCCATCGAGATCGCCAGAGCTTTCCACGGCGCCGGTTGGCGGGTGATTGTGGCCGACCCGTTCAGGGTGAATATGGCGCGAACCTCAAGTGCGGTATCTCACGTAGAGACCGTGCACTCGCCTGTCGATGATCCAGATTGCTTTCGGGATGGAATTTTAGAACTGATAGAACGCTTAGATGTGGATCTCGTGGTTCCGGTGTCCGAAGAGACACCCTGGATAGCGGAACTGAAGCGCACGACCAAGATCCCGGTATTCTGCGGTCCGCCGGAACAGGTACTGCAATTTCACTCGAAGCTCGATTTCGTAAAGGCCGCCGCAGACTGCGGACTTACTGTCCCGTCCACCTGTCGAACTACGGACGCGAACGCTGAACAACAGCGCTCAGCGCCTTTCGTCGTAAAACCTGAATTCAGTTGCTCCGGCCGTGACGTGACGCTGCATGACACAGGGGACCCAATACCAGAGCGATCCGAACACCTGCTGATGCAACGGCGGGTGCAGGGCGACGAAGTGTCGTGTTTTTCAATCTGTCTGGCCGGTGAATGCCCGATACTGGTTACCTATCGGGCGCACACGCGTCATGGCAGCGTCGCGGTGTGTTTCGAACGCATAGAGCAACCTGCGGTAGAACGCTGGGTAAGCGGGTTCGCAATGGCGACAAACTACACCGGCATGCTGTCGTTCGACTTCATCATTGATGATGCGGGCACGGCCTGGGCAATCGAGTGTAATCCCCGTGCGACCAGCGGCATCCACTTCGTCGCTCCGGAAGCGCTCTACGCCGCAATGGTGTCACCGGATTCGATGCCGCAGATTGAATTAAAGCCCTACCCACTCATGCAGGAGTTCTGGTCGCACTGGACACATTGGTTTAGCGTCATTACCGATGGCGATGCTCGGCGGCATACAGGCCGAGCCCTGCGCGCAGCGCGCGACGTCAGTTGGTCTTTGAAAGATCCATGGGTGTTCCTGCTCGCATCCTTCTCGACCTGGCCGATTATTTGGCGCGCGATCCGTCATCGCCGGACGTTTGCTGAAGTACTCGCGCTGGATATTGAATGGCGTTCGAGATGACACAGTGTCTGTGGCAGGACTCCGCGCACCGCATTGTCGTGTCGCCCGCGCCTCAAACTGGCTTTTTGGAGCAGTTGGCAACCACACGATTCCAGACTGATGGTCAAACCTACCGACGGGTAAACACCGAGACGCAAGCGCGACGACTTGGTCAGGCCCATTTCCTCAGCCTGGTGTCAGGCAGTGACACCGTCGGCACCTATGCCCTGAGCGAAACACCATTGCTGGTCGATGGACAACCCGCCAGGGGGTTTTATCGTGCGATGCTGACACTGGCGCCAGCGGCTCGCGGCCAGGGCCTCGGAAAACAACTGTTGCGATGCGCGCGTGAGTGGATGCAGGAGGTGTCTGCGGATGCGTCGGGGCCGGTTTTCAGCTGGGGCTGCGTCGCCGCGCGCAACACACCTGCACGACAGCTGCTGAGGCATGCGGGACACCAGGAAATCGGGACGCTGTCCCCAAAGCTCGAATACCAACAGTGGATTCGTAGGGTGCGGTATGCACTCAGCGAGTCAGTCGACGAGCGCATCGAAACAGCCTGGCGTCATTCGCAACAGTCTTCGCAATGGCATTTGGCGGACCTGCCCAACTCCGGTTGGCTGACGCTGGCTCACGACAACCAATGGATTGCCTGCCAACACCACTTGACGGAGCTTGATCTCACCCCGGTACCCGGGCTGCTCGGTTGGATCGATCGTCACCTGATGCCTTGGTTCCCGCCCGGTCGGCGTCGGTTCGATCCGGAGCACTTCCGCTACGTCTCGGTCTCGAGCGTGATCGGCAGCGACGGTCACGAGTCGCTATGGCCTGTGCTGCGTAATGCGCTAATGGATCGATACGAGACGCATTACGTGAATCGCACCCGATCACTCCCCGACAAGACGGGCCTCGTGGTTAGCGTGGCGCGCATCGATGCGCCGGGCACGAAAATCGAATCGGGCGGCCGGCTTGCGCTCTGGCCGCCCGATCTCTGACCGATCAGGTTCGCGACGCGGTCACAATCGCATCAATGGACGCATCGAGTGTCGCGTTGAACTCGTCGTCTGACTGCTGCGCCGACAACCCTTCCGACAGGGCGCGAGAGAAACTTGCGATCATTCCTGGCTGACGCGCTAAGCGCGCATTGGCCTCTTCACGACTATAACCCCCCGACAGGGCAACGACTTTCAATACGCGGGCATGCGCAACGCAATCGCCATAGAGGTCATCCTGCTCCGGCAGGGTCAGTTTCAACATGACGAGTTCATCATCGCCCAGCTGATCCAGGTGCTTCATGATCTCAGCTTTCAGAATCGCTTCGGCCTCCGCCTTCTCCGGGCAGTGAATGTCGACCTCTGGTTCGATGATGGGTACGAGGCCCGCGGCCACGATCTGCTTCCCGACTTCGAACTGCTGCGCCACGATCTTCGCAATTCCGGCCGCGTTCGCCTGCTTGATGACCGAGCGCATCTTGGTGCCGAAAATGCCTTTTTCGTTGGCTTTTGCCAGCAACGCATCGAGATCGGGCATGGGCTTCATGACTTGCACGCCATCCGCTTCGTCCGCCAGGCCTTTATCCACCTTGAGGATCGGTACGATCTTTTTCTGCTCCCACAGAAAGTGCGCCGTTGCCTGCCCTTCCACATCTCGGTCCATCGTGTTCTCGAACAGAATCGCGGCCAGGATACGATCACCGTCAAAAGAGGGGCTGGTCATGATCCGGGTGCGCATCTCGTGAACCAGTGCGAACATCTCGTCGTCATTGGTCCAGGCATCCGCGCTGACACCATACAGGCCAAGTGCCTTGGGCGTGCTACCACCGCTCTGATCCAGCGCCGCAATAAAGCCCTTGCCGTTGCGCATCTCCGCCAATTGTTGCTCTTTGACACTCATGTCCACTCCCCGCTAGCAATCGTTTTCGATGGCTGCGAAGGATAGCGGATCGCGACCACTGCCACCACGCGATTCATCCACGTATGATGCGGCGATGTCCGCGCCTGTCCTATCCCCACACCGCATGCCCGCATTTGGCGAGTTCATCGTCATGATGGCGCTGACCATGTCGCTCGTGGCCCTCACCATCGACGCACTTCTGCCCGCACACGGATTGATTGGCACGAGCTACGGCGTCGTGAACATGAACGACACCCAATACCTCGTTTATGCCGTTTTTTACGGGCTTGGTATCTCCCAACTATTTTTTGGACCGATTGCCGATGCCTATGGGCGCAAAAGCGCGGTCTATCTCGGGTTATCCATTTTCACTGCAGGGACGCTGCTCGCGGCCACCGCCGAAACGTTCAATGGACTGCTGCTCGGGCGGGTCCTGCAAGGGATCGGCATCGCGGGCCCCCGCGCCATGACCGTCGCGATCGTTCGTGACCTGTACGTCGGACGACAGATGGCTCGTGTCATGAGCTTTATCTTGTCGTTTTTTGTGTTGGTGCCCGCCATCGCGCCGGGCATTGGCCAGTTGATGCTCGATGGATTCGGGTGGAAAAGTATCTTCTGGCTGTACCTCGCGATTGCGGTCGTGATCGTCGGCTGGTTTGTCTTGCGCATGCCGGAGACCCTGCAGAAGGGCAATCGCCAGGCGCTATCGTTCCGGCGGGCGGCGAGCAACATGCGCGAAGTACTGACCACGCCGATTGCGGTGGGATACATGACGGCGGCCACACTCGTATCGTCAGCCTTTATCGGTTTCCTCGGCAGCGCTCAGCAAATCTTTGTCGACCAATACCAACTCGGGGCGCTATTTCCTGTTTTTTTTGCGGCGCTGGCGCTCAGCGTCGGTATCAGCACAACCATCAACGGTCGTATCGTCGTTCGCTTTGGTATGCGTACTTTAGCGATGCGTGCCTCCTTCGGCTACGCGGGGTCGGGCGGGCTGCTGTTTGCATGTGCACTGCTAACCGGCGGCACGCCGCCATTGTGGTTAACCATGCTCTGTCTGTGCGCGGTATTTCTCTTTGTCGGCTTCTTGTTTGGCAATCTGAACGCACTCGCAATGGAGCCGCTCGGTCACATTGCAGGCACTGCCGCAGCGGTGATCGGCTCGCTGGTGACCCTCGCCTCGGGCATTCTCGGCGCGATCAGCGGCAGCTTCTACGATGAGAGCATGCTGCCGCTGGGCGCATCGCTGTTGTTATTCGGGGTGCTAACGATTCTCACACTGTGGGCAACAGGTCGTCATCATGCAGATGCGGCCGAGACTGCCTGACCGGCCTCACACTCGATTGAATGTGAGTCCAGCGTTGGCGATAAGGCGGTCGATCAACGGCTGGCCCATGGCCGCCGCTGGCGTCCAGATTCCAGCCGATGTCGCCTGACAGTCTTTGACAAGACACAGCGCCGCCTCGGCCAACATCTTGCTGGTCGAGCCGTAACCCGGATCACGATCACCCGTGACTACCAGCCGCATCGGATCGCCATCTCGCTCTGCGTGGAACAGCACCTCATAATGGCCCGCATCGCGCTCTTCCTTGCTCGGACCTTCACCCGGCTTGGGGCCGTCACTCGACGACATCTCATCACGATCCGCCAAGGCCTTTGCGATTTGCTCGCCCTTGTCGCCAGGGCCGGTCATCAACATTTCGTCATAAACAAAATCCTCGCCATACGAGAAGCCGGTCAGGGCATTGCTGCGATGGACGTTGCGCGTATTGATCGTTGCCATGATGAACGGTGTGACCCAGCTGCCGACGGCCTCGTCCAACATCGGCTTGGTGCCCGGTGGTTGGTCTGCACCGGTAAACCCCGGCACCAGCGAGAAGGGGTTACGCAACAAGGCGAGAATTTCCGGATCACGAGCCGCTGCCATCGTTGCCTTGAAACTCGCGGCCGTTCCGCCAGAGAACGTGCCCTGCATTTTGGCAACGCGCCCACGAATTCTTGCGGAGGGTTTGCCGTCTTCCGCAATGCAGTGTTGTTGCAACAACCAGACGCCGCAATCGAACGGAATCGAGTCGAACCCCGCGGAGAACACAATCCGGGCGCCGCTCTGTTTTGCAGTGCTCTCGTGCGCATCGATCATCTGCCGCATCCAGGCAGGTTCGCCACAAAGATCGAGATAGTCGGTCCCCGTTTTTGCGCATACTTCGACTAGCAATCCGCCGTACATCTGGTAGGGGCCGACTGTTGTGATGATCGCTTTGGTTTGCGCCGCCATAGCTTGCAGGGAAGACTCATCACTGCCGTCTGCCGTAATCAATGGGATGGAATCGGGTACGCCGATTTCCGCACGCACTGCTGCCAGCTTCTCGGCATTGCGACCGGCCATTGCCCACTTGACGCTATCGTCATCACCGTAGCGCTTCTGCAGGTACTCAGCGACGAGTCTCCCCGTAAAGCCGCTCGCGCCGTACACGACAACGTCAAACTGTTTCTCTTCGCTCATGCTATCCCCCTCAGGAAGCTAATCGGTTTTCTCCCGGATTGTCCCGGGAGAGATATTCGTCCAGTTTTGCTTGGGCGCGATCACCAAAAAACATTTCACACGCCACACTGAGTCCCGGTGCCGCGATGACTTCTTCCTCCCGCACCACCTGCGTGATCTTCGAACGCCTGCGCAGGAAGTCATCGAGTCTCGTCACCATCTCCCGTCGCGCCGTGTAATCGATTTCGCAACGCAGATAGTCGGCGTTCTTCATCAACGGTTCGGCCATGGCAGGATTCTCGCGAATGCGCTCCAGCATACCGATGGCGTTCGCCCCATAGCGCCGCCAGAATCGCTGCGTGAGCGGCTCGGTAGCGTTCGGATGCGTATGCGCATCAAGATCCATCAACTCCGCCTGACGCAGGAATTCTCGCTGAGTCTCGGGTCCGGGCTCGCCATACCAACGACGCCCCTGCAGCGGCAGCGCGACGCCAAACTCACTGATCACATCACACACTTCATTGCCAACATTCAGACAGTCGGTGAGCTTGCCGCCGAAGATCGAGAGCATCTTCTGTTTGTGATCGATATCGATCGCGTGCTTTCGAGACAAATCCAGCCAGTCACCATTCGCGTTGCCCGACTTCACGGCAAGCGGGCGCACGCCACAGCGCTCTGCGATGATGTCGTCGCGGGTCAACGGCTGATCGAGCTTCAGTAGTTGGTTGGCGTTATCGAGGACAAACTGACGATCGTCCTCGCTAACCGCCGTTTCCCAGTGCTCAACGCGGGTATCCGTAGTACCGATGCAAGTCCGACTGCCCATCGGAATTGCAAAGTACAAACGGCCATCCGATGCGAAGGACGTCAGGATGCGTTTGCTGTCGGTCACACGATCAACGATCAGGTGAATCCCCTTGGAAAACACATGGCGGTGCTCGGTCTTCTGGCCGGTCAGCTGATTCAGGGCATCAACCTGAGGCCCACACGCGTTGACGAGCGTTTTGGCCCGAGTGGTGAATTCACGGCCTGTTTCCTCGTCGCGCAGCGACACCTTCCAGCCTTCGTCATCACGATCGGTCTTCGTCACTCGAACGTAATTCGCCGCCACGGCACTGCTGTCCATCGCGGTGCGGACAAAGTTGAAAACGAAGCGAGCATCATTGTCGTAGAGGTAGCAGTCTGAGTACTCCATACCCCCATTGGTGAACTCCGCGCGCAGCACAGGTTCGCGACCAATGAGACCCGCTTCCGACAAATAATGCGGCATTCGAGTCCGGAAACGACCGAATGCCCAGTAAAGCAACGCGCCGAGATAGAGCACGAATCGCGGCCAACGGAACTTATTGGGCACAGCTGCGATAAAGCGAGCCTCCTTGACGGTCGAGGGGTAGGCTCGCATGAGTTCATTACGGCTGGCGCAGAGATTCCAAACCAGCCCGAACTCCTGGTTCTCTAGGTATTTGATACCGCCCCAAGCAAGGTTGGACGAATGCGAGCTTGTCTCGCCAGCAAAGTCTCCGGCGTCGACAATCGCTACCTTGGCGCCTTTGCCGGCAAGTGCCGCCGCACTGACCGCACCGTTAATGCCGGCGCCGACAACAAGTACATCGAACGACTCGCGCTCAAGTCGCTCCATGTTGGTGTTGCGCAACTGCGAACTCATAGCCGTAGTGTATCGGATCAGGCTTTCCGGGCTAGCTTTTGTTTCGCCTGAGCGAGTCGATACAGAAGACGACTACCGCAATCCAGATCAGCGAGAAACATACCGTCCTCGCGGGCGTCAGACTCTCTCCGTTGTACCAACCGACACCGAACTGTAGCGTTGGCCCAATGAACTGCAAAAAGCCGATGGTAGACAGCCGAAGTCGTCGAGCCGCGATGGCGAAGCAAAGCAGCGGAACGACAGTCAGCGGACCCGCAAACACAATCAATGCCATCAGTGTCGGTGAGGCCTGTGTGTACACTGCCGATCCCTTCGATGTGAGCCAGATGAGTCCGCCCAGCGCGATGGGCAGGAGCAGCAGAGTCTCGACAAAAAGCCCGGGCATGGCGCCAACGGTAATCTGCTTGCGAATGACCCCGTAGATGGTGAAAGAGATCGCGAGGACTAGCGAGACCAGTGGAAATTCGCCGCCGCTGACAGTCAACACCAGCACGCCGGCAGTTGCCAGCGCAACGGCGACCAGCTGCAGCGCACGGAGCTTTTCACCAAAGAACGCAACCCCGACCAGCACATAAACCAGCGGATTGATGTAGTACCCGAGGCTAGCCTGAAAAATCTGCTGGTTTTGCACCGCGATGATGTAGACCAGCCAGTTCACTGCAATAAAGAATGCTGCAAGTGACAACCAACCGAGACGCCGCGGCTTCAGCAGTGCGTCTCGCACGTCTCGCCACTGGTGGCGCACGCTGATGATGAGGGCACCAAACGGAATGCTCCAGACGATTCGGTGCATCAGCAGCTCCGTTGCCGGAACCGCGATCGTAAAGATCAGATAAACCGGCAGGAAACCCCAGATGGTGTAAGCGGTGATAGCCGCAATCACGCCTTCACGTGCCGCAGCCTGATCGGGTTCAGCCAACGGCTCGCTCCCTGGAATTGCGCTGAATTAGGATCTCGCGCTTCGCGAACAGCGCAGGATGGAAGCAGGACTATCCGACTAGTTCCGCTCCCTTGCAAGCATCGGGCTATCGAGAGCAGTGTCCCAGGGCAGGTCGTTGGCAAACCAAGCAACGAGATGGTCTATAAAAGCCCGGACGCGGAACGATAGGTGACGAGTATGGGGATACACCGCATGCGCCGGAATCACAGGCAATTGGTAGTCGCGCAGAATCGGGACCAAAGCACGGCGCCTCAAGGCATCGTCGAGCATGAATGTTGGCTGCTGGATGATGCCCTGCCCCTGCTCCGCGAGCCGGCTGAGCAAGTCACCGTTACTTGCAGAGACTTTCGGGCGCAGCGGCGCCCTGATGCGCGCACCGGACGCCTCCGTGAAAGACCAGACCTCGGGCTCTCTGGTATTGGCGTAGACCAGTACGTCGTGATCGAGAAGGTCACTCGGTTGGGTAGGTGTACCTCGCCGCTCGAGATAACTCGGGCTCGCACACACCGTCGCCGACGCATCGAACAGCTTCCGGGCGACCAGCGTGGATTCCTCCAACACTCCGATTCGAAGCGCAAGATCAACGCCCTCGGCGACCAGATCTACCCGCCTGTCGTTGAGATCGATCTGACACTGAACCTCCGGGTGCTCAGCCAGAAACGCGCTGAGCGGTTCGCCCATATGGCGAACACTGAACGACAGTGGCAGCGCCAGTCGCAATACACCCGACAATGTCCCACGCTCCTGCGCAACGGCAGACTCCGCCTCCGCCAGATCGGATAGTACGGCCACAGCACGCTCGTAGAACGCGCGGCCGGTATTGGTGAGGTCAATTGCCCGCGTCGTTCGATTCAGCAGTTGCACACTCAGGCGCTTTTCGAGTGCTGCTAATCTGCGACTCACCGCACTTTTGGCTAGCTCAAGGCGATCTGCAGCGGCCGTGATGCTGCCCGTCTCGACCACTGCCACAAAACACTCGAGTTCTTGAAATCTTGCCATTGTTCTTATTTTGGCAACAATTATTTAATTTTTGTAGTGTTTATCTCTTCAATTGGAACGTCCATGCTCACCATCAACGTTACGCATGGAGTTAATCCTATGTCCGCCTCTATCAATATTCTGAACGTCCAGAGCAGTGCCAGATCGTCAGCCTCGCAGTCCCGTGAACTGACAAAACGGTTCATTGAAACGGTTTCCGCGCAGGCACAGACCGAAATCACCGAACGCGACGTTGCGCAGGGTGTGCCACTGATCGATGAGAATTGGGTCAACGCAACATTCACGCCGGAAGACCAGCGTAGTCACGACGATCGCTCCGCGCTCGCGTTCTCCGATGTGCTGGTTCAAGAGCTCGAGGCCGCAGACGTTGTGGTCGTGGGTGTTCCGCTCTACAACTTCGGCATACCTGCCTCATTGAAGGCATGGTTCGATCAGGTCGCTCGCGCAGGACGGACTTTCCGCTATACGGAGAAGGGGCCCGAGGGTTTGCTAGAGGGCAAGCGCGCGATTGTCGTGATCACATCCGGTGGGGTTCCAGTGGATTCCGCAGCCGATTTCGCCACGCCGCATGTCAGACAGTTTCTGAGTTTCCTCGGCATCACCGACATCACAACAGTGGCAGCGGATCGACTCAACTTCGCCGCTGATACCAGTCTGGCTGCAGCTGGCGATCAACTGTCAAAGATTGCCGAAGAACTGGTGACCAATGTAGCCACCGAGGCTGCCTAAACGCGCGTTAACCAGCCATGTTGATCGTCGCGCTCTCCGCTGTGCACTGCTGAGAGCGTGGCGCGCAACTTGAGTGTATTCGCATACTCACTGCCAGGATTTACGGCGTATTCCTTGTCCCGGTAAATCATCGTGCCAATCGGTGTGAGACTAGCCGCTGTGCCGGAGAGCGCGGCGTCATGCGTGTCGAGTGCGTCGACAAGCGCAGGCACGGTGAAATCCTCGAGTACAACATCGAAACCGAGATCCTCCGCGAGCTGAAGGATCGATGCACGCGTGATGCCGTGCAGGAAAGACGAGTCCAGCGGCTTGGTTTGCACACGGTTGTCGCCAATCAAAATGAAGTTGGCGGCACCCGTCTCTTGCACATCCAAGCTTGGGCAAAACAGCACCTGATCAACGCCGTATTTCGCTTTGGCCGCCAGTGTCGGGCCAAGCGCTGCGGCATAGTTACCGCCAGTTTTTGTGCTCCCGAGCTGTCGCGTCGAGCGCGCATTCTCATCGTCGATCAGAATCTTGAGCGGACGCATGCCGCCGGCGAAGTAATCGCCGACCGGCGAGGCCAGGACAAATAGCTTTGCCTCGGTACTCGGCGATGCAGCCGCCCCGATGTTGGGCAGCGTACCGATGAGTGTGGGACGCAAATAAAGCGCGCCAGGCAACTCTGGAATCTGATCCCGGCTCGCATCGACGATACGCAACACCATATCCCGCAACAGATCGGCGTCGGGTATTGGCAGCATCAGTGAGGCTGCACTTTTTTGCATCCGAGCGACGTGATCATCCAGGCGAAACACATGCACGGAACCGTCGTCCCACCGATAGGCCTTAAAACCCTCAAAGCAGGTGCTCGCGTAATGAAACACGTGTGCGGCTGGATGCAATGCGAGCGGTTCTAACGGGATCAGATCGCCGCCTTGCCAGGACTCACCGTCGTAGTGCGCGAGCGCATACTGCTCGCAAAATTCGGTGCCGAAAACACTCATGTTGGACTCTATCCTGACGCGCTGGTGCGCCAGAATAACCGCAGGCCTTCAGGCACTCAAGGCACTCAAGGCACCCATAGAGGGTTTCGTCAGCAGACGCTGATACACTGCGCTGCGTGAGCGCCTCATCCCAAACTTCCTTCTCCGCACTCCGTCGCCTGCTTCGATATGCAACGCCGTTCAGAGGCCGAATCTGGTTTGCCAGTTTCTGTTCGGTCATGAACAAGCTGTTCGATGTCATGCCGGAGATTCTGATCGGCATCGCCATCGACGTGGTCGTCCGTCAGCAGGACTCATTCGTCGCGGAGCTGGGCATCACCGCACCGCGCGATCAGATGTTGCTTCTGGCTCTGCTGACGCTGGCGATCTGGATCGGCGAGTCGGTATTCGAATACCTGCTGTTGGTGGGTTGGCGCAACCTCGCGCAGGACCTGCAGCATCGCTTGCGGATGGACACGTATGAGCACACGCAGCAGCTGGATCTGTCATGGTTCGAACAAACGCGGGCAGGCAATGTCGTCGCGATCTTGAATGACGACGTTAACCAACTCGAACGCTTCCTCGACACTGGCGCCAATTCACTCATCCAGGTAGCCACGACGCTGATCTCCGTCGGTGGTGTGTTCTTTCTCGTTTCGCCGAGTATCGCGTTGATCGCGTTTACGCCAATCCCTGTCATCGTGATCGGCGCTTTCTATTTCCAGCGTCGCGCTCAACCGCTTTATGCCGGTGTGCGCGAACGCGTCGGACACCTCTCCAGCAGACTGGCCGCGAACATCTCGGCGATTATGACCATCAAGAGTTTCGCGACGGAGAAACTGGAAGTCGAACGGATGGATAAAGCATCGCGCGACTACGTTCGTGCAAACCGCAAAGCGATCGCAGTGAGCTCTGCGTTCATCCCGGTGATCCGCATGGCGATCCTTGCGGGCTTCGTCGCGACGTTCCTGTTCGGCGGTTACAAGGTGCTGAA
This sequence comes from Pseudomonadota bacterium, assembly GCA_038521865.1. Classification (GTDB taxonomy): domain Bacteria; phylum Pseudomonadota; class Gammaproteobacteria; order Steroidobacterales; family Woeseiaceae; genus CALBPI01. Next base: position 199,527 of record JBCBKO010000004.1, on the reverse strand, counting down.
CGGGGAGATGAATGTTGGCGCCTATGGCGTGCTGGTGTTCCTGACGCAGCGCCTGCTTTGGCCGCTCACCGATCTTGCCAACACGGTTGATCTCTACGAACGTGCGATGGCATCGACCCGGCGCATCCTCGACCTGCTCGAGGTGCCGGTCAGGATCCGCGATAGCGAGACAGCTCAAATTCTGTCCGATCCGCGTGGCGATATTCGCTTTGAGAACGTCAACTTCGCTTACCGAGATGACGTCCCCGTGTTAAAGGACATCGAACTAAACATCCAGTCAGGTCAGACCGTTGCGCTGGTTGGACAGACGGGCTCGGGAAAGAGCACGATCATCAAACTCTTGTTGCGGTTCTACCTGCCGCAATCCGGCAGCATCAGTATCGGAGGCCAGGATATCGCGGAGAGCACACTCGCAAGCCTGCGCGGTCAGATTGGTCTGGTCAGCCAGGATGTCTTTCTGTTCCATGGAACTGTGCGGGAGAACATCGCTTACGGACGCATGGACGCATCGGATGAGGAGGTTATCGCCGCCATTGATGCCGCCGAAGCTCGCGAATTCATCGACAAGCTACCCGAAGGTCTCGACACCTTGGTCGGTGAGCAGGGTCAGAAGCTCTCGGGCGGTCAACGTCAAAGACTCTCTATCGCGCGGGCTTTACTCAAAGATCCACCCATCCTTATCCTGGATGAGGCAACGTCTGCGGTAGACAATGAGACCGAGGCGGCAATCCAGCGATCACTGGCACGTCTCTCCAGAACCCGCACCAGCATCGTCATCGCGCACCGGCTTTCCACTGTGGTGAACGCAGATCGAATCTACGTTATCGATCAGGGCCGCATCATTGAGGCAGGCACGCATGGCGAGCTGTTCAAAGCCGACGGAATCTACGCCCAGTTATGGCAGGTTCAAACCGGTATGGCGGCTACCTTAGACGTCTGATCCGAGCCGAGACTGCAGCGCCTTTGCCTCCAGCAGGTAGACATAAGTCTCGTCGGCGTCCTGCCAAATCACCAATGCAGCCTCCAAAGCATCGATCGACTTCGCTGTGTCGCCAGCCGCTTCGTAGGCCTGCGCCAGTCGCAGATGCGCAAGCGCATGCCCAGGGAACTTATCGATCAAAGGTAGCAAGCCCTCGATGGCGCGCTCTGGCTCCCCCGCTTTGCGCAAGAGGTCGTAGAGGCCCGCAAGGATGTTGGTCAATTCGTCCGCCGCGATCACATTGAGCAACGATTCCCCTGTGAGCTCGATGGCTCGATTCGTTGCCTCTAGCGCGCTCTCACTGTCGTCGTTGTACAACGACGCCTGAGCGTCCGCTGACAACATCATCATCTGGAAGTTCGCGTTCGGGGTGTTGCGAAGTACTGGGGCTGCCTTCTCCTTTGACGCGATGTATTCGTCAGCGTAGTCATACAAGCCGTACGGCGTCATGTCATACCAATAAAGAAATGAATCCCATGGCGGCTGTGCTTGCGCACGCAAAGCCTCCAGCTCCGCGATGACGCCCTCCACATCCGACGAGACGTAGCTGCTCATGGCGACAAATGGCGCTTTGACCTGCAGCAGATAAATCAGCGGATTCATCAGTCGTTGGGCAACCTCATCGACCGCCTCCATTTCCGCGATGGCTTTGGTGTACTGGCCCTTCAACCGGTATAGCGAGCTTGCGGTATTCGCCGCTTCAAGCAACTGCTGATCGGTGAGCTTTCTCTGTCGCAACCGGCTCAATCGATCTTCGGCCTGCGCGTAATCTCCGCGCTGCGAGAGTGTTCGGATCACACCCAGAGATGCACTGATCGACTGATTGTCGAGGTAACTGGCGCGCTCGAATTCCGCAAAGGCATTGTCGAAATCCCCCTGGTCGAGCTGCGCCTGCGCCAAAAGCAGGCGCGCGGACAAGCTGTCCGGCTCCGATTCAAGATACGTCTCGACGTACTGAATCGCGGAGTCGAGGAGACCTCTCTGGCGCTGAATTTGGGCAGATTCCAACAACGAGTTCAACGCATTTGGATTTATTGCCAGCACCCGATCCCACGATTCGAGTGCCAGCTCGAGATCGATGGAATTCACCTGCAGCATCGATGCGAGCGTGGCGTGCGCTGCCTCATTGTTCGGCTGAACGGTCACCCAGGTTTTTGCCACATCGATGGAACGCAACGGATCACGCTCGATGACTGCACGGTTGATCTGCATCATGAACTGCGATGACTTGGACAACCGGTAATCGGAGCGAAAGGTCTCGTCGATTTCCTGAAGCGCGTCCTGATTGCGACCCGACAAGTAGTACAACCTCGCACGGTTGGCGCGCGCTTCCGCGAACGCAGGATCCAACTCTATCGCTTGCCCGAGCAGCGTTTCAGCCAGTGCTCTGTCGCTATCTATCGTGGTGGCGGCGATCGCGTTCACGTAAAGCCCCAAAGCCTCGGTCGAATCGGTGAGTGACTCGGTCAACAAGGTGTCGCGCCGCTTGGCAACGTCCGCCCCGATCATCTCGACCAGCACTTCCTGAATCTCGGCAGAAATAGCGTCTGCTCCCGCCAACAGGTCGTCACGATCAAACTCCGCACTCCCCGAAGACACGACCTCGTTGTCGCTGGTTTGCATCAGCGAGTAGCTGACGCTCAGACGTCCCGGCGTCGGAGCGTCACTGAACACGCCACTCACAAAATATTCATAGCCAGTGCGCGCCGCCATTTCCGCTTGGATAGAGGTCGGTTCACGAATCGCACGATCGAACCCGCGGCGCTTTAGAGACTCCACCCGGTCGGGCGACTCGACGACGGAATAGACGCGAAAGGAATTGCTGGCGCGAATCATGTCCTCGCTTAGCAACACCGAGAAGGCGTACCCAAACCAATCCGGGTCCTCAGCGGTTTCGTTGCGGAATGAGAAAGCGAGGACACGCACAGACTGCGCTTGCGGGGCCTCAGCTTCAGCAGTGGCTGGCTGCGCGACCAACTCGACCCCCTGCTCAGGCGCTTGCGGTGGTACCGCAAACACCGCTGCTATAGCGACGACCACATTCAGCGGGACGAACACCATCTCGAACTTCGTCGTCCGGTCTTTGCCCGGTGCGCCATGCCCCCACGCGGTCAGAGCAACAGATGGCACCAACAACACCAGGAAAACGAACAGGTACGCAGGCAGGCGTTCGGGAATCGTAAACTGCTCTCCGAGCCAGCCACCGATTTCGATGGCTACCCAAACACCACCAATGTAGAGCCCGAGAATCTGCGGGACACGACGGTGGAGTAACTCGGCAAAGAAACCGCGCTGTGTAGTCATTCGAGGAAATCCGTGATGCGGTAGGCAGCGTACCTACCCGACATTCTAAAAATACGTGCCACGGCCGGTCTCTACAAGTGATTGATTCTCTGTTCTCCCCGGCTACCCATTCTCATTGACAGTTCTTGACTGTCAGCAGCACACATAGACGGCATACTCACTGCCATGGCCGCCAATCACATTCTCGTTATCGACGACGACCAGCAGCTCGCCGGCATGCTGTCCGAGCTGCTTAGACTCGAGCAGTACACGGTGACGTGTGCAGAGTCCGGCGAGTCTGGATTACGCCAAATTTCCGCGAGCCTCCCGGATTTGGTGCTATTGGATGTGACACTCCCGGGAATGAATGGTTTCAAAGTGCTCGAGCGAATCCGTTCGATCAGCGCCGTGCCTATCATCATGCTCACTGCACGAGGCGAACCCGATGATCGAATCGATGGTCTGTCGCGCGGCGCGGATGATTACTTGCCAAAACCGTTCAACCCGCGTGAGCTTCTGCTTCGCATTCAAGCGGTATTGAAGCGCACTGCCCCGACACAGGCATCCACGCAGAACACCTACGAATCGCTCCGGCTCGATCTTGCCGCTGGCGTTGCCTACCTCGACGAGGCGCTTCTGCAATTGACGGAAACCGAGTTTCGCGTGCTCGCCCAACTGGTGCAGGCTGCGCCAGAGGTCGCATCTCGTGACGGGCTCTCGCAGAGCGCACTCGGGCGCAACCACAACCCCAATGACCGATCGCTCGATACCCATGTGAGCAATTTGCGTCAGAAGCTGGACGCATCGGCTTCGGACCTCGCAATACTCAGCGTGCGAGGTAATGGCTATCGGCTGCGCAAAAGAGAGGGCGCCGAGTGAGTCTCTTCTGGAGGGTGCTTGGCGGTTTTCTGCTCGCGATGATCGCGACGGTCGCCATCGTTTTTTTTGTCAGCTTTCGGTTTGTCGCGGAGCGCGATGCGAAAGCGGCTGCGCTCGATCAGGAGACTGTTCGAGAGCTCGTACAGACTTCACTAAAAGCGAACGGTGCCGACTCGTTCAAGAGTTGGTTGCGCCAGCAGGAAGTTCTGCCGCTCGGACAGACGATCTACCTCGTTGATCGCGATGAGATCGATATATTGAATCGGCGTTTGCCACCGGAGGTTCGTCTCGGACTACGCCGGTTATCGCGCAGCCCCAGAATGCAGCGACGAGTCCGCGAAATAACCGTCACCGATCCGACCGGGACACCGTATCTCGCCATGGTAGGACCGGCCAAACCGCCGGCATTCGGACTCCTCGCGATGCCTGGGGTACACCGCAACGTTCTGTTGTTGTCGCTGACGGTCACGACGCTCATCTGCCTTCTGCTATCGCGCTACCTAACGGCACCGATTCGCGGTATGACGGATGTCGCTGAGCGGCTGGCGAAAGGTCAGCTCAACGCGCGAGCAGGTGCGCTGGCGCATCGCTCGGATGAAATCGGCACGCTGGCTCGCCAGTTCGACGCAATGGCTGACACCCTGCAGTCGGCGGTCGACCGTCGCGACGCCTTGCTAAGACACATCTCACATGAATTGCGCTCGCCGCTGACTCGCATTGATCTCGCTCTGGAACTCGCCAACCGTCAGCCGGAGAGCGTCGACGAACAACTCGCTCGCATCGCCAAGGAGTCAGCTGCGATTGAGCAAATCACCGAACAGGCACTCACGCTGATTCGCGCCGCAGATCGAGGAGCCACCAAACGCGAAGTCATCGATGTTGAAGCACTCTGCTCCGACATTGCGACGGATGCGCGATTCGAGGTGGAGCCCAGAGGCATCAAAGTGAATGTCAGCCACGCGACACCTGGAGTCGTGGTGACAGCCGATCCTCGATTGCTCTCCAGCGCGATGGAAAACGTACTTCGAAATGCGCTGCGATACGCACCTACCGGTTCGCTCGTCGACCTCTCTACCGCGCAGGAGGACAACACCTTGGTCATCGAGGTCAGGGATCGTGGTAAAGGCGTCTCGCCGGATGCACTAGACCGATTGTTCGAACCATTCCACACGACCGAAGCGGACCACCATGGATTGGGGCTCGCGCTCACAGCGCATGCGATGCAGGCACACGGGGGTACGGTATCTGCGGAGAACCATCCGGAAGCCGGATTGGTCGTTCGGTTGACGTTACCCGCTGATCAATAACAGCACGCCTGCGACCGCGACACCGAGCATGAGCGTCTGACCCAGCATCGCCGCCAGCGGCATCACACCCAGGCTCGCCAGTCCTCGCAGAGATGTTTTGAGACCTAGTGCTGCAACTGCCAGAACGAGCAATTGTCCGGCAAGCGTCACGAATGGTGCGACGATCGTATCCGGTACCAGTCCGCTACTGTTGATCAACATCAGAACGACAAACCCGATCAGAAATGTTGGTAACCCGGGGGTCTTGCCGGTCTCCGTCGAGGGGTCCCGAAACAGCCATGCAATCACCAGTACGGCCGGCACCAGGCACGCGACCCGCATCAGCTTCACCAGCGTGGCGGTTTCGCCAGCGGCGTTCGAGACTGTATAGCCCGCGCCAACAACCTGCGCCACGTCGTGAATGCTCGCGCCAAGAAAAACACCGGCTGTTTGATCGTTGAATTGCAGCAGATCCGCGATGATGGGGTAGGCCACCATGGCGACCGTGCTCAAGCTGGTCACACCCACAATGGTCAGCAGCGTGCGTCGCTCGGCGGTCTCCCCCTGCGGCAGCACGGCAGCAACGGCAAGCGCAGCACTCGCGCCACAAATCGCCACGGCACCCGCCGTCACCATCGCAAATGGCGGTGCCAGGCGACATGCTCGGGCGATGGCGTAGCCGCCTGTCAGCGTCAACACCACTGCCCCGATGGCAATCAATGCGACCGACCATCCTAGTACCGCGATATCACCCAGCGTGATTCTCAAGCCCAGCAAAGCAACACCGAAGCGCAGGACCTGACGGGCGCAGAACTCCACGCCCGGTGCAAACCGTGGCGTGCGGCCGGCAGCATGTAGCGCGATGCCGAGCAGCAATGCATACACCATGGTCGCACCGCCCAAAGCCTTCTGTGCCAGCGTCGCTACAACTGCCACCAAAAGCGAAAGCCCTAGACCAGCACCGCGCGTCGCGACCCAGTTCGCTGCCCCACTTTTCATTGCACCAGGACCCCGGGGTGACGCGAATCGTCGGGAACGCCGAGTAACCGGCCGGCGTGCTCAACCATTGTGCAAAGTGCAGAACCGTCGTCGATCATGGATTGCTCCACCCGAAGGGTTGCGTGTGTCGAGGACGGCCGGACAAACTCAAGATGCATTGGCTGCACCTGCTGTTCGAACTGGGCGATCACGTTGTCCTCGGTTCGCCCTCGCTCGGCGACATCTCGTGCGATCCGCCGCCGCAGTCGTTCCTGGGGCGCACAAGCAATGTAAGCACTGAAATCGATGAGCTGCCGGACGCGCTTTTCCGTGAGAATCAGAATACCGTCCAGCAAGACAATCGGACGTGGCGCAACAACCACGCCCTCACCTTCAATTCGCTCATGACGCGCAAAGTCATAGTGCGGGCAAACCACTTCCTGGCCGCGCTTCAGCGCTTCCAAATCATCCGCGAGATACTCGAAATCGATCGAGTCGGGGTGGTCGAAATTGAACTTCAAATTGTCACGCTGCGCTTCAGGACGACTGCGATAGTAGTTGTCCTGCAGGACAAGCGCGCATCGCTCGGGACCGAGCGCGGCCAGAAGCTGGTGCAGCAGGCGGGTCTTGCCGGAACAGCTGCCGCCGGCGATACCGATGATGTGTACTCCCGCCATGGCGCCGAAGTGTCTCACACCTCGCGCCTCGAAGTAGGCTGTCGGGCGGTAACGCTCGGGTTACCGCCCGAACGCACATCCTAGTCTTCGCTGGTTGCTTCTACCTCATCCGCATGAGCGCGACGGTGTAGTCGCCTGAACTGCATGCGGTCCCGTCGCCGTTCCATCACCGTCTCGAACTGCTCTCGCTGTTCGGGCGTCAGCTGCTCGGCAATCTGCGCCTGCGTGGTCTCGTGCAGTGCCTTTAGCTCCTCTGCAGCTTCCGCACGCTGGTTCAGCGTATAGCGATCGCCAATCGCAGTACGCGATTCTGCAGCCTGCTCAAGTATCGCCTGGATTGTCGCGGCCTGATTCTCATCGAGACCCAGATGCTCGGTCATGCGCGCGACGTGCGTCGCAGGATCGCCCATCCGCTTGCCGGGTCCCGCTCGATCCGCGTGTGCGGTCATACTGCCGAGCGCCAACACAGCGACGCCTGCCATCAACAAGTTTCTTCGGTTCATGTGTCACTCCTGTAATTGACGATTGCAGTTTGGCCGAGCAGCGCATCAAGTTGTGTCGAGTCGTGTCAAGAAAGGTCAAGCACCGCCTGCCGCCGATATGAGGCCGTGTGGTAATCTGGGGAACAGATTTCAGGGGATGAGGACGATCCATGCAGTACCTGCACACGATGTTGCGCGTGCGTGACCTCGATGCCGCAACACACTTTTTTTGTGACCTTCTCGGACTGGCCGAAGTCAGCCGCTACGAGAATGAAGGCGGGCGTTTTACCCTCGTGTTTCTCGCCGCCCCGGAAGATGTAGAACTCGCACGGGAACGCAAGGCACCGCTCGTCGAACTGACCTACAACTGGGATCCGGAGGAATATCAGGGCGGGCGAAACTTTGGCCACCTGGCTTATCGAGTCGAAGACATTTACGCGCTCTGCCAGAAACTGATGGACGCCGGCGTCACCATCAACCGACCCCCACGCGATGGCCACATGGCCTTCGTGCGCTCTCCGGACGGCATTTCAATCGAGCTGCTGCAACGGGGCGAGGCACTCGCCCCGGCTGAGCCGTGGGCATCGATGGAAAATACGGGGACCTGGTAGTGACGCGGCGCACCGACAACCCCGCGCAGCGATGTCTCGCGCTCGCTCTGATCGCGTTCGGCCTCGGCGGCTGCGTGGTCAATCCGGTGACCGGCAAGACCGAGCTGGCGATCGTAACCGCGCAACAGGAGGTGCAGCTCGGCGAACAGAATTATTTGCCGATGCAGCAGTCGCAGGGCGGTGTTTTCAGACTCGACCCAACCGTCAACGACTACGTGCGCAGTGTCGGTAATCGTGTCGCGGCTGTGAGTGATCGCGCCTTGCCCTACGAATTCGTGGTTCTGAACAACTCCGTACCCAATGCGTGGGCCTTGCCGGGCGGCAAGATCGCGATCAATCGGGGTTTACTGGATGAAATGCAAAGCGAGGCCGAGCTCGCCGCGGTGCTCGGGCATGAAGTAGTCCACGCAGCAGCGCGACATTCGGCGCAACAGATGCAGCGGGGTCTCCTTCTGCAAGCATTGGTGGTTGGCACGGCGGTCGTCACCAGTGACAGCGACTATGGGCAATTGGCGACCGGCGCCGCGAACGTTGGTGCGCAGCTGCTATCGCAGTCCTACAGTCGTCGCGCAGAACTCGAGTCCGATCTGTATGGCATGCGATATATGCACACTGCCGGCTACGACCCACAAGGCGCTGTGGATTTGCAGGAGACTTTTCTGCGACTGGCTGCTGCACGCGGTCGCACCGGCGGGGAGTTCGACTTGTTCGCAAGCCATCCGCCCACGCAACAACGACTGGCAACAAACATCATCACGGCCAGTGAACTCAATGCAACACAAAGCGGCGGCATGATCGGTACCGATGCATTTGCTCGCGCGATGGTGGTGCTGCGCGAGGCCAAGCCTGCCTTCGACGCGTACGATGCCGGTCGAAAGGCGCTGGCTGCCGACGATTTCAGAGGGGCTCAGCGCTTTGCGCGGGAGGCCATTCGTCTCGAACCTCGTGAGGCCTCTTTCTATGCCTTGCTCGGCGACAGCGAGTTCCTGCAACGAGACTACTCCGACGCAGTGCAACACTACACCGACGCACTCGACCGCGATGCAACCTTCTTTTACTACCACCTGCAGCGCGGCATCGCTCGCCAGCGATCCGGCGCAATCGACAACGCAGTGGTCGACCTCAAAAATAGTCTGAGACTCTTCGAGACTGCGCCTGCCCACTACGCTTTGGGAGAAATCGCGAAGCAGCGAGGCCAACGCAACGCGGCGCTTGGGCATTTCGAGCGCGCTGCCACCGGTAACAGTGATATTGCACGAGCGGCCCAAAGCGAAATGATGCGGCTCGATCTTGGCAACAATCCAGGCAAATACCTGCAGACTCGTGGCGGGCTCGACAGCAACGGTCAACTCCTGGTCGCGATCAACAATCCGACCTCTGTGGATGTCCGCGGGTTGCGGCTTGAGATTCGTTATCTCGATGGCAACGGGCAGGTTCGGTCGATAACACGAAGCATCAATGGCACGTTGCGCGGTGGCCAGTCGACCACAGCTGCAACGGGCCTTGGACCGTTTGTGAACAGCTCGCAATTTGAGGTCAGTCTGATCGGCGCTCAGATCGCACAGTAACCAACTTTTTGATCAAGGGGACAACATCATGGCAACAACACCGATGCAGTATCTCGACAAGGCGATGGGCACGCTGCGCGACCTTGGGCTAGTACCAGAGAAAACTAACGAAGCCCCTGTGATCGCATTGATCGATCGGATCAGCGATCTCGATGAAGACAAGGCGCTCGCCATCGCACGGACACTTAATCAGGCTTCCCTGTTTAACGAGGTGGTCCGCGAGCAGATCGAAGCAATGCGGATTGGCGAGCGCTATCGCGATATCACCGAGCGCTTTGACTCGATCCGAGATGACGCCAAGGGCATGGTCGATCAGCTGGAGGACGGCAAGATCGACCTTTGGGAGCGGGCGCAGAATGTTTGGATGAAAGTTTCGCGTGGCGACATCCCCGACCGCTTTAACAAGATTAAGGAAATCTATCTCGAGGTCGCAGCGGACTCCCGCGATCAAATTGACCGCGAGCATACGATCCTCAACGCCTACCGGGATTTCCGGGGCGCGCTGAAATCCTCAGAGGTTCTGGCCATCCAAATCCTGAACAAAGCAGAAGGTGTTCTGGACGCACAACGCACAGCACTGAAGGCGGCTGCAGATGCGATAACGGGCGCGGGCACCGATGATCGCGAAACACTCGCAAAACTCGAGTTGGCGCGTGATGCGGAGTTGCGACGTTTGCAGCAGGCTGATGAGCGTTATCAGATTGCCAAGGATTTGGCTGACAACCTGACCGTGTCCTACAACACCAGCGAGACAGTGATGGCCCGTTTGCTACAAACCACTCACGCTAAGGAAAGGGTGTATTCGCAGGCCGTGATGTTCTTCGGGACTAACGAGACCGTGTTTACGGCGCTGGCCGCTTCTTTCACCGGGTTGCACGGTCTGCACGAGAGCACAGAGACACTGAAGGCGATGAAAGAAGGTGTGAGCCAGAGTCTCGAAGTTCTCGCCGAAGTGGGCGGCAAAGTTCAGGAAGCGGCAATTCGCGAGGGATACGGTCCGACCATTCGTGCCGACGCTGTGAAAGCCCTTGTTGAATCCGTTGTTAACTTCCAGGAGCGCTCGGTCACATTGATCGACGAAATGCGGGATGCCGCCACACGCAACGCGGAGGAAGTCCGCGCTGCCGTCGAGGATGGTAAGCGACGCATGGTTGCACTCGCGAATCAGGGTAATGCGCTAACCCTGGAGGTAGATGCCTGATCCCGAGTTTTCGACATGAGCACTGAGGCGAAGACTGCACCGGGACTGTCCGATGTCATGTTGGCGATGGATGTGGTGGACACACTGCGCCACGAACAGCGTCTGGTCGCGCGTGCGCTAAACGCTGAGGCGAGGGAAGCAGCCCTGATCGAGCGAGTCCGAGCCGCTTACGCAGCGCAGGGCATCGAGGTCAGCGACGCAGTGATTGCGCAAGGCGTGCAGGCACTCAAGGACCGCGAGTTCGAATACACGCCTCCGCCAGCCGGATTCAAGACCCGCCTGTTGATCGCATGGATCAATCGGCGGCGAATCGGCGGCTCGGTGGTGGTTTTGGCGACCCTGATCGGCACGATCTGGGCCGGCTGGTGGGGTTTTGTAGAGCGACCGAAAGCACAAGCTGCGGAAGCTGCATTGATCGCAGAACAGCAGCTTGCCACGACGATTGCTTCGCTGCCCGAGACAATCGAGTCTGCGTCACAAGCAGCCAGAGCAGTTGCACGAACCGAACCGGCGAAAGCGGCGGTCGAGCTTGCCATCGAGCAAGCAAAGACCGCGTTCGCCCTGAATCAGATCGAAGCGACACAGGATGCTCTGAAAAATTTGCAGCGGCTCGCAGAGGACATTCGCAAACCGTTCCAACTGCGGATTGTCTCCCGCCCTGGCGAGATGACTGGCGTGATCAGAACCACCGGTCGCGGCAGCATTGAAAATTTCTACATCGTCGTCGAGGCACTGGACCCGAATGGTCGCCCGGTCGCTGTGGATATCGTCTCCGAAGAAGACGGCTCCACCAGAAAGGTGAGTAAATGGGCTGTACGCGTTCCCGAAGACGTCTTTAACGCGATTCGAGACGACAAAGTCGAAGATGGCATTGTGCAAAATCCGCGTGCTGGAGAAAAACCGAGCGGAGCACTAGAGATCAACTACAGCCTGCCTAACCTCGGCGGTGCGATACACAGCTGGGAGTCACGCTAGTGGCGTCCGGAAGGCACTTGCTGGCTCGAATCGATGACGCGCTAAGCGACGCTCGCGCAACGTTTCGTACGCTCGATGTCGAGGTCCAAAGCAACAACGCCGCTATGGCCCGAAACCATCGCCGCCAATTGGCGGCCTACCAGTCATTAGCGCAACACAGGCTGCGCGATATCGAGCAAAATTCGGGCGCTGCCGAGAGTAGCGCCGACCGTGATGCGGTCGCGTTGCTTGAACGGCGTGAAACCGCGCTCGAAACACTGGCGAAATCGATCACCGAGAACGAGGCGAAACTGACCGAACTACGTAACGAAGAGCAGTCACGCACACAGGAACTCGAGGATGCCGAGAGCGCGCTCGAAGATCTCCTCGAGAGCGTGGATCAGCAGCTGGCAAATTCAGCATCGCATCAGCGTCTTGTCGATACCGCGCAAAAGGCTCTCGATACTGTCGCCAATGCGACCGAAAAGCTGAACGACGCCCAGGCACAGCGCGAGCTCAAACGTGAACCCTACGACAATGATCCGCTCTTCTCCTATTTGTGGGACGAGGGCTATGGCACATCGGAATATCAGGGCGGTCTGATCAAGCGTTTCATGGATGGCGTTGTCGCTCGCCACGTGCGCTTCGAGAGCGCACGACGAAATTTTTTCACGCTCAATGAAATTCCGCGGCAACTGTCGGCTCACGTAGCACAGTTGGAAGCCCTCGCTGCGGAACACGCACAAGCGCTTGCCGATGCAGAGGCAAATGCTGACCGCGACGCGGGGGGCGACACGCTGCGAGAGGCAGTGGACCAAGGAGAAACGGCGTTAGCCGCGACCGAGCAGCAGATCGAAGTTGCTCAACAGCAATTCGCCGCTTTGTTGAGACAGCGCCAGGCGTTTGCTGACGGACGCGATCCCGACTACGTCGCGGCACTCAAGTGTCTATCTGATGAAATGCGCGACGAAGACATTGGCGAGCTCGCGCGAGCGGCAGCATTGACGCCTAGTTCTAATGATGACGAGATCGTGGCAACACTCGCCGAGTTGCGTGAGGAAGCGGATCGCCTCGACGAGTACATAGAGGGGCACCGTGAACTACACAGCAAGCGGGCAGATCGTATGAACGGGCTCATTACGCTCCGTCGAAGATACCGTGAGCGCGGTTTCGACCGCAGCAACAGCATCATTGACGACCAAAGCCACGTGAACCGCATGCTCTCAGAATTCACCATGGGTCTGATCTCAAGTGAGCGGTTGTGGCGACATATTTCGAAGGCACAGCGGTTTCAGCAAACGCGTGTTAGCACGGGTAGGCAGCCTGGTCATATCGGCCAGATACGCATACCGAAAATGCCAAGAAGCTTACGAATTCCACGAAATGTGGGCCGGAGTGGCGGCTTTGGAGGCGGTGGATTCCGCACAAAAGGCGGCTTTTGAGAAATGCTGCACTGCAAAAGAGCACCACTGTAGTGCCCCTTGCACCAACTTTGCCCGAGGCGCTCGCCTGATCTACACCGAGCTAATTCAACAACCGTTGATAAACAGCTGATTTCACACTGATTGCTGTCAAACCGGGGTCAAACCCGGTTTTTGGCACGCCGTTTGCTACTAGTCTGTTAAGCGGAAAGTCCGCACCGATCGACCCGCGCGGAGGGCTTCATTAGGTTTCGCCCCCCGTCATCCAAATGCGCCAATCGCGCGGGTTTTTGAATCCCCCCAAATGGTCGGCCCAGCCGTGAGATCCTTCTCACGGCCGGGACGCGGCCTCACCCCCCTTCGGTGTCTGGTCTTTGACAGTCGTCTTCTTCTTTTTCTTGGCGACTGCTTTTTTCTTCGCGGTTTTCTTTTTTGTGGCCGTCTCTGAAGTCGTTTCGGGCTCGCCTGCGCTGCCGTTGGCAAGCGCCTTCTTTGCCAACCTCGCGCTGGCGGCGGCCGCACCTTCGCCGATCGTCGCGTCTTTCAGCGCCTCGAAGGATTTCTCAAGGCAATCACAATAGAACGCAGGGTCGGGCATCATTTCACGACAGGACACGGCGCTGATCGTGATCTTGTTGTTGTAGCTGAGTACCGGCTGGAACAGACCGAGGCCATGGACAACCGGTCCGACGCCGTAGTTCGCGACCATCTTGGAACCCATCGAATACATCGGTACCTGCGCGCCCGGCACATTGGTGATGACCGTGTTGAACAGCGGCGGCAGCGATTCCGAGAGGCGCATACGCGCATAAGCCCGTACTAGCAGGCCCGCCGTAGTCGAAGGCAAAAACTCAGCCGCGCTCACCGCAAGCTCGGGACCCATTGCGAAAGTCATTTTTTTCGCATTCTGCGAGCCTTCGTTGACCGCCAGCAATCGCTCCAGTGGATCTTCGATATCCGTACGGATCGGCAGACTCATCGCAGCCACGAGGTTGCCCTCGCTCCGGCGTTGACTCGGCATGCGCACAGACATCGGCGCCATAGCCACGAGCGATTCATCTGGCAGTTCGTATTTCGATTCCAAATACATACGCAGAGCGCCGCCGCAGATCGTGACGATGACGTCGTTAACGGTAACGCCGGGCTGACTGCTCTTGATCGCACGAATGTCATCCAGCGAAAACGTACGGCCGTCAAACACGCGGTGCGAGGTCACGTTGCCATTAAACCGCGTGCGGGGCACGGTCTGCGGACCCTTGAGCTCTTTGGTCGCAAGCCCGCCAATGATTCTGCCAACGGCGGGCAGCGTTTTTCGCGCCATCCTGCCAACTCGCAACGGTGCGCCAGCCATCCGGGCACCCGTTCTGGCGAGCATTTCCAAACCGGTGGGCTCACGCTCTGCGATCCACTCGCGATCAGGAGGCGTCACTTCAGCCAACGGTGATGGATCATGCAGCGCAGCTGCGATTTCGGCACCCGAGACGCCATCGATCGCGGCGTGGTGCACCTTTGTGACAACCGCGAAGCTGCCCTTCGGCACACCTTCCACCGCATCCAACCCCTCGATCACCGTCACCTCCCAAAGAGGACGATTGAGGTCGAGCGCACGTGCATGCAGCCGCGCCGCCTGAATGCACAACTGTCGCCAGTCGCCGGGCGCAGGCAAGGCGATATGACGCACGTGAAACTCAAGATCGAAATCGGGGTCTTCGATCCAGTATGGATGGTCTAACGCCAGGGGCACCTTCGCGAGGCGCTGGCGGAACACGCGGGTTCTGTGCAAACGCTCTTCGTAAAACTTCAGGATGTCCTTGAAACGGACATGCCCGCCAGGCGCGGTCGACTGATCGTAAATACAGAGGCTACCGATGTGCATCGGTGTGTTGGCTGTTTCCAAATACAGGAAAGAGGCGTCAAGCCCGGACAGCTGCTGCATAAGACTTTCTCTTCGCGGGGAGAACTCTAGACGAAAATAGTAACTGATCTAGACAACTTTTGCCCACCTGTTCCCAGCCTGCACAAAACCTGCGACCACAACCATTGCGCTATCGTGAGCAAGCTATGGGATGTCACTGCCGACCGCGTTCCAACAAACCATTTGCCGCAGCCGCCAGAAACCAGTCGATGCTGTCCGGATTGGCCATCGTCTCCCGATTGATACCCTCAGCGCCCGCCTGACCCAGCAGCACACGTCGAACGGGAATTTCCATCTTCTTGCCCGAAAACGTCCGCGGGACCTCGTTGATCTCATGAATCACATCTGGCACGTGTCGTGGAGAAAGTCCGCTTCGAACCGCCGTCTTGATCTCCCCAACCAAAGTCTCGGTCAGCTCAACGCCAGGATCGAGCACCACGAACAAAGGCAACAAGGACTCGCGACCGAGAAACTCCAGATCGACCACCAGACTGTCCGCAATGCCGTCGATCGACTCGACGACCCGATAAATCTCGCTGGTGCCCATGCGGATGCCATGTCGATTGATCGTGGCGTCTGAGCGACCGTAAATTACTGCACTCCCCCGCTCAGTGACTCGGACCCAGTCACCGTGTCGCCAGACACCTGGGTAGGTATCAAAGTAGCTTTCCAGGTAACGCTGGTTGTCGCTGTCCCCCCAAAAACCAATCGGCATCGATGGCATTGGCTTGGTGATCACCAGCTCACCCACTGTATCGACAACCGACACGCCTGCCGGGTCGAACGCCTCAACAGCACACCCTAGCGATCGGCAGCTGATTTCACCGCTGACTACAGGCACGCTGACCGCACCACCAACACATGCCGTTGCGAAGTCGGTGCCGCCCGAGATCGAAGCGAGATACACGTCGGCTTTCACCGAGCCGTAAATCCAGTCGAAAACCTCCGGCAGTAACGGCGAACCTGTAGACCCGAGCGCGTCCAGCGTCGACAAGTCGTAGGACTCGCGCGGCACCAGCCCCGCGTTTCGACAGGATTCGAACCAGGCAGCACCCGCACCAAACGCCCGTATTCGATGGCGCTCAATGACCGACCATAGCCGACCCAAATCCGGTTTGGCGGGATTACCGTCATAGATGCAGATGGTTGCGCCGACGAGCGCCGCCGCGATGTTGTAGTTCCACATCATCCAGGCGGTACTCGAGAACCACATGAATCTGTCACCCGCGCGAATGTCCATTTGCAGCGACATCTGCTTGATATGTTCGAGCAACACACCGCCATGGCTGTGCACGATCGCTTTGGGTTTGCCGGTCGTACCGGAGGAGTAAACCACCCAGAGGGGATGGGCGAAGTCGACTGCGGTCGGTTGTAATGGCGCTTCGCCGCGAATGGCGTCGGGCCAATCAAGCACGGGGACTTGTGCTGGTCTTGCCGCGCGACAATCGGTCGCTGGCACTCGCACCAGAGCCTTAAGCGTCGGCAGACCCTCAACCATCGAGTTCACGATCTCCGATCGATCAAACTTCTTGCCGCCGTAATCGTAGCCGTCAGTCGCGATCAGCACCTTCGGCTCGATCTGCTCAAACCGGTCCAACACGCCTTTGGCACCGAGATCCGGTGCGGCGACGGACCAAATCGCGCCAATGCTCGCCGTCGCATGAAACGCAATGAGGCATTGCGGTGTGTTGTGCAGATAGGCCACAACGCGATCACCGGGACGAACCCCAAGATCGACTAGCGTTGCAGCGAGTGCGGCTACCTGTCGCTGCCATTCGGAACGCTCGAGCGTCTCGACAGCACCCGATTCGTGCTCGCATATAACGACGGGCTCAGGCCGATCCGCGTGACGCATAATGGCGTCCATGTAGTTCAGCCGTACCCCGGGAAACCACTCCGCACCCGGCATCGCGGAGCTTGGTAAAACCGGCTCGTCTGGGTCTCGAGGTGCCAGCTCCGCAAAGTCCCACAACAACGACCAAAACGTCTCCAGCGCCTCAGTCGACCAGCGCCATAGCGCTTCGTAGGAATCAAACTGCTCGCCTGTGCGCGCGGTAACGAACGCTTCGAAACGCGCAAGTTCACTGTCCGCGATCCGCACATCACTCGGCACCCAAAGCGGCTGCGTTGAATCTGCCATAGTCCCCCCAGCAATCTTCACCGCCTAGTGTAGCTCAGCCGCGAATTGCGGCGCGCCTCTCAGCACGTACAATCGGGGGCATGGACAAGGACGGAGGTCGGCATGGACATACCGAAAATCATCCACGGGATCGAGCGCAGCATCCTGATTCTGATTGTTGCATTAACGGTCGGTGCGGTATTGATCGAGCTGAATACGGTGTGGACCAATCAGACCATCCGTATTGCCGACATCCTTCTGTTGTTTCTCTACACGGAAGTCATCTCGATGGTGGGGATCTTCTACCGCTCGAATACGATCCCGGTGCTCTACCCGATCTTCATCGCAATCACCGCGCTTTCACGGTTGGTGGTTCTTCAGAGCAAAGATATGGAGCCCGCCACGATCGTTTTTGAAGCAGGTGCGATCTTCATTTTGGCGGTAGCTGCCTTTGCCTTACGTTTCACTGTCGTGGATGGCCTTGCGCCGAGAGATTCACAGAGCGACGACTGAGCACATCATTCCGGAGGTCTGGCGAATCGCTTTACGTACTTAAAGAAGGTACCAACGCCGCGCGCGTAGGCGATGACCAGCCCACGCCACCCAGCGAGCACGCCAAGCTGCAAAATATAGCTCCTGAAAAACGCAAACTGCGCGCGCAGCAGAGCAAAGATGGGGTGCACCGAACGGGATTTCTGCGCCGCATTCAGCGTCGAGTAGCGACTGATTTTCTGCAAGAACTGGTCGACGTCGATGACCGCCTCATGCCAGAGCGTGCCCTGCAGCATCACAACCGAGACGTCAGGTTCAACGTCGACCTTCTCGTGTACAGGTTTGTCGTTGAACCGGGCGGCATCGCGATGAAAGACGCGTAGCAGTCGATCGTTACCCCAACCGCCGCGTGCGACGTGCACGCCCATAAATCGGTTTTTGCGCAAGATCTGGAACGCCGTTCGATGGCTCTCCAGTGGAATCTGTTGCAGGGCGTCTCGCAGCCCCCTGTCCATCCACTCATCGCTGTCGATAGACAGCACCCAGTCGTTTTTGGCTAATGACACCGCGCGCTGCTTGCTCGGACCAAAGCCCATAAACGGACCTTCGTGTACAACGACGTTGGGAAAGCCTGCGACCATTTGCTGAAACTTCGTCGCGTCTTTTCCGTTGAAGTAGATGCAAACCTCGCTGAGGTCCACAAGCGACTCAATACACTGCTCGATCAGTGCGGCTTCATCCCCGCAAATCATAACGGCGCTTATCGGCAGTGGTTGCTCGGCGTCGACTGTGCTCATCCAGCAAGTTTGAGCCAAGAGACCTCACAGTCCAAGTCGATGCGCGAGTCGTCCGCTTCCAGTACCATGCCGCGGATGTCTGCTCTTAAGTCCGTAAGCTACGTCCTCAACCGCTTCCTGTTACGTCGGGCGTTTCTGAATGCGCGCGTTGGCGAGCTAAAATTTCGGGTCAAGACCGAAGACGTCGTCGGACGCCATATCTATAAGTACGGACGCCATGAGCCACAGCTAACCGAATGGCTGCGTGCCACCGTCGAACCGAGGGATGGCGAACTATTAATCGACATCGGCGCCAACATCGGGTGGTATGCGCTACTTTTCGAGACGTTGTGCCGCGGCACAACGGCAGAAGTTCACGCCTTCGAACCGGCTCCGGATAACCTCGATCTCATCCGGCATAACCTGCAACAGAACCAGGCCCAGCACGTAACGCTGCATGAAATGGGGTTGTCTGATAACAGTGAGGGTGCCGCTCTGCATCTGTTTTCAGATGCCAATAGAGGGCGTCATTCACTCCTGCCTATCAACGATCACGCCACTGTCGATATACCGACCGCTAGGCTGGATGATGTGCTCGAATCGATGCAGCTCGCCGACAGGCCTGTTCGTTTGATCAAGATCGATATCGAAGGTTTTGAATTGATTGCACTGCGAGGGGCGCACGCTACTCTCGATCGCTGTGAGGTCGTCGTCACCGAATTCTCTCCCCACTACATGAGACAGGGCGGCCTGAAGCCACGCGACATGCTCGACCTGCTCGCAAGCAAAGGCTTCGAGCCCGGATTGCTCAAGGACAGTGAAGTGGTTATGACGTCGGTCGATTCGCTCGAGACCGCGGATCGTCAGTGCGACATTATCTGGCAACGCCGCTAACGGATGCGTCTTCTCTGCATTTCATCCCACGCTGATACTCGCAACAGCGTCCGACCCGAAGCAGAGTCTTTCATCGGATTGCAGCGCGCCGGAGTTGAAGTGCACGTGCTGACGCAGCATGACTCTGCTTACGCGGAAGAGCTCCGTGCCGCGGGTGTCAATCTGATTCACCAGCAACTGCGCAAAAAGTTCTCCTGGAAGGACATGCGAGAGATTCGCAGGATCACCCGCGAGCACCGTATCGACGCAGTTTACGCATTCAACAACAAGGCGATATGCAACGCAGCGTTCGCGTGCGTCGGCCTGCCTGTTGTCATGATGACGTATCGCGGCCAAACCGGTAACATCTATCGTCACGACCCTGCCGCTTACTTGACGCACCTGCATCCCCGCGTGGACGCCATTGTGGGCGTCTCGCAATCCGTGGTTGACGACCTGAAACCGCGCGTCAGGCATTCGGTTACCGTCGAGCGCATCTATAAAGGTCACGATTTGTCGTGGTACACGGAACCCGCCACACCAAGAAGTGCTCTCGGGCTAGCTAGCAGTGATTTTGTTGTTGGATGCGTCGCCAACAATCGGCCAAGGAAAGGCGTCAAGTATCTAATCGAGGCCTGTGCAAAGTTGACGGATCTCAATAATTTGAAGCTGGTTCTGATCGGCAGCGGCATGGACAACGCGCATCTTGGCGCTGAGCTCGCACAAGCCGGCATAGATAAGCAAACGCTGACGTTGGGACTGCGCACAGACGCCACCAGCCTGATCCAGGCATGTGATGTCGCGGTCCTGCCTGCCGTGCGCCGCGAGGGATTGCCGAAAACCGTGATCGAGGCGATGGCTTACGGCGTCCCGAATATCGTCACAGACACTGGCGGAAACGCCGAATTGGTAGCGCATCAGGAATCGGGGTTGGTCGTGCCGGTCGCAGACTCAAAGGCGCTGGCAACCGCCATCAGACAATTACACGCCGATCCTGAATCGGCAGCCCAGATGGGGAAAAACGGGCGCAACCGAATCGAGACAGACTTCCACGTCAGTTCGACAGTCAAACAGACACACGCGCTGCTCGAAAGACTCGTTTCCATAAGACAAGCCAGCGCGCCGCCTGGTTAAGGATCGGGCGATTTCGGCCGCTAGCTCCTTTATGGCGGAGATGCCTCAGGGATTCACCAGCGACCGATTATGAAGAACGCAACGATCAATGCAGCGGAGCGTCAAGTGCGTTCTGCGCACTCGCGTAATGAGATCTTCGAACAGGCCAGTCGCCTGACCGGCTTGCATTGGACAGTACTGGCATCAGCACTCGCGCTGACTTTTATCGCTGCAATAATCGCGCGCAATGAGGCTGCCCGAGCGGCGGATACACGCTTTGATCAGGTGGTTGAGCGCGTTGTCGAGCAGGTGGACTTCCGTATGGCGACTTACGAGACCGCGCTTTTGGCGGGCGTCGCCGCACTTCACGCAACTCGTGAACGCCCGAGTCGCGCACAGTGGCGGACGTTCGCAGACCGGCTCGCGATCGATACCAACTACCCTGGTATCGCGGGAATTGGATTGATCGTCGCGGTGTCACGCGATGACGTTGAGACCCACATTGCTGAATACCGTCGTGATCGACCGACGTATCAACCCTATCCGGACCACGACATGGACGAGCTTTTGCCAATCGTCTATGTCGAGCCTGAGGCGCGGAATCTCGCCGCCATTGGGCTGGATATGGCGCACGAGACAAGCCGCTTTTCCGCCGCTCGGCGGGCACGCGACACTCGATCCACACAAATCACTGCCCCGATCCAGCTTGTTCAAGACGATGTCGGACAGCAGGGTTTTTTGTTGTTTGCGCCGTTCTACAACAGCGACATGAATGCGTCCTGGAACGCCCCAGCAGGCGCTTTCCTTGGTTTCGTCTACGCGCCCTTCAATTTCAACGATCTACTGGTCGGTGCCCTAGGACGCGACAACCGGGAGGTTGCCATCAAGCTCACCGACGGGACGAGCGTGTTGTTCGACGAATTTGAAACCAGCGCCGGTGATGAAAAACATCGCACATACCGTGTACTTCCGATGTTCGGGCGCGAATGGGAATTTGAATTTCGGTCCAACGAATTCCTGCCCGACACTGGTGTGTCGACAGCGATATTGATCGCCGGCCTGACCATCGACCTTTTCTTACTGTACGTCTTCGTCAGCATGGCGCGCGCCAATCGCCGCGCACTCTCACACATCGACGCTGCCACGGCAGCACACCGCAGCCTGAATAACGCACTGTCCATGGCAAACTCGGAACTCTCGGATTTCGCGCATGCGGCAAGCCGCGAGTTGAGGGCACCGCTGCGCGGAATTGTTGGACTGACGGAATGGATTCGAGAAGACCTCGCGGCAGTCAACGACACCAAAGTCGCAGAGCAGTTGGTCCCCACACTAGGACACGTGAAAACCATCGCAAAGCGCGCGCACCGAATGGATGCCCTCCTTCATGGCGTGCTGTCCTACAGCGAAGTCGGCGCACAACCTCAAGTGATCGAGATTCTCACGGTCCCTTCCCTGGTCAGCGCAGCCGTCGAGGGGTTGGGGCTGCCAGACGATCTGCCACGAGTCGAAACCGAAATCGGCGCGCTGAGTATCGATCGAGGACGTGCGATCCAGGTACTTCGGGAACTACTCGACAATGCCGTAAGACATCACGATAACGAAGGCGCCATCGAAGTCGACGTGCAAATCACCGAAGATGAACACCACTATTTTTTCACCATCAACGACAATGGTCCGGGCATCGAACCGACCTTCCAGGAGTCCGCTTTCGATTCGTTCAAGTCGCTCTCGCCGGCGGAGAATACGAGAACCTCTGGCCTCGGTTTGGCGCTCGCTCGCAAGATCACCGAGTCCGTTGGTGGAGGAATATCCATTGTCTCAGTGCCCTCTAGCGGCACGAGGATCAGTGTGCGATGGCCCAAGCCCTCACTGTCCGAACCCGAGGTAGTTGCAGCATGAACAGAGCACCCTACTCATTGCTGGTTGTCGAAGACGACGATCTCGATATCGAAAAACTGAAGCGCAGTTATCGCCGCATGAACATCGCCGTCGACCTGCTGTGCGCCGTAGACGGTGAGCAAGCGCTCACGCTCTTGCGCGATCAAATCGAGAAGCATGCATTACGACGTCCACCGGTGATGCTCGTGGACATCAACCTTCCCGGACTCAGTGGGTTGGAGCTGCTCGAACGCATCCGACTCGACCCAACGATCGCCTCAACACCTGTCTTCATCGTCTCCACCTCATCGCGCCCTGAAGACATCAATGAAGCCTACCGACATAACGTTGCAGGCTACTTCGCAAAACCTATGACGATGGCCGACACCTACGAGATGGTGCAAACACTGCACCAATACTGGTCGATGACTCTATTGCCCTCCACAGTTTCGATCGATACCGGTCGCTTTCGAAGTACGGCCTGAGGCCTTGCATTGTTGACGCGGTAGCGTCCCGCTCGTCACTATCGCGTCGACGACGATCGTGATGGAGTCAGCAATGAAATCGGATGAGCTGCCGTTTCTCGAAGACGGGGTGTTCAGGGACCGAGGTGCCGAAAACACCCGCCTGGAGACTTTCGTCGATGCCGCGTTTGCGTTCACCCTCACGCTGCTGGTGATTTCCTTCGACGAAGTACCACAGTCATTTGAAGAGCTGATCTACGCGCTTCGATTCATCCCGGCGTTTCTCGCCTCTTTCGCGCTACTCATGATGTTCTGGTTCGCACATAGGGCGTGGTCACGGCGATACGGACTCGACACCACGGGAGCGACCCTCATCAGCATGTTCCTGGTTTTTGTTTTGCTGGTTTATGTGTTTCCGCTCCGCGCCATGGCATCGGCTGCGCTGTCGTCTTTGACCGGCGGCTGGGTACCTTACGAAATGAGTATTACGACACCGGATGAAGCGCGCGCGCTGTTCGTTATTTATGGCGTCGGTTTTCTGTTAGCGAGCTTCTCGATCGCTGCGCTTTATGCCTATGCCTTAAGAGCGCACGAGCGATTGTCGCTCTCCGAGCCCGAGCGCTTTCTGACGCGTGCAGAGGTGCTGTCATGGCTGATGATCGGCTCATCGGCGATCGTCTCGATTCTGGTGGCGCTGCTGGGCTCAGAGCAGACGTTCCTGTTCGCGGGTTGGACCTACGCGTCACTCGGCATCGTCATGCCATTTTTCGGGTGGCGGGTTCACAAAGGCTTCGAATCGAGATTCGGAGAATCCTAGCGACGCACGCGCACCGGCATCCGGAAGTGATTGACGATGGTTAGCAGGAGCACTGCGAGTGAACCCCACCAGATCCACCGCCAAGGTGTGATCACCCGTTTGACAATCTCAAAATTGTCGAGATAGATCGTTTCACAAGCACCATCGCCCGTATCCAGCCTTGTTGTGCTGGTGCCGCGTGAACTGCCATTCGGCGACGTGTACTCCGCCAGATACCCACTCAAGCGAATTTGGTCTCCGATTTTCACTTTGCTGATCGCCTTCCGTATTGCCGGACTGTCGGATAACAAATGATTATTGGATATCTCGGTTTGATCGAACGCATCCCACGCTGCCTGATCTCGTGTTGACCAGTTGCAGGTGAAAATTCCATTGTAAAAATCCAGCTTGTTGAGTCCGCTATGGTCTGCATTGGCACCCCACACGACACACAGGTCAGCCGCATTCAGATGGTCATCGCTTTGTCGATGCATTCGCGACTCGCCGTCGTGTTGCCGATAGGACACGACCAATCCGCTGAGGCTGTATTCGTAAAGTGGATCAACCTTATAGTCCCGACCCTTCCAGCTCGCCTCGAACGAAGCTGACCGCGATTTGACCTGCACGGGTGCCGATGCGAGTTCCGGCAACATGAACTCAGGGCCTGGCAGCGTGTTTCGGTTGAAAAACGCGACCGC
Source organism: Pseudomonadota bacterium (assembly GCA_038521865.1). Taxonomy (GTDB): domain Bacteria; phylum Pseudomonadota; class Gammaproteobacteria; order Steroidobacterales; family Woeseiaceae; genus CALBPI01. The sequence goes on along the minus strand of JBCBKO010000004.1, from coordinate 175,084 downwards.
GGCTGTAACCGCCGCCAGCATCATCACTCCATTGTTCATGTCGTTGTGCTCAGTAGTATTCGAGTGGCGTTGCCTTACCCCAAAACACACGATACGCAAATATCGAGTAACCGATGATGACCGGCAGCACAAAAGCGGCACCAAAGAAAATGATCAGTAGTGACTCCGGCGCCGCAGCTGCATCCCAGATCGTGACGCGGTCGACGACCAGGTAAGGAAACAGGCTGTAGGCCAAGCCATGGAACGAAAGAAGGAATAGACCGCAGGTACAAACAAACGGGACCCAGTCGCCGTAGTGATTGTCATCGGCGAGGCGCACCGGCAGGCGCTTCAACGTACGCCATGCAATCGCGAGCGTCGCAATCGTCGCGACGGGTACCGGCCACACCATCAGAAGATTCCCGATGTCGAACCACTTGTGAAACACCCGGTTGCTGACGAGTGGGGTAACAACCGACACAGAGGCGATGCCAACCGCCATCATCACTATCGAGTTCTGTGCCCAACGGATCGACCGCATCTGCAAATCGCCGGTCGTTTTGATAATCAGCCAGGTTGCACCCAGCAGCGCATATCCCGAGGCCAGGCAGATACCAATGAATACCGAGAACAAGAGGCTGGGTAGATCGCCTACGAAACCGGTGATCACCTGACCTAACATGTAGCCCTGGCTGATCGCAGCTAGCGTGGAGCCCGCAAAGAATGCTCGATTCCAGGTCTCTTTAAATTTATCGCGTGCCTTAACACGGAAATCAAACGCCACACCGCGCAGCGTCAGACCAATCAACATCATCGCGATAGGCAGATACAGCTCACCAAGGATGATGCCGTGCGCCGTTGGGAAGGCGACCAGCAGAATACCGACGCCCAGCACCAACCAGGTTTCATTCGCATCCCAAAATGGTCCGATCGACGCGATCATCAGGTCTTTCTCATCAGGGTCGCCCAGCGGCAGCAGCATACCGACGCCAAGATCGAACCCATCCAGAATCACATAGGCGAGGATCGCGATCCCCATCATGACCATGAAGGCCAGCGGCAACCAGCCTTCCTGCGTCGACAGATCCGGTATCAGCTCAGGCATTTTCCAGACGCACACCCGGGATCAGCGCCGGACCATGTGCCGCCGGCTCAGCACGCTTGGCTTCCGGCGAGCCCGCTTTCAGCGCAAGGTAGAACACTGCTGAGATGTAGGCGCCGATCAGGATCGTGTACAGGATCAGGTACAGCGTCAGCGTCACGGCAACGGCGCCACCGCTCACCGGGCCCACCGCATCAGCCGTCTTTAACACCCCAGATACCAAATACGGCTGCCGACCGATCTCGGTCGTGTACCAGCCACTGAGTACACCCACCCAGCCGGAGAACGTCATCGCAGTCAGAATGCGCATCAGCCAAACGCCCGGCAGGCCACCACGACGCAGCTTGATCACGCCCCACCAAGCGGCAACCAGCATGGCAAGACCAGTCGCAACCATGATTCGGAATGCCCAGAACACCGGCGCTACAGGCGGGTGCGACTCGAAATCGTTCAGGCCAGTCAGTTCGCCGTTGAAATCGTGCGTGAGAATCCATGAAGCCAGCCCAGGGATTTCCACCGCGTAGTGGTTGGTTCGCGCATCTTCATCCGGGATACCGAATAGGACCAGGGGTGCGCCCTCCTGTGTCTCCCACAATCCCTCCATCGCGGCAACTTTCGCGGGCTGGTGCTCTTTCGTGTTGAGTCCGTGTAAATCTCCCGCAAGGATTTGCAGAGGCGTGATGATGGCACCAAGGATCAATCCGGTTCGCAGGGTGGCGGTGACCGCCGGGGTGCGATCGTTGCGCAACCAGCGAAACGCCGACAACCCTGCCATCAGGAAAGCGACGGTCAGGAACGACGCTAACGTCGTATGGATCAACCGGTACGGAAACGAGGGATTGAAGATGATTGCCATCCAGTCCGTGGCGTAAGCCACGCCATCTCGCATCTCAAAGCCCGCAGGCGTGTGCATCCAGGACACAAGCGCAAGAATCCAGAACACCGAGAGCGTCGTCCCACCTGCAACCAGAACGGTCGCGAGCGTATGCACTCTGTTCGACACCTTCTTGAAACCGAACAACATGATGCCGAGAAAACTCGCCTCCAGAAAGAACGCGGTTAAGACCTCATAGCCGAGTAGCGGACCTGCGATATTCCCGACAGTCTCCATGTAACCTGGCCAGTTGGTGCCAAACTGGAAACTCATGGTGATGCCACTGACGACGCCTAGCGCAAACGACAACGCGAACACCTTGACCCACAGTCGGTAGGCGTTCATCCACTTGTCGTCGCCGGTCGAGTTGAAGCGCAACTTGAAGAACAACAACAGCCACCCCAGCGCCAGGGTGATCATCGGGAACAGGATGTGAAAGCTGATGTTGGCGGCGAACTGAATTCGCGACAACAGCAGCGGATCGGCGTTCATCTAATCGTTTCCTCCTGCTCGCGCCTTGCCGCCGCGCTTCAAGCGGGCGGGGGCGGTGAGCAACTTTTGTACGCTACCACCAAGCTTCATGAGCTTGACCGCAGTTCCATGTTCCAGATCACTGACGTCGTCGAGCCAGCCGGTCACAAGCTCGATCAACTCGAGCATCTCGCGCATGCGCTGTTCGGCGTATTGGTCCGCTTCACTCGTCGCCCGTTCCAAAAGCACGTTGCGCAAAAGCGAGAGCGTAGGATCGATTTCGCGCTTGCGACGCTCGACCACCAACGTCCGGAAAATCTCCCAAATATCCTCCGGGGCACTGAAGTAATCGCGGCGATCCTCCGGCAAGTGCTGGAGTCTGACCAAACGCCACGCCTGCAGCTCCTTCAACGCCATACTGGTGTTGGATCTCGAGATCGAGAGCGCAGCTGTGATCTGCTCTGCGTTCAACGGTGCTTTATTGACATAAAGCAACGCGTACACCTGTCCCACAGTGCGGTTGATGCCCCAGCGGCTGCCCATCTCACCAAAATGCAGGACAAAGGCCTGTTGATATGGCGTGATTTCCATCGATTTCATTGATTTCTGAAACTTCGAAAATTCTAGATTCTGCGCAGAATCAAGTCCAGTTATTCCGATCGGAAAAGCGATTCAGATCACACGGTTTTTTGGAACCTGCGTTTAATCCGCTGTACACTAGTCAAACGGTTGGGGGGCTGTGCTTTCACATTTCAATTTCGTGAAATTTTCCGGTTTGGGATTGATCCATAGGTCAGACCAAACGCTATACTATTACCCCGTTATCGCTTCGACCGAGTTCCTGGCAACATGCCTGAATCTTCTTGAGCGACTGGAGAGCCTTAAGGAGGTTTAAATCAAATGGGTAAAAAACTTTACGTCGGCAATTTGCCGTATTCAGTGGATCAGAATGGTTTGCAGGACGCGTTCGCGCCGTTCGGCACCGTCGATTCTGCAGTTGTCATCAATGACCGTGACACCGGTCGCAGCAAAGGCTTCGGCTTCGTTGAGATGGGTAGTGACGCAGAAGCGCAGGCCGCGATCGACGGCCTGAACGGCACAAGCCTCGATGGCCGTAACATCACGGTCAACGAAGCTCGTCCTCGCGCACCGCGCCCTGACCGCGGCGGCTACGGTGGTGGCGGCGGCGGTTCAAACCGCTGGTAAGCGAACTGCTTGTTTAGAGGAAAAGCCCGGCCCAGCGCCGGGCTTTTTTGTCACTCCCGGTTACACTTCATACGTGGCACAGCCAATTCTCAATATTACCCGCGAAACCGATTGGTTGACGCTCGAGTTGAACCGCCCGGATGCGCGCAATGCGCTGTCCCCCGAAATGATCTCGGCACTCACCTCGGAGCTCGCACGCGCCGCGCAAGAGGTGAGTGTTCGCGGGATTACGCTTCGGGGTGCCGGCAAGGTGTTCTGCGCCGGTGGTGACCTTAAGGGCTTCCACGCACTGAACACCGAGCACGAGTCCTCGCTCGAAAACATTCGCACTGCCAGTCGCGAAACCGGCAGACTGCTTCGCGCCGTGGCAATGCAGCCACAACCCGTGATCGTGATCGTCCACGGCGCTGCCATGGCCGGTGGGCTCGGCCTGATGGCGGCGGCCGACATTGTGATCGTCCATTCCAACACTCGTTTCGCATTGACCGAGACGCGCCTCGGATTGATACCCGCCCAGATTGCACCCTGGATCGTGCGACGCGCCGGGACCATCACTGCAAAACGCCTGATGCTCACGGGCGCTGCCTTTACGGCTGATGAAGCTTTAGCGCTTGGACTCGCGGATTTTGTCGAAACCGATGAGGCGCAATTGCGGGAGCGGTTCGAGCGGATAAAGCGCGACATTCGCTCATGCGCGCCCGGTGCAAATCGCACGACAAAACAGCTGATCCAGCATCTCGAAGCGCAAGCGCTGGACGACTTTATCGAGCGTGCCGTCGATGCTTTTTCGCAGGCACTCGCGGGTGAAGAAGGGCAACACGGGATCCAAAGCTTTCTGGACAGGTCGCCACCGCCCTGGCAATCCAACTGATCCGGAAGCGGTTGACCCCCACACGCGATCGGCCGACACTCGCGTGCAAATCACAGAGCGGGGCGGACACATGCGAAACAGCCAACTGGAAGTTTACAAGACAGCGTACTCGAATACGCGCGTTACCGATCAGGACCTCGCGCCTGCGCAGTCCGGTGAGATCATCGTCGCGATCGACCGATTCGCGCTGACGGCGAACAACATCACGTATGCCGTGGTTGGCGAGCGCATCGGTTATTGGAAGTTCTTTCCGGTCGACGACGACTTCGGCGTCATTCCTGTTTGGGGTTTCGCTGATGTTGTGGAATCCAGCCACGACGAAATCGCCGTTGGCGAGCGCCTCTATGGCTACTGGCCGATGGGTACGCACCTGCGCATGAAGCCAGGCCGGGTCTCGGCAACGCGCTTTTTTGATGCCGCCGAACACCGCGCGGAACTGCCACCGGTATACAACGCCTACGCAAGGTGCTCGCACGAGCCGCATTACGACGCCGCGCTGGACGATGCGCGAATGCTGCTTTTCCCGCTGTATGCGACCTCTTTCTGTCTCTATGACTACCTGATCGCTAATGACTTCTTTGGCGCCGAGCAGATCATCATCCCAAGCGCCTCTTCAAAAACCTCGGTGGGGCTCGCGGTCGGCCTGTCTACCGACGAAGGGAAGCGTCCGGTCATCGGTATTACCTCGAGAGGCAATCTCGATGCGGTACGCAACATGGGTTTCTATAACAGTGCGGTCGACTATAACGACCTTGAAGCGATCGACGCCTCGAAGCCAACGGTGATCGTCGACATGTCCGGCAACGGCAAGGTGCTGTCAAAGTTGCACGCGATGTTGGGCGACAACATGAAATTCACCTCAAACGTCGGATTGACCCACTACGAAGAAAACTCGATGGGACCCGACTTTATTCGTGAACGCAGCCAGATGTTCTTCGCGCCCGGGCACATGCAGACTCGCAACAAGGAGTGGGGGCCCGGCGAGTTTGAGAAGCGCACCTACGAGTTTTGGCTCAAGGCAACGCAGGCCACTGCCGACTGGATCAGCTACCGGCATTTGAATGGCATGTCGTTGTTGCAGGCAGCTTACAAAGAAGTGCTGTCGGGCGAAGCCAGACCTGACGTGGGTCTCATCATCAGCCCGACAGCCTGAGTTTCGTTTACTGGTAGGTGGCCTCTACCGTCACAGGGAAGTTGACTGACCGGGCAATGAAACACTTGTCATGCGCAGTTTCGTGCAGAGCGTCGGCGGCCTCGGCCTGCGATGGATCCGCAAGCGTAATGGTGGGCTTCAGTACGGTTGCGGTGAACTCTCCACTGCCATCCGATTCTGCATTCAACGTGCCGATTGGGTGATCGACATATTCGGTAACGACGATACGTTTCATGGCGCATAAATGGAGGAACCAGAGCTTGTGACAGCCCGACAGTGCGGCCACGAGCAACTCCTCCGGATTCCAGCGCGAGGCATCACCAAGATAATTGGGATCAGCGGAGCCGAGTAACTCGGGTTTCCCATCGGCATTAACGCTGAAATTGCGGTTGTAGCTCTTGTAGGTCTTGGTGCCCTCACCCGTGTTTCCGGTCCAGGACATCGTCATCGTGTATTCGTGTGCCTTGCCCATGTCTACTCCTCAATACTCAACCACAATCTTGCCGAACTGCTGCCCCGAGGCCTGATACGCAAACGCATCACCGAGTTCGGGCAGTGAAAAACTCTTATCGATCACCGGTTTGAAACCGTCCTGATTGATCGCGCGTACCATGCGCTCTTGTTGCACATGGCTGCCAACCGCGATGCCCGCGAGATGGACTTGTTTGAAGAAGTACTTAGGGAAAACGATCTCGCCCTTACGACCGCCAAGAATGCCGATCAGGACGATGTTGCCACCGATCGCGACCGCCTCCGTCGACTGGCGAATCGTCGCGCCACCGCCAACATCCAGCACGTGATCTACGCCGCCACATACCGCGTAAGCAGTCTTGCCCCAATTCTCGTCACTGCGGTAATTGATCGTATGGTCCGCGCCCATATCGCGCAGGCGCTCGAGCTTCTCGTCTGAAGAAGAAGTCGCGATCACTGTGGCACCCGCCGCCTTGGCAATCTGCAATGCGAACAGCGACATGCCGCCAGTTCCCTCGATCAGGACCGTGTCTCCAGGCCGTACATTGCATTCCTCGACGAGCGCGCGCCAAGCGGTCACGGCAGCGCACGGTAAGGTAGCCGCCTGCGCATCCGTGTACCCGTCGGGTACCGTCGTCAGGGTGTGTTCCCCGACGTTACTGCGATCAAGCGCAAAGCCGTCAACCGTTTCGCCGGCGACTTGCCACATATTCTCCAGCGCGGGGGCACCGGTTCTCCACAACGGAAAAAAGGTCGACATGACGCGATCGCCAACCTGCCAACGGGTCACTCCCTGACCGACCGCAACGATCTCGCCAGCACCGTCACTCATCGGTACTCTGTCACCTGCGACAGGAATCAATCCCTGTGCGACCATCAAGTCGTGATAATTCAGTGAGGTCGCCTTCCACTGCACCTGGACCTCACCCGCGCCGGGTTCACCAACATCCACATCCGAGAGCTTCAAGTCTTCCAGGCCTGCCTGTCCTGTGACCGTCATTTTGCGCATCGGCTGACTCCCATAATCGCTGCGAGGCGGGCAGCATACCCCAATGACATCACTCTCACGTAGCATTGAGACTATGCGCAACTCGCAAGACCAAAACGCCCTGATCGTCGGCGCCGGTATCGGCGGATTGACCACCGCACTGGCATTGCAGGCTCATGGCTGGCATGTGCGCGTTATTGAACAAGCGCCTGAACTCAGGGAGGTCGGCGCTGGCATCCAGATTTCGCCGAACGCCTCTCGGGTATTGCGAGCGCTCGACCTGCTGGAGCCATTGATGGACGTTTCGGTCACGCCCACGCGCATAGAAATGGTTCGCGGCATCGACGGAAGACCGGTGTTCTCGGTTCCAGCAGGCTCCGCAGCCGCCGTACGCTGGGGCGCACCGTACTTGCATTGCCACCGAGCTGATCTGGTTGATGTTCTCACTGCAGCGCTGGAAGCGCGGCAACCAGGTGCGCTCGAACTCGGCGTTGCGGTTGAGAAAGTCATCGAGTCCGCCGAAGACATCGCACTGCAGACGACCCTTAACCGCCATGAACGCGCCAGCCTGATGATCGCCGCCGACGGTGTGCGTTCGACAATCCGTTCGCAAGTTTTTGGCGATGCGGCACCGCGTTTCACCGGTAACGTTGCCTGGCGTTGCACCGTTCCGACAAGCGCACTCGGCGAGCATGCCCCGCCCGCAACCGCACGGGCATGGGTCGGCCCGGGTCGACACGCCGTTACCTATAGGCTGCGCGGTGGGAACCTTGTCAATTTCGTTGGCGTCGTAGAAACCGACGCGTGGAGTGACGAACGCTGGACCGCAAAGGGCGCCCAAAACGACGCGCTTCAGGACTTCGCCGGCTGGCATCCCACTCTGCAGCGCATTATCGAAAGCGCAGATACGCACTACCGATGGGCGTTGTTTGATCGTGAACCACTCGATCGTTGGTCAACAAAAAATCTGACCCTGTTGGGAGATAGCTGCCATGCGATGCTGCCGTTTGTCGCGCAGGGTGCGGCTATGGCCATTGAAGACGCTTGGGTACTTGCCCGCTCGCTGCACCCTGATCGGGATCTCGCAGCGGGCTTGCGCAGCTATGAACGACATCGCATCCCACGCACCTCTGATATCCAGCGACGCGCGTCGGCAAACACCGGTCGATTCCATGCGCGTAGTAGCATCGGCCAGTGGTGGTACTGGCAGATCCCTGGCGTTGCCGCGAAGCTAATGCCGTCACTGATCCATCGGCAGTTTGATGCCATTTACGGCCATGATGTGGTCAACGAAATGCGAAGTCATTAGGGAGAACCAATGCACATACCGCCGCCCCTCATCGCAGGCGCACTCGGCGCTGCCATGAAACTGGCCGCCGACGCGGCGCCCATGCTGAACTACAGATTCCCGCGTCAGGGTTTCGCTGCGATTGCATTGCTGGTTGTGGGACTGATGATTGCACTCATTGGTGTCGCGCAGTTTCGAAACTACCGCACAACGGTAAACCCCATACGACCCGAAAAAGCGAGTTCGCTGGTGACTGACGGCATCTTCAAGTGGACACGAAACCCGATGTATCTCGGGTTGCTAATGGTGTTGTTGGCCTGGGCGGTTTGGCTCGGCAATGGCGCCGCAGTTTTGATCGGACTGACCTTCGTCCCTCTGCTCACCAAACTGCAGATAATCCCGGAAGAAACCGCACTCCTCGAAAAGTTCGGGCAACCCTTTCAGGACTATTTGAATCGAACGCGTCGCTGGCTTTAGAGCTACAGGTACACGATCGGCTCACGACCGTCCCAATCGCGACTCTGCGATTGCCAGTTAGCAAACATCGCTTGCACATGCGGATGCGGCTCGAGCAGTTCCGTCATGCAACCGAACTGCTGCCGTGTATCGATGTAGGCGAATCGCGGACCGCCACGCATACGACCGATATTGACAGTCGCAGCGCCTGCACGTGCGTAGTGACCGATGTCCCGGTCGATATCCTCACTCCACAAACACACATGATGGAAGCCAGTGCGCCCTGCGGGGTAGACATCTCGATACGCATTCGGCGCATCGTCAAGTGGCTCGATCAGCTCTATCTGCAGATCCCCGCTGTAGGCGATCGCCGTGCGCATCGTCAGCACGCCCGGCGCGCCTCGATAGCGCATATCTTCGAACACACTCTCAGGATAGGTTCCGAGGAAGAATGGACCTATGCCGAGTGTCCGCGACCATGCCCGCGCAGCCGCCTCAATGTCGGTAACGACCCACGCGTTCTGGGTAACGACCCGGCCCGTCGGACCCATCAATCACCAGACCCTGTTTGCGATTTCGGAGCGAACACAGCAAGCAAATTGCCGGCACCATGAAAATAGAGGCCGTAGCCGGAGTTTGCGATCAGATGCCCATTCGCGACCACAGGTCCTGCCCCGCTCATGCCGCCGCCAGCACCCTCGATTCCGTTCACCCCTCGCACCGCCTGCTTCGTGTCATAAGACCAAAGCACCTCGCCTGACTCACGGGCATAGATTCGGAGGAAGCCATCAAGGTGGCCGGCGACCACCGCACCTGGGAACGCCGTGACCGGCGCGGAGACGCCAGGGTCACACAATGCCATGTCGTCCGGGCAGACATTTTCTTGCACGTGGCTCCAGATTACCTCCCCGGTCGCCGCGTTCACTGCGTGCACACCGGGTCGCGCATCTTCAGCCGACAGCACATCGCCATTGCGAGTATCGTTCATGTCGTTGATCGGTACGTAAACGGTGCTACCTTCCGCAGCCAGTCCAAAATGGACTCCGCCCTGAATACTGCCGCGACCCACCCTTGTCTGCCACAGCAAGTTGCCCTTTGCGTCGGGGTCGAGCCCGATAACGTGGCCATCTTTCAGGCCCGCAACCAACACCTGTCGATCCTCACCCGCATCGACCAACAAGATGCTCGAGCCATGGTCGAAGTCGGGACCATCCTCCTCCGGGCAGTTCGGATTGTTGGCCATCATGCAGGCCACATTCCACGCATCACCCTCAAAAGTCTGGCGGGTCCAGACGCGTTCGCCGCTATCCAAATCCACCGCCATCACAGCGTCGCTGTTGCCGTCGGCCGGTGAAGAGTAATTCTCGCCCGTACCGATATAGACACGCCGTCGCTTTAAATCGATCGTTGGGCTTGCCCACACAGGCGCACCGGACGGCGCCATGACCGCCGTGCCCGCCGACGTTCTCGCAACCTCGCTCGGCGCTTCCGGGATGGCGTAGTGGGTCCATTCGATGTCACCAGTCGCCGCATCAACCGCGACCGTCTTGCCGCGGAACGTACAACAGGCGTATTCAGGATTGGCTGCAGCGGTCACCTCCAGTGATGACACGTTAACAATGACACGATGCTCGGCGAGCGACGGTGTTGCCGTTAACGTCGCACTGGGATGCTCGTCGACTTTGAACGACCAGACCGCCTCTCCGGTCATCGCGTTGACCGCATATAAGCGCGCCAAAATGTCACCGAAAATGGCGAGCGGGGGCTCGCCATCAACGCCCTCCGCGAGAATCACACCGGTACGAACTTCGGCACTTGCTTGAATGCGCCAATGTGCACAACCAGTCTCCAGATCCAGCGCATAAACGCTGCCGTCCTGACTGCCAACAAATACAGACCCGAAGCCGACCGTCGGGTTAGAACGCGCCCGCAACGCGCCAGGGTAGGCATAGGCCCATTTCAGTTGAAGGTCAGCAGCATCGTCTGCACTCAGACCGGCCTGCTCAGCCCCGGAATAGCGGTTGGTGTCATAACCCCAACCCGCTTTGACGATGCCCGAGTCCACATTCATCGTGATCGACTCATCGCACATCGGCGCGTAGGCCAATTGCGCCATCTCGCTGTCGGCCGGAGTCTGAGTGATGTACTCGGCAACGTGCCGGCGTTGCGCATCGGTCAACTCAGCCGACTGCGTCTGCATGATGCCCTCATTCATCGTGGTGAGGATCGACTGCGGAGACAGCATCTCGAGGAACGTTAGGTGGGGCGCCTTCGCGATGCCACCGCTGTGACAGGTGGCGCAATACTGCCCGTACAACGCGGCTCCGGGCATCTGATCTCGTGGCCCAAGGTCGACCGCACGCTCCGTGAATTCATCAGTCGATTCAATCGTTGCCGCGCTGCCCGCTATTTCAGCGACATCCTTCGACTCGCCACAACCGATCAGAAGAAAAGCACCCACCGTTGCCAACGCTGAAAATCGTGTCTTCGCAATCACTCGATTTACCCCCGTAAATTACCGGGTCGAGTATAGACACGCCGAAAACAAAAAAAACAGTCTTGCTTGACTTTTTTGGGTCGATACAACAGAGTCGCGACGTACCAATTTTGTCGCAATCCGGGGGGATTCAAGATGAACAAGGGTCTGCGTGTTTCTGTAAAGGGCGTCGCGCTTAGCACACTGTGCGCCGCTACGACGCTCCTTCCAGATGTTGCGGTAGCGCAACAGCAGCTTGAAGAGATTGTGGTGTCGGCCACCCGCCGCACCGAAACCGATATACAAACAACGCCGGTGGCTGTCTCCGCCGTATCGGCCGAGCAATTCCAAGGGCTCTTCGCACAGGACATTGGCGAGATCGCCACGTTCGTGCCGAACTTCTCTGCCGCCACTGTCACCGGGTTCAATGCCGCATCGTTTGCGATGCGTGGCGCCGCCGAGACAGACATCATCGTCCACTTTGATCCGAAAGTTGGCGTGATCGTCGACGATTTCGTCGTCCCCCATGTCCAAACCCAGCTTCTCGAGCCTTTCGATATCGAAGCTGTCGAAGTTTTGCGCGGTCCACAAGGCACGCTGTTCGGTAAAAACACGACAGGCGGCGCGGTGGTTGTGCGAACCATCAAACCGAATATGGAAGCGCAGACCGTCGACGCCAGCCTGCAATATGGCAGCTTCGATGACACCAAACTGCGCTTTGCCTACAACCAACCGCTGAGCGATACCCTCGCGTTCCGTTTTGCCGGTATCTATCAGACCAGCGACGGCTACTACGAAAACGGTAAAGTCGACTTCCCGATTGATGCCTTCGGCGCAGGTCTCGGCGATGCCGGTCAGACCGACGGCTCTCCAGTCCGTGGCGATGGCGACAATGTCGGTGGCAAAGACGTGTTGTCCGCACGCGGCAAGCTGCTGTGGGAACCTAGCGACCGTCTGTCGATCCTCGGGCAAATTGAAGTCATCACCGATCGCAGCGATCCAGTCCCGGTTGTCAACGTGACCCCGGACGGCGCCGGACAGCTGGCGACCCTACTCGGCTTCCCGGGTGTCACCAGCGGCGATCCGTTGGAGCAAGCAGGCATCCACAACTCGAGCGTGGTTGGCCTGAATGACACGCAGGAGGTCGACGTATTCGGCGCCTACCTAAACCTCGAATACGCCCTGGAGAACCACACGATCTACGCGGTGCTTGGCCAGAGGAACCAGGAATCACGGTTGCCCAACGAGTACCTTGGCACGCCGTATGAGAGCTTCTTCGCCGCGCGCCGTGACGACGACCGCGAGACCTTCCAGTTAGAAGCGCGTATCGCCTCTGAGTTGCCGGGCATGTTCAACTATGTCGCAGGTTTCTTCTACCAGACGAACGACACAGACTTCTGCGTACGCCAGCAGCTCGGTCTGACCGAGTTCTTCGGTTCCGCTGTACCGGGTGTGCTCGATAACGAGAACCCGCTGTTGCTGTGTAATCGTCAGGAAGCGACGGCAACGGCGGTGTTTACCGACATGACCTTCGACTTCACCGACCGGTTCCAGTTGGGTGTCGGTATCCGCTACACGGAAGAAGAAAAAGACTTCACCGCGCGTGAAGGCCTCCCGGAGAGCGTGATTTTGCCGAATGGCGGCGAGCCGCTGGATGGCGCCGACTTCTCACTAGCCTCTTTTGCCGTTCAAAGCGACACCGCGGACTTTGATGAAATCACGTGGCGGGTAACGGGTGCATACACCTTCAGCGATGAGGTCTACGGCTATATCACCGCATCGCGGGGCTTCAAGTCTGGCGGCTACAATGACCAGGCTGGTTCGGGTGGATTCGCCAACTTCCCGCTGGCGCCCTATGCACCGGAGTTTGCAAACAACTATGAGATCGGTATCAAAACCACCGGCTTTGATGACCGGGTTCGTTTCAACGCTACCTATTTCTTCGTGAACTACGAAGACTTCCAGCGAAGCGCGGTTGTGACTGTCCCGGGTACGGCATTCCAGGAGACGCGAACGTTTAACGCAGCTGACGTTGACGCAAGTGGTCTCGAGCTTGAACTCGAAGCACTGCTGACCGACAACCTCACACTGCGGGCCAACATCGGCACGCTGGACGCCGAGTACAACGAGTTCATTCTCGACCTCGACCAGGACGGCAACAATGAGGACTTCTCAGGCCGCGAAGTAACGCGCGCACCTGAGCTGACCGGCGGCATCGACCTCACGTACCTTCAGGCTCTCGATAGCGGCGCCAACATCCGCTACAACATCAACTTCAACTACGAAGACGAGAACACCTACTACTACAACGAGGTCATCGGCGCGAACTTCGATACGATTCTCGAAGAACGCACCATTCTCGGCGCCAACGTGACCTACACGGCGCCTGACGACAAGTGGTACATCTCCGCATTCGGCAAGAACCTGACCGACGATCGCTACAAGACGGCGGCTCAGGCTGTCGGCGCTTTGTGGACGTTCGCCAACTATGGCCCGCCGCGCGTATGGGGCGTCGAGGCCGGATTTAATTTCGGCCGCTAATCCGCCGAAGTTTACCGTCAGTATCGGCGCACCTTCGAAATGAGGGTGCGCCGTTTTTTTTGGAGGCTATTCAATGTTTGATCTGACCGGCAAGCGTGCCGTCATTACAGGCGCAGCAAACGGCATCGGCAAGGCAATTGCTGACCTTTATCTCGAGCGCGGCGCCAAGATCGTTGCTACAGACATCAACCGCGATGAGCTCGATGCTGCGTTCGCTGCCACACCAGAGGTGACAACCGTTGTTGGCGACATCTCGGATGATGCTACGCAGACGACCATCCTCGAAACCGCCGAGTCCGCGCTCGGTGGTCTGGACATTCTGGTCAACAATGCGGGGATCGTCATCGCTGGAGAATTCGACACGCTCACTGACGAGCAGTGGGACCAAATCATGGGGGTCAACGTGCGCGCCGTTTTTCGTCTCACCCGCGAGGCGGTGCCGATGCTAAAGGCCAGCGGTCGAGGACGCGTCATCAATCTCGGTTCGATCATGTCGGATGTGGCAGGACCCGGACTGGCGATCTATGGCACCTCGAAACATGCGGTCGCCGGGCTGACCAAAGGTATGGCAGTCGACCTCGGAAAGCATGGCATTACGGTCAACTACCTGCAGCCGGGATCGATCATCACCAAACTGTCACAGCCCTTCATGGATGACCCTGAGTTCAAAGCGTACTGGGAGCAGAAGGCTCCGATCGGACGATTGGGAGAAGCGCGCGAGGTTGCGATCGCCGCGCTGTTTCTGGCAGCTGAAGAGACGCAGTTCGTATCCGGATTAGGTCTCAACGTCGATGGCGGCGCCATCGTCCAGTTTTAGGAGAAGATGGTCATGAGCACACTCGAACGTATTTCACGCGATCAAATGCCCGATGAGTTCGCACTCGCCTGGGATACTCTCAACGGCCTAACCGGGGAACCGGCGTTCGTGGAGGCGTTTGCTACTGCGCCCCATGTATTGAGATTCGTCATGGGCGACTTCTATCAAAACCTGTTCTTCGAAGGGATTGTGGATCAACGCTTCAAGCAGATTGCCCGCTTGCGACTATCTGCACTGCATGGCTGCAAGACTTGCAACAAACAGAACACCGCGGGTGCGTCTGAGGCCGGCCTGACCGATGCCGAAATCGACGCGATCATGAATGATCCGGAGTCAGAGGCACTCAACGCCAAAGAGCGGGCGGTTGTGGACTACGCGGATCAAGTGGCACTCACCAATCCGGATGGGCTGTTGACCGCTGAGCGTATCGCAACACTGCAGGAGCATTTCACTAGCGCCGAGATCTGCGAGCTGGGTACAGTGATGGCAATCATCAGTGGGATGGCCAAGCTGACGTTCGTGATGGATCTCGTCGAAAAGGAGCAGTACTGCACGTTCGCCAACGCGAGCTGATCGTTTGTTTCTGCTAATTCGAGCGGCGGATTACAAATACGGACGCCGACGAACGAGTGAATAGCTGCTATATTTTCAGCACCTATAGTTCGTTCGGCTAGTAGAAGAGGTTTTGCTTTTGACCCGTTACTGTCGCTCAGATGGGGAAGCTCACGACTGGGATTCTGCCCCCTGAATCCGACACACAATCCGGTTCAATACATTTTCTTTACGCGCAGCGGACTACCCGAAGGACGAGTCACTCTGGCGAGCACCTTTTGCCCGCCTCGCGGCGAATCAGTCAATAGGTCACCATGCACTGACGTACCCTCCACAGTGATCCTAGTGAATCCCCGAACCCGATTGTCGAAAAACCTCGCTTCATTCCACCGCCGGTCATCTGCCTGAAACGCGTCGTAGCGCTCTTGACCACCGCCGGGTGCATTGATTGATGTCGTAACAAATTCAGTGATTTCACCAATGCTGTTCGGCGGTTTCACGACTCCAGCGAAAAAGGCGTGGATATTGCCGCCGAATGAGAGCGCGTTTCCGCGGCTGGCCTCCGATAGCGTGCCGAGCAGGCGGTCCCTCGCGGCCGGGTAATTGTCCCAGGCATCCGCTTCGTATCTGAGCTCATCCGGACGCATGCTATTTGGTGCAAACAGAGTTGGCTGAATAACGCCCGTCCATCTGCAATCGCCCCGCCCCAGCGTGTCCGTAATCCAGCGCTCTTGCTGATGACCGAGCATAGTCCGCCTTGGATCCAGTACCGCCTCACACGGCACAAAATGATTGTTTGCATCCATTTCACACGCCGGCGGATCTCGAAATTGACGACTATCGACAAACGCTAGTTCTAGCAAGTCACCGATGACGCGGTGATCGTGCACGCCGTGCTCGGCAATTCTGCGGCGCTTTTCGGCTGAAAGTGGCATGTATTCGACGAAAGCCTGCTGTGCGGCTGCCTTGCGTTCTGGAAAGGTCTCAATTGGTTGGGGTGCGTTGTATCGTGACGGAAGGTAGTGATCGCGCCCCCAGTCATTAACCACCTCATGATCATCCCAAATCAACATCCATGGATGAGCCGCATGCGCTTCCTGCAGGTACTGATCTGTCCGATACAAGCGATACAGAGTCCGGTAGTCGGCCAACGTAACCGCCTCCGGTACTGGTACATCTCGAACCTTCGCACCTGGTGTCTCATAGATGTAATCACCGCAGTGAATCACCAGATCAAGGTCGTCAGACGCAATCTGCCCGTACGCTGCGAACTCACCCACCGCGAAGTTCTGGCATGACGCGAGTGCAAAATGAAATTCGGCTACCGGATCGCCCTTCGCGGGCAGCGTCTTGGTCCGACCTATACGGCTACGCCGCCCGTTGAGCTCGAACCAATACCGATAGCGCGTTCTGGCGTCCAGATCGTTAACGTCGATGTGCACGCATCCATCGTGCTCATCCGACGCCATTGCGTTGCCGGATTGAACCAACGCGCCGTCTGACTCTCGAACGAGACACCACGCAACGGCCACCGATCTCCGCTCCAAAGCAGCGAGATCGACGTGAGTCCAAAGAACTACTGAGTGTGCGGTTGGATCGCCCGAAGCAACGCCGCTAGGAAAAACCGGGTTGGGCCTGACGTTGCCTGTCGAAACAAGAGAGCAACCCGGCGAGACCGCAGCACCCATGAGGGCACTGGTCAGGAGATCTCGCCGGGTAATCCCCATTACTGACCTCGATAGGTGATCGAGATGCCGTAGGTGCGCGGCGGGCCATACAATTCGCCGAGCGCGCCCTGGTTGCCGCGGATCCGCACGAAATCTTCATCCGCGAGGTTCTTCGCCCAAACGTCTGCTTGCCAGCGGCCGCCGCCCCACGCATACCCGAAGCGCGCGTTGATCAGGCTATAGTCGTCGATGAGGAAGTCATCGATATTGCTCGCACCACTAAAGTACTCATCCTGAAAGGTGTACGTGAGTGACCCACTGATTTCGCTGTTATTCGTCAGTGGCTTGAAGTAGTCGAGTGACAACGAGTATGTCGTCTCCGGTGATGTCGGGAGCTCGTTACCTGAAAAATCTGCGCCAAGTGGAATCACGAAGCTATCGTACTCAGTATCGAGTGTTGCATAGGTCGCACTGGCGGTAAGCGCATCGGTCATCGCCCAGGAGAACTCTAGCTCTGCGCCGGACATCGTGGCCTCAGCCGCATTAAAGATGCTGAAGAACGGGCCGGCCGGGGTAAAGAACCCTTCAAGTTTGTTCTCGAACTCCTGATCAAACAGTGTGAGGTTCGCGACGACACGTCCGTCTGCCCAACTGGTCTTCGCGCCCAACTCGTAAGCAGTGATGGTCTCGGGCTCAAAACCAAGCTCGATGGCATTGATGTTGTTGGTTTCCGTGTTGAAGCCGCCGGCGGTGAAACCCTCAGTCCAGCTGGCAAACAGTGTCACATTGTCCTGCGGTCGGTAGGTGAAGGTCAGTCGGGGCGTGAACTCTGAAAAATCATTAGACGGCGACGTTGAGAAATTGTTGTTCACATTGTTGTTGTCAACAAAATCGACCGTGACGTCTTTGTCTTCGGTCGTATAACGCGCGCCCACGCCGATATCGAACTGATCGCCAAGATGGAAGGTCAATTGCGCATACGCCGCCAAACTCGTCGTGTCAGCATTAACGTTGAAGAAACGATCGACGAAACGAGCGTTGCCGCCTACGCCGAGTAGTACGTCACCGACAAAACGGTCGGTCTCCTCTTGGTAGTAGTAGAGGCCGACGATGTAGTCGAAGACCTCAGAAGGATCACTGACATACCGGAGTTCTTGGGAAAACGACGTGGGTTCATCCACTTCGTCTTTCAGGAACTGTGTACTAACGGACGGTAACGCGACGTTTCCGGACCCAAGGCTATATTCCTCTCGGGCGTCTGATGTCCTGAAGGCCGTTATGCTTTGAATCTCACCGCCACGAACGGTCCAGTCAAGATGAGCAGCGAGCCCGAAAATATCGCGCTCGTAGGACTGGGGCTGTCCAATTTCTGCGGTCCGAATGTCGCCATCGTTGCCGGTAAGGTCAGTGCCATCGTTGCTTGAGACGAATGACACGCTGCGCCCACCGGTCTCATCGGTGGCATAGTCTGCGGAGAGACGAAGCTCGGCGGTATCCGACAGCTCGAAGCGGAGGCTAGAGCGGATGTTAAGAGACTCCAATAATTCCAAATCCTGACCGTTGAACCGATCAAAACCGAAGCCGCCTCGGTCCTTGTACGAGATAGAGACCTTGCCGGCAACGCCGTCGGCGAGAGGCCCCGAGATCAACCCCGCCGCTTCAATAAGATCAAAGTTGCCTGCGCCAAGGCGAAACCGGACGTCCGTTTCTTCAAAGGATGGCTCCAGCGTTTGAATCTGAATCGCGCCACCAGTGACGTTCCGACCAAACAGCGTGCCTTGCGGTCCGCGAAGGACAGTCACCTGCTCAAGGTCAAAGAGCTCAAAGGACGAGGCTGAATACCTCGGCACGAACACACCATCAATAAACACACCAACAGGCTTGCCAGCGCCGGCCTGCGAGAACGTGTTGTTGGCTCCGCGCACGGCAATGATCGGTGATGAATAGTTGAAGAACGAACTTGCGAGCCCAGGCGTGAAGCGAGCGATATCGTCAATCTCGAGTAACCGGTTGGACTCAATGAGATCACCCAGAAATGCGGTTCCACTGACAGGAATATCCTGCAATCGTTCCTCACGGATCTGAGCGGTGACAATGACCTCTTCCACTGTATCGTAGGAGGTATTCGTATCTGCATCTCGTTTCCTCAACTCACTTGAGGATAGTGACTGCGTGTCTTGTGCCCCAGTTGGGTTGGTTGCACCGCCCTTATCAGGTTCGTCCGTACTCAGAGCTACCGACGTTTCATTCACAAACCGGAAGGCAATATCGGACCCCTCCAGGAGCTGAGCCAGCGCCTGCGCATTAGACATGCGCCCAATCACGGAAGCGCTTGACTGATCGCTCGTTAGCTCTGCCGCATACAGCAACTGTAGGCCAGTCAGCTCGGCGTAGGCTTGCAGCGCATCGTCCAGGCGTTGAGACGGCAGGTTGAACTCCGTCACGGCATCGGGGTTCGCATAGGCGCTCTGGCCCAAGGTGAGAGCGGCGGTGGCAATCAGTGCCAGTAAGTATCGAGCAATCATGTTCTGTCCTTCAGTGGTGCGTGCGGTTTCGCCGCGTCTAACCACCAAGACAGTATTAGAGCGAGACTCGGGTACCGAAAAGACGATGATTTAGATTAAGGTTTTGTTACATCGCGGAGTGGGCATCAACGCTCCCGAATAATCACGGTGCCAGACGGCAGACGTTCAATCTCCACATCGAACGACACTTCAATTACCGCGATCAACGATTGGATATCGCTCGATTTGAAGACGCCGGACACACGCTCACCGGAGATTGTAGGCCCAGCGAGTTCGAACGCCTCTTGATTGTATCGATTGAACTCTCGCACAACGTCCGAGAGCGTGTCATTCCTAAACACCAGTCTGCGCTCTGTCCACGCCGTGGTATCTTGCAGGTTATCGGTCTGTTCGATTGAAGCAACCACACCCGCTGACACGCTGGCCCGTTGTCCACGCGCCAACAAAGCAGGCGAACTGTCTGTCGGCGTGGTTGAAGAGACTGTCGAATTGACCCGGACCTGGCCCTCGACCACGGTGACGATAACCGCATCAGTCTCCCGACGAACATTGAACTGCGTACCGACGACTGTAATCAGGGTGTCCCCGACGGTGACCGTAAACGGCCGCTCTGGGTCCCTCTGAACGTCGAATAATGCTTCGCCTTGAATCAGATCGACAGCTCGAGTTTCGTTATCTATTAGAACTTCGGCAGCCGACTGGGTGTTGAGCGTGAGCAGTGATCCATCGGCAAGCGTGATCGAGCGTTGCTCGCCAATTGTAGTCTCCAATCGCTCTGGCTCAGCAGGCGATGACATCAAAATCGTAGCCGTGAGACCAACGGCAATCAGCGCAGACGCAGCCAGCACACCCTGCACCCATCTCGCGCGCTTAGTCGGTGTTTTCGGTTGGACGAACGATTCAGTGGGCAACGAAACGACGTTCTCTATCAATTCGGAAACTGAAGTATCTAGGTCAATGCTCACCCCTCCGAGCGATTCCCACACGGCAAGGCATTCGAGAAATTCATGCACGTTTGTTGGAGATTCACGAAGCCAGCTAGCGAAACGCCGCGCTTGTTGCTCGTTGAGCGGTCCCGCCTGGACCTCGATGACCCACTCCCCGGCTACTTCAGTTGCTGGGTTCATCCTAGTTGAGTTCATTGGCGACCTCCTGCATACCCGCGCGACAGCGTGCGACGCCTTGTTGCAGGTACTTTTTGATCATGCTCGGTGATACCCCCAACCGCTTAGCGATTTCTTGATACGTAAGTCCATCACGGCGATGCCAGATAAGTGCGTTGCGCACATTCGTAGGTAGCGTTTCGAGTGCGTCTTCCAGCCGCGCAATCTGACGCTCACGCTCGACGGTGTTGTCGGGATGTGTAGCTGAGTCGCCCGCGAGTTCGTCGGTATCGTCGAGATCAACGTTGACCGCTTTCTTTTCCCGCAATCGATGCTCGTATGCCAGATTCGCAGCAATACGTAATAAGTACTGGTCGGGTCGCTGAATAAACGCTGTATCGTCCAGTCTCAAGAGACGTAGAAACGCCTCCTGCGACAGATCTCGAGCATCTTCCGGGTTCCTGAGCCGAAAGCGAAGGAACCGCTCGATGTCTCGCGATTGACGCTCGAACAGCTCTTCCACCGAGGGTTTTTCGACATTCTCTGACATGCACTATCACGAAATCGCAGTTACTCAATACTCTAAGACTGGAGAACGAACCCAATCGGGTACCTAAACACCGTAATTTTTGATGAGAGCCGGGGCAGACCAATCAATCCAAGACATCGTAGTCCGGTTCTACTAACTCGCCAGTCGCCCCGTCCACGATCACAAGTCGGCCACGGTAAAGCAGGCTGAAGTAGTAATGGCTGGAGCCGTCAGTCGGAGTCCAAGTGATCGGTGGTGACTGACTTTCTGCGACAACCTCGCTGTCTGATAGCTTGTGCGTCAATTGCGTGTTTGCGAACAACATCGCCGTCGCATCTTCTCTATCGGCCTGCCAATCTATGATGTAGTCGCCATTGGCGGCTCGCGTGACATTTACTTCGAGTGCATCGACCGATGCATTTAGGTTTGGTTCTATCTGCGCGAGCACTTCGAGAGAACCGCTTCTATCATCACAAGCAATCACCGTAGTAAGGGCTGCGATCAGCACCGACAAACGTATGAGTCGTGGGAACAACATGGTCAAATGCTAAACGGAAAGTAAAAATGAGAACAGCCTTCAGATTGCTCCAGCGACCCTGTCTCGCTTCGCTGCGTGGCGGATTGGGCTATTGATCGCAACGCCTATCTAGGCGCAAGAATTGTTTCGGCGATCGCGGTCTGTCGGCTTTTTGATCGACGAGGTTCGATCCGCTGTGTCAGTAGTTGAGCTCTCCGCATAGGTTCCCCAATATAGGCGACAGCGATTAGTACGAATTTTCGATTCGGACCTCGTGGAGTTCTTCGGCACGATCACGAGTGGAATGAGCGGCCGGTATCTGCCGGAATGCGTCAGTTGATTCGATTCCGGTAAACTGGGAGCAACTGACCCGAAGGAGCCGCTCGTCGTAGAGCGAAAACCATTATGCTCAAGCTCTACAAGATGGACGAAAAGCCGCCTCGCTATTGGGAAACGTGGGACAACGATGACGGTTCTCACACGGTGCATTGGGGCGTGCTAGGGCAAACCGGGGAAACCAAGACCGTCAAGTCTTCTCTACCAAAGAAGGCGACCGACAAGATCCAATCGGAAATTGATGACCTTGTTTCGCAAGGGTACAGGCCGATTGATCTGGACGATCACAGCGTCCTTCTCATTGAGTATGCAGTCGATGGTCTTGGAGATAGCGACGATCTGGACAAACGGCACAAGCTTGAATCGAAGATGAATGAGACGCTTGGGTGGACAGGTCTTGGTCATTGCGACGGCGGAAGCGTTGGCTCCGATACGATGGAGGTGTGCTGCTTCGTGGTTGATTTCAGCATCGCGAAAGCTGTTATTGAGGCTGACCTCAAAGGATCTGAGTTCAAAAACTACACGCGCATTTACGACGAACGTGCCGAGTAGCCAACCGTGAAGTTAGGATTATTCCTTCACCGTCCGTTCCTGGCCGTGAATCGACTCCCGGGTCTCTTCTGCTACGATGACGGTCACTGAACCACAGTAGTCATTCACTTTTCACCGACTCTTGGAGCTGATTTCGTGCAAATCGTCGAAGACGACTCTTATGAGAGTGCCGCATCGGAGTACCAGTACCAGCTAATTTCGCTGTTGGATTCTGTGCTAAAGAAATACAAAGTGCCGCCGGAAACTCGGCGTGAAAAATGTGGCGAATACGCCTTTGATTCTGGAATGTTGCACGATCAGGGCGAGATACGATCCGACCGCGTGGAGTACGAACCAATAGTAGCGTTCAAAGATGGAGAGAGGCTCTTGGTTAAGAACGAGTTCTTCGAGTTCCATGAGTACGCGTTCGGCAATACCTCCGAGTACTTCGAGACCGACGGCAGCTAACTGGCCGGCTCCTTCTGGCCGGGTCCTGTAGCCCGCAGAATCACTGCTATCATCACCCCTGTTGACCCTTAGCTGTCGCTCAGATGGGGAAGCTTACCCATTTAGCGCATCCGCGTTCGGACAGGCTATATTCGCAGCCGGGTTGATCTTCGGTAAGCGGAGCGACACACCGATTGAGTCTGTCTCATCAACATTTGCCGCGAGGAGGACTTATGCTGCCCCGTCTTTTTCTGGTGTCTGGCTGGTTCTAAGAGCGGACAACCACAACACCAAGCCGCCGAGTGAAGCGATGAGGGCAGTGATCAAAGAGTCCACGAAGCTTCTAAAGTAGCCGTGAGCCGTGATCGCACCGTCCTGCACGAGTACCTCACCACCATAAATGTATTTGGTGAAAGAACCATATGAACTAACGTTCCACATGAAAAAGATGGTGAATGTAAAAGCCGCTAGCACAGTAATAAAAGTGGTGAATGAACGCCAATTTCTCGAGTCCAATAAAGCCACTAGCGGAGCGACAAAAAATAGGCAATAAAGTGAGACTGCCCCGAGAACGAAAATAAAGTAAGGTCGCCACAGCTCCTGTGGATAACAGACTAAAGTGTAAGTCACCGATGAAACCAGAGTCATCGCAACCAAACCAAAAAGCATTTTTAAAGAGCGCATACTTCGTCAATACCAAAAAGCGTTGGTGCAAACCTCTGCGTCGCGCTCATTCACCACGTAAAAGGCTTTTTCGATTCCCTGCTCCGATACTGTCTCTTTTGGAAAGCAAACATGCGGCGTGATCGGGGCCCAGTAGATCACTTCGTAGTCGTTATCGTCGACATCTAGGAGAAGAAATATCCTCTCGTCTTTGGAAATTACTCCCTCATTTAACGCCTGAACGCTAAAGGACAGACCGTCCGATACATGCTCTCCCCTCAGAACGTCAGTATTGTTTAGTTGGAATGAAGTCAGAACTGCAATGACCGCTCTGCCGTTATATGGAAAGTCTTTATGCTCGATATTAGACGGAAATCCTGAAACCAGCGACAAACCTTCCCACTCGTCGTTTGTTGCGCCTGGTGAGTCTCCTGAATTCAGCGCGTTCACCAAAATCACCAACAGCATTACCCTGAACAACATCCAATACTCCTTCCTAAGCGTCCGAGATGACGGCGTATATGACCTGCCGGCTGTTTTTAGGCGCGAGAATAACCGAATTGAATGACCGTTAATGGCCCTTGATCAATCGTCTGCTATCCTTGTAACGCAAAGTCCATTTACCTCGAAAGCCGTAAGCACGGCCGACCTGACGCGAGGCTCACGGACAGTCTAGAGAACTTATGCCGCATCAGTTTTTCGAAGACTTCTACCGATGACAGAACACAGATTTCCAATCATGGTTGGTGATGAGATTACTGTGGATGTCTTGGGATCCAGTGACAGATACATTGACGTTCGGTTTAAAGAGCACGTCGGGCGCATCAGTATCTTCGAACTCGTGTGGAATCCCACAGATTGCGCAGAGTTCATTAGGACCAAGTGTGCTGCGGGCAGCAGCCTAGAAGCCAAAGTTATTAGCACTGCTGGTGAATTGTTCTATGCATCTGTCAGGGCCATGCATCCGGGTGAAAATCCTTGGGCGCCTGAAAATTCGGTAGCTGTTGGTGATTCAGTGAGTGCGACGGTGACGTCTGTCGTAGCCTACGGATTCTTTTTGAGGCTCGAAAACGGTGCCTCCGCAATCCTCCCAGCTGAGACCTTAGACAAAGCAATAGATTCTGATCTAGCGGTCGGAACAAGGTTGTGTGCCGTCGTTTCGCGACTCGACGAGGGCAAGGAAACAGTTATTGTCCGACTGGAGAATTAGCAGTCATAGCGGAAATCCGAATAATCTGCAGTAGCGGACTATTTTGGGCGTCCGCTTCTGGCCGAATCGAGCAACCGCGGCGGCCTGAGGTAAACTAGCAGCCAACCAGCTTAATCGGCCGGTCATAGAGTCCTATACGAATTGGTAATCCTCCTCGATGAGTTCAGAAGAATTTCAATTGTGGCTCGAGTTTGAGGAGTACGAGGAAAACCATGAGTGGGATCGCGATGCAGAATTTTTTAACATGGAAGTGACTGTCGCGGGCCGACGATATGCCCTTAACGTTTGGTCATACGGTTACATGAAGCATCTCGTTGACGGGGCAGACGGGAACGCTGATGAATTGGCTGTCGGATATTCCTTTCCACCAGACTTATTCGTTCAGACGTGCTCCCGCTTCCATATGGAGAGAGTGGTACGCAATCTGATCGATACTGGCGGGTTGGATAATTCATGGCTCGTTGAGGATGATGATCAAGACTGAATCCGAGCGACTGCCTCCGGCCGGCACGAGAATTGAGCCCGGCGTCAGCTATACTCACGGCTGTTGACCCATAGAAGACATTCAACGAGTAAGAGTCGATGGATCGAAAAGAGGCCTTTCTTGCCATGTACTCGTTTCTTGAGGCTGAGTACGAGCTTACGAAATCCGATGATCTCGGAGGGCTGCTTGGCAGCATGTCGTTACTCGCCGACGGTAGTACCGCCGATCCAGCGATATGGTCTGAATGGGAGAATGCCTGTGACCGAGTGTCTCGTCGGGTTGTCGACGGTGCTCTGCGTTCGAACAGATAGCCCAGTCCGCTGCCTACCGAGTCCAGCACCCGCTCGAACGTTAGCTATACTCACATCCGATGACCCTTTGCGGACATCAGTGAATTTTGCATCGGTGCTGCTCATTCAAACGGAAGATGAACGACATCAGAAACGAGGACCTCATTCTTGAATCGCTTCCGGATGTGGCGGATCGCGATTCAGTATTCGAGTTCGCGATGAGCTTCAATGGGTTTGAGCACCATGGGTCGTTTGAAAAGTGCGCCGCGGCTGCGAAGTCTCGCACTAGGGAGGACCTCTCGGCGTTGCGCAACGAACTGTTCTTCGAGGCGAGGGCATCGCGGCATCGAATGGACGATGAATTTCTCGACATCTATCGGGAATTGCTACCGCTGATTCAGGCCGCATTGACCGACCGCTAGTGGCCGAATAGTTTGGCCCCATGGAATCGGACCAGTTGATTAGTGCTTAGGCGGCTGGTTCTGGCCGTGTAGAGTCCCCGGCCAGGCGTCGGCTATAATTGCTGTTCCTAACGCCAAGCGCGCGCGTTCTACAACTCCCTATTGAGGAAACCCGGTGCAATCTGGCGATTCTGAGAATCCGTAGGCGCCCCATTGAATAAACCAACGACATCCTTGCCGGTTGCCGTAGTTATCCTATTGGTCTTTGGCATCGCGCATTTGTATTGGCTGATATTTGCTGGAATAGCTGCTTCCGCAATATACATGCCAAGCGGATTCCTAAGTTCCTTTCTAGTATCGGTAGTTGCGGTACCGATCTTGTCTTTGCCCTTAGCTTACTTCATTACTGAGATCAGGCCTGAGAGGACTCTTGTGTATTTGTCGTCAGCACTGACACCTGCGATCGTATTCTACGGCAATCTACTTTTGCAGCCTGGCCTCCGCGCCGACGACAAAATTACCGTCCTGATTGGTGTCTTACCGATTTTTGTTGGCCTGCCAATCGCGACTTTCGTGCTTGTCCGGATCAAACAAAAAAAGCGTGTCTGATTCTGCCCTGCCCTTGCTCCGGTATCGTATCGATCGCGCTCTGTGAGCGACCGCTACTGGCCGAGTCCAGCAGCGAGGCGAGTGGCTGTTATCATCACTGCTATGGTCCATAGCCGCCATTCGAATCTCGGAACCTTCAGCAAAGGAAGCTACCGTTGAAAAGGAAGTTAGCTGCGAGTCTTGCACTCGTAGCCGAGGCAATTGGTGAGGTAATCGCAAAGAGAAGCACGATTTTCGGCGCGGCCTTTCTGCCGATGGCAGGCATCATTCTTGCTAATGCCATGTTCGCTAACCTGACTCCGTCCGCATTCTCCAACACGTTCCTATTGCTTATAACGCTTCCGATGTATGCACTCTTCGCAACGGTTGTACATCGTGTGGTACTCCTTGGTGAGCCGTCTCTACCCAACCGCCTGGGCATTTTTTGGACGGAAAGAGAGACAAGATTCCTCGTATGGCTAGTCGGTATCCTGCTTCTAAATTTTGCTCTGTCCCTTCCTACAGCGATACTTTCTTTAGCTTTATCTGAAGATATGACCGGTTGGAACTCAGCATGGATCGCAATCATCCTTGGCTATATCTTGATCGCCTACTTCCATGGACGTTTCAGTCTGGTCTTGCCAGCCACCGCGACAGATAGGCACTTAGACTTCAGAGAGTCGTGGGCCATGAGTCGCGGCAAAGGAATGATGATTGCAACCGCGCTGGTACTGCCTGCGATGCTCCCACTCCCTATTGAATGGGTGTTGTACGGTCTATTGGGTGACTCCCTTATGCCTGTGGCAGATCTGCTTTGGATACTCTTGACTATCCCCATCCTGGCGGTGGAAGTGGCAATAATCTCACTTGTGTTCGACAAGCTGTCGTTCCGAGGCAGATGATAGTTTGTACTGGGAATCCTGCGCTTTTGAGTTGTAGGTCACAGGCCGCTCCTGGCCGTGAATCGACGCCTGAATCTCTCTGCTACGATGACGCTCCCTGACCCTTAGGTGTCGCTCAGATGGGGAAGCTTACGCCTGGAGCAGGCTATACGTATTCAAAGAATCAAGATTGAGCGGACGTATATTGTAAGTGGTGCGGTTCGGTTGCGACTTGATCAATAATTAACGACTCCGGTAATGAACCACAGTGCAATGATCCCGAACAGAAGTAATGGGCCGCCCCCCGCCGTAATCACAAAAGTTCGCTTGGCGCGGTGAAGATCAGCTGCCTTGAGTCGAGCCAATAACTTTCTCGGCCCCCCACGCAAGGGGTAGTACAGCGGCAGTAGGAATACGACAAAAGCATATGTGGAGAGCATTCGGCTCCCATTATTTCTCGCGTATCCAAGCGACTCGCGTACCAAAACCTCGATCATTACTAAGAGAAATAGACAGGCCGCTGCGAGAGTTATTGTCACTACGCAGAACGTAAAGAATCCGAACACGTACTTCCAAGCCAGCTCAGACCTAGAATCAGATGGCTTAGGTTTTTGTTGGTCATAGAGATAACTTGTGACCACCAAGTCGTCGAGTATTCTAATCAGCATCTACCCTACGATACAGCCTGAGAACCCTAGACACTCTCTATGGTAACAATTGTAGAACACCGGATGAGGTGCAACATGGGCAGCGACCGCTATTGGCCGAGTCCGGCAACCGAGGTGGTCTGAGGTAGACTGGTAACAAATGACCCAAAGGACACAGTCAGGCAGTGCTTAAAATGGGTGTGTGGAGACTATCGGTAAGCGGTGCGTCAAGATGTGGGCTATCGACTGATTCGGAAGTGGAGTTTCCCAGGTCTGACGCGGGCCATGAACCGCGTGTGGGAGTAATTCCTTATCTCCAGTGCACGAAATTTGCCAACCGGTTACCCTTGAATATGCATCATGAACACCACTTTGAAACTTTTCTCGCTGCTTCCATTAACATTCTTGATGGGGTTTAACCTGACAGGATGCGGGGCAGTATTTAACACCGAGCCATTTGTCGATGCTGAGAGGGATGAGCAAGGCAACGTTAGAGTCTTGGACACACCCAGGATGTGGCAATACTGGCAATCAGATGTCGATAGAGCCATCGCAAAAGAGGTTAAAGGCGAACCGCCTGGCGGCGGAATTGAGTCTTGGAGCGCACAGTGGCAGCGAGTGATTAGGGCGAATCAGGACCGTGAGAACGCCCAAAAATACATCAACTATATTTTCATTAAGCGGCAGGAAGCAGGCTTGCCACCGCTTGACTCGACGCTTCGCGAATAGAAGTCCTCAGTTTGTCCGCTTTAGTGCGTAAGCTTCCTCGCAAAGTCGACAGTGCATAAGTGGGTTTTCCGACTTGATGACGGGCTTCCGTTCGCGTGCGATCGCCCAGTGATCACAGTCCGCTACTGGCCGAGTCCAGCACCATACGCGGTCTGAGGTAAAGTGGTAGCCGATGACCGATACCGGAAGTTGACGCAAACGTGAAAACAACAACCTCAGAGTTCTTAAGTGCGTTGCTCTGCGGCTTGTTCTTGCCCGTTCTCTCCCTGATATTCTTGGGCCTAATGAACGAGGGATTCGACACTCTTTCGTTCTTGTTCTATCCGGGATGGGAGTCATGGATGCAAAGCGCACTGCTCGTCTTATTGCTTGTCCTAGTACTCCGGAAGCGATCGGGATTGCTTGATTCTCTGATTCAGAATTGGAGAAGGTTCGTGATTCTTGGTTGGGTTTTCGTCCTAGTTGGGGCAGTGATTGGCTTCTACTTGATGGCTGAATACACATTCGGCGACCGGAAAATGGCGACCTATTTGATTGCCCCGAGAGCACTTTCAGTATGGCTAGCTTTGGCCACAGTGACCCTCGTTTTCAACGAGTACTTTAAGCAGTCGTGACCGTCCGGTTGTGGCCGATAGCAGCAATCCACTGCTGCCCCAATCAAGACACTTGAGCGACCGCATTATGAGTAACCAGTAGTCCGTTCCCTTACCCTTTTGGTCACGAAAATGAGCGCTAATCGTAAAGCGGATTAAATCGGCTTAGAGCGTACTTCAGACATCCTCAATTACCAGAGCGCGTGCTTGTTAGCGCTTAAGGTAGCTATACATCACCGGATCGACAATGAACCATCCGCCCTCAAGATCGGGGCGGATAAAGTCCTGCGCCTCCAGAACATCTTTAGCATTACTGCCGGTCGAGGCGGACAAGCGAATGCTCGAGAGGAAGGCCTGACTGGTCGGTTGTTCAACACGTCCAGCGTTCGCAATTCCGATTAACAGCGCTCGTTGCGTCGCACTTAGGCTGCCGACACGCTCCGTGACAATTGGCGTTGATTCTTCGACCACTTCCGCCCATGCCTGCTCGACAGTGTCGGTTTTCGGCGGCTGTCGCTCATCCCACAATCGACCGCAAAGGCTGTTCACGTAAAACGGTTGCCGTTGTGATCTTTTGAGGATCAGATAGACTGCTCCATCAGACAGCGACTTTTGCCAGCGCGCGCGGGCGGCTTCAATCAGAAACGCACGATAGTGCTCTGCCGAAATTCTCCCAAGGCTCATTTTGCGGCTGTGGTGGTACAAAGGGCGATCGACATTCTCAAACATATCCGCCAGCAGTGAGCGCTCACTACCCGAGAAGATGTAGGTAATCCGCCTGGCCCGCTCCACCGCATGACGGATTGCACCTTCTAAAGTCGTGTCTTTCCGGCCATGCGTCAGTCGGCTCACCTGTTGAAACTCATCGAGAACGACAACGGCACGCCGGTCGAGATCAGTGGCGAGTGCGTCGAGCGCCAGTAAAACCTCAGCGATGTTCGCCGCGGGCGACTCCACCGGATTCAATCGCATCTGAAATAACGATGTGCCGATCTGGAACTCTGGCCGGAAACGGCCAAAAACCTGGCCAAGCAAATTCTGCATTTTGCTGCGACCCCCTGGTGCCATACGAATCGCAAGATCCGCCACCGAGCGACGCAGCGCCTGATCCAGAGAATCAGCGTCGTGGACGATATTGCAGTCCAGTTTTGCGGCCTGAATCGCCGGTCGGGCGCGAGACAACTCCAGCAGCACCTGCTCGATCAGACTGGTTTTCCCAATTCTCCGTCGCGCCCAGATCCACGTGTGCCTGCCGGCGCGAATGTTGCGTTTCATCGCATCTCGCTCATCGTCCCGGTTACAGAACGCAGGCCCAGTCGCCACACCCAACGGAAACAAGTCTTTAATCAATTCTGACATTTCGTGACTTATCGATTCGTATATTTACGAATCAATATTTATCGAATTTGGTAATGCTGTAAAGCCTAAGGCGCGTATTTGGCGTCCTGGGGGTGCCTGTGAACCTGTCGTCGAGAGATGATTTAGAAACAAGACATAACTCGCAGAAATGAGAACGGTTCGTAGCGGGCATGTTAGGCCTGTGCGATTATCCGCCTGTGCCTCGATTTAACTGTTTCGTTATTTTTTTAGTCCTGATGTGCTGCGGTTCAGTTGCCGCCGCTGCAAATCTAGACGACATCATCGCCGAAGTGGACCAGCTTCAGGGAGCCGGTCGACTCAGCGATGCGGAGTCGCTTGCCCGATCCGCACTGGATGACCCGGCAAATAACCTCCGCTCGGAAGGCAAATCGAGACTCCAGCGGAAACTCGGAACCATCCACATAGACCAGAATCGGTACGACGACGCAGAGGCCATATTGCGTGCGTCTCTGGAGAACCTAACGAATACCGCGCCTTCCAGCGACCGCGGTAACTCCTTGTTGCAACTCGGACGCGTGTACCGCTATCGCGCGGAGTTCACGAAAGCTCTGGAATACATTGGCCTCGCGTCAGAGCAGTTCACGGCCGTAAATGATCAAACCGGCATAGTCAGCGTCTATAACACCTACGGTGTGGTTTATCGATTTCTCGGGCAGTTGGAACAATCTCTCGAATGGCACCAACGGTCGCTCGCGATCTCACGGCTTACCGAAGACCAGACGGGCGTCGCGGACGGCTTATTTAACGTGGCTTCAATTCATGAGTCTCTCGACGAATTCGATGAGGCACACAAGTTCTATGAGGATGCACTGGAGATTGACCGCGACCTAGGTAACAAGCGGAATATTGCTTACAGCCATCTTCGACTCGGGATGGTCGATCTCGAGACCCGATCGTTTGACGAGGCCAAGGGTCATATCGATACCGCGGTTGAACTGTTCGCTGGTATCGATACACCGCGGGACTACCAATGGGCATTGTCGACTCGCGCACGACTCGAGAGTCTGACGGGCGATCGCGAAGCGGCACGCAATGCGCTGCTCGATATTCTGGCCCTCTGCGAGCGCAGTGCCTGGCCGATTCTTGCCAACCGTGTCCGAGAGTGGCTGGCATCGATTGAACTCGAAACTGGCAACTTTGACCTCGCGCTCGATTACCTTAACGCAGCGCTTGACGATGCGATCGAACAACAATCACTGCAAAGAGTGCTCGACCTTTACGATGTAGAAATCAAGGTATACGAGGCCAAAGGCGAGCCCGGTGCCGCGCTTGCAGCGATGCGCCGCCGGATAGAACTGAAAGACAATCTGTCGGACACCTTAAGAGTATCTGTAATGGCCGCCATCCAGGGCGAGGTAGAGTTCGAACGGCAAGCGAATTTGCTCAAGGCCGCAGAGCAACGCAATCAGATTAACGAACTCTCCATGCAGCGAGAGGCGAGTCAACAACGCACATTGATCGTAGGACTCATAGTGGTGTTCGCGCTGTCGTTTCTACTCTACGGGCGTATCGTCGCGAAAAAACAGAATCGACGTCTGAAAGAAGAAGTCGCTGCAAAGACTAAGGCACTGCAAGAGCGCAATATTGCACTGACCGATGCTTACGACGCCGTGGAAGCAGCCAGCCTCACTGATGCGTTAACCGGCCTCGAGAACCGCCGTTTTCTGGAAGATCGGATCGAAGCGGATATCGCTCGCAGCACACGACTTTGGCACCAACGCCGGGATCGCACCTCTGTCGCTTCGAATGAAGCAGCCGATATCGTCTTTTTTCTTGTGGATATAGACCATTTCAAGAGCATCAACGATGAATACGGTCATGCCGCTGGAGACCGCGTACTCAAGTCAGTGAGCAGAACACTGAAGACCACGGTGCGTGGAGAGGACTTCGTGATTCGGTGGGGCGGTGAGGAGTTTCTGGTTGTCGCCCGCTTTATCGACCGGCTGACAGCACCGATCATTGCAGAGAAGCTCAGAGCTGCTGTTGAGTCGACCGGAATGGTGCTTGAGTCTGGTACCGCTTTACGTTGCACGTGCTCCGTCGGATTCGCTGCCTTCCCATTCCTCGGCGAGACCCCAGAGGCGCTCGCATGGCATGACGTCGTGGAGTTGGCCGATCTGGCGCTGTACTCAGCGAAACAAGCGGGTCGAAACGGATGGTCAGGTTTTCATCTGACCGAACCTGCTACACCATCGCGCCCCTTGCGGCAGTGGGTCAGTCAGTCGCTTGCATCCGGTCTGCTGAAATCGACACGCTCTTATCCCGCCGAGCGGGAAGCCAGCTAGCATCTAGCAACGATCTGCGCGCAACATGTAGTTTACGCCGGTCCACGAGATGATCGACATGCGGCGATTGAATGGATTGACTCGGACACCGACCGGCTTCTCGACCTCGAATCCGTGTGTTTCCAATGGTGCGATGATCTCTTCGGGCTTGCGCAACATGCGGTAGCGGTGCGTCCCCTTCGGCAGCCACCGCAACACATACTCAGCACCAAAGATGGCCACCAACCCAGCAACCGGGTTCCGATTGATCGTCGCCACAAACATCGAGCCGCCCGGGCGGACCAAGCGACAGCAGTCGCTCATGAATCCATCGACATCAGCAACATGCTCGACAACTTCCATGTTGAGGACAACATCGAACGTCGCGCCCTGACTCGCGAGATCCGAGGCAGTTTGTTGACGGTAGTCAATATCGATTCCGCTTTTGAGCGCGTGACGTTTCGCGATACCGATATTGCGCTCCACAACGTCAATACCGGTGACTTCGGCGCCGAGCTTTGCCATCGATTCCGAGAGGATGCCGCCACCGCAACCGACATCGAGCACCGAGAGACCGGCTAACGGTGCGGCGAGATCTTGATCGAGCTGGAATCGGTCACAGAGTTGCTCGCGGATGTAACTGACTCGCAACTCGTTCAGCGTATGCAGGGGCCAAAACGGACCCGTTGGATCCCACCACGTCTCAGCAAGTTGCGTGTAATGCTCGACCTCGTAAGGATCGACGGTGCGATCAGGCTGCATCGACAACCGCCAGAGCTAACCCGCTCAACAGAAATAAACCCAACAGCAGCACAATCACCGTCAGACCCACGTTGATACCATGCAGCTGTCCAAAGCGCCGCTTCCCAGCTTCTCCCTGATCACGCGCCGCATTGATCGCCGGCACCATCCGTCCCGCAGTAATCTGCAAAACCAACATCAAGCCGGTGGTTGCACCGAGTGTCAGTAGTCTTTGGTCGGAACTACCGTCAAAGTAGATGCCAGCAAGTCCCAGCAGCATAACGACACCGCACACCGTGCCCGCCGTAAAGAACCTCGGGAACAAACCACGCAGAAATCTGCCGGCATCATCGATATCAAGCGTTGTGAAGACGCTGGGCGCAACGACCGCCGTCTGGAAAACGATTGACCCTACCCAAACCGCCAAAGCAAGGGTTGTCAAAACAATGCCGAATTCGAGCATAGGTACTCCTGAATCGACGCGGGCACTTACCCGCAATCATATAAGTTGGAATATTAATTAATTCGTATGCGGGGGCCGAATAGATGAGTTCGTCTCATGGTGGCCGGTGACGTGCGCATCCCGGTTTGCTGGGCGGATTGCCGGTAGTGAACGACGACTTCGCCGGTTTTCATGTTTTCAAATATCGCTCTTTGGCCATCGATCGCCAGAATTCGGTCGCGACTGAATGCATCGGCAGGATATCCGGACGCGAAGAGCAATCCGAATACGGTCAGGGTATCGCGCTCAAGTTCCCATTGTCCGGTATAGCGTCGACTCGATACTTCACGGAATTCGCCGTAGATCTGCATCTGATCCGAAACACTACCCTCCAAGGTGCCGTCGGCGTGGAACGTACGGACTTCGTAAACTCGAGATGAGTCAGAGTCGACCCGGTAAGTGACCCAGGTATCGACGACCTTCGATCGCATTGCGAACTCAGGCGGTGTCGTGGTGCATCCACCGAGAACGAGTAGCAGGCCGATCGTCTGTGCCGTCTTGAAGTTCCACATTGGTGGCGTAGCGACAAGCGTCACCGCCACTTGAACAGAAGCAATACAAAAAAAGGCCGCGCAATGCGCGGCCTTCCGTGAGTCGGGCAGTTTCTGCCCACGTACTCAGCTCGGGGATGATCAGAAGTTCATGCCCTCAACTACACACGCTTGCAGACTCCGCTCCAGTTGATACTCACTCGACATGTGATCACCTCCTTAAATTTGCCCGTGGAATTTGGAGCATGCCGGATTTTTCTCATGATGGCTATGCCCAATTTCGATGTTATTTGGAGGGACGGTGCAAACCGCAGATCTTGTGCCCGTCTGGGTCAAGAAAATAGCAAAGATGCATCAAGCCCATCGAGCCCTCTCTTGGCCCCGGCGGTTCTTCAATGCTGGTCGCGCCGTTGGCCACCGCGACATCATGGAACTCCTTCACTTGCTCCGGCGACTCGCATACAAAACCAATCGTGGAACCGTTGGCCACGCTGGGCGCCTCGCCATCAATCGGCTCTGAGACGCTAAAAGTTGATCCATTGTGAATGTAAAAAAGACGCGTCTGGCCTGTGCTGTTAACGTTTACGAAAGGCTCTCCCGCACCCAGCACTCCGAGTACTGCGTTATAAAATGTTTTGGTTCGCTCAATATCACTACTGCCAACCATGACGTGACTCAGCATGCTGCGCTCCTGATTCTGATGATTCACCACCATTATCAACTGACTGGCACGATGCTTCCAATACTGAACCTTTCCGGTACCTGAAACGACTGACCCGTTATGAGGGAGCAAACCAAACTGAAGCACTGCACGATGCCGATGGCGCTGTTGTCGCAAGCAACGCAGAGCGTTCCGATCTCTCCAGTGCATTCGAATCGTTACCGTATCCACTCTGGGTCACTGCCAC
Source organism: Pseudomonadota bacterium (assembly GCA_038521865.1). Lineage (GTDB taxonomy): Bacteria > Pseudomonadota > Gammaproteobacteria > Steroidobacterales > Woeseiaceae > CALBPI01. Next base: position 139,412 of record JBCBKO010000004.1, on the reverse strand, counting down.
GCTCTTCTACAGCGAAGGGCTTACCCTTAAGGACTCTATGCGCAAATAGCGGATACGTTTGCAGGTCCTATGCGATGGTGGACAGGATTCGCGTTTGTCCTCAGCTTCATCCTCTTTGGGCTTTGTGTCTTTGCCGCAGTGCGCCTTGCTAGCGCACCCGATTTGAATCAGAGTCTGCTCTGGCTTGCCGGATTTTTGTGGTGCTCATTGGCCGTTGCGATGATCAAGATGTGGTTTTGGCTGCGCATGAACCAGGTGTCTTTGTTGCGAGAGTTGAAGAAGATCGAGCTTCAGATTTCACGTCTGAACTCTGCCGGCTAGCTATGGACGACAAGCAGTCGAAAAATCGAAGGCACTTCCTGAAGGCGACAGCGCTCACGCTGGTCGCATCGTGGATTCCAAACGTCGGGAGTGCGCGCGACGTATCACGACTCGAACGCGGACTCGCAGCGCTTGAGGAAGCATCCGGAGGTCGGCTAGGTGTGGCGCTACTTGAGACCGGTCAAGACGACGTTGCCGGACACCGAGTCAACGAGCGATTCGGTATGTGCTCTACGTTTAAGCTCGCACTCGCGGGACTCATCCTGCGCGAGGCTCAAGACGGCCGCCTTAGATTGGACGCTCCCGTCAATTACTCGAAAGCGGGCATGGTGCCGCATGCGCCCATCACGTCGCGGTTTCTTGAACAAGGCCAGATGACCATCGGCGCGTTGGCGGAAGCCGCACAGACCACGAGCGACAACGTAGCGGCCAACCTGCTATTGAATTTGATCGACGGACCGGCGGGCTTCACACGCAGGCTGCGAGACCTCGGTGATGAGATGACGCGGCTGGACCGGTATGAGCCTGACATGAACCTCGTTCCGCCTGGCGAAATCCGCGACACGACGACGCCAGCGGCAAGCGCCGCCACAGTCAGTACCATGCTGTTCAGTAATTTTCTTAACGCCGAGAACCGACAGCAACTTGCAGGCTGGACCCGACAAACAACGACCGGGCGCCGTCGATTACGAGCAGGTTTCCCGACAACCTGGGTATCCGGCGATAAAACGGGAACCGGTATGGACGAGGCGATGCCGACAAAATACAACGATATCGCTATCGTTTGGCCAAGCAACACCGTCCCTGGGTTCGTGCTCGCGACCTTCTATGACGATGATGGAACGCAAGGTGCATTCCGCCGTGAGGATGAGAAAGTCCTGAAATCAGTTGGCGAGCGCTGTGCCCAATACTACGGCGCCTAGCCACGACGGACGCTATTGACGCAAGAGAGACTGCGCTCGCTGCGTGAGTGGATGTGATTCGCCAAATACCGGCTCAAGAAAATCGATTGCGACTTGCGCATGCTCCACGCGATCAGCGGCTTTAGCCGAAGCCTCGGCTAACTCCAGATGTGCGATGCCGACACGGTAGTGTCCCGCCGGCCTCGATTGAGTCTCGATCAATACCGCAAGCTCAAACCACTCTAGCGCTTCCTGTATCCGACTAGCCGCTACAAGCGTCTTGCCGAGCTCGATAGCTACGAGTCCAGCGAAGGCACTCTTCTTGTTGGTTTGCCACTGTTCATCCAGAGCCGGCCAGAGGTCACGAAGCAATTGTTCCGACGTCGCCACCGCACCTGCCTCACGTTCAATCCGAGCGCCGAGCATACCGAGCAACAGCAACTCCTCTTTGTCGGCAAATGCATTGTCACGTAGATTCGATTCTGCTTCGGAATGCAGCAGGCGGGCGTCGTCGAGTTCGCCTTGCTCGAGCAGCGCCAACGCCTTCAACCGACGACCCCCGACGCTCATGCGATGGTTAGACCCCAGCGTCGAGTCGGCGATCCTGATTTGTCGGTCCGCATGCTCAAGCAGCTGATCCCACTCGGCAAGCAGTGCTTGAATGCTCATGATGTTGAGCAAACTCCAGGCAACATCCATATTTTCGCCGGCGACGTCCTGCGAAATCATCTCCCGGTACGCCAACCCCTGCTCGTGATAAGAAAGTGCGTCCATCAATCGCCCGGACTTGGCGATAATCACACCAAGATTGTCGAGCGCCGCCGCGAGCTGGGCGCGATCGCTGTGATTGTCCATCGGCTGCGCCTCACGGATCGCAACCACACGGCGTTGTATGCGCTCGGCAGTCTCGAGTTCCTCGGCGTCGCTGAGCGCAATACCGTAGGTATTGAGCACAGAGGCCATATCGAGGTCATCCTCAGCCAGAAACTCATCACCAATCGCGACGGCTTGCTCATAAAGCGGCATTGCGCGATCCAGTTGATTCTGCAAGCGAGCACTCGTGGCCAGTCGTTCGAGGACAGCCATTTGACCGCGCGGCGTTTGGCGCAACTCAAGCGTACGTTCAAAAAGCTCATCCGCCTTTGGGTACTCGCGAATCCAGATATGCAGGTCAGCAATCTCATGCAACAAAGCGCCTGCAAGCTCCCGGTCGTCGTCAATCTGCTCCGCTCTGACTACCCCCTGTTGCAGAACATCCATCGGCGATGGTGAGGTGCCCTCCGGCACAGAGCTCGCGAAAAAGAAAAACATGCCTTTCATGAAACCGGCAACTTCACTGGCGAGGCGCTCTTGCTGCTGCGCCCGATCACGCTCATCGGCAGCGATTTTCCCTTGCCATAGCGCAGCACCAAGGCCAACTGCGAGCGCCGAAAACGTAAGCGCGAGCGCACCGATACCGGTTCTGTGTCGACGCATAAACTTACTCGCAACATAGGTCCAGCGGTTTCCCTGCGCGAGAACTGGCATGCCTTGTAAATGCCGGCCCAGATCGTCGGCCATAGCTTCGACAGAACTGTAGCGATGGTCGGGTCGCTTGCTAAGCGCCTTGAGAATGATTTGGTCCAGATCACCACGAAGCTCACGCTGCAGCTTTTGCGTCGTCATCGCGTGCGTCTGCGTAGAGGTCTCCGGAGTTGCGTCCATGACCATCGTGATGGCCGTACTGGGGCGTGTCGGCTCCTCCTCGAGAATGATGCGCTCCATCTCCCGAATCGCGATGGCCTTGTACGGACGACGCCCTGTCAGCAATTCATACAGCAGCACACCCAGCTGATAGACATCGCTCGACGTCGTGATTGAATCACCCCGAATTTGTTCCGGGCTCGCGTACTCCGGGGTCATTACCCGAGCACCCACTTGAGTAAGTGAAGGTCTCGACCGGGCGCTCTGATCCAGTAGCTTTGCGATACCGAAGTCGAGCAGTTTCACGACCCCACCGTCAGTCACCAGGATATTGGAGGGTTTCAAGTCTCTGTGAACAACCAGATTCTGATGTGCATACTGCACGGCGCTACAGACCTGCCCGAATAGCTTCAGTCGCTGGCGAACATCCAGCTGCTGTGCATCGCAGTACTGTGTGATCGGCACACCATCGACGTAGTCCATGACAAAGTAGGGCGTACCATCAGCGCTGAAGCCTCCATCGAGGAGACGCGCGATATGCGGGTGCTGCAATGGCGCGAGTATCTGGCGCTCGGCCTCAAACCGCTGCAGGTGATCCTCGCTGACACCTGTGGGCAACAGCTTCAGGGCGACTTCCTGCTCGAAAGCGCCGTCATTCCGGGCAGCTCGATAGACGACGCCCATACCACCTCGGCCAATGACTTCGGTCAGTCGATAAGGGCCAACGTCAGTGCCGGAGAGGCTCGGTATGTCGCTACGCTTCGTCGTATCCGGTGTCAGGTCATCCGCAAATCGATCAAAAAACGCGTTCGCATCGGCTTGTCGGGAGAGCAATGACTCTACCTCATCGCGCATCTCGCGATCACTACCGCAAGCCTCCGATATGAATGCGGAGCGATCTGCAGCCGGCTGTTCAAGCGCATCTGCCAGAATTTTGCTGATCTGTTCCCATCGCTCAGGCGTCACGCTTAGAACCTCTCTTGCTCAGGTTTTTTTCTGTTCTCTATGGGTCTACGTATGGAATTACACAAACAGCTCATGAGTCGGGATTCAATAACGCGAACAAGAGTGCCCGCGCGGCTGTCCAGTCCCGCTTCACCGTTGCCTTCGAAAGGTCTAGCGCTTCGGCGGTCTCATCAAGTTGCATGCCACCAAACAAACGACACTCGACAACGCGAGCTTGTCTTGGCTGCAGCTCACTGAGCTTCTCCATTGCCTCGTTGAGATCGATCAACTCATCGACTCGCGCATCACTCAAATCGAAAAGCTCGTCAATTTGGACGCGCTCGAGATCTCCGCCACGTCGAAGCGCCTGCCTGCGTCGTGCGTAGTCGATCAGAATATGGCGCATCGCTTGGGACGCCACCGCGAGAAAGTGAGATCGATCGCGATAAGACGCGCCCGTCTGATCAATCAGCTTCAGATAAGCCTCATTCACAAGTGCAGTCGCGCCGACAGTGTAGTCACCCTGCCATTTGGACCGCTGCAGTCGCGCCAGCCCGTACAGCATGTCGTAGACCTGTTCGAACAGATCCGCTAGCGCTTCTTTCTCACCCGCCTGGTAGGCAGCAAGCAATTGCGTTGGCGACGATGTATCAGCCATATCCCAAAAATTCTGTCCGGTGTTTTTTTTACGAGCGTGAGCCCTTTCCTTTCGATCTTACGTGATTACCCATGAGCGTCACCATTTCGTGTGGCTACGTTCACAAAATTGCTGAGAGACTTCGACAAAAACAAACAACGAGGAAATGACATGTTGAAACGATTCCTGACTCTTGCCGTATTTGCGCTGGCGCCCGTGTGTGCTTCCGCCGACGGATCTCTAATCATGGACATGGAGCATCGTGTCGACTGGACAACCGTCGAGTCTCTCGATGAACTCGCTACGTCGTTTTGCTGCGCCGACAAAGACAACCCGAAGGCAGCTCTTTCATGGGAAGGTAACGGTGATATCGACGGGCTCGTCTTTTTTCTGACCTTTATTCAGGATGGAGAAGTCGTGGGCCAACTCAAGACCATCCCTGCGAATATGAGAAAGGTTGGCGTTTCCCCCAAGGAGAACTACTCTTTTGGCATCCACTTCTTCCCCGGTGACATCTTCTTCCCCGGTGATATTTTCCGCGGCGTCAATGAAGGTACACCGTTCCCGGAGGGGGTGTATGGTGGCGAGCGTGCGGCGCGCGCACAGCTCGAGCGCCTTTGGTCAAGCATGGGCACAGGCAAATTCGTCATGGAAGCAACGGCAGTGCGGGACGGAGAGACTGTAGGATTGGCTCGTACTGAGATATTTCTGCGTAAGAGACCAGGTAGAGTTTGATTTAGGACGAAATGCCGGCGCGGACACAGATGGCCGTCCGCGCTGGCTCATTGCGAAGGGGAAAATCTGTGAATACTTCGAAAATGGCTGGACTGGCTGCGCTTTGCCTTGCATTGGTGCTGCCGGGAAACGCACAGGCGCAATTTCTCGATCGATTGAAGGACGCTGCCAAACGAGGCGCGGAACGTGCGGTTGATCGAGAAGTTGAGCAACGCACCGACGAGCTGACCACCGATGCGATCGACGCGGTTATCTGCGCTGTCACTGATCTCGACTGTATTCAACAAGCCAAGGACGAAGGGCGGGATGTCGTCGTCACTGACGAAAACGGGGAAGCTCTGCCGGAGGACGAACAAGCCGTAGCCGTTGCCAACGCCGGCAGCCCTGCCAGTGACGCCGCACCCGCGACGCCGGGGTCTGACAGCGTCTGGGCAAACTATGACTTCGTTCCAGGCGATCGCCCCCTGTTCATCGAGGATTTCGAGAACGAGTACGTTGGGGATGTACCGAGACGCATCGGGTTTGTCAGCGGCAATATGGAAACCGTCGAGTGGCAGGGCAGCCAGCTCATGCGCATCACAAGTGACTCGGGCTTCACGATCGATCTTGGCGAAGAACTACCCACGCGCTTCACCGTCGAGTTCGATTTGTACGCGCCCCACTATTGGCACAGCCTGTGTTTGGCGACGGGGCCTCTCGACAACAGCAGCAGCCCCTTCACCTGTTTCCAGAGTCGGGCGAAGAATTACAGCAGTGCGTTCTTTACGGTGTCGGACTACTTCCAAACCGGTATCCGCGGTGGCAACGGCGGCGTCAGCCATGCGCGACAGACTCGAACCATGGAACAAATCACGCCGGTCCGGATTATGGCCGACGGCAAATACGTAAAGATGTATCTCGACGAAACACGCGTGGTCAATGTTCCTAATGCTGACCTGCAAAGAAGCAATCAGCTGCACGTCTACGTCGTCGGCGAGGTCGATCAGGAAAAGCCGGTATACCTCGACAACATACGTATTGCTTCCGGTGGACGGGAAATTCTCTACGACCGTTTGATGGCTGATGGTCGTTTCGCAACTCAGGGGATTTTGTTTGCTACCGGTAGCGCATCGATCCGCCCGGAGTCGACACCTACGCTGAAAGAAATCGCACGCACGATGGACCGCTACGGTGATCTGCGTTTGCGTATCGAAGGACACACGGATACGACCGGAAGTGCGGCGACCAATAAAGCATTGAGCACGGCTCGTGCGAAAGCGGTGCGCGAACACCTGATCTCGACCTACGGTATCGACGGCGAGCGTCTGGAATCCGCGGGTTTCGGACCCGACAAGCCCGTCGGGGACAATGGCACGCCTGAGGGTCGTCAACAAAACCGTCGCGTCGAATTAGTGCGGCTATAGGACTGTTCAATGATGCGACGCTTGTTACTGCCACCGATAATTGCAATCCTGATCGCTGCCACCATTCCGGTAGCGATGCCCGCATCCGATGTGACGCTCGCCTCGAGCGTGGCTGATCTTCTGGACGCAAGTCCGGCAGGTCAACAGAACTCGTCGGCTGCCTGCGCTTTGCTCGCGGATCAACTGGGTGCCGTCTCGGCAACCAATGCGCCCGATAGCACAGGTGAAGCTGGCTTCATGGGTGCGCCGATCGCGTGCGCAAGAACATACGACACCCCTGGCTTACCCACTCCCGTCATGGTCTACACCGATCCGCAGTTCGTCGCTCGAGTGTCCGGCGGGCCACCCCCGGGACAGTCGGCCGAGCGGCGCACAGTACAGGGTAGGACCGTGTTTGTTCTGCCGGGCACGCAGGGAATGCCACCCATGCTGATCGTCGATGCCGCCCCTGCTGGGGTGATATTCGTCCGTATCGCTGATCCAACCGGCGCGCCGGAAGTATCTCTGTCGATGGTCGACGATATGGCGCTCAAGGCGTTTATCGATGCTTCGACCAACGCGCCTGATGCTGCGAACCGAGGGTCGACCGAAGCACAACTGATGACCAAGGCTGAGCAGCTCAAGACACAACTACAAACGGTGATGCCCGATCACTTCTCAGTACCTGACCTGTCACTCGACCCAGTTGGCACGCAACCACGATGCCTGGATATCGGCGAGCTGCTATCCGAGGGCGCGTTTATCTACCTTAGTGTACTCGTAGGCCGACAATGCGTTGCGACAGTGCCGCTGCCTGAAACGGGGAGTGTCGATCTTGGTGGTTTAAAAGCCTATATGGAGGCTCCGGAACAAGCGTTCAGCGGTGAGTACAGCACGCGTGGTGTCATCGTGCTGTCAGAGCACGCCGTAATGAGCTTTCACGTCGTGGGTAAAGACTCCGCTGCGACCGACGCACTGCGAACACTGCCGCTAGAGGAAGTCAAAACCATTCTCTAGTGCGGATCACCGCGTCAAAGCGATTTGCACATCACAGTAGCGCTGTCCGGACAGATGGAAGAAAACTGGCGTGAGCGTTGGATAGAAGGTGGAACACGTGTTCGATCTTGTTCGATGTAGCCGAGATGCGCGAAGAATCTCTCGGCGGTTTCGGTCAACAGATAGATGGCGTCTATGCCTTTTTCGATGGCGAGTGCTTCAAGATCCGCAACGAGTGCTTTCGCTATGCCTTGCCCACGCACACTCGTCGCGGTCGCTACAGACCGAATAAGCGCAAGGTCACCCTGGCGTTCGAGACCCGCAACCGCAACCAGCGCGTCTGGATCACCGACAATTCGGAAAAGCGATAGATCCTGATCATCCAGATCGTCGATTGGCAGACCGCTTTTCGATAGCAAGCTCGCGATCGCTGGGAGATCTGTGTTGGTAGGTGTCTGCATCAGTTGCCCTTCAATTTCACACGCTGAATAAGTACCAGTGCCTCGCTGTCGGAGTACTCGCCGATACAGATTCCATCGCCGACGGCGATATGGGGCTCGCACTGGAAGACCGCGATGTAGCTACACGCCGTGTCGAATTCCGGCAGGAACGCTTCTCGGTCCCAAAACCCGATGTAGTTCAAACACTGCAAGTCTAAACCGGTCACTACCGGATCTTCCGCCTCGACACGATCCTTCACGAAGTTGTAAATCTCGTCTGCCCTGGCGCGCTTCAACTCCTTCTGAACGAGCAGCGGCTGCTCGCTACCTGCCAGCCCCCCACCAACTCCGTCATCGCCGACGGCGTCTGAGGCATTGACCGATCCAGCACTGCCGAAAGATCGACAACCAGACAGAATCATCACCGCAACGAAAACCAAAAGCCTCATGCGTCACCCCAAGGTTCAATCACGATCCAACTCTCGATTGTTTACTGACGACCCACTCTTCGACAACCCGTTCGAGAATAGGCAACGGCAGCGAACCGTAGCCCAAAACCTGGTCGTGAAACTCCCGAAGATCGAAGTCATCGCCGAGCGCTTCGATGGCATCCGAGCGAAGCTCCAGAATTTTTCGCATACCGATCTTGTAGCCCAAAGCCTGCCCGGGCAAAACGAGATAGCGTTCGATTTCTGCGACCACGTCAGCCTCTGAAATACCCGTGTGCTCTAGCATGTACTCGATGGCTTCCTCGCGAGTCCAGCGCTTGGCGTGCATGCCGGTATCGACGACCAGTCGCACAGCTCGCCACATCTCTGCCTGAAGTCGCCCAAGGTTGTCCAGCGGGTCGGACGTAAAACCAATCTCCCAGGCCAACTGTTCGGAATAAAGCCCCCACCCTTCAACGTATGCAACGAACGGAACCAAACGACGAAATATCGGCAGACCCTCTAACTCCTGGGCAATCGAAATTTGAAAGTGATGACCGGGAATCGCCTCGTGGTAGGCAAGATTGCGCATCTGAAACTTTGGATTGGCTGTTAAGTCGCGCAAGTTGATGAAGAACGCACCAGGTCGCGACCCACCTAGCGACGGTGGTTGATAGTAGGCTGGTGGCGCCGTGGCTTCGGAGAACGTCGGTACACGCTTAACTTCAACGCCAACGTCAGGGCGCAGGTTGAAGTACTCGTCCATCGCTGGGTCGATCTCATCGATGATCGCCTGGTAGTCAGCGATGATCTGAGCGCGCCCTTCATCCGTGTCCGGGTAGAGTTGATCTTCGCGCTGTGCGATTTGACGCACGCGCTCACCGATCGTCCCCTCCGTCAGCCCTTGATCACGAAGAATCGCGTCCATCTGAGCACCCACTCGTGCGACCTCGCTGAGTCCATATCGATGAATTTCATCCGCTGTCAGATCGGTCGTCGTGTTCTCTCGAATCGCAAACTGGTAGTAGGCGTCGCCGTCCGGTAGATGCCAGACCCCGTGGTTGTCTGTTGCCACTCCGGAGAGGTCACCGAGATAAGACTGCAGACTCTTGTAAGTTGGATAAACAACATTCTCTACCGCTTCAACGACGGACGCTCGCAACTCGCTGCGACGCGCCTCAGAAATCTCAGAGGCGTCGATCTTCGCCATGCGTTCATCAAAGCTCGTCACTAGCGGGTGTTCGCTCGGCGCCGGGGCAAGAAACTTGTCGAGCTGATCAATGACTTTGGTCACGGCGAACGACGGTGGGTGAATACCGGCGTCCCTGCGCTCGGCCAGCGATGCGGTCACCTGCGCGAATTTTGTATCGAATGCGTTGAGTCGTGCGATGTAATGCTCCGCGCCTTTTTCATCCTCGATAACGTGCTGCTGGATCAGCAAGTCCGGAACGCTACTCTGTACACCGAACAGTTGATTGACCGGCAAACTATAGAGCCGCCATCGATCTGCACCTTCGAGAGTACTCCTCGCGAAATAATCGAAGATATCGTAGGAGAGCAGGTCCTGACCTTCGTAGTCATCGCGATCGTATCGCTGGAACACCTCATACTGATCTCGCCACCATTCGATAAGCTCACGATCAGCGTCCGGAGATGCATCTGCCAACTTCGCGTTGTGACCACGGACCCCGAATTGCTCGAACAAACCAATGGATGTGAGCAGCTCTGGATCCCGAAGACCAAACTGCAAGAATACTCTGGTGTAGAACAAGTCGATGCTGACAGGTTTGAAATACCAAACGTTGACGAACAGCGCGCCTGCGCCAAGCAATACGATCAGCACGCCGACACCAAGCCATTTGAACAGTCGTTTCATCGCGGAATGCTCCTGTTGCGTGACGTTGAGAATACCCGAAGTGGGAGCGCATATTGCAGCGAGGACCAGAACACTGAACATTTTTCTGGTCACTCCGTCGGCTTAGCGCTACGCTGAGCACAGGGGGTAGACGGAGACCAAAAGGTGGGAATACGGAAGCGCTGGTTTGCGAGCAGCGAGATCGTCGTCGCTGCGTCAGCTATGGTGGCGAGTGTTGCCGCGGTGATCGTTGCTGTGTACTCCGCCTCGATCGACCGCGCTTCGGCGCGCGCAGCTACCTGGCCGCACGTAGAGTTTTATCGCTCGTTCACCGGCTCCGAGCTCAGCTACGCGGTGAGCAATCGCGGCACTGGTCCAGCTCTGATTCGGTATGCCGTACTTGAGGCGAATGGTACTCGCTACCGAACGTGGCAACAGTGGTTAGAAAACGATTTTCGCCTTCCTGAGCGAGGGTTTATCCAATCGCATGTCTCAACTCGCGTGCTTTCCCCCGATCAGGAAATTCGAGTCATCCAGATCAACGATCCGGAGCTGTCTGTAGAGCTGCGTCAAAACGCAACCATCAATCTCACGCTGTGCTATTGCTCCGTCTTTGAACAATGCTGGATTTCTGATCGCAACAACCAACCAGAAGAGATCGACAGCTGCGACACCCTGCCTGAGGATGCCTTCCTCCAATGAGATCGTTCATACTGGTTGTGTATTGCCTGCTGCTACATGCACCCGCTTATCCACAAGAAGTGGAGCCTCTGAGAACTGATAGCTCTCCGGGTGAAGCGCCGATCACAATTACGATCACGGGATTGGACGACATGTCCGCGGATACCCTGGCCGCTATCGACAGACTGACCGTCGTTCTGGAGTCAATACGGACTTCCGGCATTGCACTACCGGGTGATGAATTGACCGCTTTGAATGAGGTGATTACCAGTTTGACACGTTTGGTCGAAGCAACCGGCGAGGCCGCACCCAACCTCGAAGAGGCCCTGCTGAAATCCCAAACGACTCTCGCTGATGTGACACGCGGCGTTGCAGACGAAGTGAATGTCACTGTGGTCGAACCGTCTCTGACGAGACTCGAACAAATGACCGAATCGTTTGTCGACATCGCCGCAAAAGCCCGTACGACCGGTTATATTGCCGGTGCACTTTTACTTGGCCTCGTCATCGCAATTTTGGTGTGGTTGGGTCGGTATCTCGCTCAAATTCTATCCGCGCTTCGCGAAGTCACCGGACGGTATGTACTCGTTGATCGAGCCGAGTGGGATCGACTTCGCGACCGTGCGAGTCGGAATCTGTCGGACCGCTCGAAGCACCGACGCATGCCATTAACACCTCAACGCTAAAACTTGGGTCACTCACCAATGAAAAAAACGCGTCAGATTCCATGGCCAAGAATCTCTGCTGAGGGATTCGCCATCGTGATCAGCATACTGCTTGCCTTCGGCATCGATGCCTGGTGGTCAAACCGTGAGGAAGACAAGCTCATCGACGAGAGTTTGGCGGCGCTACGTGACGAGTTGCAAAGCAATATCGTCGAGATCCAACACGAGCGACGATTTCGGACCGCCGTCATTGCCGCAATGGATGAGCTCTTCGCATTAACGACAGCAGCCAGACCGCTCGACGAGTCCGAGGTCGATGCTCTTTTGGAAAAAATCACGTGGGGCGGTCGAATCGACATTTCGACCGGCGCTTTGGTGAGCATCTTGGAATCTGGGTCACTCACCACGATTGACAACGGTGAGCTCAAGCGCAGCATTGCGGCGCTTCCCTTTCTCGTAGAAACAACCGGCTTTCACGAAAAGAACGCCTGGGCTTTTCTGGAAGGCGAGCTTATTCTCTTCCTGAATCGCGAGGGGTCGCTGGTACAGGTATACAATGCGGGAGTCGGGCAGGGTAGACCCGGTGGTGGGGGTGAAATGGCCTCAGCCGCTGGATTCCCGGTACCGGTTAAAGCAACCCACTCAGAGCTGCTCGACAACAGTCAATTCATTGGGTTGTTGGCAATCGGTCAGTCGAGACACGAAAACGTGGTGCTTTACTACAACCGCCTCGAGGAGGCGATGCAGCAATCGATCGAAATGATCGACCTACACCTCGACTAGTCGTCTTGCCAGTTGGTCCTACTTGACGTACTTGTCGCTAATCAATGCGGCGGCCTTTTCAGCGTAGGCGGACAACTCTGATAGATCCTGATCGCACATGCCTTCGGCATCGATCACTTTGGACGCGCTGAGCTCCTGCGCAGCTCTTGCGTACACTTCAAGCGAACACCTACCCTCGGCAATCTCAACAGAACCTGTGATGAACACGCGTTCATCCTTGCCCGGCAAGAATGCAGATTTCACATCCACATTCACATCTGGCAGCTGGATCTGGAATGGAATGACTCGCACATCCCCTTCGTCGGCGAACGCCTGAGCGATCACCCCTTCAGAGGCTTTCCTCACTTCAGCAACTCCGAACGTTCCCGCTTCGCCGTCACGGTCGGTCTCCGTCACTGTGGTGCGAGACTCCGACACACGAGTTGGGCCAAGCGGTTGGCAGCCGGTACCCAACGCAACTGCCACTAGCATGGCGACCAAGCACGTTACTCGGATCGTTTTCACTCGGAGTCCTCTTCGGTTTCCGTATCGATAGACTCGGACGCCTCGTTTTCCCAGTCATAGAGGATCGAGCGCTGTGATTCCGCGCCTTCGACATCATCGACGACCACTTCCTTCGGGATCTTGGCGCGTTCGGCGATCTCAGCGCGACGCTCGGCACGCTCTCGACGCATACGCTCTTCCACCGCGAGCGCTTCACTGACACCGCGGTCGGCGCCAGACTGACACTCTTGCACCGATCTACCCGTCTGCTGACAAGCTCGAATCGCACTCCAGTACTCCGTGCCGTACTGCGGCGCCGGCAACTGGTCATTGATAACGCGCTCGTCATCCAACAGCGGATCATCCGCCACATTCGAACTGGACGCACAACCCGAAACCAGAGTCAGCATCAACAGCGAAAGCACCACACGCAACATATTTGACCCTCTTCTGACTCCGTACGTCCTTAAACTTCTTGCCCAGTGTAATCGTTGCCCCTGTATTCCGGGAGCATCAACTCAGCAATTCACCGCCGCTCATCGCCGTCCTGACCTGTTGCCGATAGCGTCGACTCACAGGCACCCGCGCATCGGTGGTCAATCGAAGTTCACCATCACCCGAATCGGATACAGCGAGCTCAGCGATTCGGTCAGTGTTAACAATCGCCGAACGGTGAACCCGGATAAACCCCTGATCTGACAATCGGTCCGCAATCTGCACCATGGTGCCACGCAGCGGGTATACGCGCTTTTCAACATGCAAATTGACATAGTTCCCAGCGCTCTCGATCCACTCGATGTCTTTCGTTCGAACCAAGAACTCTTTGCCAAGCTTTTTGACCAGAAATCGGTCATTTGGTGCCGTGTTCTGCTCTCCAGAGTCGTTAGCGGCGAGGAAGCCAGCCTCTCCTTGCAAGCGGAGCAGTACGAATCGATAGAGGTAAATCAAGGACAGGATCAGGAGGTAGGTTCGGAAGTCTTTCAGGTATTCGTAAATGAATTCACCGAGGACACTGTCCCAACCGTAGGGATAACCCATGTAGATCGGGAACAGCACCTTTCGCCCCGCGTACATCAGTGATACGTGGACGGCGGAAAACACGACGCTGAAGACAACGTGCGCAGGCAAACTGCGAGCCAGGGTTTGAAAGCGCAAAGGCGACTTGCTATCCAGCCAGAGCACCAGCGGGATGGCCAGAGCGAGACCCAAATGACTCGTCCCCTCAAGAATCCACGCCTGGACGGGGCTCGGTCCACCGGGATTCCGCGAATAATCGATGATTTCAGTCGCGGTGTTGGACAAGAACCCGAGCACAAGCAACGCCACGAAAATCAGCGTTTCCCAGACTTGGCGGTTTCTCAGATAACTCTGGAGCATCACGCGCAAAGACTACCTCCCCGCCCTTCGCGTTGCCCACCACTTGTCACTGCGGACCCGCAACTCATCACAAACCCCGATCAATCAATCACTTGACCGCTGACCAAAGTGCGCGCGGGACGCAGCATGGTGCTCGCACTAACGAGGAGCGAACGATGCGAACCGCAAAAGATACTCGCCGCCACGACATAGACGCCCTGCGCGTGATCGCGTTCGGACTCTTGATTCTCTACCACTGTGGCATGTTCTACGTTCGAGACTGGGACTGGCACATCAAATCGACCTACACGTCGCTATGGCTCCAGGAGCCCATGCGATTTCTGAACCAATGGCGAATGTCGCTGCTATTTGTCATCTCAGGCCTCGCCGTTGCCTTCGTTTGGACAAAATACAGTGGCAGTCAGTTAGCTCGCCGGCGGCTTTGGCGACTGGGTTTGCCTTTGATTTTTGGCATGGCCGTCATCGTCGCCCCACAGCCGTATTTCGAGGCTCTGGGCAAAGGCATCATCGAACCTGGTTTCTGGAAATTCTGGATGCAGTATCTGAGCTTCCAAGACTTCCCGGGTGAGGCATGGGGCGGCGAAAATCGAGTGGTATGGACATGGAACCACCTTTGGTATCTGCCGTATGTGTTGCTCTACACCTTATTGATCATTCCGGCCGGTCGCGCTTTGCGCGCTGCCGGAGTCCACACCGCATTCCGCCGGCTTCGTGGCATCTGGGTCGTCGTCGTTCCCGTCGTCCCACTGATGCTTTATGGCAATTTTGTCTTTCCGCACTTTCCCTACATCGACCATGGCCTTACTGGCGACTTCTACGCGCATGCGTTGTACGGGACGATGTTCACCTACGGCTTTCTTCTTGGCAGAAACACCGAATGGTGGGCAACGCTCGCCGCTCAGCGCCGTGGACTCCTGGTGACAGGGCTGATCGCATACGTCAGCTTGCGCTCGCAAGACTGGTGGGTAGGCGAGGACCCCAATCTGCTCATTGAGCAACTGAGCTATCTCTCGATCTATGTAAATCGCTGGACCTGGATTCTCATCCTCTTCGCCTACGGCCACCAGTATCTGAATCGACCGAAGCGCTGGGTCACTTATGCAACCGCCGCCGTTTTTCCGTGGTACATCCTGCACCAGACCCTGACCGTTGTACTCGGTGGCAACCTCGCACCCCTTCAACTTGGCCCGGTGGCCGAACCTTTGCTCGTTCTCGGTGGTACAGCAGGCGGATGCTTCTTGGTCTACGAGTTCATCATCCAGCGTGTGCCAATGCTTCGTCCCCTATTCGGTATGTGACATAACGCTAGCAACACGGGCTTTTTGACATTTTATTTAAATTGTAAACATAACGTCACCGACGTTTCCTATTCTCGGCAAGTCAACACGGGGGTGGCACGAACCGGTGCAGAGCGATCACTCCCGGATTCTTAATCCATCGGAGATAACAATAATGTCGGTTAAGCCATCGATGCGTTCCCGCCGGGATGCGCCTTTACAGTCTAAGCTCTTGCCATTGGCAATAAGCTCAGCTCTCGCCCTCGCTTCAACTTCGCTGCAGGCGCAAACCGTTGCGTTCGATTTGGTCGGCGATCAAAGCCAAGGTCTCACGAGTTTTTCGGTCGCAACTGCAGGTGGCACAGACCCTGCTACCGAATGGGGACCGGGTGACTGGTTCGGTGTTGCTGCCTACGGCAGCTGGCCGCAAGCCGCAGGCGTTCCATTCGCCATCGCCGACGACAGCGTTGTTGGCATAAGCGGCGGCGCATTCGCTGGCGATACGCAGGGCATCATTGACTCTAGCGTGGCTCCGACGGATCGCTTCCTCAGTATGGTCGACACTGTCAACGGCGCTAATCCGGGAAATTCGGCAACCGCAACCTGGGTCTTCGACGTTCAGGGCGCTGCTGAGTTGGCGGTTTCCATCGATATGGCGGCCATGGGCGATTTCGAATCTTCGGACACCTTCGTTTGGACGTGGTCGCTGGACGGTGGCCCAACCGAGACTCTATTCGAACTTGCCGTCAACGAGGACGGTTCGCAGGTCTACACGATGGAAGGCGGCGCGATGCCGGAGTTGAACGACCCGCTCACGTTGAACGGCACCACACTTTCGGATGCGTTCACAACCTTCTCGGCGACGCTGCCCTCCACCGGCAGCATGCTCACCATCGAGTTCACAGGTAATGGTGACGGTGGCTCCGAAGCCTATGCAGCACGCAATCTGATCGTGAGCGAAGGTGCGATCAATCCTGGTGGTCCCGCCGTCGTCCTGAACGAAGTTCTTGGCAGCAACACCGGAGTGGATAACGAGTTCATCGAGCTTTACAACGCGGGAACCTCAGCAGTTTCAATCGGCGGCTGGAGCATCGAACTGTGGGACTCCGATGCTGGCAGCTCGTTCGGCGGTGCGGATGCAGGCAGTCCCTACATCATTCCCCCGGACACAGTGATCGAACCGGGTGGTTTCTACTTGCTCGCCACTGAGAATGCTGTCGGCGCATTCGGCGAGTCTGCCGATCTCGAGCTTCCTTCGAACGCCATTGAGAATGGCTCCTACACCATCATTTTGGTTCAAGGGAACGGCGACATCGCAGATTCGGTCTATGTTCGCGACTCTGGGCCTGACGATATTGCAAACCGCGCGGGTGAAGCCTTTGAACCGAATTTGACTATCGGTCCTGATGGCAACTTCCTGCCAGCCGGTTTCTTCCGAGCCGACGAGATGGGCGTTGCGCAAGATGGCGGTCCTGCGCTTGGACAGCTCGACTTTTTCCTGAGCGATCCAGCACCAACGCCGATGAATTCCGGCCTTGTCCAAGCGCCCGCGATCCCGCTGACAATTATGGAGATTCAGGGTGCGGGACATTTGTCACCGTTTGTTGGTGAGCGTGTGATCACCTCGGGCGTCGTCACAGCGGTCGACCGCAACGGGTTCTACCTGCAGGATCCGGCCGGCGATGCCAACATTGCCACTTCCGATGCAATCTTCGTATTCACCGGCGGTGCACCTACCGTCGCGGTCGGTGACGACATCGAGATTTCGGCAGCGGTGAGTGAGTTCCGACCTGGTTCACAGGGCCTGTCGACCACGCAGTTGAGCGCCGTTGAGGATATCGTGACGAACATGAGTGGCGTTGCTCTGCCCGCTCCGATTGTTGTCGGTGCGAATGGTCGCACACCTCCCACCGTAGTCATCGATGATGACGCGGCGGCCGTAGGCCTCGCATCCATCAATGTCGAAACAGATCCACTCGCTGTATTTGATCCGGTCGGCGATGGCCTCGACTTTTACGAGAGCCTCGAGGGCATGCTCACTCGTATCGAATCACCGCTGGTGGTCGGTTCGAAGAGAGTGTTTGGGTCCGGAGGACCGGGTAACGAGGAGTTGTACGTAGCGCCTGACATGGGTGCGGCGGTCAGCCTGCCGACCGTGTTTGGTGGAGCACGCATATCTGCCGATGACTTCAACCCCGAAATTCAGGTCATCAGCAACCGCATCAGCGATGTCGGTGACTACTTCACAGGCGAGAGCATCGCAGGACCGATTGACGCGGTTGTGAGCTACAACTTCGGCAAGTTCCTGTTCATCACAACCTCGGACATCGCCGACAGCGGTGAGACGTTCGTACCGGAGACCACAACGGTTGTCGCATCAGGTAGTGACGAGATCACGATCGCCTCGTTCAACGTGTTGAATCTGGACCCGGAAGACGAAGAGAACGGCCAGTTCACCAATCTGGCGAATATCATCGTCAACAACATGCAGTCGCCCGATATCATCGGTTTGCAGGAGATCCAGGACAACTCGGGCCCCACCGATGACGGTGTGGTGTCTGCAGACCTGACCCTGCGTCGACTGGCAAATACGATCCGTAACGCCGGTGGGCCACGATACCGCTTCATCGAAATTCCGCCGCTCGATCTCGACAATGGTGGGCAGCCCGGCGGCAACATTCGTGTCGCCTACCTCTACAACCCGAAACGTGTGCGGTTTGCCAAGCGCAAGGGCGCTGATGCCACAACCGCAAACTCGGTCATAAAGGGTGCGCGCGGACCACGTCTGTTGTTCAATCCGGGCTATGTCGACCCGGAGAACGAGGCATTCGCAGGGGCTCGTAAGCCGCTGGCGGCCGAGTTCAGAGCGAACGGTAAGTCAATCTTCGTGATCAACAACCACTTCAGCTCCAAGTTCGGTGATGACCCGCTGTTCGGTCCAAACCAGGCGCCGATACTGTTCTCGGAGCCAGAGCGCACGGATCAGGCAACTGTGGTGGCGAGCTTCGTAAGCGACATCCTTGCGATGGACGCAGACGCACGCGTCGTTGTATTGGGCGATCTCAACGAGTTCGAGTTCCGCACGCCTTTGCTCACACTGGAGACGGCAGGTCTCATCAACCTGACGAACACTGCAGACGTTTCGGATGCCTACTCGTTTATCTTCAACGGAAACTCTCAAGCGCTGGATCACATCCTGGTCAGCCCGTCACTGTTCCCGGCTGAATTCGATGCAGTTCACGCTGCGATCGACGCAGCAGAGGATATCGAGAGTGTCACCAGCGATCACGACCCAATCATCGTGAAGCTGGATTTGAGCGACGACTAACCGGAGCTGCTCCAAGCTCGACTAAAGGTCGCGAGCGTTTCGCTCGCGACCTTTTTTTTGCGCCAGATTTCAGACTTGTGGAGCCCGAAACAACGGCGCACTGCCGTATGTCGCCCATCGCCAGAGATACTCGAGCGGTCCGTACCGGAATCGCTGCAACCAAGAATGGCTAGCGAGCGTCAGTGCCACATAGAGTGTTAGCGCGATCAGCAAAGACAGCGCTGGGGCGATTACCCCTAACAGGTCGAGCCCGAACGGCATGTAGATCATTGTGAACACCAAGCCGTGAGCGACATAACAGGTCAATGCCATTCGCCCGACCGGTGCGAACCAGGACACCACCGAACGCCAACGCTCAGTCTGGAACAATGCGATAAGCGCAAGCGCGTAGCCCACAGCGGTCACCGGTGCACCAATCATATGTAGCGTCGCGTCCATCATCTCGCTGCCCGGAATGATCTCCATGAAAATCAACAGTGAACCGAGTTCCGTTGCAAGACCGACGGCCAATAGCCAAACCGCCGCTTTCGGCGTTCCCGGAATATCGCGCAACCGTTGAATCCATCCTTCGCGCATCACCCATGCACCCAACAGAAAACGCCCGAAGATATACAGGCCCCAACCAAGAAGACCGGCATAAAGAAAATCGCGTTGAAACATCGATGACGCCATCATGCCGACCCAGGTCAAGTACTCGCCCTGCTCGAATGCAGCCACTTGAATGTCGTCGAACCCCTCGAAAGAGAGGTCCAAACCGTCCAGCAAATGCGCCGCGAGCGGCCGCCCTAACAACGCAAGCGTCAGCCCCAAAAGCAGCATGGTCTTTGCAGACACCCGGCGCAAAGCGAACAGCGCGAAACCGATCAAGGCGTACTCGTGCAGTACATCCCCGGGAAAGATCAAAAACCAATTCAACATACCCAACAAAAAGAGCACGGCGAGTCGGCGCAGATAGATTCCGTTGAAGTCTGCACTGCGTGCGCTTAATCGCTCGAGCATGACCCAAAACCCCATGCCGAAGAGCGTGGCAAAAAGCGTGTTGGCCTTGTTCTGAAAGAACAGATCCGAAATGAACAAGGCCGTTGCGTGATACCACTGACCTGACCACAGGTCTGACTGATCTTCATCTAAAGGCAACTCGTAGAAAGCAGAGCCCACGAAATGCACGATAAAGACACCCAACAGCGCGAAGCCTCGAAGCACGTCGAGTTCCTCAATGCGCTCAGGCGTTTGTAGAGGGCTTGGCGTCACAGCTTACTGCTCGTCTTCTTGCGACTTTTCTTTATCTTGCTGCTTGCCTGCCTCGATGGTCGCCTCGAGCGCTTCATCGAGCGCCTGCTGCTCCGCCTCAATGCGCTCTCTGGCCTCGCGTACGCAGCGATCCACGACTGCCTGTTCCAACGGATCGCGTCTTTGCAGGAAACGATCTCGATCGGTGTCCCGACACTCGACTCGCGCCCGGTCCAAAGCGGTGAGCGGCTCATCCTGCGTCGCACAGCCAGCAAGCGTTACAAGCGCGATTCCGAGAGTGACGTGCTTCAAGTGATTAAGTGTTCATTCAAGAAGTGCGGATTGTCGCGGTAGCCACAGCGACAAAACAAGCACTGAGGCCCCGATTTTGATTCTTTGTTGCAAATTTGACACAAATATTTCAAATCCGAGGGGAACAAAGAATGCGAGACTGTAGTCTGTCACTAGCAGGCGTTAGATAAACCGAGCCCTGATTACAGACATCCTAGAAATTGCCGCTAGCCAAGCAACAGGAAAAGCAGTGCAAGAAAACAACAACGTTCAGGAGGAACCTACCGTGGCGAATAAGGACTTTCCCGCGCGTTTTCTTCGGGAGACCGAATATCTCGATTTTTCGCATCCCGCCTTGCAGACGCTGATTCGACGCGTCCGCGAAGATCACGATGATGAGCGAGCCAGAGCTGTAGCGCTACACAATCATGTCCGCGACAACGTACGGTTCGGATTCACCTCGGCATTCTACGATATGAAAGCGAGCCAAGTGCTGCTGTCGCGGCAGGGCTTTTGCAACCCCAAAGCGACACTGCTTACGGCTCTGCTTCGTGGCGCCGACATTCCAGCGCGCCAAAGGTTCTTCGGGCTTTCTTCGCAGGTACTGAACGGCTTGATCAACCCAGGCTCGGACTACGTTGACCATGCCGTAGTGGAGGTTTGGCTCGAAGATCGTTGGGTTCGAACGGACAGCTACATTGTTGATGCAGAGCTATTTCGGGCCGGCGCCTCTGCGCACACAGATGTGCTCGGTTTTGGTGTGCGACGCGATGGCGGCACCGAATGGGATGGCGAGACGGACTGTTTTGCCCAGTTCCATCCAGACTTCGTTGCGCGCGACTTCGGTGTTTACGACGACGTCGGACGCTTCTACCGCGATGCTCCGAAACCGTATAACCGTTCGAGCTGGGTGGGTCGACTGTTGGCCAGACCGGCGACAACTCGGGCAAACGGCAGAATCAGCGAACTACGGAACAAGGCAGCCATCGCCGCCTGAACCCGCCCGCTAGCGTCCGTGCACCTTGAAATAGTCGGGTATGCCGGCCGACCAGTTCTCGCCGTGCTGCTGTGCGCCGCCATCAACGGATAGCACCTCTCCGGTGATGAACTTCCCGGAGGGCGCGGCGAGATAAACAATCGCTTGAGCAATATCTAACGCGTCACCAAACCGATGCATGGGATTGGCATATTGGAACATTCGAGCGACCTCGGGTTCGTACACGTTCAAACCCTCTGTGCTGATCGATCCTGGGGCGACGCAGTTGACCTGAATGTTGAGTGGCGCCCATTCCGTGGACACCGTTTTCGACAAATAAATCACCCCCGCCCGCGCCGCACAGGTATGCGCCACCTGCGGCATGCCTCGACCGATAACGGCAACGACATTAATAATGTGTCCGGGGCGGTCGGCATCCCGCCACCGCTTGGCTGCGGCCTGCATCATCCACCACGTGCCATTCAGGTTAGTGTCGATAACGGCATTCCAGCCTTTCACACTGAAATCGATGGCGTCTTGAGGAAACTGTCCACCACCGTTGTTGACCAGGACATCGATTTGACCAAACGCCTTGTACGTCTCATCCATGAGCATTTCGACCTGCTCGGGATCCCGAATGGTCATCGCCTGATAAGCGATTTCCTTCCCGGTAAGTCGCTTTACGCTGTCCGCGGTATCCGCTAATCGTTCTTCACGGCGTCCACAGATCATGACGCTGGCGCCGAGTCTGGCCAAAACGAAGGCTGTCGCACGTCCGATGCCTGAGCCACCGCCTGACAACACGCATACTTTCCCTGCCAGCAAATCGTCACGGTAAACGAGCGGCATGCTCGCGAGCTCTTCATCACTGAAGCCCCATTCCGAATTTGAATCCTGCATTTCTTCTGCACCAGTACTCATTGCAGCCCTCCGAGAATCCCGATGCTTGCGACATTGCGATTCGGAATACCACCCAGGTTGTGGGTGAGCCCAAACTCGACCCCGTCCAGCTGACGCTCGCCAGCCCGACCGAGTAGCTGTAAGTAAACTTCGTACAACATTCGAAGCCCGCTGGCGCCGATAGGATGGCCGAAGCATTTCAGCCCCCCATCGATCTGGCAGGGAATAGCGCCATCGGCGTCGTAGCGACCATCCATCACGTCTGAAGGTGCCTTGCCGTGATCGGACAGACCGAGGTCCTCTATCACCACA
Organism: Pseudomonadota bacterium; assembly: GCA_038521865.1. Classification (GTDB taxonomy): domain Bacteria; phylum Pseudomonadota; class Gammaproteobacteria; order Steroidobacterales; family Woeseiaceae; genus CALBPI01. Next base: position 116,785 of record JBCBKO010000004.1, on the reverse strand, counting down.
AGCTCAGTCACCGAGAAGCAATCGTGCACCTCAATCATGCCGAGTTGATCGGAGGGATTGTCGATACCTGCCTCCGTGTAGGCTTTCTGTGAGGCCAGACGCGTTGTCAGTGTGTGGGCGCCGTCCCACGAATTGTGCGAAGCCTCGACACCGTTCGAGATCGACAACTGCAGGGCCTTGACCGAAACGATGTCCGTCTTGCCAAGCGACCTTGCGATCTCCGGCTTGGCCACGATCGCACACGCCGCGCCATCGCTGACACCGCAGCAATCGAGCACACCCAGTGGGTACGCAACCGGTGGCGCGTTCAGCACCTGCTCTTCATTGATCGCGCGATGCAGATGGGCCTTCGGATTCTTGAGCCCGTTGTCGTGGCTCTTTACCGAGATATGCGCCATCGCACGCTTGAGGTCACTCATATCGATGCCGTGTCGCGCGCTGTAGGCGCTGGCGAGCTGAGCAAATGCACCGGGTGCGGTTGAGTTCGGTAACCACAAGTCTTCGAATGTGCCGTGCGTGCGTTCCGGCAAACCGGAGAACCCTGTGTCTTTGAGTTTCTCCACACCGAGCGCCAGCGCGATGTCACACGCACCCGATGCCACCGCATATACGGCCCCACGAAATGCCTCGGTCCCGGTTGCGCAGAGATTTTCGACTCGGGTCACAGGCACATTCGGCAGGCGCAACGCATTCGACAATGGAATTGCCGACTTGCCGATGTTCTGCTCGTCAAAAAACACACCTAACCAGGCGGCTTCGATTTGATCTCGCTGAATGCCTGAGTCCGCGATGCCTTCCTCGAACGCCTCGACCATAAGATCGGCGGCGCTCATATCCCAGCGTTCACCAAACTTCGAACAGCCCATTCCGATAACGGCCACTTTGTCGCGAATACCCTCAGCCATACGCAACGTCCTCCTGTGGAACCGCCTTCCAAAAATAGCGACGGAAATCCCGTACGCGATCGATGTCCTTGATGCGAAATTGCATGCTGACGCGATTCCCTACTTTGGTCTCACCCTCAGCGGTATCGGTAAATTGCATGAGAATATTGGCACCACCCTCGAACCCAATGTTTCCGTAAATCAAAGGAGGGGCGGGGGAGTACGCCTGCCAGTCTTCGGTGAAACTCTTGACCGTGCCCGTGAGATCGGCGAATGGATAGGGGGTTTGAGAATCGAACGCTCGGCAGTCGGGATTCACGCATGCACGCGTTCTGGGAAATTGAATCGTGCCACACACGCGGCATTTTCCGCCAACAAACCCGGAGACCTGATCACGCTCGCGGTAGTAGGCGCTTTGCGCTGTGCGGACATCTCTTTCCGCCCGCTTGCCCCAGTCCATTTGGAGCAGTCCGCGATGGCTCAGGAATCTCAAATAGTTGTCATCAGACTCGCCGCCCTCAATAGCTTCGAGCACCCGTCCTGAAGGCGACTTGCCGGTGGCGCGAAACAGCATGACGTCCAGCCCCTGGCCGAAACTGATCGAGATGATGACGTCACCCGCCTTCGCTCGCGCAAGCGATTCGGCGAGGGCCATAAAGGGATCGGCACAACCGCAATTACCGACCCTGGACTCATATTCGAAGTCGGATTGCGCATTCGTCAAACCGACTGTTTTGGCAAGCTTCTGACGCACGCGGGCTGGCGCGTTCATCGCAAGCCACTGGACCGAGTCGGGAGCAATGTCGTACTCGGCAAGCACCTGCGGAAGCATGTCTGGCAATTCTGCAAGCTGACCCTCATCGCGAACCCAACGTGCTTCGAACCCGTAGTCGAAGTCAGCATCGCTGGAGCGGTAGTGATCCACGAAGTCGGTAGCTCGGCTGGCACCGCCGATGTAATCAGCGATGCAGTCACCTGAGCCAGTGCGAATCGCCACCGCGGCATCGCCGTAGCTGATTTCCTCTGCACTACCCGGCTTTGCCAGACGGCGTTCGGATGCGACGACGAGTGCGTTTTGGTGACACATCAACGCCGCCATCAGTGCGCTGCTACCCGCTCGCGCGGACGCTCCTACGTCCATAGTCCGCATGCTGCCTGACAGCGTGAGCGCCTCTGCCAGCAAAGCCGCGTGGGAACGATCTGCGAAAGGCATGGAAGTCGAGCAAAACCGAATACCGCAAACCGTGTCATCGACGATTTGTCGGCAGGCGGCGTGCGCCATCGTGACACTGTCCTCATCCCAGTTGGCCGCGGCTACGGTGCCGCTCGCCTGACCCTTGAGCGATGGAACTGCCCAGGCGTGCGCGTTCGCAATCGCCTTGCGCTGTAGGCGCCGTCGTGGCACGTAGACGGCGATATCGGCGATACCCAGCGTCATGAGTCGACAACAAAGGGCTCAAGTTTGGGAGCTACGCGCAGATGTGCGGGTACCTTGTCCACACCGATGCGTCGATCGAGTTCCTCATGCCAGTGATAGATGCGGCGTTCCTGGTAGTTCAACGGAATACCCCGGAATCCCGGTGACTCGACCGAGGCCTGAATTTGCGGCGCGAACTGGGTGTCCTCTTCGAGGATTCGGTCGAAGTTGGCAATTCGCGTATCCCACAGCGGGTCGCGCTCCCCGTCACCCCAGTCCGGTGCAAACCAATGAACATCCAATTTCATGGTGTTGTCGGTATCCGGCCAGAACAGAATGAACGGCATACCGGTGTGCGCGGTTGGCGTCACGATATTCGGAAAAATGTTGTAGCTAAAATTATTCGTGCGCACGATCTCAGGCATGCTAGCGATTTCCTGCATCCCCACTGTGCCAGGATCGACCCAGTCAGGCCGACGATTGGGTGTAACCATCAAAGAATGGCCCTGCGGCCACAGATCGATCGTCGTGCCGTTATGGTCGAGGAACCGGTCAACGGTCTTCTGGTGGATCGAGCGAAGGTGGTAAACCTCAAGAAAGGCGTCTTGGATTACCTTGACGTTGCAAGCCACGTCGAAGGACTCCGACTCGACTAGCCGCAGACTGTCGATTTCGAAATTCGCGAAGTGCGCGGGTACAGGCCCGAGGCTCTCGAGCAACGGCGCCGCCTCTGGATCTTCGCTGACAAACAACCAGTTGCCGAAGCGTTCGCAGCGCACGCTTTGGAGTCTGTGCTCATCGTCGGCGAAATTCGGGAAGTCCCGACGATCGCGAATGTTGATCAGCTTGCCTTCAAAGTCATACGACCATCCGTGGTAGCCGCAAACAAGCGCACGCGTTTTCCCGCACTCTTCTTTGACGATCGGACCACCACGATGCTGACAGGTGTTATAGAACGCCCGAACTACGTCATCGCGCCCGCGGATCAGAAAAATAGGAGAACCGGTGCGCGTAAACATCTTGAAGCTGCCCGCGCTTGGGAATTCGTCGATGTGGCCGGCATACACCCACGCCTTGCGCCAAAGATGCTCTCGCTCAAGCGCCTGGAAAGCTGGGTCAACGTAACGGCCGCCAGGAATGCGTGGGAGCTCCGGAAATCCCTCTGGTGGTGTCTCTCGCGCAGCCTCATAGGCCATACCAGCAGTGATGCGATGAATAACCGCCTGATCCATCAAAGGCTCCCCCCGAAGCGTACGGAAATCGTTGAAATTCCAGTATAGAGACGCCCTTGTCGAAAATAAACAGGCCTGACTGTTTTTTTCCAAATAGGGCTGAGCTACACTCCGGGCGGTTCTGACGGGAGGGTAAACCATGGATTTTTCGCTGACTCCGGACCAACAGGAGATGCAGGACGCCGCGCGGACCTACGCCCAGGCTCGCCTTCCCGAAATCGCCGATGAAATTGAGAAAACCACACAGCCACCCACGCATGAGCTGATTCGCGAATATGCGGAAATGGGGTTTCTGGGCATCAATATCCCGGAATCATTGGGTGGTCTCGGGCGCAGCAGCCTCGATGCTCTGATCGTGCTCGAGGAATTCGGCAAGATTTCATCGGCCATTGCGTTCCCGGTCTTTGAGTCTTGCACAGGGCCGGTCAAGGCAATCGAACACTTCGGTAGCGATGCGCTGAAGGCACGTGTGGTGCCGGCCGTATGTGGTGGTGAAATGGTAGTCGCGATCGCCATGTCAGAGCCTAATGCGGGCTCTGCACTGACCGATCTCACAACGCGAGCGGAAAAATCATCCGGTGGTGTTGTGCTCAACGGTATGAAGCGATGGTGCTCCGGCGGCGGACACGCTGACGGCTATCTCGTCTACTGCCGTATGAGCGATCAACCCGGCGCCAAAGGCATTGGCGCTGTATTCGTCGATAAAGACACGCCGGGCGTGAGCTTCGGAGAGCAGGAAGCGCTCATGGGATTCCGCGGCGTGCCGAGTTCCGACATTTTTTTCGATAACGTGGAGTTACCTGAAGAAAATGTTGTCGTCGGCGCCGGCGGGTTTGGAAAACTCATGCAGGCGTTTGACCTCGAACGCTGCGGCAATGCGACTATGGCCATGGCGCAGGCTGCGGGCGCGCTCAATGAGGTTCTGGCGTACGTGCAGGAACGCAAGCAGTTCGGAAAGCCGATTGTCGACTTTCAAGCCGTCCAGCTACGACTGGCCGAAATGCAAATGCAGGTGGATGCAGCCCGCCTACTGATTCACCGTGCAATCTCTGACGCCGAGGCGGGTATGCCCAGCATCCAGAACAGCTCAATCGCCAAGTGTTTTGCCAATGAGATTGCCCGAACCGTAACCGGTAACGCAGTACAGTTGATGGGCGGTTATGGTTACTCCAAGGAGTACCGAATCGAGCGTCGAATGCGCGATGCGTGGGGCTGGGGCATCGCAGGTGGCGCAATTGACATTCAAAAGACCAATATCGCCAGCGCAATGGTTGGACGCCGATTCAACCAGCGGGCGCAGTAGCGCCTGATCCGGAATTCGGGCAGAGCGGGCTTTGCGCCCGCCCTGCCCGCCTTCGTTACAGCGTTTCGAGATCCGCAGGAATCAACACACGATTGATCGTACTAACGAACCCGTTTGCGGCACGGAAATTCTTGCGTGCAACCAACGAGATGCGTGGGTCCCGGAAGCTATCGTCCTGATCTACCAGTGAACGTGTTTGCGCGTCGGGCGTGATCGTCGGACCAGCCAGTGTATCCAGCGACTCAGCGGTGATGATTGACTTCACGGGCAGTGCCTCCGGCAGCACGTGATAGAGCAGCACAGTCTGTAGCAATGGCACAGGATCGCCGCCACCGAGCGTTGTCAGGGCTTCCACGATAACGCCGAATGCTTCAGCCTCATCGCTGCCGCGGTATCCGAGATTTCGGGCCAGGCGGATGAATGCGAGATCGTTCGGCGCCAGCACAGTCAGTGATGCCTCACGATCGGCAACCGCGCCCACCAAGTCGGCAGTCTGCAGTGCGGTCAACAACAAATCGAAGTCTTTGGGGTTATGGTCGAAATCACCGCCGCTCACAGCAACGATGTCGGCAATACTCGGCAACTCATCCGCAACGGTGTTTTCAATATCCAATGGGATCAAGACACGCGAGATCGGGTTGATGATGCCATTGCTGGCTTCGATACCGCCGGTGCGCAAGCGCAGGAATGGGTCACGAATATCGGGGTCGTTGTCGATCAGGCGACGACCGTTCGTGACAATGGTGGCACCGAGAGCCGTCTCGATAATGCGCGTCGACGCAATTTCTTCAGACGGTCGACCCACTGGCGAGACGTGGTAGAGCAGGATATCCCGCAATACGGGAATCGGCTCACCGTCACCGAGCACTGTCAGCGCGCCCACGATTGCAGCGAACGCACCTGACTCCTTATTGCCCTTGTAGCCGAGATCTTTTGCCAGCCGCAGGAACGCGCGGTCGTCGGGCGCCAGCACTGTGAAGTCGGCTGTGGTGTCAGCCAGCACGCCTTCGAGCTCAGCCGCCAAAACGGCATTCAACAAGATATCAAAATCGTTGAGGTTTCTGTCAAACTCGCCGCCGCTCGCGACGACGATGTCCGTAATTGTCTGGGCTTTTGCATCTTGTGCTGAAACCCCAAGCCCAAGTGCCAGGCTCGCTGCCAGGCCGATGATCGCTCTTTTCATTAATTCCTCCCATTGGATTGTGTGTTGAGTTCAACGAAATTTTCGACATCGCTCGGCACTCGGATTCACGCACCAAATGAACTTTTTGTGACAGCCCCGAACTTGGCTATCATGCGGGCCTTGCAATCAAGGACCTTGCTCATGGCGTACTGGCTAATGAAATCCGAACCTGATGGTTACAGCATTGACGATCTCCAGCGCGACCAACGCGAGCCCTGGGATGGGATTCGAAATTATCAGGCCAGGAACTTCATGCGTGATGAGATGAAGGTCGGCGATCAGGCGTTCTTCTACCACTCGAGTTGTGCGGAGCCCGGTGTCGTGGGACTCATGTCGATTGTGAGTGAACCCTATGACGATCCGACACAGTTCGATCCAGAAGCGAAATACTACGACCCGAAATCCACTCCGGATAAGCCGCGCTGGCAGCTCGTTGATGTGCAGTTCGAGCAGAAATTCGCACGCACGATTTCGCTGGCCGAGCTAAAGATGAATCCCAAGCTGGAGGGTATGCGCTTGCTCCAGCGCGGTAACCGGCTCTCGATACTGCCGGTTACCGCTGCTCACTGGAAAGCAATCCTGAAAATGCTCTGAAGTCAGGAAGACTCCGGAACGTCGACTGAGACTTTATCCAAGCCGAAAATTTTGAGTGCGAATGCGTAGTTGTGCGCTCGCTCTTTCAGACGTTCGAAACGCGCGGCAGACCCGGAGTGTCCGGCACCCATGTTCATCTTCAGAAAGAAGGGCCCACCTTTAGCCTCGTCTCGCATTCTCGACACCCATTTGGCGGGCTCCCAATACGTGACTCGATAGTCTGCCACACCACCGGTCGCAAGCACCGGCGGGTATTCGATATCGCTGCGAATATTGTCGTACGGTGAGTACGCAGCGATGTCCGCGTATGCCTCCGCACTGTTGATGGGGTCGCCCCACTCCACCCACTCCGGCGGCGTCAGCGGTAGGCTCGCGTCCGAAATCGTGTTGATGACGTCGACGAACGGCACCGCAGCAATCACACCGCCGAAAAGGTCGGGGCGGAGATTCAACGTGGCACCAACGAGCAAACCACCAGCGGAACCACCATAGATCACGGTCTCACCCTTTTTGCCGTAACCCATTTCCTGCAGCGCTTCTGCTGCATTGGCAAAGTCGCTGAAAGTGTTTTTCTTCTTGTCGAGCTTGCCATCCAGATACCACTGACGGCCCATCGCAGCGCCGCCACGGACATGTGCAGTCGCGTAGATCACACCCCGGTCGACAAGAGACAAAACACTTGTGCTGAACGATGCCTGCATGGTGGCACCGTAACTGCCGTAACCGTACAAAAGCAGCGGCGCCGTGCCATCTACGACGGTCTCCTTGAGACGCAAGACTGTGACCGGCACCTTCGCACCATCATCGGCATCAATGAACAAGCGCTCAACCATGTAGAGGTCTGGGTTGTGCCCGCTCGGAACCTCCTGCGTCTTGCGCAATTCACGCTCACGTGACTTCAGATCGAAATCGAAAATCTGTGTTGGTGTCGATGGTGACTCGTACGAGAAACGCAAATTCGTAGTGTCGTATTCGTAGCCAGAAGAAATGCCCACATCGTAAGCCGCTTCTTCAAACTCGATATCGTATTCATTGTCGCGCGCATAATCTGACACAACGATACGCGGCAACGCATTGCGTCGTTCCAGTCGAACGATGTAATCCTTGTACGGGATGAAATCGATCAGGTAGGTACCCGCCCGGTGCGGCAGCCAGTCCTCCCACTGGTCTCGACCTGGGTTATCGATCGGTGCGGTGACTATTTTGAAGTCGATCGCGCCATCCGCGTTGGTGGTCATGACGAAATTGTCGCCGTGATGCTCAACGTAGTAGAGCTGGTCGTCCAGGCGCGGCGCGATGAGCGTCGGCTTCGTACCTGGTTCTGCATCGAGTTCGAGATATCGGTACTCGGTTGATGTGCTCTTGGCGCTACCGATCAGCAGGAAGCGGCCGCTTTGCGTCTCGTCCGTGAACAGGAAGTAACTGTCATCCGGCTCCTCGTAGACCAGCAGGTCTTCGTTCTGCTCCGTGCCGAGCACGTGATGCTTGACGCGTTTCGGGCGCTGGTTGTCGTCGCGCTCAACGTAAAAGAACGACTTGGAATCGGCTGCCCAAACTACATCACCATCGGTCGACCCCAGGGTCTCCGGAAACTCCTCACCAGTCTCGATGTCACGAATGCGAATGTCGTAGTACTCGGAGCCCGTACGATCGATGCTGTAGGCAACTAACTTATGATCGCGGCTGTGATCGACTGAGGAGATGCGGAAGAACTCGCTATCACCGGACTCACTGTCGCCGTCGAACAGGATGGTTTCGTCGCCCCCGTCACGCGGAATGCGGTAGTAGATCGGATAGTTCCCACCCTCTCGATACTTCACCGCATACGCGAATGGACCGTCCGCACTCGGTACCGAGCTGTCATCTTCCTTGATGCGGCCACGCATCTCTTCGAAAAGCTGTTCACGCAAACCCGCAAGATCATCCGTTGCCGCTTCATAGAACTGATTTTCGGCGTCGAGATGAGACTTGATGTCGTCGTCGAGCGTTTCCGGATCGCGCAAGACCTCCTGCCACTCGGGGTCGCGCATCCAGGCATACGGGTCGACCCGTTCGATGCCGTGCTGTTCGATCGTAAGCGGTCGTTTTTCGGCTATCGGCGCCTCGGCAGCCAGAGAATCAAAGGGATTGGTCTTGGTGTCGGTCATAGCGGTTGCTTCTGTGGCTGACTGACCGGCATCCGTGCTATCGCCGCCGCAGGCGACAAGAAAAGCTGAGATAGCTACGCCGATGAAGCGGCGAAAGTTCGTGACTTGCATGACAGCTCCCGATCAAAAGGAACCGTCGATTGTGCCGGGACGGTCAGACTTTGCAACCGTCCCGGCAGATTATTTTCACACTCGTTGTAGCGCTATTCTCAAACTCGACGTCGACGTACGAGCAGCCCCGCGAACAGCGCCAGCAGCCAGGTCACGGCGCCACCACCACCGCCACCACCGTTGTTAGCAGGCGGCGGCGCTGCTGCGGTGTTGATCGTCACGGTTGCCGCGCTTGTGTTGTTGGCTGTGTTGATATCGGTGGTCGAGGTTGTCGCCTCAGCAGCGATCGAGCGACTGCCGGTTTGACCACTGGTGACACCCAGATCGATCGTTGTCTGAGCGGACGCGCCGACGGTTTGAGCAGTACACGTAGCAACGCCCATATCCAGAACGCAGCTACCTACGCCCGACCAGCTCGCGCTCTCGATGGTCAAACCACTATCGGGCGTCAGTACTACCACCACGTCATCGGCTACGTCATCACTGAGGTTGTTCACCTGCACGGGGACGTCGGCTGTCGTCGTGGTGGTCGCTGTGGCGCTGCCGCCGTTGACATCGATATCCACCGCAGCTTCGAAAACGACGCGACTGGTTGCAGCATTGTTTCCTGTATTTGTATCTTCGGTGCTTGATACGGTAGCCCCAATATTTCGGATGCCGCCAGTACTCGCCTGAACCTGAATCGTGACGTCGAACGATGCGGTCGATGCCAGCACATTGAGCGTGCATTGAGCCGCAGTGGCTGAGCTGGTGCAGTCGCCATCGGTTGATGACACTGACTGCAACACCAGGTCACCCGGGATAGGAATGTCCACCACGATATTGGTTACGGGCTCGGTACCCTCATTCAACACAGTGAAACCGGTTGTTACAGGCGTGTCAGCCAGAACACCCAGTGGATCGGGCTGGGCGCTTATTGAAATTTCCGCGAGCGCCAAAGTACGGATGCAAGATGCCGCCGCTGCAGCATTCTGTACGAGGTTGAGCGTACACGGCGAGAACGTCGTGTTGCTTGCAACCCGCGGCGCCATCAGGAACGTCTCGGGCTCGGATTCGCAAGCCGAATCGACTTCACCATCGTGTTCTGCTGAGAAGTTATGACCGAATTCGTGGGCTGCAATGATTGCATCCGTAGCAGCACCGAACGTCGACTGTGTTAGGCCCACGCCGAAGTTTCGGCCACCGGTACCGCGGAACTCGAAACACACAACGTCAAGAAAAGCGATGCCCGCTGTCGTGCCATCAAGGTTGCGTCCCGTGAACAAATGCGTGAGACCCTGACCTTCACGCTGCGGCGTGCTCGCACGGAACACAGCGACTTCGTCCAAGAGATCACCCGCATCGGTCTGGTCTGTGAATGGATCGTTCGGACCGGTCAGAATTTCAAGTTGAGCAACGTTGAATTGCAGCTGCAGCTGGTCGCTGTAGATACCGTCCACGGTGTTCATTCTGGCAAGTACCGCGCCCTGCGGGTCAGCGTTGTTTGCCGCCAGGTCCGCAAACGAGGTATCCGCAACGACGCCGATATCGATCTGACGGGTTGCGCCGAGCGCTCGGCCGACTGGCGGTTGCTGGACCTCAAGCGTCTTTTTCAAATCGCCAATCAGCTCTGCCGCAGTATGAGTGGTTTTGTGAACCGGGCATGCCAAAGCGCCCTCAGCGAACTCAAGATCCTCAACACGGAAAACGATGGGCGTGTCTGAGCCGCCGTGCTTTTCAATCGCGTAGAGGTGCTCGCCATCCGAAATCATGCCTTGCGGCGCCCCGTCGATAAAACTGATACGCGCCCAGCTGTTTTCGATACCTTCTAACTTGCCTTTCCAGGCGACGAAGCTTGAGCCACCGTTCTGACGTTGCAAAGACAACGAACGGTTAGGGGTCAGTGATACGTCGAAACGCTGTCCGAACGCATCGAATTGCAGCCGCCTGCTGTCCGGTGCTCCGCCTATCGCGAGGCGTGCAGGCTCTTCAATCAACTGCAGGGGTTCGGAGTATTTGACTGTCACAGGCGACACGGGCTCAGCGGTACCCGCTGCACTAGCCAACATGCCGGCAAGGACAATAATTCGTTTCAACATCTGCTCAACCAACGTGAATTAAATCATTAGACGTAATACATACCATGCAGTTCACAGTGAACCACAAGACGTACGTCTCATTTGCCGTTTCGACGGAAACTAGACTGGTGAACGGCTTGCAAGCCCGACCTAGTTTTCGGAGGCGCCCTCTTGCTGCAATGCGCAATCCGGCACCGCATCGCCACCAGCGACCGCGGCGTGTTCTTCTTGAGTCAGAAGATAGCGATCACGGTCGTCCTCGAAACTCACAAAGGTACCGACCACCGCCCCGGATTCATCCACAAACCGCATCATCGCGTCATCGATTTCAATGGTTCCTGTGCGGGGATAGCCCGGGTTTACGTCAATCTCATTGCCTTCTTTGTCGAGGCGACGTGTGTCGGTAAATCGGTCCCAGGTAAAGCGATCACCGGTCACAGCAATCCGATCACCCGAATAAGCCGCACAGCCTGGGCTGTAGGTTACTGTGCTGGCACAACCACTGAGGAGCGCAAAACTCGCTGAGATCGCAATATATCTGTACATAACCCAAGTATCGGTCATGCTGCTCCCTGTCGCTAAAGACCTACGTCACATAAGTATGGCCGCTGCCAGGTACCGCGAGTCAAGAAACTCGAACTTATTTGGTCACCTGCATCTGTTTGGCGGTGTCATCCGTCTATATAGATAGGAACACAAAAACGGGAGTAGAAGATGGGCGATATCGGCGCCTTCGGATTTTGGTTTTTCATCGCGGCAGCCGTTGTTGGCGGCATTTGGTATGACGCGAAAGAGAAGGAATCCAAACAAGAAACCCTACGGCGAGTCGTTGAGAGCGGGCAGGAAATTGACGTCGCGCTGATCGAGAAAATGCTTGGCGAGGCCCAAGGCAATCGAAACGCAGCCCGTGATTTGCGAATCGCTACTCTGATCATGATCGGTGTTTCCGCTGGCATGTTTGTGTTTAGCCTGTTCCTCGGCGTTGCATCGCCGGAGGGACGAGCGGTTTTGATGGGGGTTTCCGGTCTCGTGATTTGTATTGCTGGCGGGCTTTGGGCCGCCGCACGGTACCTTGAGCGAGAAAGCACCGAATAGCGACTCGCATTAATGTCCAATGCACCCGCCTATTACGCCGAAGGGCCTGAGGCGCTGATCGTGAGTTTGGCCGCAAGAGGCGACCGCGACGCGTTCACCGAACTGGTACGGCGCAGGCAGCCTTGGCTAAGAACGCTGATGCGCCGCTTTTCCGGCGATCCCGTGCTCGCCGATGATCTGGCGCAGCGCGTGTTCCTAAAGGTGTGGAGTCGGATTCGCAAACTGAAGCAACCCGAGAAGTTTCCGGGCTGGATCAAACGCATCGCGGTAAATGAATGGATCGATTACCAGCGCAAAGAAGGCAACAAATGGGAGCAAGTGTACGATGACGAGTTGCAAGCGGCACCAGTCACGTCTGCCACCGAAGCGATCGACCTTGATGCAGCACTCGCGTTACTCCCGGAGGTCGTTCGAACCTGCATCGTGCTGTCCTACAACGAGAGACTTTCGCATCCGGAGATTGCCGCTCTGACGAAGCTGCCGCTCGGCACCGTCAAATCGCACATCCGGCGCGGCAGTCTTGATCTGCGCAAGCTGCTGGATGATTACGGAGCTACACAATGACCGAACAACGAGATATCACGCTGGAAGCTTTGTTCGCCGACGCCGAGCATGCGCCACCGGACCCCGAATTTACGCACAGCGTCACCCGCGAGATTCAGCGGCGACGTTGGAAGGTTTACGCAATTCGTGCCTCGGTCATCGTGATGATCGGCGTATTGGAGCTTGTTCTCGAATCACCTTTGCAGCAATCGCTTGGCACCGCAGCGGATTTGCTCAGTAAGCCGGTGATCGCGGTAGAAGGCGACTGGATCGAGTTCATTTTAGGCCCGATCAATACTGCAGCAGGCGTTGTCGGTATCGTCCTGCTCGGCTTGCACGTGTTCATACGACGTGTGGTGCACTAGTCGAAAAGCGGCCGCCCGCCGCTGGACGCAATAGCGAGCTATACTCAGTGTTCGATCTTTTGGGGAGGTTCGAACAATGAGGAATGCACTGGCAAGTATTGCGCTGATAGCACTCACCATGACCGCGTTCGCGGCGCACCACGAAGCTGCAGAAATTGACGAAGCAGAAATGATGGCTGTCATGATGGCGGCAGCAAAGATCAACGAGCCACACAAGCAGTTCGCCGAGGCCGTCGGCACGTGGGATGCCGTCATGACGTTCTACATGGGCCCGGACGCAGAGCCCTTGGAAACGACGATGGTAGTGGAGCGTAGCGTCGAGCTCGGCGGCAGGGTCATGGTTGACCACTGGCGCGGCAACATGATGGGTGCGCCGTTCGAAGGCATCAGTCGCACCGGTTACGACAATGTGGAACAACAGTACTGGTCGACGTGGACGGATAACATGTCAACAAGTGTGTTGATAATGCACGGCAAATTCGACGCAGAGACAGACGCTCTGGTCATGACCGGAGAGGCGATCAACCCGATGACGAACAAGCCATACGTTAACCGGTCTGTTGGCAAATCTGTGTCGCCAGGTATCGAAGAAATGCAGATGTACGAAGATCATGGCGATGGTGAGTACCTCAGCATGAGCTTCACGATCAAAAAGCGCACACCGTAGGGGTGGCCTGCCTCACGAGATTCGGTAGACTCAAAGCCGTGGCTACGCTCGCAGGGAATTTGAGATGAGATCAATCAGGACGTTGCTGGAGAAGAAAGGCACTCACGTTTGGTCGATTCGGCCGGAAGCCACGGTTTTCGAAGCCGTGCAAGAGATGGCGAAGAAAGAGATCGGCGCATTGCCCGTTATGGACGGGGAAGAACTGGTCGGTATCATTTCGGAGCGCGATTACGCAAGACGCATCATCCTGAAAGAGCGAGCATCGAAAGAGACTCGCGTCGATGAGGTAATGACTCGCAAAGTTGTCTGCGCCAAGCCGTCTCAACAGGTCGAAGAGTGTATGGCGATCATGATGAACGGCAAGTTTCGTCATTTGCCAGTCATGGAGGACAAAAAAGTGATCGGTGTCATTTCGCTCCGCGATCTGGTCAAGACGGTCATTGCCGAACAACAATTCACGATCGAGCAACTGGAAAGCTACATAGCCGGCTAGAGCCTCACCCGCGCCGCAGGCGATTTTGACGGGGATAGACAATCCAAGATTCGGACACTAAACCCGCCGAAGTCCCAGCTGCGCAGGGGGCGTTCGTTTTTCTCGTCATCTCGACGTTCATTGGCTCTATGGGGTTCGGGCTGGCAACTCCCGTTTTGCCACGTCTCGTCATGGAACTCTCGGGCACCGACCTCGCGGAGGCCGCCCGTTGGGGCGGACTCGCGTTGTTTGTCTACGCGATCATGCAGTTCATCTTCTCGCCGATTCTCGGCGCACTGTCGGACCGCTATGGACGGCGACCGGTGTTGCTCTTGAGTCTCGCCGCATTCGCGATCGACATGTTGGTGCTCGCGTTCGTGACCACCATCTGGGCCTTCATGCTGGTCCGGGCTTTTGCGGGCATCTTCGCCGCGACATTTTCGACGACGAATGCTTACGTAGCCGACGTCACACCCAGAGACCGGCGCGCACAGCGTTTTGCCTGGATTGGCGCCTCGTTTGGTGCCGGGTTCATTTTCGGACCCGCGCTCGGTGGCTTACTCGGCGAGATCGACCTACGGCTACCTTTTCTTGTCGGTGCCGGACTCGCGACCGTGAACACGATCTTTGGCTACTTTGTTGTTTCCGAGTCTCTCGCCGAGCACAAGCGCCGAGCATTTACGTGGTCGCGCGCCAACACCTTCGGTACGTTGATTCGCCTGTTCCGGACACCCGGTCTGACGGTGCTTTTGCCCGTGTTCTTCTTCGCGACATTGTCTTCCTGGGTCTATCCAACTGTTTGGTCGTACGTCGCGATCGAGCGATTCCAGTGGGGAGATCAGGCTGTCGGTTTGTCGATCGCCTACTACGGGATCATCGCGTTCATCTCATCAGCGGTTGTCATCCAGGTGCTTCTGCCGAAAATCGGAATCGTCAGGGCCATCTGGATTGCGCTGATCGTTGAAGCGATCGCATTGACTGGCATCGGATTGGCGACCGCCGGCTGGATGGTCTACGCAATGATCACACTCGCCCTCATTTCTTCGATGCAGGACCCGGCGATTCGACAAGAACTCTCCAATCGGGTCGCCGAAGACGCACAGGGCGAGTTGCAGGGTGGGCTGTCAGCACTTACAAGTGTGGCGATGATTTTGGCGCCGTTGGTCTACATGGGCCTGTTCACGGCAACAGCAGGCGAGCAAGCTGTGGTCTATCTGCCAGGTTCCCCGTTCATCGCGGCCGCGATGATGTCATTGCTGACACTCGTGCTTTATGTGATTTCGATGCGTACGCGCCCCGCAGACGCGACACCAGAGTCATAGCAGACCGAGTTCAGGGCGACTCCGATAGGATTCCCGTTGTCGGGCGATTTCCGCGTTTACCGCTGCTACTGACTGATCCCAAGCTTCGGAAATCGTATCGCGTGAGAAAACCGGTGCTCGCAATAACCACCAGCGGCTGAATCGGCCGGACTCCAAAGCACGATCCAGAGAAGCTGCCGCCGCTTCATCCTTATCCTGCGCAAGGAATGCGAGCGCCGCGTCAAACTCTGCGCTCTTGCTGTAATCGGCCAGCTTTGCCGCCTCCAAAACTGCCGCCGCGCGCTCAGGCTCGCCCATTTGATTCAATACAACGCTGGCGAGCAGACCGATGTCCGAATTGTAGTCAGCAAGGTTGGGTATTGGACCGGAACCGAACAGGTCAGGCTCAATCGACTCCAGCAACTGTTTCGCGGAAGCGGCATCATCGCTCATCACGTAGGCGGCAGCGATCCCGATTTTCACCGGGGTACCCAATTCGAGCGCAAAACCAATCGGCACCAGAAACTCGTCCAATCGGTCTTCCATCACCATCAGTTGGAAGTGCAACGGCGACTGTCCCACCGGCATCCGGTTGGGGAAATCCTCTGACAATCGATCAACGCAGGGTTTACCGAGCTCGAGATCATCCATCACCAGTAGCGTCTCGCATTGTCCGATTCGCGGGTCCGGTGCGGTAGGTTCCAATCGGACCGCCTCATCAAACCAGCGCAACGCCTCCGCAAAATTGCCCTGCACAAAAAACGATTCACCGATCAGTTCGTAATACAGATAAAAATCCGGGGTCGCCTGAATCGCGCGACGGAGCATTGTGCGCGCCTCCGAGTACTCGCCGTTCAGAATGTACATTGACGCTTCGGCGCCAGCGAGGATTGGTGCCAATGGGTCTGCATCGCGCGCACGACGCATTAATCGTTTGGCCTCTTCCACTCGTCCAGAATCCCGAAGCAGCAATGCATACCAATGCAGTGCATTCGTATAGTTGGGGTTGATTTCCAACGCGCGCTGCAGTGCTTCCTCCGCCGCCGGAATTTGTCCCTGATGCCATCGAAGCAAACCAAGCGATGCATAGGGAGGTGCGATCTGGCTATCGAGGGCGAGTGCTTTATCGATCGCCTCCTGCCGCGGCGCGAACGTGCTCTGCATATCCACACCCGCGTACTCCGGCTGCAAGGACAAGGCATCGGCTACGCCCACGTAAGCTTCCGCGTAATTCGGGTCGATCTCGATAGCACTCTCGAAGAGCTCAAGCGCTTCCGCCAGCTTTGGGGCATTGCGCCACTCGACTTTCTGACGTCCGGCGGCGTGTAACTCAAACGCCTCAAAGTTGTTGGTCGGCTTTCGTTTCATCGCCGACATCTCACGATCAGACAACACACCGTCGAGTGCAGCCACCACTTCGCGAGTCACTTCATTCTGTATCGAGAACAGGTTGTTGAGTGTGAGCTCCTTGTCCCAGGTCTTTGTCCAGAGTGCGGCGTCACGACCTGCATCGTAAAGCTTCATGTTGATCCGAACTCGCTCGCCCGCTCTTTGTACCGATCCCTCAAGTACTGCTGCCACATCGAGCTCGGCGGCAATTTCCGGAATCGATAGCTGTGTCTCGCGATATCGCTCAATCGTGGTGCGGGAGATCACGCGCTCGAGCGTCTGCAATCCAGCCAGTTGCGTCAGGATGTCGTCATGCATGCCCTCCACAAAGAACGCGTCGTCGCTCGCAGCGCTTTGAGTGCTGAACGGCAGCACCGCCACCGTGCGCGCCAGGGCCTCGCCAGACGCGGCATCGTCCTTGAACCGGTCGACCACCAGAACACCGACAATCACCATGAGCACCAGGATGATCGTTGGCTGTAAATAACTGCCCGAATCACCGCGCGGCGACGATTCGGTGGGACCGCGATCGACGCGCAGTCCGTCTTTAGTGCGCTCGAACACCCACGAAAGGATGAGCACTATCGGAAACCCAACGACAACACCTGCGAGCAAGCCGCGGAACATCCAATCGGGCAGGTCCAGATTATCGCCAAGAATATCGGCGAGCTGCAGTATCACCCATGCTGTCACCAGATAGGCGATGCCGGCACGGTAAACGCGGCGGCGCTTGAGTTCACTGAATAAATCCAATCGGGGATCCTCTGTGGCTAACGAAACTATGCCCGAGCAAAGCGGCAAAGTCGCCCTCGCCACGCGTAAGGCCGTGATATTGTCTCGGTCCCGGCAATCAGGAGTATGACCATGCGAACAACGGTTTTGCTTATACTGGCGTGGATTTTTCCGACGATGGCGAACGCTGAACTCGACATCAAGGAGTGGGAAGTTCCTTACGAGCAATCCCGGCCGCGTGATCCGTTCGCCACCTCCGCCGACAGCGTCTGGTTTGTGGGCCAAAGGTCGGGTTACCTTGCGCGTCTTGATACCGAGAGCGGTGAGTTTGAGCAAATCGAACTCAAAGACGGTTCCGGGCCGCACAATCTCATCGTCGCACGCAATGGTGATGTGTGGTACGCCGGCAATCGCACGGCGCTCATAGGTCGCTACGATCCAAGCAATGGCAGCATCGAAGAAGTACCGATGCCTGATCCGAAAGCGCGTGATCCTCATACACTGATTTTCGATGCCGATGAGTCGCACATCTGGTTCACCGTTCAGGGTGGCAACATGATGGGACGTTTACGCCTCGAGGATCGCAAAGTCGATCTGATCGCATCAACTACGGCGCGCTCGCGACCCTACGGCATCAAGCTGGCGCCGGATGGCTCGGTCTGGGTCGCGCTGTTTGGCACGAGCAAACTCGCTCATATCGACCCGGAAACACTGGAGCATACCGAAATCGATTTGCCCCGCGATGAGGCTCGCCCGCGACGCCTTGAGGTCCTGGCCGACGGCACCGTTTGGTACGTCGACTACGCCGGCGGCATGCTCGGAAAGTATGACCCGAGCACCGGTGAGTTCACCGAGTGGCAGATGCCACAGGGCGAAAATGCGCGACCGTACGGCATGGCCTCCGATGGCCAGGACCGACTCTGGATGGTGGCGACCGGCGTACAACCCAATGTCTTCATGGGCTTCGATCCGGACAGCGGCGAGTTCATCGAACAGACTGAAGTTGGCTCTGGCGGCGGCACGATCCGCCACATGCACTACCATGCGGCCACCGGGTCGGTCTGGTTCGGGGCAGATGCCAACACAATCGGTCGGGCCGTTGTCGAAACGGCAGAGTAACGGTGCAGCGACGCTAGCGCTCCTGGCGGCTAGTTGCTCCGCCACGCTAGCGTTGGCCTATCCAGAAGGTGCGCCATGGGGCGCAGCGGACCCGGGTGCGAGCGAGCACTGCGCGAGTTGTCACTGGGAACGCGATGCCGTTGAACAATCAGAGATGATTGCACTGCGGGGCTTGCCTGCTGCGCTGACGGCTGGCGAACAATACAATTTGCAGTTGATGCTCGAAGGTACGACGTTCGAGGTCAGCGGCTTTCAGGTCATTGCGCTGATGGACCACGGCACTGCTGGAACATTCGTACCAAGGGATGATGACGCAGAAACGTCAGTTCACGGCACAGCGATTCGCTCGACCGGGGTGCGCGCTAACGAAGATGGTTCAGTACGATGGCAATTCGATTGGCGTGCGCCGATCGGCAAGCTTGAGCGCGTCACATTTCTGATCGCTGCATCTGCAGCCAATAACGATCAGTCACCATTTGGTGACCAGATCCACTATCGGGAAATCACCGTTCCGGCAGCTTCTGATTAGCTGCTCGATCGAGCGTTAAAGTACTTTTGCCGCCGTCACAGTGCTTTCCTCATGTGAATCACCGTGTTGAGTTCGCCGTTGGCACCCGTGTGCACTTCACGATCGAACTCTACGTAGCCGCGCGCAACGTACAATGGCTCGCCCGGCACCGTGGAGCCCAATTCGATCGTCTTGAACCCAGCATTGCGCGCCGCCTGCTCGCCAAGATCAAGCAGCAATGTACCGATGCCTCTGCGAGTCCAGTCGGGATGCGTATACATCGCCCGAATGCGAGCGGCCTCTGTCTCGGGATCGCTCAACGAATCGTCACGACCCACCGTATGGTTGCCACCGTACAGCGTGCGACGTTTTCCCCAACCGCCGCAGCCCACCAGCACCGTCTGGTCATCGACGACTGTTTCGATCAAGTGGTAGGTGCCATCGTCAATGAGTGTCTGATCCACACCCATGGTCTCCTTCGCCGCCTCCACCTCAGCGGCAGAAAGAAAATCACGCATGTTGACCTCGATCGCTGCGAGCATCAGATCCATGATCGCAGGAATATCGTCATTGCCAGCGATGCGGTGTGTGAAAGGTGTCGACGTGCTTGCACTCATGCCAACGATCATACAGTTTTGGAATAGTAGAGCAGAACCGGGTGCAGGGAATGAACCGACGTACGCTTTTGATAGCCGCAAGTAGCGCCATGTTGATCTCAGCGGCCATCGTGATGGCGCTGCGTTCCGATGAGTCAACACCTGCGAGTTCGACTGTTCAGCCCATGGCAGGCGGCATCACCCAGCCCACCGAGCAATCGACAAAGCCGAAACCCGAATCCTCTGTGCTGTCGGTGGACACTTCGATAGAGACTGCATCGGTCGCACCCACGCAACCGGAGGCGCCTGAAAGCGCCGACACTCTCCACTCTGACGAAAGCGAACCATGCATTGCGCCAGAGGACGTCTTTTCCGAGCCAGCCTTTGTTGCGGAGCTGGAGAGGATGGAACCTGTGTCTATAATCGGTCGCGACTACGAAGTGTTTCTCGACGTCGACAAAGCCGGCTTACGGTCGTTTGCAGACCAGGGCAACTCGGCGGCCATGGTCTTGTACGGGATGTACCTCAGTGCCGAAGCAAAGGGTGAAGATCCGGAACGACTCGTCTCAATGGTGACGCAATTCAGTATCACGCCAAGCAACCTGGGCTTTATTGCCGTCGGTGGTGCGGACGTTAGGGAGGCGCCTGAAAACGCGAAAGCGCTATTCGAAGAATCAGAGTATTGGTACCGCGAGGCCGTGGCGAGAGGCAGAGTCATGGCGCTGGTCTTGCTAGGCGAGGTGAGATCGAAGCTCGGCAGAACCGTTGACGATCTTGAACTCGACCTCAGCCCAGAAGGACGGGCCATCGCCGACAAGCGGGGTGGCGGGTATCCGGCCAGCACAATGATGGCCCACATCGGCGCCATCACGAAGTTAGTCCCGGAACTGGACAACCAGATGTCCACGAGTGACTCGACTAATGAGGAGATTCAACTACTCAACGAAGCAGTAGCAGAGGCACTCAGCAACCAGGTCATCGAAGACGCTGCCGCACTGGGCCTTTCTATACCGGTGATCCCGCCGGTTGACCCCGAGTACGCGAAACTCGAGTCCAGAATCTGTAAACCCGGAGCTTTCTAGTAAACCCGGTTACTTCTCGCCGTTGATATACCGCTCGAGCTCGACCTCGAAATGACGGACGCGTTGCTCCTGATCGCCATATAACGCACCACGGTAGCCGCGAGAACGCACACCTTGCTGCACGATCGGCAGCAACTCCGCATCCTGATCCAACACCTCACCAAGATTCGGGCTTTCGCCGGCAGGGACCCAGATCGGTTCCGGCCGCGTATCACCCGAGCAATCGGTGCCTTCCGGTAAACCCATCCACGCGGGAACATCGTAATCCGGATCATCGACCGGGCGGAACAAAATCATGGTGTCGTAGATGAACTTTTCCGGATCTTTCGCGTCGGGGATAAACCGCATGATGAACACCCCTTCCGGATGCATGCCCATCTGTACATTGGGGAACAGCCCAGTGGCCCAGCTGTCGGTCAGCTGACCATCGGTGAAGTTCGCGTAGTGGTCGAGACCCAAACGTTCGGCGCGCTCGCGTTTCGCTTTCTGCACAGCCTCACGAACCTCGGCGGCCGAGCCCTCGAAAGTCGCCGGATCTAACCCGGCTTCCATCATCATATGTGCCTGGTATGGGTCGACCGATTCCTGATCTTCAACCCGATGCGACTTCACACAGATCGGCACGATCATTCGCGACGCACCGTTCGGGTACAGATCGTTCTGGGAGAAGTCCTCCATCACGCCTTGAGTCTGAGGATGTACGTACGGTAAGTGATACGTCTCGTAAAACGCATCAACGCCGATTTTCCAGTTCGCATTCCATTCGCTGCGCACGTGATGCACAACGTGCATCTTGTCGACCTCGTACTGCTCGATGTAGCCCTCCGGCAGACCGAGGTACTCCTTCAACGGCGGTGCCTTACCATCCATGTTGATAAAGATGATGCCGCCAACGCTATCGCAAGCGACTTCGGTCAACCCCGGGCGATGGGCAACGAGACGCGGGTCGAACGTGTCTTCATCGGTGATCTGATCCAGCGAGCCGTCGATATCAAAACGCCAGCCGTGAAATGAGCACGCAAAGCTTGCCGCTGCGCCACTACGAGCCAGGCAAACCCGATTGCCTCGATGCGGACAGACGTTATAAAACGCCTTAATACTTTCATCTTCCTGACGGACAACAATGAATTCCTCTCGTCCGAAGGAGAACACGAAGAAGTCACCATCCTCGGGAATATCTGTAGTCACGCCAGCGAGCAGCCAGACTTTCGGCCACAAGTTCTGCTCTTCGAGCTCTTTGAACTGGTGAGAGTAGTA
The DNA here is from genome assembly GCA_038521865.1 of Pseudomonadota bacterium. Lineage (GTDB taxonomy): Bacteria > Pseudomonadota > Gammaproteobacteria > Steroidobacterales > Woeseiaceae > CALBPI01. The sequence continues at coordinate 94,731 of JBCBKO010000004.1, read as the reverse complement.
ACGGGAGGGGTGGTAGACATCGAGTCCGTTGTCGATATCCGGTTGCTTCGCCTCCAAGGACTCTGCCGGTGCTCCCAGATCCATCGGCCACTTCGCTTTGTACTGTGCGCTCATTTCACCCCCCCCGGGTTACAGATTCGCGGAATCCAAAATACTAGCAATGCGAATACCACAAAACAATCAGCCCTGACGGTTTTGTGCAGTATCCGGGATCTCTGCGAAAACCTTGCCGTCCTCAACCGTTGTCTGAAATACGCAGATCGGTTTGTCGGCGGGTGGCCCAAGCGCTGCCCCATCCCTCATATCGAAGGGTGCACTGTGTAGTGGACAGAAAATCTTGTGCCCTCGGAGCTTGCCACCCGTGAGCCTCGCCATCTGATGGGAGCATTGGTTCTCAATGACGTAAATCCCGGTCTTGGAATGGCAAACCAAGAGTTTACGGCCCTCGACCGTAACCGGCCGAGTCTTGCCAACCTCGACCGCATCCGCCTCAATTACGAAGGCTTTCGCCATCCCTGTTCCCCTTCGAACACCCTGAATTCGCTAGACTTACACCCTCTTCGGTAAAAAGAAACAGTTCTGACTGTTTTTTTTCCAGAGGGAACGCTATCCTCCAAACACTCGCAAAATTCCGGGGGGAATCCAATATGGCGATTGTTTCTTTTCTGTCCCGTATGACCATTCATGCAGACAAAGAACAGCAGTTCATCGAAGCGTGCGAGGCGCTCACCGAAAAAGTGCTCGCCCATGAGCCAGAGTGTCTTTACTTCCGCTTCTACAAGTTGCGCGAGGAACCGCTTGGATATGCCGTATTCGAAAGCTTTCTCACCGATGAAGCGGAAGAAGCCCACCAGAAGACAGACTATTTCCTGAAAATCGTGCCGGGTCTCGTCGAGTGTCTCGATGGTCCCTACGTTCGTGAGTATCTGGACCCGCTCCGGAGCTGATCATGGACAAAGCGCTACTTCGCTCGAATCGGATCAACGCAACAACGCTGGGAGATCTGCTGCTGTCGGCGGCCGACGACTATCCGGACTCTCCTGCGATCGTGTTTCCGGACTTCCGCCTGACCTACGCCGAGTTACGCGATAGAGCCATGACACGGGCGAAATGCCTCATGGCGCTGGGCGTCGAACGCGGTGAGCATGTCGGCATCTTGTTGCCGACCTGTCATGACTTCCCGGAGCTCTTTTTCGGGGTTGCACTCGCCGGTGCGGTTCCTGTGCCGGTCAACGCGCGTTACCAAGCACATGAACTCGCTTACGTGATCGAGAACGGAGATCTTGTTTGCGTCATCACGACCGACCAGATCGCCGAACAGGTCGACTTCGTCGAGCGCATGACCCGAGGCTTACCGGATATCGCCGAGCAACAAAATGTGTTGGCGCTGTCTGTCACTGCCGCGCCTAAATTGCGCAACCTTGTACTCCTCGGCGAAAGCACACCTCCAGGATTTATCCCGCAGCAAAAATTCGAGGCTCTGGCTAACACCATCACTGATGACGAGGTGCACGAACGGCGGATGCGCGTGCAGGTGCGCGACCCGGGATTAATGCTCTATACCTCGGGCACCACAGCCAGCCCGAAAGGCGCGGTGATCAGTCATGAGGCAATGGTCCGTAACTCGATCGCACTCGGACGCCAGCGCTATAAACTGACCCACGAAGATCGTTTCTGGTCGCCACTCCCGATGTTTCATATCGCAGCAATACTGCCAATCGTCGCTTCGTTCGATGTCGGTGCCACGTATCTGACGATGTCCTACTTCGATGCCGGTGTGGCGTTGAAGATGCTCGAAGAGGAACGAGCGTCAGTGACCTACCCTTGCTTCATTACGATCATGTCGGACCTGATCCATCACCCCGACTTTGAGAAAACCGATTTATCAGCCGTTCGCTTAATGAATTCAAACTTCGCCGTGCAGCCACCAGGGATTGCAGAGGCAATGCAAAAGGCGATGCCGAATACCATTCAGGTCGGCACGTTTGGCATGACCGAAACGGCTGGCACGGTATGCACTAGCGAACTTGATGCCACGCTTGAGCAGCGAACCACAAAGCTAGGTACGCCGCTGCCGGGCATGGAAGTGCGAATCGTCAATGCCGACACGGGTGTAGACCTCCCAACCGGGGAGCGGGGCGAGATTCTCGTGCGCGGGTACAGCTTGTTTGATCACTACTACAAAGATCCGGAAAAGACAGCTGCCGCAAAAGACGACGACGGTTGGTATCACACCGGCGATGTCGGCTCGCTCGATGAAGACGGGCAGATCATGTTTTATGGACGTACAAAAGACATGTTGAAAGTCGGCGGGGAAAACGTGGCTGCAGCCGAGATCGAAACGTTCCTCGCACGTCATGATGCAGTGAAGATGGCGCAGGTCGTTGGTGTGCCTGACGCACGTCTCGGAGAGGTTGCCGCAGCCTTCGTCGAACTACAGGACGATCACACCGTAGAACCCGAAGCATTGATGGCTTTTTGTAAGGGAGAAATTGCTAGTTTCAAAATCCCACGCTACGTACGCTTCGTAACGGAGTGGCCGATGTCCACCAGCAAAATTCAAAAATTCAAACTCCGCGATCAACTCGTAGCGGAACTGGAGCAAACATCATGATGTCATTCGTTGCCACTCTGGTTGTAAAACCGGAGCGTGCGCAGGAATTCGAAACGCTGCAAACGCGTTTGACGAACCTCGCAGTGGAGCACGAACCTGATCTGATCGCCTATCATGTGCTGAAGCAGCGCGAGGCGGAAAACACCTATGTCGTATATGCGGCGTTCAAGGACCAGGCAGCGTTCGACTACCACATGGGCATCGATTTTCATGACGAGCTGGTGCCACCGATTCTAGATTGCCTCGCCGAGGAAATGGACCTTAAGCTGTTCGACGGCGTTTAGACCGCGCACGCACCATTCTCGGTGCGAACTTAAACACCTATGACTGAAACCTGCGCGAGCTGCGGTGCGAAGGTCACGGGCGAATATTGCTCGGTTTGCGGTGAGCGACGACTTAACCCATCAGACCGCACGCTGGGGGCGCTGACGCGAACCTTCTTCGAATCGGTCACTGATCTTGACTCGCGGCTCTTCCGCACGCTTCGCACACTGATTCTCAAGCCCGGGGCGCTAACGCACGCGTTTTGTCTCGGAAAGCGCAAGCCCTTCCTCGGGCCAGTGCAGCTCTTTCTGCTGGCGAACATTATTTACTTCCTGTTGCACCCGTTCGCGACTCACGCCGGATATAACACATCGCTGGATATACAAATTAACCAGCAGGCCTATTCCACGACGCTACCCATTGAAAGCTGGGTCGAGAAGACCGCAGCAGACAGTGGTCTTTCAAGAGATGCGTTTGAAGCAGTCTACGACAACCAAAGCGAAGTACTGGCACGCTCATTGATCTTCGTCATGGTCCCGATGCTGGCTTTGACGATCGGCGTTCTGATGCTCGGTACTCGCAAGCTCGCGGCAGACCACCTTGTGTTTGCGTTGCACTACTACGCTTATGAGCTGCTGATACTACACTGCGTATTCATGATGGTGTGGCCAAGGCTGGTGATCGGCGCAAGTAGGCTGACAACCGCATGGCTCACTTCGCCAGCGAGTGCTGCGTTCATCAACAACACCGCCTACTTCGCGATTGAGTTGGTCGGGCCACTCCTGATCATCGGTCCCTACTTATACCTATCGATCCGACGCTTCTACGGCGCAGGCAAACTGCGAAGCGCGGCAACCGCAATGGTCGTCGTGTTCAGTCTGTTCTGGAACGCGGTGGTCTATCGGCTCATCCTGCTTTTCGCCACGCTCGGCTCAATCAGTACGTAGCCGGGCAATCGACATTATCTGGGTAGCGGACGTTCTTGATTTGCCCATCGTCGTTTTCGTAGGTGCATGTCTTCAGCGTGGCACGCATATTGACTTGTCGGCCTTTGCGTCCCGCGACGCCTGTACCGTGGGCAGTGGCAGATGGTTCAGCAGTAGTGAATCGGTTGGACGCCGGGGTCGTACTGATCAGTTTGTACGTACCGCCGGTATAGGCTGGGGCGGATGAATCGGTGTTTGCACAACCCATCAACGCCGTCGAGGCTGAAACGATGGTGACTAAAACCGCTTTGCGAATCATGAATGCACTCCTGTTACTTACACAACCGCCCCCGAAACTCGAACTTACGTTGAACAAATCGATTGCTCAAGCTTATTCAGATCGGGATTACCGAAATTGTCTAAGCCTCACAGATTCGGTGGGCACGGCATCCCGCCTGGGTAACGACGGATGTCGCGAGCGCCAGTTTCACGACTGACGTAGGTGCACACGGTACTACCGCGCGCCCTTGGGCCTGAGCTGCCTATCGTGTCGTTTGGACCACGGATGTATTGCTCACTGATGAGATCGTAAACGCCGCCACTCGGTGAGTCTTCCTCGAACGAGGTGCTGACACAGCCACTGCAGATTAAGGCGCTCACCAGAACCAAGACCGAAACGAATCTCACGAGATCAGGGCTGTGCAAGATTGTGGCGTCGGTGACGACGCCTGATCAATAGTGTTGTAACGAGGAACAACAGACCGGCGATTCCAGCGGAACCACCGCCCGAGCCGCCGAACGGCCCCTGCTGCGGCGGTACTGGGACGATCGGGTCGAGATCCATCTCGGTCAAGATCGTGAACTCCGCGGGAATGTAGGTGAAGTCCGTGATGTACTCCTCGCCGAACGCAACTTCCTGAAGCGGATTTTGCGACGGCACATTGTTGGAGTTTTGAATGCGACCAGTACCGTCGGCACGTAGCTCGAGCAAAGCGGGATGGAATCGCCCGTTATCGACCTCGCGGCCATCAAATCGAAACACCACATCGCTGCCAGTACCCACCAGCTCCGAGGCAACCACACCATCGTCGATAAACGCGTCGGCGGCCACTTCAAAACGCAACGAGCTGCCCTGCGCGTAGAAATCAGCGCCAGTGATCGTGCGCTCTAGCGCAAACGATGGAAATCCGGATGGCGTTCCCATCATCAAATCGCCCGAAACGGAATAGACCACCTGCACAAGTGCCGGGTTGTCGTAGACACCCGTTCGGATGGGTTCGTCAAACTCAATGCGAATCTGGAACGTGGTGACATCGCTGAAGACGGCGGTCGTCACAATATCCGAACCGTTCGAGTCAATCGAAAAAGAGGGATTCATCTGCGCGCCGGCAGCACCACTGGCCAGAATTGCAGTCATTGCAAGCACAAGGTTGCGCATGAGTGGCTCCTGTCGTTACCTGGGGATTATGGTAACGCGTCGCAGAACCGGCGGCCTGCGCCAGATCACATTATCAATGATCGGCGAACAGGACTGCCGGCGCCTCGAGCAGGGCCTTCAGATCAGCCAGAAACGCTGCACCAGCAGCGCCGTCAAAGGCTCGGTGGTCACAGGACATGGTGATCGACATCTGTTCTGCGATCCCCAGTTCACCGTCCTTGATTGTGGGTACCGACCTTGCCGCACCGACCGCAAGGATTGAGGTTTGTGGCGGATTCACGATCGCAGTAAACGCATCGACGCCATACATACCGAGATTGGAGACCGTGGTGGCACCGCCTTCAAGATCGCCGGCTTCGAGTGACCGATCATTAGCTGCTGCTGCAAGACGACGAATCTCTTGCGCCAACGCGGTGAGTGGCTGACCCGCTGCATTCTTGATCACCGGCGCTACCAATCCATCGGCTGCTGCAACGGCAACACCAACGCTGGCGCTAGCCGCGTAAAGCTCGTCATCGCGTAGCTGCACGTTTACGGCTGGGTGTTTCATCAGAGTCTCGGCGACCGCGCGGACGATCACATCATTGAGCGTCACCTTCACACCGTTGTCGTTGTTGAGGCTGCGCCGCAGCGTCTGTGCACGCCCCACATCGACAGCGATGTCCAAATAGAAGTGTGGGATCTGTTGCTTGGCCGCCTGCATTCGCGCGGCAACCGTACGCTGTAGTGGACTGCGCTGGATCGGCGCACCACTTTGTGCAGCCGCCGCAGCTTCGACGTCCTGCTTGGAAATTCGGCCATTACGACCCGTGCCTTGAATCTCTTGCCACGCAATACCTAAAGACTCAGCTAATCGCTTCGCGATCGGAGAGATTCGAGGTTCACCTGCCGCAGGTGTTGCCGGTTCGGCCGCGGGCTCCGGCGCCTCTGTGAGTTCTGAAGACTCATTGTCGGCACCATCAAACGATGCATCAACCGGGACGAACGACTCGACGAATGCGTCTACGTCTGTCTCGCTTTCATCAGCATCGCTAATAACACCAATGAGCTTTCCAACTTCGAAGACATCGCCGGGTTCGGCCAGAATTCTGCGCAAGACGCCGGCGGCAGGAGCTTCGTGCGTGTTCACGATTTTTTCGGTTTCCATGTCGACGATTTCATCGCCTTTCGAAACCGCATCGCCAACACCGACCTTCCATTCGGCAAGCGTTGCCTCCTGCATTTCAATGCCCCATTTCGGGACTGTCACTGCGTGAATGGTCATTTGGAATACGCCAGAACTTCGCGAATCGCCTTTTCGATATCGTCCGGGCTTGGCACATAGGCACGCTCGAGCTCGCGAGCGAATGGCACAGGCGTGTGTGGCGCCGTCACGAGTTTTACCGGTGCCTGCAGCAAATCGAATGCTTCACTGGCGACCATCCCGGCGATGTCAGAGGCAATGCTGCAACGTGGATTCGACTCATCAACAATGACGAGTCGACCGGTTTCCTCGAGACTCTCAAGGATCGTATCGAGATCGAGCGGCGATGTCGTTCGCGGATCGATGAGATCGCAGGTGATGCCGTCCGCTTCCAACTTGTCGAGCGCCTTCTCGGCAAAACTGACCATTCGGGCGATCGCGACAACCGTCGCGTTTTCACCCTCGCGAACCAACGCGGCTTCGCCAAACGGAATCAGGTATTCACCCTCGGGCACTTCGCACTTACGCGGATACAGCGCTTTGTGCTCGAAAAAGACTACAGGATCATCCTCGCGCAACGCGGTCGTGAGTAGCCCTTTGGCATCAGCTGCGTTTGAGGGGATCACACACTTCAGGCCAGGCACGCTCGTCACAATCGGATAGATAGTCTGCGAGTGTTGTGCACCCATGTTCATACCGGCGCCTGTTGGCATCCGAATGATGGCCGGGCAGCGCGTCTTTCCACCAAACATGTAGCGAAACTTCGCGATCTGGTTATAAAGCTGATCCATCGAGACACCAATGAAATCAGCGAACATCAGCTCGGCGACCGGGCGATAACCGGCGAGCGCAGCACCTGCGGCCGCACCCACGATCGCCGACTCACTGATCGGCGTATCGATGACTCGATCCTTACCGAACTTCTTGTACAAGCCGCTACTCACACCAAAGATACCGCCAGCAGCTTCTTCGACGCCGGTACCACCAGCACCCCCTGCAACATCTTCGCCGAGAATAATGACCTTGTCGTTGCGCGCCATTTCGGTATGCAAGACTTCATTCAGCGCATCGCGCATCGACATGACAGGCATACGCGTATCCTCAGTAGTTGATGTAGACGTCGGTCAATACATCCGACAGTGCAGGCGCAGGCGCGCTTTGAGCTTCGCTGACCGCGCGATCAATAAGCGCCAAAACTTCCTCGTCGATGGTGTCGAGCTGGCCGACATCCACGTTGCCATCCTTGGCAACTCGAGCTCGGAAGTTCTTAAGACAATCCATTGTCTCGCGGAAGTTCGCTACTTCGTCCTTGGCGCGATAGCGCTGCGGGTCACCTTCATAGTGACCGTAGAAACGGGTGATCTTGCATTCGAGTGCGGCGGGACCTTCACCACGTCGCGCACGATCGATCAGTTCACCTGCCGCCTCGTAAACGGCGAAGAAATCAGCGCCATCGCATTTGACGGCGGGCATCCCAAAACCGGCGCAACGACCAGCGATGTCGTTACTGCCCACGGAATACTCAGTACCGGTGTGCTCGCCGTAGCCGTTGTCTTCGTAAACAAAGATCGTGGGCAACTTAAGCACAACAGCAAGGTTCATTGCCTCAAAGACAGTGCCTTGGTTAGAACCGCCGTCGCCGTTGAACGATGCCGTGACTTTGCCCTTGCCATCCAGCTTGGTCGCGATGGCAGCACCGGTGGCGATCGGCGGGCCACCGCCCACAATCGCATTTGCACCCAGCATGCCTTTATCAAAATCAGCGATATGCATCGAACCGCCCTTGCCTTTGCAAAGACCATCTGCACGCCCGTAGATCTCTTTCATCATCCCGATGACGTCGCAGCCTTTGGCGATACAGTGTCCATGACCACGGTGGGTAGATACGATGTAGTCGTCATCGGCGAGATGCGCGCACACGCCGGCAGCGACCGCTTCCTGGCCACTGTAGAGGTGGGTGAATCCGGGAATAGCGCCTGTAGCGATTTCGACGTGAAGCCGTTCCTCGAATTCGCGGATCGTTTTCATCACGCGATAAGCGTCGAGCAACTGTGTTTCCGTCAGCGCCATACATACCCCCCCGGACCCGGTGCGCTTAATTGAACCCGGAGTGTACAAATTGCGATCCTAAAAAGAAACAGTCTTGACTGTTTTTTAGAATTTTCCATGAAAAAACCGAAGCTTGAGTTCGAAATCAGCTTTGTTGGCGCTACACTAGCGACTTGCACAGTCTATTCTGCTGGAGACGAAAAGCGATGAAACACTACCTCCTTGGCCTGTCCCTCATTGTGTTGCTCGCGGGTTGCGCCTCAACACGCGGTACACCCGACGAACGCCGAGTTACGGTTCAGGAAATGCGCACGGAAGTGATCGGCAAGCTCTATGAAGAAAAGCCGAGTTCGCGTGAGGAAATCGCGTCATCGCCGGGCTACGGTGTTTTCAGCAACGCCAACATCAATCTGCTGCTCGCGAGCTTCGGTGGTGGCTACGGGGTGATTCGAGACAATCGCACCGGCACGGACACCTACATGAAAATGGGCGAAGTTGGGGTCGGGCTAGGAGCTGGCGTAAAAGACTACCGGATCGTCATGGTGTTCCATGACGCAGATACGATGAGCGATTTCGTTGAAAAGGGCTGGTCATTCGGTGCACAAGCCGACGCTGCCGCCAAAGCGAGCGACAAAGGCGCGGCCGCCGGAGCCGAGGCGATTTTGGACGGAGTCACTGTCTACCAGATCACCGAGACAGGCCTGGCGTTACAAGCAACGGTCAAAGGCACCAAGTTCTGGAAAGACGACGAGTTGAACTGAACTCAGTCGGTGCCGAGGTAGTCGTCTAACGTCTTGTGGAAATGCCGGATTCGGACCTCAAGATCGCCGAGCCATAGACCCTCGTAAGCCGCCGAATTCATGCCGGCCTGAACGTTCGGCAAATTACCTCCGTCCTGGTCGATGACCATTCCCAGCGTCTTTTCGCCGCGTGCGTAGTGTTTGTGGCGAGGTCGACGTTCCGGAATCTCTTCTTCGTCGACGATGTACTCAAGCATCCAGGTATCGAACAGCATCTTGTTCGGGTCTGTGGGATGCGGCCTATGTCGGAATAACATCAAATGGTCCGCGTGTGTGTTGAACGTCAGGTTCGGGAACACCAGATAGTTGTAGTCATCGGTGAGCTGATCGTCGTTCAGCATCGCGTAGTCCCGACCTTCATCGCCCGCCGTCTTTCGGATGTGTTCCTGGACGGTTTTGCGAATGCCGTCGACCGGCCCTTCGTAGGATGCCGGGTCGAGTCCCGCCTCGGTCAGCATGTATTTCAGCGGCGGCGGAATTTCTGGAATCCGCTTGATGTGTGGACTGGTCATACCGAATGGCACCAGATAGCGTGAATGACGATCGTAGCAGTCGATCTGTACATCCATCTCATTCAGGTACCACAACAACTGCGGATGCGTCGCGGCAACGTGATAGGTCTCGTTGAACGCATCGACTGAAGCTTTCCAGTTGCAATCCCACTCCATGGTGACATCACGTGTCACGTACATCCGATGGAACCGATAAGGTTCGAAGTGACCAAGCAACGGGCCCATGTACTCTTCAAAAGGCATCACATCCTTGTCGAGCGAGAAAAACACGAGCGAATTCCAGACGGCACAGGGAAGCTCAACCAGTCCGGCGCACGGCTTGCCCTGCGGGAACAACTCGGCATCCGGAATGTTGATGAACTGACCGTCCAGTCCGTATTCCCAACCGTGGTAGGAACACTTGAACGTCTCCGTGTTATCGATGCCCTCATCTGTCAGCCGGTTACCGCGATGCATGCAAACGTTGAAGAATGCGCGGACTTCGCCGTCGTCCTGCTTGACAACAATGACCGACTCACGACCTATAGTGGTAGAAATAAAGTCACCGGGTTCGGTCAGATCTTGTTCCAGACCAGCCAACAGCCACACCTTGCTCCACATGTGTGTCCACTCGCGCTCCATGTAGTCGGTGCTGGTATAGCGCGACTTCGGGATGCTTTCGTAGCCGAGATCTTCTGGCGCAGGAGAATGCTCAACCGGCGTCCCACCGGGGACCGGCTCGGCCACGCGCTCAACCTGTTTGTAGCTGCGTTTCGCCACGGTTAGAACTGGACGCGCTTGGTAAACCCGCCGTCGATTACGAGGTTCGCACCGTTCACCCAGCTGGCTGCGGGGCTTGAGATGAACACCACACACTTCGCGACTTCCTGCGGCTTACCCAGCCTCCCGGTCGGGTGATCGCGCAGTGTCTTTTCATAGAACTTCGGAATGGTGTCGCGAATCATGTCCCAGCTGCCGCCAGGAAACTCGATCGGACCCGGTGACACAATATTGCATCGAATACCATCTGCCCCGTGAAACTGCGCAAGCTGGCTTGAGTAGGTATAGAGGGCGCCCTTCATGGCGTTGTAGGCCTGCGGACCTGCGAACATTTCCAGCGACGCTGTGGTGCCAATCATCGTGATCGCGCCGCCACCGCCTTCTTTCATATGCGGGACCACCGCTTCGACACCACGAACGGTACCGAGCACATCGGCTTCGAAGTTCTTCCACCAGTTCTTCTCCGAATCCATACCACCGCCGGCGGAGACGTTGGGGATGAAGATATCTACGCCGTCCATTTCCTCGACCATCTTGTCGATCCAGGCAGCGTACTCATCTTTATCGCGAACGTCGCACACATCACCATAGACCTTTGCCTTGCTGGTTGAGACCTTCTCCTTGGTCATCTCGACGTCTTCAATAGAGCGCGAACAGGTAGCGACGTTGCACCCTTCGGCAATCAAAATTTCGAGAATCTGACGACCGATTCCCTTAGTGGCACCAGTGATGATGGCGCGCTTGTCGCGAAGTCCAAGATCCACGGTCTACTCCTTACTGAACGGTCAATGCGTTATCGATGACAAGTTCCGCGCCATTGACAAATCGCGACTCATCCGAGATCAGGTAGACGATCATGTTGGCAACATCCGCAGGCTCGCCGATGCCGACCGGATCTTCCGGATCCGGCTCGATGCCGAGCGCATCGTTTGCCGTCTTAATCATCGGTGTGTCGATAGCGCCCGCGTGTACCGAGTTGCAACGAATGTTCATCTTCATCATTTGGCATGTCACCGCGAGACTCTTGGTCATCGCGCGCACCGCACCTTTCGCAGCCGAATAGGCAAAGAAGACCGGATAACCGAGGTGCGATGCCACTGAGGACATATTGACGATGGACCCGCCTCCGCTTTTCTCCATAAGCGGCAGTGCCGCTTTGCAGCCGAGGAACACGCCTTCGGACATTACCGCGTTTACAAATCGGAACTGATCGAGCGTTGTGTCCTGCGGCATCGCGATCACGACAACGCCCGCGTTGTTGACAAGCCCATCGAGCCGCCCAAATTTCGACTCCGTTTCGGCGATGACTTCGGCCCAACGTTGTTCATCGCGAACATCGTGGTTCATGTAAATCGCTTCGTTGCCTGCCGCCACAATACTGTCGGCCAGCGCCTGACCTGCCGTGTCGTCGATATCGGTCAACACAACCTTGGCGCCTTCGCGCGCCAGATGTTCGGCGTCGGCCCTTCCGAGCCCGGATGCCGCACCTGTAACGATGACTACCTTTCCTTCACAACGCCCCATGCGCCTTACCCCCCGGTTTCCATGCAGGCGGGCATGTTAACCAGTCAGCTCATCCGGTTTCAATCTGCTTTGACTTTTTTTCGACAAAACGCGACCATGAATGCGCGAAGATCAATCTATTCAGGGACAAACATGGCGAGCAATATGGCGCGTTCAACGCGCAATTCCGGCCAGAATCCGGACAGCTGGCAGGCGCAAAAAAGCGCGTCGACTAGAAGCCAGATCGTAGAGGCGGCAATTCAGGCGTTTGTCAGCCGCGGCTACGCCAACACCACAACAACTCATATCGCCGCAGAGGCGGGGCTCTCGCGAGGTGCGATGCTTCACCACTTTCCATCAAAGATGGATATCGTCAAAGCTGCGATCGAACACCTCCATGGCAAGCGTTTGTCGGCGTTTCAGCGTGCTATTCACGAAATCCCGCAAAACGAGGATCGCGTGAAAATGGCGGTCGAAGCCTTTTGGCGACATGTTCAGCATCCGATGTATGTGGCGTTCTTTGAGCTGTCGGTCGCGGCGCGCACTGACGCTGAGTTGCGTGAAATCCTGCACCCGGTACAAAAAGAATTCGCGGTTGAGTGGTATCAACTCGCCAAGCGACTGTTCCCGGAATGGGACGGCAAACAGGATGCTTTCGACCTCGCTCTGGATCTTTGCGAGTACGTCATGGACGGCATGGCCGTGAGTTACATGACGCACCACTCACCCAAGCATGTGGATCGCCTGCTTGTGTATTTGGAGCAGTGCGTTCGGGACCTTCTGAACGGCTAAGCACCTTGGAGCATCGCTCGGTGCTCCGGGTCTGCGATCGCGATCAGTCGTGTTGCACGCTCTAAAGGATCCGGCGTTCGCAGGTCGGCCACGCCATACTCAGTCACGACATGGGTGACGTTGCCAGGTTGCAACGTAGGCGAATTGTGGTTTGCCAGGCGCTTCACGATTCGTGAGATTCCACGCTTGCGGTTGGAAGCCGGCAGGGCGATTACGCTTGCGCCGTCAGCACTGTGCGTGCCGCCGAACGCGTAGTCGGGAAGTCCACCTGGGCCGCTGACAATCCTGCTGCCGAGCTGTTCGGAGTTGATGCTGCCGTCCAGTGCGACCTCTAACGCACTGTTCACGGCGTGAAAACCATCGATCGATCGAAGCACATCGCGATTATGTGTCTCGCTACAGTCGGCAACCCGGAACCCACTACGCCCGTCCAGCCAGGCATAAAGCGATTGACTGCCGAGTGCCATCCCGAAAATCTGTTCATGACTCGGATCGAGCGCGCCCGATTCCGCTAAAGGCACTAATGCATCACTGACCATACCGCTCATGATCCGAAGGTTCTTGCGGTCCTTTAGCAGCGCGAAGACCTCACTCGGAATGACACCGAGGCCCGCCTGCAGTGTCGCGCCATCGGGAATCAAATCTGCAACATGCTGTGCGATCTGCAAACTCACATCATCGGCACGGCCACCGGGAAGATACTCGATCAGGGGTTGTTCTAGCGCACAGTGGTAGTCAGGCTCGCGCAGCTCGCAACCGTCAGCTGGCAATGACAAAGACTGGTTATCCAAAAGACAATAGCGTTCAGTGCGCGCAACCGCCGCACGAAGCAACTCGCCCGTCAGCCCTGTGCTGACACGGCCACCCCCAATTACTCGCCCATGAATAAACGCAAGATCCAACTGCGGCAGGTTCGTAAGGTAATCGCTCAACGCCGAATAAGGTAAGCGCAGCGCCTCGCGCGACCCAGGCGCATCCGGCTTTACCGCACTCGCCATAAAGCTGGTATACCGTTGCCCTTCTGCAAGTCCAGCGATATCCACCGTGTTAATACCGGGGATAAAACTCGTGATGATGTGAACGTCGCGAAGTCGTTCCGAGGATTCATGCAACGCGTCCACCAGCGCCCGCGGCTCAGTCGCGCTACCATGAACGAATACCGTCATGCCTGGCTTGATCAATTCGATAGCGTCGGTCAGTGTCATCTCGGCCAAATCACATCACCGGTTTTGGGGGAGCGAAATCGTGCCTGACTTTATCCTGCATCATCATGATCCGTCACCTTTCGCCGAGAAGATTCGTCTGGTGTTCGGACTAAAGGACATTCATTGGGGTTCGGTACAGATCCCGATGATCATGCCCAAACCCGACCTAACGGCACTGACGGGAGGTTACCGGAAAACGCCGGTTGTCCAGTGCGGGGCCGACGTCTACATCGACTCACTGCTCATCGCGCAGGAAATTGATGCCCGAGTCCCTTCACCCACGCTCTTTCCCAACGGCCCGCGCGGTATGACACTCGCACTCGGTCGCTGGAGCGATAAGGCATTCTTTGAACCCGGCGCGGCGCTATCGATGGGAGAAAACCCGCAGGTTCCAGACGCAGTGATCGAGGATCGAAAGAATTTTTTCAATTTTATGGACTTCAACAAGCTCGCCGAGTCGTTGCCTGCTGCACGCTTCCAGCTACAGGCGCAGCTTGCCATCCTCGAATCTGCTTTTGGCGAAACGCCTTATCTGGATGGACAAGCGCCAGGCTACACCGATGTACTCGGATGGTTCCCGGTCTGGATGGTGAGGAACAATGTGCCGAGCGCTGAGTCCCTACTCGCTCCGTTTCCGAAAATTGCCGAATGGTCAGCTCGGGTGACGGAGATTGGTCATGGTCGACGGGAGGATATCGTAGCGGACGTGGCCATAAATATCGCCGCCGACACCCAGCCGGATGATGATGGCTCTGTCGCCGACAACCCATTCGCTGTTGTGAAAGGCGATCAGGTCGCAGTGTTTGCCGACGACTATGGCAAAGACGAGATGACAGGCGAGCTACTGCATCTTGATCACCACCGCATCAAAATCCGGCGACAGGATGAGCGCGCAGGTGCACTAAACCTGCACGCACCGGCCAGCGGATTTCTGGTGAAAAAAGCATGACGCAATGGCGATACCTGGAAGACCTGGTTATCGGTGAGACGCTCGACTCCGAGCCTTTGGTAGTGGATCACGATCATATGATCGAGTTCGCTAAGGAATACGATCCGCAGTACTTCCACACAGATCCTGAGGCTGCGCAGGAGTCACGATTTGGCGAAGTCATTGCTTCAGGGCAATACACGATGATGCTGTGGCGAAAGCTCGATCATCAGCTCTCGCACAATATCGCGTGGATTTGCGGGGTCGCATGGGATGAGGTGCGGTGGCCGATCGCGGTTAGGGCAGGAGACATGCTCAGAGCGAGAGCGACTTGTCTTGAGAAGCGAGTCTCGAGCTCAGATCCTTCGCGGGGCGTGACCCGCTTTCATTACCAGTTATTCAATCAGAATGATGACCTCGTGTTCTCCGCGATCTCAACGAATCTTATAGAGCGAGCGCCTTCCGCTTCCAGCGAGCACGCATAATCAGTAGCGGCAACAGCATCAACACGACACCCGCAGCGAAGCCTTGCATCTTGAAGCGCAGCGTCATTCCCGTATCGATGTCATGCCGATGATTCCATAGCTCGACGATCTTACCGTTCTCAAACCGAAACACGTTGATGATGGGGATATCCGGGCTGTTCAGAAATACCTTGCCGAATAGTGTCGTCGGCTCATATTTCCAAATCCATCGCGTCGCCACGAGATCACCATCGGCGACCTGGTAGTCGTACTCGACGCTCATCTCACCGTTATTCCAAAAGAAATCGGCGATGTTCTTCTGTTCGATCGCGGGCTCCACAACACCTTTGCGATCACCAATGTCATGGGCGATGTAGGTATCGGCCATGTACTTGCCGTATTGGTCGGTGTTATTGCTATTCCAGAGGTCTTCATAGAACGCTTTCGCCAACGCCTTATTGACGACCTCTTGTTGTTCTTTCGTCAGCTCGACCTGCGCCACCGCAGAGATCGGCAGAAACAGCAAAACCACCTTCACAAAATTCGACAGCATCGCAAATCTCCTTGGTGTGCCATCTCAGCGAAGTGACTAGATCGCTGAATCGTTGGAGGCAAGATAGCGCGCCACTTCTTCTCTGGCGCTCTCAAGACCTGAATTCCAGACTTCCAGACCTTTCCTGATCGCCTCATCCTCAAGCAAAGGTCTGGATACCTCGAGACTCAGAATGGTCCGTTCGGGATGCCGAAGCGTTCGAAACGGACGCGACGGTAAAATCGTATCCCGGTAGTGCGCGATCGCGCCCTCGATGTTGTTTTCCAGTAAAAACAACACGGCTTGGGGAATACGTGTTTCACTGACTTCGATTCGAAATGCGGCAAGCAAAACGCGAAGTTTGTCCGCTTGTTGTTTTGCTTGCGCCTCTGAGTACTGCGACAGGAGCAACACCTCGATACCCGCACGAGCAGATCCAATTTTAGGGGGTACACCCTCGCGGTACGGATCTGAAAATTCAGGGTAACGACTTTCGAGAAACGCTAATGCTTCTTCGAGTTGAGACCGCTGACTGGAGGCCAGAACAAAGTTAAATACCGCACTGCTAAACGCATCGTTTCGGTTTTCGACACCATCTTCGATCAGTTGCCGAGTCAATGCCTGGACGGTCTCGGTTTCACCCAAAGCCAATGCGCGCTCGACTTCTAGTATGCGAGCTGACGGTGAGTTCTCATCGATATCGCGCACATATCCAAGATACTCATCTCCGGCCTCCACAAAATCCATACGGTAAAGCGTTGCAGCAACCTCGAACGGAAGCTCGGGGTCTTGGGGATCAAACTCCATGGCGCGTTTGTAGTTTTTGATGAACCCCACATGGTTGCCGTCGCGATAGTCCAGATTGGCGATTGAAGCCCAGATATTGGGTTGCGCCTCCTCGAGATCGAGCGACTTGCGAAACGCCGCACGAGATTCTCCATATTGATCTGTGTTGGCATACGCACCGCCTAACAATTGGAAGACCCTCGGATTTTTTGGATCGATCAAGGCGGCTCGTTGGAGCAGCGCGAGCGCCTGCTCATCCTCACCATCGAACTGCAAGTATCCGGCATACGACATGATGACACGCAGAGAATTAGGTGAGCGATTCAGAATCTCCAAGGCTTCCTCGGCGATCTCCGTTGTACTCTCGTAAATTCCGATGGCGAGATCTGCACGCGACCTTGCTTCCAACTCGAGGATTGCAGCGTCCGCCGAGTCCGGTCTTTGCGCCAACGCACGGGCGGCAAGATCCGCCGCTTCGCTGAAACCCGGTGTTGGTGGTCTGAGGCCGGTCGATATCTGGGACAAGTAGATCGAGCTCATTTCAATCAGCGCTTCTACGAAGTCAGCATCACGAGAAAGCGCTTGTGACAGAAGCTGTTCCGCTGTTTCAAGCGCTTCAAAGGAACCCGGTCGTGCGGCGTTCACCGCCCGCAGGTAGAGATCAAATGCTGTGATATCGGTTGTGCCGATCCGCTGCGGCCGCGAGTCCTGCGCAATACCCAGCATTTCGCTGACGACAATCGCAAACACCGAATCTGTGATTTCATCCTGAATCGCGAAAATCTCATCAACAGACTTATCGAACTTTTCTGACCAGACGGTGTTGCTGTTGCGGCTGTCAATCAGACTCGCAGTCACACGAAGTGTCTCGCCCGCTTTCTGCACGCTGCCACGCAAGACGTAAGCCACGCCAAGTTCTCTGGCAATCTCGGCCGTACTCTTGCGTGCATCTGTGGCAAAAGCGGATGTCTCGCCTGCAACGCGCAGATCACTCGCCGAGGACAGCATCGTGATCAACGTCTCAGTCAGACCGCTCGCCAGATAGGCATTGTTAGGATCCGATGAAAAACTGTCGAACGGGAGGACAGCAATCGAGTTGGAATCGACATCGCTGATTGCCGCTGCCTTGGCCGCTGGCTCGCCAGTAGGTACGTACCAAAACTGATTTGCCAGCAGCAATCCGATCGTCAGGCACAACAACCCGATGATCGTCAGGTTGAGTTTATGTGCTGTGGCAGAGGTCACCGAGTCATCAGGCTTGACCTCTGTCTCGCGCTTGATGCCCTCAGGTGTGAGCTCATACACCCACGAAAAAACCAATACGAAAGGAAAACCCAAAGCTGCGATCAGAAGCACGAAACGCAGGGTCCAATCCGGCAAGCTCAAGATGCCGGCGAGTACATCGACGACCTGCAAGACGAGCCACGTACCAACCGCATACACAGTCGCGACGCGAATCACGTTTCTGCGTTTGAGTTCGGAGAGAAAACTCATGACGTCGCCGACCGGTTCAAATCGGTTGCCGGCTGTCCAGGTAATTCCGGACGTTCAATTTGGCACGCTCTAGCGCGACATCCCAGGCCTCAACATTAGAACGTATCTTGGCATCGTCCAGAAGCTCCTTGCCAAGCTCCGTTTCGAATACTCTCCGTTTTAAGTGACGACGCATCATGAACGGATGTTTTTGAAACACCGTGTCGATGTAATAGGCTCCCATCGCGTCCGGGTCATTTTGAAACAACAAACCAGTGAGCTTGACGCCGTCCCCAAAATTCACCTCCGATCCAATTAACGCGTTGTACCGCTGGAATTTTTCGTACAACGTTTCCCGCTCCTCTTCCGTGTACGTGTCAACCAGATAGATATCAGCTCTCTCACGAGCGAGAACTGACTTTGAGGGCGTCCCCTCACCATACTGGTTAGCGAAACCAGGGACAGCTTCGTTAAGAAATTCCAATGCTTCGTCAAGCTGATCCAAAGCGAGTGCCGATTCTATGCAGTAACCAACAGATCGCGCATACAGACCACGACGATTACCCACGTCATCCACGATCAGCTGTCGGGCGAGCTTATCGAGCTGAGGGTAATCCCCAAGTGCAGCTAGACGCTCCAACTCGAGATCTTTGACCTCGAGGGAATTCGGCGCTATCTCTCGAACGCGATCGATGTAAGGCTGCGCCTCTTCGACAAGGTCCAACGTCAATAGCCTCCAAGCGACGCTGCCCGGAAGCTCAGGGTCTCTTGGATCGAATTCAATGGCTCGGTCGTAGCTCTGGATAAAGCTGACCACATCACCCATCGCATTGTCGATCGCGGCAAGCGATGCCCAAGCATTTGGCTGGGCGGGCTCAATCTCAAGGGAACGACTGAACGCCAGTCTTGCCTCGTTATACCTACCCTCAGATGCCAGAATCGCACCGCGACGGTTGTGCAGCATTAAATTTAGTGGATCACGCTCTATGGCCTCCTCGAGAAGCGCAACTGCGGCGTCTGCCTGCCCGTAGAATTGAAGGTAGCCTGACAAATGGAAACGCGCCTGTGCAGGTAGGTTAGGGAGTTCAAGAATTTCGGATGCTTCCGCCGCCAGTGCATCGGCACTCTCAAAATCACCAGTCTTATAGGCACCAAAAACCCGTAGTCGTATATTCAACACGCGAGCGTTTATCGAGTCGGAACGCACTGCGAGTGCTTGCTCTGACAAAGCAATCGCGAGCTCCAGATCCTCTTCGGGTCGACTTCCAGTCACCATTTGAGCTAGGTAGAGTTCCGACAGCTCATACAGACCCTCAAAAAAGTCAGGATCCAGAGCAAGAGCGCTCTTGAGCAGCGTCTCTGCTTCGGCAAGCGCTTCGAAAGAGCCCGGGCGCTTGGCTTCGAGGGCCTTGAGGTACAAATCGTAGGCACCAGTATTCGTCGTGCCGACGCCTTCAGGGGTTGCCACTAAATCTGTCGAAACGATATCGGCAGCCACACGCGCAACCACTGTGTTGGCGATCTCGTCCTGGATCGCAAAGATATCGGCGGATTGCTTATCAAATACCTTGGACCACACAGTCGCATCAGACTCGGAGTCGATGAGATTCGCGGTAATTCTCAGTCGCTCGCCAGAGCGCTGTACGCTGCCACGCAGCAGATAAGCAACGTTGAGTTCTTCTCCGATTTCCTGCGAACTCTTGTTAGCACCCAGAAATGAAAACGCGGAGGTCTGTCCAGCGACCTTGAGGTTCTGCACCGAGGTCAACATGCTGGTCAGCGTTTCCGTAAGCCCATTTGCGAAATAGCGATCCTCTTCACCAGAGTAATCATCGAAAGGTAAAACCGCAATCGAAGCCTTATCGACATCCACAACAGCATCTGGACTCGCTGCGTGCTCTTGGCCGCTTACCAGAAATCTATCTGCCAACAAGACAGCCACCGCAACCGTGAGCAGTCCGATGATGACGGTGTTTAAACGCCCCCCAGTTTCGCGCGTGATCGATTGTGAGCGATCGATTTCCGACTCGCGCTTGATGCCCTCCGGGGTAATTTCGTAGACCCAGGAAAAAATCAACGCGAAGGGAAATCCGACGGCGGCGATCATCAGAACAAATCGCAATGTCCAGTCTGGAAGACTCAACAGCCCCGTCAGGACATCCACAACTTGAAGCACCAACCAGGTACCGATCGCGTAGGCCGTCGCCACACGAATGACATTCCTACGTTGTAGTTCGGAAAAGAAACTCACAGATTTAGCCAATATCAGTTACGCGTACTAGCGCTCTGCCAAAAACTTCCTGGTGTTCGCACGTACGCGTTCCAACGCGATATCCCAAGCTTCTACGTTATCGCGGATGTACGGATCCTCAAGCAATTCCTGACCAAAATCGGTGTCGAAAATGGCACGTTGGAAATCTCTCGGTGATCTATAGGAGTATTTCGGGAATATTGTGTCCCTGTACATTCGCTTGATGCCTTCAATATCGTCTCGAACCATCAGCGTCCGAATCACCGCATCGTCCCACAAGACCTCCTCGCCACCGAATTCGTCGTTGTACGCTTCAAAGCGCTCAACCAACGTTGCTCGCTCTTCTGCGGAATACGTCGGAAGCAAATAAACCTCGGAAACTTCGCGAGCATGGGCGATTTTCGAATTGACCCCCGCCCTGTATGGGTTGTCGAAATCCGGAAGCTCCTCGTTCAGAAACTGTAGCGCCTCATCAAGTTCACCCAACGCCTGCGAAGCCTGAATGAAGAAAAAAACGGCGTCCTCGAAGAACCAATTTCTATTCGAGACATCGTCGATAATCGCCTGTCGCGCCAATCGATTGAGTAACGCATCGTCCTTAAGAGAAGCAGCGCGGTACAGCTCCAGAAGACGCTCAGTCTCAGATCCCGGCGCCATCTCCCGCACGCGCTCGAGGTAAGGTGCTGCCTCTTCCACAAGATCGAGATCATAGAGGATGAAAGCAATAGCTCCTGGCACTTCTGGATCAAGTCGGTCGTATTCCATCGCACGCTCATAATGCTTAATGAACCCAACCACATCGCCCTGCGATTCATCGATCTTACCGAGCGCGGACCATGCATGTGCCTGAGCTTCCTCAACATCGATCGATGCACGGTAGGCTTCGCGCGCTTCGGTCAGGCGCCCTTGCGAGCGGAGCAGTCGCCCGAGGCTGTTGTGTAGCTGAACGTTTAGCGGGTCCGCCGCGATAGAATTCTCAATCATCTCAATCGCTTCATCGTACCGCTTGAATTGGGCGAGATACCCTGCCAGATAACCACGCGTTCTCGGGGAAAGGTCGTCGCGCTCCAGCAGCGCATCAGTCTCCTGGCGTAAGCGCTCCAGTGTTTCGAAATCGTAAGGGTCGAAAGCCAACTGCACTTCGGCCATGATCCGAGCCATCTGTGCATCAGGTGACTGCGGCCTAAGGTCCACAGCTCGCTTAGCCAACACCAGCGCCTCACCATAGTCTGACTGTGGACGCGAGCCTGTCCATATCTGCGCAAGATAGAGATCGCTGAGCTCCATGTTTGCCTCAACGAAATCCGGATCAAGCGTGAGCGCCGACTTCAGCAGCACCTCAGCGGCTTCGAGCGCTTCGAACGTATCAGGACGACGTGCTTCTACCGCCTTCAAGAAAAGATCATAGGCACCAGTGTTATCTGTCCCGATACTCGCGGGCTTCAGAATCGCCCCGCCTGAAACCACGTCCGCAGCGACCCGCGCAACCACTGCGTTGGCGATCTCGTCCTGAATTTCAAAAATGTCTGCAGATTGCTTGTCGAAAACTTTCGACCACACCGTCGAATCGCTACTGGATTCAATCAGGTTAGCCGTGATGCGCAACTTATCCTCGGATCGCTGGACGCTGCCGCGTAGCAGAAACGTGACGCCCAACTCACTGCCGATTTCCTGCGAACTCTTGTTTGCTCCAAGAAACGCGAACGCGGATGTCTGACCAGCAACTCGCAGGTTTTGGACCGACGTTAACATGGTCGTAAGCGTCTCAGTCAGACCATTGGCCATATACCGACTACCCTCTCCTTCGGAGAAGTCATCGAAAGGCAGCACTGCGATCGAGGCACGATCAGTCTCAACAGCTGCCGCAGACGAGGTTGCCGAATCACGCTTTGGCAGGATCAGGAATCGATCGACTAACAGGACGCCGATCGTGACGACCAGCATGCCGATGATGACCGTATTCAATCGACTGCCCGTCTCGGTGGTAATCGATTGCGAGCGATCGATTTCCGACTCGCGCTTGATGCCTTCCGGCGTGAGCTCGTAGACCCAGGAAAAAATCAATGCAAAGGGGAAGCCCAACGCTGCGACGAACACCAGAAACCTGAGCGTCCAGTCTGGCAGGCCGAAAATGCCAGAGGTAATGTCACCCACCTGCAATACAAGCCATGTGCCTACTGCGTAGACCGTTGCTACACGAATAACGTTGCGACGTCTCAGCTCGGCAAAAAGACTCACGTCAGATTGCCTCCGTGGATCGTTGGTTCTGCGGTGTCGCGAGATGTCTTTTGACGTTGGCGCGCGTTCGGTCGAGCGCCGTGTCCCAGCCCGTTAATTTCCGCCGGATTTCGTTATCCTCAAGAAGTGATTTGCCCAAGTCCAAGGAAAAGAGTTGGCGCTCTATCTGCCTTGGACCACGGAACGTGAACGCATCGAGCACGTTATCCCGGTAGAAGCGCGTCAGCTGATCCTCGTCATCCTCGAGTGCGAGCAAAATAATGTTGAGATGTCGGGACAGACTCAGATCTGCACCCGAATTTTCCAGATACAACCTAACTTCGCCGGCATACCGTTCTCGCTCATCAGCCGAATAAGTCGGAATCAGAAACGGCTCGGAAAGGATCCGCGCATGACTAACTTTCGATGGCACTCCAGAACGGTAGGGTGAGCGGAAATCTGGAACGGTCTCGTCAAGAAAGGCGAGCGCATCATCCAATTGATCAAGAGCGACGGCGGACTCGATCAGATAACGAACCGCCGATGCAAAAAAACCGCCACGCGAGGGTGCATCATCGATTATTGCCTGCCGACTCAGCTTGCTCAAAAGCCCCATATCGCCCACGGCTGCCGCGCGCTCGAGCTGCAACAATCGATGAATATCCGAACCTGGTGCCATTTCTTCCACGCGTTCCAGGTACGGCTCCGCTTCATCGACAAGATCGATTTTGTACAGTTCATACGCAACGGCCCCTGGAAGCTCAGGGTCATCCCGGTCGAATTCCATCGAGCGATCATAGTTCTTGATGAATCCAACGAGGTCGCCCATACGGGCATCAACAAATGCGAGCGACGCCCAGACCAAGGGTTGAGACTGTTCAACCTCCAATGATCGACGATACGCAGTCCGCGCCTCCGAGAATCTCTCAGCAAGCTCCATCATGAAGCCGATCTTGAAGTGGTATTCAGGATTAAGCGGGTCCAATGCCGCCGCTTGCTCTAACAGTCCGATAGCCTCTTCGTCGCGACCAGCCCATTGCAGATATCCCGCGAGCGAACCCATTGCCCGCACCGGTAGGTTCTCTCGCTCGAGGATTTTCTTGGTTTGCTCCTCAAGATTGTCCAGTGCACCAAAATCGCCTTCTCCAAATGCAATCGCAACTTTGGTCTGAATATTCATGACTTGAGCGTCGATAGAGTCCGGGCGAATACTCAAAGCGCGTTCCGAGATAGCGAGTACGTCACCATACTCAGAACGGGGTCGAAGCCCAGTATTGATCTGAGCTGAATAGAGATCGGTCAATTCGACCAGCGCCTCAAAAAAATCCGGGTCCAGTGTCAGCGCATTCTTTAGGAGTATCTCAGCGGACTGGAGCGCCTCAAAAGAACCTGGTCGACGCGCTTCTACCGCCCTCAGGAACAACTCGTAGGCGCCTCGATTCGTTGTGCCGACGCTCTCAAGAACGACCCCGGATCCACCCGAGACAATATCCGCGGCGATGATCGCTACAACGGTGTCGGCAATTTCGTCCTGAATCTGAAAAATATCATCGGCGCTCTTGTCAAAGACCTCGGACCAAACCGTCGCATCCTTCTTTGAGTCAATCAGGTTGGCTGTTATTCGAAGGTTCTCTCCCGATCTTTGGACACTGCCACGCAGCAAGTAAACAACGCCCAACTCAGACGCAATTTCCGGCGCTGGCTTGTTCGCTCCCACGAAAGCAAACGCCGAAGTCTGGCCAGTGACTCGCAAATTCTGCACAGACGTGAGCATAGTTGTGAGCGTTTCCGTCAAGCCATTAGCAAGATAGCGCTCACCTTCAGCGGAGTAGTCATCGAAGGGCAACACGGCAATTGAGTGGTCATCAATCACTTCGACTTGAACAGATGTTGGATCGGGCGCCGAGCTGCGCGTAACAATACGATCGGCAAGCAAAACCGCGACCGCAAGCGTGAGCAACCCGATAATGACCGTATTCAATCGACTGCCCGTTTCGGTAGTAATCGATTGTGAGCGATCGATTTCCGACTCGCGCTTGATGCCTTCTGGCGTGAGCTCGTAGACCCAGGAAAAAATCAACGCGAAGGGGAAGCCCAACGCTGCGACAAATAAGATGAAGCGCAACGTCCAGTCCGGCAAACCGAGCAGGCCGGAGGTGATATCACCCACCTGCAAAACGAGCCAGGTACCTACCGCGTAGACCGTTGCCACACGAATCACATTGCGGCGTTTTAGCTCCGCGAGAAAACTCATCGTTGCGACCTATTCCTCAGGTCGCCAAGGCGTCCAGTCACAACCCTCACAGTATGGGTCAATGTCGGCGCTCTCGAGTGTTGCAAGAATGTAGTCAGTCCAGGTTTCGTTCGGCGTCCAGACCGAGTTCATGTCGGCCTTCGCGTCTGCGACGGGTACGCCAAGTTCGATAACGCGATACAACATCGCAAATGCGCTCGCGCGGTAGTTGGCCTGGCAATGCAATAAGGTCGGTTTCTCCGGGTCAGATCGCATCACCGCGGCAAACAGCGCGTAATCGCCGGGTCGTGGTGCATCCCAACGCACTGGTATTTGAATAAACTCCGCACCGAGATCGCTGACGATTCGATCCTCGTGCTCAAGCGAGCCTTTGTGGTCGCTATACGCCACATAGACGATGCGTTCCACACCGTCCCCGATGATCTCGTTCAGATGATCCTCTGTTGGCTGCCCGGCACTCGCGAAGATGTCCGAGTATTCAAAATAGTTTCTCGGTTGATCGTCGTCTGCGAATGCACTGGCAGATGCTGTTGCCAGCCAACAAAGAACAAGAAAAACTCGCATGCGCCAGACCCCAATGATATCCCGACTCGATTGTAGCCTGAGTCGGCCCGACGCCACGAACTTAGCGACAGGTTTGGGCCATCCAGGCAACCACGGTACGTTGCATGAGCATGCGATGACCGGAGAACGAATGGTCGCCTTCCATCTCCAGCGCAGTGAGCTTGATCCGCGGATTTTGCTCGTAGGTCGCCACCAGGCGACGCTGCACGTCGATCGGAACAGCCGTGTCCTGCCGGCCAGTGATCAACAATACCGACTTCCCGGCGAGGCCGGCCGCCGCATTCCTCAAGTCGAATGCTCTTTGGTTCTCTGTCAGCTCACGCATGGCTGTCTCACCATCGAAGCCCTCCAGCATGAACAATCCGTCGGTGTACGCCGCAAAACCGTCTTTGGCAGCCTGATCGCGATCGGCGTACTCACCGGGGTTCGAAGCCGCCAACCCGACAACACAGTCGAGGCGCGCGTCCGAGGCGCCCGCCCTCAGCGCGGCATAACCGCCCATGGAATGACCGACCAACGAAAACCGCAGACCATCGACTCGGTACTGACGGCCTTCGGCACGCAGCCAGCTCAGGGCTGCAGCAACATCCTGATGCAAAGTGGTCAGCGAATAGCGTCCCTGAGCACCCCAAGCGCCGCGGTAGTGGATGAAGAACACATTAAAGCCGGCGCGTCGGAGCGACTGCCCAAGATCCAGGTTTTTTTCGTTGCCCGGGTATCCATGCAGCAGCACGATGGTGGGGTGCGGACCTCGACCATTTGGCACCATGAGGTAGCCGGGCAGTTGCCGACCCGCACTGGAGAATGAGACCTCCACGCTCTGTGGCGGGAAAGCTGGATCAATTTCAGGCACATCCTGCGCCACTGGATCGAACGTGTTGCGCGACGCACCACCCGCCGCGCACCCCGCCAAGGCGAGGATCGGAATGAGCAGTGTCAGCCGCCTAAGCAGACTGACCATACAAACGGTCCAGCCACGGCCCATGTTCGTGGTAATGGTTTACCGCGGCTTCGCACGCCGCCAACGTGCGTTGGTAATTCCGTTGGGCCGTGCGCAATCCGCGCTTGGTGCCTTCGGGGTAGCGCCCCATGCCAGCGAGCAAGCAATACCAACTCGCGCGCTTGTAGGGGTGTCGATCGAGTTTGCGACCCAGACTGTCGTCAAAGCTCTGCGCACCATCCCAGGCAGTCATGATTTCGCGAAGGCTGTCCGACATATGATCGTTAGCGCGAACATCACGCCAATACGCCGTGTCGTTGCGGCTGCTCGCCAGATAATGCGCCTGTAGATAATCGCGGGTGCCATCGACCAAACCGTTGACCGTGTCATTAAAGTCACCGGGCGGCTCGACGTTGAAATCCTGAGCTTCGAACAGTTTCGCAAAGTGTTCAATGGTGAACTGGATGATGTTCAGCATCGGTGCTTCCAGCGGCTCCAGGAACCCTTGCGATAGTCCGAGCGCGAGGCAATTCCGCTTCCAGTGTTCGGGAATCGTTCCTGGCGTCCATTTCAGGTGCAAAGGCTCTGCATCGGCAGCGCCCGGGCCGAGTACTGCACGCAGCTCTTCAGCCGCGGCGTCCCGATCCAGATAGTCGGAGCAATAGACGTAGCCGTTCCCGAAGCGGTGGCTTAACGGAATGTGCCACGCCCAGCCGCATTTCATCGCTGCGGAGACGGTCTCCGCCGGAATGTTTTCCCGATCATCGATCGCTGTCGGCATGGCGACTGCGGAGTCGTTGAACAAATAATCGCGGTAGGAGATGTACGGAACGCCCAACGTCTCGCGGATGAGCAGGCCTTTGAAGCCGGAGCAATCGATAAAGAAGTCAGCATCAAAAGCACCGTGCTCCTTGGTCTCGACGGACGCGATTCGACCATCGTCATGCTGGTTCACGGTATGGATGATGTCATCGATCAACGTCACGCCGAGGCCGGTCGCGCGCTCGCGTAGATACTGACCGAGCAACGCTGCATCGAAGTGATAGCCGTAGTACTTCACATACGGCAAAGGATCCTTGCCGATCGGCGCACGGCAATTGCGACCGAGGTGGCTCGATACAAAAAAGCTGTCTGGGTGCGCCGCGACATTGTAGCCCTCGCGGCGCAGATTCGCGTTCTGGAAAAACTTGGCTGCACCGTCCTCGTCCAGCTTCGAGTAGAACGGATGACAGTAGGTCTCGTAGCCCTCGTTCTCGGTCCAGCCCGGAAATGAAATCCCGCACTTGTACGTCGCGTTGCAGGCCGGCATCCATTCGCTTTCAGGAACGCCCAGACGATCGAAATAATCTTTCACTCGCGGGGTTGTGCCCTCTCCGACCCCAACGGTGCCCACAGCCGTCGACTCAATCAACGTGATGTCGACGCCTCGGTCGGCCCATAAATGCTGCAACAGGTTTGCGGCCATCCAACCGGCAGTGCCGCCGCCAACGATGAGAACTCGCGGCGCTCTTGTCGTTTCGGTGTTCATGCAGAAAGCTTATACGAAACGGGCGGCTTGATCAGCCGCCCGTCTCGCTTGCGTCCAGTAAAATACCGGAAAACTCTTCGTCACGCGGCTTCAGCTTCGGCTGTTTCAACCGCGGGCGCATGCATCACCAGGTATTCAAACACCGATAGCGCAGCCTTACTGCCTTCACCGAGTGCCACAACGATCTGTTTGTAGGGCACCGTCGTCACGTCACCGCAAGCGAAGATTCCAGGCGCACTCGTTTCGGTTTTCTCGTTAATGATGATTTCACCATAATCCGACATATCGACCACACCCTTCAGGAAGGATGAGTTCGGCACCAGACCAATCTGAACGAATACAGCGGCCGTGTCGATCTCAACGGTTTCACCTGAGTCACGGTCCTGGTAGACGAGACTCGATACTTTTCCGTCCGTCGCTTTGATTTCCTGAGATGCCGCGTTGGTAATGATGTCGATGTTGTCGCGCTCGCGAGCTTTATCGACAAGCACCTGATCAGCCTTCAATTCAGGAAGGAACTCAAGCACGGTGACGTGCTTGACGATACCCGCCAAATCGATAGCAGCCTCGATGCCGGAGTTACCACCGCCGACGACGATCACGTCCCGCCCTTTGAAAAAGGGTCCGTCGCAATGCGGGCAGTACGCCACTCCATTGCCGATGTATTCTTTTTCACCGGGGATACCGAGCTCACGCCAGTTCGCCCCTGTAGCGACAATGATGCTGCGGGTACGAATTTTCTCGCCCGAGGACAGGGTCACCGTCTTGATATCGCCCTGCTCGACCGAGTCGACTCGCAGATGTTCCTTCAGAGTGATGTCATAGTCTTTCAGGTGTGCCTGCAGGCCTTTAACCACCTCAGGGCCGGTCGTCTCCGGAATCGAGATCAGGTTTTCGATACCCATCGTGTCTTTGACCTGACCACCGAAGCGCTCGGCGATGATCGTGACCGCGAACCCCTTACGGGCGGCATAGATTGCAGACGATACGCCGGCCGGGCCACCACCGATGATCGTGACATCCTGCAACGGAAGCGACTCGCCGCCGCTCGTCTCGTTGGCAACATTCGGGTACTTCTCGAGAAGTTTCTCAATGATTGTCGCCGAATCGATCTTGCCGTTGGCGAACGGCTCACCATTCAGGAAGACCGCGGGAACACCCTGCACATTGCGATCATCAACGACGTCGGAGTAGACACCGCCATCGATCATCTCGGCGCTGATCGACGAGTTCAGCGTCGCAAACTGATTCAGTGTTTGTACGACGTCGGGGCAATTGTGGCAGGACAGGCTCACCACGGTTTCGAATCTAAGCGGCTCACCGACCGCCTCGATGATGCGCTTCAGCCCATCATCAAGCTTCACGGGCGTACCCGCATTGTTCAGTACCGCCAAAACGAACGAATTGAACTCGTGACCGCCCGGAATACCGGAAAACACGATACCCGTCGATTCTCCATCCGCTTCAATGAGGAAGCTGGCAGGTCCACGCAACGCGTCATGCGCACGCTCCTCGACTGACATCCGCTCGGAAGTACCAGCGAAGTCATTGAGAAATTTCACAAGTTCAGCGCGGGACTCATGCTCGCCGGGTTGCACGACGAACGTGAGGTCACGCGTCAAATTGGCGGTGTAGCCCTTAACGGCTTGCAGCAGATCCGGTGTCAACATAAGTCTCTCCTTCAGAGCAATCGGGGCGGCAATGCCGCCCCGATCACGGTTAGCGATGTAGCTATGGCTTAGATCTTGCCGACAAGATCCAGTGACGGGGTCAAGGTCTGTTCACCCTTCTCCCACGCAGCCGGGCACACTTCGCCGTCGTTGTCGCGCACGTACTGTGCTGCTTTGACCTTGCGAACCATGTCTTTGGCTGAACGACCGACGCCCAATGTGTGAATTTCATACACCTGGATAATGCCATCAGGGTCAACGAGGAACGTTCCGCGGAGCGCCTGTCCGGCTTCTTCGATCATCACGTCAAAACCGCGAGTGATCGCACCGGTTGGGTCGCCGATCATCGGGTACTGAACCTTGCCGATCGCTTCACTGGTTTCGTGCCACGCTTTGTGCACGAAGTGTGAGTCCGTCGATACCGCGTAGACTTCTACGCCGAGCTCCTGCAGCTCGGGGTAGTGCGCTGCCATATCTTCGAGTTCGGTCGGGCAAACGAACGTGAAGTCAGCAGGGTAGAACAAGAAGATCGACCACTTGCCCTTTACGTCTTCTGAGGTCACGGTCTTGAACTCGTTCGCGTGGAACACGTCGGCCGAGAATTCAGGGATAGGCTGTCCAATCAATGCCATGGGATTAAATCCTTTTTTCTTGAGATGGAGGATGAGGAATTTCTACACGGCATTGTCATGCACATGCAGAAATTTCGGAAGTTGAATCTCTCTATGACGCCAATAGGTAGCGTCAATACAGATAACACGATAAGAAACAATAGTTTACCGCGTCATAGGCTTTGTGTCTCGCGCGACGATTTGATCAACGACTGCTGTTGAGCATAAAACTAGACAAATCCACAACTTCCGAGCACTGGTACATCACGCTGACATCAGTTTTGTCTGCAGAGAGTCGGCAAAACAGCGCACACTTCATAACGCGCCGGCGGTCGTGGTAGCCGGCAAACCTGATTGGGAAGACGAAATGAATGATAAATCCTCAAAAGTGGTGCTCGTCACAGGCGCCAGTCGCGGTATCGGCGCGTCCGTCGCCGAGCATTTTGTGTCACTGGGCTGGCAGGTGGTTGGGGCTGCGCGCAGTGAGACGGACCTTGGAGCCGTTGCCACTACGCTGGCGGGCGGGGATGGCCAGTTCCACCCAGTGACGTGCGACGTCGCCAACGCCGAAGATGTAGAGCGAGTCTTCGAGACCGTCGATCGACTCGGGCGAATCGACCTGCTCGTCAACAATGCGGGGCTCATCGATCCGATTTCACGGATGGAAGACGCGGACGCCGCGCAATGGGCGAATGTTGTGGACGTGAACCTGACCGGTGCTTTCCGGTTCATGCAGAACGCTGGCAAGCGCATGATCGATCAGGGGGAAGGCATGATTCTCAATATCAGCTCCGGTGCCGCTTATGGACCACTAGAGGGCTGGTCTCACTATTGCGCCACGAAAGCGGCGTTGCTCATGCTGACCCGCTGTGCCGATAAAGAGTGGCGGCAGCATGGAGTTCGCGCAGTCGGGCTGAGTCCAGGCACCGTCGCCACCGATATGCAGACTTCCATACGCGCGTCCGGCATCAATCCAGTAAGCCAACTGGATCCCGATGTGCATATCCCGCCTGAGTGGGTTGCGATAGCGATCGAGCGCCTGTTCAACGACGCCACCGAAGAAGACCTAGGGCAGGATTTCTCGCTCAAGGACGACGCCGGGCGAAAACGGGTGGGTCTGCCGCTACACTAGCGCCGCCCCGCAATTGGAGAAGCTGTTGCCATCACCTGAGCGAAAACCATCCTGGCTGCCAGTCGCTGGGTGTGCCGCGTTGTTCGTTGCGTCCGCAGCAGGTCTCGTTCTGGGTGGCGAGACAACGCTGATGCAGAATTGGCTTGGCGTTCCTGCCGGACAATGGTTGACCATCGCGGGCATGGTCTCCGGCGCCGCAGCGGGATTCTTCGCGAGCACATCAGGCAGTGTGACGCGCCTTCTATCGCTCGTCGCCCTCATGTTGGCGATCGGCTGGTTGCCACTGGGCACAGCCATGTCGGGGAACGTCTACCTCAACTTTACCGATCGGGCGGTCAGCTCGGCCTGGTTCTGGCGTTACACCTACTTCGCTGGAGGCGCAGCGGTTCTGCTGCTCTTAATCTCTCCGCTTATTCTGTGGCGATCACGTAGCGTTGCATCAATTTGAGAATACGGCGGTATTCATCAAGCCAACTGTCGGCGTGGGTGAAACCATGAGGGTCCAGAGGATAGATCGCGATTTCGAAGTCTTCCTTCTGGAGTTCCAGCAACCTTTGTACGAGTAATACCGAGTCCTGGAAGAACACGTTGTCGTCCTGCATGCCGGCTGCGATCAACAGCGGCGATTCGAGACCCTCAGCGAAAAAGATCGGCGAGCTCTTCTCGAAAGCGACCGGATCGACCAGCGGCGTGTTCAGAATGTTCGATGTATAGCCGTGGTTGTAATGCGCCCAGTCAACAACCGGTCGTAGCGCCGCGCCGGCAGCAAATAAATCCGGGTCGCGGAACAGGGCCATGAACGTCATGAACCCGCCGTAAGAACCGCCGTAGACACCAACGCGCTCCGGATCCACGTTGTAGTTATCGACCAGGTACTGAACACCGTCCTGAAAGTCCTCGAGTTCCGGGTGACCCATCTGGCGATATATCGCTGTGCGCCAGTCTCGTCCGTAGCCTTTGGAAGCGCGGTAATCCATGTCGATGACGATCGCACCCTGTTGCACCAACAACGTATGAAACATGAACTCACGGAAATAATACGGCCAGCCTGCGTGAGCGTTCTGTGTATAACCGGCACCGTGCACGAACATCACGGCGGGGTAGGACTGCGCCGGATCGTAGTCCTCCGGCAAATAGAGTTTGCTGTAAATGGGTTCATCCACATGCGTGGACGGCACCGCAACAATCTCCGGAATCACCCAGTCGATCGCCTTGAACGCATCAGACACCGTATCGGTGAGACGCTGAGCCGCAGGAGCCGAATCGACGTCGACCGCAAACAAATCCTCGTGGCGGTCAAACTCGCTGTGAATAACCAGTATTCGCTCGCCGCTAGGTGACAAGTTGAAATGATTAACACCGCCGAGATCGGTCAGCGTTTCGATCGCGCCACCACTCACCGGAACACGATGAATTTCCCACGTGCTCGGTTGCTCTCGATTCGCACGAAAATAGACAAATTCACCTTCAGGATCGAGCACTGGCTCCTCGACCACAAATTGACCCTTGGTCAATTGCTTCGCTCTGCGCGCCTCAATCGCTCGCGTGTAGAGGTGTGAGTAGCCGTCCGCCTCAGACAGATACCACAGGGTCCGGCTATCCGGCATCCAACCGAAGTCGTTGTGCGCGTAGTTGATCCAGGCCTCGTCGGTGAGCCGCTCGATCAGTCGCGGGCTGGGCGCATCCGGATCGACCGTCACGAGCCAACGTTCTTTGTTGTCGCGTGAGTGCAGCTGCAATGCGACTTGCGATGCGTCCGGTGACCAGGCCGCACCTTCGATGCCGAACGAACGCTCGTCTGGCGCCTTTAGCTGTTTGGACACGACTTCTTCGTCAGCGCCGTGCTCAACATGCCAAATTAGTGCGTCTTCTCGTAGCGACTCTAGTGGGTCCTCGTCCATGCCATCGATGTCCGAAAAATCGAGCTCTGTGAGCGCTGCGTCATCGATGTCGAATAGCCAAACGGTGTGCGCTGGTGGTTCGTTCCTGCCAACGCGCGGTCTCAATGAGCGGGTTTCGGTGTAGCCGCTCTCTGTCATGTAGTTCGGCATCACGCCGCGCTTACCACGGTCGTGGTCTTTGGGTCGTGTAATCAACAGCACCTGATCAGCACTAGGCGACAGTACGGCGTAAACGAGTTCAACCGACTTGCCAAGATAGAAAGGTTCCGGTGCTGAAAAGCCACCAGCGATACGCTGCGACTTCGAGTGCGCGTCGCGCGCATCCCTGCGACGAGCATCCTCAACGACAGACTCATAAATTCGACGCTGATTCTCACGTAGCGTATCGAAGGACTCCGCCTTATCGGGGTCATCGGCAAATTGAAAGTTGGTGAGTTGAACGACCGCACCTGACTGCAGCTCGTGCAGCATAAAGCCGGCATCAGACTGATACGTGATCGCATTGCGCCCGAGAACAAATTGGGCATCACGCTCCGCGTCGGCCGAGCGCGTCAGCTGCTGGACTTTTCCGTTCGGCAGCGAACGCCAAAAGACATCGCCCTGTTCAATCCAGACCACCGCGCTTCGGTCAGCGTTGTACGCGCGCGAGTTATTCGAGGTTGTCGGTATCCCCGGGGCAATCGGCGCTATCTCTCCCGCGAGAGACACGCGGTAGCGTTCTCGAATAATCTCCCCCTCGCGCTTCTGCTCGTAGTGGATATATTGACTGTCATCGCTCCAGTAAGCCGACTCAGGAGCCGACCCGATCCAATCCGGATCAGCCATGATGGTTTCAAGCGTGATTTCGGCGCTCGCGCAGGTGCACAAGCCGATCAGTATCAGCAGAGCTGTGGATCGCATGGGGTTCTCTCGTTGGTCAGTCCGCGCCTATGGTAACAAGGCCTGCGGTAGGCGGTTTAACGCACGCGAGTTCGATAAACGATCGAAAATCGAGTATCGCCGCTTGTGGCGGGGTTCATCACGCCACTCAAATTGATCCTCAATGCGCGCACCGACGTATCCGAGCCATCCGGTCCCGGGATCGGAGTGTAGGTGAAGCTCACCCCATCACTCGAGAACGCAAGACCGTCGCTGGCGTCCGACAGGTCAGAGAACGTGAGTGACAGTCCACTCGATTGAGAGCCTGCGCCATCTTCGAAGCGCACCGGTCCGCTGCCTGGTGCAAGATCATCAACGATCAGCGCTAGCGCTGTAGACAGTCGATCGGTGATGACCAGACTATCCAGATCGACAGCCCCGCTACCCTGATTCACGACCTCGATTTCATACTCCACGATCGAACCGGGAATCGCATATGGGTTGAGCGCACCGTTGATCGGATCGGAGACACTGCGCACCGTCTTGAATACGGTTAACTCCGGGCTGGCAAATAACTCCTGTGCACCCAGCACCAATGCCGGCTCGGGTTCGACGTAGCGACGCACCAGAATATTCCGGAGCCTCGCCTCGTCTTGCGCAGTCATCACCGCCACAAAACCGCGACCTTCGACATCATTGCTGTCGTCACCGCCTACAAGCAGGTTGGTCGTATCCGGGAAACCCAGGGCGGCCCAGGTATTCGCATTGTCAGCATCCCAAAAGCGCAGCCTGCTCGGATTCACTGAGAACGCCGCCAACGCCTGCCGACGCCAAACACCGTTGATGATGTCTCCGGGATTTGTGCCTTGCACGGCGATCTGCCCGCGTTGGCGTCGCATGATGGCGCCGTCATGGTTGTAACCACCTGCCGTACAGCCCGGGCGGGCTTGCTCGCCACGGTTGGTGGTGTAGTAATGGTCCGATTGCTCGGACTGGTTGTTACCACTCGCGATGATGCCGCGCACAAGAACACCGGTGGTCATGTTCAATGCATAGCAATCGGTATGGAAGAACTCCGCCTCGATGAATACGTCGCGCTCATCGACAGCCAGCCGGTAGGCACTCGTGAAGTTATCGCCGTTATCGTAGGAATAGTATCCGGCCGAATTCCAAACGAGACTATTATCCCATCCGTTACCGTGCCACGGATCAACGCGACCGCGGATGTAACTAGAGGCGCGATTGGTCGACGCGTCGTCAAACCATAAGTACACGTTGCTCGTGGACACCGCTGCTGGCGCCGCTGCCGCGGGGTTGCCGTAGTAGAGATAAAAGTCATCATCAGTCGCGCCGGATGCGAGGCCTATTGGCGACGCAAAACGGATATCGGAACTCACACCACCGCAATCGATCACGTGACGGACGAGCTCCTGCCACCCGGCGCCATCGAAATACAGAACGCGCAGATCATCACAATCTGCCTGCATCTGACCTGAAGCGATCAAGGCTTGCGTATTGAGTGCGGCGATCCTGAGTGTGTATCCGGCATAACCGCGATCGGGTTGAATCGCACCGGTCGTGACCGCCACATTCTGCCGATAGAGATAGTCGGTATCCCACCACTCACCGGTCACCGCGAACGCGTTCGACGCCAGTGCGCATCCAACCAGGGAGGCAACGGCAACAAGCCGACGCCACCCGCCTGGTTTTGGCCAGTCGGCGTTCACGAACTACGGCAAGCCAGCGAGCCAGTCGTCATCCGATCCTTCGTTGACGTCCGCAAATAATGGCGTGGATAAATAGCGCTCACCGGTATCTGGCAACATTGTGAGGATCACATCGCCTTCAGCGGCGCTCTCCGCCACTTTTAGCGCCGCGCAGAGCGTGCCACCTCCGGAAATACCGGTGAAGATACCTTCGTTTGCAGCCAGCGCTTGTGCAGTCGCAATTGACTCATCATCGCCCACCGGCACCAGCGCATCGTAAACATCGGCATTCAGCACTTCTGGAATGAAGTCCGGAGTCCAACCCTGAATCTTATGCGGTTGCCACTCCTTACCTGCGAGTAACTGGGCGCCTTCGGGTTCGGTCGCCACAATATTGATTTCTGGTCTTGCCTGTTTGATGACCTCGCCAGCGCCGGTCAGCGTGCCGCCAGTGCCCCAGCCGGTGACCCAATGATCAAGCCGTCGATCGGCGAAGTCAGAGAGAATCTCCGGGCCGGTGGTTGAGCGATGGAACGCCGGGTTTGCGGGATTGGTGAACTGCGAAGCCCAAAACCAACCGCGCGACTCGGAGAGCTCCTGCGCCTTCTTCACCATGCCGGTACCGCGCTCGGCTGCTGGTGTCAGAATGACCTTGGCACCCAAACCTCGCATGACCTTGCGCCGCTCCAGCGAGAAAGACTCCGCCATAACCGCCACAAAAGGATAACCCCGTGCGGCGCACACCATCGCCAGTGCGATACCGGTATTCCCGGACGTCGCCTCCACGACGGTCTGGCCAGCCTTTAATACACCGCGTTTTTCGGCGTCGAGAATAATTGCGTAGGCGAGTCGGTCTTTCACCGAACTCATCGGATTGAATGCCTCTACCTTCACGTACATCGTCACATGCGATGGCCCCGTACGGTGAAGCCTGACGACCGGTGTCTTGCCAATTGTGTCGAGAATGCTGTCGTAGATCATTGTTGTCCCCCGCGAACGATCTGTGTGATCCGAGTTTACGTATTCATTGACCCAAGGAGTGTTTGAAGGTTCTGCGCCGCGCCCATCATGTAGCCGCGCATCTCATTGATGATGGCCGATTTCGCGTCGTCGCCGCGCGCACTGGCAACCAGTTTGCTGAACCCATCCAGCCGATTCTCGCGGACCCAGCGCCTGAGCTCCTGATCCTGCGACCATCGCATCTGGTTACGCATGAACGCCATGGTCATTGGCAACCAGTCGGTCGAATGATTGGGCAGTGGCACGACATGGCACAAGTCGTTCTTCGTCGCCTCGTCCTCATATGCCAGTTCGACGTGCGCAATGAACGCTGCGCTAAATACCGGCTGATATGACCGCACAGTCTGCGGGGTGATGACGTCTCCAGTGAACACGGGCTTGATTTCCAGATTGGGTATCGCACTGGCGGTACAGTCGATGAACACCTCATCGCGATCCACCGTCACTTCGCCTTTTTCGAGGACGATCCGATCCTGTTCCAGGGCGGTCACGCGCCCCATTCTCACGACGTCCTTAATCCTCCGCATTTCCTCGAGCTCCATGCGACTGATTGTCGCGCCGTGGAACATTTGGGGCCAGACGTCGGTGTCGATGCGCAGCAAAACGCCGTACTTCTCGAGGCGAACAAACAGATCCTCGACATTTTCGGCTTCTGAAATCGCTTTCATCTGGCGCGAGACGTTGCCGATGGAGTCTTCGAAAAACTCCTCCTCGGTTTGGGTGTTCCGGCGGTCGATCAGCCATCCGTCTCGCGGTGAGATCCAGCGGATTCGATCCGGATCGACACCGCGCTCCAACAGCCAGATGCACGTATCGATCCCGGTCTTTCCGGCGCCAATGACGGTGTAGCCGTCAGGTGCTTGAGTTA
Organism: Pseudomonadota bacterium; assembly: GCA_038521865.1. Lineage (GTDB taxonomy): Bacteria > Pseudomonadota > Gammaproteobacteria > Steroidobacterales > Woeseiaceae > CALBPI01. The sequence goes on along the minus strand of JBCBKO010000004.1, from coordinate 56,983 downwards.
GGTGTGGGAGTCCGTTCGGTGGAATCAGATTGACCCCCTCCCCGATCGAGAACTGCGGCGTATGTGTGGAGGGCACCGACGTCTTGAGCCAGGTGCAATCGACAGTCTTACGGCGCGCTTTCACTTCAAAAGTCTCGCCACTCATAACGTTAACGAACCTACCGTCCCCCTCGTAATCACAGAGCGGGAAGTAGCGAACACGGCCGCTCGGAAGAAACCGGTTCTGCATCACGTCATCGAAGTAGGCGCTGACTTCCGCGCCACTCGCAAGTTCGGCAAGCCCTTTGTTGAGACCCACCTGGTCGCGCCGGCCCTTGCTGAGTTCTGCCGAACTCACACCGTAGAATGCGGACGGTTGATGTAGTCGAACAAACGGATAGGCGTCGTTCCAATGCCCTCCTGGCTTGTCGTGCCGGTCGACGATGATGATGTCGGCGTCCGATTCAGAGAGCAGAATGTCTGCGAATGCCATGCCGACAGCACCGCTGCCGACAACCAGGTAATCCGTTTCGAGTGAATGGTTCATGCCGTGGTTATAACACGGCGAAATCAACGCTGTTACAGAATCAGGCGGGCTGCGCAGCGCCACCCACGATGGGGTAGCGCTGGCGATTGCGAATCACGAGGGCGAGTAGCGCCGACCAGGCGATCACTGCCATGACAAACAAGGAAATTTCGCCACCTTCAGCACCGCCGGGGAATTCGACCGCGACGCCCAGAGGCGTGAACAGGTGAAAGAAGATCGCGCCGCTGAGCACGCCAAGTCCAAGCAGAGCACCCCAATGACGGGTTGCGGGGATCAGTAGCAAAACGCTTGCAATCAACTCGGCCACGCCGACGCCGTAAGCGCCGTAGTCCGTGAAGGGTTGTGCTAGAAAAGTTAGGCCAATGCTGCCCAGCCATGTGCCGATCGTGCTGAAGATATAAATCGTCTCCGGCGCGCCGGTGAACTTGAACGGCAGCGATTGCAGAAATACGAATACAGGAATCAGAACCAATATCCAGGGTAGTGCTTTTTTCATCTCAGTGTCTCCTCTTGAGCGCAAGTCATTGCGCGTTTGCCAAGATGACCTCACTGGCCCTGTTTTCATTACGAGCGATCAGCGCGATAACCGATTGAATTCGGCTATCGCGCTGATCGACTGATGGATTAGTCACCCGACTCGAACAGCTGCTCGCTCAGGTACGTGAACTCCAGCGCCGTGCGACGCGCGCGCTCTTTCTGGTTAGCTGCGGCAGAGTGGCCACCGTCGATGTTCTCGTAGTAGAGGAACGGCTTTTCTGCGGTCTGGAATAACTTGGCCATCTTGCGTGCATGCCCTGGGTGTACCCGGTCGTCTTTCGTTGAGGTCACAAAAAACGGCGTCGGGTAATCCGCTGTTTCATCAAAGTTATGGTAGGGAGAAATCGTTTCGAGAAACGCACGTTCCTCAGCAATTTCGGGGTCACCGTACTCATCCACCCACGACGCGCCCGCCAGTAGCTTGTGATAGCGCAACATGTCCAGAAGCGGTACTTGAATAACCACTGCATTCCAGAGGTCCGGGCGCTGCGTCAGCATCACACCCATCAGCAAGCCACCGTTCGACCCACCCATAATGCCGAGGTGTTCTTGTGAGGTAATCTTGCGGTCGATGAGATCTTCACCAATCGCGATGAAATCGTCATAGATGCGCTGCCGGTTTTGCTTCAGACCCGCCTGGTGCCACTTGGGACCAAACTCGCCGCCACCGCGGATATTGGCGAGGGCATAGGCGCCGCCTTGCTCAAGCCACAACCGTCCAATATTCCCGGAGTAACTCGGCCGCAATGAAACCTCGAAGCCGCCATATCCATAAAGCAGTGTTGGTGTCGTGCTATCGAGCGGGATGTCAGCACGGTGAACAACAAAGTAAGGCACACGTGTACCGTCTTTCGAAACTGCTTCGAATTGAGAGACCGTAAGACCCTCAGTGTCGAATTTCGGTGGCAGCGACTTCAGAGGTGTCATCTCACCCGACGCGGCGCTGTAGGACAGCAACGTATCCGGCGTGAGAAAACCTTCGAAGTTGATAAACACTGTGTCTTCGTTCGAGTCTGCGAAGTAAATGCTCGCCTGGCCGGTGTCCGGCAACTCAATGTCTTCCGTGACCCAGCCTTGTTCGCCTTGCGACAACAGCAACAGGCGACTCGCAACGTTGTCGTTAATCGAGAGAATGGCAGCGCCCTTGGCTACCGCCACGCCGTTGACGGCCTGCCGATCATTGGCTCTGAATACCAACTCAACTTCCGGCAGCTCCAGGGTTTCGAGATACGCGTCCAGATCAAAAGCGACCAAGTCGCCGGACTCAAAGTCCTTGTCCTGTACATTCCAGTCCTGTTGGAGTGTCACGAACTGCTGGCTGCCCAGTCGGCCACTGAGTGATGACTTCTGCGGCAACGGCATTGCCTCAGGTTCGCCCTTGCTGAGTAGCCACATTGTCTGCGTGAAAAACGTATCTGCCTCGACGGCACCGTAGATCACCTCGCCGCTGTCGAGTTCGCTGGACCAAGGCCACACGCCCACATTGGTCTTGTCGCCCGTGTAAAGCGCCTCGGCATCGTTCCACGGCTGTCCGCGACGCCACAATCGCACACTCGACGGATAACCCGATTCGGTCAGGGTCGCTCCGTCGCTGCCCCAATCCGTCGCCAGGAGCACTGTGTCATGGTCGATCCATGCGGCTCCTTGTTTTGCCTCTGCGGTGACGAACCCATCATCGACGAACGCTTTCTCGTCGAGATCAAATTCACGCAGGATGACCGCATCCTTCCCGCCATCCGAGAGGCTGATCAGACACAACGTGCGTTCGGCATCTTTCGGGCGGAAGCAGTTCGAACCCTTGAACACCCAGTTCTTGTCTTCGGCTTTCGCCAGAGCATCGAAATCGAGCACGGTCTCCCATTCCGGATTGTCGGACTCATACGACTCGAGCGAAGTGCGACGCCATAGCCCTCGCACGTTGGTCTCGTCCTGCCAAAAGTTGTAGACCTTGCCATCCCGAATCGAACCGTAAGGAATTCGATCGTTTGAGACCGCGAGTTCCATCGCCTTTTCAAGGTTGGATTCGAAAGCGGGCTGGGCTGTCAGACCTGCCAGCGAACGTTCGTTCTGCTCTTCAACCCAACCGAGTGCCCGCTCGCCCTCTACCTCTTCCAGCCAGAGGTTGGGATCCTCTGCCAATTCACCGGTTTCCATGGCGCTTTCCGTCGTCGACACTTCCGCACTCTCCGAGGACTCTTTGCCCGAACAAGCTGCGACCAAGGTCACAGACAGGATCAATGCCCACCACTTCATGTTCCACTCCCAATGAATCAAGAATTCCCGGAGTCTAACAAAGCCCGCTTAACGCGCCTAACGCACAGGACGGGCGTGCGCCGCACCGCGGATGATTGCGTTCATGAAGATCATGTTGAGACCGTCGAGATAAGCACGAACCGTTGGATCGTAGGTGAAACCGATGATCTCGCCACGACCTGCCGAGTCGTGCACCACGAAAGGTTTGTAAGCAAGTTGATCGGCGTTTTCTGCCCAAAGATAGCCGCCGGCCAGCAGCTCGTCCGGCCCTTCGAACCGCACCACATTGGTCGCCTCTCCGAGTTTGGCCGGCGTGTACACATCACTGCCCCGAACGAGGACGTTCAGAGTCTCTGCCACGCCCGCCGCCAGCCAATGGTCAGGGTCACTCTTCGCGCGAAGCAAAACGCCTGGAACCGAGTCCGGTGTGTTCTCGACGCCTTCGATCGCCGCCGCGTAAGCCTCGTCATCCTCAATGACACTGCCTTCCACCAGCGTCTCCTCGGCATCGGCTTCAGACCCGGATTCTGTGTCTTCATCGACGGCGGCATACTCGCGTCGGATGGGTAGCCAATCGATATCCGGGTCCGCCGCAAGCCGCGTTGCGTTACCGAGCGTAATCAGCACGCCACCGTCAGCGACCCAGTCGGTCAGATTCTCGATACCACTGGTGCCCAGTTCGCTCCGATAGCTGCCATAAATCTCAGGCAGGATCAGCACATGGTAACGGCGAAGATCGGCACGCCCGAGCCGGGAGAGGCGAATCGGCGTCACCGGCAGGCCAAACTGCTGCTCGATCACAAAACGCGTGTTGCCAGCGCTGTAAGGCGAAAGCGGATCATCCCAGGCGATCGCCACTTCGAGTGAGGGCAGACGCTGAACGTTTTGACTACCGAAATTGGGTCCGTCGGTGACCCATGTGTCCGCCACGGCGATAACATCCGCTCCCGTGGTGATCGCAGCGTCGCTTAACCAGTCTCCCAGCGATGCGGCATTGTCAGCCACGTCAATGATGACCGTCCCTGCCGGATAACGCGCACCTTGATGCGTGAATGCTTTATCGGTCGTCTTGATCACATAACCCGCCTGTAGTGCAGCCACAGTCAGTCGCACCGCGCCCGCACCGGTCCACGGGATCAGGTAAGAGACGGCATTGCCTTTAGCTTTAAACGAACCCGGTTGCTGGAATTCCGGTGCGACCGCCTCGAAGTCTCCAGTAACGCGTCGCGTGCAAGTATCCGTACGCACATTCATCATCAGAGGCAATGACCACGCTGTGACGTCGTAGAGCTCAGCATAGAGTCCCTTTGCACGCCGACGCTCCTGCTCTTCCATGAACTGCTGGTCAATGGGCACATCGCTATCCAGAAGAGTCCGCAGCAAGCGTTTGGCCGGCTGGTCGAGATTGATCACATAGCTTCCTGGCGCATAATCATTGCCACACGCGCGAATCTCACGGGTTGTCTTACCCACTTCGACGCCCTGCATCACAAGCAATCCGGCGAGCTTGTCAGCTGCATCCTGATCGTTTTGAGCGGGAATCATGTACGCCTTGGTGCGCTCGCTACGACCCTCTGCGATTGCGCTGACCTGATAGTCGTAAAAGTCTTGCAAGAACTTGCGGCGATTTGTCTGCACGGTCTGTGCCGTTCCCATCGATGCAACAAAGTGGTTTCGGACGGTCTCCGAGTAGTGCATGTCGTTGCCATCGTATTGCCTGACGCGTAGGCCCCTTGCCGAAGCCTGCTCATACGTCATTGCAATGCTGCCGAAGTACAGCGGCCAGCTTGCACCGTAGCCGGGATAAAGCGCATCAAAAATCTCGCGCGTGAAATAGTCGATACCGAAGCTGTCGAACAATCCGGCGTTGGTGAGACCAAACAGCTCAAGGCTGGCGCGCTGATCGGCTGCGATGTGCGGGTTGAAGGGTTTCGCCTCAGGTGAGAAGTAATACGTACTGTCCGATCCCATTTCGTGCGCGTCCACGAATGCGACCGGGTACCACTCCTGCAGTGCTGCAATTCGACCACGCGTCTCAGGCTGAGTCAGGATGAACCAGTCCCGGTTCATGTCGAAGAGATAGTGGTTGGTTCTGCCACCCGGCCACGGCTCGTCGTGTTCGGCCGCCATTCGGTCGTTCGATGCAACCAGTCCGGTGTTGTTTTCAAAATGACTGACGAAACGCGCTCGGCCATCAGGATTTTGTACGGGGTCAATCACGACCACGGTCTCCTTCATGATCGCATCGACACGCGCGTCGTCTTGTGCCGCGAGCAGATGATAAGCAGTCACCATCGCGGCATCGGCAGGGCTAATTTCGTTACCGTGTACGCTGTACGAGAGCCAGGTGACAGCTGGAAGCGAGTCGATCAGGTCGGATGCTGCATCGGCCGACGTTTCGCGCGGATCTTGCAATGCCTGCATGCCTGCCTTGATCTCATCGATCCGAGCAAGATTTTCCTCGTTGGTAACCACCGCATAGATCAGCGGCCTTCCCTGCCAACTGGTCGCGTACTGCGATATCTGAATTCGGTCGGGAACCGCTGACGCCAGAGCGTCGAAGTAACGCATCACCTCTGAGGGGTGACTGATCCGGCTACCCGGTGCATACCCCAGCACCGATTCAATCGTCGGGACCGCCGGGTCATAGGTCGTACCCGGCCAAAGCGGTGACTCGTATTCACCGTCCGCAACAGCGGAGGCACAGATGAAGGCGCAAGCGAGCGCTAACAGACGCAGCATGGGTGGTATCTCCGGGCTAGGAACGGCCGACAGAGTATCAGACCCGCAGTGGTCTCTCAGCCAGAGTGCCCCTTGTCGCGAAGAAACTGCGCGACTTCCCGAATGCTCGGCACATCGAACAGGTCGCTGATATCCAGTTGACCGGGAAACCGCTCATCGATACCGAGAACGATTTCCGACAACGTTAAAGAGCTAACGCCAACTTCGAACAGATTGTCGTCTGCGCCGATTTTCACGTCTTTCGCGTGCTCTGCGCAGATCTGCAACAGCGAGGCGACGAGTGGATCATCGTCCTCAACAAGCTCCGCCTCATCTGTCACGACGAGCAAGTCATCGAACTCACCCGCCGTGAACTGGCGAACGAGCGCAGCACGTTGCACCTTTCCACTAGTCGTCTTCGGAATTCTCGCGACCGGAATCACATGATCCACCTGCAGGCCGACCTGTTCACCCAGCCGGCGTATCACGGCATCGCACATTTCGTCTGGCAAGTGAGTATCGCCGCGATGTAACACGAACACGAGAATTCGCTCGCGTTCCTCGCCACCGATAATCGGCGCACTAGCAACCACGACCTTATTCAGATCAAGGCCAGGCAATGTGCTGAGCAAATCTTCAAGGTCATGCGGCAGATAGTTCTGCCCATTAACAATGATCAGATCTTTCTGGCGACCGGTCACAACCAGCTCACCCTCGATCATCGCACCGCAATCGCCCGTGTGTAGCCATCCATCATCACTGAACAATGACTTCGTGACCTCCGGATCACCGTAAATGCCGCTAGTGACACTACCGCCCTTTAGCTGGATATGCCCAACACATCCGCCGGACAGGTTGATTCCTGCATCATCGACAATGCGAAGTGCAACGTCGTTGATGGGGCGGCCCACTTTCACAAAGGTCACGGCGTCTGCGTCACCTACCGCCGCTGGCTCCCATGCCTCGCCGATGACAACGCTGTGGCGATCAACGACGACGGTTTGGTATTCGGCGCCCGGCGTCCCTACCGTCACACCAACCGTTGCCTCGGCAAGTCCATAGACGGGGAACATGGCACTGCGCTTCAAACCTAATGGGGCAAGCGCATCAAGAAACTGGTCACACAGCTGCGCAGAGATCGGTTCTGCGCCGTTCAGGATTAATCGTACACTCGACAGATCAGTGCCTGCGGGCAGGCCTTTGCGTTCAAACAGCTTCAGGAAATGCTTGTAGCCGAAGTTCGGCGAGCATAGCTGCGTTGCCCGCAGCTCATGCGCCTTTTCCATCCACTGCAAGGGGCGTCGCACGAACTGATTGGTATCCATCACTGCATGCTCAGCGCCTGCAGCCATGATCGAGAGGTGATAACCAATCAATCCCATGTCATGCGTTAGCGGCATCCAACTCAGACCTACATCATCGGATCGCCAACCCGTGGCTGCCACGATGGCATTGATGTTGGTGCATACATTGTTATGCGTCAGACACACGCCTTTGGGGTCGCCCGTGGAACCCGACGAGTACTGAATAAAGGCCAGCGCATCGCCTTCCTGCGTCGCACGAATGCCTGGTGCTGAAAGGTCGACATCATCGAAGCGAATACTTCGCGTGAGAAGGCTGGGCAAAACCTCCGAGCGCCCATTGGCTTCTGCGAATCCGATCAGTCGGCTGTGCAGATCACCGTCGGTGAGCAAGAACCCGGATTCAAGCTGATCCAGTATTCGCAGCAACTTGTGTCGATGCTCGTCGCTGATACCCACGGCTACAGGGACCGGAACAACCCCACCCATTACCGCCGCCCAAAAGCCGGTAAGGAACTGTCGGTTGCTCTTGGTGAAGATCACAACCTGATCGCCCGCAGCGACGCCCTGTTTCTGCAACCCGCCGAGCAACAGATTGGCGTCTTGCCACAGGGTAGCCAGCGGCACCACATCGTCCGCGCTCGATTCCACAAATCGAATGCTACGGTCAGTGTCTTTTGCGCGCTCGAGCACGTCGATCAACGAATGGGTCATTGCGGTAGATTCTCCCGCGTATTCAATGTCAGAAAAATCGGATCACGCGAACGAAGGTTGATTGCAAACTCGCATTCGGGTTTGTGTTCGGGGCGATCCAGCGTCGGCACCAATAATGGCAGGATATTGGCGAGCTGGATCTTCATTTCGAGATAACTGAAATGCTCACCAACACAGCGTCGAGGCCCCAACGAAAACGGAAAAAATGCGAGGTCGTGCGCTTTTTGCCCGGCACCTTCAAATCGCCTCGGCATGAACTGCTCTGGCGACGCCCAGTAACGCGCACTGCGCTGCGTGAGATAGGGCGAGAGATAAATCTGCTCACCCTCCGACAGCCGGAAGTCGCCGAGATCAATGTCTTCATTCGCGCGACGCGTGTAGAGCCACACCGGGGGATAGAGTCGCAGGGTTTCCTGCAGCACCTGCAGTGTCAACGGCAACTGATCTACCGACTCGAGTGAGACCTGATCCGGCGCTCCGGAGGCAATGAGTTCAGCACATACCGCTTCGGCAATCTCCGGATTGCGGGCGAGTTCGTACCAAACCCACGTCAGCGTATTGGCGGTCGTTTCAAACCCGGCGACGATTAACGTGATCATCTCGTCCAGTAACTCGCGCTCGGAGAACGGCTGATCGTTTTTGTCACGCGCATCGAGATAAAGCCCGAGGAAGTCATCCCACGACTCGGCAGATTGCATACGCCGCTCTACAACACCGCTGATCCATTGCCTGAGCGCGCGCGCCGCCTGCACCATGGATAGGTCTCTTGCGGCGTCAGGCCGAAGGAACGCAAATCGACTGTCCGGTGCTGCTGCATTTCGGGCGTCCACGTCATCGCCGAAGATGCAATCGACAATGACACCCAGTCCGAACTGCGTCGTTGCTTCAGCCAGATCGATCCCGGCACCTGTCTCGGCAGCACGCGACCAGTCAGCAGCCATCATTTTCGAGTGCTGCAGCATCCGTTCGGCCATACGCTCGATCGAACGTGGCTTGAAAGCAGGCTGAATCATCGTACGACTACGCCGCCAGTGATCACCGTCGCTGACGATCAATCCATTACCCAGCAGCATTTTGACGCGCTCGAAACCACGCCCCTTGCTCGATTGACTGTGCTTTCGTATCAGCAGCTTCTGTGCAAGCTCCGGATCCTCGACGTACACCGAGCTCTTACCAGACCCCGATACAAACCGTACGACCGGACCATACGTCTCGGCCGCGTCGCGCAACAGCGCGAGCGTCGGCTGATCTATGCCGAGATCTGCGGGCTCGACCGGCCCAGGCGGCTGAGTAGTTGAGGGGTTTGATGCTGACATCGAAAACGTCGTGCGGAAAATTTATCCCTACAATTGTACATTGCCCGAGTTGTCTAGGATATTGCGTTTGCTATGTCGGAATCCCCTGACCCCAAGTCGATCGAATCGCGCCGCAGCACTGCGTCTCAACGACGGCTTAGCGTCGGCCGACGTATCTATTACGCGCTCGGATTGCCGATGGCGCGTTTGCTTCTGTGGTTGTTGCGCAAGAGCTATCGATATCAGCCGATGATCGGCGGTGAGCACCTCAAATGGCTGGAGCAGCAAGACTCGCCAGTGGCACCGAGCTATTGGCACCAGCACCATATCTTGTGCTCAACAGAAATCGCTCGCTGGATTCGGCGCGGCTTCAAAGGCTGCTATTTGATTTCCGGGTCGGTCGACGGCGACGTGCCGGAACGCATCGCGCGACGCTGGGGCGCAGAGGTCATTCGCGGCTCGGCAAACCAGAGCGGCGCGCTCGCGCTTCGCGACATGCAGCAGATGATGCGTCGCGGATATTCCATCGTGACCACCGCCGACGGTCCGCGAGGTCCACAGTACGAGTTCAAGGAAGGCGCCGTCCTCATGGCACGTATCGGCAAGGCGCCGATCGTACCGATGGCCGCAGCGGCCAGCAGTGCCTGGTATCTCAATCGGTGGGATCGGTTCATGATTCCGAAACCGTTTGCAAGAGTGGTTGTTGGCATCGGCGAGCCATGTGTCATCGATCCAAAGACTCCGGTGAATGCACTGGAGGCGGAGCGCGAGCGCGTTCAGGCTGCAGTCATGTCCGTCATGGCACAATGCAAAGCGAGTTTGGAATCAAGCGGGAATCAGTAATGCTTACCCGATGGATAGCGCTTGCCGGCTGTTTGCTGGCGATGACCAGTTACGCCCAGGCACCGACGCTCACCCCACATCAGGCCGAATACAAGGTCAGCATCAGTGGTGTCAGTGGCCGCCTGAATACCGTTCTGGATGTCGACGAGCAAGGACACTACACGGCGATTCACTCGATCAAGCCAACCGGCATCGCACGACTGATCGCCGGAAGCGGTCGGATTCGCGAGCAAAGCGAGTTTTCGATCGACGATACGTTTGTCGTGGTCAGTGAGTATCACTCCGTCGACCAGATCAGCCGCGATAAGGGCGAAATACGAATTGCGTTTGATCACGACGAACAGACGCTGACGGGACGTATTGCGCTGGAAGATCAAACGCCGGTCGAAGTTGATGCCGAATTCGCGGCGCCTTTGTTTGACCGAGTATCGGTGCAGTATCAGTTGATGCTCGACCTCAAGACCGAGAACCAGACAACCGACGCCGAGGAAACTCCGACCGAGGCGGTCGAGCGAGATCGCTACGCGATTTTTGACCCTGATGGGCAGAAGACTCTCGAAATCACCAATATCGGGCAGCGCAACGTCAAGGTCGGACGCAAACGCTACGACGTTGTTGGTGTTCGACACCAGTCGCCGGGTTCGTCGAGAAAAACCGAGCTTTGGCTCGCGCCAGAGCTCGACTATCTTCCTGTGTTGATCGAGCAGTATCGAAAAGAGAAGCTGCGCCTGCGCGCAACGCTGCGTGAGTACCGACCAACGACTTAGGTACTAATCAACCTCGGCGTCACCATCAGGATTAACTCCTTGCGCGTCTCGATCGTGTAGTTCGATCGGAATAGGCGACCGATCAGCGGAATCCGCGACAGCACCGGCACCGAGCGTCGAGCCTCTGTTTCCTGGCTCTGGATCAATCCGCCGATCACGATCGTCTCACCACTCCTCGCTCGCACCAGCGAAGACGTCTGACTGATATCGAGATTCGGCGCCGTTGATTGAACGACACCGTTGTTGTCAACCACCTCACTCACACTGGACACTCGCGTGACTACTGGCGACACGTCGAGTGTGATCCAACCCGCCTTGGATACTTGCGGTGTAATCGAAAGCACAATACCTTCCGTTACGACCTGCGGTACATCGGTCGCGAAGGTCTGGGCACCGGCAGCTGTTGTGCCCGTACTCTGTTCGCGACGGAAAAATGTGCGATCAGTACCCACCTTAATCAGCGCAGACTGATTGTTGAGCGTTCGAATGTGCGGTTGGGACACGATGTCTACCTTGCCCTGTTCCTGCAACGCTTCCACAACCGCAGTGATTCGGTTCAGACCACCATCGATATCGCTGAATGCGAGGTTGGCGGTGCCAGACAATGCGTCGAGCCCGCCTGCCGGACTAACAATAATGGTCGAAAGACTCCCATCCAGAAATTCACCGTCACCATCGCGAACGAGCCGCGACCAATCGACGCCTAGCGCCTCGTCATTATTCAGCTCGACTTCAACAATTTTGACCTCGATATCAACCTGCCGATAGATCGCCTGGTTTAGTTGCTCAATGAAGGAAGCGATTTCTTCAACGCGCGGATGCGCGTCGGTCACCTGAACGGTACCAGCCAGTCGATTGATGACAAGCCGCCCATCCTCCGACACGAGTTTCTCGAGCTGACCTTCCAACTCGACCCAAAAATCCACGCTATCCGATTGCATGATGGAAATTGCGCCAGCCGCTCCGCCATCAGCGCCACCACCGACGGCACCACCACCACCGCCGACGGCACCGCCACCACCGAGTCCACCCGCGGCACCACCAGCGCCTCCAACCTGAGCGCTGGAGCTGACCTGCGCCATGCTGGAGCCTTGGCCGGTGCGCACCAATCGGATGTAGTCGATCGTGAAGATGCGCGTCTCCCATGACCTGACGTACACAATATTCCCGCGGCGCTCCCAGAAATAGCCGTTCGCACCAAGCAGCGATTCCATGACTTCGGCAAATGGCAAATCCTGCAGATCGACACTCACGGTGCCACTGACGTCAGGCTCAACCACCATATTGAGGTTGTAGGCCTTACCAAACAGACGGCACGCCTGCGCTACCGGAAGCTCGTTAGCCACGAACGTGTAAAGGTTTTCCGGATCCGGATCAGCGACGGGAGCCGCTTCAGGCTCAGGCGTCATGCGCAGTGGTGCCGGCGGGCGGCTCCACAGCTCATCGCGCACGGCACGCTCGGCTTCATAATCGCGAGCCTCGGGTTCAGGTGGCAAGAGTGCAGCACACCCTGTCATCGTAAACAGGGCGATCAGGCATCCTGCCCGCAGAATCATTCCTTTCATTTTGTACTCACCTTCACTTGCCGCGCACTGCGCGTTGCTGCGTGTGCCAGCCTTACTGATTGTTGTTCGATACCGACCAGTTCAAAGCCACCGAATCGGTCGCCTGGCTTACGGATCTCGCCATCGACGACCGCGTATTGATGCCGACGGGAATCGACGACCGCGGACACGGTTGGCCAGCGCACCGAGGTCGGTTCTATTACTCTAGGTGCGCTCTTGACCGCAGCCTGTACTGCATTGAGTGCGGCTTCAGACACGGTTGGACTTGGCACGTAAGGGTCTCGTGCCGGGCGCTCGTCCCAATGTAGCGCGGCCACATTGATACTCGAAATCGCAAGCTGCGCGGAATCAAACTGAGCGCCTTGCAGCGGCGTGTCGATACCGGTACCCGTTAGGTCGTTCTCGATGTCCACATCGTAGTAACTCGGGTCGTCAGGTGGCACCCAATCATCCTCACGCGCGTCGAGTAGCGGCCTGAGCACATTCATGCCGATCAACAACACCGCAAGACCTGCGAGACCGAATACAAACCAGCGATTATTCAGCATAGTTTGCCGCCTTAACCGTTGAGTGAACCCAGACCCGCAACGTCGCATTCAACTCGCGTGCGCCTTTACCTTCGCCACGCAGCGTGGTCTCTGACAGCTCGACATAAAATGGGGTGCTGACCACGCGTTTCAGGAATTCCAGCGCGCGCAGATAGACCTGTTCATTGCTGATCTCACTCCCGAGCACCATCATGATCGGTACCTCGAGCATGCCCTCAATCGCGGACGCCTCGCTGTCGCCCAACGTGTAGCTGAACTCAAGCCCCAGTTGCTCGGCGAAGCTCGCCTTCTCGCTGAGCCAGACGGCGAGTGCGCGGTAGTCGAGGAAGACTCTTCGAGTATCTGCGCTCTGGACGCTCTCCTTCAGGGACTGCATGTCCTGTGACATAAACTCACGCTCGAGACTGAGCACTCGTGTATCGAGCTCACCCAGCTCCTGCATCAGGATCAGACTGTCGTCAATGTGCTCGATCCGGTAGGTCAGCGTCAGGTAGAGCGTCGCAACCGAAGCGATAACGATCATCGCCCATACCGCCTGCAAGGGACGACTGCGTGCGATCTGGTAGGCAAGCCGATTCAACCAGCGCTGTGCGCGCACGTTCGCGGAGACCTTGTGGCTGAACGTGCGCTCGATGGGGGAATCGATCGCCAGAGCCGCGTCATTGTTGGCCGCACCCGCATCCTTGTCGACATCGTCTTCAAGGCTCAGCTCGAACAGACTGGTGTCGATCCGGTGGATCGCAGAGGAATTCAGCGGAATGTCGTTGGGATCGTAATCGTCGCGCAGTGTGCTCATCGCAATAGCCCCTGCACTTCAAATCCGACTGCCCCACCGTTTGCGGCGAGACCTTGCTCAAGTTGACTCATCCAGGCCGCCTCCCACGATTGTGCAATCGCAGCATTCCAAGGCTCCCCCGTAAGGTTCGACTCGAGCTCTGACAGCAACGGTGCCACCGCACCTAGCGACTCGGGCGAGACGCCCTGGATGCCCAATGTCCAGCCCTCGCCTTCGCGTTGGATGCTGACCTCGGTGACAACCAGGCCCTGGGGGACAATCTCCCACAACCGACTGAGGAATAGACCGGGCAGATTGAAGGCATCGAGGTTCAGGATATCGAGCTTGCGTGCCTCGGCGTCCATCCGGACGACCTCCTGCTCCAACACTTCGATCTCTTCCTTCCGCTGCTCGATCTGAGCGGATACCGAAACCACATCAGGGCGATGGTTCCAGATCGCAAACTCCACGGCGGCAGCAACACCGATCGCAGCAGTAATCATGACTGCTGTCGCCATCAATGCTGCACGAAACAGCGTTTTGCCACTGATGGACCCACGCGCCAGCAACGAGACAAAGTTGCTGTGCAAAGACAGAGGTAATGCGATGACCTGATGCATCCAGAACGCAGGCTTGGCCGCCCGCTCGTCGTATAGCACCTTGGCGTCGATGCGCTCCTCGAGCGCATCGGAAACTTCGGCCGCATTCGGCCCAATGACCCACGCTTCAGCGATCATGCCGCCGATCCGCTGTTTGGAGTAGCCAATCGTTCGATTCACATCGAGCACCAACCGCCCATTGGTCTGAGCTGTCCATGGGTAGCTCAACTCGCGCACGAACAGAATCTCGCCTTCTGCGTCGGAGATCAGCATTTGTGTGCGGTTATCAAACAGCGCGATCAGCAGCAGCGCATCGTCTGAGTCCCGGTCCAGGGATGGCACGAACCGAGACATGATCTCGGTGAGCGGCACCATCAGTTTTGGAATCAGGTAGTACTCGGCGCAGACCCGCATCAAGCCATCGAGTACATATTTCGGCAGCAGATGCAGTAGGACCCCGTTGACCTTGTTTCGGCGTACCGGATGCGCGCGCCACGAGGCGGCCCCATCGAATGGTTTGTTGTTGTCGACGTAGCGCTGCAAGTAGCGCAATCGGTCACGGCGCGACATCGGCGGCAATTCGAGGAAATCGTGCGTGTGCAAGTCGTCTTCGTACGCGATGGCCACCGAACCGCCGCGTCCGAGGTCGACAACCTCCGCAGCGGCGGCCAACGCGTCGGAGAGATCGCTGAGATCATCTACCGACGTTGGAGATTTCCAGGACTCAAGCACTTCACCGCCACGAATCCTCGCGATGCGAAACTCGCCATAAGCCCATTCAATAGAGAATTCGATACTCATGGCTGCAACCACCCGAAAGTGCCGCCGAGGTCGGTGTACCTAAGCCCCAGATCTTCCGTGGCTTTGTAAGCAGTCTGGAGACCACCAATTGGAAACGGGTCGGCGTAGAGCAAAACACGAGAGTCCTGCAACACGAAGCGCGAGAGTACGCCTTCGCTCAGCAGCCCCGCCGCCGGGACCGCAATCGCGGGTGCGTTGTTAAAGGAAATCGCTGCCTGATTCGGTGCCGCACTGGACACCAGCACCTCCTTGAACAAGCGTCCAAGATTCAGGCGCTGGATGAACAGCGTGTCCGACTCGAACAATGCCGCCGTCGGGCGCTGATTCCAGATGTCATCGAATACGGCGGCGTTATTGGTCAGACCGGTGACATTGCCGCGCAGGTTCGAAATCAACATGACCCGGGGCGACAGTGGGGGTGCCGTCAGGCCGCCCGTTTGGAGATAACCCGAGAACCCGCCACCGGCCACGAAGAAGTTGGGATCGAAATACAGCACACGTTGGAAGCCGCGACGATTCAACGCGAGGTCATTGACCGGAGCATCGCTGAGCGTACCCACCGCCGCTGTCCAGTCACCGATCGCGCCAGACGGTATCTGCGAATTACGGCGGATAAACAGCTCGAGATCTTCCGTGATCTGTTGGAGGTTAGCGGCTTCTGCTCGACCATAGGCATCGTTGACCGTGCCGACGATACTCGGCGCAATCACTGCGGACAGCACAGCCAAAATAGCCATGACGCCGATGAGCTCCATCAAGGTAAATCCGCTTTGCCGCCTCATGCACCTAGCCCCGATACGAGCGAGAACATCGGCAAGAACAATGATGCTGCGATCAAACCGACGACGACGACCAACGTCATCGTGATCAGTGGTTCAACGATTGCGAAAACACGTTTGATTTGGCGCGGAATTTCCTCATCGAAACGATCCGAAACCTGCTGGAGCGTCGTATCCAATCGGCCCGAGTCCTCCCCCACGACGATCATGCGTAACGTCAGTGAGGAGATTACCGGGTGATTGCGAAGCGCTTCACTGATCCGACCGCCTTTTTCTACCGTGGTCGCCGCATCCTGCACGGCACGATCCATGACGAGGTTGTCGCTCACGCCCTGCGAGAGCTTTAGTGCTTCCAGAATAGGCACACCGGCTTTCAACATGAGTGCCAGGTTATGCACAAACTGGGATTGCACGAGCATGCGACGCACGCCGCCCAGAATCGGGATGTAGAGCTTTGCCGAGTCAAGACGGAGCGCCAGCGCGGGATGTGCGGCCCGCATTCCTCGCAAGCCGACAATCAAACCGACAATCGCCACGACACCAACCCACCAGTACTGTTGCGTGATCGCGCCGAGTCGGACGACACCCTGTGTCAGTGCCGGCAAGGCCATATCGAGCTCAGCAAAAATTTGTGCGAAGCGAGGCACCACGAAGAGAAACATCAGGGCGACCAGTCCGGCAACTGCCGACAGGATCATGATTGGGTATATCGTGGCTTGCTTGACGTCAGCCATGATGCGGTCGATCCACTCTAGGTGGTGGGCGATGTCCTTGAATACCTCTGTCAGACTGCCGCCCGTTTCACCTGCACGAACCAAGTTGCAGATTTGCTCCGAGAACACGTCCGGGTAGGCTCGCATGCTCTCGGAAACCTCGTTACCCGCCTGCACGTTAATGCTGATGTCTTGCAGTACACGGCGCAGGACAGGTTGCTCGGTTTCCTCCGCCATCGCTGAGATGGTGCTAGCAATGGGTATGCCGGCGATCAACAATGACGTCGCACCCATAAAGAAATCGATCAGCTCGCGGCGCGGCACTTTGCCGTTACCGTGATTGCGCGTCGGCGACTTTTCCTTCGCATCAACGAGCCAATAACCGATCTCACGCAGCTTGTTTTCAAGCACCTGCTCATTGTCGGCAACCATCGTGCCATCTGAAGTTCGGCCAGCTCGATCCACACTGTGATAGGCGTATTGGGGCATATCGATTCCCTACCGCACCACACGCAGGACTTCGTCGAGAGAAGTCACACCGGCCATCGCTTTGGCAATGCCGTCGTTCAACATCGGAACCATGCCACTCTCAGAGGCCAGGCTCTTGAGGTCACCAGCGCTTGCACCCGAGATGATCGGTCCGTGAAAACGCTCATCGACCGTGAGAATTTCGTAGATCGCAGAGCGGCCCTGAAAACCGGTGCCATTGCAGTGCACGCAACCACCGGGTTCGTATAGCGTCGCGTTCGGCGGCACCATGTCCTGCAGGCCGAGCGATTCAATCAGCTCATCCGGTCGTTGAACCGGCCGACGGCAATGATGGCAAAGCATACGTACCAGCCGCTGGGCAACAATCGCCGACAATGCGGCTGGCAACATGTAACGATCTACGCCCATATCGACGAGTCGCGGAATGACACCAACAGCATCGTTTGTATGCAGCGTAGAGAGCACCAGGTGACCGGTTAGCGCAGCTCTCGTCGCGAGCTGCGCGGTCTCGAGATCGCGAATCTCACCAACGAGGATCACGTCAGGATCCTGTCTCAACAAAGCGCGCAAGCCGGCGGCAAAGTCCATTCCGACATCCGGGCGTACCTGCGTTTGGCGAATTGAGCCGAGCGAGTACTCCACCGGGTCCTCAAGGGTAAATACACTGCGCTCTTCGGCCTGTACCAATTTCAGCGACGCGTACAATGTTGTTGTCTTGCCGCTACCGGTTGGCCCGGTGACCAAGACCATGCCGTAGGGCAAACCAACGAATTGCTCCATGTCGTCTTTGTGCTTGGCAGAAAAGCCAAGATCGCCGAGCGACAACTGTGCGGCGCTGCGATCGAGAATACGCAAGACCACACTCTCACCAACGTTGGTCGGCAATGTCGAGACACGCAGATCGACGTGATGCTGACCGTAGTCGAAGCGGATACGACCGTCCTGCGGAACACGCTTCTCCGTAATGTTCAGATTTGCAATTAGCTTCAATCGGGCGGTAAGCGCCGGTTGAATCAACTTGGGAATCAACACTTCCTGACGCATCACACCGTCGATACGCATCCGAACGCGAACCACCTTGTCGGCCGGTTCGATATGGATATCCGTGGCGCCTTTTTTGATTCCCAAAGAAATGAGCTGGTCGACCAACCGAACCAATGGCGACTCATTAACGGCTTCGTCTTCAGCTGCCGCACTGCCCTCGGCCATGATCTGGTCGATCGTGTCGGCAATGGAGCTACCCTGCGTGTAGTGTCGTGCAACGGCGTCGAGAATATGCCCTTCGGGGGCCGTCACGACCGTAACGGTATGGCCGGTTTCACGCTCGACGTGGTCGATGGCCACCACGTTAAACGCGTCGGCCAGCACCAGGGTCAACATGCCGTCGACCAAAGAGTAGGGGATCAGTTTGTATTTCTTGGCGGTCTCGTAGTCAACGAGTCGCAAGACGTGTTCGGGGATTTCTGCCGATTGAACATCGACAACCTCGGTTTGCGCCTCGTTCGCAAGATTCTGTGTGATGACCTCGGCCGAAACAAAACCGAGATCTATCAGGACCTCACCGAGCAACTTTCCGTTGCGCTTCTGCTCTCGCAATGCGAGATCCAGCTGCGCGTCGGTCAGCAGTCCGGCAGCCTTGAGTCGGCCACCCAGCGTCATCTTCTTGCGCTGGGTGACCGCGATCTTGGAGGTCAACTCACTCCAATAGGCCGCCGTCGAGTCTGTGCTGCGAGCACTCATTGCACCGCTGCTTCTGTAACGCTTATTCGCGCGACAGGAAGATCAACAAGCGACGATCGTTTTGCCTTCCGCCAAATTTCTTGACTCGACCGGATGCAAACCACGCGCCTGCTCCAGTATCGACGTCTCCGTCACCGTCCATGATGTCGCTGATCTTCCGTGCTTCAGTTTCGCTGGTACCGTCAATCCGCAGCACCGCGACTCGACTGGTATCGACGGTGCCGTCACCGTCGAGATCGAACTGGTAGTTGGCGTTATTGCTGTTCAGAACCCCCCGGTAACCGCCATCGACGAAGGGGTTTTCAAGGTCGGTCTCGATGTACGGACCGTTCCAACCGCCGATCGGGTTGTTGTTGGAGTTCGAGATCAACTGACGCCGACCATCGCGCGCATCCGTCGGGATGTGCTCAGGGAAGTTGCCAGTGTCTTCGTAAAAACGAGCAACCGCTGTGCGCATCACGTTAACGTCCTCAAGAAACGCCGTCACGCGCGCATTACGAATCGCATCAAAGATCATCGGCGTCGCCATCGACGCGAGGATGGCGATGACGGCAACCACGCCGATCATTTCCATCAAAGTAAAACCAGCTTGACGCTGTTGCATGTGTATTCTCCCACTAGCCAATCTTGCTAGACGGGTTTGGTAGCGTCGCTTGAGTCAGAACCTTTAGTGATATCTGCCTGTATTCGCAGGCGAAAACGAGAGAACTGTGACGTAGTTCACTCTAGCGCGAGGTTTCGCAGATTAAGCGTGCCGGCGTCGAAGTTCACCTCAGCAACGCGTGCGTCTAATCTAGCCGAAATTTCGCGAATCTGGGCCTGCGCAACCGTTTGCTCACGCAGATTGACGAGGAAGAAGTCGCTGGCACCGTTTCGAAACCGTTCGATCTCGGCGAGCTCCAGCTTTTGCGACAACACAACATCGTTAGCGGCGAGGTCGGCAACCTGCTCAGCGAAGGTCAATCCCAGCACAATGCCTTGTAGCTCGAGCGCAATGCGCTCCTCAACCTGCTGGCGACGTAATTGCAGGGCGTCGAGCTCCGCACGTGCCTGATCGACGCGACCTTGTGCCTGCCGGCGCTGGATCGGGACAGAGAATTTGAGGCCGAAAATCGTGTCGGTGCTGTCGCGCGAAACACCCCCTTCACCGACACCCCCAATCCCGGACGCGAGCTCGAGGCTCACGTCGAATCTGGGTTTTAGCGCATTCTTTCGGAGCTGTAGCCGATTGCCGGCTCGGCGGATCTGATTCTCCAAGCGCATGAGTTCCGGACGAGCGTTCAAGACCTCAGCTGCCGAGTCCAGAGCTCTTGGAACGACGCCAGGGAGTGCCTCCATGCCGCCGGGCAGGCGGTCATCAGTCGGTAACTTCGGTAGGCCCGCATCGTCGCGAAGATAGAACGACAGCTGGTTCGCCGCCAGCATGAACCGAGCCTGTGAACTGGCCACAAGGCTCTGGCGGCGGGTAATGATCTGCTGATTTTCCGTCAGAAAGATTTCGGCGCGTGCACCACTGCTAACCTCACGAATCAACGCGGCATCACGCTCCTGTGCATTGCGCAGCAAGTCCCGGTAGACGGCGAGCGTCTGTCCGGCCGCGCGCCATCGCCAATAAGCCTGAGCCGCATCACGTTGCACCTCGATCTGCGTTAACAGCAAGTTCAGGTCCGCGTCACGGACCGCGAGTCCGGCATCGACCTCGGCGAACCGACGATCGTCGATATCCCGATCCCGAAGCAAGGACAGAATCACACCGGCTTTGGCGGTGCCCCCACGGTTGGTGAAGTTGATGTCCTCGTAGATGGGGAAGTCGCCCTCGGAGACTTTGTACTCACCGTAGATATTGGTACCGAACGCACGGAGCGGCTGGGTGATCGTGCCTTTGGCCGCCTGACCATCATAAAAGCCGCTTGCGTAGCTACTGGATTCCGCCTGCACCAGTGTATCGAAGCCGCCTGCAGCGACCGTGATCTCCCCAAGTGCCTCGCGTCGATTAGCCTCGGCCTCCAGAATCGCGGGAAAGAACCTCGCACTCGCCGATAGCACTTCGTCGAGTGTCAGGGGCGTTGCCGCTTCGGACTCGGGCGAGGCTGCATCCTGTGCATTGGCTGACGCCACGACCATCCCAAAGAGCATGATCGCAAGCGAAAAAATTCGACAATTCACTGGTTGGGACCTGGATTGATCGCAAAATCGGGCGGAAAGTTGTTTAGCAGTCGCCAAATCTCGTAACCAACGGTCACTGTCTCAAGCTGAATCCAACCCCGAACGTTCGCGCCAAAGCGAACAAACCGATCTTCCGGCCATGCATGCGTTTGATCCGCATTCGGGTCCTCGCCGATCAGTACCCGGAACAAACCGTTAGGTTGGGCGGATGCATCGACTGCGAGCACAACACCGCCGAACGTCCCGATCGCCTGCGAGGGCCAACCGCTAAACTGAACGGCAGGCCATCCTTCGAATTGAAGCCTGGCAACATTTCCCGGTTGCACAAGCGCCACGTCCCGGCCATTCACAAACAGCTCCACCGCTCGTGTCACATTGCTCGGTACAAAAGTCGCAACTGGCTGACCCGCACTGATGAACGTCGCGACATCCCCGGCGTTGACCGACAGAATCACGCCGTCCCGGGGCGCGGTCACAGTCTGCGCTGCCAGGCGAGAAATTTCGATCTCGATACGGCTAAGCTCGGCGGACGCTTCGGCCACAGACGCGCGTTGCGATTGCACTCTGATTCTCGCCTGCTCCGCGTTGCGACTCGATTCAAGTCCTTGCTCGAACAAATCCTGGGTACGCCTGGCATCAATCTGTGAGGTCTCAAGTGCACTTTCGGCCGCGGAAAGCTTTGCCTGCACCTGGTCGCGCGCCGCTTGCAGTCGCTGCAGTGCCAGCGGATCGTTATCCACGATCGTAACGATCGGGGCTCCGGCCTCCACCGCCATACCGTCCTGGACAAACCACTCCGCGATACGACCTGAGACCAGCGCGTTGATCTCCTGCTGACGATCGTTCGGATTCAGCGCTGTCACACGCCCCGGTCCAGACGTGGTTTGCACCCAAGGCACAAAATAGAGAAACGCGCCCAGCATTAGAGCAAAGAGCACGAGAAAGTACGCGACCGTCCGCGATGCCTTAGGCACATTGATCTCATTCAACGTGTGGAAGTATTCGGAGTGGGCGCGTACGTCAGTCACTGCTTGCTACCTCGGTCCCGGTCCCGAGAAACGGAGACACATAATTGCGGGCCTTGACCTCGCCGTGCTCGGTGCGCGTGCGCGCCTTGACCCGCGTATCGAAGTGTTCGCAGAAAGAAACAGGTTCGGAGAAGACGCGCTGTTGGCTGCGCCCCATGTACAGGAAGTGGCTGAAATCCCCCGTCGGTTCGCGGTTGGAGAAATAGACAATCGTAGTTTCTGTTTCAGCGTCATCGATTAGAGACCCTAAGGCGCCCATCAACAACCGATACGGCAATACATCGTAGAGCTGGCTCAATACCAAGACTCGAGGTCGCGCAAGAATGGCTGAGGCGAGTTTGAGTTGCATCATCTCCGCGAGCGACAACGGCCAACCGGTAACCGCAATACGATGGTCCAGGCCATCATCGAGCTGAGCGATGATCGGCTCGAGACCAACCAGTCTCAGCACCTCGAGAATATCAACACTATTCACACCTTCTCGGCTGCGGGTCAGATACTGACGGATAGACATGCTCGTCGTATTCGGTCGATCCAACACGATGATTTCCTGGCGCAATGAATGCGCAGAAATCGAATGTGTATCGACTCCACCGATAGTGATGTAACCGCCATCCGGTTCGGCATGACGTTTCATGAAGTTCGCAAACAAGCGCTGTACCGCGTAGCTGGGTGCTCGTGCATAGACCAGCGCGCTGGGCGGCAGTTCCAGATTGAACGAGATGTCGATGCCACGTGTTTCTCCGCGCGCTTCGACCATCGCGAGTCCGGATCCTGGTAGCTGCTCCTCAACACCTTTCACCTCCTCTTGTTCGATGTCGTAGAACAACGAAAGCTCCTCGATCGCAGCACACAGATCGTAGAAGTAGGAAAGGTAGGTCCCAAACTGAGAAAGGCCAACAAACACCGCCGACAGCACCAACTCGGCCGCGACCAACTGCCCGATCGAGAGTTGCTCCTGAATCACCAGCCAACCACCGAGGCCCAGCAGCGTGCTGCTCGCGAGCGCCCACAACATGAGGAACGCGATCGCCTGAGAGAAATAGTGGCGGAAATGCAGCTTGTGCGAAGTCATGTAGGTATTGGTGACCTCGTCGGTGCGTTCGAGCGCCTCCTCGACATGAGAATGTGTCTTGAAGTAGCCATTCGAACTACCCAGACCCTCGAGCCAAGCAGCCGCCGAATGCTTGTCATGCGATAGCTGCATCGCACTCTTGATCGCTCGCTTGCCGTAAATAATCCAGATCAACCAGATGAAGACGATGACGACAAGATTGAATGCGAGGAATGCCGGGTGGTAGGCGGAAGTCAAGGCAAAACCGACAGCCGCCTGCAGCAGGATCGAAAAACCGCCAACCAGCAAGTAGGGCACGCGCTTCATCACGATGATGATGTCGAAATAGCGATTGAAGAGCGGCCCGATGCCGCGGTCTTCAAAATAGGGGTTCAGGGCATAGACCGAGCGCAGCGCGATCTCCGAGACCATCCGCGCGTAAAAACGTCGTCCGAACACGTCCACGATATGCAGGCGCAGGGCGTTCAAAACACCGGCAAGCGCCAACAGCACAAACAACGTTGCGGACAGGATAAAGAGCTGCGTTGTCAGACCGGTGTTGATGATCGTATTGATCAACATTTGCACCGAGATCGGCGTCGCCAGCGACAGCAGGCTGATGCCAATGCCGTAGATGATCGCTAGTGTGTAAAAAGGCTTTTCCGGCCCGAGGATCTTCGAGAAAAATCCAAAAAGCTCCGGCAGTGTCCTTTGCGTCGTTATTCCGTGTTCGGCCATGCTTCAAGCGCCCGCAACAAAAAAGCGCGGTGCGCAGAGCCCACCGCGTTCAGCAAGTGTCTAGGCTACTCAATAACGTGTCGAAATGCATGTCGAATTTTTTGATTTGTGGATCAGGGCACAACGAACACAGCATCCGAAATCTCGTCCTGAATCAGCGTATTGCGCCGAATGATATCCGCAAGCGTCGTATTGCGAATCATTTCAAGCTCATCACCGCTGAAGGTCCTTTCATACCAGAAGCGGTCGCCATCACGTAACCGCTCGAACTGATCCTTGACGATATGGTGGAACAGCTCGCCGAGCGCTGATGCACCCACTCTCGGCTCGGACAGCCCGCCCACCCAAAGGTCAATATCGTCGACGGACGTATAAACCGATGCCAGCGACGCCTGCA
The DNA here is from genome assembly GCA_038521865.1 of Pseudomonadota bacterium. Classification (GTDB taxonomy): domain Bacteria; phylum Pseudomonadota; class Gammaproteobacteria; order Steroidobacterales; family Woeseiaceae; genus CALBPI01. Next base: position 32,634 of record JBCBKO010000004.1, on the reverse strand, counting down.
ACGCAGGATCGGGCGTCACCTCGGCGAAACTGGTGCGCATGGTCATTCCGAGCTGACGGCGGGTTTCGTTGTAGCTGGGTAACCCATGATCTCTGCCTCGCTGAATGTTCAGTGACGCCAGATCGAATCCACCCGCGCCGGGCTCACCGAACAGCGCATTTCGAACATCATCCACAACCTGGGCATCAATCGACTCGCAAATCTGGCTCGCAAGACCGCGCAAGACGGGCTCAATGCCGCCCTCGTTCTTCACACGATCTGGCTGGAAGAAAGCGTCACGCAATGCGAGGTGACCCTCGGCGATCTCGTTGCCATCCGCATCGATGCGACGAATGTGACTGCTCAACATGCTGTGACCAAGGCGATAGGCGGCGGAGGAAAACACGTTAACCACGCTGGCGTCGATCGTCTCGTCATATCCGGTGTACGGACTGATCGCGTCTGGCCCAAGCAGGATAGGCAGGAACTCATTGTAGGTAATGACCTGCATCTGGGCGCCCACGATTCGCCGCGCTTTCTGATAGATCGTCTCACCGTCCAGATATGGCTCTGCCTGCGCGATCTCGAGCGCCAGGCGGTTGTGTTCACGGACAAACAGGGTGTGCATGACCGCCAACCCAACCTGCTCGTTCGCGCGCACATCACCGGCGACGAATAATTCGGCACCAGACCCACCCGCGTTGGCGATCCCGGAAGTGTTGTACGGCAGATAGCCGCCCGCCGAGGTTTTTAGCATGCCGGTGCCGTCCATCGTTCTGAGCGCCCTGGCGCGCGAGAGATCAGAGCCGTAGACGTTAGATGCATCGATCCAACCGGTAATCTCATTGATCTGTTGACGGGGGTTCAGCGCGTGATCGCCCGTGGCCGTATCGAAGATGGAACGGTTGAGTGGGATGGTGACGATGCCGCTATGCCCTGGATCAAACCAGGGATCACCCATAGGCACATCGATATCGGCCGCTTCCGCAGGCGACACACCGTCCGTCAGATCGAGATCATGATCGAGGAACTGACCCCATTGCCACAGGAAGTCGCTTGCGCGTCGGCCATTCGGGTGAACACCCTGCTGCGCGGAAATTGCATTGCTCACCATGCGAGCACTTGGCCTGTGCGCCCCAGCGGGAGTCGCCATGAGGTCGCCATAGTCGGAAGCCACCATGCGGCCAAGTTGGCTATGCGATTTATTCATATCGACCAGCAAACGGTTGTTGCCCGTACCGTCCAAAGTCCGAAATTGCACCGTATCGGTGAACGTGTCGGGTGCGCGATCGTCACTCCGCTGGATACCGAAGACCGGCGACACACTGGCGGTGTCGGTTTCATCAATAGTGGTTTGGTCTGCCGTGTTATCACACGCGACAAGTGCAAGCCCAAGGCATAGGCTCGACGCAATCGTTCTGGTTTCCATTCAAGTCCCCGAGCATATTCGAAATACCCGCGGCGTCCCGACCGCTTGTGGCATTTCCTTTTTTTATGCGCTGTATTCTAGTCGAGCCCTCGACAGACGTCGCTCGGAAAAGTCCGCGGTCAAGTGTGAATTGGGTCACATAATGTGATCGTAAAATTCTACAAATCTGAGTCCCGGCAGCCTTTGCCCGAGATTTTGCTAGCATCGGGTCAGGACTCTGGGGAGAGGACCTGCAAAGTGACGACCAAATACCGTTGGAGCGGTGCGTTGTTAAGCGCAGTTATTGGCCTGATCATGGCGGCCGCCGGCAGCGCACGCGCCGATGTTTCGATCGATGATCCGTTCTCACTGAACGATGTCATAGACACGTTTGTCGAGCGCGGTGATTATCCGTTCGTATATGTGCGCCTCGAGAGTTTTGAGGGCCGTGTCCTTTACGAGCATGGCAGCGTAAATCGCGAGCTGCTCCCCGATGCAGACATCGATGGGCAGACATGGATGCGCATTTGGTCGATGAGTAAAGTCGTCACAATTAGCCTCGCAATGGATCTCGTCGAATCAGGGGAAATATCGCTCGATGATCCGGTCGCCGATTACTTGCCGGAGCTAGCCTCGCTAGCGGTTGCAAGAGGCCCGGATGGCGTTCGGCTTTCGACGCTCACGGCTGGGGAAGCAGGCTGCCCACTGGAAAGCGAACCAGCCGAGACTCCGATTACGATTCGCAATCTGCTCAATCACACGGCAGGCTTTTATTACGCCGTCACGGGTATCGAGTGCCTGGACAGCCTCATGGCCGCACAGGATCTACCAGGCGCCGCAGACAGCGAAGAGTTTCTTGAACGGCTGGTCGAGTTGCCGCTGATCCAACAGCCCGGCGCCGCCTATTATTACGGTCTGAACACAACGCTACTCGGCCTGGTTTTAGAGAGCGCGACGGGTGACTCGCTAGAGACACTTGTTGCGGAGCGAATCACAAAGCCACTACGCATTCGTGGATTGCAATACACCCTGCCGGATCAGGCGTCGCTACTGCCCTACTTCACCGGTACCGATGGCAGCATCCGCATCGCACAACCAGAAGAGCTCGATATTTTTGGTGGCAGCCTGCCGCGCTTTGACCGGAGGAACGAGCTGCGGCTGGGCGGCGAAGGCATGCTTGCAACCGCAGACGGATATGCAGACTTTCTGCGCATGCTCGGTAGCGGCGGCATCCTCCGCGGACGACGATTTCTTGAGGAAGCGTCCATCAATGAAATGACGGCACCGCATACACGGCTCGATTCACCAGCCGGCCACAATGGCTACAATATCTGGGTAACGAACGGCTCAGCGCCGGATGGGCAAGCGGGTTTATGGATGGGCGGCGGTTATGAAAGCACCCACTTCTGGGTCGACCCTACGAACGAGTTTGTTGCCGTCATCATGTCGCAAATGCACGCATCGCCAGATACCGAACGCAACCGAGACCAGGCGATTCGGAACGAGGTCTACTCGCAGATTTCACCTTGACCGGATGCACCCTGCTCGCCTAGTGTGCTGCGCGCGTTTAACTGAGCGGCGGCAAGTGCCAACACCGCACTGACCAAGACACAGTAGGCGGCCATGCCGTACATCTGCACAGGTAGCGGCACACCAAGATCAATGAAGGTGCCGGTAACTCCAGGTCCCGCTGCGGTTGAGAACACCATCGCAGCCATAATCAGCGAGCGAATGGCGCCGAGGTGCTCCGTGCCATAGACCTCGGGCCACAGTGCACCGAACAGCGTCGACGAGATGCCGTAGCTGATGCCCACCAACACCATCACTACGATCAGACTCTCCGGCGTACTGGTCGCCGCCATAGCAAAGCACGCCAGGGTCAGCGGTATCAGGAAGAACGGCAGAATCCGAACCGCACCGAGCCGGTCGATAACCCCGCCAAAAATCAGCGCACAGATCACCGTCGTGATCGCCAAAACCACGAGACATCGAGCAAACCAGTCCACAGGCCACTGATTCAGCGCGGTCAGGTAATCCTGATGATAGAAAATCGTTGTGCCAATAAATGCCGGTGCGAGCACCCCCGCCAACACACCGTAGAATGCTGGATCACGAATAACCTCAGCACGGGTCCATTGCCGACGCGCAGTGTGTAGTGCCACCACTTCGGCGTCAGCACTCTTGGGCTCGCGTGGCTTACGGTAGCAAAGGTAGGTAATCGGCAGACCCGCGACGAGCAACGCCGCGATAGCGCTATACCAACCCGCGGTGAGGCCGTGCTGCTCTGTCAGCGTGACAAACGCAAGCAGTAAGGTCGCCTCGCCGCCCTGGTGTCCGAGCACCACGAGCGACACGGCGCGTCCTCGCCCCGCCACAAACCATCGCCCGGTCATGGTCAGTGCAATATGCGTCATCATGCCTTGTCCGAACAGACGCAGCAGATAGATCGCAAAGAGTAATGCCGCCGCAGAAGTCGCCGTGCCCGCGAGCAGAGCGGCCAGCGCCAACATAGGCATACACAATAGCACGAGCCGGTGCGCGCTTACCGTATCTGCCAATTTGCCAAGAAACGGTAGTGTTGCCGCACTGCCCAGCGTCGCGAGCATATATAGACGCCCGATCTCACCATGTGAAAGATTGAACAGCGTCTGCCAGTCGCCGATGGAAGCGGAAATAAAGTACGTCTGACCAAATGTGGAGCAATAGGTCAGCAGAAAGCCGCCGGCAATCCAGCGGAAGTTGGTCGCAATGAAAGAGAGCACGGTGGCTCCGGCAGTGTCGGGGGTTGCTGCGCATCCCTGAACTCAGCAGGGATGCGCAACGGCAGTTCCTAGAACTTGTAGCTCACCCCAAGCGACAGCATGCTGACGTCGACGTCCTCAAACTCATAAAGCTCGTATTCGCCGCGAATCTGTACAGGACCGATGCCAAAGGCTGCGCCCACGCCATAGGCAAGATCGTTGCCGTCTTCGGAATCGCTAACACCCTGAAGAGACACGTCTGCTTCCCATGAGGCATAGCCAACTTTGCCGTAGAGATCGACCAAGCCAGCGTCAACGCCAAGGATGCCCCAGACATTTAGTGCCGTGGTCTCGACAGTTAGCGGATCGCCGAGAATATCAATATCGGGGGCCCCGAAATCAACGTAGCCAGCTTCGACGGCGAGCTTCACGACCGGCAAATCGAAGTCATAACCGGCGAAAACCTTGAACGCCGTGTCGTCCTCGTCGATTGACGACGGCAGACCGGGAATGGTCACGCCATCGAAATCAGCTTCGATTGTCGCGCCACCAGCACTGCCGCCGATGTAGAAGCCCGAGTCCGCAGTTGCGGTTCCGGCAGCCAGCGCCAGCGTAGCGCCGGCGAGCAGCGCTTTGCGCTGCAGCGAATCAGTAATCGTCATAGTAATGCTCATCCAATTGCCCAAGCGTTATGTCAACAGCAATCCCTGCTGACAACCGCTTGATAGCAAATTCCCCGGATCACGTCTGCGGTAACTCTAAAAAACTGTGACGTACCACCGTGTTAGCGCCTCGAGACTCGCTTGAGCACGCGGATTCGCAGCCTGAACAGATTTGCCAACATGATATAAAAGTGATATCACTTTAATATCAATTCAGCGGAGGCAAAAAATGAGTAATGTCCACGAAAAGAAATACAAAGCCATGTCGGGCTGGCTGCCACTGATTCTGATGCTGGGCGGGATCGCCTTCGGCGTGTTCACGCTGACTCGCGGTCTTCCATTAGTCGGCATCCCCCTGATTTTGGTGGCAACGATCATGGTAGCCGGGTTCATGGCGATCGCACCCAACGATGCCCGCGTGCTGTTGCTATTCGGTGCATATAAAGGCTCCGTGACCGAGTCCGGATTCTACTGGGTCAACCCGTTCTACTCGAAGAAGAAGATCTCGTGCCGCGTTCGCAACTTCGAAACCGGCTCCACCATGCTCCCGGAAAAGAAAAACTCCAGCGGTGCTGTGGTCCAACAAAAGTCGCGCTCCAGCGGAAAGCCCTCCAAAGTGAACGATCGCGACGGTAACCCGATCGAAATCTCGGCCGTCGTTGTCTGGAAAGTCGTCGACACTGCCGAGGCGCTGTTCGAAGTCGATGATTTCGAAGACTACGTCGCGGTGCAGAGTGAAGCAGCGCTGCGGAACCTCGCTAGCCGCTACGCTTATGATGGCGAGACCGACGATGAATCACTGAGAGGCAACACCGATCGCGTCGGCGATGAGTTGCGCAAGGATATCCAGGATCGACTGGGCACCGCCGGTGTGGACGTGATCGAGGCGCGTATTAGCCATTTGGCCTACGCACCTGAGATCGCCGCCGCGATGCTGCAACGCCAGCAAGCACAAGCGGTTGTCGCTGCACGGACCAAAATTGTAGAGGGTGCTGTCGGCATGGTCGAAATGGCGCTCGATCAACTGAAGACGGATGGCATTATTGACCTCGATGAGGAACGCAAGGCTGCGATGGTGTCGAACCTGCTGGTCGTGCTCTGTAGTGATCGACATACACAACCGGTCGTGAATACGGGTTCGCTTTACAACTAACGGCCCATGGCACGCACCTCCTTTCTCTTTCGAGCCGACCCTAAGGTCATGGAAGCGCTAAAGCGCTGGGCGGACGATGAACTACGCAGTGTCAACGGGCAACTGGAGTTCATCGTTCGTCAAGCCCTGAAACAGTCGGGGCGGTTGAAGACGCCGCCCCGCGATCAGGAGGAGTAATTGCGCTGAGCTATTGGTGACGGCTGCTGAAGACAGGCATCATCACGCTCCCGGTCTATGGCGCGGAGCGAAACGTGAACACAAACCCGATCAAGACACTTACCCTGCTTTTGACGTTGTTGCTGACGGCTTGCAGTGAGAGAACAGCTGACGATCCGAACCCGACAACGCCGTCCGTCAGCCTTGAGTTGCCCGCAATCGCCCGGACCGATGTCCACTCCTACTCGCTACCCAAGGTGCACACCGTTGAGCACCTGGATCTTGATCTGAATATCGACTTTGATCGCAAGGTGCTTGAGGGTGTCGCGACACTCACGTTAGCCACACCCGCAGACAGCGATCTGCCATTGGTACTGGATACCCGCGATCTCGATATCGCCAGTATCCGCATACCCGCAGACGATGCCTGCGACGCCGTTGCATTTCGCGTGCTGGACGCAGACGAGATTCTCGGTTCGGCGTTGCTGATCGATATCCCGTCAGGCGCACAGACGATCGCCATCAGCTACAAGACCTCGCCGGCCGCGACTGGCGTGCAGTGGCTTGAGCCACGCCAGACCGCGGGTGGCAAACTTCCGTTCATGTTCACTCAGGCGCAAGCCATTCATGCTCGTAGCTTCGCGCCACTACAGGACACGCCGGCAGTCCGTCAGACCGTTTCGGCCACACTGCGTGTGCCATCGGAACTGCGCGCACTTATGGGTGCCGACAACAACCCCGAGCGAACTGAAGACGGCGTCTATGAATTCACAATGCCACAGCCGATTCCGTCATACCTGCTCGCAATCGCTGCAGGCGATCTGGAGTTTCAAAGCATGGGCCCGCGCACGGGCGTCTATGCCGAAGCTGAGTTGCTCGATGCAGCTGCCAACGAGTTCGCGGACACCGAGCGTATGCTGGAGATCGGCGAGTCAGACTACGGCCCGTACCGGTGGGACCGCTACGACCTCTTGATCCTGCCACCCAGCTTCCCGTTTGGAGGCATGGAGAATCCCCGACTGTCTTTCATCACACCGACTGTCATCGCGGGAGACCGCAGTCTTGTCGCGCTGATCGCGCACGAACTTGCGCATTCGTGGTCGGGCAATCTCGTCACCAACGCGAGCTGGAAGGACCTCTGGCTCAATGAAGGGTTCACGACCTACCTGACCAACCGCATCATGCAGAAAGTCTACGGGGATCGTCGCTACGAAATGGAAATGGCGCTCGGCTATGCGGATCTGGCGGAGAGTCTTCGGACACTGCCGGTTGCGAACCAGCCCTTGTCGTACGACGTAACCGGAACGGACCCCGATGCCGTGTTCTCGGATATTCCCTATGAGAAGGGGTCATTGATGCTGTACGAAATCGAACAGCGCATCGGGCGCGAAGCCTTCGATGCATTTCTGATCCACTATTTCGATCATTTCGCATTCAAGAGTCTCGACGATGAGGCGTTTCTTGCCTATCTCGACAGTACGCTCATCGCGGACCACCCGGAGGTGCTGTCGCGAGAGCGGCTTGAACAGTGGATTTACCAGCCGGGCATCCCAGAGGGCGCGCCGCAACCAACGTCGGATGCCTTTGAGATCATCGATCGACTGCGCGCCGATTGGCTTACAGGTGCGCTGCCAGCCGCAAAGATTGATACCGCGGCGTGGACGTTTCACGAGTGGAAACACTTCCTCGACGGTATGCCCGAGACACTCACCCTAACGCAATTGTCGGAGCTTGATACGGCATTCGGCTTGACCGCCTCCAACAACAACGAGGTGCTGTTCAGTTGGCTGATGATCACGATCCGCAACCGTTATGAACCTGCTGAGCCGCGCGTCGAAGAGTTTCTGGTCCGCGTCGGCAGAAACAAGTTTATCCGTCCACTGTATCGAGCGCTCGTGGCGCGCGATGACATCGAGCAAGCGCAGACGATTTTCGAGCGCGCCAAATCGGGTTATCACCCGCTTTCGGTAAAACTCAATAGCGCGGTTGTCTATCCCGACGGCTAGCCGACTTGCTTACTCAAGACAGGTGACAACCGACGCCTGAGTGCCGGGAGAGGTCTCGGTGTACGAGCCGTTACAGACGAGCGCAACCTCAACCGAACGACAGCTCTCGGGCGCATCACGACGGCAGCTGTTGCACGACACACCATCGTCCGGATCGGTGCAGCTCGCGCAACACCACGTCGCACCAAGGCTGATTTCCCGCTCGATGATGATTTCGTCGGACTCGGCATAGCGCTCGTCGTCATCGTCGTTGTCACCATCGCCAACGGCGAGCACGCAGCCAGTCATTAACAGGAAGGGAACGAGAATCAGCATTCGAATGTACTTCATGGATCGCAGACCTTTGACTTCAGAGACGCGCTTTAAAGATTGCAACAGTCTGGAGTGCCTGACCAGTTGTCAATACTGAATATTGTCTACGGCAAGGGTATCCAATGGTGCCTCGAACACCCGAGTGAATACCGCGGTCATCCGCGCCTCGACGGTATCGAGGAACTCGGGCACATCATCGATCGCACGGAAGATCGTATAACCACGCACCAGGAACTCGTGTAAGTCGGTTACCCCGACAAGACGTGCAGGCCCGCGCATCATACGCAGCGTGCTGCCGATCATCGGAATACGCACGATCCGCTCGAGACTCTCGCCTGCCCTACGCGTCATCGCGATCAGACGCAGGCAGTCATCGAGCGTGGCCGCCTCACGACTGGCGGCACAGTATTCGCGCTCACTGATCGCCGCCCCACCGACAATTAAATCGCGCAGCAAGGCTTCGATATCCAGGTTGATACGCAGAATGGTCGCGTTCAGCTCGAGCGCAGTAGCCAGCGCCTCAAGCGCCCCAGACGGCAATATCCGGCTCATCATCGGCACAACCTTAGCGAGCTCCGCGTCGCGTGCCGCAATCGTGGGGCCGACCATGTCGGAAATGATGTAGTCAATCGCTTCCGAATAACCCGCCTTCGACCGGAGGTCGTCATACTTCGGCAAAAAGTAAGCGACTTGCAGATCGACAAAGCGCCGGTAGGCGGCGAGGCGATCCGGGCTCTCCAGATAGGTCTCGTGCAGCTTGTTACTGAGTGCCAGATGTTCGCGCAGTCTGGCAGCGTCCGCCCTCATGCTATTCCTCGCGTTTGTCGTCATCCAGGATCGGTGCGATCGACACAAGGCGCACCCGGCGCCGATCGGCACGCAGCACACGGATGTGGTGTCCATGCCAATCCAGCGTATCCCCGGCGACAGGAATGCGCTCCAATTGCTCGATCAGCAAACCGCTCACGGTCGACACATCCCAGTCCGGATTCCAGGCAACGCCGAGCTTGGCGCAGAGCTTGCGCAAATCCACTGACGCACGCGCCAGCAACGCACCGTTCCGCAACTCACGAAAATCTGAGGACGGCGTATCTTTTTCATCATCGATGTCGCCAACGACTTCCTCCAACACGTCTTCCATCGTCACAAGACCTTCGACGTTCCCATATTCACCAACGACCAGAGCCAAGTGCTTTCTCGCATCCTGGAAGGTCCGCAGTAGTTTCGGCAGCGTCATTGAACTCGGCACAATCAGTGCCTCACCCGCAAGCGCATCCCAATCGACGGCATCACCGTCGTGGGTCAGTAGCCAGTGCAGCAGGTTCTTTGCGAGTACAACCTCGGGGGCATCGTCGAGGTTTGTAGACGTGCTCAGCGGGAATCGACTGTGTCCACTCTTGTGCAGTCGTTCAATAACTTCATCTCTGGTCATGGTCCTGGAGAGAAACTCAACGTTGTCGCGCGGGAGCATCACTGCACCCGCATCCAGGTCCTTGAGATGCGTCACTCCAACAATCAGCCCTGCGGTGGTGTCACCCACAGCACCTTCGCTCTGCCCCAATACCGCCAACAAACGAATTTCATCAGCGGACGTCACCGGCGCTTCCTTGTCGGCGCGCAGTTGCCTCGACAACAGCTCCGACACCACCACCAACGGTTTCAGCAAGATGCTCAAGTAGTGAATGCCATGCGCGACCGGTGAGGCCAGAGACTGCGCATAACTTACGCCGAGCGTCTTCGGAATGATCTCCGTGAACAACAGGACCGCAAGCGTGAACAGCAATGAGAAGATCCACAGCGTTGAGGGATCGAACACCGCGCTGTAGCTTGCACCAGCAACGGCAGCACCAACGGTATGCGCCGCTGTGTTCAGGATCAGGATCGCAGCAATCGGCACGTCCATGTTCTCTTTGAAGCCGGCGAGCAGGGAACCCGCACGCCTGCCCTGTTGGTTCAGCACCTCGATCTGCGGGCGTGTGATCGATAACAACACCGATTCGAAAATTGAACACAAGAAAGAAACGATCAGCACAACGGCGACTGCCGAAACAAAAAGCAGCATGGTCGAACTCCAGAAACGAATAATCGATATTGTCGGTGAGCGGGCACGCGACGGCAATTCGTCATCACCCGGACAAGATCGCTGCGTTACACTGTTACACCACTAAAGATTCGAATTAGAAGGATTCCCGGATGACTAAGAAGACGATATCTGCGCTCCTGCTCTCACTCGGTCTGATTGCCGGCACTGCCGCAGCTCAGATGGAGGAAATGGCAGAAACGATGAGCATGATCGAGTCCGCCGAGCCCGTCGTACTTTCCGCATCGGACATCGAGGGTTGGATTTCTACGGTTAAGGCACTAATCGCAGCGGAACTCGATGTGATGGACAACCCATCGCTCCCGGATGCGATGGAGGTGCTCGGCGCAAACACCGAGGCCATGAACATCCTCGATACGAACGGCTACGACATGCCAACGTTCCAGTCACATTCGATCAACATATTTATGGCGGTCGGCGCGGCACAGATGGCGGACCAACGTGAACAGATCGAAGAGCAAATGGCAATGCTGGACAGCATGCGTGGGCAAATACCCGACGAACAGGTAGACATGATGGAAAGCCAGATCAAAGGCATGATGGCAATTTTCGAAAAGACCCCGGAAGAGAACATCGACATCATCGGAAAGTATGCCGATCAGATTGAGGCGCTCGGCGAATAAGTTCGTCGGAGCACACCATAAGATGCTGCGGTGGATTTACCGACTGAAGAAAGCGAGTTGCTGCTGCGCCCTGCTGCTCGGTGCGAACGCAATGGCAGACATTTCGCTTGAGCAGTGGGCCAACCAGACTGTCTCGGAGGGAGACGCGCTATCCGTCAGTGTGCTTACCCATCAGGACGGCAAGGCCGGATATCTCAGTGCTGGCAAGACCCATCCGGATGAAGGTGCACCAGGGCCGGACACCCAGTATGAGATCGGCTCCATCACCAAGGTGTTTACCAATCTCCTGCTGGCGGAAATGGTCGCCACCGGGGCGGTTTCCGACGACACCACGATCGGCGACATTTTTGGTGACGAGATTGCGCCGCTGAATCCTGATGTGCAGAAAATCACGCTGCTGGAACTCGCGACGCACACTAGCGGATTGCCGCGACTTCCGGTCAATATGATGTTCTCAAATGCGGCGGATCCTTATGCGGGCTACGATGCTGAGAAACTCAAAGGCGGCATCAATCTCACCCGAGCACTGCAGCCACTCATCAAGCGTTATGCGTACTCCAATTTTGGCGTCGGGCTGTTGGGTCACGCACTTGGACGGGTTGACGGTGAGGGCTACCGATCAGCCCTCAAGCGCAGGATTCTCGACCCTCTTGGCCTTGAGCATGCGGCTTTCGTGATCGGTGAGGATCGCGCAGTCGGCTGGCGCGGTGGTGAGGTTGTCCCCAACTGGACAATGACCGACGCACTGACCGCGGCAGGTGGCTTGCGAGCATCGGCTAGCGATCTGGGTCGATTCGGGGAAATCATGCGGGGTGCTGAACCTTGGCCGTTGAAGCAGGACAGGGAGGCAGGGCGCAAGATTCTTGCAGACGCCGGCGATTTTGATGTCTCGCGGATCTGGCACGTCGCTCGTGCCGAAAGCACGCCGATCTACTGGCACAACGGCGGAACCGGTGGCTACTACTCGTTTTTCGGTTTTCGACCTGACAACGGTGCGACAATCGCGATCCTGGTCGCAGGTGGCGAGGATCCGACCGCCACGGGTCTTGAATGGCTCGGACGAACCGCTGCCGAAAAAAAAACGACGCCGCCCGACGCGACCGTCATCGGTCAGTATCAATTCAACCCAAGCGTTGGGCTGGCGGTCTTCGAAACAGATGGTGAGCTCGTCGCACAGATGAGCGGGCAGGGCCCTGTGGGACTGCTACCCGGCGCAGACGATTGGTATGCGTTCACATCGGTTGACGCCAGCCTGCGCTTCGTTCGCGAAGCGGGTGAGGTCATCGCAGTCGAGCTTGCACAAAACCAACGCATCCAGCGTGCTGGCCGCACTTCCGACCAACCGTCGCGGCCCACTCGCACGGCGATTGAGCTATCTGCAGAAGCGCTATCGGCTTTTGTCGGCGAATACCCGATTAACGATTCGGTGAAGTTCACCATCAAGCAAGGTGACGACGGCCTACTTGCTCAGCTCACCGGACAAGCGTTCTACCCCATCTATCCGAGTGGCGACGACGTTTTCTTCTATCGCGTAGTCGATGCAGAGCTCAGATTTGAACGCGACGATGCCGATGCAGTGACAGCACTTACCCTGCATCAGGGGCCGGTCCAGCAACGCGCCAAGAAGCAGAGATAGCCTCACCGGCCATTTTTTGCTGCACTGCACACTAGACGATAAAGTCCAACTGATTGAATTTCTCTATACCCCCCATTAGACAGTTCAATTCGATCGCCTGACGAAAAGCGTATGCTTTGTCTCGTCACTTAACCGTAATCCGACAGGGGGTACGCATGGACTTTGTACGATCCTTACTCGCCACTGCAGTGGTGTCAGCCGGCGCATTGGGCGCGGCGGGCTCAGCGCTGGCGCAGGACGAACCCAAACCCAACAGTTTCTGGTGGCCTGAACAGGTCGACCTCAGCCCACTACGCGCGCACAGCGACGCATCCAATCCTTTGGGGGCCGACTTTGACTACGCCGCTGCTTTTGCGGCGCTGGATCTCGACGCCGTCAAGAAAGACATTGAAGCCACGCTGACCGATTCACAGGACTGGTGGCCCGCCGACTACGGCAACTACGGGCCGTTCTTTATTCGCATGGCATGGCACAGTGCCGGCACCTACCGCACGCTCGATGGACGCGGCGGCGCAGCCGGCGGTCAGATGCGATTTGAGCCTTTGAACAGTTGGCCGGATAACGGCAACCTCGACAAAGCACGCCGGTTGCTCTGGCCGGTGAAGCAGAAGTATGGCAGCAGCCTCTCGTGGGCTGACCTGATGGTCTTGGCCGGCAACGTCTCGCTCGAATCGATGGGCTTTGAGACCTTCGGTTTCGCCGGTGGCCGTGAAGACGACTGGGAAGCTGAGCTGGTCTACTGGGGCCCTGAGAAAGAGTTTCTCGCCGATGAACGTTATTCCGGTGACCGTAAACTGGCCAAGCCGCTTGCAGCGGTTCAAATGGGTCTGATCTACGTGAACCCGGAAGGACCTAACGGCAACCCGGATCCACTGGCTGCGGCGCGCGACATCCGCGAAACGTTCGGTCGCATGGCGATGAACGACGAGGAAACCGCGGCACTGATCGCAGGCGGCCACACATTCGGCAAGGCGCACGGTGCTGCGAAACCGGAAGACTGCATGTCTGCCGAGCCCGCGGGTGCGGAGCTTGAAAAGCAAGGCTTCGGCTGGACCAATAGCTGCGGCAAAGGTAATGCCGAAGACACGATCACAAGTGGCCTCGAAGGTGCTTGGTCGGCTGCGCCAACCGCATGGACCATGCAGTACCTGCAAAATCTGTACGGCTACGAGTGGGTGAAAACAAAGAGCCCCGCAGGCGCTACACAGTGGATTCCTACCGATGAAGCTGCGGCGAACCTGGTGCCGGATGCACACATTGCAGGCAAACGCCACGCACCGATCATGTTCACCACCGATCTGGCGCTTCGTGAAGACCCGAGCTACAAGGCGATTACCTCGGCTTGGCTCGAAGACCCGAAAGCATTCGAACTCGCGTTTGCGAAAGCCTGGTTCAAATTGACGCACCGGGATATGGGGCCACGTGCTCGATACGTCGGCACCGACGTACCGGAAGAAGTATTACTGTGGCAGGACCCTGTCCCGGCTGTTGATCACGCACTGATCACCGCGCGTGATGCCGAGAAACTGAAGACCGCCATTCTCGACTCGGGTTTGAGCGTGTCCGACCTCGTCGGTACCGCATGGGCTTCCGCAGCGAGCTTCCGTGGCACCGACATGCGCGGTGGCGCGAACGGTGCGCGGATTCGTCTGGAGCCGCAACGTAGCTGGGCCTCCAATGACCCGGCTATCGCAGCCAACGTCATCGCAAAGCTCGAAGCAATCCAGAGCGACTTCAATCGGCGCGCGCGCGGCGGTAAGAAAGTGTCGCTGGCTGACCTGATCGTCCTCGGTGGCAACGCCGCGATCGAGCAGGCGGCGAAAGCGGGTGGTTACGATGTCACGGTACCGTTCACTGCGGGACGCACAGATGCAACGCAGGAGCAGACGGATATCGCCTCATTCTCAGTACTCGAGCCAGCAGCCGACGGTTTCCGCAACTACTACTCGGATGCCAGCCGTCGCTCACCGGCCGCTGCTCTGGTCGAGAAGGCGAACCTGCTGACCCTCACCATTCCGGAAATGACTGCACTGGTGGGTGGCATGCGCGCGCTTGGCGCGAACGCAGGTGGCACGAGCCACGGCGTCTTCACCGATCGGCCTGGTACGTTGAGTAATGACTACTACGTCAACCTGCTCGACATGAAGACTGCATGGACGAAGGGCGACAGCTACGGTGACGGCATTTACCAAGGTGTAGATCGTGTCACCGGCGAGCCGAAATACACAGCAACACCGGTTGATCTGTTGTTTGGCTCCCATGCAGAGCTTCGCGCTATTGCTGAGGTCTACGGCGCAAGCGACGGAGACGTGCGTTTCGTCAGCGACTTCATCGAAGCGTGGGACAAAGTCATGATGCTCGACCGCTTCGACGCGACTGAAACGCAGACGCTGACGGCATCAGTACGTCGCATCAGCGACAACAAAACGCTGTCTGGCGACTAATCAGCGCCGATCCAACCGTAGATTACGGTCGACGAGGCCTCGCAGCGACGCGCTGCGAGGCCTTTTTTGTTATGTTGTTTGGCCCCACATCCCCCGCCATACCGGTATCCGGAAGTCGAGAATGCCCTTTCGCCTGATTCTGCTCGCGATCGTTCCCTTTTTGCTGGCATCAACCAGCCCAGCCACCGTGGCGCCGAGGATTGCGATGCAAATTGAGAATGCCGCATTGCCACACCTTGCGAAGACGGATAGTGGCGAGGTGATTCTCAGTTGGGTGGAGACTGACTCGACCCAATCAAAACTGCGCTTCTCCGCGCTCGACCACAACGGCTGGACAGCCGCGTCTACCGTCGCGCAGGGCAGTGACTGGTTCATTAATTGGGCAGATTTCCCATCCGTTGTGCCACTCAGTGAATCGCGTTGGATGGCGCACTGGTTGCGCAAGAAACCGGGCAACAAGTACAGCTACGACGTCGCTGTGAGTCTGTCCACCGACGCCGGCCAGAACTGGCAGACGGGTGTGACACCACATCTTGATAACACGCCCACTGAACATGGATTCGTCAGCTTGTTCATGATCGACGGAGCTCCCGCTGCACTTTGGCTCGATGGACGAAACACCGGTGGTCATCATGATCACGACGGTGGTCCGATGACCGTGCGAGCAGCCACGTTTGACGAGCAAGGCGATATCGACCGGAGCTACCTCGTTGACAGCATGGTGTGCGATTGCTGCCAGACCGATAGTGCGCAAACCACCGACGGTCCGGTCGTTGTATATCGCAACCGCACGCCCGGGGAAATCCGGGATATCCATATCAGCCGGTTCGTCGATGGCAACTGGACAGCGAGTCAACCGGTCTTTGCAGATCACTGGGAGATCGACGGTTGCCCGGTCAACGGACCAGCAATAATCGCTTTGGATGAACGGGTAGCCACAGCGTGGTACACAGCCGCCAACGACCAGCCAGCGATCCGACTTGCGCTGTCCACTGACAGTGGCGCCACTTTTCCAACCGCGGTTACCGTTGACGGCGCACGCCCTCTGGGTCGTGTCGACGTTGCTTTCCTCAACCCCAAGACTATCGCAGTCTCGTGGCTGAGACAGACCGGCGCCGGGTCTGCTGACATCGTACTCAGCTTGTTTGCAGAGGACGGTCGAGCGTTGTCACAGCGAGTGGTCGCGCAGACGAGTCCCTTGCGTCAGTCCGGGTTCCCGCAGATGGTCCAGTACGATGACGGGTTGCTGTTTGCGTGGACTGAACTGGTAGGCAGCGAGACGCGAGTGCAGGTGATGCACCTGTCGGCCGATAACCCGACATGACGAAGGAGCTACAACCGGCGTACCGAAAGACTACGCTCGCACTGAAGCCGCCGACCGAAGGCAAAGGTCATCGCGGCGTCATGAAGGATCTCGACGAGGCGGCGCCGCGTGGCGTCATCGCCAAGCCTCAGCCACAGATTCTCGCTGAGTTCTTCACATCGATGCTCGTGCTCTCGGCAAAGTTCAAATACAAACCTGCTGTGGGCGTCGCCAATTACCTCTATTTCATGGACGGTGAGTGGTCGCTCAGTCTGATCGCGCCCGACCAGTGGTCGGAGTCACGCAAGAATGCGTTCGCCGGCCTTTGCACGCTGCAACACGACCGAACCTGGACGATCAAGTTGACCGAGGAGTGGGATGACAAACCCGAAGTCGTAACCGCGATTCGAGTTGCCTACGACGCATTCGCAAGGACGCTGGATCACGACGGAACCCTCGAGGAGATTTTGCCGTTTTACGTCGCAAATCTGCCGTATCACCAGCGTGTCAATGCGCATGCACTCGGCATGTCGATCAGGGCGACCATGACGCTTGGTGACCAATCCGATATCCCCGCAAGAGACTGGCTGCCCGCGCTTCCGGATATGAGCACCGCCGTCGCAGAGGGCTCCGACCCTGAGGAATGAGCGTCAATTCACGGATTTCGCCGACCATTTCTGAAATCGTTAGCCATTCGTAAGGCTTCCGTAAGGTGTCTCGCACCGCGCTCACCTGGAATAGCGGAAAATCCACAACACGGAGCGATCACAACAATGATGCGACACACAGCGATCGGCGCAGCCTTGCTCGCAGCGGCCTCACTTTCTTCGACAGACGTTTCAGCCGAGGGATCGGTTGGGCTCAAAGCGGGAACTCTGGGGATCGGTATCGAAGGCACCTACAAGATTTCCGAAAAGTGGGGCATTCGCGGTGGGATCAACCAGTTCGACTATAGTTTCGATGACGATATCGACGACATCACGTTCGATGGCGACCTCGAACTGAATTCCATCACATTGCTCGCCGATTTCAGACCTGCTGGCGGTGGTTTTCGCATTACCGGTGGCGCTGTGATCAATAACAACGAAGTGACCGCCGTCGCTGACCCATTCGCCGACTACGAGATTGGCAACAACACCTACACGCTGGAGGAAGTGGGCACGCTATCGGCCGTGGCAGACTTCGACAGCGTCGCGCCCTACATCGGACTCGGCTATGACTGGGGACTCGGAGAGCGCGCCACTATCAGCTTCGACCTGGGCGTGCTCGCACAGGGCGAAGCGGCAATCGGTATCGATTCAACGGGCGGCACGCTGTCGAACGATCCGGCGTTGCGCGCTGACCTCGACATTGAAGAAGAAATCGGCGTCGATGATCTTGATGAGCTGGAATTGTTTCCGGTCTTGTCACTCGGCTTTCACTACCGGTTTTAAACTATTTAGCGGCCACCACGGGCGGCAGTTGCAGATCATAGATCTCGCATCGGCTGCCCGCGGCGGCGACCGTCGAGACGCGATCGCCAGCACCGGACTTGTTGGCGTCGATGCGTTCCCTGATGGAGGCGAATTCAGGACTCGCGCGCAGATCGGCTAACGCGGGATCAAGATCCAGATACCACCACGCGTGGACATGCCAACCCTCCTCCGCCGCCTCGCGCAGCTTTTGCAACGCAAGTTGCCGATCTCCCAGCACCTCCGCCGCAATCACGTCCGATAGCTGCCGTCCACGGCGAGACAGTCTGGACAAAGCCGGCATCAGCTCGAGTGCACGACGGGCTAACGCGCGTGCTTGCTCAGTTTGGCCGTCCTGTTGAAAAGCGAATGCGATATCGGCAAGGTAACGAGCATCGCCCGGTGCAAAAGTACTCACGTCCGCGGTCAAAAAAACGGCGGGATAGACCGATAGCGCCTCATCCATCGCACCACGTGCCAACGCTGCATCGCGAAGCAACCGAGTCGCCATATGGTCAACCGCGTAGCCGTTCTGTCGTCTGGCCAGTGCCAGCGCGACTTCCTCATCACCTGTGAACGCCGCTAGCGCCATACGCGACCGACGCGGCCAATATGTGTCCGGCGCTCGCTCCCGAGCGATTTCTGACAAGGCGAGTGCCGATTGCACGTTACCGCGATCCAACTCCATAAGTGACAAGACGGCGGGTGTAATGGCGCCACGCTCATCCAGCGACATTGCCGTAGCCAGTTGTTTCGAAGCGGTCTCAAAATCACCACGCACGCGCCAATTGAATTGGCCAAGCCCGTAGTGCGCATTCGGCATGTCCGGCTTCAGGATCACTGCGCGCTCAAATAGCTGAGCGGAACAGTTGTAGTCACTGAGATACTCCGCGTTCATCGCGGCAGCCACATGCAAGATTGGTGCAGCCGGATCGATTTTCAGCACGCGCGTGTAGAGCGGCACAGCGGCATTCCCACGATTGGAAGTCACGTAGAGCCAAGCCAAAGAAGAGAGCGCTGAGGGATCGTCCGGTTCAATCGCGAGGGCGGCCTGGTAAGCCTCCTCGGCCTCGGCCGCCAAGCCCTGAATCTGTTTTGACCGGCCGACGGTGACATACGTCGCCGCAGCACGTGGCTCCAGTTCCATGCTGCGTTCGATCCAGGGTCGCAGCGTTGCGAGCGCTTCAGGCGGCGTCCGTGCACCATAAAAAACCAACGCATACTCCACCGCCGACAACTCTGCGATAGCTGGCATTAACTCATCATCGAGTGACAGTGCACGCAGCAGCCACCGTTCGGCCTCCAGTTTCTCTTCAACGCCGCCTTGTTTCCCAAGATAGCTGCCGCGGAGAAAAGCTTCATAAGCCTCTAGGCTGTTGCGACCCGGGCGATCAGGCTCCGCTCGTTGGTCTGATTGACCTAACCATGAATTCAGCGTCGCCTGCAGCGACTCCGAAATACGCCACTGCACGTAGGAGCCAGACCGCACCGACTGCTCGAAGGTTTCCGCCCAACGGTTGCCGGCGACCTTGAGGTCAACGAGCTCAACCTGAACGACCAGACGGTCGTCATATCGGCTGGTCACGCCCGAGAGCACAAACCTTGCGTTCAGCGACTCCCCAATCTCCTCTGTATCCTGCAATCGAGAGGAAACCAGCGTCGCCGATGTGCCGCCGATGACACCAAAGGTCGAGGCGCCAGAGAGGCTCATCGCCACAGCCTGCGCCATCCCGGAACCGAGGAAGTCAGGCGCCGTAAATGCGGCATCCGAATCGAAAGGCAAGACCACCAGCATCGGCTTTCCGGTCGTTGGTTCGACCAGGCTCTCGCGGTCCGGCGCCTCGCGCGCGATCCACAATACGGCAAAGGCGACTATCGCCAGTAGCGCGCCTACCCACTGGAGACCGTGCCATCTTGCAATGCGCTGCTCGCCGTCAGACTTTGACAGGTCAGCAGAGGATTCGGTGGACTGAGTCTGCGCCTGCGCGGGCGTTGATGCGACTGCCTCGACTTCTGCAATCAGCCGGTAGCCGCGCTTGCGGATGGTTTCCACATAGCGCGGCGATCCACTGGTATCGCCAAGCGCCTTGCGCAAGGTTGCCATCGCCTTGTAGATCGGGTTGTCGCTGACGATGCGGTCAGACCAGACAGCCGCCACCAGTTCATCCGCACTGAACACTCGCCCGGGTTCGGAAACCAACACCTCGAGTAGCCGTGACGCTATGGGCTCGAGATCGACGGTATCGACACCATTCGAGAGTCGGTTGCGAGAGGGCGTGAAGTACCAATCCCCCACGCGCAGAGTCTGGTTGTTTTGCCCTTCTGACAAGCCCTGGTGCCTCCATACATCAGGCGCGAAACGATGACAGTGTTCCGCGAGTCCTGCCTTTGGCCGTATCGAAACCGATCCTGAGACTGCTGGCAAGCAAATAATCCCTTCCTCAAGACGCTAATTTGAATTTGACATAAATATCAATCAATTAGCCCCGAAGAACACTGATTGGATTGCCGAGTTGCCGCCAAGCGAGAAAGTGCTCATTATGTGCGCTGCGTCACAGAACTAATGTGGCGTCACAATAGGTAGCAAGCGCGCCATGAGCTGACCGGGGGGTTTAGCGACACGCGCAGGGGGGTTACACATGAAGCTACGCATCATGCTGCTGATTTCGGCAGTTTCTATACTATTTTTCACCGCCAACGCCGAAGCGAATCAGCGCAGCGTCCCGCAGGACGATCGTGTTTTCCCGCTGGGTGACTCGGGGCCATTTGATCCGATTCCTGGCCTCACCGATGTACTGGTCGAGGATATCGACAGCGAAGGCGCCATTTATCGCTACGAAGTACCGGTTAACTGGAACGGCGATCTCGTTATGTATGCACACGGTTTCCGTGGCTGCGTTGCCGACGAATCGACGGGGGCGCTCGTGCCCCTGACAGTCGACAATCCGCCGCTTCGCCAGTACTTCCTGCTGCGCGGTTACGCGTGGGCGGCTTCGAGCTACTCGAAGAATTGCTACGACGTCAAAGACGGCGTAGAGAGCACCAACCGCCTGGCGCGCATCTTCAGCGAAGAAGTGGGCGAACCGGAAACGACGTTGATCACCGGGTTCTCCATGGGCGGCCACGTCACGGGCGCAGCCATCGAGATGTTCCCGAACATCGAATGCCCGGATGATGCACGCGACAGCCTCTGTCGACGTTACAGAAAAGTGCTCGATTCGCTCTCCGGCGGCATCAAGTACGACGGCGCAGCGCCGCTGTGCGGCGTCATGGGCGACGTCGAACTGTTCAACTACTTCGGCGACTACACCTACGGCGCGGAAGCGCTGGCGTCCGAAGTGAACCCATTTGTCGTCTCTCAGTTCCCGCCGCCAGAGGACTACGCGCAGACCACGTTGCCGTTAACCATCGGCACACTGTTCAGCAACAACGGGGCCGACTTCCCTGTAGGTCTGACCGCACAGGGTGAAAGCCTGAAGGATCTGCTGCGTGTCATCTCTGGTGGTGACCGTCCGCTGTTCGAAGAAGGTTTCCCCGTATTCCAGCCGCTGCTGTTTAGCTTCGCCGGCGCAGATGGCACCGTCGATGGGGTGGTCTCCGGCAACATCTACGACAACAAACGGCGCAGATATGAGCTCGACGGCGAGCGAGGTATTAACTCCGCTGAAGCTGCATTGAATGAACTGATCATTCGTCTGAGTCGTGATCGTCGTGCTAATCGCAATCGCGGACCTGAGTTGGAGCGGATTCCGCTTATCGTAGGCCGCATCAACATACCGGTTCTAAGCGTCCACACGCTGGGTGATCTGTTTGTGCCGTTCAAGATGCAGCAGATTTACGCGAAAGAAGTTCGACGTAAGGGTCTGGGAGACTTGCTGGTGCAGCGTGCGACGCGCGCGATCGGTCACTGCGAATTCTCACCGGAAGAACTCATTCGCACGTTTGACGATCTCGTACTCTGGGTCGACGAAGGCATTCGCCCTGAAGGCGATGACGTACTGGATCCAGAAGTGGTCGCTGAACCGACCTATGGATGCACCTTCACCGAAGGATCAACGGGTTCGACTCCGGATATCCTGCGCACAGGCCTCTGCCAAGCCGGCGGCAGCTAAAGCACTCGCTAAACCTTAGGGATAAGGATGGTGCCCCGCAGCGGCTTCGCTGCGGGGCATTTTTTTTGCCTACTGGCCGCCGTCAAGTTCGCGCCTTGCCTCTGCCAGCGCTTGCTTCGCAGCATCCTCGAGCTCTTCTGCTGCTTCCAGCGCAAACAAGCTGTCCTGATACTTGAAGAACGAGGGCTGAAACAGTTGCAATCCCTCTTCAGCGTAGTCCGCCGGATCCTCGCCACGTGATTCGATATCCGCGATAAAGGCCTCCAGCTCCTCAACTTCGGATTCCAAAGCGTCCAGCGCTCGCTCCGCTTCCTCACGTCGCTCGGTCGCTAATGCGAGCGCGCCCTCGAGGTCCGCGACGCGTTGCTGCGCATCAGCAGCTGGTGCGCCGCCTTGCTGCGCTTCCGTGGCGAGCGATTCCTCCACTACACTGTCGGGAGCGGCACCGGTCGCCACCGGTGGTTGCGCTACTTCGCTGCCGGAAGACCAAATCCACAGGCCGACTGCAAGCAGCACCGCTGCGGCTATGACTACGATTGCTTTCATCCGTTTGCCTTGTTCTGGCGAATCCGAGGACATGAACGATATAGTGAAATGCCTCTCTGCCCTAGTTCTGTTGGCCATGACTATGAACTCGTCTGACGCGGAAACACCCGAGCCCCAAGCAGCGGCCACAGTTCTTGAGTCTTTTGCAGGCACATCTACACAGTTCGACTGGTTCGTCGTCAACGACAACGTGATGGGTGGCCGTAGCAACGGCGGCTTCGCGGTTGAGGACGGAGCGCTTCGGTTCACGGGGGCCACAAACACCAACGGCGGTGGATTTAGCTCCATTCGCTCGCGTGGCAAGCGACTAGACCTTTCCGCGGCAGACGGTATCCGGCTGCGCGTTCTGGGCGATGGACGCCGATATACCTGGCGGTTATCCAACGGCAACCGCTGGCGCGGCATACCGGTTGGGTACTGGGCAGAATTCCCAACCAAGGCCGGAGAATGGATTACCGTCGACTTACCCTTCGAACAGTTCTACCCGCAAGCTTTCGGCCGAAAACTTGAAGGCCCCGAGGTCGATCAGACGAGCATCCTGGAGATGGGCATCATGATCTACGACGGCGAGGATGGACCTTTCGAGCTGCAAAT
Source organism: Pseudomonadota bacterium (assembly GCA_038521865.1). GTDB lineage: Bacteria > Pseudomonadota > Gammaproteobacteria > Steroidobacterales > Woeseiaceae > CALBPI01. Next base: position 9,407 of record JBCBKO010000004.1, on the reverse strand, counting down.
CAGTGAAGTCGCCAGCTACAACAACCGCGGCGAAGAATCTGATTCCGACTAGTAACGCAATCCCATTTGCCGGTATGCGGCAGCAAGAATCCATAAAGGGCCAATCATGAGAAATTGGACGTCCTCAAAGAATGAGGGTTTTTGACCTTCGATCTTGTGACCGATGAACTGACCGATCCAGGCAACCACGAAGATCGCAACTGACAAAACGAGTAGCGGAACAGAGAGCGTCGCCATCCAGCTGACCAATAAGCCGATGGCAGCCACTATCGGGAGCATACCGAGCGCTAGCCGTGGCGATAGTGCAAGGTAGTATGCGAACGCTGCAATGAGAAACAGCGTGCCCCAATTCAACCAGCTGCCTACCGCCGTCATCGGCTCTGGCACCGGAATGGTCCACAAAAGACCGATGAGGCTAACCACAATCGCCGGCACGCAAATCCAGTGGATTCGCTTATTCACTACGTTTTGATGGCTAACGGCATAAGCGTCCAGCCATTGATGTACACCTTTGGACATCTGGAATCTCCCCTCGCGGAAGTTTCCGATTTTACCGTCAGCGTCGGCACGACGCAGCATTTGATAGAGTTTTCGCAATGACCAGTCACAAACTCCCCAAGGCTTTCGATGCCGAGTTGCACTCCATCGACACTAGTGCCGGTGAAATGGCCTATTACAAGGCGGGCAACGGTGCGCCCCTCTTGTTGATACACAGCATCAATGCCGCTGCGAGCGCCTACGAAATGAGGCCTTTGTTTGATCGCTTTGTGCACGAGCGTACGGTGTACGCGGTTGATCTGCCTGGCTTTGGCTTTTCTGATCGCAGCGATCGCGACTACTCGATAGCGCTGTATACCGAGGCGATCAAGGCGCTACTCGACCAAATCAAAACCGAACACACTCGCGCAGCGGACGTGGTGGCGCTCTCTTTGTCCTGTGAGTTCTTGGCACGTGCCGCGGTGGAATCACCGGCAAGCTTGCGCAAAATGGTCCTGCTATGTCCTACCGGCTTCATGAAACGCGATGTCGAACGGACGGGTCCTCGGGGCGCGTCACGCGAAATCGCCTGGGTCAGCAAGTTACTATCAGGACGATTAGGTCGCGGCGCATTCCGGTTATTGACGAAGCCTGCGACGATTCGCTATTTCCTGAAGCGCACTTGGGGCTCCGATCAGATTGATGAGGGGCTTGCGGAATACGATGCCGTAAGCGCGCAGCAACCTGGCGCGAGATTCGCGCCGCTCGCCTTCATCAGCGGCAAGCTCTTCAGCAAAGACATCTACAGTCTGTACCAGGCACTCACACTACCGGTCCTGATGTTGCACGGTAACCGCGGTGACTTTAACGATTACCGTGGCGCGAGCTGGACCCGCGAGCAGTCTAACTGGCAGGTGGTCGAATATGACGGCGGTGCACTGATCCATTTTGAGCACCCTGAGGCCATTCACCAACAGATCAAACAGTTCGTTGGGGCTGACTAACGATTGACCTTGTTGTGCATCGGCGATTGATGTCGAGATACGCCCTTGGGTCGCAAGCTGCCATGCTTGGTTTGTCTGCCGCTGACCCGTGCACGCCATCGTTTGAACGCAGGTGCGCCCAACTCGCGACGCATCAACTTGATGACCTCTGATTCGCTCAAACCATACTGCGCTTCAATGGCTTCGAACGGTGTCCTGTCCTCCCACGCCATTTCGACGATTCTCGACACTTCGGCTGGTGGCAGACGATCACTCATTGATCATGAACTCAAGGCCAGCCTGCACGTGGAGTGCAGTGGTATCGAAAGCGGGCACACTCAGATCGTCCTGCGACAGCAACAGGCCAATCTCAGTACAGCCGAAGATCACGCCATCCGCACCTGCGCTTACGCTCGAATCAATGACACTTTTGTACGCCTCACGAGAGGCTTCGAGCACCTGCCCCTGACACAACTCTTCGTAAATGATGCGATGGACCACGCCGCGATCCGCCTCATTGGGGACTACCACATCGATGCCGTGCTGTGATTGTAGTCGACCCTTGTAGAAAACCTGCTCCATGGTGAAACGCGTACCGAGCAACAACGGCGAATGACAACCCTGCTGTTGAATACCTACGGAAGTGGCATCGGCAATGTGCAGGAGCGGAATATCAACCCGCGACACAATATCATCCGCCATCCGATGCATGGTGTTCGTGCAGATCATAAGACCCTCGGCACCTGCGCCTTCGAGACGTTCCGCAGCATCAACCATCAAGCTGGTCGCCTGGTCCCAGTCGCCGCGCATCTGGCAGTCCTCGATCACGGCGAAGTCGAACGACCACATCAGCAGTGGTGCACTGTGCAGACCACCCACGCGGTCTCGAACGCCCTCGTTAAGCGCTCGATAATACGTCGCCGTACTCTCCCAGCTCATTCCGCCGATCAAGCCGAGGCACCTCATACCGCAGGCTCTGGCAGGGGTGTGCCATTCGAAAGCACCCGAACCTCCCTCTGCGGAAATGGAAATTCGTACCCTTTGTCTTTAAACAGATGGTAGATCGAAAGGTACAAATCGGCGCCCACTCGGTTAGCACCGTCATCGATAGCCTCAATCCAGTATTCAATCAACACATCAATGCCTGAGTCTCCAAAGCCTGCAATCTCCGCATCCGGTAAAAACTCTGGTGGCAGTCCAGGATCACTCAGCACTTGAGGGTGGTCGGCTACCAAGACGCGTAGATCGCTGAAGAGCGCGTCCAGGTCGGTCGAGTAGGCAACCTGGAACTCCAGGGAATAGCGCTGGCGAGGATCTTTATGCGTCCAGTTCGTGTAGCTGGTCGTGATGAATTGCTCATTCGGCACAACAACATCTTTACCATCGTAGGTCTCGATGACACCGAATCGCATATTCAATTCACGAAGCGTGCCCGATCGACCATCCTCGAGTTCGACGTGATCACCAATCGCCAGTGACCGATCAAGCAAGATGATGATGCCGGAGATGAAATTGGATGCGATTTGTTGAAGCCCAAATCCGAGCCCGACGCCAAGAGCACCACCGAAAACCGCGAGCGCCGTGAGGTTGATGCCGAGCAGATTCAGCAACAGTAGGAAGACAACAACGAAAACGCCGATTTCAAAAAGCTTGGCGAACACTTCTCGGGTGCCGCGGTCGAGTTGCTCCTGCCGTCGGATGACAGCTTTGCCACGCGTGTTGGAGACACGACCGAACCAGAACAGGATGGTGCCAAAAACGATTGTGCTCGCAACGTTATAGACGTTGAGATTCAGGCCGCCAAGCCCAATCGGAACACTCTCGAGAAAGGCTTTTACCTCATCAAGCCATCCAAATGCGGCTAAGGCAGCAACAGGTAGTCCGTACCACTGCGATACGGTACGGACAAAACCAGGATCAATGAATTTCGAAATGAGCGAATACAGCAAGTAGACGAGCGCAATGCTCTCTGACGCACGCAGCAACCAGAGCTTCTCCGACTCGGATTCCAGCAAGCGAACGAGTACCGCGAGCACGAATGCCAATACCAGCGGGAACAGTGTGAAGCTCAGTCGATAGAGACCAACCCGCGCACGACGCATGGCAACCTGCTCCGGCGGCGCTTCAAACAGCGTTGAGCGTTTCAGATAGGTCGCAAACACCCAGGAGCCGAGGACGGCCGCAACGATAGCTGCAGTCTCCCAGTAGATGCCCTCGTGCATGACTGCATTGGACAAAGCCTGCCAAGACTTCGTTGCAGCGTCAGAGATCTGAGCCCACATGATGACTTCTCACTAATATTTTGGACGGAGCGTCTTGATCAGTCCGCCCCGAACTCTCCGTCGACGCCATCGATGACTTTCTCGTCGAACGACGTCAACATGACTTTCCACCAATCGAAGGTGTCGTCTAGGTTTTCATAGGCGACGCCGCCATTTAGGTTTACAAAGTAGGTCAGCACAGGGTCACCATCGGTGTCGATGTAGGCTTGGCCGAATCGATACTCCTGATTCCAGCGATTAACATCGCGCAGCGTCACATCCGTTTCCGTCCAATAAGCAACGAAGTGGATGTCTTTGCAATTCTCGTTTTCTTCGCACAGGTAGAAGTACAGCGTGTACTTCAAACCCTCTATCCGACCTTTGATCATCGGGTCGCCAACACGGTCTTCGGACAATCGCGCGCTGCCGTGACCCTTGGCGATATTAAGGATCTGCTCAGGGTCTGTGGCATCGACCATGTCGGCCGCAGATGCAGGCTGCACAGCCGAGCAGCAGTACAGAAAAAAGCTGAGTGCCAATATTTTGGTTTTCATTATGCTCTCGTCAATCACGTCATGGGTTCCTGCACTATCGTATACGAGTGGCTGGTTGAGTCTATCGATCGACGCACAGACGCATCACAAACTATTCAGCTCTAGTGCGCTCACCACTGCGTGCGAGCATTCCGCCAACGCTGAAACGTCATAGCCGCCTTCGAGTACCGCAAGCACACGTCCATCGGCATACCGCTCAGCGATCGCGACCATTTGCGATGTGGCCCAGGCAAAGTCTGCCGCATCCAGCTGAAGCCCGCCCAATGGATCGTTCCGATGCGCGTCGAAGCCCGCCGATATCATCACCAGATCTGGCTGGAATCTATGGAGTTCCGGCAACCACGACTCTGTCACCGCTTGCCGAAACGCAGCGGAGTCAGCTCCGGCCGGCAGCGGAACATTGATCTGACTTCCAGGGATAGAAGGTAGGTTGACATCAGGATACAGCGGGTGCTGATACGTCGAACACATCAGAACATCGGATCGCTCACGGAATATCTCCTCCGTCCCGTCACCGTGATGCACATCGAAATCTACAATCGCGAGACGCGAGACATCCGCATGCGTCAGCGCCTGCGCAGCGCCGACCGCCACGTTATTGAAAATGCAAAATCCTGCAACCGAATGCGAGCGAGCGTGATGTCCGGGCGGGCGAACCGCGCAGAATGCTCTCCGGGTGTCTCCCTCGATCAGGGCATCAACGGCCAGACATACCGCACCGGCCGCGCGCTCCGCGGCTTCCAGTGAGTGTGGTCCCATCGTGGTTTCGTGATCCAGTTCGACGAGAGTGTCGACCGGCGCCATCCGATAGACCTGCTCGACGTAGTCTTCGGTGTGTACTGCGAGAAGCTGTTCTCGTTTTGCTCGCGGTGCATCCTTTCGTTCGACAGTGCCATCGTTTACCAACGACTGAATCGCAGCCCAGACACTGCGTATTCTGCCAGGGTGCTCCGGATGTCCTCTCGGGACCTCGTGTTGCTCGAACACCGGGTGGGTCACAAAGTAAGTCTTCATTCGGCATACCAAATCGAAAGAATCACAAATTCACGCGCAACACCGTCGATGCTCACGTTGACGGCGTCATCAGCTCGTTTGCCGAGCAAGGCTTTGGCGAGCGGCGAATCGACACTAATCAAACCAGCCCCGGCATCGATCTCGTCGGCGCCTACAACCCGAACGCGCATGGTACTTCCATCTTCATCCTCGAGCTCCGTCCATGCACCGAAGAAAACCTGATCTGATCCAGCCTTAGGTTGGACGATATTCAAGTCCGGCATGCGTTTTTGGAGGTAGCGGATTCGTCGATCGATTCCACCCAGCTCCTTTTTTCGATAGATGTACTCTGCGTTTTCAGACCGGTCACCTTCCGCCGCCGCAGCTGACAACGCCTGTACAACGTCACGTCGACGCAGCCAGAGTCCATCGAGTTCGCACTCAAGCTTCGCGAACCCCGACTTTGTAATGTACGGCGCCGACTTCGGCGCCGGCGGACGCCATCTTCCCATAACGCAACTACCCTGATCCCGGCTGCAACCGAAACCGTATAATCAGAAGGATGTCTCTGAGCAAACCTGCAAAGCTCTATCTCGGTCTGCCCGCTTGGGCTTACCCGGGATGGTCGAATCGGTATTTTGTGGATGAACCCAGTCGCCTGGCAAGCTATGCATCGGTCTTTAATACCGTCGAAGGCAATACAACGTTTTATCGCACACCTGACGGAGACACGGTTGCTCGATGGCGCGATGCTGTAGCAGATACCGATTTTCGCTTTTGCCTGAAGCTACCCAAAGTGGTGACACACGAGCCGAAGCCTGACATGCGCGCGTTGCGTGCGTTTCTGGACGTAGTGAATCCACTCGCACAAAATCTCGGGCCGCTTCTGATTCAGTTTCCGGCAAACGTTGGTCCTGCGGACCTACAGCGAGTCGAACATACGCTAAGCGTTGTATCTGAGCATCATGAATGCGCACTGGAGGTTCGCCACCCGAAATTTTTCGAACATCCTGAACTACTGCTCCCGGTGCTCGAGCGAACAGACAGTTGCCGAATCACACTTGACGCCCAGCCGATCCATCAGGGCAATCGGGAACACCCCGAAGTACTCGCCGCGCTACACAAGAAGCCGGATCTGCCCGTGCTCACCGGTACGGTAGGCGGACGGGCATTCGTTCGGTTGGTTCTACACCCAGACCTGGAAAGCAATGGTCCATGGATGAGCGAGTGGGTTGCGCAAACCGCCGGATACCTGGGAGCAGGCATTGAAACCTGGATGATGATCCATTGCCCGAACAACCAGCATTGCCCGCCGCTGGCACGAGAGTTCCGCCGGCAGCTCAGCGCCTTCGTCGATTTACCGCCGCTCGCGGCGTGGCCACTTCCCGAACAGATGTCACTGGTTTAATGCGGGGCGACCCATAGATTGAGATTTCACCATTTTTCAATCAGGAAGAATTGCCGAACTCAATGGCAGCTCTCAACGTGACACCAGCCGCTAGACCGGCCACGGTCGAGATATGCTCGACGTCTGCAACTGACCCAAAGCGGACACCTTAGTCTCAATCAGCAGTTGTTGCGATTCTCGGTGAACTCACAAACAAAGAAGGGCCCCTGTCGGGGCCCTTCAACGATCTGGACGTGATAAAACGTTCCAGTGTTACTCCTTGAAAAGATACTTTTTGAGTGCCACGCCCGCCTGGTCGAGTGAGTCTTGTACTGCTGGCACGTTTGCCAGCGGATTAAGCAATCCGAAGTCATGGATCATGCCGTTGTACCGGATGCTGGTGACCGAAACACCGGCCTCGTTGAGCTTGCGGGCATAGGCTTCGGCTTCATCTCGCAACACGTCCATTTCTGCAGTCTGGATGAGTGCTGGCGGGAGGTTTTCGAGCTGCTCAACCGTTGCACGGAGCGGCGAGGCAAAGATCTCGTTGCGCTCTTTCGGATCCGTGGTGTAGTTGTCCCAGAACCACTGCATCATTGGTGTTGTCAGGAAGTGATTCTGGCCATACGCCTGGTAGGAAGCATTTTCGAAGCTGGCATCGGTCACCGGCCATAGCAGCAGCTGAAAACGGATTCTCGGACCACCGGCCTGCTTGGCTTTTAGGCTTACGACTGCGGCCATGTTCCCGCCGACGCTGTTCCCTGCGACCGCAAGACGTGAACCGTCGACGCCGATTTCGCTACCGTTCTCGGCGACCCATTGCGTTGCCGCAAAGGCCTGGTTGATTGCGGTCGGGTATCGCGCTTCGGGGGAAGGCGTGTAGTCGACATAAACGGCAGCCGCTCCTGAACGTACGACGAGGTCACGTATGAGGCGTTCGTGGGTAGGAAAATCGCCTAGGACCCAACCACCGCCGTGGAAGTACATAAAGACAGGCAGGTCGCTACGCTGCCGCCCCGCCGGCTTGACGATCACGAGATCTATAGATTCGCCATCCACCGTAATGGTTCGCTCCTCAACCCTCGCCGATGGAAGTTCCGCACCCTGCTGCGCGCCTACGAGGACGTTGCGAGCATCTTCGACAGGTAGTTGCTCGAGCGGGGTACCGCCACTGCTATTGAGGGCCTCGAGGAAGGCTCGAGTATTGGACTCGACACCGGGTGATACGCCTGCACTGGCGCTCAGAACCGGCACGATGAAAAGCAGGGTTGTTGCGACTAGTTTTCTAAGACTCATTTCTCTTCTCCATTAATATCGTGTGAATATTTATTGCGATAAGTATAAAGGCTAAAAAATGACTGCCTGCTGCAGTCGAAATAAACGTTATCGCGATAACTGTTATTGTGCAAGCGCAATTCTTATATTTTTCCTAAGCTCATCGATTTTTCTCTTTAAATCAGTCAGTTTAGAGTCTTCGAGACCACAGGCATCAGCAACGCATTGATTGATCTTCATCGCTTTCTTCCGCAACCCCTTACCCTTTGGCGTCAGAAAGACTTGCAGCTCTCTTTCGTTCTCAGGATTGCGGTTTCGCCGCAAGAGACCAAGTGTCTCGATGCGCTTTAAGACCGGTGTCAATGCGCCCGACTGCTGCCCGAGTTTGTCGGCGATATGATTGAGTGTCACACCGTCTTTCTCCCAAAGAACCAGCAGCACAATGTACTGTGAGTATGTCAGTTCCAAAGGCTCAAGCAGGCCTCTATAAAACTGCGTCATCGCGAGCGATGTCGAATACAACGAAAAACAGAGCTGAGAATCAATATCCAGTCGGTTGGCCACAGTGCGCTCCCGCGTTAAGTATTACTGCAATAATAGTTATCTCATTAGACGTTGACAACAGTGCAACCTGATAGTCAAGAACTGACCTATCGATGAACGACTGCTTCTGGCCGGCATCCGTCCGTTGATTCGATTCCGGTAAACTGGATGCGACTGACCCTATGTATGGACTCCCCCAACCCAGTTGCTTAGGTTGGAGGTCGACCAAAACCCGAAAGGAGTCCATACATGCGTTATTCAACATCAGTCGGGGTCGACTTAGCAAAGAACGTTATCCAGATCTCGGTCGTCAACGGCCGAGGCAAGGAGCTTTCCAATCGTTCTCTTTCCCGTAAGAAGTTCTCAGAGTTCCTCTGCAAGCAGAAGCCATCGCTGGTCGCATTTGAGTCCTGCGCGACAGCGCACTACTGGGCGCGAGCCGCGGAGCGGCACGGGCATGACGCGCGCATCATCCCGGCCAAGGCGGTCGCGCCGTTCAGGCAAGGTCACAAGACCGACAGCAATGATGCCTTGGCGGTAGCCGAAGCGGCGCGTCGACCGAACATCAAAGAAGCGCCAATGAAGACTACGGAGCAACAAGGGTTGCAGGCGATTCATCGGTCACGCGAGCTGCTTATCCAGGAGTCGACGGCGTTGTCGAACCACCTGCGCGGCATCCTGCTTGAGTTCGGCGTCGTGATACCGCAGGGCTTTGCGTCCCTGCTTAGAACGCTGCCAGACGTACTCGAGGAGGGCGACAATGAGGTACCTGACCTGTACCGACCGACGCTACATCGGATGCACTCTCGGCTGCTTGAGCTGCGTGCAGACATCGATGCTATGACGGAGGAAGTGACGAGACTGGTAAAAGAGCATCCGGTCTGCAGCAAGCTGACGGCACTCGAAGGCATTGGTCCCATCGGCGCGCTACTGC
>JBCBKO010000003.1:0-493391 GCA_038521865.1 Pseudomonadota bacterium | reverse complement strand
CTGAACATCTCAACACCCGTGCACGTGGTCTTGAGATGTTCAGAAAGCTGCTTGACCAGGGTCAGGCGGGTGACAACGTAGGCGTGCTACTGCGTGGCACCAAGCGTGATGAGGTTGAGCGTGGTCAGGTATTGGCCAAGCCGGGCTCGATCACGCCGCACACGAAGTTTGAAGCTGAGGTGTACATCCTGAACAAGGAAGAGGGTGGTCGCCACACGCCGTTCTTCAAGGGCTACCGTCCGCAGTTTTACTTCCGTACGACGGATGTGACGGGTGCGTGTGAGTTGCCGGAAGGCACCGAGATGGTGATGCCGGGCGACAACGTGCAGATGGTGGTTGAGTTGATTGCGCCGATCGCGATGGAAGACGGGCTTCGCTTCGCGATCCGTGAGGGTGGCCGCACTGTGGGCGCCGGCGTCGTCGCTAAAATCATCGAATAAATAATCGTTCCGAAGCGCTGCCCTGCAATCAAACGCGGGGCAGCGCAGACGGGCACCGGGAGGCACTTGGCCAAGAGCACTTTTGGCAAACGGTCTCCGACCACCACCGGCGATAGGCGCCGTTGGTAGACATGAGAATTTGAGAGTTGGCATATGGCTACTAACCAAAACATTCGCATCCGCCTGAAGGCGTTTGATCACCGACTGATCGACACGTCCGCTCGTGAGATCGTAGATACCGCGAAGCGCACCGGTGCGACCGTTAAAGGCCCCGTACCTCTGCCGACCAAGATGGAGCGTTTCACCGTACTGATTTCACCACACGTGAATAAAGACGCGCGTGATCAGTACGAGCTGCGCACTCATAAGCGACTGATGGATATTGTCGACCCGACGGACAAGACGGTAGACGCGCTGATGAAGCTCGAGCTGCCCGCCGGTGTTGATGTTCAAATCAAGTTGAACTAAGTCTTGTATTAGCCCGCCCGCTGGCTATAATAGCGGGCTCGCGCGAGCAGACGTCTAAGCTTCGGCCACAGATCGGAGCAGATTTGCCGCGAACCAGGCGCCGCTGAGTACTGGCTCAGTGGCGCGTTGTTTGTAAGGACTGGGCCTATCGTCCCGTCCGAGCGACCTGGGCCAGTGAAAGGTTTCCGGTATTGGCGCTTACTTTTGGCTGTCACATTGATAGCAAAGCGCGCTGCACGCTGGAGCGGCCACACGCGAACCACCGGCTTTTGTCGGCAGGCGTGGCAAATGTGGCAGGCAGCACAGGCCAATAGAAGTCTGTGACTGGATAAACGGTTTTTTACGCGGCGACCAATCGCAGTCGTCGCCTGTGGAAGTGAGACAATGACGATTTCAATCGTAGGCCGCAAATGCGGCATGACGCGCGTCTTCACGGAAGACGGTGCTTCGGTCCCGGTCACGGTCATCGAAGCGACACCTAACCGTGTAACGCAAGTGAAAACGGTCGAGACCGACGGATACCGTGCTGTGCAGGTAGCGTCAGGCTCCCGCAAAGCATCCCATGTATCCAAATCTCTGGCTGGTCACTTCGCGAAAGCGAAAGTGGAAGCCGGCGACCGTTTGCTTGAGCTGCGGCTCGCAGATGGAGAGGGTGATGACCTCGAAGTCGGCAGTGAAGTGACTGTCGAGATTTTCGAGGCCGGACAAAAGGTCGATGTCGTGGGTACGTCGATCGGTAAAGGCTTCGCGGGCACTGTGAAGCGTCACAACTTCCGTACCCAAGACGCGACGCACGGCAACTCGCTTGCTCACCGCGCGCCGGGTTCTATTGGTCAGAACCAGACTCCGGGTCGTGTCTTCAAAGGCAAGAAGATGGCGGGTCATATGGGCAACGTGCGTCGCACTGTGCAGAACCTGGAAGTGGTTCGTGTCGATAACGAAAAGAACCTTCTGCTGATCAAGGGCGCTGTTCCTGGCCATGCCGGCGGTAGCGTCATCGTTCGTCCGGCTGTCAAAGCCCGGAAGGGAGCGTAAACCATGCCATTGAAACTAAATCTGGCAGGTAAGGGTGGCGACATCGAAGTGTCTGAACAGGCGTTCGGCGCTGCGTTTAACGAGCCCCTGATTCATCAGGTAGTCACCGCGTTTCTGGCCGGTGCACGTAGCGGCACCAAGCGGCAGAAGAATCGCTCGGATGTTAGCGGCGGCGGCGCTAAGCCATGGCGTCAAAAAGGCACAGGTCGTGCTCGTGCTGGCACGATCCGCAGCCCGATCTGGGTCGGCGGTGGCCGAGCCTTTGCAGCCCGCCCGCGTGATTATGGCCAAAAGGTCAATCGCAAGATGTATCGCGGTGCGCTGCGATCGTTGTTTTCCGAGCTAGTCCGCCAGGAGCGCTTGGTGGTGACGGAGACGGTTGAAGTGTCTGCGCCAAAGACCAAGGAAATCGCTTCACAGCTTAAAGCCCTTGGGCTCGACAACGTGTTGATCGTGACGGAAGGTTTTGACGAGAAGCTCTACCTGGCAGCTCGCAACCTCAAGAATGTGGGCATCGTCGATGTCGCGTCGATTGACCCGGTGACGCTGCTCAGGTTTGAAAAAGTGTTGATCAGCGTTCCGGCGCTGAAACTGGTTGAGGAGCGCCTGTCATGAGCCAGACCAATCGGGAAGAACGGCTGCTGACGATTTTGCTCGGACCGCACATGTCGGAGAAGAGTCTGCGCATCAATGAGCGCGCGAACCAAGTGGTTTTTAAGGTACGTACGGATGCCACTAAGCCTGAAATTAAGGCGGCGGTAGAGAAGCTGTTCGAGGTTGCGGTAGATGGTGTCACAGTCCTGAACCAGAGCGGCAAGGTAAAGCGTCGTGGTCGCGGTTTTGGCCGACGTTCAGACTTCAAGAAAGCCTACGTGAAGCTCGCGGCAGGCAGTGAAATTGATTTCCTCGGCGCTGAGTAAGCGACGGTAAAGGCAAGGTAGACAGCTATGTCATTGCAAAAACAGAAACCGACTTCTCCGGGGCGTCGTTTTAAGGTCAAGGTCATGACGCCTGGCCTGCACAAAGGCAAGCCCTTTAGCAAGCTGGTTGCGAAGAAAACCAAATCCGGCGGTCGCAACAACAACGGCCGTATTACCGTGCGTCATCATGGCGGTGGCCACAAGCAGCGCTACCGCATTATCGACTTCAAACGCGATAAGTTTGGTGTTCCGGGTGTGGTTGAGCGGATTGAGTACGATCCCAACCGAAGTGCACATATCGCGCTGATCAAGTATGCCGACGGTGAGCGTCGCTACATTCTCGCGCCGAAGAAAGTCGAGGTCGGGGCGCCGATCATGTCTTCGGACGATGCGCCGATTAAGCCGGGCAATTCTTTGCCCTTGCGTAACATTCCGGTGGGTACTCAGGTGCATTGCATCGAGATGAAGCCTGGCAAGGGCGCCCAGATGGTGCGCTCCGCTGGCGGCGTGGCGCAGCTGGTCGCGCGCGAGGGTGCTTACGTCACTCTGCGACTGCGCTCCGGCGAAATGCGCAAGATCCATACCGAATGCCGCGCCACAGTGGGTGAGGTTGGTCATGGCGAACACAACCTGCGCAAGCTTGGTAAAGCCGGTGCGAAGCGTTGGCGTGGTGTTCGCCCGACAGTCCGCGGCGTTGCCATGAACCCGGTCGATCACCCGCATGGTGGTGGTGAGGGTCGGACCTCCGGTGGCCGTCATCCGGTTAGCCCGTGGGGCACACCGACCAAGGGTTACAAGACCCGTTCGAACAAGCGCACGGACAAGATGATTGTTCGTCGTCGCAAGAGCCGCAAGTAAGCGCGGTCGCTGACTGAATTAGAGAAGAGGAAGAGATAACGTGCCTCGTTCATTGAAAAAAGGTCCGTTCGTGGACAACCACCTGGCGAAAAAAGTCGCCGCCGCGGTGGAGAGCAACGATCGTCGCCCGATCAAGACCTGGTCGCGCCGCTCAATGGTGCTGCCGGATATGGTTGGTCTGACAATCGCAGTACACAACGGTCGCCAGCACGTTCCGGTGCTGATCTCCGAGAACATGGTTGGCCACAAACTGGGCGAGTTTGCTCTGACGCGTACTTTCAAAGGGCACGCGGCAGACAAGAAGACCAAGCGCTAAGGATTGGATGTCATGCAAGTAGCAGCAAAATTGCGTTACGCGCGGATTTCACCGCAGAAGTGCCGGCTAGTCGCCGACATGATTCGCGGCAAGTCTGTAGACGAAGCACTGACGACACTGTCGTTTATGCCGAAAAAAGGCGCTGCGATCGTGCGCAAGGTGCTTGAGTCAGCCATTGCAAACGCGGAACACAACCACGGTGCCGATATCGACGAGCTCAAAGTCTCGACGATCATGATCGACGAAGCACCTCGCTATCGTCGGTTCCGGGCGCGTGCGAAAGGCCGTGGTACTCGAATCATCAAACGCAACAGCCACATCACCATTCAGGTGGCCGACGGCGCGGCGGACTAGGTAGAGAATTATGGGTCAGAAAGTACATCCCAACGGTATTCGCCTCGGCATAACGACCGATTGGACATCGAAGTGGTACGCCGACAGCAAGGCGTTCCCGGAGTATGTCCGTCAGGATCACGAGGTGCGGACGTTCCTGCGCAAGCGTTTGAAGGACGCCTCCGTTTCGCGGATCCAAATCGAGCGGCCGGCAAAGAAAATCAATATCGCTTTGAACACGGCCCGCCCAGGCATCGTGATCGGCAAAAAGGGCGAAGACATCGAACGTCTGCGCCGTGAAGTTGCCGGAATGGTTCAAATGCCACTTGCGGACGTTCGCATCAACATCAACGAAGTTCGCAAGCCTGAGTTAGACGCGACGCTGGTTGCCGAAGGTATCGCTCAGCAGCTTGAGCGCCGCGTGATGTTCCGGCGTGCGATGAAGCGTGCGGTACAAAACACGATGCGAGTTGGTGCCCAAGGCATCAAGGTCAAGGTTGGCGGTCGACTGAATGGTGCGGAAATCGCGCGCTCAGAGTGGTATCGCGAAGGTCGAGTTCCGCTGCACACGCTGCGTGCTGATATCGACTATGGCACCGCGGAGGCGGCAACCACCTACGGCATCATCGGTGTGAAAGTGTGGATCTTCAAAGGTGAGGTCTACGATACCCCTGAGCAGACGGCTGGAGAGCCGGCTGAAGCAGCGGCGCGCTAGGAGTACATCGGCATGTTGCAGCCAAAACGGACAAAATTTCGCAAGCAGATGAAAGGCCGCAACCGCGGTCTGGCACATCGCGGCAGCACGGTATCTTTCGGCGAGTATGCGCTGAAAGCAACGGGTCGCGGTCGTTTGACAGCGCGTCAGATTGAAGCGGCGCGTCGTGCGATGACCCGCTACATCAAGCGTGGCGGAAAAATCTGGATTCGCGTGTTCCCTGACAAACCGATCAGCAAAAAGCCGCTGGAAGTTCGTCAGGGTAAGGGTAAGGGTAACGTCGAGTACTGGGTCGCTCAGATCCAGCCCGGGCGGATTCTTTACGAAATGGAAGGGGTGAGCGAGGAAGTTGCGCGCGAGGCGTTTCGCTTGGCGGCCGCCAAAATTCCGATGGCCACGACCTTCGTGACCCGGCAGGTGATGTGATGAAGGCAGCAGAACTTCGAGAAATGGATGGTGCCGGTCTTCAGGACGAGTTGCTGAAATTGCGCCGCGAGCAGTTCAACCTGCGCATGCAGCGTGCAACCGGCCAGGAAGTCCAGCAGAACGACTTGCGTCGTGTGCGTCGTGATATCGCGCGCATCAAAACGGTGATGGCAGAGACCGCTAACGCGACCGACGCCAGTTAAGGAAACGAAAGATGAGCGAAGCGAACGCAACAACAGAGCGCCGCGTTATCGGCAAGGTCGTGTCCGACAAGATGGACAAGACCGTATCGGTGGCGATTGAGCGTCTGGTACGCCACAGCGTCTACGGCAAATACATTCGCCGCACGACCAAGCTGAAGGCGCATGACGAGAACAACGAGTGTCGCAGCGGCGATACGGTGGCCATCAGCGAATGCAGCCCGATTTCAAAGCAGAAGTCATGGCGCGTCGTTGAGGTCGTCGAACGCGCTACCGAATGCTAAAGCAGGACAGCAACCATGATTCAGATGCAGACAGTGCTCGACGCAGCCGACAACAGTGGTGCACGCCGTGTTATGTGCATCAAGGTCCTCGGTGGTTCCAAGCGCCGCTACGCCGGCGTTGGCGATGTCATCAAGGTAAGCGTCAAGGACGCTATCCCGCGCGGCAAAGTGAAAAAGGGCGAGGTCTACAACGCCGTCGTCGTGCGCACGCGCAAGGGTGTACGCCGTAAGGACGGCTCGCTGATCCGCTTTGACGGTAATGCAGCGGTTTTGCTGAACAGCAAGCTTGAGCCGATCGGCACTCGTATCTTCGGTCCGGTTACCCGCGAATTGCGCGGCAACCAGTTCATGAAGATCGTGTCACTGGCTCCAGAGGTTCTCTAGGGGTGCTCTAGGGCACACCACGCAGGGTATTAGGAACATGCAAAAGATCCGTAAAGGCGATGACGTTATCGTCATCACAGGGAAAGACAAAGGTCGCACCGGAACGGTACTCGAGGTACTGGCCGACGAGGACCGCCTGTTGGTGGAAGGCATCAACATCGCGCGTAAACACGTGAAAGCGAACCCGAATGTGGGCGAGCCTGGCGGCATCAAGGACAAAGCGATGCCGATCCATCGTTCGAATGTCCAGATTTTTAACCCGAAGACCAAGAAGGGTGATCGGGTCGGTATTGAAATTGGAAAAGACGGGAAGAAGTCCCGTGTGTTCCGTTCTTCCAACGAGGCGGTAGACGTTTAAGCCGGAGAGGCGACGTCACTGAGTAAATATGGCGAGATTGCAAGAATATTACCGGGATACCGTGGTGCCGGCGCTCAAGGAGAAACTGGGTGTCGCTAACGTCATGGAAGTGCCGCGGATCACGAAGATCACCCTGAACATGGGTGTTGGTGAAGCCGTTGCGGATAAAAAAGTCATGGAGAACGCGGTACGCGATATGACAGCGATCGCCGGTCAAAAACCGGTGGTTTGTAACGCGCGGAAATCTGTCGCGGGCTTCAAGATCCGTGAAGGCTACCCGATCGGCTGCAAGGTCACGCTGCGCCGCGAGCGGATGTATGAATTTCTGGATCGCCTGATCGCGATTGCAATTCCGCGTATTCGCGACTTCCGTGGCTTGTCGTCGAAGTCCTTCGACAAGCAGGGCAACTACTCGATGGGTGTTCAGGAACAGATCATCTTCCCTGAGATCGACTACGACCAGGTTGATGCGGTTCGTGGCATGGACATTACGATCACTACGACAGCGCGCAACGCCGATGAGGGACGTGCGTTGCTCGAAGCTTTCAGTTTTCCGTTCAAGCGCTGAGCGCGGAACAGGTACAGGTAGAAACCTATGGCTAAGAAATCAATGATCGCGCGGGAAGTAAAACGCGCAAAGCTGGTTGCCAAGTACGCGGCGAAGCGTGCGGCGCTGAAAGCTGTGATCAGTAACCCGAACTCAAGCGTCGAAGAAGTGGACGCTGCTGTTGCGAAGCTGAGCGCGATGCCGCGCGACGCCGCTCCAGTACGTATGCGTAACCGCTGCTCGATCACCGGTCGTCCGCATGGGTTCTATCGGAAGTTCGGACTGGCGCGGAACAAGTTGCGGGAAGCCACTATGAAAGGTGAAATCCCCGGCCTGTCCAAGGCTAGCTGGTAAGGGAGGGTTACACGATGAGTATGAGTGATCCGATCGCCGACATGCTGACACGCATTCGCAACGCCCAGAAAGCGCGCAAGACCGAGGTCAAGATGCCTTCGTCTAACGTCAAGGTGGCGATTGCCAATGTTCTGAAGGATGAGGGTTACATCGACGGCGTTGATGTCCAGAAGGATGGCGCGAAATCAGAATTGACCCTGACGCTGCGATACCACGAGGGAACGCCCGTGATCGAAAAGATCAAGCGCGTGAGCAAGCCGGGTTTGCGGATTTACCGCCAGACCGGTGAACTGCCGAAGGTACTCGGTGGTCTGGGTGTCGCCATCGTTTCAACGTCTGCGGGCGTCATGAGTGATCGTGAAGCGCGCGCCAAAGGTATTGGGGGCGAGGTTATTTGCCTCGTTTCGTAACACAACGGAATCAAGACTATGTCTCGCATCGCGAAACAACCGATCACCTTGCCGAAAGGCGTTGAGCTTCAGCGCAACGGCCAGGACGTCTCTCTGAAAGGCAGCAAGGGCAACCTGTCCATGGCGCTGAACAGCGAGGTTGATCTCGAGGAAGAAAACGGCACGTTGACCGTGAAAGCACGCAGCGGATCTCGATTCGCTCGCGCCATGGCCGGCACCACACGGGCGTTACTCGCCAACATGGTGCAGGGCGTCAGCGAGGGTTGGGAGAAAAAACTGACGCTGGTTGGCGTTGGCTACCGTGCGCAGGCACAGGGTAGCAACCTCAATCTCACATTGGGCTTCTCGCATCCGGTTGTCCACGCAATGCCGGAGGGTGTCAGTGTAGAAACACCGAGCCAGACCGAGATCGTATTGAAAGGCGCTGACAAGCAGGTTGTGGGTCAGGTCGCCGCAGAGATTCGTGCCTATCGTCCGCCCGAGCCGTACAAGGGCAAGGGCGTGCGCTACAGCGACGAAAACGTTGTTCGTAAAGAGGCGAAGAAGAAGTAAGTCGGCGTCCGGGCGTCGAACCGGATCGTGGCTGGAGACGA
Source organism: Pseudomonadota bacterium (assembly GCA_038521865.1). Taxonomy (GTDB): domain Bacteria; phylum Pseudomonadota; class Gammaproteobacteria; order Steroidobacterales; family Woeseiaceae; genus CALBPI01. The sequence goes on along the minus strand of JBCBKO010000003.1, from coordinate 484,750 downwards.
AACATGAAACTGAGCAAAAAGGACAATCGACTGCGTCGGGCTCGCCGCACTCGCGCCAAGATTCGCGAGTTGGGCACAGAGCGCCTGAGCGTCTACCGCACCCCGCGTCACATCTACGCGCAGATTCTCGCAGCCGACGGTTCCACCGTTCTTGCTGCGGCTTCAACGGTGCAAAAAGGACTCCGCGAGGAGCTCAAGTCCACGGGCAACGTCAGTGCCGCCGAAGCGGTGGGCAAGCAGATCGCAGAAAAGGCGAAGGCAGCAGGTATCGAGAAGGTCGCTTTTGATCGCTCGGGCTACCGCTACCACGGTCGCGTAAAGGCTCTGGCCGACGCGGCGCGTGAAGCGGGTCTCAAATTCTAGGAATCGAACTGAACATGGCAAAGAACGACAAGCAAAACAGCGGCGACGATCTGGTTGAAAAACTGGTAGCGGTGAATCGTGTAGCCAAGGTGGTCAAAGGCGGCCGTCAGTTTGGTTTCACGGCACTGACTGTTGTCGGTGACGGCAACGGCAGCGTTGGTTTCGGCTACGGCAAGGCGCGCGAAGTGCCTATCGCTATCCAGAAAGCGATGCAGGCGGCACGCAAGAACCTCGCGAAGGTTCATCTGCGTGACGACACGCTGCAATACGAGATCAAGGGCCGACACGGCGCGACTCGCGTTTACATGCAGCCGGCTTCCGAAGGTACGGGTGTCATCGCGGGTGGTGCGATGCGTGCGGTTTTCGAATGCGCAGGCGTCAGAAACGTGCTCGCGAAGTCATATGGTTCACGTAACCCGATCAACGTGGTTCGCGCCACGATCAACGGGCTGCGGAACATCCATTCACCGTCATCAGTCGCGGCCAAGCGTGGCAAGACTGTTGAGGAAATCCTGGGTTAAGCCATGGCAGCGAACAAGAAACTCAAGGTCACGCTGGTGAAGAGCAAGCATGGCCGACTGAAGAACCACAAAGCCAGTATCGCTGGACTCGGTTTGCGTCGCATCAACCACACGGTTGAAGTCGAAGACACGCCTGAGAACCGCGGCATGATCAATCAGGTGTCATACCTGTTGAAAGTTGAGGAAGCGTAATGCGTCTGAACACACTCAAACCTGCAAAAGGCAGTAAGCCGGTCGGTAAGCGACTCGGTCGCGGTATTTCCGCAGGCCAGGGTAAGACCAGTGGTCGTGGTGTTAAGGGCCAGCATGCTCGTTCCGGTGGTTATCACAAGGTCGGGTTCGAAGGCGGTCAAATGCCGCTACAACGTCGCCTGCCAAAAGTAGGCTTCAACTCGCGTAAGGCTCGTCTGTCGGCGGAGCTACGGCTGCATGAACTCGCACTGATTGAAGATGACACGGTTGACCTGTTGTCACTGAAACGCGCACGTCTCGTGCCGGCTCAGACTCTGAAGGTCAAGGTGATCGACTCCGGAAAAATTGAGAAGGCAGTGACACTCAAAGGCATCGCGGTAACGCCGGGTGCACGCAAAGCAATCGAAGCCGCTGGCGGCACGATCGAAGACTGATCCAACAGGTAGTCATGGCAAAGAATCGCAAAAACGAGGAGATGGCAGCAGGACTAGCTCAATCGGGTAAGCTCGATGAGTTGCGCCAGCGCCTCATGTTCCTGATCGGCGCGCTGATCGTGTACCGGATCGGCACGTTTGTGCCTGTCCCGGGGATTGATCCGTTGCAGCTCACGGAATTTTTTGAGCAACAGTCCGGAAATATCCTGGCGATGTTCAACATGTTCTCAGGCGGCGCACTTCAGCGTTTTGGAATCTTTGCCTTGGGCGTAATGCCTTATATCTCCGCGTCCATCGTGATGCAGATGGCAGCGGTTGTTGTCCCGAGTCTCGCCAAACTCAAGAAAGAGGGCGAGTCTGGCCGGCGCAAGATTACCGACTACACCCGTCGGGGCACTTTGCTGCTCGCCTTGATTCAGTCGTTCGGCGCGGCGTACGCAATCCAGAACCAGCCGAATCTGGTTGTGAATCCGGGCATCAGCTTCATGGTGTTGTGCATTATCTCGCTCGTTACCGGAACGATGTTCTTGATGTGGCTTGGCGAGCAGATCACCGAGCGAGGCGTCGGCAACGGTATTTCAATCATCATTCTCGCGGGCATCATCGCAGGCATGCCAGGTGCGATCGCGGGAACCGCAGAGCTCGTTAGCAACGGCACCATGTCACCCGCGCTGGCGTTGATCATCTTGATCGCATTCATCGCGATGACGGTGTTCGTCGTGTACATGGAGAGTGCGCAGCGCCGGATCACGGTCCACTACGCACGTCGTCAACAAGGCCGCCGAATGATGCAGGCACAGTCGACGCACTTGCCGTTTAAGGTGAACATGTCGGGGGTCATCCCACCGATCTTCGCTTCGAGCTTGCTTTTGTTCCCGGTGACTTTGGTACAATTCAGCGGCGCGAATCCGGATCCGGGCACCTTGACGCAGACCCTGCAGCGTGTAGGCGCCGCATTGTCTCCGGGACAGCCCATCTACATCGTGCTTTACGGTGCACTGGTCGCTTTCTTCTGCTTCTTCTACACGGCGTTGATGTACAACTCGCGTGAAGTAGCGGATAACCTGAAGCGATCAGGTGCGTTCATTCAAGGTATTCGCCCTGGTCAGCAGACCGGCGAGTACATCGACAAGGTGCTCACCCGACTGACGTTCTGGGGCGCACTCTACATCACCGGCGTATGCCTGATTCCGGAATTGGTCCGCATGTTCTTCCCGAGCGTGCCGTTCAACTTCGGCGGTACGTCATTGCTCATTCTCGTCGTCGTGACCATGGACTTCATGCAGCAGCTGAAGGCACACACCATGTCGCAGCAGTACGAAGGAATGATGAAGAAAGCCAACATCAGGAATTACAGCCGCACATAGCGCGGCATGCGTTCGCTTTGAGCGCTGTGGAGCAGGAAATGAAAGTTAGAGCATCGGTTAAGAAAATTTGCCGCAACTGCAAGGTGATTCGCAGAAACGGTGTTTTGCGAGTGATTTGTACCGACGCTCGCCATAAGCAGCGTCAGGGCTAACCTGACAGCACTCGCGACTAAGAGGAAGATACTGTGGCCCGTATTGCAGGCATAAACATCCCGGTCAATAAGCACGTGGTAATCGCGCTGACCAGCATTTACGGCATCGGACCGACGCGCGCAAAGCAGATTTGCGAGGCGGCGAACGTTGCCGAGCACGTAGCGGTAAAAGACTTGGCAGAGCCGGAAGTAGCGAAACTTCGCGACGAAGTTGCAAAGTTTACCGTGGAGGGCGATCTGCGCCGTGAGACGTCGATGAACATCAAGCGTTTGATGGACCTCGGCTGCTACCGCGGTATTCGCCACCGTCGTGGATTGCCACTGCGTGGCCAACGCACTCGCACCAACGCACGCACCCGGAAGGGTCCGCGTCGTCCGGTACGTAGATAATCAGGAACGAAACAGATGGCTCAAACAAAACCTTCTCGCAAGAAGATCAAACGCCAGGTTCAGGATGGCATCGCGCACATCCACGCCTCGTTCAACAATACGATCATCACGATCACCGATCGCCAAGGCAATGCGTTGTCTTGGGCAACAGCTGGCGGCTGTGGATTCCGTGGCTCGCGCAAGTCTACGCCGTTCGCGGCGCAGGTTGCTGCTGATAAGGCTGGACGTGCAGCACAGGAATATGGGCTTAAGAACCTGGACGTCCGCGTTTGGGGTCCGGGCCCGGGACGTGAGTCTGCGGTTCGCGCATTGAACGGTTGCGGCTACAAGATTCAACACATCAACGACGTCACACCGATCCCGCACAACGGCTGCCGGCCGCCGAAGCGGCGCCGCGTCTAGCGAGAACAGGGACAGGAACGAAAGATGGCAAGATATATTGGACCTAAGTGCAAGCTCTCCCGTCGCGAGGGCACCGATCTCTTTCTGAAGAGTGGTGTTCGCCCGCTGGAGTCTAAGTGCAAACTGGAAGTACCTCCCGGTGGTGCGCCGGCCCGACGCCCGCGTATCTCCGACTACGGCCTGCAGCTGCGTGAAAAGCAGAAACTGCGTCGTATGTACGGCGTCTTGGAACGCCAGTTCCGCAACTACTACAAGAAAGCGGCACAGCGGAAAGGCTCAACCGGTGAAAACCTGTTGCAGTTGCTTGAAGGGCGCCTGGATAACACGGTGTACCGGATGGGTTTTGCTTCCACTCGCGCTGAGGCGCGTCAGCTCGTAAGCCACAAGGGCATCGAGGTGAACGGCAGCATCGTGAACATTCCGTCCTATCAGGTTGATGGCGGCGACGTCGTGTCGGTTCGCGAGAAAGCGAAGAAGCAGCTGCGGATCAAATCATCTCTGGAAATCGCCGGTCAGATAGGCTTCCCGGAGTGGGTTGAAGTCGACGCGGACAAGATGGTCGGCACGCTGAAGGCTCTGCCGGAGCGTGAGGACATTCTTCCCGACATCAACGAAAACCTCGTGGTGGAGCTGTACTCGAAGTAATTGAGACTTCGCAGCAGGCCACATCACAGTTACGAGATAGAGAGGTAAAGGTTCTGATGGAATCTACCAATGAATTTCTGAAGCCACGCGTTGTAAAAGTAACGCCGATCGATGACACGCAAGCGCGCGTGACGATTGAGCCGTTTGAGCGCGGTTTCGGCCACACGCTGGGTAATGCGCTTCGCCGGATTCTGCTTTCTTCGATGCCAGGTGCGGCGATCGTCGAAGCGGAAATCGAAGGCGTACTGCATGAGTACACCAGTGTTGAAGGGGTACAGGAAGATGTCGTCGATATCCTACTCAACCTCAAGCAAGTCGCTCTGACCATGCACGGCCGTGAGAGTGCTGAGCTGACCATCGTCAAACAGGGTCCGGGCCCTGTCACTGCCGGTGACATCCAGACCGACCATGACGTTGAAGTCGCTAATCCGGAGCACGTCATTGCTACGCTGACGAAAGATGGCGAATTGCGAATGGTGCTTCGCGTCGAACGTGGTCGTGGGTACCGCCCAGCAGCCAAGCGTGCGACTTTCGAAGAGCAAACGGGCCCAATCGGTCGTCTGCAGTTGGACGCCTCCTTCAGCCCGATTCGGCGCGTGACCTACAGCGTCGACGCTGCGCGCGTAGAGCAGCGCACTGACCTCGACAAGCTGCTGATCGATATCGAGACGAACGGTACGATCGATCCCGAAGAAGCGATTCGCCGAGCGGGGAGCATTCTCAAAGATCAGCTAAGTGTGTTTGTGGACCTGCAAGGTCAGGAAGACAACACGGCTGCTTCTGCGGAAGCACAGGTCGATCCGATTCTCTTGCGTCCGGTGGACGAACTCGAGTTGACCGTGCGCTCAGCGAACTGCTTGAAAGCGGAAAGCATCAACTACATTGGTGATCTCGTGCAACGCACAGAGGTTGAGCTGCTTCGCACGCCAAACCTCGGCAAGAAATCACTTACAGAAATCAAGGAAGTGCTGGAAAGTCACGGGCTGGGTCTTGGACTGCAGGTCGATAACTGGCCGCCCGCGAGCCTGCGCAGCGATCGCACGCTGCTCGGTTCCTAATCTTCGAGGCAACAGCCTTAAAACAGTATCAGCAGGATTAAGCGTCATGCGACACAAGAAATCAGGGCGTAAGCTCAATCGCAACAGCTCGCACCGCAAGGCGATGTACCGCAACATGGCGGCATCATTGATCAAGCACGAGACCATCAAGACGACCTTGCCGAAGGCGAAGGAACTGCGTCGTGTCATCGAGCCACTGATTACGACCGCTAAGGAAGACAGCGTAGCGCATCGTCGTTTGGCGTTTGATCGTCTGCGCGACAAAGATGCAGTAGGCAAGCTCTTCGTTGAACTTGGTCCGCGGTTCAAGGAGCGCCCGGGAGGCTACCTGCGTATCCTCAAAATGGGTTTCCGTCCGGGAGATGCTGCGCCGATGGCCATGGTGCAGTTGCTGGACCAACCCGAGCCGACCCAGGAGTCAGCCGACGCTTAACGGATGGCGCGGAGTTGTTCGAATCAAAAGGTCGGGCTTTGCCCGGCCTTTTTTTTTGATCAGACCGAAAGTGTGAAGAAAAACGTCGTGCCTTTCTCCGGCTCGGACTCCATCCAGATCTTCCCACCGTGTCGTTCGACGATGCGTTTGACGAAAGTCAGGCCAGCACCGGTGCCACCGCCGAATTCCTCTTTGGCGTGCAGCCGCCTGAAGATTTTGAATATCGTATCGTGGTAGGTCTTGGGAATGCCGATTCCGTTGTCGCGGACGGCAATGATTCGGGCGATCGAAGTGTCTTCAGCCGGATTTGCGCAGAATATCTCAATCCGTTTTCGCTCTGAATGGTTGTACTTAAGGGCGTTCTGAATGAGGTTCTTGAATAGCTCACGTACCGCGACAGGCTCACACGTGAGGTGTGGCAGCTCCCGGATTTCGATGTCTGCCCCTTCTGCCTCAGGAATCAGCTCTACTGCGCTGCTAACGAGGCTGTTCAGATCAATCTCAACTTCATAGCGCTCGCCCTGATCCACTTTCGCGAGTTTTAGTAAGTCGACAATGAGACCTTCCATCCGCAATGTGAGATTCTGCATCTGATCAAGACGGTCATTCACTTCAGTCGGGAGCTCTGCTCCGTGATCCTCGCGCAGCATCTCGACATGTGCACTGATTCCTCGGAGTGGAGCCTTCAGGTCGTGAGAGGCGATGTGCGCAAATTCGTTCAACTGCTCGTTCTGTTGGATCAGTAGTAGCTCAGATCGCTTGCGTGTGGTGATGTCCTCTAATGATCCCGTCATGCGAGTCGGCTTGCTATTGTCGCCCCATATTGCCTGCGCGCGAGCTCTAATCCATCGCACAGCGCCGTCCGGGCGACGAATACGGTATTCGACGTCATAGGGCTCGCGATCTTCCAGATGTTCTTCGATTCCTTTTACAACGGTCGCGACGTCTTCCGGGTGCACCAATTCGAAGAACTGATCGTAGGTTGGCCCGGTGCTATCGGGCGGGAATCCAAGCACTTCTAATGCTCTTGGTGAATAGACTATTTTTTCGTTCGGAATATCCCAATCCCAAACACCGACGGTCAGGCCTCGCACAGCGAGTTCGTATCGCTCGTCGCTTTCCTCGAGTGCTTTCTGCTTTTCGATGATGCCCGTGACGTCACGCGCGATACCGAGAAGGTACTGGTTACCTGCGGCGTCATTGAATCGGATTTTGCGGGTGTACAGGGTGCCGCGTTTCCCGTTCGGGAAATCCAGGGTTTCGAAAGCCTCAGACTCGCCCTTTTCGAATGCAATTCGGTCGTTTTCGAGGAAAGCTGCGGCTTGCTCCTCGTCATACTCCTCTGCGGTCGTGTAGCCGATAATCCGATTGTGCATGGACTCCGGATACAGTGCGAACAGTGCAGGATTCCCAAGAACAATGCGGTATTGATCATCCTTGATGAAGAACACGTCTGGAATACTTCTCAGCACAAGCTCCGTGAATTCGTTATTCCGGAACAAATCCATAGCGACCGATGGGTTTAGTCCGGTCGGACCATCTACCAATAAGCGTGCCGGCATAACAAAGTCGCAAATTCCTCGATAGTTGGGTTAGCGACCGAGAACCAGCGATCTTTAAACGCAAAAGCCGGGCAGTGAACCCGGCTTTTACGTTCACACCTTTGGTGCGTTCACTTTTTCTTGGAAACGCGCTTCTTGCGGGTTGCCGTCTTTTTCTTAGCTACTTTTTTGGCGACCTTCTTCTTAGTGGTTTTCTTCGTCGTCGCTTTCTTCTTGGTCTTCTTGCCAAGCAGCTTGTTGATCTCCCGATCGACCGCGCTCATCGCTTTATCGATCTTCGTTGCACGTCTGAAGTGAACGCGAGCACTGGCGAGGTCTTCCCGAACCAGCTTGAGCTGATCACGTGATTCTTTAGCCTCGGCGGTCGCTGTTTCCTTGAGTTTCTCCAGTTTGCGAATCTGTGCTTTCAACTCGCGCTTTACCTTCGCAGAGGTAGCTTTACCGAGTCGCTCGGTCTTTTTGGCGATCTGCTCGCCCGCTTTCTTCGCACGATTGCTCGATGACTTGATCTGACGAGTGAGCTTCGCGCGCTCCCTGTCCAGAGCTTTAGTGGCCCGCGTCGCCGCGGTGATCAGTTCCTTCTTGGCTTTCTCGAAGGTGCTGTGTTGTGCGTCTAACGCTTTGGTCATTCGTGGACTCCCCGGGCATATCCTCTTACATAACTTGGACAACTATACATCGATTTGTACTGACTGCGCAGGTCTCGGTCTCGCTATACTGTTGCGCAGCAGTATTGCGGGAGGGAAGCCCATGACTTTGGGTCGAAGATTCGATGGCAAGACAGTGATCGTTACCGGCGCATCAGCAGGTGTTGGTGCTGATGTCGCGAGAGCATTTGCGGCGTCCGGTGCACGCTTGATGTTGGTGGCTCGCGGCAAGGAAGCGTTGCAGGCGTTCGCCGCGACGCTTGAGCCGATTACCAAGGTGGCGACCTGTGCGATGGACGTCTCGGACGCAGCGGCGTGTCGCGATCTGATCAAGCGCACCCAACAGGAATTCGGCAGTGTGCACTATCTGATTAACAATGCTGGTGCGCATCACCGAGGGAACTTTGAGACCGTCGATGCCGAGCAAATTGCGCAAATGGTGGACGTTAATTTGCGGGCGCCTCTGGTGCTGACGCGCATGGTGCTAGACGTCATAGCCGAGTGTGGGGGTGGTGCCGTGGTGAATGTGGCCTCAATCGCCGGTGTCACTCCGGTGCCTGGTTCAGCGACCTATAGCGCTACGAAGTTCGGCTTGCGTGCCTTCACGTTGGCATTGGCGGAGGAGTTACGAGGCACCAATGTCCACATCGGTGCGGTGTCACCTGGCCCGATCGATACGGGGTTCATCATGACGGATATCGATGGTGTGACCGACCTCACTTTCTCGCAACCGATGAGCACGGCACAGGAGGTCGCAGACGCGGTGTTGAACGTCGCGTCTGGAGAGAAAGTCGAAATCAAGATGCCCTGGATCAGCGGTCTGTTGGGAGACGTGGGGTACCAGTTCCCTTGGGTGAAGAGAGCGCTGCGTCCGTTGCTGGAGCGCAAAGGCAGGAAAGCAAAGGCGTTCTACAAGGCGCGGGCGGCAACGCAGAAACACAGTGAGTCTTGATCGAACCCCGCTACCAGTAGCGTCCAAAACTGATCATCGTTTCTGTTTCGATGTTTTTGGTGACGCCAAGTCGAACGTCGAAATTGCGTCCGAGCGGTGCTCTTGCCTCCACGCTAAACAGGTCCTGCCCTTCGAGTCGTCCGTCCAGATGCTGTCGGTGCTCGTAGGTGGTGCGCAGCCTTAAGCCGTTTGGACCGTGCCAGTTGGCGTAAACGCGCGCTCTGACGAATGCATTGCCATTGCGATTCTGATTGTCCTGAATTGCGCCACCGGCGTAGACACCTGCAATCAACGAGTCCGAAAGCCAGCGTGATGCGCCGATGTCTCCCTCGAATCTCACGACGGCGCATTGCCCGCAGGCAATGTCCTGACGCTGCATGCCGAGTGCCAGTCGCCACGATTTGCCTCGGTCGCCCGGCAATCCGGACAGACCGCTGTTCACCGACTCGACACGGAATAGTTGTGCACGCTGAAGATCGATATCACCGTCTCTCACACCTACGATCACGTCCCCCATGGTCAACTCTGAGTTGGGGTTCTGTGATGGTGTTGTGTCCAACGGGTCGTAGTAGGCGGCACGCCAACGCAGCTGCAGCCCTGCGCCGAGGTCCGACTGGTACGTCGCGGCAGCGGATAGATAACCGGGGTCCCGCTCCTGCGATGGATCGTAGTCCGGTAATGGTGGTGAACGTTCCGCGCTGCGAGGCAGAGTGAATCGATACGCGAGCACCGTACGGTAGGCCGCCGCATCTGGATCATCTGCAGATGGGTTTTCTGGAAGCCGAAACTGCAGGTAGTCGATCAGTGCGTCGAGTACGGCATGCTGATCCTCTACGGGTAGCGACGATATGGCCGCAATCCCTTTGTCCCCGCGCAAGTTGATGAAGGCCGCCAACGCCCGTCTTTGTGATGTGCTCAATTCGCGAAAACGAGCGTTAAACGTTGATTGCCGCGAGGGATGGTATGTGACCGAGCGCACTAATGGTTGATCATTGCGCGTCGATGCCGCTACGTTGAGCACTAGCGCTTGTGGAATTGTCCAAGGTCGATGCTCTGGAATGATCGAAAATTCCGGCAACAACTCCAAGACTTCGGCCATGCGAAAGGCACAGTTGCGCCGGAAGAAATAATAGGTGTACTCCTTGCCGAGCACCTCCCACGCGTGAGCGACAATGAACTCCACCTCAGCGGGTGCGAGATTGAGCTCATACTCCCAAAGGTCACGCAGCTCCAGATCGCCGTAGGCGTGTTCATGGTAGTAATACTGTATGTGGCTGAAGCCAGCATCGAATCCGCCAACCGCACCTTTGACGATGTACTCCAATGGGCCGGTGCCTGGTGGAATTACCGCGCCGTAGTTCACGGTCACATCCAGCAAGTCGGAACGGCTGACGTTTTCATCAGCATTGAATTTGAGGAGGGTGTGGCCATAGAAAGAGGCTGGATTTCCGAGGTAGCCCGTCGCAAAGACGATACTGATGGATTCGGTTTCAGCGCCGTAGACCCAGTCATCGAAGGCGGGGCATGCCGGTCGGGGCGGGAGCGAGACTTCTTGACCGACCAACCACAGGTATCTAGCCGGGAAACGACATCGCGGGTCATCGTCGCCGCCCGTTTCCGATGCTGCACGCATTGCATCGATGGTCGCGCGCAACTCGGCTACAGGGTCATGCCGACCATCCTCGGCCAGGAAGAAGGTGTCGGCATGTATGGCGCTTTTGCCGTCCTCAAAATGCAGTAGCCCGTACCACCCTGGGCTGGCGGCCAGAGCATCCAATGTTGGCGATTGTGCGTACACGCTGCCTTGAAACAGGCCTATAGTGATCAGCAGCAGGACAGTCTTACGCAAGACGTTTCCCTCGACGAAAAAAGCGGCCGAGCCCACAAAGGAGCTCGACCGCTTTCAGGTTGGTACCAGTGTTTATCAGGCCGCGTTGCAGCTGGTCGCTTGCTTCACGGAGACTTCACTATCGACGACCTTGAACAGCTGCTCTGCTTTTTGCACCGGGCTCAGCGAGCTGTATTCCTCGTCGGCAATCATCGGAGCGAAACCCTCGCGCACCGCATCCGTGATCATTTCGTGGGATTTGGTTTCGCACCCGTAAATCTGCAGGAGCGCCGTCAAATGTTCGCCCTCGCCGCGAGCGGTATCTTCGACTACGTGGTCATAAACATCCAGAATGTACTGTGCTGCCTGAGCGCTCTTGCCCTGACAGGTCTCGGGGCTTGCAGTCGCCGAGATCACTGCTGTTGTGCCGATATCCCAGATGACGTTCGATGTTACCGCCGCCCAATGGGTGTTGGGAAAGAGCGCGGCACCGATGCCACAGTCCACATAGGGGTTAGGTCCTGATCCGGCCGCCTTGTCCTGCGCGATAGCCGCGCCACTGAACATGATGGTTGCAGCTGCAATCACGCTGCTAATGATTTTCGTTCTTCTCACCAAACACTCCTCGCATTGCTGCGGTAAAAATCGCACACTTGCGACCATGCCGAGTTCGGTCTTTCAAGTCAATGCATCGGGCCGCAATCCATGAACGAAAAATTTGTTGCACATGTGAATGTTGCAACGCCGAGATTTCCCCGTGGCGATGCGAGGATTCAGCCGTTTTTTGACGGAATTGCTGCCATCAACGCGTTGGCAGAGGGCTCACCCGGATTTGTGTGGCGATTGGATGACGCAGATGAAGAGGCTAAAGCCGAAGTGATGTTCGGCGAACCCGGTTTGGTGATCGCACTTTCCGTCTGGCAGAGCGTGCAGGCGCTGGAGGATTTCGTATATCGCTCGGCTCATGGCGAATACTTGCGCCATAGGGCATCGTGGTTCCTGCCTCGTTCTGGCGCCAATAAAGCGCTCTGGTGGGTGACTCCCGGTACCCGTCCGACGATCACAGAAGCTCAGCACCGACTGGAATGGCTTACACTCAACGGACCGGGCGATGTAGCTTTCGGTTTTTCACAGGGTCGGCGACAGGAGACCGAGGGATGAGCGCAATGGACGAACAGGACATTCTTACTGCGACAGCAGCGCTGGATGGGTGGAACGTCGAGGCTGGAAAGCTGGCGAAATCATTCCGCTTCAGCGACTTCGTTGCCGCCTTCGGGTTTATGTCCAGGGTCGCTCTGGTGGCCGAGAAAATGGACCACCACCCAGAGTGGTACAACGTCTACAACACCGTAAAGGTCGAGCTGACCACCCACTACGCAGGCGGAATCACCGCCAAGGACTTCGAATTGGCTGCTGCAATGGACCGTTTCGCTGGCTGATGTTGCGGTTGGTGTTCAGACTTCAGCGCCAGACTTCAAAAATGCATCCCGGGTCAGGTTCTCAACACCATTAGCCAGTACCCGCACGTTATCCTCAATTCGGATACCACCAAACGGCTTCAACGCTTCGACCCGTGACCAGTTGACGAGGCCAGCGTGTGAAGACGCTTTGAGTGGCTCCAGCAGCATATTGATGAAGTAAATGCCCGGCTCGACGGTGATGACTTCGTTTTCTGCAAGCCCCCTCGTCAGGCGCAGGTGAGGGTCATCCTCCGGCCGCTCGGTCGCCGTACCGCTGCTATCGAGCTGGTGCCCGCCAACATCATGCACCTGAAGTCCGAGGTAATGGCCGAGTCCATGTGGAAAGAACACCCGTGTCACCCCGCTTTCGACCAGGGCCTCGGGAGATCCTGTCGCCAGCTGATAATCGACCATCAGTTTTGCGAGTCGCTGATGCGTCTGTCGGTGTAACTCGGGGTAGTTGGTGCCTGCCTTGATGTCGTCGCATATGCCTTGCTGCAGGACGTCCATCGCATCGATGAGCTCAGCGAATTCGCCTGTAGTGCGAGTGTAGGTTCGCGTAATGTCCGATGCGTAGCCGTCCATCGCAGCACCGGCGTCAATCAAAAAGCTACGCGCTTGATCCGGTGCAACCCGGTCGCGATGTTGGTAGTGCAGGATTGCGGCGTGCTCATTTAAAGCGACGATGCTGTGATAGGGCAGATCATGATCGACGGCTTCGATGGCATCGAGAAAGGTCTGATGCAGCTCGTACTCGCTGGCACTGCCTGACTCGAACCGCCGGCGAGCCGCATCATGCGCCCTTGCGCCGAGCATGCTTGCATTGCGCAGTTGCTGAATCTCGTAGTCACTCTTGGTGGTTCGTGCACTGTCGAGCCAATGGATTGCCGCGCTGGGGTTGATGCGCTCGACGCCAAGCGACTGTTCCTGCGTCGTAATTTCGCCGATAAAAATGGGTGCCCGCGCCGTCGGTGGCAGCAGGTCGCGTGCATCTTGTGCCTGTTTGGTCGGGCGCACGTCGAATTGGTCCGACCAAAAGGGGTCGGGTGCGTCTGGCGTCGCGTGCCAGTAGTCGTCCGGTTGGCAGTAGGCCAAAATCGGCTTCTGACCCGGCTTAAAAATCACATAGCAGTCTGGCGTACGCACAAGCGGTAGCCACCAGGCGAAGTGCGGATTCACAACGAACGGATGTGACTGGTCGTCAAGAAAGCGATAGATCAGACCACCCGCATACACGACAGCGACGTCGGCACCGGCCGCATCCAATGCTTGCTCGTACGTTTTGATTACGATATCGAGATGCGATTGATACAGGTTGTGATCGGGCATTGCAGGCGTATTCATAGGCCGCAAGTATACCGCGATCGCGGTGATCAGATGACGGTTGCACGACCCTCGGCCGTGTGCTCCCATGACCGGGTTGTAAACCTTTTATTAGGGGTAATCTCGATGCTGAACTGGAAGCATATCGCCTGGACGGCGTTGGGTGTTGTCGCTTTGTCGACCGGTGAGGTTGCGCATAGTTATGACCGGCTGAGTTCGATGGCGCACGCTTCACGGTCGGAGGTGATCGCTCCGCATGGAATGGCAGCAACCAGCCAGCCTCTGGCTACCCAAATCGCGCTCGATGTTCTCAAGGCCGGCGGCAGTGCGGTCGACGCAGCGATCGCAGCTAACGCGGCGCTAGGACTTATGGAACCCACCGGATGCGGCATCGGTGGCGATCTGTTCGCTATCGTGTGGGATGCAGAGACCGAATCATTGTCGGGCCTGAATGCCAGTGGCCGGGCTCCCCGATCTTTGACGCTGGAGCAATTGAAGTCCGATCTTGATGCGCTCGGCGTCGACAGCATTCCGCCGCGAGGCCCGTTGCCGGTCAGCGTTCCGGGTGCTGTTGATGGCTGGTTTGAATTGCATCAACGCTACGGAAAGCTGCCCATGAGCGAAGTGCTGGCACCTGCCATCCGATACGCTCGGGAGGGATTTCCGGTCAGCGAACTGATCGCCTTCTATTGGGAGCGCAACGCGCGCGTGTTGTCTCAGTATCCGGGGTTCAGTGAAACGTTCATGCCGGACGGCAAAACACCCGCGAAAGGCCAGATGTTCCGTAATCCACGCCTGGCCAGCACTTACAGCGCGATCGCAGAAGGCGGTCGGGATGCGTTTTACTCGGGTCCTATTGCGCAAAAGATCGCGGACTATGTCCAGGAGCAGGGCGGCTACCTGAGCGTTGCTGATCTGGAGCAACATACATCGGACTGGGTGACCCCGGTCTCAACGACCTATCGTGGCGTTGAGGTTTTTGAATTGCCGCCGAATGGTCAAGGCATCGCTGCGCTGCAGATCCTGAACATTCTCGAGGGATTCGATATCGCTTCCATGGGTTATGGCAGTGAGCAATACGTCCACACATTTGTCGAAGCGAAAAAGCTCGCGTTCGAGGATCGTGCTCGCTTCTATGCGGACATGGAGTTTGTCGATGTTCCGGTCGATTGGTTGATTTCCAAGGAATATGCCGCGCAGCGACGCAAGCTGATTGGCGAAAAGGCATCCACAAAGCTACCCGCCGGCGACGCGCCGACGGATGGTGACACGATTTACCTCACTGTCGCCGACGCGGACGGCAACATGGTTTCGTTAATCCAGTCTAACTATCGTGGCATGGGCAGCGGCATGACCCCAGGGGATCTCGGTTTTATTCTTCAGGATCGAGGTGAGCTGTTCTCGCTCGACCCGACGCACGCGAATGTATTCGAACCCGGCAAACGTCCGTTCCACACGATTATCCCGGCGTTTGCCATGAAAGATGGCAAACCGCTGATGTCTTTCGGATTGATGGGCGGCGGCATGCAGCCGCAGGGACATGCACAAATCATCGTCAACATGGTCGACTTCGGCATGAACCTGCAGGAAGCAGGCGATGCAGCACGAATCCGGCATGATGGGTCTTCAGAGCCGACCGGTGAACGCATGAGCGAAGGTGGTACCGTGCATGTAGAGAGCGGTATTTCTGTGCAGACGCAAGAAGCCTTGGAAGCGCGTGGTCATAAAGTGCGCGCAGGCGCAGGTGGATACGGCGGCTATCAGGCAATCCTGTTCGACGATGAGGAGGGCGTCTATTACGGCGCTTCTGAGTCCCGCAAGGACGGTCACGCCGCGGGATTTTGAGCGATGAGCGATAAAGCGGTATGGCTCACCGGGATTACCACGACCGGGACGCCGCACATCGGCAACTATGTGGGTGCGATTCGTCCGGGCATAGAGAGCTCCAGGGACCCAAGCCGGGAGAACTTCTATTTCCTGGCGGATCTGCATGCGCTCGTGAAGAGCGAAGACCCGGAGAAGATCCAGAGGTCCACACTGGAGATCGCGGCGAGTTGGCTCGCTCTGGGGCTCGATACCAAAAACACGGTGTTTTACCGGCAGAGTGACATTCCCGAAATTCCACTGCTTACCTGGGTGTTATCGAGCCAGACGGCAAAGGGGCTGATGAACCGCGCGCATGCCTACAAAGCCGCTGTCGACGCGAACGCTGCCTCGGGCAACAAGGACGACGATAAAGGCATCACCATGGCGCTGTTCAGTTACCCCGTGTTGATGGCGGCGGACATCTTGATGTTCAGCGCGACCCACGTCCCGGTAGGCCGAGACCAGAAGCAGCATGTGGAGATGGCAAGAGATATCGCGCAGCGCTTTAACCATCACTATGACGATTTGCTCACGTTGCCCGAGCCTGTGATCGACGATAGCACCGCGGTGCTGAAAGGATTGGACGGTCGAAAGATGTCGAAGAGCTACGGCAACACGATTCCCTTGTTTGAGCCGTCGAAGCGCCTACGCAAGTTGGTGATGAAGATCAAGACGAACTCGCTGGAGCCGGGAGAGCCTAAAGACCCTGATGATTCGACGCTCTTCGAGATCTATCGTGCATTTGCGACTCAGGAGGAATCTGAGGCAATGGCTCAGAAGTTTCGCGAAGGCATCGCGTGGGGTGCAGCGAAGCAGGAGTTGTTCGAATATGTTGACGCTCACATCGCACCGGCTCGGGAGGAATACGAACGCTTGATCGCCGATCCCGGTCACGTCGAGCGTGTGCTGCTGGAAGGGGCTGAGAAAGCACGAAACGTCGCAACACCGCTAATGGATCGCATACGAACCGCGATTGGTTTGCGCGCGTTGGGCTGAGACGCACGGGTAATTCCGCTGTGCTACCGTAGATGCGGAGATGACAATCGGGGGGTGTCATTATGACCGCAGATCGGTCCGTCGACGACACTGCCGGCAAACCATTCGTGGTGCCGTGCGCCAGACTGACGTTTGGTTCACCTTTCCGGTGGCTGCGCGCTGGCTGGCGGGATCTCGAGCTTGCTCGTGAGATCTCACTGAAATTCGGATTGGCTATCTGGATCGGTAGCGTCGCACTCTCTGCGCTTGCCTGGTATCTCGGCAGCTTCATTTTGCTTGCGGCCCTATTGTCTGGCTTTGTGTTCCTCGCGCCGTTACTGGCGGTCGGTCTCTACAGCGTCGCGAAAGCGCATGAGCAGGATCGCGAACCGGCACTCTCCGATGCGCTGAGACTGGCCAGACGCGTGGTTGGTCAGGCGGGTGTCTTTGCGCTGGTGCAGATGGTGATACTCATGATCTGGTCGCGTTCGGGTATGGTGCTCAACGCTCTGTTCATGATCGAGCGTGGCGACCCACAAGTATTCTTGCAGTTTATTGCGGTTGGCTCGGCCATCGGCGCCGTGTTCGCGGCATTTACCTTCGCCACTGCGGTGTTCTCATTACCCATGATTGCCGACCGCGATGTCGATATGGTGACCGCGTGTGTCTCCAGCATCAACGCGGTGTTGCGCAACAAGCGGGTCTCGGTTTTCTGGGGTCTGTTAATTGTGTCGCTAACGCTCTTGAGTTTTGCGACGGCTGGGCTCGGGTTGATCATCACAATGCCGTGGCTTGCCTATGCGGCATGGCACAGTTACCGGGAAACGCTCGACGCAACAGGCTGGCCTGAGATGCCGATCTAGTCGATATCAAAACCCTCGTACGGATCCGGTCCGCCTGCTTCGATCCATGCATCGAGCTCACTCTCAAGGACAGACAGTGGCACCGAACGCAGAGAGAGAATCTTGTCGTGGAAATAGCGCTGGTCGAAGTCGCCCTCGAGTGTTTGTTCGGCGAGCTTGCGTTTTTCCCGAATCAGAAGCTCCCCTAGCTTGTAGGAGAGTGCCTGCGCAGGCCATGAGATGTAGCGATCGATCTCGGTTGTTACTTCATGCTCCGACAAAGCTGCGTTGTCGCGCAGATACGCAAGTGCTTCTTCGCGAGTCCAACCGAAGTGGTGCACGCCCGTATCGATGACCAGACGGCAGGCACGCCACATTTCGTAAGTCAGTTGTCCGAATCGCTCGTAAGGCGTGCGGTAGATGCCGATCTCACCGCCCAACCACTCGGTATATAAACCCCAGCCCTCGCCGTAGCCGGAAAAGTAGTTGCGTGCGCGAAATTCGGGGATGTCGCCAGGCGCCTCCTGCGCAATCGCGAACTGCAGAGAGTGACCGGGCGAGCACTCGTGCAACGTGAGCGCTGGAATCGTGTAGAGCGGACGGGCCGGGAGATTGTAGGTATTCATCCAGCAGCGACCATAGCCACCTCGACCTGCCGTATAAATCGGAGCGATCGCGTCGGGAACCGGTGCAATGGTATGGCGCTGCCTCGGCAGAAATCCGAGCACGTCATGTATTCGTGCGGCCATGCGTTTGTCGACGTACGCTGAAACTCCCATGAGCTCGTCAGGTGTTTTCGCGTAGAACTGCGGGTCGGTGCGCAGGAACTCATAAAAAGCCGCAAGGTCACCATCAAACTCAAGCTCGTCGATAATGCTGAGCATCGCTTTGCGGATACGTGCGACCTCACTCAACCCTGTTTCATGTATTGCTTCAGGTGTGAGCGTCAGTGTCGTGTATTGAAGAATTTGTGATTGGTAGAACGCTTCTCCATCGGGCAACTCACTCGCACCCAGCGTTTGTCTTGCGTTGGGCAGGTACTCCTCAACCATAAACCGCTTGAGATTGCTGTACGCCGGTACGACCGATCGGTTGATCGCGGCTTCAAGGGCAAGCGCGATTTGTTCTTGCTGTTCCCGCTCAATGCGTGCCGGAAAACGAGTCGCAGCTTCAAAAAAAGGGTTGTCTCGACCCGCGATCAAGAACTGGTCAATCGAAGCGGTACGTCCTTGCAGAGTGACCGCGGGTGGTGTGAAACCTCTCGCCAGACCGCTGCGCATGTTGGCGATATGCTCATCGAAATAGCGTGGGATATCGTCGATTCGTGCAATGTAGTTTTCGTAGCCTTCTACATCCGGGAACCCGCGGTACTGCTGGTGTAACCCCGTCCAAAAGAACGAATCGGAGTTCAGTGGTGCCTCGTAGGTCTTGAAACGTACGTTGTTGGCGTTCGCTGATACGATCGCCTCGAACACATCTGCGTTGATCGCCTCGTCATGGCTCAGTGCTCCCCTCGGGATCTCGTAGAGCTCTGAAAGCGCCTGTTCCCAGTAAGTCAGTTTCTTTGCGTAAGACTCCGGCGTTACGCTCGGCAGCAAAGTAGCGGAGGTCCATTCACCGTCTGCATCTCGTGTGCGACCCGCTTGCTGCTGGCGCCACTCGAACTCGCGCTCGTACAGGGCTCTTAACTGTTCGTCTGCATTGTTACCCGGAGGCGTGACGGCGCAGCCAGATACCAAGATCGAAAAAGCGATAAGCACCGCTGACAGAGTTTTCATATTGAGGCTCGACGGAGAAGTATCCTCAAGACCTTACGACAGGTGCATGCTCGTTCGCTACTTTGTCGTTTGCCGCTAGCGATTCGACCGCGTCGATCAATTCTTGCGAGGTGCAGGGCTTGGTCAAATAAAGCTGAGCCCCGGCGTCTAAACAGTTTTCACGCTGGTTCCAGCTGCCGCTCAAAATACAAACGGGAACATCAGCCTTGTTCGACGTCAAGCCGCGGATCTGCTTCAAAACATCGATGCCAGACTCGCCATTGAGATTCAAATCCAGCACGACTACGTCGTAATGGCTGCGTTTCAGGTGTGCAATCAGGTCCGCGCCGGAGGCAACACGACTCGTTTTGTACCCTCGGCGTCGAAACATCTCTGCAAACGCCTCGAGGATTACCTCATCATCGTCGCACATCAGAATCTTGAGTCCTTTACCGGGGTCGGTCGATACCTCGCGTACCTCGGCGGGTTGTGTGGGAACGTCTATCAATTGCCCGGTAAGCTCATGGAATGTGATGAGACCGCGGGCACTCGGCGTCGGCAAAGAGAGCGGTCTTCCTCGCTCGACGGATTCAATACCCCAGGCATCCAACCACTGTTTCGCCCAGTGCTCGACGTTCTCACAGGGAATTGACAGGCTCACCTTCTCAGGCCACTGCGTGCCTCGCGGATTCAGGTCGCGGAGTCGGTGCTTACCCGTTGGCCTTGCGGGAATCGAGAACAGGAAACGGGTGCCTTCGCCCAATCGAGACTTCAGCTCGATGTTGCCTCCCATAGCCTCCACATATCCCTTGCAGATAGCGAGCCCCAGCCCTGTGCCTTTCTGATCAGCATGATGCTCGTCACCGCTTACCTGATAGAACGGCTTAAAAATTGAATGATGGTGCTCCAGCGCGATGCCTTTGCCGTCGTCTCCGACTTCAAAGTCGAGGCGATCTTCATGACCACTGACAATCAACCAGACCCGAGTTCCGCCGGAGTGTTGCAGGCCGTTGTTGATCAGATTTACGAGCACCTGTCGAATCCGAGGTGCATCGCCAATTCGTTCGGCAAACGTGTCTGGGGTTGCACCGATGAACAGGAAGCTCGCACTCATTTGCGCCATGGGCTGCACGATCGCGGTGACACTCTGCAAAAGGGCCTCTACTTCGAAACGTTCTTCGGCAATGCGCGTTTTGCCGGAATCGCTGCTCGCAAGTTCCAGGACGTCATTTAGCAGCATCAATAATGAATCGGCGCTCTCCTTGATATTGCGTGTCCAGCGTTGATCCAATCCTGCTGACCCCGACTGCTCGATTACCTCTGCTGAGGCCACGATACTTGCCAGCGGGGTGCGCATTTCGTGTGATATCGATCCGAGGAATCGGGTGATCGCTGCGTTCGCCTCGGTCGCTTCTCGTTCGGCTTCTTCGCGCTGACGTGATTCGGCTCGCGATGCGTCCAAGGCCTCTCTCAGTGACTTCTGTCGTCGGTCCCGCTGCGAGATGACGCCGTAGGCAGCAATGGAAAGGACGAGCGTGACACCGATCAGGTTGAATAAGCTCAACGGGTGCGCCATGGAGGGATAGTCGCGGTAGAGGTACCAGTCCCAGATCACGATGGACAGAATGATCGGAGTCCAGATAACGATATGCCATCGATTGCCGAGTAGGGCGACCAGCGGTGGCACCGTCATATGCCAGATCAAGCCGATGTTTGCGACGTCGGTAGAGTGATAGAGCAGGTTGGTCTGATGCGCGACGAGGAACAGAATGAGAAGGTGTAGTGTCACGCCGTGGTCGCGACCTCTACGGAAGATAATCGCGCTAGCGGCAAGAACGAAAAAGACCGACAGGGAAAGGGCGGTTTTCCATTCCTTCGTCAGTATGGCGAGGACAAAAAAGATCGCTGGCGCGGCAAGCGCTACGGTGCGGAGTATTCCCAGTGAGAAATATTCGGGCTCATGATGGTCGCTGCCGCGGTCATGCGACATGAGTGTGCCCTGATTCTAAATCGGCTCTCGCAACCGCTGGTCCCAACAGCGCTCGCATAACACCCCCTCCACACGCAGAATGTCGAAGTAGTGTAGCACTTTTAGAGGCTCATTATGGCGCGCAGCCAGACTCGATCATTGGCATCGAATTGCCCGAACAGTCCGTTGGGTTCGCCCCAGATAATGTCTGCACCCCAGCTCACGCGAAGCGCGTCGTTGACCTGCCAACTCAGACTAGGGCGAAACGTTCCATCGCCGTCACCAAGATTGCCGATCAACTCGGCTTGAAGGAGCCACTGGTCATTATCGAATGCACGTCGAATACGCGTCGTCAGGACCTCGTCTCTGCGTGGTCGCGCCAGGTCGCGTCCATCGATTTGGTCGATGGCAAGTTGAATGTTCAGGAACCAGCCATCCGGCAGGTCCCAGTCCATGCCGACACCGCCGATCCAGCGGCTTCGTTCGACGGCGACGCCGAGCTCTGTCCCAAGGTTGACGGGTTGATTGGGAACCGCCGCCACTTCGGCTCTGATAACTTGGTTGCCGAGTGTTTTCTGCCAGGTCGCCCCCAGCAGCGTGCGCGTGGGATAGCGTGCCGTAACTCCAGACGCGTCCAGCGAAAAGATCGGTTCATATTCAGGGCCTCGAATAACGAGCAGTGACCAATCCTGGTCGCCGTTCCGATGCGACATGCGAAGTCCTGCGGTTGTCGTCGCGGGCTTATCGAAGGTGACACTGACGTTACCCGCTTCGAACGGCAAACCACCGCGCAGACGAGCGGCCCGCGGCTCGAAGGTATCGCCTTGTAGCGGTAGCTGGCTTACTGTCGTATCGGGTTGGATCACCGCATCCCAGTCGAAACCTGCCTTGCGCGTTCGCAGACGCAACCCCCACCGAGAGATTCGTTCCGGCCGCGTTTCGGTGAACACACCTTCGCGCAGACGCACCGGGTTCAATCGGTCGGTGACCTGCAAGCCATCAAGAACCCCCCAGGCGACACTCTGTTTCCCAAGGGTCAAATGTGTCGAGCGTTTACGCCAGGCTATCGTCGCTTCATCGATCTCTAGCCGGGTATTTGCGCCGAGTTCCCAGGGTCGAGAAAGCGGTGCGAAGGTGTCGCGGGTGCCGAGACCTGTGTCCCCGAGCGCCGACTCGATCCTGAGGTCGAGATTCAATCGCGTCTGACGGGAGAGTCTTTCTCGAGTTTTTGTGGCGAGCGTGGTTCTCGCCTGTCCTGCGTCATGCTCGGCGCGACCCATCGCGAGCGTCTGTGCGATCGATACGTCGGTATCGGCGGCGAGCGGTTGCGACGTCAGGACAAATAGTGAAACCATAAGACCGCCGCGCGTGAGCCGCTTTATTGAGTCGTACATGTCAGTCGACCTCAGGGATACCGTAAGCCAATGCGTCAGGAGCAAAAAACTCTACGTCCAGGTTGGGTACGTGTCGCATTTCGGTAAAGTGCACGCGCGTTGTGTGTCCGGTCTGGATGTTATGGACCTCAAAGGCCATAGCCGTCGGTGCATCGCCAACCCATTCAATCGCCTTTACTTCAACCGTCTTGAGTGGTGCGTTGTCCGTGTCGGTGTATTCGACCTTCACCGGAAATTGATGGGCGACGTCAATGGCTGCACGAAACTCTTGGTAGCCAAGTTCTTTTGCAATTTCCGGGGTGCGCGCCACACCGTGTAGTACCGGGTAAGGCGATTGTTCCGGGCTCGTATCCAGCGAGAAGAGCCAGTCTTCAGCGGGGAACTTGAAGTTCTCCTGTATATCTCCGTAGGTGAGGTCCGTGCCCATGAACGTATCGCCACGATCCGATGTGGGTAATCGACGGACACGCTCCGTCGCTGGCAAATAGAGCCAGTTTTCATCGTTGTCGCCAGGTCGATTGATGCTCAGAAATGCAGTCTCCTGAATCATCGACGGGCGCACAAAAAAGATGCCAATCCGTTGGGCGTCCTCACGATCCGAGTGCATCATCAGTGCAGCCCGGTTGCGCGAGCGACCTCGCTTGTTGATTAGCTCGAAGTGCATCGTACCAACACGCCCTTCGTTTGCCGGTCGTTCGATCACCAGTGTTGCGAGGGCATCGGCCGTCATCTCATCCGCTGCGGCGAGTATCGGCAGCAGCGCTGCGAGAACGAGCACACTAGAAAGACAACGCATAACTCGAGTTCCTTTCGACAGAGTTGTAAACCACCGACCAGAGCGCCGGCAGGATGATGAGTGCACCGATGAGCGAACCGAAGGCGCCGGTGCTCACGAGCAAGCCGAACCAGCGCAGCACCGGCGCCGACGAAATACAAATCACGGCGAGCGCTACGCCCAAGGCAATCGCGGAAAAGAAGCACGCGCGAGCGACAACGAGGTAATCGTGAGAGAACGCATCGTACGTGCTTTGTCCTCTTGCGCGTTGCTGGCGAATCAAGGAGATCAAATGAATGCCGAAGTCGACGCCGAGACCGGTCGCAATTGCCGCTGTCATTGAGGTTGCGGGCGCTATGTCGAGACCCAGTGCGCCCATGGCGGCGTAGACGCAAATGACACCAAAGACGACAGGCACCATCGCCATCACGGCATAACCGAACGAGCGGAAGACGAACCAGGTGGTCAGGAACACCAAAGCGGTAGCGAGCAGCAGCCCCTTGATGTGGTTGGTGGAAAGTTGATCCATCCAACCGGTATTCACGGCGATCCTGCCACTGATATCCGCCTTGAGCGTGGTGGATTGCATCCACTCTGCGACAACACCCTCCAGCGCACGCACGGTTTCTCGCGTTGCTCTGTAGTTATCGGTGGACAGTTGAGCTCGAACTAACGCGGTGCGGTGTTCATAGTCAATGTCGCGTTTGAAGTCCTCGGGTTCACCCGAAGCCTCATACAGAAACATGTACTGACCAGGCGCTCGTGCTTTGTCCGGTAGCGTAGACGCTGGCGCGTCGGTCAACAGGTGATGCATGTGCGCGATGTAGCTGTCGATGCCATTCACTTGCGAGACTAGCGGTAGCTCCGCCATCGCACCCCGCAACTCGGCAATAGACTGAAGCGCTTCCGGTGTCATCAGTGAGGCGTCCTCGGGTGCTGTTACCACGACGTCGAGAAAGTTCACGCCCCCGAGTGCGCGGTTGATGCTGCTATCGGCCTGCAGGACCGGGTCGTCGCTTGTGAAATAGCGCTGACGCTCATAGTCGAACCGCGCTTGCAATGCGAAGGCGACGAGCAGGGCAAACACGCCTGTGCTCGCGAGCAACGAGACAACAGGCCGTTCGAATGCGAAGTCGGTGACCTTGTGCAGGCTACGGTCAAGCCAGCCGGAAGTTGCGATCGAGCCTGCACCGTGACTGGGTTGTAAGTCCGTCAAGATCAAGACTGCTGGAAGCGCTGTCAGACTGAGTACCCACGCAGCTGCAACGCCGACCGCGGCGAACAAACCAAATTCCGAAATCGGTTGCATTGCGGTGCCGAATGACAATCCACAGAATGCCGCAATCGTCGTGATGCTGGTTAGTGTGATTGGCAGCCAGGCTTTCGAGAGTGCAACACCGACGGCTTCAGCGGCGCTGAAATCGGGACGCTGTGTGCGTGCCTGCAGGAAGTAGGTTGAGAGATGCAACGTGTCAGCAACAGCGATTGCCATAATCACCACGGGTAGCGCGGTTGTGATCAGGTAGTACCGTGCACCTATCCATCCCATGAGGCCGATGGCAACGGCCGCAGATCCGGCGATCACCAGTAGTGGCCCAGTGAGCGCGCTTACTCGGCGCAGTGCCACCAGCAAAATCAGTAACACCGTAACAATCGCTGCCGGGACGAAAATTTTCGTGTCGGTATCGACCATTCCAGCAAGCCGCGCATTCATGGTGGCGACACCGGCAATATGTGCTTGGGTCGAAGCATCCGTGACTTCGGCGACGAGTGCTCGAATATCCGCAAGCGTTTGCGTTGCGTTGTTGGCGTCGACAACCGGTGCAATCAGTATCAGCATGCTTGCATCGGGCGCAGCCAATACTCCTGAAAGCATCGGCATCGACTGGAAGCGGTGCAAGGCGAGCGCCGCGGTCTCATCGTTGGGCTGATTGTCGTCAATGACCGGTTCGACCAAGAGGTCACCATTGTCCGCAAGCATTGCATTTTGTGATGCGAGACTGATGACGTCGTTCTTCTTAACCCCGTCAATCTGACGGATAGCGGCATCGAGTTTCACCAGTGTCTCTAGCGTCGACGCGGTAAAGGCGGATTCACTGGTTCGTGAGGTCAGGCCGATCACCACCGGGTCCTCAAGCCCGAAAACCTCCGCGGCCTTGTCGCGCGCAATGGCGGCAGGATGATCTTGCGGTACGAACGCATCGACTGAGGGGTCTTTAGTAACGCCGCCGAGTCCGATGGCAGCGATGACTATGAGGGCGAAGGTGGCGATTAACAGGACGCGTCGATGCCTGATAATGGTTCGGAAAATCGCGGGATCGCTCTTTGTTTTCGTTCTGTGCATGAGATGCTCCGTGAACGGCAGTGTTGTAGGGCTCCTGTTATGTACTAACGAAAAATCTCGCCAAACCGGACAGGCCTCACGTATTTTTTTTCGGTAGCATGTGGAGATGAGCGAGGAAGACGCAGACCACGCGAGCGGTTACGAGCCGGAGGAGCAGCGTATTGCGGAAGGCCTGGTTGAGGACGCGTATGAGGCGTTGTTACGGATCGCAAGAACCCGGCGAAGACGTGCTGGCTTTAGTGACACGATGATGACCGAAGACGTGCTTCACGAGAGTTTTCTCAAGCTGAGTGGTCGAACGATATGGCAGTCTCAGAAGCATTTCTTGAAGACCGCGAGCCTCGCGATGCGCCAGGTTGTCGTAGATCACGCGCGCCGGAAGCTCACGCAAAAGCACGGTGGTGATCAGCTAGCGATTGATCTTGCGGATGCCGAGAATCAACTTGCTGAGTTTAGTGAAACGCCGGAACAGATCGTGGGCATCGCAGAGCTGTTAGGTCAGCTTGCTGAGGAAAACGAGCGCTGGCTGCGGGTGGTCGATGCCAGATACTTCTCAGGGATGAGTGAAGTCGAAACCGCTGAGATGCTGGGGTTGTCGGAGCGATCCGTGAGGCGCGACTGGCAGCAAGCGCGTCGGTGGCTCGCGGCGCGCATAAAAGATTAACCGGACTTCAGGAGTGACTCATCGAGTACGCCACGCTCGACGAGCCGTTGGAACCAGTAGTGCAGAACACCGTTGCCACGGATGGTGTCGGCGAGTTTGCCTGCTTCGAAGCGAGCGGTCGCATTCGTGCCTTCACTGTCGGCGGCAACGTCGGTATAGAGTTCCAGGAATTTTACGGCGTGCTCAGCACTGTCGCCGGATGCGTCATCAATCAATGCACGCGCCTCACCGAGTTGTCTGCGGGCTTCGTCATACATGCCGGCATCGGCCATAATCGCCGCCTTGACTGCGCAGGTAGTCACGCGCATTGACGAATTTGTGCCGGTGTATTTGGCAAACAAAGCGTCTGCGGCGTCTACTCTCGAGAGCGCTTCATCCAGTTCGCCACGTTCACCGTGGATCATCCCCATCAGCAACAGCGCTCGGCCCTGTTGTGCACTCTCACCCTTGAGTTCGAAGTCCTCGGTGAGTATCGCCTGAGTCAGAGATTCCGCCGCGTCGAGATCGCGGGTCAGGCCGAGTTCCTGAAGTGCAACGTTGAACCGCACAATGTCGCGGCCGTAAGCGGCCAATTGCGGGTTGTCATCAAAAATACTTAGTGCTGCCTTAAACGCTGCCAATGCTCCGGGGCGCTCATTGCGAAGCAGACGCAGGAACCCCAGCTGGTTCTGATGAAAGAGCGTTTCGAATGGTTCGTTGTCGTTGGGAATTAGCCGCAGCAACACGGACTCAGCGCGCGCGAGGTCTTCGTCAGCTTTGGTGATAACGGCGAGTTTGAATGCATAGTTGAAGAGATCCGCGTCACTTTCCCGAAAGCCCGTTTCGAACCGATCAATCAGCTCGCGTAACCTCGGGCCTGCTTCGTCGTTACGGTTGGCCGTAGCCAACATTAGCGCATAAACCTCTTCGCCGATTTCGACCAATGGCGCAGGACCGATACCGGACGCCATCCACGGGTCAAAGATTTCAAGCGCGCGTTTCGTGTCGCTCCTGAAAAAGAAATTCCGACCCACCGCGTAGCTGGTGGCGGCTGCCGTGTCTGGGTCGTTTTCTCGATCCGCCCAGGCCGACTCCCAGCGTTCGACCAGCATGGAAGACAATTCATCAGTCTTGTCACCACCAAACGCACGCTGAAGGATATCTGAATAGGACTGCTGCGCCGCGAGGTTCGCCTCGGACCGATTGAATTGCCACTGCGCGCGGACGAGCGCACGTTGTGCGCGCTCTGTTTCAGCTTGAGCTTCTGCCGCATACCGGAGGCTAAAGACCGTGCCTCCGACCAGTGCTAGCACAAACCCCGCCGCGAGTGTCGATGCCAGTGGGGCGCGCTGTACCAGTTTTCCGAAGCGGTAAGCCACGCCGCCATTACGGGCTTCGACTGGACGTTTTCCTAGCCACGCGCCGAGATCTTCGGCTAACGCGTCGATCGTGGAGTAGCGATGTGCCGGGTCTGTCGCCATGGCTTTCGAGAGAATCGCCTGCAGGTCGGGCTCCAAGGTACTGACGATGGACATACCGCCGTCCTTTTGACGGCGCGGTCGAGTTCCCAGCAATACCTCGTGCAAGAGCACACCCATACCGAACACATCGGTTTGGGCCGACAAAGCGCCACCCATCAGCTGCTCGGGTGCCGCACAGTAGAGCGTCAGTGGGCCACCCCGCAGCCCGTCGTCTCCGAGCGTCGCCGCGATGCCAAAGTCGATGAGTCGCGGCTGTCCGCTGCTGTCGACCAGCACGTTGGATGTCTTTATATCTCTGTGCAGAACGAGTTTGCCGTGAGCGTGGCTGACCGCCATACACGTACGACGAACCAGACGAATGCGCTCACTGGTGTTAAGCCGGTTGTCCGAGCAATGTTGATCGATCGGTGTGCCGTCAACGAGCTCCATCGCCATATAGGGACGACCATCGTCGGTGGTTCCGCCATCAACGATGCGGGAGATGCCAGCATGTTCCATCAGCGCCAATCGCTGTCGTTCGCGTTCGAAGACGGCGTTGATGGTGCTGTCAGTACTGTGCATGATCTTCAGCGCGACACTTTGATCATAGAGTCCATCTGCGCGCTCTGCTCGGTACACTTCGCCCATGCCGCCGCGTCCGATGATCTCAACGATACGCCAGGGCCCAACGAGTGTGCCGGTTGCGAATCGAGTTGGTTCCTCGATCCCTTCGCCGGCCTGAGTCAACATGAAGCCCGGATCGGGGTAGAGCGTCTCCAGCAATCGGTTGGCTGCCGACAGATCGTCACCAGTAGGTAGCACGCGCGCGACGAATTCGGCGGCACTTTTTCTATCGAGTGTCAGCGCCTCATGCAGCGATTCACTAATACGTTCCCAGTCGAGCATATCCCATCCCTTATTCTTTTATTGTCTGATGGTTGCTCGACCGAGAATACCGGGTTTTGGTGTCGGGAGACTATTGGGGCGCGACGTACTCGCCGTTCTTGAAGCTGCAGTCGAAACCCGGGGGGAAGACCTTGTCTTGTGGAATCCAGTGCACATCGCCGACGCCATCGACTGCTTTTTGGATGCGCACCCAGCCGCCTTCGGCAGCCAGAACCGGACCGCAGTTGGTATTGATGCCTGCCTGCAGATTGTCTCTGAATGTAGCAAGCTCATCGGCGCTCGCCTGTGCCTCGCGCTGCTTCAAGGTCACGGGATCAATACCCTGTCGATCGAGCTCTTCCTGATAGAGCAAAACGTTGCGTCTCGCGATCGCCTGCGAAATCAGCCCGTCGGGATCGTGGCGTGCGTACTTGTCAATGAAGGCGGAGAAGTCGATCGCCGTCTTGGCTTCATTGAATGCATCGCGGTATTCCTGATACTCCCAGGCCGCAACCTGCTTCTCTATGGTGGTCAGCAAGTCCGTGGCCGCAATCGCTTCGGCCACGGTGTCGTGATCAAGCGCCTTGTGGGTGCCTGAACTCATACCGAAGTCGGTCAAAATCGACCATGCGGATTTACCGAGCGACTTGAATGCATTCACGGTCATGAATCGACTGGAGCAGGGGTTGTACAACGGGTTGTTACTGAACATGACGTTGCACACCACTGTTTCCTGTTGGATCTGAGTCTGATCCTCAAAGAAAGGCTCTGCGTATTTGAGGTCTGAACTGATGAACAAGACCTCTTGTCCCTCGCGCGCTCGAATGGTCCGGTTGTAGCCGATTTTGCGGGAGTCGATCATGTTGGCCACGGCCCAGCCATTCGAGTTGTACTCCATGACAACGAGCAGGCCGTAATCGCTGCGGCGTCGAGCGCCAAAGCCGATTTCGATTTCTCGATCCGGGGCTGCTTCTTTTTCGACCGTGGCGACTTCGCGGGTGTTGGTGGCACAGCCAGACAGTGTTAGCGCTGTAACGATCAGCGCCGGAATATACCGGTTCATTGTCCTTCCTCCCGCGGGTCAGTGTTCAGACTTTCAAACATAGCAAATGGCGAAGCGGCGCGCAGTGTGTGCCCCGTCCCCCGTTTTGACTGCCTCCGGCAGATTCGGTTCATCAATCCAGACGATCGGCGATGTCCCGAAGCATGCTGCTCAGGGCCTCCTGCCGGCCGGCTTGTCGTCCGTCCAACTCAAGGGCTTTGATCTCGCGCGCCGTACGACTTAGCAGTTTGGCGAGGCTACGTTCCTTGCTGCCATTGGAAAGCGCTGTCTCCACACGGGCCAGCTGCAACTCGAGCCGCTGTGTCAGCGCCGCGGGCAAGGCGTCTGCTCGTTGCAATTGGTCGATGTATGCACGCGCCACAACCGGCTCGGCCGGCCAGGAGACCGGTAGCTGTTGCTGCGGGTTAAAAACTGCACCCTGATTCGCAAGCTTTGCGGCATTGATTTCGTTCTCGGTCAGGTGCTCGCTCGGCAACAACGCGAAGACATCGAGGCCGCGAACGATCTCGGTGCCGTAAATCAGACCGTCGTACCAGTATGTCGACCAGTAACCGCCGAGTACCAACGACTCTTCATCGATGGGTCCTCGGTCGAAAAACGCGATCTCGACCGGTTCAGCAGAGTCGGTAAAGTCCATGACGGACAATCCGCCCTGATACCACGCCTGAACGAACAGGTCTCTGCCGGGGACCGGCACGATTGAGCCGTTGTGTGCGACACAGTTTTCGGTGTCCATCTGCGGTCCGGGCATTTTGTAGTGACTGCGGTATTCGAGTTTGCCGTCGACGATGTCGTAAATCGCATCGGCGCCCCAGTCGAGCGGGTCATGCGCGCGGCAACGCGGTCGACTGCCACCACCCCATTCGTCAGTGAACACAACCTTGGTACCGTCATTGTTAAAGGTCGCCGAGTGCCAGTAAGCAAAGCCCTCGTCGACGACCGCGTCGATGCGCTTCGGCTTTCTTGGGTTGGAAATGTCGAAGATGATGCCGTTGCCGGAACACGCCCCAGCGGCGATGTTTGCCGTGGGAAATACCGTGATGTCGTGGCATTGGTCGGTCTTTCTTGTGCGCTGGGTTTCATCGCCGTGGTCGCCGCCGCGCCACAAGCCAGCGAGCACACCCGAGTCGGGATCTGCGAATACCGCCGGGCTGTCGATGATGCGAGATGCGCCGGGATTGTCTACCGGGATTTCGATAACGTCGATACGAAACAACGCCGTGCGGTCATCGCCGGGCGTTTCGTCGTAGCAGCCTTCCAGTTCCTCGGTGTCGCGTACCACCGACGTGCCGGAGTTGTAGACAATGATCTTGCCGTCGCGCCCGGGCCCCGACACTACGGAGTGCGTGTGTGATCCGCGGCAGGTTTGAACAGCGCCAACCTGTATCGGGCGCGTCAGGTCACTGATGTCGAAAATTCTGAGACCACGGAAACGAGCGTCACTAACATCCTCAGCGATTCCCTCAAGTCCGCAATCGAGTCGGCCCCGGGTCTGTTCGACGGACATGACCAAGAGGTCACCAACAATAGAGACATCACCCTGACCGCCCGGGCAGACAATGGATGCCATCAGTTCTGGTTGTTCATCCGAAATTTCGTAGACATTGAAGCCGTGATAGCTGCCGGTCACGAGGACATCCTCACGAAACGCCATGTCGGTATTGGCGAAGCTAAGCAACGGGGTTCGCGGGTCCTTTTTCTTCTTCGCTTTTTCTTCCTCCTCATCCGACGAGCCTTCAGCATCGTCAGCCGGTGCAGTTTCGTTTTGCTCTGCCAGCCTCGCTAACGGGAGGTCTCCAGGATTGGCTGGGTCGAAAAATCCATCAGGTCGTGCAAGGGTCACGATCAACTCGAGGTTGGAAATCGCCGTCTCCGCATCGGTGATGCCGGGTGCGAGTCCAGCGCGAGGGTCGCTGGACAGTGCCACCAACATGCCGTTCATGCGCTCGATCTCACTGGTTTGATCGTTGTTGATGTCGTTGGTGAATTCGAATAGGACCGGGTCATACGCTGCGCCCGGTTGTTCCAATAAATCCTCAACCATCGTGAGTGCACCCTCGTGATGGGTGATCATCAACTCGAGAAACAATCGATCGAAATCCGTTCCTGAGGCGTCGGCAAGCGCGGCCATTTGCTCCGGACTCGCCATACCCGCCATTTGATCATGCATATGCATCGAATGGTGTCCGTCAGTTTCGGGCGACGCTTCGCCTCGGTCTGATAGCCATCCGTTCATGAATTCGATTTCGTCGCCTTGTGAGGACTCGATACGACCGGCGATATCAACAACATCCGCATTGTTCGTCCGCTCGGCGACCAGTCGAGCCATCTCCAACGCCTGTTGGTGGTGAGGAATCATGCCCTGCATGAACCGCACATCATCAGGTGTGTAGCTCGTGTCTGCGATCTCTGTCGCCTCATCGGCACTAAGTGTCCGTGGGGTTTCGCCAGGTGCGCCTGGTTGCACTATCGGTGGGTCGGCAAAGGCAGTGACAGTGGTGAAACCTGCGATGGCAGCCAGAACGCGAAATAGACTCATGGGATCCCCGGCGGTCGGTATTTTTCGAGTCCACGATAGTAACAGTGTCACGAGTACAGGCCGAGCGATGCTGGTGTCGACTACTGCAGCGGTCTATATTTGGCGTCGCGGAGGGGTGTGTGAAAGAAAAGATGACGTTCTACGGGCGTGATGAAGAGCTGGATCGGTTGGCGGCAGGTCTTCGGAGTGCGCTGACGGGGAAGGGGCAAACACTGTTTGTCGAAGGTGACGCGGGCTCGGGGAAGTCAGCGTTGATCGAGGAGTTCGTCCGCCAGGCACAACACGCGGATGAAAGCCTGCTCGCAACCCTTGCTACGTGCGATAGCCAAACAGGTCAGTCCGACGCTTATCTTCCGTTCATCGAAATTCTGGCGCAGCTGACCGGAGACGCGGATGAGTTTCAGTCAGAAGCGGTTAGCGAAACAAACGCCGGGCGACTTGGTGCGTTTGTCTCCGTCGCGACCAAGACCATTGTTGAGGAAGCACCTGACCTGCTCGGAAGTCTGATCCCGGGTGGTTCCTTCATTTTCAATGCGGCGCGATTCTCAGCGGAGAAAGCGGGCTGGGTCGACAAACTGGAGTCGGCTCGCAAACAAGCGAAACTCGAGGGCACGATCGACGCGGAGCGTATTTTTCAGCTCTACACTGATCTGTTGATCAAGTTTTCCGAGTCTGTGCCGTTGGTGATCATCGTTGATGACTTACATTGGGTAGATGCGGCCTCCGCACAACTGTTGTTCCACCTTTCGCGCAGAATTCACAATGCGCGAATTCTCCTGCTCGGTGCATTCCGACCGAATGACCTGCAGCTGGGCAGAAACGACGAACGCCATCCGATGGCGCCGATTCTCAATGAGCTCAAGCGTGTGCACGGCGACATTATCCTTATCCTTGGCGATGAGCAGGAGGAGGAGCGGCGAGGGCTGGTCGACTCGCTGATCGACACTGAAGCCAACGAACTCGGTACGGATTTTCGGAATCAATTTTTTCAGCACACGCAGGGATATCCCCTGTTCTCTCAGGAGCTGCTGCGGACGCTTAAAGAGCGCGGCGATCTGGTGAAGAACGACGCTGAGCAGTGGGTGGTCGCCCGGGAGATCGATTGGAGCGGTATTCCGCCACGGGTCGAGGGCGTCATCGAAGAGCGCATTGCGAGACTGAGCGACGAGTATCAGGAACTGCTTTCGATCGCGAGCGTACAGGGAGAGACCTTCGTTGCAGGTGTTGTGTCTGCGCTGCTCGAGTTACCTGATCGAAAGGTCTTACGCACGTTGTCGCGCGAGTTGGGTGCGCGACACGGGCTTGTGCATGAGGTGGCCAGTTCCCGCGTCGGTGGCAACCAGATCACCCTGTTCCGCTTCTCCCACAACCTGTTTCGTCAGTACCTCTACCACGAGCTCGGCGTTGGCGAGCGTATGGCGCTGCACGCCGAAGTCGGCGAGTTGCTCGAGTCGCTATACGAGGGGCGCGAGGCAGATGTCGCACCACAGCTGGCTTATCATTTCTCGACCGCCGAGGACTGGGAAAAGGCGATTCCGTATCTGATCGTTGCTGCCAAACGTCAGTACAGTCTTGGCGCATACGCTGACGCACTGGAGCGTTTGGAGGTGGCGCGTTTGCACGTAGACAGCCTGCCAGAAGATACGCGGGATGCAACGCTGCTCGAGATTCTGGTCGCTTCCGGTGGCATTCACCAGGCACTCAAGGGTTACACCCACCCGGACGTGGAGGATGCTTTCGTCAAGGCCTGCGCACTGACTAGTGAGACCCTCAATCCGGTGCTGCGAGCGGCAGCGCTGTACGGTCTTTGGACACTGCGGTTGTTCAGTCTCGAACTCGACGCTGTTGATCTCATCGGCCGCGAGCTCGAGACGCTGGGTGAGGCGGTCGATAAAGATCTTGTGCGCATGATCGGTTACCGCGCGATCGCCAATGCGCAGTATCAGTTGGGGAATCTCGACGAGACCGTGCGTTACGCGAACCTGGTGGTCGAGCATTATGATCCCAATCGTGTGCGGGATTACCTGCTGCAATTGACCTATGACCCCAAGGTGTTTTCATTAGGGCTCAAAGCATGGAGTCTTGCCTGGCAGGGTAAGCGCGACGAAGCACGCGCAACCGAATCAGAGATGTTCGAGTGGGCGAGAGCGCTGGATCACCCGGCATCGCTTTGTGTTGCGTATCTTGTTGCGCTCGAACTCAATCACAGCTTGGGTGACCACGAAGCGATCTTGTCGTCAGCGACGGCGATGAAATCGCTCGCGCAGGAGTATCGCCTGATCTGGTACGAGGCGTTTGCAGATTTGTTCCTTCACTGGCTGGCTGCACTGGACACCACCAACCCGGACCGTGAGTCGGCACTTGATGCAATGACGGCGACGTACCGCGAGGCTATCGCGCCGGACGGCAATTTGCTGGTGCACTCGCAGTTTTCAAGAATGCTTGCGGAAGCCCTGGTGACACATGAGCGACAACAGGACGCGCTTGAAGTGATGCAGCGCGCGCTCACTGTGGCAACCGAACAGGGTGAAGGCGTCTACATGGAGCTCATGCAGACTTTTGTCGACGCGTTGAGTGCCGCTTAGTCGTTATCGGGATCGTACGGCGGCGGTTTGATGTCGTCTGGCCACGTGAGCTTGTGAATCAGGTCCGACAGATGCGGGAATTGCTCAAGCAGTTCTTTGGGGTCGCCATGCCGGTAGTCGTCCAGCTCCATGCCTGGGGAGACCGTGCAACCCACCAGTGAGTACTGATCCGGGTTCAGGTTATAAGCGCCGAGCCAGTTACCGTGCATCACGGTGTGCTGGGGCACCTGGCCGTTGGCGATGTCCTGGCCAAGAATCGTTTCGATCGTCTCGCCTTCAGGTGTGATCTCGACGAGGTTAATCGGACTGCCTAGATAGAAGTGCCAACCTTCATCGGCAAACATCAAATGCAACGATGAGATTCGATGTGGAGGAATCACGTAGTAGATCGATGTGGCGAAGGCTCGATCGCCATCAAAACGATCGGGCAAGAAAGCTTTGAGCGTTTTTTCCTTTGCCTTGTAGGTCTGAAGAAAGTAACCACCCTCTACGTGGTGTGGGATCAGACCGAGCTTCTCGATCACGGTCTTAAGTGGCGGTAAATCGCTCATGGGCACATCGCTCTTTGTTTTGCTTTCGCGTATGGTTGTTGTTGCTCGAATATAACAGAAGAACAAGAATGTCAGAGTGCGACACACCGGTTTGTCTTGTCTCGCAATGGAAGTTGAAATCCGGCCTTGATGAAAAACTGTTGACGGTTCTGCAAAACCTCGCAGGAAAGGTTGAAGCCGCCGAACCGGATACGTTGATGTATCGCGTGCATTTGCCGACGGCGTTTCCACTTGGAGAACACGGGCAGCCATCGAATCCTCCAGCGATACCACTGGCCGACCAGAAAGCCGTGATCTTTGTTGAGGTGTATCGGAACGCAGCTGCGTTTGCGACGCATACGCAGGGGGATGTGTTTAAGAACTTCTTGTCGAGCACACTGCATTATTTTGAGCCGGACCCTAATAGACCAGGTTGGCCGGTGACCGATACACCATTCATGGAGCTGGTTTCGGGTTTCGTCAGAAGCTCCATCGAATCAGCCTGAGCGACAGAGAGAAGGGGGCGCATCATGGGGTGCTTTTACGAGCTAAATGACACGTTACTGTTAACCAAGGAGCAGGGGTTTCCGTCCAACATCCTGAATCGGGATGAGCATGTACGAAATCCGGTCACGCTAAAGGATGTCGAGGGTAAGACGTTTAAGTTCGAAGGAAAGCCCGCGGCCCGCGCATTTCAATTGGATCCGGTTCGTGTGTTCCTCTTTGAACGCACCGAGAACGACAAGTGGCTCGGGTGGGGCCACGTGTTCATCGAGTCTTTGCATATCGTGCATAAGCCAACCGGGAAGACAGATCCGAATAACCCCATCAAGTTTGAGCCGGGTGATTGGATGACGTCAGGCACGTTCAAGATTGTGCAGATTTATGATCCTGAGTATCAGGAGTACATGACGAAGCACGAAGCGCCTGCAGCGTGGAATTATTTTGACGCCGATTAGCTTCTGAGATAACGGAAGCTAGGCGCGTAGCGCTCGCCTGTGCCGGGGATTTCATACTGCATGATCTCCCGACCAAGTGTGGTCAGGCGAAACATCTGCTCGATCCCGTGCACGAGGCTCGATTGGTTGCCGTGTGCCCACGCCGATTGCAGTCCATCCAGCAGCGCCGTGTACGCCTCATCAAAGCCGCGCAGTGCCGACCACACCTCTGGGGTCACTTCGGACTTTTGGTAGCCACCTTTCGGGACTCTGGCGACCGGCCAAATGGTTGGTGCTTCCCAAGACTTGTCGCCGAACACAGGTGAGTACTCACCCGATGATTCGTCGACCGTGATGTCGACGACTTCGCGGTGATACTTCACCGAAAGGAAGCGGTAAAAGTGTGCAAGGTCGTCGGTGCCCGGCACACAGGCGCTGTGCAGTGCGCCTTCGCCCTGGTGTTGGATCAATCGGATTGCGCCTTCAACACCCTTTAAATCATGAATGACCATCGTGGCCATCGGCCCCGTTAGCTGACGTTCCGGAGCGAGCGGTGGATCGAGTCGTCGCATGGATTCGAGTATCGCGTCGTAGAAACTACCGATTGTCGGGTAGCCCTCGTCCGAGCCTGACGAATCCCCGGGCAGTTCCGGTCGCTCGATCCGAATGAAGTGGTCGAGCAGTTCGGGTGTCAAACCGCCGAGCCAGACTTCCAGGCCCTTCTCGATCGGCTCAGGCAAGCCGCCCGGGTAGTGGGGCACAAACTCAGCGCCCGTTAGGGCGGGTGTGCCGCCGATGGCGGTTAACAGATTACAGCCCAGGGAAAAGTGCTGCATCTCCTCCTGCACCACGTTTCGAATCTGCTTGGCCGACTCGTGTAGTGGGTCTTCGATTGACCACAGAGCCGTCAAATAGAGCGGTACCGTGGCGAACTCAAGCGTAATCGCAGTCTGAAGCGCATGCTCAAGCCAGCGCATATCGTGTTGGTCTGCCGGATGCTGCAGGAGCGACTGAACGCGGTCTGCCGTAGCCACCGCGGGTTGGATATCTGCACTCATGCGCTGCGCCCCAACAGGTGATCGGAAAGTTTGAATGCAAGCGCCACCAGAGTCAGCGTCGGATTGACCGCGGCGCAATTCGGTAACACAGAGTTTGAAAGGACGTAGACGGTATCAGTGCCAAACACTTTCAGATCCGCATCGACGACACCGTGCTCATCATCTTCCCCCATCCGCGAAGTCGAGCAGGTGTGGTGACCCGCCTGCGTGCCGATGTCCACTTTGATATCGTCATATCCCATTTCTTTAACGACGGCCGCCATCAGGTCCAGATTCTTTTTGGCGCGCTGGTCAAAGTCGTCCAGCTTGGTGAAGTTAATTTCGGTACGAGGCAACCCAAATCGGGTGGTGCCTTTGCCGACACCAAAATAGTTCTTCCATTGTCCAAACTCTTCCATGAACGCAGACAACTGCGTCTGGCGTGGGCCTTCGAGAATGGTATCGATCTCTTTGCGGGTCTTGCCTTGCGCCATCAATCCTGCGATGTCGGTATTGGGTAGTGATGCGGTTCGCATCATGAAGATTTTGCCGTTTTCCTGTTGCGCCGGCGTGTCGTAGCTGCGTGACATCAGCGTCGGGAAATCGTATTCGGCAATCCAGCGTTCTTTGTTTTTTGGCTTCGTCCCGGTAGCCGTCAGAAACAGGTGCGACACCGGGAAGCGACCGACAAGATCAGCGTCGTTGCCGATCCCGTGTTTCCATTGATCGCTCACCGACATCTTCAGGATTTTCGGTACTTCATAGGCGCCCGCACAGACCACCACCTTGCCGCCGTTGGCGATTGTCGGCAGCCCCGAAGTCGGGTCCAGATACTCCACGCCATGAATGTCTTTTTTCGATTGGTCGGCGACAAGACGAATCACCGGCGTCTGGTTCATCACTTTGAGATTCGGGAAGCGTGAGTCACCGAGTAGCTCTGTGATGACGAGCGCGCCAGAGAATCGCGCGCCGACTGGACAATACTTGCAGGTGCCTGTCGCCATGCAGCGCCGCTCGCGCGCGAGTGGCATGTGCCCGGGCGTGATATCGAGCTTCTCGAATGCTTCGATCATCTCGCCATCCGCTTCAAGAAACGGGTAGGGCGGCATCGGGTAAGGCTTGCTACGCGGAGGGTCCTGATCGTCACCACAAACGTGCAGGTATTCATCGGCACGGCAGTAGTAGGGCTCAAGCGTGTCGTAGCCGTAGGGCCAGTCGCCGCCGTAGCCGGTTGCTGAATAGAAACTGAAGTCCTCGGGTTTGAAGCGCATGCTCCAGCCGCCCCAGTGCACGGTCGATCCGCCCTGGATCATCATGCGAGAGCCAACCGAATCCCACAGTGTGCCGCCGGTTGAGGGGTTGTCGCCCGTTCTGTCATAGCATTGCGTGTAGGGCTTTTGCCAATTGACGACGTAGTCCCACCAGTAGCGACGATCTTTCATTGCAACCGCTGGGCCGGCCTCGAGCATCAAGATTGATGTGTCATTGTCGGCGAGCAGCAATTCGCGCGCGAGCGTGGACCCGGCGACACCCGACCCAATGATGACGTAGTCGTAACTCGGCGTGCTCACGAGTCACCACCTTTATAGGTGCGAACGGGTGGCACGCGTCCATAACGCGATCCGGCAATGTAGGCGCGGTGGTTAATCGAGAACGCAGCGTCTTTCGTCGGATCAGTGGTCGCTACGAAATCACGGAATCCACCTGTCACAATCTGTACGCTCATAAACTCATCGATAACGAAGTGCTTTGCGTGGGCTAGCGCCGTTAATGGTGGGCCGTCAGGAATGCCATTGGCGAAAAACAAACGATCGAAAGCCGCTTCTTCGCCGTACATGTCGATTAACTCGTCCACGACAACGATGGCGTTCGCATACTCCAGTACATAGCTTGGTCGCGACGTCGCTCGCAGATTGACGAACTCTAGCCAGGAGCTCTTCAGTCCGACCGAGTCGTTGACGACGTTCTTCCATGCGTCGCCAATCGCCGCAAAGATGGTCCACAAGGACTCTGTCTCGCGTGGCGTTAGTGGTCGCGGATTGGTGGGCAGGAGCTCGGGGGTGAGGGGTCGATGACAATGATCCCCTCCGATCATGGACACGCCATCATCAGCCATTTGCACACCCCTTTTTTCCCCTTCCTCGACGCGCAGTGTAGGCGATCGGAGAGGTTATGACGAATCGCTACTCGGCGGGTTGTACATTGCCTCCGATTCGCTGAGTATTGCGCCGGGGAACGAAGACTATTTGGGGACGAGAATGATCTCACCACTGACGATGTGTCGCTGGCCGACGCTAATTACTGCTGCCTTTCTCATTTCTGCTTGTGGCGGCGGTGGTGGTGGGGGCGGTGCGCCTGCGGGTGGCGGTGGTGGCACCACCAACCAACCACCGAGCTTTTCCAGCGCGACGGACTTCACTTTCGCGGAGAACGTGATCGTGACGTTCACGCTCACCGTGACCGATCCGGATAGCTCGAGCGTTACGATTACTGAAGTCGGTGGAGGCGATAGCGGCTTGTTCTCGCTCGATACCAACACCGGCGTGATCACAGCGACGACGCCGACCGGTGAGTTCGATTTCGAAGACCCGCAGGATGGTAATCAGGACAACGTCTATCAGCAGGAAATTCGACTATCCGACGGGGTCAACACCGTTACGGAAACGATTACGGTGACGATCACGAACGTTGATGAGGGGCCTGAGTTCGTCGACCAGCCGGAGTTCCAGCTGAATGAGAATGCGACCGGTCCGATCCTGACGTTCACTGCGGCAGATCCAGAGGGTGCGGCGGTCAGCAATTTCCAGATCACCGAAATATCGAAACTGGGTGAGCCCGTGAACGCGCAACGACTGCTGGATGCTTTCGCTCTGGACGCGGTGACGGGTGAGTTGAGTGTCGTCATTCCGTTTGATGCTGAGGTCGAAGGGACGCAGGACGTGATTTCGATCGGTGTCTCGGCTAGCGACGGTGCGGTTGAGGGTTTCGGTGGTGTGACCATTCGTCTTGTCGATTTGCCGAGCCGACTGACCGATGCGGTAAGGATCAGTGGTCGTGACTTGTTGACGCCGCTGGGTGATACCGCATCCGCGGTTGGCGATATCGATGGAGACGGTTTCGACGAAGTGTTCGTTAGCGAGCGCACCGATGAGTCAGGCGTGGAGACCGGCTATTTGCTGTGGGGTGCGTCTTTGAATGCTGCTCTGGCAGCCGGCGCAACCGACGATGCCGTCCAGAATCTCGCACTGGCAGATCGAGTGGTAATTACGGGCGACGATCGCTCTCAGACGGTGCGCCGAAGCCGACTTACCGGTGTGGAAGTCGGCGATGTCGATGATGATGGTCGTGACGATCTGCTGGTGCTCATGCGCGAGGCGCGCGACAGCTTTGCTGTTGAGAACGATGACAACGGACCGCTAGCGTATTTGGTTTGGGGTTCCACGCTCGAGCGCGGCACCACCGATTCGCTATCGCTGACAGCGCTCCGCAGCACCGAAGGCGTATCGATTGGTGGGACCGAGCGCCCGGCTGCGGCGCGACTCACGGGCACCGGCGCAGACCTCGATGGCGATGATCGTGATGACGTCGTGTTGGCCGCGCCCGATCAAGGGCGTGTCCTGGTGTTGTTTGGAGACGCACTTGAGGCTGCGGGTGGCAGTATCAATATCTCGACGGCTGGAAGCTCGGCGGTGGTCACGCTTCAGAGCGAGGCACCCGGAAACATCCTTCAACAGATTGGCAATCGCTTAGCTGTGATCGATGACCTGACCGCAGATACTGTGCCTGAGCTTGTGATCGGTGGTGAGGGACTCGAACCGGCGTTTGAGAGTGGCGTTTTCGTGGTCGATGGGGCGCTGATTGCGGGTGCGAAGGGTGTTTCTGATCTGGTCAATATCAGTGCTGCGGCGAACGACGCGGAGGTGATCGAAGCGACTGTTGCTGAAGTCACGGCGGATTCGGTTGCGACCGACGGTGATGCCGACGACGACGGATTATCTGATCTTGTCATCGGACATCGCGGCAATGCGGGTGTGACTCGAGTGGCGTCCGTCGTCTACGGTGCGACACTCGCGGCAGCATTCGGGTCGAACGACGAGATTTCTCTCAACTTCAGTTCGGTCAATGACGGCGTTGCGATCAGCGATGACGGTTCCGCAGCGTCTCAGACGATCGATGTGGATCCCGTGGCCGTTCAGTGGATCGGTGACGCAGACGGTAACGCCGGCGACGAATTGCTAGTGGCGGTACCGAATGAGAGTCCGCTCAATCGTGCTGAGGCTGGACAGTTACTGCTGTTCTCGATTGCGAATCTGACTGCAGGCACGGCGGATCTTCGCATTGACAGCACCGCGCCGGATGCGGCGTTGGTCCGCGTGCTCCAGGGTTACGGTACTGGTATTCGCTCCGGGCGGGAGTTGTTCGTCGCGGATCTTGATGGAGATTCGGCGCTCGAAGTCGGCACTGCGAGCACTACCGCTGGCAGCGATGCCAGTGGCAGCGACACAGGCGCAGTCGTCATTTTGTCCGATGCGATCACGACGGGCGCGGCGACTCAGGTCGAGGCGACATCTGATTTGGCAACCACCGTTGTGGTGGAGG
The DNA here is from genome assembly GCA_038521865.1 of Pseudomonadota bacterium. Taxonomy (GTDB): domain Bacteria; phylum Pseudomonadota; class Gammaproteobacteria; order Steroidobacterales; family Woeseiaceae; genus CALBPI01. The sequence goes on along the minus strand of JBCBKO010000003.1, from coordinate 442,820 downwards.
CACCTTAGGCTGACAAGATGGGCGGATTCGGGTATTGTCCGCGTCCGCTCGATGGAGAGGTGCCGGAGTGGTCGAACGGGCTTGACTCGAAATCAAGTGTGCGCGCAAGCGTACCGTGGGTTCGAATCCCACCCTCTCCGCCAACTTGTTAAAGTAAGCATGTGTTTTACATATATAAAACACGAATTAACTGCGACGCATCCCACAACCTGTCCCACATTTGTTCCTGCCTACGAAGCTGTGATTCCCGAACAGTCTTGGGTAGATGTGCGCAGGTATGACTACCGAAGAATCGACTAGTCATCATCGTCGTGTTCAAAACATGGGCACATAACCGCAGCTCTTTCATCCATTGAGAACCATTCTCGCATCGCAGATTCTAGGCATGCGATTACAGCGTCTTCACCTATGCCTTCCCACCAGACTGGGTCATCTTCGGAAACGTCGTTGGAGTTGCTGAGTTGTCCTCTGTTTTGTCATGACGCTCCTCCCGGGTCGTCAATGGCCCTTTCGCAAGCTTCCGCGATGACAGGGGTAAACCCCCGTTGCCAAGATATTTCAGGAAAAGTGGATCACCCTCAAGAGGGTCCTCTAACTGATAGTAACGACCAACTTCAAGTTGTAGCGTGAATCGGTCCTTGTTTGCTAGACACCTTTCAGCCATCCAAAATGGCAATGAGAGAGGTGGTTATGAGCAGCAAAAGATACCCGGAAGAGTTCAAGACCGAAGCGTTGCTGCCGGTGCCGACTCGCGAGGAAAACTCCCCAGCAGTATCATCGAAAAACGAGGCGGCAAGCGAAACCCGTTGTTAATGCAATGGATACGTTATCTTGGCAGAACGAGCGGATAACCGCGGCGCAAGCGTCACTAACGCTAGCGAAATGCAACCGAATGGTCCGAAATAGTCAAGCAAGTTAGTAGGGATACAAAACCATGAATGAATCTACTCTAAGACTCTTGACGATGCTGATGGCCATAGCTATTGCCATCACTGCATTTGCCGACGAACGTCAAGATTTCGAAAAAGATCAGTTTAACTTCACGACAAGGCCCGAAAATGATAAGCGGGAGCCAGTCATTGATCGCCTACTCAACGGCGAGTACAAGACAAATCCTCAACTGTTTGAGGCCTACAAAAGCGTTCTGTGGATGTATCGCCCTTCCAATGGGGATACAACAAGGCAGTTCTCCGGGGTGCTGACAGAGTCCAACGATACAGTTGTTACCTCAGCACATGAGATTTTCTCAGATTACCCGGAAAACAACATTTTGCACTCAAACGTAAATGAGATATTGGCCGTCTACACGCATGACCTCGAGGTGAATTTCATAAAGCATAAGGTGGTGGGCGTTATCCCGTACATTGCTCCACACAAAAGTGCAAGAGGCAAAGACTTGGTTGTTCTCAAAATTGAACCTTTTGAGGAGATAAAACCTCGCAAAGTACGAGTGTTTACCAACGAGGAACTTGCTCGCATGGATTTCTACCACGTAGCATTCCATGGGGACGTAAGTGATGGCGAAAAAAAGATGGTGCAACGCTGCGAAGCTAAGTTGCTCCGCGATTCAAATCCATTCCCGGAAGAAAAATCGATCCTCCCTACGACTTGCTCAGTATTCGGTGGATCATCGGGTGGCGGTGTTTTTCCATTGGAGTCCACTGACTATCCATTGGTCGCTCTTCAGCGTGGTTTCTATGGCAATCGAAATGCAGGCTTTGCTTACTCAACAGTCATAGATCAGCACGCTGCCGACTTTATAGTAGGTGCAGCCAAGTCAAAGGTTCTGTTGCCACCAGTTCGCTAAACGAGGGCCATTTAGGATAGGCACAAAACTACCAACACCACCCCAAATGAGCGATGTCCTTCTCGTCGTGAGATGCCCAACTTGAACTCCATGAAGCATGCTCGCCAACATATCGTCGTATCTGTTGCATTAACGGCAGGTTTCCTTACGACGTGCGCCGATTCATGATACCCGTGCTGATTCGTGTGTAATCGTGCCAGTACTGCTGTCGCTCGGTCATCGGGGCATCGCTCATCTCCGACTACTCTAGACAAAGCAGGAGCCTGATCGATCATTTATGCGTCGGAAAGAGTGCCGTTAACGCACCGCCTAATGCCCAATTGCAATATCAAGGGTTAACCAAGGTACCGTCAAGGTGATATCAAGGTGAGGTCAAAGATAGTAGGACTAGATCAAGGGCAATTCAAAGGACGTAGCATCGGGGCAATAACTTGCCCGCCCCAACTCATCTTAATTCATGGCAAGTGCTGCGATCCCCCATTTGCCGTGCCCTCACGCCGAGATGATAAGCGTGAGCACAACCACCAGCACTAGAGAGACTGCGCAAACCCAGAGTGGGGTCATCGCTTGCTGAAGTGACAATCTGACGTGCTGCAAATGATTTATGAGACTGTCATAGAACTGCTGGCGCTGTGCCGCCACAGTCTTAGCCAAAGTCTCGCCTGCATCAGATTCATCTTCCGAGTCTCCACAGTCCCTTTCTGTGTCGCCAGTAACCACTGTTCTCGTAGGCCACCCGACATTGATGGTGAGCTCAGACACTTGCCCAAGCCGTAGGACTTTCTCGCCAGAATCCTCGGGCAAATTGGCGACAGCGGCATATACCTCATGGAGGAGCACCTTAATGTCTCCTGTCTCGGCCGTGTGCGTTTCCTGAGCGTAGAAGCCGTGGACTCCCTTAAGTTGGAGCGTTATCGACGGACCTTCTCCATTTACAACGCTATCCCTTATTGCGTTGAATAGGGAACGGTCGATAGACAGCTCAAAGCCGATCGAATCTGGGTTACTCCAAAGTCTAGATGAACCGTCGGAATACTGGTATGCGTAGCATCCACTTAAAATACAGCCGTCAGGCCTATCGTCGTTCGGATAGAGGCAAAACGAGAAGTCTTCAATTCGGTCTTGACTCCCAAATAGCGAATAAGAGACTCGCCGCAAGACAGCACCGTTATCAACCCTTCCGGAAGCAAGTGTGCCGAACAGTGACTCCGAATCTAGATCCTTTGGATCGTCAGCAGCGGGATTCGACTTCCGGGTTCGCTCGTAGCCAAGCTCGATAGCATGAAAGTCAAGTGAGAATTCCCAAGGTATATATTCAATCTTGGAATACACGTCACTGAACGTGAACGTGTCGTTCTTTTCCTTTAGGTGCCAATCGTAGAACCCACCAGGTCTAAAAATAGCTACCACATCAACGTTGTTATTCAATTGATACCTACCGCTCTTGACTGATGCATAGATTTACGTAAGGCGAGCGCAGCTACGCGCCTACTAGAGTTAGTCCAAGAAGACGTGAGAACCCCGTATAACCAATAAAGCCCACAACGCGAACCCTCGCAACTATAGGAACATGATCCGACGCTGGAAATTTCCTATCGAACGACTCGGTTGTCTTATAGCAGCTCAGCAATGACTGCGACACGAGAAGGTGGCCAAGCAGATTTTTCTGGCCACGGTGATAGAGCGTGAAACGTGCCGACTCAGTCACTGTATGCTCCAACGGATGCAGGATCCTGCGTTGACATCTGTGGTTCCCAATATCTCCCTACGTCCCCGCGCGATGAACGGTTATCCGCAATCAAAAAACGGATGAGTCGCACGTAATGAAATGTGGGATATTTTGTGGGGCGACACCCAGTTAGTTTCGAATTAGTGTTTAAAAACAGATAGTTAACGAACCTCGGGGGCGGACACCCTCTCCGCCATCCACCCTACGCAACCTATTGGTTTATCAGGTTTGTTCCCTGGTGAGGGCGGATGCATCCCACAATATGCCCCAATACCATTCGCCGCGATTAATAACACCCCGGTACCGCAGCTAGAGCATGTTCGCGCAACGCCAATCTTTGATGTGAAAGGGCCACAGACCGCAAATGGCCTGAACGAGAAGAGGCCCTGCTGTTTGCTACTCTTCCAGCTTCTGCCCCATCGCCGCCGATCAAAGGCTGATGCTTAGCGAGTTCATGGACAGGATATGGGGGTAAGAATGAACCTTTTGGTCTGTTTATCGTATTAATCGAGACCGGGTACCAGAGGTAACGCTATGAGGGCCGTCGCATTGGACATATCCATGCCGAATGGAAGACCTTTGAACACAGATCGCGATATGGAGGAGAGGGAGCTGATCCGTGGTATCGCAAGAAACGCGAGCGTTGCTTCGTTTGAGCGGCTTTATCAGACATACCGGTTCAAACTCGGCCCATTCATGCATCGATTCATCAAAGATCTCGGCCTGCACGAAGAGGCTTTCAACGATGTGATGATGACCGTTTGGAGAAAGGCGTCGACCTATAACGGGACATCCAAGGTTTCGACGTGGATTTATTCGATCGCTTACCGTCATTGTCTCAAGGCGTTGCACCGCACTAAAGACTCGCAGACGGAGACTGACGAAGAGCTACTAGCTGGACCTGACGAGCGGGTAGGAATTGAACGGCGCGAAGTGATTGATAAAGCGCTTATGCAGTTGAGTCCGGATCATCGATTGGTCGTGGAGTTATGTTACTTCTCAGGGTACAACTATCGCGAAATCGCCGAAATTGCGAACTGTCCGGAAAACACCGTCAAGACACGAATATTTCATGCTCGAAGGAAATTGAAGGATCTAATGATCAGTTTGGGCGAGACGAACGCAGAGGGGCTCAACAAATGAACAACGGTATCGAAACAATGGTTTCGGGACGGGAAATTGACGAGGAGCTCAGAGTCGTTGACTACGTCGCCGGACGTATGCGAGCAGAGGAGCGTCAACACTTTGAGGAGCAAATGCAGTCTAGTCCTGCGATGGCCGCTGCGGTGGCCCACGAACGTTCGCTGCGAGATGCCTTGACCGAGGGCAAGGATGCGGGCGTTCCGCCTGCGGCTGGGTTCGAAAGACTAAGAGATCAGCTCGCCCCCCCTATGCGGCAGCGGAGTGACTTTCGCCTGGCAGCAGGTATCGCCGCCGTCGCCGGGCTTACTGTGTCACTGGCGTTGCTCATTGAGCCGGAACCTCCGTCGAGCTATGAGGGGCTGTCATCGGAGCTCGTATCTCCGTCAGATCATTCGACAGACATCAGATTAATGTTTTCGCACAACGCGGATGACACGATTCGCCAAGAAGTTAGCGATCGACTTGGTTTTGATATCGTCTCTGGGCCGGGGCCAGGCGGCTCATACGTCGTGCGACCCCGATCTGACGAGATCAATGCTGATCCAAGCAGTTGGATTAAAGATCCAGACGTTCGTTTTGCCGAGCGCATCGTCTACCAACCATGAACCGAAACTTGCTGGTGGGCGCCTTCGTCTTGTGCTGGTTCTCCGTGATTGTCGACAGTCGTGCAAGCGCTGAGAAGACAGCGTCGGAAGTTGAGAATGCCTGGATAGTTGTTCTGGCTGACCCTCGTCCGCCGCGGCGACGTGGCTGGTCGAGTGGCACGGGTTACGCGAGCCGATATGCATACGATGACGATCCGGCATTGCAGCGCCTCGCGAATAGTATCTCGGAAGAGTATTCCGTCTCCGTCGCAGACCAGTGGCCAATTCGGCGTCTCGGTGTTCACTGCCTGGTGGTTACGATCAATGCGAACCTCGAACAAGTGCTTCGAAATCTGCGCTCGGACGCTCGCGTACAGTGGGTCCAACCGCTCAATGAGTTCAATGGGCTTTCCAAGGGGAAATCGTTCGAGGACCCTTACCGCGAACTGCAACCTGCTTTGGATGCATTACAAATTTCGGCAGTCCGTGGAACAGCAACAGGTCGTGGCGTTACGATCGCGATTATCGACTCTGGTGTCGAAATCGATCACCCGGACCTTGCCCACGCCGTAATCGCCAAAGAGGATTTCGTGGGTCGCGGTCGTGCCGCTGAACATCACGGAACTGGTATCGCCGGCGTTGTCGTTGCCGCACGTGGAAACGATGAGGGTATCGCCGGCGTAGCTCCAAACGCGGGCCTCTACGCCTACCGTGCATGTTGGGACAACGACAGTGGTGGCACGAGTTGTAATAGCGTCACGCTATCGAAGGCGCTTGCGCGTGTAGCCGACACAGCACCACATGTCGTCAACCTCAGTCTTACAGGGCCTCCAGACCCGCTTTTAGAGGCACTTTTAACCGAAATTCTAGGCGCTGGATCAATAGTTGTGGTCGCCGATTCGAAATCCAAGGAATCCAGATTTCCAAGGGCGCGAGATGGAATTGTCTGGGCGACAACCGATAGCAACCGAGGTTCTTCAACAGTGTTTTCGGCCCCTGGTCTGGATGTGCTTACAGCCCAGCCAGGTCACGGGTATGACTTTATGAGTGGGTCATCGCTGTCCGCTGCGCACGTCACTGGCGTGATCGCGCTCATCCATGAGTCTATGCCGAGGAATACGGATAGGGAGGTTTTGATGCGTCTGCATGAAAGCCAGGAAACAAGTGGAAGTGTGAATGCCTGTTTCGCGGTCCTTGGTCAAACACACGACCGATGCCAATCAACGAATTAGGTAATTCACCTGCAGAGTCAGGGTAACGTCGTCCACACGCTCTGAGGGAATCGCATCGGCATTGGTAGCACCCAGAGACAGGAGCGTCGAAAACCGTCTGCGTGCGATCCCGACTCCCGCCTCCATCCACCCTAGACTACTCTGATCCGAGTCAGGCAGCAGGCCTGCACCTCCCGCAAAGCGCGCGAACCAACCTTTTCGCAAGCTGGGCTGCCATACAACCTCTGTGAGAAAACTCTCACTCCCCCGACCGTAGTAATCCGGCGAGAACATCCCAGAAACGGTCAAGGATTTTGACCAATGGTAGTTCATACGAAATTCTTCATAACGCCAATCCGGTACGTTATCGAAGACATGTCTGGATATCGACAGTTCTATCGCTTGTGTTCCGTTGACCGGAAGAAACCAACCTGCATTGGCGCCGGCGTAGCGAGTGAGCCGTTGGCCCGTCGGCACGCCCGGTGCGTAGTGCCCGGAAAGACCAAGAAAGAGTCCAGATTCGTGATCAATCGAGAGGGTTCCGCCAATCGCGCCACGATTGCCTGAAATATTTGCCCCACGGTGGGGTACACCGCTGAATGCATGTGCTTGAAGCGAAGTCTCCGCATATCCGGTGCTGCAGGCCAACACACTAAACACCAAAAGTATCCGGACCCACATCGAATCGACTCAACTTTTTTTTAAAGTATACGAACACCACAAAACACCAACAACTCAAATGAACCATTCCTGTGCTTTTGCGTATTCACTAAGTGCGCGACGTCCGTTGCGTTATTGATCATCGACTAGGAGACCAAGAATGTTAATCATGCTACGACCATTGCTCGCAATTACCGCTTTCGCCGCTTTTCTTTTTTCAGCAAATGCAAACGCAACCGATCAGGTCGCTCGCGAATCAAAAGTTTCACTGACCGCTGAAGAGGAAGTTCAGGATCCTGCCGTTATTTCAGACGGCCTAGGACTTGCATTTATCAGTATCGATCAGCGATTCAAAAAAGCCCGAGTCCGCGTAACCTTCAGCAACCTCGAAGGCGAAGTCACCCGTTTGCATCTTCACTGCGCTCCGGCTGGCACAAACGGGCCGATCGCTATCGGATTGATTGATTTGGTTGCCATCGGCCAGGACAACAGCGAGACGATAAAACTCGACGCCAATACGATCCGAGGCACGCTCCGCAACAATCAGTTCCCCAAAGACAGTGCAAATGCTTGCGGCATCTACAACTTACGTGATCTCGCTCATGCTATTAGCGCAGGTCAAATCTATTGGAATTTACACACGACGGCGTTCCCTGCCGGCGAACTTCGTGGCCAAGTTACACCTCTGTCAACTCGCCACTAATCGACCAACGGTCCGGTGGCTGCCAGACCTTGGTAGCCACCGGATCTTCGTCGGTCTGATCCGACTCAACGCGCATCTGCGCAACCCGTATGGTTTGAGTCGCCAATGTAGATGACCGAGGGAATAGTCAATCTACCCCCGTTCCACGGGTGCAGGGTCCTCGATGCTACGAACTTCCTCGCCCTCCTTGAACGGTGCGCCCGCTCTCGTACGAATCGATATCCTCGTTCCATTGATCGCGCGGTACATCATGTCTAGTCCCGGATAGATGGCGGTGTCTTCCGATGGACGTGTGCCGATTTCCAGGAGTCGAGCAGGGCGATTCGATCGATTCTCAATCGTGTGACCGATGGTGTCACCAGCTTTCCAAGCGGCACTGTCGCCCGCCGTTAATTCGACTTCGTTGCTGCCTTCCTCTACGAGGGTCACGGTGCCCTCTAAGACAAACACCATTTCATCAGCACCGTTGTGATAGTGCAGCAGACCAGTCGCACTGCCAGGTGCTAACTCGACTTCCCCAATACCCATTTGTGTCAGACCCGCTTGATCGCTGAGTTTGGTTTTCCAGCAACCGTCGGTTCGATGCAACAGCTTTCCCGGATAGGCTTGGCGCTCAACTCGTATCGCTTCCTCTCGATTGATTTTTGGCACCCTCTTTCCTCCACACCGTAAGCAAAGTCTTTGATTATCTTTTCCCAGCGTTTTTAGTCTCTGATCTGTGCATAACAGTCAGGTTACAAAGAAGTTGAATATTCGGTTGCTGTGGGTGTTCACACTCGCCGGCTATCCCCCGGAATTGGTCAGACCATTGTTATCTCCAGTGTGGTCTGGTGTGATGCTGTTGATCAGTACACGATGCACGATCATTGTTTAGAAAAAGCGCGCGCTAAAGCTTAAGGAACAAGGCCGAAATGAACCGATTCGCTCAATGGCTGCAACAGTTATCCGACGTTCAGCGTGATAGCGTGTTCTGGTTTATTGCTCTGCTTTGTCTGCTACCCGCGATTAAGGCGGGCGTACTGTTCCCGAACGCATGGCTTGATCCGTCGGGTCATGGTTTCATTGCGATTGACCCACCAAACATCTTCGGGTGGTTCTCGATCGTGCTCGGTGCAGCCGCGATTGTGTTTGCAAGTAAACGCCAGTTCTGGTTTGGATGGCTGGTTGCGTTTACGCATTGGATCAATGTCGCGGGCGTCCATACCGATTTGTTTGCCGTTGATTTGGCGTATTCGGTCCTCGCGGCATCGGTGTTCGTTTGCTTTGTCCTGCGCGGTCGCGCTAATTCCCTAGCCTTCGCGGGATTCGTTGCCGCGCTGATATGGTTGACTCGAGCTGATGAAACACTGACCTTCCCGGCAGTCACCATTCTGCTGCTGAGCACCGTCGTTATGCGACTAGCCGTTGAAGCGATCCGCCAGAATTGGCTGCTCGCAAAGCAACTCGGTAAACGGAACGTTTTTGCATTGACCGGAAAGACGTTGATTTTGTGGTGGCCAATGTTGCTGCTGATCGGTGCGGGCTTCTATATCAGTGATGCGCTCAAGACCGGCACCGAGAACGCACTCTATGCACAGGAAATCGTAACCCCGCACTGCACGGTCGATGGGGCAGAAATCGATGCGGTAATTCCCTGCACTCGAAAACGACTTCGGCTAAAAGAGTACGAGGACATCATCCTTAAGCCGGACGCCGTTCGAGCGCTGCGACAGCGTGACTTTCGAGACGCTGTGGGCACGCTCTCTCGTCAGTTGCGACCATTGATCGGCGATAAGTCTGCGTCTGATATGATGAATCCGTTGCAAGCCGCGCTGAACGCAGCCAAACGAGACGAAGCAGCAGCGTTGCTGGACGGTGTTGAGCAGGCGTTATCTTCGCTGGAGGTCTCAGATCCGTTACGGGTTGCTCAAGTTCGTGCCCCGGTAGAACGACAAGTCACCCATCTCCGATTGATGCTGGTGCATCTTGCCGATAACCCGGAAAAACGCTGCGTCTTGCGAGCCTTCGATTACGGAGAAGTGCCTAATGAACCTCAGGGTGCAGCTTTTTCATGTCCCACCGGCTATGGCGCGCCAACGAACGTCGATGTCAGTCCCGAGATGGAAAGCGAGCTTCCCAAGCCAGAGGTCTTCGCGCTGAGTCGTATCGGTTTTTTCGACAGTGCGTACCGCTCAATCAATCGCGACTACGACAAGCACCAATTTGAACTCCGTGACAAGGCGGACACTATGCGCCAGCGCGCCGGTGGCAGCATCGCGCGTGCACGTGCCGAGGCCGAAGGGCTGTTTGATCTGGTGCCAAGAACAACAGGCATGCAAACACGTGACTGCGACTTCCTGGAGGCGAAGTGCGGTGCCAGTAATTATGTGATCGTTGAGCTGAACGATGCCTATGAGGCGCAGAGGAGTGCATCGCATCGTGACTACATCGACGAACTGGATCACCTGCAAGGCGATGCGAATGGCAGTGTTGACGTGTTCGTTGCCAACGCCGAGTTGGCGCTTTCAGGGCGGCTGGAAATGGCGCGCGAGTTTTCGCTACAGGCCGTTCGGCGTATTGAAACGGGTGCGAACGTTGTAGGTACCGTACTGCAACTCCTCTTAATCGTTGCGATTATCAAGTCGCTGCTATACGTCTTCGCGCGGGTCATTTTCGATAAGCGCAACAAGATTGACGTTGACCTGTCCGAGTCTACCGGTCCGGTGATTCAGGGTACGGTACGACAGACCGCCGAGGTCGAGATTCCTGCCGACTATGATCGCGACATCTACTACCGCGCCAATTTCCAACCGCTGGGTCCTGCCGCGCGATTCAGTATTCCGCAGTGGACCAAGAGCTGGTTAGCGCGTATTCGCTTCGGCACATGGCACATGTCTCGTGCCGCATTCCCGCTGGAGCATGGCGACGGGTTGACCTTCAACTCGGTCGAGGCGGAACACCTCGTCGACTGGGCTATGAAGCCGGGCGAGGAAGTCGTATTTCGCTACGACAACTTCGTGGCAATGAATAGCGAGGTCGAGCTCAATACCGTGATCAGTCTGCGCGTATCCAACCTGTTGCTCGGGCGACTGATTTGGCACACGGCACGCTGTACGGGCGAGCAGGGTAGGCTGATACTTCGCACGCGTGGAAAGCCGGCGACTGCGGCTCAGGTTAAACAGAGCATTCCTGCGACACGGCTCATTGCGTTCAATCGCGATGCGCGATTCTCGGTTGACAGCCACCTGACACCACAGGATGTTTTCTTGAATGGGTTCAATCTCAGTCGCAGCGATGATGCCGATGCGACCGAGAATGGGATTCTGATCGTTGAGGCAGATGCACGCGATGGTGGCCTTTTAATCGGCACGCTCCGCTTCGCCCGTAATTTCCTATTGCCGATTTAGTCTTGTATGACAGCAGGCTAGTCGAGCTGTGCGGCAAGACGGAATGCTGTAAACATGCCAAGCCCAAGGAAGATCAAATCAATAAGATTGAAATCTTCTACGATCATTTGATTGGGTGTGAGCTCTCCGAGAGCATCATCAAACTGGCTAAAGTTCCCTGCCATCCATTCACGCAGGGACGGTCGGTTTTGATCAAGATCGAGCAATCGCGGAGCCACATACTCACGGAAATCGGCAAGCTCGTCCGCGCGAATTCGTGATGCACTTGTGGCTTCGGTGTAGCTGCGATCAACCATGAACTGGCGGATGTAGGTGTCAGATCCGGATCCACGCGCGTAGATCCGCGCATCCTCCATTTCTTCCTCATACAGATCACGCATTTCAGCTTCATCCATCTCCGCCATGACTTCTTCGATCATGCTGCTCGTTTGATCGAACATGGCTGAATACATCCAATACTTGCCAACGTAGATCGAGCAGACGACGATCAACGCGCAGACCACCCCGGCGCTCATGCCGCGCGAGCTGAACATTGCAGCAGCCGCACCTACAGCCCCACCGATACCCCATGCGATGAAGCCGAGTTCATAACCAAAGGTGACTGCAATCCATTGCCATAGCCAGGCGCCGACGACAGCAGCACCGAGAGCAGCAACCAGACCCAGCATCGTGATGCCCTCTCGATCAGCCTTCGCCCGGCTGGAGGTCGGCGCTGGTGTGGGCATGGGTACCGGTTGCGATGTCGTTCCGATAGGGGCGCCTGACACTGATTGTTCAGTGTTCACCGGTGGCGGTGTTGGTTCAGGTTCAGGCTTTGGTTCTGAGTCTTCAACAAGTTCCAGTTTGACCTCATCGAATGGTGATGGAGGTGGTTCGAATTCGGGTTCTGGAGGTCCGAGTCGTTCGAGCTCTGTAACCACCCCCAGTTGCGCCAATCGGTTTTGGATTTTCTCGGCTTCTGCCCTGAGGATCTCCTTTTTGATGACGCGTCTGCGGCCAAAAAACCGCATTGCCTGTTCCGGTTTCAGTTTCAAAACTGCGATCAGTTGCTTGTGCACTTCTTCAACCTCGAAACCGCTCGCGACGGTACCGGTGCTGATCACGTTGAATCGGACTCGGTCGACCATGATCTTGTTCGCCCCAATAGACTGCTCCCCATTTGCAGAATATCCGGACTGCGTGGTTGATGCAGTAATCTTCGATAAACTCTCGGTACTACGACGTGGAAAGACGCCATGAAAACGCCAACTATTTCGACACACCTTAGTCTTGCTGCCTGTTTGATCGGTTGGCTGGTGCTCCCAACAGTTGGCGATGCCGGCGTGTTCAAAAGCAAGCCGGATGTGCTCGTGTGTTCCGTCGAGGACCCAATCAGCGTCCAGCCGTGGGACGAGCTCGTCTTTTATGTCAGCGCTTTGCTGGAAGACGGCAGCGTCTTGTACAAGTCGCTAACGTCGAATCCGGTCCTGGCCAAAGTTACGCCGGACGGCAAGGTCGACGCGAAGAATCTCGCAGACTGCGACGGAAAGACAGTGACCGAGCTTCGCAAGGCAGGTCGTGCATTCGATTTCTAGCGAAGCATTGACATGGTGCAAGTAACCGATGGTGCGCTGACGTTACGCAAGCTGACGCTTGCCGATGCCCCATTTATCGTGCGGCTGCTCAATGAACCGTCCTGGTTGCAATATATTGGCGACAGAAAGGTCCGAACGAAAGCCGATGCGGAAGGGTATCTGAAAGATGGTCCGCTTGCGATGTACAAGCAACATGGCTTCGGACTGTATCTCGTCGAGTACGAGGGACAACCCGCCGGTCTCTGTGGTTTGCTGACACGTGAAACGCTACCACAGCCAGATTTGGGGTTCGCGCTACTTCCGGAATTCGCGGGTAGAGGCATCGCCTTTGAGGCGTCGCGCATTGTCCTTAAGGCCGCGAGCGAGCAGTTCGTGCTCAACTCTGTGTGCGCAATTACAAGGCCAGACAACCAACGATCTATTTCACTGCTCGGGCGCCTTGGGTTTAGTTACGAGCGCGAATTCGCCGATCACGGTGAATCACTCAAGCTGTATTCTCTGGCGTTACGCTAGACGCAGTCTGCGCTAACATTCGCTGATGGGAAGATTCAAACGCCTTCGCAAGAGTATCGGCGACAGAGACTGGTCTACGGTTTTTATTGAGCTCGCGATTCTCGTGGTCGGGGTCTTCTTTGGTATTGAGGCTGCTAATTGGAACGAGGCTCGCCAAGATAGGGCAGACGAGCGGGCGTTCCTCGCTCAGTTACACGTCGATATCCTCTCTGCCGAATCGCTGAGTAGCCAGATCGGCGACTTTCGGGTTGCCCGACGAGCGCATATGACCTCCGCTCTTGATGTGCTTTTCAGCCGAACCGAGCGCGCTGAACTCACCGAAGAGGAATGCCAGGCGGTCTACACAGCGCAATATGTGAACATGCCTTTTATCGCTATTGGCTCGTTTGACGAACTGGCATCGTCGGGTCGTATCGACATCATTCGCGACGATCAACTCCGGGGTGCGCTACTGCGACTCCAACAGGCGATTGCTCAGTCCAATCGAACCGTCGGAACGCTCAGTGGATTGGCCTTCGATATAGCGATTGAGTTTCCTGAGTTGATTCGTCTCGAAACAATCGTTGATACCTCCGGCGTCCGGTCGGAGGTTCGGAGCAAAGGGATTTGCGACACAGCTGGCATGCGTGCTTCGCAGCTTTTCTTGAACATGGCGGGTAGCAACATCGATCTGAACGATGCGTTTTTTCGGGATGCCTTCGATCCTTGGCAGATCGCTATCCGCGATGTTCGCACTCGAACGGAAGAGCTGCTGGGTATCGGCAACTCAACCGCCGAGTGACTACGCTATCGTCGCTGCTAGAGTTTTCGTCCCAGCCGTTTTTCTGCGACACGTTTTTCAAAGTCCTGCCAGGGCATTCTGATCACTTCATAGGCGAGCACGCCCTGCAGAACAATGCCGATGCCGATGCCGCCGAACACGAGCAGCAGTACTCGTAAGGCATCAGGGTTTTCGCTGCCTCTGATCAGAAAAACGCCCAAAAAAGCGATCAGGAGCAAGACGTACACCAATACGCCGGTCCAGAATTCCTTGATGCCCTTGGCATAATTCAGCGCCGCTTCTTCGTCTGCCGCGAGCTCAGCAACTGGGGCTTCTTTTTCGTTCATGTCTGTGTCCTCAGTGGAGAAAGTAGAAAGATCCACCTCAAACACGGCAGCCAGGGATTTTGATGTCTCCAGACTCGGTTTTTGACCGCGCTCAACGCGCTGGATAGTGCGCACACTGAGTCCGGTCAATTCAGCGAGATGGTCTTGTGACCATCCTCTTTGTAGCCTGAGCTTTCTGACGATCATGGTTTGGGTCCGTGTTTGCGGTGTCGCAATCCTTTCACTGAGTCCGGGGGTCGCCCACGTCATTTGCCTGACAACGGCCCGACTGGGACACGACATCTACCCGACACTAAACCACAGTTGATTGTAAAAACAACAGCTTGCGGTCCGATCGGTTCTGCTAGACTCGGGCGCGAGTTTACGAGAAGGGTCCCCCCATGCTTCGGATATTTGCTGCTGGCCTGTGCCTGTTAGCCACGGTTTCCTATGCACAGGAAGCCGCCGAGATTCCCGATTCGGTCAAAACCAAAGTCAATACACTGATCGAGCGCGGGTTATCAGACGATATCGGTTACGGATTCGTGCGTGACCTGACCACAGAGGTTGGTCCGCGTCTTGCCGGTTCAGAAGCGGAGCAGCGAGCACGAGATTGGTCCGTCAAGAAGCTGGATGCCTTGGGTTTTGAGGACATTCGAGTCGAGAATTTTGATATTCCGTTTTGGTCTCGGCTAATCGATCGAGCGAGTATTGTCTCGCCGGCACCGCAAGCGCTGGTTGTGACCGCATTGGGTGGCTCGACCTCAACGCAAGAGGGTGGCGTTGAAGCTGATGTCATCCGTTTCGAGAGCATGGCGGAACTCCGTGATGCCGACTCGGATACTGTTGCTGGGAAGATCGTATTCATTGACGAAAAAATGACGCGCACGCAGGACGGCACGGGCTATGGCATGGCGGTTCGCAAGCGACGTAACTGTGCGAAGGTGACGAGTGAGAAGGGCGGGGCCGCTTGCTTGATCCGATCGGTTGGTACGCAGTCGCGTCGGTTCGCACACACCGGGATGATGGCGCGCGGCCAAGCGGTCGGCGACGGGCCCGCCGCGGCACTGTCACCACCTGACGCCGAGCAGCTCACGCGGCTTCTCGAGAAGGGCCCGGTGCGTGTTCGTGTCAACATCCAGGTTGAGACCAAACGCAACGCCACGTCCGGCAACGTTATCGCGGAGATCAAAGGTCGTGAAGTTCCGGAGGAGATTGTGCTGATCGGATGCCACCTCGACAGCTGGGATCTCGGCACGGGCGCGGTGGATGACGGCGCCGGATGCGGCATCGTTGTAGGCGCTGCCAGTGTGATCAAGTCATTAGGGCAAGCACCGAAGCGCACGGTTCGTGTGGTTTTGTATGGCTCCGAAGAAGTCGGCTTGCTTGGCGGTATTTCCTATTCGCAGACGCATGCCGACGAATTGGATTACCACATCCTCGCGGCGGAGAGTGATTTCGGGGCTGGCAAAGTCTGGCGTTTTGAAACGCGCTTCGGTGATGGCGCACTCCCGTACGCGCGTGCGATGCAACAGACGCTGGAACCCTTGGGCATCACGCCGGGTGGCAACCAGGCTTTTGGTGGCCCTGATGTATCGATGTTGCCGCGTTATGGCGTGCCAGTCGTTACGCCCCGACAGGACGGCTGGGACTATTTCGATTTGCACCACACTCCCGACGATACGATCGACAAGATCGATCCGGAGTCATTCCGCCAAAACGTAGCTACGTATGCCGCGTTTGTTTATCTTGCCGCCGAAATGGACTGGGACTTTCGTCGCGAGGCGGAATAGTCCGTTAGAACGGCGCACCTTTCGCAAAAACCGTTATACCTCGGCGCGGCCGAACAATACACTCGGCCAGACCTGATACTGTCGCTTTATTGAGACAGGGGTCACAGATACCAAACCGAATCTGGTTCGTAATATCGCTACAGCACTACTTTCAGAGGCTTAGTGGCTCACTGTCCAGTGAGGCGCGTGCCTTCTTCGGTGTGTAGATTGCGCCGAGGCCGTCGAATCCGGCTTCAAAAATGAGCCGGTGTGGCGGACTAGGGAGCGGATAACGATGGGATGGAATGGCTACCGGATGCTTGCAGGCGTCCTGTTGGCGTTTTGGGTATCGAGTGTCTGGGCGGGCACTCCTGTTCTTACAACCAGTCCCCCCGCACAGAGTTTTGTCGGCGAGCAGTTCTGTTTCGATGCTGAGTTTTCGAACAGCGACGTGACGACAGCGGGCTTCTCCCCTTACTACCAAGTCGTTTTGAACCCATCGCTGGATCTGTCCAGCGCGTCTTTTGTTGGCGCCGGATTGTCCGTTACTAACGAAGGCGTTTTCCCGGCAGCACCGGGGAACCAGTTGACCGACTCCGTGACCGGCGAGCCCGTCACCGGGCCGGAAGGTTCAACGCTATATACCGTTGCGTATCCGATCGGCAGCGTCACATCGGGGTCTCCGGCATTGGCCATGGAGTTGTGCGTCGATGTCGACGTCAATGCGGTGGAAAATGTACTGCTGCCAGACGCTATCGGTATCACTCCCGTTTTTGCCTTAGGTGATACGCCAACGGGGGACAACGGACCGATCACCGGGACGGCGACGCAGGGCGACTTTACGCCACGTATCGTCACCTATGACCTGACCGATATGACCGCAGAGGGTGAGCGTCCGCCTGGACCGGCGTGGACCTTCCCAGTCGAGGCGTGTGCCAATATCGCCGCGGATCGAACTGTTGCACCCATCGATTTCGCTGGAATCAATCCGATCGTGTTGCCGAGCAACGTCCAGTTCGTGGGTCCGATCAACTTCTCGGGAACTGGCACGAGCTGCAATGCAGTCACCACACCCGCAGATCTCACGGCAGCTCCGGGTGGCTCGATCGATTTGTCGTGTGCTTCTGGTGTAGGTACGCCCGGAGTCGCACAGGATATCTGCGCGACGTTTGATGTATTCATCACTAACACACTCGATACGACCAGCTGCTCCAACGAGGGGGCCATCAACACGGCGAAACATGTCGCGCTGCAAAAGAGCACAAGTGGGGCATCGCGTCCTGGCGGCACTCGAAGTTATAACTTCAATTTTCAGATTTCAGAGTTCGTCCCGGGTATAGCACGGCTTGAGGCGATCGATGTGCTACCGGATGGCGTCACGTTTAACGATGATGCGGTAGCTACGCTGGGTGCGACGAATGTGCCGCTTTCTGGTGCATTAAGGACCATCGCGACAGACACACCGGGCACAGGGCAGACCACGGTTACCTTTTTTGTGAGTGACGCGCTGGGAACCTTACCGGCTACCAGCAACGTGGTGGTCACCTACACCGCCGATATCGACCAGACGTTTGATGCGACCGGCCAGCCCGTGCTTGCTCGCGACACATTAAATAACGCAGTCACCGCCACCTACGATCTGGATGGTGCGGGCAACGCGACCAACTGTACTGATGGATCTGCTGCCTCGTTCACTATCGAAGGTATCGGGATTGAGAAAACGCTCGTATCGCCCGGCGGCGGTGTGGTGCAACCCGGTGACCCTGTCACGTTCCGGTTGCGGATGGAAATACCTTCAGGCGATACCAACGGCATCGTCTTCGATGATTTTTTTCCGCTCCCAGTGTTCGATGCGACTGATATCAGTACAAGCACTGATCTCGGTGGTGCGAACGTCGACATTGTTCGCACGCCGAACGACACACTCGGTCTGACACCGATCTCGATTTCAACGGCCGCTGCCGATAACTCGCTGCGTATCGAATGGCCGAATGTGGCGACCGCCGCTCCGCAGGTGATCGAGGTCGACGTCACTGTTGTCGTAAACAACGCGCCGTTCGCCGACAACCTCGTACTCTCAAATCTGTTCCAGGCAACGACTGACAATACGCCGGTTGATAATGCGATTGATCTGGAGACGACGTCACTAACCGTTCGTTCGCCCGCGCTCACGCTGTCGAAGTCGCCGACGACAGGCGCAACGGGATATGAGCCGGGAGACACGGTTACCTGGGATATTACGGCGACCAATAGCTCCACAGCCGAAGCCTACGACGTCGTAATTACCGATACCGAACCTGCCGGCGTCAACAGTTGCGCACTCGATAGCGTCAGCGGTGGTGCGGGAGCGGGCGGTGATAGTCCGTTCGACGTTGATGGATTCCGATTTACAAGCTTCGACGGGCCAGATACCACGGCACTGGATGGCGGTGCATCGGTCGTATTGACGGTTAGTTGTATTGTCGACGTCGATGTCGCGCCAAGTCAGGACATCACCAATACCGCCTCGATTACCTGGGCGTCGGCACCGGGCGCAACGCCGTTCTTCCCGCAAACGATTGACTCTGTAGTAACCACTGCCGCGCAACCAGCGCCACAGAAGGCCGCGATCGCAACATCAGAGAGTGCGACCCCGGGTTCCACACCTCTGCCGCTTGCCTCGGGTGAAGTGGTTCGCTTCCGCCTGTCAGTGGAGATTCCGGAAGGGGCCCAATCCAACGTTGACCTCATTGATCTCGTGCCGGGCGGTTTGCGGTTCCTGGACGATGGTAGTGGCACGATTGCATTTGTCTCCTCGGCTGCGGGTGGCGTCACTGCCAGCGGTTTCTCTCAGGCGAACTGCACGGCAGGCATACTGGAAATTTCAGGCGCGACGGCCAGTGTTACACCAACCTGCGGACTGCCTGTTTTCGGCACGACATTCAACACTGGCACTGACGTTGTGATCAATCTCGGTGACGTGAATAACTCCGAGACTGATGCAGACGCAGAATTCGTTGTGCTCGAGTTGAACTTTCTGAATCCGGGTAGCGCCACGAACGGCTCGACCGGCGGTAACCGCTTCCGGATCGATAGCGATCAGGTCACGGTAACGTCGCCCACGGTGCAGGTGCGTAACGTCGAGCCCGAGTTGGAAGTCACAAAGACCGCGGCGCCGGACACGATCGACGCTGGGGACACCGTGACTTACGCGATTACGGTCGCTCATTCCGGTGATTCTCTTGCCGATGCGTTTGATCTGTCGTTCACCGATACGCTCGACGGCACCAACCTCGAGAACTTCACGTTTATCAGTGGACCTGCGGCACCAAGCGGCGGCGGTACTTGTACCGCGCCCGGCGCGGTCGTGGATAGTGCTGATCCTTTTGGTGCGGGCATTACGATCACGTTCGACGCATTACCGCTCGGAGAAATCTGCGAGGTACGCTACAGCGCACAAGCGCGAGCGAGCGTTGTACCTGGCACGCAGGTAGCAAATACAGCGTCTGTTGATTACGACTCATTGTTAGGGACTGGTGACCCGACTAACGCGACCAACTCGCCGGCGGGCGCTGGTGAGAGTTACAGCGCCGATGACACCGCCACGGTAGATGTCGCGGCAACCGTCAACTCCAAGACTATCGACAGCACGGATCTTGCTCACACAAGCGAAGCAGGTGATGGTGCGTCGTCGGGCACGCCGCGCGTGGTGTCGATCGGAGAGCGTATTCGATACCGCTTGCAGGTGACGCTACCGGAGGGCAACGCGCCGGACTTCACGATTACCGACTTGTTGCCCGACGGGCTTGCCTACGTGTCGGGCACGGCGCGTCTCGCTTTGGTTGCAGAAGGGGCCGGGATTACGCCGACACCAGCGATTGCCTGCAGCAACGGCGGCACATTGAACGTGACCGGTGATGAGTCCTCAGTCGACGCGATTGATCCCGATTGTGAGATCGCCGCAAGCGGTGGGCCGTTCGCTTCGGGTACTGACCCGGTATTCGCACTAGGTACCCTGATGAACGACGATATGGACGCCGACAACGAGTTTGTCCTGTTGGAGTTCGATGCGCTCGTACTCAACGAGCTCGGGAACCAGCAGGGTACAGATCTCGACAATTCCTTCGACCTTTCGATTAACGGATCGAGTATCGGCACTACGACAACGGCGTTTGCCGAGGTCGTCGAGCCGCAAGTGACTTGCTCGATCAGCGCAGCGCCGAATCCAATTGACAATCGCACGGATCCTACGCCGAGCGTGACGCTGAGCTACGCGCTCACCAACGCGGGTCAGGCGACGGCGTTCCAGGCCGGAGCGCCAGCCGGTGGTGGCTTTGCGATCACCTTGCCTGCCGGCTTCGAGAATATTTCCGCACTGTCGGTCACGCCGGCGGGAGATGTGTTTCTGAACGGCACCGCTACACCGGTGGATGCAAGCGCATTTGCGATTTCGGGAGCTGCCAACAACGTCCTGACTGCGTCAAACGAGTTTCAGTTTGATCCATCAGCCAGTCTTGTTGTGGAGTTTGATGTCGGGCTTCAGAGCAGTGTGTTACCCGGCGACTCACTGGATGCCGTCTGCGAGCTTGGGTACCGCGGACAGTTGAGTGGTGGTGCTGGTGACGGCGTCCGAGATGCAAGCGATCTCGGTGCTGGCAGCGGAAACGATCCGATTACGGACGCAAGCGCGCTCAACGATTATCGGACCGAGGCGACACTCTCCGTTGATACTACGCCCGAGTCGCCGCAGATCGGTTTGGCGAAGCAAGCCACCAGCGGTCCGGTTAACAACGGCGACGGCAGCTACGATTTGCAATACACCCTCATTGTTGAGAATTCGGGCGATGTGGTTCTCGAGAACGTGCAGATCGATGAGCCGCTGGCCACAGTGTTTGCAGGCGCAAGTTTTACGGTGAACGACGTCACCGTCACGAGCACAACGACAACCCTCACCGAAAACACCGGGTTTACCGGTACAGCACCCGATACCGGATTGCTGGATGCTGGCGCGTCCACACTGCCGGTGGGCGAGAGCGGCACGATTGTTCTGGACCTGACCATCACGCCGGGTGCAAACCTTGGCGATTTTGATAACCAAGCGACCGCGAGTGGCGATAGTAACCGCTCCGGCAACACCGTTTCGGACCTTTCTACCGATGGTGCGACACCCGACGACAATGGCAACGGAGACCCTAGCGACGACGATGCACCGACACGTGTAACCCTCGCTGAGGATGCGGAAATTGGTTTGGCTAAGGCTGTCAGCGCTGGCCCGACCAACAACGGTGACGGCACTTACACCGTCAGTTATCAGTTCGTCGTCGAGAATTCGGGTGATGTCGCGCTGACAGACGTGCAGGTCGAAGAATCGTTGGCAACCGTCTTCAGCGGAACCACCTTTACGATTGATGCGCTCACGAGTGCCGAATTCGTTGTGGCGAGCGGTGTGTTCGACGGAGATAGCAATCCCGGTTTGTTAGCCCCCGGCAATGCATTGGATGCCGGCGACAGCGGCACCATTGACCTCACGATAACAATCACCCCCGGCGCAAATCTTGGCCAATTCGATAACACAGCGACTGTATCGGGCACGTCGCCGTCCGGCGCGACACCGACCGATATATCGACCGATGGCTCGGTGCCTGATGCGAATGGCAACGGCGACCCTCGCGATGATTCTGGAATCACGCCGGTGGTATTGGCTGAGAATGCTGAACTCGGACTTGCGAAGGTGGTAGTAGGCGCCCCGGTAAACAACGGCGACGGTACTTACAGCCTGACCTATCAACTATTGGTCGAGAACACCGGTGATGTTGCGCTGGCTGGCGTACAGATCACTGATGATCTGTCGAGCGTGTTCGCGGATGCGACAAGCTTTGTCGTCGATGACGTACAAAGCGCTGATCTTGCCATCAATTTCCCGGGCTTTACCGGGACGCCACCAAACGCAGGACTGCTCGCGGGTACGGACACGCTAGCACCAGGTGCAACCGGCACGGTTGTGCTCGACGTTACGGTCGAACCTGGCACCGATCTGGGGCCCTACGAGAATAGCGCAACGGCGAGCGGGGACTCGCCGGGTGGGAACACTGTTGGCGATGTCTCGGACAACGCGTCGGTAACCGACGAAAACGGCGTGAACGGTCCGGGCGATGACAGCGATCCGACGCCGATTTCATTCGTCGAAGGCCCGCGCATCGGTGTAGCTAAGGCCGTCGTCGGCACGCCGGTTAATAACGGTGACGGCACCTACTCGGTCAGTTACGCGATTGTGGTTGAAAACGCGGGTGACGTGGTTCTTAGTGACGTTTCGGTGACCGAGTCGCTGGCCACCACCTTCGCAGATGCGAGCGCGTTCGTCATCGACGGGTTGGCGAGTGCAGAATTCACGCTGAATGCTGGCGGCTTCGACGGGGATACTGACACCGAGTTGTTAGCCCCAGGCAACACGCTAGCAGTTGGCGCTAGTGGTTCGTTGACACTCGATCTCACGATCACACCAGGCGCGGATCTCGGCCCGTATGACAATACGGTTGTCGCGTCGGGTACCTCACCATCGAATGCGGTGTTCACCGATGATTCGGTAGACGGTTCGGAACCCGACGCCGATAACGATAGCGATCCCAACAACGACCAGGGGCCAACGTCGGTTACGTTCCCCGAAGATGCTGAAATCGGTGTCGCCAAGGCGGTTGTGAATGGCCCGATCAATAACGGTGACGGTTCATACACATTGACTTACGAAATCGTGGTTGTGAATTTCGGCGACGTTGATCTCACCGATGTGCAAATTGATGAGCCGCTGGATGCTACGTTTGCGGGTGCTGCGTTTGCGGTGGATACGTTGACCAGCGCTGACTTCACCGTTGCCGCGGGGTTCGATGGAGCAGCGTCACCTGGGCTGCTTGCACCTGCAGCAACACTGACCGCTGGGGCGAGTGGCACGGTCACATTGACGGTGACCGTAACGCCTGGAGCGAACCTGGGTCCTTACGACAATCTCGCGACCGCCTCGGGTGTGGCGCCATCGGGAGCGACTCCGGTGGATGTGTCGACCGACGGACCTGTGCCCGATGCAAACGGTGACGGCGACCCGACTAATGACACCACTCCTACATCGACGACTTTTGATGAAAACGCCGAGATCGGTCTCGCAAAATTAATTGCGGCGGGTCCGACGAACAACGGTGATGGCAGCTACACACTGACCTACCAGCTGCTTGTCGAAAACTCGGGCGCTGTGGCGCTGGATAATGTGCAAGTCACCGAACCCTTGACCACGACCTTTGCGGGCGCCGGATTCACGATTGATTCGCTGACGAGCCCGACGTTTGCACTTGCGGGCGGTTTTGACGGTGACGCAAGTCCCGGTCTGTTGGCCCCCGGTAATACGTTACTGCCCGGCGCGTCGGGCACAGTTGAACTCACTGTGACCATTACGCCGGGGGGCAACCTCGGCCCGTACAATAATTCGGCCGAGGCAACCGGCGAAACCCCATCTGGTGCGACGTCATCGGATCTTTCGAATAACGGTTCGAATCCTGATGCAAATGGAGACGGCGATCCGACTAACGACGATGCGCCGACGCCCGTGACCTTCGCCGAAGACGCCGAGTTGGGCGTCGCCAAAGTGCTCGTTGATGGACCGACCAATAACGGCGACGGAACTTACACACTCGGCTATCGCATTGTGGTTGAGAATTCCGGGGACGTTACCTTGACCGACCTGCAAGTCGATGAGCCGCTTGCAACGACGTTTGCCGGTGCGACATTTGTCGTTGACGCCTTAACAAGCACAGACTTCACGGTCGCCGCTGGCGCATTCGATGGTGCAGGTAATTCAGGTCTTTTGGCGGTTGGCAATACGTTGGCTGCGGGCGCGAGCGGTGCGATCGATCTGACGGTCACGGTGACGCCAGGCGGCAACCTTGGCCCGTACAACAATCAGGTGGTCGCGTCGGGCAATTCGCCATCCGGTGCGATCCCCACCGATACCTCAGTCGATGGTGCGGTGCCCGATGCGGATGGTGATGGGGATCCGACCAACGATGACTCACCGACCACGAGCAGCTTCAGCGAGATGCCGGTGCTGGGCGTTGCAAAAACCGCAACCGATGCGCTACCAAACTTTGATAACACGTTCACGACGTCAGTTAGCGTGCGCGTGGTCAATAGCGGGGATGTCGTTATCAACGATATCGCGGTGATCGAACCGCTTGCTGACAATTTCGCGCCCGGAACGATCCAGCAGATCGAGAATCTTGCGATCGTCGGCGATCTGGCGACACCTCGTGCCACCTTTGATGGTGTGAGCGACACCAACCTGTTGGCAGACGGCCAATCGTTGCCCGCTGGTGGTGAAGCGACCATTACGTTTGACGTCACCGTGAATCTGCAGGCGCCTGGCGTGTGTGTCGCAGGCCCATTGAGTAACTCGGTGCAGGCTCTAGGTGTCAGCCCGGCGGGCACAGCGCTGGTTGACGACTCTGTTGCCGGTGCCGACCCGGATCCTGACAACGATGGTGACCCAAGCAACAACGCCGAACCGACAACAATCACGGTCCAGACGGGGACCGATGCGATAATTAGCGCTGCCGCAGAGATTCTCCCGGGCGAGTCACTTCCGCTCAGCGTTACCGACCCAGACGATAACCGAGACGATGCGGTGGTCGATACGGTGCAGGTGATGGTCACCAACACGGTAACCGGCGAACAGGAGCTCGTGACGCTTACCGAGACCGGCGCAGCAACCGGTGTGTTCACCGCAGACCTCGTTACCGTCGAAGCCGTAGGTGCGGGCGCCGACGACGATGGTGTGCTCAATACGGCGTTTGAAGACACCTATCGCATTGAGTTCACTGACACACTCTCGCAGAGCGGTTGTGTCACCGTCGTGGGCGTCAATGGCCAGGTCGCGGGGCTTGCGACGCTCGTCGGCAATGTGTGGCTGGATGCTAATGCAGACGACGTGTTCGACGCGGCAGAATTGCCGCTGGAAGGCTGGATCATCGAGGTGCGCGATGCCGGCGGGAATCTTGTTGCCACGGCTGCAGTGGCGAGCGATGGCTCCTACACCGTGCCCGATCTTGTGCCTGGCGATGGCTACTCAGTCAGTCTCCTGCATCCGGACACCAACACCACCTTCGGTACACTGACGGATATCAGTTTGCCGCCGAATACGACCGTGCTGGATCAGAACCTACCGGTCGATCCGGGCGGCGTGTTCTATGACGCGGTTACCCGCGCCCCGGTCCCAGGTGTGCTCGTCCGTCTGGTCAACGCTGCGGGCGACCCGCTACCGGAAGCCTGCCTGCTGCCGGGTCAGCAAAACCAGCAGACCGCAAACGATGGTCTGTACCGCTTTGACGTGTTGCTCGGTGCTGATGCGGCTTGTGCATCCGGCGATACGTTTGTCGTCGAGTTCGATGTGCCTGAAGACTATCAGCAGGGACTATCAGATTTGATTCCGCCACAGGACGGACCGATCGATCCAACCGGTCTCGGTGATCCCGTACGTGTTGGCGACACCGGTAACGCGCCAAGCGGAGGGCAGAGTACGCAGTACTTCACGAGCCTGACGCTGGAAGACAATGATCCGGATGTGATCTTCAACCACATCCCGCTGGATCCGCTGGGTGTGGAAACCAGTAGCGTTCGACTCACCAAACGGGTGGCGCAACCGACAACCACGGTCGGTAGTCTGATTGCCTACACCGTGACGGTAGAGAACCTGAGCCCGGTCGCTCTGCCTGGCATTGAGGTGGTGGATTCGCTGCCGCCCGGATTCAGCTTCGTCGAAGATTCAGCCACACTCGATGGCAGTCGCGATGGCTTCACCGCGACGGGCCCGCGCCCTGTCGTGTTCGAGGGTATCGAACTAGCGCCGGGTCAATTGCGAACGATTCGCTACCTGTTGCGTGTCGGGGCCGGGGTCACGGCGGGCGACTACGTCAATACGGCTGAGCCGACTTTAAACGGCGGACCGATCGGCAACGAAGACACCGCGATGGTGCAAGTCATCGCTGATCCGGATTTCGAAGAGACGACGATCATCGGTAAGGTCTGGCACGATCGAGATGGTGATGGTTGGCAGGATAGCGCCGACGCGACCGGACTGGTTCTCCGCGGCGGACCATTCAGTAACGGTCGTGATATGGGTTCGATCGCCGGTCGATTGAGTGAGGGTGACAACCTCGATCGGCATAGAATCGTGGTCAACGTACCTTACAGCACCGCACCACTCACGCTGACCTCAGCTGAAGGTTTCGAGATCACGACATACGCCGACGGCAGCGTCACGACGGGTCACACAGGCAAGGTTGCCCGCGGGTTGAACGCGCAGTCGCTGCGCGTGATTCGTGAGCGTGTCTTTAACGCACCGCAAGCGGTCACTCGAGTTGCAACGCGCGCAGAGACGGTCATCGAAGACTCGATCGTCGATCCGGTTCGATTTGCGTCAGGCAAGGCAGAGATTCCTGCGTCATACATTGAGCAACTACGTGCGGTACTGGATTCGCTCAAAGATCAACGCAACGTGCGACTGACTTTTGTCGGCCATACCGACAATCAGCGCCTCAGTGCACGGACTGCGGCGATCTACACCGACAACCAGGGCTTATCGGAGAGCCGAGCGGATACCGTCGCACGCTTCATTCAGGAAGCGCTCGATCTCCCAGACACCGCGATCGAAACAGCGGGGCGTGGCGATACGCAGCCAGTGGCGACCAACGCAACGCCTGCAGGTATGGCACTGAACCGACGGGTCGAGATTGGCGTCATCTACGAGCGCGATGAACGCGTCGATTATGAAGTCACGGAGATGGGCGAGCCGGAACCGACGGATCAAATGCGCGTGACGATCGTGAACGATGGATTACAAGAGCCTGGTATCGCCGGTGTGCGCCTCGCTACCGTCGAGGGGATCGTGATCGAAACCGACGCCCAGGGTCGTTATCACATCGCCGCGGTTGATGGCGGATTCATGGAACGAGGTCGTAACTTCATTGTGAAAGTCGATCCGGCGACGCTGCCGCGCGACAGTCAGTTCACAACGGAGAACCCGCGTGTAAAACGCATCACTCAAGGTCTGTTGAACCAATTCGACTTCGGGGTTCGTATGCCGCAGCTGCGAGCCACGCAGTCCGATCTCACTACCTTCGAGTTTTCTCCGATGTTCTTCGAGCCGGGCGGAACTGCCGTACGCGACGACTATCGCTTCCTGATTGCCGATTTGATCAGTCGGCTCAATGAATCCGGTGGCGGACGCGTAGTGGTTCTATCCGACTTTGATCAAGCCGGGCGTAAGCTGGCATCGCAGCGCGGTAGAGCGTTGATGGAGATGTTGCGCGAGAACGTGCCTGAGACTGTATGGCGCAACACTGAGGTCTTCGTGATGGCAACGAACAACCAGACAAGTGGAACGCGAAAAACGCAAGGTTGGGGTAGCCGTGTAGGCGGCGCGCTTCTCAGTCTGTTTGTCTCAACCGCCTACGCTGATGATTGCACGCTTCAGGGCTGTACCGAGAACGGTCAGATGATTGCGCGAACCGAGTCCCTGCAGTGGCACGATCCGGCCTCCGAAGCGGCACCACCACATCCTACGGATGGTCGTTTTCGAATCGGGCTGCCGGGTGGTGGCGTCATCTGGGCCACAGAAGATGCCGGTGCGATGCAAGCCCGTCTGTCGATTGCTGGTCCACGCTATGTGGCCAGCACGGAGTCGCCAGGTTCCGTCGCTTTCGTTGGTTACAGCAACTACGCTGCATTTGTTGATGATTTCGAGTTGCGAATCTATCGGGATACGGATGCCGATCGTGTTGCTCCTATCGCGGTGTTGTCGCCAGAGTCGTCACCAGAGGCGTTTACCGCCTTCGTCAACTTCACATGGACGCCGCCCTCGAGTTTGCTCATTCCAGGAACACAATTTGCGTACGAGCTGGTGGCGACCAGCGGCGAGCAGCGCGATCGAACGCAGGAAGGCCTGGTGCGGGTGGTGACGATAGATGAATACGTCGATCTCGAGGCAGAGCAGTCCGAGCGTTATCTGAAACAGCTCGAATCAACACAGTCTCCTGCCGTGCGCATCAGTGAAGCACTCAATGTCCCGGATCACGAAGCCAACCGCCTTTTGAATGCAACCTATGGGCGGTCGGCGCTGGCACGACAGAATATTGTGTTGCACGGTGCGCGTGTGCGCTTGCAAGGACATGACTTCCCGGAAAACCATGCTGTGCTCGTAAACGGACAATGGTTGCCGATTGACACGGAAGGTAAGTTTGCAGCGGAGTATTTATTGCCGATTGGCGATAGTTGGGCACGATTGGCCGTCGAGATGGCTGGCGGCGATGTCTGGCTGAAAGATATTCCCGTTACCGTGACCGGGGAGCACACATTCCTTGTGGCTTTAGCCGACTTCACTGCGGCGTCAAATGATTTGTCCGGTTCGCTAGAGCCGTTGTCTGCCAACGATCGCTACGCCGAAGATACGCTCATCGAGGGACGGTTGGCTTACTACCTCAAGGCGAAGATCAAAGGTAAGTACTTGCTGACGAGTCAGCTCGACAGTCGGGAGGAGCAGCTCGACGACATTCTAGGTAATCTCGATCAACGTGACCCACGAGCATTGTTCCGACGCATTGATCCTGATCGGTATTACCCGGTTTATGGAGATGACTCGACGACCATCAACGACACCAACAGCCAAGGCCGACTCTATCTCCGACTTGAGTGGGATAAGAGTGAGGTGATCTGGGGTAACTTCCAAACCGAGGTCGATGATAGCGAGTTCATTCAGTACCGCCGCACCTTGTATGGCGCGCAACTGGACTGGCGTAGTGTCGCAACCACGGAGCATGATAAAACCAGGACCCGAGTGAGCGTGTTCGGTTCTGAGGCACAAACGGTGCTCGGACATAGCGAGTTTCTGGGCACGGGTGGCAGTCTTTACTACCTGCGCCATTTGGACGTAGTGCCTGGGTCCGATCAGGTTCGAATCGAGTTTCGCGACGCCGATACCAATCGGGTGGTGAATGTGGTCGATCTGGTGCGAGGTCGCGACTACGAAATCGATGAGCTTCAGGGTCGGTTGATTCTGAGTGAGCCGTTGCTACAGATCGCCCAACAGTCCGCGCCGTCGATAGTCCGCGATGGTCCGTTGGACGGTAATTTGGCGATCCTTGTGGCGGACTATGAATACCTGCCGGTTGGGTTCGATGCGGATGAGATCGCGGCTGGCGTCAGAGGTAAACACTGGTTCGGAGATCACGTATCCGTAGGCGGCAGCTATATCAGCGAGGGCCGTGGTGATGAGGACTATTCGCTGGCCGGCGTCGACGTTGCGGTTACCGACGGTGAAGGCAGTTATCTCAAGGTTGAGGCAGCGAGCAGCGAGGCAACACAAACCGAACGGTTCTTCTCGACCGATGGCGGTTTGAGTTTCGGTACCTTGA
The DNA here is from genome assembly GCA_038521865.1 of Pseudomonadota bacterium. GTDB lineage: Bacteria > Pseudomonadota > Gammaproteobacteria > Steroidobacterales > Woeseiaceae > CALBPI01. The sequence goes on along the minus strand of JBCBKO010000003.1, from coordinate 413,225 downwards.
ACGCCAATGCGGCGCAGAATCGTGCTGGTGATGCGATTGGTATCGAGGGGCGCATCAATCTGCAAAACCGGGGTCTAACAGACACTCCGAGTACGATCGCTGCCTGGTGGCGCCGGACGGATGATCAGTTCTCGATCGCCCGACGCGATGATGGCGTCGACATCTACGAACAGGGAGTTGAGTGGCTGTACGACTGGTCGGATCGCGGTCGGCTGGCGCTGCGCGCGAGTAGTGTCGAGCGCGAATCACAAAGCGAACAAACTGACATCACGTTACAGGTTAGTCGAGGTATCGGTGAACGTGGCACCTTGTCGGGCGAGATTCGCCAACTGTCGCAGGAATCACTCGCGCCGGGTGGTATTTCTGTCGACGCAACACTCGCCGCAGCGCGTTACGCGCACCGTATCGGGAGCCGCGCGGAGGTCTATACCATCGGTCAATTCACCGTCGATAACGACGGTGGAGACTATGACAATAACGATTTGCTGTCGGCGGGGATGACCTACTCGATTACTGAGCGAACCTCGCTGTTGGCCGAAGCCAACACCGGTCACCGCGGCGATGGGGCGACGGTCACGCTGTCGCACGATGTGTCTGGTGACCATACGGTTTACGGCACGTTCACGCATTCAACGGATACAACGGATAATCCGCTCGGTGGGTTACCCGCAACAGGTAATGGACGCGATCGTTTGTTGCCCGGCAATACGCTCGCGCTGGGGCACCGTTCGCGCATTTCCAACCAACTGGATGTGTTCAATGAGACTACCGCCGCTGACACGCGCGGACCGGTAAGTCTTGGTCACGTATTTGGATTGAACTGGAATGCGCCTGGTGGATTCCGCCTGGGACTGACGCTCCAGCGAAGTGACGTCAACGCTGATTTGGGTGTGGTTGATCGCGAAGCGATTACTCTGTCCGGCGGGTACCGATCTTCGCGATTAAATTGGACCAGCCGAGTCGAGCTGCGTGATGATCAGGCGGCGTTTTCGGCGGACAGTGTGCGCCAGTGGGCCAGTATCAACCGCCTTGACTGGAAACTATCGGACAGCTTCCGGATGCTGACTCGCTTCAACTACGCCGACACCGAGGACGATGGTAACTTCCAAGATGATGCGAAGCTGGTCGAAGGTGGTCTCGGCTTTGCGTACCGGCCTGTTGATGACAATCGACTGAATTGGCTTGCGAAGTACACCTATCTCTACGATCTCACGAGCAGCGCGCAAGCGGACTTGTTCGGATCGTTTGGTTCACGCACCGACCAGCGCTCGCATATTGTGAGTGTCGAAGGCATCAAGCGCTTTGGTCCCAAGTGGAGTCTTGGCGGCAAGGTTGCGCAGCGGGTGTCCGAGCTCCGCCTCGATCGCTCCATAGGTCAGTGGTTCGACTCCACCACAAACTTTGCCGCGCTGCGTATTCGATATCACTTGATCCGTGACTGGGACGCCATGGCCGAGTATCGTTGGCTGGAGGTCGAGGAGGCGGATAATGCCCGCACTGGATGGCTGATCGGCGTCGATCGGCACATTGGAGAGCATATGAAAGTCGGCGTTGGTTATAACTTCACCGATTTCTCAGATGATCTGACGCAACTTGATTTTGAGTTTGATGGATTTTTCCTGAACGTACTCGGCAAGTACTAGAGGTCGCAAGCAAGGAGTCACACATGAAAGCAGAATGGCAGGGCACCGTCATTGCCGAGTCGGATGACACCGTTGTCGTTGAAGGGAATCATTACTTCCCGGCGGATTCGCTCAAGCGCGAGTTCTTTGAAGACAGTGCAACGACCTCGCATTGCCCTTGGAAGGGTGAGGCGAGCTATTACTCGGTGGTGGTCGGCGAGGCGAAGAATGCCGATGCGGCATGGTATTACCCGGAACCGAAATCAGCCGCCGAGAATATTCGCGGTCGCGTGGCGTTCTGGAAAGGCGTTACGGTCAGTTAGCACCCTTGGCTGGGCCATGCGCTTCCATGATGTTCTGGAAGGTTTGAAGCTGCCTACACGGGTTGCGCAGTAGTTCCAGACTCAACGTATACCCCAACCATGGCATGACTTCCCGACACCGCGCGCCAAGGTCGCCCGAAAAAAAGATGTGATCACCAGCGTCGGCCACTTCGACGAATGAGATTATCTCTGCGCCTTCCGCGGTCTTCATCGTTTCCGATGCAGGGACCAACTGATCGTCACTGCTGGCAAGCAATAGCGTCGGGATGTTGAAACGCTCGTCAATGTGCTCCGAAACGATAGTGTCCGCGTAGTCGACCGGCTCGATACCTGCGGTCAGCAGGGTCTCGTGGTATCCGGTGAACATGTCTTCGACTCTCGAGTTTTGCGGCTTCACAATCTGGTCGGCGACGAATCCGGTGCAGCCACTGAGACCAAAGGCCGCAATGGCGACGAGAGTCGTTAGTACGCTTCCTTTTGACACGATATGCTTCGTTTGAACATGAACCGACCCGAAACCTAGCATGTCGTTTGACTGGCGCACCACAATTCTCCTGATCCTCGTAGCGCCGCTATTGCCTATTGGTATCACATTGCTTCAACGGTCGGTTGAACGCCGGGCGGCCATCTTCCTGAGTCTTTGGCTTTTGGCCTGGGCGCTCTTGGTCACCCCTTCCATCATCGGCTTCGCCGGCGCATACCAGTTGTTTCCTTGGCTGACTTTCGCGCCGTTCGATACTGAGCTGTGGCTCGGCCCCTTGATCTATCTGTACACCCTGTCACTGACGCGACGGGAGCTCCCCAAACAGTGGAAGCTCTGGCTCGCGCCAGGCGCCATACAAACGACGTACTACACGCTGTGCTTTGTACTGCTCGGAAGCGCTGAGAACAAATTTGCGTACAACGATGCGTTCCACTATCCCTACGTCATCCCGGTCGAGTCACTGCTCGCGGTCGGGCTCGGCATAGTCGGTGTCTACCGGAGCTGGCAAGAATCGACACGCTATCGTGACTGGCTCCGCTCCAGCCATTCCTCTATGCGCGATTTCGATTTGTCGTCGCTCAGAGTCTTTCTGGCCACGATGGTCGGTCTCATTGGGTTGTTCGCGGCGGCCGAGAGTTTCCAGCTGCTCGCTGGGCGTTTCAGCTACAACACGGTCGCGATCATCCAAATGGGGGTTGGCGCGGCAGTGCTCTGGCTTGCTATCGAAGCGTTGACGGGTGTGGATCGCGCGTATCCAAAGAGAACGGCGACGCCGGCAGACAAAACGGAGCAATCGGTGTCAGAGCCGCGGGTATCCAACCTGTCGCTCGATGTATTGCAAAACCGTATCCGGGAAAACGGCTGGCATCGAGACTCGGGTCTCAGTATTCGGCGTCTCGCGCGCTATCTGGGTACTAACGAATCAACGCTTTCCGCGTCGATCAATGCTGTGCCAGAGATGAACTTCAATGGCTTTATCAATGGCCTGCGCCTGGCGGAGGTCTGTGAACGGTTGCTCGATCCGAGCGAACAACGGACCGTCCTGGAAGTGGCGTTCGACGCGGGATTCGGATCCAAGGCGACGTTCAATCGCTGCTTCCGCGAGCAGGTTGGAATGACACCGACCCAGTGGAAGTCTCGAGGCCAAACGTCTCAAATCCCCGATTTGTTTGATTTTTCTGGAAGTTGAGACGCCGGGGTCGGAAGAGATCGCTAGTTTGGGCTCCTCAATTTGAGGAGGTCCCCATGATGTTCAAGAGATTCATTGCCACGTTAACGCTGTTGGGTTCAGCGCTAGCCCACTCGGCAACAGCACCTGCCACTACCGAGCTGACGGGAGCGGCGGCACGCGCAGATGTCGAGCTCGCCCGGGAGGCGCTGATGGCGATTCACGCGGGCTACGATCGCTATGTTAGCGAAGCGGAATTGGAATCACGCTGGGATGTGTTGCGTGCGGCGGCAGAAGAGGGGATGACGCGCGGTCAGCTGTATTTCGGGATATCCGAGATTCTTGCCCAGATTCGGTGCGACCACACCAAGGCGGAGTTGCCGAAGGACATCGAGGCAGCACGTCAGTCCGCGCCGATCTATCTGCCTTTCCGTTACCAGTTTTTCGATGGGCGAATGTTTGTCACCGAGGTCGGTGAGAGCGTCCCGCTGGCGCGTGAAACCGAAATCGTTGCCATTGACGGTCAATCGGTTGGCGAACTCATCGCAGCGGTGAGCGCAGTGTTCCCGGTTGATGGCGACACTGACTACATCAAGGAGCACTCTATCGCGAACTTCGGTGAATTCATGGGGCCGGCGTTCGAGCACTTTATGCCGTATGTCTACGACCTCTCCGATCAGGCCGTGTTGAGCGTGGTTGGATTGGAGGGATCAACTCAAGAAGTGACGGTTGATCGCGTGGGGTTTGAAGCTTATGCCGCGATCACGGGTGAGAAGCGGTTCAGCCGGAACTTTGTTGATGCCGTGCGGTTCGAAACCCTGGGTGATGATGCTGCCTACCTGGCCGTGGATACGTTCGTCAACTATCGCCGCCCGATCAACCCCGACAAGCTCTATAAGCCGATTTTTCGGCAACTCGCCAAGGAAGGTCGCGACAAACTGATTGTTGATCTACGACTCAACGGTGGCGGTTCGAACGATGCCGCTTGGGGGCTATTCCAGTGGCTGATCAATGAACCTGTGCAGCCGACCCCCGAGATCTGGACGCGGTTTGATCGCATTGAGCCGGAACTACGCGAGCATCTCAGCACCTGGGAAGAGCGAGTGTTGGAGCCGAATCCAAAATGGTTCGAGAAGATCGACAACGGTTACTACAAGCTGGTGTCGAAACTGGCGGGTGCGCCGGGCCGCCCACTCAAGCCGAAACGCGGTGCGTTTGAGGGTGAGATCATCATGCTGACGAGTTTTGATAACGCGTCGGGCGTCACCCATCTGCTGTCAGCGATGCGTGGGATCGGACGGGCCACGTTTGTCGGCGAGCCTACCGGCGGTGCGGCCACCGGTGCGACCGCAGGTTACCTCGCCTATTTGACGCTGCCAGAGAGCGGCATCCGTGTCCGTATTCCGTTGCAGCGAACTATCATGGCGAACGCCGACAAACTGAACCCTCGCGGCGGGATCATGCCGGATGTAGTGGCAACGCCTACGCGTGAAACCTACTTTGCGGGGCAGGACGTGGCTTTGGAAAAAGCCAAAGCCATGTTCGGTATCGAGGAGTAGATGCAGCCGATCAGGCGCTTTTGGAGGCTCTTGGCAGCAGGTCTCTCAAGAAGCGCCCGGTGACCGAGTTTGGGTCGGCGGCCACTGATTCCGGTGTGCCGCTGGCCACGATTTGTCCGCCTCCATCGCCGCCATCCGGCCCGAGATCGATAATCCAGTCGGCGGTCTTTACAACATCGAGATTATGCTCAATCACGATGATCGTGTTGCCACGGTCACGGAGTTCGGACAGTACGGTCAGCAGCTGTCGGATATCGGCAAAGTGCAAGCCGGTTGTCGGCTCATCCAGAATGTAGAGTGTAGAGCCGGTATCGCGTTTGGAAAGCTCGCGTGCAAGTTTCACCCGTTGCGCTTCACCGCCAGAGAGTGTGACTGCACTTTGGCCGAGCGTGATATAGGAGAGCCCGACATCCATTAGCGTCTGCAGCTTCCTCGCCAGTGTCGGCACGTTTTTGAAAAACGCGAGCGCCTCCTCGATCGTCATGCTGAGCACTTCCGAAATCGTTCGACCCTTGTAACGAATCTCAAGCGTCTCTCGGTTGTAGCGCTGGCCTTTGCATACATCACAGGGTACGTATACGTCGGGCAGGAAATGCATCTCGACCTTAATCACGCCGTCGCCCTGACAGGCTTCGCAGCGGCCACCCTTGACGTTGAAGCTGAACCGGCCGGGTTTGTAACCACGCGATCGCGCTTCCTGGGTGCCCGCGAACAACTCGCGAATCGGTGTGAACAGGCCGCTGTAGGTGGCTGGATTCGATCGGGGCGTACGACCGATCGGGCTCTGGCTGATGTCGATGACACGATCGAACTGCTCAAGACCTTCGACGCCTGCGACAGGCGCCACTTCGTGCGACGCTCGATTGATTTTGTTTGCAGCGCTGGGGTAGAGCGTTGCGTTGATGAGTGTTGATTTGCCCGAGCCTGAGACACCGGTAACGCAGGTCATTATTCGCGTTGGTATATCGACGGTGATGTCCCGGAGGTTATTGCCTTTTGCACCACGGATGGTGATCGGTGTGGCATCGCGATCCGTTCGGCGCACCGTCGGCACCTCGATGATCTCTTCCCCTGAGAGGAATTTTCCGGTGAGTGATGCCGGATTCTTCATGATGGCTTCCGGCGACCCCTCAGCCACGATCGTGCCACCATGCACTCCGGCGCCAGGGCCGATGTCGACCACATGATCCGCAGCACGAATGGCATCCTCGTCGTGCTCCACGACGATCACGGTGTTGCCGATATCTCTCAGGTGCTTGAGGGTTCCGAGAAGCCGTTCGTTATCGCGCTGGTGCAGGCCGATTGAAGGTTCATCAAGGATGTACATGACGCCAACCAGACCCGAGCCGATTTGACTGGCAAGACGAATGCGTTGTGCCTCACCACCCGATAGTGTTTCGGCGCGGCGGTCTAGCGACAGGTAACTCAATCCCACGTCATCGAGGAAGCTCAAGCGAGCTGCGATCTCTTTCACGATGCGCTCGGCGACTTCACCGCGCCAACCCTCGAGCGTCAGAGACTCAAACAGTTTGCGTGCTTTGGAGATCGTTAGCGACGTAATTTCCGGCAGCGAGTATTCGTTGATGAACACATGGCGCGCGGCGGCGTTCAGGCGCGTGCCGTTGCAGTCGGGGCAAACCTGTTGATTCAGGTATTTCGCGAGCTCTTCCCGAACGGCCGATGATTCTGTCTCGCGGTAGCGTCGCTCGAGGTTGGGGATGATGCCTTCGAACGGGTGTTTGCGCGTGACGGTTTGCCCGTCGCTCGTGTGATAGCGGAACTCGATTTTCTTGCGGCCGCTGCCGTAGAGCACCGCTTTGCGCTGGGCGGCAGTCAGGGAGTTGAAGGGCGCTTCAACATCAAATCCGAAATGCTCACCGAGACTCTGAATGATTCCGAAGTAGTAGGTCGTCTTGCGGTCCCATCCCCGAATCGCACCGCCTGCCAACGACAACTCCTCGTTCAGGATAACGCGCTCGGGATCGAAGAATTGTTTGACGCCCAGTCCATCGCAGGTGGGGCAGGCGCCGGCCGGGTTATTGAACGAGAACAGGCGTGGTTCCAGCTCAGCGATGCTGTAGCCGCATACCGGACAGGCAAAACGGTCCGAGAACAACAGCTCTGCGCCAGACGGGCCGTTCTGGGTGGCGACGCCAGCATCTGAGAGATCGGTGTCTTCGTCCATCGCAACCACTCGGGCACTGCCGTCACCCAACTGCAACGCTGTCTCGAATGATTCCGCAAGACGTTGCTGCAGGTCGGGTCTCACTTTGAAGCGATCCACAACCGCCTCGATGGTATGGCGCTTCTTGGCATCGAGTTCAGGTGCTTCCGATAGCGATACGACTTCGCCATCGATGCGTGCCCTCACGAAACCCTGCGCCATCAGATTCTGGATCGCATTGAGGTGTTCGCCCTTGCGGTCCGAAATCACTGGTGCGAGCAGCATGAGCCGCGAGCCTTCCGGCAATGCGAGCACTTGGTCGACCATTTGGCTGACGTTTTGCGCGTCCAGAACCTCATCGTGGTCCGGGCAGCGCGGCACGCCCGCACGAGCGAACAACAAACGCAGGTAGTCGTAAATCTCTGTAACGGTACCAACGGTCGACCGTGGGTTGTGCGACGTCGATTTTTGCTCAATCGAAATCGCGGGAGAAAGACCTTCGATATGGTCGAGGTCGGGCTTCTCCATCATCGACAGGAACTGACGCGCGTAGGCCGACAACGATTCGACGTAGCGGCGCTGACCTTCCGCATAGATTGTGTCAAATGCAAGCGATGACTTGCCTGACCCAGAGAGACCGGTCATCACGATCAACTGCTCGCGGGGCAGTTTGAGATCGATATTTTTCAGGTTGTGAGTGCGTGCGCCGCGAAGCTCAATAAACCGTTGCATAGGTGCCGATTGGGGGATCAGAACAACCTGCTAATATACGCGCCGCTACCAGCGGCGCGCAAAAGAGACTCAACCTTTGTCCAACACCCAAACGCCCTCGGCAACGCGACTGAGCACCGAGGAGCTGAAGTTCATCGGTCGTATGAGCACAGTCTCGATTTCGAGAATGTTCGGTCTGTTCATGGTGTTGCCCGTGCTTGCGCTATGGGCCGACGACTTTGCCAATGCAACGCCGATTCTCGTCGGCATTGCTGTAGGTGGCTATGGCGTGACGCAGGCACTACTGCAAATTCCCTACGGCGCTGTGTCCGATCGCTTGGGTCGCGCGCCTGTGATCGTCTTTGGCCTCTCGGTATTTCTGGCTGGAAGTGTCATCGCCGCTACAGCGAGTGGCATCTGGGGGGTGATTGTCGGGCGTTTGCTCCAAGGTGCAGGCGCGGTTTCGGCGACCTTATCGGCCTGGCTGGCAGACCGCACCCGCGATACCGTCAGAACGCCGGCCATGGCGATTTTTGGTGCATCGATTGGCGCTTCGTTCCTGCTTGCGCTGGTGCTTGGGCCTCTGGTCTCCGCGCTACTCGGTGTCCGAGGTCTGTTCTGGTTGTCGGCCGCGCTTGGCGGCTTGGGTATCGCGCTGGTGTTGCCGGATTTGTTTCGTCAGGAATCAAATCATCCTGTGATCCGTGAAGCGGCACCGTGGGACTGGCGCGTACTCACGCGGCCCGAGCTTTTGGCACTCGACGCTGCAGTGTTGCTACTCCATGCGCTATTGACCGCCTTCTTTGTGTTAGCGCCCTATCTGCTGGCGGATCGAATTGGGTACCCCGAGGCAGAGCTTTGGAAGGTCTACGCGATCACGCTAGCTGCCTCGCTGCCAATCGCCATCCCGATGATCGCGTTAGATACACGGGGTGCGGCGAGATTCACACTACCGTCGCTGGCGATGATGGTCGTTGGGTTCGTCTTGTTGTGGCACGCCCAAGGCGTATATGAGTTCGGTGCCGGTTGCTGCTTGTTTTTCGCTGGCTTCAGCTATCTTGAGGCTTCGTTGCCGGCACAGATCTCACGACGCGCGTCACCGGCGCAGCGTGGCGCTTGCATCGGGCTGTTCGCGAGCGCGCAATTCCTCGGGGCGTTCGTGGGCGCAACTGCCGCCGGCATCTTCATCGATACGGCAGGGCCTGAAACTGGCATCCTGGCATTGACGGTAGTGGTCGGCCTCTGGATGCTCGCCGCCGGTGTCAATAGTCTACGAACCGGCGCATAATCCGGGTTGTTTAAGACAGTGCTCTGCAGTCACACTGCAGGCAAGAGCGATCGATTGGGGAGAGCAATGGCACGCGGAATCAACAAAGTCATCCTGGTGGGCAATCTCGGTCAGGATCCCGAAACGCGCTACATGCCGAGCGGCGGTGCGGTGACCAACCTGCGGATCGCGACGAGCGAAAGCTGGAAAGACAAACAAACCGGCGAGCAGCAGGAGCGCACGGAATGGCACAGCATCGCCATGTTTGGTCGCCTGGCGGAGATTTCTGCGGAGTATCTTCGAAAAGGGTCGCAGGTCTATGTAGAAGGCAAGCTGCGCACGCGCAAATGGCAGGACAAGAACGGCAATGATCGTTACACGACAGAGGTCATTGCGGACGAAATGCAAATGCTAGGCAGTCGTGGCGGCGCCGGTGCGCCGATGAGTGGCGGTCAGCAACGACCGCAGCAACAACCGGCGCAGCAGCAGCCAGCAGCAGTCAGCGATTTCGACGACGATATACCGTTCTAAACGTCGAACGAGCGCAACAACATTCGGGCCCGCCTTGTGCGGGCCTTTTTGTTTTATTGCCAGCTGGTATCGCCGAATAGGAAACCGTTCATGCTCTGGTCGGTCGCAAAAATGACTCTGCGCTCGATCCAGCCGGGTGCTTCACGATCCTCCCAGTTTTTCGAGAGCATCGTGCCTTCGGCGGCTTTTGCGACTTTCTCGAAATAGGACTCCAGCGCATCGCGGGTAGGGCCATACAGGCGCAGGGCGCACACCTTTTCGCCACAGGCGAGTTTGTCCACGGTGATTTCATCCTCGCCAGCGGATTCATAGATCAGTGGCAAGAGACCGGCTTCGAGGTCGAGTCCGACAAGGTCGCTGTCCAGCGCAGTGAGCAACTCGTCGAAATGGAGATCATCCAAGAGTGTCTTGGTCATTTCGAACCGCATGCCGCTTGGTGTGGTAATCAGTGCTTGCTCGGCACCTGCGCCTAGTTCACGGAGGGTCTCGAGCGTCTCGGGGATGGCATCATCGACCGGCGTCGCATCATCAAGATAGTCGGATGCGATCTTGGTAACCCCCGATTCGGCCCGCAGGTCCCGCTGCGATTTTGCGTTGATGGTCTGCGGAGCAGGCGGTTCGGCCTCTGCGACCATCGCTTGAGCAAGTGGAGCGTCATTGCTTGTGTTTGCACTGAACAGCGCGAATGCAATCAAACCCAACAGGGCGACTGCCAGAAATAGAATCAGTGACTTAGGGGTACTCATAGTTGGCTCACAATGCACTCACGCGCTTAAGACCTGGACGTCGGTTATACATTCTAGCAACCTATGTGTCTAAGTCACGTCGAGTATAAGGAGTGCAAGATGGCTAAAGTTTTGGGTGTCGGTGGGATTTTCTTCAAGAGCAACAATCATGAGTCACTCGCCAAGTGGTATCAGGAACACCTCGGAATCGACATTGATACCAGTTACAACGGCACGATGTTCTTCCCCGCGAATATGCCCGAGAAATCGGCCACCGTTTGGTCGGTTTTCTCCGCCGATACCGAGTATCTGAAACCCTCAGACCAGACCTTTATGTTCAATTTTGTCGTCGACGATATCCATGAGGCACTAGCGCAGGTGGTTGCTGGTGGCGGTAAGCAGGTCGATGAGGTGACTGTCGAAAGCTATGGTGCATTCGGCTGGTTTCTTGACCCCGAGGGTCACAAGGTCGAGCTTTGGCAGCCGGATCTGGTGAGTGCTCCGGAGGACAGCCCGACTGAGTGAATCCCGTCGTGCTTCCGAGCCATTCCGCGTTTGCAGCGTTGTGGGCTAAAATGGCGGGATGACTGGAAAACTCTACATCAAGACGTACGGCTGCCAGATGAACGAGTACGACTCGTCGAAAATGGCAGATGTGCTCGCCGAGTCTCACGGAATGGCGCTGACGGATACGCCAGACGAGGCCGACGTGCTGCTCGTCAATACCTGTTCGATTCGGGAGAGGGCCGCTGAGAAAGTCTTTTCCGAATTGGGGCGCTGGCGTCCGCTGAAGGAGAAGAACCCGAACCTGTTAATCGGTGTCGGTGGTTGCGTCGCCAGTCAGGAAGGCGAGGCCATCACCAAGCGCGCGCCGTTTGTCGATATCGTTTTCGGTCCACAAACGCTGCATCGTCTTCCAGAGTTGGTAGAAAAGACGCGCCAGCAGAAGGCGAGCGTCGTCGATATTTCCTTCCCGGAAATTGAGAAGTTTGATCGTTTGCCTGAGCCGCGTGCCGAAGGGCCCACGGCTTTTGTTTCGGTGATGGAAGGGTGTAGCAAGTACTGCAGCTTCTGTGTGGTGCCGTATACGCGCGGCGAGGAAATCAGTCGACCTTTCGACGATGTCATCGTTGAGGTGGCACAACTCGCGGAACGCGGTGTGCGCGAAATCAATCTGTTGGGACAGAACGTCAATGCCTATCGCGGCCCGATGCATGATGGTCAGGTCGCTGACCTTGCCACACTGATTCATTTTGTCGCCGAGGTCGATGGTATCGATCGCATCCGGTTCACCACGTCGCATCCGGTGGAGTTCACCGACAGCTTGATCGAGGCGTATGCCAACGTACCGAAGCTTGCGAACTACCTGCACCTGCCAGTGCAAAGCGGCTCAGACAGAACGCTAGCTAGGATGAAGCGCGGTCACACGGCGCTCGAGTACAAGCAGAAGATCCGCAAGCTGAGAGCGGTGCGACCCGATATCAGTCTGAGTTCCGATTTCATCGTTGGTTTTCCGGGTGAGACAGACAAGGATTTTGAAGACACGATGAACCTGATCGCGCAGATCGGTTTTGACCAGTCGTTCAGCTTCATTTACAGCGCGCGTCCCGGAACACCGGCTGCGTCTCTACCGGATGAGGTCTCGATGGACGTGAAGAAAAAGCGTCTGCAATTGTTACAGGCGCGAATCAACCAGCAAGCGTCTGAGATTTCGGCGGCTATGGTCGGCACGACACAACGTGTGCTCGTCGAACGGCATGCGAGGAAGGATGCTCAGCAACTTGCAGGACGCACCGAGAACATGCGCTGGGTAAACTTCGACGGACCGGCGGATCTCATTGGCGGATTTGTTGATGTGGAGATCACTGAGGCACTGCCGAATTCCCTGCGCGGTCGCATGACGAGCGGTCAACTCGACTTGCCGCGCTCTGCCTAATCGTGGGGCGCATCATTCAGCGTTGCTGAAAAACCACTTTTTTGGGCTTTTCCTGCGGCGAAAGCTCTTGTACCTTTGAATCATGACGAGATGTCTGGGACACACAACTCGCTTTGACTAGTTCACTGGTCAGCAGAGATTTGGTTCTTGAGCCGGAGGACAACGCCAGGCTCGCCAACCTCAGCGGTCAATTCGATGAGCACTTGCGGCACATCGAACGACGACTCGACGTCGAAATCGCAAACCGCGGAAACCATTTCAGAGTCATTGGGGATGCCGCATCGGCACAGGCCGGTGAGCGCGTGCTGCGCCAGCTTTTTGAATTGACCGGCAGCGAGCGGCTCGAACCCGAACATATCCATATCTGCCTACAGGAGTCAGGCATGCAACCAGTGTCCGAAGACACGCCTCATATCGCACTTGCTGAGTCACCAGATGAGTTGGTAATCCGGACGCGAAGGAAACTTATCCGACCGCGTGGCGCCAACCAGACGAACTATCTCGCAAAGGTGCGGCAACACGACCTGTCGTTCGGCATCGGCCCGGCGGGCACCGGCAAAACCTATCTGGCAGTCGCGGCGGCAGTAGAGGCGCTGGAAGCGGATCAGGTGCGCCGGATCGTGCTGGTGAGACCTGCTGTCGAGGCGGGTGAGCGGTTAGGTTTTTTGCCGGGTGATCTGACGCAAAAGGTAGATCCTTACCTGCGGCCGATGTATGACGCGCTATACGAAATGATGGGTTATGAGCAGGTCGCCAAGCTGCTCGAACGCAACATGATCGAGGTGGCACCACTGGCGTTCATGCGCGGCCGTTCGTTGAACGAATCCTTCATCATTCTTGATGAGGCGCAGAACACGACGGTTGCACAAATGAAGATGTTCCTGACGCGGATCGGCTTCGGGTCGACAGCGATCGTTACCGGTGACGTCAGCCAAATCGACCTGCCTTCCGGGCAGTTGTCGGGTCTTAAGCATGTGCTGCGCGTCTTGAGCGATGTGTCCGCTGTCGGGATTACCCGGTTCGGTTCGCGAGATGTGGTGCGCCATCCTTTGGTGCAGGCGATCGTTGATGCTTACGATGCGTATGAGAAGAAAGATAACCCGGAATAGCGTTCTTCGAGGATGACGGTGACGCTGGAGGTGTCGGTTGACGATGGCGTCGACACTGAGGGGATGCCGGAGACGAGTGTTCTTGAGTCAGCGGCTCGTGGTGCCGCAAGTGCGGCAGGCTATGCGCAGGGGGGCGAGGTGTCTTTGAGCATTGTCAGTGCTGAAACGATCCGATCCTTGAACGACGACTGGCGCGAGAAAGACAAGCCGACTAACGTGCTGGCATTTGCCACCGAAGACGTTCCGGGTGCGGTTATGCCTCCTGATATGCCCCGCCATCTCGGCGATATCGTGATTTGTGGCGATGTGGTGCGAGACGAGGCTGAGGCGCAAAACAAGCCGGAAGAAGCCCACTGGATGCACCTCACCGTGCATGGAATGCTGCATTTGCTGGGCTACGACCACATGGAGTCTGAAGAGGCCGAGCGTATGGAGTCTCTTGAACGCGAGGTGCTCGAGACCTTTGGAATCAATGATCCATACCTGTGACACATACCGTTTTGGGGAAAAGTTGCTATTATTTCGGGCCCATAGTTGCCTGACGGTGCCATGAGCGAAGACAAACCGCCAAGTACGCAGGGCTCGAACACGGGGTTCTGGCAGCGATTGCTGTCAGCACTGCGAGGCGAGCCCAAGACACGAGAAGAAATCCTCCACTTGATTGACGCTGCCAGTGAGCAGGAAGTGTTCGATGAAGACGAGCGCTCCATGCTTACGGGTGTGTTGGAGGTATCCGAGACCCAGGTGCGGGAGGTCATGATCCCGCGCTCCCAAATGGTGGTGTTGGAAGACGGCGTGCCGTTCGGTGAGCTGTTGCAGGCAATCATCGAATCGGGCCACAGTCGCTTCCCCATGCATAACGGTGAGCGCGAAGAGATCGTCGGCATCTTGCTGGCCAAAGATCTCCTGAACTGCATGGGTCATCCACTCGACAAACCACTGGATGTCAGCAACTGGTTGCGACCGCCGGTGTTCATTCCCGAGTCGAAGCGTTTGAATACGCTGCTGAAGGAATTCCGCGCCAGCCATAATCACATGGCGATCGTGGTCGATGAATATGGCGGCGTGTCCGGTCTTCTTACCATCGAAGATGTGTTGGAGGAGATTGTCGGTGAGATCGACGATGAGCATGATCAGGAAGAAGACGCATGGATTCGGCGCGACGGCGAGCGGGACGGTGTTGAGAGATACGCTGTGCGTGCGCTGACTCGCATCGATGACTTCAATGAGCATTTCTCGTGCGATTTGCCAGATGAGCAGTTCGATACGATCGGTGGCCTGGTGATGACAGAGCTGGGTCGATTACCGCGTCGGGGAGAGGCCATCGAATACGACGGTTTTCGGTTTGTCGTCACGCGCGCCGATCGGCGTCGCATCGATATGCTCAGCGTGTTCAGAATCGAAAAGAGCGAAGAGCACGCGGCCTAAATACACGAATAGGGCACACTCATGAAACTCCGCCTGTTGGTTGCGGCGCTTTTAGGCGCCGCATTGCCGTTTGCTTTCGCACCTTACGGGCTCTGGTGGCTGGCGCCTGTGCTTTTGGCGCTGTGGGTTGGGTGTTGGTGGGACCTTCCTGCCAAACGCGCGTGGCGCGTTGGCTTCGTTTTTGGTGCGGCCGCGTTCACAGCGGGGACTTACTGGCTTTACCACTCGATCGTCACCATTGGCGGGGCGCCGTGGGCGCTCGCGATTTTCCTGGTGTTCGGGATGGTCGCCATCATGGCGCTGTATTTTGGCTTTACGGCATCGCTTTCCGTGCGCCTTGCGAATCGAAGCCGCGGAATGGCACTGCTGGTATTTCCAGGCATCTTTCTGATTCTGGAGTGGCTTCGGGGTTGGGTGTTGAGCGGTTTTCCGTGGCTCACCCTTGGCTATACGCTGCCGGACACACCGTTCGCCGGTTGGCTACCTGTTGGCGGTGTGTATCTAGGCAGTCTCGCGCTCCTGATTCTCGCATCCTCGTTGCGCGGCATCGTGCATGGCGGGCAATCGGCCAGGATTGGCGCCATAGGATTGGTGGCGGTCACGGTCGCCAGCTTCGTGCTTCAGGATCGGCAATACGCAAAGGTCGAAGCGGAATCGCTCAGCGTCGCGCTCGCGCAGCTGGGGCTGGAGCAAGAGCTGAAGTGGGACCGAGACCAGTTCGAGCGCACGCTCCTTTGGTACGGCGCGTTCGTCCGTGACTACGCCGGTGCCGACGTATTGCTGACGCCGGAAGTGGCGCTACCGACGGTCGCCGATCGAATCCCGGGGTTTCTGAACCAACTTGACGACATGGCGTCGTCGGCAGGCAGCACGCTGTTTGTTGGGATACTTGCGCGCGAGGAGGAAGAATCACCGAGCAACGTGATTCTTCAGTTGGGCAATGGCGCACGCAGACAATATGCGAAGCGTCACCTCGTGCCCTTCGGTGAGTTTTTTCCGGTACCGGCATTCGTTCGTGAATGGATGCGCTTGCAAGGGTTGCCGTTCTCGGACCTACAACGGGGCAAAGCTGAGCCGGAACCGCTGGCGGTCGCGGATCTGCCAGTCGCAACCAGCATTTGCTACGAAGATGCCTACGCGAGTGAACAGCTCACATTCTTCCCGGATGCGAGATTGATCTTGAACGTCACCAACGATGCTTGGTTTGGCGACACGATCGCACCGCATCAGCATCTTCAGATTGCGCGCACACGTTCAGCCGAGGCGCAGCGATGGCAGTTGCGCGCCGCCAATACCGGGATCACGGCAATCATTGACGACCGAGGTCGAGTCATTGAAAGTGCCGCTTCTTTTGAGCCGGCAATTCTTACCGGGACGGTACGCACTGCCTCCGGACACACGCCTTACACGCGTTTCGGCGACATGCTCGCACTGATGAGTGCGTTGGTCCTCGTGGGTCACGGAGTCTTGAGGCGCTCATCCGCCTAGTGCTCGAGCACTTGCATCGCAAGCCGACCGAGGAGAAGCATTCACCGGAGCGGCTGATGCCGGTATCCTGCGCGTTTGACCCGTAGACCCGCCCCGAACCCATGAAAGACCAATATCATCCCGCGCAAATCGAGCCGGGAGTGCAACAGTACTGGAACGAGCACCGCTGCTTCGAAGTCGACGAGATCGAAGGTGTTGATCCTTACTACTGCTTGACCATGTTCCCGTACCCCAGCGGAAAACTGCACATGGGGCACGTCAGGGTTTTCACAATCTCTGACGTGATCGCGCGCTACCACCGGATGCAAGGCAAGCACGTGCTTCAGCCTATGGGCTGGGACGCGTTTGGTATGCCTGCAGAGAATGCGGCAATCAAGAATGGCGTACCGCCGGCGAAGTGGACCTACGCAAACATCGAGTACATGCGTGGACAGATGGACCTGCTTGGCCTCGGCTACGACTGGCGTCGTGAGGTGACGACCTGCCGACCGGAGTACTACCGCTGGGAGCAATGGTTCTTTACCAAACTGTTCGAGCGCGGCTTGGTCTATCGCAAGCAGTCGGTGGTGAATTGGGACCCAGTCGACAATACGGTCTTGGCCAACGAGCAGGTGATCGACGGACGCGGTTGGCGGTCGGGTGCGCTCGTCGAGCGTCGTGAGATCCCGCAGTGGTTCATGAAGATCACAGACTACGCCGATGAGTTGTTGGCGGATCTCGACAAGCTCGAGGGTTGGCCGGAACCGGTCAAGATCATGCAGCGCAACTGGATCGGGCGCTCGGAAGGTCTCGAGATCGACTTCGCCGTCGATGGCGATTACGCCGCTGAACTCGCTGATACCGAAGGTGTTTTGCGCGTGTTCACCACGCGGCCCGACACGCTGTATGGAGTGACCTACATGGCGGTAGCCGCCGAGCACCCGCTGGCCGAGCGCGCGGCTGCCGCTAACCCGGAGTTGAAGCAGTTCATCACTGAGTGCAAGCAGACGAGTGCGGCTGAGGCGGATATCGAGACCCGGGAGAAACTCGGGATGCCGCTCGGTATAGATGCGATCCATCCGCTCACCGGCGAGCCTGTGCCCATCTGGGTCGCCAACTTCGTGTTGATGTCCTACGGTACGGGCGCGCTGATGGCTGTGCCGGGACATGATGAACGCGACTGGGAGTTCGCGAACAAGTACGGACTGCCGATCCGCCAGGTCATTGACAGTAAAGACGATACGATCGTTGATGTTTCCAAAGCGGCTTATGTCGAGAAGGGCACGACGGTCAATTCGGGTGAGTACGACGGTCAGGATTTTTCATCGGCATTTGAAGCGATCGCCAAGAGCCTCGAGATGTCGGAGCAGGCGGTACGCAAGGTCAATTACCGTCTTCGAGACTGGGGGGTATCCCGACAGCGTTATTGGGGCACGCCGATTCCGATAATTTACTGCGACAACTGCGGTGCGGTTCCGGTGCCGGAAGCGGACTTGCCGGTGGTATTGCCTGAGGATGTTGTTGTGAGCGGGACAGGCTCACCTCTGAAAGACATGCCGGAATTCGTCAATTGCACCTGTCCGGTATGCGGCGATCCTGCGCGTCGTGAAACCGATACGTTCGATACGTTCTTTGAGTCTTCGTGGTATTTCGCTCGCTACGCGTCGCACGATTGTGATGACGCCATGCTCGATGAGCGTGCGCATTATTGGCTGCCTGTGAATCAGTACATCGGCGGCATCGAGCACGCGATTCTGCATCTGTTGTATGCGCGCTTCTTCCAGAAGCTGATGCGTGACCTCGGGCTGTCGACAGCCGATGAGCCGTTCACCAACCTGCTGACCCAGGGCATGGTCCTGAAAGACGGACGCAAAATGTCGAAGTCAGAGGGAAACACCGTAGATCCGCAGGCACTGATCGATGAGTATGGTGCCGACACCGTGCGCTTGTTCATGATGTTCACGGCACCGCCAGAACAGGCCCTGGAATGGTCCGATGATGGTGTCGCTGGCGCGTTCCGCTTTCTGCGTAAGCTCTGGCGCGCAATTCACGGCCATGTCAGTTCGGCGCTAGCAGCGGGGGACCTGCCCACGGATTTGAGTGGCGAACAAAAGGCGATGCGTCGCAAGACTCACGAGATTATTGCGAAAGTCTCCGACGATGTGGGTCGACGCTACACATTCAACACAGCGATTGCGGGTGTCATGGAGCTCTTGAACGCCGTGAATGCGTTTGAAGTGATCACCGAGGCCGACCAAAGCGTTCGACAGGAAGCGTTGGGAACGGCGGTGTTGTTGCTCTCTCCGATCGTGCCACATGTCACGCACGAACTTTGGCATGCGCTCGGCCATACAACCGCTGTGATCGACGAGCGCTGGCCAACAGTGGATCAGCAAGCCCTTGTCAAAGACGAGGTGCAGTTTGTAGTTCAGGTAAACGGCAAGCTTCGCGCAAGGTTGACCATGGCGGCGGGTGTCGATCGGGATGCCGTTGAGGCAATGGCGCTCGCCGACCCGAATGTTCAGCAGTTCATCGAAGGCAAAGCGATTCGCAAAGTCATCGTAGTGCCGAACAAGTTGATCAACCTCGTCGTTTGACCATGACGATTTGGCGCAGCGCGGTATTGCTTTTGGTTGGTGTAGTGGCCAGCTGCGGTTTTCAGTTGGCCGAACGGCCACTGCTGGCACCCTCGCTGCAGAGAATCGCGCTGGAGGCTGAAGACCCTCGCAGCGATATCTACATTGCGCTGGAGCAGGCCCTGATTTCACAAGGTGTAGTGATCGATCGGTCGGCACCGGCGCGCCTGACACTGACCGCCGTCAATACCGGACAACGAGTACTTTCGGTTTCAGCGCGGAACGTGCCTCGAGAATTCGAGGTCTTTTATACGAGCGGGTTCATCCTGCGACGTGGGCAAGAAGTGCTGATGGAGAGTGCGCCGCTCACGCTGACCCGCGACTACAACTGGTCGGAATTTGAGGTCCTCGGCAAGGTTCAGGAGGAGCAAGACTTGCGGGATCTGATTGTTGCTGATTTGGTTGACGCGATGTTACGCCAGCTAGCGACAGTGCCCTGAGGGCGTGTTGAGCGTG
This sequence comes from Pseudomonadota bacterium, assembly GCA_038521865.1. Taxonomy (GTDB): domain Bacteria; phylum Pseudomonadota; class Gammaproteobacteria; order Steroidobacterales; family Woeseiaceae; genus CALBPI01. Next base: position 393,639 of record JBCBKO010000003.1, on the reverse strand, counting down.
CACGCAGTCACCACAAATGCGGCATCGTGCCGAGCACTTCAATCCGTGTTTTCCCTCGCGCGATTACAAATCTGTGTTCACCCTGCCGATGCGTCATTACCGGGAAGTTATTGGGGTGATTCTGAGGCGGGCATTACCGATCGTTGCATTCATGTACGCGCGGATACGCCGCTGCACTCATTACTGCATGAGGCGTGTCACGTTGTGTGTGCGAGCGTCGCGAATCGGAACGGGTTCGTGGGAGATGCGAAGGGCGATGACGACGAGGAATCCGCTGTGTGCTTTATGCAGATTCAATTGGCCGAAGCGCTACCGGGGGTCGGTGCGCGGAGAATATGTCAGGACATGGATGCGTGGGGCTACAGCTTTCGTGAAGGCTCGGCGTTTGCATTTCTGCATGGTGACGGTGCTGGCGCGGCCGCGTGGCTTTCCCAATCGCGACCTGAAGCGTGGTCACTGTTGAAGCGTCTCGGCGTCTCGGACATCTAGTGTTTCGTCAGTACTCCACAATTTGGTTGCGTCCGCTCGGCTATATCAGCTTGCTCGCCGGTTTGTTCGGTTTGATGGTGTGGCTCGAACTCAAAGGGCCGGGAATGAATCTGCAGGTCATGACTCCTGCATCTCCGGTGCTCGGGACGAGCGAGTACTCCTGGCCTGAGTGCCTCCAGCTTCTGTTGCTCGGCGTGATCGCCTTGATGGCCGCGCACAGCGTGCGACTTTTGCCGGTACAACGGCCGGTCTCTGTCTTGCTCCTTGCGATGGCGGGAGCCGCGTTTATTCGTGAGTGTGATTGGTTTCTCGATGTGTACGTCCGCGATCATGTCTGGCAGCTGCTTTTGGGGTCGCTGGTTGTATCGGTGACGGTCTATCTGGTGCGCTCGGGGGCGGCGCTACGAATCGCGGTATCGCGAGTTCAGACATCCATCGGTTTCGCATTGATCGGCAGCGCCGTAGCCGGACTCTTGGTGTTCTCCAACATTATCGGTCACGCGCCGCTGTGGATCGCTCTGTTGGGCGATGACTATTCGCGCGTTGCCAAGCTCGCGATTGAGGAGCTTTCGGAATTGTTTTGCTACTGGCTCTGGTTCACCGGCCAGTGCGAGTACTGGGTCGATTGTCGGCGGCGCTCCGGGTTCGGGCGCGGTCGACGCAAGGCCCGATGAGCGTCTAGCGAGGTGCCAGCCCCACCAAGTGGGCGAGGTCCTTGAAGAAGATCCTCACGTGAGCAACTGGCTTGGCACGTACCAGCTTCTTGTTCATGTATGCCTCCCAGGTCAGATGCTGAACATCCGGGTCACGGCAAATCTTGACGAACTTCTCGCGCCGCTTGTCGCTTGAGTACCAGAACTTCTGAAGGATGCCGAGAATGAAGAACACTCGCCCGTGCGCTTTACCGAACTGCTTACGCGCTTTGCGTAGCGCGCGTGCATCGCCGGTTTCGAGTGCCTCTGCAACCGACTCTGCTGCCAGTTTGCCGGTGTACATCGCGTAATAGATGCCTTCTCCCGATGCTGGCGCGACAACACCTGCAGCATCGCCGGCGACAATCACGTCACGACCGTTGTCCCACCGTTTCATCGGCTTCAAGGGAATCGGTGCCCCTTCAGTGCGGATGGTCTTGGCCTTCGCGAGCCCCGCCCGTTGTCGGAGCAGTGATGTCGCGTTGCGCAGCGAGTAGCCCTGGTGATGGGTGCCCATGCCGACGCTTGAGCATTCGCCATGCGGGAATACCCAGCCATAAAAGTCGGGCGAAATGTCACCCTGGTAGTAAACGTCACAACGCTCGGGATCGAAATCGCCCTCGCCCGCGGGCGGTGACTCGATAATCTCGTGGTAGGCGAACACGTGGGGCACCTTGTCGGCGTTCTTGATACACGCCCGGGCAACGCGGGAACGCGCGCCATCAGCGCCGATGACATACCGCGCGGTGACCGTGTGTTGCTCGCCCGAGTCGTTTTCTGTGAACGTGATTTGAGCGGGCTTGCCTTCTGCGCTCTCCACCCGATCACATTTGCCGTTGATGCGAGTCGCACCGTTGTGATGTGCGCGCTCTCGAAGCCATTCATCGAATGAGCCGCGGTCGACCATCCCAACCCATCCACCAATATCCATGTCGACGGCTTCTCCGGATGGCGAAATCATCCGCGCCAGCGTGACTTTTGCTTCAAGTTGACTTTCCGGGATATCGAATTCCCTGACGAGAATCGGCGGGATCGCGCCACCACAAGGTTTGATGCGCCCCTGGCGATCCAGTAGCAACACTCTGTGACCCTGCGAAGCGAGCTCATTCGCTGCGGTCGCTCCTGTCGGTCCGCCTCCGATCACTGCAACATCATAATCCGTCATTGATTGACTCCCGTTATCCCGTGGTGACTGCAGCGTGTTCACGCGGCAACTCGTCTGTTGTGCGAACACCCAGCGCCAATAGCGCAGCGATGAAGAAAAGGCCCGCCTGAATTGAAAACACGGACGCGTAAGCGATCATCGTGTCGTCGGCGATCCAACGTGCAGCGTCGACCATCACGGCGCCGACCACCGAGCCCGCGCCCATCGCGATCGCCTGTGCGCTGCCCCAGACGCCCATACGAATACCCTCGCGACCGGCAGTGCCCTGACCGACGAGATGCATCATGTTGCCCACAGCAGCGACAGCGAAAACACCGTTAGCGAATCCCAGCGCAAACACGGTCGCCACCACCGGCGTGATAGCCATTTGTGTGGGGGTCAATACCAGAGCGACCAGGCAAAGCGCGGAAGCGAGGCAGCCCCCCGCAACACCGGTGCGCAACGTCCGGATATTGCGACTCCCGATGATCCCCATCGCGATCATGCCGAGCAGAACACCCATGTTTTGCTTGCCGGTCAGGCTGGTAGATTCGGCTGGCGTCATACCGAGCACAGCGCCACCGAACGGCTCGAGCACCAGCTCCTGCAATCCATAGGCAAACATCGACAGGGCGATGAATAAACCAAAAATACGGGTCTGCGGCTCAACCATCACTTGTTTGAGCGCCACCATAAACGGCGTTTTGCCGGTGTCGGACGTAGCCGATTCGACCACGTCAGCATTGTTGTCTTCGATGCCCCATACCGCAGCGACACTGACCACGAATGCCACAGCACAAATACCACCGATCACGGCGAGCATGCGCACCGTGCTGAACGGCTCGAGCAGTCTTGAGGCCACCTCAGTTGCGACCACGAAACCGAAAATCATGCAGCTCCAGGTGATGCAGGCAGCAGCGGCGCGCCGCTTCGGGACTACCTTAGCGGCGACCAACACCAGCAGAGAGGTGCCACCAGCGCCAACGCCAGAGCCGACAAGCACGAACGCAAACACGGCGATGGTCATGCCAAGGGGTGCTGAAAATGTCATCACCATCGTGCTGAAGGCGGCGAGTGTGGCGCCGACGGCGAGCACGAACATGCCACCAATGATCCAGGTGGTTCGCCGCCCACCGGAATCAGATCCGTGTCCAAAGTGGGGGCGTAGCATCTGCATCGCGTAATGGACGGCCAAGAGACCGCCAGCAAACGCGGCAGGCAGCGCAAGCTCAACGACAATGACTCGATTGATGATGGAGGTCATCAGAACAAATATTGCGCCGAGGCACATCTGGACGGCGCCAAGCCGGAATATGCCGGTCCAGGAAAGCCCGGGGGGTCTCATGACAGCCCGCGCATAGCGATCGCTGACACCATCATGCCGCTGACGTAAAGGGCGACCCCGGTAGCGTTGTACCAAGGCGCGTGGCGCTCGGGGTCTGATAACAGTCGAGGCATCAGGGCGATTTGCACCAACGAAACCATCGCAACGGCTACGGCGAAATAAGGGGTGCCCCAAAACCAAAGCAAACCCGCGACGATGAACTGCGGCACAACCATCACGAGGCAAGCGAACCGGGCAGCGATTTCGGGCCCTAATTGAACCGGCAACGAGCGAATGCCCATGGCACGGTCGCCCTCAAGCGCCTTGAAATCGTTCAGTGTCATGATGCCGTGTGCGCCGACGCTGTAGAGCAACGCCAGCAAAATGATTTCGGTTTGCGGCAATCCGCCGCTCATGACTGCGGCCGCCGTAAACCACGGCAGCCCCTCGTAGCAAAGCCCAACCGCGCTGTTGCCGAACCAGCCGTTACGTTTCAGTCGGAAAGGAGGGGCGCTGTAGGCCCAAGCCAACGCCAGTCCCAATGCCGAAGCGAGGAACACCCAAAACCCCAGCATTGCGGCCAAGATCATCGACAGGCCAGACCATCCGAGCGCCAGAATCCAGCCGACACGTTCGGATACACGACCTGAGGGTAGGGGCCGGTTTGGTTCATTGATGGCATCCACATGGCGGTCAAACCAGTCATTGACGACCTGACTCGTGCCACAAAGAAACGGCCCCGCGAGCAATACGCCACCGATGAGGAATGGCAGTCGAGTCTCGACGGCGATGCCGGAAGCGACAACTCCACACGCGAACGCCCACATTGGCGGAAACCAGGTAACCGGCTTCAGCAACTCCAAAATGGAGAGCCAGTAAGGCGCCCCATGCAGACTGACAGCTCTTGAATTGGGCATACGCGTTCAAGGTATACCCACGCTCGCAAAGCGTCAATCAAAAATGACACTTAGCTGTCAAATAAAATAGACAAACAGAGGTTTTTGTCGAATTCAGTTGCTGTCGGAGTCGTTCGCGCCGTTGTTCAGGCCGTGGCGACGTAGTTTGACATAAAGGCTCTGGCGGCTGAGTCCCAGCATTTCGGCGGCAGAAGCGCGATTGTCCGAGGTCATCTTTAATGCGGTTTCTATGCACATTTTTTCGATGATATCGGTGGTCTCCCTGACGAGGTCCTTAAGTGGGACTCGGCCAACGAGTTCGGTCATCTGCTCAACCGACTGGTGCAAGGTATCGCCTTTTTCGATAAGCTCGCCGGCTTCATTGCTTCTGCGGATGACACGTCGCACCACATAGCCGTATCGGGTGCCATCGTCTGTGTCGAGCACCGCTGCGGATAGCTCCACATCAACCGGTGCGCCGTATTCGACATTGACAGTCGTAAAGAACTGCCGAACCGCGCCACGCTGAACGAGATTCTTGCGCAGCACGCTGACGTCGACACCTGCCCGGCCGAGCCACTGGTCGAGCGGTTGGTTGTGGAGTTGGAATTGGGAGGCGACCTGGCACAAGGCGAGAAACGCCGGGTTAGCCGTAATGATCAGCCCGCTGTGGTCGGTAACTACTACGCCATCGGAGGAGTGCTCGACAAGATCGAGTAGCAGATGATCGTGTTCGTTGTGCAGTCGTCCCGTGCGCGCGCTGTCCTCGCTGACGAGCCGCAGCATGACCAGGCGGTTGTTGTCGCGTTGCAGTCGGATGCCGCTGATCCAGACTTCGCGATCTTCGGATGCGGTCTTGACCTCAATCTGCGCTTCCTTGCCTGTCGAGCGAACGGTGTTCATGAGATCCAGTATCGGTCGATGCGAGTCCTCAGCAAAAAAGCGATTCAGGTTGCCGCCAGCCAGTTTGGAGATTTTCTCGTGGAGCAACTCAGCGGCCGACGGATTGGCTTCAACCACGCGCCCGTTATCCGGATCGACGATCAGGATGGCTTCGCGCGCATGCTGGAACAGAACGCGATAACGCGCTTCGGCCTGTTGCAGGCGACGGTAATCGTTCTCGATCGCGTGCTGCATATCCAGCAGTTGTTGCTGCATATCCGAGATCGGGCTCAGGTCCTTGCCGATCGCCAGAATCAGGTCGCTATCACCGGCTCGAATCGCAAGATAAAGCACGGGGATATCGCGTCTGGTTTCCTCGGTGGGGTGGTTTACCTGGCGCCAACGTCGATCAGACTGGGCCGAATCAGCAGCGTCGAGGAGACGCTCGATTTTCGGCAGGCTATCGTCCGAAACCGTGTCACTCCAGCGTTTTCCTACCCATTGGTCGGCGACTCGGCGCAGCGGTTGATCGGCACCGAATGCCACATCGATGATCACGCCCTCGGTGTTGATCAGAAGCGAAATATCATGCGATGCGCCGAGCAGCTCAGCCATCGATTCGTGACTAATTTCCTTGAGTGCGCTCTGGTGACTCTTGAACGGAATCATCGTTCGATGCCTGTGGTGGTGCTGGACGTGTGTGCCAGGTTACGCATTGGGGTCAGGGACGCGCGAGGCGCCTTTTCGCAACCAACTCAGCGGTTTGGGAGATCAAACTGTCGTCGATCTCGTGAACCAGCAAGTCTGCTGCGAGGTCATCCGCCAGCTCGGGTTGGTTGAAGAGCAGTGATCCGCCCGCCAAAAGAACAACGTCGCTGTTGACGGCATTTTCTCTGAGCTCGCGAATGGCGGTCTTCGCTGCCTCCAGGCTGCGCTCGCTGCCAATTGACAGTCCGATAACGTCGTAGGGTTCTTTGCTGGCGAGCTCTATAAGTTCTCTCGTGTTCCTCGGTGTTCCTGACCAGACAGTCCATTCGTGTGCGCGAAAATGCTCCACGGCGAGATACACGCCGAACGTGTGCTGCTCTCCAGGGGTGGTGGTCATCAGGATGCTGCGGCGGTCTTTCTTGTCTGCCGATTCATGGACCGGGAACAAAGGTGCGGTCGCGATGAAAAGGTGTCTTATTTTTGCGATTGCGATGGTGACTTCCGCAAAACCGCACTCATCGTTATCCCACATCTCGCCAAGTCTACGGGCAGCAGGGGCAAGCAGGTGCTGGTAGACCTCGATCAGGCTGTGTTCGGTGAGCCGCAGACGATCGACGAAGTCGGCCGCGTCGCCGGAAGTTCGCGAGAGCAGAGCGCCCACGAACCCGTAGACGTCATATTCGGGCGTCTCAGTAGTCGCATCGCGCTCGTCCGAACGGTGTTGTGCTGTACTGAATCTCATATGCAGCCGAGGGATGATCCCTTGCTCAATAAGCCGCGACAGTGTTTTGAGTTCCTGTTCTTGATCGGCTTTTTTGTGCCCAAACAGCCGGCGGCTGTTCTCGATCAGCCGGCCCAAAAAGCCGCCGGCCCCATGTGGTCCGCTTTCCTGATTCATCGTCACCGCCCCAAATAACGACTAGGTCAAAAGTTACTCGGGAAATGCTGTCACCAGAAAAATGTGCCGATTAAGTAGACACTTCTTCGTCAAGCATGTCAACAAAAGATGACGTTTTGTTTTGTTGACACTCGCTCCAGCACCCCGTAAATTTAACTGAGCGTCAGTGTTTCTTGACATTGATGTTGTAACAGATGGGGAGCAGTAGAGGCAAAGATGGCAGACCGCGAAGCCGCCACCAATAACTCTGCGACGCTGTACACCGCTGAACAGCGGCAGCGTCGTGACGCGTCGGTCTGGACTTTTGTTCAGGGTGTGCTCGCGCCACTGCAGTTCCTCGTGTTTCTTGTCAGCCTCATCCTCGTGCTGCGTTATCTGCACACCGGAGTGGGCGAGACACTTGCAACTGCATCTGTCCTCCTTAAGACCGTTTTGTTGTACGCGATCATGATCACGGGCTCCCTCTGGGAGAAAGACGTGTTTGGTGAGTATCTGTTTGTCGACATGTTCTTCTGGGAAGACGTCGTCAGCATGCTCGTGATGATCCTGCATACCTGGTACGTGGTTGCAGTCCTTTTCGGATGGTACGGCGCGGTGGGCCAAAGCTATCTGGCCTTGGCGGCTTACTTCACCTATGTGATCAACGCTGCCCAGTTCTTATGGAAATTCCGGCTTGCCCGTCTTAGCGGTCAGTCGAAACCGCATTCCGGCCACGCGCCTGCGTCGGCCGCTGGAGGTGTCTCATGACAACCTCCGTACTTCAACCGCGTGAGCAGATGCAACGCCCGTCTGATGGGGTGTTGCGTGAGCGCGGTCAACGCGAAGTGTTCTGTGGCTTAACCGGCATCGTCTGGTTACACCGAAAGATGCAGGACGCTTTTTTCCTTGTGGTGGGTTCGAGAACCTGCGCACATCTGATCCAGTCAGCCGCGGGCGTCATGATCTTCGCGGAGCCGAGGTTCGCCACGGCAATCATTGACGACCGCGACCTGGCTGGGCTAGCTGATGCGAACGAGGAGCTTGATCGGGAGGTAGAGCGCTTATTGGCACGCCGCCCTGACATCAAGCTCCTCTTTCTTGTCGGCTCATGCCCTTCTGAGGTCATCAAACTTGATCTCGCCAAAGCCGCTCAGCGGCTTTCCGCGCAATTTATGCCGCAAGTTCGTGTACTCAACTATTCGGGTAGCGGCATCGAGACCACCTTTACTCAAGGCGAGGACGCCTGCCTCGCGGCGCTGGTGCCGGAGATGGCAGCGTCCGAAGACGAGCAACTCCTCGTGGTTGGTGCTCTTGCTGACATTGTTGAGGACCAGTTTCGCGAACTGCTGACGTCGATGGGCATCGACAACATCAGTTTCTTACCGATGCGTTCGCTCGGGGATTTACCCTCGGTGGGCAGCAATACTCGTTATCTGTTGGCGCAACCGTTTCTCACTGATACGGCAGCCGCGCTCGAACAGCGGGGTGCAACCCGAATACCGGCGCCATTCCCGATTGGCGAGCATGGCACGACAGGATGGCTGGCCGCCGCTGCGCGCCACTTTGGTGTGTCAGAGCGACGTTTCGATTCGGTCACTGCGGCACCACGGGCACGCGCGCGAGCAGCCGTTGAGAGCCAACGCAAAACACTCTCGGGAAAGCGCATCTTTTTCTTCCCGGACTCGCAGCTCGAAGTGCCGCTGGCTCGGTTTCTACACGAAGAACTCAATGTCGAGCTGACCGAGGTCGGTACCCCGTACCTGCATCGTCAGCATCTTGCCGATGAGCTTGCACGTTTACCGGAGTCAGTCACGCTGAGCGAAGGGCAGGACGTTGAGAAGCAGCTCGATCGTTGTGAAGCGGAATCCCCTGATCTGGTCGTTTGTGGCTTGGGTCTTGCGAATCCGTTGGAAGCGCAGGGCGTGACGACCAAGTGGTCAATTGAACTCGTGTTCTCTCCCATCCACGGCTATGAGCAGGCGGGCGACTGCGCCGAGCTGTTCGCAAGGCCCCTGCGACGTTCAACGTTACTGGCGGTCTGATGAAACTCACGCTCTGGACATACGAGGGACCTACGCATGTCGGCGCGATGCGAGTTGCGACCGCCATGCGCGATGTGCATTACGTGTTGCACGCACCGCAGGGCGATACCTACGCCGACTTGTTGTTCACGATGATCGAACGCAAGTCGACGCGTCCTCCGGTGACTTACACGACGTTTCAGGCGCGTGATCTTGGCGGCGATACCGCCACACTGTTCCAGGACGCGGCGCGCGCGGCCTACGAGCGTTTTCAGCCTTCGGCGATGTTGGTTGGCGCCTCTTGCACGGCCGAGCTGATTCAGGATGACCCGGGCGGGCTTGCTGAGGGGATGGGGCTCCCGGTCCCGGTTATTCCTTTGGAGTTGCCTTCTTATCAGCGCAAGGAAAACTGGGCTGCGGCAGAGACGCTCTACCATCTCGCACGAGGACTTGCCGGCGCGGCGGCGCAGCGGGTTCGCGAGCGAGGTATGCCCGAGCGTGACCCGAATCGCAGACCGCGGTGCAATATCCTCGGCCCGACGGCACTCGGTTTCCGTCATCGCGATGATTTGATGGAAGTGCGCGGTATTCTTGATCGCCTCGGCGTCGATGTGAATGTCGTGGCGCCCATGGATGCGTCTGCTGCTGACGTTGCTCGATTGGGCGACGCGGACTTTAACGTCGTCATGTACCCCGAAACCGGTTTGACCACGGCAACATGGCTCAAGCGTGCATTCCGGCAGCCTATGACCAGCATTGTGCCGATTGGAGTCAATGCGACCACAGAGTTCATTCGAGAAGTCGCTGAACTTGCAAGTGTCGATCCTGAGCCTGCATTGCAGGATGGTCGTTCGAGACTGCCCTGGTATTCGCGATCCGTTGACTCGACGTACCTGACCGGCAAACGCGTGTTCATTTTTGCAGACGCCACTCATGCACTCGCCGCTGCCCGCGTTGCATCCGAGGAACTCGGATTCGAGGTCGTCGGGCTCGGAACCTACTCACGCGAGTTCGCGCGCGAGGTTCGCGCCAAAGCGAGTGAACTGGGATTGGAGGCGCTGATCACCGACGACTATCTCGAGGTTGAGCAAGCCGTCAGTGAAGTCGAGCCTGAGCTTGTGCTCGGTACTCAGATGGAGCGCCATGTCGCGAAGCGATTGGGTATCGGCTGCGCGGTCATCTCCGCGCCCATGCATGTGCAGGATTTTCCGGCATCGCACGCGCCGCAGATGGGTTACGCCGGTGCGAATTTACTCTTCGATACGTGGGTTCATCCATTGATGATGGGCCTGGAAGAGCATCTTCTTGGCATGTTCCGAGAGGACTTCGAGTTCGGCAATGGCGCTATGCCATCGCACCTCGGTCACGCATCCGGTCAGTCCGAAGTTCGGCCTGCCACGCAGACGGTGGATACCGATCCGGATGATCCGATTTGGGCCAGTGATGCAGAGAAAGAACTCGGCAAGATTCCGTTTTTTGTTCGGGGAAAAGCACGTCGTAACACCGAGCGTTACGCGCGCGAGCAGGGACTAACAACTATAAGCGTCGACACGTTGTACGACGCCAAGGCGTATTACGCCCGTTGAGGGACACCGCGGCAACGCCGCAAGGATTGAGACCATGAGTCAGGTACAAACAGCATCGCCGATTACCGTCAAACCGACGCCACCGGATGGAAACGGTTCCGTGCAGGTGCATATGGACCCGCAGGTTCAAATCGATGGCGCTAAAGTTTTTGCTGTCTACGGCAAAGGCGGCATCGGCAAGAGCACCACATCATCGAATTTGTCTGCGGCGTTCTCGCAGTTGGGTAAGCGTGTCCTGCAGATCGGCTGTGATCCCAAACACGATTCCACGTTCACACTGACAAAGTGTCTCGTGCCCACCGTAATCGATGTGCTCGAATCGGTGGAGTTCCATACCGAGGAGCTTCGCGTCGACGACTTCGTTTACGAGGGCTATAACGGCGTGATGTGCGTCGAAGCGGGCGGTCCGCCGGCGGGAACCGGCTGTGGTGGCTATGTTGTCGGACAAACCGTGCGTCTGCTGAAACAACACCATCTGCTCGAAGATACCGATGTGGTGATTTTCGATGTATTGGGTGATGTCGTTTGCGGCGGTTTTGCTGCCCCTTTGCAGCACGCAGACCGAGCGCTGATCGTAACGGCGAACGATTTTGATTCGATTTTTGCCATGAACCGGATCGTGGCCGCGATCGGCGCCAAGTCCAAAAACTACAACGTGCGACTCGGCGGTGTCATCGCCAACCGTAGTGCGGCCACCGAGCAGATCGATGGGTTCAACGAACGGATTGGCCTCGAGCGCATCGCTCATTTTCCTGACCTCGACGTGATTCGTCAGAGCCGTCTCAAGAAATCGACGCTGTTCGAGATGCCGGACTCACCTGAGCTGGCGGCGGTGAAGGAAGAATACCTACAACTGGCTCGCCGACTTTGGGATGGCACTGAGCCGCAGTCCGCGGTACCGATGAAAGACCGAGAGATCTTCGATTTTCTGGGGTTTGACTGATGGGCAATGCAACTTACGAACGAACTCGAGAGCGGCTGACCACGTATTTTGATCAGACCGCAGCAGAACAGTGGGCAAAACTCACCTCCGATGCACCCGTTGGACGCGTGCGCGCGACCGTGCGTGCCGGCCGCGACGAGATGCGCAACACCATCCTGAGCTGGTTGCCACACGACCTGCGTGGGGCTCGGGTGCTCGATGCCGGGTGCGGCACTGGTGCGCTGGCGACTATCGCCGCCGCCAGGGGTGCTGACGTCGTTGCTGTTGATGTGTCTTCGACATTGATCGGGCTTGCGGCAGAGCGTGCACCTTCGATTCCCGGCGAGGGCAGTATCACCTTTATGGTTGGTGACATGGTCGACCCGAGCCTCGGTTTCTTCGACTTCGTCGTCGCGATGGATTCGTTGATTCATTACGAGCCTGCTGACATCGCGGAAACGCTTTCCGAGCTCGGTGGGCGCGCACGTCGCGGCATGATTTTCACATTCGCGCCCAAAACACCGGCGCTGGCAGTAATGCACGCGGTAGGCCGCATCATTCCGAAGTCTGATGCAAGAGCGCCGTTCATCCGTCCGGTGTCCGAATCACATATGCGTTATTGCATCGAGCGAGAAAAGGATCTCGATCGATTCACGATCGGGCGCACGCGCCGGGTGAGCAGCGGATTCTATAAGTCCCAAGCGATGGAGATCACACGTACATGATGCGATGGGCTGAAGGTTTGTCCCAGCGCTGGCGAGATGTCGCGCCAGCACTGCTGCCGTTTGCAGATGTTGCAAGCGAGGACCTACCTTTATCCCGACTTCTGCGCCTGTCCTTGTTCCAGTTTTCGGTCGGTATGGCCGTGGTGCTGCTCAGCGGCACGCTGAATCGTGTGATGATCGTTGAGCTTGGTATCCCGGCTGCCCTGGTTGCCATCATGGTGGCGCTGCCATTGCTCGCCGCACCGTTCCGCGCTTTGATCGGATTCAATTCGGATAACCTGGTATCGCATATCGGTTGGCGCCGTGTGCCGTTTATCTGGTTTGGCACGATGATGCAATTCGGCGGGTTCGCATTCATGCCGTTCGCATTGTTCGTGATGTCTGGCGATACGCAGGGCCCGATCTGGGTTGGACACGCGGCCGCCGCACTCGCATTCCTGCTGGTCGGTGCCGGACTGCATACAACGCAAACCGCAGGGTTGGCGCTCGCTACCGATGTATCGCCAAAAGAGGCGCGCCCGCGCGTCGTTGCGCTGCTCTTTGTGATGCTGCTGGTCGGTATGCTTGTGAGTGCGCTTGTCTTCGGTAAGTTGCTTCAGGACTTCACGCACGTTCGACTGATTCGTGTGATTCAGGGTGCTGCGATGGTGACCTTGATCTTGAACGTCACCGCGCTGTGGAAACAGGAGACGATCGACCCAACGCGAACCCAACCGCGACCTGACCGCCCCAAATTCTCAAAAGCCTGGCAGAAGCTGCGCGAGGATCCGCGCTCAGGCCGATTGCTGTTGGCACTGGGTATCGGCACGACCGGTTTCACGATGCAGGACATCCTGCTTGAGCCCTACGGTGCTGAGATTCTCGGCATGGGTGTTGCCGCCACCACGCAACTGACGGCGACACTCGCGGCCGGCATGCTACTCGCTTTTTTCGCTTCCTCGCGATGGTTATCACGCGGTACCGATCCGCATCGTCTCGCCGCATTCGGCGCCTTGCTGGGTGCGATGGCTTTCTTGCTGGTGGCGATCGTTTCCGGCGTACGTATTCAAGCGCTCTTTCAGGTTGCCGTTTTTGGCATCGGTGTAGGGGCAGGACTTTTTTCAGTGGGCATGTTGGTCGGCGCGATGGATCTTGCGCGAGTCGCGGGCACTGGCCTGGCATTAGGTGCCTGGGGCGCAGTGCAGGCGACTGCAACCGGCATTGGCGTGGCGACCGGAGGCGCACTCCGGGATGTATTCAGCCACTGGATCGAATTGGGACGACTGGGGCCAGCAATAACAGACCCGGCCACGGGTTACACGTTGGTTTATCAATTTGAAGTGTTTTTGCTCTTTGTCACATTGGTCGTGGTCGGCCCATTGGCAAAGTTCACGCGGGAGGCTGGTGCGGACGCGGACGGACGATTGGGTCTGACCGAGTTTCCGCAGTAGCCGTTAAGGAGTCATGCTATGGCAAATGATTTGGTAGGTTCAATCGATCTCGTTGAGATCCTTTTTACCCTGTTCTGGTTGTTCTTTTTCGGACTGGTGTTCTACATCCAGCGCGAAGGTCGCAGGGAAGGTTACCCCGTGATGCACGAGAACCCTGACGGTTCGGTCCGCTTGGGACCCAACCCGGACGTTGTGGACAACAAGAAGGTTTTTCTTCCCCAGCACGGTGGTGAAGCAGCTGTACCGCGTCCCATTAACATGGATTTCGATGCGGAAATCGCAGCGACGCCCGCCGGTCGGTTCCCAGGCGCACCTTATGTGCCGACAGGTGATCCGTTGGTTGACGGTATTGGGCCAGCTGCATGGTCTGAACGCGAAGACACGCCGGATCTCTGCTACAACGGGGATCCCCGTATCGTTCCGATGCGCAACAACCCCACCTTCCACATAGACTCCAGAGATCCCGATCCACGTGGGAAAGCTGTGGTCACCGCAGATGGCAAGACGGTGGGTTCGGTTACCGATGCCTGGATAGATCTCCCGGAACCAATGATCGTCTATCTGGAGGTCGCGCTGGATGAGAGTGTCGGTACCGGTAACGTGCTGGTGCCATTTGCGTTTGTCGACATCAGCAAGAACCGTGACACTATCCTCGTGGAGGCCGTCATGGCCGAGCAGTTCGCTCGCGCGCCGCGCACCAAAGAAGCGGATACAGTCACTCTGCTCGAGGAAGACAAGATTCAGGGCTACTTCGGCGGCGGTAAGCTGCTTGCAACCCCTGAGCGGTCTGAGCCACTGATATGAGCGTCGACGCTGGCCGAATTCGGGGCGCTTTGGACAGCGACGATGTTCATGTTGGAGAACGTGTTCTGTGGCAGGGAGGGCCTGCGCCCTCTCTGCTAGCACGGCATGCGTTACATGTCAGAAAAGTAGCACTCTACTTTGTGTTGCTGCTGCTTTGGCGCGTCGGTAACACACTGTACGGCGGTGGTGTCTGGGGCGACGTGGCGCAGACTGCGACCACCACGATCTTGTTCGGCGTAACGCTATGTTCGATGTTGTGGATTTATGCGCGCTGGGCGGAACGTTCGACGACCTACACGATTACCGATAAGCGGATTGCGATTCGCACGGGTGTGGCGCTGCAAATTACCGTCACGATACCGCTCGAAAAAATTGAGAGTGCCGGACTGATTCCGCGTGGCGAGACCGGCGGAGATGTGGTGTTGCACACGGCCAGGGATGCTCGTGTTGCCTACTTCGTGTTATGGCCGAGTGTGCAGCCATTCAGAATTCGCCACCCAAGACCCATGCTGCGGTGTCTTGAGGATGCGCGCAGTGCAGCGGATGCGTTGAAGTCTGCAATCGAAGCAGATATGCGCCAAGTGGCGCCGAAGAGTGAACCTCTGGAGCCCTGGCTGCACGACGACGATGGCGAACCGGATGATCATCACGACGACAACATGTTGTCCACCGTGCCATTACGGGTTATGGGTGCTTTTGCGCTTCTCGCGATCGTCGGTGTCGCATGGCAGCAATACTTCGTGAATCCGAATGCCGACGGTCAGGCTTACATCGACTCACGAGTGTTGGCGGAATCACTAACGCTACGCTTCGTGAATCTCCCGGATGGTTCGGTGTCGATTCAGGAGCTTGATGGGCGTGTCCGTGCGGTTGTGCCTTCAGGGGATCTGCCGTTCATGCGCGTCACGGTCCGAGGTTTAATGGATGAGCGAGAGGTGCTCGAGGCCGATATGAGCCCCGGGGTTGAGCTCCGGAAATATGAGGACAGAACCAGCGAGCTTGTCGATCTGTCGACCGGTCGCCGTATCGATTTACGAGCTTTTGGTCAAGATCCCGCCGGTCAATTTACATGGCTCTTTGATACTGAGCCAGCGGCGCCGAGCGTCGCAGATACGCAATAGGTTAGGAGGGGACCATGTCTGAATCCGCGAAAGACTTGTCAGGTGTCAACGAATCGACCCGGGAAGCACATAAAGAGACTGTGCTTGCGCCGCGGTTCTATAAAACCGATACGGCCGCGATGGATGCGCTGGACTTCACACCGATCCGAAAGGAATGGGATGCCTTGATGGCAGAGTTCGCGAGCGATACGAACAAAAACCACTTCAAGCGTGATGAGAACTTCAAGGACGAAATCAAGAGCCTCTCGCCAGAGCTGTTTGAGGAATTTATCGGATTCCTGGTGTCTTCGGTGACATCGGAGTATTCCGGTTGTGCCCTGTACGCGGATATCAAGAAGGCGGTGGACAACCCCGACGTGAAATCGGTCATGGCATACATGGCCCGCGACGAGGCGCGACACGCGAGTTTCATCAATCGTACTCTCGAGGATTACGGGCGACCGGTGAACCTGAGTTTCCTGCGGCAAGAAAAGAAGTACACATTCTTCAAGCCGAAGTACATCTTCTATGCGACCTACTTGTCCGAAAAAATCGGCTACGCCCGCTACATCAAAATCTTCCGATTGATCGAGGCGCATCCGGAACGTCGTTTCCATCCGATCTTCCGTTGGTTTGAGCGCTGGTGTAACGATGAGTTTCGTCATGGCGAAGTATTTGCGCTGATGATGCGGGCGAACCCGCACTTGCTGCGCGGGCATAACTTGCTTTGGATTCGCTTCTTCCTGCTCGCTGTGTTCGCCACGATGTACGTGCGTGATCACGCGCGCCCGGCAATGCACGACGCGTTCGGCGTTACACCAACCGAGTACGATCGCGATGTCATTGGCATCACATCCGAGATCACCAAACAGATCTTCCCGTTCACACTCAACCTGGATGACGAACGCCTTTGGCGTGGATTCGAGCGCTTGCGTGAGATCAGTGAGGCGAGTGAACGTGCCAAGGCGCGGGGCGGAGTTATGGGCAAACTGACTGGGGCCTGGTGTGCACTGAAGGGTGTTGTCACCTTCGGAAGATTGTTCATGCTACCGGTACGTCGGCACGAATTGCCCAAAGAGGTTCGTCTGGCGCCGAGCTGGTAGGACGATCGAGCGCTTGTCGATGGTCTATTTCTGGCCAATTGTTTTTGCACTGGCGCTCTGGTGGTCCAGCACGTTGATTCTGCTCAAGCGGATCAAAATGCCGGACTCGCGACGCGCCGAAACGCTGACAGCCGCATGGGTCATATTGTTGGTTGGTGTGGTGCTGTTCGGGTTCAGTCTGGCGCTCGCCACGCCGCTCGGGGCTTGTATGGCGTTCGCTGGCGCGTTGGCGATCTGGTGTTGGCATGAAACGGTTTATTTACTTGGGTTTCTCACGGGGCCACGACCGCTAGCTTGCCCATCCGATGCCAGTGGGTCAGAACGTTTTCGATACGGTATCGCTGCAAGTCTCTATCACGAGCTCGCGGTGCTATTGACCGTCGCTTTGCTTTGGTGGTGGTCCGCGGGTGCAGACAACGCGCTTGGCGCGAAAGTGCTGACGGCATTGTGGCTGCTGCGTTGGAGCACGAAAATCAATATCTTCTTTGGGGTTGCGAACTTGCACACGGAGTTCTGGCCCGAGCGACTACGTTATCTTGAGTCCTATGTCGGTGAACAACCCAATAGGTCTGCGATGCTCGTCTCTGGTGCGCTCATCACGCTCCTCGCGGCATGGGCGGTTGTTTCAGGAAGTGCCGCTAACAGTGTGGCCGCGCCCGGTTACTCAGCGACAGCAACTGCGTTGTTGCTGACGCTCATAGTCTTGGGAGCACTCGAGCACGTGCTGCTTGCGCTGCGCGTCAAGGATGAGTGGTTGTGGTCGCTCGCGGTCGAACCGTCGACCGAGGCTGCACCAATTTCCGTGCGAGCGTCGCTTGCGACGGACGGCAAACTTCCTAACATCAAGAATCAGAAGCCAACCGGCAAGACATGAGTTCCAGCACACCCCGTAAGCCATTTCCGTTCACTGCAATTGTCGGCCAGGACGAAATGAAGCAAGCGATTCTCATCGCTGCGGTCGATCCTAGCGTCGGCGGTGTGTTGGTATTCGGCGATCGCGGCACGGGTAAGTCAACCGCGGTGCGAGCGCTTGCCGGACTGCTCCCAAAGATGGCCGTGATCGCTGACTCGCCGTATAACCTCGAGCCCGACCCCTCGGCAGCGAAAAAGACCGCGCAAAAGGTGAAGCAGGTGCCGGTGCCGGTCGTGGATATGCCGCTAGGTGCAACAGAGGATCGTGTTGTTGGCGCGCTGGACCTTGAGCGCGCGCTCGCGCATGGGGAAAAGGCGTTTGAACCAGGGTTGTTGGCGAGAGCCAATCGAGGTTTTCTCTATATCGACGAAGTGAATCTGCTCGAGGACCATCTGGTCGATTTGCTGCTCGATGTTGCCGCTTCCGGTGAGAATTTAGTCGAGCGCGAGGGATTGAGCGTGCGCCACCCGGCGCGATTTGTCTTGGTTGGCAGCGGCAACCCCGAGGAGGGCGAGCTGCGGCCACAGTTGCTGGATCGCTTTGGCCTCAGCGTGGATGTGCGAACACCGCGCGAGATGAAAGACCGTATCGAGATCATTCGTCGACGCGATGATTACGAACAAGACCCTGCCGGGTTCTGCCGGCGCTGGGCACGTCGGGAAGGCGCTGTGCGTCGGAAGATTGCGAAAGCGCGCGAACTGTTGAGCGATATGCAGGTCCCGGAAAGCGTGCTCCAGGTCGCGGCGACCCTGTGTGTCGGCCTCGGCACGGATGGCTTGCGTGGGGAGCTGACGTTAGTCCGGGCAGCTCGAGCCAGTGCCGCGCTTGCAGGCAGGAGTGAGGTGACGCCTGACGATGTGCGCGACGTTGCGCAGTTGGCACTGCGCCATAGATTGCGACGGGATCCGCTCGACGATACCGATGCGAGCGTGCGGGTCGCACGCGCACTGGAAACGCTGGATGCCTGATGTCGGGACTTCGAGCGACCACCGCCGAGTATGCTGCACTGGCACTATCCGTCGTCGCAGCGGCGGGTCCTCACCTCAGCGGTGTCTGGTTGCGGTCTCAGGCCGGGCCCGCACGTCAGCGGTGGTTGGAAATACTGCACGAGATGGCGGGCTCTCGTGCATGGCAGAGAGTTCCCGCCAGCGCTGATGAAGATCGATTGCTCGGCGGGCTCGATTTAGGCGCCACGCTAAATTCGGGGCGACCCGTCCTGATGAAAGGGCTACTTGCAGAATCCAACGGTGGCTTTCTTGAGCTACGGATGGCGGAGCGCCAAAGTCCGGCGGCGATTTCGGCCATCTGCGCGACGCTGGATTCGGAGTCGCTCCGCCTGGAGCGTGATGGATTCAGCCGCGAGTTCACGGTGCGTTGTTGCGTTGTCGCCTGCGATGAAGCCAGAGGCGATGACGATCCGCTGGACTCGAGATTGGCGGATCGTTTGGGCGTGGTGGTTAACCTTGATTCATTATCTGCGAGAGCGATCGGGTCAGCTTTGTTTCCGGTATCACCCGACGAGGCAGCGTTGCTTTGGCAGGCAGTTGCGGTCGATGAGGTCGCGATATCGGAGTGGCAACGAATCGCCGAAGCGCTCGCGATTCGCTCGCCAAGGGCAGTGCTCGCGGCGATGACGGTGGCAAGGGTGCTAGCCGCGCTTCATGGCAGGGATACGCTCGATGATCAGGACGTGATCGATGCGGCAGCGTTGTGCTTGATTGCGCGAGTGCCCGGTGCGCTCGAGCAGCTGCAAACACCACCGCAGGAAGCCGAGTCGCCACCAGAGGCCAAGGACAGTCCGCCCGATGAGGCGCCGTCTGATGGCGAGGACTCAAATACCGACTCGGGTGGTCGCCGTCCGGATGAAGTGGCGGCAGCTGCGGCGGCAGTGCTACCGGATCAGCTACTGGCCGGACTCGTCTCGGAGCAGTCGCGCACGGCGAGGCAAAAAGCCGGCGGTAATGCTGCGTCGAACATGGAAGGGGGCGTGCGCGGTAAGCCTATGCCCTCACGCAGCGGTATGCCGACCGGCGGTAAACGCCTCGATGTCCTGGCGACACTGAAGACCGCTGCACCCTGGCAGCGTGTGCGGGGCGGCGAGCCCGGACGGCTGCGGATCGTAAAATCGGATCTTCGCGTCCGCAAGTTCACCGAACAGACTCGCACCACAACGATTTTTGTCGTCGATGCCTCCGGGTCGGCAGCCGTGCAAAGGCTAGGAGAAACCAAGGGCGCGATCGAGTTATTGCTTGCAGAGTGTTACGTGCGGCGCGATCAGGTCGCGCTGGTTGCGTTTCGAGGTTCACAAGCGGAGTTGCTATTGCCAGCGACACGCTCACTGGTGCGCGCGAAGCGTGCGCTATCGGCTTTGCCTGGCGGCGGTGGTACACCACTTGCGTCTGGTTTGCGCCTCGCAACGCAGGTCGCGGATGGCGCCCTGAAGCGCGGTGAGACGCCAGTACTTGTGCTGTTGAGTGACGGTCGAGGGAACATCACACTGGACGGCGATCCCGACCCTGCACTGGCCACCGAGCAGGCATTAGCGGTCGCAAACGAAATCGCGGCAAGGGGTTACACCACGCTATCCATCGACACCGGTAGGCGCGGTTCGGCGCGTGGTCGTAAGCTTGCGGATGCTATGGGTGCGCGTTATCTCGCGTTGCCATTCGCGGATGCGACACAAGTGACCGACGCTGTGCGCGAGGTGGCGGCATGATCGAAACGCAGATCAACGCCGCGGATTTGAACTGGCACGTCCGTCAGGACGGCGATGGACCTGATCTTGTTTGCATCCACGGCGCTGGCGCGTCGCTGGAGAGTTGGGATGCGCTCGTACCGCTGCTGGAAACAGAGTTTCGGGTAACGCGCATGGACTTGCCTGGCCACGCAGACTCCGAGTCTTTCCGACCAGGTTTGTATTCACTCAGGCGCACCGCTCAAGCTGTGGCCGCGCTTTGCCATACGCTGGAGCTTGAGGCGCCGCTGGTGTTGGGTCATTCGGCAGGTGGCGCCATTGGTTTGAAATGGTCGCTCGATGGCCATGCACCTCGCCCAGGGCGGATTCTTGCAATCAATCCCGCGTTACTGCCCTTCAGCGGTGTAGCCGGTCTGATGTTTCCTGCTATGGCGCGGTTCGCTGCGATGTTGCCTTTACTCGACGGCATGATTGCCCGCCGGGCTGAGCGCACCACTGAAGTTCGACGATTGCTCGAGGGCACGGGCTCACAGTTGCACGGCCCTGATGTTGCCCGGTATCAGGCGCTGATGGCGCGACCGTCACACGTGCGGGCGGTGATCGAAATGATGGCGGGGTGGCGACTTGATGGGTTGATCGACGAGTGGCGTCAAACGGACGGGCTCCTGTCGATTATTCTCGGCGGCCGCGACCGTGCAGTACCGCCGACCAAGACCGCTGCCGCGCTGCGCGACGTTGCGGATGTGACACTGATTGAAGACGTTGGTCATCTCGCCCACGAAGAGCGCCCGCATCTGGTCGCAGAATGGTTGCGAGCACAAACAGGATTAAGCGATGAGCAGTGTTCTTATGGCTGACAGCATGGGCGCCGGTTTTGAATGGCTGGACGACAAGCAGTCCGATCTCGCCGTGTGTCGGGAAATGTTACGTGTGGGTTCGCATTCTTTTTATGCGGCTTCGTTGCTCCTGCCGCAGGATATGCGTGAGCCAGCCTGCGCACTCTACGCGTTCTGTAGGCTAGCCGATGATTTGGTTGATGACGGTGCCGATGACGTTGACGCTGTCTCGGAGCTAACGCGTCGACTGAACTTGATTTACTCGAGAAAGCCATACGATCACGCGGCGGACCGTGCGATGGTGCACATCGCTGAACGCTACGGTATGCCGAAGGCGTTGCCCGCCGCCTTGATCGATGGGTTTCGCTGGGACGTTGACGGTCGACATTATGAAACGCTCGATGATCTGCACGGATATGCGGCAAGAGTTGCCGGCAGTGTTGGCGCGATGATGGCGGTGCTGATGGGCGTGCGAGAAGCGCCAGTGCTCGCGCGCGCCTGCGATCTGGGGTCTGCGATGCAACTGACCAACATCGCGCGCGACGTTGGTGAGGATGCGCAGCGCGGCAGACTGTACCTCCCGCGGGATTGGATGCGAGAGGCTGGCATCAATCCGGATCGCTGGCTCGAGCAACCCGAGTTCAGCGAGGCGTTGGGAACCGTCGTTGCGCGCCTGCTCACGGTTGCTGACGAGTTATATTTGCGAGCACGGTCCGGCATCGCGCAGCTGCCATTAGGGTGCAGGCCAGGAATTTACGCGGCCATGCGAATCTATCGCGAGATCGGTGTGGTTCTGCGTCACGACGGTCTCAACTCAGTAGATCAGAGAACCATCGTGCCGAAGCATCGGAAGTCCTTCTTGTTAGGTCATGCGATGCTATCCAGCGTTAAGGGGCAGGCTCTCGATTCTGCGCCCGCGCTGCCCGCTAATCAGTTCCTCGTGGATGCTGTTGCGGGTGCGCCGGCGCCGCGTCCGGAATATAGCTATTGGTTTCGAGCGGACGCCGAACGCTAGGCAAGGCGCGGCATTCGAAACGGCAATAACGTCTGTACCCAGCGCGCAGCGAACCGGTCGAGGTCCAGACTCTCATGCATCACTCTGTAAGGCTGTGACTGATCACCGGCAGCCAGCAGTGAGCGAACATAGAACGGCGTATCCTCAAGTGTCCTTGTATTCAGTACGGGATCTGTCGAGCGCAACTGACGCGGAACGCGCCAAAAGCCGGGTGCGATTGTGACGCTACCAGGGGTAGGCACCTCGACCATGCCGTCCGGCGTAAGTGCCAGCGTGAGGTCTGATTCCAGGCCAGAGCGCTCTCGCGAGTGATAGGTGATCGCGGGCGTGCCGCCATCAGCTGGTGATGATTCGCGCCGTGTCCAATCCCACCCCCTAAAGCCCTGTTCCAATGGCTCGCTGCCGAAGTTGGTGTCGATGTACCCACTGCCTGAAAAGGTCAGCTGCGGGTGGTCGAGTCTGACAGTCGCTTTGGCGACCGGCGCATAGGGCCACCAAAAATGCGAGCCGTTGCTATGCAGTGGGAAGGGTTTCGGTGTTTTGATAATGGGGGTGAGCTCGATCGTCCCCTCCCAGCGGAACGGCAGCGGATTGCAACGCTCGCGAATGTTGATCACCAATCGATCTTCTTCGAATCGCATGTCGCTCGGTCCTACGCGAACGCCATGCGCCAGGCGTTCCAAATGACCGCCGCCTCTCTCGGTCATTGCCCAACGCTTGCTGCCGGGCCCGTAGAGAATCGCGTTGATCGCGCAATGCTGTTCGGGGTCGGACGGCCCGCGTCGGCGACGCGCGGCGTAGTAAGGCGAAAAGACACTGCCAATGAATCCGATGATGACGACACAAAACTGGTGGTCGTCACTCACGATGTCGCAATACCACCATCGGTAACCATTAACCGGCACCTCAGAGTCAAAGTAGTGCGGCGCTGATGTTTCAATCAAATTCGACAATGTTTCGACCTTAGTGTCGAGGTGGTTTTCCACACGGACAACTCCGATTGACGCTTTTTGGGAAAATGTCTATTCTAATTGACACTATTTTTGTCAAGCTGACAAGACATCTCGTCGAGTTAGTTGTCAAAGGGGGCTTGAATGGTCAGCGCAACCCGAATTGAGTCGGCGATTGAGTCCGCTCTGCAGGCGCATCTGTCTGAGGATTGTCCGCCGCGTCTCGCGAGCGCAGTGCGCTATGCGGTCATACCGGGTGGCGGGCGCATTCGCCCCAGGTTGACGTTGTCTGTTGCTGAGGCCTGCGGCTCGGATGATCCTGGGTGTGTCGATGCGGCTGCGGTGTCCGTTGAGTTATTGCATTGCGCATCGTTGGTCCACGACGACATGCCCTGCTTTGACGACGCTGATCTGCGTCGTGGCAAGCCCACGGTGCACGTCGCGTTTGATGAGCGCCTCGCTTTATTGGTGGGTGACGAGCTCATCGTTATGGCGTTTGAGGTGTTGGCCGCAGGTGCCGCTCGTCATCCGGGGCGTTTGCAGGCATTGATGCGGGTCATCGGCAGGTCTGTGGGCGCACCGCGAGGCATCATTGCCGGGCAAGCGTACGAGTGTGAGCCGGGCGTCGATTTGCGCGCCTATCAGCAAGCGAAAACGGGTGCTCTGTTTTCCGCGGCGTGTGCCGCGGGTGCTACGGCGGCTGGGGCTAACCCGGAGCCTTGGTATGCGCTCGGGAAACGCCTCGGTGAGGCGTACCAGGTGCTCGACGACCTGCGTGATCGCTACGAGACCGTTGAGGTAATCGGTAAGCCTGTGGGTCAGGATGTTCGCCATGCAAGGCCGAGTGCCGTTACGGAGCTGGGTTTCGAGGGCGCGATCGCGCGCCTGCAAAGCCTCGTCAACATTGCAGCCGAGTCCGTACCAGCCTGCACGGGTCGAGAGCGTTTGATGTCGAAGATCAACGCACAGGGCGAGCAGGCGATATCCCGTATCCGTGCTTTGTGCGAGGCTGCCTGAATCTCAAGGCAGGCCTTAATGTCTGGTAATGACTGGCGCGACTGGCGAACCCGCCTGATCGCGAATCCACGTTTTCGTCAGCGGGTCGCGCGTATCTGGCCGTTCTCCCTCGTTGCCCGCCGCCAAGCGCGGCGGCTTTTCGATATTTCTGCAGGATTTGTTTACAGCCAAACGCTAATGGCATGCGTCGAGCTCAACTGGTTCGATCGTTTGGCTGACGGGCCGTTGGAGCGCGCGGTGCTCGCGACCGGCAGCGGGCTTGAAACGCCAGCATTAGATCGATTGATCGACGCGGCGATCGCGCTGGATTTGTTGGAAGCACGAAAAGGCGCTCGCGTTGCGCTCGGGCCGCTCGGTGCAGCACTGATTGGCGACAAGGGCATCACATCGATGGCTGCGCACCACCATCTCCTCTATCAAGATCTCGCGGACCCACTGGCGCTGTTGCGCGGCGAAGCCCCGACAACCCAGCTCGGTGACTACTGGGGCTATGCCAAGCAGGATCCGGGTTCGCTGGCTACTGAGCGCGTGGCTGCCTACAGCAAGCTTATGGCTGAGTCCCAGCCGATGGTATCTGAGCAGGTTCTTGCGGCCTATGACTTCAGCAGTGCCAGGCGGTTACTGGATGTGGGCGGTGGTACCGGCGCGTTCGTTGGGGCGGTAGGAAATGCGTATCCCGGGCTGCAGCTCGAGGTTTTCGATTTGCCGGGGGTCGCGGGGCTGCGGTCAGACAGCGGTCAACGTGCGGTGACGCGGCACGCGGGCAACTTCTGTCAGGATGCGTTGCCATCCGGAGCCGATCTGATCTCCCTTGTTCGCATCATTCATGACCATGACGATGATGTCGTCGATCAATTGTTGACAAATATTCGGCAAAACCTGTCGGTTGACGGGACATTATTGATCGCCGAACCGCTGGCCGGGACGCCCGGGGCTGAAACAGTCGGCGATGTCTATTTTGGTTTTTATCTCCTTGCAATGGGGAGTGGAAAGGCCAGAACTATCAATCAAATCAATGAATTACTAATCCGAAATGGGTTCTCCGAAGCGCGTTTTCATCCCACCCCCGTACCTTTGATCGCCAGTGTTCTGTCAACGAATCCAGTTTAATTTACACATCAATCTGTCCAATCGTCTTGACACATTGTCCAGCCGGCGTAAACTGGACACAGCTAACACGAGAAGATGACGAGGGGTTGTCTCTCAAGTTCGGGGTTTGGGATACAGATGGACACAGTTGCCGTCGTTATGCAGGAACCAGGGTGCGTCGAATTGAATCGATTGGGCCTCGAAGCTTCCTCCAACGAAGACTTGGTTGTTGATGTTGCATACAGCGGCATCAGTACAGGTACGGAGCGCTTGCTGTGGCAGGGCAAGATGCCGC
Source organism: Pseudomonadota bacterium (assembly GCA_038521865.1). Lineage (GTDB taxonomy): Bacteria > Pseudomonadota > Gammaproteobacteria > Steroidobacterales > Woeseiaceae > CALBPI01. The sequence continues at coordinate 368,126 of JBCBKO010000003.1, read as the reverse complement.
CATTCCCTGGTATGGGTTATCCCCTGGTTCCCGGCTATGAAACGGTCGGCGTCATACGCGAAGCCCCCGACGCGCTTCAGCACCGGGTTGGCGAGTTTGTATTCGTCTCGGGTGCGCGCTGCTACGGCGACGTCCGTGGACTATTTGGAGGCGCCGCTTCCCGATTGATCACCCCGCCTGAGAAGGCGCTCACGATTCCCGGCGAATGGGGCGAGCAGGGTGTCCTGATCGCACTGGCTGCTACGGCGCATCACGCGGCGTTCAGAGGTAATGCGGTTCCCGAAGTCGTTGTCGGTCACGGCGTGCTGGGTCGACTCATCGCGCGGGTCATTGCCGCTTCAGGGGCACCCGCGCCAGTCGTTTGGGAAACCAACGCCACGCGTCGTACTGGTGAGACCAACTATCTCGTGATGGACCCTGCCGACGATGCGCGGACCGAGTACAGAACGATTTGTGACGCGAGCGGCGACCAGGCCGCGATCAACGGGCTCATTGCGCGTCTCGCGCATCGAGGCGAGCTCGTTCTTGCCGGTTTCTACGCCACAGATGTGGCGTTCAATTTCCCTATGGCCTTCATGACTGAGGCGCGGCTGACCGTCGCTGCCGAGTGGGCCGAGGAAGACCTGATTGCAGTGACAGACATGGTCCGGGACGGCCGTCTGTCGCTGGATGGGCTCATCACCCATCGCCTGTCAGCCACCGATGCTGACGATGCATACCGCATCGCTTTCGACGATGCGGATTGTCTGAAGATGATTCTCGATTGGAGGGACACCGAGTGAGCAGTAAAGACAACGTTACCGAAATCAAGGTTGATCCAAGTATCCGCCGCCGCGATCAACTCCGTGCGGAGGCGCGTGTTGAGCCGGATCCTGTGCCGAACGGCGAGGTCACTAAAGAGACGCAGATCATCGCGATCTACGGAAAAGGCGGTATCGGCAAGAGCTTCACGCTCTCCAACCTCTCTTACATGATGGCGCAGCAAGGCAAGAAAGTGCTGCTCATCGGCTGCGATCCAAAGAGCGACACAACCTCTTTGCTGTTCGGCGGCAAGAGTTGCCCGACGATCATCGAGACTTCTGCTCGCAAGAAGGCGGCGGGTGAGGAAGTCGAAATCGGTGATGTGTGTTTCAAGCGAGATGGTGTTTATGCCATGGAGCTCGGTGGGCCGGAGGTCGGTCGCGGCTGCGGTGGTCGGGGCATCATCCACGGATTCGAGTTGCTCGAGAAACTAGGGTTTCATGAGTGGGATTTCGACTACGTGTTGCTCGACTTCCTGGGTGACGTTGTCTGCGGTGGCTTTGGTTTGCCAATCGCTCGCGACATGTGCCAGAAGGTCATCGTGGTCGGCTCTAACGATCTTCAATCGCTGTACGTTGCCAACAATGTCTGCTCCGCGGTTGAGTACTTCCGCAAGCTAGGCGGGAACGTCGGCGTTGCCGGCATGGCAATCAACAAGGACGACGGCACCGGCGAGGCGGCGGCATTTGCGAAAGCTGTTGGTATTCCGGTGCTCGCCGCAATTCCGGCGGATGACGACATTCGGCGCAAGAGCGCCAACTACGAAATCGTTGGCAAGCCCGGTGGTCAATGGGCATCCCTGTTCGAAGGTCTGGCAACCCAGGTTGCAGAAGCACCGCCGCAACAACCGAACCCGCTCGACCAGGACGGTTTGCTCGGACTGTTCTCCAGCGAAGAGACAGGCGGCGATATCGTTTTGGAGCCTGCGTCACCTGCTGATATGCGAGGCGCTAGCTACGCGCCGCGCGAGTCTCTCGAGGTCATCTACGACGCCGTCTAGGCATCGGGGCGAGACTATGGAGAGGGACAACACACCAATGAACGAAGCGGGCGGCTGCCACTCGAAGGATGAGATGCGTAAAGCGGCATCCAAAGCCGGCAACGGCGAGCTGATGGCGAAGTTTGCTCGTGACTATCCAACCGGTCCGCACGACCAACCGCAAAGCATGTGCCCCGCATTCGGCTCGCTACGCGTTGGATTGCGCATGCGTCGGACAGCGACAATTTTGTCGGGGTCAGCATGCTGCGTGTATGGGCTGACGTTTACATCGCACTTTTACGGGGCGCGCAGAACGGTCGGTTACGTGCCGTTCAATTCCGAGTCACTCGTGACCGGAAAACTCTATGAAGATATCCGCGATGCAGTCCACGAGATGGCAGATCCGGAACACTACGATGCCATCGTGGTGACCAACCTGTGTGTGCCGACAGCATCGGGTGTGCCGCTGCAAATGCTGCCCAAGGAAATCAATGGTGTCCGCATTGTCGGCATTGATGTCCCGGGATTCGGCGTACCGACCCATGCGGAAGCCAAAGACGTACTCGCTGGCGCGATGTTGAATTACGCCAGAAGCGAGGCCGAACTTGGGCCGGTTGCTGCACCACGCGAGCGGAAAGACACTGATCTGCCACGGATTGCGCTTTTGGGCGAGATGTTCCCTGCTGACCCGGTAACGATCGATCAGCTTTTGCGCCCAATGGGACTTGGGGCTGGGCCGGTAGTGCCGACTCGCGAGTGGCGTGAGTTGTACGAAGCGCTGGCATGCCCAGCAGTGGCCGCGATTCACCCGTTCTATACCGCGTCATTGCGTGAATTCAAAGCGGCAGGACGTGTTGCTTTCGGTTCCGCCCCGGTGGGTAGAGAAGGAACCGCTGATTGGCTGCGTTTGGTCGGTGATGCCATGGGGATTGAGAAGTCCCGTGTCGATCAGGCAAGCAATTCGGCACTTTCGATGATTACGGAAGTGCTCTCCAAAGTGAAAGTGGATGGTCGCATCACGCTCTCCGGTTATGAGGGTTCCGAACTGCTGGTGGCGCGCCTCTTGAAAGAGTGTGGGGCAGACGTCCGTTACGTTGGAACGGCTTGTCCGAAGACGCCGTACTCTGAAGCGGATCGCGATTGGCTTGAGTCCCGCGGTGTACACGTCCAATACCGAGCGTCTTTGGAACAAGACATCGCGGCTATGAACGAGTTCGATCCCGATCTGGCCGTGGGTACAACGCCTGTCGTTCAGGCGGCGAAAGAGCAATCGAGACCGGCGCTGTATTTCACCAACCTGATTTCGGCACGGCCGTTGATGGGTGCGCCTGGCCCTGCGGCGTTATCCGCAGTAGTCAATGCAGCCATTGCACAGAAGCCTCGCTTCGATGAGATGGACGCGTTTTTCGAGGGCGTCGGAAAAGGCCACACGGCAGGTATCTGGCGAGACACACCGCCACCTCCGCCGAAGCCGCGTCGACCGCGCCCCGCGCCGAAGAAAGATGTAGCGGAGTCGATAGTCTGATGTTGATTCTCGATCATGATCGCGCTGGCGGCTACTGGGGTTCTGTCTACGTATTCACGGCAGTCAAAGGACTGCAGGTGATCATCGATGGTCCGGTGGGTTGCGAAAATCTCCCTGTGACCTCGGTCCTGCACTACACCGATGGTTTGCCACCGCACGAACTGCCGATAGTCGTTACCGGCCTCGGTGAGGAAGAACTTGGTCAAACCGGCACCGAAGGCGCGATGCGTCGGGCACACGAAGTGTTGAACGGTGACGAGCCAAGTGTCGTTGTCACCGGTTCCATCGCAGAGATGATCGGTGGCGGTGTCACACCGGAAGGCACAGGCATCAAGCGCTTTCTGCCGCGCACGATCGATGAGGATCAGTGGCAAAGCGCGGACCGCGCGATGTATTGGTTATGGAAGGAGTTCGGGCCGAAAAAAGTCCGCGCGCCGCGCAAACGACCGGAAGGTGCCAAGCCACGGGTCAATATCATCGGGCCGGCTTACGGTCACTTCAACATGCCTTCGGATCTCGCCGAGATTCAACGTCTCGTTGAGGGCATCGGTGCCGAGATCAACATGGTGTTCCCGCTGGGGTCACATCTCACCGAGATCAAGAACCTGTGCGACGCCGATGTGAATATCTGCATGTATCGCGAGTTCGGCCGGTTGCTTTGCGAAAACCTGGAACGACCCTATTTGCAGGCGCCCATTGGCTTGCACAGCACAACCGCCTTTCTGCGCGAGCTTGGCGAGTTGCTCGGTCTCGATCCGGAGCCGTTCATCGAGCGAGAGAAACATACGACGATCAAGCCGTTATGGGATCTGTGGCGTTCGGTCACCCAGGACTTTTTTGCTACGGCGAGTTTCGGCGTGGTTGCCAATGAGACCTACGTGCGTGGCCTTAAGAAATTCTTGACCGACGATCTCGGTCTGCCGTGCAACTTTGCGATTTCTCGTTGTGCCGGTTCCAAGACCGACAACGCAGAGATACGTCGATTGATTCACGAGCAGGGGCCGTTGGTCGTGTTCGGAAGTTACAACGAGCGGATGTACATCGCCGAGGCGGGCAACCGTGCGCAGTATATTCCCGCTTCCTTCCCCGGTGCGGTCATCCGTCGACATACGGGCACACCGTTCATGGGTTATAGCGGCGCGACCTATGTCGTGCAGGAAGTCTGTAACGCATTGTTCGATGCGCTATTCAATATTCTGCCGCTCGGTACGCAACTGGATCAGGTTACCGAAACGCCTGCGCGTATCAGCGGTGTGCCTTGGTCCGACAGCGCCAAACAGGCGTTCGATGCCCACATTGCCGAGCAACCGATCCTTGTACGGATTTCGGCTGCCAAGCAGCTTCGCGACGCCATCGATCGCGACGCCCGCGCTCGTGATGCGGACGAGGTTAAACAAAATGATGTCCATCGCGTGCTGGCGAATGCACGCAACGCTGCCGCCTGAGCGGACAGGAGAAAACAATGAACGTTATCACCGACCAATCGAAACACAACCCGGCAAGCCAGACGCATTTTCGTGTGCTGTCCGGCGTGTGTTTTCTTGCGATGTTCCCGGTAGCACTCGTGGCTCGCGCCTCTAATTGGCGCTGGCAGCCATGGCCACCAGGACGGCAAGGGTATCGGTCGGCCTATCGCGAAGCGGTGAACGCTGCGAAGACTGCAGCAGCGATAGCGCTGTCTGCATAAACGAGTTTTGGTGAACGATTTTCGGATCGATTGCCAGGACCCCGGCCACACGGGGTGTTGTGTGGTAACGGCCATCTGGCCATCGTCAAAAGGAAAACCACTATGGCTGAAAACGGAGGCTCGATGACGGGTCTTACCGCCAACGGAGCCAAGGAGTACCACAAGCTGTTCATGTCTAGCACGATCGGCTACGTGGTTGTCGCAATCATCGCGCACTTCTTGGTATGGAGCTGGCGTCCATGGTTCCCTGGGGTAGACGGCTACTCCTCGGCGCTCGATACGGTAGCTACGGCTGCTAAAACTTTGCTTGGATAGGAGAGCAAAATTATGTGGCGTATATGGCTAATGTTCGACCCACGTCGAGCTCTCGTCGCTTTGGTTGCGTTCCTTGCTGTCCTGGCTTTTTCAATCCACTTCATTGTTCTGTCGACTGACAGATTCAACTGGATCGAAGGGCCAAGTGCAGCAGTAACGGAGATTGATCTGACGCAGGCAGTTGCCCAAAAGCAACCAACTGCGCTGGACGTCCTCAGCTGAGGCAGGCGCTGACAGTCCGGCTGTTCTTCGACGTCGGTCGAAGACAGTCCTTGGAGAATGGTCGGACTGTTTTTTGTTCTTTTTGACGAAAAGATTTGCGTACAGAGTAGACCGCGATCAGGGAGTTGGGGATTGGTGATCCGTTAATCCCGCGGAGGAAAATAAAATGGCGATGTTAAATTTCGAAAGAAAATATCGAATAAAGGGGGGAACGCTGCTCGGCGGAGATCTGTTTGATTTCTGGTTCGGGCCGTTCTATGTCGGATTCTTTGGTGTGTTGGGCTTCGTGTTCACGCTGCTCGGCGTCGCCATGGTGTTCTACGGAATTGCCCTCGGCGGCACGTGGAATATCTGGCTAATCAATATTCCGCCACCGGATATAACCTACGGCCTGGGACTGGCGCCGATCAAGGAGGGCGGCCTGTGGCAGATCATCACAGTCTGTGCTGTTGGCTCCTTCAGTTGCTGGGCGCTGCGTGAGGTAGAGATCTGCCGCAAGCTTGGGATTGGCTACCATGTGCCTGTTGCGTTTGCGACTGCGATCTTCGCATACGTCACACTGGAAGTGATTCGTCCGATCTGGATGGGTGCCTGGGGCAACGCATTCCCGTACGGGATCATGCGCCACCTCGATTGGGTCTCCAACACGGGTTACGCGTATGTGAACTTCCACTACAACCCGGCGCATATGATCGCGATCACGTTCTTCTTCACAACCACGCTCGCGCTCGCCCTGCACGGTGGCGCCATCCTGTCCGCGGCTAACCCGGGGAAAGGCAAGAAGGTTGCGACGGCAGAGCATGAGAACTCGTACTTCCGCGACTCGATCGGTTACTCGATCGGTTCACTGGGAATTCACCGTCTCGGATTGTTCCTCGCATTGAATGCGGGATTCTGGAGCGCGGTTTGTATCGTGATCAGCGGCACGCTCTGGACAGAAAGCTGGGTCGACTGGTGGGAATGGTGGCGCGAGCTATCAATCTGGGGCTAAAGGAAGACATTCATCATGGCTGAATATCAAAACATCATCACGCGGGTTCAGGTTCATCCTGAAGAGCCTGAGCCGGGCGTTGAAATCGACCAGTCGTTGTTCGAACGCACTAAGGGTTCTTTCAATTACTGGTTCGGAAAAATCGGAGATGCTCAGGTCGGCCCGTTCTATTTGGGTGGACTAGGATTCATCTCCCTGCTGTGCGGTTTCATCGCATTCGAGATCATCGGTTGGAACATGCTGGCGCAGGTCGATTACGATCCGCGGGAGTTTTTACGCAACCTCTTCTGGTTGTCTCTGGATCCGCCGCCGGCGAAGTATGGCCTTAGCATCCCACCAATGAATGATGGGGGATGGTGGCTCATGGCGGGCATGTTCCTCACGATCTCCATCCTTTTGTGGTGGCTGCGCATGTACCGCAGAGCTCGCGCGCTCAATATGGGAACGCACATTGCGTGGGCATTTGCCTCTGCGATCTTCCTGTACCTCGTGCTGGGCTTCATCCGCCCGATCGCGATGGGTGCCTGGTCGGAAGCGGTACCGTTCGGGATCTTCACGCATCTCGACTGGACGCAGAACTTTTCGATTCGCTACGGCAACTTGTTCTACAACCCGTTCCACATGCTGTCGATCACGTTCCTGTATGGATCGGTGCTGCTGTTCGCAATGCACGGCGCGACCATTCTGGCGACGGATCGCTACGGCGCGCACCGGGAGATCGAGCAGATCGTTGACCGCGGTACGGCTTCTGAGCGCGGTGCGTTGTTCTGGCGCTGGACCATGGGCTTCAACGCGAGCATGGAATCGATTCACCGGTGGGCTTTGTGGTTCGCGATCCTGACGACGTTTACGGGCGCCATTGGGATTCTGATTACCGGGCCTGTTGTGACTAACTGGTATCTGTGGGGTCTCGAGCACGGTTTCGTACCGGCGCCGAGCTTCTAGGAAAGCACTGATGGTGACAGCAGCTTTGCTGCTGTCACCGCTGTGTCCCAAACAATAATAAAAAAAGGCGCGGAAGAATCCGCGCACAACTCCCTCCATTAGGCTGCGCCGTGTCGTCCCACTCGGCGCTTTCTTTTTTATAGCTTGGTTGGGTTCGGCGCGTCGCCGTAGACTTCGATAGGATCGAAGACCTTCTCCGATTCCGTGAACGTCAATGTGACCGCACCATCCTCGTTGCTTTGTGCGTAGTCTGTGCCGACCGGGACGCTGCGATAGAAGCAGGAGCGATATCCGACATGGCACGACGCGCCGCCCTGAACGTCTACGCGCAGCCATACACAATCCTGATCATCATCGATCAGCAGCGCCTTCACGATTTGGGTGAGTCCGCTCGTTGCGCCTTTGTGCCAGAGGACCTCTCTCGAACGAGAGTAGTAATGTGCTTCGCCGGTCTTGATGGTCTGACGCAGCGCCTCGTCATTCATGTAACCCTGCATCAGGAGCTCGCCGCTGGCGTAGTCAGTAGTGACGACAGGAATCAAACCGTGTTCATCGAACTTGGGCGCGAGGTCGTAGCCTTCCTCAACTTGTTCGACGGTTCGCCTGGCTTCAAATTTGGGGGATTGCATAATCTGCTCGCAGCTAGGGCGGGTTGTTGGCCCGGGAATTTTCGGGCCGAGAGTATAGCCGGTTCCCATGCTGTGGCGAAATGCGGCGGGCCTCAACGTGGTAAACTTTAAATCGAGTACGCCATTCTGGTGTGCAACTTTTTCGTTAAATCATGAATTTGCAGCTTTTTGATACAAGCGCCGGCGAAAAGCGTCCCTTTGAGCCTTTGGTACCGGGAAAGGCCACGGTCTACGTATGCGGGCCAACTGTCTACAACTTCGCCCATATCGGCAATGCGCGTCCTGCCGTTGTTTTCGACGTCTTGGTGCGGTTGCTGCGCACGTATCTCGACGTGACCTACGCACGAAACATCACTGACGTCGATGACAAGATCAACAAGGCGGCGAAGGAGCAGTGCTGCAGCATCGGTGAGATTTCGGCGCGCTATCGTGAGGCCTACCACGAGGACATGGGTGCGCTGGGAGTGTTGCCCCCCGATATCGAACCACACGCCACAGAGCATATCGAAGAGATGTGCGACATGATTGCGCGGTTGGTCGAAGACGGCCACGCGTATGCTGCTGAAGGTCACGTGCTGTTCAGCGTCGAATCATTCGACGATTATGGCTCGCTCTCGGGAAGAGACCTCAAAGAGATGATTGCCGGTGCTCGCGTGGAGGTTGCGCCCTATAAGCGACATCCCGCCGACTTTGTTTTGTGGAAGCCGGCTGCGGATGATGAGCCTGGCTGGGAGAGTCCCTGGGGTCGCGGTCGTCCAGGTTGGCACATCGAATGTTCCGCGATGATTGAGAAGCACCTCGGCGATCAGATCGATATCCACGGTGGTGGGCAAGACCTTGTCTTTCCGCACCACGAGAATGAGCGCGCCCAGAGCACCTGTGCCCATGGTGGTAAATCGTTTGTGAACTTCTGGATGCACAACGGCTTTCTCAGCATGAATTCGACAAAGATGTCGAAGTCTTTGGGCAATGTCCTGCTGGTGCGTGATCTTCGCGATGAGGCAAAAGGCGAGGCGATCCGACTAGCCCTGCTGTCGGCGCACTACCGGCAACCGTTGGACTGGACGGACAACACGCTCACCGAGGCGACGCGTAAGTTGGATCGTATGTACACCGCACTTCAGCGCGCCGATGCGGCGGCTGGCAAGCTGATCCCTGCGGCAGACACGATTCCCGAGTCCGTACTTGCAGCGCTCGCTGATGATCTCAACACACCGAAGGCTCTTGCTGCGCTATTCGAGTTAGTGCGGGCATTGAACAGTAGTGATGAAATCCGAACGCAGTGCGAGCTCGCGGGTGCGATTCGCGCCGGTGGTGCCGTCATCGGTTTGCTTGCTGACAACCCGGACGACTGGTTCGCGGCGGATCAGGGCGATCTGGATGTCGCCTCGATCGAACAGCTGATCGCGGATCGAGCAAGCGCAAAAGCGGCGCGTGATTTCGGCGAGGCGGATCGGATTCGCGATCTGCTCACCGAGCAGGGCATTCGCATCAGCGATGGCCCCGACGGTACGCGCTGGCAAAGAGTCGCAGGCGGAGGCGCGCAATGACCGACACGATCGCCGCGCGCGAAGCTGAACTCATCGAGGAGTTCGAGGTGTTCGACAATTGGCTGGACCGTTATCAATACCTGATTGATCTCGGTCGCGAGCTGCCTGAGTTTCCAGAGTCAGAACGGCTCGACAGCGATAAGGTCTCGGGGTGTCAGTCGCAGGTCTGGTTGCAGGCGCACGCCGACGGCAACCGAGTGGTATTCAGAGCCATCAGCGACGCCGCGATTGTTTCCGGACTGATCGCGGTGCTGATGCGGTTGTACAGCGACGCGCCTGCTGGCGACATCGCGAAAGACCCGGCGAGCTTTGTTTCGGCACTTGGATTGGACAACCACCTCAGTCCCAGCCGTGCGAATGGACTCTACGCCATGCTCGAGAGGATTCGCGGATTGGCGCAGTCGATCAGCGACGCCGCATGAACCTGGCGCAGCGCGTTGCGCTTAAGCTGATCCAAGGGTATCAGCGCTGGATCTCTCCGATGCTCGGCAGTAATTGTCGCTTTCAACCCACCTGCTCTCGCTACTGTGCGGAGGCGATCCAGGCTCATGGCGTGCTGCGCGGCGGTTGGCTGGGCTTGCGAAGGGTCTGTCGATGTCACCCTTGGGGTGGACAGGGCTATGACCCGGTTCCTGGTGTCGAGTCAGAGCATGAGTCGTGAACCGCTACCGCTCATAACGCTGCTGCGCGACACCGCGGAATTGGTCCTCGATGCACGAATCCTTCTATTTGCAGCCCTGATTTCATTTCTGCTCGCGATGGGGTTTTCGTTGGTGCGCAGTCAGTTCACGATGGTGTTCGGCATCATCATTCTGATTTATGCGACGTCGGCGTTCTTCAAGTTCACGACCATTGTCACGCGCTCGTTAGCGTTGGGGCGTGCTTTGCCTGCGGCTGAGTCCGCAGTTTTCGATTATTTTCGATCGCTATGGGCGTTCTCACCCTGGCTGATTTTTGTTTTCTACAATTTGCTTCTGATCGCTATCGGAGCAAAGTTGGGTGAGAACGCTGCCTTTGCCTATCTGCTCCTGACGGCTCCATTCATTCCGGCTGCGCTGGGTGTGATGGCGGTGAACGGCACACCCTTAGGATTTCTGAACTTTAAGGGCCTGCTGCATGTCATTGGCGTCCTGAAACTCGACTACCTCAAGATCATACTGATCTGGTTCGTCGCCGGTCTGGTCGCCGCGTGGCTGCGCAGTCAGGGCGGGTTCGGGGCCGGGATGCTCTCGCTACTGGTTGGCGTGTTACAAACATTCGCACTCTTTGTGTCCACCGGGCTTGTGTTTTATCACCACCATGCTGCGCTGGGCATTCCCATTGAGCGAGCGCCTCTCGAGGAGCGAAAGGCACAACAGGCGCTTCAGGCGGTCGAAAGGGAGCGCCAGATGGCCCTGGATCAGGCGTACGCTTTCTTCAGTCGCGATAACTCGGTTGGTGGGCTTCAGCGTTTGAAATCCTATTGGGAGACGCACCCGGAAGACCCCCAGGCGTTGCCTTGGTTTCTCGACAAAATGAAAACGTGGGAGCGTTATGAGCCGGCGTTGCTGTTCGCCCGCAATTATCTCGCGGTGTTACTTGCCGAGGGTCGTGAAAAGGAAGCTACCCGGCTATTGCTGTGGTGCCTCAGCGTGGATGAGAGATTCATGCCCGACGCGCATGAACGGGAGGCTGCGAAGGCACTCCTGCAAGGCTATGACGAGGCTGAGATCGCCGCGCGCTGGCCTTGATTATTCTGCGGACTTTGCGCAGCCGCAGGCCTGATTCTGCCAGTGCGCGTAGATCAACAGGACGCTACCCGCAGTGGTGACGACAACGTCGCCAACCAAACCGAGCCAATCGTGCATCACTGTCGCGCCGACGACGATCAACAGCATGCCTAGCGTGCCGATCACCAACACGTGATCACGTCGATGGCGCAGCCAGCCGCCCCAGAATGCGAGTCCGCTGACGGGTATCACTACAACCCCCATTGCGATATGGATGAACTCGTCCATCGCAGCACCACCAAAGGCGTGTGTGCTGCCGAAGATGAGGATCAGCGGAATCAGCGCACAGTGCAATACGCAGGCTGCTGAGAGCAGCATCCCGACACGATCGATCGTGGCATGTTTGCGGACAAAGAACTGTCGTATGTGGACTCGTCCATCCTGAGTAATGACGAAATGTTATATTATTACATTTTGCGCAGCAAACCTTATGAAATCGCCAACCGTTCCTTGGTTAATCGGATTTGACCGCTACTGGCGGTAGCCGCGTATTCTCGCGACAATGTGAGTATGGAAGAGAAATTACTCGACATCGCGTGTTGTCCCCTTACACACCAAGCTTTGCGCAAAGCGCGCAGCGAAGAGCTAGAAGCGCTTAACCGCGCGATAGCTGGAAGCACAGTGAGCAACAATGGTGGCGCCCCTGTGACCGAAGCGCTACCCGCGGGTTTGGTGACTCAGGATGGCCAACGGATCTACCCCGTAGTGGATGGTCTTGTGTCCCTTTTGCCTGATTCCGCGATCAGCCTGTCCGACATTGAAAGTCAGCCCTGACAGACTGCAGGCGACGCTCCGCAAGGGACTGGCGCCCATCTACCTGGTTAGTGGCGACGAACCTCTGTTGGTTTCCGAAGCGCGTGACCTGATTTTCGCTGAAGCAAAGGATCGGGGATTTGAGCACCGGGAGCTCATGGTCGCCGAGCGTGGATTCGACTGGGATGGTCTTCAGGCGTCCACTCAAGCCTTAGGTTTGTTCGCAGAACACAGGCTTATCGATCTCAGACTGCCGACGGGAAAGCCCGGCGATAAGGGTGCGAAAGTCCTGGGCGAGCTGGCAACATCGATGCCGGAACTCACCATGGTGGTCGTCTCCGTGCCGAAGTTGACTGGCTCCGGAATTAACGCCAAATGGGTGAAGGCCATCGATGCAGGCGGCGCACTGGTACGCATCTGGCCATTGCAGGCGAAAGATCTCCCTGCTTGGATCAATGCCCGCCTCGCGCAGGCAGGGTTGAGTGCCGAGCGTGATGCGGTGTTGCAGATGGCACGTCGCGTCGAGGGAAACCTGCTTGCGGCGAAACAAGAAATCGACAAGCTCGCCATGCTCTATCCAGGGCAGGCCCTTACCGTCGAGCAGATCGGCGAGGCGATGGGGGATAATGCGAGATTCGATGTCTTCCTGCTCGCGGATGAGGCGCTGTCCGGTCGTGCTCAGAGGGCCCTCAGGATGCTACGCAAACTTCAGCAGGAAGGTGTTGTTCCCGTGCTGGTGCTGTGGTCGATAGTGCGCGAGGTGCGCCTGTTGGCCGGCATGCGGGATGCAATGGATGCCGGCGCGTCGTTCGCGAGTGCGTCATCTGCCCAGCGGGTTTGGAAGACGCGGCAACCGTTGCTGCACTCGGCGGTTGAGCGCCAAGATGCACACTCACTCGCAAGTCTGTTGGTCAAGTGCGAGCAAGCCGACGCCGCGGCCAAAGGGCGCCTGCGGGAAGACCCCTGGCGACTGCTGACCGAAATCGTCTTTCAGATCGCCACCGGGCGAGCGCTGATGTCGGCGGCTTGATATGAACGCGCGTTCGGCCCCGGTCGGTATTTTCGGCGGTACCTTTGATCCGGTTCACTTTGGGCATCTGAGGTCCGCTTACGAGTTGCTGCACGCGCTGCGCCTCAGGCAGGTTCGGTTTATGCCGGTAGGTAATCCGCCCCACCGTGCGGCGCCAATCGCCGATGCCGACCTCAGGGTGCGCATGCTGAAAGCTGCCATTGAGCACCAACCTGGCTTTGTGCTCGATGATCGCGAGGTGCGGCGTTCAGGTTTGTCTTATTCAGTAGACTCGTTGGAGTCGTTGCGAGAGGAGCTCGAGGCGGTGCCCATCTGCCTGCTCCTGGGTATGGATTCGTTCCTGAGCCTGCCGAAATGGTATCGCTGGCGCGATATTCTGAAGCTGGCTCACGTGGTTGTAGCGCATCGGCCGGGTTGGAAAGCGCCTAGCCGAGGTGCCCTTGGGAATTTGGTGCGCGACAGAGGCACGGAATTAGTGGATGACCTGCACAAGACCAGTGCCGGGGCGATTTATATTCATGAGGTCACGCAGCTCGAAATCTCGTCCAGCAGCATCCGCACGCTTGTCAGTAAGGGTATCGATCCGCGTTACCTCTTACCGGAGCGGGTTAGGGAACTGCTGGACCAGGCAAAGTGCTACAGTATTGGCATGGACGACACGGCTAGCCGCAGCCAGACAGAGGGAGGATCAGACCCATCGTAACCATTGAAACCGAGGCGATTGCAGACATGATCGTCTCAGCCCTGGAAGACGCCAAGGCGCAGGATATCCGCAAGATCGATGTCCGCGCACTCACCAGCATGACCGATTTCATGGTAATCGCCAGCGGTACCTCAGACCGCCACGTGAAATCCGTTGCCCAAAACCTCGTTGAAACCATGAAACACGCCGGTCACCGGCCGCTCGGTGTGGAAGGGGATGGCGAAGGCGGCTGGGTGCTGGTCGACCTGCAGGACGCGCTTGTGCACGTCATGCTGCCTCGTGTGCGTGAGTTTTATAATCTTGAAAAGCTCTGGGACATACCACCCGATCTGGTACGGGAACAAGAAGAAGCTCAGTAGTGCACATCAAGGTCTTCGCGTTTGCCGGCAAGCCGGCGGCGTGGCTTGTTGAGTCGGAACAGCGCTACATCAAGCGACTGCCGCGTGCCTGGGCCTTCGAGATGGCACTTATGCCACCATCGCGCAAGCAGGGCGACGCCGCTCAGCGAAAGACGGACGAATGGGAGCGCCTTCGCAAAAGGATGCCCGATACTGCGCGCTTGATACTCCTGGACGAACGCGGCAAGGCACTCACCAGTCGGAAGATGGCCGATCGTCTGGACGTGCATCAGGAGCAAGGAGGCGATCTCGTGTTGGCGATTGGCGGGCCTGACGGCTTTTCCGATGCGGCGCGGGCGTCGGCCAGCGAGATTTGGTCATTGTCGGCATTGACCCTGCCGCACGAACTGGCACGACTTGTACTTGTCGAACAGCTCTACAGGGCACACTCGATTCTCGAAGGACATCCCTACCATCGTGACTGATACAGCCAAAAATCGATTCGCACGTACGATTGCGTTGGCCTCAGGGTCTCCGCGACGGCGCGAACTACTGCAGTCACTCGGCCTGACGGTCGTTCGAGTCGGAGCGGAAATCGATGAGACTCGTTTGACGGGTGAGCCGGTGACAGACTATGTCGCCCGACTCGCCCGCGAAAAGGCGGCCAGCGGTCGCACCGACGATCGCGCTGGCGGACTGTGCGTTGTTGCGGGAGATACTGCCGTAGCCACTGCGGAGCAGATCCATGACAAGCCGCTCGACCTTGCGGCTGCTTCCACCACGTTGCGCGCGTTGAGTGGGCAATGGCATGAGGTTCATACCAGCGTAGCCGTCGATGCCCCGGAGTGTGCGACCCGAGTCCGCGTGGTGACATCCCGGGTCAAGTTCCGCGACATCCAGGACACGGAGATCACTGCATATTGGGAGACCGGCGAACCTGCGGACAAGGCAGGCGCCTATGGCATACAGGGGCTCGGTGGTGTGTTCGTGGAACGGATCGAAGGCAGCTACTCCGCCGTTATGGGCTTGCCGGTTTTCGAGACCGCCGCGCTCCTCGCACAAGCCGGGGTGTCGGTGTTGAATACAGTTGAGAGTGCCCAATGACGCAAACACCGTCCACAACGGAGGAAATCCTGTTGAACGTCACGCCGCGAGAGCAGCGGGCGGCGGTTGTTGAGAACGGCGTGCTACAGGAAGTTTTTATCGATCGTCAGTCTCGGCGCGGATTGGTCGGCAACATCTACAAGGGCCAGGTCAAGCGGGTGCTCCCGGGCATGCAGGCTGCGTTCATCGATATCGGCCTGGAACGAACCGCTTTCCTGCATGCCTCTGACATTTCCAAAGGCCAGGATGAGGATCCTGGCGATGCGACGATGTCGTTCGCGCTGGAACAATCGGCGATCAGCGATCTTGTGACCGAGGGTGGCGAAATTCTCGTGCAAGTGCTCAAGGACCCGATGGGCACCAAGGGCGCACGATTGACCACGTTTGTGACGCTTCCGTCGCGCTATCTTGTCATGATGCCCGGCAATGAAAGTCTCGGTGTTTCGGCGAGAATCGAGGATGACATCGAACGGGAACGATTGCGCGAAATTCTTGGCGAGCTTGTTCCGGACGGCTCGCCTGATGGTTATATCGTCAGAACTGCGGCCGAAGGTGCGAGCTACGATGCCCTGCGGGCCGACATGCTGTTCCTGAATCGTTTGTGGGAGGGAATCCGGGCGAAAGCCGGTAGCACATCGGCCGGGCGCGTTGTGCATGAGGACTTGCCACTGACCGTCAGGGTGATTCGTGACCGCGTGCAGCACGATGTTGAGCGGATACTGGTTGACTCACAAACCGAGTTCAATCGGATGCGAGCGTTTTGTGAAAGTTTCCTGCCGGAGCTCACGGAAAAGGTAGAACTCTACAAAGGTCGACGTCCGATCTTCGACCTTCACGGGGTCGACGAGGAGATTGCCCGTGCGCTGGACCGCAAGGTGCAGCTCAAGTCGGGGGGCTACCTGATCTTCGACCAGACCGAAGCGATGACGACCGTGGATGTGAATACCGGTGCTTTTGTCGGCAGTCGAACTCAGGAAGAAACCCTCTATCGCACCAACCTTGAGGCGGCCGTGGCGATCGCGCGTCAACTGCGACTCAGAAATCTGGGTGGCATCGTCATCATCGACTTTATCGATATGACCGATGTTTCTCATCGCAATAATGTGCTGCAAGCGCTCGAGCGTGCGCTTGCATCGGATCCGGCAAAACACCAGGTAATGCCGCTTTCTCCGCTCGGGCTTGTGGAGATGACGCGCAAACGGACACGCGAGAGCCTTGAACATATCCTTTGCGATGCCTGCCCGACTTGTGATGGTCGCGGTTCTGTGAAAACCCCGCAGACCGTCTGTTACGAAATTTTCCGTGAAATGCTCCGCCAACATCGGCAGTTCAGTTTCGAAGAGCTCCTGATAGTGGCGCATCAGGATGTGATCGAGTTGTTGCTCGACGAAGAATCCGGCGGACTTGCCGAGTTGTCGGGGTTCATCGACAAAAACGTGCGACTCCAGGCAGAGCGCCTGTTCGCTCCTGATCAATATGACGTCGTACTGATCTGACCAACATGCTCAAGAAGCTGCGCAAACTGCTGTTCTACCTCTTCGCCACGGTGCTCGTGTTGGTGGCGTTGGGCGTGGGTGCTATGCGTCTTGCGATGCCACAGTTGCCAGAGTACCGCGATGAAATTCAGGCGCGTATGGCAGAGGCACTCAATGGTGATGTTCGCTTTGACCGGATCGACGCTCGCTGGCGTTGGCGAGGGCCAGAAATTCTTTTTGATAACGTGGTGCTCGGGCCGAGTATTCAGGGTCAGGAAATCGAGCCCATCCGAATCGAAACGCTCGCTGTTGGCGTATCGTTTAGCGCACTCGCATTCCAGCGTACTGCGGTCATTCGCCACATTGATGCGCGCGGTGTCGTTGCGACTCTGGAGCGAGACGAGGCGGGTTGGATACTACAAAATCACAGATTCGGAAGTGGGGGCGCAGACAAGAATCTGACGCTCGACAGCGTGAGCGAGGCCGATCTCAGCAATTTGCCCTTCGATGAGTCGATCGATGTTCGGGTTAGCGATGTCAGCGTGGTCTACACCGATCATCTCACCGGGCGTGACCCGTTGGTCATCGACCTTACCAACGGACGGGTTGAGTTGGACGACGATGCTGTCACCGTTGAATCCGCATTGCGTCGTCGCGACGGCTCTCAAAGTCGAATCGATTTCTTCGCCAACGGACGGTTGACCGAGCAAAGTGTTTCGGGTTTGGTCAATGGTAGCTGGCGCGCACACGCTGATCTCAACGCGATTTCGGCGGACCTTGCGCATGCATTCCTCCCGCCCGATTGGCGATTGCCGCGCAGCGGACTCGCCGATCTTGCTGTGGATATCGAATGGCAAGACGGTCGACCTCAAGCCGCTTCTGTCGTGCTGGATGCGGCTTCGCTGACGCCGCCCGACGGTGGGGAGCAGTCCCAGGTCTCGGGTCGAGCAGAACTCACGCGAACGGACACGGGGTGGTTGTGTGCGGTGGATGACTTCATCGTCGGTGTTGCTGATCGCAGCTGGCCTGCTGCATCGATGCGACTGAGCCTGAATGACTCGGTGGAACGTCCGCGTATTGAGTTCGATGTGGCGAACATGACCGTCTACGATCTCCCCTACCTCTCATCGTTCCTCCCGCAAGAAGCGGCCAGAACTGTTCTCGAATCACGGTTGTCCGGCACCATCGTCGACGGCGATGGGTTTCTCGAGTTTGACCGAGCGGGCGAGGAATTGTCAGCAATGACCGCGACGCTGCAGGACTTCGAGCTTAACCTCGATTACGTGGGATTGTCCGTTGCCCCCGTGTACGGCCTGCCGGGATTCTCAAATCTGACCGGCACACTTCGAATGACCGACGAAACCGGAAGTCTGACGCTGGACTCCCAGGCCGCGGAGGTCAGCGTGCCTGCCCTGTTCGCCGACACCGTCGCGATTGATGAGTTGGCGGGCACGTTGATCTGGCGGCGCAGCGGCGAGGTAGTGAGTGTGGTCTCTGATGCGGTGCGCATGCGCTCACGCAGTCTCGATGCAACCGCTACCCTCGAGATCGATCTCGACACAACTGTCGGTGTGCAGACGGTTGACGTCGACACTCAGTGGTCGCTCGGCGATGTTAATGACGCCAAACAGTTTTTACCTGTAGCAGTGATGCACCCGAAGCTCGTTGGATGGATCACGCAAGCGGTGGAGTCTGGTCGAATTGTATCGGGCGACTTCAAGCTGTCGGGGCCGCTAGCGCAATTCCCCTTCGCCGATGGCGGTGGTGTCTTCCGCGCCAGTGCGGTCAGCGAGGATATCGTGTTGCGATACGCACGCGAGTGGCCAAGACTGAAAGGGGTTCGCGCTGTGGTCGAACTGGATGGTCTCTCGCTTTCGACACGCCAAAATTCGGGTATGTCTGGCAACATTCCGTTTCGGGACGCCAACGTTCGATTCGACGATTTGACGTCGGGAGAGCTCCTGATCGACACCGAAGGCGAGGCACCACTAGCTGACCTGCAGGGTTTTGCGGCGAGCTCTCCGATTGAAAAACTGCTGGGTGGCCAAATCGACAGGATGCAGCTCGGTGGCAACGCCGAGTATGAGGTCTCTCTTCGCGTGCCACTAAAACGCGTTCGAGAGTTCGTATTCGACGCTGAGTTGGAGACCGAGGACGGCACCCTTGCGCTGGACTACCTGCCTTTTGGTTTGTCGGAAATTGATGGTGAGGTCCGGTTTGATCGTAAGGGGGCTTACGCGGATGCGGTCGAGGCCGAGCTCATGGGAGCAGCAGTAGAGATTGATGTGATGCCCGCCGAGGATGAGAGCGGTCTCTTGTTGGAAGCGAACGGAACATTGGTCGGCAGCGAGGCGGTTCGGGTGTTTCAGCTCCCCATCGAGGGAAAGGTTGACGGCGCGGCGACATTCGATGCTCGCCTCAAACTCCCGAAACGACGCCTCGATGACCCTGAACCGGAGAGCCCACTACCCGTTGCTCTGACGCTCGAGACCAATCTGGACGGGATTTCGGTCGATCTTCCGTATCCTGTCGGCAAACCTGCAGGAAAAAAGAAGTCGACAACTCTGTCACTCAGTATTGCGCAGAAGCTGGAGGCTCGAATGACGATGGCGCCCGCTATCGATGTCGTCGCTGAGTTTGAGCGATCCGATACCGGCCCGCTGCAGTTTGATCGCGCTACTATTCATTTGGGCGCAGGCGAAGCGTTGAGATCATCGGTTCCCGGATTGTTTGTCGATGGATCGATTGATCGACTACGACTGAGCGATTGGCTGGCACTTCGTGGTGATCGCGAGACCGGCATTATGGAATTGCTCCAATCGGTTGCGGTTGAAGTTGGCGACCTCTATCTCTTCGGGCAACGCATCCGCAATGTGAGCGGCACGCTGCAACGCTCCGGAGAGGACTGGTTAATCGATGTCCAGGGTCCCACGGTTTCCGGAACCGTTTCGATGCCCTCGAAACTGGATGGCAGCGATCCCGTGGTTCTCGACATGCGACGTGTCGCGTTACTCGAGGCCGATCCGTTAGCGAGCGGTGAGGTGGATCCCCGCCAGATTCCCGCAATCCGATTAAGAGCCGAGTCCTTCGCGCTCGGCGAGCGTGAGTTCGGCGTGCTCGAGGCGGAGATCGATCGGGTGGAGGGTGGACTTCAGGCAAACAGCATCGCTACGGCAAGCGATGCGTTCACTCTGACCGCGACCGGAAGCTGGTTGGCAGATGAGACGGTCGAAGCCGGTTCGGTAACACGGCTCGAGGGCATTCTTCGAAGCTCGAGCGTTGGGCGAATGATGGCGCAGCTTGGGTATGCGCCGGGTATTGGCGCTGATTCCCTGGAGAGCGTGTTCGACGTTAGCTGGGATGGTGGGCCTGGGCCTGATTTTCTCGAATCGCTCGACGGGGATGCGAAGCTCAAGATCAGTGACGGTAGGCTCGAGGAACTGGACCCTGGCGCAGGCAGGGTCGTCGGTCTGCTCAGTCTCGTTGAGCTTCCGCGAAGGCTGTCTCTCGACTTCAGTGATGTGTTCCGAAAGGGGTTCACCTTCGAGGAAATTGCGGGTGATTTCCGGATGGTGAACGGTGACGCGTTCACCTGCAATCTTGCATTGCAGAGTCCAGCGGCTGACGTCGGAGTGATCGGCCGCGCCAGTCTGTTCAAACGCAATTACAACCAGACCGCAGTAATCAGTGTCAAGGTCGGCAATACGCTGCCGGCAGTGGGGGCGGTTGTTGCAGGTCCTCAGGTCGGTGCTGCTTTGTTGTTGTTTAGCCAGATTTTCAAGAAGCCACTCCAGGGGATGACTGAGGTGTACTATCAGATCAATGGGAGCTGGGACGAGCCCTCGATCGACCGCACAGATGTTGACCGATTCGTGGCGACTTCCGATCTCGCAGGATGCCTGCTGGATACCGATAACCGAGACCGCTAATGAGTGAAATGCAACAACTCGCCGCAAACCGAATTCTCGAACGGGCAGAGCTGACCGAGGCCAATCTGGGCCGTGTCCTCGGCCAACTCATGCAAAGACGCCTCGATAGCGCGGATCTTTATTTTCAGATCAGTGAGCGCGAGCACTGGACGCTTGAGGATGGCGTTGTGCGGGATGCGGGCTATGCCCGCCATCAGGGTGTCGGGGTTCGCGCGATCTCCGGCGAGAAGACGGGATTTGCATACTCCGACGACATTGCTCTGGATGCGCTGCTCAGTGCGTCGAACGCGGCGCGCGCTATCACCCGTCAAGGGCAGGATGGCAACCTGCCTGTGTTGAGCGGAAGCAGTGTGCGGCCACTCTACGGCGACAGCAGCCCGCTCAGCTCCGTCAGCGATACGCAGAAGACGGATACATTGAAAGCAATTGATGCGGCAGTCCGTGAGCTAGACCCCAGAGTAGAGCAGGTGATTGTGACGATGATGGCCAGTCATGACGATGTTCTCGTTGCGGCCGCTGATGGCACTTTCGCAGCCGATGCCCGACCGCTGGTACGTATGAACGTCACTGTCATCGTGCGCGATGGGGATCGTCGCGAACAGGCGTTTGCGGGTGGTGGTGGTCGCTTTGGTCTCGACACGCTCGCCAATCTGGAGGTCGGTATGCAGTACGGCCGCGAGGCGGTTCGACAGGCGTTGGTGTTGCTTGACGCCGTTCAGTCTCCAGCGGGACCGATGCCCGTCGTGCTCGGGCCGGGATGGCCAGCTGTGCTGTTGCATGAGGCGGTCGGTCACGGATTAGAGGGTGACTTCAATCGCAAGGGCACATCGGTATTCAGCGGTAAGCTGGGTGAACAGGTCACCTCACCCCTGTGCACGATCGTGGACGACGGCACGATTCCCGATCGGCGCGGCTCGCTCAGTATGGATGATGAAGGCACACCGAGTCAGTGCACGGTGCTGATTGAGGACGGCATCCTGAAGGGTTACCTGCAGGACAAACACAATGCGCGGCTGACGGGCACGCAAAGCACCGGCAACGGCCGTCGGGAGTCGTTTGCACACACGCCCATGCCGCGGATGACCAATACTTACATGCGCAACGGCAAGCATGACCCAGAAGAAATTGTCGCTTCAGTGAAGCGTGGTATTTACGCACCTAACTTTGGTGGTGGCCAGGTCGATATCACGTCTGGCAACTTTGTTTTTTCGGCGAGCGAAGCGTATCTGATCGAAGACGGCAAACTCGGTGCGCCGGTTCGAGGCGCTACCTTGATCGGCAACGGCCTGGAGGCGATGAATCGGATCAGCATGGTGGGCAACGACATGCGCCTCGACAGCGGTGTTGGCGTCTGCGGCAAAGAAGGCCAATCTGTGCCGGTCGGTGTCGGTCAGCCGACGGTGTTGATCGACGAAATCACGGTTGGCGGTACTGCCTGACGGCTTATGTAAGATAGCGCTTTATGCGCTTGTGATCGCGCTCACTGCAATTCCCTCACTAGGTTCCCATACTATACCGCAATCAATATGCGGCTCCGGGAGAGGGAACCACAATGCAATTCGACAACACAGTCACTGAGACCGATCTCGATCCAGCAGCGCGTGAATTCGCTGAGCAGCTGCGTCAGCAGGGTGTAAAACAGCCGGCGGATTACGGCGTCGACGGGTTTCAGGAGCCCCTGGGTACCCGCGTGCTACGACTGTTTGGTATCAAGCGAGACTGATTGCGCGTGCGCCCCGGCATGTGATCGCGTTATCCTGTTTCTCCAGTCGCTTAGCGACGCAACAGGATCCAGACTTCGTGTGGGTTTCCAAACCAGTCTATGAGGCTGTGCCTTACATCTACGGCTTTGCAGGGGCAGTGTTGTTCTTGTTGTCGATGTACCTCGACTACTGGTGGTGGCCAACCGTGTGTTTGGTTCTGGGCATCGCGTGTCTGATCTACGGTCTGGTGCTCTGGCTTCGACGGCGGGACTACCGCTCGCATCGGTCCGGCCCGGACGACCCACTCACCTGATCATTCTTCTTCGAACGCCGCCTCAACGTCGCGGAAGTCCTTGTAGACCAGTTGGTGTGAACCTACAGCTACGACGTCGCCATCTCTGAGCCGCCGTTTCTTCAAACGCTTTGCACCAATGAACATGCCGTTGGTGCTGTTCAGATCTTCGATTACCGAAGTTTCCATGTTGGTAGTGACTTGCGCGTGGTGCCGACTCACAAATTTGGATTCTATGCGTATGTCGTTGTCTTCGGTTCTACCGATGACGATCCGGCCTGTTGTCAGTTCGAACACCGACAGTACTTTGTCCTTTTCGCGCAGTTCGAGCTGGGCCAAAATCGCTAGCTGATCCGATGTGTAAATTTGTGGGTCTGATTCGCCAAAAGGTTGCCAATCAAGTTCCTCGAGCGCGGCATCCACTTGATCCATACCGACAGCATCGCTTTCATCAGCGAACGCGCAAAGCAGCGCTGTGTCGCACAGCGTATTCGTCAATCGAGGCACACCACCTGTGTATTCGAATATCTTGTCGAAACAGTCTTCGCCGATAAGCTGTCGCCCATCGGCACCGGCCACTTCCAGTCGGTGGCGAATGTAATGGCCGAGATCCTCGCGCGTGAGTGGTTCCAGATGGCAACGTAACCGGACTCGTTGGGTCAGCTGGCGCAGGTCATCTCGGGCGATCTTGTCGCGCAACTCGGGCTGACCCGCGATGATGATGCGAAGCACTTTCTCTTTGTGTGTTTCCAGACCGCTCAGCAGTCGAATCTCTTCGAGGACTGCGCGTGACAGATTCTGCGCCTCATCGATGATCAGCAAGACTCTGCGGTCTTCGCTGTAGCGCTCCAGCAAGTAGGTATTGAGCATGTCGAGCAGCTCCGCTTTGCCCTTGCCGAAGGGTTTGAAACCGAACTCGACGAGCACCGCCTGCAGGAACTCTTCCGGTGAAAGCTGAGTTTGCGAGATGAGCGCGAAATCGACGTCGTCATCCAGGTCGGAGAGAAACGACTGGAGTAATGTAGTTTTGCCCGAGCCCACTTCTCCCGTCAGTACAACGAACCCATCGGCTAGCCAAATGGTCGACTCCAGATAGGATTTTGCTTTCTGGTGCTGCTCGCTCCAGTAAAGAAACTCGGGGTCCGGTGTCAGACGGAACGGTTGCTCCCGGAGTCCGAAGTGCTCGGTATATGCCATGGCCGAATTATACCCGCTGAGGTTCTGGCGCGGTGTCGCGATCCAACATCTTTTCGATGCTGTCGAGCGAGCGATGTAATTCAGTCGCCGATCTTGCAACCACATTGACGTGACCCAGTTTTCGCCCAGGTCGCGGTGCCTTGCCATAATCATGCAGGTACGCATCCGCGTTGGCGAGGATCGGACCGATATCAGGGAGCGAGCCGATCAGGTTGATCATTCCGGAGACTCCGATAGGCGCACCACCGCCCAACGGCAGGCCGGCGACCGCGCGCATGTGATTCTCGAATTGTCCGTGCGGCATGCCGTTCTGCGTCCAATGACCGGAGTTATGGACCCGCGGTGCGAACTCATTGCCCAGCAACAGGTTTCCGGAAACAAAGAACTCGATAGCCAGTGTGCCGACGTAGCCGAGCGCATCGGTTAGCGCACTGAAGTGACGGGTGGCCTGACGCGCGAGCGCCTGGTCGACATTCGCTTGCTCACTGCGGTGCAGAATGCCGTTGCGGTGCACATTGGCTGTCAGCGGATAGATCACTTTGCCGCCATCTTTCGCACGAGTGCCGATGACGGAGAGTTCACGGTCGAAGTCGACAAGGCGTTCCAGCAGTAGCGGAACACCACCCATGGATTCATACAGCTCGCGAGCATCATCGGGCTCGTGCAGTCGTCTTTGCCCTTTGCCGTCGTAGCCGAGGGTGCGAGTCTTCGCAATTAACGGCAAGCCAAGTTCAGCCACGGCTTTTTCGATCGCTGCCTGATCGTCTGCGGTGCGCCATGGTGCCACTGGAATACCAACCGATTCAAAACATGCCTTCTCGCGCCCGCGCTCTTGTGCGGTATGGAGCGCCTCGCGGGCAGGGTGCTGTGACCCCGGCGCCAGCAGATCGAACGCTGTGGCCGGAACATTCTCGAACTCGCAGGTGACCAGGTCGCAATCCGCAGCAAGCGAGGTCAGCGCCGCAGCATCATCAAACGGTGCATTGAGGTGCTCGCCGACTTCTGTGGCACAGGGTTCTGGTGCGGGATCGAGGAAGCGGAAGCGCATACCTAACGGAATTCCCGCGAGAGCGAGCATGCGGCCAAGCTGACCGCCGCCAATGACACCGACTCGCATAGGTCTAATCCACTCGTGGGTCGGGTTGGGACAACACGCGCTCGGTCTGCTTATCGCGCCAGACACGGAGTCGCTCAGCCAGTTTGCTATTCGAAAGCGCGAGGATAGACGCGGCCAGCAAAGCGGCGTTGGTCGAGCCTGCGGTGCCGATTGCCAATGTGGCTACTGGCACTCCGGCGGGCATCTGAACAATCGATAACAGTGAGTCCACACCATCCAGTACCCGTGATTTCACGGGTACACCGAGCACCGGCAACTGAGTCTTGGCAGCGGCCATTCCCGGTAAGTGAGCTGCACCACCGGCTCCAGCAATGATGACTTGGAGGCCACGTGCTTCAGCCGACTCGCAATACTCGAACAACAGGTCCGGGGTGCGATGCGCCGAAACGACACGTACCTCGTGGGCAACCTCAAGCGCGTTGAGCGTATCGCTCGCTGGCGCCATCGTTTCCCAATCACTCTTGGACCCCATGATGATGCCGACTTTAACGCTCATGTCGGTCTTCTCCTGTCATGTTTAATGCCTCGTGCAGCACTCTGAACAGTGTGCGCGAATATTTTTTTCTTTCCGCATCCACGCGCGTAGCGTGGTAGTCAGCCACGATCCCCTTCGCGGTTTCCAATACTGTTTCGGACAGTGTTCGCTCGATACCCCTCGGTAGCTCGGGGTGCTTCAGCAAGGCGTCGCGCCAACGCTCGGCCTGGTGAAAGCGCTGTCGCGTCTCGCGGCTCTGATCGTCACGCTGCTCTATCGCTTCAACGATTTCGGTCAGGTCCTGATTGCGCAACAGGCGAGCAATGTACTGCTTCTGGCGCCTCAGTGCACCATGGCTCGCCATCTGGCGCGCTTCGTCGACCTGCGCACGAATGATGTCGGGCAGCGGCAGCCGTGCCAGCAGCGATGCTTTCATCGCGACCAGCTCATCAGCGAGTTTTCGCACCTGTTGCGCCGCGCGCTTACGCGCAGACTTGCTTGGCTTTTCGGTCTTCGCCGCTGTATTTGATTTCATGGGCCACAGTTCCCTGAAACAGCGGCGAGAATAGCATGCTGAGGCAGATTCCCTGACAGCCCGCGGTGTACACTCCTGCCGTGATCAAGGAGAACCCAATGGGCGAACTAGCCATTTCCAATCAGTCGGAGACGATCGCCAGCGAGTCTGTGCAGCGTGCGCTGGAGGTTGCCGTCGGTGCGGGTGCCGATGCTGCAGAAGCGGCGGCAAGCTTCGAGACTGGGTTGAGCGTGACGGCGCGCCAACGCGAAGTGGAATCGCTCGAGTTCCAGAACGATCGTGGTTTTTCCATTACTGTCTACAAGGATCAACGGAAAGGCAGTGCGAGCACCTCGGACCTGTCGCCTGATGCCATTGAGGCGGCGGTCACCAAGGCGATGTACATCGCCAGCCAAACCGAGGCAGACGAATATGCGGGGCTGGCCGATCCATCGCGCATGGCCAATTCATTCCCTGATCTCGAGCTCGATCACGCCTGGGATATTTCGGCGGATGCTGCCAGTGAAATGGCGGTGCAAATTGAGGCGGCGGCACTCGGCGTCGACAATCGCATCGCCAACAGTGAAGGTGCGAGTGTGGCGACACAGCGAGGGCTTTCGGTCTACGGCAACACCCATGGATTTCTTGGAACGCAACGACGATCTGCGCACAGCACGAGCTGTGCAGTCGTCGCGCAGGACGAGCAGGGCATGGAACGCGACTATCACTACACTGCGGCCAGAAACCCCAAGAGGTTGGCCGATGGGGTTGACGTTGGACGCGAGGCTGGACGGCGAGCCGTCAATCGACTCTCGCCGGTAAAGATCGAGACATGCGATGCGCCGATTCTGTTCCGTGCGGATCGTGCCGGCGGGCTGATCGGTCACTTGCTTGGTGCGATTGCCGGTGGCGCGCAGTATCGCAAAGCGAGCTACCTGCTCGGCGCTGTAGGTCAGCAGGTGATGGCTGCTTCCATAACGGTTGCCGAGCGCCCGCACCTACTCGAAGGCATGGGCAGCACAAGCTTTGATGGTGAAGGCGTTGCGACCGTCGAGCGTGACATCGTCCGCGACGGCGTTTTGCAAGGCTACGTGCTGTCGAGCTATTCCGCACGACGCCTGGGTCTCGAGTCGACCGCTAATGCGGGCGGTGTGCATAACGCGACCGTGACTGGTGGTGGCGGTGATTTTGAGGAGATGCTTAAGCAGCTCGACACCGGCCTGTTGGTAACCGAGTTGATGGGTCAAGGTGTCAACATCGTGACCGGCGACTACAGTCGTGGTGCAGCGGGCTACTGGGTCGAGGGCGGCGAGATTCGCTACCCGGTTAGTGAGGTCACGATTGCTGGCAACTTGTCGAACATGTTCCAGCAGATCGTAGCGGTTGGCGACGATCGCGACGAGCGTGGTCGAGTGCACTGCGGGAGCGTGTTGGTTGAGTCTATGAAGATTGCGGGGAACTGACCTCAGGCGTCGCAGACTCGCTTACCCAATCGGCGACTGTGACGTTGCCCGTACATGCGAGTATCTGATCGTCGATAGCCGCGCTGAGTGTTGATGTCGCACTTGACCAACTTGGCGTTACCACCAAATCTGACTCGCCTGCGCGTACTGCTGCGAGTACGTCCGCCAGTGTCATCTCATGGATATCACGCGCCGGCTTTAGGTGGGACTCTGTACTTGTAAGCAGTAGCCCGGCGGCTTCTAACTCGTTGGCAACGCTTTGCAGATAGATACCAGCAACACCGATCTGCTCGGACAGTGCCCTGAGTGTGATCGGCGCTGACGATCGCTTGAACGCAACCGCCGCGGCTCGCATCAATTCGAGCGCAAGGCGCTCACGGGTTGCATTGGGCATGGTTGGGTCATCTTCGCCGATACTGAGGTAGGCGCGATTTTGAAAGTAGAACGCGATGCGGGCGCCTAGCAGAAGCACCAGCCAGTTCACGTACAGCCAGATCAGCGTCAGAATCGCGATCGCGAAACTGGCGTAAATGACGAGTGTGCGCGAACTCGATGCTACGAACTCCGCGAAGAAAATTCCGCATAGCGCCCACAATGATCCTGCCGTCGCGCCGCCAACCAATGCCGCACGCCAGTCAACGCGCGCGTTCGGTAGCCACTTGTAGAGTGCCGTGAACAGGGCGACGACCAGCAGTACCGGTAGCACTTTGCTGATGCCCACAGTGACCGGGCCGAATACAGCGGAGTCCGATACCGCTTGCAGGACCGCCGAATTGCGGAGCGATGCCAGTGTGGTGAACGCGAGCGTCATGACCAGCGGCGCGACCAGCAGTACTGCAGCGTAGTCGACGATACGTCTGCTTAAACTGCGCGGTTTACCAACATGCCAGACGAAATTGAAGCTTGCCTCGACCTTTTGCACCATCGAAATGGCGGTGTAGAGGAACGCTGCGAGACTCAGTCCGCCGAGTACAGTCCCACGGACGTTATTCACCATGCCGAGTACGTTTTCGGTCAACGCTCGCCCCTGATCGCCTAGCGGCGCCAGAAACTCATTGAGTAGCGGTGCGAGTTCGAGATGAAGATTGAGACCGCGCAGGACCGAAAAGCTGAATGCAATCAACGGCACTGTCGCCAGCAGTGTCGAGTAAACGAGCCCCATGGCATGTAACGACAGCTGACCGCCTACGAGGTCGCGAGATAGTCCGAGCGCATATCGCAAGAGCACGATCGGTCCACGAATCCAGAGCGGTTTGCTCGCATGACTCGAATCCCAGAGCCAGTCATGCAGACGTTGCGTCACCTTTGTCATCACGGCAATGTAGCAGCTTCGTATGCACCGGGGGCAATCCGATGGCGCTAGACACCGACTATCCGCACCGCATTGTGTGCATGACCGAGGAAACCACAGAGACACTGTATGCGCTGGAAGAACAATGGCGCATTGTTGGAATATCCGGGTTCACTGTCAGGCCTGCCCGTGCACGGAAGGAAAAACCGAAGGTGTCCGCCTTTACGAGCGCCAAGATCGATAAGATCCTCGCGCTAAAGCCCGATCTTGTTCTCGGCTTTTCTGATATTCAGGCAGACATCGCCGCGGCGTTGATCAAGGCTGGCGTGACGGTAAAGGTCTTTAACCATCGCTCTGTCACCGAAATCTTTCAGATGATTCGCGTACTTGGCGGCATGATTGGCTGTGAGGCAAAGGCACAAGACTACGCCGCTTCATTGATGGTGGGACTTGAGCAATTGAAGGCGCGAGCACTCCCCCGAGGTCGACCGAAGATCTACTTCGAGGAATGGGACGATCCCCTGATTAGCGGTATCCGCTGGGTGAGCGAACTGATCGAGATTGCGGGTGGCGCCGATGCTTTCCCCGAGCTTGCCGCTGAGTCGCTGGCGAAAGCCAGAATCATCGAGCACCCCGAGCGCGTCATTGAGGCACAGCCTGACATCATCATCGGCTCGTGGTGCGGCAAGAAATTCAGGCCCGAACGGGTTGCCGAAAGGCCGGGTTGGCAGGAAATCCCCGCGGTCGCGCACGGGCACGTCTACGAGATCAAATCTCCGATTATTCTGCAGCCCGGGCCTGCAGCGCTCACTGAGGGCGTCCAGGAAATCGCAGCCATTATCGATCGGTGGGCGGAGTCGATTCAGCCCGATTCCGTCAGTCGTGAGAGTGCTTCTGCATAGCGCTCGGCGGTGCCCGAAACAATCGATTCCGGAAGCGAGGGACCAGGTGGGGTTTTGTCCCAATCGAGGGTCTCCAGATAGTCTCTGACAAATTGTTTGTCGAAACTTTCGGGACTGCGACCGGCAGCGTACGAGTCAGCGGGCCAGAACCGCGAAGAATCCGGCGTCAGTACTTCGTCGATCAAAACGATGTTGTCATCGGCGTCCAGACCAAATTCGAATTTGGTATCCGCGATGATGATTCCGCGCACGCTCGCAAACGCTGCGCCGAATGCATACAGGCTCTGAGAAATCCGTTCGATTTCATCTGCGCGTTCTGTACCGATCAAGTCAGCGAGTTGCGCGCGTGTAATGTTCTCGTCGTGATCGCCCACTGCAGCCTTCGTGGCAGGGGTGAACAACGGTTGAGGCAGCCGCGCGGCTTGTTGCAGATTCTCGGGCAATCGGTGTCCACAAACGCTGCCGGTTCGCTGATAGTCTCGCCATCCGGAGCCGATCAGATACCCCCTAACGACCGCCTCCATCGGCAACGGCCGCAGCGCATGCACGATCATGGTTCTGTCATTCAGTGCGCGATGCTCGTCGGTGTCAGCAACTACATCCGTCAGGCGCAAATCCGTTAGATGGTTGGGGACAATGTCGGCAGTTGCGTCAAACCAGAATTTCGACAGGCGCGTCAACGTCTCGCCCTTGGCGGGGATTGGGTCTGGCAGTATCACGTCAAACGCCGACAGCCGATCTGTGGCCACGATGGCCAGCAGAGAGTCGTCGACTCTGAAGATGTCCCGGACCTTGCCTCGTGCGATGAGCTCAAGACCTTCGATCTGGGCCTGTAACAGTGGAGTGGACGAAGACATGCGGAGGGATGGGCGACGAAAAGACGCTAGAATGATGCGGCGTGCGCCGTGTTGGCGCAACCGGTGGTGAGTCAAGCGTGCAACTGAATTTTCTCGGCAAGCTGGTGGGCAGTCTGGCAGGCATGGCGACGGGCAAGTGGTTTCTTGCGCTGTTGGGTCTTGCGCTGGGTCATCAGTTCGATCGCGGTTATACGCGCCATTTGCGGCGCCGGCTCCCGGGTGCATTCGTATCCGTTGCGTTTTCTGCAATGGGTCATCTCGCCAAAGCCGATGGACGCGTCACCGAGTCCGAAATCCGGATCGCACGTGAGGCAATGCGCAGTCTCGATCTTGATGCAAAGGCCACACAGGCGGCTATGCGGGCATTCAATACCGGCAAACAGCCCGGTTTCAATCTTGAGGCGCAATTGCGCGAGCTGCGCGATGAATCGAGCGAACTCGTCGATATGGGAAAGACACTCGTGGCGTTTCTGCTGCCGGTGCTGCTCCTGAAGCAGGATGTCAGTGGCGCTGAGCGCCGTGTTCTGTGGCAAGTCGCTCAGACGTTCAATCTGAGTCGAGTGGACGTCGCACAGATGGAGGCCCGTGCGAGGTTGGGTCGTCACTTTCAGAGCCCTCAGGAACCGACGAACAGGGATACGGCTGCCATGGCGCTGGAGACGCTGGGCGTTCGGGCGGATGCCTCCAATGCCGACATCAAGAAAGCCTATCGACGATTGATGAATCGTTACCATCCTGACAAGCTTGCGACCGACGCGAGCGCGGAAGAGATTGAATCTGCGAGTCGCAAGACCCGCGAGGTTCGTGAGGCGTACGAACTATTGCGCGCGAGGCGTGGATTCAAGTAGCCAGGAATTGTTGTGGAAAGACTTAAACCGATTATTGCGCCCTCCATCCTCTCGGCGGACTTTGCCAGGCTGGGGGAAGACGTAGAGCGCGTACTGGAGGCTGGTGCAGACTGGGTGCACTTCGATGTCATGGACAATCATTTCGTGCCAAACCTGACGATCGGGCCGATGGTGTGTCAGGCTCTGCGCGACTACGGTGTCACTGCGCCTATTGATGTGCACCTGATGATTGAGCCTGTTGATGAAATTATTCCTGAGTTCGCGAAGGCGGGTGCGTCTGTCATTTCAATTCACCCCGAAGCGACACGGCATCCCGACCGTTCGCTTGCGTTGATTCGCGACAGCGGTTGTCAGGCAGGGCTCGTGTTCAGTCCCGCAACCCCGCTGCATTGGCTGGATCACGTGATCGACAAGGTTGAGCTGATTCTCATCATGTCAGTCAATCCGGGCTTCGGTGGCCAGAAGTTCATTCCTGAAGCACTCAATAAACTGAAGGAAGTGCGGCGCCGAATCGATTCGAGCGGTCGCCAGATCCGTCTCGAAATTGATGGCGGTGTTAAGCCGGGCAACATTGCAGATATCGCCGCTGCAGGCGCAGATACGTTCGTCGCAGGCTCAGCGATTTTTGGCAGTGACGACTATGCACAAACGATCGCAGAAATGCGTGCTGCGATCGCCTCCGGGGCGTAGAAAGCGAGCACAAAAAAGCCCTGGATTTAGCGCCAGGGCTTTTCATGTGGAGATCGTTGTTTAACGGTCAGATCTTGCGTTTTGGGCGTGCCCCGTAAACCACGATGGTCTTGCCGCTGGCCGTGACGAGGCCCTGTTCTTCAAGCACCTTCAGTACACGCCCGGCCATCTCCCGACTACAGCCAACGAGTCGACTGAGTTCCTGACGTGACACCTTGATTTGCATGCCATCAGGGTGTGTCATCGCGTCGGGTTCGTTACACAGGTCCATGATGGCGTGCGCCACGCGGCCGGTGACGTCGACAAATGCAAGGTCACCCAGTTTACGGTTGGTACGATCCAGCCTCGTCGCCAACTGCGTCGCGAGCTCGAATACGAGCCCAGGGCTCTCGCTCGCGATCTGCCGGAACCGAGGGTAGGTCATTTCTGCGATTTCACATTCGGTGCGGGTTCGCACCCAAGCGCTGCGCGTGGGCTGCTCATAGAACAGTCCCATTTCGCCAAAGAACTGACCTTTGTTGAGGTAGGCAAGCACCATTTCGTTGCCATCCTCGTCCTCGATCATTACCTCTACGGAACCATCAACGATGTAGTAGAGGATGTCCGGAAGGTCTCCGGCGTGAATCATGACCGTTTTCGAAGGTACCGTTCGCACTCTGCAATAACTTAAAAAACGGTTGATTGCGGGCACTTCACTCAACGGTTTGGTTGCACTGGTTGCCAATTTCACGACCCTCCACGTGACGCAGCTGTATTTCTCGCGCGGCGGAGTCCCTTCGCGCCACGTATATTATGATGATATGTCAAGTGTACCCTGAAGCGACGCGCGACTGCACGCTGTCTCAGAATCGATAGGCGCCAGCCTTCATTACACCCGAAATGACACGCATGGCGGCCTTTACCGGCGGGGGAAGGGTTGCAGCGCCTGCATCGCGTGCGTCGCGCCCGTGTTCGGCCTCTTCGGCTCGCATTGTGCCGAGGATATCCCGACTGCGCTGGTCTCGAGCGGGCAACTTCTGAAGATGATCGTCCAGGTGTTCAACAACCTGTTTTTCGGTTTCGTCGATAAAACCGAGCCCCCATCTGTCTCCGGCAATGCCACTCAGTGCGCCCATCACGTAGGCGCCGGCGTACCAGGCGGGATTCAGCAAGCTCGGTCTTGAGTCGAGTTCGCTCAATCGGTTGCGACACCAGGCGAGGTGGTCGAACTCTTCTTCAGCGGCATGATGCAATTGTTCGAGTACTGCTCGGTCGCGTGCGACTAAAGCATGACCCTGATAGAGACCCTGCGCCGCCACTTCTCCGGCATCGTTCACCCGCATCAGGCTCGCAGCCAATTTGCGCTCCTGCTCGTTTAGGTTGGAGTCAGCCGTGTCGCGTGCGGGGGATGGACGTGATGGCTCTGGGGCAGCGCTTGCAAGGGTACGCAGTGCATTGTCGGCGCCCGCAATCAGGCGATCAAAAAGTGTATTGGGTGCGTTACGCATTGGTTCTGCTTTCCTCAACGTTTAAGGCCGATATTTTAGCAGTACGTTGCATGGATTTCCCTTGGCGCGCCTTTGTTGTCCTGCCATACTCGCGCGCTTCGAAAAACAGGGGTACATCTCATGCGCCGTTCACTTTTGTCTATGTTTGTAGGGTCGCTGTTGCTCGTAGGGCCGGCGAATGCCGAGTTTTCCGGAAAGGTTTCTTTCGGTTATCTCGGCACAAGCGGCAACGCGGAGAGCACCAGTGTGAACGCCGGTTCATCTCTAAACTGGGCCTACACAAAATGGGATCACACCCTCGATCTGCAAGCATTGGGGGCGCAGGATGACGTGGATACGACTGCGGAGGCCTACATTGCCCAGTGGAAAAGTGACTTTGCACTTAACGAACGCAGCTACCTCTTCGGATTGGCCCGCTATGAGAAAGATAAGTTCTCTGGCTACGACCAACAGCTGACGCAAGCCGTCGGTTATGGCCGAAACCTGATCGACACTGAGTCGACCACCTGGGACATGGAACTGGGTGCTGGTGCGCGCCAGTCTGATCTGCGCGATGAGACCACCGAGAGCGAGACGATCGTCAGATTCGGTACCGACTATGCCTACCGGTTCACGGAGACCAATGAGTTCACCGCGAATTTCTCGGTCGAGTCCGGCGAAGCGAATACGCTCGCCCAGACCACACTGGCGATCAAGGCGCGACTGGTCGGCGATTTGGCTTTGGTGGCGTCGTACCGCGTCAGGTACAACTCAGATGTGCCGGTTGGCAATGAAGAAACCGATACTTTCACGGCGATATCTCTGGAATATGCCTTCTAAGGCCTTGCCAATCGGGTTCAGGCTCGCGTAATATTGCCGGCTATCTGCGCCGAATGGTGCCGTTTTCGAGCGCCGGACGATAGTCAGTCCGCCTGCTCAACCGAGTGAAAACCATGAAAACATTTGCTGCAAAACCTGCTGAAGTGCGGCGGGACTGGTACCTGGTAGACGCTGCCGACAAGACGCTCGGGCGTTTGGCGACAGAAATCGCCCTACGTCTGCGTGGTAAGCACAAGCCGGTGTACACGCCGAATGTCGATACCGGCGACTACATCGTTGTCATTAACGCCGAGAAGGTTCGTGTGACCGGAAATAAGCGTACAGACAAGATGTACCACCGCCACACCGGCTATATCGGTAGCCTCAAAAGCATGAGTTTCGAAAAGCTGATCGACCATGCGCCAGAACGAGCAATTCAGTTCGCCGTTAAGGGCATGCTGCCGAAAAACAGCCTTGGACGTCAGATGATCAAGAAGCTGCGGGTATACGCCGGCAGCGAGCATGACCATCAGGCCCAACAACCCATTCCTTTGGAAATCTCGGCCTGAGCCCGCGAATCCAGATCTATAGATAGAACGGAACTTCTATGAGCGACACTGCTTTTTACGGCACCGGCCGACGCAAGACTTCAACGGCGCGCGTTTACGTACGCCCTGGTAACGGCGACATCACCGTCAACCGTAAACCGCTAGATCAGTTTTTTGGTCGCGAAACCGCGCGCATGATTGTTCGTCAGCCGCTCGAGCTGATTGGACGAAAAGGCGACTTTGACGTCACGGTAACCGTCACGGGCGGTGGCACGACCGGGCAGGCGGGTGCGATTCGCCATGGTTTGACGCGTGCGTTAATGGAGTACGACGAGAGCCTGCGGCCTGAGCTGCGCAAAGCTGGCTTTGTTACACGTGATGCGCGTGAAGTTGAGCGTAAGAAAGTAGGTCTGCGCAAGGCTCGTCGCGCGACTCAGTTCTCGAAGCGCTAAGCCGCCACTCAACACGCAACCGCGCGCGGCCGATCGGTGCTTTGTACCGCGCCGCATTCGAAGTGTGTTTGCGTCTTGGGGGATCGTCTAGTGGTAGGACTGCGGACTCTGACTCCGCCAACGGGGGTTCGAATCCCTCTCCCCCAGCCACACAAAAAAAGCAGCCTTTACGGCTGCTTTTTTTTGATCGAAGAAAGCGTAGCTCTATCAGGCTTGCATATGGCGGACGCCATCTCGCCCGCCTAGGAGCAATACGTCAGCGCCCCTGTGAGCAAAAATACCAACCGTCACCACGCCTGGAATCTGGTTGAGTCGGGCTTCCATTTCCTTCGGGTTGACGATCGACAGGTTGTGGACGTCAATGATCTCGTTACCGTTGTCTGTAACAAACCCTTCGCGAAGGAACGGTTGTCCCCGCATTTTGATGATTTGTCTGCTGACGTAGGACCGCGCCATCGGTATGACCTCAATGGGGAGCGGGAAGGTCCCCAACATTCCTACGAGCTTGCTTTCATCGGCAATGCACACAAATCGGCGAGCTGCGGCCGCGAGGATCTTCTCTCGAGTAAGCGCACCGCCACCACCTTTGAGTAGCGAGAGATGTTTGGTGACCTCGTCGGCGCCATCGATGTACAGGTCCAGCGAACCGACATCATTGAGAGTCATCACCTCAAAGCCGACAGATTCAAGGAGCGTCGTAGTCGCGTCGGAGCTCGACACAACGGCGCTTATCCGATCTCTATACTGGGGAAGCAGCGGTATCAACTCGTTAACAGTTGAACCTGTGCCGACGCCAAGTCCGTCGACCCCGTTCTCCAGGAAGGTCAGTGCCTCAACGGCGGCCTTTTTCTTGTGGTCTGTAAGGTCCATATTTGGTGATCATCGCACGTGAAATAGAAATATACCAACGGAGTCAATAGCTTGTGGCTGGTTCCGTCACGGTTTTGTGAATATGGGGGCAAAAAAAGTGCCCGCCGAGTGGCGGGCACCTGTATCAAGGCGTTGAGTCCGGAATCTAGCCATCGCCGGACTGAGCCTCCAGCCGTTAGCGCTTCTTAGTCGCGCGCTTACGGGTCGCCTTTTTCTTAGCGACTTTCTTCTTGGCTACCTTCTTCTTAGTCACCTTTTTCTTGGCGACTTTTTTCTTAGCGGTTTTCTTTTTAGCTACCTTTTTCTTGGCAACTTTTTTCTTAGCAGTTTTTTTCTTAGCTACCTTTTTCTTGGCAACTTTTTTCTTAGCGGTTTTTTTCTTAGCTACCTTTTTCTTGGCAACTTTTTTCTTAGCGGTTTTTTTCTTCGCCGTTTTCTTCTTAGCTACCTTTTTCTTGGCAACTTTTTTCTTGGCGGTTTTTTTCTTCGCTACTTTCTTCTTCGCAACTTTCTTGCGAGTAGTTTTCTTAGCGACTTTTTTCTTGGCAGCTACTTTGCGTTTGGCGGTGACCTTACGCTTCGTAGTGGCCTTCTTACGAGTCGAAGCTTTTTTCTTCGACGTCTTCTTGGTAGCCATAATGACTTCTCCGTGTGGGTACCCGGGGCCGAGTATATACATAAGATCGTAAAATTCCAGCGACGACGTTTAAGGTGTGCGATGCGTTTCGCACTACGTTTATAGGGGGTCTCGTTACGCATCAGTCTTTGCATTCTCGATGCGAGTTGTCGAAGTGCATCGTGGATAGTCCAGTGTTGTGCACAGGAGCCTTACGACCTTGATTGCAACATTGTCTCTACTGGCGCGCGGTAGGGCGATTGCTCGCAGAGTGTGCTGCATCGCGCAGTTAGTGATTTCCCTTTAAACGTAGGGGTTTCAGCGTTTTCGATGTTGCTGTGATGCTGCCTCGTGCAACGAACGTATGCGATGGTGTAACCACGAAGTCCATCGATTGATCCCATGCCTGTGATTGGATGCTGCTGCATCTTTGTTGCTCGAACGCGAGACCAACACAAATCACATCATGCAGTTTTCGCAAGCGTGCGATCTCTCGATCGTAGTAACCACCACCCATCCCTGTTCGATGGCACTGCGCATCAAATGCGCTCAACGGAACGATCAAAAAATCAATGCGCTGGCAGGGTGATCGGCTGTTATGCGTCTGCACAATCCTTGGTTCGCGAATTTGGTAGTGGTTGCGACGGAAGAAATGACGCGGCGCAAGTTCGCTCCAGAACATTGATGCACCCTTTGCGACCCGAGGTGCGAGTACCTGCAATCCACGATCGCATAAGACTGAGTTCAGACGATTAGTGGAGACCTCGTGTGAACTCGATAGGTAAGTGCCTACGCGAGAGACCCCCGCAATCTTGATCAATGAGAGCACGCAACGAAATATGCGCTGGCTTTGGTGCCTTCGCTGCGCGGGAGTCAGCCGTTTCCTTGCCTGAATGCCGAACTTTCGTGCCTCGTGGGCAAGCAATACAGGCTGGCGTTTCATTGAGGTAGTAGAGGCTGGATAAGTGTACTTCCCGCTTACGCCGTCAACGACCATCACTCTCGAACCTGAGAGTAAGGTGGGGCCAACCACGATAGAACAGGCTTTCCGGCATCGCCGGTAATGCGCAAATCCACCTGCAGGCACAGCCCCGAGGTTTTATAATTAGGGTCGAGAGGTTTCCAGGCCATCGTCGAACGCGGCAGGAAGCACAGATAAGATTGTTACACGTGATCGTCTGTTTGCGCCAGCGACTTGGTGCCCGTTGTGCGTGAAATCACAAATCAAGTTGGCGCGCTGAGCCTAATACAGCGTCTGCGCGCTCATTTAGCGCCTTCAACCTGGTAGAGAAGTTTGTTTTCAGATCCGTCTCGTTACCCTGCGACTTCAACAGGTCATTCGCCATATTCAATGCCGCCATGACCGCGATGCGATCGAGACCGACAACCTTGCCGCTATCCCGAATCTCGCGCATTTGTTTGTTCAGAAGCTCGGCAGCGTCCAGCAGGGCCGTGCGTTCGTTGACTGGGCACGACACCTGGTATTCTTTCTCCAGAATCCTAACGGTGACATGGGCATAAACGTCTGACATGGCTAGCTGCCGTTTTCCATAGCCTTCAGACGACCAATCATGGCCTCCACCTTGCTTCGTACGAGCTCGTTTTTCTGCAACAAAGACGCGCGTTCGTTCATTAACGTTTCTTGTCGCTCTCGCAGTGACCGGTTTTCCTCGCGCAACTGGTCACACACGCGAACGATGTCGTCCATGCGAGATTCCAGCCGTTGCAACGCCTGATCAAACTGGTTGTTGGATGCATCAGTCACCACGCGAATATAGTGACCGTCGCGAAAACGGTCAATGTATGAGTGCTGTCGCAGGCTTTAACTTGTCGCAATCCACGAGCCCGACCGCGCTTTTGTTATGATCGCGCACTGATTTTTGGGGAGATTCGACCATGTCGATTGGCGACGACGCCTATCTCACAATTGAACGCTTGCTCGGCAGCTGCGGCGTAGAGGTGTCCGCCTCCGAAGCTGACGGGCGTCTGCTTAGCCTCGCAGCGATGCTCGGTAATGAAGCGATCGGTGTTTGGGTTCAGCAGTTATTTGCACAAGCTGATGGCGGTGAGGACGGGGCCCGCCAGGCGCTCGTCGAGTTTGCTGCGCAAAGGATCGCGATTCTGGAGGCTGGGGAGGGCTTGCCTGACCTGTGTCTTCCCGACGACGAAGATGACATAAGAGACAGGGTGGGCAGTCTCGCGTTGTGGGCTACCGGTTATCTGAACGGTCTTGGAGAAGGCGCCGCGTTACGCGGATCTCCTGCACGAGAGATTCTGGAGGCTGAGCCACTGGCGGAGTTGTTGGGTGATCTTGCGGAGATCTCCAAA
This sequence comes from Pseudomonadota bacterium, assembly GCA_038521865.1. GTDB lineage: Bacteria > Pseudomonadota > Gammaproteobacteria > Steroidobacterales > Woeseiaceae > CALBPI01. Next base: position 328,933 of record JBCBKO010000003.1, on the reverse strand, counting down.
GCCGCGATTGACGCCGACGAAATCGGTGAAGCGGAGGATGCACACGAAGCTGACTACGCTGAGCTTGTTGAGTTTCTCCGAGTGGCGGCGCAGCTTTCCTATGAGACCCTGACCTCGATCCGAGCCATCACCGATGGCGATGAGGCGAAGGTTCACTAGCGTGGTGCGCGTACCAAAAGCGCTCAAGCCAGCGCTGGGAGAGTATCAGCGACGCCGGCGGCAACTCATGCGCATCATGGGCAATGACAGTATTGCGATTCTGCCAGCGGCCCCAGTGCGTCCGCGCTCGCGCGACGTGAATCACGATTATCGGCAGGATTCGGACTTCTACTACCTCACGGGATTCCATGAACCGGAGGCCGTTGCAGTTTTGGTACCCGGGCGCCCGGCGGGAGAATTCATCCTCTTTTGTCGAGAGACCGATCCGGAGGATGCATTGTGGCATGGAGAGCGCGCAGGACCGGAGCGGGCAGTGACGGATTTTCGTGCGGACGACGCATTTCCCATCACAGATATCGACGACATTCTCCCTGGACTCATGGAGAACGCGACACGCGTGTACTACACGATGGGGCGTTACGCGGACTTTGATACTCATGTGACTGATTGGATTCGATTGCTACGCGGCAGGAACATCAAGGGGGTCGATGCGCCGTACGAATTTGTCGCACTCGATCATTTCCTGCACGACATGCGTCTGTTCAAGTCGAAGTCCGAGGTCTCGCGACTCCGGCGTGCGGCAAAGATCGCGGTAAGCGCCCACTTGCGCGCTATGCGGGCGGTTCAACCCGGTATGACGGAGTTCGAACTCGAAGCTGAATACCTGCACGAGTTCCGTCGCTTTGATAGTCAGCCCTCTTACCCGCCGATTGTGGGTGGTGGTGCGAACGGTTGTGTGCTGCATTACACGACCAACAACAGCGCACTGTGCGATGGTGATCTGGTTCTGGTTGACGCCGGCTGCGAGGCGCAGATGTACGCTTCGGATATCACCCGCACTTACCCAGTGAACGGCAGGTTCACGTCCGAGCAGCGCGCGGTTTATGACGTAGTGCTCGCCGCGCAGGATGCAGCCATATCGGCGGCGAGATCGGGCAACCACTGGAACTCTCCACACGAGGCGGCCGCCAAGGCGATCACCTTGGGGCTTCGCAAGCTCGGTTTGTTGTCGGGCAATCTGCGACGACTACTCAAGGACGAGGCCTATCGGGAATTTTTCATGCATCGCACCGGGCATTGGCTGGGTATCGATGTCCATGACGTCGGGGACTACAAAGTTGATGATCAATGGCGCTTGCTGGAGCCTGGCATGGTGATGACAGTTGAGCCCGGTATCTACATCGCGCCGGATGCGAGCGTTCCCCTGAAGTGGCGCGGCATTGGCATCCGGATCGAAGACGACGTTCTGATCACGCGCGACACGCCCGAATTGTTGACTCAGGGATTGCCTCGGACAGCAGATGAGGTGGAAGCGTGGATGGCGGGCGACAGTTTTGAGGTTGCTGCCTGATCATGGCGGTCCGAGCAGAACCGCGAGTGATTGTTGCAGGGGCTGGACCCGTGGGTCTTGCAGCTGCTGCGGCAATACGCAAAGCGGCGCCTCGGGTCCAGGTGACGGTCTGCGATCCGGCAACTCGGGATATCCAGATGCCGACCGAGTCGGGGCTGCGGGTGATTGCGATGACTCCTGCGTCGACGGGCTTTTTCGATAGCATCGGCATACTGTCTTCTCTGCCCGAGTTCGCCCTTGCACCCTATGAACGCATGCGAGTGTGGGACGCGGGCCATTGGGCGGCGGACGGCATCGAATTTGCCGCTTATCGTGTTGGGCGAAAGTCGCTCGGCGCCATGACGGACGTTGCTGCACTGCAGGCGGGCCTGTTCGAGCATCTTGCTTCGGACTCTGGCGTGTCGTTGCTTGCTGATGGCGTTGCGGAGATTGAGGCGCGCGACGATGGGGTCAGGGTTACGACATTGTCCGGAGACACGCTTGAGGCTGAGTTGCTGATCGGTGCCGATGGACGCCAGAGTCGCGTACGGCAGAGTTTGGGCCTTGGCGTGCGGCGATGGTCCCACCATCAACGCGCGGTCGTTGCCACGCTGATGCCTGAGTTGGCCCATGAGCGCACAGCGCTGCAGCGATTCCTGCCCGATGGTCCGCTCGCATTGCTACCGCTACGTGATGCGCGCGTGTCTTTAGTCTGGTCAACGCTGCCGGAGCATGCGCGCGCACTGCAAACGATGAGTGCGGAGGCGTTTACAGAAGCGGTCAGCGAAGCGAGCGACCAGGTTCTTGGCCGGCTTTCACCCACATCACCGGTCATTTCGTTTCCGTTAGAGAGTGCCTATGTCACTGATCCAATCGCGCCTCGCACCGCACTGATCGGGGATGCAGCGCACGCGATTCATCCGTTAGCTGGGCAGGGCGCCAACCTCGGTTTTGCCGATGCGGTGGCGCTTGCTGGCATCGTGAAAGAGGTGGTCGATTCGCGCGGTGACCCCGGTGATGCGCCCTGGCTGCGTCGTTATCGAAGGACGCGGCGCGCTGACAATCTGACCACGTTGTTTGGCTTGGACTTCATCAATCGATTGTTCGGGCGCGATCAGGGTGCCTTCGCAGATCTGCGTCGACGTGGCATGCAGTGGTTCCAGAGCAGCTCGCTTGCCGAGCAACTCGCCATTGGTCACGCGACCACCATGCGCGGTGTTGACGCGTTAAGTGAGATGTCTTGAACAATCGACCGGTACGAATCATTGCATTCCTGTGCGCTCTGGCGGGCGGGTCGTTGTTCTTTTACAAAGTACAAGTGCTTGGCTTCCCGCTTACTGCCGATGCGGAGCGAACGGCGTGGACAATCGAGGCGTCATTACGATTCGACGCGCGCCCAGGTCCGATTAAGGCCGAATTGAAAGTGCCCGCGCTGACCAGTGGATTCGCTACGCTGTCGGAGAACTCCGTTTCTGGTCGTTTCGGATTCAACATCGGTTACGCGGATGGAGGCAGGCTTGTGCGATGGTCGCGTCGCAGCGCGAGCGGAGAGCAGCGCCTGTATTATCGAGTGGTGGTGTCTGTCGATCCGTCAGTGGAGGAAGCGGACACGACACCACCTTTCCCGGAAATACCTGTCCTCCAAGAGCCGTTGAATACAGCAGCGGTCGTTTTAATGGGCGAGGTTCGGGAGCAATCTGCAGATGCCGACACTTTGGTGGCGGAATTGCTTCAGAGGGTCAATGACCCCTCGCCGGGACCAAACGTAGAATTGTTGTTTGACGGTTTGAGCGGATCTTTGCGGCGTACAGAGCGACTGGTCGAATTGCTCGCTTTCGCCCGGGTACCTGCGAGACCGGTCCGGGGTCTTCTTCTGGCGGATGAGCAACGCAATGCCTCGGTGCGTACTTATCTTGAGGTCCACGACGGTGTTTCATGGTCAGCATACAATCCTCGCACTGGTCAGCAAGGTCTGGCGCGCAACTTCTACCCGTGGTGGCGTGGCTTTGAGCCGTTGGCAGTGGTACAGGGAGGGTCCGATCTCGAGCTGAACTTCGCTGTCCGTCGCAGTCAACTGGATAGCCTCAACGTCGTGTCGCAGCGTAGCGCCTCAACTGGGTCGATGGTGCTCGACTTTTCGTTGTTCGGGTTACCGATCCAGACCCAAGCTGTGTACTCGGTGTTGCTCATGGTGCCCATCGGCGCATTGGTCATGGTGGTGTTGAGGAATTTTGTCGGCGTGCAGACGTTTGGCACATTCATGCCGGTGTTGATCGCCATTGCATTTCGCGAGACCGACTTGTTGGCAGGTGTCATTCTGTTCACGCTGCTTACCGGCCTTGGCCTGGCTATTCGTTTTGGGCTGGAGCGATTGCGATTATTGCTAGTGCCACGATTGACCGCCGTGCTGATTATTGTGGTCATCCTGATGCTGGTGATTAGTATCCTTGCGCATCGGCTCGGACTGGAGACGGGCTTGTCTGTTGCGTTGTTCCCAATGGTCATCATTGCGATGACCATTGAGCGAATGTCGATCATCTGGGAAGAGAGGGGCGCCGCAGAGGCGGTAAAGGCCGGCGCCGGTAGCTTGTTAGTCGCAGCGCTGGCGTACCTCGTTATGGGCAACAATGCCCTGGAGCATTTGATCTTCACTTTCCCGGAGCTGCTGCTAGCGGTGTTGGCGCTTGTCTTGCTGAGCGGGCGTTATACCGGTTACCGACTGTTCGAATTAAAACGGTTTCGCGCGCTGGAGCGTGGCGACCAGTGAGGCTCTGGGGGCGACCACTGAGTGCGGCCGGTGTTCTCGGCATTAACGAGCGCAACGCGGACTTCATCATGCCGCTCAATCCTCGTCGACTCTACCCGCGTGTCGACGACAAAGTGCGTACCAAGCGTCTGGCCAGCGACGCGGGCATGGCCGTACCGGAGTTGTATTTTGTTGCGCGAAGCCAGGCAGATGCCTTGCTGCTCCCAAAAAAACTGGAGGAGCGGTCGAGTTTCGTTGTTAAGCCCGCCAACGGTAGTGGTGGTGATGGGATTATCGTGGTCGATGGGCGCTATGGGGATCACTATCGACTGATCAGCGGCGAATTGATGTCGGAGTCCGCGTTACTCTTTCACGTCTCCAATATTGTCTCAGGGCAATTTAGTTTGACGGGTGGTGCTGACTCGGCGCTCGTCGAGTACAGGGTTCGGTTCGACAGCGTGTTCGATGCGATCAGCTATCAAGGGGTCCCCGATATTCGAATCATCGTTTATAAAGGCTATCCCGCCATGGCGATGGTGCGATTGCCTACGCGTCGGTCAGGTGGCAAGGCTAATCTGCATCAAGGTGCGGTCGGCGCTGGTGTGGACATTGCGAACGGCCGTACATCGGGAGCTGTTAGCGGCAATGAGCGTGTCGGTGATCATCCGGACACGCTCTCACCCATCGCCGATAATGTCGTGCCACATTGGGATCAGATACTCGAGATTGCTGCGCTCGGGTTTGAGGTTTCGGGCCTTGGATACCTTGGTGTCGATCTGGTTATCGATCGAGATCTCGGACCACTCATGTTGGAAATGAACGCGCGTCCTGGCCTCAACATTCAGATAGCAAACGGGGCAGGATTGAAGCCCCGGTTTCGTGCAATCGACCAGCATCTGAGCAAGAGTCCGGCCGCCGCATCTCCCGCGGAACGCGCCGCAATTAGCCGTCAGTTGATGCTGGGGTTAGGCGAGACTGCGCCCGACGGTGGCACTACCGTTCCCACGACGGCTTGAAGTCACCCAAGCGTTTTGCCTGACGCATTAGATCCGAAAGATCGGTGTAAGCCAACTCGAATAGCGTGTCGAAATCGTCAATGACGTAATAGATGTCCTGATAGGTGTCGATTCGGAAGGGTGTGCGCAGTACATCGAGTACATCGAACGCCCTGCGGTCTGGCCGCTTGTTCTCGACCGCGTAGATCAGCTCGCCGGGCGAGGAGCAAATCCCGGCCCCGTATGCACGTACGCCCTTATCCGATTGGACAAGACCGAATTCCGTCGTATACCAGTACAAGCGAGCCAGTAGTTCGCGGTCGCGTGAATCGGCTTTGAGGCCCGCCATACCGTAGGCGTGGGTGAACTGGGCAAACCGGTCATCGGTCAGGTGCGGTGCATGACCGAACAGCTCGTGGAATATATCCGGCTCTTCGAGATAGTCGAGATCCTCTGGTCGTCGGATAAAAGACGCGGCGGGAAACTGCTTCTCAGCCAACAGGGAGAAGAACTCGTCTGCGGGAATGATTGCCGGTACCGGAGTGACCGACCAGCCTGTAGCTGCCCGCAGGGTGTTCGAAATCTCGGCGCATTGCGGGATTTCGCTACCGAATCCGATCGTCTCTCCAGCTTTGATGAACGCCTCGCAAGCACGTTCGGGCAATAGCTTGAGTTGTCGCTCGATTAGCGTCTGCCAGACCTGATGCTCAGCATCGCTGTAAGCAATGTGCCCATCGTCAAGTGGTGTGTGTGCTACGTACGATGTCGTGGATTCACTAACTATCTTCATCACTTAATTGTACTTCAGCAGTGTGGCTTGGGATTGCGGAAAATGCTCATAAACGGACATAAAGCGCAATTATTCACCAATAAATCCACTAAATATGATAGAAACCACCAATGGACAGTTATGACAGCAAGATTCTTTCGATCCTTCAACGGGATGCACGCATCTCCAATCAGAAGTTGGCTGAAACGGTCGGGTTGTCGACATCGCCTTGTTTGCGACGGGTGCAAAAGCTCGAGGCTGCCGGTGTTATTCGTGAACGTGTAACGCTCCTCGAACGGGCGGCACTTGGTCTGCACATACTTGGCTTCGTTCACGTTTCGATGGAGGACCATCTGCCGAAAACGCTCAAGAAGTTCGAATCGTTGGTGGCGAGCTCCGAGCAGATCCTCGAATGCCACGCGTTGAGTGGCCAGTACGACTATCTGTTGAAAGTGGTCGCCCGTGATATGGGTCACTTTGAGCAATTCCTGACTAAATCACTGCTCGCTGGTCGAGGTGTTGCCTCAGCAAATACCAGCTTCGTCATCAACGAGCGGAAAAACGCAACGGTTTTACCTCTGGATTAGTGACGTTTCGATCGGTCCGGACTGGCAATCGCGCAGCGCTGTCGCTATCCTCTCGCTTCGATCCAGCGATGCTGCGGGAGAGCGTCAGCGCATGCTGACCACCGAAGGCGCAACCTGCCCGGAAACGCTCAGGTCACCGGACTGCAGCATCTGATCGGCTCTGGAGAGCGGCAGCGAAACTGCCCACCGAAGGGGACGGCGATCATCACTTTTGGTCGCGGCAGATCTCTCAGGTCAACGGACAGAGGGGCTGAACTGCGCTCGTCGCGGTTCGTGTTCAGCGCCTGCTCGGAGCCTCTTGATGACCAATCTTTCCAAGACCTGTTTGCACCAGACCCATGTCGAGGCGGGTGCGAAGATGGTGGATTTTGGCGGCTGGGATATGCCGCTTCACTATGGCTCGCAACTTGAGGAGCACCACATCGTGAGGCGCTCCGCTGGCATGTTCGACGTATCGCACATGACGGTGGTCGATATCACCGGTGAAGTGGGGCAGCCAAAGGCCTTTCTCGAACGCCTGCTCGCCAACGATATCAATAAGTGCACCACTGAGGGTCAGGCGATTTACACCTGCATGCTCAACGCTGATGGTGGCGTCATCGATGATCTCATTGCGTATTGGGTGGGTGGCGATGCCTACCGGCTTGTGGTGAATGCGGCGACACGCGATAAGGACCTCGAATGGATGGCCCAGGTTGCTGAGGCGTTCGCGGTGACGCTTCGCGAGCGATCGGATCTTGCGATGATTGCCGTGCAGGGACCGCGTGCGCGCGAGCTGGCAGCGGGTGTTTTGCCGTCAGTGTTGCAGGAGCGCGTGCAAACTTTGAAGCCCTTTCGCGCTGCCTTTGACGGCGACTGGTTTGTGGCGAGGACGGGATACACCGGAGAAGATGGTTGGGAAATCATCATGCCGTCGAACGACGCACCGGCCACGTGGTCGTCGCTGGCTGCGGCGGGCATCGCACCCGCAGGTCTAGGTGCTCGGGATACGCTTCGCCTGGAAGCGGGCTTGAACCTTTATGGTTCGGATATGGATGAATCTACCTCGCCGCTCGAGTCGAACCTCTCCTGGACGGTCGACTTCGCCGGCGCTCGTGATTTCGTCGGTGAGGCCGCGCTGCAGGAACAGACCCCGGCTCGTAAGTTAGTCGGGCTTGTCGTACTCGACCGCGGTGTCGTGAGAGATCATCAGACGGTTCTGGCCCCCGAAGGCGGGGAGCTTGGAGAAATCACTAGCGGCGGGTTTTCCCCTACGTTGGAGCGATCTATTGCGTTGGCACGTATTGCAGTGGACTCGCCCGAGCGGGTCGAGGTTGAAGTACGTGGCAGACGGCTTGCGGCGAGCGTGGTGAACCCGCCGTTCGTGCGCAAAGGCAAAATTCTGGTTTCGGTTTAATTCTTTTTCAGGAGCGTCGTCTCAATGTCAGAAGTACCTGGTGATTTGGTTTATACGGAAGAGCATGAATGGCTGCGTCTTGAAGACGACGGAAGTGTGATCCTCGGTATCACTCAGCATGCGCAGGAAGCGCTCGGTGACCTCGTTTATGTGGAACTACCTGAGGTCGGGCAGAGCCTGACTGCAGGTGATGGCGTCGCGGTTGTCGAGTCAGTCAAGGCGGCTTCAGATGTCTACTCGCCCTTAGAGGCCGAAGTGGTAGCGGTCAACGAGGCACTTGCTGATGCTCCGGAAAAGGTCAATGAAGACCCCTACGGCGATGGTTGGATTGCCCGAATTACGCCCTCGGATCGCTCCGCCCTGGAGCAGCTGATGAGCGCCGATGCTTATCAGGAATTTCTCGACAGTCTCGACGACTAATCGAACGGAGCAACAGCATGCCTTTTATCCCCCATACTGAAGCCGACATCGCTGAGATGCTCGAGGCGATTGGCGCAGAGTCGATCGACGATTTGTTCGACGAGATCCCAGAGTCTCTTCGCATCGAAGGTCTCGAGGGTGTTCCGGCACCGATGAATGAGATGCAGGTGACTCGGCTCATGCACGATCGCGCAGCACAAGATGCGAGCGCACTGTCATTCATTGGCGCAGGCGCTTACGAACACCATATTCCTGCGGCAGTCTGGCAATTGACCACGCGCGGCGAGTTCTACAGTGCCTACACGCCATATCAGGCGGAGGCCAGCCAGGGTACGTTGCAGGTTATCTATGAATTCCAATCGATGATCGCGAGTTTGACGGGTATGGAGGCGAGTAATGCCTCGTTGTATGACGGCGCTTCGGCGGTCGCAGAGGCGGCATTGATGGCAGTGCGCGCCAACCGCAAATCGAAGTCGCGTCGAGTCGTGTTCGCGGGTGGTTCCAACCCGACGTATATGAAAGTCGCTGAGGCCATTGCCGGAACGCAGGGTTTGCGCTTCGAAATGGCAGATTTCGATCGCGAGCGCGGACTTGCCGATGCAGCGTCATTGGTTGGTGGTGACGAGGCGCCTGTTGCGGTCGTGATTTCACAGCCGAATTTCTTTGGGGCGATCGAAGACGTTGATGCGCTAACCGATGCTGCCCACGCTGTGGGTGCGCTGGTGATCGCGGTGGTCAACCCAACTGCGCTCGCGCTGCTCAAGCCCCCAGGACAGTGGGGTGATAACGGTGCTGATATCGTGTGCGGCGAAGGCCAACCACTCGGCGTACCGCTCTCGTCCGGCGGACCTTACTTCGGATTCATGACCACGCGTCAGTCGATGGTGCGTCAACTGCCAGGCCGCATCGTCGGGCGTACGCAGGACCTCGACGGCAAGGCCGGGTTCACGCTGACGCTGCAGGCTCGCGAGCAGCACATCCGGCGTTCGAAAGCGACCTCGAACATTTGTACAAACCAAGGTCTGATGGTGACTGCGGCGACCATGTATCTGTCATTGCTCGGTGAGCAGGGGCTCGCACGCGTAGCGGCCTCCAGCCACACGCGCACTCGCCAGCTGGTGGATGCTCTGTGCACCGTCCCAGGCGTGAGTCGTCGATTCGAGGGTCCAACTTTCCACGAAGCGGTCTTGCAGTTTGACCGACCGGTCGCTCCGGTGTTGGCGGCACTTGCGGAGCGCGACGTGTTGGGCGGGCTCGATCTCTCCGAGCTCTATCCGGAACTTGGGTCGGCGTTGCTGGTCTGCGCCACGGAGACCAAGACCGATGAAGACATCCAGCGCTATCGCGATGCGTTGGCCGAAGTGATGGGTGCAGGTTCCAGCCTGCGTGACGCGGGCTAAGGGGGCATTCGACATGGCATCAAAACTGATTTTTGAACGTTCCCGCGAGGGTCGATTCGCAACAGCGCAAGCGCCGCTTGAGTCTTTGGACGCTTTGCTCGAGGGTTCTGATTTGCCGCAGGCACAGCGCCGGGATACGAAAACCATCCTGCCGGAAGTCTCGGAGCTTGAGGTGGTGCGTCACTACACCCGCCTGTCGCAGAAAAACTTCTCGATCGATACCCACTTTTATCCGCTTGGGTCGTGCACGATGAAGTACAACCCGCGGGCTTGTAACTCATTGGCGATGCTTCCCGGATTCCTGTCGCGTCATCCGCTCGGACCTGAAACGCACGGTCAGGGCTTTCTGACCTGCATGTTTGAATTGCAGGAGATGTTGAAGTCTGTAACCGGTATGAGCGCTGTCTCGCTAACGCCGATGGCGGGCGCACAGGGCGAGCTGACTGGAGTGGCGATGATTCGGGCCTATCACCGCAACCGCGGTGACCTCGCCCGCAACGAGATTCTCGTGCCGGACGCAGCGCACGGCACCAACCCCGCGACGGCAACCATGTGCGGTTGCAAGGTCGTTGAGCTGCCGACGGACTCAGAAGGCGATGTCGACATTGAAGCACTGAAAGCTGCTGTGGGTCCCAACACAGCCGGCATCATGTTGACCAATCCATCGACGCTCGGTGTGTTCGAACGCAAGATCAAGGAGATCGCGGCGATCGTTCATGAGGCCGGCGGACTGCTCTACTACGATGGGGCCAACCTCAACGCGATTCTCGGAAAGTGCCGCCCAGGGGATATGGGTTTTGACGTTATCCACATGAATCTGCATAAGACCTTCTCGACCCCGCATGGCGGCGGCGGACCGGGTTCGGGTGCTGTTGGCGTTGCAAAACGCCTTGAGCCTTTCCTGCCTATTCCTGTAGTTGGCAAAGCGGATGATGGCTATCGCTGGTTATCGGAAAAAGACATGCCATTGAGCATCGGACGGTTGTCCGGCTTTATGGGGAACGCCGGTGTTCTGCTGCGGGCCTACATTTACATGCGCATGTTGGGCGATGACGGCATGCGCCGTGTTGGTGAGTTCGCGACACTGAATGCTAACTACCTGATGGCGAAACTATCGGATGCCGGTTTCGACCTTGCCTTTGAAAATCGACGTGCAAGCCACGAGTTCATCATCACGATGAAGCGCACCGCGAAAGAGCATCACGTCACCGCGATGGATGTTGCTAAGGCCCTACTTGATGAGGGCTTTCACGCACCGACGACCTATTTCCCGTTGTTGGTTCCGGAGTGCTTGCTGATTGAGCCAACCGAGACCGAGAATAAGGAAACCCTTGATGCGTTTGTTGCTGCGATGATCCGAGTCGCCGAACGCGCAGAGCATGATGCGGATGGGATTCATGCTGCACCGGTGACATTACCCGTGCGTCGACTGGACGATGTCCAGGCGGCACGCCAGCTCGACATTGCATGGCGTCCTAACGAGGCTGATGCTGCATGAGGCGTCTGTGGCTGCTGATCTGGTTGTGCGGCGTCGCCTCGGTGGCGTCCGCGCAGACCGAGCGCGACACCTGGGGCAAAACCATAGAGGATATCTCGACAGGCATTGTCTCCATCAGGATTGACGCCACTCGGGCGTTTGATACCGGCTGGAACACGAGTTCCCAAGCGACAGGTTTCGTAGTCGATGCAGAGCGCGGTTTGATCCTGACCAACCGCCACGTCGTCACACCTGGCCCGGTTGTTGCCGAAGCGATCTTCCTCAACAACGAGGAAGTCACGCTGCAACCGGTCTACCGCGACCCGGTGCACGATTTCGGTTTCTACCGTTTCGATCCGAAGCAGTTGCGCTACATCGAACCAGCCACGCTCGCTTTGAACCCCGATGGTGCGCGTGTCGGTCGTGATATCAGGGTTATCGGCAACGACGCCGGAGAGAAACTATCAATCCTCGCCGGCACGCTGGCGCGTCTCGATCGACCAGCACCTCAATATGGTCGCGGCAACTACAACGACTTTAATACGTTCTACTTTCAGGCCGCTTCCAGCACATCCGGAGGCTCCTCTGGTTCACCGGTCGTCGATATCGATGGCAATGTGATCGCGCTGAATGCGGGCGGTAGCAACGGTGCGGCGTCGAGCTTTTTCCTGCCGTTGGATCGCGTCGTCCGTGCGTTGGAGCATGTACGCAAAGGCGAGCCCGTGACCCGTGGCACGCTGCAAACGACACTGGTGCGTTTGCCCTACGACGAGCTTCGTCGACTCGGCTTGCGACCAGAAACGGAAACCCGTTTTCGTGCACAGTTTCCGGACGACACGGGCGTACTGACTGTCAGTCAGGTACTGCCGGACAGTCCAGTTTATGGCTCGCTGGAACCGGGCGATATTCTTGTCGCGGTCAACGGCGAGCTTATCAACGCGTTTGTGCCGCTAGAGGCCATCCTGGACGACAATGTCGATCAGGACATCGTTCTCGAGATCGAGCGTGGCGGCGAGCCGATCGGGTTGACCGTTAGCGTGACCGATCTTGCGGATATTTCACCAGCCAGTTATCTCGAATTCGGCGACGCCGTTCTCAATACGCTTTCCTATCAGCAAGCACGTCATTACAACCTACCTCCGGTTGGCGTTTACGTCGCCAATCCTGGGTATATGCTGAGCAACGCCGCGGTACCCCGCGGCGCGGTGATTCTGGAGATGGATGGCAAGCCGGTTCCAGATATTGAGGCGATGGCTGAGGTGTTTGCCGGTCTTGCCGACGATGCGCGGGTTCAATTGCGTTTTGTCACTCTGGACGCACCTCGCCAGGAGGTGCTGCGGATTGTGCGTATCGATCGCACCTGGTTTGGTGCAAACCTGTGCTCGCGCGACGACGAGACCGGTTTGTGGCCTTGCGAACCGCTGCCCGCCGGCCCCGAACGCCAGGCGGACGTTGGCGGATCGACCACGTTCCCACCGCAGGATGACCCACGCGCGGACACGCTATCGAAGTCGTTGGTGTTGGTGAACTTTGACCTTCCGTTCAACATCTCTGGCATCGCAGAGCGCCATTATTACGGTAGCGGTTTAATCGTCGATGCGCAGCGCGGTTTTGTTTTGGTCGATCGCAACACTGTTCCGATCGCCATGGGCGACGTTACGGTGACCTTTGCTGGTTCGCTGGAGATTCCGGCTCGCGTCGCATATGTGCATCCGCTGCACAATCTCGCGATGGTGCAATACGACCCGGCGTTGATTGGCGACACACCGGTGGTCGATGCGACGTTTTCCGATGAGGTCGTAAAGCCGGATGATGCGGTCTGGGTCATCGGGCTTACGCCGCAACATCGCGTGGTGTTGCAGGAAACACGAGTGGCGGCCGTCGATCCATTGGTCGCGCCGACCTCTCGCTCGTTACGATTCCGCGACACAAACCTCGAAGTTATATCCGTCGTCAACGCACCAAACGTCGATGGTGTATTGAGTGATAAGCGGGGACGGGTGATTTCTACGTGGTCGAGTTTCTCAACCGGCGAAGGTCAATCGGTTCGCGGTATTCCTGCTGATGTGGTCGAACAGTTTATTGACGTGGTCCGCAACGGTCGCGCATTTTACTCACTTGAGACCGAGTGGGGTTTGGTGCCACTCGCCAGCGCGCGCAAGCTGGGACTACCTGAAGCGTGGCTCGATCGTCTTGAGCGTGCGAACGGTGATCGCAGACAAGCACTCGCCGTATCTCGAGTGGCGGCAGCTACCGACGCTGCAGACAAGCTTCAATCCGGAGACGTATTGCTCAGTGTCGACGGTGCCGTAGTCACGACGTTTGCAGAACTCGCTGCCAAAACACAGAAGCCGGAAGTGACGCTGGAAATCTGGCGTGATGATCGAATAGAAACGCTTAGCGTCCGCACAGAAATTCTGGATGGGCGCAGCGCAGACCGAGTCGTACAGTGGGCAGGTGCGTTGCTACAGGACCCTTACCGTGAGTTGGCTCGGCAACGGGGTATCGAGCCAACCGGGGTGTACGTTGCGTACTTCAACTACGGTTCACCCGCCACGCGTTATGGTCTCTGGGCGGGGCGCCGCATCGTGGAAGTGAACGGGGAGCCGACGCCCGATCTTGATCGTTTTCTCGAGGTCGTGTCGACGGTAGAGGATCGACAGTCATTGCGGATGAAGACGCTGGATTGGAACAATGCACCGCAGGTCATCACAATGAAGCTCGACAAACAGTATTGGCGTGGTTTCAGCGTGAGTTACGACAACGGGGAATGGCGCCGAACGGAACTCGAGTGATCGTTTGGCAAGTCAGATAGCGATTTATCGATTGCGAATGATCGACGCCAGCGCTGACCACTCATTCACCGGGGCGAGGCACGAGAGTCCTTGACAGACGTATGCCGTGACCCCAGATTCTGGAGCAGTGTGCGCCGCCAGGGCCTCATCTAAATCGGTCGCATCCGTTGGGATGGCGAACACCGCTCGTTGTGGTGCGTAGATGCTTTGTACATCGCGTTGCCATTGGGTGAGTTGTTCGCCTGACCCACGAAGCACGATCATCTCCGGCGGTCCGAGATGACGCTGCATGGACTCAATCGTGGTGACGTGTGCTTGCGGGTAGTCTTTTAGTGCCGAGGTCGCCCAAAGCAGCGTCTTTTCTGCCTTGTCGATCCACTCTGTTCGACCGAGCAAGTGCCCGAGCGTCGTCAGGACGCTCACGACAATTGCATTGCCAGCGGGCGTCGCATCGTCGCCAAGCGGCTTGCTTCGATACATCAAAGATTCACCGTCGTGTGGTGTAAAGAAGAACCCTCCCAGGGTCTCGTCCTCAAAACGGTCGATCATCTGCTCGGTTAGCGCAATGGCCCACTCGCACCATTCGCTGTCCCAGCGAACTTGTAGCATTTCGATTAAGGCATCGATCAAGAACGTGTAGTCATCAAGAAAACCGGCGCTTCGAGGCTCGCCCTCTTGCCAGACCGAGGCCAGACGCTCGTCGCGCCAGAGATGTTTGCGTATTCCTGTCAGCGCTTCGGTCGCGGCAGCCTCAGCACGCTCGTTGCCGAGCTGGGCCGCTCGCGCGAGACCTTTGATTGTGAGCGCATTCCACGATGTCATCAGTTTTTCGTCACGGCCGGGTTGTGGCCGATTGCGACGCATATCACGCAGTGCGATTTGCGCTTGGCGCAATTCGGGAGCGCTGATCTCAGACTCGCGGTTTTGCACAGTGAGATGCCATCGATCCTCGAAGTTTGCTGGTTTATCGAGGCCGTAGCGTTGGTTGAATCGCTCCAGCAATTGCCCCGGGAGCGCCGCTGCGACCTCATCGGGTGTCACCGTGTAAGTGGCACCCTCTACGCCGTCTGCATCGGCATCTAGCGTTGCGAAGAATGGACCCTCCTGCGATTGCATCTCGCGAAGTAGCCAGTCAATCGTCGCATCGGCCGCATCAAGAAACAGTGCTTCCCCGGTCGCCTGATGTAAGTCGATGCACAACTCCAGCAACATGCCGTTGTCATAGAGCATCTTTTCGAAATGTGGAATCTGCCAGTCTGCGTCAACACAGTAGCGAAAGAACCCGCCACCCATCTGGTCGAAGAGTCCGCCCTCGATCATGCGTGTCATCGAGAGGGTAGGTATTAATAGTGCTTTCAAGTCCGGCTCGGGTTGCGTGGCCGTTGCTCGCCAGTGATTCAGCAACCGTCGCAGCGATGGCGTCTGCGGGAACTTGGGTGCCCGACCAAATCCGCCATTTGTGGCGTCGAACTGGCCTTCAAGTAATTCGCGCAGCTTGTCCGCTGGCGACGAATCCAGAGTCCTGTCTCCTGCCGTTTCGGGTTCGAGCTTACTGAATACCGATTGCACCGCGGCCCCTTGCCGTGCGGCTTCTTCCGGGTTGCCTCCGTGGAACTCTGCGACCTTCTCCAGTACCTCGGTAAATGCAGGCAGCCCGTGCTTTGCTGTCGGCGGAAAGTAGGTGCCGCCGAAGAACGGCAATTGTGCTTCTGGCGTCAGGAACATTGTGAGCGGCCAGCCACCAGCGCGTTGGGCCATCAGCTGATGCGCTGTTTGGTAGATTTTGTCAATGTCCGGACGCTCTTCCCGATCCACTTTGATGTTAATGAAATGCGTATTCATAACGGCGGCAATCTCGGGATTCTCAAAGCACTCGTGTGCCATGACATGACACCAGTGACAGGCGGAATAGCCAACCGAAAGCAGAATCGGCTTGCCCGTGTCTCGCGCTGCTGCGAGTGCTTCCTCGCCCCATGGCCACCAATCAACCGGGTTGTCGGCGTGTTGTTGAAGGTACAGGCTGGCCTCGTCCGAGAGTCGGTTCATGGTGTTTGTTGGAAGTGCTTGGAAGGGCGCCTACTATAGCGCAATCCCGGTGGCGCCTAGTGGTACACTCCGCGCATGCTTGTTTACCCCGAGATCAATCCGGTTGCGCTGGACCTGGGTCCCTTGCAGCTGCATTGGTATGGCCTGACTTATCTTATCGGGTTTGTACTCTCGTATTTTTTTGCACGCTATCGTGCGCAACGAGAGGACACGCCGGTCACGCCCGCCCAAGTCGAAGATTTGATTTTCTATGGTGCGCTTGGAGTGATAATCGGAGGCAGGCTCGGTTATGTTTTTTTCTACGGTCTGGAAAACTTGCTCGCCGACTGGACTTACTTGTTCAAAGTGTCGGAAGGCGGCATGTCCTTCCACGGTGGTTTGCTGGGTGTTCTGGCGGCGATGGCATGGTTCGCCCGCCGACAACGCCGGACTTTTTTCGAGATCACCGACTTCGTGGCCGTGTTTACACCGCTAGGTCTTTTCTGCGGTCGCGTCGGTAACTTCATCAACGGTGAGTTGTGGGGTGGGCCGACGGATTTGCCCTGGGGGTTCCTCGTCGACGGTGTCGTTCGCCACCCGTCGATGTTGTACGAGGCCCTGCTTGAAGGCATTGCGTTGTTCCTGATTTTGGCCTGGTACTCGCGGAAACCGCGACCCACAGGTCGCATTTCAGGACTCTTCCTGATGGGTTACGGGATATTCAGAATTCTCGTTGAGCTGGTGCGAGTTCCAGATTCGCATATTGGTTATCTTGCGGGCGAGTGGTTGACGATGGGCCAGATATTGAGCGCCCCGATGGTGTTGTTTGGTCTGTTTTTGTTCTTCAAGCCCGTATCGAACGCCGGCGGGGGGCGGCGCTGATGCAGCAATATCTTGATTTGATGCGACATGTTCGCGAAAACGGTTTCGAAAAGTCGGACCGAACGGGCACCGGCACGCTGAGCGTGTTCGGTCACCAGATGCGCTTTGATCTGACCGAGGGTTTTCCCTTGGTAACGACCAAAAAGCTGCACACGAAATCGATCATTGGCGAACTCTTGTGGTTCCTGAACGGAGATTCCAACGTGCGTTGGTTGCAGGAGCGGGGAGTAACGATCTGGGATGAATGGGCAGATGACGCTGGAGATCTGGGGCCGGTCTACGGCGTGCAGTGGCGCTCCTGGCCAACGCCCGATGGCGGACACATCGATCAAATCAAGCGCGTTATGCAACAGCTGCGCGAGCAGCCGGACTCAAGACGCATGGTTGTTTCTGCATGGAATGTTGGGCAACTGGACGAAATGGCGCTGATGCCTTGTCACTGTCTGTTTCAGTTTTATGTTGCTGGCGGGCGACTCTCCTGCCAGCTTTATCAACGCAGCGCGGATATCTTTCTTGGCGTACCTTTCAACATTGCCTCGTATGCACTGTTGACGCATCTGATGGCGCGCGAGCTTGGACTGGAGGTCGGGGACTTCATATGGACAGGTGGCGATTGCCATCTTTACCTGAACCACCTGGAGCAGGCCGACCTGCAGCTGACTCGAACACCCCGGCCGCTGCCGCAGCTCGAAATCTCGCGTCCTGCTGGAGACCTGTTCGGTTATGACATGGACGACTTCAGTTTTCCGGGCTATGACCCTCATCCATTGATTCGTGCGGCGGTTGCAGTATGACAAAACCACTTATCAGCATGATCGCTGCTGTATCGGAAGACAGCGTGATTGGGCGAGACAACAGTCTCCCTTGGCGTTTGTCTGCCGATCTCAGGTACTTCCGGCAGAGAACGATGGGCAAACCCGTCATTATGGGGCGCAAGACTTACGAGTCGATCGGCAAACCACTGAAGGGCAGACACAACATCGTGATCTCGGGAAATCGTGAGCTTGCAATCGAGGGTGTAACCGTCGTGCATAGCCTCGATGCAGCGCTCGAGTGTGAGCGTGACGCGGATGAGATCATGATTATTGGCGGTGCCCAGCTCTACCAGGCAGCGATGGATATCGCGGATCGGCTCTACATCACCAGAGTCCACCTTAAGGTGCCGGATGGCGATGCCCGGTTTCCGGATTTTCTCGGCAAGACGGCCGTACAATGGAAGACAAGTTGCGAGCATTTCCTCGCGGGTGAGCAAGGCGACCCAGACTGCACGTTCTTCGTCTATGATCGCGTGCGCGGCGCAGTGGCGCTAGAAGCTAACCGGTAGGTCATCCTCGATGAGTGCACGAGCGCGTTCGATATCCTGAACGAGCGCGTCCCACTCTGCTTGTAGCGGCGCGGTGCTCGACACCAGTTCAATGGAGCCGAGATCGACTGGGGCGATCGGCGACTCGTTAGTCGACGCGACCGGAGGTAATGTCGGTGCAAAGCCAGCATCATCCGCTGTTGGATTGATCACCAAAATCCACAAGGCTGCGGTGGCTACGGTCAGTGGAAGCAACCAGGCCAGCCAGCTCGGTGTCGAAGTCGTACTCGATACGTTCTGTTCGCGTCCCGGTAAACGCTCGCGCAGATCACTCATATCCGCAACACTGCCCACACTCTGCAGCGCTTTCGCGTCCTGTCTCAATTGTGCTTCGAGATCTTTCATCCGGTGGACTCCGCCAGAGCTGCCGTCAGCAGGTTACGACTCCTCATCAAATTGACCTTAACCCAGGAAACACTGCGCGATAGGGCATGTGCAACTTCTTGTTGGGATGCGCCTTCACCGTAGTGTAACCACATGGCGAGGAGTGGCTCGTGTTTCAGTGTCTCGCGCGCCACTCGCCAAAGGTTGTCCCGTTCCATCGTGTCGAGGACATCGTCTGTTCCCGGTATCTCTTTGTCAATGTGTGTCGTCTCGTTCCTGGCATCTGGCAGTTTTCGCAGTGCAATTCTGTAAAGCCACGTCGTGAACTGCCACCTGCTATCGTAGGATTCGAGATAGCGCCACGCATTGAGCAGGGCATCCTGTACGGCATCTTCAGCGTCGGCGCGATTGCCGCAGCGAAACCAGAGGAACCGGAACAACGGATCCCGGTGCCTCTGGGCGAGCGCACAAAAGGCGTCTTTGCTGCCGTCTCTTGCTTGCTCAATTAACGCTGCGTCTGAAACTGACATCAGGGTCGCTTTATTCGTCAGCGAATGCCTGCAGTTCACCGGGTGTTACAGACAGCCTAATCGACATACCCGAGCTGTCAGATTCGACCTTCAGCTTGTCGATGACGCGGCTCAAAGAGTCTGGGATTTCGGATGACAACATCCGCAGACTGATGAGGCCGCGCACGATATTGGCCATCGACTCAGTCACTTCGGGATCGGTAGCCGTGATGCGTGTGTGGATATCAAACGCATCGCGGACCGAACCAACGGTTAGGGCTACCTTGCTCGTTTGACGAAGTAGGTCAGAGTCAAAGTCGAAGTCACCGTCCGCATCCAATTCGTCGGTATTCACGCCGATTTGTAGGAACGGTTTGCGCCCGTCGAGGACGAGAATGTTGTTGTTACCGCCACGAATGCCCTTCACCTCGTTGGCCAGATGCTCAAGCGTGGACGCGATGTAGATTGCTTTACCGTCGTCGAAGTTGACGTAAATGGTATCGGTCTCAATATTGACCTCGCCGGTGTCGATGTCCAGCTCATCCTCGAGATCCTGGATCACGAAATACTCGCCCCATGCGGCTTTCTTCGTAGTTGTGTTGTCATTGCTGAGGACCTCAGCCTTCAGCTTGGATACCGTCTCGTCACTGAAGTCTGCGAGCAGTCGCAAAGCGAAGTTCTCATCACCATCGCCATAGAGGAAAACGGAATCAGTGTCCTCTGTGATTCGGATGCCGAAATCGCGTTCCATATCCGATGTGACGTCCTCGTCAATCCAGCTCAAGACTTCTGCCCCGGCGTCGCTGTCACGCAGCGCTTCCATGCCTACGTAGATATACCAGTTGGCGTCCGGTGGGATATCTCGATTGGATATTTCTGCACCGGCCAAGCCCGCAATGCTGCCAAGCAGCAGACTGAGCGAGACAATCAAAAATCTCATGATGATGCTCCTGTGATTCAGTTTCAGGAGCTTATAGTGCCGGTAATCCGAAAAGGTTACAGATCCGACCAATCAGAGCGTCGGCAGCGCCTCGCGCGCCTCGCGAAGGCATTGGCTGAGATCGATCTCGGAGAGCCCATTATGTGGCGATGTCCACCTATCCAAAAGGTCGGCCTGTACGCGGCCACGCTCCTGCGCGGTTGCATACGGAATATCCGCGTGGAACATGACCATCGCGTAGCGTGAAATGAATTGATCCGGGGCCATGCGTTCCAATTCGAAGGCCAGTGCCTTTTTGAGATGGAATTTGTGATCACGTACGGTGTCGCGCATCTCGATATAGTTTTCGAGCGCCATATCCGCGATCGCGTTGGTGTTAGGTACCCGGGCTTTGCTGAAGCGTTCGAACAGATCCCGCCAGTCGCTAGCCGTGTCCAGTAGCGCCGAGAATGCGGCGCAGTCTTCGAAAGCGGCGTTCATGCCCTGACCGTGGAACGGTACGATCGCATGAGCGGCGTCGCCAATCAGCAATATCCGATCATCAAGGTGCCAGCGATTACATCGGACTGTACCCATGACGCCGGTAGGGTTGTTCTGCAATTGGTCTGCAAGATCGGGCACGAGCGCCGGCACATCGGAAAACGTTGTTGCGAACCATCGGGCAGCGCGTTCGGGCTCCTGCCACCATTCAAAAGACGGCTCATCAGCGTCGCCTTTGGCTTTCATGAACAACGTGCCCGTGAAATCCCGCTCGGGATTCGGCAATGCAATAAACATGTACCCGCCACGTGGCCAGATATGCAATGCCTCGGCTTCCATCGCGAAATTCCCGTCCTTCGGCGGGATGGCGATTTCCTGATAGAGGTGGTCGAGCAGCGACTCTTCGAAATCGAATCCGGGCAGTGATGCCAGGGCGCGTCGCACGGGTGAGCCTGCGCCGTCTGCAGCGATCAGGCGGGAGGCTGTCAGTGAATAGCGGTGCGAGGTATCGGCACCCACCGCTTCCAGCGTCAGACGGTTTTCCATTGGAACGAAATCAATGCAGCGCTGGCCAAACCGAAACTTCGCACCCGCTTTTTCCGCCGCATCCAGCAAAATGGCATTGAGGCCAGCGCGGCTAACAGAGTAATTCAACTCATGCTCATGCGCGCTGTACGGCTGGAAGTGTTGCGTGCCATCCGTGTTGTGGAGGAGCCGACCTGGCATCGGACAGAGTAACGGAGCCACTGCGTCGGTCAGCCCGGCGACTGCGAGTCCGTTCATGCCGCGGGCGGCCATAGCGAGATTGATCGATCTCCCGGCATAGGCGTCGACCTTGCGTGGATCCTGCTGCCGCTCGATAACCTCAACCTGCATACCGCGTTGCGCGAGGATCGCCGCTAGGAGCGCGCCTGTCAGGCCCGCACCGAGGATGGTGATGGGTTCGTCGTGAAGTCGCATCAGGGTTGCATCGCCCGGTCGAGACGCTGAACAAAGGTCCACACGTCCGTGAAATTATTGTAGAGCGGTGCGGGGGCAACACGGATGACATCCGGCTCCCGCCAGTCGCAAACAACATGCTGTTGCTCTAGCGACTCCAAAACCGAACGCCCGGTCACTCGCTCATCGACAATCCTTAGGGAAAGCTGCGCACCCTGTCGTGCTTTGGGCGTGATGATTTGAACGCGTCCTGGCAGATGCGACTCAATCAGCGTTCTGAGATAGCCCGTCAATCGCTGCGATTTACTTCTGATCGCATCGATACCGATGCTGTCGAATATCTCCAGTGATGCTACCAATGGCGCCATACTCAGTATCGGAGGATTGCTTTGCTGCCAGATCTCGACACCGGGTGCGGGATCGATTTTGTGGCGCATCTCGAAACGTGTGGCTTCCCGATTGCCCCACCAGCCGTGTAGCTGCCCATCACGCAGACCATGGTGGCGTTCGTTCACGAAGGCGCCGCCAACGGCACCGGGTCCGCCGTTCAGATACTTGTAGGAGCAAAACACCGCGAAATCGATGCCCCAATCGTGAAGTTGGAGCGGCACATTACCGATCGCATGCGCGAGGTCGGTGCCCAAAGTAATGCCGTATTTGTGCGTCAGATCAGCGATGCCTTGTAGATCGAGCACCTCTCCGGTCAAGTACTGCACGCCCGGTACCATCACCATGGCGATTCTCTCATCGGCGTCGAGAATCTCGCGTAACGAATCGACCGTCAGGCCCTCGCTGCTGCCACGCCATTCGACAAGGTCCTGATCGGGGTCGAACCCGTGCAGTCGAAGTTGTGACTGCACCGCATAACGATCTGAAGGAAACGCATCGGCTTCGATGAGTATCCGGAATCTCTGAGCAGTGGGACGATAGAAACTCAGTAGCAAGAGATTGAGATTCACGGTCAGCGTGTTCATCGCAACGACCTCTGACGCTTTGCAGCCCAATAATCGTGCGAGACCGCTGGTGGCGTTCTCATGGTAGGAAAGCCAGGGTGGACTGCCGTTGAAATGACCTTCAACTCCGAGCGCTTTCCAGTCTCCGAGAATGTCCTGAACCGCTTGCTCAACGGTGTTGGGTTGCAGGCCGAGCGAGTTGCCCGCGAGATAGCATTTTCGATCGCCTGTCGCGGTCACGGGCCAGTGGAAACGATCGCGATACGAGGACAGCTCGTCGACCTCGTCGTGCTCAAAAGCGATACGTGCTTGCTCTGCCAGCATCTAGTCGCTTCCTGGTGCCAGCAAGATGGGATTGCTAGGAATCGCATCGCCTGAAAACGGTGCGGGCTGAAACATCAACCGAAATGCCCCGTCCGCGATGTCGGACGGCACGAAGATCATTTCGGTTACTGTAGCCTTGTAGCGAGTATCGGGACCGTCATCATGCCCGTCTCGCGGCAACTGCCAATACTGCCTATGCAGCGCCAACGCGCCGCCATCATCGAGTCTGTCCAGGGACGGGGTGTCCACCAGTAAGTGTTCGATGCCACTGCCAACGATCTTGTGCATCGCCGTGTGCGTGAAAAACGGGTAGTCAGCATTCTCCGTGTAATGGCGGTGGGTCTTGCTGAGATCGTTCGGCAGGGTTCGCACGATCAAGGCCTCATAATCCGCGAGCTGCTCATCGCCCAACGCTGTTTCCAGCGCGCTCGCCGTCAACTGTCGGTCCTCGGGCACCACATAGAACGCGCAGCGATCGTTCGTTTCCGACGCGGGCACATCGGCGAGTGTAATCAGCAGGGCATCGAGTGCGGCGAGCGGAACCACATCGTAGACGCTCTTTCGAGTATTCAGCACGTGGCCGACACCTTCCGTGTGGGTGCCATGGCAATGAGGATTGAGCGTGATAACGCTCGCGTTGCAGCTGCCACCCTCGCGAGTGTCCCCCACGAAGCTCCCGCCGCGCATCGGGCTGGTGCTGGCTGGTTCGACACCAAAGTAATTGCTTTGCGGACCACCGAAATCGATGCGCCGCGCGATACTGCGTGGGAAGGCGCTACTCACGATTCACGATCCGGTTTGATGGTGCCACAGTGATCGCACGTTCGATTCGCAACACTGGCGTAAAAACGATCGAACACCGGCGGCAGCTGGTTCACGATATCGCTGACGTGCAGGTATTCCTCGTATAGCAACGCGTCGCAGTTGTCGCAATACCACTGAAAACCGTCAAGCTCGTCGTCTCGCCGCTGGCGCTCAACAACCAATCCTACCGAGTGCGCCATTCGCTGTGGGGAATGGGGCACGCGCGGCGGCAACAACAAAACCTGCCCGGCAGAAATAGGGATATCCACACGTTGCTGATCCTGAATGGTTCGCAGCACCATGTCGCCCTCGAGCTGATAAAAAAACTCCTCACCTTCGTCGATGTGGTAGTCGTCCCGTTGGTTAGGGCCACCCACCACCATAATGATGAAGCCGTTGTCTTCGAATACTTGTTGATTGCCGACGGGTGGTTTCAACAAGTGTCGATGGCGATCAATCCAACCTTGCAGATCGAACGGTTGCAGGTGGGGCAAAGGTCCGGTGTCGCTCGGTTCGCTCATGTCTTTATTGTAGTGTGCAACGCGGTTATGTCGACCGCATAAGCCGTTACTGTCGCTTTCCGTAAGGTGGACAACCAGTAGTCACGGGCGATTGGGCGCCGGATGCGACATCGAGACGGACGGCAGTCAGACTCCGGCCCCAAACACACCCGCTATCAAGCCCGAGAACGCCGTTGCCCCGAAAGTAGCCGAGGGCGGACCAGTGGCCAAACACCACTTCTGTTTCCTTTCGTTTGTGCGGCACCGTGAACCAGGGTTTGCTGTGTTTCGGACCGCTGGCCGGCAGGCCTTTGGTGCGCAGGTCCAGGCCCCCGCGCAAGGTCAACATGCGCATACGCGTGAATACATTGATGATGTAGCGCCAGCGATCGACGCCCTCAAGCGTTTTGCGCCATAGTGCGGGTTTGTTGCCATACAGCCGACGTAGCAGGTGTTCGTGCTCGTCGCTCTGAAGGACGGTTTCGACCTCGCTGGCGAGGTTAAGTGCTTTCTTAATACTCCAGCGCGGCAAAATTCCGGCATGCACCAGCGCCTTGTCGAGTGTCGAGTCAAAGTGCAGGAGCGGCCTGTGGCGTAACCAGTCGATCAACTCATCGGCGTCCGGCGCGTCAAGTACGGAGTGCAAGTCGTGGTAGCGGCGTGCGCGTTTGCTGTCGACGCCCGCCAGAGCAAGCAGGTGTAGGTCATGGTTGCCAAGCACAGTAATGACCGAGTCGCCGAGGCTCCTGACCAACCTCAGTGTCGCAAGGGAGTGCGGACCGCGATTGACAAGATCACCCGTCAACCAAAGTGTATCTCGGGAAAGATCGAACTCTACGAGGTCCAACAGTCGCTTGAATTCCTCGTAACATCCCTGAAGGTCACCGATGGCGTACAAGGCCATGGAATCTTCCGCTACTGGAGAATGCCGGGGATGGCCAATGTGAACGGCTCGATTGGCGCTTCGAAACGGACATCGTCATTGCGCTTCATCAGGTAGCTACCCTGCATAGTGCCGACCGGTGTTTCGATGATCGCGCCGGAGCTGTACTCATAACTCTCACCGGGCTCGAGCACCGGCTGCTGACCTACGACACCGTCACCACGAACTTCCTGCACCTTGCCGTTGCTGTCGGTAATGACCCAGTGTCTGCGCAGCAGTTGGGTGACCTGATCGCCATCGTTGCGAATGCGGATACGATAGGCGAATACAAATCTGCCTGAATCGGGCTCGCTTCGATCCTCGCGGTAGGTCGTGGCGACATCAATGTCAATCGAGGGGTTTTCCATGGCGTCATTCAAGCAAACCGCCGGAAGTGGTGCAATTGCTTTGTGATCAGGAACGCAATCGCGACAGTGCATCAAACTCCGCAATCGAGAGCGTTTCCGGCCTCCGCCCGGGGTCGATGCCGATATTCGTCATCTGCTCTGCATCGACGAAGTCGCGCAATGCGTTGCGCAGCGTCTTACGACGCATGGAAAACGCGCGCTTCACGACTGGTTCGAAATTGCTATCCAACCCCAGCCGACCTGATTCGGGTAGCGGTGTGAGGCGCACAATCGCTGACCGTACTTTTGGCGGCGGATCGAACGCTTCGGGGCCGACATCGAAGAGATGTTCAGCGTCAAATGCGCAACCGAGCATCACGCTGAGGCGTCCGTAGGCCTTGTCACCCGCTCGCGCCACAATTCGATCGACGACTTCCTTTTGCAACATGAAGTGCATGTCGCTTACCACATCAATGTGCTGCAACAGGTGAAACAATAGTGGTGTGGAAATGTTGTAGGGCAAATTGCCTACCAACCGAAGCGGTCCTCCAAGGGCGCCGTAATCCTGACTCAGTGCGTCCCCTGAAACAATGCGAACCTGTTCGTTTTCACGATAGACCTGTTGCAGTTCGAGCACGAGGTCACGATCGAGTTCGATCAGCGTCAGTTGATCGGTGCGAGGCTCCAATCCCTCCGTCAGAGCCCGCTGCCCCGGGCCGATCTCGACCAGATGTTCTCCTGGTTTCGGAGCGATAGCGCGCAGCATACGATCCACGACCGAAGTGTCGGTCAGGAAGTGCTGTCCGAACCGTTTACGGGGTTTGTGCGTGTTCACTGGCAGCAAGACGCGCGGCGAGATCAATAGCAGCCTGCAGGCTTTCTGTGTCTGCGACGCCTTTTCCTGCAAGATCGAGTGCGCTGCCATGATCGACCGAGGTGCGGATGATCGGCAACCCTAATGTGACATTGACCAATGATCCGAAGCCTGCGTACTTGACCACCGGCAAACCCTGGTCGTGGTACATCGCAAGGATTGCATCGGCGCCCTTGCCGGCATGATTGAAGATGGTGTCAGCAGGATAAGGTCCTCGGATTGCGATGCCTTCAGATCGAAGTTGTTCGATGGCGGGCTTGATCACCGCATCGTCCTCATGACCTAAGTGTCCTTGTTCGCCGGCATGCGGATTGAGCCCGCACACTGCGATAGTCGGATCAGCGATACCGAATCGTCGAGAAAGATCTTTGGCCAGTACACGAGCGACTCGCAGAATCTTGGGCTTGGTGATCGCATCTGCGACTGCTCTCAAAGGAAGATGCGTGGTGACCAGCGCTACGCGCAAAGTGTCATTTGCGATCAGCATTACTGACTGATCCGCGCCGCTTCGTTCAGCGATGTATTCGGTGTGGCCTAGAAAGCGGTATCCACCATCGGCAATTGCCGATTTTTGAACTGGTGCGGTGACCATGCCCGCAAAGTCTCTTGCCATACAACCGTCCACCGCGCGGTTCAGCCCCTCAATCAGGCCAGCGGCGTTGCGCGAGTCGGGCACACCGAGACAATCATGTGCGCAAATCGGCGTGTGCAATACCGGTAGTCGGCCGGGCGTGTGCGCATTAGGGAGGGCGTCAACGGTCACGCGTTCGATCTCGATGCGTATGTCCATCTGATCGGCGCGATGCGAAAGGAAGTCTGCGTCCCCGATACCGATCAAGGCACACGGTTGCTGCATGAGTGCACGCTTGAGACAGATTTCTGGTCCTATCCCTGCGGGCTCTCCGGTTGTGAGCGCCAGCCTCAAAGTATTCAGATACGCTTGTCCACGAAGGCTTCGTCCCGCAAACGACGCAGCCACAACTCGGTCTCCTCGCCGACCCGCGAGTTTCGCAGACTGGTTGCGCACTCGTTTCGGCGCACTTCGTCCGTGTTGTCGTACATCCGGCGCCCGAGTACTTCGATAATGTGAAACCCGAATCGCGTCTGGACCACGTCCGAGAGTTGATTCAGCTCGAGTTCATTGACGACCTCGGTGAATTCCGGGACAAAAACGCCGGGTTGTGTCCAGCCGAGATCACCGCCGAGATTGCCGGAGCCGGGGTCGTCGGAGTTGAGCTTTGCAAGATCAGCGAAATCCTCGCCTTCGAGAATTCGCGAACGAATGTCCTGAAGCTTCTGGCGCGCCGCCGCCTCATCCAGAATTTCGTTGGGCCGCACAAGAATGTGTCGGACTTTGGTTTGTTCGATTTCGCTGCGCCCAGTAGCACCGCGCATCTCGTTCAATCGCACCAGATGAAAACCGCTGCCACTGCGGATGGGCCGCGAGACGTCTCCCACGCTCATCTCATAGACCGCATCAGCGAAGAGCGTCGGGATCTGATTGCCTTTTCTCCAACCGAGACTGCCGCCTTCGAGTGCTGTTTCGCTGTCCGAATTCGTGATGGCCAGCGTTGCGAAATCCGCACCATCTTTGATTTGCTTGTAGAGCGACTCCGCTTTGTCTTGCGCCGCGCGGAATTCATCCGCTGTCGCGGTGCCCGAGACACTGATCAGCATGTGCGAAAGATCATATTCGGCGTTCACGCCTGACTGTTGCTCGGTTCGTGCCAGGCACTGCTCCAATTCGCGCTCTGTGACGCTGATTCGTCTCACAACAGAAATATTCCGCACCTGTTCGATCACCATTTGCTCGCGCATATCTTCACGATAAACGGGATACGAGATTCCCTGCGCGGACATGACCTCGGGCAACTGCTCGAATGGAATACCGTTGCGTTGTGCCACACTTGCCAAGGCGTTGTTGAGCGCTTCATCGGAAATTCGAATGCCCATTCGATCTGCGCGCTGAAGCTGCAATCGGGTAACGATCAGTCGTTCGAGGATTTGCGATTTGAGTTCGCTCTCCGGCGGCATTGGCTGTCCGGTCTCAAGAATGCGTTGCTTGATGATCTGCACCTGCACGTTGAGTTCACTCTCAAGCACGACACCGTCGTTAACCAGTGCGACAACGCGATCCAACAGGACACTTTCCTCCTGAGCGAACGCGGAGCCTGTAGTAAACGTGAGCAACAGGGCCAGGACGAAAGGCAGTGGCGATTGAATTCTATTCATGGGTTAGTCGATTGTTGATTGGTACCCGAGGATACCTTGTTCCAGAAGCTGATCCGCAGGGTCTCCGACACTGGTCAGACCCTTGAGTTCCAACTGAACCGAGATCGCGGTGTCGGCGGTACCGTCCCTGCGGCTGATGAACCGCCGCGACACAACGCGAACGCCCCAGCAGCAACTCTCGTACTCAAGACCGAAAAAGCGCTCCAGAGATACCTTGTCGCGCAGAGAGTAATTATACCTGCCCACAATGTTCCAGCGCGAGGCGACCGGCCAGCTGAACGAGACATCACCCTGTTCGAGGGAGTCCTCGCGGAAGCGGTAGGCCAGATTGACCACTCGCTTGTTGCCCGGTCGATACTGCAGGCGGACCTCCGATTTGGTCGTTGTATTGCGCTCCGCGTTCCACTGCTGGGCCAATTCAACATTCCAGTTACCCCAAACGTTGACCAGCAATTCGGCGATATAGTCCGAGGCATTACCCTGCGGGACGACGCTATCCGGGAGACGGACCTCCTGCGAAGACAAGCTACGGCTTTGACCAATGGTGGCGGTCAACAACGTACGCCCGCTGTTCTCAGCCAAAAGTCGGGTGCGAATGCCGACCGTCAATTGGTCGGTATCCCCGATTCGGTCGATACCAATGAAGCGGTTCTCACGGTACAGCTGCTCGAGGCTTGAGATCGGCAGGATGGTGTCAAAGACGGGCAGGTCGCTCTGATCCCGGAACGGCACATGCACGTAATACAAGTGCGGCTCTAGCGTTTGAATCAGGCCGGCCGTCTTGAGTGTTCGTTCCAGTCTTAAACCGGCGTCGAGGCTTGCAATCGGTAGGTCGCGGGTCGCTGTGCGGGTGCCCGGGTTTCCCGGCTCCTCCAGTACATACCGCGTGTGCCACCACTGCAGCCTAGGGCGTGCATAAATGCCCCCGGAAGACCAGTTGAATCCGGCGAAGGGCGCGGCATGGAGTCTTCGACCCGTAACCCCAATGTCACGGTCGAACTCCGTGAATTCAGAGTCGAAGCCAGCCTCGAACCCCCACGGCATGTCCGCATAGAGCGCATTCAATCGAACCCGCGGCAGCATACGATACGGCTCTTCGTCGCCGAGAATGGCGCTATCGATCGTCTGGTAGTTTGTGGCGCTGATATCGCCGGTTATGTTCTTGCCGAAAAATCGCACTCCCAGCGTGCGATTGAGGTGGGTCACGCTAGAGGTGGATAAGCTGCCACCCAGGTCTTCAAGATATTGATCATCGGACACGTCGGTGACATCGGCGAAGACGCGCCAACGTTGCGCGAAGTCGGTCTGGTTCTGCCACCGAAAAAACGTGCGGTCGATGTTCTCCAGGTCGTCGCCCGGCAAATGCGCAAGTCCGATTTCGCCAACACTCCGTTCGGTCAGATACCGTACTTGCGTATCGAGCTGGATGCCTCGACGAGACAAAATTCTCGGTGTAATCGTGGCGTCGTATGCGGGCGCGATGTTCCAGTACCAGGGTGTGCTGATATCGAGCCCATTGCGCGCCGATTGTCCAAAGTTAGGCAGCAGGAAACCGGTCTTGCGTTGGGTGGAAATCGGAAACGACAGGTAGGGCGTATAGAGAATTGGTACGTCCTTGAAGCGTAGGGTCAATCCGCGCGCAGTGCCGACACCGGAGTTTGTGTCGAGGATGATCGAGCCTGCGCGCACCAGCCAGTCGTCTACTTCAGGCGGGCAGGTCGTGTAGTTCACCTCGTTCAGTTCCAGTGTTCCCTCTCGGTCAATGGCAAGCAGGCTGGCAGCACCGCGCGACGCTCCGTTGCCGAGACTGAATTCGGCGTCTGCGAACGACACGCGCCCGTCCGAGGCGCTGAGCACGGCCTCTTCGCTAACGATATCGGCACCGCTACCACGATAAGAAACAGCACCGTTCAGGCTCAGCGTACCGTCCTTGCCACTGTATGTGCCTTTCTCGGCGGTGAGGAGTAATGCATCTCGCTCAACCCGCACACCCTGACTGAGTTGCGCGTTGCCTTCGAAGTCCATGATCCCGGCGCCGGACTCAAGCGTAATCGTTCCATCGGCGTTGATCGCTGGCTGACTGACGACAGGGCTCTTGATCTCAGTGGGGGCGCATAGCGGCAGCTGGGATTGCGCGTTCGCGACCGTCGCCAGCGCCGACAACATTGCGACTGTAAGCAAATTGTAACGGCGGCTCGCGATGGGCTTGGTCCGACTGTGGCTGGTGGGCACGAGTGTAAAGCAATGCGCTAACATGCGCGCGATGAGCAGCAACACACCGAATGATGCGCGTTGGCAAAGTGCCGATGCGTGGCTTGAGCGGCTAGGGCTGAGTGGCAGCCTCACAATTGCGTCGGCGGACGCCAGTTTTCGCCGCTACTTCAGATGTTCGCTGGACGAGCCGTGGGTCGATCGCCACGCAAAACTGCACGAGCGAGATGAGTCGTTGATACTGATGGATGCGCCACCCGAGCGCGAGGACACCGCACTCTTTGAACAGGTGACCAACGCGCTTGGCAGCACCGGGCTGCCTGTGCCGACAGTGTTCGCTGCTGATCACGACAACGGATTCTTGCTACTGACCGATTTCGGTAATCGGGACCTTCTTCAGGTTCTGCAAGCGCACCCGGAACAGGCAGACGCGTGGTATCGGCAAGCCGCTGCACTGCTGCATGAGTTGCAGAATGCTCCCCGAGAGGTCGTCGATGAATTTCCGCCCTACGATGAGACGCGACTGCGTACAGAGATGCAGCTGTTTGTCGATTGGTTGTGGCGTCAACATCTCGCGCTCGAGTGGACCGATACCCACCAGGAGCAGTGGGATGCATTGACAGGGATTCTCGTCGAGAGTGCTTTGCAGCAGCCTATAGTGGCCGTCCATCGGGATTTTCACAGCCGCAATCTGATGGTGACCGCCGAGCATGAAATCGGTGTTATCGACTATCAGGATGCGATGGCCGGTCCCTACACCTATGACCTGGTCTCGTTGCTTCGCGACTGCTACGTCGATTGGCCGCTATCGCAAGTGACGGCGTGGGCATGTAGCTGGCTCAATGCCAGCCGAGTTGGCCAAGATGTGAACGAGACACAACGGTTGCGTTGGTTTTTCTTGATGGGTGTCCAGCGTCAGCTGAAGGCTGCTGGAATTTTCGCTCGGCTTTCGATTCGCGATGGCAAACACGGCTACTTACCGGATATTCCCAGAACGTTGAACTATATCTGTGCGATTGCCGATATCTATCCGGAGCTCTCGTGGATTGCGGAACGGATTGAGGTGGATTGCTTGCCGGGACTCGCCGATGACTGAAGCGCTGATTCTTGCCGCGGGTCGGGGTGAGCGACTAAGACCGACGACTGACACGTTTCCGAAACCGCTGATCGAAGTCGGTGGTGAGCCGCTGATTGACCGTCACTTGAGAACGCTCGCGGCGGCGGGGATCACGCGTGTCGTCATCAACCTTGGTTGGCTCGGCGAGCAGATTGCATCTCATGTAGGTGATGGATCGCAGTTTGGTGTGCGCGTGCTGTTCAGTCCTGAGGGGTATCCAACGTTGGATACCGGCGGTGCGATTGTTCGCGCGCTTCCGATCCTTGGGACTGAGACGTTTTGGGTGATCAATGCGGATATCTGGACGGACTTTGTTCCATCCGCTATAGGTCCGACTCTTGATACCGAGTGCAATGCGGCGATTGGGCTGACCCCAAACCCGGATTATCGGAGCGGCGGTGACTTCGGGATCAACGCCGGGCGCGCAACGAATTCGGATAGGCAGAAAATGACGTTCTCCGGTATCGCATGCTATCGACGCGATTTCTTCGCGGGCTTGCCGGATGGTCGTTTCTCGATCGTACCGCTCTTGCGCGACGCAGCCGACAGGAATGCTCTGGGTGCGTTCGATATCCGATCCAAATGGTTCGATATCGGCACGCCAACCCGTTTGGCCGCGGCACGCTCGGGCGTCAGCGAATCTCAGCGTCAGGTTGATTGACAAACTCAAGGTCGAGCGTGTCGGCCAGATGATCGCTCAGACCGAGAGCAGCCTTCTGAATAGACTGCTCTAGTCCCAGATCGCTCAGGGTTGTGATCGGGAGGTTCTCCATCCCACATGGGTTGATGCGATCGAAGGGTCCGGTGTCCATGTCAACGTTCAACGCCATGCCGTGATAGCTGCAACCGCGCCGAATTCTCAGGCCAATGCTGGCCAGCTTGGCGCCGTCCACATACACGCCAGGCGCATCTCTGCGGCCAGCAGCAATCACGTCGGACTGCGCAACGTAATTCACTACCGCCTGTTCGAGACCCATCACTAGTGCTCTTACGCCGAGTTTTCGTCGCCTGACGTTGAGTAGGGGATAGATCATGAGCTGCCCAGGCCCGTGATAGGTGACCTGCCCACCTCGGTCGATACCCACTAGTGGGATGTCGCCCGGAGCCAATACGTGTGAGCGATCTGCTGCCAACCCGAGTGTGAAAACCGGCGGGTGTTCGCAGAACCAAAGCTCGTCCACCGTTTGCTCGATACGCCCTGCAGTGAACCCCTGCATCGCGCGCCATAGTGGCTCGTAATCCTGGCGGCCCAACCAGCGAATGCGGCATTCGCGTTTCACCGTCTACACCTCTACAGCGCCATCAGCACTTCGGGATCGTCGGTCAGGCTTTGGTAGATCGCGTCGAGTTGTTGACGGGATCGCGCGGTGATGTCGATCGTAACCGAAAGGAATCTGCCATTGGTGCTCGGGCGACTAGCAACGGCCAGTGCTGTTTCACCATTCGTGTGTTGGAGTACCAGCGATTCGGCATGCGACGCGAAAGTCTCCGTGTTCCGCCCCATGACCTTAACAGGGAAGCGCGTCGGAAAATCGATCAGCTCTTCTTCACTCACAGTGTGCGCTTCCTTTCCTGGTAGGCCGTGAACAGTGCATCCCACGTTGGCCCGGGCTTACCGGCACCAATTGGTGCGCCATCGAGACTGGTCAACGGTGCGATCTCTTTCGTGCTGGACATCAGAAGCAGCTCATCGGCCGATCGCACCTGATCCATGGTGATTGGCGCGATGTGCGTCGCCACGCCAATGCCCGATGCAATATCCATCGTCAGGTGCCGCGTGACACTCGGTAACATCGCGTTGGACTCCGGCGGCAGACAGAGTCGTCCGTCAATGACACAACCAATGGCGCTTGCCGCGCCTTCGACCAGGAATCCATCCCGTTCCAATAACGCTTCCAATGCGCCCGACTGCGTCGCGGACTCACGTGCCAATACGTTAGCCAGCATGGACGTCGACTTGATATCACAGCGCTGCCATCGATCATCTGGCAGCGAAATCGCTGCAAAGCCTTCGCGATATCGCGCCCGGGTAGGTGGCGTTAACGGGCTGGTCATGAGGAACAGGCTCGGTGTGTTTGCCGCTGGGAACTTGTGATCTCGCCCATCATCACCGCTGCGTGAGACCTGGATGTAAATCGATTGGTTGCCGCCGCCGTTCGCTGCGACTACCTGATCGATAATCGAGGTCAGCGCATCCTGTGGGCAGGGCTCGGGAAGATCGATGGCGGCAAGACTCAAGGTCATTCTGCGCAGGTGTTCTTCGAGTCCCAGCGGTTTACCGCTATACGCCGGGATAACTTCGTAGACGCCATCGCCGAACAGAAATCCTCGGTCTAGCGGCGATATCCGGATTTCACTGAGCGGTCTTACGGCACCGTCGTGCCAACCGTATTCCAGTGCTCGTGCCATGGTTACTCGAACCAGAGACGGACGCTGTCGCCCATGCGTTTAAAGAAACCACCGCGCTCCACGGTGTCCAGAACGACTAATGGCGCTCGCACGATTTCCTCGCCGTCGAGACTCAGCTTCAGGATGCCCAGTGAATCACCTCCGGTCAGCGGGGCTTCCAATCGGCCAGGTAAGGTAATGCTGGGCACAAGTGACTCATAACGACCGCGGGGCACGGTCACCCAGAGCGCCTCCGCGACGCCAATTTCGACTTCGTTTTCTGCGCCATACCAAACGCGTTCGCTGTCGACCTTGCTGTTGGCAGCATACGCTTGTCGTGATTCAAAAAACCGGAAGCCGTAATTCAGGAGCGCCTGGCTGCCGGTCTCCCGCGCTCGTGCGCTGCTGGTACCCATTACCGCGGAGACCAGCCGCATGTCATCGCGTGCGGCCGACGACACCAGGCAGTATCCAGCGGCTTCCGTGTAGCCTGTCTTCATGCCATCGACGCTCTTGTCGCGTTTCAGAAGGCCGTTTCGATTTGGTTGGGTGATGCCGTTCCAGGTGAATTCCTGTTGACCGTACCACCGGTAGTAGTCGGGGAACTCTGTAATGATCGCGCGTGCAAGGATGGCCATATCTCGCGCGCTAGTAATGTGGTTGTCCGCAGGTAAACCGTGCGAGTTCACGAAATTGCTACTGCGCATGCCGAGCTCATCAGCGTAGGCATTCATAAGCCCCGTGAACACTGACTCCGAGCCGGCCACGTGCTCAGCAAGCGCAACGCTCGCGTCATTGCCCGATTGCACAATCATCCCTTGCAACAGGTTTTCGACACTTACCTGGCTGCCGAGATTGGCGAACATGTCCGAGCCGGCATCCCCTGCAGCGCGCGCCGCCTCGCTGATCGTGACCATGTCATCGAGGCGAATCTGATCGGCACCGAGTGCCTGGAACACCACGTACGCCGTCATGAGTTTGGTGAGGCTAGCCGGCTCGACCGGGAGGTCGGGCGCATCGGCGGCGATCGCTTGCCCTGTTTTGGCATCGATGAGTATGTAGCTGGAGGCGCCGAGATCGGGTGGCGGCGGAACCGGTAACGCAGCCAGGGAAGGCGCTGACAAAAACAGCGACAAAAGCAGGACAAAAATCGAATTCGAGCGGCTCAGAAGCATACGGGAACAACCTATCGGCGGTTGTGAAAAACAGCGCGCAATTATTCCACAGAAACCAGTCTGGCGCTGTCGATACCCATCTGTCTGAGTTGCTGCTGAATCCGGTCGAATTGGGCTACATCAGCGATCGGACCAATCTGGACACGATAGAGCGTCGCTGACCCGTCGCCGCTGGTCCCCGGATTGACCGTTACGCGTTCGATTCCGGCGGACTCCAGTCGTTCGCGTTGCCGATTGGCGTTGATGGCTTCGGAAAAGGCGCCGGTTTGAAGAAACAGCGGTCGCTGCTTTTGAGGCGTGCCCTGCGCTGAGTGTTGTGCTGGTGCCTGGGCGATCTTCCCAGCTTGTTGGTTCGACGTGAAATCGAGCACTTCGATTTCGACCAACGCTGTTCCGGCCGCAACCATGTCCAGCTCGCGGGCTGCGGCAAAAGACAGGTCAATGATGCGGTCGTCAACAAAAGGACCGCGGTCATTGACGCGTATGACCAACGAGCGTCCGTTGCCAAGGTGCGTCACTCGAACCCATGTCGGTAATGGAAGCGATTTGTGCGCCGCACTCAGCGCATACATGTCATAGGGTTCACCCGAAGACGTGCGCTTGCCGTGGAACTTGCTGCCATACCAGCTCGCGACGCCGCGCTCGCGATAGCCTTTGGCACTGTCCATAACGAAATAGCGTTGACCGGCAACTTCATAAAACTCGGGATTCCCGTAGCGGCTGCGCGGCTCCGGACCTGGGACGCCTTGGGCGGGTCTTGCAATCTCGCCACCTTGCTGCGGCGGACCATCGCGCTCGGGAAATGCGACACACCCGGACAGGATAAATAGCAGTGCGGTGGCCAGTCCTTGGCGTGCGGAGCGTGCCTTCGGCAAAGAATCAATCAACCAGCATCGCACGACGCTGATCATCCCGGCGAGCCGCGATTGTGGTGCCGAGCTCCCACACCGCCATCGCATACATCGCGCTGCGGTTGTAGCGCGTGATGACATAGAAGTTGTGCATTCCGACGTGGTAGATCGGCCCTTCCTCACCCTGCATGGCAATCAGCCGTGCAGGCATCTGATCGGCGAGCTCATCGGTCGTATGAATCGTGACGCCTTGTGCGCGAAGGGCTTCAATACTGCTGTCTGCCTTGAGCGTGTTTTTCTCCGGAAGCTCGCCCGAGAATGCATCGTCGAGAGTCGCCTTTGCGATGACCGGTGCGCCCGACTCCCACCGATGCCGGACAAAGTAATTGGCGACACTGCCGATGATGTCGGTCCAGCTATTGAACAGGTCGCGCCTGCCATCTGCATCTGCATCGACCGAATAAGCCCGGTAGCTCGACGGAATAAATTGGGGTGACCCCATGGCTCCAGCGTACGAGCCGAGTGCGGCATCCACGGGCACTGACTCCTCACGCGCCAGCAGGAGGAACTCCTTCAATTCCTTGCGGAAAAATTTGGCGCGCGGTGGATAGTCGAATCCAAGTGTCGCGAGTGCATCAAGAACGCGGTAACTGCCGGTAATACGGCCGTAGTAGGTTTCCACGCCAATGATGCCCACGAGAATTTCACCGGGTACGCCAGTTTGGTCGCTGATCCGTTCGATCGTGTCGGCATGCTCGTCCCAGAACGCAACGCCGGCATCGATACGTTTGTCCTGGATGAAAATATCCCGGTATTCATGCCAGGGCTTACTCTTCTCCGCGGGACGACGCATCGCCTCAAGGATTTTTTCCTGTGACTTTGCCCCGGCGAGAAGCGAGGTGAGTTTGGCCCGTGAGAATCCTTCCTGCTCGACCATGTCGTCGATGAACTCGGCGACGTCGGGTCGATCGGTGTCCAGTCCCAAAGCTGCGCCGCCGATGAAAGGCGTTAGCGCGACGACAGAGGCGAATATCCAGCGAAAGTTGAGCATGTAAGGTCCCCGGGGCTCAGCGTGGCAATAATCGTCGATTGGTGTGAATCGCCATCAGAATACCGAAAGCCCCCATCAGGGTCACCATCGAGGTACCTCCGTAACTGATGAGCGGCAGCGGCACGCCGACCACAGGCAACAGCCCGGTGACCATCGCCGTGTTGACGAGTACGTACATGAAAAATGTCAGGCTGATGCTGCCGGCAAGCAGTCTTGAGAAAGTATCGGTCGCCTGGCTGGCAATAAACAAACCTCGTCCGATCACAAACAGGTAGGCAATCAGCAGGCTTACCAGTCCCAGCAGGCCGAACTCTTCTCCGATCACGGCGAAAATAAAATCTGTGCTGCGCTCTGGGAGGTACTCCAGCTGGCCCTGGCTACCATTGGTCCAGCCCTTGCCGAAAAGCCCACCCGAGCCGATCGCGATCTTCGATTGGATGATGTTGTATCCCGCGCCCAGCGGGTCGCTCTGCGGGTCGATTAGTGTGATGACCCGTTGGCGTTGGTACTCATGCATGTTTTGCCAGAGCAACGGTAACCCGGCACCGATCAGAGCGAGACCTGTAAATATGACGCGAAACCTCAGGCCCGCCAGGAGAATCACGATAACGCCGGACGCACCGATCAGGATCGCTGTGCCGAGATCCGGTTGACGTGCAATCAGTGCAGCCGGCGTTGCGATCATCAGCAGCAATACCACGAGTGGCGTGAACTGCGGTGGCAGCGGTCGGTTATGGAGGTAAGCCGCACATGCCATCGGCACCGCTATCTTCATGATCTCAGAAGGCTGGAAACGGAACCCAATCTCGATCCAGCGCTGAGCGCCTTTGCCCGTGACCCCCGCGATGAGGACGACCAGCAACAACATAAGCCCAAGCGCGTAGGCCGCGCCCGAGTAACGGCGCATGAAATTGGGCGGTACTTGTGCGACCACGAGCATGGCAACCAGCGCCACGCAAAGGCGAATTCCTTGCGACAGCGTCTGGCGCTCGCTCAGACCCGTTGCGCTGTATAACACCACCAACCCGAAGGCGGCGATGACGAGAACGCCAGCGAGCAAGGGCCCGTCGATATGCAAGCGCTGCAACCAGAGCTGCGTGTTCGGGGTCGATTCACGACCCATTGCCGTGGTGTGCTGGAACACTATCTATTCAACCAGAAATCGGTGAGCTGTCGTGCCACGGGAGCAGCGACACTGCTCCCGCTTTCCGCATTCTCAATGACGACGGCAACGGCAATTTCCGGGGCTTCGATCGGTGCGAACGCAATGAACAATGCGTGGTCTTTCAAGCGCTCATCCAATTCCAGCTCGTCATACTCGTCTTCCTGGGCCACAGAAAACACCTGGGCAGTGCCGCTCTTGCCCGCGATGCTGTAGTCAATATCGCGGCCAGTGGCATAGGCAGACCCTTGAGGAGTCTGTAACACGGCGCGCATCGCATCGACGACGTGCTGCCAGGCGTGACTGTCGATGTCTTCGACCCGATCCAGTGTCACCGGTTCCGCAGGAACTGTCCCCGCGGTGAGTGGGTCTTCAATTCTTAGCGTGAGTCTCGGTTGGACGCGCATTCCAAAGTTCGCAAGCGTCGCCGCCATATGCGCGAGCTGCAACGGGGTTGCGGTCATATACCCTTGCCCGATGGATGCGATGACCGTTTCGCCTGGAAACCATACCTGGTCGGCCCGCCGGCTAAAGCGTTCGCGTTTCCAGTCGCGCGATGGCACCAACCCGGGCTTCTCGCCTGGAATCTCGATCCCCAGCAAGCTGCCGAGTCCAAACTGGACGAGGTAGTCGTGCATGAGATCAATGTCCATGTCCTGGGCAAGCTGATAGAAGTAAACGTCGCAGGATTGTGCGATTGCCTGAGTGAGGTCGACGAGGCCGTGACCTTCAGGTTTCCAGTCGCGGTAGCGGTGCGTGCTGCCCGGCAGACTGAAGTGGCCTTCGCAGTTGGTGACCCGATTGATACTGGTGCGTCCCGCATCGAGTGCGCCGAGGCCGAGGATCGGCTTGATCGTGGAACCCGGCGGATAACCGCCTGCAATTGCCCGGTTGAACAACGGTCGATCGAGGTCGCCCTGGAGTGCCGCGAACGTGGCGGAATCCATGCCTTGTGCAAAGCCATTCGGATCGAACGCTGGCGCACTGACAAGGGCGAGGATTTCGCCGCTGTTGGGTTCAATCGCGACGACCGCGCCACGCTTGCCGACCAGAGCCTGTTCGGCGATGCGTTGCAGCTCAAGGTCGATGGTGAGAAAGACGTGCTGGCCTGGCTGCGGTTCGTCGCGGGTCTGAAAGTCGACGGCGCGCCCGTCGGCATTCGTTGTTACCTCCAAGTGTCCGACGTCGCCGTGCAGTACTTTCTCGTAGGTCGCTTCAATGCCGGTCTTGCCGATTTGTGTGGTACCGACGTAATTCGATGCATCGACCGATTGCAGATCGCTTTCGCTCAGCCCACCGACGTAACCGAGGATATGCGCTGCTGAATTGCCATGGGGATAATCGCGCACGAGGCGAGCTCGGATGTCGATACCCTGAAAATAGGGTCGTAGTAGCGCGAACTCGGCGATCGCGGCGTCATCCATTCTCGCTCTTAGCGTGACGGGATTGAACGAAGGGGTGCGGGCAATACGGTCCCGGATTCGTGTTTCCCGCTCGCGATCGAGTAAACCGATCTCGAAGAGTTGCTCCAGTGCATCGTCGATATCCGGAACCTGCTCGGGGATCATTTCCAGCTGGTAGGCGGGAAGGTTCTGTGCGAGCACTACACCATTGCGGTCCAGAATCAGCCCTCGAGTTGGTGGTGCCGCCTCGAGGCGAATTCGATTGCCCTGAGCGAGATCACTGTAGGTCTCGAATTCAAAGATTTGCAGCTGCGCGATGCGCGCCAGAACCGCACCGATGCCGAGCACGACACACACGGTCGCCAGCAGCAGCCGATTGAAAAACAGCCGCTGCTCACTCGCTGTGTCCTTGATCGCCTGCAGATTTGCCATGCGGGCCGCTCGCTATCAGGTTCGCTGTGGTTGGCCAAGGCGCAGGGTGTCGAGCGCCAGCATCAACGGAGGCCAGCAGATCGCGTTCGCCAACATCGGCTTGATGTAGGCGGCGGCCGCTACGTTGTTGCCGGTCGCACCGTTGCACCAGAACAAAACGAATTGCGCCAATGCTGTGAAGAGTATGACAGACAAGGTCGATTGCCACACCGGCAGCAGGATGAGG
This sequence comes from Pseudomonadota bacterium, assembly GCA_038521865.1. Lineage (GTDB taxonomy): Bacteria > Pseudomonadota > Gammaproteobacteria > Steroidobacterales > Woeseiaceae > CALBPI01. The sequence goes on along the minus strand of JBCBKO010000003.1, from coordinate 288,425 downwards.
CGTTGGTGCAATCGTAAGGGCAGATAGACAGCCACGACGTGAGCCAGCGCGTACTGGCCAAGTGGCGTTGCATGCTGCGCATCCAGCAAAACACCCGTGATCACCGCCCAGGCGATCACATATTGCCTTGGTTGATGGATGGCGACATAGATGACGACCAGCAGTGCGAGGTCCGGTCGCCACGCGGACAACGCGGTGGGCAAGGGCGCAGAAGCAACCCCGAGACCGATGATGCCCGCGAGCAACAATGGCCACCAACGCCTACTCATCCGGTTCGCTCTCGAGGGTTTCGGGATTCAATAGCAGCACCTCGCGAAGCGTTGCTAGCGATGCGCTTGGGGTGGCTGTTACGCGGGCGAACGCCGCGCGCGGTTCGAGCTCCACGCTCAACACTTCGCCGACCGGATAACCGGCCGGGTAATCGCCGGCGAGACTCGTGGTGACGAGCAGATCGCCAACCTTGATATCGGTGTTATTCGGCAGGAATCTCAGTTCCAGTAACCCGACGTCGCCAGCGCCGAAAGCGACGGTGCGCAGGCCGTTGCGAATCACCTCGACCTGAATCGCGTGCCCAGGATCGCTGATCAGCACCGCGTTGGACGTGGTGGGTCCAACCTTGGTGATTTGGCCCACGACGCCCTGCGCGTCGATGATCGCCTGGCGTTCATACACGCCGTTGGCTGAGCCTTTGTCGAGTGTGATGCGGTGACGGAATGGCTCACTATCCACCTCAAGCAGTCGCGCCACCTGCACGGACATGTCAGGGCTGGGTGTGGCATCGAGCATTGTGCGCAAGCGATCATTCTCCGCTCGAAGCGACGCTAGTTGCTGTAGCCGAGCATCGGCAAGCAGACGCTCGCGTTTCAGCCGAGCATTTTCGCGCGCCAAATCGGCTCGGCTGACGGTCGCATCCTCGCTCCAGTCCAGCAAGCGCGTGGGCGTCGCAACGGTGACCTGAAGCGGATGTAGCGTCGCCATCAGCCAGCCGCGAGGTGCTTCGCCGAGGTCGGTTCTGAGGTCGGTCAGCATCAGGATGATGCAGCCGAGTGCGGTCAAAAAGACTCGCAACCCGACGGGAGAATCGACGCCTGTGCGCGGAATCGGGAGTCCCTCAGTTCAACCCGAATACGGACGGCCCGTACTCATCCATAAGTTCCAGCGCTCTGCCACCGCCGCGCGCAACGCAGGTCAGCGGATCGTCGGCGATGACTACCGGTAGACCCGTTTCCTCCATCAACAACTTGTCGAGGTCTCGAAGCATCGCGCCGCCACCGGTCAACACGATGCCGCGCTCCGCCACGTCCGCGCCCAGTTCGGGTGGAGTCTGTTCCAGTGCTTCCTTGACAGCACCCACGATGCCCTGCAGGGGTTCCTGCAATGCCTCGAGGATTTCATTCGAATTGAGCGTGAAGCTGCGAGGTACGCCTTCTGAAAGGTTGCGACCCTTGACCGAAATCTCTCGCACTTCCGCTCCCGGGAACGCGGAGCCAATCTCATGCTTGACGCGCTCGGCGGTCGCTTCGCCGATCAGAATCCCGTAGTTCCGGCGCACGTAGTTGGTGATCGCCTCATCGAATCGGTCGCCACCGACACGAACCGATGCGGCATACACGATACCGTTCAGGCTGATAACGGCGACCTCCGAGGTACCGCCACCAATATCCAGCACCATCGATCCACGCGCCTCGTGAACCGGCATTCCTGCGCCAATCGCCGCGGCCATGGGTTCGGCGATCAATATGACCTTGCTGGCACCTGCGCCCTCCGCAGACTCCTGAATCGCGCGCCGCTCAACCTGCGTCGATCCATAGGGGACGCAGATCAAAACGCGCGAGCGAGGGGTGAAAAAACGGTTGCCGTGGACCTTCTTGATGAAGGTCTGGAGCATTTTTTCAGTGACCGTGAAATCTGCGATAACACCATCCTTCAGGGGACGAATCGCTGTGATGTTGCCGGGCGTACGGCCAAGCATGTTCTTGGCGTCTTGCCCAACGGCCTCGACACGCCGCCCACCGCCTCCGTATTCCTCGCGAATCGCAACCACGGAAGGCTCGTCCAGAACGATGCCCTCGTCGCGCGCAAAAATCAGTGTATTGGCGGTGCCGAGATCGATAGAGAGGTCGTGTGAAAAATAACCCAGCAGGTTCTTGAGCATGATGCGGAAATTTGCCCCCAAAAAATTCCTGCAACTCTAGCAACGGGGGGGACAATCGGCAAGGCGCCGTGTATCCTTTCGGCGTTACGTTTACGCCTGATTTTGCTGGTTTTTGACCTCGTTCCGGTGTGTTGAATTTGCGACACCTCCGGGTCCGCAACAGGCGTTGTCGAGGAGAATCACCCGTGTCCATAGATCAGTCTGATATCGACAAGCTCGCGCAGTTGTCGAGACTGGAGTTTGCCGAGTCCGAACATGCTGACTTTGTCAGCAAGCTCGGATCCATTGTCGAGTTTGTTGATCAGTTGCAGGCGGCTGAGACCGATGGCGTTTTGCCGATGGCGCATCCGCTGGATCTCGTGCAACGACTGCGCCCTGACACCGCCGACCCGAACATCGACCGTGAGGCGCTGCAGTCGACAACCGACGCGGTCGCTGAGGGGCTGTACCTTGTCCCGAAGGTGATCGAATGAACGATCGCATGCATGCATGGACACTGACCGAGACGCGCGCGGCGCTGGACGATGGCATGACGACCAGCACAGAGTTGGTTCGTCATCTGCTCGATCGTGTGCAGGGTGCAGGTGAGGCGCTCAACGCTTTCATTACCGTTGATGTGGAGCATGCGCTGGAGCGCGCAGCTGCCTCGGATGAGCGACGTCGAACCGGGGCGGCCAGATCTTTGGAAGGTCTGCCGATTGCGCACAAAGATATTTTCTGCACACGTGGCGTTCGCACGACCTGCGGTTCGAAGATGTTGGAAAACTTCGTGCCGCCCTACGATGCGACAGTGGTCTCAAATCTGGAGGCGGCTGGCGCCGTCGTGATTGGCAAGACCAATATGGACGAATTCGCCATGGGGTCATCCAACGAGACCAGTTACTTCGGTGATGTGCGAAACCCGTGGAGCACTGCGTGTTCGCCCGGAGGTTCATCCGGTGGATCCGCGGCCGCAGTTGCGGCTCGCCTGGTTGCGGCGGCAACCGGCACAGATACGGGTGGATCGATTCGCCAGCCCGCAGCACTCTGCGGCCTTACGGGATTGAAACCGACTTATGGACGGGTCAGTCGCTACGGGATGATCGCCTTCGCGTCGAGCCTCGATCAGGCGGGCACCTTGACGCGCAGCGCCGCTGATGCGGCGATGCTACTCGGGGTGATGGCCGGCGCTGACCCGCATGACTCCACGAGTGTGGATGTGCCGGTCGAAGACTATGAAGCCGCACTCGCCGCGTCGATCGCCGGAAAGCGTATCGGGGTTGTGCGCGAATTCATGGTCGAGGGCAATGACCCTGAAAATACCGCAGCGCTCGAGACGGCATTCGATGTGCTGAGAAGCCTCGGGGCCGAAGTTGTCGAGATTTCATTGCCGAATATCGGGCTTTCGGTGCCGACTTACTATGTGGTTGCTCCAGCCGAGTGCTCGTCAAACCTTTCACGTTTCGATGGCGTGCGATTCGGGCATCGAGTGAGCGACCCTGAGGATTTGCAGGACCTCTATACCCGATCGCGGGCGGAAGGGTTCGGTGATGAGGTGAAGCGTCGCATCATGACGGGCACCTATGTCTTGTCGGCAGGTTACTACGATGCTTATTACCTCAAAGCGCAGCAGGTTCGTCGTCTGATCAGCGCTGATTTCCAGGCAGCGTTCGAGCAGGTGGATTTGCTGGCCGGACCGACGACGCCCACCTGCGCGTTTCGTCTCGGTGAAAAAACCGATGATCCGATCACGATGTATCTCAATGACATCTACACGATCGGTGCCAACCTCGCGGGGCTGCCAGCAATCAGTGTGCCGTGCGGATATGCGAAAGGCTTACCGGTTGGCCTGCAGTTGGTCGCACCGGCGTTTGGCGAATCTCAACTACTCAATCTCGCTCATCAATATCAGTTGGCGACCGACTGGCATACGCATGCACCGGAGGCATTCGCATGAGTTGGGAAACTGTCATCGGTCTCGAGATCCACGTCCAGCTGGCCACCAAGAGCAAAATCTTCTCGTCGTCGCCAACCGCCTATGGCGCTGCGCCGAACACCCAGGCGAACGTGGTTGATCTCGGATTCCCTGGCGTGCTCCCCGTGCTCAACGAGGAAGCCGTGAAACTCGCAGTGCGCTTCGGGCTGGCTGTTGATGCCGAGATCGCAGGTCGTTCTGTGTTTGCGCGCAAGAACTACTTTTATCCGGATCTGCCCAAGGGCTATCAGATCAGCCAGTACGAGTTACCGATCGTGGCCGGGGGTCACATCGATATTGTCGATGATGATGGTGCTCCAAAAACGATCCAGCTGACACGTGCGCATCTCGAAGAGGATGCCGGCAAGTCGGTGCACGATCAGTTCCCGACGCAGTCGGGGATTGACCTGAACCGCGCCGGTACACCGCTGCTGGAGATTGTCTCCGAGCCCGATATGCGCACCGCAGGTGAGGCCGCTCGGTACATGCGCAAGGTTCATGAGCTCGTCCGTTATCTCGGTGTCTCGGACGGCAATATGCAGGAGGGTTCGTTCCGCTGCGATGCCAACGTATCTGTGCGCCGAGCAGGCAGCGAGACGCTCGGCACGCGTGCCGAGATCAAGAACCTGAATTCGTTTCGTTTTATCGAGAAGGCGATCAACTTCGAAGTGGAGCGTCAGATCGATTTGATCGAGTCGGGCGGTGTGGTTGTGCAGGAAACCCGGCTCTATGACGCCGACCTTGACGAAACGCGATCGATGCGTGGCAAGGAAGAGGCGAACGACTATCGCTATTTCCCGGATCCGGATTTGCTGCCGGTTGTCGTGGAGGAGAGCACCATTACCGCGATTCGTACTGCGCTACCGGAGTTGCCGGATCAGCGTCGAACGCGTCTCGAGTCTATGGGTCTCAAGCCAGATGAGGCGGACACGCTGGTTTCGCAACGGGCATTAGCGGATTATTTTGATGCGGTGGTTAAACAGGCAGACCCTCGGCTAGCGGCGAACTGGGTCCTGGGTGAGCTGACAGCGGCGCTCAACCGTGATGACAGTGATCTTGCCGATGTACCCGTAGCGGCCACCACATTGGCAACGCTGCTGTCGCGAATCTCCGATAAGACCATTTCTGGCTCCGCGGCAAAGCAAGTGTTTGAAGTTTTGTGGCGAGAGGGTGGCGACGTCGATCAAGTGATCGATCAGCTCGGTCTCAAGCAGATCACGGATTCCGGCGCGCTTGGCTCCATGGTGGATGAGGTCCTCGCCAGCAGTCCCGAGCAGGTGCAGCAGTTCCGGGACGGTAAGGAAAAGGTGATCGGCTATCTGGTCGGGCAGGTCATGAAGGCGAGTCGTGGCAAGGCGGATCCCGCGCAGGTCAACACGCTGCTGCGCGAGCGACTAAAGCAGGATTGAGTATGACTCAGTCAGATGGAATCCAATCTGACGCACTGATCAACTTCATGTTCGATCAATTGCCAGTCAGAGGCGTCCTGCTTCAATTCGACCGCTCCTGGAAAACCGTCGTGGGGCTTCACCACCAAATCCCGGAAGTGCGCGATCTGTTAGGCCAAAGCTTGGCCGCGACTACCATGATGGCCAGCACCATGAAGCTGACAGGGATGCTGACGCTTCAGCTCCAAGCCGGCGCAGGACTTGGCATGTTGATCGCCCAGTGTGATGCGCAGTTGCGCTACCGCGGCATGAGCGGGGAGCCCGAGAGCGAGGACGTATCGGGGTTCGAGGGCCTGCTGGGTGGCGGCAGATTGTCCGTGACGGTCGAGGCGCGACGTGCGCAAGATCGCTATCAGGGCATTGTGCCGGTCACCGGACGCTCGCTCGCTGACACGCTGGTGGACTACTACAAAAACTCCGCGCAGTTGGATGCGTACTTCGTGCTGCTCAGCGATGGCGAGCACGCTGCCGGGTTAATGCTGCAAAAAATGCCGGACGCCAATCCGATGGAAGCTGACCACTGGCACCGACTGTGTCTTATGGCGGATACGCTGACGCTGGACGAAATGCGTGCCGGCGTCGATCCCGGCCTGATCCACAAGCTGTTCTCCGAGGATGACGTCGTTGCCTACCCCGCGAGAAGCAGTGGATTTCATTGTCGTTGCACCAGCGCCCGCGCGGAGCGTGCGGTTCGCATGCTCGGAGAGACGGATGCGCGCGCTCTATTGAAGGAGCGGGGCGGCCAGATCGATATCACTTGCGAGTTCTGTAATCGTCATCGGGTGCTCGATGCGGTCGACGTCGAGCGATTATTTGCGGATGAATTCTCTCAAGGAGTGAGCAATGACCAGCTACATTGATCCCGGCAGAGACCAGTTTGAAGCGTTTAAATCCCTTCCGCGGGATGAGCCGATCAATATGCTCAACCTAATACGGCTGCACGAGACGGCGCGGTATCCCGATGGCGAGACGTGCACCGGTCGGGAGGCATACCAGCGCTACGGTGAGTCCAGCCAGCCTGTATTCTCTCGCGTCGGCGGTACGATCATCTGGCGTGGTGAGCCGCAGCTCGTTCTCATCGGGCCGACTGATGAGCAGTGGGACTTGGCGTTTATTGCACGATATCCGAATGCGGCAGCGTTTCTGGAGATGGTCACCGACCCCGAGTATCAGGCGGCGGTAATTCACCGACAGGCGGCCGTTGGTTCCAGCCGACTCATTCGACTGGCCGACGCGATGTCTGGTCCGCAGTTCGGCTAACGTTTGCCCGCCGGTACCGGCCGGCAGCTGAGAGGCAACTCCCAAACCTTCGCGTTTTGAGTCTTCAGGTTGCTTCGGCTAGAATAGTAAATATAAAGATATCTTTATATTATGTTATTCAACGATGAACTTTGACAGCTACACACAGGCCTTGAAAGCAGCGGCGGAGCCGACGCGCCTGCGATTGCTCGTGTTGTGTGCGCGCGGTGAGCTCTCGGTGAGCGATCTGGTGGCGGTGCTTGGCCAGTCCCAGCCGAGAGTGTCGCGACACCTCAAGGTTCTCTGTGACGCTGGTTTGCTGGAGCGCTACCGGGATGGGCATTGGGTCCTGTTCCGGGTGCCATTGGTTGGGTCAGGTGCAGACCTGGTACATCGGTTGCTCGATCCGCTTGATTCGAATGACCCGCAACTCGCCCCGGACAAGCGCCGGCTGGAGGCTTTGCTTGGTGAGCAGCAGCCAGCCGCAGTGGACCCGATGTTGCGGCGCTTTAACCGATTGCTGCTCAGCTATTTCCTGACCCAGCCAGTCGGCGAGCTGCTCGACGTCGGCGTGGGTTCGGGTGCGGTACTTAAACTGCTTGCCCAGCGCGCGACGCAAGCGGTTGGTATCGATGTGGATTTGGCGTCACGCCAGGCGGCACGGCGAGAGTTACTGAGAAATGGCCTGCAACACTGCAGTATTCGATCCGGCGATATGCATGCGCTCGAGTTCGACGATGACACCTTCGACACTGTGATTCTGGACGAGGTGTTGATGCAGTCCGATCAACCGGCGAACGTCCTGCGAGAGGCGATGCGCGTTTTGCGAGGCTCCGGGCGATTGCTGATCGTCGAGCACCAAGCGCGCGAGCAGGTGGCCTCCGCCATTGACCTCATCAAAACGCTGGCACAGAACGTCGAGCTTCCTATTGGATCTTTTCGACGATCTGCCGATAACCATCTTGAATATCTAGTTGCAGAAGGCCTGCGCGGGTCCGCTCAACGGGATCGGAGACCCGCATGAATCAACATAGCCCCATTCGAGTGTCCTTCGAGTTTTTTCCGCCCGGCACCGAGAGCATGGCGAAAACGTTATGGAGCTCACTGCAAAAGCTTGCACCGCTGGAGCCTGAATTTGTTTCTGTCACTTATGGTGCGGACGGATCGACACGCGAACGCACCCACGACACTGTGCAACGTGTCTTGAAGGAAACATCGCTCACCCCAGCACCGCACCTGACCTGCGTTGGGGCATCGCGAACCGAAGTAGACGAGATCGCTCGAGAGTATCTGCGCGCGGGCGTGCGTCACATCGTCGCGCTACGGGGTGATCCGCCCAAAGGCTGCGAGCAATACGATCCACATCCGGATGGCTATGCGTTTGCCGCCGACCTGGTCGCTGGCCTGCGTCGCGTGGGCGACTTTGACATTTCGGTTGCCGCCTATCCGGAGGTTCACCCGGAGGCGCGGTCTGCCGTCGCGGATCTCGATAATTTGAAGCGCAAGATGGACGCCGGCGCGAGCCGCGCGATCACCCAGTTCTTTTTCGATACAGCACACTTTCTGCGCTTTCGCGACGCGTGTGTTCGTCACGGCATCGACGCACCGATCGTGCCCGGGATTCTGCCGATCACGCGATTCTCACAGATGCTCAAGTTCGCAGGCATGTGCGGTACCGAGGTGCCGGAATCGCTGCACCAGCGTTTCGATGGGCTGGACGATCAGCCAGACACACGCAATCTGATCGCGGCCAGCTTCGCGATAGAACAGGTGAATGCCCTGCGACGCGAGGGCGTCCGCGACTTTCATTTCTATACCCTGAACCGTGCGGAACTCACCTACGCGATCTGCCACAACCTTGGCGTGCGTCCGTTACGAGTTGCCTCATGACGAGTGCTCGCTTTGCAGAGCTCACGGCACTGCTAGAGGAACGTATCGTATTCCTCGACGGCGCTATGGGGACGATGATCCAGGGTTTCGGGTTGACCGAGGCCGACTATCGCGGACAACGATTTTCCGACTGGTCATCAGATCTGAAAGGTAACAATGACCTTTTGACGCTAACCCGCCCGGATATCGTCGCGGATATCCATCGGCAATTTCTCTACGCGGGTGCGGACGTCATTGAGACCAACACCTTCAATGCCAACGCACCTTCGCAGGGCGATTACGGCATGGAAGCGCTGGTGGGCGAGTTAAATCGGAGTGCGGCGATCATCGCGCGGCAGGTGGCAGACGAAATCGCCGCTGAGACAGGCGCGCAGCGATTCGTCGCGGGCGTGCTTGGCCCAACGAATCGAACGGCTTCGCTGTCGCCCGACGTTAATGACCCGGGGTTTCGTAACATCACCTTCGATGCGTTGGTGGAGACCTACACCGAGGCAGCGGTCGCGTTGCTGGACGGTGGCGCCGACTTCCTGATGGTTGAAACGATCTTCGATACCTTGAATGCGAAGGCCGCTGTGTATGCGATCAATGAGGTCGGCAGGCAGCGAGGTGCGCAGGTGCCGGTCATGATTTCGGGCACCATTACAGATGCGTCTGGCAGAACGCTGTCGGGACAAACGACAGAAGCGTTCTGGAACTCGCTGCGACATGCGCAACCCTTCATGTTTGGTTTGAACTGTGCGCTAGGCGCTGCCGATATGCGTCCCTATGTCGCCGAGTTATCTCGGGTCGCCGATACCGGTGTCAGCGCCCATCCGAACGCCGGGTTGCCGAATGAGTTTGGCGAGTACGACGAGTCGCCCGAGGATATGGCTGCAGTGGTCAAGGAGTTTGCGGAAAGCGGGTTTCTGAATCTCGTAGGCGGCTGTTGCGGCACGACCCCCGCGCACATCGCGGCAATTCGAGAGGCCTGCGAAGGCCTTGCACGTCGAGTGGTGCCTGAACCGCCGAAGGCCTGTCGTCTGTCTGGGCTGGAGCCACTCAACATCTCGGGCGACAGTCTGTTCGTCAACGTGGGTGAGCGAACGAACGTGACGGGTTCGGCGAAGTTCCGGAAACTGATCGAAGCCGACGACTATCCGACTGCAGTCAGCGTAGCGTTGCAGCAGGTCGAGAACGGCGCCCAGATCATCGATGTCAACATGGATGAGGGCATGCTCGATTCCGAGGCGGCGATGGTGAGCTTCCTTAATTTGATCGCTGCCGAACCCGAGATTGCGCGGGTGCCGATCATGATCGACTCATCCAAATTTTCGGTCATCGAGGCTGGACTGAAGTGCGTACAGGGTAAAGCGATCGTGAACTCGATCAGTCTGAAAGAAGGGCACGACGAGTTTGTCGAACACGCGCGTATCGTGAAAGCGCACGGTGCGGCGGTGATCGTGATGGCATTTGACGAAAACGGTCAGGCGGATACGCTCGAGCGTAAGGTCGAGATTTGTGAGCGCGCCTACCGAGTGCTTTTCGATGAGGTGGGCTTCCCTGCGGAAGACATCATCTTCGACCCAAACATTTTTGCTGTTGCCACCGGTATCGAGGAGCACGCGGAGTACGGCATCGCATTTATCGATGCTACCCGTGAGATTCGCGACCGCCTCCCACACGCGATGGTCAGCGGCGGTGTATCCAATGTGTCTTTTTCGTTCCGTGGCAACAATCTGGTTCGCGAAGCTATTCATTCGGTGTTCCTCTACCACGCGATCCGCGCGGGCATGAACATGGGAATCGTCAACGCCGGGCAGTTGGCGATTTATGAGGATTTGCCAACGGAGCTTCGGGACGCGGTCGAGGCTGTGATCCTCAACACGGATAGCAACGCCACCGAGAACCTCCTGGAGCTCGCGCAGTCCTATCGGCATCAAGGCGGCAGCGCAGGCAGAACAGTTGATCTCAGCTGGCGCGAGCAGCCGGTTGAGAAACGGTTGGAACACGCGCTGGTCAAGGGCATCGATGAGTTCATCGTTGAGGATACCGAATCCGCCAGACAGTCAGCCGACCGACCCTTGGATGTGATCGAAGGTCCCTTGATGGACGGCATGAATGTCGTTGGTGATCTGTTCGGCGAGGGCAAAATGTTTCTGCCCCAGGTTGTGAAATCGGCGCGAGTGATGAAAAAGGCTGTGGCACACCTGATCCCCTTTATCGAGCAGGAGGACGATGGTCCGCGCAAGAGCAACGGCAAAATCGTGCTCGCGACGGTGAAGGGCGATGTACACGACATCGGCAAGAACATCGTTGGTGTTGTGCTCCAGTGCAACAACTTCGAAGTGGTTGATCTTGGTGTGATGGTGCCTTGCCAGGACATTCTTGACGCGGCCCAACGCGAACAGGCCGATATCATCGGCCTGTCTGGCTTGATCACACCGTCGCTGGACGAAATGGTGCATGTCGCAAGTGAAATGCAGCGACTAGGTTTCGAACAACCACTGCTCATTGGCGGTGCGACAACATCTCCAGCGCACACCTCGGTCAAAATTGATCCGTGTTTCGAAGGCGCTGTGATCTACGTTAAAGACGCCTCTCGTGCCGTCGGAGTGGCCCAGCAATTGGTGGGTCGAGAAGCCGATAGTTACAAACGCGGCATCAAGGCTGACTGCGAGCGCCGCCGAATCAGTCATGCGCGGCCGAAGCGTCGCGCACCGGCATTGACGATCAGAGAAGCGCGTGATGCCGCGCGCCGGCTCGATTGGGCGGAGTACACACCGCCAGTCCCCGCTCGTCTCGGTATCCATACCGTTGAGGATGTCAGTGCGCGTGATCTCGTGCCCTACATCGACTGGATGCCATTCTTTAATGCATGGGAGTTTCACGGGAAGTTCCCCGACATTCTCGATGATGAGGTGGTGGGCGAAGCGGTGACGGCGCTCTATCAGGATGCGCAGCGGATGCTCGATCAAATGCTCGCCGAGGACTGGATTGAAATCCGAGCGTGTGTCGGCTTTTTCCCAGCTAATGCGAACGGTGACGACATTGTTGTCTACGAGGATGAGACCCGTGACACGGAGCGCGCGACGATTCATTGCCTTCGCCAGCAGAAACGTCGGCGCGCGGACTTGCCGCAGGAATGTCTTGCGGACTTTGTAGGGCCGGCGACGAGCCAGATTGAGGATTACGTGGGTGGTTTTGTTGTGACCGCGGGCGGCGGTGTCGAGTCGCGTGCACAGGCATTTGAGGCCGACAACGATGACTATTCAGCGATTCTGCTCAAGGCGCTCGCTGATCGTTTCGCCGAAGCAGGGGCCGAGTACCTGCACCAACGTGTGCGTCGCGAATGGTGGGGTTATGCGCCCGACGAGGCGTTCTCTAACGATCAGCTTATCGATGAAGCCTATTCGGGTATTCGACCGGCGCCTGGCTATCCAGCCTGTCCGGATCACACGCTCAAGCACACGCTATTCGAGTTGCTCGAAGCGCCGGAGAGAACCGGCGTGACGCTGACCGAGAGTTGTGCGATGGCGCCAGCGGCCTCGGTGAGCGGTTGGTACCTCTCGCACCCTGAGTCGCGCTACTTCGCTCTGGGTCCGATCGACCTCGATCAAGTCGAAGACTACGCAGTGCGGCGTGGCCTCGATGTCGTGGAGGTGGAGCGCTGGTTAGCTCCCGTCCTTGGATACGAGCCAGGCGATCGGTCGCAGCAGGACGCAGCCTAGGACCGTTTCATAGTCTCGGGCAGCGTCGGTCTGCTGAAAGCCTGTTGGAACAGATGATCGGCCTTCTCCGGGAGCTGCAGTTTAAAGGCATGTCCCCAACTACAGATTTGGCCCAATAAGATGTCAGCGATGGTAAACCGGCCGCAGCAGGCAAAATCTTCTCCCAGGACGTGCTCCAGATTGCGGAAGCCTTTTTGCGCCATTTTCAGTGCGAATTTGGTCGTGCCGTCAGGCCATGGATACATGGCTGACAAGGTTGATGCTTGCGTGGCCGTCCAGACATAGGCCTCGACTTCGGTCAGCAGGTAGTGCATCAGGCGCGAGTATTCGAAGTGTTCCTCATCCGTGACCGGCATTAACTTCGCCTCGGGCGCGAGTCGGGCGAAATACTCACACATCGGGACGGATTCGGTTAGCACCTTGTCGCCGTGTGTTGCGGTCGGAATCTTGGCCGCCGGATTGATGGATTTCAGCTGAGCAAACTCCGGGGTGTCAGGCCGGGGCTTCAGTCTGATCACTTTGTGCTCAATACCAGCTTCATTGAGTGTCCACAGACAACGCTCGGCGCGCGAGGCGTGGCTCCAAGCATAAACGGTGATCGATTCAGTACTCATGAACTACCTCTGCGGTGTGTTGCGGGGCGAGCATACGCCGCATGAGCTTCGTTTGGAAACCTTGAGCTGTGCCACAGAGGCATGTCTCGCGTCCCAAATCGTCAGCTGGTGCGGTCGGGATTTCCCGGTCAGCAATGCGATGGTTTCGGTCGCGAGGCACTGACCGATGGTGCCGGGAAGGCTCGCGAGCACGCCTGCTCCCTGGCAGTCCTCCAACGACTCATCGTCGGGTGAGTACATACAGGCATAGCAGGGCGAGGTCTTGTAGTCAGGTCCGAACGCCGCGAATTGACCTTCCCATCGAATGGCGCTTCCGGTGACTAGCGCCACCGCGTGAGCAACGGCCACGCGATTGACGGCAAACCGCGTGGCAAAGTTGTCGCTGGCGTCGATTATGCAGTCGACCTCAGCCGCAAACTCGGCGAGCGATGTCTCATCTGCGCGCGCCTCGATCGCCTGGATTTTGCAGTCCGGATTTTGCGCAAGCACGCGCCTTGCTGTGATTTGCGCTTTGCTGGCACCGATATCTGACGCCGTGAACAGTGTCTGGCGAGCGAGATTCGTGCCGTCTATTCGGTCGTGATCGAAGAGTCGGATCGTGCCGACGCCCGCCGCAGCGAGCGCTAAAGTGACGTGGCCGCCAATGCCACCGGCGCCAATGACCACAACCGAGGCGCCCCTGAGTCTCTCGACACCGGTGCGACCGAAGTCTTCGAGACTGAGGTGCCGCGCGTCGCGCTCGTCAGTCAGTCCGGCTGACCTTCACAATGGTGATCGGCTCGACAGGCACATCCCCATGAGGGCCTTGATTACCGGTCTTCACGCCTGCGATGGCATCGACAATGTCCATGCCATCGGTGACTTCGCCAAACACAGCGTAGCCAAAGTCGCGCCCGCCGTGATTCAGAAAATCGTTATCACGCAGGTTGATAAAGAACTGTGCCGTAGCGCTGTCCACCACATTAGTGCGCGCCATGGCGATGGTGCCGCGGCTGTTCCCGAGGCCGTTGTCCGCCTCGTTTTTGATCGGGTCACGCGTCGCCTTGCTTTGTAAAGTCGCGTCCATACCGCCACCCTGAATCATGAAATTCGGGATGACGCGGTGGAACACGAGTCCGTCGTAGAAACCGTCATCAACGTATTGCAGGAAATTCTCGACAGTGATCGGCGCCTTCTCGCTGTCGAGTGTCAGCGTGATGTCGCCCATGCTTGTTTCAATTTTGACCATCTGAGTGCTCTGCCTCCCGTGAGTTCGGTCGCCTTCCGAGGGTGACGCGATCCCGTCCCGCGATATCCGGTACGGTCTCCACATCGACTAACCCCGCAGCGAGAAGAATACCGGACACGCCAGCAGCCTGCATGTTGCCGTGCTCGATCATGAGCCAGCCTTCAGGTTTGAGACGTTCGACAGCTCCAGGCACCAAACGGTGAATCTCGGACAATCCATCGACGCCACCGGCCAATGCAATTGCAGGCTCATGTTTCAGCGAGCTCGGTAGTGCGCCATCGTTGGTTTCTACGTAGGGCGGGTTGGAGATTACTACGTCGTATCTGCCGTCCGGAAGCGCGGTCGTCCAGTCGCCTTTGAAGAATTCGATGTTGGTTGCGCCATGATTTGCAGCGTTATGGCGAGCGACCGCGAGCGCGGCGTTGCTGCAATCAACCGCGTGAATGTGTGCATCGGGTCGCTCAATGCCAAGCGCAATTGCAATTGCGCCCGAGCCGGTGCCGAGATCTGCGATCTTGGGTTCGCTGAGATCGGTGATTCTTGCGAGCGCGGCGTGGACAAGAATTTCGGTATCCGCGCGTGGCACTAATGTGTCGCGGGTTACGGTTAAGTCCATCGACCAGAACGGCTGGCTGCCCAACAAATAGGCCAGCGGGACGTCGTCGCACAGCGCGTTGAGGTGCGTATTAAGAGTCCGTGTAATTTGTGGTGTCAGAACCCGGTCAGGTCTTGATAATAAGGCACCGCGACTGATCTCAAGAATTTCCTGGATAAGCCAGTCGAGTTCTGCATGACGTTCTGCATCCAGTTTTTGCCGGGCCCGAGTTCGCCAGATTTCGATCGTTGTGGGCTCGGTACATTCACTCATGGTTGGTTTACACTGGCGCCGCGCGAGGAGAGACGGCGATGAAAGTCTACACAAGTGTGCTCGATATGGTGGGGAATACCCCCATGCTCGAGCTCTCACAATTCGATACGGGTCCCTGCAGACTGTTTCTGAAGCTGGAGCTGCAGAATCCGGGCGGGTCGATCAAGGACCGCATCGGCGTTTCCATGATCGAAGAGGCTGAACGTCGTGGTGACATCAAACCTGGCGACACACTGGTAGAGGCGACGGCCGGTAACACCGGCCTCGGCTTGGCTTTGGCGGCGGCTCGCAAAGGCTACCATCTCGTCTTGGTGCTGCCCGACAAGATGAGCCAGGAAAAAATCTTCAACCTGCGCGCCATGGGTGCAGAAGTGGTGCTGACGCGCTCCGATGTCGGTCGCGGCCATCCGGAGTATTACCAGGACCTCGGCAAGGCCATTGCCAAGGAGCGAGACGCTTACTTCATCAATCAGTTCAACAACCCGGATAATCCGCTTGCCCACGAGCGCACGACGGCTCCGGAGATACTCGATCAACTTGACGGAAACGTCGATGCGGTGGTCGTGGGGGTAGGCTCCAGTGGCACGGTTAGCGGGATGAGTCGCTACTTCGCCGAGCATGCCCCGGAACTTCGCATCATTCTGGCGGACCCGGAGGGATCCATCCTCGCGGACTACATCAACAACGGCACGATGGGTGAGAGTGGCGGCTGGTTGGTGGAAGGTATTGGTGAGGACTTCATCCCGGACATCGCCGATTTTTCGATGGTCCACAAAGCTTATTCGGTCAGTGACGCGGAGTCGTTTGATGCCGCGCGCGAGTTGTTGCGTCGAGAGGGTCTGTTGGCAGGCTCATCCTCGGGGACTTTACTCACCGCGGCACTGAAGTATTGCCGTGAGCAAACCGAGCCGCAAAATGTAGTCGCGTTCGCCTGTGATACCGGCAACAAATATCTTTCCAAGCTCTACAACGACTTCTGGATGGAAGATCAGGGCTTTATTGAGCGGCCACAGTTCGGTGATCTTCGCGATCTGATCGGGCGGTTGCACGGTGAACGGGCAACCATCACGGTCGGGCCGAACGATGTGCTGACGACCGCGCACAACCGATTGCGCAATGCTGGTGTTTCGCAGCTGCCGGTGATGGACGAGGGTCGCCTCGTAGGTGTGCTGACCGAAGACGATATTATTCGTAAGGCATTTGGTTGCCCGGAGTGTTTGCACGATCCCGTGGCCACGGCCATGCAGGAATACTTCGTACGGCTCGACCCACAAACAACGGTGAATAATCTGGTTGCCCTCCTGCAGGTGCAACCGTTCGCTGCCGTGACCGAGAACGATGAGTTCTTCGGGCTGATCACACGCGCTGATGTGCTGAATCATCTGCGCAAGCAAATGGGACCTTAAGCTATGACCGAGAAGAAACAGGGCTTCGGAACCCGGGTAATCCACGCGGGTCAGGCACCCGATCCATCGACCGGTGCGATCATGCCGCCGATCTATGCCACCTCGACCTACGTCCAATCCAGTCCAGGTGTTCATCAGGGTTTCGAGTATTCCCGTTCGCACAATCCCACTCGATTTGCGTTTGAGCGTTGTATTGCAGACCTTGAAGCAGGGACGCATGGTTATGCGTTCGCATCCGGTCTGGCCGCGATCGGAACGATTCTTGAGTTGCTGGATTCCGGTGATCACGTCATCGCCATGGACGACCTTTATGGCGGTACCAATCGTTTGTTCAGCAAAGTGCGCACGCGCTCGTCGGGTCTTCAATTTGACTACATCGACTTTACTGATCTTGATGCCGTTAAAGCAGCGATCACACCAAAGACGAAAATGCTGTGGATTGAGACGCCGAGTAATCCGCTGCTCAAACTCGTGGACATCCGCGCCGTTGCCGAGATCGCAAAGTCTGCGGGTGCGCTGCTGGTTGCTGACAATACCTTCGCAACGCCGTGGGCACAGCGTCCGCTCGAACTCGGCGCGGACATCGTTATGCATTCGGTCACCAAATTCCTAAACGGTCACTCGGATATGGTCGGTGGTGTCGCGGTTACCGCGGATCCTGAAATTGCAGAGCAGTTGACGTTCCTGCAGAACTCCATCGGTTCAGTGCTCGGTCCGTTCGACAGTTTCCTCGCATTGCGTGGTTTGAAAACGCTGAATATCCGCATGCAACAGCACACGAAGAACGCGACCGCGATCGCCGAGTGGCTGGAGCAGCATGAGCGCGTCACGAAGGTGTTATATCCCGGACTGACGAGTCATCCGCAGCATGCGCTGGCAAGCGAGCAAATGGACGGCGCTGGCGGCATCGTGACGTTTTTCATCGAGGGTGGTCTGGATGCCGCACGGCGATTCCTGGAACGTTGCCACGTATTCGCGCTTGCAGAGAGTCTGGGCGGTGTCGAGAGTCTCGTCGATCATCCGGCGATCATGACGCACGCATCCGTGCCCGCCGAACAGCGTGCGGAGATTGGGCTCACCGACGACTTGATCCGATTGTCAGTAGGTATCGAGGACCTCGCCGATCAGATTACCGATTTGGAGCGTGCGCTCGCCCCGGCGTAGTGATCAGAACGATAGCCAATCCGGCATCGTAAGCCCGCGTCCTGCCAGGAAGTCACGATTGAACAATCGCTCTCGGTAGCGCAGACCACCGTCGCACAGAATCGTCACGATGGTGTGACCCGGTCCAAGGTGTCGCGCGAGGCGCAGCGCACCCGCAAGATTAATGCCGCTGGAGCCGCCGAGCACCAGACCTTCGTCACGAATCAGGTTGAATACGATCGGTAGTGCTTCGCTGTCCGGCACCTGACAGCTCCAGTCGATCACGGTATCTGCCAGGTTTTCGGTGATGCGCGAGTTGCCGATGCCTTCGCTCATGGAGCTTCCGGTGATCTTGATTTCGCCGTGCTCGAAGTAGTGATGCAGACCTGAGCCTTCGGGATCGCTGAGACCAATAACGACGTCAGGTTTCTCGCGGCGCAGGCCGCGAGCGACACCAGCCAGCGTGCCTCCGGTGCCCACCGCGCAGATAAAGGCATCCACGCCGCCGCCGGTTTGCTGCCAGATTTCGGGCGCCGTCGTTGACTCGTGCGCATCGCGATTAGCGGTATTGTCAAACTGGTTTGCCCAAAAAGCACTGCTGGGTTCTTGGTCGTTCATACGATCAGCGATGCGCTGCGACTCATGAACAAAGTGTGCGGGATCGCGAAAAGGCACCGCAGGAATCTGGCGAATCTCCGGACCGTAAGCCGCGAGGGTTGCCACTTTTTCCGCACTCTGCGTGTTCGGCATGACGATGATCGAGCCGTGACCGAGTGCATTGCCGACCATGGCCAATCCTATGCCTGTGTTGCCGGCAGTGCCCTCGACGATGGTCGCGCCGGGACGCAGTTCGCCGCGGCTTTGGGCCGCCTGGATCATTCCGAGCGCGGCTCGATCTTTGACCGAACCGCCGGGATTCATGAATTCCGCCTTTCCCAGAATCTCGCATCCCGTGAGGTCCGACAGCTTGTTCAAACGGAGCAGGGGTGTGTTGCCAATGCAATCAATCAGGGTCGATGCGGGCATCAGGTGTCCTGCGCCTCCAGCGCGGCGAGTTGGTCGGCCTGGTATTCATGCGTTAGCGGGTCGATCACGGAATCCAGGCCGCCTTCCATGACTTCGCCGAGCTTGTAGAGCGTCAGGTTGATTCGGTGATCGGTGACCCTGCCCTGCGGGTAGTTGTAGGTACGAATACGTTCCGATCGGTCGCCGCTGCCAACAAGCTGGCGCCGCTGTTCGGCTTGCGCTGAGCTCTGCTCGTTGCGCTGGGCGTCGAGCAGACGGGCTTTCAACAGTGACATCGCTCGTGCACGGTTCTTGTGTTGGGACCGTTCATCCTGACACTCGACCACGACGCCGGTCGGCAGGTGGGTGATCCGTACCGCGGAGTCAGTTTTGTTGACGTGCTGGCCGCCCGCACCTGACGCGCGGTAGGTGTCCACACGCAGATCAGCGGTATTGATCTCGATGTCTTCCACCAACTCGACCTCAGGCAGGACTGCCACGGTGCATGCGGAGGTGTGGATGCGGCCCTGGGATTCAGTCTCGGGGACGCGTTGCACGCGATGCGCGCCAGACTCGAACTTCAGCTGTGCATAAGCGCGCGGGCCCTTCACTTGGCTGATGATTTCCTTGTAGCCACCGTGCTCGCCCTCGCTCGCTGACAACACCGTTACCTGCCAGCGCTGCCGCTCTGCGTAGCGGTTGTACATCTTGAACAAATCGCCGGCAAAAATCGCCGCTTCGTCGCCACCCGTGCCAGCGCGAATTTCCAGAAAGAGATTCGCGTTATCGTGTGGGTCCTCGGGAATCAACGCCTTCTGGAGTTCAACTTCATCGTCGGCAAGCGACGCCTTCAGGCGCTCTACTTCCTCGATGCCCATCTTGCGCATCTCGGCGTCGCTGTCCTCGGCGAGCAATTGCGCCTCGACGAGCTCTTCCTCGTGGGTCATGAAGCCGCGGAAACGCTGCACAGCGGGTTCCAATTTGCTGTATTCCATGGATAGCTCACGGAAGCGATCAGCATCCGCCAGCGTCTCTTGATCGGCGAGCAGTGCCTCGATTTCCTCAAAGCGTTCCGCAAGCGTCTGCAGCTTGTGTTTAATCGACGTTTTCATGGCCGGTGGCTAGCGCTGACTTCGAGCGGACTTTTGGACGACTGTCGGCGCCCGTTCGTCGTGTGACTCGGCATCGGGTCGTTTGCCGAGGAAGAGTTCCTGTGCGGTACGCAGAAACTCTGCGTCCGACTCTGCCGCCGCTTCACGCAAACGCTCGGTCGGCTGATGCAGGATTCTCTGAGTCAACGCATGCACCATGTGTTGCATGACTTCATCGACATCATGGCCGGCGGCAATTCGTCGCCGAGCATTGTCGAGTGCTTCGTCGCGAACTTGCATGACCGCTTCGCGCACCGAGAGGATCGTCGGCGTAGCAACGCGCTGGCGCTCGATACGTTCGAATCGCTCCAGCTCTTCGACAACAATCTGTTCCGCTTCGGTCGACGCTTGTTTCCGGGCCTCCTGGCCGTCGGTGATGACGTTGTGCAGATCATCGATGGTGTAGAGGTAGACATCGGGTAGCTTGCCGACCTTCGGTTCGATATCACGTGGGACCGCAATGTCGACCGCGAACAACGGTTTGCGCTTTCGGCTCCGGATCGCGGTTTTCATCATGTCAGCAGTGACGACGGCGTTCGGTGCGCCGGTCGAGCTGATCAGGATGTCGGCATCGGGCAATGCCCTTTCGATGCGAGACAGCGGCATGGCAAAACCGTCGACGGCGTCGGCCAGACGCTGTGCTCGATCTTCACTGCGATTAGCGATGAAGATGCGACCGATGCCATTGCCGCGCAGATGGCGTGCGGCGAGCTCGATCGTTTCGCCGGCGCCGACGAGCAGTGCTGTGTGTTGCTCAAAGCCAGCGAAGAGGCGCTTCGCCAAGTGGACGGCAGCGTACGCCACCGATACCGGACTCGCACCTATATCTGTGTCGGTGCGCACTTTTTTCGCGATCGAGAAGGCCTGCTCAAACACGCGGCTGAGGTGTGAGCCGACCGCTTTGTGTTCCTGTGCGAGTCGATACGCGTTTTTCAGCTGACCTGTGATCTGTGTTTCACCGAGCACCATCGAATCCAGACCACAGGCAACGCGAAAAAGATGCTCAGCCGCCGCCGTGTCTGTGCGGGTAAACAGAACTTCTTGCAGCTTGCCACCGGTGGCCGCCGTTGATTCCAGCAATGCGGCGATCTCGGCAGAGGGGTCGGGTGACCCAGCCCAATAAATTTCGGTGCGGTTGCATGTAGAGAGGACCAAGGCCTCGGTGACGCCGGGCAGGCTTCGAATATCTCTCAGCGCGTCCGGCTGGGCCGACTCATCGATCACAACCTGCTCGCGGATTTCGACCGGCGCAGTCTTGTGGTTGATCCCCAGAATATTGATCGACATTGCGCGAACTATTGCGATCCGACACTCTCCAAACTCATATGATATGCGAAGTGCTGCCCGAGCGCCGCACCGTCAGTGGAGTGAATCGCATGAAAATCCGGAATGGTTATCGTTATACATTACTGATCTGTCTCGCAGTTTTTGCTGTCGACGGGCATGCCGCGCGGGGTGAAATGCTCGCCACGGCCGAGCGTGCACTCACCGATGGGGATTACGCAAAAGGCGTGGTTGCCTACGTTGAAGCTGCGCAAAACAGCGACAATATCGAGACAGCTCGGCAAGCAACACTCACCGCTTACGAGTTCGGCTTCGACAGTTTGACGACACAGGCGGCGCAACGCTGGGCGACGCTCGACGCCAATACGAGCGAACCGGGGCTCTACGAGGCGATGGCAGTGCTTCGCTCAGGCGATCGCGAGGCTTCGCTCAGACTGTGGCGAGCGGCCGTCGAGCGCGCCGACGACGCAGAGTCTGTCTGCAATTTTTTTAGTGAAGCCACGGCTGCGGATGTCCGCGCAGACGATGCCGCGTGGTTGTTTGACAAGCTCGCTGCGCGGTTTCGCGACTCAGCGTGCCTCGGTTATCGAGCGGCTAGTGCCGCGGCTAGTGCAAATGATGCCGATGCGGCGAATGAGTGGCTCGATCGTCTGCAGACAATGGACGCGTTCGATGATGACGCGAGACTGCTACGCATTGCGCTACTGATCGATGACGAAAAGGCCGAGGATGCGTTCACCGATGAGGCGTTGTTTCTGTCCGGCGAGGCGAGCATCGAGCAGCAGGTTCAGCTTGCGCTCCTCAACGCGCGTGCTGAGGACATCGAAAATGCGGTGAACATGCTCGATTTTCTGTCGATGCAAAGCCCCGACGATCCGGCTGTCCAGGAGGCTATCGCGTTGGTCAAGCTCCAGGATGGTGATCTTGAAGGTTCGCGGTCTGCATTCATGTCCCTCCTCGAGTCCGGCGAGAAAACCGGCAGTGCAATGTATTACCTCGCTCGCTTCGCAGAAGGTCAGCGACGCACCGATCAGGCACTGCGCCTTTACACGCAAATCGATTTTGGTGAGTTCGTGCTTGACGCACAGCAGCGCGCCGCCTACTTGCTGAATGGTCGTGAGGGCTTTGTCAGCGCAATCGATCATCTCGAAGGCTTTAGTAATCGCAACCCGCGATACGGGTTGGACATCAGCCTTATGCGTGCGTCTTTGTACGCGCAGAACGAATTCTACGATCAGGCACTCGAGCTCTACACTGCGTACCTCGACGTTAAACCACGTGCTGAATTTGCCCAGCTTGGCCAAGCCGATACCTACCTGCGCAGTGGTGATCTCGACACTGCAATTGAGGTGTTCCGGGGCGTTGTGGATATGTATCCGGAGTCCGCGAATGCGCTGAACTCGCTGGGGTACACGCTCGCGGATCGAACGCGCAAGCTGCGCGAGGCTGAGCGTCTGATTGACAAGGCGCTTGAGCTCGACCCCGAGAATCCCGCCATTATCGACAGCAAGGGTTGGGTCCTGTTTCGACGGGGCAAGCTGAAGCAGTCCCGCGAGTATCTCGAAAAGGCGTATGAGCAGTTCCCCGATGCTGAGGTCGCCGCGCACCTCGGCGAGGTGATGTGGCGCATGGGCGACGAAGAGGAAGCCCGCGAGTTGCTGGAGGAGGCGTACCGACGTGATCCGCAGGACGAGACGCTGCGTGAGACGGTGCGCCGCCTGATGGAGTCTGGTCCTGCGACACGTAGCTAGAGCCGCCCTTGTCCTGACGCTGCTGCTGACGGGCTGCGTCACCACCGGCGTGCAGGAGTTGCCGTTGCTCGAAACCTGGGAGCAGCGGCAGCAGACGCTAGGTGCGTTAGAAAACTGGTCCCTGCGAGGGCGGCTCGGTATCAAGACGCCCGAGGATGCGTCGAGCGGCAACCTGCGCTGGGTTCAGGAAGGCGTCACATTCGATGCACAGATTGATGGGCCGCTCGGTATCGGCGGGGTACATGCGTTTGGCAGTCCGGAAGCGGTAACGCTCGAGGGCAGTCGGATCGATACGACGACCGTGCGAGACCCCGGAACCGAGTTGTATCGACAGACCGGTCTGGAGGTGCCGATCGCGGGGCTGCGCTATTGGCTTCTTGGTGTGCCCATTCCGGATGTACCCGCCGAGCTCGTGAGAGACGGAAACGGCCTCGCAGAGCGCATCGAACAAGGTCGCTGGCGCATTGAGTTCAGGGAATATCGAACATGGTCGCTAAATCCTCTGCCGAGACGAATCGTAGCTACATCCGCTGAAACCCGACTCACAATTGTGGTGCGAGACTGGGATATACGTGAGGCCAATAATCCCGTCACTTCATCAAATTGACATGAAGGGTGTGGATGACCACACTAGCGCGCTCAGGCGTCCGGCAAACCAGGTTCTACTGGGGTGTAGCCAAGTTGGTAAGGCAACGGGTTTTGATCCCGTGATGCGCAGGTTCGAGTCCTGCCACCCCAGCCATTCCGGGCACCATGCACCTGAGGGGGGTGGGTTTGGAAATCGCAAGTCTTGCGCTGTTTACCGGTAGCGCCCATCCGAAGCTGGCGGCCAATATCGCCCGCAATTTGCACGTTCCCCTCGCCAAAGCCCACGTCGGCAAATTCTCCGACGGCGAAACCACGGTAGAAATTCTGGAGAATATTCGCGGTCGCGAGACTTTTATCGTGCAGCCGACCTGCCCGCCAGCCAATGACCATCTCATGGAGCTGTTGGTCATGGTGGATGCTTGTCGTCGCGCTTCCGCTTCGCGAATTACCGCCGTGATTCCTTATTACGGGTATGCCCGGCAGGATCGCCGACCGCGCGCATCTCGCGTGCCGATCACGGCGAAGCTTGTTGCTGAGCTGATCGCGGCAGCCGGTGTGGATCGCGTGCTGACTGTTGATTTGCATGCCGACCAAATTCAGGGTTTTTTCGACATTCCGGTCGATAACGTTTATGCATCGCCGATCTTGCTCGGTGACGCCTGGAAGAAGAAGTACCCGGACATGGTGGTCGTATCCCCCGACGTCGGCGGTGTGGTGCGCGCCCGGGCACTGGCCAAGCGACTCGATGATGCCGAGCTCGCCATCATCGATAAGCGCCGCCCACGTGCGAACGTGTCCGAGGTCATGAACATCATCGGTACTGTCGAGGGCAAGCAGTGCATCCTGATCGATGATCTGGTCGATACCGCCGGCACCTTGTGTCAGGCAGCAGCGGCGCTGAAAGAGCACGGTGCGGAGAGCGTTGCCGCTTACATCACACACCCGGTGCTGTCTGGTCCCGCGGTCGAGCGCGTTAGCAATTCTGTTATCGATGAGATGGTCGTTACTGACACGATTCCCCTGTCGGAGGAGGCGGCTGCCTGCACTCGCATTCGCCAGCTGAGCACAGCAGAGCTGCTGGCTGAGACCATCCGCCGGATCGCTGATGAAGAGTCCGTATCCAGTCTGTACGTCGACTGACGCAGTCGATTGACCCAATCTCGCTAATCCCTTAGACTCCGCGCGCGGTGGAACAGGCCCCTTTCTGCTGGTCGCAAGCAGATATTCAGGCCCACCGAGACAACGACCCCAACTCAACCGGAGCATGTCATGACTGACAAAATCGATCTGGTTGCGGAATTCCGGGAAGACCAGGGCAAAGGTGCGAGCCGCCGCCTGCGTAAAGAAGGAAAAGTACCCGCAATCCTGTACGGAGCCGGCCGCGCGCCGCGTTCAATTTCACTGCAGCACAACAAACTGCAACGTGCCCTCGAAGACGAGTCGTTCTACTCGAGCGTCCTGAACATCATGGTGGGCGACAAGAGCCAGGAAGCGATCCTCAAGGATCTTCAGCGACATCCTGCAAAGAATCAGATTCTTCACGTCGATCTGCAGCGCATTGTCGCTGGCGAAACGATTCGCATGAGCGTGCCGCTGCACTTCACGGGTGAAGACGTCGCACCGGGCGTCAAGCTGCAAGGCGGGGTTGTCGCTCACCTCATCAACGAAGTTGAGGTGGTCTGCTTGCCGAAAGACTTGCCTGAATACATTGAAGTTGATGTTTCAGAGCTAGATATCGACAGCATCGTCCATTTGTCAGAGATCAAGCTGCCGAAAGGGGTCGAAGTGCCTCAGCTCGCGCAGGGCTCGGACTACGATCAGCCAGTGGTTTCGATCAGCAAGCCGCGTGCTGCCGTTGAAGCTACCGCCGATGAGGAAGATGCGGGCGCTGCTGAGGGCGCAGATGACGCTGCTGAGGGCGGCGAATAGCGTTTGACGCCGATGGCGGACCAGATCAGAGTCATTGCCGGTCTGGGCAACCCCGGATCGGAGTATGAGCAGACGCGTCATAATGCCGGGTTCTGGTTCGTAGACGCTTTAGCGCGAAGACACGAGGCGCCGTTGAAGTTTCAGCGGCGCCTCGACGCTGACGTGGGCAAGTTTGAACTGGCCGGCCAGGAGATTTGGCTCGTCAAGCCGATGACCTTCATGAACTGTAGTGGTGGCCCGCTTCGCGCAGTGCTCGATTACTACCGCCTGGACATCCGCGAAACGCTCGTGGCGCATGACGAACTCGATCTGCCGGTGGGCACGCTTCGGCTTAAGAAGTCGGGCGGGCACGGTGGCCATAACGGCCTGCGGGACATCATTGCGCACAACAGTGCCGACTACTATCGAATGAGAATCGGCATCGGTCACCCAGGTCGCAGCGAGCAGGTGCTTGGACATGTATTGAAGCGGGCCTCTGCCAAAGAGCAGGAGTTGCTTGACGATGCGATCGAGCGCGCCTGCAAGGCATTGCCGAAAATGGTGCGCAAGGGGCCCGGAATTGTGATGAACGAACTCAATCGGAAACCGAAGCAGCCGAAACCGAAACCAACGCAGACGGACGGCGCAGGGGAAACGAACTAATGGGCATTAAGTGCGGGATTGTAGGATTGCCGAATGTAGGCAAGTCGACGCTGTTTAATGCACTGACGGCTGCAGAGATTCCTGCGGAGAACTACCCGTTTTGCACGATTGAGCCGAACGTGGGTGTGGTCACCGTGCCGGATCTTCGTCTGGATCAGCTCGCCGCGATCGTGAGCCCAGAGAAAGTGATTCCGACCACAATGGAGTTTGTGGATATCGCCGGTCTGGTGGCGGGTGCCTCACAGGGTGAGGGCCTCGGCAATAAGTTCCTTGCGAACATTCGCGAGACCCACGCCATTGCGCATGTAGTGCGCTGCTTCGAGAACGACGACGTGACGCACGTCGCCGGCAAGGTCGATCCGGTCGATGACGCCGACACGATCAACACCGAGCTGACGTTGTCGGATCTCGAGCAGGTCGAGCGTGCTCTACAGAAGGCGCTCAAGCAGGCGAAGACCAATGAGAAGTCTGCGCTCTACCGACGCGATGTATTGCAATCGGTGCGTGATCATCTCGCTGAGGGTGCGCCACTGCGGACCATGGAATTGGATGACAATGCCGAGGCGGAGTTGCGAGACCTGCAATTGCTGACTGCGAAACCTGTGATGTATATCGCGAATGTGAACGAGGATGGATTCGAGAATAATCCGCTGCTCGATAAGCTTCGGACTGTTGCGGAGTCCGAGGGCGCTAGCGTGGTGGCGGTGTGCGCAGCGATCGAAGCCGAAATTGCGGTGCTCGACGAGGAAGATCAGAAAGCGTTTCTGGATGACCTCGGTTTCGAAGAGCCGGGTCTAAATCGTGTCATCCGTGCCGGCTATGCGCTGTTGGGGCTGAACACCTATTTCACCGCCGGTCCGAAAGAGGTCCGTGCGTGGACCTACCCGGATGGCGCCACAGCCCCACAAGCGGCGGGTGAAATTCACACCGACTTTGAGAAGGGGTTCATCCGCGCCGAGGTCATCGGCTTCGAGGACTATATCTCCGGGCAAGGCGAGCAGGGCGCCAAAGAGGCGGGCAAGCTGCGGCTCGAGGGCAAGGAGTATCTGGTCAAGGAAGGCGATGTCATGCACTTCCGCTTCAATGTTTGATGCTTGACGGACTCACAACCCAGCGCAGATAATGCGCGACCTGAAAAAATCCGGTGATGTAGCTCAGATGGTTAGAGCGGCGGACTCATAACCCGCAGGTCGGTGGTTCAATTCCACCCATCACCACCACACACCAAGAGTAGGGCCTGTTAGGCCCTATTTTTTTGCTGGTTCTAACCGGTTATGAGCCGGCATTCGTACCCTGATCCGCGAGTGGCTTATCCCCGAGTCATTCTGATTCGTGCTGATAGATCTGAATCAGATTGCCGCAGGTGTCTGCGAATACGGCGATCGACACACTGCCGGCGTTGGTAGGTTCGGTTGTGAATGCGACGCCAAGATCGGAAAGCCTCTTGAATTCCGACTCAAGATCATCGACTTCAAAAGCCGTGATCGGTATGCCTTGTTCGAACAGCGCTTCCTGAAAAGTCTTAGCGGCTGGGTTCGCGTTGGGCTCGAGTGAAAGTTCAGCGTCCCCACCCTCTGGAGAAGCGAGCTGCAGCCATCGGAACTCGCCAACCGGTATGTCCTGGGTTTTGATAAAGCCGAGGATGTCCGTGTAGAAATCCAATGCCTTTTGTTGATCGTCCACGAAAATTCCGGATAGCTTAATTCTCATCACTTTCTCCTAAATTCATCGGTGCCGAGACTAATTCACCCGGGCGATCACTGACTTCTTGAATTTTGCGATTGTTTTACCCAGGCTGCTCGCAAAAGTGTCATGCAATGTGGCGAGTGCGCCTCAACAGCGCCTGAAAACTTCCGTCGATAAGCAGATGGTGAGTGGCCAAAGTGTTTTGCAAACAGACTACTGAAGCTCCCAAGACTCGAAAATCCAACCGCCATGCAAATGTCGGTCACGGACCGGTCACTGTTCAGCAATAACTGCTTCGCGTTATTGAGTCGGGCTCTCATCCGATATTGAACCGGCGCCTCACCGAATACCGCTTTGAATTGGCGCACGAAGTGAAAGCGCGACATGGCTGCGTCTCTTGCCACTTGATCAATGGAAGATTCACTCGGATCAGCGCGCCCGAGCTGTTCACGGGCCTTGCATAGCTGGGTCAGTCGGTCTCGCGTGATCATGTTGCTCCTTGGTCTTGGTTATCCCCGAAAACGGTTGTCCGAAACTGCTCAATTTCATCTGGGAATCGATAGGCCGTGCCGCCACCTTCATTAAATTTGGCAACGACACTGTCACGATCATCCAGAAGAACTGTACCGCGCAGCGAGAACGACGCCTTACTTGCTGTATTCAGGCAAAAGCAAACCGGAATTTTGATTTCGTGTTGCTCCAGCCAAGCGAGCTTCTCTTGCGCAATCGTATAGTGGTACTTGCCGCCGCCGGTCGAGGTCAGAATTGAAACCGGCGCCTTGGTCGCGATGACTCCTCGAAGCAACTCCAGCCCCTTCGGCAACGCCGGCAAGTTCAGATATATCTTGTCCTTGCCAACCTGTTGACTCCAAAACTTACCGGGATGCATTTTGGAGAACGGCTCGCCGTATTTTTCCTGAATGCCTTTCTGGAAGTCGGCGATTACGCCGTCCATATCGAAGTAGATCATCACTACCAGCGCATCCTCATGTAATTCTTGTTGGCAACACGACTAGCGAATAGGGTACTTTTCGCAGCGCAAGTAAGCCACTGCAACGCGGGTGTCGCTCGAGGGGGGAGCGAATCTCATGGGGAACACAAACGAGAACACGACGTTCATCATTCTGATCAGTTGCATCGCAACCATTGGTGGTTTTCTCTTTGGTTTTGATAGTGGCGTGATCAACGGCACAGTCGATGGGCTAAGGCTCGCCTTCGATTCCGACAGCGCGGGAACAGGCTTTAACGTCGCCTCCATGCTGCTTGGATGCGCCGTTGGCGCTTACTTCGCAGGTCGCCTTGCCGATCAATTCGGACGGCGTTCGATAATGCGAGTTGCCGCTGCGTTTTTCATTGTGAGTGCCTGGGGCTCGGGCGTTGCCACCGGCTCGCTGGAATTCGTGATCTATCGGGTGCTCGGTGGTTTAGCAGTGGGTGCTGCGAGCGTGCTGGCGCCGGCTTATATCAGCGAGATCGCGCCCGCACGCTATCGCGGTGCACTGTCGACGATCCAACAGGTTGCGATCATCACGGGATTGTTCGTCGCGTTCATCAGCAACTTCATTATCGCGAGACTCGCTGGCGCATCCACCGCGGAATTCTGGTTAGGGTTCGAGGCGTGGCGCTGGATGTTCTGGATCGAAATACTCCCAGCCGTGGTTTTTCTCCTCGCGCTGTTTCTCATCCCGGAAAGCCCGCGCTTCCTGGTTCTGAAGCGTCGTAAAGATGAAGCGCGCACTGTCTTCGAGAAACTCGGCGGTCGCGAGTCTGCGCAGACCAAGGTCGACGAGATCAGCCGCTCGCTCGCGGCGGATCAACATACCCCGACACTGGGGGATTTGATCGATCCGGATACCCGGCGGTTGCGGCGTCTGGTTTGGGTCGGGTTGGGTCTTGCCACCTTCCAGCAGTTGGTCGGTATCAACGTGGTCTTCTACTACGGTTCGGTGCTGTGGCAATCGGTAGGTTTTGCTGAAAGCGATGCGTTGCTGATCAACGTCATCAGTGGTGGATTGAGTATCGTGGCTGTGACCGCAACGCTGCTGCTCGTGGATAGGATCGGTCGAAAGGCGTTGTTGCTAATCGGGTCGGTGGGAATGTCGGTGTCGCTGGCGATCCTGGTGCTGGCGTTCTTGAATGCGACGGTCGACGAGAATGGCACGCTGGCGATGACCGGCATTTACGGTCCACTGGCGTTGGTGGCGGCAAACGTCTACGTGATGTTCTTCAACGCGTCCTGGGGTCCGGTTATGTGGGTCATGCTGGGAGAGATGTTTCCGAATCAGATTCGCGGGGCAGGGCTGGCCGTATGCGGGCTTGCGCAGTGGGGCTCCAACTTCCTGATCACCGTCTCCTTCCCTGTGTTGTTGACCTCGATCGGCCTTGCGGGCGCGTACGGTGTCTACACCGCGGGTGCGGTGCTCTCGGTGTTCTTTGTGATCAAGATGGTGCACGAGACGCGGGGGCTCGAGCTCGAACAGATGCAGGGTTAATTGAGCCCTCTACTCGACGTCCTCATCGGTGTAGACCGCAACCCGCGCCGGTGTCTCGGAAGACATCACTCCACGTCGCATGTTCGCGGTGGTGGCGACAAAAACCACCGAGCCGTCGGGCTCCATCGCGATGATGCCACCTGTGCCACCCTTGGGTAGGAGTGTGTCGGCGAGCATGATCTCGGCCGAACGGGCGAGCGTTTCGTCAGCAAATTCGACGCGCGCGCAGATGTCTCTTGCGACCGTCCAACGCATAAAGAATTCGCCGTGGCCGGTGGCAGAAACCGCGCAGGATTGGTTCGACGCGTAGGTACCAGAACCAATGATGGGTGTATCTCCGATTCGACCGTAGCGTTTGTTGGTACGACCGCCCGTCGTCGTTCCCGCCGAGATATTGCCGTGACGATCCAAAACCACCGCGCCGACAGTGCCGTAGTAGGCACTATCGGGAACGCCAAGGTTCAAATCACCATGTTCGAAAGCGCGCATCCTGCGCAGCGCTGCTTCGCGCCCCTCAGTAATGAAATAGTGCGGATTCGCCATTTCCAGCCCGATATCGGCGGCGAACCAATCGGCGCCTTCGCCATGCAGTAGTACGTTCTGCGTTTGCTCCATGACTGCGCGTGCCGCTGCGATCGGGTTCTTGATGCGTGAGCTCCCGGCGACACCACCTGCGGCGTGATCTTCGCCACGCATGATCGATGCGTCGTGTTTCGCGTCACCATGTTCATCGAGAGCCGCGCCTCTGCCCGCATTAAAATCCGGTGAGTCCTCGAGAATCTTCAAGGCAGCCTCGATAGCTTCCGGTCCAGTGGCGCCAGCGTCGAGCAGCTTCGCGCCGGCTTCCAGCGCGGCAGTCAGGTCAGCGCGTGATTTGGCTTCCTGCTCGGGCGACAACGACGCCCGCTTCGCATCGCCAGCGCCTCCATGAATAGCAATCACCCATTCCGGCGAGGTTCCCACCTCTGGCACTTCTGTCGCCGCTTGTGCGAAGGAGATGGGGCTCGCGAGGAGGCTCGTAATCCCAAGCACGGCCAGGGACAAAGGGTTGTTCATGTTCATGCAGGAACGGTAGCAGTCAAGACGCGAGCTCGCCAGCGGTGGCGCCGGAAAGTCGCTTGCAGTCTCAGGGCTGATTGGTCATGCTCAGCGCACTCTCGCGGCGTCTCCCGCCGTGAATTCATGACTTTTGTGGGGATAGTCATCATGTTCGTACGACTCCTATCGATTGCACTCTCTGCGGCGTTTGCCCTCGCGGTTCCCTCCATCGGGAATGCGCAAGAGGACAAACCGGAGAAGCATCCACTCGCCAGCCTACCGCTGCGAAATATCGGACCTGCCATTACGTCCGGTCGCATTTCAGACTTTGCGTTCTATCCCGGCGGCGATAACGCGTTTCTCGTGGGTGTGGCGTCAGGCGGGCTATGGAGAACGCAGAATGCCGGCATTACCTGGGAGCCGCTGTTTGATGGTGAGGCCTCTTACGCCATCGGCGTCGTAGAAATCGATCCGAACGATTCCAAGACCATTTGGGTGGGGACTGGCGAGAATCTGGCGCAGCGAAGTGTCGCCTATGGCGATGGCGTTTATAAGTCCATCGACGGTGGCAAGAGCTGGAGCAATGTGGGTCTGAAAGACTCCGGCCATATCGGCATGATCTGGATCAACCCGGACGACTCCAATGAAGTGTTGGTTGCCGCGCAAGGACCGCTTTGGAGCGATGGTGGCGACCGAGGTCTGTATCGAACCACCGATGGCGGCGAGAGTTGGGAACGAATCCTTGAGATCGACGAACACACGGGTGTTAACGAGGTGCTGGTCGATCCGACAAACCATGATGTCATTCTGGCCTCGACCTACCAGCGTCGTCGGCATGTCTGGACACTGATTCATGGTGGCCCCGGAAGTGGTCTGCAACGCAGCACCGATCGCGGGAAGACCTGGACCCGTGTGACCTCCGGTTTGCCTTCGGACCATATGGGCAAGATCGGTATGGCGATGGCGCCCAGCGCTCCCAACATGATCTACGCCATCATCGAAGCGAACGATGACGAAAAAGGTGTTTACCGTTCAACAGACTTCGGTGCGAACTGGTCGAAGCAGTCGTCTTACATGACGACCAGTGGCATGTACTACAACGAACTCGTAGTCGACCCAAAGAACCCGGAGCGGGTCTACGCGATGAACACGTTCACCATGAAGTCGGAGGACGGCGGCAAGTCGTTCTCGCCGCTATCAACAACATGGCGACACGTCGATGATCACGCGCTGTGGATTGATCCGGAGAACACCGAACATCTTTACATTGGTGGCGATGGCGGTATTTACGAAACATGGGATCGTGGGTCGACGTGGCGTCACGTACGTAACCTTGCTATCACGCAGTTCTATCGGATTCAGCCGGATTACGCGGAGCCGTTCTACAACGTGTGTGGCGGTACCCAAGACAACAACTCGCTCTGTGCGCCGTCACGCACGACGGTAGTGCATGGCATTACCAACAGCGATTGGAACCTCGTGTTGGGTGGCGATGGTTATGAGCCGCAATTCGATCCGACGGATCCCGATATCATGTATGCCCAATACCAATATGGTGGGCTTGCGCGGATCGATCGGCGCACGCAGGAGCGCGTGTTTATTACGCCGCACCCGGAACGCGGTGAGAATAACTACAAGTGGAACTGGAATACACCGCTGATCGTCAGTCCACATGCGGCGCAGCGTCTTTACTACGCGTCCGAGTACTTGTTCCGCTCGGACGATCGTGGGGACAGCTGGACGAAGATTAGCCCCGATTTGACGCGTCAGCTCGATCGTAACTCGCTTGAGGTGATGGGCCGTGTCTGGGGTGTCGATACGATCGCAAAGAATGATTCGACGTCCATCTACGGATCTGCGATCGGTATCAGCGAGAGTGTTTTGGAGGAAGGGCTCATCTACGTTGGTACCGACGACGGTGTGATGAACATCACTGAAGATGGCGGTGCGACGTGGGAACAGACGACCCGCTTTGCCGGTGTGCCCGACATGTCCTACATCGATGATGTGCTTGCCTCTGCTCACGATAGCGATGTCGTGTATGTCGTACTCGACAACCACAAGCGAGGCGACTACAAGCCATACGTCCTGCGTTCGGATAACCGAGGCGAGTCCTGGAAGTCTATTGCCTCAAATCTGCCTGAGCGTGGTTCGGCGCATACGATTGTTGAAGATCATGTCGATCCGAACTTGCTGTTCCTCGGCACAGAGTTCGGCCTGTTCTTCACTCAGGATGGCGGTGCTTCGTGGCATGCGTTGAAATCGAACTTCCCGACGATCGCGGTGCGGGACATCGAAATCCAGCAGCGAGAGAACGATCTTGTCGTGGGTACCTTCGGTCGTGGCATTTACATCCTCGATGACTACTCCGCGTTGCGCACGAAAAAAGCCGATATCGATGCTTTCGAGCTGTTCGGCGTACGCGACCCCTGGTTGTATGTTGAGGGTGACCTCTGGGGCGGGCGCAAGAAGGGTGCTATCGGCGAGGAGTACTATGTCGCTGACAACCCACCCTTTGGTGCGGTGTTCACCTATTACCTCAGTGAGCCGCTGAAGTCGCGTAAAGCAACACGCCGCGCGGCCGAGATCGAAACCGAAAAGGCAGGTGGCGATACCCCGTATCCATCATGGGATGCGCTGCGTGAAGAGGACCGGGAGCAGGCACCTGAGCTATATCTTGTGGTACGCGATAGTGCAGGCAAGATCGTTCGACGTGTCGCGGGCAAGACGGGCAAAGGGTTGCATAGAACGGCATGGGACTTGCGGTTGCCACCGCCTAATCCCATTGATCTGTCCGGTGGTGGTGATCGACCCTACTGGCAGAGTGAGCCGATGGGACCGATGGTGTTGCCAGGCATTTACTCTGCCGAACTCGCTGTTGTACGAGATGGCGTCATGACGAGCGTGGGTGAGCCACAGTCGTTTACGGTGAAGTCGCTCGAATCGAGTCCGGAAATTACTGCGGACCGCGCCGCGCTGCAGGCCTTCCAGATCGAGGTGGCTGACCTGCACCGCGCCACGATCGGCAGTACACGTGCCATCGGTGAGCTGGAAAACCGGATTGCCTACATCAGAGCTGCCATCCTGCAGACCCCGAGCGTAGACCGTGGTCAGCTTGCTGGTGTGACGAATCTTGCGAATCAGCTTGCAGATATTCGAGTGCAGTTGAACGGCGATGCAACCATTGCGAGTAGGAACGAACCGACGCCGATGTCGATCTCATCTCGTGTGGGATCCATTTACGGCACGCTTGTCAGTTCACAGTCGCCACAGGGCGGCAATTTTGAGCGCTCATACGCCATTGCCGCCGCTGAGTTTCGTGAAGTCCTAAGAACGCTGAGAGCGGTCTCTGGACGGGTCGCGGATATGGAGGCTGCATTGGAGGTGCAGGGAGCGCCATGGACGCCTGGTCGTATCCCGGACTGGACGGGCGAATAACTCGCTAGTCCAGAGCCTCAAGGATTAGTTCGGCGGCAGATAGGGAAATCTGCCGCCCGGCTCACGCGACGCGGGACGCAAAGTCAGTAAGCACGCTAAACCGACCTAAATTCCTGCCGCTACCCTATTGCGGGACCGGCCCAAACGATGCGGAATTAGGGAATTGCGACTGACATGAATCGACTACCTTTGGTTTGGAAACTGGCCGTGGCGCTGCTGGTTCCCGCGTTGGGTCTCGTGTGGCTGGCGCAATCTGACATTCGGCACGCGTTGGCGTTTCGTGAAGAGAACTCGAGGCTGCTGGAGCTTGCAGAGTTCGCGGTTGTGTCGAGCGCGATGGTGCACGAGCTCCAGAAAGAGCGAGGCATGTCCGCAGGATTTCTCGGCAGTGACGGCGAGAGCTTTGGCCCGCAAATCCGTGACCACTACGCCATCACTGATGGCCGTATCGCCGAGCTGCGGCAATTGCTGGAAGCTTTTGACTCAGAGCGCTTTGGCGCGGAGTTTTCAGCCAAACTCGCAGCAGGCGTTCAGGACCTGCAACAGATCTTGGAGGTTCGAGAGCGAGTCCAGGCGCTAGAGATTCCCTTGGGGGATGCGTTGGGTTACTACACCGGCATCAACGGTGAGTTTCTCGGGTTGATCGAATTCTTGCCGCGCTTGAGTAGTGTCGGCGAATTCGGCATTCGTGGCTCGGCCTATGTCGCGTTCCTGCAAAGCAAAGAGCGCGCCGGCATCGAACGCGCGGTTTTGTCGAATACCTTTGCTAATGACCAGTTTGGTCCGGGCCTCTACGACAAATTTCGCACGTTAGTCACGACGCAGAGCGTGTACCTGGATGTGTTCCGGTCGGCCGCCACACCGGTTCAACGTCTTGCCTTTGACCGACTGATGGACAACGACGCGGTTCGGGAAACCGAACGAATGCGCTCGCTTGCGCTTGCGCGGTCCGCAAGCGGTGGGTTTGAAACCTCGTCGACCTACTGGTTTGAACAGCAGACACGAAAAATCAATCTGCTCAAGCAAATGGAAGATCAACTTTCAGCCGACTTACGCGCTCTCGCGCAGGCCGGATTGGAGCGTGCAGAGACAACGGTTACAGCAACATCGGTCACTGCGCTCCTGCCGCTGATTCTTGCTGTCGTGCTCGGGGTGGCACTTATCGTTTCGACGATGCGTCAATTGGGCGCCGATCCTTCGCGACTTGAGTACTTCGTTAATGAGATCGCAAACGATAACCTCAGTGTGGAGATGTCGACCGGGGCGCCGGACACAGGTGTATTTGCATCGGCACGCGTCATGCAGCGGCGGCTGCGTGAGCGGATCGAATCTGATCGATTGCTACTTGCCGAGAATGGCCGAGTCCGCCAGGCGCTAATGAACGTATCGGGGTACGTGCTCATTGCAGGTCCGGACGGCAAAATCATTTTCGTTAACGACGCGTTGCGCGAGTTCGTTGACCAGATCCATTCGCACGTCGAGGCCGACACCACGATTTCAATTGACGGCTCGCTTGAAGGGGTTGATCTTGAGCAACTGCATCAATCCCCGTCAGAGTCACTGGCGAGTATCTCTAGTGAGACCGAGGCGCGAATCACGTTCGGTCCGCACACGATCGACTATGTGGCGAATCCGGTCTATGCCGACAACGGTGACCGTGTCGGTACCGTCGTCGAGTGGCGGGATCGAACCGCCGATCTTGAGCGGGCGCGTCAGGTAGAGATCACGCTCGCCGAAAACGGTCGCATTCGCGAGGCGCTTGTGAATGTTGACGGCATGGTGATGATCGCTGGTCGAGAGAATCAGGTCGTCTTTGCGAATATTGCGATGACGGAATTCCTTGCTCAGATCGAATTGTCAATCGCCGAACGGGTATCTGGTTTTATTGCCGCGTCATTGATTGGTGCTGACGTGTCTTCGTTGCACCGCGAAGTTTCGCAGGGCGCCGCCTTTGATGCGTCGAGCAACACTGCACAACACGGCAGGCTTGTCTTCGGTATTCACACGATCGACTACGCATCGAATCCGGTGTTCTCGGATAATGGCGAGCGCATAGGGACGGTTTTCGAATGGCGCGACCAAACGGATGCGTTGGCAGAAGAGGTGGTCGTCAAGGCAACTCTCGAGGAAAACGGTCGGGTCCGCGAAGCACTCAACAGTGCGGCGGCCAATGTGATGATCGCGGGCCCCGATCATAAGGTGGTGTACGCGAATCACGCGATGCATGCCTTTTTCAATGATGCCAGAGAAGACATTTTGCGCGCGATTGGAGAGGGCAACATCACGGACCTTGAGGGTACGCACATTGCCATACTTCACCGTGCGTCCGACCCGCTGGTTTTCGAGTCGCTCAGTGAGCGATATCAGTCTCAAGTCGTGTTCGATACCGTGACGGTCGATTACATTGCCAATCCGGTTTTTGGCGATGACGGTGATCGGATCGGCACCGTCCTCGAATGGGTTGATAGAACCGCGGAGCTCGCCGTTGAAGCGGAAGTGCAGGGTGTTGTGACTGCAGCGCTCGGTGGTGACCTTAGTAGAAGAATTGCACTTGATGACAAGACTGGCTTCTTCGCTACGCTGTCGGAAAACGTGAATCAACTCGTGGGCATTGCCCAGTTCGTTCTGGATGACACCATGCGAGTATTCGCAGCGGTGGCCAAGGGCGATCTCACAGAGACCATCGACCGTGAATATGCGGGTGCGTTCGAGCAGCTGAAGACTGATGCCAACACGACGATTGCCCAGCTAACGGACGTGGTGAGCCGCATTCAGCAATCGGCGGGCTGGGTCCGCAGTGCGGCCGAAGAAATCTCGCAGGGCAACGTTGATCTGGCGCGGCGCACCGAATCGCAGGCTGCGAGTCTTGAAGAGACTGCGGCGAGTATTGAGGAGATGACAGGCGCGGTTGCCACCAACGCGGCCAATGCGCAGGAAGCGGAAGCACTGGCCCTGACCGCGCGAGAGCAGGCCGAACGCGGTGGCACTGTTGTCAAGCAGGCGATTAGTGCCATGAAGGACATCAGTAGCTCAAGTAAGGAGGTCACCGCCATTATCGGTGTGATCGACGAGATTGCTTTCCAGACTAATCTGCTGGCACTGAATGCCGCTGTAGAGGCTGCCAGAGCAGGCGAGCAGGGCAGAGGATTTGCTGTTGTAGCTAACGAAGTTCGAAACCTGGCAGGACGAAGCGGGTCTGCGGCGCGTCAAATCAAGGAGCTGATCGAGGCGAGCACCACCCGAGTTGATGTTGGCTCACAACTTGTGAACGAGACCGGCAAAACGCTTGAGGAAATCGTCAACGGCGTGGACCAGGTGTCGTGCATGGTCGCCAAGATTGCCAGTGCAAACCGGAAACAGTCTGCCGGTATTCAGGAGATCAATGGCGCAGTGACTCAAATCGACGAATTAACTCAGCAAAACGCTGCACTCGTCGAGGAAGCCGCACAGGGAAGCCAGGCGCTCACTGAACAAGCGGATGGGCTGAACCAGCTGATGCGCTTCTTCAACACGGAGAGGGCGACGCCTGCGACTACAAAACTGAGTAGCCCAGCCTCAGGGGGCAACAGCGCCCATCGTGCGGCTTGAGGGGAGATCCCCCAAATTCGATTTACTCGTCGTCGTTGCAGACAAAAACGAGTCGATTACGGTCTGAAGCGAAATCCATATAAGCTGACAGGTCTGCTAATGCGGCTTTGTCCAGTCCTTCAGCGACACGACCGTCGTTGCTCAGAATTTTGTAGCCGTTTCGGGCTGCACATGTGCGCCCGGCTTTCTCAAGGCAGAAGTTTGCACCACGGCTGTTGCCGTCGCAGATCACCGCGAAGACCTCTGATCCGTCCTCGGTCACAGTGCGTTCCACGCTCGCACAACCAACGATCGTCGAGAGTCCCGCGAGCGCGAGGATGGTGCGCAGGTGCTGGTTACGGTGGATGGGCATGGGGACGCTCCTTTGTTCGTCGATCTTCGGGACGATCGTCGCATATTTGATTGTTAAGGTGCACTCTTATTGCCAGCATTTGTTCGCATCAGCGCCAGTCTCAGCAGTGCCAAAACGCTGATGGCGTCCGTGATCGTACCGTCCGTCGCCATTTCTATTGCGGTGTCGACGGGCACCCGCAACAGTTCGATGTCTTCGGTGTCTTCAGGCTCACTGCCACCAGGGGTCAGCCCGGTGGCGAGGAAAACCAGTCCCACTTCATCAGTGATTGAATTGCTGGGATGCACTCTCATCAGTTGCGTCCAATGCTGGGCGGAGAACCCCGTCTCTTCACGTAGCTCACGCTTGGCTGCTAACAGCGGATCCTCGTGGAGCGGTGCGCCGCCCATTGGAACCTCTACTGTCTTTATGCCCAACGTGTAGCGACTTTGAGAGACCAGCAAGACGCAATCCGAGTCGTCAACGGCCAGTATCGCCACGGCCATGTTCTTGAAGTGGATGTGACCGTATAGATGCTGTGTACCACCGGGTGCGGTTACCTCGTCTTCATGCACCGACATCCATGGATTCTCATAAACCAGTCGCGTTGCCTGTTGAGTCCATTTACTACGGCTTGTCATTGATTTTGCTCCCACAAA
This sequence comes from Pseudomonadota bacterium, assembly GCA_038521865.1. Classification (GTDB taxonomy): domain Bacteria; phylum Pseudomonadota; class Gammaproteobacteria; order Steroidobacterales; family Woeseiaceae; genus CALBPI01. The sequence goes on along the minus strand of JBCBKO010000003.1, from coordinate 249,191 downwards.
GAAAGGGCAGCCGAAGCTGCCCTTTCCGAAACAACTGCACCTTGCGGCGCAGCGAAATTCTAAACTACTCGAAGTCGATTTCAGAATCCGAAAGGTCATTCGTATTAATGAAGTCAAACAACTCGTAGGTTGTGCCGGTAGCAGACAGGCCTGAGCTTTCGCTAAGGTCGCTCGAACCTGGATCGGCTGCGCCGTTACCTTCCGTGACACCAACCAGACCGTCGGTCGCGGCAATGCCGCCGTAGGCGATGTTGATGCTGCCGTCAGCAGACAGTGTCACTGTGAAGGTGTTGGTGGTGCTGGCAAAGAACTCCGGTACGCCCTCAAAGGCCACCGTGAACGTTGTGCCATCACCATCAACGACTACGCGACCACCGGCGTTCGGCGACAGATCGTCGAACAGCGGTGCGATACGCGGCGGGCCGTTCAGGAAGTCAGAGGTGGACTCAGAGAAGTCGGTGTCGCCTTCACCGAACGTCAGGTTGCCGTTCGAGTTGACGAACACGCTGGTGTAGGTCTCGCCATTGAACGGGAAGCTGAAGCCAAGGTCGACCTCTGCCGAATCGTCATCGCCGAGCGACAGGATGAAGCCATCTACCGTTTCTATGCTGAGCACATAACGACCTTCACCGAAACCAGCGCCGACAAAGTCGAAGTCCGGGAACGTGGATACAGCGATGGCATAGGTGCCCGTGACCTCCAACGGAATCTGGATCGCCGAGAGTACGCCTGCGCCACCGTCATCGTTGAATGCGACCGGTGTTGCGACGCCATCCTCAAGCAGGAACAGTCCCATCACCGAATCGATGCTACCGCTGATGACCTCTGCGAACAGTGTCGAGCCGGCTTCTGCTGAGAACTTGTAGAAGTCCACGTCGCCGGCGGTGATACCGCTGTAACGATCAATCGTGTTGAATGGCAGTGAGACTTTCGCTGCATCCTCAGCCGTGTCATTCGATTCAAACCTGTCTTTGAACGGACGCGTTGCCAGGAAGCGCAAGGTGCTGCCGGACAGATCGTTCGTCGACAGGAAGTTGAACTGCTCGTAGACCGCCGCTTTTCCATTCGTTTTGATCGAACGGGTGAATGCCGACAGATCTGACGGCTCTTCGAAGCCACTCGTGTCCAGGCCACCACAGCTGAAGCCGGCCAGCCCGTCGGTCGCGGTCAACGTGCCGTAGTCGATACGGAACGCATTCGACACGGTATCGCTTTCGATTCCGCGACGCTGTTTCCGGGTCTTGAAGATCGAGATGGTAAACGTGTTACCACCCGCCGCCGGGAATTCAGGCACATTGCTGAAGGTCACGGTGAAACGATCTGCTTTCTCTTCGAAGGAAACGTTGCCGCCGGTGTTCGGGCTGAGATCGTCCCAGAGACCGGCAATTCGCGGAGGACCTGCCAGCATGCCGCCGATGCTGTCGATGAAACTAGCATCACCAGCACCGAAAGAGATGCTGCCGTTCGAGTTCACAAACAGAGAGTCGTACTGCCGGCCGCAAAGCCCAATCGTGAAGCTTGGGAATAGTTCAACGAAGTTATCGTCGTCCAGCGGAACAGAGCCCGGAGGCGGCGCGTTGAAGATGATGTCCACTCCTTCAACCGGCGCACCTGCCGCAACCAAGACGGGTGTCGCGTCTGCAGGATCATCAGCGGTCGAATCCGACGATTCGGCGCTGTTGAAGAATTCCTCAGGACCCGGCAGCTGAACCGGCGTCGTGGAGAATCCACCCTGGAGGATCTGATCGACATGGATCGTGTACGCCGCACCCGGTGTCAACCCGTTGATCGTGTAGATGCCGTCGCCTTCGCGGTCGCCCGAGATTGCCGACACGGCGTCGACAAATGGATCGGCGACGTTACGTGCGATGACGTTGACACCGGTGATGCCTTCACCCTGAGGCGTTTGGATTTGACCGGTGATCGTGCCGCTGCCCGAGAAGAACGTATCTGACGGATAGAGGAACGACATGAACGCGATGTCATCCGCATGCGGTGTCACCTGGCCACCACCCTGCAGCGCGAACGGATACATGGTTTCCGTCTGATCGCCAGGCGAGTTGCCGTAGGTGTTCGAAGGCGTCGGGCCTGACGTATCGCCAAGGGCGATGTTCTGGCCATTCACTACCGTGTGGCCGAGGCCTGAGTAGTGGCCGAACTCATGGAATGCGACGCCCTCAAAATCCGCGAGTGGGAAACCATCGAGGATTGCGCCGCCGTTCAGGAAGTTCACAGCCTCAAGCGGCGTACCGTCTGCAGCGCGAGTGTCGGTGCTGGCGAAACCAAGAACGCCGCTCACACCAAACAGTGCAACGAAGATTGACCCATCCTCATCGAAGACTACCGGGCTCAGGCCATCAGCGGTGTTACCACCGAAGAACAGGTTGTCGACGAATGGCGCAAAATTCGTCACGTCAACATCAAACGGAAGCTGACCGGTGGTGACGTAAGCATTAGTCGCCGTCGGGATGCTTTCCCATGTCGCCAGCGCGCTCTCTACCAAAGCGACTGCTTCAGCAGCGTTCAACGGGCCAAGGCCACCCTGGTCGATGTTATAAGGAATCGCCGTACCGCCGTTCGGCCAGCGCTCAACACCATCCGGGTCGTTCGCGTTGGTGTTCAAAGGACCACCCGCGATCACCGAGGCGCTAAGGCAGCCGGCAACCGCCGTCGCCAATACTCTGCGCAGTGTGTTCGTTGTTTTCATTATTCAGCGCCTCCCACGATGTCGGAGATCATGCTGGAGAGCGTTCCCCAGGAGATCGGCCCACCGTCAGCAATGCCCACTTGCATGCCGGCGAACAAGCCGACGTTGCCTGCACCGTTCAGTGCGACCTTGTCGCTTTCATCACCGGTGATAGTGAAGCAGCCCTGACCCAGTCCCATGGTCGCGGTCAGGCCGATCGGACCGACTGGCGCCACCATCAGGAGATACTCCTCGCCCACCTGCAGCATCGGAAAATCCGTGATCGGGTGATGGCCTTCGGCGATGTTCTTAAGAGTGCCGAGTGTGGTCACTTCCGTGTAGAACTCGCCTTTGATTTCACTGAAGTCGCCCTTGAACGACTCCGATACCTTGATGCGGTAGGTCACCGCCGGTAGCTCGCCGCCCCCAATTTGCTTGCGCGACTCGGTCACATCCAGAACGGTGCCTACAAAGACCCGATCAGAATTGTTGACCATTTGCTCGAGGTTCATCTGCGCAACGGTTGTCGCCTGCAGTGCGCTTGCACCGAAGGCGCCAAACGCTATCGCAACAACCGTCGCAATGCGTCTCAACGCTCTCATTTATAGCTCTCCTTTTGTTGTGATGAGGTACACGCTGCTCAAAGCAGTCTTATGTCACCCTCCGTGGAGAGTAGCGTCGGGTTTGCAAGCGCGTCTAATCGCCCACATATGCCCAAATTACAATTTGCAGAGTAAAGCCGGTAGAACAGTGGGTTAGGGTCACTTGGGCTCAGAAGTGGCGATTTCCGCAATATGACAAATACTGGATAAATGCGCGGAAGTTTTCATTATGCAATGTTATAACATTATATTTTTTATAGGTTTTTTTGCTTTGCGTCGAGGATTTGGTCCGCTCTAAGTTATTGTTTTTCGAACAGGCTATCCCTTGCGGCACCACAGGTTTTATCTGCTGGAGCGAAAGGGCACAGAGACCTATGATTTCGAGGGTCAAGTAGGCGATCTCAGAAATGACTGACCAGCAACAGTCTTGGCTCCGCGTTGATCATGTGCCGGGTTTTAATGACCCGGCAGATGCCGCTATTTGGTCGATCCGCTTGTTCCTTGCTCATGTCAGTATTGGCAGGCAGTACCCAGAGTTTCTGGATGCTGCGCTGAAGCGAAGCTTTGGCGAGCGCGGCCGCACGGCCTTCAAGCGATTGATGCACGAGCTAGTGGGTTACCGGGGTACAGCTTTGCCAATCCCTGGGCAGGGCGATGTGGCATTGGCCGATCACGAACAGTTGTTCCTCGACTGCGTGCAAGCGAGCAACCAAGACGATTCCAACGCTTTGTACCTTAGCCTCTCATCGTTGGTTGGTTACGAGCGCGCGTCGGGGCTGCGTGTTCACTCGCAAGCACTCGCGACGTCGTTTTCACGATTCCGTGCTTCTGATGGACCAACGCTTTGGTCCTCGGAGGCGCGTGTTGCGCAAAGCGATGACCAGGAGTCGCAGTGGCACTGATGTAGCTCTAGCCGGCCTCTGCAACTTTCAGCGCCACCGAACGGTCGAGTCCTGAGTCATGCTTCCGGGTATTGAACTCGGCCACCAACTCACGCAGCGACTGCGCCTGCGATCGCATCGCGTCCGTTGCCGCGGCGCTATGGTTTACCCGTTCGAAGTTCCGCTCGTTGAGTTCACGCATCGAGCTCAGCGAGCTGTTTGCAAGTTGAACCCCTTCCGACTGCTGCATGCTGGCCGCCGCGATTTCGCCGACGACCGAATTCGCCCTCTGCACCGATTCGACGATTGCCTCAAGTGTGCCACCGGATTTGTTCACCAGTTCCGCACCCTCTGCGATTCGATTCACCGAGTCCTCGATGAGGCCGTTAATTTCACGTGCTGCTGTGGCGCTGCGTGCGGCAAGGCTGCGAACCTCACTGGCAACCACAGCAAATCCACGACCATGCTCGCCAGCCCTTGCCGCTTCGACGGACGCATTCAGTGCCAGGAGGTTTGTCTGAAAGGCGATTTCATCAATGACCGTTGTAATTTCGGTGACCTTATTGCTCGCTTCCTTGATGCCGCCCATGGCCGCGATTGCTTTGCCCACGACCGTACCGCCATGCTCAGCCTCGTCACGCGCCTGATCGGTGAGGCGATTGGCTTCGGCGGCATTTTCGGCGTTGTTCTGGATGGTCGTCGTGATTTCTTCCATGCTCTCGGCGGTGACACGCAACTTGTCCGACTGCTGGCGCATCGCGCTTCGTAATTCTGAGCTATCTTCAAACAATTGCTGGGCACCTTGGTCCACTTCGTTTGAGTTGTGCTGGATTGATACGACCGTTTCGGTCAGGCGGTTTACGGTCTTGTTGAGATTGTCGGTTAATACCGCAAATTGTCCTGAGTAGTTACCTTCGACGGACTGTGTCAGGTCGCCCTTAGCCAGAGCTTCGAGTACGCGCGAACAATCCTGTACCAGCATTTCAGACTTTTCGACGAGCGTGTTAACACCTGCAGCCAGTTTTCCAAAGAAACTATCGACATTGGTGACCGCGAGGCGCTGCGAGAGATCGCCTTGTCCAGCAGCAGCGACCATTTCGGACACTTGTTGTTCTAATTCGCGCTCTGCCGATACATCACCCAACTCGACAATGGTGCCAAGATTCGCGCCTTGCTCATTGACCACGGGGTTCGCCTGAACGGTGATGATCTTGCCACCGAGTCTGAACTCGGATTCGCTGTACCCGTCCCTGTCGATCTGGCAGTCGCCGATTAGGTGGCCGAGCGGCGTACCGCGTAGCTGATGTGCATTGACGTCGTGGCCCGCCTGACCGTAGGCCGCACCCAGTTTCTCAATCAGATTCTTGGCCGCCAGGTTGCCCTCTTTGGTGTTTTGCTGCTCATCGATCAAGAGCATCGGTGAGGTGGCGTTATTGAATGCCACGTGCACCGCCGCATTTTCCCGCATGAGTCTAAGTAGGTCATTGACGATGTCCGACTGTGGATTGTCGTCGGCAACCCTAACTGAGAGGTCTCCGGTTTTGATGACATGCTTAAGTGTGTCCAGAACCTCGAGGTTCTGATGGGTTGCCTGAACTCGTTCGCAAAATTGGTTGGTGAGGTCGACGATGATGTAGCCGAGGACCGCAGCCTCTGCGATCACGAAAGCAGCGTGCAGGAAGACGATACCGAGGCCAGTACCGTAGTCAAAAATTACTAGCGGTGTACCGAGTACGCTGAGGCCAAATTGCTGGCAGAAGTTAAGTGTTATGTGGTGAACAGCGATCGTTACGACGGCTGCCAGCAGGGGCCTAAGGTCCTTATAGCGGATGATGAATGCCAGCGTTGCAAAGACGTGGAAGTGCCATTCGATGCGTCCGAGCCCCTGCTGGATAAACAACGCCGAAAACAGCATTAGCGATGAAGCAAGCACCATTCGGGTGTACACGCTGCCGGGAAGCGAACGTCGGCATGCCCAGCCGAGCCCGACGATCAGCCCGCCACCGATGAAACCCATCCAGTAAAAGCCATTGACGGCGCCCATGACTGTCGCAGCAAAAACCCAGTGCGCAAGCAGGATTCGGAAGAACATCGTGTCTGCTTTTTCGTAGTCTGCGGCGAGGGCGGGTTTGACCTCGTTTGGGAAGCGTCCCAAGAGCACGCTCAAAAACTGTTGCTTGTTCATAGTAAATCTACTGATTGGCGTAACTGATCTGTCTCGAAATACTGGTGATCAGCGGTTGTGTTTGCAGGCTTGAGCGAAGCACTTCGGCTATGTGCCAGCCGTCGCTTTCACGCCTCAGGACAAAAATGTTGTTGCTGTGCGCGAGCGCAGCCCTCGTGGAATCAAAAGAGCGTAATCCGAGTTCGCGTGCAAACAGTGACGCCGTGGATCGGGTGAGCGTCACCCCGGCAAAACTCTGATGGTAGGCACGCGCGTACTGCGTCGTTAAGTCATCCCGAGCGTCTCGCTCGATATTTATGAAAACCAGTTGCGTATTGGGTGACGACGATTGCTCATAGACGGTTGCCATTGCACGCAGCGCTGTGGGGCAGCTCGTGTTGCAGCCGGGAAACCCGGCGAAAACGATGACGACATCAGCGTCGATATCGCTCAGGAACGGTAAATCGAGCGTCGTCTCGCTCTTCGCTGGCAACAAGGGGATCAAAGCCAGTGAACCTGCGGTCAGCAACAACATTGCAACACCCACGGCGTGATGTCGCCATGAACGGCCCTCTGATTGCGCCTTTGTGCCGGTGCCCATGCCACTCCCTTTTCTTGCCACGCATTCGCCCTGATGCGTAACGAATGTATCGGCTTGTCACCCCCGATCTTTAGGCCAATTAATCGAGACCAATAAATAAAGGTATACGGATCGCGGTCGCTGTCACTCCGGTGGAGGGAGAATCAATGAGTAGGGTCCGGAGTGCACGGTTTTTATGAATGTGCAATTGAGTGATGCGCAGTACAAGCGCTGCCGGGAGATGATTGCGGACCTCACTGGGATCCAGATGAGCGAGGCCAAGAAGGGGCTGGTGGTTCGCAGACTCGGCACCCGAATGCGCGCGCTCGAAATTAATGATATCGATCGCTATCTCGATCTCATCAATCGTGGCGATGCGATCGAAGTGGAGCATTTCACGAATTCCGTGACCACGAATCTGACTTCTTTCTTTCGAGAAAACCACCACTTTGATTATCTGAAAAACACCTTTCTTCCGGAGCATATAAATCGGGGTTCGAAGCGTCTCAGGATTTGGTCGGCAGCCTGTTCTACGGGTGAGGAGCCGTACTCGATCGCGATGACGCTCGCGGAGACGTTGCCGAATCTTGGGAGTTGGCAGATTGACATCCTGGCGACCGACATAGATACGCAGGTTGTCTCCACCGCTAAACGTGGCGTCTACACAATGGATCGAGTAGATGGGCTTGCTGAGGAGCGATTGAAGCAATGGTTTCTGCGCGGCAGGGGCGCCCAGGCGGGTAGGGTCCGGGTCAGACCAGCGCTACAGAAAATGATCGATTTCCGCGTGATGAACCTGCTCGCAGAATGGCCGAGGTTTGAGCCATTCGACGTTATCTTTTGCAGGAACGTCGTGATCTATTTCGATAAGGCGACACAGGCCGAACTGGTTCGTCGGTTCCACACCACCATGGATCCCGATGGGCTTTTGATCATGGGGCATTCGGAATCCTTGCATCGAGTATCAGAGGACTTCCGGCTCCTGGGTCGAACTATTTACAAGCGAGTGGCCTGAGGGTGGGCGTTGCGCTGTTTAACAGCATCCGCGTGTTGGTGGTCGACGATTCTCCGAGCGCGCGTCAACTTCTGCGCGGTATTCTCGAGTCGGAGCCCGACATTGAAGTCGCTGGCGTTGCAGTGGACGCCTACGATGCACGCGAGAAAATCAAACTGCTCGAGCCGGACGTCATCACGCTCGACGTCGAAATGCCGCGGATGGATGGGATCACGTTTCTTGCGAACCTTATGCGGCTACGACCAATGCCAGTTGTCATGATTTCGAGGCTCGCTGAACGCAACTCGGCATTGGTGCAAAAAGCAATGGAGCTTGGCGCCGTCAGTTTCATCGAGAAGCCTGCGGTTGGGCGTGGCGAGGAGCTGAAGGCCGCCGCGGAAATCATCATCGATGAGGTTCGAAATGCCGCGGCCGTGAACCTGAAAGCGCTGTCTGCGCAGGGGCGCACGTCATCGGTCAACAGCGTGCCCGTCATGACGGGCGTATTCCGCCAGCCGACGAAAACACTTGCCCCGGGTCTTGGTGACCCGCTGATCGCAATCGGCGCGTCGACGGGCGGTACGGAGGCAATCAAGGATATCGTTTCGCGACTACCGAGCAATGCACCGCCGATCGTCGTCGCGCAACATATACCCGATACGTTCAGTCGATCTTTTGCAGAGCGGCTGGATGAGCTCAGTAAGATGAAGGTGTACCACGCTGAGCATGGACAAAAAATCGAGCGCGGTTGTGTCTACGTGGCACCAGGTAGCCATCATCTGCGTGTCGCACGAGACCGAAGCGGTCTCGTTTGCACGCTCGATGACAGCGAGCGTGTAGGCTTTCACCGACCCTCGGTCAATGTGCTGTTTGCCTCGGTTGCGAAAGCGCGAGTGCAGCCGGTCGTTGGTGTTATTTTGACAGGCATGGGGCGAGATGGCGCGGAGGGTATGAAGCTACTGCAGGACTCAGGTGCGGTGACCATTGCGCAGGATGAGGCATCGTGCGTCATTTATGGCATGCCCAAAGCGGCGGTTGAGGAGCATGCCATTCAGCACGTGCTTTCGCTGAATGAGATTGGGAGCGAGCTCATCCGCTTGTCAGCGAACGAGTTGCGCGCGGCTTGAGTTAACGCTCAGGCGGCGTTCGCTGGCACAAATACCCTCAGCAACTCATCTACAGTGTCGTTGGAGATCGACAGGATCTCCGGGAGATCGTCAGTTGCAAGGTTGAGTTTCTCGAGTGTGCCTTCGCGCAGAGACGGACCATCGTCAAGCTTAGTGCTTTCAACCTCTCCGATCACGGCTACGGTATTCGCAAGGTGGACGACCGATGCAACTACCTCTATGCGGGTGGCTTCCTCGTCGTCTTCTTTACCGTGAGAAAAGGGCTGGTGGTGAAACCGGATGGCGTCGATGACATAAGCAGGCAGGCCCCACTGGTTGGCGAGTGCAGCGCCCACGTCGGTGTGGTCGAAGCCGAAGATCTCCCGCTCGGCATGGAACGTCGATCGCCCATCGTCACGATCAACCGACAACTTCAGCGCTTCCACAGACTGTTCCGGACGTCGACTGAACATCACCAGTTGTCCGATATCGTGTAGCAAGCCAGCGATGAACATAGATCCACCGGCGCGTTTGCGACCAATTTTTTCAATTGCTCGAGCCGCGGCCGCCGTACGAAGACTGTGATACCAGAAGTCTTCCATGGTGATCAGCTGGTTCGAAATCCCGTCAAAGGCTTCAACGGCGCAAACGCCGAATGCGAGATCTCTGACCTCTCGGGTACCGACCACAGTCACTGCCCGATCGATCGCGTTCACTGGGATACCGTTGTTATAGAGAGCGCTGTTCGCAATGCGCAGCAGCGCGGCACTCAGCCCCGGGTCTTGTTCGATCAGACGCCCAATGTCCCACGCACTGCTGTTTGGGTCTGATAACAGGTTGTTGATCTGTATCGCGATATCCGGCATCGAGGCCAGATCGCTAACTTCGCTTGCCAATGTCTCGGGCGTCATATCCCTGATTCCCATAACTTTTGCAGGATATTCAAGCCAGCGGCACCAATAGGGATTAATTGAACGGGATTTTCGAAGTGCGAATTTGCTAAAGCGATTGAAACTGCGGTCGCTATCGGGACTACGGGCGCGTCAGTGCACGCAGCTCAAAGCACTACTGTTAATTGCAACGCCGAAATGGGTGATTAATGAAAATACTCGTGGTCGACGATAGCGCAGCGATGCGCATGATGATGTTGCGCACACTCCGCCAGGCGGGTGTAGCCACAAAAGACGTGGTTCAGGCCGAGGACGGCGCCGTCGCGTTAGGCATGATTCGGGAATCAGAACCCGACCTCATCTTTTGTGATTGGAACATGCCCAACATGACAGGTATCGAATTGTTGGAAACACTGCGCTCGGAAGGTGTCGAGACCACGTTCGGGTTCGTGACCACCGAAGCGGGAACCGAAATGCGCAAACGGGCAACGGACGCCGGCGCACAATTCCTGATCGCAAAACCCTTTACTGTCGATTCATTTGAGAAAGTGGTCGGCAAGTTTTTGAACTAACGCTCGGCAGGAGGCCGATCATGAGCACGACATTTGTAGTACCCGAGACCACCGCGGTAGCTGAGCTGCTGGGTATCATTCTGGGTGAGGACCTGGGAGTCAGCGGCACTGACGCCGATGATTTCTCAGGCCAGTATGTGGCGACCTATATCGATGACAACGACAAGCTTGTCGCAATAGGCGGGGGCGATCCTGCATTTGTCGCTTATGCCGGCGCTGCGCTCTCGATGATTCCTGCGGCCACTGCTCAGGACATGGTCAACAGCAACGATATCAGTGAGGCGATTAGCGCCAATTTCTATGAAGTCATGAACATTTGCTCACGCTTGCTCATGACCGAAAAAGACGACCAGCACCTCCGTCTCGACAAAACGCTGGGCCCCGGTGAGGCCAGCGAATTTGTCGGAGAGCTCGCGGCGAACGGAACGCCGATAGGTTTTCAGCTCAAGGTGCCCTCCTATGGCGAAGGGCGCCTGAGCTTCCTCGTCACCTGACTACGTCTAACCCGGCTTGCGGAAGAGTAGCGTCATCCGATCACTCTCTCCGACCGCCGTATACTTCGCGCGGTCCTTGTCCCCATGCCGATAGGTGGGGGGCAGGGACCAGACGCCCCCTTCCCAGTCCGCCGAATCAGATGCGTTCGCATTGATCTCACTCTCGAGCACGAGATCGAAACCTGCGCTCTCGAACAAAGCGATGACTTCGGACTGCTTGAGATAGCCATTATGGCCGCGCGTGTAGTCCCACGCGGCAGACTCCTTGGCACGGTGTTGCACCACGCCAACTACGCCGCCCGGCTTCAATAAGTTGTACGCATGTTTGGCCGTCTCATCAGCCAGGTTCTTGCGCGACAGACCATGCAGACTGCGGAAGATCAGGAAGGCATCGAGTTTGCCTTCCCAATCCGGGGCCTCATCGATCTCAACTGCTGCGATCGCGTCTGCAGAAAGGCCGGTCCACTCTGCCACTTGATTCGGGAACGTTTGCGGGAATTTCTTGCGCTCTGCATTGCGTTCGGCAGAAGCACCTGCGTGATATTTTTCAACATCGGCGTTGATCGCGACGTAGGTGCCCGATGCTGAGACCCATGGCGCGAGTATTTTTGTGTACCAGCCGCCGCCGGGTCCGTATTCCCCAACAGTCATACCAGGCTTTATGCCAAAGAATTTGAGCGTCTCCATCGGGTGTCGGTATTCGTCCCGTGCACGATCCGCTTCGCGATAGTCGGCAGCGATGGCTTTGGCAAGACCATCTCCTTCGTGATGCATGGCCCATGCGGTACCCATCATCAGAGTGAGTGCTGTGAGTCCTAGTCCGAGTCGAATCGATTTGGGCATTCTGGTCGCTCCTAAAAAAACGATAGTAGGAGGATACCATCGGACGTGGTCCACGGCAGGATTACTGGCCGTTGGGATAAGGCAGCCAGCCTATATCAGCCGGCTGCCTATTCCCCTGCAATCAGTCGATAGGATGATCGCCGAAGTAGCGAATGTAGTCTTCCTGCGCTGCTTCAATCACCTTGAACGCGTGCTCGCGCCCATAGGGTTCGACACCCTCGACCGGTTGAGTCTCTCCCGGTTTCATCTTGTAAGTGAGGAAGTAGTGGCGGATGCGTTCGATTGCGATCTGTGGCAGATCGTCAATGTCACGAATGTGACCGTGGACAAAATCACCCTCGAGAATCGCGATGATCTTGTCATCCGCCTCGCCCTTATCGACCATTTGAAGGCCACCCACAACCCAGGCGCGCAGTGTGATCTCAGCACGATTCACAGGCCGTTCACTCAAAACGCAGATATCCAGAGGGTCCCTGTCGCCGCGCTCCGAGCGTGGGCTAAGTGCGCAAACGCGTTCCGCACAGTAAGTCTGCGGAACAAACCCATACAGACAGGGCATCTGCGCTGTCGTACGTTGGGGACGATCGACATGGATAAAACCGGTTTCCTTATCGATTTCATACTTCACGTGATCGAACGGTGTCATTTCGACAAACACGTTGACCTTGTTGGGTGCCTCCGAACCGGGTCGCAGCCCGTGCCAGGGATGCGGTCGGTGGTAGGCGTAAGTGGTCTTATCACTCATTACTTGATGTACCCCATCTTCTCGAGTGTCAGCAACACGCGGTGTGCAGCGAGATCAGCGGAGAGTTCTGCGGTGTTGATGTCGAGTTCCGGGTTTTCCGGTACTTCATACGGATCATCGATACCGGTGAAGCCCTTGATGAGCCCCGCGCGTGCTTTTGCGTATAGTCCTTTGCGGTCTCGAGCTTCGCACACTTCGATCGGTGTTGATACGTGGACTTCGACAAAGCCGCCAAGCCCGCTGATGACTTCTCTCACTTCGCGGCGTGTTGCAGCATAGGGCGCAATTGGCGCGCAGATCGCGATACCACCATTCTTGGTGATTTCGCTTGCCACATAACCAATGCGTTGAATGTTCAAATCGCGGTGTTCTTTGCTGAAGGTCAGCTCACTGGAGAGGTTTTTACGAACGACGTCACCATCCAGCAGCGTCACAGGGCGACTGCCTTGTTCCATCAGCTTCACCATTAATGCGTTCGCAACGGTCGACTTACCACTGCCGGAGAGGCCGGTGAAAAACACGGTGAAACCCTGCTTGTCTTTTGGCGGATACGCGCGGCGCAGCTCTTCGACCACTTTCGGGTAAGAGAACCACTCAGGAATATCCAGCCCTTCACGAAGTCGGCGGCGGAACTCGGTGCCGGAGAGGTTCAGTACACGATCCTGCGGTGCGGTAGCGTCGGCCGGCATGTACTCCGCCTTGTTCTCGACATACACCATCATCTTGAACGGCACCATACTGATGCCCATCTCTTCTTCGTGCTCTTTGAACAAGTCCTGAGCATCGTACGGCCCGTAAAACGCGTTGCCATTCGAGTCGTTGCCCGGGCCTGCATGGTCGCGACCAACGATAAAGTGCGTGCAGCCGTAGTTTTTGCGAATCAACGCATGCCAGACCGCTTCGCGTGGTCCAGCCATCCGCATGGCCAGGTTTAAGAGGCTGAGTGTGGTTGTTTGTTCCGGATACTGCTCGAGCACGTGCTCATAGCAGCGCACACGAGTGAAGTGATCGATGTCGCCGGGCTTCGTCAGGCCGACAACCGGTTGGATCAAAAGGTTTGCGTCTACCTCGCGAGCTGCGCGGAATGTCAGTTCCTGGTGCGCACGGTGTAACGGGTTGCGTGTTTGGAACGCTACGACTTTGCGCCAGCCCAACTTGCGGAATCGACCGCGGAGCTCGGATGGTGTGTCACGCAGGAGTTTGAAATCGTAGAACGTCGGTGGCTCGAGTCCTCGCACTTTACCGCCGATGTAAACGTTGCCTGCCTTGTTGAAGAGGTAATCGACAGCTGGATGTGCTTCATCGGTAGAACCGAATACTTTTTCGGCCTCACGCTGCTTGTCTGGTGACCAGATGTCGCTGACGTCGAGCACTGCAAGAATAACGCCTTCCTGGTCACGCAACGCGATGGTGTCGCCGACACTGACGCCCTCTGCGAAAGTCTCGCTGACGTCCAGTGTGATTGGCATCGGCCACAGCACACCGCTTTCGAGGCGCATATCCTCAACGACCCCGTTGTAGTCGGCTTCGGTCAGGAACCCTTCCAGTGGCGAGAATGCGCCGCACATCATCAGGTCAAGGTCGCAGATCTGGCGCGGCGACAAATCCCATGATGGGAAGTCTTTCGCTTCCGTCTTCATTGCCTCGGCTTTGTCTTCCGGCAGGTAGAGCTCTACCAGCTTGCCGCCGTGTGGTTCTTTGAATGCACCCATGTCGTTATCCTCGTTTGAGTATTGTTGTATTCAGCGGTTTCGATTCGCGAAACCATTCATGATCATGTCGGAGCACTTCTGCGTCAGTGCCACGATGTCGAGTTCGGGGTCCCGCACGATGAGATCACCCCATGCGTTGCCGATGCCGATGATCGCTTGTGCGGCGAAATGACAATCCACCTCAGCCCTCAGATCACCTGCTGTCACGGCACGCTCGAGCATCGCTTCAAGCTCTTGCCGGTACAGTGAGCCCAGGCGCTTGATTTCTGTCCTCGCGTCTTCGGGTAGGTAGTGACGCTCATCGTTGTAGACCTTGAGCGCTTCATTGCGCTCCCGATACGCGGACAGATGCGCTGAGAACACCGCGACAATCTGGCCTGCCAATGGTTGCTCTGCACTGGAGATCAGCTGCAGTCGTTCCACATAGTCGGTAAGTCCGTACAGACAGACTTCGGCGAGCGCATCCTGCTTTGATTTGAAGTAGTAGTAGAGGCTCCCCTGCTTTATGCCCATCGCATTGGCGATCAACTTCGTGCTCGCGCCGTGGTACCCGTGCTCAGCAAATACGCGAGCGGCCGCCTGTATGGCGGCGAGCTTTTGTTGCTCGTATCGCGGTGCTGTGTTGTCCGGCATGGGTTTCACTCGGTGCTCAATGGCGCCGAATTCTATAGAGCTATTGAAGAATAGCAAGGGAATGGTACAAAAAATTAAAAATTCCAATAAAAACATTAATTAAGAGAGAAATTAATTCAATCAATCTATTGAATTATTAACATAATAACGTTGCGAGATAGGCTGGCTGCAGGGCGCGGGCGCCCGCGTTACCATTCCACCCCAGTGGAATTGGACACAACGGAAAGCTAACGATGCGTGACTATCTGAACTTCTACATCAACGGACGGTGGATCACTCCAGCCTCACAAAACGTTCTGGAGGTTATCAACCCGGCCACAGAGGTCGCTTACGCACGAATCACCAACGGTTCCGAAGCGGACGTGGATCGTGCGGCCGCAGCTGCAACAGCTGCATTTGATGGCTGGTCTAACAGTACGGTTGAAACCCGGCTGGCGGTGATCGATCGCATCATTGAGATTTACAAGGCCAAGTTGCCAGAACTCGGGGAAGCGATCAGCGACGAGATGGGTGCGCCATTGAAGTTCGCGACACGAGCACAGGCCGGTAGCGGTCTTGCGCATTTCAAGGCGATTCGAAAAATTCTTGAGTCGTTCGAATGGCAGTCGCATGAAGGCGACTATCTGCTGAGCCGCGAAGCGATCGGTGTTTGTGGGTTGATCACGCCATGGAACTGGCCGCAGAACCAGATCGCTTGCAAGGTCGCACCTGCACTGGCGGCGGGTTGCACAATGGTGCTTAAGCCGAGCGAGATCGCGCCCGTCGATGCGATGCTGCTTGCCGACATTTTGCATGAAGCGGAAGTCCCGCCCGGCGTTTTTAATTTGGTGAACGGTACTGGCCCGGACGTGGGTGCGCGCCTTTCATCACATCCCGATATCGCCATGATGAGTTTCACCGGTTCTACTCGCGCGGGTGTGCTGGTTGCGCAGGCGGCGGCGGAGTCGGTGAAGCGCGTGTCGCAGGAGCTCGGTGGCAAGTCACCGAATATCCTTTTGGATGATGTGGATCTGGAGTCTGCGGTGGCCTCCGGTGCGAAGCAGGTATTTAACAACAGCGGCCAGTCATGCAACGCGCCAACGCGCATGCTCGTGCCTGCAGGTCAGATGGAGAAGGCCGCGCAGATTGCCGCTGGCGTTGCGGAATCAATTGTAGTGGGTGACCCGCGCGACGAGACAACCCGGATGGGGCCAGTTGTCAGCGAAGTGCAGTTCAACAAGATTCAGGCATTGATACAGAAGGGCATTGACGAAGGTGCCACGCTGGTAGCGGGTGGGGTGGGTCGTCCCGACGGCCTTGCATCGGGGTATTTTGTTCGACCGACGGTCTTCGCCAATGTCACGAACGATATGACGATCGCTCGCGAGGAAATTTTTGGACCGGTGCTATGTATTATCGGTTATGCGGATGAGGACGAGGCGATCGCGATCGCCAACGACACACCGTATGGCCTTGCAGGCTACGTGCAGTCGGCCAACCCGGAGCGAGCGGTCGGTATCGCATCGAGAATTCGGGCGGGCAGTATTCATATCAATGGGCATGGCGGCTCGATCATGGCGCCATTCGGTGGCTATAAGCAGTCCGGCAATGGGCGCGAGTGGGGCGTGCTGGGATTCGAAGAATTTCTTGAAACCAAGTCGGTATTTGTGCCGAAAATTGCCTAGCATAAGCGCGCCCGCGGTCAACGCCTTCCGCCCAGCCAAGCCAGCACGCTCGTGCTACGGGCGGCCTGCGCTACGACGGAGCCGCGCAGTGCAGGCGGTTCGATGTCTGTATAGCCGCTGAGGACCCACGCACCGCTGCTCGCAATCTGCGGTAACGTGAAATCGACGGCCATGCTCGTTGGATTGAAACTGACGGCAACCGCTGCCTGATCCGGGGAAGGCGGTGCATCGTTTTCGGTTGCGACGAGCAGCATCGTGACCGCGCGGGCGTGATGCCAGTCCAGTCCCTCCAGTTGCTCGCCGTCGGGCGCATGCCATTGGATATTCTTCAACCCGGCTTCGTTTGTTGAACGACCGTGGCGATATGCTTGCTGACGTAACAGGGGCAGGTGTTTACGCAATGCAATCAGATCACGTACCCGAGCAAGAAATCCCTGATCGACGTCTTGCCAGTCGAACCAGGTTGTTTCGTTGTCCTGGGCGTACGCGTTGTTGTTACCCGCTTGGGTGCGGCCGAGCTCGTCGCCCCCGAGGATCATCGGCGTACCTTGCGAGACCAGCAGGGACGCAAGCAAATTCAGGCGGTGCTTACGTCGATGGGCGAGGATCTCAATGTCATCGGTAGGGCCTTCGACACCGTAATTGGTCGAGTGATTGTCTCTGTGCCCATCGAGGTTATTCTCGCCGTTGGCCTCGTTGTGCGTTCTTTCGTAGCTCGCAAGGTCTCTTAGCGTAAACCCGTCATGAGCGGTTACATAGTTAACGCTCGCCGCCGGTGTTCGAAGAGCGCGTTCAAAGATGTCAGCGGAGCCGTGTAACCGTCGCGCCATTGCCGGCGTTTGATGTTCGTCATCACGCCAGAATTGGCGCGCCGTATCCCGGTACCGGTCGTTCCACTCTCCCCAGCCCTTTGGGAACGCACCAAGCTGATAACCACCCGGGCCGATATCCCACGGCTCCGCAATCAATTTGCAGTGTTTGAGGATTGAGTCATTGGTGATCTGCTCGAGCAGCGGGTGGTTCGTGTTGAACCCGGAGAAGTGTCTGCCGAGGATCGGCGCGAGGTCAAACCGAAATCCGTCCACACCAAATGTTCCGGCCCAGTAACGCAAACTATCCAGAATCATCTGGCGCGTTGCCGGATGGTCCGCGTTGATGGTGTTCCCGGTGCCGGTATCGTTCACATAGTGGTCCGGGTTCTCCGGCAGCACGCGGTAATAGGCGAGGTTGTCGATGCCACGCCATGACACGGTTGGACCTCGCAGATCGCCTTCGGCAGTGTGGTTGTAAACCACATCCAGAATTACCTCGATGTTGGCGTCGTGAAGACGATTGATGAGGTGCGCGAATTCGGCGCAAGCGGCACTTCGCGCAAACCGCGGCATCGGCGCAAAAAAGGCGAGCGTGTTGTAACCCCAGGCGTTTTTCAGGCCGCGCTGTACCAGGAAGTGTTCATCGGCATAGGCATGAATCGGCAACAGCTCCAGCGCCGTTATGCCGAGAGACTTCAGGTGACCAATAATTTCGTCGCTGGCGGCGCCGAGAAACCGGCCACGAATGTCCGCTTCGAGCCGATGATCTTGCGCGGTGAGTGCGCGCACCGACGCCTCGTAGATGATCGTGTCTGACCACGACGTTAGCGGCCTTTTCGCGGTGAGCGACAGCGGCGGCACGACTACACCGCGGGGTACAAAAGCGGCGCTGTCTGATGTGCTGGGAATATAGGTGTCCTCAAGCATGTGGCCGAATATCGAATCATCCCAGACCAGCTCGCCCGAGAGTTCGCGCGCGTAGGGGTCGATGAGCAGCTTGTTCGCGTTATGGCGCAATCCACGTGCTGGATCCCATGGACCATGGACGCGATATCCGTAACGAGTACCGGCCGACATGTTCGGGATGAAACCATGCCAAACATCGTTATGTGGTCCCAACATATCCAGACGACGTTCTTGATCTTGCTCGTCAAACAGACATAGCTGGACACGCTCCGCTGTGCTCGAGTGCAGGGCAAAGTTGACGCCTCCATCGACTACGGTCGCGCCAAGAAGTGTCGGATCACCTGAATCGATCATGTTTCGATTTTGATCGGTTCGAGTCGCCAGATGTCGTCGTTATAGTCCTGCATCGTGCGGTCAGTGGAGAATCTGCCGGAGGCGGCCGTGTTTCGAATGCTGAGTCTGGTCCACAGCTCGTCGTCCCCAAAGGTTGTGTCGACTCGCTCCTGCGCGTCGATGAAGCTGCGAAAATCAGCGATGGTCATCCATGGATCATTGGGGTCGCGCAGTGCACCAAGAACGTGATCGAAGACGCCAGGCTCATACTGGTTGAAATGGCCGGTCTCTAACAGATGCATCACCACACTCAGCGCGGGGTCTGATGCGATAATCGCACTTGGGTTGTAATCGGCTCGCGCCGCCGGAATTTCGTCGACAGTCAAACCAAAGAGAAAAAACGCGTCATCTCCGACCGCTTCGCGAATCTCAACATTCGCGCCGTCGAGCGTGCCGATCGTCAGCGCACCGTTCATCATGAACTTCATGTTGCCGGTACCTGAGGCCTCTTTCCCTGCCGTCGAGATCTGCTCGGACAAATCTGCCGCCGGGCATATCCGTTCCATGGCAGAGACGTTGTAGTCAGGATAGAAGACTACCCGCAACAGACCTTCGGTTCTTGGATCGGTGTTGATGACATTTGCCACATTGGAAATCAGCTTGATGATTTCCTTTGCCATCACATACCCAGGCGCGGCCTTCCCGCCAAAAATGATCGCACGCGGTTGCATGCCCTGCGTGTCCTCAGCACAAATTCGAGCGTAGCGGTGGATTGCATGCAGGACATTCAGTAGTTGGCGCTTGTACTCATGAATTCGTTTCACCTGAACATCGAACAGCATCTCGTGTGAGAGCGCGATCCCCGTGCGTTGTTCGATCATGCTACACAGCAACGCCTTGTTGTGTTGCTTCGCTGCACGCCACGTCTTGCGGAAGGCGGCGTCCTCAGCGTGACTTGCGAGGTTCGCTAACTGTGGCAAGTCGGTGATCCAGTCCGAGCCGATCCGTGAATCGATCAGCTTGCTCAATGTCGGGTTGCAAGCCGCCAGCCAACGACGTTGAGTTACCCCGTTAGTCTTATTGTTGAACTTTTCGGGCCACAGCTCGTAGAAGTCCTTGAACAATCCATTCTTTAGGAGCTCGGAATGCAAAGCTGCGACGCCATTGACCGAGTAGCTACCGACGATCGCCAGGTAGGCCATGCGCAACATAGGCTCACCTTCTTCGGCAACCAGCGACATGCGTCGCAAGCGATCGACATCGCCCGGCCAGCGTCGCGCAACTTCTCGCAGGAAGCGCGCGTTGATCTCGTAGATGATTTCGATCAGCCGGGGCAAGAGTTCACGGAACATGGCGACCGGCCAAAGCTCCAGTGCCTCCGGCAGCAGCGTGTGGTTGGTGTAGGCCATCGTGGACGTAGTGACTTCCCACGCGGCATGCCAGCCGAATCCGTGCTCGTCCATCAGCAGACGCATTAACTCTGCGACAGCAACCGCGGGATGTGTGTCGTTGAGCTGGAAGCAGTGCTTGTTGGCGAATTCGCTGAAATCGTTGCCATGGCGACTCTGCCAGTCGCGAATCGTGTCCTTCAGGCTGGCGCTTGCGAGAAAGTATTGTTGGCGCAACCGCAACACCTGACCGTTTTCGGTCGTGGCATTCGGGTAGAGCACCATCGTGATATTTTCAGCGGCGTTCTTGCGTGCGACTGCGTCGGCATAGCTGCCTGCATTGAACTCATCGAGGTCGAACTCGTCTGTCGCAACCGCAGACCAGAGCCGCAGTGTGTTCACGACCTGGTTGCGGTAGCCAGGTATCGGGACATCGTAGGGCACCGCCAGTACATCCTGCGTATCGACCCACCGGAATGCCATATTGCCGCTGGCGTCGCGGTAACTTTCCGTCCTGCCGCCGAACTGTATAACTTGTGACTGTTCGCGGCGACGAATCTCCCATGGGAATCCGTCTGCAAGCCATTGGTCTGGCTCCTCCACCTGTCGCCCGTCTCTCAACTGCTGGTGGAACATGCCGTAGCGATAGCGGATGCCATAGCCGGTCACAGGCAGAGCTAACGTGGCGCAACTGTCGAGAAAGCATGCAGCCAGTCTGCCAAGTCCGCCGTTGCCGAGACCGGCGTCGTGCTCCTGGTCGAGCAGCACCTCAAGATCGACGCCCAGCTTCGACATTGCGCTTGCTGCAGCACCCGACAAATCGGTGCTTGCTAACGCGTTGTTTAGCAGTCGTCCCATCAGATATTCGAGAGACAGATAGCAGGTCTTGCGCGAGTCTGCTGCGAGTTGCTGCTCGCGTGTCAGGCGCCAGTTGCGCATGATGCGATCACGGATGGTGTAGACCAGTGCCCGATAAGCGAATGCATCGTTCTCGTCCAGGTCATCGCGACCGAACGTGCGAGCGAAGTAGTGACTGAAGTCTCTCAGCAGCGCGGTCTCATCGTTGCTCAATGGCTCAGCGAGTATCCGGGTTGGAAGTGTCGATTCAGTGTTGGTGCTCATCAGATTTCTCCTGCCAACCAAGTCAAGCGCGTTTGAGAACGATGGTTGCTAGTGGCGGTAGCGTTACCACCAGTGACTGTGCTTGCTCGTGCCACGCCGTTGACTGAGTTTGCAGATTCGAGCCGTTGACGACATTGCTGCCACCATAGCGCTCATGGTCAGTGTTCAAAATTTCTGAGTACGCACCCCAGTCGGGTGCGCCGACGCGATAGCCTTCGCGAACAACCGGGGTCATATTGCAAATGCAGATGACCTTTTGTCCGTCCGCGGTGTTTCGTAGCCATGCGAAGACGCTGTGTTCCGAATCGTTCCAGTCGAGCCAGGTAAAGCCAGCGCCGTCAAAGTCTTGATCGTGCAATGCGGGTTGGGCGCGCAACAGGTGGTTCAGATCGCGTACCAGCTCCTGGATGCCGTGATGTGGTGCGTATTCAAGCAGGTGCCAATCCAAAGACTGGTCGTGATTCCACTCTGCAGACTGCGCAAACTCTGTGCCCATGAACATCAGTTTTTTTCCAGGGTGCGTAAACATGAACCCGAGATAGGCGCGCAGATTTGCAAAACGCTGCCAGTCGTCACCAGGCATTCTTCCCAGAATCGATCGTTTGCCATGCACCACCTCATCATGTGAGAGCGGCAGCACAAAGTTCTCATTGAATGCGTAGACGAGACCGAAGGTCAGCTTATCGTGGTGGTAGCGCCTGTGAACGGGGTCTTCGGCAATATATCGCAGGCTATCGTTCATCCAGCCCATATTCCATTTGAAGGTGAAGCCGAGGCCACCATCGTAGGTGGGTCGGGACACGCCTGGCCAAGCTGTGGATTCCTCTGCGTAGGACGCGGCACCTGCTGCGTGAATGGCTTCGTTCAACCGCTTGATGAACTCTACTGCTTCCAGGTTTTCGTTGCCGCCGTGCTCGTTCGGTAACCATTCGCCATCCTCGCGGGAGTAATCGAGGTAGAGCATGGAGGCGACTGCATCGACTCTTAGCGCATCGATATGGAACTCACGAATCCAGTACAACGCGCTACCGATCAGGTAATTCACAACCTCGTTGCGGCCGTAGTTGAAGATGAGCGTGCCCCAGTCGGCATGCGCACCTTTGCGCGGATCAGCATGTTCATAGAGTGCGGTGCCATCAAACTGTGCGAGCCCATGTTCGTCGCGCGGAAAATGCGCAGGCACCCAGTCGACAATGACGCCAATCTCTGCCTGATGACAGGTGTCGACGAAATAACGGAAATCGTCTGGACTGCCAAACCGGTAAGTGGGTGCGAACATCCCGATAGGCTGGTATCCCCAGGAGCCATCAAACGGATGTTCCGTAACGGGCAACAGTTCTATGTGGGTGAACCCCATATCGGAAACGTAGGGGATCAGAGTGTCGGCGAGTGCCCGATAGTCGAGCCATTGATTGTGCTCATCTCGCCGCCAGGAACCGAGGTGTACTTCATAGACCGATTGCGGTTTGCGCAGACCTTGCGGAACTCTTTCGTTCATCCATGCGTGATCGCACCATTGATAGTCGCTCGTCGAGACGATCGCGGCATTGTGTGGAGGGGCTTCGAACGCATTACCGAACGGGTCGGTTTTGAGCGGCAGGAGATTACCGTCTGCGTCCAATAGTTCGAACTTGTAGCGCGCGCCGTCGCCTATGTCGGGGATGAACAACTCCCAAATACCGATCGCATGATGGCGACGCATGGGATGTCGTCGACCGTCCCACTGATTCCAATCGCCGATCACACTGACCCGCGACGCGTTAGGTGCCCAGACACAAAAGCGTGTTCCCCGCGAGCCGCCGCACTGCATCGTGTTTGCGCCGAGCACCTCGTAGATGCGTTCGTGCCGACCCTCACCGAGCAGATGCAGATCAACCTCTCCCAACGAGGTGCCGAATCCGTAGGGGTCCTGCACGTCGTTGACTTCGCCATCCGGCCAATGGACTCGCCACCAATAGGGGTCTTGCGACGAGAGCTCAGCACGGTAAATACCCGCATCATGAATTCGACGGGCGCGACGTATTTGTCGGCCTTGCTCATCCACGATCGCGGCACGAGCGGCACCCGGTGCGAAGTAGGTTGCACAGCGAACGCCATCCACATCGTGTGCACCGAGGATCGAAAATGGATCCGGGTGACTTCCTGCGGCCAGCTGGTTCAGTGCGTCGCGCTCAGACATACATCTTCGCCTCGTACTGCGCGGCTGCATCAGACCAAAGGAAGCGTGCCGCTCGGGCCTCGTCGACGATCTCCTGCCATCGCTCGGGCTGATCAAAAAACACTTGCTGCGCATGGATCATGCTGGCCATGCAGTTCGCAACCTGTGCTTCGGGATCGGGGCCGGAGAATGAAAACCCGTTGATGTTGTCTTTGACCGTGTCATTGAGTCCGCCAACGGCATGGACCAGGCAGGGTTGACCTGCGCGCATTGCATACATCTGACTGATGCCACAGGGTTCGAAAGTGCTTGGCATCAGAAACAAGTCCCCGGCGGCGAATACGGCGTTGGCGAGTGGCTCGGAGAACCCACGCAAAAAGACTAATCGTGGGTCGGTGGCCGCGTGTTGCGCCAATGCGGTCTCTATTCCGAGGTCGCCGCTTCCGAGTAGCAACAAAACCGCATCACTTGGCAGCGATCGAAGCAACTGTTGCAGCAAGGTAATTCCTTGCGTTCTCGCCAGCAGCAGCCCCGCCTTTTGATCGGTTAGTCGACTCACCGCCGTCAGAATGATCGACGGCTGCTTGTGTCTCGCCTGGTTCAGGCTTCGTGATGCAAGCGTGAACAACGACCGGTTGTGTGGCTGCTGATCGCTCCACTCAGTCAGGGTGGCGGCGACAGTGTCTGTCAAATCGGAAAACGTGGGGCGGTGCTGCGGAATCGCGGTGTAGTCGCATCCGTTGAGAATGCCGTGCAGTCGTCCATCGGCGGCGGCATGTTGCAGCAACACTTCAAGTCCCTCACCGCCATGAAAACCGCGGGCATGATCTGTTGGTTGAAGAATTTCGCGCGCGTTGGTTGGGCTCACTGTATTGATGTGATCGACGCTTCGAATTGCGGCCGCGAGCGGATTCGCGACATCGGCATATCGAGGGTCGGATAACAGTGGGTCGTCAGGGTCTAGCTCGGGGAACCAACGTTCGAAGCTTGAGGGATGACCACGTCGAGGTCTCAAGCCCTGTAGCGCAAGATTGTGCAAGGTCAGCACGCCGCGTAAGTGCTTTAGTCTCTCGAACGATGGCAGACGTTCGCGCAACAGAGCAAGCAGACCGGCGTGCCAGTCGTGCAGGTGCAATACGGCCTGATCGTCCGCGTGGCGCACCAGCCATTCACCAGCTGCAAGCGACAGCAGCGCGAATTTGGTCGCATCCGTAGCGAACGGGTTATCAGGGCCATCGTCGCAGTAGATTTGTCCGGTGCCGTATGGGTCGAACTTGGGATGATGCAAAACCACCGTATCAACGTCGGCTGCGGTCTGCTTGCCGTACCAATCGATATTCAGGCTTTCCTGTCCAAAGCGAACAGGAAATTCGCCGCACCACTCCATGCCGTCCGATCTATGTAGCCGATTGTAGGAGGGCATCAGGATCGTTACCGGTCGGCCAGTCTCTGCGATCGCAGGGGGCAAATCGCGAAGCACGTCTCCGACGCCGCCTGCTTTGCCGCCCGGCAACGCACCGTTCTCTGCGGCTACCATGTAAACCGGTGGTCGAATCGACATGGCCCTAGCGGGTGAAATGCAGTTCCTGGCCGAGCATGTCCGGCGTCACTAGCGTGATGCCCTCATCGGTTACTCGAAACCCGCGAGCGCGATCGGCTTCGACGTCTTCTCCAATCACCGTGTGATCTGCAATCAGCGATCCACGATCGATAATCGCGCGATGGATACGGCAGTGTTCGCCGATCTCAACATCGGGCAGCACCACTGTTTCCGTCAGCTTGCTATAGGAGTGTACGCGCACGTTGGAAAACAGCAGCGACCGGTGCAGCGATGCACCGGATACGACACAGCCGCCGGACACCATTGAATTGATCGCGACACCACGCCGATCAGGTTCGTCATGAACGAACTTCGCTGGTGGTAGCTGGATCTGGAATGTATCCACCGGCCATTCCTGATCGTAGAGATTGAGCTGTGGCACCACGTCCAGCAACTCCATATTGGCCTGCCAGTATGCGGGCAGAGTTCCGACATCGCGCCAGTAAGCCTGGTCAGAGGTGGCGGGATCACGGAACGGATAGGCAAACACTCGGTATTGGTTGATGATCGCCGGGATCACGTTCTTGCCGAAGTCGTGTTGGGTCTTCGGATCGTCGGCGTCCTTAATGACCTGCTCGAAGAGGAAATCGGTGTTGAACACGTAGTTGCCCATCGACGCTAGGCACACGCCGGGCTTGCCCGGTATTTCCTCAGGTTGTTCCGGCTTCTCGTTGAAGTCGATCACGCGACCGTCTTCGTCGACGGTCATGACGCCGAGCGCACCGGCCGCTTCCTCGACGGGCACTTCCAGACAGCAGACGGTCATGTCCGCTTGCGCCTCGGTATGTGCCGCGAGCAACGGGCCGTAGTCCATCTTGTAGACATGATCACCGGCGAGGATCAGAACGAATCTGGGGCTATGCGTCCGGATGATATCCAGATTTTGGTAGACCGCGTCTGCCGTGCCCCGGTACCACTCACCGCCCACACGCTGTGATGCCGGCAAGATCTCCACGAATTCCTGCTCACCGGAATAGCGGTTGGTCCAGCCACGGACGAGGTGTCGGATCAGAGAGTGCGCCTTGTATTGGGTGAGCACGCCCACACGGCGGATTCCCGAGTTAAAACAGTTCGAAAGCGGGAAATCGATGATCCGGAACTTGCCGCCGAATTGCAGCGCCGGTTTCGCCCGCCAGGTCGTAAGCTCGTGCAGGCGCGAGCCTTGGCCACCAGCGAGAATCAGCGCAAGCGTGTCTTTGGTAAGGCGACTGACGAAACGTCCGCCGTCCTCAAGTACGGGTTGGTTGCTCATGCGTCGATAATAGCGCAAGCCCCGTGTTTTGGTGTTGCGCGGGTCACGTTTGGCTCAGACGGTCCGCCTCAATCACGGCCTCGCGAATCCGCGTGATCATCTGCGAATCAAACTGGCCCGCGCGCAGCCGCCATTGCCAGTTGTCCGCAGGTTTGCCCGGTGTGTTGAGGCGCGCATCCGACCCGAGGCCGAGAAAATCCTGCATCGGGATGATCGCCATGCAGGCCTCCGTGCCGAACGCCATCCGGACCAAACCCCAGTGGACGTCCGCCGCTGTGCCGCCGGTTCGCTCGAGTGTCAGGGCCTGGTGCTCGCGGATTTCATTGGCGCTTCGCATATCGCCAGGGCCACCCAAGAACCAGCCAACAGACGTATCGTTGTCATGCGTGCCGGTGTAGGCGACCGAATCACGAGAAATCTGGTCTGGGTCAAAGTGCACATCGGGCACCATGAACTGGAGCACCGACATGCCGGGCAACGATTGGCGCTGGCGCAGTTCGGTGACCTCGGGGGTAATGTCACCAAGATCCTCGGCGACAATGGGCAGCGGACCAAGTCTTGCGGTGATCGCCTCAAACAAGGCGTCTTTCGGTCCATACTCCCAAACGCCGGTGCGTGCGTTCTCTGAGCCCCAGGGTATTGACCAATAGGTCTCAAAACCGCGGAAGTGATCGATGCGGACGATGTCGACCATTGTCAGTGTGTGCTGCACACGCCCGACCCACCAGTCAAAGCCGGTGCTTGCGTGGTATTCCCAGTCATAAAGTGGGTTGCCCCACAGTTGCCCATCTTCAGAGAAGTAGTCGGGCGGTACCCCCGCGACGTGCGTTGGCTGACCCTGTTCGTCCAGTCGCAACAGTTCACGTCGCGCCCACGCGTCTGCGCAATCGAGTGCGAGATAGATCGGCATGTCGCCAAACAGCAAGACATTGTTCTCGGACGCGACTTCACGCAGACGTTCCCATTGGCGGTAGAACAGGAACTGAATCAATTTCACTGCGAATATGGCCTCGACCTGCTCAGTTGCCAGGCGCTGAAGCGCTTGACTGTGACGATCGCGAAACTCTGGTTGCCATTCAATCCACGGGCGTTCCGCGTGCATTGTTTTGAGCGTGCGAAATAACGCGTAGTCGTGAAGCCAGTCTTTGTCGTGCTGGCCGACAAATGCTGCGTACTGGTTGAGTAGCGGTGTGGTCGCCACATCCTCAAAGCGCAGTGCAGCACGCTGCAACAGACGCGTCTTTTCGTCGATCAGCGACCCGTATTCGACTTTGTCGGCCGACAAGCTCCGCAGTGTGTCGATTTCCTCGGCATGCAGAAGACCGAGTTCAACGAGGTCGCGCAATTCGATCAGCATAGGATTGCCGGCACGCGACGATAGCGGCTGATAGGGTGAATCGCCGTATGCCGTCGGGCCGGTCGGCAGCAATTGCCAGACCTCGAGCCCAGCTGCGGAGATCGCCTCCACGAATGCGTGCGCATCGCGCCCAATCTCGCCGATGCCATGCGGGCCGGGTAGCGAGGTGATGTGCATACAAACTCCGGCTTTTCGTGCCGCCGTTAGCGACAGCATTGGTTCCTGTCGACCGGTCAGATCGTCAACCGTGCGCTCGTGCATCGCCTCGCCCACCCTTGAAATAGCGAGAGACTACTGGCGGCGATACAGCAGCACAAGAAGGTCGATTGGTCCTATCGCCGCGGATCGTTTGCTATTCGTCACCACCTCGACAAAACGCGATCCTGCATTTGCATTCGTTGCTATCTCCCGATGTAATCGGCGCGCACGTTACGCCTGCAGTGTTCAGGCAAGGGGACACCGTTGATTCCTTATCGAGAACTTTTTGGCCCTGGTCCGAGCAACGTACCGGATTCGGTGCTTATTGCTCTGGCTCAACCGACCATCGGACACCTGGATCCGGTGTTTCTCGACACCATGGATGATGTCGTGCGTGACCTTCGAACCGTATTCATGACCGAAAACCCTGTGACGTTCGTGCTTTCGGCGCCGGGTTCCATCGGGATGGAGGCGAGCTTTGTGAACGTCGTAGAGCCTGGCGAAACTGTGATTATCGGCATCAATGGCGTGTTTGGTAATCGCATGAAGAGTATCTGCGAGCGCATCGGCGCGAATGTGGTTACGGTCGAAGACGAGTGGGGCAAGCCGGTCGATCCTGAGAAGGTCGCCGATGCACTCAAAGCCAACCCTGGCGCAAGTGTGCTCGCGTTTGTCCATGCGGAAACGAGCACGGGTGTTCGATCGGATGCCAAGCAGCTTGCCGCGCTGGCAAACTCGCACGGTTGCATGACTATCGTCGACACGGTGACGTCGTTGTCCGGTGTTGAGTTGCGCGTTGACGATTGGGGTCTCGACATCGTCTATTCCGGGAGCCAGAAGTGCCTGTCCTGCGTCCCAGGTCTTTCTCCAATTACGTTCTCGCCCCGCGCTATCGAAAAGGCATCGACACGGAGCTCCGCGGTGCCCAGCTGGTTTTGCGATACCAATCTGCTCGCGAGCTATTACACAAGCGGCGAGTCCAAACGCGCGTATCACCACACTGCGCCGGTCAATTCTCTGTTTGCGATGCGCGAAGCGCTCCGCCTCGTTGTTGAGGAAGGGCTTAAAGCACGGTGGGCGAGGCACACGGCTGCAGCAAGTCATCTGTACGAACGTCTTGAGTCCGCCGACTTTTCGTTGGCGGTCGACGCGGCACATCGATTGGCGCCACTGACCGTCGTCGATATCCCGAACGGATGTGACGATCAGGTGGTACGCGCCAAGCTGCTCGAATCACAGAGCATCGAGCTCGGCGCGGGACTCGGTAAATTCGCAGGTAAGGCCTGGCGCATCGGCCTGATGGGGCAGAACGCGACGATCGAGCGTGCTGACTTCATCGCGGATGCCCTGATCGAGGTCACGAGCTAGCCAAGCATTAGGGCGTGTTTGCTCGCATCCAGCGGGTCACGGACGCGGTCCCCGCCACTCAATACGGTGCACAGTTGCAACGCGTCGAGCGTCGCGAGTTGCGCCAGACGCGAACTCATCGGCGTAAACGCCGCGGTGTCTTCCTCACTGTCGACGGCCAGTGTGACGTCGCTTGCGGCTGCCAGCGGCGTGTCCGATGCCGTCAGTGCAACCGTAACGGCGCCCGCGCGTGCCGCGATTTGCGCGGCACGAACGATCACGTCCGACGTGCCGGATCTTGAGATGGCCACCAATACGCTGTTGGTCGCTGTGGTCGCCGCAACCTGAGTAATAGTCGGGCCGTCGGTGAATGCCGCTGTTGGCAGACCCAGCCTGAAGAATTTGTTGTTTGCGTCTTGCGCAACGATTGCAGATGCGCCCACACCGATGAAGGCGATTCGACGCGCAGCGAGTAAATGATGGGCTGCATCTTCAAGTGATTGAGGCTCGAGCGACTGTTGGATTCGCTGCAACTCGCTGATGCTGCTGGAGACGACTTTCCGGATCACAACGTCAGGCGTGTCACCGTCACGGACGCTGGCGTGCACATCGCCTGGATTACTGGCCAGATGCCGAGCAATGGCGATTCGCAGTGCATTGAAGCCACGGGTGCCCACCTTGCGGCAAAACCGCACTACCGTCGGATCCGAAACGCCAGTGCGTTTCGCAAGATCCGCCATTCTGAGACTGGCAATGCCGTGCGGGTCCTCGAGGATGCCGTCCGCCACCCGGCGTTCAGCAGGGGAAAGCGAGTCTCTGAGTTGCCGGATACGTGTCAGCATTGTAGTGATACTACAGATATTGCGTAGCGAAAACGATTGATAAGCTGGTTTTTTGGCGTTCTTGTAGTAAAATTTCAGGTGGGGAAGCATTAGGAGCCGACAATGGCGCAGTTCGTGCCCGTAGATACCTTCGATCTCGTGATTTTTGGCGGGACCGGAGACCTGTCGCAACGCAAGCTATTACCTGCGTTGTTTCATCGAGACCGTGATGGGCAATTCACCCCGGAAAGCCGAATCGTCGCACTGTCTCGCGGCGAGATGACGAACGAGGCATTTATCAAGCTGGTGCGCGGTGCGCTCGAAACCTATCTCGATGAGGACAAATTCGAGCCCGAAGTCTGGGATCGATTCTCGAAGCGACTGCACTACATCACGCTCGACATCACCACCCCCGATGGCTGGCAGTCACTTGCACGTTTGCTTGAGCCCGAGTCCGATCGTTGCCGGGTCTTCTATCTCGCGTTGATACCCGCGCTATTCGGCGAGACGGCTAAACAGTTATCCGAGCACGGTTTGATCAACGAGGGGTCGCGTATCGTTCTCGAAAAGCCTGTCGGTAGCGATCGAGACAGTGCACGCGAAATCAATGATGGCGTCGGTCGTTTCTTTAACGAGCGTCAAATCTATCGAATCGATCATTACCTCGGCAAGGAGACGGTGCAGAACCTCTCGGCTCTGCGGTTCGCCAACGCGCTGCTAGAGCCGTTATGGAATCGAACGCACATCGACCACGTACAGATTACGGTGTCGGAGCACATTGGTACGGGCAATCGCGCGCAGTTCTACGATCGAACCGGGGCACTGAGGGACATGGTCCAGAACCACATGTTGCAACTGCTGTGTCTTGTGGCGATGGAGCCGCCACTCAGCATGCATCACGACGAGCTACGGAATGAGAAGATCAAGGTCTTGCGGGCGCTGCGTCCCATTACCCCTGAGAATGTCGCGAGAGCGACGGTGAGAGGGCAATACAAGCAGGGTGCTGTGGATGGTCAGGCCGTTCCCGGCTACGCCGATGAGCTGGGCGCGGAAAGCAACACGGAAACATTCGTCGCGATTCGCGCTGATGTCGATAACTGGCGATGGCAGGGCACGCCGTTCTATTTGAGGACCGGCAAACGCTTGCCCGAGAAGACCTCCGAAATCGTGATCCAGTTTCGCAGCATTGCACACTCGATTTTCGAAGAGCACGAAGATGGCATTGAGCCCAACCGGTTGGTGATTCGGTTGCAACCGGATGAGGGCGTCCGACTGAGCATGGTCACGAAGGAGCCGGGCCCCGGTGGATTTACCCTTCGGTCGCTACCGCTGAACCTCAGCTTTAATGAGACCTACGAACTCGGCTATCCGGATGCTTACGAGCGTCTGCTCATGGAGGTTTTGCGAGGCAATCCCGCGTTGTTTATGCGTCGCGATGAAGTGGATGCTGCCTGGTCATGGATCGACAAGATTCGTAATGCGTGGGACTCAACTGGTATGGCGCCACAGCTCTACTCGGCAGGGACTTGGGGGCCAACTGCGTCGGCCGTGTTGATCGATCGTGACGACCGCAGTTGGTATCAGGACGGCAGCTAATGTTTCTACAACAGTTTTTTGACTCACGTACGTTGGCGGCTGAAGCGCTGGCCGCTGATATCGGTGCTGCGTTGACGTGTGCTATTGAGAAGCGAGGCGAGGCGACCTTGGTGGTTTCTGGCGGCAGCTCTCCGTTAGAGGCCTTTCGGCTGCTAAGCAAAAT
Source organism: Pseudomonadota bacterium (assembly GCA_038521865.1). Lineage (GTDB taxonomy): Bacteria > Pseudomonadota > Gammaproteobacteria > Steroidobacterales > Woeseiaceae > CALBPI01. Next base: position 217,572 of record JBCBKO010000003.1, on the reverse strand, counting down.
GGATTTCGATTGGTCTGTAGTTACCGTCGTGCCGAGCGACGAACGGTGGGTCGAAATCGACGATCCCGCGAGCAATGCCGGCATGTTGCAGCGTGACTTGTTGCAGTGGTCGGCCTCTGCGGCGCGCTTCCTAAGTCTGTACGACGCCGATTCAGCGGGTGCCGATGCGGCACAGGCCATCGGATCACGCGTCGCACGTCTACCGCGACCGATCGACTACGTATTGCTGGGCATGGGTACCGATGGACATACCGCTTCGTTGTTTCCGGATGACCCGAACATCGAAGCTGCGCTGGCGAGTAAGGAGCCGTGCGTGATGGCGCGTCCTCCGAGTCAGCCGTTGCAGAGGATCTCGCTCACGCCGCGGGTGCTCCTCGATAGCCGTCAGATTGGTTTGCTGTTCTTCGGTCAGGAAAAGGCCGATGTATTTGCGCAAGCTTCTATCGCAGGCGACCTTGCCGAGTACCCAGTGCGCAGCGTGCTGCGACAAGAAATGGTGCCGGTGTCCACTTACTTCGCACTTTGACCTCTGGAGACCAGGATGCACCCGGTAGTTGACGCGGTTACTCGAAGGATTGAAGCGCGCTCGTCAGAAATGCGCGCCGCATATCTTGCCATGGTCGCACAGGCGCGCCGCGATGGTCCGCATCGTGCGGAGCTGTCTTGCGGAAATCTCGCGCATGGATTCGCGGCGAACGATGCGGTTGGAAAAAAGGCGTTGGCTGGACGGGAGCGGCCCAATGTGGCGATCGTATCGGCCTACAACGATATGTTGTCAGCGCATCAGCCACTCGGTGACTATCCCGCGTTGCTCAAGGCTGCCGCTTGGAAAGCAGGCGGTATCGCGCAGTTCGCAGGTGGTGTGCCGGCGATGTGTGACGGTGTCACACAGGGGCAGCCGGGCATGGACTTATCGCTGTTCAGTCGAGACGTCATCGCCATGGCAACGGCGGTTTCCCTCTCGCACAACATGTTCGATGCGAATCTTTGCCTCGGCGTCTGCGACAAGATTGTCCCAGGATTGGTGATTGGTTCCCTGGCTTTCGGCCATTTACCAACGATTTTTGTGCCTGCAGGTCCTATGACCTCGGGCATTACCAATGCAGCCAAGGCGCAAGTGCGCCAGTTGTTCGCGCAAGGCAAAATCACGCGCGAAGAACTCCTGCAATCCGAATCCAAGGCTTACCACTCGGCAGGTACTTGTACCTTCTACGGCACTGCGAATAGCAACCAGTTGCTGATGGAGTTCATGGGGCTGCAGCTGCCAGGAACGTCCTTCGTCAATCCGCACACGCGGCTGCGCGGTGCGCTGACACGCGCGGCTGCAACACGTGCGGTTGAAATCAGTGGGCTATCGGAGCAGTACACGCCGATGGCTGACGTGTTCGACGCTCGCACACTGGTCAACGGTGTTGTCGGGTTGTTGGCATCGGGCGGTTCGACCAACCACACGATCCACCTCGTCGCGATGGGACGTGCGGCTGGAATCGATATCAATTGGGATGATTTCTCTGAGCTGTCGGCCGTCGTGCCGTTGTTGGCGCGCGTCTATCCGAATGGGCAGGCAGACGTGAATCATTTTGCAGCGGCTGGTGGTATTCCATTCATGATCCGCGAGCTACTGAACGCCGGTTTCTTGCATCGTGATGTCACAACGATCGCCGGCCAGGGTCTCGATCATTACACGCGCGAACCGATGTTGGGCGATGCGGATGAAGAGGGCCTGGACACGGTGGTCTGGCAGGAAGGCGCAACTTCGTCTTTGGACACCGACGTGTTGCGACCGGTCAATGCTCCATTTTCCGAACATGGTGGTATCACTTTGCTGAAGGGGAATATCGGTCGCGGAATTATCAAAACCTCAGCGGTCCGAGATGAGCACCTCGTGGTTGAGGCGCCAGCGCGCGTTTTCGATTGTCAGCACAAAGTGGCCGCGGCGTTTAAAGCAGGCGAGCTCAACGAAGACTGCGTCGTCGTTGTTGTTAATCAAGGGCCGCAAGCGAACGGTATGCCTGAGCTGCACAAACTCACGCCATCACTCGGTGTGCTGCAGGATGCCGGGCACCGTGTCGCGCTTGTTACTGATGGTCGCATGTCAGGTGCATCCGGGAAGGTGCCCGCGGCAATCCAAATCACGCCCGAAGCGATCAATGGTGGCGTGGTCGGCAAAATCCGCGATGGGGATATCGTGAAGCTTGATGCCAACACGGGTGAAATTAGTGTGCTGATCGATGATTCGGCACTCCACGAGCGCGTAGCCACGTTCGAGCTCGACAAGACGCAAGGTATCGGTATGGGGCGCGATTTGTTTGCGGCGATGCGCGAGGGTGTGTCTTGTGCCGAGGAGGGCGGGTCTGCTCTGCCGCTCAATCGAAGTGTCGCGCTAGAAAGTGAGGCGGTTTGCAGTGTCTGATATTGGAAACATCATGCGGGTGTCGCCGGTTATCCCGGTGGTCACCATTCCCGACAAAACCGATGTAATTGCGCTTGGTCACGCGCTCTTGCATGGTGGTGTTCGCATTATCGAAGTCACCTTGCGTACCCAGGGCGCACTTGCTGCGATCGTCGAGCTCGTCAAGACGTTTCCCGAGATGCGAGTGGGTGCCGGCACGGTGTGGGCCGACGAACAGGCGCGCGCCGTTATCGATAGCGGCGTCGCGTTCGTGGTGTCGCCAGGCATCTCAATGCCAGTGCATGAGGTTTGTACTGCTGCTTCCGTTCCGCTGCTACCGGGCGCTCAGACGATCTCTGAAATGGCGCACTGGCATTCGGTTGGACAGGAAGCGGTGAAGTTTTTTCCTGCGAGTGCCTCTGGCGGCGTCGCTGCACTCAAAGCCTATTCCTCGGTGCTTCCGGCGCTGGAGTTCTGCCCGACGGGCGGTATCAACATGAGCAACGTCCGAGAGTATCTCGACTTACCATCCGTCCCATGCGTTGGCGGCAGTTGGGTGGTGCCGGAATCTGCGTTACGTGATGCCGCGTGGGCCAGCATTGAAGAGAGCGCGAAAAAAGTTAGCGAGTTGTGAAATGAATTGACGTGCGTGCAGGTCTCCTCGGACATACCAAACCGTTGGATACTGACAATGCACCCAAACACTCGATCTTTTTCTGCGCTGCGTGCGTTCTGGTTGGCGACGACCGCCCTCGTCTTAAGCGTCATGGCACCTTCCGCGTTTGCTGAAAAAGCACCGGTCTACACTTCTGTCTTTTCAAGCCAAGCGCTTAAGGGCTACGACGCAGTGAGCTACTTCACTGAAGGTGCGCCGACCAAAGGCGACAAGGACTACTCCTACGAATGGAATGGTGCGAGCTGGCTATTTTCTAGCGCCGAAAATCGCGAACTATTCATCGCAAACCCCGAGCGCTACGCGCCTCAATATGGTGGATACTGTGCGTGGGCAGTGTCTCAGGGCTATACGGCTTCCGGTGACCCTAAAGTCTGGCGCATTGTCGATGACAAGCTCTACGTCAACTACAACAAAGACGTTGGAAAGACTTGGAGCGAGGACCCCGAAGGTTTTATCCGCCTCGCCGATGAGAACTGGCCCGAGGTCCTGAAGTAGGACCGTGTGAAGTGAATTCCCCTCGCGGCGCAAGCCGCAGATGCCTGGTTGCCCCGTTAGTGCGCTAACGGGGCTTTTTTATGGCGCTGCACTTTTTGTCCTTGAAATCGCGTAGCATTCGGTTGTGCCAAAGAAAATTGTGATCGTTAATCCCAAAGGTGGCAGTGGCAAGACTACGCTGGCTACCAATTTGGCGAGTTATTTTGCGAGTCGTGCTGGCCAGCCCGCACTTCTGGATTTCGATCCGCAGGGTTCCAGCATGCACTGGCTGGCGGAGCGTCCTGAGAACTTGCCGGAAATTCACGGCATAGCGGCATACGAAAAGCGCATGGGCATGACCCGCAGTTTTCAGCTACGGGTACCCGACGACTGTCAGTACGTTGTCGTGGATTCACCCGCGGGTTACACCGCTGCGGAGCTGCGCGAGGTCACGCGCGATGCGCACAAGGTGTTGATGCCGGTTTTGCCCTCGAGATTCGACATTGCGGCCGCGTCGAAGGCGATCGCTGATCTTCTGCTTGTCGCCAAGCTGGACCGCGAGCGCCAGCAGCTGGGTATCGTTGCGAACCGAACCCGACGAAATAACAAAAGTTTTGAGCGTCTGATGCGCTTCCTCGACAGTCTGGGCATACCGGTCGTCGCTGTTCTGCGCGACTCGCAGAACTATGTGACGGCGTCAGAGTTTGGTGTCGGACTCTTCGACTTGAAGTCGCACCAGATCGCGAAGGATCGGCCGGAGTGGGAGCGACTGCTCGCATTTTTGGATGTGGAGACCAGCGTCGCCAAAGCCGCACGCAGCGGCACCTAGCCCGACACGACTAGTTTGGAATCACACCTGTGTCCTTAATGCGTTCCAACACGATCGAAGAGGTCGCATCTTTCACGCCTGGAAGACTGAGAATTTCGCGCTGCATGAATTGTCCGTAGTCGCGAAGACTGCGCGCTACCACCCGCAGCATAAAGTCGATAGAGCCCGACAGCATGAAGCAGCTCCGTACCTCCGGGAGCTCGATCATCACCTTGCGAAACTGTTCTGCGAGCGCCTGGTTTTGCCGCTCGATCGTGACCGCAACGAAGGCTTCCACGTCGTACCCCATGCGTTGCATATCCAGCGATACGCTAAATCGCTCGATGACCCCTCGCGCCTGGAGTGCCTGCGTTCTGCGCTGGCATGCGCTGGGGGACAAATTCACCGCGGCGGCGAGCTCCACCCACGACTGACGCCCATCGCCCTGCAGCGCGTGCAGGATTGCGAGATCGAAGCGGTCTAGTATGTAAGAATCCTGCATGAGACAAATTTTTTCGACGATATCCTGCGAATAATAGCGAAATTACGCGTGGATCGCAGTCATCCTGCGCTATCGGATTGATAGACTGCCGCGAACACAATTGAGGTGGTACTCATTATGATGGCAGCACAATCCCAGCAAGACGGCGCGGCGTCGAATGCGACACCGACCGGTTTGGAAAATCCTATGGGAACGGATGGTTTCGAGTTCGTTGAGTATGCGGCGCCCGATCCGACCCTTTTGCGGCACCTGTTTGAGAGCATGGGATTTCCCGTGGTGGCGCGACATCGTTCAAAGGATGTGACGCTGCACAAGCAGGGTGACATCAATTTCATCATCAACGCCGAAGCAGATAGCTTTGCACAGCGTTTTGCCGCTGAGCACGGTCCTTGTGCTTGTGCGATGGCGTTCCGCGTTAAAGACGCCCAAGCGGCGTTCAATCGCGCGGTGGAACTCGGTGCCACACCCATCGACCCTGAGCCGCGTCCGATGGAGCTTAATATTCCGGCGATTGAGGGTATCGGCGGGAGCCGACTCTACCTCGTCGATCGATATGGTGATCAAAGCATCTACGACGTCGATTTCGTGTTCGAGCCCAACTGGCAGGAAAAGCTCGCGGCAGCATCGACCCAGCTCACGTACCTCGATCACCTCACGCACAACGTGCGCCGCGGCAATATGGATCAGTGGGCGGGCTTTTACGAGAAGCTGTTCAACTTCCAGGAGATCCGCTATTTCGACATTGAGGGCAAGGTCACAGGATTGGTATCCAAGGCGATGACGAGCCCGTGCGGAAAAATTCGTATTCCGTTGAACGAGAGCCAGGACGATCACAGCCAGATCGAGGAATTCCTCCGCGATTACAATGGTGAGGGCATTCAGCACATCGCCTTGGGCTCGAGCAACATCTACAACAGCGTCGATTCACTCAAAGCCAACGGCGTGAACTTTCAGGACACGATCGAGACCTACTTTGATCTCGTCGACAAGCGTGTCCCGAATCACGGCGAACCGCTTGAGGAGCTGCGCAAACGACGGATTCTGATTGATGGCGCGCCCACCGATGGACAGGGATTGCTGCTGCAGATTTTTACCGAAAATGCGATTGGTCCGATCTTCTTCGAGATCATTCAACGCAAGGGCAATGAGGGATTTGGCGAGGGCAACTTCCAGGCGTTGTTCGAGTCTCTGGAGCTTGACCAGATGCGAAGAGGGGTCATTCCGTCGGACGGCAGCTGAAACCCAAGGCCGTTGAGCGCTCTAAAGCCCCACGTCGTTCGACGACGTGGGGCTTTTTTTATGGCATGAAAATGGTTGCGGGGTGCTCGATATAACCCTTGATCACACGGACCATGTCGGCCGCGTCGTAGCCGTCGACAAAGCGGTGATCGAACGAGACGGACAGGTTCATCATCGTCCGTACTACGACTTCACCATTGACGACAACCGGTCGCGGCACCGCTTTGTTAATACCAATGATGCCGACCTCGGGAGCATTGATCACCGGCGTGGTGACAATGCCGCCCAGTGCGCCAAGACTGGTGATAGTGATGCTGCTACCCGTGAGCTGATCTTTCTTGGCTTTGCCGTTTCGCGCAAGCTCTGACAGTTCCAGAATTTCGGTAGCGAGGTTCCAGATATCTTTGGACTGCGCCTGGCGCACCACAGGTACTTTGAGCCCGTCCTTGGTCTGCGTGGCAATGCCTACATTGAGCGCTGCGTGTCGCATCACGACTTCCCGCTCCGCATCGTAAGTCGCGTTGCATTGAGGGAATTCCTTGAGCGTCTTGGCAAGCGCTTTGATCAACAACGGGAGGAACGTCAGTTTCGGCTGACCTTCCTTGCGTTGTGCGTTCAGGTGCTGGCGTAACGCATCAAACTGCGTTACGTCGATCTCGTCGACGTACGTAAAGTGAGGGATATTGCGTTTGCTTTCGCTCATTTTGCGGGCAATAACGCGTCGAACACCGATCACTTTGTGCTCTTCCACGGCATCGGTCTCAGCGGAAGCACCCAGTTGCGGTGTTGTCGCTACCGGTGTCGTGCCACCGCTTGCAATGAACGCTTCGAGGTCTTTCTTGAGGATTCGCCCGCGAGCGCCGGTGCCGGGCACAAGCGCAAGGTCCACGCCTGCCTTTCGTGCACGCGCTCGCACGGCGGGCGAGGTGAGCACTCGACCAGTGGCTTTCTTCTCCGCCGCTGGCGCTGGCTTCTCTGCCTGCTGCGTCTTCACCGGCTCGTCATCTGCCTTCGTTGGCTCTGGCGTGGCCGGTGCGCTGGCACCCTCGAGATCAAACACGATCAGGTTTGTCCCGACAGGAACGATGTCACCCTGCTCGCCATGCAGCGACGCGATGCGGCCGCTCACCGGCGCCGGTATCTCTACCGCCGCCTTGTCGGTCATCATATCGACGATGACATCGTCTTCTTTGACGACATCGCCGACCTTGACGTGCCACTCTCCGATCTCGGCCTCGACCAGGCCTTCGCCGAGATCCGGCAGTTTGAATACGTACTGGCTCATAGAATCAATCCTCCAGCACCTGCTGCAGCGCGTTGATCACGCGCTTCTGACCAGGGAAATAGTCCCATTCAAAAGCGTGAGGGTAGGGTGTGTCCCAGCCGGTTACGCGAAGGATCGGTGCTTCCAGCGAGTAGAAACAGTGTTCCTGAATGCTGGCGGACAGCTCGGCGCCAAACCCTGAGAAACGCGTGGCTTCATGCACGATGATGCAGCGCCCTGTTTTTTGTACCGATGCGGCGATCGTGTCGATATCGAGCGGCTGCAGCGATCGGACATCGACAACCTCTGCATCGATGTTTTCCGCTTTGGCAGCGGCTTGCGCGACGTGCACCATGGTGCCATAGGTCACGATCGTGACGTCCGAGCCCGATTCCACGACGTTCGCAAGGCCAATCGGAACCGTGTAGTGGTCCTTCGGGACGTCGCCCATCGGGTGTGACGACCAACCCACCGCCGGCTTGTTCGGGTCACCGTCGAACGGTCCGTTGTAAATTCGCTTGGGTTCGAAGAATACGACCGGATCATCGTTCTCGATACTCGCGAGCAGCAGTCCCTTCGCGTCATACGGGTTCGAAGGCATGACGACCTGAATTCCACTGACATGCGCAAAAATCCCCTCGGGGCTTTGCGAGTGCGTTTGTCCGCCTCGAATACCGCCGCCACATGGCGTTCGAATTGTGACCGGTGCAGAGAAGTCGCCCGCGCTGCGGTACCGGATGCGCGCGAGCTCGCTGACGATCTGGTCAAAGCCAGGGTAGATGTAGTCGGCGAACTGGATTTCGGCGACGGGCCGCAAACCGTTCACCGCCATTCCGATAGCGGTACCGACGATGCCGCCCTCGGCGATAGGGGTATCAATGCAGCGGTGTTCGCCATACTTGCGTTGCAGGCCTTCCGTGCACCGGAAGACGCCGCCAAAGTAGCCTACGTCTTCGCCCATGACGACCACGTTTGGATCGCGATCCATGGCGATGTCCATCGCGGAATTCAGAGCCTGGATCATGTTCATCTTGGCCATGGATCAGTCCCCCTGCTCGCGCTCGGCACGCCACGCCTCGCGCTGTGCCCGGAGGTTTTTCGGCATCTCTTTGAAGATGTCCTCGAACATCAGCGATGCGTCAAGGTGAGGTCCCTCGTTGAGAGTCCCGTAACTCGTCGCCTCCTTCCAGCAGGCATTGACGTGATCGGTCATTTCCTCTTCGAGTGCCGTGTGTCGTTCCTCGGACCACGCGCCTTGTTCGATCAGGTAGCGTTTCAGACGTTCGATCGGATCGCCTAGTGGGAACTCATCCCACTCTTCTTTCGGTCGGTAGCGCGAGGGGTCATCGCTGGTGGAGTGCGCTCCGGCGCGATAAGTCACCAATTCCATCAACGTCGGTCCAGCACCTTTCCGGGCGCGTTCAGCCGCCCATTGGGTGGCTGAATAGACCGCCAGGAAATCGTTTCCGTCCACTCGCAAGCCCACAATGCCGTTACCCGGGCCGCGCGCCGCGAACGTCTGTTGCTCGCCGCCGGCGAATGCCTGGAAGGTCGAGATCGCGTACTGGTTGTTGACAACATTCAGGATGACCGGCGCCTGATATACCGAGGCGAAGGTGACTGCGTGGTGAAAGTCCGCTTCAGCCGCGGTTCCGTCGCCGATCCACGCTGCCGCGATATGGTCTTCGCCTTTGATCGCGGATGCCATCGCCCAGCCCACGGCCTGCGGATACTGCGTGCCGAGGTTGCCCGAGATCGAGAATATGTTGTCGCGCGCCGTGTGATACATCACCGGAAGCTGACGGCCTTTGCACATGTCTCGAGTGTTCGACAAGCACTGCGACATGAGGTCGGTCAGGCTGGAGCCGCGAACAATGAACAGCCCCTGGTTGCGGTAACTCGGGAACAACATATCGCCGGGCCGCAGCGCCATCGCCTGAGCCACGGACACAGCTTCTTCGCCGGTCGATTTCACATAGAACGAAATCTTGCCCTGGCGTTGTACGCGCTGCATCCGGTCGTCAAAGATTCGGGTCTGCACCATGTGCCGTAACCCGATCTGCAGGTCCTTGGCATCCAGATGTGGGTCCCAGGGACCCTGCGCAACCGCAGCATCGTCAAGAACGCGCACGAGGCCGTCGGCCAGGTAGGCGGTCTCAGAGACCTTCGCATTGGCATCAGGTCGCGGGATCTCTCCCGCCGCAGACAGTTTTAAGTAGGAGAAGTCCGGTGTCTCACCGGGGCGTGCAGGTGCCTGTGGCACGTGCAGGCGGGATTGCTTGCTTCCCATCGGTTGCACTCCAAATCAGATCGGCATTGGGCGCCCGAGCTCCCCATGTTGTGATCACAACGCGCCCGGGTGGTTTCCGATGTAACAGTATAAGCGATTTCAGCGCTCGGATCACGGCAGCGCTGACATAATCTTCCGTTCGGCCAGGTTAGTCGGACACCACTGCGGAGACGCCGACGAGAACATCGACATACTGTCCCACCCATTCCGTATCGGCCCATTCGCCGAGACCGAGGCCCAACGCGAGTCGATCCAGTCGTGCTTCGCCTGACAACACACGCGTCTCACCATCCACTGCAACGTCAAAAAGAAACTCGACCGGGTAGGCGGTGCCTTTAACGGTCAGTGTCGCTTGCGCGAGATAGCCATCATCGGTTTTTGTGATCTCACTGGTCAGGAACCGCACTGTCGGATGGTTTTCCGTGTCGAAAAAATCACTGTCCTGCAGCGTCTCATCTCGTTCTGTGTCATCTGTACTGACGCCGCTGGTAGCGATCATCACGTCGAACTGGCTATTCGCGAGGTCTTGCTCGTCGAATCGCATCTTCGCCTGCCAGTCGGCCCATTCGCCGGTAAACGGCGCACCCGCCTGCGTCGCGGTGAACTCAATGAAGCTCGTATTGAAATCGATCCGCCACAACGGCAGATCACTGCCCTCGGCGACCGCGTCAGTGATGGCTGGCTGTGTCTGCGCTGCCGTACCGGAATCGGTTGCGTTGGCAGACTCAGAAGACTGGCCAACACTGCCCAGCGCCCAGGTTCCGCCGGCGATGATGAGGCCAAACAAAACGAGCGGCACGGCCGCGGACATTCTTTTCAAGACGTCATCCTTGTCGAGGAAGTGGTGTTTACAGGCCGCGAGCACGTGTAGCAGCGCAAAAACGAACAGCGCCTTGCCGAGCAGGTCATGAATCGTCTTGAGTGTTTCCTTAAGACCTTCATCGGGGGATACGAGATCCGGCCAGGTGAACAATCCAAACCAGCTCACGCTGTAATTCGCTGCAGAAGACATGAGCCAGCCGCTGATCGGCATTGCAAACAGAAAGGCGTAAAGCGCCCAATGGGTCAGTGCGGATACCTGAACCTGCCACGCCGGCATCTCGGCGGGTAACTTCGGTGGCCGGTTAGCGAGCCGCCAGCCCAGTCGCAGAACGGCCAGCATCAGGATGGTCATGCCCACGGACTTGTGGTTGGCGAATAAGCCAAGCACCGCAATCCGGCTGCTCGTGCCTTCGGCAATTTCGATCAGCACAAACTGCAAAACGATCATGGCCGCAACCGCCCAGTGCAAGTACTGGGCGGTGCGGCTGTAGACAGGTTTGCGAGCCGACGTGGTCCCGCTCACACGAGGTCTCGCAACAGATCGAACAAAATGATCAGGACTTGATCAGCTCGACCTGGATATTCAACGTCACTTCGTCGCCGACATTCGGCGCGTAGCGACCCAGATCCCAGTCCGAACGCATCAGTTTTCCAGATGCTGAGATACCAATGGTCGGCGTCTTGCGCATCGGGTGGTTGGCTGCCTTGTTGACCGTGGCATCGAGCGTGATTGGCTTGGTGATGCCTTTCATCGTCAGGTCGCCGGTGATGGTCATCGTGTTCTCACCGGTCATCTCGATGCCGGTAGCGGTGAAGCTGATATCCGAATGGGCAGCGATATCAAAGAAATCGTCACTCTTCAGGTGATCGTCGAATTTCTCCACACCAGAATCGATGCTGGCCGGATTGATCGAGACCATAAGCTTACTGGCGGTCACATCGTCCTGGTTGAGGTTCAACGAGACGTCGAAGTCACTGAAACCGACGACCGGTCGCGAGAATCCGAGGTGCAGGTAGCTGAAGGTCAGGTAGGCGTGTGTTTTCTCCAGCTGGTACTCGCCGGAGGGCACATCGCCGATGCCGGCTGAGGCCGTGGTCGTTAGCGTAAACGCGGCTGTGGCCGCAACGAGCAATCGGTTGATCGCTTTCATGGTTTACCATCCTTTGTCAGGGTCAATAACAGGATATGACCGTCCCCGGAGCGGAATCATAACAAATGCGCTGGACAAAGATGTTGCAACGTTGGGGCGCCGATGTTGCGCGCAGGCGTTCAACTTTGGATACTGCTGGCCGCGAACATTCCGCCCGAAGCCGGCGTTTTTGGCCAACCGGCTGAATTTATTGGAGATGTCCATGAAGATCGGTGTCCCTACCGAGGTCCACGTGAACGAGCAACGCGTTGCGATGACGCCCGAAGTCGTCGGTGCAGTCGTGAAGCTCGGATTTGAAGTCATTATCGAAGCCGGTGCCGGTACGAGAGCGTCCTACCTGGACGAGGCATATCGCGATGCGGGCGCCGAGGTTGTCGAGGGCCCGAAGGCGGTCTACGACGCGGCGGACATTGTGTTGAAGGTACGCCAGCCCGAACATCACCCCGAATTGAAGCAGGACGAGATAGACCTGTTGCGCGAGGGCCAGACGTTGATCGGCTTCCTGTGGCCTGGCCAGAATTCTGATCTCCTAGAAGCATTGTCGGAGCGGCGTGTGAATGCCCTGGCGATGGATATGGTGCCGAGAATCTCACGAGCGCAGAAGATGGACGCGCTGAGCTCGATGGCGAACATTGGCGGCTACCGCGCAATTATTGAGGCGGCACAGCACTTCGGCAGATTTTTCACGGGCCAGATTACCGCGGCCGGACGCATTCCACCGGCCAAGGTGCTTGTGATTGGTGCGGGCGTCGCCGGTTTGTCGGCGATCGGCACTGCGAAGAGCATGGGTGCCATTGTTCGCGCTTTTGACACGCGTCCCGAGGTCAAGGAGCAGGTCGAGAGCATGGATGCGGAATTCCTCATGCTCGATTTCGAAGACGACGAAGATGGCGCCGGCGAGGGTGGCTATGCCAAAACGATGAGCAAGGCGTTCATCGATGCGGAAATGGCGCTGTTTGCCGAACAGGCGAAGGAAGTCGACATCATCATCACAACGGCATTGATCCCGGGTAAGCCTGCACCGAAGTTGATCACCGAGGCGATGGTCGAGTCGATGAAGCAGGGTAGCGTCATTGTTGATCTCGCCGCTGAGCAAGGCGGTAACTGCGAGCTCACGGAGCCCGGCGAGGTGGCCGTTCGGCACGGTGTGTCCATCATCGGTTATACCGATCTGCCGAGCCGACTCGCAGCTCAGTCGAGCCAACTGTACGCCACGAATCTTCGCCACCTGTTGACCGACCTGACCCCGGAGAAAGACGGCAACATCGTCATCGACATGGAGGACGAGGTGATACGTGGCGCGACGGCGGTCAATGCCGGTGAGATCACGTTCCCGCCGCCTGCACCGAAACTGTCGGCCGCACCGAAGGCGGCCCCTGCAACACCCACACCGGAGGCGGTCGCGGAGGCGGCTGTCGCATCCAAGCCAGGCTGGATCGCGACGTCGATCGGGATGGCATTGGGTGCGGTGGCGCTACTGGCGCTTGGGAATGTCGCACCGCCGTCGTTCATGGCGCATCTGACCGTGTTCGTGCTCGCGTGTTTTGTTGGCTACATGGTCATCTGGAACGTCACGGCTTCGTTGCACACGCCTTTGATGAGTGTGACTAACGCGATTTCCAGCATCATCGTGATCGGTGCGTTACTGCAGATATCGAGTGGCAGTTTCATTGTATCCGCACTCGCGGTTTTGGCCTTGCTCATCACGAGCATCAACATCTTCGGCGGCTTTGCGGTAACGCAACGCATGCTGGCGATGTTCCGCAAGTAGTCCGTCGGAGAATTGGTAATGAGTGAAGGATTTATCCAGGCGGCCTACATCGTCTCGACCATCTTGTTCATCCTCGCACTGGGTGGACTCAGCAATCAGGAAACGGCAAGACGCGGCAACCTGTACGGAATGATCGGAATGGGCCTTGCCTTGTTCGCGACCATCTTTGGTGTTGTCTCTGGCAATTATTTCTTCCTGGTGGTGTCGCTGGTTGCGGGCGCCGTGATCGGGATTCGTCTGGCGCGCACCGTACAAATGACACAGATGCCAGAACTGGTTGCAATTCTGCACAGTCTTGTTGGTCTTGCCGCAGTGCTTGTCGGCTACGCGACTTTTCTGGATCACACGCAGTCGTTCTACGGCATCGAGAAGACGATCCACGACGTCGAGATTTACGTGGGCATCCTTATCGGTGCGTTGACGTTCTCAGGTTCAGTCATCGCCTTCGGCAAGCTGTCCGGGCGGATCGGCGGTAATCCGACGCTGCTACCGGCGCGGCATTTCCTGAACCTTGGTATGGGTTTGATTGCAATCTGGCTCGGCACGATTTTCGTAGGACAAGCCGCTGACGGCGGTGGGTTCTTCCCGCTATTCCTGATGACGTTGGTCGCGCTTGCGTTTGGTGTGCACATGGTGGCTGCGATCGGCGGCGCCGATATGCCCGTAGTCGTTTCTATGCTCAACAGCTATTCAGGCTGGGCGGCATCGGCGACCGGTTTCATGCTCAGCAATGATTTGTTGATTGTGACCGGCGCGTTGGTTGGCAGCAGCGGCGCAATTCTCTCCTACATCATGTGCCGTGCAATGAACCGCAGTTTCATCTCGGTCATCGCGGGTGGATTCGGCACCACTTCGGGCGGCGGTGGTGGCGGTGCGGCCGAAGGCGAGCAGGGCGAGGTCGTTGCAGTGCAATCCGAAGAGGTTGCAGACATGTTGCTGAATGCTAAGAAGGTCGTCATCGTGCCGGGCTACGGCATGGCGGTGGCGCAGGCGCAGCACACGGTCAATGAGATTACTCGCAGTTTGCGTGATCGCAAGATAGACGTGCAGTTTGCGATTCACCCGGTCGCAGGACGGATGCCTGGGCATATGAACGTATTGCTCGCCGAGGCGCGCGTGCCTTACGACATTGTATTCGAGATGGAAGAGATCAACGAAGACTTTCCGGAAGTGGACGTCACGGTGGTGATCGGCGCCAACGACATCGTGAATCCGTCGGCTCAAGATGAGCCCGACAGTCCGATTGCGGGTATGCCGGTGCTTGAAGTCTGGAAAGGCGACACCACTATTGTGCTCAAGCGGAGTATGGCGACGGGATATGCCGGCGTTCAGAACCCGCTGTTCTTCAAGGACAACACGCGCATGCTGTTCGGTGATGCGAAAGCGACGCTCGATGAGGTGCTGCGCGTGTTGCAAAGCCAGGAATCGAAGTGAGCGACTCAAAACACGCGAAAACCGTCATTCTGGGCTCCGGCCCGGCAGGCTACTCGGCTGCTGTCTATGCGGCGAGGGCGAACCTCAGTCCCATGCTCATCACGGGCGCAGAAGTGGGCGGACAGCTGACCACGACAACCGATGTCGACAACTGGCCGGGAGACGTCGAGGGGCTGCAAGGTCCGGCGCTCATGGAGCGCATGAAGGCGCATGCGGAGCGATTCGATACCGAGATCGTGTACGACCATATCGATTCGGTGGATTTGTCGCAGCGTCCATTCGTGCTGTCCGGTACCAACACCTACACCGCGGATTCGCTCATCATCGCAACCGGGGCTTCGGCCCAGTATCTCGGGCTACCGTCCGAATCCTCCTTCATGGGCAAGGGCGTAAGCGCCTGTGCGACCTGTGATGGATTTTTCTATCGCAACCAGAGGGTAGCTGTCATTGGCGGTGGCAACACCGCGGTGGAAGAGGCTTTGTATCTGTCCAACATCGCGAGCGAAGTCATCCTTGTCCACAGACGCGACAAACTCCGCGCCGAAAAGATTTTGCAAGACCGCCTGTTCGAGAAAGAGAAGAACGGCAACATCACAATTCGCTGGAATCATCAGCTCGAGGAAGTGCTCGGCGACGACAGCGGCGTCACCGGTATGCGTCTGCGTCACTCTCAGACTGACGAGAAAGAAACGCATGATGTGCACGGCGTTTTCATCGCCATTGGACACAAGCCGAATACTGGCATTTTCGAAGGGCAGTTGGACATGGCCAACGGCTACATCGAAATCAAGAGCGGTCTTGACGGCGGTGCCACAGCGACAAGCGTGCCAGGGGTTTTCGCCGCTGGGGATGTTGCTGATCAAGTCTATCGGCAGGCAATCACTTCGGCAGGGTTTGGCTGTATGGCAGCACTGGATGCCGAGAAATTCATTGATGAGCTTGGGCTCGAGTAGCCCTTAGCTCGTAACGGGGACATCGATGAGTGTGTTTGATAATGCCGCCTTCGAGCGGCATGAGCGCGTTGTGCATTGCACTGATCCGGTTTCCGGTTTGCGCGCGATCATTGCGGTGCATTCGACGCATCGAGGGCCTGCCGCGGGCGGCTGCAGACTCTGGCACTACGCCAATGCCAATGACGCGGTAACCGATGTGTTGAGACTCTCACAGGGCATGAGCTACAAGAATGCGATGGCCGGTCTCGACCTCGGAGGCGGTAAGGCGGTCATCATGGCGGATCCGAGTCAGGACGTAACCGAAGACCAGTTGCGTGCATTCGGTCGCTTTGTCGAAACCCTTCGCGGCAGCTACATCACGGCCGAGGATGTCGGAATGACGGTCGAGGCCATGCAGATCATTGCCAGCGAGACGCGACACGTCGCGGGTTTGCCACCCGAAGCGGGGAAGGCAGGGGGCGATCCGTCTCCGAAAACCGCGGACGGCGTTTTCCATGGCATTCGTGCGGCGGTGGCATACCGACTCGAACGCGACTCGCTCGAGGGCCTTAGAGTGGCGGTCCAGGGCGTCGGCCACGTGGGTGCTAATCTTTGTAAGGCACTGCATGATGCCGGCGCGAAACTTTGGGTTGCGGACATCAACGAGTCGCGTGTGGAGCATATGTGCGATGCCTATGGTGCACAGCCGTTGCCGCTTGACGAGATCATCACCGCTGATGTCGATGTGGTTGCGCCTTGCGCACTCGGAGCGGTCCTGAATGCGAAGACGATCGCCGGACTGCGTACAAGCATCGTAGCGGGGGCCGCCAATAACCAGTTGGCGACGGATCAAGACGGCCAACTACTCTTTAACGCGGGCGTTCTGTACGCACCTGATTACGTGATCAACGCCGGCGGCATCATCAACGTGGCTTGCGAATACAGCGCAAGTGCATCCGACGCCGAGGTAGACCAGCGCGTGGAAGAAATCGGCGCTCGCCTGAAAGCGATTTTCGAACAGTCTGAACGCCTTGAGGTTCCGACTAACGTGATTGCAGACGAAATGGCGAAAGGCCTAATCGGGCGCGGCACAGGCGCAACGACCCACTAGACCCGCGCGAGATCAGGTTGCCGTTTGGAACACCTGAATGAAACGAGCCGGGTTCGGGCGGTCTTTCGGGTTCTGTGAACGGTGCGAGAACCGAATAATTCCATTGCTGTCCGTGACCAGCACAGCAGGTCGCATGGTTTTGCGCCCGAACGAAGACTGAAAGCGATCCGGAATATCCTCTGGATCTGCAAGACCAAGAGAGTCTGCCGCCTGCAAATCCGCATCCAGCCAGAACTCGAATTCCACATCGAACAGGTCGGCCACCCGGCGCGTTGTATCCAGCGGCTTTGGAGTGACGATGATCAACCTGCCGCCCGCCTCGTTGATGGTGCGGTAATGATCGGTAAGGGATTCAACTTGCTCTGTGCAGAATGGGCACCATGACCCTCTCACAAAGAGAATCACGGCACGCTTGCCAAGCAATTCGCTGCTTGAAACGGACTCGCCCGATTCCCGAACGGCAGTGAATTCCGGCAACGCAGTTCCTGTGGACAGAGTGTTGGTCGTGTCTTTCCGCCGGAAAAATACAAAGACAGAGAGCATGATGAGAGCGAATGCGACCAATGGAAGAAAAATATTCATGCTTTTGCGAGATCCTCTCGTACCGTCAGGACGATCTTGCCCATGTGCCTCCCCGACTCCATCAAGGTGTGGGCTTGATCGGCGGCTTCAAGCGGTAGTGATTCAAATATTACCGGTCTTACCTCACCAGACTCGAGTAGGGGTAATACCGCGCTCCTCAGTCCGTCCGCAATAGCCGCTTTCTGGTCGTTCGATTGGGGCCTCAGCGTCGTGCCGAAGACCATAAGGTGATTGCGCAGAATTTTCGCAAGGCTGGCTTGCTCAGCGACAGCACCGCCAAGCAAAGCGATGATCGATAGTCGTCCCCCACGTCGAAGCGCGTCCAAATTGGCATCGAAGTAGCGTCCGCCCACCATATCGAGGATGACATCCACACCCTCAGGCCAACTGGTGGCAAGCGCGGCTTGCCAATTCCCGTTGCGATAATTGACGGCGATATCGGCGCCCAGATCGAGGCAAAACGTGCACTTCTCGTCAGTGCCCGCAGTGACCGCAACCTGTACGCTGAGCGCCTTCGCGATTTGGATCGCGGTCGTCCCGATACCGCTGGAACCGCCATGGACGAGCAGGCGCTCACCCGAGGTCAGGCCGGCGCGCATCCAAAGGTTGGACCAGACCGTGAACGCGGTTTCGGGAAATGCCGCTGCCGCTTCAAGCGTCATGCGCTTTGGTACATAAAGACAGTGACGTTCGTCGGCGACGCAATACTCGGCATAACCACCGCCATGCGTCAGCGCCATGACTCTGTCACCAACGTTGAATCGAGTGCATCGAGCGCCGACTTCGACGATGTGCCCAGCCACCTCGAGCCCGGGTAGCGGGCTTGCGCCATCCGGCACGGGATAGAGCCCTGCACGCTGTAAGCAATCCGGTCGATTAACGCCAGCAGCGGCCACTTCGATCAATACCTCATGACCTTCTGGCGATGGTCTGTCGGTCTCGATCAGTTGAAGAACCTCCGGTCCACCGGGTTCACGAATCGCGATCGCCTTCATTCAAGTCGCCTCGTTTTCGGCCAGCAGAAACCGCATCGCATCGGCTGCGGTGCGCTCTGGTGCCTCGTCCATTGGTAAGTGGCCCAGATCGGGGTACGTAATCAACTGTGCGTTGCGTATCGCACGTTCAAATCGGACGGCATCCGAGGGCGGAATCCACAAGTCCTGTTCGCCCCAGAGAATCAGGGTTGGCACTTTGATCTCGTTCAGGCGGGTGATCGGTGCAGCCTCGTACTGAAATCCGGAATCAATGAACGCCTGTCGGTTGCCCTCGAACAGTGATAGGTCGCGATAGCGCTTCACGAGCTCGTCGGTAACCAGCGAATCGTCCGCGTAGACTTCCAGCAGGCTCTGCCGATACAAACTCTCTGGCGCAAACCAGGTAAACACATCGGAAATTAGCGGTACTTTCGCCAGCTGGAATACAAACGGGATTTCATACTCGTCCGACGGCATGCCGGAGGGGTCGATCAGGATCAGGTGGCTGAGGCGTTCCGGTTGCGCGATGGCAAACTGCCAGGCGATGTTTCCACCAAGCGAGTTACCTGCCAAAGCAAATCGGTCCAGTTCGAGTAAATCGGCAAACCGGCCAACAAATTTTACGTAGGCGGAGGTTCGGTAATCGCGCTCCGGATTCGGGCCTGTCAGGCCGAATGCGGGCAGATCCATCCTGACAATATCGAAACGGTCGCCGAGCGACGCTACCCATCCGTCCCACGTATGCAGAGATGCAGAGTTGCCGTGCAACAGCACCAAAACCGGTGCGCCTGGAGTGCCTTCCCGTCGGTAGTGGACGGATAGCCCTTCGATATCAATAAATTTCGATGCGTCGTTGATGTACGCCGTCAGTTCTTCACGGGATCGATCAGGTTCGTAGTTGACGGCAACAAGCACCACGACAACGACGACAAGAAAAAGCAAAGCACGACGAACGAAACGCATCAGAAAGGCCGTATTGAGATCACCCGCGGATTATCTCACACTGCGCAGATGTCAGATCGCGATTTGAAGCTCGACGAGTGCGCCGCACCGGTATTGCATGAAGGTGTCGTCAAACCCGAGTGGATCGACGTCAACGGTCATATGAACGTTGCGTTCTACATGGTAGCGATGGACGAAGCGATCGACGCGCTGTGGCATTCGTTTGGTCTCACGAACGCACTTCGAGAGGAGACGGGGTCTTCGACCTTCGCGGTCGAGTGCCACATAAGGTATCTGTCCGAGCTGATGCTCGATGAGCCTTTTGCGGTTGCGGCGAGAATTCTGGCATTTGACGAAAAACGACTCCACCAGTATCAGTATTTGTTTTCTGCGCGAACCGGGCGATTGTCGGCGACCTGTGAATGGATGCATCTGCATGTGAATCTGAACCATCGCGGCGTATCGCCGTGGCCCGGAGTCATCGTCGAAAACCTGAAGTTGCATCCGGCGGGCCTAGTGACCGGACCCTGGCCGGAAGCCGTAGGTGCGCAGATGCGAGTGCGAAAACCATTAGGCCCAACAACCGTCGTCGCAGCGGAACGATAGCGTCACTCAAAGGGGGCGAGTGCGGTGAGTAAAAAGACTTACATTCTGGCAATTGATCAAGGGACAACCAGCAGCCGCGCGGTCGTCTTTGACGCCAACCTCGAAGTGGTTGCAAGTGCACAGCAGGAGTTCACTCAACACTTTCCGCAGTCGGGCTGGGTTGAGCATGATGCCGAAGAGATCTGGGACTCCGTGATGACGGTCTGCCGGGATGCGCTCAACAATGCGAACATTTCGGCCGCCGAAGTCGCGAGCATCGGGATCACCAACCAGCGCGAGACAACCATTGTCTGGGATCGGCAAACCGGCAAACCGATTAGCCGAGCGATCGTTTGGCAGGATCGTCGGACGGCTGAAATCTGTCGAGGATTGGCTGGCGAAGGCCACGGTCCGGTCGTGGAGCGCAAGACGGGTCTGCGGTTGGATCCGTATTTTTCGGCAACCAAACTCGCCTGGATTCTCGATCACACGGAAGGTGCGCGGGAAAAAGCCGACGCAGGTCAGCTCGCCTTTGGCACCGTCGACACTTTTGTGTTGTGGCGGCTCACAGGTGGTGCGGTACATGCAACCGACGTGACCAACGCATCGCGCACCGCACTGCTCGATATCGAGTCGCAGCGATGGGATGACGAGCTGCTCAGCATCTTTAACGTTCCAGCAACCGTCTTGCCTGAGGTTCGGGACTGCGTAGATGAATACGGCGTCACCGCAGACGACTTGTTCGGCAGTGCCATACCCATCGGTGGCATTGCGGGTGACCAACAGGCGGCACTGATCGGCCAGTGCTGCTTTGCGCCAGGTGCGACGAAGAGCACCTACGGCACCGGCTGTTTCGTGATCGCCAACTCGGGCTCGTCCATTGTGCGGTCCAACAACCAATTGCTGTCTACAATCGGCTACCGCATTGCTGGAGAGACGACCTATGCGATTGAAGGCAGCATTTTCGTTGCGGGGTCGGCGATTCAGTGGCTGCGCGATGGGATTGGAATTATCGATCATGCCCAAGACACGGCGGACATTGCTGAATCACATGGTATCGAGCGCGATGTTGTGGTGGTTCCCGCGTTTACTGGATTGGGTGCACCGCACTGGGATCCGGATGCGAGAGGCGCGATTTTTGGATTAACACGAGGCAGTGATCGCGCTGCCATCGTGACCGCGACACTGCAGTCAATCGCTTATCAAACCGCGGATCTGATGGGGGCAATGAAAGACGATGGGCTAAGTCCCGCCCTGCTCAGGGTAGACGGGGGCATGGTCGCCAACACCTGGTTCCTCCAGTTCCTGGCGGATGTGACGCGCTTGCCGATCGAACGTCCTGCCAACACAGAGTCCACGGTGCTCGGCGCTGCGGCTTTAGCTGGATTACAGGCCGGGTTATTCGATTCGCTGGATGCCCTGACGAAGGTTCGTGCGGTCGATCACAGCGCAGATCCGTCAATGCCGGATACAGACGCCGCGCAGCTCATGCAGAGCTGGCACTCAGCGGTCGCCAGGACTCGAAGCTAACGGTCTAGTGTGGAGCGCGCTCTGAAGCGTCTTCTGCTGCGTTCGCGACCACCGGTGTTGGGGCGTTTGGCGGAATCTCATCTGTAACGCCGACGAGGTAGCTTGCAAAGACTTCGCTACATTTTGCCCAGCTGTTGTTCAGCGCATGCTGGCGACAGGTCTCACGACTAAGTTTCAGCGCCTCCGCGCAGGCCTTGCCAAGGTCTTCGTCGAGAAAGCCGGTCTGACCATGGTGAACGACGTCGATGGGGCCCGGCACCGGGTAGGCCGCTACCGGTACACCACATGCCATGGCTTCCAACATCACGAGTCCGAACGTATCCGTGCGACTGGGAAACACAAACACATCAGCGCTTGCCATGATCGAGGCGAGTTCTGTGCCGAACTTGTAGCCAGTGAATGTGCAGTCCGGGTGCTTTGATTGCAGTCTTTTCAAATCTGGCCCATCACCAACGATGATTTTTTGTCCTGCCACCTTCATGCCAGCGAATGCCTCGAGGTTCTTCTCTACGGCGACGCGCCCGGCGTATAGATAAACCGGCCCGCTGCGCGGGTCGCGATGGGCCGGACTCGGTTGAAACAAATCGGTGTCCACGCCGCGCCCCCAAACGACAGGCGCTTTGAATCCATGGTGTTCGAGCTCGGCGACGATCGCCGGAGTTGGTGCCAGTGTTTTTTCCGCCGCATTATGAAACCAGCGTACGAAAGCCCATGTCCAACTTTCCGGGATCGGGAACCGTTTGCGCACATAGGCCGGAAACTGCGTGTGGTAGGAGGTCGTGAATTTCAAACCGCGCTTCTTGCAATATCGGCGCGCCGCGAATCCCAAAGGCCCTTCCGTTGCGATATGAATAGAATCCGGCTCGAAATCATCAAGCGAGCGCCTGAGGTGTCGTCCTGCAAACAGTGACAATCGGATCTCGGGGTAGGACGGGCAAGGAATTGTTCGATACGGCTCGGGCGTGAACATGCGCACGTCATGCCCCATATCGCTCAGCGCCTCGGAGGTTCGTGACAGGGTGGTTACGACGCCGTTGGTTTGCGGATGCCATGCATCCGTAACAATTGCGATTTTCATGGCGGCAGACTATGCCGACTTTGTTACAAGCACATGAAAAAGCGGTGTTTTTCGGTCACCAAAGCGTAATATTTACTTCAACTTTCTGTAGTGATTCGACCGCATTCTACGCCGGGTAATTTCCCGACGGCTGCGTGCCTGTGGTGTGCGAGGATGAATGTGCTACTTAGTCGGGCTGATAAACTCGAACTTGGCGTTTGCCTTCGGGTGAATTGGCTCAGCCGCTTTCGACCGGTCGTTGGCCTGTTCCGGATTGTAAGTCGTCTTGGCGACGGTGTGTTCTGGTATTCCTTGATGGCGGTGATAGCGGTGCTATACGGCTGGCAGGGGGTTGCGGCGATGCTTCATGTTGGCTTCACGTCACTCGCGGGGGTCGTCATCTATAAGTACCTGAAGGAACGGCTGGTAAGACCGAGGCCGTTCGTCTCGCATGGGCAGATCGTTTGCCGGACCGCACCGCTCGATCAATACAGCTTCCCGTCAGGCCATACCCTACATGCCGTTTTGTTCACCACAATGCTCTCGGCCTACGTGCCTGCGCTGTTCGGGGTATTGTTGACGTTTGCGATTCTTGTCGCCATTTCGCGCGTAGTGCTCGGACTGCATTATCCAAGCGACGTTATCGTTGGCGCACTGCTTGGGTTTGGGCTGGCAGTGATCAGCATGACGCTGATCGAGGTCGCGCCATTAGTCAGCCCTGATACCGTCGACCAGTGGCAGGTTCGCTGGGCGTCGCTTCACTAGCGACAGATTCTTCTTCCCAATCACCGTTGCCAAGCCCGACCGTTAAGAATTGGCCTCGCCAGGTTTGTGGAGGGTTCGTGTCTTTGCGAGCAGCTTCCGCTTCAGCTCGATCGGAGGCAGTCAAAGTCCGCGAATAACGTTGTAGCAAATTCATTGTCACGATTCCTTGTGCGCACGTCGCATTCAAGCGACGCGCATTTCATCCATGGGTCGCCGACTTTCCGTCCAATGAACATTGGACAGCGCTCCTGAGTCATCCTCAATCAATGCTGAGCAATGTTCCACCCAATCACCGTCGTTGTAGTACACGACACCACCGTCTTCGATAATGGCGGGCTTATGGATGTGGCCGCAGATGATGCCGTCCAGCCCACGCTTTATCGCATCGTCCGTAGCGATCCGCTCGTAGCGTGCAATGTATTCTTGCGCGCTCTTGAATCGGAGTTTCATCGTTGTTGCGATGGAGACATCGCTGTAGCCAAACCTTGATCTGACGCGGTTGACGCCCACATCCAGCCCTACCAACCACCCGTAAGCGGCACTGCCGATCTTTTCCTTTAGCGATCCAATCTTAAGGTGTGTATCAAACTGATCACCATGGGTGACCAACAACCGCTTTCCAGCGGCGGTCTCGTGAATCGTGTTGAGCCGTATGTCGACCCCTTTGAACGTTGAACCCGCGAAAGCTCGAATTCGAGCATCGTGGTTACCGGGGATGTAGGTCACCTTCACACCCTGTGCTGCCATGCTGAGCACTCTCTGCACGACAGCCGTGTGGGATTCCGGCCAATGAACGACCTGTTGCATGCGTTCGAGGTCGATCACATCACCAACCAGGTACAGGTTTTCAACGTTTAGATGTTCGAGGAAATCCAGCAAACGCTCTGCCCGACAACCGGCTGTACCGAGATGAAGGTCAGAAATGAAAGCGCTTTTGCCGTCGAGAGATCCCGCTCGATCCTTGAGGCGGGTTACAGAGCTGTCGGAATGCATGAGTGCACCTTAACTGCTTGACGTGGCTGCATTTTGGTCGGGTTACGTTAACGTCAGATGACACTTTTGGGACTGTTCGGTTACGTCGAACGAAGACGGAAACTTTCTGATGTTTTGCGCCCGGTGGCGGCTTCGATACACTCCACAGCTCATTGACTTGTATGGGGGGCAGTCATGGCAGCAGCGAATCCGATTCTCGCGTTCTGCGAGCAGGCGATCGTGGAGGCACCGGAGTTTGCGGTGGGCACGACGACAGTCGAAGGTATCGAGTATCCGGTGTTCTCAAATGCGCCACCCTCGCTGCACCATCTTTATGCCCATGCAGCTGCCCAGTACGCCGCGCTCGACTTCATCGTCTACCACGACGAAAGGCTGACATTCGCCGAAGCAGAGGCTTTGTCGATAAAAGCCGGCAAGGCACTGCTTGCCAAGGGTGTGAAACCGGGTGACCACGTTGCGATCGCTATGCGCAACTTCCCCGAATGGATGATCGCTTACATGGCGATTACCCGGATCGGTGCGGTCGCCGTGTTGATGAATGCCTGGTGGCAAACGGCAGAACTCCAATTTGCCTGCGAAGACAGCGGTGCCAAGATTATCCTCGCCGATCAACAGCGCGCATCGCGGCTCGCTCCGATTATCGAGAGCCTGTCGCTCGACGTCATCGTTGTGCGCGGCGACGGCAGTATCGGTACGTCATGGAATGCATTGCTGGCGCAGTCGGACGAAACAATCGAAATCACGCCGCCGGGCCCGCATGATGTTGGCACGTTGTTCTACACGTCGGGCTCGACCGGCAACCCTAAAGGCGTGCTCCAGACCCACATCGCCTCGATCAACACGATCATGTGCTGGGGGCTGCTCTCGACCGCAGATCGTATGGTCCGCGGCAAGGGCCCTGCCGAAGGCAAACAAATGGGTATTTTGCTCGCGGTGCCGCTTTTCCACGTCACGGGGTGTAACGCACTATTCTTGCTGTCGATTCTCGCGGGTCAGAAGATCGTCATGATGGATCGCTGGAATGTCGAACAGGCGCTGGATCTCATTGAGAGTGAAGATCTGACGGCATTTAACGGCGTTCCCAGCATGTCGTTCGAGTTGGCAGAAGCGGCCGCCAAATCCGGTCGTAGCCTGAGTTCGCTCTATGCCGTTAGTGGTGGTGGTGCAGCGCGTCCCGCGTCGCACGTTCCCGTGATCACCGACGCGATGGAAAACGTGATGCCTGCAGTCGGCTACGGCATGACCGAGACCAGTGCGCTTGGCACCGCCAACGCCGGACAGCCTTACCAGGAAAAACCGAACAGCGTGGGCATGGGTTGTTTCCCGTTGGTTACGATCAAGATCGTAGATGAAGCCGGGAACGAGTGTCCTGCAGGAGAGGCGGGTGAAATCTGGATTCACTCGATCGCTAACATGAAGGGTTACCTGAACCAGCCGGAAGCAACGGCGGAGACGCTACAGGACGGGTTCGTAAAGTCGGGTGACGTGGGTTATCTCGACGAAGATGGCGATCTGTTCATCGTCGATCGGCTTAAGGACATTGTGATCCGTGGCGGTGAGAACATCAGCTGCCAGGAAGTCGAGGAGGCGTTGTACGCGCACGACCAGGTCAAAGAGGCCGCTGTGTTCGGCTTGCCCTGCGAGAAGTTGGGGGAGCAACTCGTTGCGGTGGTCTACGCGCACGACGCGCTGAGCGAGCCCGACCTGCAGGCGTTTGTGAAAGAGCGTCTGGCCTACTACAAAGTCCCGGTGAGTATCGACGTGCGTGACGAGCCCTTGCCGCGTGGCGCCACTGCCAAGATCTACAAACGAGGGTTGCGTGAAGCTGCGTTGGCAGCCATGCAGGCTTGAGAACAAACCAGGAGCAAAAGATGAGTCAATTGGTGGATATGGCCGAGATCGATCAGTACATCGGTAAGGCGCGGGAGCCGTCGGACTGGATTACGATCGATCAGGACCGCGTGAACGCGTTTGCAGATGCAACGCTGGACCACCAGTTCATTCATCTGGATGAAGAGGCTGCGGCCAAGACACCGTTTGGTGGCACGATTGCACACGGCTTCTTGTCGCTGTCACTACTGCCCTATTTCGGCGAACAGTGCGGCATTGCGCCGAAGGGTACGGTCATGGCCATCAACTATGGATCGGATAAGGTGCGATTCCTGACGCCGGTGCGTGTTGGCAGTCGTATTCGCTGCCACCAGGTACTCGATGAAGCGGTAGAGAAGAACCCGGGGCAGTACCTGTTCAAGTCCACCTGCACGATTGAAATTGAAGGCGTGGACAAACCCGCGCTGATCGCACAAACCCTGTCGATGTTCGTAACGCAGGGCTAAAGGAGCAACAAGAATGAGTATTCGTTTTGACGACCAGGTTGTGATCGTCACGGGCGCTGGTGGCGGTCTCGGTCGCTGCCATGCATTGGAGTTTGCACGTCGCGGCGCGAAGGTCGTCGTCAATGACCTTGGTGGCGCGCGCGATGGAACAGGCGGTTCCAGCAGTGCCGCAGAGGCGGTCGTCGCGGAAATCGAGGCAATGGGCGGCGAGGCGATCGCTGATGGTGCGAATGTCACCAAGCCCGACGAGGTCGAGGCGATGGTGAAAGCGGCGATGGACCGCTGGGGACGCATCGATGTGCTCGTGAACAACGCGGGCATCTTGCGCGACAAAACCTTTGCGAAGATGGAGCTTGCGGACTTCGAAATGGTGGTCGACGTTCACCTTATCGGTAGCGTTGTGTGCACCAAAGCCGTGTGGGAAATCATGCGTCAGCAGCAGTACGGTCGCATCATGATGACGAGCTCCTCGTCGGGACTGTACGGTAACTTCGGCCAATCAAACTACGGCGCTGCCAAGCTTGGATTGGTGGGCTTCATGAACACGCTGCATCTCGAAGGCATGAAATACAACATTCATGTCAACACGCTGGCGCCGGTCGCTGCGACGCGAATGACAGAAGACTTAATGGGCGAGGATGTTCTCGCGGCGTTGAAGCCCGAGCTCGTAACGCCTGCCGTTATTTTCATGTGTTCAAAAGATGCCGGGAGCCGCCAGATCATTGCGGCGGGAGCGGGTGGGTTCGCGCGGGCGGCGATCATCGAGTCAGAAGGCATTCTGCTGACCGGTGAAGACGCCACCGCAGAGAACCTCGCCGCGCAGTGGGACGAGGCCAGTGATTTGTCGACGGCGCGTGAGTTGCAGCAGGGTAGTGAGCAGAGCGTTAAGTTCCTGACCGCACTTGCCAAGAAACTCGGCATCAGCCTCGAACGCTAGGAGATCAATATGAGCGATGCAGTTATCGTTTCAACCGCACGCACGCCTATCGGGCGCGCCTACCGCGGCGCCTTCAACAACACGCAAGGACAGTCGCTCGCTGGCCATGCCATCAAAAACGCGGTTGAGCGCGCAGGGATCGATCCTGGTGAGGTCGACGACGTGGTGATGGGTTGTGCTCTGCAACAGGGCTCGACCGGGCAGAACGTTGGCCGTCAGGCGGCGGTCGTCGCCGGTCTGCCCGTGACCGTTGCAGGTATGTCGATCGATCGTCAGTGTGCGTCCGGCATGATGGCAATCGCCACGGCAGCAAAGCAGGTGATCCACGATCGCATGCCGATTGTCGTTGGTGGCGGCGTAGATACGATCAGCCTTGTTCAAAATGAACACATGAATCTGCATCGCGCACAGGATCCTGTAGCGCTCGAGAAGGCACCACATCTGTACATGTCGATGCTCGAGACGGCTGAGGTCGTTGCCAAGCGCTACGAAATCAGCCGCGAGCAGCAAGACGAGTATGGTCTGCAGAGTCAGCAGCGTACCGCAGCCGGTCAGGCGGCGGGTCACTTTGACGACGAGATCGTGCCGATGCCGAGCAACATGGGTGTGATGGACAAGGAAACCAAAGAGATTTCATTCCACGACGTGACGCTCGAGAAAGACGAGGGCAACCGACCGGAAACCACGCTTGAAGGTTTGAATGGCCTGCGGACCGTTTTCGATGGCGGTGTGATCACAGCCGGCAATGCAAGTCAGTTGTCCGATGGTGCTTCCGCATCCGTTGTCATGGACAGCAAGCTCGCCGAGCAACGCAATATCGAACCTCTAGGTATCTACCGAGGGATTGCAGTCGCCGGTACCGAGCCCGATGAAATGGGGATCGGACCGGTCTTTGCTGTGCCGAAACTGCTCAAGCGTCATGGTCTGTCGATGGACGATATCGGTTTGTGGGAACTCAACGAAGCGTTCGCCGTGCAAGTGATCTATTGTCGTGATCGCTTGGGTATTCCGAATGAGTTGTTGAACGTAAATGGTGGTGCGATTTCCATCGGTCACCCCTACGGCATGTCAGGCGCGAGGATGGTCGGACATGCCCTGATCGAGGGTAAGCGTCGCGGTGCCAAGTTCGTTGTGTGCACGATGTGTGTGGGTGGTGGTATGGGCGCCGCCGGCTTGTTCGAAGTCGTTTAGTGGTCATCCGAATGTGGCACGGGCGCGTGTCGACGGAAAAAGCGCGCGCGTACCGTGCCTTCCTGGAGGCAACCGCGATACCGGATTACTCCGGAACCCCGGGCAACATGAGCGTTCGAATTCTGGAGCGCGTCGAGGGCGAGGTGACCCACTTCATTACCATGACCGAGTGGGAGAGTATCGATTCGATCAAGGCGTTCGCCGGGTCGGATATCGAGGTCGCTAAGTACTACCCTGAGGACAAGGATTTTCTTCTGGAGTTCGAGCCGCAGGTTGTCCATTACGAAGTCGTCGCAGGTTCGTGACCATCGGATAGCAAAGCGCCCGGCAACATCGCTGTTGCCGGGCGTTCGTTACGAGTCAGGTCTATTCTGGTTAGAGCGCGCTGACGCCCCAGAGCTTGGTGTAGGCCTCACAATGCAGCACCAGCGTCTGGAATTGTGACAAGTCGATATCAGCCGGAATCTTGTAACGCTGAGCGCCTTTAGCTTTCTTCAGTTTCGCAATGAGCACGCTGCCACTAGTGGCGTTGTTGGCATTGACGTCATCAGCGGCAAGCGGTGACAGAAACAGTTTCAAATCCGGTGCTTTTCGGGTCTTGAAGGCCTCGTCCAATTCGAGGAACGTACCAGCATCGGTTTGTACGATATTCCAGGTGCCTTTGATCTTCTGTGAGCGCTTGGTCCAGGTGTGTTCGCCGTGATCAGCCAATGCTTCCTGTTGAATCGCGAGCGTGCCCGCGAACAGTGCGGCGACGACGATGAGGGCGCGCGTCAGTTGCGTTGCTAGGGTCATGAGTATTCTCCAGTCAATGAGAGGCGCAAGCCTCGTGTGTTGTGCTGGAGATGACCTATGTCATCACGGAAACATTTCCGACAATCTCATTGAGCGCATCAATCACGTAGATTGATTGTGGCCTATCAGTCGAAATCAGCGGCGCTGTGCCGCTCTTTGAGCTGTGAAGACTCTTCGCCCCAGACTCGATTCACACGGCGTCCACGGATGACCGCGGGACGCTCCGAGATTGCGTTGGCCCAACGCAGGACATGCTCGTACGTTGTCACATCAAGAAACTCTGCGGCGTCGTACAGCTTGCCCATGACCATACCGCCATACCACGGGAACGTCGCAATGTCGGCAATCGTGTATTCGTCACCCGCGAGGAACTCGCGCTCCGCAAGGTTTCGGTTGAGCACATCCAACTGGCGCTTTACTTCCATCGCATAGCGGTTGATCGGGTATTCATACTTCTCCGGCGCGTACGCGTAGAAATGCCCAAAACCACCGCCAAGAAACGGCGCGCTGCCCATCTGCCAGAACAGCCACGATAGCGTCTCTGCCCGCGCTGCGGGGTCTGTCGGCAAAAACGCGCCGAATTTTTCTGCGAGATAAACGAGAATCGCACCGGACTCGAACACGCGCGTGATCGGGCTCGTCGTATGGTCTGCCATCGCCGGAATTTTCGAGTTCGGGTTGATGTTTACAAACCCACTCGAGAATTGATCACCTTCCTGGATGTTCACGATCCATGCGTCATATTCCGCATCGGAGAATCCGTGTTCGAGCAACTCTTCGAACATCACGGTCGCCTTGACGCCGTTCGGGGTGGCCAGCGAGTAG
This sequence comes from Pseudomonadota bacterium, assembly GCA_038521865.1. Classification (GTDB taxonomy): domain Bacteria; phylum Pseudomonadota; class Gammaproteobacteria; order Steroidobacterales; family Woeseiaceae; genus CALBPI01. Next base: position 187,194 of record JBCBKO010000003.1, on the reverse strand, counting down.
AGTTGGAATGGATGCGCTCCAACTGGCAGTTCCTTCTCGTGCGTCGCACCTGAGATAGGACGGTTGATATTGGCGAACTTCCCGCCACTCGACTGATCCCAGGTCCAGACTTTCGGCGGTGTATACGTCGGATCGCTCATAATGAAATCACCCTGCTGCTTTGGCCTTGCGACGCCACGAGTGTAACAAGGGCTCAGTGTAACCGTTCGGTTGCTCCGTGCCTTTGAAAATCAACTCTCGGGCAGCCCGGTAGGCAAAGCTCGTGTCCCAGTTGCCGGCCATCGATTGATACAACGGATCCGAAGCGTTTTGGTCATCAACGACCTTCGCCATGCGCTGCAGTGTGGCGTCAATTTGCTCAGCGCTGACAACACCATGATGCAACCAATTCGTCAGGAGCTGACTCGAGATACGCAATGTGGCGCGGTCTTCCATGAGCCCGACGTTGTTGATGTCAGGTACCTTCGAGCAGCCGACACCCTGATCGATCCAGCGCACGACATAGCCGAGCAGTCCCTGGATGTTGTTGTCCAGTTCAGCTTGCTTGTCTTCATCACTCCATGCGCTTGGGTCCGGCGCGACGGGAATGGTCAAAATGTCGTCCAGCGATGCGATGTCGCGCTCGGCGATCGTCGATTGCACCTCCAGCACATCGATCGCGTGGTAGTGCGTCGCGTGCAGTGTAGCTGCGGTCGGCGAGGGCACCCAGGCGCAGTTGGCACCGGCCAGCGGATGGTTGGTTTTCGTGTCGACCATCGCTTTCATTTCGTCCGGCATTGCCCACATGCCCTTGCCGATCTGCGCACGGCCGCGAAGCCCCGTGGCCATGCCGATATCGACATTCCAGTCCTCATAGGCATTGATCCAAGGCTCGGCCTTCATCGGTCCTTTGCGGATCATGGGTCCGATCAACATGCTCGTGTGAATCTCGTCGCCGGTCCGATCCAGGAAGCCTGTATTGATGAACACCACGCGCTCCGGGATCGCGCCGATGCAGCGCGCCAGGTTCACGGTTGTTCGACGTTCTTCATCCATGATGCCAATCTTGACTGTGTTCCGATCCAGTCCCAACGCGTCTTCGATCTGGTCGAACAATGCGCCGGTGAACGCGGCTTCATCCGGACCATGCATTTTTGGCTTCACCACGTAGACGCTGCCGGATCGGCTGTTACGTGGCCCGTCCTGTTTCTTGAGATCGTGCAGAGCGATGGTGCTGGTGACGATGCCATCGAGAATACCCTCCGGTATTTCCCGACCCTCGCTGTCGAGTACCGCGTCGGTCGTCATGAGATGCCCGACATTTCTCACCAGCAGAAGGCTGCGACCCGGCAGTGAGAACGTTGTGCCGTCGGGTGCGGTGTAGTTGCGATCGCCGACCAGCTTGCGCGTGACGTCTTTGCCGCCTTTCGAAAAGGTTTCTTCGAGATCCCCACGCATCAACCCGAGCCAGTTGCGATACACCACGATCTTGTCCTCGGCATCGACAGCGGCAACAGAGTCCTCGCAATCCTGAATCGTGGTCACAGCCGCCTCTAGCACCACGTCCTTGACTCCAGCGGCATCCGTCTTGCCAATCGGAGAAGCAGGGTCAATCTGGATTTCGATGTGCAAGCCGTTGTTGCGTAGCAAGACCGCGTTGGGCGCATCTGTGCTCCCTACCATGCCGACGAACTGTGAAGGCGTGGCGAGGGTGGTGACTTCACCGCTATGCAGCGTGACTTGCAACTCGCTGTCAGCGACACGATAAGCGGTGGCATCTTTGTGCGACCCCTGAACCAGTGGTGTCGCTTCGTCCAGGAAATTCCGCGCCCAGGCGATGACTTTTGCGCCGCGTATCGGGTTGTAGCCGCCGGCGCGGGTTGCCCCGTCGGCTTCGTCAATCACATCAGTGCCGTAGAGTGCGTCGTACAGACTGCCCCAGCGTGCATTCGCGGCATTCAGTGCGAAGCGTGCATTCATGACGGGGACGACCAGTTGTGGTCCGGGGGTGGTTGCGATCTCGGCGTCGACGTTTTCCGTGGTAACAATGGGCATCGGGTCGGGTTGCGGCAACAAGTAGCCAATTTCAGTCAGGAACTCGCGGTAGGCGGCGGCGTCGTGAGGCTCACCTGAGTGGTCTCGGTGCCATGCATCGATCTGGTTCTGCATTTGGTCACGCACATCGAGCAGCTCGCGATTACGCGGTGCGAGGGCATCGACCAAACCAGAGATTGCCTCCCAGAATCGCGCGGGATCAATACCGGTGCCGGGTAGCGCTTCGCGCTCAATAAACGCGCAGAACTCAGGGTTGACCGATAAATCCGATTTGGTGACGTAGTTCGACATGCGAGCGGCTCCTGTCCAAGGGGATCGCCAGTGTCTAAGAGTTCTCGTTATACGTCTACCGAATAGTAATGATGCTCGGTATTCACAACAGATATGACGACGCGTCTACGTTCCTGCCGCCTGGGCGACTTGCTTGAACTGCTGCCGCAACCAGCGATGACCAGGGTTTTGGTGCAGAAGCGGACTCCAGGCCATCGTGAGATCGATTTCGGGAATCTTGAACGGCGGTGGCAATACGGCAAGTGAAGGTTGCTCGGCCAGCAACTGTGCGGCACGCGTCGGCACCGTCGCGATCAGGTCCTGGTTTGCCGCATGCTGCATCGCAACGAGGTAGTGACGCGTAAACACGGCAATGTTGCGCTGCTCACCGATTCGCGCGAGCGCCTCATCAACCCAGCCCAGTCGTTGCACATCGGCCGGGTTCATGCCGACGCCTACCCCCATACCCGTCTTGCTCACCCATACGTGCCGCTCGCCGAGATAGGTTGGGAGATCGAACTTGCCTCGATTCGCGATTGCCGCCGGCACCAGGCACGAAAACGCATCGCGCCAGAGCACCGTAGAATGAAAAGATGCCGGGAGCTCATCAAACCGATTGATGACGAGGTCGACCTTGCCGTGTTCCACGTCATGAAAGTCGACGTCACTCGGCGTCAGAACATCGAGCGTGATGAGCGGCGCCTCGGCGCGCAGCACGCCTAGCAAGCCGGGCAGCAGGGTGACTTCGGCGTAGTCGCTGCACATCACGCGATAGACCTCGCGGCTCTCGCGCGGATTGAATTCGGTGACGGGCTGCACGAAGTGTTCTACGCGAGACAGCACCTCGCGTACACCCGGCTGCAGTGCCAGCGCGCGCTCGGTGGGTTGCATACCGTCGCTGGTGCGTACGAGCAGCGGGTCGCCGAACGTTTCACGGAGCCGCTTCAACCCGTTGCTCATCGCAGGCTGACTGATGCCCAGCTTCTGCGCGGCTCGGGTGACATTCGCTTCGCGCAGCAGGACGTCGAGGTAGACGAGCAGGTTCAGATCGATCTTGGAAAGGCTCATAGCGAGTTATTAGTTTTATGAATGCCGAGTATAGCAACTATAGGCTAGATTTATTTTAGGGTGAGGCGCTAACCTGCACGTAACCTAAACAGCTGATCCGCTAAGGAGCGCATGATGACCACGGGCAATTACGATCGAGACGCCGAGATTCAACGCATCGAGAAGGACTGGGAAACCAATCCTCGTTGGGCCGGGATCACCAGGAATTACAGCGCCGCAGATGTCGTGCGCCTTCGCGGCTCGGTCAAGCGCGAAAACACGTTGGCACGGCGCGGTGCGGAAAAGCTCTGGTCGCTCGTGAATGGCGAAGCGAAAGAGAAGTTTGGCAAAGACTATGTGAACTGCCTTGGCGCGCTCACCGGTGGACAGGCGGTTCAGCAGGTCAAAGCAGGCGTTCAGGCAATCTACCTCTCGGGTTGGCAGGTAGCTGCGGATAACAACTCGGCGATGAGCATGTACCCGGATCAGTCGCTCTATCCTGTGGATTCGGTGCCAAAGGTCATCGAGCGCATTAACAACTCGTTCGCACGTGCTGACCAGATCCAGTGGCAAAAAGGGGTTAACCCTGGCGATGCGGGCTACATTGACTACTTCGCACCGATCGTCGCTGATGCGGAGGCCGGTTTCGGTGGTGTGTTGAATGCCTTCGAGTTGATGAAAGCCATGATTGGCGCCGGCGCTTCGGGTGTGCACTTTGAAGATCAGCTGGCTTCGGTCAAAAAGTGCGGCCACATGGGCGGCAAAGTGCTGGTGCCGACACGCGAAGCGGTTCAGAAACTGACCGCTGCGCGTCTTGCGGCGGATGTTTGCGACACACCGACCATCGTGCTTGCCCGCACCGATGCGAATGCCGCTGATCTGCTCACGAGCGACATCGATGAGTACGACGCGCCGTTCCTGACGGGCGAGCGTTCAGCGGAGGGCTTCTTCCGCACCCGCAATGGCATCGAGCAGGCGATTGCTCGTGGTATCGCTTACGCGCCTTACGCGGATATGGTGTGGTGTGAGACGGCAACGCCGAACCTCGACGAGGCCCGCCAGTTCGCCGAGGCGCTGAAGAAGGAATACCCGGACCAACTGTTGGCCTACAACTGCTCACCTTCGTTTAACTGGAAAAAGAACCTCGACGACGACACGATCGCCAAGTTCCAGCGCGAGCTCGCGGCGATGGGTTACAAGTATCAGTTCATCACGTTGGCAGGTGTGCACAACATGTGGCACGGCATGTTCAACCTCGCCTACGAGTACGCTCGCGAGGACATGTCAGCTTACGTACGACTGCAGGAGCAGGAGTTTGCTGACGCCGACAAGGGTTACACATTTGTCGCGCACCAGCAGGAAGTGGGTACGGGTTACTTCGATGATGTTACGACCACGATCCAGGGTGGGCAGTCATCGGTAACCGCGCTCAGCGGATCGACCGAAGAAGAGCAATTCAGCTGACCGACAAATCAGGCTTTAGGCTTCGTGAAGCGCGTCCACAGTGTGGGCGCGCTTTTTTTGTTTGAGCGAGCGTTTTTTAGTCGAGCGGTGCGTTGGAGGTGATCACACCATTGTTATCGGCGTAGACGTAATGCCCCGGCTCGAACGTGATGCCGCCGAAGGTGACCGGGACGTTCAGGTCACCGAGTCCGCGCTTCTCGGTCTTGACGGGGATGGCGCCGATTGCCTGAATGCCGAGCGCCGTTTCCGCCAAAGCGTCTACGTCTCGGACCGATCCATAAATGATAATCCCGGCCCAGCCATTGGCCGCAAGTGCGGCGGCAATCTGATCGCCGAGCAGGGCGCGGCGACGTGAGCCACCGCCATCCACTACCAGGACGCGACCGCCCCCATCTACCTGGCCCTGTGCCTTCACCAGCGAGTTGTCCTCGAAGCACTTGATCGTGACGATCTCGCCGCCGAATCGCTCGACACCCCCGAAGTTCTTTAATAAAGGCTCGAGAACCTGAATTGAGTCGGGGTGGTCATCGCAGAGATCTGGCGTGGGTCTTGGTGTGTTCATGTTCAGATAATTGCTGTTGCCGTGGCGCTCTGCAAGCACCTTAAGCGACACGTCATTGGCCGCGAATCCGGTGTTTTTTCGTTATGCATCTTAAGTAATGGGACGTAGGTCGCACAGGCGACGTTAATGTCAAATTAGGGTATGTTCAGGTTGGGACAAATATTTTGGTTGAGATGCTCTTGGTTGAAACGATTCCGGCGACAAGCCCGCGGGTCGACTCCCCGGTGATCGGCGAACGTGGTTTGGTCATTCCTGCTGCCGATGGTCCGGAGTCTGCACTAGTCGATGTCGGGGGAGGGCGTGTTGCTTGCTTCTCGACCATTTCCCCCGACAAACCGGAGGATAACCAGGATGCGGGTCTCGTTGTCGAGCTGGCACCTGAGACAACGTTGCTGGCTGTGGCTGATGGCGCAGGAGGCATTCGTGGAGGCAGGCGAGCCGCACGAATCGCACTCAGCACACTGCGTGATACTGCGCTGCACGGTAAAGAGGCCGGAGACAGTTATAGAGATACCATTGTTAAAGGTTTCGAGGCGGCCAATCTTGCTGTGATTCAAGCGACTCGAGGTGCTGCGACAACGTTAACAGCAGCACTGATCGAAGGGCGTGTGGTCCAGATTTTTCATGTCGGCGACTCGATCGGACTGATTACGGGTCAACGCAGTCGCGTGAAACTGCAGACGGTCGCCCACTCTCCAGTCGGGTTTGCCATTGCGGCGGGATACCTGACTGAGGAGCAAGCGATCTTCCACCCGGAACGCCACATTGTTTCCAATTTTGTCGGCACTCATGAAATGCTCATCGAGGTTGGCCCGAAAATCACCATGGCAGCGCGAGACCGTGTGCTGTTGGCCTCCGATGGTCTTACAGACAATTTGCATCTGGCCGAAATCGTGGAGGAGATGCGGACCGGTCCGCTCGATGCCTCTGTAGACCAAATGGTGGCGCGGGCGTCCGAGCGTATGTTGCGACGTGAACCCACCCAACCCGGCAAACCCGACGACATCGTGGCGCTATTGTTCGATAAGAGGCCATAAATGGTCGAGAAAGTGTCGATGCGGTGCACTGGCGCGCTGCCCCTGTTCTGGTAGTCTTGGACAAGTGTGCAGGGTTGTCTCAAAAATGCGCGGAAGCGCAGACAGCTCGGGCTTTTTTGGCACTTTTGTGCAACGAATTCCGTTCTGCACCGGTCTTATTGTTCTGTAAGCCCTGATGAATGACCCTCAGGCGATGGAGGTTTCCGCTATGACCCGCTCAACGACGATCAATGATCCGGGGCTCAAGGTGCTTCGAAACACGCTGGTGACGGCAACGGTACTGATGCTCGCCGGGTGCGGCGTCAGCGCTGGCGTGACCGGCCCGCAAATTCCCGGCGGTGGCGGGGTCTCCATGCCCGGAGGCGGCGGAGTCTCAATGCCTGGCGGAGGTGGTGGCGGCGCTGCAGGCGGCGGCCAGCAAGGTGGCGGCATGCCATCTGGTGGCGGTGGCGGTGCTGCGGGCGGTGGTCAACAGGGCGGCGGTATGCCGTCCGGCGGAGGCGGCGGCGCAGCAGGCGGCGGCCAACCAGGCGGTGGAATGCCGGGTGGCGGCATGCCTGGCGGTGGCGGCCAACAAGGCGGTGCCGGTGGCCAACAAGGCGGTGCCGGCGGTGCCCAAGGTGGTGCCGGAGGTGCCCAAGGCGGTGCTGGTGGTGCATCCGGTGGCGGTGCAGCGGGCGGCGGCGGTGGCGCCGGTGGTGGTGCTGGCGGCGCGGCTGGCAGTGGCCCAGGCGGCCTCGACGATCTCGATGAAATTTTCGATAAATCCCTCGGAGATTTCGAAGACGTTATTTCCGAGGAGCAAGAGACGGTCGGACAGGTTGAGCGCGATACCTCCACGGTTGGCGGCGATGGTTCTGCCGGAGGATCGGCCGGCGGCGGCGTCGTGGTGGCCAACCGCGGTGGTAAAAGCGCGGGCAGTGGCTCTGGCAGCGGAGGCGCTGGCGAAAAAGGCGGCACGATCAGCGGCAGCGCGGATCGAGGTGTCCCGACCATTCAGACGATCCCTGACGACGTGATCAAAGAGCGCACACCGGATGACATCCCGTCCGCAACTTCTGATGATGTTGTTGCGCGACAGCTCAGGGAAGCGGCCCAGGCCGAGGAAGACCCACTCATCCGTGAACGTCTGTGGGACGAATACCGAAATTACATGGGGCTGAAGAAGCGATAGACGAACCAATGGAGTTTGTAGATGCCTGAAAGACGATTTTCGACACCTCTGGCTTTGCGGAAACTGACCATCGCATCGCTGTTGTTGCTGCTTGCTGGATGTGCCACACGTAGCTATGAAGCACCGGATGTCGAATTGGTTGGGCAGGACGCTGTGGTTGCCGAATCGAGATTGCTTGATCTCGGTTTGATCGTATTCGACCCAGGCTTACCCGAGAATGTGGAAGAGACCCCGGATGAGGTCGATGTCGATATTCGCCAGGCTGAAAGCCGCTTCTTCGCCTACCACATGAAAACGACACTTCAGGACACAGGCCACTGGGGTGCCATCCGCGTGATCCCCAATGAGTCAGTGGTTTCTGATGTGCAGGTGAGCGGCGTCGTGCGCCACTCCGACGGTAATAAAGTCAAGATCGAAGTCTGGGCGCGCGACTCTCGTGGTAAGCGCTGGTTTTCCAAACGCTACTCGACGCGTACCGACCGAAAAGATTTCAGCAAACGCCGGGATAGGATGGCCGACCCGTATCAGAACGTGTTTAACGAAGTCGCGAACGATTTGTATCAGGCTTTGAATAAGCTCTCAGATGAGGAAATCCAAGACATACGCACGGTCTCGCGGATGCGTTTTTACGCCGACATGGCACCGGAAGTCTTTGGCGAATACGTAGAGCGAGATCGCAAAGGACGTTACGAAGTTGTCCGGTTACCCGCGGACTCTGATCCTATGGCACAGAGGCTCGATAAGATCCGCAATCACGATGCACTCTTTCAGGACACCCTGAACGAGCATTATGCGAATTTCTATTTCGGTATCGCATTGCCCTACGAGAGCTGGCGCCAGTCCTCCCGAGAGGCCGAGCTCGAATACCAGCGATTGCGTAAGTCGGCGCTTTTGCGCGGTCTTGCCGGTATCGCGATGGTCGCAGCGGCAACCCAAACAACAACGGGTGATCGCAACGACAGCAACCTGGTCAGACGCACGCGGGGCTCGCTGCGCAACTACGCCTACATCAGTGGCATCAACGTTTTCTTTTCGAGTTTCGGGCGCCTGGCCGAAGCGCGTATGCAACGCCAGACGATTAAAGAGTTGTCTGATTCCTTTGGTGACGAGGCGGCACCGATGGTCGTTGAAGTTGAGGGGCAGAGCCAACGATTGACCGGCACTGCATCGTCGCAGTACGACCAGTGGCGTGATCTGCTTCGACAGATGAATGAGGTCGAGACCGGGTTCTCATCGTCCCCTGACATCGGTATCAACGGCAGAACCGGCGGCAGCGCAGACAACGGTGGCTGATGCAGGAACCCGTATTCACCCCACAGGCGCGTTTCGCAGCGCGCTTTGTGCTGCTCGAACAAATCCACGCAGGTGCACATACCGAAGTCTGGCTCGCTGAAGATACGCGGGCCCAGATTCCGGTCGCGCTGAAGATTCTTTGCCCGTCCTCGGCGGAGCGCCTGGAAGCACGAACCGCGTTCGAGAACGAATGGCATATCGCTCGCGGACTCAACCACCCGCACACCGTACGGGCACTCTCTTGGCACGAAGACGGTTGTCCCGCGTACGCGATGCAGTACATCGACGGGACCGACGCAAGTGATCTGGTCGGCAGAGGACTCAACGTCTGGGGCAGTGTCGTGCGCGTGGTCGCCGAGTCTCTCGACTATTGGCATCGGAAGGGCGTGGTTCACGGCGACATCAAACCCAGCAACATTTTGCTTGATCGTCGTGGTACTACCTATTTGGGAGACTTTGGCAGCGCAACGCTGATCGATTCCGATATTGAGTATTCACGGCGCGGCGGCACAGCCGCCTATGCAAGCCCTGAACAAGCAGCGGGTGATCCGCCGCATCCCGCAGACGATGCCTACGCACTGGCGCAGGTGGTTGCGGAACTCGCCACAGGTGACCCCTCAGCGGACTATCCGGATGCCGTGCCACCCGCGGTGCGTGCGCTACTTACCGCGGCGCGCGGCCCGCGCGCCAAGCGCCCCAGCATGGCGGAGATCGCAACGGCGTTGGAGGGTGCCGGGGTCACACGATCGCAGATCGATCTCCGAGCCTTGGAAGTTCGTCTGCGCCGCCCCGCTTCCTCAATTGCGGGCGCTGAACCCGCGCCACTGCCGGGGTTGCCGCATGGTGCCTTCGAGCGCGACGTCCCGGTTCAAGAGTCGTCAGGCGTTTCGCCGATGACATTGGTCGGCGGTCTTGTCGGCGTACTCCTGTTCGGTTTCTTGTTCACGCAGGGTTTGCAGTGGTTCACGCGCGATGATTCGCCTGCGCCGACCGAGGCACAAGAAACAACGGAGAGCGAAGGCGTCGGCGATACCGATACTTCGGTAGATGCGGCTGCGAGTGAATCCGATGCGAACGAGGAGGCGATTGCCGCACAACGTCGCGCAGTCGATGAGCTTGTTTCTGAGCTGCTAGCGCTCGACGACGGCTTGACCAAGCGCGCAGTATCCATTTGGGGCGGCGTCGCTTATGAATCCGGGAAGGCGCGCTACGAGGAAGGTGATCGCGCCTATCTGGCCCGCGATTTTGCGCTCGCAGAAACACGATACCGCGAGGCGATCGCTTTGCTCGAGCCGTTGGTGGCACTTGCAGATACTGAGTATCAGCGCGCCATGGACAATGGCGACGCGGCGTTTTTCGCGGAAGACTCGGTAGCGGCGATTGCGGCCTATGAGCGTGCATTACAAATCACGCCCGGTGATACCGCTGCGACGGCGGCATTGGAACGAGCAACGCGACTTGACGATGTTCTGGTTGCGACACGGCGAGCGCGCGAGTTCGAGGTGGCCGGTGAGCTTATCGCGGCGCGCGATGGATATCAGGTCGCGCTCGATATCGATGCGCAATGGCAACCGGCATTGGAAGGACGTGCTCGTATGAATGTGGAGATTCGCGATGATCGATTCGCCACACGCATGTCGGAGGGTTTCGCAGCGCTGGCGGCCAATAGGTTTGAATCGGCTCGCCGTGCCTTCGGTGCCGCACGCGATGTGCGCAATGATCCGTCCGTGGCCGATGCGTTACTACAGGTGAGGCTCGCAGAGCGGCAGGCGGAACTCGAATCAGCACTCGAACGTGGCGCTGAGTTTGAAGCATCCGAGGCTTGGATCGATGCCAGAGATGTCTACGCCAAGCTTCTGGAGGATGACCCGAATCTCAACGTTGCCCGTGAGGGTCTTGCTCGATCGCAAGATCGCATCGATTTGCTGGCGCGTTCCCGGTCGTATCTCGACAACCCCGACCAGTTATCCGACATCAATGCGCTGCGCGCCGCGTCGAGACTACTGACGCAGATGGATGAGGTAGCGCCACGTGGCCCTGCGTTCGCGTCGCGCATGGAAGCCCTGTCCGAGTTGCTGAAACGTGCAGCGATTCCGGTCGCGGTGACGTTGCGTTCGGACGGTGAGACCGAAATTACCGTACTTCGGGTTGCACAACTCGGCACCATTACCGAAACCGAACTGCGGTTGCGCCCAGGGCTGTACACTGTGGTCGGCTCGCGGCGTGGATTCAAAGACGCACGGGCGCAGTTCCGTGTGATTTCCGGACAGTCTCCGGAGCCTGTATACCTCGCCTGTGAGCAGCCGATACGATGATAAATCTGATCCGATGGCAACACGGCGATAGCGAACGCAGTTTCGACACGCAAGATCTGCCGCTTCTAATCGGCACGTCCGCATCAGCCGATATTCGGATCAGTGGCCCAGGCGGGCAGTCGCTCGCGCAGCTCGACGTTGTCGACGGTCGCGTGATTCTCCAGCCGCTGCTGAAACCCTCGCCGATGCAGCTGGACGGCGCCGAGCTCGTCGCTTCGACGACCCTGAGTAACGGTCAGGTGTTGTCCGTATTCGGCCTGGACTTGCGCATCGAGATTGACGGTAACGATCTCTTTGTCGTGCAAGACAGTTCGGCCGGTCAATTCGAAACGCAACCGCCGGAACTCGCGAGTGCCACTGAAGATGCCCCCATCGAGGCGCAGGTTTGGCAGCCGGCCGCAACCGATGTGCCAGTAGAAAAACGTGGGCGTGGCGTATGGATTGCAATCGGGACCGGGCTTGCAACGCTATTGGGTGTTGCTCTGTGGTTCACCACATCGATACCGGTACGGGTAGAAACCGCGCCGGTCATGGTGGATGAGATCGAGGTTACCGGTCCCGGGTTTCCTTTGAAGGTCGGTGAGCGTTTTTTGATGCGCCGTGGTGTTTACCAGCTCGCCTTTGAAGCGCCGGGCTACCGACCTTTTCGCAAGCGCGTGGAAATCACAGGCGATACCTCGGTGTTGCTATTTGATCTCGAGCCGTTGCCCGGGTCTCTGGATATCGTGACGGATGCACCGGACGCCACGGTGACACTGCAGAGCGCGGCCGGGGAGCGAGTCGTTGGTTCCGCGCCCGCCCGATTCGATGGATTGTTGCCCGGCAACTATTCGTTGCGGGTCGATGCTCCGGGTTTTCTCCCATGGGAGGATTCGATCGCGGTGGTTGGGCTTGAGCAAGCGCAGCGGCTCGATGTCGACTTGGTGGAAGATATCGGCTGGGTCGAGGTAGCAACCACCCCTTCTGGCGCCAGCGTTTATCTTGTCGATCCGGAGGGCGAAAACCGCTTGTTGTCAGGTGCTACGCCCGGCGTGATTCGGGTTCCCTCCGGGAAGCAGACAGTGCTCTATCAACTGGACGGGTATAAGCCGGCGGAGCGTAGCTATCAAGTTGCTGCCAATGCAGGTGGTGTCGCGGCACCGATCATCTTCGAACCGGCGGATGCCACGTTGCGTGTAGTTACGCGTCCCTCCGGTGCGAGCATTACGATCAATGGTCGTTACCGAGGCCGGTCGCCCGTGACGCTCGCGCTAGACCCTGGTCGACGCTACAACGTTCAGGTTGCAAGGTCTGGCTACGCCACGGCGACGCGAAGACTGACATTGGATGCGGCCGAGCGACGCAACCTCAACATCAGTCTCAGCGCCCAGATCGGCACCGTTACTGTTCGCGCGATTCCCACCGATGCCGAGATTTTTATCAACGGGCGCTCTGTGGGGACGGGCACCGTGCAACTCGAATTGCCCGCCGAACCGCACCGCATTGCCGTGCGAAAATCCGGCTATGCAGAGTGGACGGGTTCGGTGACACCGCGTGCTGGTCTGGAACAAACCGTCGATGCGCGCATGATGACTGAAGAGGAAGCGCGCCTTGCAAGCATCCAGCAGACACTGGAGACGGAAAACGGACACATACTGCGCTACGTGACTGGCGGCACCTTCCAACGCGGTTCATCCCGGCGCGAGCCCGACCGGCGCAGCAATGAGGCGCTTCGAGATGTCCGGATCTCGCGTGCGTTCTATATCTCCACACATGAAGTCAGCAATGAGCAATTTAGTGTGTTCAAGCGTGAACATGTGCGCGGTGGCGATGTCTATCCTTCCTTGGCAGGCGACAAAAACCCGGTGGTGAACGTGAGCTGGCAAGACGCAGCTGCGTACTGTAATTGGCTGAGTGCCGAGGAGGGGTTAGAGCCTGCCTACGTGGGCGAGTACGGCGTCCTGCGTGCCGCAGAACGTGCGACAAACGGCTACCGATTGCCGACAGAGGCCGAATGGGTTTGGGTGGCCCGGTATGGCGGACGTGCTAGCTCGCCGCTCAGGTTTGGGTGGGGGTCGGCGCTGCCGCCTCCGCAAAAGTCAGTGAACTTGGCTGATGAGTCCAGCGATGCGCTATTGAACAATATGGTATTCGGTTATAACGATGGCTATCCGTCGACGTCCCCGGTGGGCAGCTTCAAGCCGAACCGCCTCGGTTTGTTCGATCTGGATGGCAACGTGCGTGAATGGATGCACGATTTTTATGAGGTGTCGCCACCGGATGTGACACTGATCGATCCAATGGGGCCGCCACGAGGCACCTCGCGTGTGATTCGCGGCGCAGGCTGGCGAGACGCCAACGTGCAGTCGCTGCGATTGGCCAGTCGGACCTCCGGTAATGGTCCGGAGGTCGATGTCGGATTCCGGATAGTGAGGCCAGCGCCGCGCTAAGTCGGCGAGGAGCAGATTGTCATGAAACCTGTAGTACCGATCTGGACCTGGTTTGCGTACGGCGCGGTTGGCGCACTCACCTTCGTTGCGACCGATTTTGTGTTCCAGCCATCGGATACCGTTACGGTCGCCGCACTCCAAGATTCGGTACCCTCCGAGAATAAGGGCGGTGAAAGCACGCCGGCCGAGGACACGACGCCGCGACCAATGAGCGCCGAGGAAGAGGCGGAGTTGCTCGAGGGTGTGGAGGGTTTTTCACCCGATGAACCCGACCCGGATGCGATTCGTGAGGGCGACGAAGCGGTGGATCAAATCCTTTCCGAATTGGAATTGATTTACGAGGAGTCTGACGACAATTTCATACCGACCGAACCCGTCTCTCCGGACACCACTATCGACTTTCCGACCGATATCTGACTGGAGTCAGAACCTGATGCAGAAAAAAAATATTCCCGTTGAGTTTGTATTCCAGCTGTTCGCGTTGGCGATAGCGATCGTCATCGTGCACGGTTTTTGGGTGTCGGTCGTGCGCCCCAGTGCCGCCGAGCATATCGAGGCGCAAAACCTTGCGGTCGAACAAAACCCAGACCACGTTCGAGAGCGCTCGGTCTGGGTCTTGATTAAAGACTTTGAGCAGGAAGCTTGCTTCGTTTTGATGCTATGGGCGCTTGCCATCATGGGTTACAAGGCAAATCGTCTCGTCCGGGAAAGGCGGTTGCTGGATCGCAATCTGGTTTCTGTGGCTGACGGGATGCGGGTGTTGCCCGAGGACACGAGAGAATTTTCGCGTCAAATCCAGTCTCTCGATGACGATACGAGGAAGATGCTGTTGCCGCGTGCGCTGTTGAATGCGTTGCAGCGTTTCTCGTCTACGCGGAATGTTCAGGACGTTGCTTCATCGACCCACACGATCTGTGAATCTGAAGCCGACCGGCTGGAATCGGAACTGGCGATGATTCGCTACATTTCGTGGGCGATCCCGTCAGTCGGGTTTATCGGAACCGTCAGGGGCATCGGTGACGCACTCGGTCAGGCTGATCGTGCAGTGCAGGGCGATATCGCTGGTGTCACTCAGTCTCTGGGCGTCGCGTTCAACTCGACCTTCATCGCGCTGATGATCAGCATCTTCCTGATGTTCCTCGTGCATCAGTTGCAACTAATGCAGGAGAGACTCGTTTTTGACACCGAGCACTACTGCGATGAGCGGTTGGTACGACACATGTATGCGGAGCATAGTTGAGCGGTCCATTGAGTTTAGTTATTGATCTAAACGACGCCGGAATTCGGCTGGCGGATGGAACAAACCACCACCCGGTCGCGCCGGGATTCGCCCTACTGAAAGACCGTAACGTCGAAGTCAGTGGTGCGAACGCTCGTGCAACCTCACGTTTGCATCCGCGGCGCACACAGGCTGACTTCTGGTATCGACTCGACACGCAGCCGATTACCAACTTTGAGCCACTCACACGGGCCGATCTGGCGGCTAGTCAACTAGGTAATCTGCTTGAGCGCGTCCCGGAGGAGCAACGGGAAGGGATGATCGTGGTGCCTCCTTTCATGGATCGCAACGCGCTCGGTTTGCTGCAAGGGATCTGCCAGGCGGTTGGATTCAGGATCACGGCGCTCATCGATGCGGCGACCGCGGCCACGCGGCAACGCTACGTAGATGTTGTACCGCTGCATCTCGAGATTGGACTGCATTGCGCATGGGTTGCCAAGCTGCGTCAAACCAGCAGCGCCACAACGCTTGAAGACGTCCAGATCCTCGAGGGCAGCGGGCTACTCGCTCTGTACGACACCTGGATCCGATGGTTCTCCGCGGAGTTTGTGCGCCAGTCGCGTTTTGATCCTCTGCACAGTGCACCCTCAGAGCAAGCGCTGTTTGATGCGTTGCCGGAATGGCTCATCGCCGTGACGGAGTCCGAGCAACAGACACTGGTGCTCGATGTGCAGGACAATCAATACTCGATCGAGGTTAGCCAAGTCGATGTGGTCAATGTGGTTTTCGATCACTTCCAGCGGATTGCTGATCTTTCACGAGCTATGTTGGCGAGCGGTGAGACGCCAGTGTTTCAGTTGCGTGATGAGACAGCAGCACTGCCGGGTCTCGCTGATCTCCTCGTTGCACGAGTGGGCGGCAGCTACGTGGCGCTACCGGACGAGGCGATGGTTGACGGTGTGCTGGCTCGCCGCGGCCGCATCGACGAGGACGCAACTCGGGTTGTTCGCGAGCTGCCGGTCGAGGGCGAAGTCGCCGGATTGATTACCGACGATATCCCCGTTCACGGCGTGCCGACGCACATCCTGTTTGGTGAGTCCGCATACTCCCTGACCGAGGCGCCCTTGGTCATCGGTAACGGAGGTGCGCCGGGTTTGGAGCGTTACCTGGCATTAGACGGCGGTCTTGCTGGCGTGTCGGGCGTTCATTGTGAGTTGTCGGTCGAGGGTGGTCAGTGTCTTCTGGTTGACCGGTCACGGTACGGCACGTTCCTCAACGGCAGCCGTATCAACGGCAGTGCTGCGCTTCGGGCAGGCGACACCATCAGAGTAGGTACACCGGGGCAGGAGCTGTTTTTGATTCGGGAGGAACACTTCTGATGGCCCGCAGACGTCGTGAAGCGCAGAGTTTCAATATGTCGTTCCTCGACTGCATGAGCTGTGGTTTCGGCGCCGTTGTCCTGTTCTTCATGATCATTAACGCGACGGTCAAGGACCAGACGCCACCCGTACCCGAGGATGTTCAGAACGAGGTTCGCAAGGTTGAGATCGAAGTCCTGAACGGGCGTCGAAACCTGGTGCGATTGCGCAATACTCTGGCGGACACGCAAGACGAGATTGTGCGCTCCGATTCCGAGGCGGCAGAGCTCGCCGAACGCATTAAGGCGATCAAAGAAGATCTCGCTCAGTTCGATGCCTCTACGATTGCAAAGCGCGACAGCATTGAAGATCTGCAGGCAGACATTCAGCAGCTCGAAAATGCAAAGAAGCGGTTAGCGGCATCGAGCGATGACAGTGGCCCGTCCGGAGACAACGTTCGCGGCGTCATCGGCGATGGTCAGCGACAGTATCTCACCGGTTTGAGAGTCGGCGGCGAGAGAACGGTCATTCTCGTTGACACCTCAGCGAGCATGTTGGACGACACGATTGTTGGCGTGATTCGTCGTCGGGTTCAACCCAAGGAGCGTCGATTAAGGGCGGCAAAGTGGCGGCAAACGGTTGCGTCAGTCGACTGGCTGACTTCCCAGTTGAGGCCAGGCTCGCAGTTCCAGATTTTTAAATTCAACGAAACCACTGAGTCGCTGGTGCCCGATTCAGAGGGTAAGTGGAAAGACGTCGATGATGCGAGTGCGCTTAATGGTGCGATTCGAGAATTGCGGGCTCTCTCCCCTGAGGGTGGTACCAATCTGTACAAGGCGTTCGAGGCGGTGGATCGACTGAATCCGAAACCGGACAATATCGTGCTTCTGATCGACGGATTACCCACCAAGGGTCGGGAGGAGAACGAGGACCGGACCATCAGTGAGAATGATCGGCAGTTGCTGTTCCTTGAGGCTGCGCGCCTGCTGCCTGGGCGAGTGCCCGTCAACGTGCTGATGTATCAGATGGAAGGTGAGTATCGCGCGGCCGTGTTGTTCTGGCAGCTTGCCTATCGGTCGGGCGGGTCGTACATGTCGGTCAGCGACGACTGGCCATAGGAGGGGACGGATGGCACGCAGGAAACGCCGCGAAACAGAGACATTCAGTCTGTCCTTCCTCGATTGCATTTGCTGTGGCTTTGGTGCCGTGGTGTTGCTGCTTGTCCTGACCCGTATATACGATCCTGCGACACTCGAACGTCCTCCCGAGGAGCTCGAAGGGCTGATCGAGCAGCTCGAGGATACGTTGTTCGAGATTCGCGGCGAGAGCACGCGCCTTGAGGCAAGACTCAAAGGTGTCATCGATCAGCAGGTGATCAGCCAGGAACTCGTCTACGATCTACGTGGAGAGCTGTCGCGTCTGCGCGGCGAATTCGAGGCAAAGGCCGGTGATGCGACGATTGCCGGAGAGACAGTCGGCGAACTCCTGTCGGCTCGGCAGCGATTGACCGAGGAGATGCGTCGACTCGCTGCTCGTGCAAAAGCGCAAAAGCCGGGTGGTGCGGTCGGCGGCATTCCTGTCGACAGTGAATACATCATCTTCATTATCGACACGTCTGGAAGTATGCGTCAGTTCAACTGGGGGTTGGTGCTTCGCAAGATCAATGAAGTGTTGAACGCCTATCCGCGGGTACGTGGCATTCAGATCATGAATGACAACGGCGCTTATATGTTCGGACAATTTGCGCGGACCTGGATGACGGACTCCGCGCAACTGCGACGATCGATTGCGGGTCGCATGGCAACCTGGGATGCGTTCAGTGATTCGAATCCTGCCGATGGCATCGCCGCTGCGATCAGAACGTTCTGGTCGGCTGATAAACGCATCAGCCTTTATGTCTTTGGCGATGACTTCAGCGGCAACTCGATCAAGCAAGTGGTCGATGGTGTTGCGTCGATCAACAAGCCTGACGCCGCAGGTCGACCACGTGTGCGTATCCATGCACTGGGCTTTCCGATCGGCTTCGGTGGTCTTGGTTCCAGCGATAACCGATCCACGAAGTTTGCCGCATTGATGCGCGAGCTTTGTCGTCGCAACGGCGGCACCTTCGTCGCGTTGACCGAGCGGGGCTAAGCGCCACAATTCGCCACAATCGCTCGTTTTTCTATCCCGGAAGTCTGCGGGATATCGCCATCTCCATTCGGCTAAATGGATCCCGTAGAAGCAATACTCTGATACGGGAGACAGACAATGAAACGAGTACTGGTAAGCGCAGTGGCACTTTCACTGGCAATGGCATCGGCAGGTTCGGCGCACGCGGAAAATAGTTCAAAGGAAGAGATGGCGGGCGTTGGTAGCGGCGCGGTTCTGGGTGGCTTGGTCGGCGGTCCTCCGGGAGTCGTGATCGGTGCTGCAATCGGTGCGGTGCTGGGGGACAAGTTCCACCAGAAGTCCGAATCGATTGATGATCTGACGGAAGTAGTCGCCGATCGCGATCGACGGTTAGGTGATACCCGCGATCAGTTGGCATCAACGACCGCCGAAAAGGAGCGCCTGCAGACGGAACTGACCGAGCTTGATCAAAGCGGGGTTCGTGCGCTCTACACGGCACTGGACTCGGGCGTGTCGTTCAGCGTGCCATTCCGTACTGACGACGATAATCCCGAAAGCGAGCTCGTCGCGCAGGTAAATCAAGTGGCAATGACGCTGGCGGAGATGCCGGAGCTCGGTGTGCAGATCGATGGTTTCGCGGATGCGCGCGGTGCGGTTGAGTACAACGCAGATTTATCTCTGCGTCGGGCGACTGCCGTGCGCGACTTGTTGATCACCGCGGGCATTGAGGCGGATCGCATTCAGACTTACGGCCACGGCGCGCTAACCACCTACGGTGGCACAGACCCTGTGGATCTCGATGAACTCGCGATGCAGCGGCGCGTTGTCGTCACCTTCTATCGCGATACTGGCTCTGGTGAGGCGCTTGCGGCGCAAACCGATCCTTCGAGTCCGTGACCCAAGGCGTCGGGTTCCGCTTTGCGTGAACTCTAACGCCGTCTAGAATCCGACACACCCGCGCGAGTGCATCGTGGCAGGTGTGTCGGATTTTTTTGTGAGGTGCGGCTAATGAGTTGGGACGCGCAGGCCCTTAGAGAGAAGCGGTGTGAGCCCTGTGAGGGTGGTGTCGATCCCCTCGACCTGGAAACGGTAACGCGTCTGCGCCGGTCTCTGCACACCGACTGGCAGGTCGTAGACGAGGGCCGGAGTATCGAGCGCGATATCGAGTTCGTTGGCTTTAGCCGTGTGATGTCGTTTGTGAATGCAGTGGCATGGATTGCGAACACGGAGGGTCACCACCCCGTGATCGAATTGCGCTATGGGGGCGCTCGAGTCAGCTGGACAACGCATGCCATCGATGGGCTTTCCGTAAACGATTTCATTTGCGCAGCCAAGACCGATCAGCTTCTGGAGGCGGTCTGAGCATCGAATTCGCACGAGCGGCGCGGGTCGTTTAACCTCCATATTCGGTCGAGTTCAGGGGAAAGATATGTGGCGTTGTGTTCTTGTGATGTGTCTGCTGTCGGGCACTGCGATCGCGGATGATTTTTCTGATGCCATTGCGGATTTGTCACAGCAGGACGGTCTTTGGACCATGTACATCGCTGAGCATGGCGGCAAAGTCATGGCCGAACTTCCGGCTGCTGGGGAAACCGGTTTTGTCGATCAGATAATCTACGCGACTGCGCTTCGGACCGGGCTTGGATCCAACCCGGTTGGGCTTGATCGTGGCGCGGGTGATGCGGGTCGTCTGATCACGATCATGCATAGCGGCGACCAGGTCTATTTCATCGCAGACAACCTCGAATATCGGGCCGACTCCAGTGACCCATTCGAACGCCGTGCGACTCAGGAGTCATTCGCAAGCTCGATCATCTGGTCGACACCGGTTGTCGCTCGGTCGGCGAAAGGCACACTCCTGATCGATCTTGGTCAGTTTCTCGCACGAGACAGCGTTGGAATCGCGCAGCGACTCAAAGCAACCGGTCAGGGCGTATTCAACCTCGACAAGAGCCGCAGTGTTGTGCCACCCGAGCAGCTTGTGTTTCCTGACAACCTTGAGCTGGAGGCGATCATCACGCTCACCAGCAATAGCCCGGGCAGTGAGGTGCGTGCCACGGCCGCAGATCCCACCTCGGTCTCGTTCGCGGTTCACCACTCTCTGGTTCGACTCCCGGCGCCCGGATATAAGGTGCGAGAAGCCGATGCGCGTACCGCGACCATCGACGTCACCTACTACGATATGGCGCAGCCATTGGACCAACCGCTCTTTCGCGGACTCGCCCGCCGTTTTCGTCTGGAAAAGACCGATCCTACGGCCGCTCGCAGTCCCGTAAAGAAACCGATCGTGTTTTACATCGACCGTGGCGCACCGGAACCAGTGCGCACCGCTTTGATCGAGGGCACCCGGTGGTGGGCCGACGCGTTTGATGCTGCAGGTTTCATCGACGGCTTCAAGGTCGAGCTGTTGCCTGAGGGGGCGCACCCCCTGGATGTCCGCTACAACGTGGTGCAGTGGGTGCACCGGCAGACACGCGGTTGGTCTTATGGCGGTGGCATCGCTGACCCTCGTACTGGCGAGATGATCAAGGCTCGTGTCACGCTTGGCAGTCAACGTGTGCGGCAGGACCGCATGATTTTCGAAGGATTGACCAGTCGCAACCAGACCGGCGCCGGCGGGCCGAATGATCCGCTGGAGGTGGCGTTGGCGAGGATTCGACAGTTGGCCGCACATGAGGTGGGTCATACGCTGGGTTTTGCACACAATATGGCTGCCAGCGCGGATGGGCGTGCATCGGTCATGGATTATCCCGCGCCGTTGGCAAGGCTCGACGGGACCGGTCGAGTTGATCTTGCCGATGCTTACGCGGTCGGCATGGGCGCGTGGGATTTGTTCACGGTGAAGTGGCTCTATTCCGAGTTTCCGGAGGGAAGCAATGAGAAAGCCGCGCTCGATAAAATGGTCGACGAGGCGTTTGCCAGCGGTCTTCACTACGTTGCAGACCAGCACTCGCGACCCGTCGGTGCGCCGCACGCACGCGGCAGCCTTTGGGATAACGGCACCGATCCGGTCACGAGTCTGGACGATGTCATGCAGGTGCGCGCCGCTGCACTTAGCACCTTCGGCGCAGACAGCGTTGCCGCTGGCCAGTCTCTGTCGGACATTCAGACGGTGTTTGCACCGATCTATCTCTATCACCGGTACCAAGTTTTGGCGGCGACCAAGCTTATTGGTGGTTACGAGTTCGACTATCGCCGTGCCGCAGGTGCTACTGATGCGGTCATGCCCGTTGATCTGGATCGACAGAGGGCAGCGCTCCAGAGCGTGACAGCAACACTCACGCCAACAGCACTTGCGATCCCACAGCGCATTTCGCGACTGATGTCGCCGCCGTTGTACGCCTGGGAGCCTATTCAAGGTCGAGAACGCATTGCTTCGCAGGGCGGCGCTATTTTCGATGCCGCGCACGCAGGGCGTGTTGCAGCGGCTGTGACGTTGCAAGGGCTTCTACACCCGCAGCGGCTTGCGCGCCTTGAGCATTCCGTTGAGCGTACGCTGCGGGCGCGGGAAGTGATGACGGCGGCAAGCGACGCCATATTGCAGCCGGTGGCCTCGCGTGAACAGTCGCTCGCACGGCTCGGCGCGACGGAGGTTCTGGTCACATCATTAATCGGCTTTGACGGTCAGGCTGGGCATAGCCTGGCCGCCAGAGATGCTGCGCGCGCAGAGCTCAGCGCTCTAGCGAGGCGGCTATCCCGCGGTGAGTTCAAGAAGGAGGCGGGCTTCTCCAGGCTCGTCGTTGCGATCGACAACTACCTCGATTCGGGCATGACCCCCGAGTCGGCTCAGCTGCCGCCAGTGCCCGAGATTCCGCCCGGTAGCCCGATCGGGGCTGAGACTTGCTGGCACTGCGACTCCGCGGCGATCTTGTCAGGCAGCCAGTGATTGATCGACAGGGAATCGAAGTTCGAACGCCGATCCCCCAATCACGGGCGAGTAGCTGACGCTGCCTCCGCAAGCCTGGATGTTTTGCTGAACCAGACTGAGGCCGACCCCAGTGAAGCCTTGTGAACCAGAGCGGGCTTCGAACAGGCTCTCGCGACGCTCATCGGGCACGCCTACACCATTGTCTCTCACCGTCACGACGCATTCCTGATCGGATGGGAAATCGGCGTAGACGCTAACCATGGGAAGTAGTTCCGACTGGTCACGATAAGTGATTGCATTGCCTACCAGGTGATCCAGGCAGCCGCGTAAGATCGCCCGGTTACCTCGGATCATCTTGTCAGCAGGCGCATGCGTCTCAATCTGTACGCCGGCGGCTTCGGGGCGCTGCCCTTGGTAGGTCGCAACGCGATCTATCATGTCGCGTATCGAGAACTCATTCACGTGCGATCCTGCAGCATCCAGGTCGATGAGTTCGCCCAGCTCCTCGATCCGGTAGCGGATGTGCGCCGCTGCTTGTTGCAGGTGTAATCCTCGGTCCTGCCGGTCGCCGTTGTCGCTAGTGAGCGAGACCAGCCTGTCTATCGTTGGTTTTAGTTGTTCAACGGTGCGCAGCGTGAATTCGGTAACGCGGCGACGCTCTTTCTCAAGGCGTACTGCGTAGCGTTCTGATTGCCGGATCGCTGGGGTATAAATCAAGATCGACGCGATGACCAGAAGCACGAGTGCGAATGTCAGAATGCCCCTCAGCAACCATCGGAACTGCGTTTGCTTTGCCTGGTAGCCGAGTTCGTAGAGACTCACGATGCCATTCTGCGCGTACAACAGCGAGTCTGGGTCTGAGTAGGCGCCTGACGCGATGTCCTGTAGGTCAGTCGATAGCCGGTCCATTCGATCTGAATGTCTGCCACTTTCAATGTGCTCGATGAGTTCCCTTCCTTTGGCGATGAGCGCACGCAATCGGCTGTCGAGTCCTTGATTAGCGAAATAGGCCTCATCGAGGCGCCGCGTGATGTCTCTGGAGTATCGAATGCGGGGAAGATTGATCAGAAACTCGTGGCTCTTTTCGATCTGATCGATGTCGTCCTCCAACTGGGCCACAAGGATGTTGGTTTCAACGTCCGAGAGTGGCAGGCCGACCTGCCCGGCGAGCAGGCCAATGCGCTGCGTGAGCGAGCGTTGCTGCCCGGCGAGATTGATC
This sequence comes from Pseudomonadota bacterium, assembly GCA_038521865.1. Classification (GTDB taxonomy): domain Bacteria; phylum Pseudomonadota; class Gammaproteobacteria; order Steroidobacterales; family Woeseiaceae; genus CALBPI01. The sequence continues at coordinate 163,793 of JBCBKO010000003.1, read as the reverse complement.
GTGGTGGCGTCTTCTGCAGAGCGATCAATCGAGATCGACAACGCGAGATACGAGGCAACGATCAGCAGTACGAAAAATCCGTCTACCAGCTTGCGGCGGCGCGACAACAAAGCCTGCACACGATGCAATTCCGCGCTGTACTTGTCCGAAGTCTTGCTCATGTCGTCCCGCTTACCCGGTGCATTTTCGAACCCCGACTGAGCAGGAGATAGCGACGGAACTCGCCGAAACATGAGAAATTGATCGACCCGCAGTACGCTTGCGTGCACACTCCTGCGGGGAAGGAAGCGCATACCGGGGGGGGGGTATGAACTCTGACAATCTGTTGTTGACGCTCGGCAGCTGTGCGGCGTTCATGGCGTTGGTCGCCTGGATTTCCTATCTCAAATCGAAAGACGAGGTCTCTACACGAGATGGATACTTCCTCGCGGGACGCGGCCTGACCGGAGTATTTATCGCAGGATCGATGCTGCTGACGAATCTCTCGGCAGAGCAACTGATCGGCCTGAACGGCTCGGCATACGCGTTCAACATGAGCAGTATGGCCTGGGAGGTCACCGCAGCCTTCGCTACGATCTGCATGGCGCTGTTGTTCCTGCCTCGATATCTCGCTGGTGCATTCACCACGCTCCCGCAGTTTCTTTCTGACCGCTTCGACGATTCTGTTCGACGCATGTCGGTGATTCTGTTCATGGTGGGTTACGGTCTCGTCACCATTCCGTCGGTGCTCTATGCCGGTTCACTCGCCGTGCTCAAACTGTTCGATGTGCCGCAGATGCTCAACGTCAGCTACAGCACAGGGCTCGTCATTACTATCGTTTCGATCGGCACTGTGGGGGCGATCTACGCAGTATTCGGTGGCTTGAAAGCGGTCGCTGTGTCGGACACCCTAAACGGCGCGGGGCTGTTGTTCGTTGGCATACTCGTACCGGTATTGGGTCTGAACGTCCTGGGCGAGGGTAGTGTCCTCCGCGGTCTTGAGATCATTACGAGTACCCATACCGATAAGTTGAACGCCATCGGTGGCCCGGAAGACCCAACGCCTTTCGGTACGTTATTTACCGGGATGTTGTTCGCCAATCTCTTCTATTGGTGCACCAACCAGTATGTGATTCAACGCACGCTCGGCGCTGCGTCGCTTGCGGAGGGACAGAAGGGCGTGCTGTTCTCGGGCTTTTTCAAGGTCATGGTCCCTTTCATGATGATGATTCCGGGCATCATTGCGTTTCATTTGTACGGTCCAGGTCTCGCTTCGATTGATCTCGCTTATCCGCAGTTGATTCGCGGGGTGCTGCCGTTCTATTTGTCGGGTTTGTTCCTCGCGGTGCTTCTTGGCGCAGTCTTCAGTTCGTTTAACTCGTTGTTGAACTCAGCAGCAACGCTGTTCTGTCTGGACGTTTATGCGCCTTTGAAAAAAGACGCGATTTCGGATGCGCAGATGGTGCGTGTCGCAAAAATCGCGAGTGTGGTGATCGCGCTGTTTTCATTTGCCGTCACGCCACTTTTGCAATACGCGCCCGAAGGTCTTTGGCAAATCATCAGAATCTTCACCGGCTTCTACAACATTCCGGTGGTGGTGATTGTCCTGGTTGGATTGTTCACCCGGCGGGTGCCAGCGCTCGGTGCGAAAATTGTGATCGTGTTCCATGTCGTCGCGTATGCCCTAGCGAAGTTTGTCTTGGCGGATGTCGTGACTCTGCATTTCCTGCATCTGTACGGCGTACTGTTTGTCATCGAGGTCGGGATCATGCTGATTTGCGGAGCGTTGAAGCCGCGCCAGCACGAGTGGCGTTACCAGTCGACAGGTAAAGTCGATATGACGCCCTGGAAACTGGCCATTCCAGTATCGGTCACCTTGATGTCGTGCGTCGTTTTGCTTTATCTGGTGTTCTCGCCGGTGGGGCTGGTCGACGGCGGCAACGGATGGTTGCTACCACTGTCGATGGGACTGGTGGCTATCAACCTTGTTGTGTGGATACAACGGCTTCGCGGCATTAATACGGCTATTCCGAACTGAATCCTCGTAACAACCAATGCAAACGTTTGCATTTAGCCCTCCACAGGCGTAGAACTCTCGTCTAGGGGGGCGGGGGCCAACACTCTTTGTGGATTGTTCCTGCCAAATATGAGGCATGCCAATTCATAAGGAGCGAAGCATGCGATTTGTTGCAAGAACCACTCTGGCAGCGTTAGCTGTTGGGGTAATGCCACTATTCAGCGCACCTTCTGCACACGCGCAGGGGGTACTCGAAGAGATCAAGGTCACCGCGCAAAAGCGCGAAGAAAATATCTCGGATGTGCCGATCGGTCTTACCGTCCTCTCGGAAGACCAGATCGAAGCGAGCTTTGCTCGAAACATTGAAGACCTTCAGGCACTCGTGCCGGCGGTGTCGTTCAGAACCGGCAACACCACGCGTAACAGCGCGCTGACGGTACGCGGTATCGGCACGATTTCATTCAGCATCGGCGCGGAACCGAGCGTATCGACGGTGGTCGATGGCGTGGTTCTCGGTCGCTCGGGCCAGGCGTTCGCCGACCTGTATGATCTGGAACGCATCGAAGTGCTGCGTGGTCCGCAAGGCACTCTGTTCGGCAAGAACGCTTCGGCGGGTGTGGTCAACATCACCACACGCAAGCCGACCGAGTCATTCGAAGCGCAACTGATGGGCACCTTCTATCAGGACAACGAATACATGACGCGCGCCCGTGTATCGGGCCCAATCGCCGGCAACGAAGAGTTGCGGGGCAGTTTGACGGTCGTTCAAAGTCAGTTTGATGGCTATATCCAAAACGTCTTCAACAACGAAACGGTCAACGGCTATGACAAGTCCGGTGTGCGCGCGATGCTCGACTACGACATCAGCGACCGCACCAGCGTGCTCTTCATCTACGAAGACTACGAAGCGGATAATGACTGCTGCGCCGATTTGGAAGCACGTCCAAGTGGACGCAACCCGGCGTCCGAAGCGGCGCCATCAGGTGCAGGCCTCGATCTCGATCAACGATTCGTGGACCATGATTTTGAAACGCGAACGCTCGACTCGTTCACTGGCGCATCGATCCAAATCGACACGGAGTTTGACAGCGGCCACCAACTGACATCGATCACGGCGTGGCGTTCCTGGAACAATACCGAGTTCCGTGAAGGGGATTTCACCTCGATCGCGGGTGATAGCAATGACCCCGTATTCGGTGTGCCGTTCCAGTTGCATGATGTCGGGCCGCAGGAATGGCGGCAGGTCTCGCAAGAGTTGCGGTTGGCCTCACCTCTGGGTGAAGCGTTCGAGTATCAGGTCGGTTTCTTCTACTGGAACATCGATTCAGAAAGAAACTTCACTCGAGATGCGAGTTGCCAGAACAACAATGGGCAGCTCGATGCAGCGATTGCCAATCATCTCGAATTCACGCTGGGGCAGGCAAACACTCCGGCGGATGTGGCGGCGTTTATCGCAGCCAACAACATCACGTGTAACGCTAACGATATCGTGTCGGCCACAGGCTTCTTCGATACCGAATTCACGAACTACGCTGTGTTTGGGCAAGGTACCTACAACATCAATGACGAGTTGAGACTGTTGTTCGGCTTGCGCTACACCGACGATGAAGTGACGTTCAACCACAATCGTCGCAACAACGATGAGTTTGGTCGACGCGGTGTTGGGGTACGTCCGCGCTTCTCCGACGGCAACAACCAGTTCGACAGTAATTTCTCGGGCTCTACTGATGAAACGGATGTGTCGGGTCGTATTGGTCTTCAGTACGACTTGAGCGATTCGACCATGGTCTTCGGCACGTTCACACAGGGCTACAAAGGCCCAGCGTTCAACGTGTTCTACAACATGGACGACGATGACGTTGCGCCGATTGATCCTGAGCGCTCAGACAGCTTCGAGATCGGCGTGAAGTACGCCGGTGATTGGGGTATTGCCAGTCTGGTTGCCTATCAAACCGACATCGAAGACTTCCAGGCGAACGACTTTGATGCATCTGACGGTACGACGATCACCGGTTTCACCAACGGTGGTGATGTTGAAACCAGTGGTTTTGAGCTGGATGTGCTCGCGAACTTGAATGAGAGCCTGTTTGTCAGCGCGGGTGTCGCGATTAACGACGCAGAAGCCGCGAACAGTGGTGCGCCGATTCCGTTCGCACCTGACCTCAAGTATTCGCTCGGTGCGCAGTACGACATCGATCTTGCTGACGGTCGTCGTATTCAAATCAACGGTACTTACGTCTACACGGACGAGCAGCTCTCGGGCAACATCGGTCAGACCGAAACGTCGAACCCGGAAGTTTTGCTGCCTGATTACGCGATCCTCAATGCGAGCGTCGGCTACTTCACAGCTGACGACAAACTGGGTATCACACTGATCGGCAGAAACCTGACGGATGAGTCCTACGCAACGACGTACTCAGGCGACGGCTTCCGCTATCAGATTCCACGAAATGCAGATCGCTATTTCGGTGTGAATTTCGTGCTGAACTTTAACTAAGCTCAACCGCTCGAAGACCGCTGGCCGACGCTCGTCGGCCAGCGGTTTTTTTATGGCTCAAGCGTTTTTATTGATCCGCGCAGGCGTACTGTTGGCGACGGAATACTGGGTGGTTGCGCAGGTAGGTTCTGGCGCAATTGATACAGGTATCGGATGCTCTCTTGACCAAGCTCGTACATCGGCCAATGTACTGTGGACAATGGTGGGTCCATAAAGCGTGCGATGGCGATATCGTCATGCCCAGCGACCGAGATATCGTCGGGGACTTGCAGCCCTCTTAGCGACAAGTGTCGGATCAGTCCCAATGCACAGAGGTCGTTCCAGGCGAAAACCGCTGTTGGTCTGTGCTCGAGAGCAAGCAGCTCATCGACGACTCGGCGGGTGTCCTGAAGTTCACCATTGAATGCGAAAATGTAGTTCGGGTCGTACTCGATACCGTGGGCATGCAGTGCATCAACATACGCGGTACGTTTTGGCTGCTGCGCAGGCCCTGCCGGTCCCGTCACCAGCGCAATGCGGCGGTGTCCCACCTTCAGCATATGATCAACGATCTGATGGCTGCCCGCATAGCGATCGCAACTCACATGATGTGGGAGGTCGTCCCGGTTCACGTGAACGACCGGTACCGGAGTCTCCAACGTTTTGAAGTACTCCGTACTCGAGCGCGACATCGCAATCACCAGTCCGTCGACCTTCAACTCAGTAAAGAACCCGATCGCATCGCGCTCTGCGGCCTCAACGCCGTCAGTGTTTCGAGTGAGCACTCGGAGACTGTGCTTGCTCGCTTCTTCCTCGATGCCACGTGCTAGTTCGGCAAAGAAAGGGTTCGTCATATCAGGCAACACGAGCCCAATAATGCTGCTCCTGCTGGTCACCAGAGTCCGAGCAGCCATGTTTGGCACATAACCCATCTCGCGTGCGAGTCGTTGGATCTTCTCAAGCGTAGCGGTGCGCACTCGTGGGCTGTTCTGCAATGCTCGAGTGACGGTAGAAGGGTCTACCTTGGCAGCAGCGGCGATATCCTTGATCGTCACTCTGCGCCGCTTCCAGCCCGTCTCTGTCATGTCATGACCCCGGTGGTTTCGTAAACCCAAGATAACGTAATACAAACGTTTGTATCTTTTTCGGCCCAAGCGTAGCATTACTGGACTGAGCAACGCTAAATAGTGGCCGATGGGGGTTTCGCTCATGACAAAAGATCGGCGTATGCCGAGGCTGCGCTTCTTCGAGCAGTCGCCTGGGCAGCAGCACATTGTCGGAGACGACAAATACCTGTACGCGCAGGGCGCGCGTACTCATACCATCAACGTGATTGGTACCGGCACTATTGGGCAGGAGCACATGCGAGTTTGCCAGCTAGCCGGGCGAGCACGGGTCGGTGGTGTATTCGATAGCCAGTCGCAAAGCGTCGATGTCGCACTCAGAAATTTTTCTGAGATCAGTCAGGACAAACCGACGGTTTTTGACACACTCGAGGCCGCTTGCAACGACCCCGATGCGACCGCGCTGTTTATCTGCACGCCTAATCACACCCATCTAGAAGTGTTGCGAACGGCGATGGCGTCCAGCAAGCCCATCTTTGTCGAGAAGCCGATGGCTACGACGTTGAGCGATGCGTTGGCGATGGTTGAACTCGTTGAGCGTTATGAGTCGTTTGTTCAGATTGGCCTGCAGTATCGCTACAAGGCACCCTACGTCGAAGCGCGGCATGAGGCGTTAAGCCGAGGTGTGCTTGGCGATATCAAGACGATCAGCATGTCTGAGTACCGACCCGCGTTCCTCGACAAGGTGAATCAATGGAACAAGTTTTCGCGTCACTCGGGCGGCACGCTTGTTGAGAAATGCTGCCATTATTTCGATCTCATGAATCTGTTTGCAGGTGCACGTGCAAAGCGCGTGTTTGCGAGCGCAGGGCAGGCGGTCAATTTTGTGGACTTCGAGTACGACGGCGAACGCTCCGATATCGACGACCATGCATTTGTGATCGTTGAGTACGAGAATGGGATTCGTGCCAACTTCACCTTGAACATGTTCTGCCCAAAATTTCGAGAGGAATTGGTGCTCGTCGGCACAGATGGGAAATTGACCGCCGTCGAACAGTTCGATTTTTTGAGCACGGCGAGCGCTGAGTCCCATGTCTCTATCGAACACCCGGAACCGTCAGCATCTAGAGAGATTTCTGTGGGTTACCCGGCTGTCGTTGAGGGCAGTGGACACCACGGCGCTACGTGGTTCGAACACCTCGCGTTTTATGACCAACTGGATGGCAAGACTGTGGATTGCGCGACCGCCGTCGAAGGACTGTGGTCTGTGTTGGTCGCGACGGCCGCCCAGCAGTCGGCGGCAAGTGGAATGCCGGTAGAGATTGCCGAGTTGCTCAACCAACACCCATTCGATCATTCGCTTATCAAGGAGTCCGCATAGTGACTACGACTATCGACCAAGCACCTGACGTTGGATTCGGTCTTTGGAAAATTGCGCGCGAAGACACGGCAGCCATGGTTCGCGATGCGATCGAGGTCGGGTACCGGCATATCGACAGCGCCGCTGATTACGGTAATGAGATCGAAGCAGGGCAGGGCATCCAACAAGCGCTTTCCGAAGGATTGTGTGATCGCGAGTCTTTGTGGGTGACCTCGAAGCTATGGAATACCTTTCATGCGGCGGAGCATGTACGCGAGGGGTGCGAGAAGACGCTCTCCGATCTCGGGCTTGAGTACCTCGATCTGTATTTGATCCACTTTCCGATCGCACTGAAGTATGTGCCGATAGAGGAACGGTATCCGCCTGAGTGGTTTTTTGACCCGGATGCAGCGGAGCCCAAAATGGAGACTGCGCCCGTTCCTTTGCACGAGACCTGGGCTGCGATGGAGCAACTCGTCGACGATGGACTGGTGAAACGCATTGGCGTGTGCAACTACAACACCGGTTTGATTCACGATTTGATGAGTTACGCGCGTATTAAGCCAGCCATGTTGCAGGTTGAGTCGCACCCTTATCTCACGCAGGAAGCGCTGATCCGACTGGCCGGTGACTACGGTATTCCCGTAACGGCATTCTCACCGCTCGGCGCGCTGTCCTACGTATCGCTCGGTATGGCGGATCGGGGCGAAACGGTGCTCGACGCGGCGCCGGTGAAACTCGCGGCAGACCGCACGGGCAAAACACCTGCACAGGTTGTCTTGCGCTGGGGCGTGCAGCGCGGCACCGCAGTGATCCCAAAAACCAGTCGCAAAGAGCGGCTTGCTGAGAATCTGGCGATCGGAGACTTCGAGCTCACCGACGCCGAGATGACCGATATCTCCAAACTTAACCTGGATCGACGATTCAACGATCCGAAAGTGTTTTGTGAGGCGGCATTCAACCGCTTCCATCCCATCTACGACTAAGGAGGCGGCCATGGCCAGTGTCCAATCGATCAGTCTTCCCGAACAACAGGCAAACCCTGATGCCTTCCCTGTAGGTTTTGGTCCCGAGTCGACAATGTCGCTCGAAGAGACTCTGCAATGGATTCGCGACAACCGGAGTACGTTGTTGCAACAGGTTGCAGACCACGGTGCCGTTTTACTGCGCGGCTTTCCGCTTGCGAGCGATCAGGACTTTGATGCTGCTATTCAGGCTTTCGGTCAGCAAAACTTCACCTACGCGGAGTCATTGTCGAACGCGGTGCGGATTAACCGTACCGAACGTGTGTTCACCGCGAACGAGGCACCGCCCGAGGTCTCGATCTACATGCATCATGAGATGGCTCAGACCCCGGTGTTTCCTGCGCAGCTGTTTTTTTTCTGTGAGCACGCACCGGAGCGGGCCGGCCAAACGCCGGTTTGTCGATCAGACTGGTTGTTGGAGGCGCTAGAGTCAGCCAGACCCGATTTTGTCGCGCGTTGCCGGGAACATGGTGTGCGCTACCGCAACACTATGCCGGATATAGATGATGCCCAGTCCGGACAGGGCCGCAGCTGGCGATCCACACTGAAGGTCGATTCACACGAAGCAGCGGAAGCGCGTCTGGCTGAGCTCGGCTACGACTGGGAGTGGCTTGAAGACGGGTCGCTGAGCTTTACCTCGCCGGCGCTGCCTGCAGTGCGGACACTCAATGACGGGCGTTCCGTATTCTTCAACCAGTTGATCGCCGCATTCCGTGGTTGGAAAGATGCGGAGAAATCGATTCTTTTTGGTGACTACACTGCTATTGATCCGGAAGACATGCAGGTGGTCTGCGATCTCTCGGATGAGCTGACGTTCGATATACCGTGGCAGTCAGGTGACCTGGTCCTGGTGGATAACTTTCTGGTCATGCACGGTCGCCGCCCCTTTGGCGGCAAGCGCTGCATTCTCGTGTCACTGGTTGCGAACGACGGCAGTCGCCTCGCGGCGTAAGGCTTATCGCATCCCGAAAATCAGGAGACGAGACGGGCCGTTTGCGCGGGACTGGTCGTGGCTGCCGGGACTCCGCTTGAGAGCGTGCCGTCCGCCAAAGCATGCACGACCCGATTACGCCCTTTTCGCTTCGCCTCGTATAAGGCATCGTCAGCGCGTTTGATCCAGCTGTCGTAGTCTTCTCCGGCGACTAGCTGGGCAATGCCGATTGAGACGGTCACGGGGTAGTCCTTGACCAGTCGTGTTGCCTCAATCAGAACGCGAAGATCCTCTGCCATGGCGTGCGCTGTGCCTTCGCAAGCGCTGTCCGCAATGATCAGGAATTCTTCGCCACCAATTCGATAGATGCTGTCGCTCGTGCGCACGCGCTGGCGTAACACGTTGACGACTCCGATAAGTACATCATCGCCCGCGGCATGCCCGTATTCGTCATTGATCCGTTTGAAGTTATCGAGGTCGAGCAAGATCAAAGATACTTTCACAGGTGTTCTCTGATTGCGTGCAATCAACCCCTTGAGTCGCTTACCGAGTCCTCGCCGATTCTCGGCGCCAGTTAGCGGGTCTTTGGTCGCGACGTTTTGCAAGGTGATTCGCTGAGCTTCCTTTTGCGATGAGAATGCAAAAGAGAACGCGACCGTTAGAGCGATCGTAAATAGCGTTGTCATCAATTGAGCAGGTTCCAGCGTTGTGACAAATTGTGGCAGCAACGCAGAGAAGGTAAGCAGGCTGATACCGAGCGCGTGCACCGGTGGCAGCAAGTAAAAGATGATCAGCACCGCCGGGAATGTCCAGGTCAGTTGCTGTGTGCCCGCGACGTATACCGTGCCCAGAATGGCAGCCACGCATAGTGTTGCCACTGCGTAGCGTGCAAGCGCAATTCGACCTGTGAGATATACGTAAGTCGTGAGGGCACTCAGACCGGTGACCAAAGCAGTATCCAGAAAAAACAGCGGCCAGCTGCCTTGCATGAATCGCATGATGGCGAACGGCAGCACGGCAATCGTGCCGGCCCCGGTCAACAACATCAGAATCAGCTCGTCGGTACTTCTGCCCTCGGATGCCATCCCTGCTCCCCGCACTTGAAGTGCTTTCCCCTGTCTATCAGTCTACTCGCGAAACGGTTAGAAAATATGACAAGTCAACAGAATGCGCCGTGTTGTTCTTTTTGGCACACATCGAGTCAATACTGTTCGCCGTTCATGAATACACTGACATCAGCGTTCGATTTATCGCAGTGGAACAACCGGGATTTTTTGGCAATTTTACAATAATGAGTATTCAAACTATCGAAGCTGAGCTCAGCGCAGCGACTGTTGTTGAGGCGGCGAGCGGTGCCTATCCACGGCTGCGCAGTGAACTCAATCCAACGCCGCTGCTGGAGTACGCGGGACTGAACGAGCTAGTGGGAGGGCGTGTATTACTCAAGCCGGAGAATCTGCAGCGAACAGGCTCGTTCAAGATTCGCGGCGCGCTCAATGCATTGGATAACTGTCTGCCGGTCGCACGAAAAACAGGTGTGGTGGCCTGGTCATCGGGCAATCACGCACAGGGCGTTGCACTCGCCGCAAAGTTGCGGGGCGTGCAAGCGCATATTGTGATGCCGGAGGATGCACCGCCGGCCAAGCGGACAAGCACCGAGCGGCTCGGTGCGATCGTCATTCCCTATGATCGCTACACGGAGAGTCGCGAGGAGATTGCTACGGCACGTGCGGCGCAGTTAGGCGCGCCACTCATCCCAAGTTATGACCATCCGGCAGTGATCGCAGGGCAAGCCTCGATTGGCCTTGAGCTGGTTGCAGATGCTCGAGTGGCGGATGTGGCGCCCGAGCAGGTTTTGGTGTGTTGTGGCGGCGGCGGATTAAGCGCCGGGATTGCGAGTGTGCTCTCGGTTCATTGGCCGCAAACGAAAGTCTATGCGGTGGAGCCCTCAGTGGCCGATGACACGGTGCGCTCGCTTGCTAAAGGTCGGCGAGTTTCCAATTCGGCCAATACGCGCTCGGTTTGCGATGCGCTGCTGACGCCGACACCAGGTGCGTTAACGTTTCCGATCAATCAGGCGCTCTTGGCGGGCGGTGTGAGTGTCACTGATGAGCAAGCGCTGTATACGGTGGGATACGCGCGTCGCGAATGTCGGTTGGTCCTGGAGCCTGGAGGTGCGGTGGCATTGGCGGCTGTGCTGCACAACAAGCTCGACGTGCGACATCGAACCACCGTAGTCATACTTTCAGGCGGAAATGTCGATGACGAGATGCTCGCGCGTGGTTGCGACATCTACGACCGCACACTAGCGCTAAAATGACTCCGTCTGCTCGGTGTTTTTGTCCGCATCATCGCCGCGGCTCGCGATGAACTCACCGGTGATCATCTCTGCGTAGCTCTGGCCCGGGCCTACCATTGGGTAGACCGCGGCATCAGGATCGATGATGACCTCAAGGAATGCGGGGCCATCGAACTGAATAAACTCGCGAATCGTCGAATCCAATTCCTCGGGATTCGCCAACCGTTTCGCAAATTCGAAACCATCGGCTTTGGCGGCCTTGATGAAGTCTTTACGATGCAGTGACTTGTCGCTCGCGGAGAGCCGGCCCTTGTAGTAGAGCTTTTGCCACTGCCGAACCATGCCGTCACCGAAGTTATTCAGAACGACGACTTTGATGGGCAGGCCGTAGGTCGTGACCGTTTCGAGCTCACCGAGATTCATGCGGATACTGGCGTCACCATCGATGTCGATAACCAATCTGTCCGGGTGTCCCAACTGAGCACCTACTGCGGCGGGCACACCGAATCCCATCGTCCCCATGCTGCCGGAGGTCAGCCACAGCCGAGGTTCACGGAAGTCAAAATACTGTGCTGCCCACATCTGGTGTTGGCCGACGCCCGTCGTGATGATTGCGCGACCGTCAGTGAGTTTGTTTATCGATTCAATGACGGCTTGCGGTTGAATCTTGTCGCTTTCACGATCGAAGTTCAGCGCATGGCGCGTCTTCAGTGCGGCGATCTCGGCGTGCCAGGTATCGAACGGTTTTTCAAAATTGACGCGTGCGGCGTAGCTAAGTATTGCCTCAAGGTCGTCCTCGAGCACGCCGTTGTGATACCACGACACGCTGCGAACCTTGTCGATCTCCGACACGTCGATATCGAAATGGGCAATGTGACGTGCATTGGGTGCAAAGCGTTGCGGTACGCCGGCCACGCGGTCATCGAACCTTGCGCCCACCGCAATCAAAAAGTCACAGTCTTCGACGGCATAGTTGGCGTAGGCCATGCCGTGCATGCCGAGCATGTGCAGTGAGAGAGACTCGGTCGTATCTACCGCACCGATCCCCATCAGGGTGGTGGTCACTGGAATACCGAAACGGTCAGCAAACTTTCTCACCGAGTCGCTGGCGTTTGCGTTCACTACGCCGCCACCTGCATAGATCAACGGTCTTTCCGCTTGACTCAGAAATTGAAGAAACGATTGGCAATCAGACTCGGGCAGTGCACGCTCGGTGACGCGTTGCAGGCGGCGACGATAGCCCGGGATTGCGAGTCTCGTGCCGCCGTCGAAGGTGCCTGTCCAATTTTGTACATCTTTGGGAACGTCGACGACGACCGGACCGGGTCTGCCAGTTCGCGCGATTTCAAACGCCGTGCGGATCGTCGCTTCCAGGCGCTCGGGATCAGTAACCAGGAACACGTGCTTCGCGACGGAGCCCATGACCGCAGAAATCGGGGCTTCCTGAAAAGCGTCTGTCCCAATGGCGGCTCTCGGAACCTGCCCGCAAATCACAACCAGAGGAACTGAGTCGGCCGCACAGTCTCGCACGGGTGTCACCATGTTGGTTGCGCCGGGACCGGACGTGACCATTACCGTGCCTACTTTACCGGTCGCGCGAGAATAACCAGCCGCCATGAAGCCTGCGCCCTGTTCATTCGCTGGCACAACCAGGGGCAGCTTGCCCTTGTCACGCTCATCACGGTTTTGCTGATTGAAGCGGAATACGGCGTCGTACGTCGGCAGGATCGCACCACCGCTATAACCGAAAATGACGCCGACCTGCTCGTCCGCAATCACCTGAACAATCATTTCTGCTCCGGTCATTTCCTGACCTGCGAGCGGATGTTTTGTGGCGGCGGATGTTGGTGCGGGTTGGTTCATGGCCGGATTCGGATTGGACTTAGAAAATCGATACAACTGCTTTAATTCGAGTGTGTTGCATGGACTTGTGCATTGCAATAGCCGGGTCCTTGCGCGACTATCGGGTCGAACTCCAACAGCAGTAACATCATGCGTCACGTCATCTCGGTTCTGGTGCAAAATGAAGTCGGTGCACTAACTCGTCTCACCGGACTTTTTTCAACCCGCGGCTACAACATTCAGTCACTCAACGTGGCGCCTACCGAGGATCCAGCGATTTCCCGTCTCACGGTTGTGACCAGTGGGTCGGATGCCGCGCTCGAGCAGATCGCCCGGCAGATCAATAAGCTTGTCGACGTCGTCGATCTGCACGACATGACGCTTGGTGATCACTTCGAGCGTGAGCTCGCGCTGATCAAGTTGCGTGTTCCGATGCGAGACATCGACACCGTGACCAAACACTGTCAATCCTCAGGCGCACGGGTGTTGGACCAGCATCCAGGCGCGTTCACGGTTGAGTACGCCAATGCGACGGCTGATGTTGATCGTTTTGTTGTCGGTCTCACGGAGTACGGCACTATCGTCGCGCTGGTGCGCAGCGGCAGTCTCGGCATTTCTCGCGGAGCTACCGTGCTTGCCGGCGAAGCGATGCCCGATATCGCGGTACTCGCGGAGCGTGTGACCAGCAGTCAATGAGTGCGCGTTCAGGGGCTGAGAGTGGTGCGATGACACCGGCCGAGGTTCTCGCTCGTAGCCAACATGTCGTTATCAAAGTAGGTTCGTCATTGGTTTCAGCGGCGGGCGAAGTGCGATGTGAGTGGCTGCATGCGCTGGCTCACGATGTGGCCGGATTGGTCGAAGCCGGCAAGCAGGTGACATTGGTATCGTCCGGCGCAGTCGCGCTGGGTCGTGCTGACCAGACCTCGCCACAAACACTGGCCGACAAGCAGGCCTGTGCGGCGATTGGACAGGTCGCGCTGTCGTCAGCCTGGAGCCAAGCCTTTGCGTCTGTCGATCTTGTGATGGCCCAGGTATTGCTCACCCCGGCTGATACTGAACATCGACGGCGCCATCTCAATGCGAGGGCAACACTCTCGGCCCTCCACTCGCGCGGTGCAATTGCGGTCATTAACGAGAATGACACAGTTGCCACCGAAGAGCTGCGCTATGGCGACAACGATCAGCTTGCAGCGCGGGTCGCGCAGATGATCGGTGCCGATTGTGTACTGCTCTTGAGCGACGTAGACGGGTTGATGACGGCTGCACCAGACAGCTCGATCGATGCGTCGGTGGTCGAGTGGCTGCCGGCGGTATCGAAGGATGTTCTGGCCATGGCTGGCGGCAGTGTGTCCGGCGTTGGAACTGGCGGTATGCGCAGCAAACTCGAAGCGGCGCAACGCGCCACGCGTTCTGGTGCGACCGTCATCATTGCGAACGGGCGCTGCGACCATCCGGTTGCAGTGCTTCAGTCAGGAAGTGTCGCGACCGTGATTGCGGCGCAGAGCGATCCGGGGAGCGCGCGACGCCGTTGGATCGCCGGTATGGTGCGAACGCAGGCGAGCGTGCGCATCGATTCCGGCGCCGTCAACGCGTTGAAGGCGGGTCGAAGCCTCTTGGATGTTGGCGTGATCGAATGGAGCGCTGATTTTGAACTCGGTGATAGTCTGTCGGTTCAGACGGAGGACGGCACGGATATTGGCGTCGGGCTGGCGGGCATCTCGAGCACCGACATCCAGAAGACGCCGGGCGGTCAGCGCCGCGAGCCGCTGATACATCGGGATAACCTCGTGCTTCACAAGGACTCAGACGCATGAACGATTCTGTGCAATCACTGCGGTTGGGGAACGATGCGCGTGCGGCCGCCTCGGCACTGTCGCAGACCTCGGCGGAACAGCGCGATGCGGCGATCGATAGCATGGCAAAGCAACTCGTCGAGCAAGAGCAAGAGATACTCGCGGCGAATGCCCTCGATGTTGCGAGTGCTGAGCGACGCGAGGTCTCGGCCGCTATGGTGGACCGTCTGACTCTGGATCGCGAACGCTTGGCGTCGATCGCTGCTGCTCTGCAAGATATCGCGTCAATGGCTGATCCGCTCGGCCGGGTAATCGGTGAGACGACGCGACCGAACGGTTTGCACATTTCCAAAGTCACCGTCCCGCTAGGGGTTATCGGCATTATTTATGAGAGTCGACCGAACGTGACTGCAGACGCGGCAGCAATCTGCCTTAAGGCAGGCAACGCTGTCCTCCTACGAGGTGGTACAGACAGTGCGAATAGCTCGAACGCAATCGTGAACGCGGTCCGTACCGCACTCGATCAAGTTGGCATGCCGGTGAATGCGATACAAAGAATGCCTGATCAGGATCGTCGCTGGGTGGGTGAGTTGTTATCCGGGCTTCACGGTAACATCGATGTGGTTGTGCCCCGAGGCGGACGCGGTCTCGTGGAACGGGTGCAGCGCGATGCACGCGTGCCGGTCATTGGCCACCTCGAGGGGTTGTGCCACACGTTTATTCATCACAGTGCGGACGAGTCCATGGCGTTAGCGGTGGTCGTAAATGCAAAGATGCGCCGCACCGGCATTTGTGGCGCGCTAGAAAAATTGCTGATTGATGTTCAGTGGCCCACCGATTCGAAGCGGGCACTGCTCGCGAGTCTGATCGAGAGCGGTTGTGAGTTGCGCGGTGATGCAGCGATCTGTTCACTGGATTCCCGGGTGCTGCCAGCCACGGAGTCAGACTGGCGTACCGAGTATCTTGCGCCGGTACTCACGGTTGCGCAGGTGGCCGATACCGCCGCCGCAGTCAACCACATCGCAACCTACGGCTCGGGCCACACGGACGCTATTGTCGCCGTAGATACCGAGGCCGCAGAGCACTTTCTTACTCATGTGGACAGCGCGATCGTCATGCATAACGCATCAACACAGTTCGCCGACGGAGGCGAGTTCGGGCTGGGCGCAGAGATCGGTATTTCTACCGGCAAGTTGCACGCGCGCGGCCCGGTGGGCGCTCAGGAGTTGACGAGCTACAAGCACGTCGTCCGCGGTGCCGGTCAGACACGTGCGTGAACCGCGCCGTTTAGCGGACCACGAAATGCCCGAGGCCTGCGTGGCCACTCCACTGCTTGGGCTGATAAGGAATGACTTCCGGGGATTTTCCTGACTCGAGACGACGTTTAAGGCGAATCCAGAAGTCTGGGTCCAATAGATCAGCGTGATGTTCCATGAACGCCGCTCGTGCGTCTTCACGGAACCCTAGAAACCGAACGAATTGCTCTGGGAAAATATCGTTCGGTCCCACGTAAAACCATGCCCCGGCGCGCATCTCATCTACGTCATCGCGCGCCTCCGGCAAGCGCCGAAAGTTGCATTCCGTGACCAGACACAGCTCGTCGTAGTCATAGAAAATGACGCGCCCGTGCCGGGAGACGCCAAAGTTCTTCAACAAGAGGTCACCCGCAAAAATATTACTCAAGGCAAGGTCACGAATGGCCTGGCCATAGTCGATCGCTGCAGCGCGCACTTCGTCGGGCTCGGCCTCTTGCAAATACAAGTTTAACGGCGCGAGCCGCCGCTCGATGTAGCAGTGCGACACGATCAGTTTGTCGCCGTGAACGGAGCAGGTCTTCGCGCACCCCTCGAGCAGTGATTCGAGCAAATCCGGCGCGAAACGATGGCGATCGAATTCGAGGCTGCGAAACTCTTGTGCATCGACGAGTCGGCCGGCGCGATCATGGTTGAACACCAGTCGATACTTCGCCATCACGTCCTGGCGTGCGATGTCTTTCGGGTAGGCGAACCTATCGCGAATCAGTTTGAATACAATGGGGTACGACGGCAGCGTAAAGACTTCCATGACCATGCCTTTGTCGCCACGCGCGAACACAAACTGGTCGGTCGAGTTTTCGAAATGCTGGGCCATAGCGCGGTAGCGCTCGGTCTTGCCCTGTTTGGCACGGCCGAGCACCGTGTAGATTTCCGCGATTGGCTTGCGTGGCAGCATCGATTTGATAAAGCCTACGGCAGCACCGACGCGCGAGACGTCCGCATGGAAGTAGCTGCGCGTATAGCCAAACAGCATGCTGACATCGTTCTCGGAGAGGATCACAGCGTCGGCGTAAATGCCTTCGTCACTGTTGCGCAGTGCAATGACCAGCGGTGATGACCAATCCGCCGCGCTCATACGGCCGACGAGATACGCTCGAGTCGATCGGTAGAATACGCTGCTCATGAACTCGACTTGTTCTACCTGAATATCCGGACTCGTGTGCGCGATGAACGCTTCGAGTTCGGCGGTAACAAAATCGATCGTACGCTCGATATCGCGAAAGCTCACACGGAACGAGAAGTCAGCGAGCGCTTCATCGAGCAGGTGACGGAGCGAGCCGCGATTTCGATAGATGTGGCATTCCAGCTCGGAAGTCGGAATATCGGTCGGCGTGACGTCGGTAGCCAGAAACTCCACCGATGGGTCCACGCCAACCGTCTCGAAGATTCGACGCGTGACCGAGTTGTAGAACGTCTTGAAGAACTCCGTATCCGGATAGCCACCGATGTGCTGCGCATAACGCTCCCTGACGGCACACCAGAGCGGGTGAAGATCGGAAACGCCCGCCAGGCGTTCCCGAAGCTCGTCTTCGCACGCTTTGACACATCGATCGTAAAGCGCGATTCGTTCTACGGCATCGAGGCGGCCGGTTGACCAGTCGCGTTCCTCAAAACTGCGTTTGGCACGCCGGGTGATCTGTCCGAAGCGGGTGTTGTAGTCGATGAAAGCGTCCCGCAGCGTGTGCGACACCTCTTGCACCAATCCTTGAGAGACCCGGCTTGCCATCGAAGACGACTCAGCTCATATGGCTGATCATCAGGTCGCCGAACTCACTGCATTTCACCTCGGTAGCGCCGTCCATCAACCGGGCGAAGTCGTAGGTGACCTTGCGGCTTGCGATCGTCGCGTCCATCGCGTTGATGATCGCGTCGGCGGCTTCGGTCCAGCCCATGTAGCGAAGCATCATCTCACCCGAGAGGATCAACGATCCGGGGTTCACCTTGTCGAGATTTGCGTACTTGGGTGCGGTGCCGTGCGTTGCCTCGAAAACGGCGTGACCCGTGTCATAGTTGATGTTGCCGCCCGGGGCGATTCCGATACCACCGACCTGAGCTGCGAGCGCGTCTGACAAGTAGTCACCGTTCAAGTTCATCGTGGCGATGACATCGAATTCTTTGGGTCGCGTCAGCACCTGCTGCAGCGTGATGTCGGCGATCGCATCCTTGATCAGGATCTTGCCCGCATCCAGCGCAGCTTTCTGTTCTGCGTTTGCTGCGTCGGTACCTTGCTCGGCCTGCGTGCGGTCGTATTGGTCCCAGGTGTAGGTGTGATCGGCGAAGTCGTTCTCGGCAAGTGCGTACCCCCAGTTACGGAATGCACCTTCGGTGAACTTCATGATGTTGCCCTTGTGGACAAAAGTGACGCTCTTACGATTGTTAGCAACCGCATATTGAATCGCAGCTTTGACCAAGCGCCCGGTGCCCTCGCTGGAGACTGGCTTCAGACCGATACCGCTGGTGCTCGGGAAACGAATTTTCTCGTACTCGGCCGGGAAGTTCTCCTGCAGCAGTTTCAGGAACTGTGCGTTGCTCTCGGAGCCTTCCTCGAACTCGATACCCGCGTAGATGTCTTCGGTGTTCTCGCGGAAGATCACCATATCGACGTCTTTGGGGTTACGTACCGGTGAAGGCACGCCGTCGAACCAACGCACGGGCCTCAAACACACGTAGAGATCGAGAAGTTGTCGCAGTGCCACGTTCAATGAGCGGATGCCCCCGCCGATCGGTGTGGTCAGTGGCCCTTTAATCGATACGAGATACTTCCGGCATGCTTCCACGGAAGACTCGGGCAACCAGGTGTTGTACAGATCGTTCGCCTTCTGTCCTGCGAAAATTTCAACCCACTCGATCTTGCATTTGCCACCGTAGGACTTCTCCACCGCAGCATCTAGCACTCTTACGGTCGCGCGCCAGATATCCGGCCCTGTGCCATCGCCTTCGATAAACGGCACGATCGGTCGATCTGGCACCTGCAGTTTGCCGTTTTCAATGGTGATTTTCTCGCCGCCCTCTGGTGGCGTGATGATCGGATCTGACATGTATTGCTCCCCGTCTTGCATGTTTTGTCCCCTGCGCATTATCCGCCATCCGCTGCAGGACAGCCAGCATTCCAAGATATAATCGAGGCATGCGAAGTTTCGTACTAACGATCGCACTGTGGGTGGGCGCTACGGTGCTCCCCAATGCCTACGCAGAGGAGTCCGCCGCCGTTGTCGATGGGCGCCCGAGAGTGGCATTGGTGCTTTCCGGCGGCGGTGCGCGGGGTGCTGCACACGTCGGCGTGATTCGCGCGCTGGAGCAGTTGCAGGTACCGGTTGACGTCGTGGTTGGCACCAGTATGGGCGCGGTTGTTGGCGGGCTGTATTGCGCCGGTCTTGACGCGGAGGCACTCGATGCTGTGGTGAGGGATATCGACTGGCTGGACGCCTTTGTTGATAACTCGGCGCGCAAGGATCTGACGTACCGGCGCAAACGCGATGACGACGATTTTTTGATTCGATTCGATCTTGGTGTCAGGGATGGGCGGTTGCGGGTGCCGACCGGGATTATTCAGGCGCAGAAGCTCATGCAGTATCTGCGCGAGAATACGCTGGCCTACTCCGAGACCGGTTCATTCGATGAGTTACCCACGCCTTTTCGCGCTGTCGCTGCGGATCTCGGCACTGGCGATACGGTTGTGCTGTCCAAGGGTGACCTCGCACTGGCGATGCGATCAAGCATGTCCGCGCCGGGTGTTTTCGCACCCGTCGAGTTTGATGATCAGACGCTGGTCGACGGTGGGCTTGCGATGAATCTTCCCGTTGAGGTCGCGCGCGAGTTGAATGTCGATGTGATTATCGCGATCGATGTCGGGTTCCCGGTGCTGCCGGTCGACACACTCGATTCTGCGCTCGCGGTGTCCAACCAAATGCTGACGATTCTTATAGAGCGAGAGACACGCGAGCAACGCGCGCTGCTGCAAGATGGTGATGTCCTAATCCAACCGGCCCTGGGCACTTTGGGCTCCACGGATTTTCTACAATCTTTGGATGCCATCGAGATCGGGTATCGGAGTACGCTTGCAGCGGCGGAGCAATTGTCGCACTTGTCTTTGGACGATGCGCGGTACGCTACCCATCAAGCCAAGCGCGAGCGAAGGGAGCCTGGGGAGCGGGTTGCTGGATACGTCCAGGTCAATACCGATGTGCCG
This sequence comes from Pseudomonadota bacterium, assembly GCA_038521865.1. Classification (GTDB taxonomy): domain Bacteria; phylum Pseudomonadota; class Gammaproteobacteria; order Steroidobacterales; family Woeseiaceae; genus CALBPI01. The sequence goes on along the minus strand of JBCBKO010000003.1, from coordinate 143,502 downwards.
ATCAAGCCCGAGGTGATCTCAACGCGCATGGCAACGCAGGCAGGGCAGCCGTTGTCGATTGAGCGTCTTCGAGAAGATCTCGCAAAAATCCATGGCCTTGGCTTTTTCGAGCGTGTGGACTATCGATGGGTACCCGGCGATGAGCCAGACTCGGGTGGTGTGGTTATCGATGCCGCAGGCAAACAATGGGGGCCAGGTTATCTTCGATTTGGCGCCTCGCTTGAGGAAGACTTCGAGGGTTCAGGCACCTTCCAGGCATCTGCGCGCTATTTGCAAACCGCGATCAATCGTTATGGCGCAGAGTGGCGTACCAGCCTTTCGGTAGGGACGAACCTGTTCATCGAATCGGAGTTCTACCAGCCAATCAGTCAGGACCTGCGCTACTTCGTCGCACCGATTGCGAGGTTCGAGCAAAGAAACCTGAATGTATTCGACGGCGATAATCGAATCGCTCGCTATCGACTCTCGACGGGGAACCTCGAGTTATCGGTCGGTCGTGAGATCAGCAACTGGGGTGAGATACGGCTCGGGTTGTTCCGCGAGAATGGTGATGCACGCGCCAAAGTCGGTGCGCCCGAATTGCCGCAGATCGAATTTGATGCCGGTGGTGTTCGTGCTGCTTTCGGTTTTGACAGCCTGGACGATACCGTCTTTCCGAAACGCGGTTCGCGTTTCGAACTCACGATGCGCTCTGTGCGCGAAGCGATGGGTGGGGCACGCAACTACGAAACGTACCAATCAACTTACGATGGCTATTGGACGCGCGGAAGACACACGTTGTCGTTTGGACTGGACCTCGCAACGAGCAGCAATGCTGACGATATCCTCCCGGAGGTGTCCTTTCTCGGCGGGTTCCTGAACCTATCCGGGCTGGACCGCGATGCATTGTCAGGACCCCATACCGCGGTCTCGCGACTGGTTTACCAGCGCAGGATCGGTCGTACCGGTGGTGGCTTTTTTGACTGGCCGCTTTATCTTGGAGCGTCGGTCGAGGCGGGTAATGCCTGGCAGACACGCAGTGACGTATCTGCGGGCAACCTCATATTCAATGGCAGTTTGTTCGCCCGACTGGATACGTTTCTCGGGCCTGCATACCTTGCGAGTGGCTTCGGCGAAGATGGCGAAACCACCCTCTACTTTTTCCTCGGTGCAACACCCAACTGAGCGGTGCGCCTTACGGCGTCAAGTATTGCGATCGACCGATTCCAGAACGATGCTTGGGTCGTCGCCAATGCGATAAAAGCCGTGCCGCCGGCGCATCTGTTCGAGTTTTTGGTCGCGCTCGTCACGCGTCTGAAACCAATGGAATTTCTCCCAGTCAGCACCAACAAGTTTGTTGAACGGGTCTGATGGTGGGGCGGTCACTCGGATACCCCATGGCCGTTCATCGTTGATGTTGCTCGAATCCACGAGGTTGTGCTCGTGGCAGTACGCTTTGTCGCTCATCGGCTTGGTCCCCAGTTACCGAATGTCGATGATAGCGATGCACCTTGCCGGGGTACAGAGCGCTACTGTCTGCCCCGATCAGCAGCGCCCTCACGATCGGACCAGTTAAGGAGCACTCGTGTGATAAACAAGTAGAGCTTCTTGCCTGTCGCGCTCCAGATTCGGCTGGGCAGCGAGGGTCGACCCAGGATCCCGCGTTCGCGCCGCGTCAGGTGGTCGGGCAAGTAGGTGCGCTTGTGTTTGAGCAAATGCCGAATATCCTCTCGAGCCTGTTGCCGAAATCGCCAGGTTCTTTTGCGAAACACCGATGCTAACTGGAAGTCGACCAGTGCCGGCTGTCCATCGTTGGTCACCAGCCAATTCGGTTCCTTCGCAAGATCGTTGTGCGTGAGTCCAGCTCGGTGCAGGCGGTGCAGGAGTTTGCGCGCAGCCCGGAAATATTCGATATCGCGAGGTCTAGCCTCGTACATCGGCACGCCTTCGACAAACGTTCGGTGCAGACCGTCGCGGCTCAGCGCCAACAGCCGAGGGGCCGGAAAGGGGTCTGGCAGAGCACCGAGCGCTAGTGCTTCGCGACGCATCAGCCAGCGCGCCAGTGGGCGTGCCCAGGATTTCGCGACTGAGAGATCGCGCGCCACGAATCGGTTACCGTCGGGCTCCTTGCAGAGCAGGACTGCCCCAAAGGTGTCTCGCTTTAGCAATTCGCTTTGCACTAGTGGGCGCATAGGTTCTGATTTCAGCATTGCTCTAGTTTTGTCGACAGGCTGTGCGCTGGCAAGTAGGTCGCTGCGCAATGCGCTGGTACTCTTCGCACATGGCCTCGCCAACCCACATTGATACGACGCTTAGCGGAGCGACGACGCGCGCGTCCCGACCGGAGTTTTTCTCTCAAGGCGGACCGTTGTCTCCTGACCGGCCGGGCTACGTTGAGCGCCAGGCCGATCAGAAAGTTTGGACTGCGCTGGAGGGTCGCCAGTTCATCAATCTCACGGGTGCGCCGAAGAGTGGCAAGACCAGCCTTTTGCTGAGGCTCGCAAAACGGCTACGTGATTTGGATGAACCGCCAGTACTCGCGATGATCGAAATCAGGCAGCTGATTGAGCGTGAAGGTCGCGAAGATGTTGCGCGCTGCTTCTATGCGATCGCGTTTCGACTCGCTCGGCAGCTTCGCGTGGGTTTCGATTTGCAGGATTGGTGGGCGGACAATGCCATGCTGCCGCACCACCTGCGGTTTCTCGAACTCTTCCGTGAATTTACCCTGGCGAATCCCGGTAAACAGTTGGTTTTGCTCTTCGACGATACCGGTGATCTCATTCGGCGCGAGGAGGGTGAGCCGCTCCTCACAGCGATTCGTTTGGCGTTCGATGCGCGCACCACTGACCCTGAGATGGCTCGACTGTCGATTTTGTTTGGCAGTACCGGCGATGCACAATTCGGCGTTGCAGGCTCCGAGAAGTTGCCACATCAGATCTCCGTGCGCGTACAGCTGGAGTCTTTCACGCTTGGACAAACGCTGCGACTGGCGCCCGCGCTCGGTTTCAGTCGTGATGTTGCAGAGTTTGCGATGCAACGCATTTACGACTGGGTTGCTGGCCAACCCTCGATGACTCAGGCACTGGCCGCGCGGCTCGCGACGCGCGAGACCGATGCAGAGAACGTAGCCGCTATAGTAGATGCGCTCGCGGAGCGAATGCTTGCTCGTAGCCAAGCCTCCAGCAACGACGATTATATTAACGCCGCGAGTCGCAGAATACTCGATACGCCGCGCGTCCAGCGTGACCAAATGCTGGTGGCACTAGGTCGTGTGTCGAAGCAAGGCAGACTACTTTTTGATGCCAAGTCGGCGGCACATGACCGTCTGCTTGCCGTCGGGCTGACGCAACTCAGTCCGGATGGTTTTCTCGTCCCCGGCAGTCGCTTGCTGCGACGTCGATTCGGTGCGGCATGGGCCAACGGCCACCTGGCGGTCAAGTACGCGGGCGTCGTTGCCGCCCTTGTTTTGGTATTGGCTGGCATCGTGCTGCCCGTCTGGTATTTCTCTGTTTTGCCACAGGGTTGGGTGCGCACGCTGACGGACTTTAATTCCAGCCCGGCGGCGATCGAGCAGGCGCATCGACGTCTCGCCCGACTACCCGGCCACAGAGAAAGTGCAGACCGGTTGCTCGCGTTTGCGCTCGACACGCGATACGAGACGGCAGACTCGGACGAAGCGGTCAACGTGCTCGACGCCTTGGCCTCTCGCGAGGGAATCGATGGCACCCAAAGGCGCCGCTGGCGTCGTTCCGTATTGTTACGGCAACGTGATCGGGCGCTTGCGAGTGGTGATCGCCTTGGCGCGATTCGCGCGGTGTCGATCGCGATGAGTTCCAGCGATGATGATTCGGCACTGGAGCGTGAATTGTCTTCGTTGCTCGGGACCGACCTTGCTCAACTACGCAGCATTTTGGACACTGGGTTGCCGGTTGATGCTGTGCGCTATCACGCGCGCAGCGGTGTGCTCGTGTCCCGGCACGCAAATGACCTCAAGTTTTGGTCGCGTAATTCCCAAACCGGTTGGGACGCGGCGCCTGTATCTTTGTCCCCGTTCGCACTTCGCGCAGCCCCCGCCAACCTCAGGTTCGAGTTGCCGGCGATCAACCGGCCGGTAAGGCTCGAGGCGGAATTACAGATCAGTCACCCGCGACCTCGCGATCTGCTACTCACGCTGACTGCGCCGAACGGCACCAGTGCGTCGGTATCCGTGGATGCACTTCCCTCAAGTCGCTGGCGTCTCTCGGATGTCCCCGAGTTTGATGTATTCGCAGCGTCGATGCCCGCCGGTATCTGGTCAATGACCCTAGTTGATGTGATGCCGGACATGGCTGGTGAAATCATCTCGGCGAGCATCGGTGGTATCAGTGCTGATGGATCCACCGGGCTGGAGATTCAAGATCCCGCGTCGGCGACAGCGCTGGAAGTCAGGTTGGCCGGAGACGCAAGGTTTGCTATCGCGATGCCGGACGCCGGAGGCAATCTTGCTGCTGCATGGGATTTGACCAGCCGAAAACTGGTGGCCGCGATTCCCGTCGACCCCGACACGCGCGTGTTGGGTTTTGGCAACCGCGGCACCGAGGTGTTTCTGGGTAGCGCCTCTCGACTGGTTCGGCGACGCTTGAGTGATGGAACGAGTTTGGCGTTACCCGAGGAACTCAACGCGGTCGGGGGAGTTTGGGTTTCTCCAAGTGGTACCTACCTCGCGGGCAATACTGCCGACGATGCAGCACTGGCGATTCTGGACGTGCGCAACGCGGAGGTGGTGGCAAGGCTCGCCAGTGGGCGGCGCCCTACGCATGTCGCTATCACCGATGATGGCGCATTCGTTGCCGTTGCGGACGCCGATCAGGTGGTGCGTATTTGGTCGCGTACCCGTGACACATTCATCTCTCAGTTGCCAATCGATACAACTTTGGTCGGGTTGGAGTTTGTCGGTGATCAGCTACTCATCTATCGCAACTCAGGCGGGCTGTTGAGCTGGTCTCCGGATCGGCCGAGCGCATTGGCCCGCTGGGCCGGAGAGTCTGGATGGTCGGCCGCACATGATGTGCAGACGACATTGACTATGCTGGGATCGGGTAGAAACGGATTTCGGATTCATGATCTGGCAGGACGAAGAGATCGTGCCTTGCCGATTCTCGGTTTGTCCCCATCGTCTTTGCGTGCCGAGCTTTTGCGCGTGCGAGATGCAATGGCGGTGTTTAGTGAGCCGTCGACAGGGCGAGTGTCGGTTTATGAGCCGAGTCTGCCAGCGTTACCCGTTGGGGGATTTCGCATACAACAGGCGTGGTTGTCAGATGACAGCAAAGCGATCGCGTTCAGTGACTATAGAGATGCTTTCACGGCACTGCGCCTCGATGAGGATATTCCCGGGTTATCTGTAGTCGACGACGCGGTCGCACCGGTAACGCACAGCGGTACGCCGTCGATTGTTCGATTCTCACCGGACGGTGTGACGGCCTTATCCATCGAACGTCAGGGTTTGTTTCGTTTGCATGACCTTGAGCGTGCGAGCGTGCGACGCGAGATTGGACGTATCTCCGGCGAGGTTACTGATGCTGCGTTCGACCTGTCCGGTGGCCAGTTCGCCGTGATTGCTGGTGACCAGGTGCTCGGTTTCGACAGTGGCAGCGGTCAGCTGTCTGCACGACAGTCTGCAGGCGAACGGTTGAGTGCGATTACGTGGAATCCATTAACACAGCAGTGGCTCCTCGGTGACGCCAAGGGGAACGTGCTCGGGTGGGATGGGGATGCGTCGCCGCTGCAGCCCGTCGCTATCGCATCAGGCGGACCTGTGAATCACGTCGCTGGCGGTCTCGTTGAGAACCATATCGTGGTTGCATCCGGGCGGCGCTTGCAATTGATTGATGGCGAGACGGGAAGCCTTGTTGGCACCGCGCTCGAATTGCCGGCTAGCGTTGAGTCTATGCGCCCCTCAACCGATGGACGTTATGTGGTGGTTCGTGCAGGTCGCTGGCTAATGCGTATTCGTGACGCTCGCGTTGGTCTCAGTATTTTCAACCAGCGACTGTTGCCCGCAGGTGCGTTGAATCACAGTGGATTCTCAATGGTTGGTGCGGATGCGTCGGCCGTCGTGATGTTGGATGGTTTGGACGAGCCACTGCCGCGCGTGCTTCACTTTGATTTCAGCGATGTGAAGCCAGTCAGTCCGGTGGTTCGCGAGCGGCTTAATCAGGTGTTAGGAATCGTCGGCCAGTAGACTTCTCACTCGCGCTTCCAGCGTCGCAGCGTCCGCATCACTCGCCGCTAACGGCTCGCCGATTTCGATTTCGATGGGTGCGCGAAAACGCCTTGGCCATTTGCGCAGCGCACCGCCATCGGAGCGACTGAACCAACTTCCCCATAGGCCTTTCAACGCCACAGGAAGGACGCTCACCGGACGTGCCGCCAGAATTCGCTCAACTCCTGGCCTGAATGGTTGCAGGGTACCATCACGGGTGATCCCCCCCTCAGGGAATATGCACACGATGTTATTGGTGGCGAGCGCATCGTCAATCGCAGCGAAAGCCGTTTCCATGAGTTCCGGGTTTTCGCGCTTGCCCGCGATTGGAATGGCTCGTGCACTGCGGAAAACGTGGTTCAGGACGGGCGCCTCAAAGATCTTGTAGTACATGACAAATCGCGCCGGTCGCGGGACTGCAGCACCTAAAAGAAGTGCGTCGACGAAGCTCACGTGATTCGCGACGATCAACAATGGCCCGGTATCGGCAATGTGGTGTAGTCCGCGAACTCGCACCCGGTACATCACGTTGACGATAATCCAGGCGACAAGTCGCATCACGAATTCGGGCAACAGTGTGAACAGGAATACTGTGATCGCGGCGTTCATCAGTGCCAGCGTCAGAAAGATGCCTGGAACATCGACACCGACGGTCAGGAGTACGATCGCAAGTCCGGCACCGGCAATCATCATCACTGAGTTCAATATGTTGTTCGCTGCGACCACTCGAGCGCGGACCTCCGGGGCGCAGCGATCTTGCATCATCGCGTATAGCGGAACGCTGAAGAACCCACCGAACACGCCGAGCAGCGCCAAATCGAGCGTCAGCCGCCAGCCAGAGAACGAGGTGAAAAATTCTGCTGACGTGATTTGTTCCGTGGAGTGAGCGCCGCCCCATGCAAACCAGATATCGGCGGCGAATACGCTGAGGCCGATAGCGCCGATTGGCACCAGACCAAGCTCTATGTGTCGGCGAGAGAGTTTTTCGCAGAGCAATGCGCCAGCGCCGGTGCCTATGGCGAAACCCGTCAACAAAAGGTTAGCCAGGAATGGCGTTGCGTTAAGCGTCTCGCGTGCGAGTGCCGGCAACTGCATCAGCGCGACAAATCCGAATGTCCAAAACCAGGAAAGACCTATGATGGATAGGAAAACCGAACGCTCGGTGCGTGCGTGACGAACAACCTCGAGGGTGTCGCGCCAGAGATTCCAGCTGACTTGTGTAGTCGGGTCTGCCGCGGGTATCGAAGGGATCGAGCGACTCGCCAATAAGCCGAGCAGCGCGAGGGTGAGAATGCAGCCGCCAAGCAGATAAGGCCCTGTGCCTTCGATAGTGGATACGGTTCCGCCGATGAACAACCCGACGATGATCGCAAGGTAAGTGCCGCCCTCAACCAGTCCATTGGCGCCGATGAGTGATTGGCGTGGAACAAGGTCTGGCAGAATCGCGTACTTGATCGGACCAAAGAATGTGGACTGCACCCCCATTGCAAACACCAGCACCACCAGCTCGTTTACGGTTTGTAGCGCCAGCATTGCCATCGCCATAAGGGCGAGCAATACCTCGAATGCCTTGACGCGTCGAATGAGCTGCGCCTTGTCCATACGGTCGGCGATCTGACCTGCCGGCGCCGAGAACAGCAGGAAGGGCAGAATGAAAACCGCCCCGACAACGTTCGCGAGGATGTCTGCCGAGCCACCGGTATATTCGATCACCCCATAGGTGACCAACATCACTAACCCGTTGCGCAATACATTGTCGTTCAGCGCGCCGAGGCATTGGGTAACGAAGTAGGCTAGGAAACGTGGCGTACTCAGGAGTGAGAACTGGTTCTCATTGCGCAATCTATGACCTCCCAAAACCGACGTTACAAATGATACTCCGATCACTTCTTCGACTGTCTCAAATCGGTGACAATTGGTTACACAAATGTCGTAAATCGATTATGTTCAGCCGAAGCGACCTCACCAAAACTCGAAGCATGCGTCAACGAAAACTAACAATTCGGATTCATCGATGGCTGATTCCGGGAGTTTGCATGGTACTGGCGGCATGCGGCCCTACAGAGACCCCGGTGCGTACGGTCACCGATTTCCTCGGGGACACGGTGGCGATGGACGCGAAAATCCTCGAGTGCCGTAAAGATCGCAAGAAGGCTGTGCGGGATCCGGAGTGCAAGGCTGCGCGGCAGGCTGCCGCGAGGTTATCCGCAGCTCAGGAGGCAGCGCGTCGAGAAGCGCGCGAAAAGGCGTCGGAAGCCGAGCTCGATCGTCTACGGCGCCAACAGGAAGCTCGCGACGAGGCTGCTGAGCGCCGCCGGGCGCAGTTGGTCGCTTCCGCAGAGTCCAAGATCGAGAACGGCCAGGCACTCACTCCGGAAGAGGCGCGCGCTATCGGTATCGATCCGGACTCATCGGTACTGGTTGAATCGGATGACGACCGCTAGCGATAGTTAGTCCGTGTCCTCGGCTGTGCGCTCGCCGATAGCGTAAGTGGTCACACCGCTAGTGTCTGGCTTCTCCGGTTGCGGCTCATCACTAACTGACATCGCAAGCGTGTCCGATTCGGAGTTGACCGCGGTGGATGCGTTTAACGATTGCCTGAACGCCAAAATGCTCTCCGGTCGCGCGGCGACTTTCCCCGCAAATATCTCATCGGGTGTGATGCCCGGGCGTACGTAGTAGCTGGCGTTGGCGTTGTGGTCCATGCGCAATGAAGCCCCCTGGATGGAGACGCCAGCAAATAGTCCACGCGCTCTGGAGTAGGAGTAGACCTCCGCCTTCAGTCGATGATCCGTCGCGGCGGACGTGTTGCGCCCAAGCGGCCCTGCCGCTACCGCGGCGTCCGCGCCCAGGGTGAATTTGCCGCGGCTCAGGTTTTCAACGCCACGCTTGTTGGTAAACACGAGAACGAGGTCTGCTGCCTGTACTCCCGCTTGCCAACCGATACTGCCGCCGGTGAGTTTAATGAATGCCGGGTCGCTCCATCCGGTATCGGTACGAGTGCTGATGACACCACGCCCGTGCCGACCCGCGACAACGAATCCTGCTTTGATCATGTCGGGGATCACGGCGATCGCATACGCGCGTTCGAGTAGTGCCGTCGGGATACCCTGTTCCGGTATGGCGTGAAAGGTGTTGACCACCTCTGTGGCCTCTTCGAGTTTCTTGTCCAACTCGGACGACTGCGCTGTCGGGCTCAGCAGTAGCCCTGCGGCCAGCAGCAACCCTAACCAGCTGCTCAACGCTCGCTCCATGATCCATCTCCTCCAACGCAATTCTTGTAATAGCGCTTTTGACAATAACCGTCGCTAAGGGTTCACGGCAAACTCAGCAATCATCGGTGGTAGCGGGCAGCCGAGTGCGGCGCAGATCAAGCGCATAAGTTCGGCTTCCTCGAGTGTGATGTTCCGGTCGTGTTGTACGGTCTGAAGGAGCGCACGCAACAAACGATGCAGGTCTCGACCGATCATGCCTTGTAGTGTTCTCAGCAGATTCGCACTGTCTTCCAAAGGACGCGGTGCCACTGCATGCTGTATGCCCAGAATCGCGAGTCCGGCGCGTGCGGCCTGGCTAGCTGCCTCCGGTGTCGCGCTGCCTTGTACGGCGACGATCGTCAACAAATCAGCGGCGGCGGTGAGGACATCGCGTTGTCCGAGGTGGCGCGTCGCTCGTGCCATCGATGCGGGATTGAGGCTGGCTTCAAGACTGTATTCGAGCAATTGGCGAAGCGCGTATTGTCCGAGAGCAGCATGTGTGGTGGTTGCGATAACGCCATCGATGAGATCGAGCAGGAAGCGGATCTGACCGCTCGGGCGCTCCTTAAGCGCCGGAAAACAAAGCTCGAGAATCGGCAACCGGTACTGCGCGCCCAGCTCATGAATGGAGTCTGCGTACTCATCTACCCGTTGCAGGCGCATCTCACCGATCCGAGGCAGCAGATAGCTCATTTGGTTGCGGCGTTCGGAAGGCTCAGGGACGGTCGCAAGCGCGATCACCAAATAAAAAGCCCACTCCGGTGAGTGAGCGGCGTCCTCGATCGATGGTGGCAGCGCGTTGCGCAGCCCAGCCGCAACGGCGATGTCCGCATCGTCGGGTCGACCGATGCGTTCGGTTAGGGACTCGGCACTAAAGTTGGCAACGCGCTCGCCGGCGTAGGCGGCAAAGCCAGAGACGCCTGCTTCGACGTCGCGGATCAATGCGTCCGCTTGCCAGTTTGCATCGACCATTCGATTCGCGAGCGCAGGGTCAAGCTTGCGTATGCGATCTTCGAGTGGGGGGTGCGAGGCGAGAGCAGACAACCAAACACGGCGCCCGCCTCTGGCGAACAACATATGGGATATCTCTTCACCATCGGCCTCGGTGAGTCGTGACCCCGTATCGATCCCGCCAATTTTGGCGAGTGCACCGGCGATGCCATCGGTTTGCCGCGTGAATTGTACAGCCGAAGCGTCTGCCAGATACTCTCGTTGTCGTGAGACTCCCGCACGTATGAGTCTCGCTGCAAGCACACCCACAGCTCCGATCAGAAACAGCGCGATACCTACCAGCAGCGCTGGATTCCCGCCGTTGTTTGAGCGCCGCGATACCCGCCCCCGACTGCCAGTACGCATCATCATTCGACCGACCTGGCCGATAATAATGATGCCGAAGAGGATGCCGACCAGTCGCAGATTGAGTCGCATGTCCCCGTTCAGAATGTGGCTGAACTCATGCGCGATGACGCCTTGAAGCTCGGCGCGATTCAGTGTCTCTAGCGTGCCGCGTGTAACGGCAACGGCCGCATCCGAGGTTGTGAATCCGGCGGCGAATGCGTTGATGCCGGCTTCATGTTCGAGCACGAACACCTGGGGTACAGGAACACCGGATGCGATGGCCATTTCTTCGACCACGTTCAACAGGCGCTTGCGTTGCAGATCCTGCGTGTTGCCTGTGACTAGCGTACCGCCCATCTCCTGCGCAATGCGCGAACCGCCGCTGCCGAGCTGGGCGATACGGAATGCGCTGGCCACCAGAATGCACAACAACACCACTCCGGCAATAATCGCAACCCGAACGGGATCAACGAATGCCCAGGGTTTGATTGCCCCGTATTGGCCAGCAGTCACCGCGGCGCCTGACTGGCTGAGATTGAACATAGAGAAGGCGGCCTCAATCACCAGCGTTGAGGCGGCTACGATCAGCAGTGTTGCGATCGCAAAAAGCACCACTAGTCGTCGCGTATTGCGGCGCGATTGATCCTGAGCTTCGAAAAAGTTCATCGTGCGGTCAGCGTCCTCTGACCTGTGTTACTAGTTGAAGGAAACTGCCACCGCTTCTCTGCGCGACTCATCACCGATGTCGAGATAGCTTGCCGCTTCGAAGTTGAAGGGCCCCGCAATCAGGTTGTTTGGGAAATTCTCGCGCAGATTGTTGTAGCTCAGCACGGCATCGTTGAACGCCTGACGGGCGAACGCGATCTTGTTTTCTGTCGTCGTCAGCTCTTCCTGAAATTGCATCATGTTCTCGTTGGCTTTCAAGTCGGGGTAAGCCTCCGCTAGGGCAAAGAGTTTTCCGAGCGCGCCACCCAATAGCGACTCTGCCGCGCCTAGCGAGGCAATGGCGGAAGGATCAGTCGGGTCTTGCTTGGCGGCGTTCAATCCACTCATCGCGGCGTTGCGTGCGTTGATCACCGCCTCCAGCGTGTCCTTTTCGTGTGCCATGTAACCCTTGACGGCTTCGATCAGGTTCGGGATCAAGTCGTAGCGACGACTTAGCTGCACGTCGATTTGGGCAAACCCGTTCTTGACGCGGTTACGACCGTTAACCAGTCGGTTGTAAATACTGATCGCAAAAAATACGATGCCGGCAACTATGGCGAGAAAGATCAGAAAGTTTGTCATGATCAAAAATTCCTCGGAATATGAATACGTTAAGGATACTCTGCGCACGCGAATCGCGCCAATGATCTCGATCGTGATTGCGTTGTTTTGCGCAATTGCGCCGGTTCGTGCCGAGTGGCACGGTCAAACTGAATCGCTCATGGGCACCCGAATCACTGTGCGGTTGTGGCATCCCGACGAAGAGCGTGCGCAGGAAGCCATTCGTGTCGTGCTCGATGAAATTGCCCGAATCGAGCGTTTGATGAGTACCTACAAGCCCGACAGTCGCATCTCGGCGATTAACCGTGAAGCGCACACGCAGCCGATAGATGCCGGTGCTGAGCTGTTTTCGTTGATCAAGACAGCGCTGGCCGTGTCGGAAATGACAGATGGTCGGTTCGACATCACATACGACAGTGTTGGTCAGTACTATGACTTTCGCGAGGGCGAAAGACCTGATCCTGCAACAATCGAGAAAGCGGTTGAGAAAATCGACTATCGATTCGTCGTGCTGAATCCTGCGAAAGAGACAGTATCGTTCCTGCAGGAAGGCGTGCGCATCAACCTTGGCGGTATAGCAAAAGGCTACGCGGTCGAGCGTTCCGTCGCGTTGTTGCGCGAGATGGGCATCCAGTACGCTTCAGTTAGCGCCGGCGGCGATTCCCGACTGTTGGGAGACCGCCGCGGTCAGCCCTGGCTGGTCGGGATTCAGGACCCGCGTGACAAGACTGAAATTGCAATTCGATTGCCGTTGGTAGACGAGGCCGTGTCCACGTCCGGAGACTACGAGCGCTACTTTGATGAAGGAAGTGTTCGCTACCACCACATCATCAGTCCGTCGACGGGCGACTCGGCACGTGAAGTTCAGAGCGTCACCATCATCGGGCCGGATGCAACGATGACCGATGCGCTCTCAACTTCGGTGTTCGTGATGGGCGTTGACGAAGGGCTGGCCCTGATCGAACGAATGGACGGTTTCGATGCCGTCGTCATCGACAAAAACCGCGATCTCCATTACTCCTCGGGCTTGGGCGCAGGAGACTGAAGCGGGCGACTCTCAGTGTCACTGCTGTCGCATTCGGCCGACAGCGTAATGGAAGAACTTTCAGTGACTTAAGGCGGTTTATTGGCGGCGGCGTAGGCGGTTGCCGACAACGCGCGTGCCACATAATCCAAGATTCCTCGGGATTCGCCTGCAAATAGCCACTGGCATGCAATTTGCTCTTTCTCTCCTTTGGAGCAGCTTGTGACGTATGCCCGCGGTCCTCAGCGGTTACTGTGACTTTGGTCACGGCTCCCGTCGGTATCGACTGCGAATATTACGTTAACCCGCTGCTGCAGTGCCTCGAGCACTGCCAAATGCGTGCGGGACGCACGCGATCTTAAGGAGATTACCGATGAATCGATGGGCTGGTTGGCAACAGATGCGACGTGTCGTCGCAGCAATCGCGGGCGCGATGCTTCTTGCAACTGTCGCAGGCGCCTCAGGCGGCTTGGACGGCAAAGAGGCGCCGGATTTCTCACTTCAAAACAGTGCAGGAGAGCAGGTCAGCCTGAGCGACCTGCGTGGCGAAGTTGTGATGATCAATTTCTGGGCCACCTGGTGTGGGCCGTGCCGCGAGGAAATGCCGCTACTCGACGAAATGCACAGCCGGTACAACCGAGTTGGCTTCAGCCTGTTGGGCGTAAATATCGATGATGACCCACGACGCGCTGAGGAGATGATCGAATCGCTGGGCGTGACGTTTCCGGTGGTTTTCGACAGCACGAAGAAAGTCAGCGAGCAATATGAAGTGAATGCAATGCCCGTCACGATCCTGTTGGATCGCGAGGGTGTCGTGCGCTACGTGCATCACGGTTACAAGCCTGGCTACGAAGACAAATACCTCGAGCAGATCCGCGAACTGCTTCGCGAGTGATCAGCGCTAACAGGACCCAATCATGATGCAACGATTTACACAGTTACTGGTGACGCTCGCTGCAGCCACGTTGACCTCCACGGTGATCGCCGAGGACACCTCACGAGAGCTGGATGCCGAAGTACAGGATCTCAAGAAGGAAGTGCTGGCGCTGAACCGCGAGTTGTTCCTGCTCGAGGAAGAGCTGCTGTTTCCTGCTAACTCTCAGGTCGCGTTGTTCGTCTCCATGGACATTGGTGATTTCTTCGCGCTCGACGCCGTACAGGTCAAGATCAACGGGAAAGAGGTCGCGAACTACCTCTACTCTGAGAAGGAAGTTGAAGCACTGATCCGTGGTGGTGTCCATCGGCTACATATCGAGAACCTGAAAGCTGGCGAGCACGAGTTGGTCGCTTTCTTCGTCGGCAAAGGCCCACAGGGCAGGGACTATCGGCGCGGTGCGGAAATGACGTTCGAGAAGGGACTTGGGGCGAAGTATATGGAGCTGCGAATTTCTGATCGTCAGTCGAAGCTTCAGCCCGAATTTTTCATCTCCGAGTGGGAATAAGCGTCGGTCGTGAAATCCTCTATCGCTTTTGTTCTGAGCCTGGCGTTACTCCTGTCGGCACCGACGCTCCATGCGGATGGCGATGTCGGCGATCCCGTTGTGGTGCGCGATCCGTATTACGGAGACGTGCTATTCCACTTCTATAAAGGTGACTACTTCAACGCGATCGTCAGGCTGACGGCTGCGCAACAACGTGACAGCTTGACTCACCATGACGAGGATGCAGAGTTGCTGCGCGGTGGACTTGCTCTGTCGTATGGTCTTCACGACGAGGCGGGTCAGATATTTGATCAACTGCTGGCGAGTAAAACGCGCCCGGAAGTGCGTGACAGAACCTGGTTTTTCCTGGCCAAAATTCGTTATCAACGTGGCTACCTAGAAGGCGCCGCACAGGCCTTGAGTGCGATTGGCGAGGACCTGCCGAAAGAACTCGACGCGGAACGCCAAATGCTCGCCGCCAACGTTGCGATCGAGCAGGGCCGTTTCGATGACGCCATCGCATCATTGGACGGTTGGAAGGGTCCAAGAGGTTGGAGCGACTATGCGCGCTTTAACCTCGGCGTTGCGCTGGTGCGCGCCGGACGTTTCGCAGAGGGCGCGAACTGGTTGGATCGCGTGGGTCGACTCGGCGACGACCGCCCGGAAATGGTAGGCCTGCGCGACAAAGCCAACGTCGCTCTCGGTTACACGTGGCTACAAAACGAAGCGCCGGAACGCGCACGGCCGGTTTTACAACGCGTTCGATTGAACGGCCCTTTTTCAAACAAAGCATTGTTGGGCGTCGGCTGGGCAGATTCGGATAGCGGTGACTATCGCGCGGCACTGAGTCCGTGGCAGGCGCTAGCCGATCGCGACTTGCTTGACCCGGCAGTACAGGAGTCTTTGCTGGCCGTACCTTATGCGCTCGGCAAACTGAATGCGACGGGGCAGGCAGCCACGAAGTATGAACGCGCCATCGTACTCTTCGCTCAGGAACACCAGCGTCTCGAAGACGCCATCGCGGATATTCAAAACGGTCGCATGATCGACAGATTGCTGGCTGTTGAAGAAACTGCTGACGATGCGAGCGGCTGGTACTGGCGACTCGACAGCATGCCGGATGCTACCGAAAGCCGTTATTTGTACTTGCTGATGGCCGAACACGAGTTCCAGGAGGCCCTGAAGAACTACCGTGACATGGTCGCGCTGCGTGAGAATTTGCTGGGTTGGCTCGACAAGACTCGCGTGTTCAGAGAAATCATGGATACGCGAAAAGCCGGCTACGCCGCGAGGCTGCCCCGTATCGAGGCGACTCTTGCGGCATCGGATATGAATGAACTGCGCGCCCGCTATCAAGCGTTAAGTGCGCAGCTTGATCGGATCGAAGACGAGCGAGATATCTACGCGCTGGCCACGCGGCGCGAGCAGCAGGTCGCTGATGAGATAGCGCTCGTAGAGGAAAACCCGGTACTGCGCTACAGCACGCCGGAGGTTGAAGACGTACGCACACGCATCAAGCTGATGAAGGGCGTAATGCAGTGGCAGGCGGAGCAAGATTTCCCTGCTCGCATCTGGCGCCAGCGTAAGCAATTGCATGACATCAATCGGATTATCGTTGCCGCCGAACGTGCACGGCTCGCGGTTGACGATGCACGAGTGAATGAGCCCGAACGACTGCTCGATTTTGACCTGCGAGTGGCAACGCTTACGCCGCGAATCGAACTGATGCTGGCGCGCGTCGAACAGACTCTCGAGCAACAGCGAGCGTTTCTGGACGGGTTGGCCGTGGAGGAGCTGCGTACGCAACAAGCACGACTGGATACCTATACGGTACAAGCGCGCTTTGCACTCGCAGCGGTCTACGATCGCGCAACTGCGGTCAGCAGCAACGGAGAGGGTCAGGAATGAACTCTCTAACGACGTTCCTGGTTTTCAGTTGGCTTTGGCCGTTTGGCGGTGGCGACGTCGACGATGAAGACGCGACGATCAAGGCACTCGAGCGCACCGAAGTGGTCATCGACTCTGAGCAGTCAATTGACAACGCAAGTGAACTGGCTCGACAGAATTATCAATTGTTTCTGGACCTCGTAGGGGATGACCCTAATTTGGGGCCGGAAGCCATGCGCCGACTCGCCGATCTCGAACTTGAGGCAAGCGAAGCTGAGACGCTCTCCGACAACTTGCAAAACGTCATGCTGACTAGCTATGACGGTGCTGTCGACCTGTATGAGCAATTGCTCGAACGCTATCCCAACTATGAGCGCAATGATCTTGTGCTCTACCAGTTGGCGAGAGCGTACGAAAGCAGCGGCGAGATCGATGCTGCGTTGGCAACACTCGAGCGACTGGTCGCGGAGTACCCCGAAACGATCCACCGCTCGGAAGCGGAGTTTCGCCGCGGGGAAATGCTGTTCATCAATCGACGGTATGCGGACGCTGAGGATGCCTACCGATTCCTGACCGATGCCGAGACTCCGGGTGACTTTTATCTGCAGTCGCTCTACAAGCTTGGTTGGTCGCAGTTCAAGACTGCGGCTCATGACGACAGCCTCGACCCGTTCTTCCGTCTGCTCGATCTCAGGCTGATTGATAGCGACCCACTCGGTGGGCTGCTATTTACCGAAAATACGCGCCGTGCCGAACGAGAGCTAATTCAGGACACGCTTCGTGTGCTCTCAATCACCTTTTCGTATATGGATGGGCCAGAGAGTATCGATGCGTTTCTGGATGCCGAAGGCGAGCGCCAGTATGCCCACGTGATCTACAAGAACCTCGGCGATCTCTACGTACAAAAAGAGCGCTATGAGGATGCGACGAAGTCCTACCAGGCATTCGTTGCCCGAAACCCGGTTCATCCGCGAGCACCCCTGCTTGAGCTCGATGTGATCGAGGCCTTCAAGCTTGCCGGCTTCCCAACTCGGGTGCTCGGTGCAAAAGAGACGTTTGTTGAACACTACGGTATGGATACGCCATTCTGGTCGACAAACGACGCGGCGGCGCTGCCGGAGGTGGTTGGCGCTCTGAAGGTAAATCTCACTGATCTTGCACAGTTCTATCACGCGCGTGCGCAGAACCCGGAGGCAATAGTCGCAGACATTGACGAGGCTGAGAAGGCACTCAGACGAGATCAACAGATACAGGACGACTACACTGCGGCGGCGCGTTGGTATCGCAAGTACCTGAATTACTTTCCGGGCCAGGCAGATTCGGCGGGTACTAACTTTTTGCTCGCAGAGATACTTTTTGAGAGCGGATCATTCAACGAGGCTACCGACGAGTACGAACGCACCGCTTACGATTATCCAAGCCATCCCCAAGCGGCTGAGGCGGGATACGCAGCGCTTTTGTCCTACCGGGAGCACGAGAAGACTTTGCCGACCGAGGCGGTTGCGAATTGGCATGAACGCAGCTTGAGTAGTGCGTTGCGGTTTGCTGGCAGCTTTCCCGAACACCCTGAAACCGCAGCGGTGCTGACTTCTGCGGCGGAGGACTTTTTCTCTCAAGGTCGGTTCGAGCAAGCGATTGATGTGGCTGATGACGTCACCGCGATGTTGGTGGAACCAAAACCCGAGTTGACCCTCGCGGCGTGGACGGTCGTTGCCCATTCAAATTTTGATCTCGCTCGTTTCTCGGATGCGGAGCAAGCCTACTATCAGTTGCAGGCGCGCTTGCCACTGGACGATCAGACACGGCAGGAAGAAGTTCGCGAACGTATCGCTGCGAGTATCTACAAACAGGGTGAACTCGCCCGCGACAGCGGTGATCTCGAAACAGCGGTAGGTCACTTCTTGAGGGTAGCGCAAGCCGTGCCGAATTCACCGGTTCGCGAGACGGCTGAATACGACGCTGCGGCTGCCTTGATTTCGATGGGTCAATGGGCGCGCGCGACACCGGTGCTTGAGGCTTTCCGACAGAACTATCCCGATAGCTCGCTTGCCGAAGATGTCTCTCGAAGCCTCGCCACGGGTTATCTGGAGACCGGCGACTCGATGCGCGCTGCCGGAGAATTCGAGCGTATTGCTGACGACGAAGCAATGAGTGTTGCTGAGCGTGAGGAAGCGCTTTGGACAGCCGCTGAGCTCTACCAGACCGCTGGCATGCGCACGGAAGAGCGAAGTGCTTTGGAGCGCGTCGTCGCACGATACCCCGCGGGCTTCGACCAAACGCTTGAGGCCAGAATGCGACTTGCCGATATCGCACAGCTTGACGCAGATATCGGCGAGCGAATGCGTTGGCTCGAAGATATTGTCGCCGTCGATGCGGCAGCGGGTGCCGCTCGTACAGACCGCAGTCGCTACCTTGCGGCAACCGCGACGCTCGAATTGACCGAACCGAAGCGTCTGTCCTTCGTTGCACTCAAGCTCACCGCACCGCTGAAGGCCAGCCTTGAGCGCAAACGTGAGCTGATGGAACAAACACTCGCCGCCTACGGTAAAGCCGCCGACTACGGCGTCGCTGAAGTGACAACGGCGTCGACCTTCCGCATTGGTCAGATGTATCAGCAGTTCAGCCGGGACTTGATGGACAGCGAGCGTCCGGCCGACCTTGATGCCGATGCGCTCGAACAGTACGACATCTTGCTCGAGGAACAGGCGTTCCCGTTTGAGGAACAGGCGATCGAGGTATTTGAAGCAAATGCCGCGCGTGCCGCTGATGGCGTCTTTGATGTCTGGGTGGAACAGAGTTTCGATGCGTTGGCGACACTGATGCCTGCGCGGTATGCGAAATCAGAACGGAGTGGGGAATCCCTTGCGCTACTTAACTAGTACTTTTCTGCGAAGGCTGATTGCTGTTGTGCTGTGCAGTGCCATCGCTGCCTGCGCAAGTGGACCTGGTCCGCAACAACGTGACGTGCGCTCCGATAGTGGCAACTCAGAGGCGGTGGAGATTCCACAAGCGATTGCGAGCGACTACGCGAACGCGCAGACGTTGCTATCGGTAGAAGACTACGCTGGTGCGGTACAGATTCTTGAGCCACTCGCGCAGAGTGCACCGGAGTATCCGGCGATTGCCACCACGCTCGCCATTGCCTGGCGTCAAATGGAACGCAGCGATGACGCACTTGCGATGTTGCAATCCACACTGGCGGTCCACGACGGATACGCGCCAGGATGGAACGAAGTTGGCATTTTGCACAGAGAGGCGGGTCGATTCGCCGATGCTGAGGCCGCTTATTTGAAGGCCGTCACAGTAAACCCGGATTACGCCTTGGCACACTTTAACCTCGGCATTTTGCTGGACTTGTACCTCGCACAGCATTCAAGGGCGCTTGAGCACTACGAACGCTATCAGGCGTTGGTTCCTGACGAGGACAAACAGGTGAAGCGCTGGATTGCAGACATCAGTCGCCGGATCGAGCGAACCGCTCGTGCAGCGAGTGTGTCGCAGTAGCGTCTTGCAGGGAGCAGCGATGATGAGCAGACAATGGACTTTTGCAGCAACACTGATGCTGTGCGCCACGCTCAACGCACAGGAGATCGATGATCTCGAACCGATGGTAGATACGAGTGCGGACGCCACGGTGGAGACCATTGAGCCGCAGGTAAATACCAGCGAGGCCACGGAGGAGGAAGTTGCGCCCAGAGCGTCGACGAGCGCTGCAACGCCGAACCGCGCGATCGATTCGATTGAGTTGAGGGCCTCGCAAATCACCGGCAACCAGGAGTTGCCGCAGGTGCTCTACATCGTGCCTTGGAAGAGTTCGGACCTGGGCGACCTTGTGGGTCGACCGGTCAATACGTTGCTGGATGAGGTTCTGGCACCTGCGGATCGCGAAGTATTCCGCAGACAGATTGCGTACTACGAAGATTTGTATTCGGAGGAGGCGAGCGAATAGGAATCGCCTGCTCCACACCACCAACCAGAGGAAACGACAGTGTCTACAGTTATTTTGTTTTTCAAGCAGGGCGGGGCATTTATGTACCCGATTCTGTTCATTTTCGGCCTGGGCGTCGCGATTGCAGTCGAGCGCTGGGTCTACCTGACAATGGCGGGCGCCAGCAACCGCGCCATGTGGAAGAAAGTGGTGCCGTACCTGAAGGCCGGTAACTTCCAGCAAGCGGTGGGTCTCACGAGCAAGTCCAAGTCTGCGATCGGCAAAGTCATGACCTACGGCTTGTACCGAGTTGCCTCGGCACGCCGCCGTGACGATATCGAAAAAGCGATGGAAGAGAGCATGATGGAAGTGTTGCCGCGTCTTGAAAAACGCACGCACTACCTCGCAACGTTCGCCAATATCGCCACCTTGATGGGTCTGCTCGGAACGATCATCGGTTTGATCCAGGCGTTCACCGCGGTTGCGAATGCGAACCCGGCGGAAAAGGCCGACATGCTTTCCGGCAGTATCTCTATCGCGATGAACACGACGGCGTTCGGCTTGATGGCGGCGATTCCGCTCTTGTTGATTCACACGATTATACAAACCAAGACCAATCAGATCGTCGATAGCCTGGAAATGGCGTCCGTGAAGTTTCTGAATGCGGTCACGGAGCGTGAAGGCGCTGCGAAGGAAGGAGCACTCGCGTGATCAACCGCCGCCGCAGCGCGCGTCGCCAGGTGGAGGCGACCGAGCTCAACATCACGGCATTCATGAATCTCATGGTGATTCTGGTGCCCTTCCTGCTCATTACGGCGGTGTTCTCGCAACGCGCCATTCTCGAGTTGAACGTTCCCGGTGCGTCCTCTGAGCCCGCGGAAACGCCGATTGAGACAATGCAGCTGGAAATTACGGTGCGCGAGGCGCGCATCGATGTTGGGGATCGCAACGGCGGCCTGATCTCAAGTATCGCGAAAGTTGACGGCGAGTATGATCTCGATCAACTCTCCAGCAAGCTCCGCGAAGTCAAACAGCTCAATCCGGATAAGCTCGACTGCACCTTGCTGCTCGAGGCGGAGATCGAATACGACACCATCATTCAGGTGATGGACACGCTTCGTGTCTTTGTCGAGTTGCAGGACGACGGTCAGCTGAAGCGCTATGAGTTGTTCCCGGATATCTCGATGGGTGACGCCACCCAGACGGGAGGCGTCTAAGTTATGAGTCACTCAGCCCGCGCAATGCGGATGGATCGGCGCCACAAGCGCACGGCAAAATCCACCGCACTGAATCTTGTCTCGTTGATGGACATCTTTACGATCCTCGTGTTCTTCCTCTTGGTGAACTCGTCGGACGTTGAGTCATTGCCGAATGCGAAGGACCTCCAACTTCCTGAATCCATCGCAGAGCAGAAAGCGCGCGAGACGGTGGTTGTCGTCGTGACGGCGAGCGATATTCTGGTTCAGGGTGAACGGGTCGCCGGCGTTGCCGAAGTGCTATCGGCAGAGGGCAATGTCATTCCAGGTTTGAAGCAAGCGCTGGTTGCACAGAACGACCGCATATTGCGGGAGGCGGCGCGGCAGGATATCGCCCAACGCGAAGTGACCATCATGGGTGATAAGACGACCTCCTATCGTCTGATCAAGAAAATCATGGCGACCTGCACCGACGCGGATTTTGGCAAGATTTCGCTAGCGGTGCTGCAGAAGAGTCCTGAGCAACTCGCGAGCGTCGCGAACGGTTTGGGAGGCTAAGTCATGGCGAGCGCTTCAATGACCGCCTACCAGGCGTACTACCGCGAGTATCAGCTGCCTTGGTCCGTCATTTCGGACGAACAGGAACAGAAGTTCCGCAAGATTCTGACGACGACGCTGATCATCATGTTGGTCCTCAGCGTCGTCTGGCCATTCCTGCCAACACCTCAGCCTGATCCCAGTGAGGTTGTTGAGATCGAGCAGCGTTTCGCTCAGTTGATTCTGGAGGAACGGGAGCTTCCTCCACCGCCGCCCCCGCGCGTGGAAGAGGAGCAGCCGGAGCCGGAGCCGATAGAAGAGGCCGAACCTGAGCTCGTGGTACAGGAAACACGGGAACCTGTGGTGGAGCCTGAGCCTGTCGCTGAGCCAGAGCCTGACCCAACGCCCGCTGCTCGCGAGCGCGCATCCGTCGCCGGTTTGTTGCCGTTTTCAGACGACCTTGCTGCATTGCGTGACAACAGCGTTGTCGACCAGGTCGCAGGCAGTCAGGAGCTGACCGGAGCGGTTGGCGCCGCGGAGCGGAATGAGCGGTCATTGATCACATCGAATGTCGGCGCAGCGAGTGGCGGTATTAACACCGCAGCACTCTCACGCAATACCGGCGGGACTGGCTTGTCCGGGCGCAACACGACGAAAGTTGAGACGCCAGTGGCGGCTATCGGAAACGGTGGCAGTACCGAAGCGGATGTTCAGCGTGCCGGTGCGAGCAACCGCGGCTCAAGATCACGCGAAGAAATCGAGATGGTGTTCGATCGGAACAAGGGCGCAATCTACGCGCTGTACAACCGAGCACTGCGTCAGGATCCGACGCTGGAAGGCAAGCTGGTCCTGCGCCTGACGATTTCGCCAGACGGTGTGGTGACTGCATGTGAAATCGAGTCCAGTGAACTCAATGATCCTGACCTCGAGCGCAAGCTTGTGCAGCGGGTGAAACTGTTCCGGTTCGAGGCGCGTGATGTTGAAGCCATAACGACGACCAAGCCGATCGATTTCTTCCCGGCGTAACTAGCCAATTAGAATCGCGCGTACCAGCGCGCCAGACGTTGCGGTGAGATGCCAGCGGCGTGACCGAGCGCTAAAGCACGATTGATCAGCGTCCTGCGTGTCCAGCCGGTAGCGCGCCAGCGCCGCGGGTTCACGCCGATGGTTTCGGACAGTCCAACGAACGCGCCCGTGCGTCGCACGGACTTGACGAGTCGAACTTCCTCGAACAAGGGTTGTTCCTCGAAGCCTCCTGCAGCGTCAAATGCGTGGGCCGTGAACCATAGCCCTTGATCACCGTAGGGAACACCGCGCCGCGCACGCCAATTGATCAATCTGGCCAATCGGCTTGCCGCCTTGCTGTTCACGCCATCGAACTGAAACTGAAAGTATCCGCCCGCGGCGTGCATTTCGGCCGCAGCTCGAATATGACGCGCACCGTGCTCGGGGGGGGTTGCATCGGCATGCAAAAACCAAAGCAGCGCCGCGTCGGTCGCCGCGCGTCCCCGATTGAGTTGCGCACCTCTGCCCGCCGTACCCATGACGAACGAAACACTGGGAAAGCGCTGCTTCAAATTCTTGAGATCGTCAGGTGATACGGTCGCGGCGCTCACGATGATCTCGTCGACACCCGTGTCGTGCTTCAGCAAATCGAGCAGTCGCACCAATGCTTCTGCGTCCCGGTAAACCGGGACGATGACCGCGAGCTGCGGCCTCGAAGTCACTGCCTGCGTCGCTGCCATGCGAGCAGTTTTCGGAATACGCCCGCGACGAATGGTGTCAGCCGAGTGCGATTGTAGGCATCCGCCAGTCGCCGCAGATACTCGGACCGAGTAGGGTAGGCGAGTACTGCGGGGTCGAGCTTGCCAAGCCCGTCGCCGTTGGCCAACAAAACCGAAAGTGTGGCGATTTGCTCACCCGCATCTGCCCCCACGATGGTCGCCGACAGAATTTTGTCCTTGCCCTTTTCCGTGAGTACTCGCACAAATCCATCCAGGTCACCCTCGGTGCGTGCGCGATCCATGGCATCCCATTCGACTTCGTATACGTCGTAGGCGATGCCTTGCTGGTCGAGTTCGGCTTCCTCCGCACCTACGTGTGCAATTTCGGGGTGCGTGTAGGTGCAGCGACCAATACGTTCTGGCGCCGCTTTACCTCGACCGAAAAACAAGGTGTTGCGAATGATGATGCGAGCCTGATGATCGGCGTTGTTGGTAAATTGGTATTTGGAACAAACATCACCTGCAGCAAAAATCTTCGGATTGCTCGTGCGCAGGTGCTCGTCGACCTCGATGCCTTTTCGAAGGTCATAGCGCACACCAGCAGCCTCCAGATTCAGCGCATCGACGTTCGGTTGTCGTCCGAGAGCCACGAGTACCTCGTCGACCTCGAACTCACCGCCCTCGGTCTCGATGACACGCACATCGCCGCGCTTGTGGATACCTTTGGCACCGGTCGATAAATGCAGGTGTACGCCATCCTTGCGCAGCTGTTCAGCGAGAATTTCACCAGCACGCGGAATCTCGTTTTGTACGGGTCGGTCTGCCATTTCAAAAACGTGCACTTCCGTGCCGAGTCGAGCGAATGACTGAGCCAGTTCGCTGCCGATCGGGCCCGCGCCGATCACACCCAATCTCGCTGGCTGTTGCTTGAGATTGAATACGCTCTCATTCGTCAGTGGCTCGGCATCCGCGAGCCCCGGAATCGGGGGTAACGCAGCGCGCGCCCCGGTGGTGATCACGAACTTGGCTCCGGTGAGGCGCGTCTCACCAACCTCTACGGTTTTCTCGTCGATGAAACTTGCCGCACCGAGAAACACATCAACGCCGTTTTCCGAGTAGCGTTCAACCGAGTCGTGGTGTGCGATACCGGAGCGAACCTCTCGCACCCAGGTCATGGCCTGATCGAAACTAACATCTTCGCCGTGATGTTTGCGAGAGGCCATTTCGATCAGTGCTTTGGAGGGTACACACCCAACATTCAGGCAGTCTCCACCCATCGCGTGTTTTTCGATCAGAGCCACTTTGGCACCCAAGCCTGCTGCTGCGATCGACACGATCAAGCCCGCAGGACCGCCTCCAATGACAATAAGGTTATAGCCTTCCGGATCGGGCGTTGGATTGGCGTAGTCACTCGGGAATACCAATTGTTGCCATTCCCGGTCGAATTGTTCTCCTGCGTACACGCCGTGTTACTCCTGTGTGACCGACGTGTCGTCAACGCCGATGGTCTCTTTCAGTGTTTTTGCCGCGAATCGGGCGATCAGTACCGTCACTGCGGCAGTCGCAATCAGCCCACCGATGAAGAACACCTGGCCGTATGGCCCGGCGTCGTATTCACCGGCAACCAGCGCGGTCAAATCGCTGGCGGCCGAGCCGAGGTACACGTAAAGGACCGTACCGGGGAGCATGCCAAGCCAGCTGCCCAGCACAAAATTGCGCAGACTCATGCCAGTTAGGCTCATCAGATAGTTCATGACGTTGAACGGAAATATTGGGGAAAGACGCAGCAGCACCATAACCAGAAACCCACGTTTCTCGGTCGCCTTGTCGATCGCTGCGAGCCGACCATCCGCACCAATCTTCTCGCGGACCCAGCCGCGTCCCAGTGAGCGGCCGACGAGAAATGCAGCGGTAGCCCCGAGCACGCTGGATACGGACACGAGGGCGGTGCCGTAGACAACACCAAAAAGATAGCCAGCGGCAAGCGTGAGGATAGAGCCCGGTAGCATAAGTACCGTTGCGAAAACATAGGCGACGATAAACACGATCCAGGCGGTTTGTTTATTGGCGTCGATCCATTGAACGAGGCTCGTTAGCCACTCTGCAATCGGAAACTGCCAGGCAGCCACACCGAGCACCACGATGGCGCCGATGAGTGCAATGATCTTGTTTCGAGATTTCATTTTTAACGCTTCCTGTATGTATCAGGCCAGTGCACCAGGCGCCGGCTGCGACACAGTGAGATTGGCGCTGACCCAGTCGCGGAGTGCCCGTCGCGCAGCGCGGCCGTCGTTGGCCAGCGCACCAGGCAAGGCCGCGAGTTGGTCGAAGGTATCGATATCTTCCAATGGCTCTCGCAGGACCAGGCTGAGCCCGGCCGACTCGCAGGCTGCGCGCAATGCCGCACCCAATGAAGCGGTAGACCAGGGTAGTTTTGCCAGCGCAGGCCAGGGCGCCCTCGACCCCATCACAACAACGCCGCCGTCGGCGGCCTGACCCAATACGACGTCAAACGTTTCAAGTGCCTTCAGACATTCGTTTAAGTAGACAAGATCCAGCTCGGGTGCGTCGGATCCAATGAACAGTATCGGTCGCCCCGGTTGGTCAAACTGCTTATGGGCGTGTTGAATGCGCACACCGAGGTTGCCCGCGGGCTGATGGATTACTGTGGCGCTCGGGAGTGCGCTTTGTGCCCACTCAGTATCTGCGGCCGAGGCGATAGAAATCACTCTCTCGTGTGGCCACGCGGCTACGTCTTCAACCGCGCATAACCAAAGCAGCTCCGCGAGTCTCGCGGTCCGCGCTATACCGAATTGGCGGGCGATGCGTTGCTTGCCGACGCCGGGCGCCGGGCGTTTCGCCATCAAGATCAGTACAGGTTGTTGGTGCAGGTCAAAAGCCATGATTGTCGATCGCAAGGGTTGCGCCTAGAAAGACCAGCGCCACCCGCGAAACATTACATGTCGGGTCAGACCGCTTTGCCGTCTTCTTCGCCTGTTCGAATTCTGAGAACCCGTTCGAGCGGCTGGACAAAAATCTTCCCGTCGCCCACCTTGCCTGTGCGCGAAGCGCTGACAATCGCCTCGATAACGGCTTCCGCCATCTCTGCGGTGGCGGCTACTTCAACTTTGGTTTTTGGCAGGAAGTCAACGACGTACTCCGCCCCACGGTAGAGCTCAGTGTGGCCGCGCTGACGCCCGAAGCCCTTGACCTCGGTAACGGTCATGCCCTGGACGCCGAGCTCCGCGAGTGCATTGCGCACGTCATCCAGTCGAAACGGCTTGATAATGGCGGTGATCAGTTTCATCCGGGTCTCCGGGGGGTTCGAGAGCTCGCCCGTGTAGTGTATAACACGCGCAAGCCTGCTGGCAGTAGACCACCCAACCCGAACAATAATGATATGAATCAGCCGCGCGAAGCGATCGACGTCAAAAAGCCGGTACCGTCCGCGACGGTAATGCTGCTCAGGGACCGTGAAGGCACGCTGGAAGTTCTGATGTTGCGCCGTCATAAAGGGGCGGACTTCGCCAGTGCGTGGGTATTTCCTGGCGGTCTTGCGGCACCTTCAGACTTTGAGCGCAGCCTCGATCCGTTTTGCAGCGGTCTTGACGATGCTGAGGCATCGAGACAGCTAGGTGTCGAAACCGGCGGGCTGGGTCTGTGGGTTGCAGGGATACGAGAGTGTTTTGAAGAAAGCGGATTCTTGTTGGCCCGCGACTTCGAGGGTGAGTTGTGTCAGCCGGGGTCGTCCGAGCACCGCGACCGATTCGAAGACTACAGGGTGGCGTTGGCGGGAGAGGAAATCACGCTGCGCGAGGTCTGCGAAACCGAAAACCTGACACTGGACGTCGGTGCACTGGAGTACGTGAGTTTCTGGACGACACCGGTGCCGTTGGCGAGACGTTACGCCACGCGCTTCTTTGTTGCCGCGGTGCCGCGTGGCCAGGAGGGGGCACCGGACGGGCGCGAGACCACCGCAAGCCGATGGGTAACTCCGGAGGCCGCGTTGGAAGCCGGCGATCAAACCGGTGATCAAGCCATGATTCTGCATCCGCCGACGCGCGTGAATCTACAGTGGCTGGCGAAGTTCCAATCTGTTCAGGAAGCTATGACCGCCGCTCGCGCGATCGATAAGCGTGACATTCCGGAAATCGTCCCGATCATCGATGAGCCTGAAGATGCTCGAAGTGTTCGCCTCCCAGATGGCACAAGGGTGCCGCTTTGATCCCGATTGCTGTTGCACAGCCTGTGGTTATCGAGAGCGGGGTCACACGCTACACCGCACCGAATGCAGGCGTTATGACCGGCCCTGGCACCAATGTCTACTGGATCGGTCAAGAGCGCGTAACGCTGATCGACCCGGGGCCAGACGACCCCGCGCATATCGATGCCTTGCTGGACGAAGTGGGGGATCGACTCGAACGCGTTGTCGTCACGCACACACATCGCGACCACAGCCCGGCAGCGACGCCGATCGCGAAAGCAACCGGCGCGCCGCTGTTCGGCATGCAAGCACCAAACACATTTGAAAACGACCAGACCTTCGTGCCGGATGTTGAGTTTGCCGATGGCGATGTACTCGATTGCGATGGTCACCAAGTGACGGTCATCCACACCCCCGGCCATGCATCGAATCATGTGTGCTTTCTGCTCGCAGGACCCGACATGTTGTTTACCGGCGACCACATCATGGAAGGCTCGACGGTCGTTATCGCAGCGCCCGATGGTGATATGCAGGCCTATTTTGATTCGATGGCGCGACTGCGAACAGTAGGTGCGCGCTGTATTGCGCCTGGACATGGTCGCGTGATTGCCGACCCGATCGCAGCGATCGATGCGATCGTAGAGCATCGCAAACGGCGCGAAGCGCTGGTACTGGAAATGGTGGCGGAACACGCACCGGTAAGCACGGACGGTCTTCTGCCGAAGGTCTACCACGACGTGCCGGAGGTGGTGTTGCCCGTTGCACGGATGTCGCTGCTTGCACACCTCACCAAATTGGCGGACGACGGACTAATTTCGGGCGATGATGCTGGTTGGAATTCTATGGAGCAGGACCGATGACGAAGTTCTCTGATGACGTTTACGAGCGGTTGTTTCTGGAGGCAAGAACCTGTGCTCACTGGTTGGATAAGCCTGTTGACGAGTCGCAGCTAAGAGAAGCCTACGCGCTCATGAGAATGGGCCCGACGAGCGCAAACTGTTGCCCGACTCGGTTGGTGTTCATTACGACGGACGAGGGACGGGCTCGGTTGAGACCACACCTGATCGAATCGAATATCGAGAAGACGATGACGGCGCCCGCCACAATCATCGTGGCCTATGACAGCGAGTTCTACGAACGGGTGCCGGAGCTACATCCGCATAACCCCGGTGCGCGCGACTGGTTCACTGGCAGTGACGAGAGCATCTATGAGAACGCCATGCGCAATGGCAGCCTGCAAGGCGGTTACCTGATTATCGCGTTACGTTCGCTGGGTCTCGACTGTGGGCCGATGTCCGGCTTTGATCCTGCAGGGGTCAACGGTGAGTTCTTTCCGGATGGTCGATTCAAAGCGAATTTCCTGCTAAACACCGGCTACGGTGACTACAGCGAGGTGCACCCGCGTTTGCCGCGGCTCGATTTCGAGGATGCCTGCAAAATCGTCTAGTGACTGTCGCACTGGTATGATCCCATTCGTACCAATGATTAGCTGCAAGGAAGTGCGGTGCGTCGAGTGAAATACCAGTTCACGGCAATGATGGGTGGACTGTTGGTAGCGGCTGCTGTCCACGCAGGCCCTTACATTGATCCGGGCGACCTTGCCCTTCGCCATGACATTCAACTGCTGGCAGATGAGGGCGTCATCACCTCGCCGGTGACGAGCTGGCCACTTTCGTGGGGGGATGTCCTGAACGATATCTCTGATTTTGGAGCCGTGGAGAAGTTGGATCAATCATCACTTGGTGCATTGACTCGTGTGCGGCGGCTTGGTGCGCAAGCTACCCGATTACGCGAGCTGCAGTATGGCGTAGACGCCAAATACGATACCGGTCCGCTCATCCTTCGTGGCTTCGAGGATCGAGCCCGTGAGGATAGCGATATCACGGCCGGCGCCTCCTGGATGGGCAATCGCTTTGCGGCGCGGGTCAACATTAACGCGGTCAGTAGCCCGGACGATGACGATGACATCAGGCTCGATGGGTCGTACGTCGGTTTGCAACTTGGCAATTACATGATCTCTGCGGGCGCGTTGGAGCGCTGGTGGGGCCCCGGATACGACGGCAGCATTATTCTCGGCAACAACCAGCGTCCGATCCCCGCGTTTTCTGTCGAGCGCAACGATACCGCACCATTCCGCAGCAAGTGGTTGTCGTGGATTGGGCCCTGGGATGCCAGCCTCGTTTGGGGGCAGCTCGAGAATGACCGGGCAGTGCCGAATGCACGGTTTTTGGGTCTGCGCGTTAATTTTCGCCCGCTACAGTCACTCGAGATCGGTCTGTCTCGCACCGCGCAGTGGTGCGGGAGCGGTGATCGTCCGTGCGATCTCGATACGTTGGTCAATTTGGTCATCGGGCGCGATAACCAGGGAGATGGGATCGATCGGTCGAACGAGCCCGGCAACCAACTGGCAGGCGTCGATTTTCGTTGGGCGCCACGTTGGGCACCTGCCAATGGCGCGGTGTATGGCCAGTTTATTGGCGAAGATGAGGCGGGCGGATTTCCTAGCCGATATCTGGGTCAGGTCGGTGTCGAGTGGACAGGGCGCTACCGTGATTTCAGCCTCCGCGGATTTGCGGAATACGCTGGCACTACTTGCCAGTTCTACGAATCCAGTACCCGACCCAACTGCGGATACAACAGCAGCCTTTACCAAACGGGCTACCGTTATAAAGGTCGAAGCATTGGTCACTCTGCGGATAATGACGCGGACGTAATCTCTGTTGGTGTTGTTGCCGTGAACTCACAAGGCGGCACACTCCAGGCAATCGCGCGAATTGCGGACTTGAATCAGGAGGGCCCAGAAGACTTGGCGAACACAGTGTCGTCCACTCCCGCCGAGTTCGTTTCGTTTGAAGTTAGCTGGCGTATGAGTGTGGGCAACGGCGAATTGGAGCTTGGTGCTGGTGTCTCCAGATTCGAAGATACGATCGCTGGCTCGAGCAACGATGACGCTCGTGTGTTCGTTGGCTGGCGTATGCCTTACTGAGCTATGCATACGGTATACTCCGCGAGCATCGGCTTGAGCGTGGGTGATCCCGCAGGTTCTTCGTGATTCGACTTTTCATTTTGTCATTGATTGCTGTGGTGCCGAGCGCTGCTTTGCTTGCGCAAGGAGCACCTACACCGACTCCCGAGCAGCTCGAGCTTCTACAGTCATTACCCGAGAGCCAACAGCGGGAGCTGCTGGAGCAATACGGTCTCGAGCCTGATGCACTCGAGAATAGCAATGCTCTGGATTTTCCTGTTCTAACTCGCAGCCGCGAGTTGCCAACAGAAGAACGTCCGGAGGTCATTCAGGCTGGCGACACACTGGTCATCAGTTTCGAACTGATTGATGTTCCTCGTGAGGATGTAGAAGAGTCACTCCCAACGCCGGTTCTCGAATTGGCCGGTACAGGCGTATACGAGCTTGATGATCAGGGGGTTTTGTCATTGCCGGGCGTTGCCAGCGCACCATTGTCGGGATTAGACGATGAGCAGGCGGCACTGCGACTTGGTGCCATACGTTTTCTCTCAGCCTATGAAATTACGGTTACTCGTCTGCCTCTGGACGCAATTGGACTTGAGGCTCTCGAGTATTTTGGCTACGAGCTTTTCGATGAGGTGCCGACAACTTTCGCGCCTGCGACCGACGTACCAGTTCCTTCTGAGTATGTAATTGGGCCAGGCGACGAGTTGATCATTCAGTTGTTTGGTAACGAAACAGACGAAATACGGGTTTTTGTGTCTCGTGATGGCGATATTTCTCTCCCCGATATCGGACCAATCAGCCTAGTAGGACTGACGTTTGACGAGGCGCGAAACGCTATCGTTGACCGGATTACCGAGCAGAAGATTGGGGTTCGCGCCTCTGTCACGATAGGCGAGCTACGTTCGATTCGTGTCTTTGTGTTGGGGGATGTCAACGAGCCGGGTTCTTACGTTGTCAGTGGCCTGAGTACGATGACCAACGCCTTGCTCCTTTCCGGTGGAGTGCGTAAATCAGGCACACTTCGTAACATCCAGCTCAAACGCAACGGCAAACTGATCGGAACACTCGATTTCTATGATCTTCTTTTGCGGGGGGATACGCGTCGCGATCGTCGGTTGTTACCCGGAGACGTAATCTTTGTGCCACCAGTAGGTCCGAGAGTCGCTGTTGAGGGCGAGGTCGAGCGACCTGCTTACTACGAACTGAATGACGCCACGAGCGCATCAGAACTGGTGGTACTAGCAGGTGGTCTGACGCCGTTTGCGTTTGCTTCGACGGGCAGAATCGAGCGTATCTCGGAAAAAGGTGATCGACAAATCATCGATGTTAACCTTGAGGCATCCAACGACGTTGTGACAATGCGGGATGGCGATGTACTACGCGTCTTCCCGATCATCGACCGCCTCGACCAATCCGTCGAGCTCGTTGGCCATTTCCGCCGGCCGACGCCGTACCAGTGGCGTGATGGTCTACGTTTGTCAGATGTGGTGCCTTCGCCGGCATTGCTCAAGCCGCAGGCGGATTTTGGTTATTTATTGATCCGACGTGAGCCAACAGATGATGGTCGGATAGAGGTCGTTTCCGCTGATCTTAATGCCGCGTTGCAAGCACCGGGAACCGCCGAGGATCCATTGCTAATGCCTCGCGATCGCGTCTTCGCGTTTCCAATGGGGCCGTCTCGCGGCGCAGCGTTACGCGACATGCTTGCAGAAATTGAACGGCAGACCATTGATGGACAGCAGGTTCGTAAGGTTTCGATTGCAGGGCAGATTCGATCGAGTGGTGAGTATCCACTGGAACCTGGCATGCGAGTCAGTGACCTGCTCCGAGCCGGTGGTGGGTTCACTGCTTCAGCGTACCTGGACGACGCAGAACTTACTCGGTATGTCGTCGGCGAGGATGGTACGAGGCGCACCACGTTGATTCGCATCAATCTCCAAAAAATCATCGAGGGCGATTTGCTCGCCGACGAAGCTCTTGAACCTTACGATTACCTCAATATTCGCGAGGTTCCGGAGTGGCGTGAGCAAGAGACGGTTGAGATTCTCGGCGAAGTTAGATTTCCAGGTACATATCCGATCAAGCGTGGTGAGAGCCTCGCGTCGGTTGTAGCGCGTGCGGGCGGCTTGACCGATTTGTCCTTTCCGGATGGTGCTGTGTTCACGCGAGAGATTCTTAAGCAGCGAGAAGAGGAGCAGATCAACACGTTGATTTCTCGACTCGAGGCCGATCTCGCGTCACTGGCGCTCCAACAGGCAGCGCTATCAGGCAACACGCAGCAGGCATTCGTGTTCGGTCAGAGCTTGCTAAGTCAACTTCGCGAAAGCCAAGCGACTGGCAGACTTGTCATTGATTTGACGGAAGTTCTAGCTAGTGATTCCACGTCGACCATTAGACTGCGCGATGGTGATTCGTTGTTGATTCCACAGACAGTGCAGGAAGTCACAGTTATTGGCGAAGTGCAGTACGCAACTAGTCATCTTTTTGACAATGACCTAGACCGAGATGACTACATTTCGCGCAGTGGTGGGCTGACTAGTAAGGCAGACAGTAAGAGAATTTACGTGGTTCGCGCGAACGGGCAGGTCGTTGCCAACTCCGGTTCGGCATGGTTGCGTCGGGTTCGGGGTACAGATATTCGCCCCGGCGACACGATCGTGGTGCCGATTGACGCCGACCGTATGGCGCCGTTAACGCTCTGGTCGAGCGTTACGCAAATTGTGTACAACCTTGCGATTGCCGTCGCGGCAGTGAACTCTTTTTGACGATGTCGATGGATCCGGCGGCTAAAGAATCAATGACCATTGACTTGTCTGTGATAGCCACGTTCGTGGTTCGTCGTATCGGTTGGGTGTTCTTTCTTGCGCTTGTCATTGCCGCAGTGTGTACATTCGCGTACCTAAAAGCGACGCCTCGCTATGAAGCAGTTCTGGTAGCTGTTCCCGCTCTGGATGATGGAGGTGCTGGCGCGCTCGCCTCTTTGGCCAACAGTTTGGGGCCGCTCGCTCAGCTAGCCGGCGCGTCCGTGCCAGGAAGTTCTGGGTCAGCGACTGAAGCCCGGGCCTTACTCGGTTCGCGAGCGCTCTATCGTGAGTTCATCAATGAGCTTAAATTGTTGCCTGTGTTATACGCAAAGCGATGGGACAGCGACGCGAGTGACTGGTTCCCAGGTCGGGAGCCTGATTTGGAGGAGGCGGTGACTCGACTCGACCGAGAGATCTTTTCCATCATCGAAGACAGAACGGCCAGCGTCATTAAAGTTCGCGCGCGTTGGTACGATCGCAAACAAGCAGCTGATTGGGCAAATCGTCTTGTAGCTATGGCGAATGATCAGATGCGGAGGCGCGATTCAGAGAAAGCGTCACGCGCAATCGATGCGCTAAAAAAAGAGTACGATGTGACGTCCCAAGTCGAAATCCGAGACGTTGTTCTGAGTTTGCTTGAGTCTCAGATGCAAAAGTTGACGCTGATCCGCGTGCGTGATCAGTATGCTTTCCAAGTGGTAGATCCTGCTTTTCCCGCTAGTGAGCGTGATCGAATTTCTCCGTCGTTGATCGTCTATTCGGTCCTTTCAGTAATTTTCTTTGTGATCGCCGTTTTCTTACTTGCAATGGTGGCAGCGATTCGGGAGCAACGAGACGCCCTTCAATGATACTAAGTGCGGGCATGCAGCGTACGCTCAGTGCGGCGCTTGCGCTCAGTTACGCTTCTTTTCTTGTAATAGTCTATGTAGGCTTCGTCGCGCCCGTGTTCGCGTACATGGGGTTCAGCGCTGAGAATATCGATCTCTCGAAATGCGTTGAGGCATTCGTTCTGATTCTTATTCTGAGTCTGACAGTGGCGCATCGATTTGAGAAGCCTAGTGATTTCTTGGTGTTCTGCCTATTTTTCTTGACTGTTCTGCCTGTATTGCTGCTGATGGGTCTAATGGACAAGAGTCGCGTGGTTGCGATAACCATCGTGCTTGCCTACTTGTTGGTCTGGGCCATTAACCGACTGCCAGCGATTAGGCTGCCGGTGCTTATCGGCGGGCGTCGCATGTTCTGGGTGCTCAGTGTTTCGATGACTGTTCTGACCGTCGCTTGGGTTTTTGTTAGTGGCGCTGCCAGCGGCTTTAGTCTCGACCTAGCAACGATTTATGATTCCCGTGGATCACAAGGCGACAAGCTTCAAGTTGGGGTTCTAGCGTACTTGAATCAGTGGGTTTTCAAGTCAATCAATCCGTTGCTAGTGGTTTTCGCTGCAGTCTCTCGTCGTTGGCTGATTCTCGTCGGTCTATTGGCTCTGCAGGTTTTCTTTTTCGGTGTGACGGCGCACAAGTCTATCGCCGCTATTGCGTTGTTAGTTCTTGGTACGTACACGCTATTGCAAAGGGATATGAAACCCTATCAACTTATCGCGATGGCAGCGACGAGCGTCACCGGCGTGTATGCGATGGCGCTGGCGTACGGCTTAATCGCCCCGGCGTCGTATCTTGTTAGACGCGCAGTCTTCGTTCCAGCCGATTTGCATTACGCGTATTTTGAGTTCTTCGGCCAGGCGGGTCACGTTCGTTGGTCAAGCAGCATACTGTCGTCGTTTGTTCACTACCCCTTTGATTACCCAACGCCAAATACCATGAGTGTTTATCTTTATGGTCATGCCGAAGCGGCCGCGAATGCCGGGTTTCTCGCTGCAGGTTTTATGCACTTTGGATATCTCGGGGTAGGCCTTTTCGCATTGATTATGGGAATACTCCTTCGAGTTATAGACGGACTTGCGCTTCGAACAGGGATGCCCCTTGCGGTCGCGGCTGTATTACCGGGTTATCTCTGGGCAATTACCAGCAGCGATCTGACAACCTCATTGTTGACACATGGGTTGCTGTTTTCGTTGTTCTTGCTCTGGCTATTAAGCAGCGAAATCTCAAGTGCGACTGTAACCGCAGATGAACGCTCGTCATGAAACGCGTTGCTCACCTGACGACGGTTCACCCACCTAGTGATACACGAATTCTCGTAAAGGAATGTAAGACCCTAGTTGAGGCAGGCTATTCGGTCAGCCTCGTATTCGCTGCAACCTCTGATTACGAGATGCCAAAAGCGGACACGGTAGGCGTTGAACTAGTACGAGTCGAAAGACCGCGAAGCCGTCTAGGCAGGATTTTCCGCGGCGTTCCGCGTCTTCTGATAACCGCTTGGAGGCTAAAGGCAGACGTGTATCACTTTCATGATCCGGAGTTGATTCCGGCTGGGCTGATATTGCGATTGTCGGGTGCTGCAGTCGTATACGATGTCCATGAGGATTATAGCGAAGCATTCTTATATAAGGAGTGGCTTCCGAGGCCCGTCAGGAGAGCCACTGCGTTTCTGATTGGTTTGTTGGAGCGGTTGGTATCTCGCTTTTTCTCCGCAATCGTCGTTGCGACTCCGCGGATTGCGCAAAACTTTAAGCACCCTTTGATGGGTATTGTTCGAAATTACCCGAAGCTTGACGAGTTCTTGGGCGTCGGAACGGCCGACTACTCGGAGCGCCCGCCGAACGTTGTGTATGTCGGTGTCTTGAGCGAAGAGCGCAGCATCTACGAAATGATTGATTGCATGCCGCTTGTGGCAGAGCGCTACCCTAATGCACGGCTGTTGCTAGGTGGTGTGTATTCGGCGGGAACCAAACAGGCAGAGCTAGAGAAAAGGCCAGGTTGGACCTATGTGGATTTTCTCGGATGGCAATCTAGAGAACAATTGATTGAGCAGCTCAAGAGAAGTCGGATTGGTCTGATCGTCTTTCATCCTGCGGGCAATTATCGGGAAGCCTTATCGGTAAAAATGTTCGAGTACATGGCGGCGGGTTTGCCGTCGGTTGTCTCGGATTTTCCCATAAACAGGGACATAGCGAATCGCCACAGCGAGTTTGGCAAATTGGTTGAACCCAGATCTCCAACGGCTCTGGCGACATCTATTGTTCAGTTGCTAGATCAGGTGGATAAGTCGGTGGCGCTTGGAAACGCGGGTCGTCAAATGGTAGAGACTCACTTCAATTGGGCGAACGAAGCGGCAGTGCTCATACAGATCTACAAGACGCTGACTGGTTAGGCAGACAAGAGTTTCATCCGTGAAGTTTCGCGACATGTTTTTTCGGACGGCGACTTTGTTGTCCGGCAGCGCAGGCTCGCAGTTGATTGTGCTCGCTTCATTGCCGTTCGTCACGCGGCTCTTTACACCGGACGAGATCGGTATCGGAGAGGTATTCGTAGCGATTCTGACGATTATTATGGGTGTCTCAAGCGGTCGGTTCGAATACGCGATGCTGCTCGTAAAGCGGCGAGATGTTGGCTCCGTGGCAAGAGCCGGCCTCTGTGTTGGACTTGTTTGTGGGATTGTAGGTGCGCTCGTAACTTACGGGTACTTCAGTTTTTTTGGTCTTGTCGGACCTCTTGCACAGATTGTTGCGACGTTCCTGATGTTCGCCGGAATCCTTTTTTCATCTCTGCTTTTGCCTGCACGCTTGTACCTGCTACGCCTGTCGAAACTCAAAATTCTTGCGAGGCTGTTCCTCTTGCGCGGTTCATCCCTCGCATCATTGCGTATTGTATTCGGTGCTTTAGGTTTTGGTGTGATTGGTTACTTTCTTGCAGAAACGGTAACACTGGCAATCCTGATGTTTTTTACAGTCACTGCAGCACGTGGCTGGGGTAGATTGGGGCTTCCATCGGGCGAGGACCTAAGTCGAGTTTGGGAGGCGCACAAAAGATTTCTCCAATTCGAAACTCCGGCTACACTGTTGAATACCGCGACAATCTTCGCGCCTCTTCTGATCGTTTCTTCGTTTTTTGGCAGTGCCGCGGCGGGTATCTACGCGTTAGCATTTCGATTGATAATGGCCCCGGTGAATCAAATTGCCATTGCCGCCGGTGACGTGTTCCAGACTACTGCGGCCAGACATCTCAGGGCCGGAAGGCTTTCTCGATTTCGCAGACTCACTCTAGGTTTTTTGGTTGTTCTCGTCGCAATTTCGCTTGTTGCGGTCATCAGCGCGATGATGTTGGCTAGGCACGTTACGATATTTTTTGGTGATAATTGGGCGCGCATAGCTGTGGTGCTTCACATCCTAGCGCCTTGGATGGCGGCAGCGATTATTGTCACGCCTTTGAGTCGACTCGTGTCCATTAGCGGGAAGCAGCACTGGAAACTCTTTAACGATATAATTCGCGCTTCTGCGGTGGTCGGCTGCATACCAGTGATTATGTTCTGGTCTCTAGAATTTCAGGTTGCGTTGGCAGTGCTTTGCGCAGCTAACGTTGCAAGTTATGTGATTTACGCGATCATCTTGATACGGATCGTGACAGTTTTGGGATACCCTAATCAAGAAATCGAGGTTAGCAAGAATGCTTAAGTATGGTTTGGTGGGTTGCGGTCGGATTGCGGTGCGACACGCGGAGCTTTTGGGCGGCGACTCACTGACGAAGTCATCGCTAGCAGCTGTTTGTGACCTCGTTCCGGAGAAGGCGCAATCGCTCGGTGAAAAATACGGTGTACCTTTCTTCACCGACATGCATGAGATGATGCGCAACGTCGATTTAGATGTTGTGAGCATTCTGACCGAGAGTGGCGCCCATGCCGAAAACGTCGTCGAGTTAGCTCCATATGGCAAGCACCTCGTCGTTGAGAAACCTATGGCTTTGACACTGTCGGATGCCGATCAAATGATCCTTGCCTGCGATAAGAACGATGTCCGTCTTTTCGTAGTCAAGCAAAATCGGTTTAACAAACCGGTCTTGAAGCTACGAGAAGCACTTGATGAAGGTCGCTTTGGTTTGATCGTCATGGGTACTGTTCGGGTTCGCTGGTGTCGACCGCAACGCTATTACGACCAAGACTCCTGGCGCGGAACATGGGCGCTTGATGGGGGAGTCTTGACCAATCAAGCTAGCCACCATGTTGATCTACTAGAGTGGATGCTTGGCGAGCCTGAAAGTGTGTTTGCTATGAGTCGTACGGC
The DNA here is from genome assembly GCA_038521865.1 of Pseudomonadota bacterium. Lineage (GTDB taxonomy): Bacteria > Pseudomonadota > Gammaproteobacteria > Steroidobacterales > Woeseiaceae > CALBPI01. Next base: position 104,555 of record JBCBKO010000003.1, on the reverse strand, counting down.
GTTAGCGGATATCGAGGCCGAAGATACGATAGTTGTCACGGTTCGGTTCAAAAGTGGTGCGCTGGGCGTTATCGAGGCCACAACAGCGACTCGTCCCAAAGACCTCGAAGGGTCGTTGTCCATACTCGGCGAGAAAGGGGCGGTCGTCGTGGGTGGGTTCGCTGTCAATGAACTTCAGACTTGGGAATTTGCCGAGCAAGTCGACTCAGACCGCAAGGTCGTTGAGGAGTTTAGTGTCAATCCGCCCGATGTGTACGGCTTTGGGCACAAATCGTATTACGAACATGTCGAGCGCTGCTTGCTGGAGGGCGGTGCGACACTGGTTGATGGCATCGAGGGCCGAAAAAGTCTGGAGTTGATTTCGGCAATTTACGAGAGTGTAGAAACGAAGAAGGAAGTCCGCATTCGATTCAAGCCCACGCTGTGTCGCCTCGGTAGAAGAGCGAGCTAGAATGGGACGGCCAACGGTGCACCGAGCGTCGATTCGCGACGTAACGTTTGGCAGTGATGTGACTGTGGTTGAACCTGTGAACTTGTATGAATGCGAGATCGGGGATAGGGCGTTCGTTGGCCCGTTCGTTGAAATTCAGAAAGGCGCTAAAATAGGAGCGCGTACGAAGGTCCAATCGCATACTTTCGTCTGCGATCTGGTGACCGTCGGAGACGATTGCTTCATTGGGCATGGTGTAACTTTCATCAACGATACCTTCAAATCTGGTGGACCGGCAGGCGGGGATACTTCGCTCTGGAAATCGACATTTATTGGCAATCGAGTGAGCATTGGTTCGAACGCGACAATACTGCCCGTTGCTATCTGTAGTGATGTCGTTGTAGGTGCTGGTGCAGTGGTAACGCGCAATATCGATAAACCTGGCGTCTACGCAGGGAACCCGGCGCGTTGTATTAGAGCCTTCGAGGCTGGTATCAAATCATGACACATATGAACGTTCCGTTTGTCGATCTGAAAGCGCAGTACTCTAGTATTCAATCAGATATTGATTCGGCGATTGCTGGCGTTATCGCAGACGCAGCCTTTATCGGCGGCCCAAGAGTGTCAGCGTTCGAAGAATCGTTTGCGGAGAAGATCGGCGCGACGCACTGTATTGGTGTTGCCAATGGCACTGATGCGATCTACATCGTATTGAAGATGCTGGGTATCGGTGAGGGGGATGAGGTGATCACCGTCGCCAACAGTTGGATTTCCACATCTGAAGTGATCACTCAAACCGGTGCTAGCGTCGTATTTGTTGATGCAGACGAATTCTACCAACTTGATTCCACTAAGCTAGAGGCCGCGATCACCCCACGCACCAAGGCAGTGATTCCGGTTCACCTTTACGGTCAAGCGTGCGATCTTTCCAAGATCAAGTCGATTTGCGATGCTCATAGACTATACATGGTTGAGGATTGTGCGCAGGCGCACCTCAGTGAGTGGGATGGGCGGAAAGTCGGGACGTTTGGTATCGCCGCGACGTTCAGCTTTTACCCAGGCAAGAACCTCGGCGCTTATGGCGATGCAGGGGCAATCGTAACGTCAGATGAAGCGTTTGCAGTCGAGTGTCGTAGGTATGCTCGTCACGGAGCGCTCATCAAACACCAACATACCGTTGAGGGTATCAATAGCCGCTTGGACGGCATTCAGGCAGCAATCCTTAGCGCCAAGTTACCTCACCTAGACGACTGGACCGAAAAACGCCAGGCAGCAGCCAGTCTTTACGATGAGCTGTTAGAAAGCGCTGGCACCCTGGAGCTTCCCCGCGTTCGTGATCTGGCGTCTCATGTATACCACCTGTATGTAGTGCAAGTGGATCAGAGAGAGCAGGTGCAGACTGCGTTGAAAAGCCGGGGCATCCAGACCGCAGTCCACTATCCGACAGCGTTGCCTCTCCTACCCGCGTACCATTATCTCGGCAAACACGCTAGTGATTTTCCGTGCGCCAGCGCGAATCAAAGTAGGATTCTGTCGCTACCGATTTATCCAGAGATTTCAAGAAAACAGATTCAGCATGTTTGTAATCAACTTGTGGCAGCGACCGACAGTAATTGAGCAAGTCATCTGCGACAAAGTTCGACTCATTAGATACCTTTAAGGACGAGGCATGGCTAGTACAGACTCCGAAATGACACCGGATGATAAGCGCAAAGCGCTAGAGGCAGAGTTTCACAATAAGAGAGAAAAAGACCGTCTCAACTTATCTGAAGAAGAGTTTTTGAAGAAGTATCCGAACAAAAAGATTTATGCGATCGATCGCGGATCTAAGGACTTCCTCTGGGATTGGCTTGCGCGCGAAACCCCGGGCAAGAGAGTGCTTGATTATTGCTGTGGCTTGGGCAAGACATCGATACAGCTGGCGGAGATGGGCGCTCACGCTTACGGAATTGACATCTCAGCTGACGAAGTCGCGACCGCAGCAAAGACTGCAGAGGAAAAAGGACTCGCAGACAACACTGAATTTAAAGTGATGGACGCAGAGAACATGGAGTTTCCGGACGATAGCTTTGATGTGATTGTCTGTATTGGAGTCCTGCATCACCTGGAGCTCGCTAAAGCTTATCCAGAGTTAGCCAGAGTGCTGAAACCGGATGGGAAGATCATTGCTGCTGAGGCGCTCGGTTACAATCCGTTCATTCAATTGTATCGAAGAATGACCCCTCATCTACGCACTGCGTGGGAAACCGATCACATCCTGACACTCAGGCAAGTGGATCAAGGAGCGCTGTTCTTCAACGAGACCAAGGTTGAGTTCTTCCATTTGTTTACGATCCTCGCAATTCCTTTTCAACGATTCAGCTTTTTTAAGAAAATATTGAGAGCTATGGAGATCGTTGACAGCCTGGTCTTAAAGATCCCGTTACTTCGACGTATGGCTTGGCAGATGGTATTCATTTATTCCAAACCGAAATGAGACTTTGGCTGCTCAAGGATGGCGAGCACCTTCCGGTGCAGCCTGGTGTTTCCAAGATGCGGACGTGGATGTTGGCGGAGACAATGGCCAAGCGAGGCCACGAAGTAATTTGGTGGTCGAGCACCCACTCGCACCAGGAGAAGCGACGCGTTTCAGAGGTTGACAAGAACATTCGGACAGACTCAGGTTTCGAGCTGCGTTTATTGGACGCTGGCGGTTACAAAAACAACGTGTCCGTCGCGCGCGTTCTGCATCATCGAGCGTTAGCTCGGAAGTTTGATAAGGCAAGCCAGATGGCCGAGAAGCCAGATCTTTTGGTTTCGTCTTTTCCATTGATCGGCTGGAGTAGGTCTGCGATGCGATTCGCGGGCGAGCGGAGCATTCCCTTAGTGGTAGACGTCCGCGACCCTTGGCCAGACGTACTGATCCATTCGTATCAGGGATTCATGCGTTCTGTTGCAGGCGTCGTGTTTGCTCCTATGCGGTATAGCGCGCGCCGAGTTCTAAGTGGGGCGGACCATGTGGTGGCGGTATCACAGGGGTTTCTAAGTTGGGCGCAGCGACTCGGGCGGCGCACACAATTTGATGCCGATCACGTGTTCAGGATAGGCCGCCACCCGGCGCGCTTTAGCCCTGATAACGCTCCGGAATGGTTGGATGCGTTGCCCACAGAACGACCGATCATATGTTTTGTTGGGATGTTCGGTAGAGTCTATGAACTTGAGTTGGTGTGCGAGGTAGCTCGTCGACTCCACGGTTTGCCGAATACGCCTTTATTCGTGTTAGCAGGTGCGGGTGACAAAACAGACAAGGTGAGAGAGCTGTGCGCAGGACTCGAGAACGTTGTGCTACCTGGTTGGATAAGTCGTGACGATGCTGCCGCATTGATGCGTAGATCCGCAATTGCGTTAGCACCCATTCGACACATTCCTGGTTGTGTCCCAAATAAGATAGCGGAATATCTCTCTCACGGTTTGCCCATCGTGAGTTCGCTTGAGGGGGATTTGCCAACAATGATGGCGAACGAACGATTCGGCTTGAGTTATTCACCGGGCGATGCAGACGGGCTTGAAGCTGCAATTCTCAAGCTTTGTTCTGAACCTCAAACGTTGGTTGCAATGAGAAGGTCTGCACTATCGACTTTCGAGTCTTCGTTTCAGGCTGATTCGGTTTTCGAGCGCTATGCCAATTTCCTGGAATCGCTGGTCGATGTCTGACCGTTTTGGACTTCTTGCTAAACGCTGTGTTGACATCTTACTCGCAACGGTTGGAATCGTCGTGCTTTCGCCTCTTCTGCTGGGTGTTGCGATTGCAATTAGGCTGACATCCAAAGGCCCAGTGTTTTACCGCGGCATTCGTTCAGGTAGGTTTGGTAGGAAGTTCCGGGTCTTCAAATTTAGAACCATGATTGAGAATGCCGAGCAAGTCGGTGGGCCATCTACCGGCCAAAATGACCCGCGGGTGACACGGGTTGGTGGTTTTCTTCGTAAGTTTAAGATTGATGAACTCCCGAATTTGATCAATGTTCTCCGCGGTGAGATGAGCATCGTCGGACCGCGACCGGAGGTTCCGCGTTACACGGACCAGTACGTTGGTGAAGAAAAAATCATTCTGTCCGTGCGACCGGGGATTACCGACCTCTCTTCCATCGAATTCATCGATCTTGCGTCGCATATTGGTGCGGAGGACGTCGACGCGACATTCGAGCGAGAAGTGTTACCAAGGAAAAACGCACTTCGTGTGCGGTATGTCAAAACGAGGACTTTTTGGGGCGACATTAAGATCATTTACATGACGCTGTTGCGGATGGTTCGTCGGGGGCGCTGATACGTGGAGTGGATTGAAAACGGCACAGCGCTTGCGGGTCTGCCGAGGCTTTGTGTTGGTTGCGAGCAGTTAGGTGGTGTTGACTGGGGCGAGATTGATTCGGAGGAGTTGGAACGTGCGATGCAGCTTGCGGTTGTACGGGGTGCCAGATTCTTCGATACCGCAGGAATCTATGGTCTCGGCGAATCGGAGCGCCGATTGAAAGGCGCGTTGAGTGACAAGAGGCACGATCAGTTCATTGCGACAAAAGGGGGGCTGGTTGTTAAAGCGGTATCTGACGGTCAGAGAGCGACAGTTGTCAAGAACGCCACGGGCGAAAGCTTGCGACGCTGTGTCAACGAATCGCTCGAGCGGTTGGAAGTTGAACGCATACCCCTGTTCTACATTCACTGGCCAGACCCGACGACACCTCTTTCTGAATCGGCGGCTGAATTGAAAGCGTTAAAGGAGGAGGGTCTGGTTGAGCACGTTGGACTCTCTAATTTCTCGTTGGAAGACCTCAAGCGCATAAACAATATTGTGCCGATCAGTGCTGTACAGATTCCAGGCAATTATCTTTCGCCACCTGATCACACCATTTTGGACTATTGCCAGAAGCAGGCGATTAGCGTCTGCGTATATGGTGTACTTGCACAAGGTTTGCTGACGGGGAAATATTCGAAAGCCACGAGATTCGACGAATCAGATAGACGCCATCGGTTGCAGCATTTTTCACAAGATGCGTGGGATACGAACGACGCTAAGCTCAGCCTGTTTTTTGAAGTGGCGGGTCGTGTCCAGCGACCACCTGTTCAAGTGGCGATCCGTTGCCTTTTGCAAACGCCTGGTGTTTCGTCCGTGGTGGTTGGAATAAAGTCTCAGGTACAATTAGAGGAGTGTCTTGCCGCGCTCGATTGGCGATTGCCTGAAAGCGAGCTTAACGACTTGTACGGCGCGCACCCGGGATACCAATAAAAATCGAAGGAACACTCTGTTCTATGGATAGAAGAACAACGCCATTAGGCGATCTGGCGAACCCTGAAAAATTTACGTCTCCAATTGATATCGGTGAGATTGCGACCGATACGCTCCTCGACTGGCTACGTCAGATGTTGGTAATTCGCAAAGCAGAGGAGCAGTTGGCCAGGTGGGCAAGCGACGGTGTGGCAAGGACCCCGTGTCACCTTGGGATCGGTCAGGAAGCATGCGCTGTCGGTGTTGCAGCCGCGCTTCGTGCTTCTGATCGCGTCTTTGGTGGTCATCGAGGTCACTCGCAATACCTTGCGATGGGGGGGGGGCTAACGGAATTGTTCGCCGAAGTTCTTGGCCGTAGTACAGGCGCCTCCAGGGGCATGGGGGGGTCGATGCATTTGTATGCCGGTTCAACCGGTTTCCACGGAAGCGTTCCGATTGTTGCGGCCACAATATCCATTGCGGTCGGCGCTGGGCTTGCTGCAAAAATGGATGGTCGAGGAGATATTGGAGTTTGCTTCTTTGGGGATGGTGCTGCCGAGGAAGGTGTACTCCATGAATCACTCAATTTGGCAGCGAGTCAGGAAATCCCGGTGCTGTTCGTATGTGAGAACAATTTGTATTCCAGCCATCTGGACATCAAAGCCCGACAACCGAATGATCGAGTCGCGCGGTATGCTGACGCGCACGAGGTTCAGGCACTGACCGTTGACGGTAATGATGTTGTAACCACAGCCGAAGCTGCATCCGCGCTTATCGGTAACGCGCGCACGAACTCAAAACCTGGATTTCTCGAGCTGATTACCTATCGCCATCGCGGGCATGTCGGTCCGAATGAAGATATCGACGTTGGCGTAAGGCGAACTATGTCGGATTTAGAAGCATGGAAGCGACGGGACCCGATCTCTCGGTTGGTAGTGGCGCTCGAGGCTACGGGCAAGGCGAGTGAGTCGACAGTTATTGGCTTGATCGAAGAAATTGAGGAAGCGGTTGGTGCCGCTGCTGAAGTTGCGTTAACCGCACCCTATCCCGAGGATGATCAATTGACGGCTTTCGTTTACGGCGGTAGTGCATCATGAGCCAGAACAGCACGATGCTCGCGTACGGTGATGCGATTCGACAAGGGTTCTGCTATCTATTCGACAACGATCCGTCGGTGTTTGCGATTGGTCAGGGCCTCTGGAGCCCTTGGTACGTCGGTAACACCATGCTCGATCTTGACAAGCTATACGGGAAGGCGCGTGTCATTGATACGCCGGTTTCCGAGGCCGCATGTACTGGCGCTGCAATTGGCGCTTCGTTGTTTGGTAAGCGTGCCGTTGCGATCCACCCGCGTATGGACTTCATGATTCTGGCAGCTGACCAAATGGTCAACCAGGCTGCGAAGTGGTCGTATATGTTGGGTGGGCAGGCATCCCCCGCAGTCACGATACGGGGGATCGTCAATCGCGGCGGCGAGCAAGGCGCGCAGCATTCTCAGGCCCTGCACTCGTGGTATGCGCACATTCCCGGCTTGAGGGTCGTGATGCCAGCCACTCCAACAGACGCTAGGGATTTGCTGATCTCTAGCGTTTTGTGTGATGACCCGGTCTTGTATATCGACGATAGGTGGCTTTATGACGTCGCTGAGCAGGATCGAGACGTTGATTTACAACCATTAGAGACGGTCACCCCGAAACTGCGTCGCAACGGTGGAGACATCACGTTGGTCGCCGCAAGCTATAGCGTCCAGCTATGTTTGGAGGCAGCCGGTCTTTTGGAGAAAGAGGGCATCGAATGCGGTGTGATCGACCTTCGAGTTCTCAACCCAATGGACTCCCAACTCATTACCAGCGAAGTCAGTCGATCAGGACGCCTTTTGGCGGTCGATGGCGGCTGGTCAACTTGTGGACTTGCTGGGGAGGTAATCGCAACCGCGGCTGAACGCGTCCTCCCGAGGCAGTGGAAGGCAGCGCCTGTGAGAGTCACACTTCCTGACTCACCTGCGCCAACAAGCGGATCGCTGGAGCGTCTGTATTACCCGACAGTTGAGAGCGTTTGCGTTGCGGCACGCAATATGATGTAGCATCGTGGCGCGACCGTAGCCCAAACACGGACGATATTTTAGCGGCACTCTTACTGAGTGATAGAAAAGTAGAGCAATGGAATGAAGTCGCTTATGAAGGGAAGTCGATTGTCACGGATCCGTTTTTTTCTCCTAAGACTCGACCGCGGACGAAAGCGACAAATCATGCTGTTTGTAGATATTGTCGTATCTGCAGCAAGCTTATGGTTAGCACTTGCCTTGGTTCAGATCGATGATCTTGATCCTCAAAATGTCGCATTTCTGGCGCTTTGTGCATGTTGTGCGGCGGTTTTGTCGTCGCACCTGATGGGGATTTACCGATCGATGATCCGGTTTATCGGTGTCGACTTTCTGCCATCGGTTCTTGGGATGGTCGGTTTCTCTGCGTTTCTGTTGCTACCGGCGCTGGCGTATAACCTTTCCGCTCCGGAGGCGGTCCGAGTTGTAATCGTTTACTCGAATCTTTTGATCGTGAGTATTCTTGCGACGCGGTTCTCTGCGAGACTGCTGTTGAACAAGAGAAGTGCGAATCGTGAGCGCGTGATCGTCTATGGCGCGGGCAAAGGTGGTCTCAGAGTCGCATCGTCATTACTCGGATCTCAGCAGTTTATTCCGGTTGCTTTTGTTGACGACGATCCCCGTTTGGTTGGTCGTCGTGTAGCGGGTCTCGAGGTTTTTGACGCCCGGCTGCTGACGAAACTGATAGCCGACCTCAATGCACGTCGCGTGTTGCTGGCTCTGCCCAGCGTCTCTCGTTCTCGAAGGCGCCAAATACTGAATAATCTCTCGCACCTGGAAGTACGCGTCCAAACGATTCCGGATATCAGCGATATCGTCTCTGGTGCGGCGCGAATCGATGATATTCAGGACGTTTCGGTAGAAGACCTGTTGGGACGTGATCCTGTTCCTCCGAAGCAGGTACTCCTGCGTCAAGAGAACACCGGTAAGGTTGTTTTGGTAACGGGTGCCGGCGGATCGATCGGGTCTGAGCTATCGCGAAAACTGCTCGAAGTCGGGCCACGAGTGCTGCTCATCGTTGAGCGGTCGGAAATCGCGCTCTACAACCTTGACAAATCGCTCTCGAAGTCAATCAAGCAGGGAAAACTGCCGGTGAAACTTGTAGCCATGCTCGGCGATTGTCGTGATCAAGCGAGAATGTTCGAGATAATGTCGACTTATAGAGTCGACACGGTGTACCACGCCGCAGCATATAAACACGTGCCCATTGTCGAGCACAACGTGATTGAAGGGGTTTCGAACAATGTTTTGGGCACCCATACGGCGGCACTTGCGGCTGTAGAGGCCAACGTGTCGACATTCGTGTTGGTTTCAACGGATAAGGCAGTCAGTCCAACGAATGTAATGGGGGCAAGCAAACGACTTTCGGAGATGATCCTGCAGAATCTCGACAAAAAGTCGCGCACGCGTTTTTGTATGGTCCGGTTCGGTAATGTTCTGGCATCTTCAGGGTCGGTTGTACCTTTGTTCCGAGAGCAGATTAGATCAGGTGGACCAGTTACGGTAACCCATCCTGAAATTATCCGGTATTTCATGACGATACCTGAAGCTGCGCAGCTGGTCATTCAGGCGGGCGCAATGGCAACGGGCGGCGACGTGTTTGTATTGGATATGGGCAAACCAGTTCGGATCGTCGATCTGGCAACGAAGATGATTCAGCTAATGGGCAAAACCGTGAAGTCACCGGACAACCCTCATGGCGAGATTGAAATTGCATTTACCGGACTTCGGCCCGCAGAGAAACTGTATGAAGAGCTGCTAATCGGCAGTGATGTTTCCGGCACAAGTCATCCGCGCATTCTGCGTGCGGATGAGCGCTCATTGGGCGATGAGCAATTGGAGCGTGTACTTGACCAAATTCGTGTGGCGATTCGCGACAGGAGTTGGGAGGATCTGCGCGCCATTTTATTGTCGGCGGTCGAAGGTTATCGGCCAACGGGTGAAATTGAAGATCATATCTACACGACACTCGTGGCCCGAAGCGGAGAAACCAACATTACCGATCTTGATCGGTACCGTTAGAAATTCATTAGCAATCCAACTGACTATCGCGCCCAACAGTAGGTTCTCTCTTTTTCCGATGTCGGCTCTTGCTGTCGTATACTCTTGCCGCTTAGGACAACCAGCAGAGACTCTCAGATGCGATTGACGATTTTCGGGTCGGGCTATGTCGGCCTTGTCACCGGCGCCTGCATGGCGGAGATGGGCAACGACGTCGTTTGTGTCGATATCGACGAGCACAAAATCGAACGCTTGAACGCTGGCGACGTACCTATCTACGAGCCAGGTCTCGACGGCTACATTGAAAGCAATCGCGCGGCCGGCAGACTGTCATTCACCACGGATATTGAAAAAGGCGTTTCACACGGTACCTGCCAGTTTATAGCGGTCGGGACGCCGCCGGATGAAGACGGATCTGCCGACCTTCAATATGTTCTGGCCGTCGCTCAGTCGATTGCTCAGTACATGGACGATTACAAGGTTGTGATCGATAAATCGACCGTTCCCGTTGGAACCGCCGACCGAGTGCACGCGAAGATTGCTGAAACACTCGAGCAACGCGGGGTAGGGCTTGATTTTGACGTGGTCTCGAACCCTGAATTTCTCAAAGAAGGCGCGGCCATCGCAGATTTCATGAAACCGGATCGGATTGTGATCGGTACCGATAACGCGCGGACTGCCGAGCTGATGCGGGCGTTGTATGAGCCCTTCAACCGAAATCACGAAAAGCTGATCGTGATGGATGTGCGTTCTGCAGAGCTGACCAAATACGCAGCCAATGCAATGCTGGCGACGAAGATCAGCTTCATGAACGAGTTGGCCAATCTGGCTGAGCGGTTTGGTGCTGACATCGAGAAAGTGCGGGTGGGCATCGGCTCTGACCCGCGAATTGGGTACCACTTCATCTACCCAGGTGCAGGTTACGGAGGCTCATGCTTTCCCAAGGATGTTCAGGCGCTAGCAAGGTCTGCTTCGGAATCCGGGTATAGCGCGCGACTGCTGGAGGCCGTAGAAGCGGTCAACGCAGACCAGAAGAAGCGGGTTTTCGAGAAACTCCTCGCGCACTATAACGGCGATCTCAACGGCAAGACGATTGGTGTTTGGGGTCTGGCTTTTAAGCCAAAGACGGACGATATGCGAGAAGCACCTAGCCGGGTCCTGATAGAGGCGCTGTGGGCCGCCGGTGCAACCGTTCGAGCCTACGATCCCGAGGCCAGCGAGGAAGCACTACGCATATACGGGGAGCGGGATGATCTTGTGCTTTGCGACAGCTCTGAATCGGCATTGGATGGTGTTGATGCGCTGGCGATAGTGACCGAGTGGCAAGAGTTTCGTTCGCCGGACTTCGACTTGCTCAAACGCAAAATTGTGGACGGCGTCATCGTCGATGGCAGGAATTTGTACGATCCTGAGTCTCTGGCTTCAAAGGGTCTGCAGTATTACGCAATCGGGCGCGGACTCTCCAAATAACAAACTCATCTGCTGGGGGAGATATGGCGAGCATCGTCCCTGTAATCCTGTCGGGCGGTTCCGGCAGCCGTCTTTGGCCGGTATCCAGAGCGAAATACCCCAAACAGTTGCTGCCGATGGTGGGTGAAACCACCATGTTGCAGGACACCGCTCAGCGCATCGCAGCGCTGACCGCGGAAACTTCGCGACTGATCGTCGTGTGTAATGATGCCCACCGTTTCATGGTTGCTGAGCAGTTGCGCGAAATCGGTGTCGAGGCGGATATTCTGCTGGAACCTGAAGGTCGCAATACGGCGCCTGCCGTTGCGCTCGCCGCGGTCCATAGTTTGCGTCGTGGGGACGAGGGTCACCTGTTGGTGATGCCGGCGGATCATGTCATCGGAGATGTGGAAGCGTTTGCAGGCGCTGTGGCACGTGGCACTGTTGCCGCAGATCATGGGCAACTCGTGACCTTCGGTGTGGTGCCGACAGAGCCGCATACGGGCTACGGCTATATTCACGCGACGCTGGATGGCGATACACCGGTTGCGGTTCAAGAGTTTCGCGAGAAGCCTGAATTCGAAGTCGCGCAGCAATACGTCGCATCAGGATCGTACCTTTGGAATAGCGGTATGTTCCTGCTGCCATCGAAGGCCTACTTGTCCGAACTTTCCACTTTTGAGCCCAAGATGGTGAGGGCGGTCGAAGCCAGCGTTGGTGCCGCGGTCGCGGACCTGGATTTCATTCGACCTGATGAAGCTGAGTTTGCGAAGTCACCATCAAACTCGATCGACTACGCGGTTATGGAGCGCACTGACCGTGCCGTTGTTGTACCGATGGCTGCTGGTTGGAGCGATGTCGGCTCGTGGTCCTCTTTGCAGGAGACTCTGCCGAAAGACGAAGCCGGCAATGCAGTGTCCGGTGATGTCGTGTTGTCAGATTGCATTGACTCGCTCTTCAGCGCGGAAAGCCGACTGGTGGCAGCCGTGGGCCTTGATGGATTCGTCGTTGTTGAGACCAAGGATGCCGTGTTGGTGGCGCCCAAAGGTGCTTCCGAAAACGTTAAGCGAATCGTTGATGCGCTCAAGGCCGATGATCGACCGGAGGTCTCGCTGCACCGCCAAGTGTTCCGCCCATGGGGCAGTTATGATGGCGTGGACCAGGGTGAGAACTTCCAGGTCAAGCGCCTTATCGTGAACCCGGGCGCTGTGTTGTCTTTGCAGATGCACCACCACCGCGCCGAACACTGGATTGTTGTGAAAGGCAAAGCTCAAATCACTCGCGGCGAGGAAGTGTTCGATTTGTCGGTTAACGAGTCGACCTACATCCCCATTGGTGAGAAACACAGGATTGCGAACCCGTTTGACGAACCTGTGCATATCATCGAAGTGCAATCTGGCGACTATCTTGGGGAAGACGACATTGTCCGTTTCGAGGATAATTATGGTCGCGAGGGAACCAACACCTGATTGCTGACGGAATGGTCAGCGGGGACAAGACGATGCCGATCACGATTCCAAGTTTTAAAGCCTACGATGTCCGGGGGCGACTGCCCGATCAACTGAATGAAGACATTGCCTATCGGATTGGCAATGCTGCCGCTCAGTTTCTGGACGCAAAGCGCATGGTGCTAGGTCGGGATATCCGACTGTCGAGTGCATCGCTCGCCGATGCGGTGGCCAAAGGGCTGATTGAGGCCGGCGTCGAGGTCTTGGACATTGGGGTGGGTGGTACCGAGATGGTCTACTTCGCGACTGGTTCGCTCGAGGCCGACGGCGGCATCATGGTCACCGCCAGTCATAACCCGAAAGACTACAACGGGCTAAAGCTCGTGCGTGATGGCGCGCGCCCGCTCAGTGCCGACTCAGGTCTCGCACAGATTCGCGAGCTTGCTGAAGCAGACGCGCGCCACGTCTCAGCAGAGCGGGGCAGGCGCGTCGAGACGCCTATCAACGAGCAGTACATCTCTCACTTACTAGGGTACGTTGAACGCGACGAACTGCGACCGTTAAAAATCGTGGTGAATGCAGGAAACGGTGGTGCAGGCCAGACGCTGGATATGCTGGCGGAACATCTGCCGTTCGAGTTTGTGCGAGTGCACCACGAAGCCGATGGTAATTTCCCTAACGGGGTCCCGAATCCGATGCTGGAGGCGAATCGCAAGTCGACGGCGCAAGCGGTTGGTGACTCGGGTGCCGACTTTGGTATTGCCTGGGATGGCGACTTTGACCGGTGTTTCTTGTTTGACGAAACCGGTGATTTCATCGAGGGCTATTACATTGTTGGACTGCTGGCTGCGAGCGTGCTCGCCAGCGACCCGGGTGCCGGTATCGTGCATGATCCTCGTCTGACGTGGAACACGGTCGAAGTGGTTGAGTCCGCGGGTGGTGAGGTGATTCAAAGCAAATCCGGGCACTCCTTTATGAAGGCCGTGATGCGCGAACACAACGCAGCCTATGGCGGCGAGATGAGTGCGCACCATTACTTCCGTGATTTCTTCTACTGCGACAGCGGCATGGTTCCCTGGCTGCTCGTCGCGCAGCTACTCAGCGAAAGCACGCAACCGCTGTCAGCGCTTGTCGCCGAGCGTATCCGGAAATTCCCTGCGAGTGGCGAGATCAACCGTCGAGTTGCGGACGCAGCTGTCGTGATGGAGGATGTTTGGGCGCACTACATCGATGGTGCGATCTCGAGCGATCGAGTCGATGGCATCAGCATCGAATTTGAGCAATGGCGGTTTAATCTGCGTGCCTCGAACACGGAGCCCGTGATTCGACTGAATGTCGAGAGTCGGGGTGACAGTGCCCTGATGGCGGAGAAAACCCGCGAACTGCTGGATCAAATCGGCGGCGAGATTGTCGATTAGTGAGACAGTTCACGCGGTTGTCACAGCTGCTTCGTTAACATAAACAACACGAAAACAAGAAAACCGTGCGGCGTGCCTCATTTTGGCGGCCGCGCGGCTCGCTATTGCTCGTTCAGGGGAACGCCTTAATCATGGCCATTCGACTTTTTGACCACTACGTGTCCTTGCCGGTTGCCCTTTTGGTAATCGTAGAGACTCTCGTTGTGGCTGCGTCGATCTGCACGGGTACCTGGTTAGCCGTGCAGCTTGGCTGGGTGTCAGGCTCTGTCTCTGATGCCATCGAGTTTTATCGGACGGTCGCGGTGTGCTTCGTTCTGTTTCTATGCATGGCAGCGATGGGCCTCTACCGCATAGCCTTGCGGGAGACGTTCGCCGGCGTGGCTGCGCGAGTTATTACCGCTGTAGTCCTGACCGGCGTCATCTTGCCGTTTGTGTATTACTTTTTCCGTTGGCTGTACCTGACGCCTGGCACGCTCACACTATCGAGCGTGATTGCGACCGCGGGTTTGCTTACCGTCAGACTGGGTTTTTTGAAATTGGTTGATGAAAGCCTGTTCAAGCGACGGATTCTTGTGCTCGGCGCGGGTCAGCGTGCAGAGCAATTCCTTCAGCTACGGCGCCAGGCGGATCAACGTGGCTTCAAGCTCGTTCGCTTCATGAAAATGCCCGGAGATGCCGAGTCCGAGTTGCCACAAAAAAGAGTACGTCCAATGCCCCGATCGTTGATCGAGTATTGTCAACGACATGAAATCGACGAGATTGTAATTGCACAGGATGACCGTCGCGGAAAGCTACCCATTCGTGAGTTGCTCGAGTGCCGGCTAGAGAGCATCGACATCACGGACGTGATGAATTTTCTCGAACGTGAGACCGGCAAGCTCAACCTGAACCTGGTGAGTCCGAGTTGGTTGATTTTCGAAAATGGATTCCGTCGTCAGTTACCGCGACGAATCGCTCAACGCGTGTTTGATGTACTTTCAAGCAGTGCGGTCTTGCTGCTCGCCTCACCGATTATGCTAGTCACGGCAATCCTGATTTATCTGGAGGACGGTCGACCGATCTTCTATCGCCAGGAGCGCGTCGGAAAAGGCAATATACGGTTCAACGTCTTAAAGTTCCGGAGTATGCGCACCGATGCCGAGGCGGAGGGCAAGGCGGTCTGGGCGAAGCAGGATGATGATCGTGTAACCAAGGTGGGTCGCGTAATCCGTAAATTGCGCATCGACGAACTGCCCCAGTTGATCAACGTGCTGGCAGGACACATGAGCGTTGTTGGCCCGCGCCCGGAGCGCCCGGAATTTGTAGAGAAGCTGTCCGAGCAGATTCCGTACTATCTGGAGCGACACCGCATCAAGCCGGGCATTACCGGTTGGGCGCAGTTGTGTTATCCCTATGGCTCATCGGAAAAAGACGCCTTCGAGAAGCTTCAATATGATCTGTATTACGTGAAGAACCGAACTTTGGTCTTCGACTTCATGATCCTGTTGCAGACGGCAGAAGTGGTGCTTTGGCAGAAGGGCGCCCGCTAGCGCATTCCCGCACTGAGCCTCTAATCGGTATAGTTCGAGCGCATGGGGTTTGTTCAGCTCGGATATCTGGCGTCGGCTATTGCCTGGTCGCTGCTCGCGTTAATGTTGCTTCTGGGTCGGCGATTCAGTTGGCCGCAGCTGCATGTGCTTGCGATGTCGCTGTTGCTCACCGGCTGGGCGCTCGGCATGGTTTGGGTCGCTGGGGTATCCCCCGACATTGGGCTCGTGATCGGTGTCGACTCAATACACGCATTCGCCGTCTTACTCTTCCTAGGTCAGCTGGTGAGCCGCGGACACGAGAACCGTTGGCGCTTATGGTTCGCCCGTATGCCGTGGCTTGTGCTGCCGGTTTCGGTCTTGTTGATATGGCGGGAATTAAGCGGCGGCGCGGTCGAGTTTAACTGGTCCTACTATTTCATTGTCTTCATTTCTATCGCCGGACTACTGGCTGTCGAGCAGATATACAGGAACGCAGGTCGATTACAGCGCCGCTTCGCGACGCTGGTCGCGATTTCGTTTGGATTGCTGTTTATTTTCGATCTGTTCATTTATTCGAACGCGATCCTGCTCGGCCTGTTGGACGAGCAACTGTGGGCGGGACGGGGTTTCGTGAATGCGATGGTTGTGCCCGTACTCATTTTTGCCTTGAGGCAAGAGCTAAGCGCTGAGAGCGGTTTGTTCGTATCGCGGCAAGTGGTCTTTTACTCATCGTCTCTGGTGGGTGTCGGCTTGTACTTGTTGGTGGTGGCGTTCGGAGGCGCGCTCATCGAGGAGCAGAGCGGCGACTGGGGCGGAGCGTTAAAGGGTCTGTTCTTCGTAGCCAGTTTGCTCGTGCTCACGCTCGTTCTGTTTTCCGCTGCCATCCGACGTCGCCTGAAAGTGTTCATTGCGACGCACTTCTATGCGAATCGATACGATTATCGGGAAGAGTGGTTAAAGCTGATTACCCGCTTGTCTCAGGATAGTGCGCGGGCGCCAATGCCGGACCTGTGCCTCGACGCATTGGCGGATATCATCGAGAGTCCTGCTGCGGTGCTGTGGCTGAAGAGCTCCGAGGGCGAGGTATTTGATCGGGTCGCCATTGTTGGCAACGATTCTGCGCCTGAGATGTTGACCGAGTCGGATCCGGTTGTTGCGTTCCTGCTCGAGCGGGACTGGGTGATCGATGGCCGGGAGGCGTTGCGTGACCCGGAGCATTACGGCGGCGCATTTGATCCGAGTTCAGACAGAGTGTTGACCCACGATCGAATCATTGTGCCGATCACGCTGGATGGTGAGCTGATCGGAATCGCAGCTTTGGTGCGTCCTGCAGGTATGCCGTTGTTGATTTTCGAAGATCACGATTTGTTGCGCACCGTCGGACAACAACTGGGTGTATTCCTGCAGCGCGACAGAACTCGCGATGAGCTGGCAGAGGCACGACAATTTGAGGTCTTTAATCGTTTCACGGCGTTCATCATGCATGACCTTAAAAATCTCATTGCGCAGCAGAGTCTGGTGGTCAAGAACGCGGAGAAACACAAAACCAATCCCGAGTTTGTGGATGATGCGATCGAGACGATTGCCAACTCCGTGCGAAGGATGGAGAAGCTGCTGGCTGCATTGACGCGTCAGCAACAGCCCGAGTCGGTTACTACCATCGCCCTGTGCAGCCTACTAAAAGACGTGATCTCGGATGCTTCCTCAAGACAGCCGGTGCCGGACCTTGAGTGCGAAACAGGCTCATTCTCGGTTCGCGCAGATTCAGATCGGTTGGGTGCCGTCCTGGGGCATCTTGTTCGCAATGCACAGGATGCGGTGGGTGGCCCGCACGGATCGGTTGCTGTGACGTTACGTCGCAACGGCGATGTTCATGAGATATCGATCGTCGATGAGGGCGCAGGCATGACCGGGACTTTTATCCGAGAGCAGCTGTTTCGGCCCTTCGTCTCTACAAAGGGGGCTCAGGGTATGGGCATCGGTGCCTATCAGGCCCGTGAGTACATCCGGCAACTCGGTGGGACGCTTGACGTGACTTCGACGCCGGGTCAAGGAACCGAATTCATTGCGAGATTACCGGCTGTCGAGGGTGTGACGGGTTTCACGTCATGAAAACAGACGCGGTTCCTTACCCGAGACACATTGCATGCGCTAGTATCCTACATTGCTAGGGGGCTGGCACGGCGGACAAACTTCTGCAATTTTCTGATGCGAAATCGGGGCTGACCTTTCCGGCAGGTTGGCACGCGCTGATCGTACTCACTGTGTTCATCACCGTGAGTATCGCGTTCCTGCCGGCGACCGAGCATCTCCTGGCCCGCTGGCTGAAGGATCCCACCTACGGCCATGGCTTGTTGCTCGCGCCCCTGATCGTCTGGATTATCGCGAAAGCGGTCGAGGGAATATCGTCATCTCGGCTCTACTGGCCTGCATTGTGGTTGGCGGTGACCGGTATTTCGGCCATGGCGCTCGCCCAATTGCTGGGTATTGTCGCGCTGTATCAGCTGATTCTTCCCCTGGTGTTGTGCGCGATGCTCGTCGCACTATACGGCCGCGATTCACTGAGCCGGGTCCTGCCAACTACGGCAATGCTCTATTTTTGCCTTCCGCTGTGGGATGTCATCAACCCGGCGCTACAGCAATGGACCTCGATTGCGGTTGGGCAGATGACCTACATCGCCGGCACTCCGGCATTCATTGAAGGCAATATGGTGACGGTGTCCACGGGCATCTTCGAGATCGCTGCCGGTTGCAGTGGCCTGCGTTTTTTTATCATCAGCGCTGCGGTGTCTGCGCTTCACGGACATTGGTACCTTGCGCGCTCACGCGATGCTTTGATGTTGGTCGCTATTGCGATGCTGATTGCGATCGTCGGCAACTGGATTCGGGTTTTTGTCGTGATCCAGATGGGCATTCGACTCGGCATCGATCACCCTCAGGTGGTCGATCACACTTTCGCAGGGTGGGCGGTATTTGTCGCGACGATGATGGTTGTCTTCTGGATTGCCTCTCGTTTGCAGGAGGCCGAGCCGGAGCATGAAGGCACCGCATCTGCGACGGCATCGCCGGGCATCATGCGGTTGGCGGTCGTCGCGGGGAGCTGTGTGCTGGTCGTGGCGCTAGCGTTCGCAGCGCGCTTTGTGATCGTGTCTGGCTCAGCCTACGACCCGCCTCGACTCGCCGATGATTCGACTTCAAGAACCTCAGCCTGCGGGGTATGGCGTACCGCCTACAGAAGACCTGCGGTTGAACGTCGCGGCGCTATTCTATGGGAGGGTGAGCCGCTATGTATCGACGTGGCGTGGTATCGCTATCAGCGGCAAGGTTCTGAGCTCTTGAGCGGCGCTAATCGCGCTGTTGCGAAGAATCGTGCTGGGGAAAACCCCGTGCTTGGTCGTTTTCTATCGGGCGGCGATGAGGTTTTCGTGGCGCGCTACCCATCCGGTGAAGGGGTGTGGGTCGCAGTGCGTCACAGGATCGGTGATGGTGTTGTTACGTCACCGATTCAAGCAAAGTGGTTACAGTTGGCACAATTGTTTCAGGGCAGAATGGATGCGCGGATGGTTGCGGTCGCGCAACGATGTGACAGCAACTGCCGGACAGCAATGCTCAGCGGTCAGCCACCAATAGATGCCGCCGCGGCGCTCGACGCCGCGGAGGCGAGACTCGTGAAGGATTAGGAGTAACACCGGCATGGCACGTTTTATTTTGATGATTACCCCTTCTCGACTCTTGATGGCGATCGCGGCCGTTGGCTTGGTGGCGTGTGAACCCAGCGCTGAGGATCGTGTATCTCGGGCTAATGAACATGTCGCAAGCGACGACTATAGAGCCGCGGTGCTCGAGGCGCGCAGCGCCTTGCAGGAGGAACCTGCCAACATCGAGGCGCGCCTGATTTTTGCTAATGCTTCGCGGCAGGTCGGCGATTTTCCCACGGCAGCGGCAGAGTATGGACGGGCGCTCGAACTCGGCGCGGAGTTGCGGGCATTCTTGCCGGAGTACGCCGAGAGCCTGCTGGTCGTTGGGAGCGGACAGCAGGTGCTATCAAAGCTTGGCGATGCGCTCGAAGCGGACCCGGAGGTTGCGGTACACCGCAGTCTTCTAGGGCATGCCTACGCCGCGTCCGGGGAGCCGGAGCGCGCCAAGGCAGAGTATGAGCGTGCGCTCGCGTTGGACGATCGGCTTCCCGATGCCTATGTGGGACTGGCATCACTCGCGGAGCGTGCGAGCAACTCGGCTGAGGTCGAGCGCGTGCTGGCAGACGCTAAAACCCGGGTACCGGACAGTGCGGAGTTGCAGTTGTATTTGGCGCAGCAGGCGCCGGATGCAAAGGCGCGAGCAACATTCATCGAGCGTGCATACGCGGGTCTCGACGACGACGCCTCCCCGGTTACGCGTGCGCAGGTGCTGTTGGTACGCGTCGAAAACTTCTTGCAACGAGACGCGCTCGACCAAGCGCAGGCCGCGTTGAACGAGTACAAGTCTCAATTTCCAGGGGCGCCGCAAACACTATTCCTGCAATCGCTGATTGCTCTTGAGCGCGGCGATATAGACAAAGCGAGAGCAGGGCTGTTGCGGATCAGTGAAGGCGTGGCTGGCGGTTCCCCAGCAGACCTGTTTCTTGGCAGCATCAATCTGAAGCAGAAAAACCTTCGCCAGGCTGAGGCCTACCTCACCAAGGCACTTCGATTCGATGCGACCAGTGGTATTGCACGCAAGCTCCTTGCCGAAACGTTGCTTGAGCTCAATCGACCGCAAGAGGCGCTGGAAGTGCTTGCTGCGCTGGCGCCGGAACAAACCAGTGATCCGAGCGTCCTCGCATTGTTGGGCCAAGCTGCCGTCGCATCAGGTAATCCCGCAGATGGCGTGATCTATTTCGAACGCAGTGCAGCGCAGGTCCCGGATGATCCCGGCCTTAAGCTCGCGACGGCGTATAGCTACCTCGCCTCCGGCAGAGCCTCCGAGGCGCTCGACCTCTTAGAAAACCTCGAGGATGACGCAATTGGCGGATATCGAGGTTCGTTGTTGCGAATGTTGGCCCACCTCTCGAGCAATGACCGTGCTGCAGCGATTGGTGAGGCAGAGGCGCTGGTGGCGAGGGCTCCCGACGATGCCACCGCTTGGTCCCTGGCGGGTCAGCTCATGGGGAATCTACGAGAATTTCCGATAGCACGGCAGTACTACACGCAGGCTTTGTCCATCGATGCCATGCACACGCCATCGCGATATGGACTTGCACGGGTTGAACTTGCTGATGGCAGTGTCAGCAAGGCGAATGAGTTGCTCGAGGCCTTGCTCGACGATGTGCCTGGCTACATGCCGGCCGTTGCAACCGTCGGTCAGATCGCTGCGTCGATGGGCAATACGGCCGCTGCCGTCTCGCGCGTGGAAGCCGCGGTCGCGGCGTCGCCAGAAGCCGCCGAGCCGCGTTTCCTGTTGGCTCAGTATCAGCTATCGGCGGGCGAGACCGAAGCCGCGCTCGCCAGCGCGGAAGCGGGGCTCGAGTTTCATCCCGATAACCCTCGATTGCTGCAGATGCGTGGAAAGGCGAGGGGGCAGCTCGGTAGTGAGGAGGCGGCGCGGCAAGATCTGTTGCGTGCCGCAGAACTCGCACCGCTCGACCGGCTGATGCAGCTCGATAAAGCCCGAGTCTTGCTGAACACCGGCGATCCGGAGGCGGCTCGCGAAGTAGTGAGCGAATACCTGGAGGCACGGCCCGGCGACACGGTTGCGTTGTTGTTTGGTGCGGATCTTGATTTGAACCAAGGCGCGGTGGATCGTGCGGCGAATGCGGTGAATGCAGTGTTGGACCAAGATCCGGACAATCGCGCAGCCCTGATTCTCCAGGGCGATATCTTGCTTCAGCGAGGTGACCTCGAAGGCGCTCTGGATCGTTTTGATGTCGCGGGTCGCAACCAGCTCGATCGTCGATTGCTAGTCAGGCAGTTTTCAACGCGGCAGAAGCTCGGTCTGCCGGATAGTCGGAGCGTGCTTGATGCCTGGCTCGAGCGGAACCCTGATGATGTGCAGATACAAACTGTGCTTGCGCAATCACTGGATGCGGCGGGCGAGCAAGCGGCTGCAATCTCTTTGTATGAGGAGCTTGCGGACCGGCAAGGCACAAACGATCGTGCCCGGGCGATCGTGCTAAACAATCTCGCCTGGATGTATTTTACGGCTGGCGACGCGCGCGCAAGACAGACCGCAGCGCAAGCGCGAAGCCTGTCCCCACGGACTGCGGCTATCAACGATACATTCGGTTGGATTGCGCTCTCGGAGGATGATCTCGACACGGCATTGCCCGCTTTGCGGCGCGCGAACGAGCTCGATCGTGATAACCCGGAGATTGCCTGGCACCTTGCTTCTGCGTTGTCGCAGAACGGCGAGTCGGAACAGGCCATGCGTTTGCTGGGGCGGGCGTTGCAATCCGATTCGCGTTTTTCAGGTCGCGACGAGGCCGAGGCTCTGTACGCGCAGCTTCGCGAATCTCCTTAGCCCGTTTCCCTCTGTAGGCAAGGCACGGAAACCTCGAGCACAGTGCCTGGCGGTGGATTGCTCGTGAAGAACGTAAGCTCTTCAATGCGCGTCAAATCCATCCGCCTACCAGCAGGGGCCTTGCGAATCTGATCGAGGGGGATGGTCACGTTGGCGCGGCCCGCGTCGAAGCGTTTGTTAAAGCGATCTTCGTGCTCGTTGTTGTGGTCCCGGTCGTGAATTCGGACCGTGATCGGCACAGGTGGTGCTGTTGCGAAGTCGATCGTAAGGCGATCATAGTCGCTCCAGTCGGCCACAGGATCGAGTAGGCGCAAACCCGCGTAGCGTTTTGGTTCCAAGCTCAGCGACAGCATCGTCTCAGAACGTACAGTAATCGAAGCATTCATCGGCCTTTGTGCCGGACTCAACGACGAGGCGTCGAATCGCGCGAGGCAAGGCATCGCATCACTTCGCTGGTGCCACGCGTAGAGCCATCCGCAGAGCGGCGCCAGTCCTATGAGCACGAGGCCGACCGCGCCCAGCCTTGCGGCCTTCAGATTACCCTGCCAAAGCGCCATTGCGGCCAGCATCAGGCCGGCGCCAGCGATATCCGCGACCAGATCACGCCAATCGGTTTCTCCACCTGTGACCAACTGCGAAATCTCGGATGAGAGCGCGATCACAGCGACGGTCGTGACAGTCTTCAGCGTATGACCTCGCAAAAACCGTGAGACTACGAACGTCACGAGCATGAACAGTGGGATATGCCCAGCGTTCCGAGCGCCGCCGAGAATGATGGATTGCCGATCGCTATCGATCGCATGCACGGCCAGCACCGCCACCAACAGCAGCAATAGCGCTGTCCACGGGGCAGGGCGCGGATTGTTATCGGCATGTGACATAAAAAATGACATTTTCTGGAATTAAATCAAAGCATTCTGGTCGTTTAAAGATGAGTTTGGCATCATAGGGTATTGAGCGCGCGGCTACAGCGCGCGACGGTATTCGCGACCGAATAAGGACAACCTCCCGATGACGTACTGTCCACGACGTTCACTGATCCTGATCTGTTTGACCGCAGGGCTGCTTGCTGCCTGTGGTGGCGGACAAACATTGCCTCCGGCCGCGGTGGGCGCAACCCCGGTTCCGCAGGCAGAGGATCTCAGCAAGTACCGCATCGGTCCGGGAGATCAACTCGAGATTTTTGTCTGGCGAAACCCGGAAATCTCGTCGACCGTCCCGGTTCGACCTGACGGCAAGATTTCAACCCCCCTCGTTGAGGACATGATTGCGGTCGGCAAGACTCCGTCGCAGCTTGCCCGCGATATCGAAAACGAGCTGCAAATCTACATCAAGCAGCCGCAGGTCAATGTCATCGTTACGAATTTCCAGGGCGTGTATGAAGGCCAGGTTCGGGTTGTCGGTCAGGCGACCAATCCGCAGGCAATTCCCTATCGTGAGGGAATGACGGTGCTGGATGTCATGATTGCGGTTGGTGGACTTGGTGAGTTTGCGGCAGGTAATCGCGCGAAACTGGTGCGTGCCGAGAACGGTGAGACAACCGAGTACCGCATTCGTCTGAACGACCTCATGAACAAAGGCCGGATCGACCAGAATGTTGCTATGAAACCTGGCGACGTCATCATTATTCCTGAGGCGCTGTTCTAGGATGCGTGAGCAACTCGAATTTCTGGTTTCTGAAGCGCGCGGAATGTGGCGCTTCCGAGTCATCGCGCTGATTGCGGCGTGGGTCGTGTGCATCGGCGGGTGGTTGTTTGTGCTAATGCTGCCCGATACGTATGAGGCCTCGGCGCAGGTTTATGTGGATACAAGCTCTCAGCTGCGCCCGACGCTGGAGGGCCTGATTGTCGATACCGATGTCACTGACCAACTCGATCTCGTAACCAACGTGATGTTCAGCCAGCAACAGTTGGAGCAGGTAGTCACTGACACCAACCTGAATCTCCGGGTCACCCCAGAGCGCTCGAGAAGCGACGTCGCACGCGGTTTGCGAAAACGTTTATCGCTAACAAATAATGCGAAGTCAGATCCGAATCTCTATTCACTCACGTATTTCGATGCCGATCCGGTACTCGCCAAGGTTGTTGTGGAAACCATGCTGAACAAGTTTGTCGAGAACTCACTGGGCGCTAATCGCGAGGGTTCGGAAAACTCGCAGCGGTTCCTTCGCGAGCAACTGAACGATCTGGAGCTGGAACTGACCGCCGCGGAGAAGCGCCTTGCGGACTTCAAGCGCGCCAATATTGGGCGAATGCCCGATGAAGGTGGCGACTACTACAGTAGCCTGCAGGAGTCGATCGATAATCGCGACACCATTCGTTATGAGCTGACGCTGCTACAAAGAAAACGCAGTGAACTTGAGGCACAGCTTGCAGGCGAGGCGCCGATCGTACAGGCCGGTGCAGAGTCCGGACCGATTGCTGACCTCGATGAGCGTTTGAACAGTAATCGCGAGAAGCTTGAAGAGCTTTCACTGCGCTTCACGGATTTGCACCCGGATGTCATCCAGACGAAGGCGGTGATCGAGGAACTGGAGCGGCGGCGTGAGGATGCACTTGCAGAGTTAGCTGAAACCGGCGGCGCGGCTTCCGACAATCCGATCTACCAAAGCATCAAAATCGACCTCAACAATACTGACGTTGAGATTGCGGCAAAGATTGCTGAGGAACAGGCGGCGATTCGCCAAATCACGCGTTTGCAGAGTCTGGTTGACGTGTTGCCGCAGGTCGAAGCCGAGTTGCAACGCCTCAACCGTGACTACGGCGTAAAGCAGGATCAGTACCAAGCGCTGAGTGAGAGACTGGAGTTGGCCGAACTCTCGGACTCTGCCGACCAAAGTCAGGACATACAGTTTCAAACGATTAATCCACCGTTGGTTCCCGAGGCGCCAGCATCTCCGAATCGACCGCTGTTGCTGGCTGGCGTATTGCTGCTCGGATTGGGTGCAGGCGGGGGCGTTGCGTTTCTGATCAGTCAAATCCGCCCGGTGTTCCACCACACGGGTGCGCTGCGTGAGAAGATTGGTCTGCCCGTTCTGGGTGGTGTATCGCTGGTGGTGAACGCAAAGCGCAAAAAGCAGCGAATCACGCAGCTTGCGGCATTCTCGACGGGTTTGGTGGCACTGGTCGTCGCATTCCTTTTTGTTTTGGTGACTCGCGAACAGGGGATGGTCGCTGTTCGAGGCCTGATGGCAGCGCTTTAGGGGAAAGGCAATGAGTAAGATTCAAAATGCACTAAAGCGAATACGCCAGTCAAAGGGTGAATCCGGGTCGAAAATGGTGCAAGCGACAGTCGCGAAGACAGAACACCCGAAAACAGAACACCCATTGAGCTCACGGAGTTCCACGGACGAAACGATTGCGACGCTAGCACTGCGTGAGGAAACGATTGCAGAAACAGGAGAGTTTCGTACCAAGCGAGTGATCGAGGTCAATCGCGCGAAGCTTCGAGAAGCGGGCATGCTCGCACCGGAAATGCAGGAGCGACTGCTCGCTGACCAGTATCGATTGATCAAACGTCCGTTGTTGGACAACGCGGTTGGCAAAAACGTCGGCCTTATCGAGGACGGCAACCTGATCATGGTGTCGAGCGCACTGTCTGGCGACGGAAAAACCTTTACCTGCGTGAATCTCGCACTCAGCATGTCGAGCGAAACCGACGTCAACGTACTGCTCGTGGATGCGGATGTGCCGAAGCCGCATATTTCGCGAATTTTTGATGTGGTGAACGAACCGGGCCTGATTGACCTGTTGATAGACCGGTCTCTGAAGGTAGAGGATGTGATCATCCCAACGGATGTACCAGGGCTCGCGATTCTACCTGCCGGTCAGCGGAATGATCAGGCGACTGAGCTGCTCGCAAGCCGCAGAATGGCAGAATTGTCACAGCGTCTCGCGCGAAAATACGCTAACCGCGCCGTGTTGTTTGATTCACCACCCTTGTTGATCACCCCCGAGTCACGGGTGCTTGCCTCGCATATGGGGCAGATTGCTATGGTGGTCTGCGCCGGGAGGACACCGGTAACCGCTGTACAGGACGCGGTCGGCTGCATTGACGAGACTAAAGCGATCAACCTTGTGTTGAACCAGAGCTCGGTGTCGGGACTTACCGGAGCGCAGTACGGCTATGGGTATGGCTACGGTTATGGTTACGGCAGAGAACAAGAAGACAGCTAGGCGTGGGAGCCGGTCGTGATTACAAGAACAACAAGATACACCCCCGGTTTGGTTTGTGTCGCTATCGCGGCTTCGGCGGTTTGCGGACGGGTGAATGCTGAAGTCGACGTTGACTACGCGATTGAAGCCGGCGGCGCGCATACCAACAATATCAACCGTGATGTAGAAGACGGTCTTGATGAAACTGCTGCGATTGTCGGTCTGGATCTAGACCTGACGGCGGATACTCGGCGCATCAACAGCACGATCGCACTGGATATCGAACAGCGTATCTACACCAAAGACACCAACGAGGATGAAACGCTCGGCAGCTTCACAGGCTCGATCGATTTCACTCTTGTCGAGAATTTTCTTGATTGGCAAGTGCAAGATACCTTCGGTCAGGTACTGAACGATGTTTTCGCACCGGACAACCCGCAGAACCGTGAAGATGTCAACGTGTTTACCACCGGGCCTGTCATGTCACTAGGGCTCGGTGCGAACAATCAGGTTTCGCTTTCGGCCCTGTATCGTGATGTCAGCTTCGAGGACTCTCCGCAGAATAACGATGGTGTCACCGGCCGACTCTCGCTGATCAGGAACATCAGCCGTAATCGGAATCTGGCAATCAACATTACGAACGGGACTGTGAACTTTGATCGTGAAATCGATACCGATTTTGATCGACGTTCAGCGACTGTGGCGTTCTCGAGCCAGACATCTCGCTCGTCTTTGAGTGTAGAGGTTGGTCGCAATGAAATTGTCTTCGATACAGATCGAGAGGATCGGAGTGGCACCGAGATCAACGTGGCGTTTCAACGCGAGTTGAGCAGCCGGGTTCGCCTCTCAGCCAACTATGTGCAGCAACTGAGCGATAGTGCGCAACTGTTCCAGCAGTTTCTGGCGGATCGAAATATCGGCAATGTCGTCGGCGATGGCGTTGGGAACCCAGCCACGGATCAGAACGCGCTTGCAGACCCCTTGGAACAGCGCTCTGGAGGAGTCACGCTGAACTTCGACCAGCGAAATGGAAGTATCTTCACATCGGTACGAGTATTCGATTTCGATTTCGAGGAGTCTGATTTACAGGACCGGGACGGCTATCAGGTGACCGTAGGCGCCAACCGGAATTTTAGCAGTGGATGGCGAGTGGGACTGTCCGGAAGTCTCAATACGAACCAGTTTGTCAGTGGTCGAGATGACGACAACCTGCAAGTGCGTCTGACAGTTAGCAAGCAGCTCACCCGTACTCTTTCTGTTGCCTCGTCAATCGCTCATATTGAGCGGGACAGCAATACGGGGGGGCAGTCTTTCGATGAAGATGTGGTTCGTTTGACGCTCATTTGGCAGCCCACGAGCACTAGAGGGAGCCAGTGAGTACGCTCATCGAAAACGCCATTACGATCGATGTGGAAGAGCATTTCCAGGTCGCCGCGTTCAAGGACGCTGTCGAAACGGGTAGCTGGCCAAAACAACCCTCGCGTGTGGTCGCCAACACCGAGAAAGTACTGGCGGTTTTCGACGATGCCGCGATCAAGGGCACTTTTTTCACACTAGGTTGGGTAGCTGAGCGTTATCCAGAACTCGTGCGTCGGATTCACGATGCAGGCCACGAGGTTGCATGCCATGGGTTTTCACACCAGCTGATCTACGAGCAATCGCCGAAGGTATTCCGCGAGGAGACACTGCGCGCGAAACGCGTATTGGAGGATGCGATTGGTGAGAGTGTCGATGGCTACCGTGCTGCCAGTTATTCGATAACACGGCGCTCGCTCTGGGCGCTGGACACTCTGGTTGAGGCAGGGTTTCGATACGACTCCAGTATCTTCCCCGTGCATCACGACAATTACGGCATTCCTGATTCACCACGGCATCCGTACCAGTTGCAGGCGCCCAACGGGGGGCATCTGATTGAGTTCCCGATCACGACCTCGAGAGTCGCGGGCGTTAAACTGCCGGTTGCCGGTGGTGGGTATTTCCGACTCTTCCCGTACTGGCTTACTCGCATGGGTCTCAAACGGGTCAACGAAGTGGAGAGACGGCCGTTTGTGTTTTACCTCCATCCTTGGGAGGTAGATCCGGCGCAGCCAAGAATCGAAGCATCCCGTTTTTCGCAATTCCGCCACTACAACAACCTCGATAAGACGGAGCCACGTTTGCGCCAGTTGATTTCGGATTTCCCTTTCACGCGGATGGACCGGGTTCTGGAGAGCACTGCGCTGAATTCGACCCCACTCGCGCTCAGTGCGGCCTGATGGCCTAGAGGATTCGCGATGAACACTGCAGGCGAGCGTGTCGTGACGGTCGACAAGAACGACCAACGCTGGGTTGAGTATGTGGATCGTCATCCGGGCGCGACGCACTACCACTGCTTGTCCTGGGCAGAATTGATTCGTACGGAGTTTCGCCAGTCGCCGCACTACCTGATGGCGATGAGCGGCGATAAAGTCGAGGGTGTGTTGCCCCTCGTCAGGTTGAATAGTCGGCTGTTCGGGCACTACATGGTGTCGATGCCCTATCTGAATTACGGCGGTATTGTTGCCGACAACAAGGCTGCCCGCGCGCGTCTCCAAGAGGCCGCGACGGAGCTCGGTCGTGAATTGGGCGTTACACACATCGAGTACCGGGAGCAGGAGTCAGACGCAGGCGGTATGCCAGTTCGAACGGACAAGGTATCCATGATTCTTGATCTGCCGGCGTCGATCGACGATCTCGGCAAAGCCATCGGCAGCAAGCGTCGATCGCAAGTGCGACGACCGTTGCGAGAGAACCCGGAAATCAGGGTCGGTGGTGAGGAGTTGGTGCCGCTCTTTTACGACGTGTTCGCCCGGAACATGCGGGACCTCGGAACGCCTGTTTACGCGCGTTCATTTTACGAGCGTATGGCAGCGACGTTTCCGAATGATGTGAAGATCGTGGCAATTACGGTGGGCGGCCAGCCAGCTGCCGCTGCGTTTTTGATCGGTCATCGAGAACAACTTGAGATTCCGTGGGCTTCGACCGTACGCGACTTCAATCGCATTTCGATCAACATGTTGCTCTATTGGGAGGTGCTTCGATTTGCAATAGACGCTGGCTACCGACGGTTCGATTTCGGTCGCTCCACGGTGGATGCGGGAACCTACCGTTTCAAGCGGCAGTGGGGCGCGGAACCCAAACAGCTGTATTGGCATTACTGGCTAAGAGACGGCGGCGAGCCCCCGAAGATGAACCCGGATAACCCCAAGTACGCACGCGCAATTCACATGTGGCAAAGGCTACCAATCCCTGTCGCCAATTTGCTTGGGCCTCGAATCATCCGCAACCTGCCGTAGGTCGAAACGCGTGCCTATGAGAGTGACCCATCTGGCGTCTGGTGACCTTTGGGCAGGTGCCGAAGTGCAACTCTTTCAACTGGCGACAGCTATGTTGAAACGCGACGAAGTATCGATCGATGTTGTGCTTTTGAACGAAGGGTTGTTGGCGGAGCGACTGCGCGAGGCGGGTGTTTCAGTGACTGTGATCGATGAGTGCCAGCATGGTGGCTTTTCGATTCTGCGTCGACTGATATCTCACTTCCGACGTGTTAGGCCGGTGCTCGTGCATACCCACCGCCAAAAAGAAAATGTACTCGGCAGTCTTGCGGCGCGACTTGCAAACGTGAAATTCAGCGTGAGAACCGTACATGGTGCGCCTGAGTTCAGTAATGCCGGGTGGCGTCGTCGTATCAACTCGGAACTCGACCGCTGGACGGCGCGCTGGCTTCAGGATCGCGTTGTGATGGTCACACAGGATCTCGCTGAGCAGTTAAGCGGGCGCTACCCTGCTGCGAAAGTCAGTGTGATTGAGAATGGTTTAGCACCGATCGATGCGGTGGAGCATGCGCCGAAGTACGCTGTGACAAACAGAGTAAACGTGTGCTTCGCTGGGCGTTTGGTACCGGTCAAAAGAGTTGATCTCTTCATTGATATGGCGGCTGCGGCGCAGCAGCAGTCAGACGATCGCTTCCATTTCCATATATTCGGAGACGGCCCTGGCCAGGTCGCGCTAAACGAAAGCATCTCATCCGCAGGTCTTGACGACTCGGTCTCCCGCTGGGGATTCGTCGACGGCCTAACTGATGCGCTTGCCGAGATGGATGTGCTGGTAATGACCTCCGACCACGAGGGTCTGCCGATGGTGATGCTGGAAGCGATGTCGCTGGGTGTTGCGATCGTCGCGCATGCCGTGGGTGGCATGCCAGAGGTGCTGGCGTCCGGTGAGTGTGGTGTTCTTGTGCACGAACACACCGGTGATGCGTTCCTGAGTGCGCTTCAGTCCTTGGCGCAGGAAGATGTCAGGGGCAGCGTTGCAAAGCGGGCGCATCGGCGTTTTTCCGAGCGCTATACAGCTGATGGTTGCGCTATGCGGACTGTCGAGTTGTACACCGGTCTTGTTCGGCCCTCAGAACGAATAGCCTAAACGCTCAATTTCGTCGGCGAAGCGGGCTCTGATTTCCTCTCGATCGGAATCACTCATCAACTCTTTGTAGCCCGCTTTTTTCGGTCGATGACCGCCTTTTGCGCGAGGTAGTTCTATAGCCTGCTCTATCCCAACTGTAGACAGAACCTCTGTCATTTCCTCGCTGATATTCTCGAACTTGCAAACGCGGTCAACCACAATCTCTCCGCCGATTGAGTAGATACCTCTGCCACGCTGTTCGAGGAGATCAATTTTGTCGGAACGGATGAACTCCTCCATCGATGGGCGAGGCTCTTCTTTGTTGTGCCAGTAGTACATCGAGACAACGCGATCCCACGGATTGCGTTCAAAACAAAATTTGAAGTAGGAGTTCCAGATTGCATCGCCCACCAGAGGTTTCAGCTCACTCGCGGGCATGTGGTTGTAGAACCGAGGCTCCTTGCTACCAAAGAGCTTTCTCCACGCTCGTCCCGCCAGGGAGGTTGGCGGTTTGCCGTAGTTTTGTGGCCCGCGAAAGCCGAGCTCCTCGCGGATCTGCTCGTCTTTCTTGGGGATAGGCGTAATGATGTCGTCAGGACCGCAGAATTGTGAGAGTGCGATTTCGATTGACGTACCGGCCGTTTTGTTGGTTTTCAAAAAGATAAACCGGTGCTTGTGACTCAAGATCATGTATTGATGTCCTATATTCGCGTCATATCCAGCCAGACAATCGCGCGAGAAACGCGTTGGGCGTTTCGCTGTTGCCCTCATGAACCCCAATTCGACGCAGAGTGTGGCGATGTGTGTTCGCAGTGTTCCAACCTGCAACAGTAGTCACGGCAGCATCGTAGTGTTGCTCGGCGTATCGAACGGCAGCGGGAGCGTGGTCACCATTCGGATAGCAAAACAAGGTCACAGGTGATTCGATTTCCGCTTCAAGAGCCTGCTTGGACGCGACCAATTGATGCTCGATCACCTCGTCAGCGAGCGTATCGGTAAGTCTGGTGTGGTCTATTGTGTGCGAGCCGAACGAAAACGAGGCCGACCCCATTGCGCGAATTTCTGACCAGTCCAGCAGCGCTCTGGGTTGTTGTTTGTGGGGGTCCCCAAGTGCATTCAGCATTGCGGTTGATCGGTCGCGCAGGGTGGCGTCATCCAGTCGAGCTTTTGCGCTGACGATCGCAGCGTCGATACGTTCCGGATTGTCTGCGTGAACCACCGGCGGGTGCAGGTCGCGCAGCCAAGCGAATGGATCGGTATCCCAAAGGTCCGGCTCGCCATCATGAGCAACCCGAATCGCGGTTGCGAGTTGTTCGGGCCAATAGTTGCCGGTCGAACCCACCATATCCGAGACCAGAAAAATCGTAGCGGGCGCATTGTGTCGCTCAAGGATGGGTTGTGCATATTCGTGGTTGTCACGCCATCCGTCATCGAAAGTGATCGCAATCGCGCGGTCGGGTAAGGGATCACCCGAATCCGCACGTTGCAGCCATTCGGCCAGGTCGACAACGGTGAAGTAACGCTTCATGGTAGCGAGATGCATGTCGAAGGTATCCGGATGGACGATCATGCCCGGCTGTTCGTCCTGATACCGTGGGTCGTCTGGCGGGAGGACTCGGTGGTACATGAGAATCACAAGCTGCCCGCTACCGCGCCATCGGTGTGGACCGGCAAAGGCGATCGTGTTTTGCAACGCCGACTTGATGAGTCTCTTGATCATGGTTGTGTGCGACGGGAAAGCAGGTTTTGGTGGATGGCATGATAGCCGCTGACCATCGAATCGACGCTGAACTGCGTCTCGGCGCGATCGTAGGCACGTGTCACACGAGCTTGTGCGGCATCTTGGTCCTTAAGAGTGGCAATAAGTGCGTTGGCCAGCGCCGCGGGGTCTCCCGTTGGAACCAGTAACCCGGTTTCTTCGTCACTCAATATTTCTTCGGGGCCACCGCTGCGCGTAGCGACAACAGGAACGCGTGCGGCCATCGCTTCAACGCAGGTCAAACTGAAACCCTCTGAATGTGAGCTCGAGCAATAGACATCGAGTGTTGCCAAAAGTCCGGGCGGATCATCAAGAAAGCCTGCGAGGTGGACACAGTCATCAAGGGATAACGCGGAAATCTCCTGCTTGAGTTCGCTGAGCAGGCTGCCACCGCCCTCTCCAGCGATGATCAGCTGAACGTCTGGTATGGACTCGCGCACGATTGCTACCGCCCGAACCAGGTTCTCATACCCTTTAGGTTTACGAATGTTGCCGAGAGCGCCGATGAGTGGTGCGTGCACATCAATGCGAAACCGCGAGCGGAGGTCGCTCGGCGCTGCTGCTGCGAACCGTTCGATGTCGACGCCGTTGTAGACCACAGAGAGCTTGGGGTCGTCGCGAAATCCAGCCTCCAGCAGTTCTCCGCGCAGCGTATGCGAGACCGCTACCAATGCGCAGGCACCACGCTGCACCAACACGCGTTTCAATCCGTTAGCGAACCCCGGCGCCGCAAGATCTCGCGCCCCGTGAAACGCTGCGACAACGGGCGTGCCTGTTATGCGGCCGGCGATGCTGCAGTAGAGGTTTGAGCCGTATAGATGTGACTGGATCAAATCCACACTGTGTTTACGGATGAGACGAATCAGGTAGCGTAGATAATCGGTATTGAAGGAGCCTTTGGTGTCGACAAAGTAGCTCTCAATATTCCGCTCTCTGAGTGTCGCTTCCACCCAGTTGCCAGGTTTGGCAACAGCGATGTGGCGTGTGGTCTCTCGTGGGTTAGCCGCGAGCGTTGCGAAGACCGTCTCGGCGCCGCCTGGTCCCCCCGTATCGATGGAATGCAGAATCGTGGTCATCGCCCGAAACCAAAGTACCGTGCAAACTCGTGGAGGAATGGGCGCGGATCTCGCAGTCGCAAGACCTCAAAGCGCATGCCGGGCCACCACGGCAACAAAAAACGCATGGCGCTGAGCAGTTTTCGACCCGCGCTAAACTCTTTTCCTTTCAGCGTCAGATACAGATTATCCAAATCGCCTAAAAGCCATCGATTGGTGACGCCCACCTTATAGTCTTTGACTGGCGTCGGCGTCCTGCCCAAGGCGAGTTCCGCAGCCAATAGCGGAAAGTTCACGCCAGCGCTGATGGCGAGTTGCAGCGATCCCCAAAACCGCGCGTTGATTTCCATCAGGTAGGGTGTGCCGTCGTCGCTTACCCGATATTCGACCATGGCGGGACCATGCCACTGCAATGCGTTCAGAAGCGTTGATGCTGAATCGTGGAGTCTCTGGTCCAACGCCGCACTGCGTGAGAGGACACTCACTCCGCCTGATGGCGGTTTCTCCCGCACGCGCTGGTGCGCAAACCATGCCAACGGCGCACCATTATCGTAGAGCGCAAACGCCCCTTTGCCGACGCCCTCGATATAAGACTGGAGCAGCCATGGGTGGTCTCTGAACCAGCGATGAGTCTCTTGAAGGCGTTGCAGATGGTCCAAATCTTTGGCGATGGCGACCTGGGTATGCAAGTAGCCATTCTCCAATGGTATTCGTGATCGCGTGGGTTTCATGACCACGGGGAAACTGAAGGTATCGGGCAGGGCGCGGAGCACGGTGCCCGGTGTAATCTCCTCAGTTCGCGGTATTGCGATGCCGATTTGCTCCGCGACGCGCATGAGTGCGCCCTTGTCGCTCGCGGTCTCGTAAGTTTCCTCTGGTGGGCACGGCGTCTTTGGCAGGTTCGAGCCCTGTGCGTTTTGCACAAGGTGGGTGCTCACGTCGGTCATCGGCATCAACAGATCCACACGGTGTGTTTCACAGCATTGTGCGATGCTCGCGAGTGCGGCCTTCGTGTCTTGGCTTGGGTCCGGGTAGCGGAAATACCTTTGCGACCATTTGCTGCGCCCTGCAAGGGCTTTCCGTTCAGTGTCTGCCGTGTAGACCGTGTACTCAGCCATGCCAAGCGCGCGCGTCGCGGCCAGAGCACTGCGTTGATCAGCATCCAGGACAAGAACGGTAGGCATGCTTACCCCGAGACTTCGCTTTTCACGACTCGGATTTTGCCTGACTTTTCGCGTTTGATTGAATCGACGATTCGGATATCCGTACTAATGTCGTTTGAAATGTGTTCACAGATCATTGCCTTCAGGCTCAGTTCAGTGTCTTTCGACCATGAGTCCGTGGGTACCACCAAGACTTCGAAACGATCTGCGGCCTTTTGAACTGCTTGGAAGTGCCGAAAAGCTTTCGTCTTTGTCTGTAAAGATTCAAAGATGTACATCACTGACTCAGGATGCATTCGCCTCCCGTCTGTCGTAACAACGGTATCGTACGCGCGTCCGTATATCCCACGTAGAGTTGGCAAAGAAACGCCACAAGGGCAAGTCTCGCTTGACCAAGATGCAAAATCGCCTAATCGATACCTGATAATCGGCATCTCCGTATTGTGTAAGTCTGTCACGATAATTTCGCCAATCCCGCCATCGGAGCTATCGATTTCAAGGTAAACATTGTCCGCCATAACGTGCATTCGACCTTCGCTGCACTCATGTGCGATCGATCCCACCTCTCCGCACCCGTATTCATTGAACACCCTTAGCGAGAAAGTTGATTCAATTACTCTCCTAGCGTTATCTGAAAGTACTTCGGACGTGGTAATGATCGATCGTAAAGACTTAGGTGTTGGCAGCCCTTGGTTCCCTATGAATTCGGCGAAAGCGTAGATGACGCTCGCATAGCCATATAGATAAGCCGGTCTGAAGTTCATCATTGTCTCGTAGTGACCTGCCATCGCTGCTTCAGTTAGGTCGAACGCGGATATTCTCCTGCGATTCGCGATCAGGTCGATGACGCTGGCTGCACGCTGGTCACTCTGAGCTAGCGGTATTCCCCAGAATCGTAGCTGGGGGTCACCGATGGAGACGTTCGCCCACTCATATGCACGCCATGTGGCTGACCGCTCGTGGGCCAGTGCATCAGCGTTTTTCCAAAGTCTAACTGGCTCCCCGGTACTCCCGCCGGTAGTTTTGGAGCTGACGCGACGGTTGATCCTGGTCCGAAGTCTGCTTGGGTAATTAATCAGGTCTTGCTTGGTCAGATTGGGTACGGTCTTGAACCAATCAAAGAACTCCGAGTTCTTGGACTCGTTGCTTGGCATCGATGCAACGGGCAGGTCGGCGTAATGTGTAGAGTGCGCTGCAGCGGTTTGGAGGATCGACCTCAGTCGCCGGGTCTGGTAATTCGCCAGAGCGTCGGGCGACAGGTATGCGTTCTTGCGCTTCTCCGGCAATAGTCCCAAGACATGTTCACCGCGAAGATAGGTTGCTGGAAGGTAGAAGAGGTACTTGGATAGTGCTTTGTGCATACGAGCGCTATGGACTGGGCCGGTCGGTCAGTAGTCCGAGATAGTAGTCATATAGGTTTCGGCCAATCTCATCGAAGTCGTAGGAGTCCTCTACGAGTCGTCTTCCTTGTTCTCCGATGCGATCGCGGAGTCCTGGATCGGAGATTAGGCGTTCAATTTCGGATGCCAACGCATCTGGACCTTCTGCGATCAGCGCGCTTTCGTTGTGTTTAACTTCAATGCCTTCGCACGACAGTGGATAGCCAACAACTGGCAAACGTTTTGCCATAGCGTCAAGGATTTTTAGTTTGGTACCTCCACCGTCGTTGATTGGGCAAACGAAGGCCGTAGCCTGTTCGTAGTACTGCGATATGTCGTCGACGAAACCGTGCAGGGTGATGTCGTCTGTCGCGTCGACGCTTGCCTTTATCTCGTCGGTGGGTCCCTTACCAATGATATCTATATGGAAAGAAACCCCCCGCTGACGCAACGCAGGTGCGACTCGATCAACAAGGTCTTTTACCGCGGCAAGATTGGGATACCAAGTCAGTCCGCCGATAAAAAGAAGTTTGGCTCTGGCGGGTGTTCTCACTGGGGGGTCGCCGCTTATATCAATGCCGTTAGGAATAACTCGCACATTGGCCGATGGATTCAGTTCGAGAAGGCGTGTCTTGTCGTCCTCGGAGCAGACAATGTTCCCAGAATATTCCCCAATGGCTGCAACTTCTGCGGCCCTTAACCTTTGGTATTCCAAACCGAAGTAAGCGCGCTTCAGAGGATTCATCTCTTTCGATGCCCGACGGCCCATCATATGAGACTCGATATTATGGTGGTCGAGTGCAATGGGGGTTGAGGGCGGTAGCGTGCGCCGCAAATAATCGAGCGAGACAGTGTCAAGGTGTACAAGATCGTATTGAGTTTGCTCAGTCCAAGCGCGCACGATGTTTTCTATAGAGCTCCCTTCAAGCCAACGCATGGTGTACCCACGACGGCTAAACACGCTCGATATCTTCAGCAACACTCGAGATGCGGCACTTTGTTCGGCGGGAATGTCAAGAATAGCGTGCCGTCCCACCATAGGTTTGAGCGCCTCTAGCGCCGCCGCTTTACCTGCTTCTTGAGAATCAAAGTAGGAGCCCAAAAGTCGAGGTTGATTTAACATAATCAAATCAACTTCAGCTCGTTTCGCTAGCTGCCTGATCAAATTGTAGCTTCGAATCAGTACCCCTGCTTTAGGCGGATAAGGTACGAGGTGCGAGACCCACAGTATTCGCATGGCCAATGGCTCAACATTCGGTTTACTGCGCGCAATCATACCGGCGCTGGATGTCTCGTACAGTGTCTATCGCTCGGGTCTATATGTGACGTATCCCTCAAGAACAAAACCAACAGAGCCACAAAAGTGGTGTGTACTACGTCCGTTTTCCCAAGCCTAGACAAGCTATAATTTCGTCCCTACGGTCGGCCGCCAAAGGTCGTTGCATTAGAAGGTAGGGCTGTTGGACGAAAAAACTCCAATTTTTGTACTTGGGTGCGCTCGGTCCGGCACGACGCTTGTTGCTTCGCTGTTAAGCCAGTCCCCGCAAGTCGCGAACTATCGCGCTGAATCGATGCTTTTGGCAGGCTGTCGCCAAAAATATGGTTCACTCGCGAACAACGCCAATAAGAGAGCTTTCTCGGAAGACTGGCTGAAATCTCGGCAATTTCAACGACTAGGAATCAGTCGTTATGACGGCGAAAAAATTCTGGGCCGTTGTAACAGTTACGCGGAGCTAATGCAGGCGACGCTCTCGGATCTGGCCGAGCGCCAGGGGAAGAGCTATTGGCTTGACAGTACCCCGGCAAATGTCCATGCGTTAGCAGAGATTGCAGCGTTTTTCCCAAAGGCTAAGATCGTTCATATAGTTCGGGACGGGCGCGCAGTAGCAGCGTCACTTCGCAAGCTTGGTTGGACGGGGGTGCGGACGCGCTCGGAAATCGCAGCGATTCAGTTTGCTGCGCTCAAGTGGGTTCAAGCACTAGAGTCATACGAGAAAGATGCGCCGAAGCTTTCTGAACGGATAGTCTCGTTGCGGTATGAGGACCTGATAGCCTCACCGGAGACTGAGGTAAAGCGCCTCGTCGATTTCATTGGACTCGCGCATTTTGAATTGGGGGAGGCGGAACAAGCGGATCCAAGCGGGGATACCGCCATGATTAGCGCTAACACCGCATTCGGAGACGTTGGTGCTGGTTTGTCAACTGCGCCCCTGACTCGCTGGAAAAAAACTCTATCTCCAGCCGAAATCGAGGCAGTCGAAGCAGTCGGGGCACGAAAGCTCGCAAACTACGGCTACGAGTTAGTCGCGTCTCCAAGTGGAGTACTGGCTTCTATCGCTTCAACTTATCGATCATCGTTATTTCGCTCGAAATCGACCATTAAGCGAACGCTCCCGCTTCGCGCTTTGTATTCGACTCCGCTTGAGTTGGCGGACTACTAGAAAGCCAGATCGTTGTTGAAGACTGCGCTGGAAAACCGTTATGGATCTCGTCGAGCTGCAGTGCGCTATTTTTGGCACAAGCTCAAATATCATCTTGGTTCCTATCGGAAATGGAGTGCGCCACATTCTGAATCGCACCAACGATTGGTGTTCGTTTGCACCGGGAATATTTGTAGGAGTCCTTTCGCCGAATTCGTGGCTAGGAATTATGGGATCGAGGCGGTTTCCGTAGGAACTGACACAAGGGGCGGTGATGATGCCAATAGTGATGCGGTCAAAGCAGCTCGGCGGTTTGGCTTGGATTTATCTGACCATCGGTCAACTCGGCTGCAAGACTTCTCAGCGTTGGACGGAGACCACTTTGTGTGTATGGAGCCGAAACATGCAGAGCTAGTGTCGCGTTTTATTCCCAGAGCAGATGTTAGCTTGATGGGACTTTGGCTTCCGGAGCGTAGACCGTTTCTTCCTGACCCTTACGGTAAGAGCATGGCTTACTTCGAGCGGTGTTTCTCATGGATCGATAGAGCGATAGCAAAAATCCATGAGTAAAGCAGCAGACAGTGCCAATAGTTTTGGGCAGGTAAAACCTGTTGAGATGCAAAAGCTGCTGCAGCTCGACGCTAAGTCTATGTTGAGCGCATTCAAGCAACAGTCCTTCGCGTTCTGGATGATCTGCTGCTATTTCTTCTTTGAGTATGTACGACCGCACGCAATCATTAGAGAGCTTGATGTGTTGCCCTGGATGCAGCTCTTCATCTTGTTATCTGCAGTGGGACTTTTCTTGGGAAAGAGGAGCGGCAAATCGTCGGGTATGAGCGTTCTTTTTTGGCTCATAGTGTTTTTTGTTGTCATCCTTATTTCCGGATACTTTTCATTCCGACCGGCGTTCGCCTGGAGCTCGTTAGATAAATACTACCTCTGGGCAATAATTTTCTTCTTGATTACGCGTGTCGCCTATACCGAGAAACACCTGTTTTTTCTTCTCGCTATTTTTTTTGTAGCAAGTCTGAAAATGTCGGTGTTTGGAGCCCGAGTTTGGGCTATGCGTGGTTTTTCGTTCACAAGTTGGGGTATGAAAGGTCCGCCAGGCTTTTTCGAAAACTCTGGTGAACTTGCTGTGCAGATGGTTGTTTTCTTCGCAGTGTCCTTTTACATCGCGAAGGGCCTGATGCCCTATGTCGATGGCTGGCGGCGATGGCTTTTGATGGCTACGCCGGTGACGGCGGCTATGACAGTTATGGCAGCTAGCTCACGCGGATCTCAGGTCGCGTTATTAGTGCAGCTCTATTTCATCTTCCTTCACGGTCGGATTTCTATTCGGGCCTTTTTGGTTGCTGGCGTCGTTGGCTTTGTGACTTACCACGCGCTTCCCGATGAACAATGGGAGAGATTCTCAGAGATCGGCGAGGACCGCACTTCGGTTCAACGGATGCTGTATTGGGAAAATGGCTGGGAGATGATGAAGGAGAACCCTGCTTTTGGCGTTGGCTATTTCAATTTTATCCCTTATTTCGAGACTTATTACCCGGAGGATATGCTCTACGACAATGGGCAATTGGCCCACAATATTTTTGTTCAGGTAGGGGCTGATTTAGGATTCATCGGTTTGGCCGTATACCTGATACTCGTCTACCTTGGTTTCAGCATTCCGCGGAAATCAATTCGTCTGCTTCGGAGCGCCGGCATGGATGAGGACTGGAGAGTTCCTACAGCGAAAGGCCTCGCTTTGGGGTTCCTCGGTTTTTTAATTGGCGGGCAGTTCGTATCAATTGTTTATTACCCATTTATGTGGATGCACTTAGCCTTGTCATGTGTCCTACATAGTAGCGTGCGAAACTCTGCAGTCCAGCGGGAAGAGCTGCCTATTCCCATGAGTCGCCAAAATGCGACTACTTGAAGTGCACCGTTCCTTCAGTTTTGTAGCGGAGACTTGGTTCACAATCTAAAATGTGATGAAAGTCGCGAAAAGGTGCGATTGGATGTGTGACCCTCGTATCCAGGTCGTACGTTTCCGAGCCCGAGATTCCAACACGGAGATGCCAGAAATATGTCCACTCCCAAGATCAGCATTTTTGTAGCGGTTTTTTGCTTGTTTTCGTCTGTGTCAGCAGATGGGCAGATTCTCTTCGAAGACAATTTCGAATCCGGAGGCTTTCAGGAGGGAGCGGCACCCGTTTATGCATGGCGATCAGCCCCTTCGCGGAACAACCTTGACAACTCCATGTTTCGTGGCGAGAGCGATGTTTTTAGCGTAAGTC
The DNA here is from genome assembly GCA_038521865.1 of Pseudomonadota bacterium. Classification (GTDB taxonomy): domain Bacteria; phylum Pseudomonadota; class Gammaproteobacteria; order Steroidobacterales; family Woeseiaceae; genus CALBPI01. Next base: position 63,841 of record JBCBKO010000003.1, on the reverse strand, counting down.
GCGAACGAGTATTTAGCGGAGAATACGCACTGAAGCTCGACTTTGCGGGACGGAACTCCTGGTGCAATGTCTGTGGAACTACCAGTGCTACTTTGAGCTCGACCACCGCATCAACAGGGTGCTTCACCGCGGACGATCAAGGGCCTTACGCAAACGAGGTTTATAACCGCTCCAACGGCTTCACACTGTGGGCGGTTGAAAGTGTGCAAGGCCGACAGGTTTGTGTTGATCCGTCCAGGTCGGTGGGGCCTTCAGTCACAGGGGAGTCCCCAGCTCTTCAGGCGGGTGACACGATGCGGATACCGTTTCAGTGTGGGGTAAACGGCCAGGTTACTAATGACCCGGGACGTCGATCAGACTGCAATAAAGCGATCAACTACTTGGTGAACGTCCGCCCAACTGATTTGGACTTTGGCGAGACACTTTCGCGCAGGTTTTACCTCTACATCCCCTCGGTGACAACGCTTCCAAACATCACGTTCAAGCTTGGATACTCTCGCTGGCAACGGCAGGGTGAGTCGAGCCGTAACGCGACCTTAAAACTCTCAGTGCAACGGGACCTGAGAGTCACCTTGACCGCTCCGAACAGCGAGTCAATTAACGTGGATGCGTTCGCCCCTAAGGATCGGTGGATTTACTTCGAAGAGACCTTTCGGCGTGAATCAGGCCCGGGGGTTAGGGACGGATCATATCGGCTTTATATGGGTCCCGCTGATGAATCGCTAGCAACGTTGACCACGCCGATTTTGGTGCGTAGCGGGTTTGAGTTAGGTCAGTTGACAGCCATTTCGACGCATGGGAACTGGCAACATACAAATGCAGTCAGTGGCTCGGTGTATTTTGATGAGATCGTAATCGCGAAAGGCTTTGTTGGACCGGAAAACTACGACCCTGATCAGCCGCCCGCCGAGCGCGTCAACGACCTGAACTAACCACGAGAACAGACATGTTTCACACAGCGAGGCGGACTCTTGTCGTAGCTTTCCGCTGAGTGTCTGGCTTAGACTTGCGGCGCAGTTTGGGTGGGCAACGGGCCGTCGCTGGCAATGAATCGTCAACAGTCATCGCGTGGAGTCTTGTCGATAACGGCAAAGTTTCCCAATGTCGTCCAGCCATGGCTTGTTAATCAGCTAATCGGTATCCAGACGAACGGCGGTCGCAACAGGATTCTCGCTCGTCGCGCACAACTCGATCTCGTCTCTCGAGAGATTCGAGACCACGGATTGCTAGATCGCTGCGAGTGGATACCTGGCGATAGCGTCAGACTGCTTTTTGATTGGTTTATCAGTTTTGTGCTGCCTTCACGGATGGGCAGCGCCTGGCGTGGGCTGTTTCGGTTTCGGCGCGTGGTATCCGCGTCCGTCCTGTCAACGCGAGAGAAGCTCTATGGTCTTTTGCTGTGCCGATTCTATGGCTACGACGATGTTGATATTGTTCACTCGCACAGTGAAATTGCGGGGAGCAAACTTCTGCCAATCATTATCGGTCTTGACGTTCCTGTGGTGGCCACGTTCCACGGGCTGACACCTGAGGGCGTTCCGGAGTTATCCGAACGCCGACGCGAGGCGTATATCGCGATTGCCGATCAAATTCTGGTGAATACTGAAGCGGCGAAGCAGCAGTACATAGCACTCGGTGCCCCACCCGAAAAAATGCGCATCGTACCTCAGGGTATCCCGCTCGCTCAGTTTCCCTTCGTACACCGTGACGCACCGCGATCAGAGGAGCCACTCGAGATTCTGTCGATCGGCCGGTTGGATGTGTCAAAAGGGCAGCAGTACACGATCGAAGCCGTCCGGCAGCTCAAGGCCGACGGTCTTCCCGTGAAGTTGCATCTCGTTGGTGACGGTCCAGCAAGGCAAGAGTATGCCCGGCTGGTTGAGTCCGGCGGATTGACAGATGAAGTGGTTTTCCACGGGCTTCTGGTGGATCAGGACTTGCGTGCGGTTTTCGAGCGTTGTCATGTGCTGGTGTTGGCGTCCCTTGGAGCATCTGCAGACCGCTGGCAAGAGACACAAGGCGTGGTGTTGCAGGAGGCGCAGGCGTCGGGCTTGTTGGTCATCGCAACGCGAACCGGGGGTATTCCCGAGTGTATCGACGACGGTCGAGCGGGCTTTTTGATTGAAGATCGATCCGCGCAAGCGATTGCGGATGCTTTGAAGCGGGTCTTGGCTCACCCTGACCGTTGGCAGGAATGGCAGGTTGCCGGGCGTGATTGGGTTGAGAGTCGCTTCTCCAGTGAGGTGATCGGCAAGGAAATGACTGCTGTCTATGACGAACACATTCGCCGATCGCAAACCTCTTTCCAGGAATAGACGATATGGGTCGTCGTAAGAACGCTGCCAAACACCTCGGGATCTATTCCGCCGGCGCTATCATTCGCCAGATCGTCGGTTTTTTGATGCTGCCCATCTACACGCGCTATCTCGCGCCGAGCGATTACGGCATCGTTGCGATGTTGGCGCTGTTGATTTCGATTTTCGAGCTTGTTCTCGGTGCCCGGTTTGCCTCCGCGATTCCAAAGTTCTACTACGAACACGATGACGAAAAGGAGCGCGGCACGGTCATCGGCACTGCATTAGCGATTACCATCACCGCCAGCGGGATTGGTGCATTGCTTATCGCAGCGATGTCACGACCGCTGGCGAACGCATTCCTTGCCGATATCGCGCTGTGGCACTTCGTTGCGCTGTACGGCATTACGCTGATCACAGTCGCCATCGAAAACTACGCATTGGTTTACATTCGACTGCGCGACAAACCCTTCTTGTTTATGGCGGTTTCACTCACAAAGCTTGTCGTCGCTTTGTCGCTGAACATCTGGTTCGTCGTGTTTCTTGAATGGGGCGTTGCCGGTGTGGTTGCTAGTACAGTGTTGTCTTCATCCGGTTTCGGTCTGGTCTTGGGCGTATACACAATTTACCAAACGGGTGGATGGCGCATCAGCAAGACACTAACGCGACGGTTGATTCGCTTCAGCTGGCCATTATGGGTAGGCAGTGCAGCAGCGGTCTACGTCACTTTTGCCAATCGGTTCATGATTCGCTATTTCGGTGATTTGTCCGAGGTGGGGTTGTATGACCTTGCAGCTCGATTCAGCACTCTTGTGATGATCCTGATTTGGCAACCGTTCAATCAATGGTGGCAGACTGAGCGTTTTGCGCTGCTGCGTCGCGATGATCGGGGGGCTCCGGTCTATCGGTCGGTCTATGCCCTGCTTTCGGCAGCGCTAGTGGTTATGGCTACCGGGATCAGTTTGTTCGCCGACATCGTTATCCGGGTGATGGCAGACCCGGCGTTTCATACGGCCTCACTTGCAGTTCCACCATTAGCGTTTTCTGTCGTTCTGAAGCAGCTCGCACTGTTCTTGAATGTCAGTTTCCTTGCTTCGGAGCGCACCTATCTCATTGCGACACTGAAGTATGGATCTGCTGCGATGCTGACCGTGATGTACATCGCAATGATCCCCGCGCTTGGCTATCTTGGGGCAGCTTACGCGACAGTAGCGGCTGCGTTTCTTATGTTGTTGATTACAGCATCAGTAGCAAAACGCACGTTCGATATCTCAGTGCGGCTTTTCCCAGCTTTCTGGTTTATCGTCATCGGCGCTTCAGTCGTTGCCTTGGACATACTTGTTCTTGCGCAGACGTCGCTATGGGTCAGTGCGGCAGGCAAGTGCGCGCTGGGGCTTGCCCTGTTCGGAGCGCTCTGGTGGATGCTGGAGCGAGACTCTGCAACCCGCGACGATCTCAAATCGGTGCGCATCACGCTTTTGGCGAAGCTTGGTCGTCACTAACGCGAGAGTGTCATCTCGACAATCTCCAGTAGTCGCTTGTGTGCGTTAGCTAGTGAGTAGCGTTTTTCGTCGATTCGTGCCGCCTCACCGAGTTCGGAGCGGTAGGCTGGATCGCAGGCCATGGCTTTCATTGCCGCGATGCAAGCGTCCTGATCTCCTTCACGAAAGATAAGACCGGTTTGCCCATGAGTGGTTGCGCCGCAAACGGAAGGGTTGTCGGGCACGAGCGTCGCCAAGCCCGCTCGCATATACTCGAGGATCGCGAGTGAGTATCCGACTTCACCCTTAGACGGATGAATCGCAAAATCAAAGCCGGGCAGCAATGCACTGACGCCGTCTACATAGCCTGGGAAGTGACACGCGTCAGTGATATCGCGATCGGCGGCCAGCGTCATCAATTCGTTCAGCATGGGCCCATCTCCCAAAAGCGTGAACTGCAGGTCGACGGATTCGGTACGTCGAAACCTGGCAAGGCAGTCGAGTACAAACCGTAGACCTTTGTAGGGATTGGCTCTCGCTGTCATAATCATGTGCACTGCATCAGGGTCGAGTGCGAATTCTTCGACCGGATTCCGCGGCGCAAGTGCTTGCGCTGCCGGAAGTCCGTTCGGTACGGCGAAGCACTTTTCGGCTGGCAAGAGATTCGTGTCGATGGTGCGCTGTCGGACAAACTCCGTAGCGCCGATCGCAGCATCGCAAACAAGCCCCGGGATTCGGGCCCTTACCCATTTCAATATTCGCTTAATACCAGTCGGAGGCGTACGCAGCCCAGGCGTGTGGTCGTGCGTAATGATGTGCTCGACGCCGGCACGTCGATAGCGCAAGTAACGAGCATCAATGTTTGGGCGGTCGCTAAAGTAAATTTCGCGAATTCGGTGCTGCTGCAGGAACTGAAGGTCCAGCTCAATCGCGTTTCGCCCGAACGCGTATTCGACTGTGTCGATCGGCGCCTCGCGAATCACCGCTGGAATTTCGTTGATTTGCGGAAACGCCAGTACCATTCGATAGTCGGGGTGGTAATGGTTGGCCAGTGCTGCCCAGTAGCTCTCCATCAACCACCAGGCAAAGCCTACATCCGATGGCCAATTAGCAACCAGTAGGAACCCAGGCCGGGAGTCAGTCATCGCGAGTCCAGGCGCCGTCGACAACCCGAGTTCTGTTCACGATGCCTTCGAAGTCGTACCCGAAGGTCCGGATGTCGTCAGCATAAACCCGTTCTACCGCCGCGATCATCTCGGGCGTGTAGACTTCTCGATAGCCAGCCCGGGCAGATGGGTTTCGGTGTTCAAGGCGCGCGTCAAGTGACAGCTTCTGTGCGAGATGGTTGAAGTCTGTCGTCAGTGTTTCGAAGTACATGAGATGGTCGATCATCGGTTGTTGTCGTCGATCACCGATAAAGTCGATTTGAGTCTTGAAGTGCAGATGTCGGCTGAGCCACTTCGAAGAGAATGCCGTAAGTATAAATTCTTCAAACGATGTGAAGCGGGCCAGGTGCTCTTCCGCCCATACTTGATCGTATTCATCCCAACCTCCACCGCGAAGGTATGAGTACGCTGAATACAGGCGATCCCACGGATTACGTACGAAAGCAAACTTGAAGTACCGATCAAAAGTATCCTTACCGTAGATCACCCGATAGTCCCGGGCTGTGTGGTGATAGGGCAGGTGGTCGAATAGTGCCAAAGCCACCGATGTGCCCGCCGATTTGGTGATATGCACGAAGATGCATTGATGCTCGTCGAATGGCTTTAGTGAAAAATTACCCTTCTCGGAGGGATTCACCTGTTCGCGCATTCTTTGGAAGTGTTGCGGGTGCCGCCACTTGTAAATCCGTTTGCGGGTTTCCTCATCGAGCAAGCGCTCGTAGGCGACTTTGAGAAAACTCATAGGGCGCTCTCAAGTTCAGGCGGTGTGTAACCGTGACGCTCGATGATCACGCGCTCGCGCTCTGCAACGAGCTTGATTGTTGCCGGGTCGTAGTAGAAGCCTGCTGATCGACGATCAGAGGTATTGGTCTTCTGTGCGCCGGATTCGAGAATTGCCGTGCGTTGTTCGGACGACAGTTCGATCTGCGCAGCCTCAATGGCAGCGACCAGGTCGGGCTCCAGTTGCTCGGTCCGCACAAACGCATCTACGAATCCCAGACGATCAATTAACACATCGATGGGCTCTTGATGCTTTGTTTGGTAGAGCGCGTCGCCGATGCTCGTAAATAATTTGATGTATCGATAGCTCATCAATCCGGCCTGCTCGGCTACCCAGGAAAACCCGTAGCCTTCGCGCAAATCAAGACTGCGGCCGGGATTGAGCATCATCTTGAGCCAGCGTTGAAAAGCAGCGGGGTCGTTGGGATCACTGTAAGTTCGCTGCCACTCGTTACGCGGCTTCTGTCGATCGTTGAGCCATTGACGCAAGGCGATGGCTGGCCCCGTCCGCCGCCGACCCATTTCGCGGTGGAGAGAGCGTCGATAGTAGGCCAAGTTCGGAGCGTCTGTTGTTTGCTTCCAGACACTGCCGCGTGATGAGCAGCCGTAGGCCCAGAGCGAGACGTACCAATCCCAGGGGTTACGTACGGAGCCAACGACGAATTTGTCATAGTGCTCCGGTGCGAGGCGATTATGTTTGCCGATCTGCTCGCCGGGTAAGGTTTTCGCGAGCCAACGACCGATATGCGACCCGCCGGTCTTGTGCAGTTCGACGAACGCGAGTTTTTCGCTGATATACATGCGCGTCGTTCCGCTTTTCGAACCCTATAAAAACGCGTTTTGTAACATAGCGGGCGCTGCGCGGATAGGCTACAGTTCGCGAGTTTTTTATGAGGGGCGTTGCGCGCGCGTTATGGCAGGGACACGACTCAAATCAGTATTCCGGGAAAGCCTTGGCAATATGTGGCGAGAGGTGCGAATTGCGCTGACGCCTGTTCCATCGCCGAAGAGATGGTTGTTTCTTGTCGGTTGCTATAACTCAGGGACCACGCTTCTCGCTGAATTGTTGTCTCGCCACCCGGAAATACGTTCGCTGCCCACCGAAGGACACTTCATCACCGATCAGCTCGTCAAGGACTATGCGATCGGTGTGCCACGGATGTGGGTTGAAAAAGAGTCCCTCTTCCGTCTGACAGAACACGATGCCGGACCCGACGCGGTGCGCATCAAACGCGAGTGGGGCATGCGCGCACGCGGGCAGGGCGAAGTGTTCATGGAGAAGTCACCGCCGAATTCCGCTCGGACTCGGTGGCTGCAGACACACTTCAAGGATGCGTACTTCGTAGCGCTGGTCAGGAATGGGTACGCAGTGGCTGAGGGCATCACCCGTAAGGGGGATCCGAAGCACTTCGATGAAGGCTGGCCAATCGAAATGTCAGCGCGTCAGTGGGCGCGTGGCAACGACGTCTTGCTCGAGGATGCTGAACACCTCGATAACCTCATGTGGCTGAAGTATGAGGATCTGTGCGAGGACCCTGAAGCGGCGCTGGCGCGGGTCGCTGAGTTTGCGGGTCTCAATACGACGCAGGGTTTCTATCGTCCGGAGGCGCTGGCGATTCATGAACGCAAAGAAGCGGTTCGAAACATGAATCAAATCAGCATCGAGAAGCTGACCCCTGAACAAATCGCGGTAGTGAATAGAGTTGCTGGTGACTCCCTTCGACACTTTGGTTATGAAATTTTATAGGGCGAATTGGTGGGCAGTTTGAAACCCGAGTTCATTAGCACGCCGCAACGCGATCCGAAATTCGTGGCGCAACTGCGCGCAGAGTTTGCCCAGGAAGTGGCCCTGCTTGGAAAACTGATCGAGCATGATTTGTCGCATTGGAGTACACGCAGATGAGTACATTTTGGACCGATGCGCTGGTGATTTTTTTGGCGATTTGCGCCGTCTATAGCTACTTCCTGTATCCCCTGGTTCTGATGTTGTTGCCGAAGCGCGAACCCGGTGCTGCAGCGGAAGACGCGCTACCTTCGGTGACACTGATTATCGCGGCGCACAATGAAGCGGCCCGTATCGAGGAGAAGCTCGCCAATAGCCTCGCTATCGATTATCCCGCTGATCGATTTGAGATTCTGGTCGCATCGGATTGTTCGACAGATGAAACCGATGAGATTGTCAGCCAAACAGAAGGAGTCACTCTGGTTCGCGCCGACGAGCATCTTGGTAAAGAGTACGCGCAATCGCTTGCGGTCAAGGCGGCGACAGGCGATATCCTCGTGTTTTCGGATGCAGCAACGTCGGTTCCGGAGGAAGCCATCCGCAATCTCGTCGACGTGTTTCGTGACCCGACCGTCGGCGCGGTTTCGAGCGAAGACCGCTTTATCACCGATGATGGTGAGGTGGCGGGCGAAGGGTTATACGTTCGCTACGAGATGTGGCTGAGGGCGCAGGAGTCTCGATTGGCCGGGTTGGTGGGACTGAGTGGCTCTTTTTTCGCAGCGCGAGCAAGCGTGTGTCGTGACTGGGATATCGTGTCGCCCAGCGACTTCAACACGGCACTCAATTGCGCTCGCCAGGGTCTCGTTGCAGTGTCCAGTCCGGCAGTGATCGGCGTCTACAAAGACATCAAGAATCCTGCGAAAGAGTTTCAGCGCAAGGTGCGCACGGTGATTCGAGGCATGACTGCAGTGGCGCGTGCTCCTGTGGTGTTGAGCTTCCCGAAGATGGGTTGGTTCGCGTTTCAGGTATGGAGCCACAAGATCATGCGCTGGCTAGTCCCGTGGTTTCTGCTCGCACTGGCTGTCTCGACATTGCTCGTACCGAAGTCCCCTTTGGTCCTGCTCGCATTGGTCGCGCAATTGCTGTTCTACGGCGCGGCGTTGATGGCCTGGGTCGCCCCCGTCTTGCGTGAAAGTGGGCTGATGCGCGTGGTGTTCTTCTTTGCTCAGGTGAATGCGGCAATCGGGCTTGCCGCGATTCAGTTTGTTCGCGGGAAGCGAATCACGACGTGGAAGCCGTCGGTGCGGTAGGGGAGCTAGAGAGATGAAGACCAAGGTTTTCTGCATCGGGTTTCACAAGACCGGCACCTCCAGTATGACGGTGGCGCTGCGCGAGCTTGGGTATCGAGTAACCGGGCCGAACGGCGTGCATGATCCGGATATTGCCGAGAACCTCTGGTCGATCATCGAGCAGGCCGTTACTGAGTACGATGCGTTTCAGGACAACCCTTGGCCGATCGTTTTCAAAGAGCTGGATGCGCGTTATCCCGGCAGCAAATTTATCCTGACCGAGCGTGACGCTGACGGATGGGTTCGAAGCCAGGTGAAGCACTTTGGTACCCGAACAACGCCCATGCGCAAGATGATCTACGGTGCCGATGCGGGTGCTCCAGAGGGTAATGAATCAATTTACCTCGAACGTTACCGGCAACACGGGCAAGAAGTTCGCGAGTATTTTAAAGACCGGCCCGACGATTTGCTGATCATGGACCTGACTGCGGGGGATGGATGGCAAGCGTTATGCGGCTTTCTTGGGCACGAGGTGCCTGCTAAGCCATTTCCGCGCGCGAATACCGCCGAATCACGGCGGGCAGAGCCAATCCTGAAGCGTATCCGCCGCCGGCTGGTTCGATGGTTCGGCCGAGGCGATCGATGACGAGTAAAGCACTTGCGCGCGCTTAGGCCTGTCGGCGAGGCGATACCGGCAAGAGGCGGTGCGGACCTGGAGCCACTGGCAGGGCGTGATTTCAGTTTCTTTGGCTCAGGGACAATGGCGCTCGCCGCAATCCTAAAGGCAATCATCCAGCGCAGCTCGGTGATAGGGACGCCTGAAATCATCATGCCAGCCTACACTTGCCCTGATGTCGTTAGCGCTATCGCTTTTGCAGGTGCTAAGGCGGTGCTAGTTGACCTTGAGCGAGACCGACCCTGGATGTCGCTGACCGCGCTCAAGGGTACGCTGAGCCCGAACGCGGTCGCGTTGGTTGCCGTGAATTTCCAAGGGATCGACGAGCGTCTGGCTGATCTGCGTGTCCTTTGTGACTCGGCGGGTCTGCCTTTGGTTTATGACCACTGCCAGGCATATCCGCCAAGCGATGTCGCGATGCGCCACTCGGATGCACTGGTATTCAGCTTCGGCCGCGGCAAACCGGCCAGCGCCTTGGTTGGCGGTGCGCTATGGGTTGCCGATGATGCGCTGCAAGCTTCTCTGGAAGGCGTCGCTACAAGCGGCGCTGTTTCGGCGCCCTCGGCGCTGAAGCGTCTTGCCTACAATCTGTTGATTCACCCTCGCGCCTACTCGGTGTTGCTCCGGCTGCCGGGTCTCAGCATCGGCGAGACGGTTTTCCACCCGCTCCACCGCCTGGCGACGTTGGATACTGGCGGCATTGCTGCGGTGTCCGCAGCCATAGCGCAACATCTTCGGGCGACTGATTTCGAAGCGCGGCGCGCCTTATGGTCCGCAGGTCTCTCGTCAGTGCCCGAATGGCGCGACTTACCCAGCGAGTGCAAAGCGGATGCATCACGCAGCCTGTTGCGTTACACCGTCTTGGCGCCTTCATCTGAGGCCCGGGAGTTTGCACTCAATCGCCTTGAACGCATTGGGCTCGGGGCAACTCGGCTATATCCGCGTCCTGTGAATGAGATTCCCGGCACGAAAGAGCATGTCGTTGTGCACGATTCGACGGGAAGTGCTAGCGACTTTGCGGATCGGATATTGACGCTGCCAATTCACTCGCACGTCAAGAAGGTCGACATCGACCAGACCGTGTGCGTACTGCAGGATGCCGTGGACTAGGGCTTTAGTTGGTGGACTTTGCCACCTCGTTCGATAGATCACTCTCCACGCCATTGAGACGCATGGAGGTCATTGCCACGAACCACGTACCGCCCTCGAGGTTTTCCAGAACCATTCGCGAGAGTCCAGGATTGTTGACCGAAACCATTTGGCTGTACCGCCCGCTCTCGCGACCGAGGTAGAAACGATACCCCGCAAGATCGGTGAGCGCCGTTCCGTCGACCTTCGCCGTTGGCGGGGTCCACGCGACCTCAATGTTCCCGCTCGTCGGCGGTGGGGTACCACCAGAGCCACTCGGCGAGCCTGTGCTAACGGTGCGGCTATCCGGGTTACCGCCGCCACCGCCACCACAGGCGGCGAGCATAACAGACAGCAGCGCTACCGCGCCGACGAGCGTTGCACGGGCACAAAACAACCCGTGTGCGGTGGTTGTCGACATTATCGATCGAACCTCCGCAAGAGGAATATGTTGAATCGCATGACGGCATGATGCGGCTATCTGTGCGCTGGTCTCAACTGTCGTAAAAAATGGACAGCAATTTAGTGTTTTGGCGTCAGTAACTTAGCGCGCATGTTTCAAGCGACGTGCAAAAATCCACGCTGTTTTCGCGGCGCAGGTTTGCGCAACTCACGGTTTTTGCAGGGTTATTGCGCTTGCTTGGCGACCTCATTCGACAGCGCACTTTCCAGTCCGTTGTTGTCGATGGAGGTGATGGCGACATACCACGTTCCCGGCTGGAGGCTGTCGAGCGTGAAGCTCGAAATCGAGCCGTCGTTGACCAATCTGCGGTTCGGATAAACGCCCGATACCTGGCCGTAGTAAACCTGATATCCCGAAAGGCCGTTGAGCGGAGAGCCATCCTCGCGACGCGTCGGTGGCGTCCAGTTAAGCGTCACCGAACGCAGTGCCACCGCATCGACTTGCACATCGAAACGCGGCAGCGACACGGTGTTGATGCCATCGGAGACGCGAATTCGAATATTACGAAACAGACCAACATCACCGTTGGCCGGTGTGCCTGAAATCTCGCCGGTCACCGGATCGAACGATGCCCAGCGGGGCAGGTTGCTCACGCTAAAGGTCAGCATGTCGCCATCCGGATCGCTCGCGGTCGGCACGAAGCTGTAGTTTTCGCCCGCAACGACCGTCCCAGGCGCGTTGCCACTGATGATCGGTGCGCGGTTGTTGCCGCCACTCGCCGTCGCCAGGTTGAATTCGACTCGCTGCGTCACGCGTTCGCCATTGTCCGCGAAAATCACATCGATGGAGAGCTCGCGTCGCGTGCCCGCCGCGAACTGAACGAGGTCGATGGGTAACGCCCATGGCGCCGCGCTGTCGGTGACGGTCGGCAAATGTGGTTCAGGCGTGCCGGTCACCGAGCGGCAGCACGAGAACTCCACTCGGCTGACGCCGCGATCAATCCATTCTGAGTTGGGTTCGAAGAACAAATAGGCAAACTGCCGTGAAATCGTGTTGTCCGCGAGTCTGATCGGATTGGTGAGATCAGGATTGAAGCTCACCATCCCCATCGCGGGTTCCGGCGCCGCATTTGGCTCGAACACAATTGTGATCGTGTCACTGGCAGTGTTGCCAGCGGCGTCTTCAGCGGTCACCGTGATCACGTTGCTGCCGGAGAAGACCGATATCTGCGGGCTTATCCAGTTGGACGATACGGTGATGTCACCACTATCGCCGCGATTGCTCGACCATCTCAAGCTCTGAACATCTACATTGTCCGAGGCTTGCCCGGTCAGCGAGATAACCGTCGAGCTGGTCTCGGCACGTCCGTCGTCGTCGGGCGTCAAAATGCTGATCTGAGGCGGCTGGCTGTCGACTGGAGTCGGTGTGGGTCCAGCACCACCGTCCAAAATCGTGTTCTCGGTTGCATCTTCGCTGCCCGAACAGGCCGCGAGTGCAAGTGACCAACCCGCTACCGCGAGCAGAGTGGGAAATCGCTTTGTCTGACTGAGAATACGGCGTGTCATGCTCGTTGTTTCACCTGGTCAGGTCGAGACGACGAACGCTGGGATACACGGTTTTCGGCAGACAGAGAAGCAGGGCTGCCTCTCCCGAGTTTGGTAACTCCGCCGTCGTGGGCTCTCGCCTGTAGACCGGTAGCTTTGCGTCGCCGCCTTTCGACGGTTATGCCTTTTCAACTGCCGCTTAGTGTGCCGACCCTGTGATCGTGCCGACAGCGCCATAGCGTCGAATTGAGGCTTGTGTCACGTAATGCTCGCGTCAAAAACCACGATGTGCGGGCTCGACGCGCTTCAAATCCAAGTTAAGTAAAGCAACTTCTGTGCCACAAATTTCAGACGCGCAGATTTGCATCTAATCGCCTGTTTTTGCACCGATTGCTAGTTTTGTTATTCAGAAGCCCAAAATGGGCGAAGTGTCGTCAGACAGAAACAGGCCGGTCACCGCTTGCCGAGATGCACTACGCAACCCTCTGAAAGCAGCGGGCTCTTCGGTCTGTCGCAGAAAGCAGACAGCCACGTCGGGAAACCGACACTCCGGTCGGACTCGTGCCGCCCACGCGAAGCGATTAGACTCTGGGCACTCAGCTACCTGCGATTTGAACGCGTTGAGCGAACAAGAACCACAATTACCAACCCGTGTCGCGCTCTTTCTAGATCGGCACGCCATCCCTGCATGGGTGGCCGAGTTGCTGGATTGCTTCGCGCAGGATGATGGCGTCGAAATCGCTGGTGTGATGATTGCGCACGATCGCAGACGTGGCGGACGGACTCCAGGCAGCAAGCCTCGATGGCAGGACGGGCGCTTGCGTCGTGGCATGCGGCGGCGTTTGATGACGAGCTACCGAAAGCTCGTTGATCGGAACCTCGTCTTCGCCGACGCCTGGCGTCACGGCGATGCGGATCTCGACAGTCAGGTATTGTTCGATCTTCCAGGCACATTTACGGAGTCAGATCGCAAGCACCTGGTTGATCTGAATGTCGATGTGGTTGTGCATTGTGGATTGCGAGCGGTTCCCTCCGAGGTGATTACCAGTGCCAGATTTGGTGTCTGGTCTTTACTCGGTTCACCCGCCGGCATCGAGCAGGCTTACCCGGCTGGATTCTGGCCGGTGCTCAAAGGTGCGCCACTGACGCGATCCACTCTCGCAGTCACGTTTGCCGATCGCGCACCAATCGTCCTGGCGGAGTCGTGGATGGCAACCAGTCGCCATTCGACAAGAGACAACATCTCTCGCCATTACTGGAAGATGCTGTTTAGTATCCCCCGGGCAGTCCAGCGTATGCGCCAGCTGGGGGCGAATGCCTTTTTCGCTGATTGTCGCACCAGAATCGACCAATCCTTCGAGCGCAATTTCTCGGCGCCACACCCTGGCGCACTCACATACAGCCTGTACGTTGTGCGCGCTGTTTTTCGCAAAGCGATTGCACTCGTCGATAACAATTTGTTTGAGCAGCGATGGCGATTGCGTCGGGCCACACCATTTGCGCTGACTGGCGAGACCCGACTCGCCGAAGTGCAGCACAACCCCGACCGGGTTTATCGGGCCGACCCGTTTATTCATGTCAACGGTGAATCACGATTCCTGTTTTTTGAAGAGTACTGTGACCGGCGTAAGCTCGGGCATCTCTCCCGAGTGCCCCTCGATGCCAACGGCAGGCCCGACGGCGGCACACGAATGATATTGCAGCGCCCTTATCATCTTTCCTATCCGCAGATTCTCGACGTCAGTGGCGAGTACTACATGCTGCCAGAAACGTCAGCCAACCAAACGATCGAGTTATACAAGGCGACCGCGTTTCCCGACGAGTGGACATTGCATTCGGTGCTAATGCAGGACATTGATGCGTCGGACGCGACACTGCTGCGACGTGATGGCCTGTGGTGGATGTTCGCCAACGTGAAGTCTCACCCTGCGGTGTCTTCCCAAGATGAGTGTTTTCTCTACTTTGCTGAGGACCTGGTGGGTCCGTGGCAGGCGCACCCGCTCAACCCAGTGGTCTCCGATTGCAGGACCTCGCGCCCGGGCGGTGCAATGATCGAAAAAAACGGTCGTCTGATTCGACCGACTCAGGATTGCACCTATCGCTACGGCTACGGATTGAATTTCATGGAGGTCACGGCGCTATCTACCACCGATTATCGCGAGGTTCTGCTTGAGCATATTCCACCTCGCACCAGAAGTGGCGCCATTGGTATCCACACCTATGCTGAGTCTGGAAATGTCGCGTTCGTCGATGAGCTCTATCGCTCACCGCGCTGGAAAAACAGGGTCCGCGACTAACGTCCCAGGATCTGGTTGATTCGATCGTTGGCAGCGTAGAGCGTGCGCAGCCAGAGTGGTCTCGGAAAGTTCAGGCTGAGTGCGCGTATCTCTTGGGTAGCGATTGACTGCTTGTAGTTCTCATGCTTGCCGCGACCGATCAGAAACTCATAGGCGCTAAGATTTTGGTCTGCGGCATCCTCCATGCTGTAGCCAAAGTGCAGTAGCCCAGGACTGATCGCTGATGGCGCGCAATCATTGATGCCCGCCTGCAGGTTGTATCGCCGCCCCCGGTAATCAATGTCGAGTAGGGCGGAGTACGGCGTTTCGTCCACCATCAGTAGACTACTGGCTTGCCTGGGTACGTTTTCGCCGTCCTCGTTCAACAATAGATTCAGGAACCGGCTGCGAAGTGGCCCGATAACTGGTTGACCCCAACGTTTGGTATGAAAATCGTTCATGGTTTCTAGAAAGTCTGGCCATTGCTCGGTGCAAACCTGACTTACACGGACTGCTCCAATGGTTGCAAGGCGCTTGCGTTTGTTAAACAGCTGTCGGCGCGCGCTACCGCGCAATCCTGAGATGTACGCACCAAAGCCGTCAGACAGATCGGCCCTGTACCCCAACTCATCTGCAGTGATTCGCCCCTTGCCTGGCATACGAGCGCTTACTGCATCGAGCGTTTCGCAGACGGGTATGTCGGGCAGCAACCACTCATCCCAGTCGTGACAACGCACTATCGCGTCGCACAACGCCTCACGCGATGCTGTAGCGTGCGCTTCGTCGAGGAGAAAATCGTTGTACTCCGTCCTGAAGACCGTGCGCATCCCGGATGCGCCACCTACAAACTGAAGGCATCGAAGCGTGATGCCGCTTCGCTTTACTGGTCGGACGAAGAGTGGTGCAAGACCCACCCAGTCGCCGCCTTCCGTCTTAACCACAAACAGCTTGAGCTCGAGCTCGGCTCGCGACGCATCTGAGTGACACTCCAGCCAAGCTCGGCACCAATGCCAAGACTGGAATAGCAACGGATCGGTGGCGCGATCTGTAAGTGACTCCCATGATTCACGGATCTGGTGGAGCGATTCTGCTCCGATTTCGATGACGTCGAACGTCATTTGTGCTCCTACCTGCGCCACGTGAATGCTAGCATCTGCGAAAAGCGCGAACAGCGATTGTGATCACACTCGCCGCGGCGCTGCCTGAAGCGACATACATTGACTGAAAAACAAACAGATATTCGTTCCGAGGCTTTGGATCAATTGCGCAAGCGACTGGATGCGGTCGATGCTCGGCTGGTTGAGACGATCGGTGAGCGCCAGGATCTCGTGCGCCAGATCGGTCAGCTCAAGGCTGCTGAAGGACACCAGACGCGTGATTTTCGGCGCGAGAAAGTTGTGCTGGACAAGGCGCGCGCGACCGCCGAATCGGTTGGGGTTTCTCCGGAGCTGGCGACCGACGTGCTCGCTGCAGTGATCCGTGCATCACTGCAAGATCAGGAGCAGGCGAGAATCCGAGGCTCGGCGAGTGGCAGTGGCAAAAGCGCGTTGGTGCTCGGCGGCGCCGGTCGTATGGGTCGATGGTTTGTTGAGTATTTCCATTCGCAGGGTTATGCCGTGGCCATCGTTGATCCCGCAGCCGACCTCTCAAAGTCGCATGTGCACGAATCGCTTGCCGCGGCAGGGGTCGATTACGACGTGATTGTTGTTGCTGCGACGCTCGCTGTGTCGGCAGCATTGCTGGCAGAGCTTGAGCAGCTCGCACCACGTGGTCTGGTCTTCGATGTGGGTTCGCTCAAAACGCCCTTGGTCGAGCCTTTGCGGTCGCTCGCCAACTCCGGCGTATCGGTGACATCTCTACACCCGATGTTTGGTCCTTCCACACGCCTGTTGGCCGGCAGGCACATGATCTTTTGCGATGTCGGAAATCCCGAAGCGACCGCAGCGGCGAGAGCGATTTTTGCCGACACTATGGTCGAATCGGTCGACATGACGCTGGAGGCGCACGATGAGCTGATCGCGTTTGTACTCGGACTCTCGCATTTCGTGAACATCGCGTTTGTCGACACGCTCGCAAACAGTGGTATTGGTGCCGAGGCGCTGGCGCTGATCTCAAGTCCTACCTTCGATGCGCAGTTTGCGATGGGCAGTACTGTCGTGCACGAAAACCCGGACCTGTATTTCGAGATTCAACGGCTGAATCAGTTCCGCGATCTACCCCTTCGGGGGCTGCGTGAGTCGGTGACTCGATTGCAGGGTGCCGTGAGTGAAGACGACCTGCAGCAATTTCGACAATCGATGCTCGCCGCTCGCGCCTACGTGGATGGTTATAAGGGCGCGCGATAGCGCAGACGAGTCGGTATCATTCACGACATGACGATCAAGACGCGATTCGCTCCGAGTCCAACCGGGGTGTTGCATGTAGGCGGTGTGCGCACCGCATTGTTTTCCTGGCTCTATGCGCGCCGCCACGGTGGGCAGTTCGTGCTGCGTATTGAGGACACCGACCGCGAGCGTTCCACGCAGGCCTCAGTCGATGCCATCCTGGACGGCATGGCTTGGCTGGGACTGGATGCCGACGAGGGCCCGTACTACCAGACGCATCGATTCGATCGTTATCGTGAGGTCATCGATGAATGGCTGAAGAGTGGCAAAGCGTACTATTGCTACGCGACTCGCGAGGAGCTCGACGAGTTACGCGAGGCGCAACGCGCGGCAGGCGAGAAGCCGCGCTACGACGGTCGATACCGCGATCGCAACGAGCCGCGCGAAGGTGTGGATCCGGTTGTGCGTTTCAAGAATCCGCTGGAAGGAACAGTGCGGTTCGATGATCAGGTTCGCGGTCGCATCAACATCAGCAACGGCGAGCTCGATGACCTGATTATTGCGAGATCTGACGGCACGCCGACTTATAACTTCACTGTGGTCGTTGATGATGCGGACATGGGTATCACGCATGTGATCCGTGGCGACGACCATCTTGCGAATACGCCGCGGCAGATCAATATGTTCGAAGCGCTCGGCAAAACGCCACCAACTTACGCCCACGTGCCAATGATTCTTGGCGACGACGGTTCTCGACTGTCGAAGCGTCATGGTGCGGTGAATGTGCTCGACTATCGGGATGCCGGCTACTTGCCCGAGGCGCTTCTGAATTACCTGGTTCGGCTCGGATGGTCGCATGGTGATCAAGAGGTCTTTTCCATCGATGAAATGGTGGCGCTGTTCGATATCGGGGATGTCAATGCCTCGGCATCTGCCTTCAATACCGAGAAGCTCGACTGGTTGAATCAGCACTACCTGCAAGCGGCCGATGCGGGCGAGATGGGCGCTTTGCTAGCCCAGCAATTGCACTCGCGTGGACTTGATGTGGCAGCCGGACCCGACCCGGCTGTCGCGTTTGAGGTCTACCGGGATCGTGCAGTCACGCTCGGTGCGCTGGCAGACGGTCTGCAATACCTCTACGTCGACGACATAGAGGTCGATGCAGGAGCTGCTAAAAAGCACCTGCGTCCGGTTGCGCTGGAACCATTGCAGGCCTTGCTTACTGCGCTTCAGTCGAGCGACACCTGGGAGGCCGACGCACTTGGCGCGCTGGTGGCGCAAGTCGCAGAAGCGCAAGGCATTGGTCTTGGGAAGATCGGACAGCCAACGCGCGTGGCGATCACGGGCGGCGGTGCCTCTCCAGGCGTCGGCGATACGCTGGCGCTGGTCGGCAAGCCGAGAACCCTCGCGAGAATTGAGCAGGCCATCGGCATCATCGAAGCGCGGGTCGCCGCACAAGGTTGATGACCCCAGCCAATTCGTGCCGTGAAAAAATCAATCGCTTAGCAACACCGCGGTCGCGGTCTATTCCCAAACGATCACCGTTTGAACAGGCATGCTGGTGCTAGCAGCATCGGGTCCCTTCTTGACGCTTTTTGACGTTGTATTGCTGTCTAACACTGGCTATCGGCCGGGGTGAGGGCGCACAATGTACGCGGAGCTTAGGATAGAGGGATAAGCCTGTGCCTAAATGGACTCAGGGATTCATGATCGGTGCCGTTCTGATCATAGTGATACTCGGCGGTGCACTGAGTGCGGTCAGCTTCATGATGGCCAATGCGACGCGACCGCAACCAAAATCTGAAGACCGACCACCACCACTAGTCAACGTGCTTGAACTGGAACCTGGGCAGGTGCAGTTCTCCGTCGAGAGTCAGGGCAGTGTATTGCCGGTGACGCAGACCTCTCTGAGCGCCGAGGTCGCCGGTACTGTTGTTGAATTGTCCTCTGCGTTCGAGCCTGGCGATAGTTTTGTTGCCGGTGAGCAATTGATGCGGATCGATCCTACCAATTACGAGGTGGCGGTGGCGCGCGCGAAAGCGGCTTTAGATCAGCGGCAGATTGAGTATGACGGTGCCAAAAAACTCAGGGAGCAGGGCTATCGCGCGGAGGCGGAGCTTCTGTCGGCCAAAGCAGCGCTGGAGTCTGCGCGTGCTGACTTGGTGCGTGCCGAGCGCGACCTCGAACGCACACGGATCATCGTGCCCTACGATGGGCTCGTGAGAAGCCGCGATGCAGAGCTGGGTGACTATGTGGCTCCCGGCTCGCCGATCGGCACCGTCTTTGCGACCGATCGCTTCGAGGTGCGCCTCCCGTTGCCCGACAATGATCTTGCGTTTGTGAATCTGCCGGAGAGCGGCGTCAATACGTCGGTAGAGGATTTGCCTGAGGTGACCTTGCGCGGCAGCTACCGGGGCCGTGAGGTGGCCTGGGCGGGGCGTATCGTGCGGACCGAAGGTGTTGTCGATGAGCGCACCCGAATGGTGTTCTCGGTCGCATCAATTGATGATCCTTATCTCAGAACAGCAGAATCGGGCAATGCACAACCGTTGCCTGCAGGTACCTTTGTCTCTGCCGAGATTGAGGGGATCGTTCTTGACGACGTAGTCAGTATTCCGCGCACGCTTATTCGCGGAAATGACCAGGTCGTTTTTGTCGACGACGAGAGTCAGTTGCGACTCAGGAATCTTGAGTTTCTTCGGACCGATGCGACCTACGCGTATGTCGCGGCGGATCAGCTTGAAGAGCTCAGAGTGGTGCTGACAGTGCTCGAAGCACCATTGAATGGAATGCTGGTGCGAGTGCGCAATGATGACAACGTGGAGGCTGCGAGCACTCAAGCTCCCGCTTCCAATGCAGTTGCGACGGGACCTTAGGACGGTGCGATGAGTGAAAAGCCTACTGGACTAATTGCCTGGTTTGCTCGAAACCCGGTTGCGGCGAATCTTCTGTTGGCGGTAATCGTGCTGGCGGGCTTGTACGTCTCGTCCACGATTCGCAAGCAAACGACGCCTGAATTTGAAGTCAATGTGATCAGCGTCACCGTTCCCTACCCCGGTGCGGCGCCTCAGGAGGTTGAGCAGGGCATCTTGATCCGCATCGAAGAGGCGCTGCAGGACGTTCCGGGTATCTCGGAAATCACCTCGACAGCCAGCGAAGGATCGGGCTCGGTGTCGATCGAGCTGGAACCGAGCGCAAGTCTCGATCAGGTTCAAACGCAGGTGAAAACGCGCGTAGATGCGATCGATACGTTCCCGGAACTCGCTGAGGAACCGGTCATCGAGCGTATTGAAGTACCGATCCCGGTGATCTTCATTTCCGTGTTTGGCGATATGGATGCCTATGCGCGCAAAGAGGTCGCCAAGGATGTCCGAGACGGTATTTTGAAACTGCCGGGCATCAACGACGTGCAATACCTGGGTGACCGCGCCTACGAAATCAGCTTCGAGGTGTCTCAGGCAACACTCGAGCGCTATGGCCTCACGATGACAGAGATCTCCAATGCGATTCGCAACGGTGCTCGTGACATCCCGGGCGGCACGATCAAAACGGACCGCGGCGACATCCGATTGCGCACACAAGGCCAAGCCTTCACTGGACAGGAATATGCCGATATCGCGGTGCGAACGTTCGCAGACGGAACCCGGCTAACGCTATCGGACATCGCTCGCATTGACGACGGTTTTGTCGAGAGCAAAGGTTTCAGCCGCCTCAATCAGCAGTCGGTTGTCAACATGCAGGTGATGGCAGGCGGCCAGCAAAACGAGTTGGATACCGCAAAGTACGTCAAAGACTACGTGAAAGAGTTCCGCAAGACGCTCCCCGACTCAGTACAGATCGTGACTTGGGTTGATCGTGCATCTTATCTGCAGCAGCGACTGGACATGATGTTCAAGAACCTCTGGCAGGGTTTGCTGCTTGTGTTCATCGTGCTCAGTCTGTTTCTGCGATTAAAATTTGCACTATGGGTCATGATCGGCATTCCGGTGACCTTCTTTGGCGCGGTTGCGTTGCTGCCCTACACACCGTGGCCGGTCACGATCAATGTCATCAGCCTGTTCGGTTTCATACTGGTACTCGGTATTGTGGTGGATGACGCCATCATCATTGGCGAGAGTATCTACACCAAGACCCGTGCTGATGGGCATTCGGTAGATAACGTGATTCTAGGTGCGAACAAAGTGGCGCTCACGGCCACGTTCGGTGTCCTTACGACCATCGCCGCGTTCGCGCCCATGCTGTTTGTTGGCGGTGTCGCCGGGTCTTTCCTCGAAGCTGTGTCGGTCGTTGTCAGTTTGTGCCTGATTTTTTCTCTCGTGGAGTCAAAGTTGATTCTGCCCGCGCATTTGGCGCACGCGAAAATCGAACCGGTGGACGAGGAGAAGATTTTCAGTCCCTATGCGCAGAGCATGAATCCGCTGCAGTGGGTCAGCAAATTCTTCCAACGCCTACAACGACGTACGCAGCATGGTTTGCACTGGATCATCGATCGGGTGTACGGGCCATCATTGCATATGGCTCTGCGTTGGCGTGCGGTGTCATTCACCGCCTTTCTTGCGATGATCATTCTCGCGGGTGGTTTATTCGCAAGCGGCACGCTCAAGCTAGTTATTTTTCCGACGCTGCCTGGAGACTATCTGTTCGCATCAGTGTCGATGCAGACAGGCACGCCGGAAGAGGATCGTAATGCGACGCTCTTGAAAATCGAGGAGGCAATGTATGCGGTCGAACAAGCCTTCCTCGAAGACAACCCCGGTGCTGAAAAACCGGTGCAATACACCGCGACGTTCACCGAGACCAGCACGCGCGGCAGCGTCATTATCGAGATGTTGCCAACCGAGGACCAATTGATTGACGGCGACGAGTACGCAGCGCGCTGGCGCGAGGCGGTAGGTGAGTTGCCGGGCGTACGCTCGCTGCAGTTCACCAATGGCCAGACCTTCGGCGGCGGTGCACCGCTGAGTTTTGCGCTGACCAGCGAGAACATTGTTTCGATGGAGGCGGCAGCCGAAGAAGTCACTCAGGCACTATCGGCATACCCGGGTGTGTTCGATGTTCGCAATTCGGCGAGCGCCGCAGGTGACGAGATCGAATTGGAGATCAAGCCGAAAGGTGAGGCACTCGGGATCACGCTTAATTCGCTGGGCACTCAGGTTCGCCAGGCCTTTTTTGGTGAGGAGGTGCAGCGCATTCAACGTGGTAGCGATGAGGTCCGCGTCATGCTTCGATTCCCGGAGTCTGACCGGCGTTCTGTCTATGATCTTGAGACGCTGCTGGTGACGACGCCTGAGGGTGATCGTGTACCGTTCGGCGAGGTAGCCAAGGCGACCTACGGTAGTGCTTATTCAGTAATTTCACGCCAGAACGGTGAACGCACAGTAACGGTCTCGTCCGATCTCGATACGCTGGTGTCGCAGCCCGGTACGATCATTGCGGATATGACAGCCCGGGTTATTCCCGGCATTCTCGAGCGCTACCCCGGTGTTGAGTACAAGCTGGAGGGCGCCAGCCTTGAAGAGCAGGAGTTCATCGAAAATCTTGGTTATGCCTCGATTGCGGCGCTATTTCTGATTTACGCACTAATTGCCATTCCTCTGAAGTCGTATTCGCAGCCGTTGATGATCATGTCGGTGATCCCGTTCGGCTTCGTCGGAGCACTGATTGGTCACCTGATTCTCGATATGCCGGTGAGCATGTTCTCCTGCTTTGGATTGATTGCCCTGGCCGGCGTGGTGGTGAACGACAGCCTGATCATGGTGGATTTCATCAACAAGGCGCGAGAAGAGGGCGTAGCGTTGGAGCAGGCGGTGGTGCAGTCGGGCAAAGCGCGTTTCCGCGCGATTATTCTGACGTCTTTGACGACCGCAATCGGTCTGATACCGATCATGCTCGAAACCAGCGCTCAGGCGCAGTTTGTGATTCCCATGGCGGTCAGCCTGAGTTTCGGTATCGTCTTTGCTACGGTGATAACCCTCGTGATGGTGCCGGTGCTCTACATGCTTCGGCAGGACTTCTTTGACGGTTGCTCCGCTGTTGGGCGCAAGCTCAGAGAGACACTCAGTGGTACGCAGCCAGCGCCGACGGGTCGTACGGTTTCCGGAGCGGGATTTTCTGCATCCGGCCCGGAACACAAGCGCGACGAGGTGTGATTCCCGCGTCGGCTCGATAGAATCGCCGCATGAAACGCTGGTTGTTCTTCATTGTTCCTCTCGTGCTGTTGTTCGGCGCCGTATTGTGGGTATCGCGTGAGCAACCCGCGCCCCTGGTGGCGATTCCCGACAACGCGACCGATGTCCTCGACGACCCAAGGTTTGCTGAACCCGAGGACTGGACTACGCGTGAATTGAAAGTGGACGGAGCGGGGACCGTTCGAATCGGGCTGGGTTCGCATTTCGCGCCGACAGCGGTTGTCGTATTCTTTCCGGGCTATTCCGCACCCCTCAACATTTACTATGAATCGTTCACGCGCTTGATGGACGAGGGCTACGCGGTGGTTGGGATCGATTGGCCCTCTCAGGGCGGTAGCTCCCGTCCACTCGCGAATCCGCAAAAAATCCATGCCACCTCTCTGGATCCTCATGTGACCGCCGGCCAGGCAGCGATCCGAACCGCGCGCGAGGTCTACCCCAACCTGCCGGTGTTTGTAGTGGGGCTTTCGATGGGTGCACAGCTCGGCACCCGTGTGCTCGCGACTGCTGATGGTGAGTCGGTTACAGCAGCGGCTCTGATCACGCCGGCCTATGGCTTGTATGGAGATCGCCCGAGCTCAGTCGAGAAGGCCTTGTTGAATATGCTGCAAGGTATGGGTTTGGGTGAACGCTATGCGCCGGGCACCACCGACTGGTCATATGATCTGCAGGTACACAATCTCGAAGCGAGTGACTGCAGTCATCCGAACCCGCGTACGCGTCTGTGGTATTCGTGGATGGTCGTCGATCCAACCTTGAAGGTGGGCGGGCTAACCAATGATTTCCTAATTGCGATGCTTGAATCCGGCGCGAGCGCTGCGCAAGCAAAGACGCTTAAAGAGCTCACGTTGCCGGTGTGGATGCCGCTCGCTGAGAACGACACGTTCGTAGATAACGCCAAGTCAGAAGCGGCGTGTGCGGCGCTGTCGAACTGCGAAGGAAAGGTCTACGCCGAAGCACGGCATTGTCTGTTCGAGGAGGCGGATGATTTTTATCAGCCCTTCATGAACGACCTGATCACATTTCTCGAGCGCCACACGCCTGAAACCTGATTACCTAGAGCTTGCGGCCGAGTTGCGCCAGTAATTCCTCATCTTCGGTAATCGCCTTGGCATTTGTATAGGCGGTCAGTGCAGCGCTTTTGTTGTCTGACGCCTCGAGCAACAGCCCTTTGCGATAGTGTGCCCAGTCCTTACCTGGCAGTCCGTCGGGCAGGTCGGCTTTCAAGTAGTCGTCCAATGCTGCAATACCGGCTTCAAGGTTGGTGTTCGCAAACACGGCGGTACGCCCAACTTGGTAGAGCGCGCCGAGCCGTGCCCGAGTTTGCTCAAGGCTATCATCGCCGGCTTTCGCACCCTTGCTGAAAGCCTCGTGGGCGGTTTCCCAGTCCTCATCACCTTGTGCCTGAAAACCCAGCGAACTCCAGGCGCGCGGCTCGTCGGGCATGCTCTCGGCCATGGCTTTCAGCAACTCACGTGCCTCGTCTTCGCGCCGCGTTTGACGGTAGACGTCGACGAGAGACAAACCACCTTGCAATGGATCGAGGGTTTGCAGTTTTTCGGCCAGCGCTTGTGCTTCTTTCTTGCTGCCGCCAACGATGCGTGGCGCCTGCAGATGAAAGCTGATCAGCCCTGCGTAGGCGTCTTCGTACTCGGGATCGATTTCGATGGTGCGCGTGAACGCGCGCTTGACGATGCGAGCGTACTTTCCTGCTTTGAACATGCTGACGTTGGCAGCAAGGCTTCCGGCAGCAGCGCCGAGCCAGTACTGCGCGTCCGCGTTGTCAGGGCGCGCTTCGGCGACTTGACTCAGAAGTTCAAACGCCTCATCCAGTTGGTTGGTCTGCACCCAAAGCTGACCTTGTAGTAACTGCGCTTCCGGCGCGGTTGCGTCGTCACCCAGAGCGTCGAGCATTGCCTGTGCTTCGGTCGTTTGGCCGTTTTCCAGTGCGGTGGCAATGTCGTCGAGGGTACTCGCACGTGCCATCGATGCCGCCAGCATCAGCAGCAAGACCAGCGGCAGGTTTCGGATAATCGTTTCAATGCGCGACATGATTTTATCCTCCGGGCGTTGAGTGTAGTTGGAATTGAGTTGGGTCATGGTGACTATGCTCGTGTCAGCGCCGCCTTGATGGATGCGACCGCGCCGGCGCGTCGGGGTTCGGTGGTCTTGCGGACATAGTGGCGCTTCATGCGTGCAACGGCGATCGTGCCGACGATCGCTGGTGTCACCCATGGAATCACTTGCAGCTGGCCGGGCAGCAACTCGGCCAGCAGCCTCGAACCGCCGAATGCGAATACCGCGGTGTACGCGCCGATGCCGGTGCCAAGCAGGCCGTTCAGATGGGCGAACACCATTTCCCCTCGGGTCCATTTGGAACGAAGCGTTTCGCGAAACATGCGAATGGCGCCGTTGATGCCGAGCACAGCAAAGACCATCAGCAGGATGCGGCCCTGGTCAACGCCCACCCATCCTACGAGCACGCTGACCCCACCGAGAGCGATAATCAGCGCACGGTGCATCGGGCGCTTCAGCACGTTTGCATCCGACTTGAGGCGCAGTGCGAGCAGTCCATGTCTGAGCGCACTCAACACCAGCAGCGAAAGCATCAATAGGAATGCGGCAAACGTCTGCGCGTTGCTGCGCACCGACCAAGCGCGTTCGGCACTGATGTACTCGCCCCCAGCGGCGATGCCCACAGGATTCACCAGAACCAGCACACACATGCTAAACGCGGTGGCTGTGACTGCATACATGGCCCACACGTAGAAGCGGCCTGCCCGGATATGCCAGTCAGAGCCTTTGCGGGCGGCAACCGGCAACCAGAAGGCGATAATGGCAACGAGGCCAGTGGCGATGTGGGCGTAGAGCAATGACTGGTGAACATGGTGCATGACGAACTCCTCGTTAGCGTGGGCTCAGTATCCTCGGCGAACCGCACGCTTCGAAGTGCCGCCGGTCATGACTTGTCACTATGACTTTTGGCCTATTTGCCCGACGCTGCAGGCAGGGCACAATGATGGTTATGAATAATCCAATGAAACAGTGGCGTATCGACTTTTACGCGGGTATCGGCACCTGGGCTGTGGTCGGTGGCATCGTTCTTTGGACGATGACCAAGAATCCTGTGTCCTACATGGCGATGCTGGAACCCACCATCGCGCTTTTGCTCGTCTACCTCGTGGCGATGCTGGCATCAAACACCAAGGCCTGGTCGTTAACAATTCGGCGGGTCTTGCATGCGATTCAGTTGCTGAGTGTGTTCGCCTTAGCCAGTCTGATCTCTATTGATTTTCTACAAATCTTTACCATCATCTGGATCGCGATGATGCCCTCACTGTATCCATCGCGTGCTTGTCTCGCAGCATTGTTCGGCGTCACGCTGGCGTGGTGGGCGATGCTGACATTCTCATGGGGTGACGATTTCGCGGTGGAGACGACGGCGCTATACGCAACGTTTCATGTCTTTGCCTTGATGAGTGCACGCAGTGCGATGCGCGCTGAGGCGGCACGCGATCATACTCAGGCCTTGTATGCCGAGTTGGTCGCCACACAACACTTGTTGTCCGAGGCGTCGCGGCAAAGCGAACGCACGCGCATCGCGCGGGACCTGCATGATCTCGTTGGGCATCACCTCACCGCGCTGTCAATCAATCTTCAGATTGCAGAACGCCAGGCCGACGGTGAAGCACGCGAGCGCATTGAACAAGCTCGCGGATTGGCACGGCTCTTGTTGGCCGATGTGCGTGAGGCGGTGTCCTCGTTGCGTGATCAGGGCACGCTCGACCTGCGTCGCTCACTCGAATTGCTAGTCGAGAACGTACCGCAGCTCGACGTGACGTTGGAAGTGGACGCGACCGTCAGTGTTGAGGATGTCGACATTGCGGATGCGATTATCCGCTGTGTGCAGGAAGCGATTACCAACTCGCTGCGTCACAGCAACGCGCGGCACAGCTGGGTGTGTGTGTATCAGGAAGATGGTGCAGTGCACGTCAGCGTCCGTGACGATGGTGGCGCCGAATCGCTTGACGAAGGCAACGGCATCAAAGGCATGCGAGAACGTTTGCAAGCGGTTGGCGGTACGTTGGCAGTTCAGCCGGCACCAGAGGGTGTGGCGCTGCGTGCCGTGATTCCCTTAGCCGCCTGATGCCGATACGGGTCGCGCTTATCGATGACCAGATGCTGGTCCGACAGGGTATTGCGGGCCTGCTCGCGCTTTCGGATGCCGTTGAGGTGGTTGCCGAAGCGGACGATGGTGCCGGAGCGGTCGCACTTGTCGAAGCGCACGACCCCGATGTTGTCCTGATGGACATGCGTATGCCGCGCCTGAACGGTGCCGATGCAATCCGTGCATTGACCAAAGCTGGCTCGAGCGTGCCGGTTATTATCCTGACAACTTTTGACGACCATGAGCAGGTGCTCGACGGCATTCGTGCCGGCGCCAAGGGCTACTTGCTTAAAGATGTTTCGCTCGATGATCTTGTGGCGGCGATCGAATCGGTTGCACGCGGCGAGACAATGATCCAACCCGCCCTGACACAGACTCTGTTGAAGGGGTTAGGCGAGCGTTCGAGTGATACGTCGTCGGACACCGTCGAGCCCTTATCGCCGCGAGAGACTGAGGTCATTCGCCTGATGGCAGGGGGCTACAGCAACAAGGAAATTTCGCAGGCTCTTTCCAAGTCGGAAGGCACGATCAAGAATCAAGTCTCCAATATTCTCTCGAAGCTCGGCGTGCGCGATCGCACCCGCGCCGTGTTGAAAGCGATTGAGCTAGGTTTGATCTAACTCGCGCGGGCGATGAGTTTCCGGGCCAGAGTGAGATGCGGTCTATCGAGCATGCGGCCATCGAGTTGCACCGCGCCGGAGGTGGGTGTTGCCGCGAAAGCATCGATGACGCGTTGGGCGTATTCAAGTGCTTCTGCTGATGGTGTAAATGCCGTGTTGATGGGGTCGGTCTGGGCGGGGTGAATCGCCAACTGTCCATCAAAGCCGTCACGTGCCGCGGCAGCCGCGTATCGAGCAAGCCCAGCGGCGTCCCGAAAGTCTGCAAACAGCGTGTCGATCGCAAGCACGTCGAGCGACCTTGCCAACAGTAACGTCTGACTGCGCATCTGTTGGTAGAGCGCTAACCAGTCGCCGTTCGTGTCACGCGTGGCCGCAGCGCCAAGCGCGGCGGACAGGTCTTCGGCGCCCCAGGTAACAGCGCGTACCCGCGGGTTGAGGGATTTTAGTGCGGGGAGCTTCAGCGCCATCTCTGGCGTTTCGGTGACGATGGCGATGATAGGTGTCGCCTTCGGATCGTCATCGGCTTTGCGGTCGAAGTCGCGCAGGAGTGCGGCGAGCTGATCGGCGCACGCGGCACCGCGAAGTTTGGGCTGCATGATCCAGGCCGGAGCATGCTGCATGACCGCTGCAACGTCGTCTGCACACGCTTTGGTATCGACAGGATTCACACGCACGCATTGAACGGGAGTGACGGAGCGCTGCAGTATCGCGCCGACCTGCTCGCGAGCATGTGCACGGCGCTCGGGTACCACCGCATCCTCGAGGTCATACACCACGACATCCGCGTCGGTGGTGGCAGACTTTTCAATCTTGCGTTCGCTGTCGCCGGGGACGAACAGCCAGGAGCGCGCGCGAGCGCTCATGTCGGGCGTTTCTGCAGCATCGTGGTTCGCGTAATGGTGCAAACCATTTCGTTGCGTTGATTGAAGCCTTCGTGGCGAAACGTGACGATGCCGGCATCAGGGCGCGAGTTGCTGTCACGTCGGTCGATGATTTCGGTGACAAATCGCAGCGTGTCGCCATGAAAGACGGGATTCGTGAAGCGCGTCTCCCCGAAGCCGAGGTTTGCAACGATGGTGCCGTTGGTGGTGTCTTCGACACTGATACCGACGGCCAGCGACATCGTAAACAGGCTGTTGACGACACGCTGACCGAACTCGGTCTTGCTCGCATACTCGGCATCCAGATGCAGCGGTTGCGGGTTGTGGGTCATCGCACAAAACATGACATTGTCCGCCTCAGTCACAGTGCGTCGGAGTCGGTGTTCGATCTTCTGACCGATTTGGGTGTCATCAAAATATAAACCCGGCATCGCCTTCTCCTAGCTCGCGGATGCGGCGAACAGTTCACGACCGACCAACATGCGACGCACCTCGGAAGTGCCAGCACCGATTTCGTACAGCTTCGCATCGCGCAGCAAGCGACCGGTGGGGTAGTCGTTGATATAGCCGTTGCCACCGAGCGCCTGAATCGCTTCAAGCGCAACCTGCGTTGCGCGCTCTGCGGTGTAGAGTATGACCGCCGCACAATCCGCACGACTGACTCGGCCGTTGTCGCAAGCGCGGCAAACAGCGTACAGATATCCTCGCGATGCGTTCAACGACGCGTACATGTCGGCGATTTTGCCTTGCATCAGTTGAAACTCGCCGATCGGTCGATCGAACTGTTTGCGCTCGTGGATGTAGGGCAGCACCACATCCATTGCCGCCTGCATGATGCCAACGGGGCCCGCAGCCAGCAGGGCGCGCTCATAGTCGAGGCCAGACATCAGAACGCGCACGCCTTCATTCAGTTTCCCGAGAATGTTCTGCGCAGGTACCCGGCAGTCCTCAAAAATCAGCTCGCAGGTGTTGGAGCCACGCATACCGAGCTTGTCCAGTTTCGGGCCCTGTGTGAATCCGGGGGTATCGCGCTCCACGATGAATGCGGTGATCCCGCGAGAGCCGGCATCAGGGTCAGTCTTTGCATAGATCACATAGGTTTGGGCATCCGGTCCGTTCGTGATCCACATCTTGCTGCCGTTGAGTACGAAATGGTCGCCGTCTGCGGTGGCTTTCAGGCGCATGCTGACCACGTCCGATCCCGCGCCGGGCTCCGACATCGCGAGCGCACCCACCGCAGTGCCTGCGCATAACGCAGGCAAGTATTTGTCGCGCTGCGCATCGGTGCCGTTGCGAAAGATCTGGTTCACACAGAGGTTCGAATGGGCGCCGTAGGACAGGCCAACGGAGGCGGACGCTCGCGAAATCTCTTCATAAGCGATCGCATGGGCCAGATAGCCCATGCCGCTGCCACCATATTCCTCAGCAACCGTCATGCCGAGCAGACCCAGTTCGCCGAACTTCGGCCAAAGGTCTGTCGGGAATGCATTGTCGCGATCGATGTCTTGCGCGCGCGGCGCAATCTCCGCCTGTGCGAATTGGCGCACGGTGTCACGTAGCAGTTCGATGTCTTCACCAAGATCAAAGTCGAGCATTGGAGTTCCTAATCGGTATCGGTTTGTTCGGGTTCAATGAGCACGAGCACTTGCCCGCCCTCGACAAGGTCGCCAGGTGCGACGTGGCAATCGGTGATCGTGCCGTTGATCGGCGCGGTCAGTGTGTGCGCCATCTTCATGGCTTCCATAACGAGTATGGTGTCGCCCGCGTTAACGGTGTCTCCCGCGCGTACCTGCAGCTCGACCAGGCGTCCGGTCATCGGTGCTCGTAACGTGCCATCAGACACGCCGCCAGAGGCCTCGCCCAGATCAGGTGGGATTCTTTCGATTGACCACTGGCGCGCCCCCGCGCTGATCATGCCCTTGCCGTTTCGAATGAGGGCGCTCGTGCGGATCCGATGGTCGTCGCGCGCAAAGACCAATTCGTTCGTTGAGAAGCGAACGGCTTCCAGCGGCACTGCATGTTCCGACCAGCGCACAACGGACGGCATCTCGCCATCGCGATCGAAGCCAACCGTTACCTCCAGTGCCATAGGTCCGACCTGCATCTGAAAACTCACTTGCGGCGGTCGATTGGGCCACCAGCCCGTGCCGGTATGCCAGGGAGTATCGGGTTGTGCGGATTGCGCCTCATGCCAGAGCGCTAGCGCTGCCGTAACGATGGCGTCGGTCGTTGGCGCACCCGGTTCAATGGCTTCAGCCTGCTCACGCAGAAATGCGGTTGTGGGCTGCGACGCCAAAAACGCTGGAGCGTCCAACACACGAATCAGGAAATCGACATTGGTAGTGAGTCCGACAAACAGCGTGTCACGCAGACTTCTGGACAGCGCGCTGGCCGCTGCGTCGCGGGTGTCAGCGTGCTGGACCATCTTTGCAATCATCGGATCGTAGTGAATGCTGACCACATCGCCTGATCGCACACCGGTGTCGATACGCGGTTGTGGCTCGCTTTCGGGCCAGCGCAGTGCATGGATAGGACCTGGCGTTGGCAGAAACCCGGCGTCCGCGTCTTCGGCATAAATGCGAGCCTCGATTGCATGACCGTTGCGTGGGATTTGTGACTGCGACAGCGGCAACGCCTCGCCACGCGCGATGGCCAACTGCCAGGCCACAAGATCGACGCCAGTGATTGCCTCGGTTACCGGATGCTCCACCTGCAAACGGGTATTCATTTCCATGAAATAGAAACCGTCACCCTCAAGCAGAAATTCCACCGTGCCTGCGCCGACGTAATCGATGGCGCGAGCCGCGGCGATCGCTGCCGCGCCCATGCGCTCGCGCAAGTCTTCAGCGAGGCCGGGAGCCGGGGCCTCTTCGATAATTTTCTGATAGCGACGTTGAATGGAGCAGTCGCGATCATGCAGGTGTACGCAGGTGCCGTGTGTGTCGGCGAAGACCTGCACCTCGATATGCCGTGGTGCGCCGAGATACTTCTCGACCAACATCTTGTCGTCCCCGAAGGCACTCATCGCCTCTTGCCGCGCTGTCTTTAAGGCGTCTCCAAACTCGTCTGCAGACTCGACGATACGCATACCTTTGCCACCGCCACCGGCTGTGGCTTTCAACAACACCGGGTAACCTATGTCGAGAGCCGCTTTTTCAAGTGTCTTGTCGGCCTGATCGTCGCCGTGATAGCCAGGCAACAGCGGTACACCGGCCGCCTGCATGATCGACTTGGCGGCAGACTTGGAGCCCATCGCATCAATCGCAGAGGCGGGTGGTCCGACAAATGTGATGCTTGCGTCAGCACACGCGCGTGCAAAGCTCGCGTTCTCGGACAGAAATCCATAGCCCGGATGAATGGCGGTCGCTCCTGTGCGGCGCGCGGCATCGAGCACCGCCGACTGGTTGAGATAAGACGCTTGCGGCGCAGCATCGCCGATGTGCACTGCCTCATCGGCCAGCTCGACATGTCGTGCGCTAGCGTCCGGCGTCGAAAAGACGGCGACCGTAGGTATGCCGAGTTTCTTTGCGGTGGCGATAATGCGACAGGCGATTTCACCGCGATTGGCGATCAGTAGTTTTTCCATGATTACATCCGGAACACGCCAAACTGCGTATCTTCGATTTCCCGGTTAAGGCTTGCTGATAAACACCGCGACAACACGCGACGCGTGTCTGCCGGATCGATCACACCGTCGTCCCACAGTCTTGCCGAGGCGTAGTAGGGATGGCCCTGGCGCTCATAGTTGTCGATCACCGGTTGCTTAATTGCTTTTTCAGCCGCTTCGCTGAGGGTCTCGCCTTGTCGTTCGAGCTGCTCGCGTTTGACCTCGGCCAGGACACTTGCTGCCTGCTCACCACCCATCACGCTAATGCGCGCATTCGGCCACATAAACAGGAATCGCGGATCGTAGGCGCGTCCGGCCATGCCGTAGTTGCCGGCGCCGAATGAGCCGCCGATAATGAAAGTGATCTTCGGCACGTTTGCGCACGCGACCGCGTTCACGAGCTTCGCGCCATCTTTCGCGATACCGCGTGCTTCGTATTGCCGCCCGACCATAAAGCCGGTGATGTTTTGCAGGAACACGAGCGGCGTCTTTCGCTGTACGCATAACTCTATGAAGTGCGCACCCTTAAGGGAGGACTCCGAGAACAGAATGCCGTTGTTCGCAACGATGCCCACCGGGTAGCCATCGACGTTTGCGAATCCACACACAAGGGTGTCACCGTAGAGGGGTTTGAATTCATGAAACTCAGACGCATCGACAATTCGGGCGATGACCTCGCGTACATCGTAGGGCGTGTTCAACGTGCTCGGAACGACACCGTAGAGTTCTTCGGCAGGGTAGGCCGGTGGCACCGACTTCTGACGCAAGTGTGCATTTGTCGGTTCACGATTCAGGCGCTTCACAGCATCCCGCGCCAGTTGCAGTGCGTGTGCGTCGTTGCGTGCATAGTGATCGGTGACGCCTGATTCACGGCAATGTACATCTGCCCCACCGAGCGCCTCCGCCGTGACCTCTTCACCGGTGGCGGCTTTGACCAGTGGCGGCCCGCCCAGAAAGATCGTGCCTTGATTGGCCACGATGATCGATTCATCGGCCATTGCCGGCACGTATGCACCGCCGGCAGTGCAGCTACCCATGACCACCGCAATCTGGGGAATTCCCTCAGCCGACATGCGTGCCTGATGGAAGAAACAACGACCGAAGTGCTCGCGATCGGGGAACACTTCGTCCTGCATCGGCAGGAACGCACCGCCCGAGTCGACGAGATAGATGCACGGCAGACGGTTTTCCCACGCGATGCGTTGCGCGCGTAGGTGCTTCTTGCCGGTCAGCGGAAAATAACTCCCGCCTTTTACCGTGGCATCGTTGGCGATAATCATGCACTCACGCCCGTGGATCACACCAACGCCCGTGATGATGCCTGCAGCGGGTACCTCGGTTTCGTATACGTCGAGCGCGGCGAGCTGGCTCAGTTCGAGAAACGCACTGCCCGGATCGATCAAGGCGCGGATGCGGTCGCGAGCGAGCAACTTACCCCGCTCGACATGGCGCGCCTGTCGTGCAGCGCCACCGCCCTCGCAAACCTTGTCGACGACACTGCGGAGGTCCTCGACCAACGCACGCATGTGCTTGACGTTCTCGCGGAAGCGATCATCTGTGGTCACGATCTTTGTGTCGATTTGGCTCATCGTGCTGTCCCGCTATGCGTCTCGAGCCGTGCAAGCGCATCGCCACACTGCTGCTCTACGCGCCCCAGTTCATCGAGCGTTGCCTCAAGATCTCTCGCTTGTTCGAGCAGTTGTTCGCGTCGCTCGGCGAGCTTTGCCAACAGCACTTTCAACTGGCGCTTTGAGCCCTCGGGCGTTTGATAGAGATCGACGATTTCCGCGCTCTCCTCCAACGACAAACCGAGACGTTTGCCACGTAGCAGCAGACGCAGGCGCACGCGATCCGCCTGACTGAAATAGCGCACGCGGCCCCGGCGTTCGGGTCTCAGAAAACCCTTTTCCTCATAAAAACGCAGTGTGCGCGTGGTGACCCCGAACTCATCGGCGAGATCCCCGATGGCGTAGGTGGCATCGTTGGCTTTACTCATGCCCAAACTTTAGCTTACGTTGACGTTAACGTAAATAGAGATTCCGATTGGCTGCTGCGGTATCCTCCGCGTCGATCTTTAAAGGAGAGCATCCCATGTCGCTAGTCGTGAGTCGCCGCGATCTCGATTTCCTGTTTTATGAAGTGTTTGGACTCGAGGACGTCCTGAAAGCGCTGCGCTACGCTGACTACGATAGGGAGACATTGGCCGCGATTCTCGATACGGCGCAAGCGATTGCCGAAGAGGAGTTTGCGCCGCTCGCAGCCGAGCTGGATGCGAATGAGCCGAAGTTTGTCGACGGGAAAGTCGAGATGATGCCGGAGGTCGGGAAAGCGCTTGCTGCCTATTCCGAGGCGGGCATGTTGACCACAGGCTTCGATCAGGATGTCGGCGGTATGCAGCTGCCGTTCGCTGTCTCGCACGCTATTGGCGGCCTGTTTTCCTGCGCCAACACGGCGGCGAGCAATTATCTGTTTCTGACCGGTGCGAACGCGAACATGTTGAACGTGTGCGGTAGTGATGAACTCAAGGCGCGCTTCCTGCCACCGATGTTGGAAGGACGCTGGTTCGGCACGATGTGTTTGTCGGAGACGCAAGCGGGTTCATCGCTCGCGGATATTCGTACCACCGCCACGAAACAGGCGGATGGGACCTACCACCTCGAGGGCACCAAGATGTGGATCTCGGGTGGCGATCAGCCGTTGAGTGAAAACATCATTCATATGGTGCTCGCGAAAACTCCGGATGCACCTCCGGGGGTCAAAGGCATTTCGCTGTTCCTCGTGCCGAAGATTCGCGTGAACGAGGATGGGTCCCTCGGTGAGGACAACCACATTGCGCTTGCGGGTTTGAATCACAAGATGGGGCAGCGCGGCACCACGAACTGTTTGCTGAACTTCGGCGAGGGTGGGGCGAGCGAAGGCTATCTTGTCGGCGCTGAAGGCGCAGGTCTTGCCAACATGTTTCACATGATGAACGAGGCGCGCATTGGCGTAGGGCTCGCCGCGGTGATGGCAGGACTGGGTGGCTATCTCTATTCGCTCGACTACGCGCAGGAACGCCGCCAAGGGCGACCGTTAGGTGCGAAGGATCCAGCGCAGCCGCAGGTGCCGATCATCGAGCATGCGGATGTGCGCCGAATGTTGATGGCGCAGAAAGTCTGGGTCGAGGGCGGTCTTGCGCTGATTCAGTACTGTGGCTGGCTACAAGATCGCCAGTCGATCAGTGAGGACAAGAACACGGTCGATGCGTACGAGTTGCTACTGGAGTTGCTCACGCCAGTCGCCAAGAGCTGGCCATCGGAATATTGCCTTGAAGCCAACAAACTCGCGATCCAGATCCTAGGTGGCTACGGCTACACGCGTGATTATCCGGTCGAGCGCTACTACCGCGACAATCGACTCAATCATATTCACGAGGGCACCTGGGCGATCCACGGTCTCGACATTCTCGGTCGCAAGGTGCGACTGGGCGATGGCGCCGCTTTGCAATTGCTCGCCGGAGAGATGGCGGATGATCTCGAAGCGGCGCGGGCAGACGCGCGCTTCGCGGCGCACGCGGCAGAGCTCGACGGCGCGTGGGCAGAGGTGCTGGAGGCCGTCAGAGCGACCGGTGAGTGTGCGGACCGCACGCTAGCGCTGGCGAACGCCACGGTGTTTTTGAACGGATTCGGACATGTGGTGGTTGCGTGGCTCTGGTTGCGACAGGCACTCGCCGCGGCACGTGGCATTGAGGCGAACGGTGACTCAGCGTTCTACGATGGCAAGCTCGCCGCCTGCGAGTACTTCTTCCGCTATGAGTTGCCCAAGGCCAGGCTGGACATTCAGTTGGTGGCCACACTCGATGATACTTGTCACAGTGTTTCGATCGACGCTTTGCGTGCGATATCCGACCGAGCGTGACGCGTGTCTCATTAACACAACATTATTCCTGAATAATTAGGGGTTTATGCCATAACCTGTTTCTAATCTGAGAGGTGTGCTCTATACTCCGCGCGTTCATGAGTGCGCTTCTGGCGCACGCTCCATCCTATATGACGCACGTTAAACGGGGGTTTAGATGCGTAATTTCAAAGGGTTACGACGTAGTGCGATAAGCTCAGCGCTGACATTTGGCGCGCTGATGAGCGTCGCAACCAATCCAATATTCGCGCAGGAAGATGCGTTTCTCGAAGAGATCGTAGTCACCGCTGCAAAACGCGAGCAAACGTTGCAGGAAGTACCCATCTCGGTATCGGTCACCGACGCGGACACCGTTGAAAAAGCGGTCATCCTCGACGTGATCGATCTGCAGACGGTGGTTCCTTCGCTTCGCGTGAGCCAGTTGCAGTCAACCGGCAACACCAACTTTCTGATCCGCGGCTTCGGTAACGGTGCAAACAACCCGGGTATCGAGCCTTCGGTTGGCGTCTTCATCGACGGCGTCTACCGCTCTCGTTCGGCATCCGCATTGTCTGACCTGCCAAACCTCGAGCGTATCGAAGTGCTGCGCGGTCCGCAGAGCACGCTGTTTGGTAAGAACGCGTCTGCGGGTGTCATCAGTGTCGTCACACAGGCACCGCAGTTCGAAGCGGGTGGTTCGGTTGAAGTGCTGGCAGGAAACTTCGGCTCCACAGTGTTCCGCGGCAACGTCACGGGGCCACTATCGGAGTCCGTAGCATTCAGCCTATCGGGCAACTACAACCAGCGCGACGGCTACTTCGATAACTTCGAAGATGGCTCCGAGTTGAACGAGCGTAACCGCTACGGCGTTCGTGGAGATCTGTTGATCGAACCGAACGAAACGTTCTCGATGCGCATCATCGCTGACTTCGATGAGATCGATGAGAACTGCTGTGGCACGACCAACTTGTTCAACGGCCCAACGGGCGGTGCAATTCAGTTGATCGGCGGCAACCTGGTGCCGAACGACCCATTCTCCTACGGCACGTTCATCAACTTCGATTCGGACAACGAGATCGAAAACAGCGGCATCTCGGCGCAGATGGATTTCAGCTTCGATAACTTCGATGTGACCTCCATCACCGCGTTCCGTAACCAGAGCGCAGTATCCAACGCTGACTCGGACTTCACGAGCGCAGACCTGATCGGTCGTAACTTCGAAGATCGTGACATCGACACCTTCACGCAAGAGCTGCGTTTGACGACCAGCTTCGGCGAAAAAACCGACTTCTTGCTCGGTTTGTTCTACGCGCAAGAGGATGTGGCTTACAACACCGCATTGCTGTACGGCGCTGACTTCCGTGCCTACGGTGAGCTCTTGGCTGCAGCAGCGGGTGCTGATCCGAACACGTTCTCCGATCTTGAAGCGGGGCTCGGCCTGCCGGCAGGCACGTTCTTCGCTCAAGGCGCAGGCGCACGTGATTTTGCGACGCAGGACGATGAGTCGCTGTCGATTTTCGCGAACTTCGATTTCTACCTGACCGATCGCTTGACGGCGACGGTAGGCGCGAACTACACGCAGGTCGAGAAAGACATCACGCTGCGACAGGAAAACAACGACGTATTCTCACAGTTGGACTTCGCGGCTATTGGCGTAGGTCTCGGCCTGCCGCCAGCGTTGGCGAACGTGCCTTGCTCCGCAACCAACCCGCCGCCAGCGTGTAATGCGTTGCTGGCACTGCGCCCTTTCCAGTTCCTGCCGCAAACGCTCTCTATCCCGAACGAGGTAGAGACGGGAACGTCGGATGATTCCGACGTTACCTACACCGTACGTCTTGCTTACGATTTGACGGACAGCCTGAACGGATACATCAGCTACGGCACAGGCTTCAAGGCAACGTCCTGGAACCTGTCGCGTGACTCCCGTCCGCTGCCGCAAAATATTGGTGCATTGCAGGCTGCAGGTCTTGCACCGGCTCAGCAGTTGCCGGGCACGCGCTTTGCAGATCCCGAAGAGACGACGGTCATTGAGGCGGGCCTTAAGGGCTCGTACAACCGCGGTAACTTCGCTTTGACGATCTTCGATCAGTCGATCGAAGGCTTCCAGTCGAACGTATTCACCGGTACGGGCTTCAGCCTGATTAACGCAGGTGAGCAATCCACGACGGGTCTCGAGTTCGAGTCACTGTGGTATGCGACTGAGCAACTCCAGTTGAACTTCGCGGTGATGCTGCTCGATCCCGAGTTTGACGACTTCACCATGAGCTCAGTTGGCGACCTGACCGGCACGGCACCTCCGGGCGTTAGTGAAACCTCGGCCAGCCTCGCAGCGACCTACACTTGGGAGCTGAACAACGGCTGGACCGCGTTCGCACGTGGTGACTACCAGTACGAGAGCGATGTGCAGGTGATCGAAAACGTGCCGGAAGAAATCGCTTCTCGCGAAGTCGGCCTGCTTAACGCGAGCTTCGGTATCGCGACGCCGAACGGCTGGGAATTCGGCCTGTGGGGCCGCAACCTGACGGAAGATGAGTTCCTGCAGAGTGCATTCCCGACCGTAGCGCAGGAAGGCAGCTTCAACGGCTACCCGAACGCGCCGCGTACCTACGGTCTGTCCATTCGCAAAACGTTTGGCGAGTAATCGCAGGTTAAAAGCCTGATGAAGGCGGCCAGATCCTTCGGGGTCTGGCCGTTTTTTTTTGCCGTATGCCACCAGGCAAGTTGCAGGTGCTCGGATGAGCGCGCATCATTTGGGTATTGATTGCGTTCATGGGGACTACGCAAATGCGAATGGGACTGTTTGTTCTCGCGTTGATCGGCCTTGCGTCGACGGCGCATGCCAAAGTGGAACGAGTTGAAAATTTCCGCCTGCTCGATCAGGACCGGAAGTCACACGAGCTCTACTACTACAAAGACCAGAAGGCCATCGTTCTGATGGTTCAGGGCAACGCCTGCCCGATTGGTCGTAACCTCATTTCCGACTACAAAGCGATTCGCGACGAATACGCAGGTCAGGGTGTGGTCTTCGCCATGATCAACGCGAGTCTTCAGGACACTCGCGTTGCGATCCGAGAGGAAGCGGAAGCATTCGGGATCGACATGCCGATCCTCAAAGATGAGACGCAGCTGATCGGCGAGGCACTCGAGCTCGACCGTACCGGTGAGGTACTCGTTATCACCACTAACGATTGGAAGATCGCCTACCGCGGTGCGCTGAGTGATCGTGTCGGTTACGAGACGCAAAAGCAGGAAGCGACGGAGCACTACCTCAAGGATGCACTCGCCGATGTGGTTGCAGGCCGTGAAGTGGCGAACCCGAGTCGCCCGGCGGTGGGATGTATTGTGAACTTCCCGGAGCGTGAGCTGACCGCACAGCACGCCGAAATCAGCTACAGCGAAACGATCGCGCCGATGCTCAAGGAGCGGTGCACGACGTGCCATAGACCTGGCGGTATTGGTTCGTGGGAGATGACGAGCTACGAGATGGTGCGTGGGTTCGCGCCGATGATTCGCGAGGTTGTACGTACGCGCCGTATGCCACCGTGGGAGGTGTCGGTCGAAGATGATCATCCACCGATCGGTGCATCACGTGCGTTGACGGTTGCCGAGAAGCAAACGCTCGTACATTGGATTGAAGCGGGTGCACCTCGTGGTGAAGGCCCTGATCCGTTGAAGTCCGTGACACCGCTGCCGGAAGAATGGCCGCTCGGTGAGCCGGATCTTGTGGTCCAGTCGCCGGCATTCACGGTGCCCGCGACCGGCGTGGTCGACTATCAGTTCCCCGCGATTGAGAACCCGCTCGACAAAGACGTCTGGGTACGCGCAGTGACGATCAAGCCTGGTGAAGGCAAGGTTGTGCACCACGTGTTGATCGGCACCTCGGAGCAGCCAGTACCGGAAGAGCGTGAGCTGGAAGCGGTGTTCGAGAACTACCTGATGGGCTATGCGCCTGGTCAGGAGTCCTACATCTATCCCGAAGGCACCGGCGTATTCGTGAAAGCGGGCGGCATGATCAACCTGCAGATGCACTACACCACTTACGGGCGTGAGGTGACCGATGTGTCCGAGGTGGCGTTGTACTTCCACGAGGAGCCGCCCGAGTTCCATCTGCGCCAACAAGTTGTCATGGGATGGGACATCCAGATCCCGCCGGGCGAGGGCGATCACCAGGAGCACGGTTACTTCGAGTTCGATAAGGACGCGGTGATCTACAGTCTGTTCCCGCACGCGCACTACCGCGGCAAGAGCACGAGCTTCGATCTGCATTACCCGGACGGCAAGGTAGCGCCGCTGTTGCATGTGCCCCGTTACGACTTCAACTGGCAGCACACGTACACCCTCGAGCAGCCGGTGGAGGTGCCCGCCGGCACGCGCCTCGTGCACCGCACGGTCTACGACAACAGCGAACGTAATCCGTCGAACCCGGATGCGACGAAACCCGTTTATTGGGGGCTGCAGTCGTTCGAGGAAATGCTGTACGGCGGATTCTTCTTCCGCTGGAAAGACGGCACGGTCGAAGCACCGGTGCACGATCCGTTGCAGTTCAACATCAACCAGTTCTACGGCGCGATGGACGATGATCTCAACGGCAGTCTTGATCCCGCGGAGATGCCGAACGATATGCGCCAGGCGTTTACCGAAGGCGGCCTCAGCAATTTCGATCAGAACGAGGACGGCGAGCTGAGTGCCGCAGAGTATCGGGCATTCGTCGACTATCGTCGTGAACAGGCAGCGAAAAAGGCACAGAGTCAGGCGGGCGATTAACTCGCCTGACTCAACTGCTGATCAAGGCGTGCACTGCGTGTCGTTGCTCGGTGTTGGCAACTCACGGATGTAGTCGAACTCGGCGCGAATATCGATTGGCGTTTGGAACGCGTTCACCACGAGGCCGACCTGTAAGGTTGCGGGTAAGTCTGCGCGGGTATAGCGATCGAGTTCCACCCAATCCGGGTCGGCTGCGAGTCTGCGATAGGCGATCATCTCGTTGCCCACTCGGCAGAGCAAGATGTCGCCCTCAAACCCGGCCGCATCCAGCGTCAGGGTAGAAAAGTCGTTTACCGTGGTTTTAGCCTCGCTGCCGACACTGCCCGGGATGCGGGTATCCTGCCGGCCGAGGTTCACCATGACGTAGTTTTCAGATCCTGTTGCGCCAGCCGGATTCCGCGCGAGTAGACCGGCTGAGTTGAACTCGCTCGCAGGCGCTACGCTCGCCGAGCCAAGGCTGCGTGCAACCACATAAGTCTGCACGGCGAAGTTGCCGGTGATTTCCTTGAATACGAGCGGTGCTCTGCCGGTGGCAAACCATCCCGATCGCACCGAAGGAATCAACACGAGATAGCCAGCGCGCGAGGTATCGATGTCGAGCGTGCTGTATTGCTGGTTCGTACCTTCAACCTGGTGGCGCAGCGACCAGTCGGACAGTGAGGATGCATCGTTGAACTCGTCGGTGAAACTCGAAGTCGCAGGTCCGGTCGAGACAACAATATTCACCGCCGAGTTCTCAGCGACGTTCGTGCCGGCTGCCGGGTCCTGGCTGATTACATCACCACTCGCCACGGTGTTCGACGAGGCGTTGGAGACCGCACCGACCACGAGACTCGCCCCGGTGATGGCCGCTTCGGCTGCCGCTTGCGATTGGCCAACGACATTCGGCACGGACACCGTTGCTGGGCCACTGGAGACCACGAGGTCAACAGCGCTGCCTTCGGAGACGGTGGTACCGCCCGTCGGGTTCTGGCTGATAACGTCGCCGTTGGCGACCGTGTTCGACGTCTGCGTAGTGACGTTACCGACAACCAGGTTGGCTCCGGTGATGGCGCTCGACGCGGCCGCTTGAGAGAGGCCAACGACGTTCGGTACCGACACGCTGGCTGGGCCTGAAGACACCACAAGATCCACCGCGGAGCCTGCGTTCACCTGCAATCCGGCTGCCGGGTTCTGGCTGATGATCTGTCCGGCAGGAACACTGCTCGAAGACTGCTGAGTGACGTTGCCTGTCACGAGCCCTGCGTTGTTGAGTGTGGTGCCGGCGGCTGCCTCGGTCAATCCAACGACGTCCGGCACAGTCGCTTGCGGAGGACCGCTCGAGACCACCAGATCAACGGGACTACCGACGACCAAGACGGCACCGGCGGCTGGGCTCTGGCTGATCACCACGCCAGCAGCGATAGTGTTAGATGGTTGTTGCGTCACGGTCCCAACGATCAGTTCCGCATCGATAATCGCCTGCTCGGCGGCCATCTGCATGAGACCGATGACACCTGGTGTGACCGTCGTCGGTGGTCCAAGCGAGACGACGAGGTCAACGGCTGTGCCAGGATCGACGACCGCACCCCCCGCGGGGTTCTGAGAGATCACAGCGCCCGCAGGGACGTTCAAGTCCTCTTGTGTCGTGACGTTGCCGACAACCAGACGCGCGTCGACGAGCGTGGTGCTCGCGTCAGCTTCGCTAAGGCCGGTGACATCCGGTACGGTTACCGGTGGGCCGATCGACACCACGAAGTCGAGCGTCGTGCCAGGAATCACTTGTGTACCAGGCGGGATCGACTGACTCAGTACCTCGCCTTCGGGCACCAGCGTCGAGACCTGCAAACCGATATTGCCGACGGCAAGTCCCGCCGTGGTCACCACCGACTCTGCATCGGCTTGTTGCAGACCCACGATGTCTGGAACAGGAACGGCATCTGGCCCGAGTGATTCGACAAGGTTGACCGCGGTGCCCGCCGCGACCAGCGCAGCTGCAGCGGGGTCTTGGCTGATGATGC
Source organism: Pseudomonadota bacterium (assembly GCA_038521865.1). Taxonomy (GTDB): domain Bacteria; phylum Pseudomonadota; class Gammaproteobacteria; order Steroidobacterales; family Woeseiaceae; genus CALBPI01. Next base: position 20,653 of record JBCBKO010000003.1, on the reverse strand, counting down.
TGCCCGCCGGCACATCAACGCTGACCGCGAACGTCACGTCTCCGACGATCAGCCCTGCATCGATCAGTGCCTGAGCAGCCGCTGCGCTCGTCAGGTTGGTGACATCCGGGACTGCGACATTGGCAGGCCCTAACGACACAATAATGTCTACCGGCGCACCTGCCGTGATTTCGGTGCCGACGAGTGGGTCTGTGCGAATGACATTGCCGACGGGCACGACGTCGCTCGCCTCGCCGGTCACGTTGCCGATCGTTAACCCAGCCATGAGGATGGCGTCACGTGCATCGGCTTCGCTCAGGCCCGCGACGTTCGGTACTGGTGTGTTGTTCGGTCCGGCCGAGACCACCAGATTGATGGTGCTGCCAGGCGCTAGAAGGTCAGAGGCGGGTGGACTCGTCCGGATGACACCGCCGAGCGCGACGGTGTCGCTCGCTTCTGTGATCACGGTGCCGACCACAAACCCGGCGGCCACGATCGCGGCCTCGGCCTCAGCCTGGCTCAGCCCCGCGGTGTTGGGCACCGGGACGTCGGCAGGGCCGCCCGACACGATGAGATCGACGGTGGAGCCCTGTGGCAAATCCGTGCCAGCCGGTGGGTCCTGCGAAATCACACTGCCTGCGGCGACGCTGTTGCTGCTCTCAACGGTGACGGTCCCGACCTCAAGCCCCGCACCGCGGATCGCAGATTCCGCACCCGACTGCGAAAGGCCGACCGTATCCGGCGTCGCGATCGGCAGCAGTTGTACTTCGCCGTCGCCTGAGGGCGAGCAAGCCGCCAGCATACCGACGATCATCACCATCAGGGCGCGCGCCCAAACCTGTCGCAAGACTGATTTCATGTCTAACACGTGAACACTCCCTTCCGGCGGGAAATCGTCGAGTTTTTACTCGGAAAAATCAACGCAATGATTGTAATATTCGGATTATTCTTGTTTTTCTTTTCTAAAACAGTGACTTTTGTCTACTTATGTCCAGTCCGCGTGAACATAAGATCATCGTCGGAATCTCCGGTGCGTCCGGATCCGTCTATGGCGTAACCCTACTTCGAGCGCTGCGCGAACTGCCCAACGTGCAATCGCATCTGATCGTATCCGCCGCGGGTTACCTCACCGTTACCACCGAGACCGGTCTGAAGAAATCCGAGCTCGAGGCAATGGCCGATGTGGTGCACGATGATCGCAACGTCGGTGCTTCGATTGCGAGCGGCTCTTTTCCGTCGACCGCGATGATCGTCGCGCCATGCTCCATGAAAACACTCGGCTGCATCGGACAGGGCATCGGCGGGTCGCTGATTACGCGTTCCGCCGATGTGATGCTGAAGGAGCGGCGACGCGTCATTTTACTGGCCCGCGAGACGCCGCTGAATCTTGCACACATTCGTAACATGGCTGCGGTGACAGAGATGGGTGGGATTGTTTACCCTCCGGTGCCAGCATTTTATTCGAACCCGCCAGATATCGAGACCATGGTGCGCGAGACCGTCGGTCGCGTCATGAGCCTTGCGGGAGTGAACAACGAACTCTACGAGCCCTGGGAGGGTTTGGGTAACCAGTGAGTGCCGTGCAGCAGCAGTCCGCAGCAAAGCCACGTAGCGCGAAAGTCAGCGACCTCTACGAGATTCGAGAGGGCGATCTTGAGCGTGATGCTGACGATATCCTGCGTCTGTGGCGTTTTCTGCCTGGCGATAATCCGCCGCAGCGCGAGAAGCTGGATTGGTATTATCGCGATAATCCGGCGGGCGCAGGCACAGTGCTATTCCTGAGTTACAAGCCGGAGCAACGGAACGTTGGTGTGGTGTGCCTCAGCCCGCGCGAATTTGTCGTGGCTGGTGAGCGCGCAATCGGGTCAGTGTTCGGCGATTTTGCCGTCGAACCGGAGCACCGTAGCCTTGGCCCGGCGCTCAAGTTCCAGAAAGACTTTCTGCAGTACGCACGGGAGCGCTCCGATTTCATTTTCGGGTTTCCAAACCCGCTGTCGGGCAAGGTTCGCTCCTTCGGAGGCCACAAACTCGGTTACTCGCTCGATATTTATGTGCTGCCGCTCGACTTCACCGCCTATCTGAAATCCAGGCTGCCAGGTGCGCTCGCAACTTTAGTGGGCGGCGCATTGAATCTCGTATCGCGCAGCTTCTATGCGCTCCGGGCCTCGTTCCGGCGCAGCGGATATCGAGTAGTCGATTACACACCAGAATTTATGGACGGACTTTGGCAATCACTGGTCGCGGGTGGTTGGCAGATCGGCAGGCGCGATGCGCAGTTTGTTGATTGGCGAATCAGGAACAGCCCAAACCACCACTACGACCTCGTTGCCGTCGAAGACCAGCAGGGGTGCGCTGCCGCCTTCGCCGCACTTCGCTCGGGCGTGAACAATGCACTCATCGTGGAAGACGTGGCTTACACCACCGACGATGCGCTGCGCGCGCTCGTCGATGAACTGAGACGGCGCCATGCAGGTAGACGGCGCTCTCTGACGTTTACGATTCCTGATCACCAGTCGGCGGCTGCCGATGTACTGGCGCGAGCACATTTTCGGGTGCGTGATTCGTTCAGCGCCTTCGTTACGGTGGGACTGTCACACGTTGAAGGCGCGTCGGTCGATCAGGTTGTGCTCTCGTTCATCGATAACGACGTCTAGACCACCGCTTCACATACTGACCGATATCCGTTTGACGCTGTTGAAGAGTGGATGCATCGGGATCGAACATTCGCGCTTTTGGGTAGACTACAACGCATGACCGAGAAGCTGCTCGAATCTGTCATTTCCTCTGATGGTGAATCATTGCCGGTGCGGCGCTATGTGCCGAATAGCCCGTATGCACATCAGATCATCTTGCTACACGGCGTGGTCAGTCATTCCGGGTGGCTCGAGACATTGGGCCAGGGCTTGGCGGAGCAAGGTGTTGCTGTGCTTGCGGTGGACCGTCGCGGAGCCGGGCTCAGCACGTCGGCGAGTGGCGATGCGCCATCGACCGCACAGCTGCTCGACGATGTTGATGCGGTGCGACACCACTATGCCTCCGACATACTGACCACCCACCTGGGCGGGTTTTGCTGGGGGGCGACGTACGCGCTCAATGCGTTGTCGCGCGATGCCGCAGGGGTCGCGTCGTTTCTGATGATCGCCCCGTCGATTTTTCCGGCTGATGACATCGGCGGTGCCGATTTAGTGGTTGGATATTCCGGTGAGGCGGACTGCGAGCCGCACGTGCCGATCGATCGGTTCACTCGCGGCCCAGCCTATGAGGACTTCATCATTCCGGATCCGCTTCGAACCCGTGAGGTCTCCCCACGTTTCAATCAGTGCCTGGTTGATATGAATCGCATGCTCGGCCCGCGTTGGGCAAAACTGCGCTTGCCGACGCTCATGGTGTTGGCCGAACAGGATCGGCTGTCCGACAACGAAAAGCATTTGCGTGCATGGCGTCACGTCAAAGGGACGCCCAAGTCGCATATCATCGTTCCCGGCGAGCATGGGGTGCAATTTGATGCACTACCCGAGACGATCGCCGCTGTGACGGCGTGGACCGACAAAGTGGCGCAGGCGATGGGATCAACGGCCGCCTGATCGCAGCACCGAAACCAGAACAAAAACCGAAAGGATCGCATCGTGACCGAACAACTCAGACAGGACTTCACCCGTTGGTGTGTTGAGGATCTTTTCACTCCGGAAATGATCGAGGGGGCAGCGCTGTTGCAGGAGGCGCTCGATTTTCATCTGCTCGGCCTATACCGCTCATTGGAACTGACGACGGAATTGGCGGCGCCGACGACGCCGGCAGCGCTGACCGAGTCATTGGGCTATGTCGATTCTGCGTTCATCACGCTGGAGGCGATGCTCGATCGGTTGAGCGCACGCTTTGACTTCGTCACCCGCACCGAGTCGGACGGAACGCCAAGCTTCCAGCACACGGGTGCGGTAGCGACACCGCCGCGAGATATCGCTGACATTGCAAAGGATATGGCGGCGCTTGGCGATGAATACGTCTCACCGCTCGAGTTTTTGCAATTCGGTGCTGATCATTGGGTACGTTCACTCAAAGACGAGCCCGATTTTCTCGATGCGATTCTGTCGGGTCGTGAGTCCGAGTTCCAGGAGCTCTGGTTCCGCGCGACCAACACCGACCCATTGCAGAACGTGCACGGCATCATGGGCGCGAAAGCCATCGACATGTTGTTGCCGAAAGGGCGCATTCTCGAAATCGGCGGCGGCACCGGCAACGGCATTCGCAACCTGTTCAAGCATCTTGCAGCGAAAAACGAACTTGATCGCGTCGAGCACTATCACTTCACTGACATCAGTGCGAAATTCATCATGGGTACGCGCCACGAAATCCGCGCCGACTACCCGGACGTGAGCACCGACTGGCGGTTCGCTGACCTCAACAATCCACTGTCGGAACAAAAGGTGCCGCAGGGCGACTTCGATTTGATCTACGCGGTGAATGCCGCGCACGTAGCGAAGGACATTGTCGCGTTTCTGAAGTCGTGCAAGGAGACGCTTAAGCCTGGCGGTCGTGTGTTGTTCGCGGAGCGGATTCGACTGACGCCGCGTGATATGGCGCCGCGCGAGTTGTCGTTGAACCTCTCGGTCTATCACCGCACGGCTGCGATCCGGAATCAGGACTACCGGCCCGTGCATTGCTATCTCGCACCGGAGAACTGGTTGCGGGTGTTTGAATTGGCGGGCTTCTCGCAAGGCGAGATCTGGCCAGACATCGAATCGATTTCGGGGAGCTTCCCGGATCAGTATGCAGCCATCGTGACAGCGGTAGCGTGACTATGAAATTGCAGCGCTACAACACAGACGTTTTGGTGATTGGCGGTGGCGGTGCGGCAACCGCGTCGACGATCGCGGCACACGATGCCGGGGCGCGGACCATGCTCGCCGTGAAAGGGCGATTTGGTATCCCTGGCGTACGCGGGGCCGGTGCCACTTCGAACCCCATCGGCGATTTCTGGACGATCCGAACCGTCGGACCGAAAGGTGGCTTTTTTAACCCGCCGGAACTCGTACATGCCGATATGCTGCAGTCGGGTTTGGGCATGGCCGATCCGGCGCTGTGCCAGATTTTCGTGGACGAAGTGTCAGACGCGGTGAAGCGATTGCAGTCGATGGGCATGCGCTTTCAAAGCAAGATGCTTGCGACGATGGAAGGGCACAAGAGTGATCTGAAGACCAACCGGATCGTGGCGGTGCAGAAGGCAGTGATCGAAGGCACCAACACACAAGTGCTCGAACACGCCAACTTCACGGACTTGGTCGTCGACAACGGACGCTGTAGTGGTGCGGTGGGTGTGACCGACGACGGCGAGCCGTTTGTGGTCGAAGCGGGTGCGGTCGTGATCGCGACCGGCGGCGTTGGTCAGTTGTTCACCTATAGCTTCAACCCGCCGGGAAACACTGGCGACGGTTACGCGATGGCGGCGCGTGCGGGCGCCGACCTGTTCAATATGGAGTACATGCAGCAGGGGTTGGCGACAACCTGGCCGCAGCAGGCGATCGTCATGCTCTACGAGATGGAAGAGCCTTATCGCCTGATTAACAAGCACGGCAAGTCGTTCCTGCAGGACTACTACCCGGATGCGGATTCGATGATCGAGGGTTGCAACCTCAAGGCGGCGCACTGGCCTGTAAGCTGCCGGGATGCGTCTTTGCATATCGACCGCGCGATCAAGAACGAGGTGTTGGCAGGGCGGGGCACGGAGAACAACGCGGTGTTCCTCGATCTGTCGCACGCAACGCGGGGCTTCAAACACGAGCTGTTTGAGAACTTCATGATCGATAACGGGATCGACATCAAGAACGATCTCGTTCAGGTGCAGATTCATCACCACTCGAGTAACGGTGGTATCCGCATTGATGAGCGCGCCGAGTCGACGGTGTCGGGTTTGTACGCGGTCGGTGAGGCTGGTGGCTGGCAGGGTGCTGATCGTCTGGGCGGCACGATGCTCGGGGGTTCACAAGTGTTCGGCTGGCGTGCCGGGCGGTTCGCTGGTGAACAGTGCAGCTCAAGACCGCAGGTCAGTATTTCCGACGATGACGCGCTGGCCCACTTTGACGCGCTGCGCACGTTCCAAAAGGCGAAGGGTGAGGTTGACATCGACACGATGAGACGCGAGTTGCAGTACACGATGTGGAAGCTGCTCACGGTCGAGAAAGATGCAACGACGCTCGCCGAGGCACGCGACTACATCGCGGCAGATCGCCAACGTTTGAACGAGCAGCTCGCGATTCGCGAGCCGCTCGATTACGCGCTTGCCTATGAGCAACGCAATCTGCATGACGTTGCTGAGGTGATTATCGAAACGGCGGACATGCGCAAGGAGAGTCGTGGTGCGCACTATCGCAGCGACTATCCCGAGCGCGACGATGCGAACTGGCTGACCAATTTGTTTGCCACCCACAAGAATGGTGAACTCGAAGTGCGTCGTGAATGGATCAACGAGGCGAACGGCTGGGAAGATGACCCCGACGATATCAGGATCAGCCCATGGGGATGAGTGATGGCGCGGTACTGGTCGTCGGCGGCACCGGAGACATTGGGGCTTCGATCTGCGAACGATTGGCTGACGCCGGTCACCTTGTGGTGATCTCCGGGCGTACGATCGAACAGGCAGAGCAGGCGTGTGAAGCGCTCGCCAACGGTAAGCGCGTGCTCCACCCGGTGAAACTGCTGATCGATGATGGCGATGAATGCCGCGTCGTGGTGAAGCAGGTGGCCGCCGACCATGGTGGCTTGAGCGCGGTGGTCAACTGCGCAGGAGTGAGTTACATCGCACCGGTATTGCTCGGCAAGGATGCAGATTGGGAGCGGGTAGTGCGTGTGAACACACTCGGTGCGTTCAATATCTCCCGTGCGGCGTTGCGCCCGATGATTCGTGCTCGTTTTGGACGCATCATCCACGTCGGTTCGATTTCTGCAGAGGTTGGTGCGCCTTACAACGCGATCTACGCGGCTTCCAAAGCGGGGGTCGCCGGCATGGTGCGCTCGCTGGCCTTGGAAGTGGCGGCACTCGGCATCACCGTAAATGCCGTGCAACCGGGCTACGTGAAGACCAAGCTTTTTGCGCAGACTCAGGGTGCGCGTGCGAAGATCAAAGGCGTGAGCATCGAGGAACACGAGCAGGACCTGATCGACGACACACCGACAGGCCGACTTGTGACGCCCGAGGACGTTGCCTCATTGGTGAATTATCTGGCGACGGATGAGAGTCGTTCGATTACCGGGCAAACCCTGAATGTCGACGGCGGTCGCACCGCGAACTGATCAGCGAATCCAATCGTTGAGATCGAATTCGGTCTCGACACTCTCCGGCAAGAGATTACGCACCGCATGCATGCGCGAGCGTGCGTCGATCGCAATCTTGGAGGTGCGCCCGTCGGTTTCTGACGGATCCACGCCGTTACCGTTCTGGTCGGTATAGATTGCGACATCGCGCCCCGGTTGTGTAAAGCACGCAAGCGCCATCTGCACACTCGCTTGCTTGCGCAGATCGACATCCGCATCGAAGGCGATCGCCTGTTTGAGATATGCCTCTTTAGTGAGCAAGCGCTGCATGAATGCTTGTGCGTCGAAGTCCTCGGCGTATTCTTCCACCGACAGGAAGATGGTCATCGGCGCGGGCAACCAGAAATCGCGTATCGCAGGTTCGTCCTGCATGTAGTCGCGATTCAATCGGGCGCGCAGACTCACGCTCGACATCGTGGCGTGTTCGGTCTGGCCCGCGACGATGTCCTGGTAGATCGGCTGTTCGCGATGCGTAAGCTTGGTGAATCGTACAACTGGTCTCGCCGCCTTGTCCGCAACATAGCCGAGGAACTCACCGAACGGGCCTTCCTGTAGGGTCTCAGCAGGTTCGATCACGCCTTCAAAAATCATCTCTGCCAGCGCAGGCACTTGAAGCTCGGGGTGCGACAAGCATCGTGTGAGCGCGAGTGGTGCGTCGAGCAACCCGCTGACGACGTCGTAGTCTTCGTGTTCCAACGCTCCAGCAATCAACGCGCCGTAACACCACAATGGGTGGTTGCCGACGACGGCCGCCAAGGGTGTGGGTTCGCCACGGGCACTGTACTTGTGCCATATCTGATCGAGATGTCCACCGGGCGTCATGTAGATCGCGCAGGTGTGATCGTCGGCGATCATCAGTCGATGAAAACTCAGATTGTGCGCACCGGTGTCCGGGTCGCGACCGACGACAAGCGCAGATGTCAGATAGGGCGCATCCTGTGTGTCGGTATAATAGAGCGCTGGCAATTCGTGAAGACTGAACGCATCGGCATCACGCACCACTTGTTGCGCAGGTGTGTCGTCGCGATCAAGGACGACGGGCTTGATACCCGCCGACATCGCACCGACCAGACGCTCGTTCAGATCATTTGCAGTCATACCGGCACTGCGCGCGACCCGATCCAAAGATGCGCAAATATTGGTGACCGTTGGCAAGTCGCTGCCTTCAATGTCGTTGAAGCGAATCACCGGGCTGCGCAGCTTGCGTGCAAGACCCGTGACCACTGCGGTCGTCATAAACTTGGGCGAGATCGATTTGTCGATTTGTAGCCACGCGGACTTGCCCTTGGACTCAGCGAACTCGAGAAACTCGCGAAGATCACGGGTGGAATGATCGGTCATGCGTCCTCCGCTCCGAGGTTGGCGAGCGCAACTCGATCCGGCTTACCGTTCGCTTTGCGCGGGAAGTCCCGGCACAGATGGAATTCTCTTGGTGCGCGAGGCAGGGGAATGGTGCGCAGGCAATGAGTGCGCAGTTCAGCGCTGAGCGCATCGTCTAGACTCGCTTGCGCTTCGACGCGAACATGAGCGACGACGCGCTGGCCCAACATGTCATCCGGTACACCGATGACGACAGACTCCATCACCGAAGGATGCGCATCTAAAACGCGCTCGATCTCTTCGGGCACGATACGCTCGCCGGCCGACTTGATCATCGCCGAGCGACGGCCGACGAGGAACAGATCGCCTTCGTCGTCGAAGTAGCCGATATCGCCGGTGCGCAGTCGACCTTGATCGTCAATCGCCACTGCGGTGGTTTCCGGATCGTTCCAGTAGCCGAGCATGATGTTGTCGCCAGAGACAACGACTTCGCCTTTCTGACCTTGCGGTACCGGCGTATTGTCGTCACCGATGATCTCGACGGTCACGTTCGGGATGGGGCTGCCGACCGAATCCGGTTTACGCCGAATACGGTCGGGCTTGAGCGCGGTGGCACGCGGTGCGCACTCGGTCTGCCCGTAGGCGATATGAAATTCGAGTTCCGGGAAGCGATCCAGAATCGTGAGGATCGCATCGGCCGGAAGCTTGCCACCCGTCACCGTGACCCAGCGCAGATCAGGTAGTTCCCGATCGAGCAGGCTGCCGCGCGTCATCAGCGCATTGAAATGAAACGGGACGCCGGAGAAGCCGCTGCAGCGCAGGTTGACGAGTGCATCGACGACTTGTGCGGGAAACAGGAAGCTGTCATGGAAGTGCAGCGTTGCGCCGGCAAGCAGGTGTACGGTCAGCTGCATGATGCCGTGCACGTAATGCAACGGCACTACCATGAGGTAGATGTCGTCGGGCGTGATCGGCATGTGTTCGATCACCGAACGATCGACAGTGTAGAGGTTCTTGTGCGAAAGACACACGCCTTTCGGCCGACCGCTACTACCGGAGGTGTAGACGATGACCGCAGGCGCGTTCTCGTCACCGGTAATCGGCTCGGGCGGCAGCACGGCCATACCGGCCAACACTTCGAGCTCCATCACGCGCTCGTACATCTCATCGTTATTGGCGAACAGTCGTTGCTGCTTCTCGCCCTGAACCACGATCAGTTTCGGGTCGGCACTCGCACACACCGCCGGCAGATCTTTGCCTTTGGCATCATCGTTCATCCACACGACGATGGCTCCGGCGGTCATGATCCCCCAGAACAACGCGATCGCCTCTGCGTTGTGACGCGAGACGATGCCGACACGATCTCCCTCAACGATGCCCGATGACTGCAGTGCGGCGGCGTAGTGCGTCGCGCGCGCATGCAGCTCGCCATAAGTGAGCGAACCACCGCCCACGACGGACACCGCGAGGTGCTCGTCGCGTTCGGTAGCAACCCGGGCTAACGCCTGTTCCAGGCGCATGGTGTTCTAGCGGTCGAGGTAGGAGACGATGCTGTTGACCGTGCCGAAGTTCTCCGGCGTGAGGTCATCAGGATCGATCGATATATCGAAAGTTTCTTCCAGCCACACGATGACATCCATCATGGCGACGCTGTCGACAATTTCGTCCTGCAGCAGGTTGGCGTCAGGATCGAGACCATCTGCCGCGGCAGGGTTCAGGGTCGCGATGAACGCCTGGATTTTTTCTTGTTTGGACTCAGCCATGGATAGTGCTCCTGATTCAATTATCCGAAATTCCTGGTCCCCACCGTGAACTGCTCGCGCTTGTCCTGCTGCCAGTGGAAGTGACTCAATGCATCATCCTCGCATGCAACGATCACCTCGTCTGCCAACAACGTCTTGTTTTGGTCGATGCCCTCGACGTAATCCAGCGCGTCGCAATGATGCAATAATTTTTTGCTGTAGCGAAGCAATACTGCACTCTCGCCGACCATCGTCCCACACACGAGCCCAAGCCCTTGCTTACGGGCGGTATCGACCACATCGCGTACGCCGGTGATACCGCCGCATTTGCCCATGCGTGCGTTGATGATCTGGTAGGTCGATTGTTCGGCGCAGCGCTCGACATCCGCGGCTGTGCAGGCGGATTCATCCGCGACCAGTGCGACACCCGTCTCAGCATGCAGTGTGCGCAGGTTCTCATCGATATCGGCCGCTTTGGCGTCAAACGGTTCTTCCAGAGACTGAAGGTCGAGGTCTGCTGCCCGAGTCAGCAATTCGGTCGCGCCATCGAGCGTCATCTGCCCGTTACCGTCGAGGCGGATAGCGATTGCCGCCCCTAGGTGTTTGCGCAGTGTTTGACAGCGCTCGAGATCATCTGGCCCGCTGACTTTCAGTTTGGCCACTGTGCAACCGGAGAGTCGCGCGAAGCGAGCCTGTTTGATCAGTGCCTTGTCATCCTGATCGTCTCCGATGGTGATGCACTTACCGATGGGGCGTGTGCGCTCGGGGCCGAGTGCGTCGGACCAGTCGAGTAAACCGTTCAAATCCAGGAGGTCATGCAGCGCGAGATCGAAGCCGCCCACGCAGGCGGGTTGTGTCGTGCGATCGGTGTGCGCGGCAAACCAGTGCTCAACGCTCGCGCAATCGGTCAGTGCGACGTTGAGCAGTTGCTCTGCGAGTGCCGGTGCCGTGTGTTCGAACACCGAGTCGTTGTCCTCGCCGGTGACATATGGGCGCGCCTGTATCTCACCGAAGCCGGTGTGACCGGAATCGTCGGTGATCGCCACATGAATCACATCGCTTTCCGCACGTTTCGCTGCTGCGTGACTGAACGCTTGGCGAAACGGGATGCGCGCCCGGTTCAGCGTGATGCTACGTATCTGCATGGGCTTCGCGCACGACGGTCATGCTGGCATCAAGATCATGCTCGCGTCGCAGGACGCCGGGTTTGTACTGGTCGTCGCCGACGTGGCTTGCACGCAGTTTTCGATGTAGCGCGGCGATGTCTTTGTCGGTCACGACCACCACACTCGGTTTGCCGAGTCGCAGCGATGCGCACTTATCTGCGTACTCACCATTAGCGGCACACAGCGCATCGTGAAATGCGTTGGCGAGCACGCTGAGGTCCGCATCGCTGGTGCCTGCGGTGATGTTGCTTGCCGCACTTAACAACGCGTAGTGCGGTCGTTCCCCGGTACGCGGATGCACGATCACATCCTGACGATGGAATGCGGTTGGGCCGGTCATCGTGCGAAGGGCATCGAGTACCTGCGCCTCGGTGAGTTTCTCGCCGGTGATGCTCGACGTGCGCCCGAGTCGATATTGGAAACTCAAATGCGGAATGCCGTTGTCGAACCCGACGACCTGCATGCAGTCGGCGGTGCGATAGCGGTAGAGGCCGCCTCCCGTGGTGACGACCAGTTCATAGCGCCCATCCTGTTCGAGTTCGTGCGCGCCGAGCGTGCGAGGGCGGGTCGCCTCGGCTTCGGACTCGGGGATGAACTCGTAGTAGTGCGTCTGGTAGGCGAGCAACCCACCGCAGTCGTCGTCGACCATCGGAATGGCCATGATGCATTCGCTCGACTGAGTGATGTAGTCGCGATAGGCAACGCCGCCTGAGTGTTCGCGCAGCAGGTTCAGGTACGGACCGACCAGTGCGGACTGCCAGCAGATAATCAGTTCGAGTGTTGACCAGATGTCGGGCAGCCGCGTTTTGCCCGATGTGCTAATTGCGGTGATAAGTCGGCTTGCCGCCTCGGGCGATGTGGCCAAACGGCTGGTGAGTTTTTCGGGCAACGATGCATCATCCAGCGCTGCTACGCCCCAGTTGCCTTGCTTGAGTCCTGCAGCGAGTGCATCGCCGTGCGTTGTGAGCACCTCACAAAACTTGAGCAGCGTCGACGGATTCAACCCCATCATTGCGTGCAGCTCACCTTGCAGTGCCAAACGTGCTGCTGCGTAGTAGCGCCACTCAGGGGATTCGATCGCCGTGATTTGACGCGGAATCGGCCAGCGGTCGCTTGCCTGGAAACCCTGCATGCGTTGGTTCCAGAAGGTAGTTTCGGAAACCTCCAACATGTTGTTGCCGTCGCGGGCGCTGTGTCCGCTGTCGCCGAAGTTGGCGATGATTTTGCCGGTACGCAGTTCCGGGTGGTCGGCATAGATCGCATCCCAGAACAAAGAGAACGCACCCGCTTTTTCGCGAACGAGACTGCTGGTTACCGGTATGCGTTTTGGTGTGCTCGACGAGCCGCTGGTCAGGAACCACGCACTGATGCGATCGGTGGTGTAGTTCGACGCGTCCGGCCAATAACTGCCATCCTCGAAGCCTGCAACTTCGTCGTAGCGCATAAACGGCACATCCGCATACGCCCCGCCGGCGACAATGTCGCTGAAGTCATGTCGGCGTCCGAACGCTGTTTCGGCATTTCTTGCCAGCAGCTTTTGGAGGTATTCGGCCTGCGTTTCGGCGAGTGATGTCCCGCCCGCAATGAAGCCGGAGCGATCGGCCATGAGGGTTGCCTGTCGATGAGAAAGGCCTGAAAGCTAACAAAAAAATGCTACGGACACATGTTTCGCAGTGTGATCTTTCGCACGCTATGTCAAGTCGCTGCTCGATAGACTGTATTCAGGTTAATTTGGCTGCAATGACGCATGTCCCTGACCCATCGCCTGAGACACTGGCGCGCCGCAATGACGTGGTTCGCGCTGCTTGCTCCGGGTGCGGCATTTGCTGCGCCCGGCGATGTGCTGTTCTCGGATAATTTCGAGCGCGCCAATATTGCGCCGTGGACCACGAACAACGGATTTCGCTCGGGCATCCTGACTGGCGCTGATGTGTCAAACTCCGGCACGCGCGGTTTGTTCACGCGCCACGATCCCGTCATCACTACTGGCCCAACGTTCTCGGCGGCAGTACCCGCGGCGGAAGTGAGCCTTTGGGTGCGGCGTGGCAGCGATGCGTTCAGCGAGTACCCCGATGGCGGAGAGAACCTCGCGATCGAATACCGGCGCGCGGATGCGAGTTGGGGGAGCCTGATCACGTATCCCGGCGGCGGGATCGAGGGTCAGATTTTTCAGGATACCGTTTTCCTGCCACCCGACGCGCTGCACGCGAACACCGCGTTGCGGGTGCGCCAGACCGGTGGCTCCGGCAACGATTTTGACTATTGGCACGTCGATGACATTCGCGTCGTTGAGCGTGTTGCACCGTCCGCGCTTGTTGTCGGTACTTGCGATGAGTTTGATACCGGACTATCAACCAACTGGACGGTGACCTCCGCTGGCGGTAATGCGGGCACGAGCAGTGCGACCTTCCAATCACCCAGCGCGAGCTTGTTTACGAACGGTGGGCAAGTCACGGTCACTTCGAATGCTATCGACACGACAGATCCGGCGTTCGATGCCGTGTCGCTTTGGGTACGCCGCGGCGCGGATGCGTTTAGCGAAAACCCCGATGGCATCGAAGACTTCACGATCGAGTACCTCGATTCCGGCAATACCTGGGTGCTGCTCGAGACGTTCGGTGGCAGCGGGACGCCCGGCGAGATTTTCAATCGCAACTACGCGATGCCGGTCGGCGCGCGGCATGCAGCGTTCCGGATTCGATTCCGCCAAGAGGGCGGTTCGGGCCTGGCGTTCGATTTCTGGCACGTCGATGATGTTTGTCTTGATGTGCGTGACCTGCCGCAGCTGCAGGTGACCAAGGTGTCGTCGACGATCTCCGATCCGGTGAACGGTACAACCAACCCCTACGCCATCCCCGGTGCGATCAAAGCGTATGACCTTAGTGTTTCCAACACCGGCGCCGGGGCTGTGGACGCCGACACGCTGGTGTTGACCGATGTCATCCCCGACGATCTTGCGCTTTTTGTGGATACCGGTTCAGGCGATCCGGTGGTGTTCACCGATGGCGGGGTGGCGAGCGGTGTATCGCTCACTTTTGCGACAGGGGTGCGCTTCAGCGACCAGCCCGGAGGTGGCGCGCCGTTCGATTATGTGCCGACGCCGGATGCTGATGGGTTTGACGCGGCAGTAACTGGCGTGCAGATTGCGCTGACCGGCGCTATGAACGGCGACAGTGGCGGTGGGGCCCCGTCGTTCGTGATTCGGTTGCTGGCGCGCGTCGACTGACGCCGAACGCGACTGCCTATTCGTCGGTCGACTCCGTCTCGTCCTCGTCCGTCTCGCTCGACGCCGCTTCGTCCAGTTCCTCGTCGGGCAGGAGCTCCAGGCCGCTGTACTCGATGTAGCCCGTGAGATAAGCCACGCGAGAATCGATGCGGTCGTTCAGCATCTTGCAGTAGCGCGATCCGTCCATGCTGCCGAAACGCCGTGGATCGATCACACGCAGCGAGCGCGTTGAGCATTTATCGCGGCCGCGTATCCGGCTGCCAGTGGTTTCCGCTAGCCGATCGATATCCAAACGAATCAACCGCTCGACCAGTTCGCGGTCGCCATATTCAACACGCAGCTCTGCGGCGATTTCCTGCGCTCGGACCTTTTGGGTCGGCGTGAGGTCCGCCATGATCGATTCGAAGTTGTTGACCAGCGGGTCATGGCCGCGCTCGGCGGCGAGCAAATACCAGGCGGCACCGCGGACCGGGTCAGCCTGGGTGCCGAGGCCGCGCGCCGTCATGTAGCCGACCATATACTGGGCGTACTTATCGCCAATCGGGGCTAGCTCGGTGCTGTAGTACCAGAACGCGTCTTTATAGTCCCCAGCCTCAAACGCCGCCTCCGCTTTCTTGGCGGTCTTCAGACGTCTTTCGCTCATGGGTTCGCCCGGGAAACCGAGCTGGCCGCTCCCGGCTTGGGCGAACGCCGTCGGCGACGAGATCGAAGAGAACACTACGACTAACAGAATCACGGGTACGCGAATCACGACAGCAACTCCCTGTTTACTCATTAATAACGTAGCAAACCGAAAATGGTCAGTAAAGACGCATATTTGGTGATAAAGACCAAATATGCACCGTCTAAAGCGTGTCAGGCCGCGTTTTCCTTGGCTTTGTGCAACACATGTACCGTCGCACCTTCCACCGCCGACGCTTCGTCCTCGGCTTCTGCCTCGATCGTTGATGTATCCAGCGCTTTCATCTCAACGGTGTCGTCTTCCGCAGCTTCCTCTTTCGCCTCAGAGGCTTCGACCTCAGCAACTGCTTCCTCTGTAGCTTCGTCTTCGATGATCTCTTCAGTCGAATCCGCCTCAGCCTCTACGACCGGTGCTTCTTCCTCGACTTCTGGTACTTCCACTTCTGCTGTGATTTCGCCATCGTCGATGGCGGCCTGGACTGTCTCGTCCTCAGCCTCTACCTCAGGTTCGACAGCGGCACTTTCGATCACTTCACCGGCATCTGCGGCGGCGGTTTCTGCTGCCGCGGCGGCGGGTGCGATCAACGCAAACTTGCGTTGCGCCTCTTCGCCCTCGAGACCGAGCAGGTTCTCGGCGCCGTCGGCCATGTGGTTATAGAGCGCGCGGTATTGTTCGCCGATCGCCTGGAAGTGGCGAGCGGTTTCAGTGAAATGCTGGCTGACGTCAGACTTATATGAATCGAACTCGGTGCGGAGGTTCTCCGCTTTTTCGGCGTTGATATCGCTATCGGTTTTGATGAACCAGTAAGCGATGCCCAATCCGGCCAGAAAACAAGCAAACCCAATTACCGCGATTACGAGTGCTGACATATGACGGTCCTCCGTGTACAGCGCATTCAGATCGTGTCCCCCCGGCACAGAGTAACGATACTCTATGTCCTAAATATGTCTAGCGGCGGATCGCCCCGAGGCTTCAACAGGAAAGACCGTATAATCGCGATGAAGTTCGCGGGATTCGCGAGGCGGGGTGGGAAACGATATGAGCCGAGTCAAACGCGGCCTGTTTGAATTGTATACAGAGAATCCGGAGCAGGCTGATCTCGCCGTGTTCGGGCGTCGATCGGCGACCTCGCGGCGGGGTTTTCTGAAGAATGCCGGACTTACCGCAATGGCTGCGGCGGTCGGCGGCTGGATTCCGTTTCACCGGCACATGCCCGCGGGTCTGATCCCAGCCGCGTTTGCCGAGACGAGCGAGCTATTCGAAATCGCGGGCAAGTCTGGGCTCGTCTTGTTGAACGATCGTCCGTTGAACGCCGAAACGCCGCCGCATTTACTGACGGATCTAGTCACACCTCGCGAACGACACTTTATTCGCAACAACGGTATTCCTCCGGCTGATGTGGATGTCGACGCCTGGCGGCTTCGGATCACGGGCGCTGTCGAGCGTGAGCTCGTGTTGTCGATCGCCGATCTCAAGCGCGAGTTCGAGGTGGTGGATGCCGCGCTTCAGCTCGAGTGCGGCGGCAATGGGCGGGCGAGCTTCAACCCGCCGGCGAGCGGTAACCAGTGGACACTCGGGGCGATCGGAAATTCGCGTTGGACCGGGGTGCGTCTTGCCGATGTACTCGAACGCGCGGGTGTCAAACCCGAGGCGGTGTACACCGGGCACCTCGGCGCCGATGCGCATATCTCAGGCGTGCCGGACAAGCAGCCTTTGTCGCGGGGCGTGCCGATTGAAAAAGCATTGGATCCGAACAACCTCATCGCGTTCGAGCAGAACGGCGAGGCGATCCATCCGCACAACGGTGCGCCGCTGCGACTTGTGGTGCCCGGGTGGCCAGGTTCGTGTTCGCAGAAGTGGCTGACCGAGGTTCACGTTGCGACCGAGAAATGGACGGGCGCGAAGATGGCGCCGCCGTCGTACTCGGTGCCGCGCCAACCGGTCGTGCCCGGCTCGAAGGTCGAGAAGGCCGACTTCGTGACCATCGGTTCGATGCCGGTGAAGTCGATGATCACGACTCCGAAGAACGGCGTGCGTCATGCGTCTCCTGTGTCCCCGTTGCGGGTCGCAGGGCACGCGTGGGCGGGCGATCGTTCGGTGTCTTCCGTTGAGACGTCGATTGATTTTGGTGCCAGCTGGCAGCCGGCTGTTCTGGACGACGCACCGAATCCGGGTTCATGGCAGGCATGGCGGACCGATCTGCGCTTTCCGTCTCAGGGGTATTTTGAGGTCTGGGCGCGCGCGACCGATTCAGCGGGCGAGCGGCAGCCAATGGTCGTTGCCTGGAACCCCAAGGGTTATCTCAACAATGCACTGCACCGCATCGCGGTGCTGGTGGGTAACGCGTGATGTCTACTGTATACCGCTGGCTATTTGTTGCGTTGGCGCTGGTGTGCAGCGACGTCGTTGCTGATGCGGACCCGTTCGGCGAGGACTGGCCAGCAGGCCCTAATCGCGAACTCACCGGTGGGTTTTGTGGCTCCTGCCACTCGCTCGATCTGATCAAACAACAACGGCAGAGTCGTGAGGGTTGGGACAAGCTCATGACGTGGATGAGCGAGACTCAAAACATGCCCGTCGTGTCGCCCGAGGTGCGCGTGATGTTGCTCGACTATCTCGAGCTCAATTTTGGTCTCGACGCGGAGGCGGCTGTCGCCGGGGATGGACTGCTCGACTCACCGGGCGGTTTGCAGGGTGTGCGTCTGCCACCGCTGCTCGATGACGAGTAGTCGCTAGTTGTCGACCGGGCTTACGATCGCGCCCGCGCGGTTGCGCACCACGTGCAGGTAGATCTCGGTTGTCCGGATGTCTTTGTGGCCGAGCAGTGACTGCACGAGTTTGATGTCGTAGCCGGTTTCGATCAGCCGCGTCGCGAACGAGTGGCGAAACGTGTGGCAGCTTGCTTTGCGTTTGAAGCCTGAGGATTTGATCGCCCATTTCACAGCACGTTGCACGCCTGTTGGGTGTCGGTGGTGACGACGCAGCGTGCCGTCGATTGGATCAGCGGAGATTTCTCGAGCAGGGAACAAGAACTGCCACGCAGTCTCGCTTGCGAGCTCCGGATATTTGCGCGCCAGGGCGTAGGGCAAGTACACCTCACCGTAGCCACAGGTGGTATCGAACGCGTGGAGCTTTTCGACCTTTTCGATTTGTTGGGTGAGTGGTGCGATGACGGACGTCGGCAATAGCGTGCATCGATCGCTCGAGCCCTTACCGTCTCGCACCGTGATTTGCAGCGCTCCGAAGTCGATGTCTTTGATCCTTAAGCGCAACGCTTCGGAGACCCGAAGCCCAGCGCCATACATTAGCCGCGCGATGAGTGCGGTCTCGCCGTCGAGTTGTTCGATCACCGCGTTCGCTTCGATATGGGTGAACGCAGTGGGCATCGGACGTTGTTTTTTCGCATAGCGAAACGGCAGCATGCCAAGTTCCTGCTTGAGATGGCGCTGGAACAAAAACACGAGTGCGTTAAGAGCAGTGCGTTGGGTCGCAGGCGCAACTCGAGCCCTCTCGGCAAGGTCGGTCAGAAATTCTGTCACCTGTTCGGCACCCATGTCGTTCGGGTGACGAAAACCATGATGACGGATAAACCGTTTCGACCAATGCACATAAGTCTTCTCGGTCTCATAACTGAGTCCTTCGTTCCGAATGCTGCGTCGCAATTGATCGATGAAGCGCTCAGGCTTTTTGTCAATCGGCGGGCGGATATCGTCCATGACTGCTCCCGGGATTAGCTTTCCCTCGGAGTTTCACCGCATCCACCCCTGAACGCTTCACGCCTTTCTGGCTAGATCATGAGAAACAGGTGGTTTGTCAGTAACCTGGCTAAATCCCGATTGCTGTTGCTACGGAGTGCCCGGACTGCAGTTCAACAGACGCAGCTGCAATTACACGTTGCGGGCAATCACAGACTCAGTGTAGTTTTTGGGGTGTTCACAGACACTAACTCGATCCATGGAGGGGCCCAAACAGTGACCAACACCGCACACATGTTCTTCAGCACCTTCCATAGAATCAGCTGTTAGGTGGCGTTCGCATGACTACCCGAGATGAGCAACTGCGCCAGATTGATGAACTCATTAAGCTCGCGAATGAGGGAACGCTTAGAGCAAGCGAGAGCTTCCTGGCACACGTTCGATCTCTCTCGCGATGGTCAACCGAGCCGATGGACTATCCTGATGTGAGTGACGCAGATATTCGCTTTCCAGAGCGGATCTTCATTACGTACGCTGTGTGTCATCCCGAGTGTGGGAGAAGAGAGTTCATTGTTGATGGAAGTACACAACGGTGTCAGAGATGTGGCGCAACGATGTTTAGGACTGCGGTTGAGGAGTATCGCTGTGTGGGCGACGACGATTCAGCCACCTAACAAGTCACTGCAGCAGACGCTTGACCCAGCCGGTTCTTTGGCTGCCGCCAAAGAACCGGCTGGGTCAATCGCTGCTGAGCGTAGGCGTTATGCATCATGACCGATACCGTCACCATGTTCCGACCCTGTGGCGAGAGAGAGTTACAGCTCGTTAAGGAGTCTGGATACAAAGCTTGGCCGCCGAGACTGCCTGAACAGCCAATTTTTTACCCTGTAACCTCGTTGGAGTATGCCGAGGAGGTGAATAATTGGAACGTCGGACAATTCGGTAAGGGCTTTGTGACTAGGTTCCAGGTACTGAGGTCATTTGCAGACAGATACCCGGTAAAGACAGTTGGTGCCTCGCGGCATACGGAATGGTGGATTCCGGCGGAAGATCTCGAAGAGTTGAACCAGAGTATCGTGGGAAGAATCGAAGTCGTGAGTGAACGTGATGCATAACAAGCAGCTGCAGCTGACTTTTATGGACTCGGCGATCGCCCTGCTGCCGCAAGCCACCCGCCGCGTCAATAGTGCAGCTGAGCCTAGGCGTTATATCGTCGAAGTGAGGACGTAGCTTGGCATCCGATCCATACAATTTGCGCGATAAGACCGACGAGGAATTGCGCTCTTGGATATCAGGGTGGAAACCAAATACTGAAAAGCATATCGCTGGGACAATTGAACTCAATCGAAGATTATCTAAACCAGAGGCTCGTCGGAGTTGGTTAGCGATCGGAATAGCTATTCTCTCGCTTGTCGTAGCGGTCACGTCCCTGATCGTGGCGACCAAAGATGCGGGAGCTAGTAGCTGAAATGTCACGACGATATAACAAGCAGCTGCAGCTGACTTCTATAGACTCGGCGACCGCTGTGCTGCCG
>JBCBKO010000002.1:0-721729 GCA_038521865.1 Pseudomonadota bacterium | reverse complement strand
ATCTGATTCCCGCATTGACGGCGCTTGAGAATGTCATGATGCCGCTGGAGCTCACGGGTGAGCCACGGGCGCGCGAACAGAAGCTCTGCCGTCCTCATCCAGACCTTGCAACGAATGTCCGTCCAGAACCACCTCGCCGCGTGTCGGGGTATCGAGGCCCGCTAACAATGCAAGCAGTGTTGATTTACCCGCGCCGGATGGCCCGATGATGGCAAGGGTCTCACCACGACCAGCCGTGAACGAAACATCGTCGAGAATGGTCAGCGTGCCATCTACGGTGGGAACGGTTCGGGTCAGCGCGCGTGCTTCGAGAACGGAACGGGTCGCTGGACTCGCGTCCTCGTTTAATTGAGACTTCGTCATTTATGGTCCGGCAGCGAACGATGTCCGCGAGAAAATCGGTGTCAGTTGTGATCGGAGTGGTCGGCGTGCTTGCGGCCGTACTCACGTTCGTACCCATGTCGTTCGAATCGTCAGCGACAACGGATGCGCCGGCCGCCACCCAAGAATCCGCCACGGATGATGAGCGTCCAACACTGATCATCGTGGGCGACAGCCTGAGTGCGGGGTACGGTCTCGCCGACGTCGCCGATGGCTGGGTTGCATTGCTGCAACGTCGCCTCGATGAATTAGACTATGGGATTCGCGTGGTGAACGCGAGCATCTCCGGTGACACGACGCAGGGTGGCGATGCGCGGCTTCCGGCAGCGCTGCAGGCCCACTCGCCACGAGTGGTCGTCATCGAACTGGGCGGCAACGATGGACTGCGCGGTATTGCCATCGATGTGACGCGCCGCAACTTGCAGAGCATGGTGACAGCTGCACAAGACAGCGGCGCCAAAGTCGCCCTGCTCGGCATGCGAATCCCACCGAATTATGGTCAGCGCTATATCGAACAGTTTGAGGCGACCTTCGCCGAGATCGCTGACGAGAATGCACTGCCTATGGAGCCGTTTTTCCTGGCAGGCGTAGCACTCGATCCCAATCTGATGCAGTCTGACGGAATCCATCCAAATGCCGAGGCACAGCCGGACATGCTGGAGCGCGCCTGGCCCGTGATCCGCGACGCCATCCAGCAGGCAGGCATCTCACCCGAATCCCGATCTGAATAGAACCGCGAGCTTTTGACGAACATGACCGAGAAAATCTGGCTTTTCTCCTACGTCCCTGGCGTACCTGAATACATCGACAACGCTGGCTACGACTCATTAGCCGATCTCATTGACGACAACGTCAAAAAATTCGCAAGCAAACCGGCCTACGCCAACATGGGCACCGAATTCAGCTTCGCCGAGATCGATGCCATGTCGCTGTCTTTCGCCAGTTGGCTGCAAGGGAAAGGACTGAACAAGGGTGACCGCATCGCCCTCATGATGCCGAACATCCTGCAATACCCGATTGCCTTGTTTGGTGCTTTGCGAGCCGGTCTGGTCGTGGTCAACGTGAACCCGCTCTACACCCAGCGCGAGCTCCAGCACCAAATGAGTGACTCCGGCGCACGCGCGATTGTGATCGTCGAGAACTTCGCGCACACGCTCGAGGCGGTGCTGGATAAGACCGACCTCGAATTTGTGATCACCACGAAAATCGGTGACATGCACAGCACAGCCAAACGCTTGTTGACTAATTTCGCTGTCGAGAAGGTCAAGAAGATGGTGCCGCCGTTTTCGATTCCGAACACGACCGCATTCCGCGACACACTCAAGACGGACACCAGCAAGTTCCAACGGCCTCAGTTAACGCTCGATGACCTGGCGTTCCTGCAATACACCGGCGGCACAACGGGGGTAGCGAAAGGCGCGATGCTCTCGCATGGCAATCTCGTTCATAACGTCCAGCAATCCAACGCCTGGCTGGGCGATCACCTTGCCGATGCACCGATCGTCGGCATTACCGCATTGCCGCTCTATCACATCTTTTCGTTGGAGGGGAATTGCTTCTCCTTGCTGCAGCAGGGCGGTTTGAACGTCCTGATCAGCAACCCCCGCGATATGAAGGGCTTTGTGAAAGAGCTAGCTAACTACAAATTCAGCTACTTCACCGGCGTGAACACGCTGTTTGTGGGCCTGATGAATACGCCAGGGTTCGCAGAGCTCGACTTCTCAAGCCTGCGAATCACGATCGGTGGCGGTATGGCGGTGCAGCGGGCAGTGGCAGAGCAATGGCGCGAAGTCACCGGCACACCGCTGATCCAGGCTTATGGCCTGACCGAGACCTCGCCAGCGGCGGTAATCAACCCGTTCATCGACAATGCCGAGTTCACGGGTGCCATCGGGCTACCAATCTCCTCAACCGAAGTGTCCATCATGGATGATGACGGCAACCAGTTAGCCGTCGGTGAGGTAGGCGAAATCTGTATCCGCGGACCACAGGTCATGCAGGGATACTGGCAGCGCCCTGAAGAAACAGAAAAGGTCATGGAAGGCGACTGGTTGCGCACGGGAGACATCGGCCGTCTCGACGAGAAGGGCTTTGTCTTCATTGAAGATCGCAAGAAAGACATGATCCTCGTCTCTGGCTTCAACGTCTATCCGAACGAAATCGAAGACGTCGTCGTCCAGATGCCAGGCGTCGTCGAAGCTGCCGCCGTCGGCAAGCCGCATCCCAAATCCGGCGAGGTTGTACAGCTCCACGTTGTCGTCAGTGATGGCACCACATCGGATGACATCCTCGCTTACTGTCGGGAGAACCTGACGGGTTACAAGCAGCCACGCGAGGTGATCTTCCACGACGAGCTGCCGAAAACCAATGTAGGCAAGATTTTGCGCCGGGAGCTGCGCCCCGATTAAACGACGAATGCGTGCCAGAGGGTGTAGAGGGTAAGGCCAGCGAGTCCGCCAACCAGTGTTCCGTTGATGCGGATGAACTGAAGGTCTCGCCCAACACGCAATTCGATCAGGTCCGCCGCCGTGTCCGCATCCCAGCCGTGAATCGTATCGGCGATTACCTGGGTGATCGATTCGCGGTAGCGTGTGATCACATAAAGCGCCGCATCGCGCAGAGACTGATTGATGTCCTCACGCACGGTTGGCTGGTTGGCCAGTGCACCGCCGAGCCCTGCCAGGGCTTCGGTAATGCGATGGCGAAACTCGCTCTCCGGGTCTTCCGCCTCGCGCGTCAGATATCGAGAGATGTCATTGACCACTCTCGAGAGATACACAGCGAGCTGCGGATGATCGAGTAATTCTTGCTTTAACCGCTCGCCCCGCTCGATTAATGCTGTGTCGTTCTTTAGCGCCTGCACAATATCCAGCAGCACGCGCCTCAAGTGCTCGCGCGCACGTTCCTCACCGTCGGCCTCATCATCCGACAACACCTGCTCGATCTCGGTGACGAGCTGCCGATAGATACGCTCGTCGACAAACCCCGGCAACCACCACGGAGTTCGGTCGGTGACCGTGTCGCGCAGATTGAGCCGGTTATCGTCGAACTGTTGCTGCGCAAGGCTGACGAGGCCGGATAACAGCGTGTCTTCAGGGTCATTGCGAATCAGCATCTCCAGCAACTGGCCCAACATCGGAGTGACTTGCATCCGCTCGAGTGTCGAGCGCAGGTTGTCTTTCACCAAGTCTCGCAGCGCACGGTTGTCCCCCGTACGCACCACCCGCTGTAACACACGCGCCACATCGTTGGTGAGCTGTCGCGCGTTGTTTGGACGTGACAACCAGTCGGTCGCGACACCCGCCGGGTCAATGCGATCTAATCGTGGGGCCAACGTCTCCCGCGTGAGAAAATGCGTTGCAATGAAATCAGCCAGCGTATCGCCGATATCGTTCTTGCGGCGCTTGATGATCGCCGTGTGCGGAATGGGCAGCCCCAAGGGCTCGCGAAACAGGGCGGTCACGGCAAACCAGTCAGCGAGCGCACCGACGGTACCCGCCTCGGCGAACGCCCGCACGTAACCCAACCATGGGTACTCGGACATCCAGAGCCCGCTCAGCACGTAGATGGCCAACATACTGACGAGTAGCCCGTGCGCCACCCACTTCATGCGCCGCAAACGACGTCGCCGGCGGCGTTCGTCCGCCGTGAATTCGGACGCTCGCCAGTCGGTCATCTCACTAGCCGTTGTCGTGATAGGCCGGGCTGAATTCGCGCACAGCGTCGACCATCACAGCCACTTTGGCCGGATCGATTTCCGGGTGAATTCCGTGCCCCAGATTAAAGACATGCCCGGGGCCGTTGCCATATGACGCGAGCACGCGCGCAACGCCATCGCGAATCGCCTCATCGCTCGCGTAAAGCAACGACGGGTCCATATTGCCTTGGAGCGCGACACGATCGCCAGTCAGGCGTCGCGCTTCGGCGAGATCGGTCGTCCAGTCCACGCCGAGCCCATCGCAGCCGCTCTGTGACATGATTTCAAGTCGCGTCCCCGCACCCTTGGTGAACAGCACGACCGGCACACGGCGCCCATCCGCTTCGCGCTTCAGACCGTCGACAATCTTCTGCATGCTGGCCAGTGAATACCGGCGATAGAGTTCTGGCTCAAGCACCGAGCCCCAGGTATCGAACACCATCACTGCCTGCGCGCCCGCTTCGATCTGAGCGTTCAGGTAGTGAGTCGTCACCCTGGCAATTTTTTCTATGAGCAAGTCAGCAATTTCCGGCTCGCTGTAGAGTAGCGCCTTGATGATGCTGTAAGTCTTGCTGCTACCGCCCTCGACCATATAAGTCGCTACGGTCCAGGGGCTGCCGGCAAAACCGATCAGCGGCACAGATCCTTCCAGTGATTTGCGGATGCGACTCACCGCGCGCATAACATAGCCGAGCGAGTCAGAAACGTCTGGTTCCGGCAGGTTACGAACATCGGCGGCGGTGCGGATCGGTCGCTCGAACCTCGGCCCTTCCCCTGTCTCGAAGAACAACCCAAGACCCATGGCATCCGGCACCGTCAGAATGTCGGAAAACAGGATCGCAGCATCAAAGCCGTAACGCCGCAGCGGTTGCAGTGTCACCTCACACGCGAGCTCGTCATTACGACACAGCGACATGAAGTCGCCGGCTTGCGCTCTGGTGGCACGGTATTCGGGCAAGTAACGCCCCGCCTGACGCATCATCCACACAGGTGTACGCTCGGTCGGCTCGCGCATCAATGCGCGCAGGAACAGGTCATTTTTGAGTTCGGTCATAGTCGTGTGTCCCTGCGATCAGGCGAAGCTTTCGTGAATGGAGGCAACAATCGCCTCAGCGGCGGCACGCGGGTCTGGCGCGTTGCGAATAGGCCGTCCAACGACGATATAGTCAGCGCCGTTGGCGAATGCCTGCGGTACGCTAACGACGCGCTTCTGGTCATCCGCCGGCCGGTTTTCTACCGGCCTGATACCCGGAGTGACGACCAATAGCCGGTCATCAACTTCAGCGCGCAACCTCGGCACTTCAAGTCCGGAGGAAATCACACCGTCACAGCCGGCTTCAAGGGCGCGTCGCGCGCGGGATATGACGAGATCACCGACGTCACAGTCGAAGCCGAGATCGTCCATATCACCCCGATCGAGACTGGTCAGCACCGTTACCGCGAGAATCTTGAGCTGGCCTTTGGCCTCGGCAGCCGCTTCCATCACTGCCTGATTGCCGTGCACTGTGCAGAACGTCGCACCGCGCTCGGCGAGATTGCGCACAGCGGCCGCTACTGTCGCGGGTACATCGAACAGCTTGACGTCCAGGAAGACCTGCTTGTCTCGCGCCAGCAACCAATCGAGTAGCTCGAAGTAACCCTCGCGCATGGCGAGCTCAAGCCCGATCTTGTAGAAGCGCACACTGTCGCCCAGCATCTCGACTAACGCCCTCGCCTGCGCGGCGTCCGGCACATCGAGCGCAAAGATCAGCCGCTCTTCCGGCGGGATCTGGTGAGTGCTCATCGTTTTTTCGTTTCCTTATCCCCAGCCCGCATTTTAGCGCAGGCGCGCGCCCGGATCAGGGCTGGATTTGCTCAAATCGCGACATCGCAAATCTATCGGTCATGCCTGATATGTAGTCAGCCACCAGCCGCATCTGCTCATATTCCCCGGTGTCGGTGTTGACGCCGCGGCGATCTCGAAATGCCTCCGGCACCCGCAGGATGTCGCTCGCGAAATGGTGAAACAAGGTGTCCACCACCTCGGCCGCCTGCTGCTGCATCACGACGACTTCCGGGTGCCGATACAGATGCTCCATCAGGAAGCGCTTCAGTGCGAGGTGGGCTTCCGCGATCTCGTCCGAAAACTCGATTATCGGGTCAGGATGCGCACGAATGTCGTCTGCGTGCTTGGGTTCCAAAGCGGTAATACGCCGACGACTCTCATCGATGAGATCGCCCACGATGTGATTGATCATCCTGCGCTTCACCTCATAGACCAGCCGACGTCGCGATAGTCCGGGGTAGCGAGCGGTCACTTCACGGTAGGGCACATCGAACAACGGCTGGGTGCGCAAGGCGTCGATATCGAGGAGCCCCGCACGCAGTCCATCATCGACATCGTGGTGGTTGTAGGCAATTGCATCGACGAGGTCGGCCAGCTGCGCCTCCGGCCCCGGTCGCGTGCGATCGAGAAATCTCTGGCCGAGCGCACCCAGCAATCGCGCATTCCGTTTCGAGCAGTGCTTCAGAATGCCCTCGCGCGTCTCAAAGGTCAGATTGAGACCGTCGAACTGAGCATACTTTTCCTCCAGCTCATCGACGATACGCAACGACTGCAGGTTGTGCTCGAAGCCGCCATGCGCCTGCATGCACGCATTCAATGCATCCTGACCCGCATGCCCGAACGGCGTATGTCCGAGATCGTGTGCAAGACAGATCGCTTCTGTGAGCGTTTCGTTCAATCCCAACGCTAGTGCTACGGTGCGACCGATCTGCGCCACCTCCAGCGAGTGGGTGAGACGGGTGCGGTAGTGATCGCCTTCGTGGTTGACGAACACCTGGGTCTTGTACATCAGGCGCCGGAATGCGTTCGAGTGCACAATGCGGTCCCGGTCTCGCTGGAACTCGGTTCGCTCGGACGGGTCGGATTCCGCAAACCGACGCCCGCGGCTTAACTGTGGTTGAGAGGCGTAGGGCTTCAAAACCTCGTCAGGATGACCAGTCATTCAGCACCTTGAGCAGGCGTTCCTGGTCAAACTTTCGCACCACTTGCGCATCCCCCAAAGCATTCAGAAGGATAAGCGTAATGGCGCCAGCCGCCACTTTCTTGTCGTGCCCCATAGCGTCCAACATAGTCTTGGCAGACAATGGTCCGGGGTCAGACGGTAGTCCGGCGCGTGTTAGCAATTCGCGCAACCGGCGCACGCTCTGCTCGTCGAGGTCGCTCATCTGCGCCGCCATCTGCATGCCAAGGCCCACCGCTTCACCGTGCAGCCAGCGCGAGTACGCGGTACATGCCTCAATCGCATGGCCAAAGGTATGTCCGAAATTCAGTATCGCTCGGCGACCTCGTTCGCGTTCGTCCTCGGCGACGACACCGGCCTTGATCCGACACGAGTGAACAATGGCCGCGGTTAACGCCTGAGGATCACGCCGCATCAATGCGTCAATGTCGCGCTCAAGCCGCTCAAAATAAGCAAGATCGGCGATTGCGCCGTGCTTGATCACTTCAGCCATACCCGCGGAAAACTCACGCTCGGGTAACGTGTCCAGCGTCTTCGTGTCGATCAGTACACACTTCGGCTGATGGAACGCTCCGATCAAGTTCTTTCCAAGCTCATGGTTGACGCCGGTCTTGCCGCCGACCGATGAGTCAACCTGGGCGAGCAACGTTGTTGGAATCTGGACGCAGGCCACACCGCGCATGAAAATGGCGGCGGCGAAACCCGCCATATCACCGACCACGCCACCACCCAGTGCAACGAACGTGGCGTCGCGGCTGAAACCCGCTCGAACCGCGGTATCTACGATCGCTGCAACCTCGGTGAGCGACTTGTGTTGTTCGCCATCGGGCAGTTTGTGTACCGCGAAACGCCGTTCACCCAAGGCGTCCTGAAGCGTTTTGAGATAAAGCGGGCCAACCGTGGTGTTAGTGACAAGAACGACATCACGCCCGATATGGTCAGAGAGCATGTCACCTGCCCGTTCGAGCAAACCGGCTCCGACGAAAATTGGATACGACCGGTCACCCAGCGCTACATCTAGAGTTTCCACAACAACATTGTCGCGCGCATCGACGTCGCTGCCTAGTCCGCCTGTGTCTCGAGAAGCTGCTGCTCGATCCGACGAGCGACACGCTCAACGCGCTCCCCGTCGGTGTCGATGAACAAGTCCGCCACCTCGCGATACACCGGATCGCGAGTCTCGAACAATCGCGTCAGTGTGCCTTTGGGATCGTCGCCTGCCAGCAACGGGCGATGCTTGCCGTGACGAACACGTTCAAACTGCTGAGCGACAGACGCGTGCAGGTACACCACGGGTGCGTGTGCTGCGAGCAAAGCGACGTTTTCGGGCGTGACGATAATGCCGCCGCCGGTTGCGAGCACCGTATCGCGCTTGCCAACCCAGTCAGACAGCACCTGAGCCTCCCGTTGGCGAAAGCCCGGCTCACCCTCACGCTCAAAAATATAGGGGATATCAACGCCGGTGCGACGTTCGATTTCTGCATCGGTGTCTGCAAACTCAAACCCGAGTCTGGCCGCCAACCGTCGACCGACAGACGACTTTCCTGCGCCCATTGGGCCGACCAGAACGACGGTATTGCTCACAGAGTGACACTCCAAAAAAAACCGGCGGGCTGCGTGAGCAACCTGCCGGTCTATTTTAAGCGCTTGAAGGCCTACTGCGTAATGAACGATCCCTCTTCGAGAATTTTCGGTGTCACGAAAATCAAGAGCTCAGACCGGTTGTTCAGGCGTTGCGTGTTGCGGAACAGCGCGCCAATACCCGGGATATCACCCAGAAGTGGCACTTTAGTGACGTTGTCACGTTGCTCCGTCTCGTAGATACCACCAAGCACCACGGTCTGGCCGTTACTCACCAGCACCTGAGTTTGTACTTCGCGCTTATCGATACTCGGGATGGCCGCAGCACCGCCGTTACCCACAATCGTAAAGATCTGACCGATGGTGTCCTGCGTGACCTGAAGATCCATCGCGATGTTGCCATCAGGCGTGATCTGCGGGGTCACCGTCAGGCTCAGCACCGCTTCTTTAAATGCAACTGCGGTCGCGCCGGAAGCAGCTGCCTGCTGGAACGGAATTTCAACACCCTGCTTAATCACCGCTTCTTTCTGATTGGCGGTCACAACACGCGGACTGGATACAATCTCGCCGCGTCCCTCTGCTTGCAGTGCCGAGAGCTCGAGATCGACCAGGTAATCGGAATCGAGGATTGCCAGTGCGAACTGTCCGGCCGGGCTGGGTACTGGCAGGTTAACGTTGTAGCGACCATCGATCGGACCGATATCGACCGGGAAAGGCTGGCCTGTGTCCTGCACGTTTTCGAGTGCGGAAGATACGATACCGCCTGAGTTGGCGCTGGTCCCCGTAATCGCGAACAGGCCATCATCGCCATTGTCTTCGATGGCTGTCAGACCCAACCGCATGCCGAGCTCGCGGTTGAAGTCGTCGTTGACCGTCACGATTCGGGACTCGATCAGCACCTGCTGTACCGGAATATCCAGCGTGGTCACAAGACGTCGAATGTTGCGAAGACTTTCCGCGGTATCGTTGATCAGGAGCGTATTGGTACGCTCATCGATACTCACGCTGCCGCGCTCAGTGAGGATGCCCTCATTGATCAGGTCGGCCATGTCGCCGGCCTTAGCGTAATTCACGCGCAGAAACTCAGAGAAAATCGGCTCCAACTCCTGAATGGCCAGTTGCGATTCAAGATCCGCTTTCTCGCGAGCCGCAATTTCCGCCGCTGGCGCGACGATGATCACGTTTCCGTTCTCGCGCATGTCGAGACCGCGGGTGGTCATTACGATATCGAGTGCTTGATCCCACGGTACGTTCTTAAGTCGCAGCGTCAGGCTGCCGGCGACCGTGTCGGACACGACGATGTTGCGCCCTGAAATCTCTGCAAGCACCTGCAGCACCGCGCGAGTTTCGATGTCCTGGAAGTTCAGCGTGACCCGCTCACCGAAATACTCTTTCTCTTCGGAGAAAATCGTGCCCGAAGACTCGTCTTTCTCGACCGCGCTGATCTCGATCGCGAAGGTGTTGTCAGACTGATAAGCCAATTGCTCGTAAGCACCCTCGGCCGTGATGAGAAGCCGCGTGTCGTTGTTGACCCGAAGTGCATCGACTGTCGTTACCGGCGTCGCGAAATCCTGTACGTCCAAACGACGGAGGAGCTCGCTCGGCAGCTCTGTGTCTTTAAACAGCGCAACGACACGACCGCCTTCCTGGCGGATGTCGACAGGCGTGGTCGGATCGGTAAGTTCAACGATGATACGACCGCCACCTTCACGTGTACGCCGAAAATCAATGTTTTGAATCGCACGCGGACCCGACGGCGCTGCCGCTCGAGAAGCGGCGCCCGCGCTCACACTCTGGGCGCTCGGGAAACCGGAGGTAGAAGCAATGCCGGTGCCGCCGCTGAGTGTGACGTAAATCGTATTGCCTGAGACACGCGTTGAGTAGTCCACCATCGAACTAAGGTTCAGTACCGCGCGGGTGCGACCGCCTGCTTCTGCCATCAGAACAGTGTCGAGCGGCCCAAGGTCAACCTGCTGGCGACGCGTCGACATTTCCAGCGCTGCGTCGGGGATATCGAGCACGATGCGTGCAGGGTTGTCGATGGTGAAGCTGAGCGGCTCCGGCGCGTTCTCACGCATGACCAGTCGCAACTCGATACCACGATCGGGCAATGAGTTAATCTGGATGTCCTGCAGGCCGTTGCTTGGCTCCTGCGCCGCGGCTGAACCGCTCAACAGAGCAAGCCCGGTGATTGCTGCGGCCATTACGCTAGTCAGACGACCCGCGACTCCACGCCAAAACAGGTTTGCCGGCGCCGATTGTGTCGTGCGCGTCATTGTGTGTACTCCCGATGCCATATGCGTAGGCCTCAATTCGCCAGCGCGATAGCTACTTCGCGCTCTATGTATCCACCGATCCCGTTGGAAACGATTTCGGTCAATGTGATTTCTGATTCAGTAATGTCGGTGATCCGGCCATCGTTCTGACCGACGTAGTTGCCCGGCAGGACCCGATGCACCAGTCCGTCCTGTCCGCGCAGCAAACCATATGAAGTGCCGCCGATGCTGAGCGTGCCGACCATATCGAACGAGTCGAGAGGAAACTCCTCGAGATACTCACGACTGCGGTTGCTGTCGGGGCGAACGTTACTGCCCGCGCCGCCATCAGCGACATTCGGCACATCCGGCTCAAAAGGAGACCGAAGTTCCTCGGTGTCGGCGACGTAGGTGAAGGTCACGTAAGGTTTCACTTCGGGTAACGGATCAGGGCGCTGTCCTGGACGGCTTTTTACCTCGTCAACGTATTCCTGCAAGTCACGCACATCGCTGCCGCAGCCGGCCGCAAGCGCACAGCAGAGGGCCATGACGATCCAGGCCGCGCGTCGTGGGCGTGAACCCATGGATGTTGGGGCGTCGTACATAGCCACTTAGCCCTCTTCCTCTTCGAGATAGCGATAAGTCTTCGCGGTGACATCTAGCACGAGAAGATCTTCGTCGGTTCGGTCACGCGCGATATTAATGTCGTGCAGCGTCACGATCCTAGGCAACGCCGCAACGCTGCTCGCGAAGTTCGCCATCGAGTGATAGTTGCCACTCAGGCGAATCCGGATCGGCTTCTCTGCGTAGAAATCGCGCCGAATTTCGGCTTCAGGCTGGAACAACTTTTCTTCAAGACCCGCAGCGAGGCCGGTCTGGGAAATATCGATAATCAGGTTGGGGATCTCTGTCTCGCCCGGCAGCTGACGCAACATCGCACCGAACGACTGTTCCATCTCGGCGAGTTGGTCCACGTACTCCTGGAAATTCGCAGCCTTGCGGTGAAGGTCTTCGAACTTGCTCTTGAGTTCGGTTTCACGCGCCACCTCACGATCAAGGAGTAGCTGCTTGTCCTTGACGATCGTGAACCAGATTCCGCCTGCGGTAACCAGCGCAAAAATAATGACAATCGCCGCCGCACGGATCGGAAACGGCCAGCGACCGACGTCGTTCGGATCCAGATTCTGGAGGTCGTCGATCAGGCTCATTGCAGACCCTCCTCTTCCGCATTCGGGTTGACTTGCGTGGCACGCAACGTGAAGTCAAACCGCTCACGCGTTTGTCCACCGTCAATCGTCTCGATTCGCTCGAGATCTGGATCATCGACCCATTCTGAATCATCGAAGTTGCGCATGAGCGATGACACGCGCGTCGAGGATTGTGCGACGCCATTGAGGCGGATGCTGCGGCCTTGCTGTGTGATGGCGTTCAAGGTGACACCGTCGGGCAAATTGCGTGTGATTTCATCAAACAGGTGAACGATCTCCGGGCGGCTCTGTTGCAACTCCTCGATCACCTCCATACGTGCGATCAACCGCTCTTTCTGGCGGTCGATGCCCTCGATCTCTTTGATGCTCTCGTTCAGCACCTTGATTTCGCGGTCCAACAAATTGTTGCGGTCCTTCTGACCGTCGATGCGGCTGCCGTAAACAAGATTCGCGCCCCCGACAACAATCACCGCAGCCAACATGGCCGCGCCCACTGAGATCAGGAAATATTTCTGACGCTCTTTTCGTAGCTCTTCGCGCCACGGCAGCAGGTTAATCTGTGGCATTAGTCAAAGCTCCTCAATGCCAGGCCGAAAGCGGTCAGCAACGCGTTGGCGTCCCGCTCAATTCCTTGTCCTTTGGCTCGAGCAGACACTTTCATCTGTCCGAGGGGATCACCAATTTCTGTTGGGATGCCGACACGGCTCGCGATGACATCAGCAATGCCAGGGATATTGGCACAACCACCGCACATGATGACGAGATCAGGCTGCTCCCGACCGCCACCAGATGCGAGATAAAACTGCAGCGAGCGGCTGACTTGCTGAGTGACGTCATCGATAAATGGATCCAGCACTTCAGGCTCGTAATTGCTCGGCAGACCGCCTTCTTTCTTCGCGCGCCCCGCATCTTCGACCGACAGGCCGTAGGTGCGCATGATCTCTTCGGTCAGCTGTTGGCCGCCGAAAGCAAAATCGCGCGTGTAAACCACTTTCATGTCCTGCAGGACGCCGAACGTTGTGTTGCTGGCACCCATATCGATCACGGCCACCGATTGGCCGATACCGTTGTTCGGAATCTGATGT
Source organism: Pseudomonadota bacterium (assembly GCA_038521865.1). Taxonomy (GTDB): domain Bacteria; phylum Pseudomonadota; class Gammaproteobacteria; order Steroidobacterales; family Woeseiaceae; genus CALBPI01. The sequence continues at coordinate 708,517 of JBCBKO010000002.1, read as the reverse complement.
GCCAGCAATCGGCAGGCGTTTTCCAGGGCAAATGCTTCGACGTCGACAACAGAAGCCTTCAAGCCCGCTGCCGAAACTGCCGCTTCACGCTGATCGACGTTGTCCGTTCGGGTTGCCACCAGCAAGACGTCGTTCATCTCACCGTCGGCTTCATTAGGCCCGATAATTTCGAAATCGTGACTGACCTCTTCCATCGGAAATGGGATGTACTGATCGGCCTGGATCTCAACCTGGCCCTCCATCTCCGCTTCGGACAATCCGGATGGCATCTGGATCGTCTTGGTGATCGCAGCATCACCACTAATGGCGATGGCGACATCACGAACTTTGGTGCCAGAGCGCTTCACGGCGCGGCGAATCGCTTCACCCACAGCCTGTGTGTCCACGATGGCTTTGTCGTTAATCGAATTGGCTGGTGTTGCCTCCGCGGAGTAGGACTCGACACGGTAGCCACGACCGGCTTCGGCAAGCTCCACGAGCTTGATCGACGAGGTCGTTATATCAAGCCCCAATAAATTGCGATTTTTCTTGCCGAATATCACCCAATATTCCCTTAAAAATCTTTGAGTTATCGTTGTTTTGTGGGCGGTCGCCTGAACAAACGAACTCAACTATATATCAACAAAGTGTTAAATAAAACGTGACTGTGTACCGCTTTTCGCAATTCGTATCGTAAGCCACGACTTGACACTAATTCTGTGAACCACGTATCGCGTGCGAGAGTCGTAACCGAGACGGATGTCTCAGCCCGTGTCTCCACGCTGCCGGAATGTCATGGAATGAGTGATTAGAGAGAAAATGCCGGCGCCCCACTGCCGTAACTCCCCGTCAATATGCATAATACGTCGCGACCTGACAAGGAACAGAACAGCACCTTGAATAGAAAAACGCTGCTGCGCGTAGGACTGGTCTGTGGGGCTCTCGGCATCTCGGCTGCGGTAGCGGCCACCGGTGCTATCCTCGCCGCTTACCATTACGCCAAACCGAGCCTGCCCGACGCCGCAACCGTCAAGGACATACCCTTGCAGGTACCTCTGCGGGTCTATACCCGCGACGGGCGGCTGATCCAGGAAATCGGTGAGCAACGTCGTGTTCTCGTCGCCTACGACGACATACCGCCGTTCGTGGTGCAGGCATTTCTCGCGGCCGAAGACGATCGATTTTTTGAACACCCTGGCATCGACTATCAGGGTGTGCTGCGCGCAGTCATCAAGAATATGCTCGCGGGTCGCCGCGGCCAGGGGGCCAGCACGCTGACGCAACAGCTGGCCCGCGACTACTTCCTTTCGCGCGAGCGCAGTTACGTGCGCAAACTGAAAGAGGCGTTCCTGTCCTACAAGATCGAGCAGGAATTCACCAAAGAACAAATCTTGGAGATGTTCCTCAACAAGATGTTCTTCGGCCAACGTGCGTATGGCGTAGCCGCAGCAGCACAGGTCTATTTCGGTAAGGAACTCTCCAATCTGGAAGTTGCTGAGGCGGCGACGCTCGCCGGCGTGCTGCAGCGGCCGTCTTATTACAACCCTGTCTCCGGGCCAGAGAGCGCCAAGCGTCGTCGAGCCTACGTGCTGCGACGCATGCACGAGCTCGACTTCATAGATGATGAAACCTACGAGCGCTCCATGGCGTATCCCATGCAATCCTATTTGCATGGGCCGGACATTGAGCTCGAAGCACCGTACCTCGCCGAGATGGTGCGACGTGAGGTCACCAACCGTTTCGGTAAAGAGGTGACAACGCGCGGCTACCGCGTGATTACAACGATCGACAGCCGCCTCCAGGCGGCAGCCAACCACGCGGTTCGCGATGGACTGATGGAGTACGACCGTCGCCACGGTTTCCGTGGTCCGTTGACGACACTCGACCTCGACAGCGTGGATGACGCGACGATCGAGCAAACGCTCGAGGACTACCGCAGCCCGGGCAAACTTCGAACCGGCGTGGTCCTGGACATTGATGTCGAATTGAATCAGGCAAGAGTGCGCCTGGCTGCAGGCGAAGTGGTGACACTACCCTGGAGCGGGGCCGCCTGGGCAGCACCGTTCATAGAACGTAGTCGTGTTGGCAATGCGCCGGAGTCAATGGACGAAGTGCTAAAAGCAGGCGATGTCGTTCGGGTCTACCTCACGTTATCGGGTACGTTCGCGCTTGGTCAAATCCCCGAGGCCCAGGCGGCACTGGTTGCGCTTGACCCAACCGATGGTGCGATCGCCGCGCTGACCGGTGGCTTTGACTACAGCTCCAGCAAGTTCAACCGCGCCGTCCAGATCAAGCGTCAACCAGGTTCGAGCTTCAAGCCGTTCATTTACTCCGCGGCGCTGGCCAACGGATTCACACCCGCTTCCGTCATCAATGACAATCCAGTCACGATCTCATCATCGGAGCTCGAAGAGGTCTGGAAGCCGAAAAACTCTACCGGTCGATTTTATGGCGAAACGCGCATGCGTGACGCGTTAGTACGGTCGTTGAACCTGGTTTCTGTACGCATGATGATGAAAATGGGCGTCAGTGCTGCACGGCGTCACTTGCGTCAGTTCGGCTTCACCGACGAGGCGTTGCCCGCGAACCTTTCACTTGCACTGGGCAGCGGCGCGGCAAGCCCACTAACCATGGCAGACGCCTACGCAACGCTCGCTAATGGCGGATACGACGTCCAGCCCTACTTTATTGATCGTATCGAGCTCGCGGATGGTACCTTGATCGAATTCGCTGACCCGCGCCGTGTGTGCAGCGAGTGCGAACTGGAGCCGGAGCCCGAGACGCTTGAAGAACCGGAACGCGTAGAAGCTCTGGTAGACCCGAACCAAAAGCACGATGCACCGGTTGGAGAGGCACTGATCGAGTTCCTCGATCCCGAAACCGTCGCACAACGCACGATACCCGCGAGCAACATCTGGCTTGTTCAAGACATGATGCGGGATGTCATTCGACGCGGAACCGGTCGGCGAGCGAGAGCGTTAGGGCGTAACGACCTGGCCGGTAAGACCGGCACATCCAACGATCAACGTGACGCCTGGTTTGGCGGCTTCAACCCGGATCTCGTCGCGGTGACCTGGGTTGGATTTGATACCGACGAACCGCTCGGCCGCGGCGAAGAGGGCGGTCGTACGGCGCTGCCGATCTGGGTACATTTCATGCGTGACGCATTACTCGGCGCCCCGGAACGCAAGTACCCCCAACCGGAGGGGTTGGTTACGGTACGCATCGACCCGAAAACGGGCGCGCTCGCTGGAGCCTCGGCCACCAATTTCCTGTTCGAGACGTTTGAAGAAGGTACTCAGCCGCGAACGGTTTCGGAAACCCGGCCGTTTGATGGGTATGACCAAACGGAACCGGCACTCGATCAGGATGATGTTTTCTGAGCTAAGGAGCATTCGTCATGACGATGCATAACGGTGATGACCGTTCTCGCACCAGTGTGGCGCAGGAAGCTGCGCGAATCATGGCCGACCATGGCATCAAGGATTTTCACGTCGCCAAGCGCAAGGCGGCGGCGCGACTCGGACTGGATCAGTCCGGCACGCTACCTAGCAACGTTGAGGTGGAAGCCGCCCTGATCGAACATCATCGGCTTTACGCCGAGGACGATCATGATCTGTCTCTTAAGGAGCGCCGTGCCAAAGTCCTGCAGCTCATGGAAACCATCGAGGAGTTCGAACCACGTCTGGTCGGCCCACTACTTGCCGGCACCGCCGCGGTGGATGCACCGGCGAACCTGCACTTGTTCGCCGACGCTGCCGAGGAACTTGTGTGGTTTCTCGAGTCGCAGTCGATCGAGTACCGGCCGTTCGACCGCCGTGTGAGGATCCAGCGAGGCCGAAACTCGACCTATCCTGGATTCCGTTTCGCTTGGGATGAGCTCGTGATCGAGGCGACGGTGTTTCCCTATGACGGATTGCGACAGGCGCCGTTGAGTCCGGTCGATGGAAAACCGATGCAGCGTGCCTCGATCAAGAAAGTTCGCAAGCTGCTCGCGGCTTGACGCCGCGACAGCACCTGGCCGAAGTTATCGCTTGGCGATTTCGGTGTAGTCGCGACTCGCAGAGCCCGTATAGAGCTGACGTGGACGACTGATACGCGTATTGCTCGAAATCATCTCATCCCAGTGCGCAACCCATCCAACCGCGCGCCCGATGGCAAACATCACCGTGAACATAGAAGTCGGAATGCCGAGCGCGCGATAGATGATGCCGGAGTAGAAGTCGACGTTCGGGTACAGGTTTTTCTCGATGAAGTACTCATCGTTCAAGGCGACCTGCTCAAGCTCTTGCGCCAAATCGAACAAAGGCGTATCCGTACGACCGAGGTTCTTCAGCACCTTGTGACACATCTCCCGGATGATCGTCGCGCGTGGATCGAAGTTTTTATAAACACGGTGACCGAAGCCCATCAATCGGAACGGGTCATTCTTGTCTTTGGCGCGGGCCACAAACTCAGGAATCCGGTCTGGCGTGCCGATCTCCTCGAGCATATCGAGGACGGCTTCGTTCGCACCGCCGTGGGCCGGGCCCCAAAGCGCTGAAATACCTGCCGCGATGGCCGAGTAAGGGTTGGCGCCAGAACTCGCCGCCATGCGTACTGTCGACGTCGAGCAGTTCTGCTCATGATCAGCATGCAAGATGAACAACAGATCCAATGCTTCTGCTGCGACCGGGTCGATTTGGTAGGGCTCCGCGGGCACGCCAAAGAACATGTTCAGCATGTTGCTGCAGAAATCGAGGTCATTGCGCGGATAGATAAACGGCTGGCCGAGCGAGTGCTTGTACGCCGCAGCCGCAATCGTCGGCAGTTTCGCAATGATCCGATGCGCGAAAATCTCGCGATGTCGTGGATCATGGATATCCGTGGAATCGTGATAGAACGCAGACATCGATCCCACAACACCAGAGACCATGGCCATGGGGTGCGCGTCGTGGTGAAAGCCGTTGTAGAAGCGCAGCAGGCTCTCGTTCAGCATCGTGTGGCGACGGATCGAGTCAGTGAATTCGTCCAACTGCGTCGCCGTCGGCAACTCACCATGGAGCAACAGGTACATTACTTCTACGTAATGCGAGTGCTTGGCGAGCTGCTCTACGGGGTAACCGCGATACATCAGCACCCCTTCGTTGCCGTCGATGAAGGTGATCTTGCTGTCGCAGCTGCCGGTCGACACGAACCCTGGGTCGTAGGTGAACACGCCGAGGTCGCGATACAGACCGCCGATGTTGATGACATCGGGACCCGTCGTGCCTGTGAGAACGGGCAGTTCGGTGGTTGTGCCGTCAGGCGCGGTCAGTGTGTAGGCTTTATCGGTCATGTCCCTCGGTCCCTTTTATTGTTGGGTTGGCGTTGCCGCTGTGCGGCTCTGGTTACGCTGGGGCGCTCGCAATCGCCCGTTCGCTGGTTTTATCTGCCGTCTCCAGCACTGAATTGCCCTCGCGCGCGCGCGAAAAGGGCCGGAATGATACGGCGGGGCCACATTTTTGACAAGCTCACGGACCCTCGCCGAGACCGGTCTCGACTTATCCACAATTCCTGTGGATAAGTCTGTGGAACAAACTTGGTTAACGAACTGAAACCCTTGATACGGCCGGGTCTCTTTCAAAATGGCTATTTTTTAGCCAAATCTTTTTTATTGATATTTTTCATATATTTACGTCGCTATTCGGAGAATGAGTACGAAGCAACATGCATGAAACATTACAATTTTAGTAGCACCTCCCCACTTGTGAATAACCTTTCGAATCGATCGCCCATAATGGCAATGGAAAGTCAACGCTAATCAGGACAAAAAGTGCGCCTGTAAGTCATTGAGAAACCGTTTACCGAGGTCAGTCGTCGTCCAGCGATCCGCCTCGTGCGACACCATCAGACCCCGTCCAACCGCAGTTTCGATTCTCTGGCGAATCAGCTCGAACGATCTGCCGGTCCGCTGCTCGAACACCGCGCTGGAAAACCCGTCAGCCAATCGCAACGCGTTCAGCATGAATTCGAAAGCGACCGCCGCGTCGTCCAAAACCGTGATCTCCGGAGGTTGAACCGCAACCTCCATGTAACTGCGCGGGTGCGCAGCGCGGGCATATCGATAGACGCCATCCGAAAAGCTGAGCTTTCCATGGGCCCCAGCGCCGATGGCGAGATAATCCCCGAATAACCAGTAGTTCAAGTTGTGGCGACAGGCCTGTCCCGGCTTCGACCATGCCGATACCTCATACTGCTCGAAACCCGCCCCCTTGAGCGCGGTCGCGCCTGACGCTGCGATATCTTCGAGCACAGACTCGTCCGGCAACTGCGGTGGAAATGCATGGAATCGTGTATTCGGCTCAAGCGTTAGCTGGTAATAGGAGATGTGATCCACATCCAGCGCGATTGCAGAACGCACATCCGATTGGCCGGCTTCCAAATTCTGGCCAGGCAAACCATGCATTAGGTCGATATTGATGCGCTCAAAACCCGCCGCGCGTGCTTGGTCCACCGCGCTGCGCGTTTCATCCGGGCTGTGCAGGCGACCGAGGCGTTGCAGGGCGGCCGTGTCGAAACTCTGCGCACCGATGGAGACCCGATTGACTCCGGCAGCGCGATATCCGGCGAGGCTGCCGTGCTCAAGCGCACCGGGGTTGACCTCCATAGTCACCTCAGTGTCAGGCTCGAACGTCACCGCAGCGCTCAGCGACTCGAGCACGCGGCCGACCTCGTCAGGCGTAAATAGCGACGGCGTGCCGCCACCGAGGAACACGGTGTGCGCACTGCGGCCCTGCACCAACGCTTGCTGAGATTCGAGGTCACGCAGCAGCGCCCGCACATAAGTTTCACGCGAAGTGTCGCGTGTCGACGGCGACGGCGCGCGATGCGAGTTGAAATCGCAGTAAGGGCACTTGGCCAGACACCAGGGCCAGTGGATATAAACCGACAGCGGGATATCGGCCGGATTCACCCGGTGAGCCAATCCTGCAATTGAGGGAGCAGCAACTGCATTGCACGACCCCTATGACTGATGGATTGCTTGTCGCTGGGAGTTAGCTGAGCGGCCGTCACGCCAAAATCGGGCACAACAAAAACCGGGTCATAACCAAACCCGCCGTCGCCGGTTGGCGCCATTGCGATCGACCCAACCCAGCGCCCTGTGGCAATCAACGGTGTTGGATCATCTGCGTGCCTGAGCGCGACGATTACGCTGACGAACGCTGCACGCCGGTCGGTTTCGCCGGACAACGCCTCCAGCAGCTTAGTGATGTTGTCGGCGTCGGTGGCCGTTTCGCCCGCATAGCGTGCCGAGCGCACGCCTGGCATGCCACCCAGCGCCGCCACTTCCAGACCGGAGTCGTCGGCGAGTGCCGGCAGACCGGTAAAAGCCGCAGCGTGGCGCGCCTTCAACAAGGCGTTCTCGACGAAAGTAACGGCAGGCTCCTCGGCCTCCGGGACATCGAAATCCGATTGCGGTTTGACGGTGATATTCATCGGCGCGAACAGGTCACCGAGTTCGCGTAACTTGCCCTTATTGCCCGAGGCAAGCACCAGCGTCGTCACGCGAGCGCTGCCTGCTGTGCCGCCATCAGCTCGGAGATCCCTTTTGCTGCAAGATCGAGCAGCTTGTCCAGCTCTTCGCGTCGAAATGCGTGCCCTTCGGCCGTTCCCTGTACCTCGATAAAGGCCCCTGCATCGTTCATGACGACGTTCATATCGGTCTCGGCTTCGGAGTCCTCGGGGTAATCGAGGTCCAGTACGGGCAGTCCGCGGTAAATCCCGACCGAAACCGCGCCAACGGCACCATGCAATGGATCGCGTTTGATCGCTCGGGTTTCGGTGAGATGCCTTGCGGCTAAGGCCAGCGCGACGTAAGCCCCGGTGATCGAAGCCGTACGCGTACCGCCGTCAGCCTGCAAGACATCACAGTCAAGTGTGATCGTGCGCTCGCCGAGCGCTGAAAGATCGGTGATTGCGCGCAACGAGCGTCCGATCAGCCGCTGAATTTCCTGCGTCCGGCCAGATTGTTTGCCACGTGCGGCTTCGCGCTGTCCGCGGGTATGCGTCGAACCCGGCAACATGCCGTACTCAGCGGTAACCCAGCCCTGACTCTTGCCACGAAGAAAAGGCGGTACCCGGTCTTCGACGCTGGCCGTGCACAGCACCCGGGTCTTCCCGCAGCTGATCAGCACTGAGCCAGCCGCATGGCAGGTGTAGTCGGTTTCGATTTGGACCTGACGGAGTTCGTCGGCATTTCTGCCACTGGGGCGATCGGTCATAGCGGATTCGTCTGGCGGTTAAAGGACACGCGCGGAGTATAGAGGAGCCCGCTGTCAGACATCACTCCAGCCAGCGCAGTGCCGCGACGGTCGTGTTGTCGGCGCGCTTGCCATTGTTCTTGACCGCAACATCACACATGACACGCAACACCGTATCCAGTGGGATATTGGTGCGATAGGCAATATCGATCAGGGTGTCATTGTCCAACCCTGACCAAAGACCGTCGGTGCACAGCAACAGGATATCTCCGGGCTGCAATTCCCGCTTGCGCGACACTGTGATGCCGGGGAGCGCATCGTCGCCACCGAGACAGGACTCGACGTAATTGCGCATAGGATGGCTCTGGGCTTCCGAGGGCTGGATCACGCCTTCGTGAATCAGAACTTCGACATGAGAGTGGTCGCGCGTCTTCAAAAATACGCTGCGATCGCGCAGCAAATAGATGCGCGAATCACCGACATGTACCCAATAACAGGCGTCGTCCTGAACAAGACAGACCGCGCAGGTTGCGCGGGGCCGGTGATCGACATCGCGGTCCGAGCCAAGCCCGACCACTGCATCATGGGCCGCGCTAACCGCCCGATACAAGAAACCCTGGGCATCAAAAATCGGCTGAGGAGTGGACTCGAAAAACGCGGTCATCGTGTCGCGCGCGGTTTCGGCGGCTAGCGCGCCATCAGAGTGTCCACCCATACCGTCAAACACCATGATCAAGGCAGCTTCATCGCCAATCGCGATGGCGACTCTGTCCTGGTTGTCTTTGCGCTGCCCGATGACACTCTGGCTTGCGTAGTCGATATTCACACAAGGTACCTGCTGGCGATTCCTGTCCAGCTATTCTTTGACACGGTATCATGCTGATCGCGCGGTCGTGGCGCCATGATTTAGCGCACACTCTCGGCGGCCATAGCGATCTTTCGATCGCCGGATAAGGGCACTTCAGCAGAAGACGATATGGGAAACTTGCACAGCATGACCGGGTTTGCCCGCAGCGAGCAGTCGGGCGAAACGGGGCCTTGGCTGTGGGAGCTCAGGGCAGTCAATCACCGCTACCTCGACATCCACCTGCGCATGCCGGAGCGCCTGCGGGTTCACGAACATGCTCTGCGCAAACAGATTTCCGGCGCACTCTCACGTGGCAAGGTCGATTGCGTCCTGACGCGGGCGGACCAATCCGAGGAGGATGTGCGCCTTGAGATCGACGCTGGCGTGGTGCGCGGGCTGCGTGATGCGGCGAACACGATCCGCAAGCTCTATGACGGCGTGGCTCCACAGTCGGTGAACGATGTCTTGCGTTGGCCGGGGGTGATCGCGCAACCGGATGCTGACGAGAGCGCTGAGGGCAAAGCGATCAGCGTAGCGCTGGCCAGTGCCCTTGAGCGCCTGAAAGCCATGCGCGCCAGAGAAGGCGAGCACCTTGGCTCGCTTTTGCGTACCCGTTCCGACGAAATCGATGAGCTCGCTACACAGGTTCGCGCGCGGCGCCCCGAGGTCATTGCCGGCATTCGAGAGCGACTCCAGGAGCGCATTGACCGGGTCGGCGTCGACATCGACAGCGGGCGCATGGAAGCCGAACTGCTGTTGCTCGCACAAAAACTCGACGTTGATGAGGAACTCGACAGACTGGACGGTCATCGCACAGAACTCGGCCGGATTCTCGACAAGGGCGGCCCGTGCGGGCGCAAGCTCGATTTCCTGATCCAGGAGTTCAATCGCGAAGCCAATACGCTCGCATCAAAATCCGGCGACGCTCAAACCACCCGCGCGGCGGTCGATATGAAGGTAGCGATAGAGCAAATGCGGGAACAGGTGCAGAACATTGAGTGAACCCCGAGGTCGCCTGGTCGTGGTCTCAGCGCCCTCCGGGGCGGGCAAAACCACGCTCGTCAGAGGGCTGCTGGAGCGTGATCCGCGTTTCGTGTTCTCGGTGTCCTACACAACACGAGCACGTCGGCCTAATGAACGCGACGGGCACGATTACCACTTCGTAACTCCCGAACGTTTTCGTGAGCTGCAGCGCCAAGGCGCTTTCCTCGAACATGCCGAGGTGTTCGACAATTTCTACGCCACCGGCCGAGACGCTGTCGAACACGAACTCGAGCGTGGTAAACACGTCATTGTGGAAATCGATTGGCAGGGCGCGCAACAAGTGCGCGAGAAGATGCCATCGTGTCGCTCGATTTTCATCGTGCCGCCCTCAGTTGCAGCGTTGCGCGATCGGCTCACCCAGCGGCAGACCGATTCGGCCGCCGTCATCGAGCGTCGGTTACGCGACTCACTGGACGATCTGTCGCACTGGCCCGAATTCGACTACATCGTAGTCAACGACGATCTGGAAACCGCGCTCGATGAACTGGCGGGGCTCGCGAGCGGCAGGTTCAGACGCAATCGTGTCGGCACGCAGCGCGTTACCCGCATCATGGGCGACATTCTTGACAGTTAGCCAAGTTTTTCGCGCAATTTGCTGGATCAACTGGCGAATTTGACGCTATTATTCTCGACCGGCCACAAATTTAGGTCGCGGCGCCTGCCGCCCCTCGCATTAACGGAACCCAATCCAAAATGGCACGAATTACAGTTGAAGACTGCCTCGAGCAGGTAGACAACATTTTTGACCTCGTTTTGATCGCTGCAAAACGAGCGCGACGCATCGCAAACGGCGCTGAGCCGACGCTTCCGTGGGAGAACGACAAACCCACCGTCGTCGCCTTGCGCGAGATCGCCGAAGGCAACATCACAGCGGCAATCCTTGATGAACCCGACCAGCCACCCGAAGAACTCATGCGCACCGAGCAGATGCAGGAAGACATCATGCCTTTGCGTGCACTGGGGCTTGGTGACTAAGTACTGGATGTCAGTCCCACGGTGTTGAGGCGCAAGCGACACCTGAGCCTGACTGACAGGTCACGATCGTGGCCAGCGTAAGCGAGCGCGGCATGGACTATGCCGCCAACCTTCTCGGCAGGTTTTCAGCCAACAGTAAATGGGCCACGGGATTCACTCGCCTGCTCGAAGAGTGTCGTGCGTACATGACCGAGGCGCAACTCGACGAGGTCCTGAAAGCCTACGAATTCGGCGCAGCGGCACACCACGGCCAAAAGCGTCGATCGGGTGCACCCTACATCAGCCACCCCGTCGCCGTGGCGACCATTCTTGCGGAAATGCGACTCGACTCCGAGACCATCGCGGCGGCGATTCTGCACGATGTCATCGAAGATACCTCCGCTGCAGCGAGCGAGCTGGAATCACAGTTTGGTAAGGCTGTTGCCGTACTGGTCGACGGGGTTACCAAGCTCGATCAGGTTCAATTCAAAAGCCGCGCAGAAGCGCAGGCCTCGAGCTTTCGCAAGATGCTGCTCGCGATGATCGAGGACATCCGCGTGATCCTTGTGAAACTGGCAGACCGACTGCACAACATGCGCACCATGGAAGCGATGCCGGTCGAAAAACAGCGGCGCATCGCTCGCGAGACCCTTGAGATTTACGCACCCATCGCAAATCGCCTGGGTATCAATACGATCAAATCCGAGCTCGAAGATCTCGGCTTTCGCTACCTGCACCCGTTCCGATACCAGGTGTTGAAGAACGCCATTCGCAAGTCCGCAGGCGATCGCAAACAGACCATCCAGGAACTCTCGGAAACACTAGGCGCAGCGCTGCACAGCCACAACATCCCCGGCGAAGTTCTGGGGCGCAGCAAAAACCTTTATTCGATCTACCAGAAAATGCAGCGCAAGCGCACACCGCTCGGTGAGATCGTCGATGTGTTCGGGTTCCGCATCATCGTCGACAGCGTCGATACGTGTTATCGCGCGCTTGGGCTGGTGCACAAACTCTACAAGCCAATGCCGAACCGCTTTAAGGACTACATTGCGATTCCCCGCATGAACGGCTATCAGTCGCTACATACCGCATGTTTCGGCCCTCGCGGCATGCCCATCGAGTTCCAGATTCGGACAACGGCAATGGATATGCTCGCGGAAGATGGCATCGCGTCGCACTGGCAGTACAAGGCGAGCGAGAGAGAGACAAACGCCTCTCAGCAGCGCGCCCGTGAGTGGCTCGGCAAACTCATGGAAATGGATGAGGCGGGCAACACCGAGGAGTTTCTCGAGAACGTCAAGGTCGATCTGTTCCCGGACAAGGTGTATGTCTTCACACCGAAAGGCGACATCAAGCGTCTGCCGCGCGGTGCGACACCCGTCGATTTCGCCTACGCCATCCATACGGACATCGGGCATCGATGTGTCGCAGCCAAAGTGGACCGCCGCCTGGTGCCACTGCGAACGACACTATCCAACGGCCAAAGCGTAGAAATCATCACCGCCAAGGGTGCGAAACCCAATCCGAACTGGGTCAACTACGTGGTGACCGCAAAAGCGCGCACCGCGCTGAAGCACTACCTCAAGAATCTGCGCCACGAGGAGGCACGTGAGCTCGGCAAGCGGATGCTTAACCAGGCGCTGGCAGATTCAGGCAGCAACATTCGCAAGGTGCCTAAGCGCAGGATGACGGCGCTGCTTGACGAATTTGGCCTCAACAACACGACTGAGCTTTATGAGCAGCTGGGCCTTGGTGAACGGCTGGCATCCCTCACCGTGAAGCAGCTGCTCGCCGACGACGAGAGTAAACCTCTGGATTCAAGCGATGCACCGCTAACGATCGCAGGCACAGAAGGCATGGTCGTTAGCTACGGTCGCTGCTGCAGCCCGATTCCGGGTGACACGATCATGGGTTACCTCAGTTCGGGTCGTGGGATCGTGATTCATCGCACCCAGTGCGGCAACCTTGCGAGCTTCCGCAAGCACACCGAGAAATGGGTCGATGTGGATTGGGTGGAAAACACCGAGGGTCAGACTTTCCGGGTGCTGCTGACCGTGGAGGCCGTCAACCGGATGGGTGTGCTCGCCGAGGTCGCCGCAACGATCGCAGACGTCGGCTCCAACATTGACCAGGTCGAGGTCGGTGCACGCGACATCGATACCTCGAACCTGACTTTCGGTATTGAGGTCCGAGATCGACAGCACCTTGCCGAGGTGCTGCGCAGCATCCGAGCGATGAAAAGCGTACTCAAGGTCAACCGAAACCTCGACTAAAGCGCACACACCACAGGTATAGTGCACGGCGTTATTCTCGGAGTCCGGACCATGCAACGTCAACCGATCCATACCGATACCGCTCCCGCCGCCATCGGCACCTACTCGCAAGCCGTCCGTTCAGGCTCACTGCTATTCCTGTCCGGACAGATTCCGCTGGATGCTGCAACGATGGAAATGATCGAGGGCGATTTCCGTGAGCGCGCCCGGCAGGTGTTTCGTAACCTCGAGGCGGTTGCCAGCGCTGCGGGTGCGGAGCTCAAGAACGCCGTAAAGATCACCGTTTTCCTCACCGACCTCGCGCAGTTCACGGTGGTCAATGAAGTGATGGAAGAGTTTTTTACCGCGCCTTTCCCGGCACGCGCTGCGGTCGGCGTAGCCAGCTTGCCGAAAGGCGCTGATGTGGAAGCGGATGCCATCATCGCCATCGAAAGCTGACGTCACACCGCTGCTGCTCCAACCCACCCTGAAACTCCGCGGGGTTGGACCCGCGTTGTCGGAAAAGCTGTCCGCGATGGGTGTACGGCGCATCGAGGATCTACTGTTCCAGATGCCGCTGCGCTACGAAGACCGCACACGCATCACGCCAATCGGTGCGGCACAACCGGGTACGCGCACGCTGGTGGAGGGGGAAGTCGCCATCGCTGAGGTCGCGTTTCGCCCGCGTCGCACGCTGCTCGTGCGCATCATCGACGGCACCAGTCAAATGACCTTGCGGTTTTTTCATTTCACCAACGCGCAGAAAGCGGCTTTCGTCCGCGGACGGCGATTGACAGCGTTTGGCGATTTGCGCCTGACGAAATCCGGCAGAGAGATGGTCCATCCGGAATATCGTTTGTTGTCCGACGGAGAATCCGCAAACACCGAGCAGGGCCTGACGCCAATCTATCCGACGACCGACGGCATCCACCAGCAACGCATGCGCAAACTCGTCATGGCAGCGCTCGACCTGCTACGGCGAAATGCGCCTGAGGAGTTAGTCCCCACCGCGGTCCTTGAGCGACTGCAACTGCCAACTTTGTCCGAAGCGTTGCACACCGTGCATCAGCCGCCACCGCACGAAGACACCGAACCTCTGCTCGCCGCGAGTCATCCTGCGCAGCAACGACTCGCCCTGGAAGAGTTGCTAGCCCATCAGGTGAGCCTGCGATTGCTGCGTCGCAGTGTGCAGGAGGAGGAGGCACCGCCGATTGCGCCTGGTGCAACCCTCGTACAAAAACTGCTGAAGTCTTTGCCGTTCACGCCGACCGAAGCCCAACACCGGGTGTTTGCAGAAATCGTGGGTGATATGGCAGAGCCCCATCCAATGCTGAGACTCGTCCAGGGTGATGTGGGCTCCGGCAAGACGCTGGTGGCCGCACTCGCAGCCGCGGCGGTCATTGATGGCGGCCTGCAATGCGCGATGATGGCGCCGACAGAACTGCTGGCGGAGCAGCATGAGCACAGCTTCAAGCGCTGGCTGACACCGCTTGGCATCCCGGTCGTGCGCCTCGCAGGAAGCCTGAAAGCCGCTGAACGACGCGCTGCGCTCGCCGCAATCGAGGGCGGCAGAGCAAAAATGGTCGTCGGTACCCATGCCCTGTTTCAGGAATCGGTGACCTTCGCGAACCTTGGACTTGTCATTATCGATGAGCAACACCGTTTCGGTGTGCACCAGCGGCTGGCTCTGCGCGACAAAGGCGGGCGCCACGGGCTTGCGCCCCACCAACTGGTCATGACCGCGACACCGATTCCACGGACACTGGCAATGACTGCCTATGCAGACCTCGACACGTCCATTATCGACGAGCTTCCACCCGGGCGAACGCCGGTGACCACTGTCGTGATACCCGAGTCGCGACGCGATGAGGTGATCGAGCGCGTGCGCACGGCTTGCCAGGAGGGTCGGCAGGTCTACTGGGTTTGCCCATTGGTGGAGACCTCCGAGCAACTCGAAGCGCAAGCCGCCGAGGAAACAGCGCAAGTGCTGACCGAAGCACTGCCCGACATCCCTGTAGGACTGGTGCACGGCAGGCTGCGCGCCCAGGACAAAGCGCAGGCAATGGCCGCATTCTCCGAGGGACAGACGCGGCTTTTGGTCGCAACAACGGTCATCGAGGTTGGCGTCGATGTACCGAACGCGAGCTTGATGATCATTGAAAACGCAGAACGTATGGGCCTGTCACAGCTCCATCAGCTGCGCGGACGCGTAGGGCGCGGGGCAGCGGCGAGCACCTGTGTGTTGCTTTACAAAGCGCCGCTCTCCAATGCTGCAAAGGCGCGTCTGGGCGTGATGCGCGAGACCAACGATGGTTTTGTCATTGCAGAGAAGGACTTGGAATTGCGTGGTCCTGGGGAGCTGCTCGGCACTCGCCAGACCGGATCCGTCGCGTTTCGGCTCGCGGACATCAAGCGCGACGCTCATCTGTTGCCATCTGTGCAACAGGCTGCGAGCACGATCCTCAACCACTCTGACCTGACCGGGTCGCGTATTATCGAGTTGCTGCTTGCCCGCTGGATTGGCGACGCAAGCCGCTACGGAAGCGTGTAAACGTTTAGAATGGCGGCGCCCCAAGAGACAACAGCTGCATGACCACTCAACCCGACACCACTGTGACGAGCCAGAAATTTGATGATGAGCTGTGGCGCCCGATAGCGGACGTCGACGGACATTACGCCGACTGGCTCGTGCGCCGAGGGCTGCTGACGCCGGATCTGCAAGCCAGTTTTGCCGACCCGGTCGTCGTCGATTTGCTGGATGAAGGCACGCGCACGGCGCCAACTTGGGCGCTGAACTTGCTCGACCCGGCAGACCGTGACGGCTGGTATCGCGAGATCACACTCGGGGTTGGTGACACAGTGTTGGTGCATGCCGCCTGCTTTGCGCCATCACGAACGCTGCACCAGCATCCCTGGCTGCAGGAACTCGGCACACAACCGCTCGGCAGTACGCTTGCGCGAATCCCGAACACCATGCGAGCCGAGATGCTCTTTGCGCCTGGCAGTGCACTCAGCGCAACCGCCGTAGGCGGGTGGTCAAGGCGTTCGGTTTTTGATGTTGCTGGTGTACCGCTGATGCTCGTCGAACATCTCGCCGCCGAACTGGGCGGTGTGCCGCGGAAGCACCCCTGAAGGTGGAACGCAACGCATCTGGTATCGGGCGCGCCTTGCTGCGCCAGCTCGACATTTACATGCGACTGACGCGCCTCAACCGCCCGGTTGGTATCTGGTTGCTGGCATGGCCAATGCTTTGGGGACTTTGGGTCGCCAGTGAAGGGCGGCCGGACCAGCAGGTTCTGATCGTATTCATGCTCGGCGCACTGGTCACCCGATCCGCCGGCTGCGTGATCAACGACATCGCGGACCGGGACTTCGACAGTCAGGTCAGGCGCACCCGCGAGCGGCCTATCGCAACCGGCGAGCTAGGCGTGGTCGAGGCGATTGCATTGTTCATCGCGCTTGGGTTCATTGCCATCGGTCTCGTGGCGACGCAAAACACCTTGACCCAATTGCTGGCGGTCGGCGGCGCAGCACTAATGATCGGTTATCCGTTCATGAAACGCTTCGTGTCGGTACCGCAGCTGATACTCGGGCTCGCCTTCGCATGGGCCATTCCGATGGGGTTTGCGGCCCAGACAGGCGAGATTCCCATCGTCGCGTGGCATCTGTTCGGCATCACCGCAGTGTGGGCGGTCATCTATGACACGATGTATGCGATGTGTGATCGCGAGGACGATCTGGTTGCGGGCGTAAAGTCCACTGCGATTCTGTTTGGCGACGCGGACCGGTTTGTTATCGGCGCGCTGCAGTTCACCATGTTGCTCGCCCTGTTCTTGCTATCAGGTCGACTCGAACTCGGGCGATGGTATCTCGCAGCACTGCCCGGCGTTGCAGCATTTATGGGCTACCAGCAATACCTGATTCGCGATCGTGATCCGGCCGCGTGTTTCCAGGCCTTTCTGAACAATCAGTGGATTGGCCTCACCGTCTTCGTCGGGCTTGCCCTGCACTATCTCTACGCCTGAACTTACGCCCGCATAAAACCGAGATCTTCATCGTTGAAGTTGGCGAGGTTCGGCAGTGCTGAACGCAGCTCCCCAGGCGTCAGACCAAACCATGACCCCAGCGTTGCAGCGTACTGCTCAACCGACACCGTCGGAATGAGTCGACCGCGATCGTCCGTGTAGTCACCGGAAGCAATATCGGAATCCGGGAAGCCGCCATAGACTCGCTGCCCTCGCACACTGCCGCCGGCCACGAAATGATGACCTGCCCAGCCATGATCGGTGCCATCGCCGTTATCGTTCATCGTGCGACCAAAATCAGCAGCTGTGAAAAGCGTGACATCGTCCCATACGCCAAGCTCAACCATCGCATTGCGGAAATCGCGGATACCGTTAGCGATTTGCGTCTGCAACCCCGGCAGGCTTGTTGCCTGTGTGCTGTGGGTATCGAATCCACCCATCCCCACAAAGAACACTTGTCGTGAGACCCCGAGTACATTGCGCAGGGAAATGGCTTCCGCGACCGCACTCAGCTGCCCGGCAGCCTGCCCGGGCGCAAAAGTTGTGGTCAAAGGCGTACGCTGCGCGTAAGCCTCGCCGTACTCATTACTCAAGCCGACACCCGTCGATTGCAGCAACTCAAAATCGTTTGCGAACACGTTCGGCGACGCGGCGGTCATCGAAGTGAGCGTGGCATTGATCTGTTGGCGCGTAGCATCGAAGTCGTTGCTGGTTCCGAGGATGCCCCGGTTCTCAACAAGATTGAGCGGCAGTGCACCACTTCGCGACAGAGCGAACGGAGCGCCACCCGACCCACTCAGAAACACCGTGTTGCCGAACGTCGTTATACCCGCAAGATCAGCGCGTAACGTCGGGTCTGCCGCACGAGCCTGATCAATAAAACGACCACCCCAACCCAAGCGTTCACCTTCAGTATCCAGCGCCATCCAGGTCGATTGTTGGTCGTTATGAGAAAACAATTGCTTGGGCAGCGGCACCGACCGCGCATTGAACTGCGCTCGGGTAGTCGGCTGAATCAGAGGCCCGACGCCGCCGACAACAGCAAGCTCGCCGCTATTGAAAAGATCCACGACAGGTTCGTATTCCGATGCAAGTCCATACTCGAGCCCGCCGAACACTCCGGAGTTGCTCGGCAACAGTGGCAACAGATCAGCGCGGGCGCGGCTGCCGGCATCAGGCGTCGCCGCGTATATGTCCATCATGCTGCGCCGCGTGTTCAGAAATCTCTGGTAGGACGCGTTATCGCGCGGAATGATTACGTCGTGGTTGTCGATGCCACCAAAGAAGAACAGACATACCAGTGCTTTGTAGCCGGAGGTGTCGGCGGCCTGCGCCGTGTTGGCCATCAGGTGCGGAAGAATGCCGCCCGCGCAAGCGGCCCCAACGCAGGTGCGAAGAAAATCTCGACGTGTCTTGTTGGTCATAATCGATCCCCCTCACTGGACCACAGCAAATGTGGAGCTGGTTGCGAGCAAATAAATGGCGGTTTGGGCGCGCTTCCGTAGATCGGCATCGATCTGATTGTTGCGCAGTGGCATGCCATCAATGATGGTAGCGAAGTTATCGAAATCCTGCTGCGGCAGTCGGCCGCCGGTCATCAGGTTATCGACGTAGGTCACGAGCGCGACACCATCATCCGCCAGGGCGACGAAAGGCCCGTAGTTCGGTTCGAAGGCATTCGTGCCACCGTTGGGCGTGCGATTGAAAATGTAATCGCCGACAAAGTTGATGTAACCGATGCTTGAGGCGCCGTTGACGATCTGCAGTTCAGGTGCGGTCAAACCCTGAGCGCCCGATTGTGTATTCGGGGCGATATACCCCGGGCGATAAAAGTTAAACACTGATGGCGGACGGAATGGGTGCTGTCCTAAGCTCGTGCCCGTATCTCTGGTGTTTCGGAGCCGCGTTTCCGCTACGACGTCGATATTCTGCGTTTCCATTGCGCGAATCAGGTGAATGAATCGCAGCACAGGCTCACGGACTTTGCCGGCTACCGTGTCCTCGAACATCAGCTCATCAAGCAACACTGCAGCGAGCGTGGCTTGTAAATCGCCGCGAGTGCCGGTGCCAAACGACACACCGTTATCCGCCGAGTAGCTGCCGGTCGCGAACGCCATCGCCACGCGCTCCACATACTCAGGAGGCGGGCTGCTCATCGTGAACCTTTGAATCAACTGTCGTGCCATAAACGGCGGTACGTTGTCATGCGCGAAGATGCCATCGATCGCTAGCGTCAGGGACGTCGGTCCATCCGTGTTTTCCGGAATGAATACATCCAGGAAGTCCTTCGATTCCGGCGAGTGAAGATTCGCGTTAAACGTCAACGGTCGGTTCCACATCTGCCATTCCGGATCCGGCACGCGGTCAAAATTCATACCGGTGAACACCCGCGACAAGTTGACGATGTCATCGTTATCGTAGGTTTCGACGGTCTGCCCATTAACCAACACCGGCGTGCCGTCCATGTTGAGCTCGAGCAAACCGATCGTGAATAACTGCAGAATTTCGCGCGCGTAGTTCTCATCAGGAAGCTGTCCTGTGTTTGCGTTCGCACGTCGGCTACCCCGGTAGGTAAGGTAGACCCCCATTGTCGGCGCGTAGGTAATGTCGAGAAGCACATCGCGGTAGTTCCCGAACGCATTCTCGTAAAGTGCGTCCATGTAGTACGCATGCCGGTGGGTGACGTTGAGATTCTCCTCGCCGACAACCACGATCTGGGATAAGGCGAACAGCGCTCGTTGGCGAAGTTGGTCGTCGGCATCGATCATCGCTTCCCAGAACAGGTTTGCGTGAACCGGTCGTGTCGCGCGGGCGTTAAAGGGTTCGTTCAGCCGTTCGGTGACCAATGGCAGCACTTGTGGGAGATACGGACGCGCTGGCTTTGCAAACTCAGCAGCCAGCCAGTCGGCAGCGTCCCGCCCAACGAGATTCGAAATGTCATCAGCGGTCCCGCCGAACGTTGCCGTACTCAGAAAGCGTTGGGCTGCAGCTTCATCTTCGATTAAGGAATACGAAACCGACGGTGTGGGCGCCGGCGGATTCGGCGGCGGCGTTCCTGTCGGCGGTGGGGCGATCGTGCCGTCGTCTGTGCCGCCACCGCCACACGCGGTGATCAGGACAATCGCTGCCAGAAAACTGAAACCACGAAACGCTCTGCGCATCACTAACATCGCCGTCTCTCCACCGTCGATTGAAGTTGCGCGGGCACAGTAACGCAGCGACTGCCGCCATTCGACGTCACGAGCAGCGTTTCTGGATACCTATCACTCGAAGTGTGCGACAGGTCACGAGTCACGGCGAATGAGTTTTACATAGCCTGGGTTCCGTTGTGTGTCGTGGCGGCGAGGACCAGACAATCGACTCGTTTCGCGCCGGCATCCAGTAGCACCGCGCGAGCTTCTAACAGCGTCGCTCCGGTGGTCATAACATCATCAACGAGCAAGACATGGCTCCCCGAGCATTGCCGTCGCGCAGCGAACGCGCCCTTAACGTTCGACTGTCGCATGTGCTCGTCGAGCCCAACCTGAGGACGCGTTGAACGTGGCTTATGCAGCCAGTGGTTGACGATCGGCACACCCATGGTGCTGGCCAGCGCACGCGCCAGCAGCTCGCTTTGGTTAAACCCTCGCCTCACGCGCCGAAGCCAATGCAACGGCAGTGGACACACATGAGATGGCCGTTGTGGGATGTCGTCGCGCAGCACTTCGAGCAACAGCGTAAGCACAGGCAGATACTCAAGACGCCCCTGATACTTAAAACGCGACATGACCGCGGTCAAAGGTGGGGCATAAACAAACGGCGCCACCGCCAGCGGGTGTCGCAGGGGAGCGCGCTCCATCTGATCCTGACAGCGCAGACAAACGACGGGCGACTGATCGACTCCACACAAAGTACAATGCTCGGAACCCAACCAGCGCCGATACCAGGGATCGCTGTTCATAGCCTCACACTAAGAGCGTGGTGCAACTGCTGTTCGCTGACAAATCGCCGAAACGCCTGAACAATCCTCTACCGATGAACGCTTCGTCCGAATCGACACGTACAGAGTCTGATGCTGCCGTCCAGCGCGTGTTGGCGAGGCAGCAAGGTGGCTTTGTGTTCCAACACACAGGAGCGGAGCTCGCCGAGCGAATTGAGATGCTGGCGCTTACGCCTCGGAGGCTGTTGTGCGTTGGCTGGGATCGCGAATTGACCGAGGCGCTTCTCAACCGCTGGCCCCAAACCCGACTCACGATCGTGGAATCGAATCATCGACTGGCGACGCAGGCCCAAAGCGCTGCGACGCGCTGGCTGCGCAAGCCCCGTTTTGACGTGTTCGAGGCGCCGATGGCGGGAGCTGACCTTCCGAGCGCGCATTTTGATCTCGCGGTCGCCAATCTTACGCTCGCCCGATCGGCGACTCCCGACGGCGCGCTGTCGACCCTGGCCGAGTGTCTCCGGCCCGGTGCCGGACTACTGTTCGCGATGCCGGGCCCCGACACACTGAAAGAGCTCCGTTCCGCGTGGTCGGATGACGATTTTGCGCATGTGGCCGTATTCCCGGACATGCACGACCTCGGGAGCGCGTTATCACGCCATGGCTTCACCGAGTCGGTACTCAATACTGAGACGCTGACCGTTCAATACGAGCAAGTCTCTCGGCTTTGGCAAGACCTCACGCATCAGGGTGCCCGCAACTGTGAGCCCGGGCGGCGTAAGACGTTGACGGGAAAGGACAGATTCCGTGAGATGCGTTCGCGACTCGAGGGTGCCGATGGCAAGTTCATAGTCACCATCGAACTCGTTTACGTGCAGTGCTGGCGTGCCACCTCGCAAAGCCGCGACCGAAACCTTCCCGAAGGTGAAGTTCGAATCAGCCTCGACAGTCTGACAAAGCGATGAGGCGCCGCTTGAAAACGCCTCGACAAGCGCGCTAGCGTCGCGTCATGGCAGGCGACCACACACCGCACGAATTTACGCTGAGCGCGAATTGCTCAATGAGCGCCGGCCAAGCCGTCGGCTTTTTCTGCGCCATCGCTGGCGTCAGCCTCACGATAGCGATCGGTTGCGCGTTGCTTGGATACTGGCCGATACTGCCGTTTGCCGGTCTGGAGCTTGCCTTGTTCGGTTGGGCACTGCGCTACACCTGGCGACGGGGCCAGCATCGCGAGTACATCACCATCGATGCCGAGCATATCGAGCTCGAGCGTGTCGACGCCGATGGTGAGCCGATCGACCAACTCAAACTGCCTCGCGCCTGGACGCGCGTTGCCCTGATCACCGATCGAAACCGCCCTGGCGACAGGCGTCTCGCGTTCGGCCGTGAAGGAAGGTGGACACCCTTCGGTGACTTCCTGATCGAGGCAGAAAAGCGGACATTGCTGAGACGCCTGAAACAAGTCCTCTCTGAACAACCTTAGTCGAGGATCTACCCGCCACAAAGCGTGGCCCAAGTCTCCTTTTCCCGCGCTCCAGCAGGTACAATATTGTATGGGAACAGTGTCGGGACGCGCTGATGCCCTGGACGATTCTGACCGCCGGTCTGTCGATTCCCGACCTCGCGAAATTACCTGATATCAGGACTGACTGATGAAAATGCAAAAGATATTGCTAGGCGCATTGATGACGCTGCTGCCGAGTGGCGCCGCCCTAGCGGACTGGGAACTCAACATGCGCGAAGGCGTGACCACCATCAGCCGGGACATCCACGGCTTGCACATGCTGATTTTTTACGTGTGCTGCGCGATCGCCGTGTTCGTGTTCGGCTGGATGATTCTGGCGTTAGTGCTGCACCGCAAATCTCGCGGCGTCGAGCCCGCACAGTTCTCGCACAGCACCAAGGCGGAGATCATCTGGACGCTGATTCCTGTGCTGATTCTCGTCGGCATGGCCGTTCCTGCAACGCAAACGATGCTCGACATCGAAGATGACCGGAACCCGGACATCACGATCAAAGCGACGGCCTATCAGTGGAAATGGCAATACGAGTACATCGACGAAGAAGTGAGCTTCTACTCGAACCTCGCGCGCACCAGTAACGACGCACGACGCCTCGACTCCGGCATCGACCCGACCACGGTCGAGAACTACCTGCTCGAAGTCGACAACCACGTAATCGTGCCGGTCGACAAGAAGGTCCGTGTACTAATCACCTCCAACGACGTGCTGCACGCCTGGTGGATGCCTGACTTCGGCATCAAGAAGGACGCGATTCCTGGCTACATTAACCAGGTGTGGTTCCGAGCTGAAGAACCGGGAATATATCGCGGCCAGTGCGCCGAGTTGTGCGGTCAGGATCATGGCTTTATGCCGATCGTGGTCGAAGTCCTCGCGCAAGACGAATTTGACGCTCGCATGGCGGCGCTGCAGGCGGAACAGGGTGTAGGAAGCGCCCAGTTCGCCGACAACACCGCGTCCGCAGAGTAAACAGAACAAGATATCGGGAGCTAACACCAATGAGTGCTGCCACAGAACACCACGCCGACGACCACCACGATCACGGACCAGAAATGACCGGCATCAAACGCTGGTTGTTCACGACGAACCACAAAGACATTGGGTCGATGTACCTGATCTTCAGCCTGATCATGCTCTTTGTCGGCGGTCTCATGGCCCTGGTGATCCGCACCGAACTCGGTCAACCCGGGATGCAGTTCGTGTCACCTGGCTTCTACAACCAGATGGTCACGATGCATGCGCTGATTATGATCTTCGGTGCGGTGATGCCCGCATTTGTAGGTCTCGCCAACTGGATGATTCCGCTCATGGTCGGCGCGCCCGATATGGCACTGCCCAGAATGAACAACTGGTCGTTCTGGATTCTGCCCGCCGCGTTTACCATCCTGCTCGCGACGCTGTTCGTGCCGGGCGGAGCACCGGCAGGCGGCTGGACCATGTATCCGCCGCTGGTGCTGCAAACCGGCGACGCATTCCCGATGTTGATCTTCGCCGTCCACTTGATGGGGATCTCGTCAATCATGGGCGCGATCAACATCATCGTGACCATCATGAACATGCGCGCACCGGGCATGACGCTACTGAAAATGCCGCTGTTCGTTTGGACGTGGCTGATCACGGCTTATCTGCTGATTGCGGTGATGCCGGTACTCGCAGGCGCGGTAACCATGCTGCTGACTGACCAGTTCTTCGGCACGAGCTTCTTCCGCGCAGCCGGTGGTGGTGACCCGGTCATGTTCCAGCACATCTTCTGGTTCTTCGGGCATCCGGAGGTCTACATCATGATTTTGCCGGCATTCGGCATCATCTCGGAGATCATTCCGACGTTCTCGCGCAAACCCCTGTTTGGTTACGACTCGATGGTCTACGCGACTGCAAGCATCGCGTTCCTGTCGTTCATCGTGTGGGCGCACCACATGTTTACGGCAGGCATGCCGTTGACTGGTCAGCTATTCTTCATGTTTACCACCATGTTGATCGCCGTACCGACCGGCGTGAAAGTCTTCAACTGGACCGCAACGATGTGGAAAGGGGCGATGACGTTCGAGACGCCGATGCTGTTCTCGGTAGCGTTCCTGTTCCTGTTCACGATCGGTGGATTCTCTGGCCTGATGCTCGCGATTGTTCCGGCCGACTTCCAGTATCACGATTCCTACTTCGTGGTGGCTCACTTCCACTACGTACTGGTTCCGGGCGCGATCTTCGCGATCATCGCAGGCGTGTACTACTGGCTGCCGAAGTGGACGGGCCACATGTACAACGAAACCCTCGGCAAAACACACTTCTGGTTGACCACGTTCTTCGTGAACCTGACGTTCTTCCCGATGCACTTCCTGGGTCTGGCGGGTATGCCTCGACGCATCCCCGACTACTCGACACAGTTCGCCGACTTCAACTTCATCGCCACCGTCGGCGCCTTTGGCTTCGGTTTATCTCAACTGCTCTTCGTCTACATCATCATCGCGTGTGCACGTGGCGGTAAGAAGGCAACTGCTGAGGTGTGGGATAACCCGAGAGGGCTCGAGTGGACGGTACCTTCGCCCGCACCGCACCACACCTTCGATGAAGCTCCGGTAGTGAAGTAGGTCGTGATGACTGATCCAGCGGCGCAGAAGCAGATTCGGCGCAACGCACTTCTCTTGGGCGTTGTTGCTTTTGCTGTTTTCGTCGCATTCATCACGATCACTTTCGTTCGCGGCGGCGCGGCAGGATAGTTCATGGGTGATCGCTGGTTACCGCTGAAGCTCGTTGCGATGGCCGCCTGCGCATTCGGTTTCGCTTTTTCGCTTGTACCTTTATATGACGTGTTTTGCGAAGTCACCGGGTTTGGTGGGCGCACCAACGAAGCACCGCTGGAGCTAACCGCCGTTGCTGGCGATGAACGCGTGATTACGATCCAGTTCACGACCACGGTCAACCAGTACGCCCCTTACGACTTCGAGTCGTCCGTGCGCAGCATGGAAGTGGTGCCTGGTGAGATCTACGACGCTGTGTTTTTCGCGAGTAACCTGACCGAAACCGATAAGGTCGCGCAGGCCATTCCGAGCGTCTACCCAAACAAGGCGGCCGGCTATCTGAACAAGACCGAGTGTTTTTGCTTCAACAACCAGCCATTCGAAGCTGGGGAGCGCAAGGAAATGCCAGTGCGATTCATGATCAATCCGGAGCTCCCGGACTACATCGACACGATCACGCTGTCATACACATTTTTTGATATCGAAAACGTAGCGGCTCTGTAAAATACAGCCGCGTGGGACATCGCTCGCAATAGGCGAGCAAACGGGACAAGCCTAATGGCACACACCAACGACAAATATTACGTACCGCACGGCAGCCACTGGCCGATCGTCGGATCCATCGGACTCTTCATCATGATGCTCGGCGTGTCCGGGTGGCTAAATGGTGGCAGCGTCGGACCCTGGATGTTCGCGGTAGGGGTTGCCGTGGTTGTCGGCATGATGGTCGGCTGGTTCGGCGACGTTATCGACGAGAGCGAAAAGGGCATTTATTCGGCGCAGGTCGACAAGTCGTTCCGCATGGGAATGAGCTGGTTCATCTTCTCCGAAGTCATGTTCTTCGCAGCATTCTTCGGTGCTCTGTATTACACGCGGAACATGGCACTGCCGTTCCTGGAGGGCGGCAGCAATAACTTCTTCACAGGCCTGATCCTGTGGCCTGGCTTTGAGGCCATGTGGCCCAGTAATGGTCCTGCAGGTGTCGGTGGCGAGTTTCAAGCCATGGGCCCGCTAGGCTTGCCGGCGATCAACACAGCCATCCTGCTGACCAGTAGTGTCACCATCACAGTCGCCCATCATGCATTGCGGGACATGCACCGCAACACCGTAGCGATCTTCCTTGGTCTGACCTGGCTGCTAGGCGCGATCTTCGTGTACCTACAGGCGGTTGAGTATATTCATGCCTACCACGAATTGAACCTGACGTTGGAAAGTGGCATTTACGGATCAACATTCTTTATGTTGACCGGCTTCCACGGCATGCACGTCTCAATCGGTGCGCTGATGTTATTTGTGGTCTGGATCAGGGTGCT
Source organism: Pseudomonadota bacterium (assembly GCA_038521865.1). Taxonomy (GTDB): domain Bacteria; phylum Pseudomonadota; class Gammaproteobacteria; order Steroidobacterales; family Woeseiaceae; genus CALBPI01. The sequence goes on along the minus strand of JBCBKO010000002.1, from coordinate 681,710 downwards.
GCGTGGACACTTCACAGCGCGCAACCATTTCGCCTTCGAAGCGTCGGCGTGGTATTGGCACTTCGTCGACGTGGTCTGGCTTGGTTTGTACATTTTTGTGTACTGGTTCTAAACCCAACCGAACACCCGATTTCCAAAGGGCGCCTCTACGGCGCCCTTTTTTTTTGTTATCTCGAACCGGGTTCAATCCAACCCATAACTCCAGCGAGCAAGAGGCCGCCGAATAACAAAACACTTAAACCGATTCGCCAGGTCAACGCGCGCAACAAACGCCCCGAATCCATCTGGTCACGAGTAAGATAGTAAAGGCCAGAGCCGAGAGAAAAGATGATCGCACCAAGGATCAACAGAACAACAATTCGCATGTCACATGACACTCTTTCGCGGGCGGAGAGTATAACGTGACTTCGATCGGCTCGCGCTTACTCAGCGCCTGGCCTTTGCTGTTGTATCTGCTGCTGATGCCGACCATGCTTTGGCTAGGATTCTGGCAATTAGACAAGAGCGGACAACGCGCACAAGCGCTCTCGCGTTATGAAACCCAGCTTGAGAACGACACTACGCAGGATGCGGCTGCGCTAACTGATCCCCAATCGTTTAGTCCCGTCACCGCGACCGGGGAGTTCATTCGCGATCGCCAGCTGCTCATCGACAACATTGTGGTTGACGGGCAGGCGGGCGCGTACGTGATCAGCCCAATGGTGCTTTCAGACGGCCAGACTCTGCTGATCAATCGTGGGTGGATTCCCCTGACGAGCGAGCGTACGCCGGCGGTGCCGTTAACAGTTCCCCCGGGGGTCCAGACCGTGATCGGGCGCGTCGGGAAGTTGCCGGTAGGGGGGCTCAAGCTCGGGGACAACCCGACAACAACCGAGCGCTGGCCACCGTTGCTTGTGTTTCCAACGATGGCGGAATTATCGAACCTACTGGATCTCAAACCAAAGAATTGGGTGCTCTTGAGCACCACAGCATTGGCGGATGAGTCAGACAGTTTCGTTCGTCGCTGGGCACCCGGTGGATTGCCGCCCGAGCGCCACATGGGATATGCGGTGCAATGGTTCGCCATGTCTATCGCGCTTACACTATTGATGGTGGGTGCCTGGTGGCGCACCCGGAGCAAGAACAACCGTGAATGAAGCCGTGAAACCTGATCGTCGAGGGCGTGTGCAGCTGCTGCTGCTTGCGCTGGTTTTCTTTGGACCTTTGATCGTTGCCATTGCGCTCTATTTCGGTGGCGGAATGAAGGACGCGCAAGTCAACTACGGAACATTGATCGAGCCGCCCATCACATTGGAACCGAAGGAGCACTTCGATCTAGGCGTCCGTGGCCGCTGGACGCTTCTTTACGTGGGTCAGCAAACGTGCGAAGAGGAATGTCAGAACGCGCTGGTCGACATCCGACAGATTCGACTTGCTACCGGTCGGGAAATCGATCGGATCGAGCGAATGGTCTGGACTGAGGTGCCACTCGAATCGACGATTTTGGATGAACATCCTGGCTTGGTCGCCCTGACGCCGACGTCGGAAACCGCACCGGCACTGCAAGGCGCAATAGCCCAGCTGGACGCAACGCATATTTACATCATCGATCCTATTGGCAATATCATCCTCGACTACACCGCCAACCCTGATCGCAAGGCTTTCCTCAAGGACTTGCGCAAACTCCTGAAGCTCTCGCGGATCGGCTAGACACAGATGTACGACCTGCCCTCCCGTCGAAGGCTGTTGTGGGTGGGATTTGCCGGATTTGTGGTGCTGCTTCTGGCGGAGCGAGCACTCTTTATTCAGGAGTATAAGGTCGCGGTAGCGTGGCTCGGCACCGGCTGGCTGGCCGCATGCCTCGTAGTGCATCGACCACGTGACTGGCTTGCAGCACTTGGGCCAGCAACGATTGCCGGCGTGCTCGTCTATAAGGCTGTATTCGGTTTCGTGCTTGCTGATGCACTTTGGGCGATGGCGGCCACACTTTTCTCAGCATTATTCATCGGCGGCAGCATCGAAGTGGTTCTGAAGCCGCAGGTGCGTGGGGCATTGGCCCAACGCATCTTTCCGATCATGTCAGTCATGACTGTATTAGTGATGGTGGGCTATGCCATTGGTTCCAGTTTGATGTTGCGCTATCAGGGAGACGGCCTGAGCTTTCCCATTGCCAATGCACTTGCCATCGGCGTCGGGGTTACCGCAACCGCTGGTCTGGGCATGCTGTTGGGAATGCCGGTGCGACGGGAGATCACTCGGTCAGTGCCGCGCGCATTCGCTGTCGTAATTATTCTCGCCGCGCTGTTGTTGTTGTCCCTGCTCGGCGTCGCGAAGTACCCATCGACCTGGTTTGAAGCGATGCAACCGTATCAATACACCAGCCGCACACTGGCTGCAGTGGCGGGCGTATCCCTGACCGTGTTCGTCGGCCCAATCTTTGTGGCCGCTGCAGTACTGGCACTGGTCGTCATTGTTGGGGTCGTACTTAAAGCCCAAGCAGTACAACTCACGCAGGCCGAGGGCGTGGTCATGTTGGTTGAGGGCCAGTCCCTGTTGCTCGGCATCGCCGCAATTATGCTGCTGTGCACCGCGATGATGAACTCGCAAAGACGAATCCGGCGACTGGCGAACGCCAACCAGGAGATCGCGCAATGGATTCAGCGTGCACATGCGAATATTCCACGACATGTCATGCATGCACGGATCACGCAACTGGAGAAAGCGCTCGAAATTGCTGGTGAGTACTGCGACGCGTCGTTGTGTGCCATCTATTTGGCCGAGCAGATGAGCCGCGAAGAGTTCACGCTGAATGTCGAGCAAATCTGGAGTCGTGAGAACTCCGATATTTCCCAGAATACGCTGTCGCCTACAGTTGACTCTCGCCGACATCCAGCGCTTCGAAATGTGATGACAAGATCACGGTCACTCTATTTTCCGGCGACATCCGATGAGCGGCCGCCGTGGGCATGTGCATTTGTTGCAGACACCACGCTTCAAGCGAGCATCATGCCGATGAGTTTCGATGAGGAAATCGCCGGTGCACTGGTTATGGTGAGCAAGCCGCAAGCCAGGATTCGTGACTCCGATGTGGAGTCGTTGCTCGGCACAATACGAGATCACTACCTCGGCTACCAAAACCATGCAGTGGCCGTGCGTTCCATGTTTGTTTATCAACGCCAGCTTCGCGAACTGGCGGCTCGCTTATCTGATGCCGCCGAACGGGTACGCCGACAAACCTCGGTCGAGTTGCATGACGGGCTGGTTCAGCGTCTCGCAGTAGCGCGAATGAAACTGGGTGAAGTGAGCCGGCGAAGAGTATCGGCACCCGAAACCATCGAAGCGATTACTAATATTGTAGACGACGCGCTTGCGGCAACACGGGGCATCATTCGCGATCTCTCCACATCGGTCCTGTATGAGCTTGGCCTGATTCCGGCACTTCAGGAATTGACGCAGAACCTCGATCAGGTTGGCGATATTGCGATTTCGCTTGAGGAGCAGGGGGAACGCGTGACGCTCAGCGAGCCACTGCGCGTGATGATATTCACGACCATCCGCGAGCTTGTCGAAAACGCGCGTCTACACGCCGACTGCCACAATCTCTGGATCAAAGTTCGGTGGGATCACGTGCGGGGCATTGCTGCGATTGAGGTCAGCGACGACGGCGTTCAGCAGGGATGGTGGCTTGGCAAGGATCTCTCAACCGACCTTGGACTTGGCCTCGCCGGCATCAGTGAACAGCTCAGACGGTTCGGCTACGAGCTCAAATTTGACTTTCGGCCGGGCGGCGGAACGCGCGCCATGATAATCTGAGATGGCGTTTGGGGGCTCGCGTTATCGTTTTCAGCCGGAGTTTCCGGGGGGAGGTACGCCATGAGCATCAGGATCGCGATTATTGATGACCATCAACTCGTTCGTGATGGTCTCGCCTCTCTTTTGCATGACCTTGATACCGATATCGAAATCGTGGGTCAGGGGGCAAACGGCGCCGAAGCCGTGCTGATCGCCGAACAGGAAAAACCTGACATCATGCTGATGGACGTTGCGATGCCGGACATCAACGGCATAGACGCCACCAACACCATCCGCGAGGTGGCACCAGACGTCAGAGTGATTGCGGTCACCATGCACGCCGAGAGGAGCTTCGTCACAGGCATGCTCAGTGCCGGCGCAATGGGCTATATCCGCAAAGAGTCCGCCTTTGAAGAGATCTCCACGGCGATAGAGGAGGTCATCGACGGACGCGTGCATCTCGGCGCGGGTATCAAGGAAATTGCGAACACCGGCGGGCGTTCGGATACGCTGAGCGCACGCGAAACCGAAGTGTTGACGATGATCGCGGAGGGCAAAAAGACCCGTGAGATTGCGGCAGATTTGTTTTTGAGCGAAAAGACGGTTGAGACCCATCGACGTCAAATCAGCAGAAAGCTGAAAATCTCTTCCGTCGCAGAATTGACTAAATATGCGATCCGGAGAAATCTAAGTTCCGTCTAAGTAAAAACCCTTACAAAAACGTGGTTTTAAAAGGGCTTGAAGTCATTAAACATAATAATAATTTTTTCTGTTTAATTTCAGAGACTTGCGATTCCACGCCAAGCAAAGTGTGAACCAGTTCACCTATCTCTCTGTTTTTTCTTCATTTTTCTGTAATCAATTATCAGGGTTTTCACCCATTCCGAACGCAGTCGTCCAAGAGTAGCCTAGGAAGCCTCGGGAAAGGTCAGCCCACGGATTGGGCGCAAACTTTAGGGAAGAAAGCTTGGCAACAACTGGAGCAATGCTCTTTGTACCGCAAGGTACCCGACATGCCGGAACGCCGCAGACGCGACAGCGGAGTGTCTTAATCTGCGATCCGTCCCGCGCGTTGTGTAGAACCATTGCCCAGATAGTGAACGGTCTCGGGGTCCAGGCGGTCGCTGCCACGGATGGCAGCGCCGCAATCCGCCTGGGGGCTATGCACGCGCCCGACCTGGTGCTTCACGCCGAAAACATGCCCGGACTAAGGGCAATGGACTTCCTCGACGCCGGACTCGGGCATCTCTTGAATCGACGCGCACTGTTGGTCGACCGACGAGCGCGTGGCCTTCCACGCTGGCTGCCAGTCATCAAAACCCCATTGGAAATCTCTCGCTGCCAGCGGGAAATCCTTGAGCTACTGCACAGCATGGATCAATCAGGCTAATCCTCTCCCTTTCCGCCTGATTGGACTCCTCAAGCCCCGGCAACGGGGCTTTTTTTTGGCTAACATTCACAATTCTTTTATCCGATTCTCACGGGCCTCCCATCGATCTATGGACGTCACTGCACTCCTTGAAGGACTCAACGACGCACAACGCGAAGCGGTAAGTGCCGCACAAGAGCCGGTGCTCGTCGTCGCAGGTGCCGGCAGCGGTAAAACGCGCGTACTGGTGCACCGAGCCGCGTGGCTTATGCAGGTCGAACATATCTCTCCACAGAGTCTGCTCGCCGTAACCTTCACCAATAAGGCGGCGAGTGAGATGCGCGCGCGCATCGAACAATTGATTCGCATGCCGGCCCGACACCTTTGGATCGGCACGTTCCATGGTCTGGCGCATCGACTCTTACGTCGCCACTGGCAAGAGGCCGGGCTACCACAGAATTTCCAGATACTCGATAGCGCAGATCAGGATCGTCTGATCAAACGCCTGATGAAAGAAAGCAGTGCGGCGGATAGCGAGTGGTCACCGCGCGAGGTGAAAAGCTTCATCAACGGTGCGAAAGACGAAGGACTTCGAGCAGATCACATGGACGCGGGTGGCGACCCCAACCGCAAGCGGTTGATCGAGTTCTACGCCGACTATCAGGCGGCCTGTGAACGTAGCGGCGTGATCGATTTTGCAGAGATCCTGCTGCGAGCGCATGAGCTGTGGCGCAACAATGCGGAGTTACTGGGCCACTACCAGAGGCGCTTCAGGCACGTTCTCGTCGATGAGTTTCAGGACACCAACGCCATTCAGTACGCCTGGATTCGTATGCTGACAGCGGGCGGTAGCATCCCGTTCGCCGTCGGAGACGACGATCAGTCAATTTATCGCTGGCGCGGCGCGCGCATTGAGCATATCAGCGGGTTCGAACGAGACTACCCCGGGACTCGCGTCGTCAAACTCGAGCAAAACTATCGATCCACGGGAAATATACTCAATGCCGCCAACGCCATCATTGCAAACAATGGTGGCCGGCTGGGCAAGAACCTCTGGACCGACGATAAGGATGGGCCCCCAATCCGGCTATACGCGGCATTTAATGAACGCGACGAAGCCGACTTTATCGTCAATCGGCTGAAAGACTGGATCGCCCAGGGCAATCGACGTGATGACTCAGCGATCTTGTACCGATCGAACGCTCAATCGCGCGTGCTTGAGGAGATGTTGCTCAATTCGCGCATCCCGTACCGGGTTTACGGTGGATTGCGCTTCTTCGAGCGTGCAGAAATTAAGGACGTGCTCGCCTATCTCAGACTGATCAGCAATCGCGACGATGACGCGGCGTTTGAACGAGTAGTTAATGTTCCCGCGCGCGGTATCGGTGCTCGAAGTGTTGAGGCGATGCGAAGCTACGCGCGCGCCAACGCGTGCTCCCTGTGGCGTGCCGCTGGTGCGGTCGTGTCGGACCCGATGGCGGGACGCAGTGCCAAGGCTATCGGTCGATTCCTCAATTTGATCGAAAGCATGGCCGAAAGCTGCGCAACGCTGGATCTGCACGAGAAAGTTGATCACGTAATCCACGCGAGCGACCTGGCATCCCATTACCGCAAAGAGGGTGAAGAAAAGGCGGCTACCCGCATCGAGAACATCGAGGAGCTCGTGAGCGCAGCACGAGGATTTGCCCCCGACAGCACCGAAGAAGCGGAAGACATGTCCGAACTCGATGCGTTTCTTGCGCATGCTGCGCTTGAAGCCGGCGAAGGCCAGGCGGACGCTTGGGAAGATTGCGTGCAATTAATGACTTTGCACTCAGCGAAGGGCCTCGAGTTTCCGCTCGTGTTTATCTGCGGCATGGAAGATGGCCTGTTCCCGCATCAGCGTTCGGTGACCGATCCCGCGGGCCTCGAGGAAGAGCGCAGACTCTGCTACGTCGGATGCACTCGTGCAATGCAGGAGCTCTACATCACGTATGCAGAGCAGCGTCGACTGCACGGTATGGACAGTTTTGCCGCGCCATCGCGCTTCATTCGAGAGATCCCCACGCAGCTGATTGAGGAAATCCGACCGAGGGCCAATCTGCAGCGGCCAGTTGCCGCACCGAGAAAATCGAGCGGCAGCGGTCGCCTGATTGACGACACGCCGGCGGTCCAGCTCGGCCGCCCTGTGCGTCATGCCAAATTTGGAGATGGTGTGATCCTGAACTGTGAGGGTCAGGGCGCTCATGCACGCGTTTGGGTGAACTTTGAATCTGCCGGAACAAAATGCCTGATGCTCAACTACGCCAACCTTGAGTTAATGTAGAATCCGAAGCGATGAAGATCCTGATTCTAGGCGCAGGACAGGTGGGTGCGAGTGCGGCGCAACACTTGTCGCGGGAAGAGTCGAACGACGTCACCGTTGTCGATATCAATGCGGAGGTGTTGCGTGAGCTACAGGATCGTCTCGATATCCGAACGGTCGTCGGGCACGCCAGCTACCCGGATGTGCTGGAGCGCGCCGGGGGGCGAGACGCCGACATCATCATCGCCCTGACCGACTCTGACGAGACCAATATGGTCGCTTGTCAGGTGGGTTACTCCATGTTCCGCACGCCGACCAAGATCGCGCGTATTCGGGCGGCCGAATACATGACGGCGGAAAAACTGTTCGCACAAGAATCGATGCCCGTCGACGTTCGGATCAGCCCCGAGCAATTGGTCTGCGAGTACGTTGAGCAATTGATCCTGTACCCAGGCGCATTGCAGGTGCTGGAGTTCGCCGACGATCGAGTACGACTGGTGGGTGCGCGCGCTGATCGCGATGGCCTGCTCGTCGGTCAGCAGCTCAAGAACATTAAAGAACACCACCCCAATACCGAGGCACGAATCGCCGCGATTTATCGAGACGGCCGCTCGATCGAACCGCACGGTGACACGGTGATTCGGGAAGGTGATGAGGTCTTCTTTATTGCTGCCAGAAAGGATATTCGGGTATTCATGAGCGAAATGCGCAAGCTCGAAGATCCGGTGCGACGTGTCATCATCGCAGGGGGCGGCAATATCGGACTACGCCTGGCGCAGACGCTGGAGCAAACCAACCAGGTCAAGATCATCGAGCGTAATCCGGAGCGCGCACGAATCATCTCGGAGCAATTGTCCAAAGCGATCGTTCTGAATGGCGACGCCGCCAACGAGGATCTGCTGCTCGAGGAAAACATCGACAGCGCAGACGTATTCTGCGCACTCACCAATGCTGAGGAAGCCAATATCCTCTCGGCCATGCTGGCTCGGCGGCTCGGTGCCAATAAGGTCATGGCGCTGATCAATCGGCCGAGCTATGCCGAGTTGATGGAATCCGGCAGCATCGATATCGCTTTGTCGCCGCAGCAAATTACGATCGGATCGCTACTGGCACATGTGCGTCGCGGCGATGTCGTGAAAGTACACTCACTGCGACGTGGCGCTGCGGAGGCGATTGAGGCGGTTGCCCACGGTGCGAGCGGCACCAGCAAAGTCGTCGGCAAGTCGATCGAGAGTCTCGCCTTGCCCAAGGGCGCATCCATCGCAGCGCTGGTGCGCGGCGATGAGGTGATCATCGCGCATCACGACACCGTGATCGAAGCCGACGACCATGTCATCATTTTTCTCTCTGATCGACGCAAAATCGACGAAGTTGAAGCACTCTTCCAAGTAGGCGTCTCGTTCCTCTGAGCGACGTTGAACGATGAACTGGTCGGTCATCCAACGCATTCTCGGTTTGCTGCTGACGATGTTCAGCGTGGCGATGTTGCCTCCGATTGCCGTCTCCCTGGTTTATTCGGATGGCGCCTGGCGGGCGTTCCTCTATTCTTTCCTGCTGATTCTCGCTCTGGGTGTACTGCTTTTTCTACCGGTCCGACGCGCACGTAAGGATCTGCGCCTACGCGACGGGTTCCTGGTGGTCGCATCATTCTGGATGGTGCTAGGCACAATTGGCGCGATGCCGCTCTGGCTCTCGTCCGAACCCAGCATGACACTGACCGAGGCCGTGTTTGAGTCGATCTCTGGCCTGACTACAACCGGCGCGACCGTTATCACTGGCTTGGACGGGCTGCCCGAGTCGATCCTGTTTTACCGCCAGCAACTGCAATGGCTGGGTGGCATGGGGATCATTGTCCTCGCGGTGGCCATCCTGCCCATGCTCGGCGTTGGTGGCATGCAGCTCTACCGCGCTGAGACACCAGGGCCAGTTAAGGACACTAAGCTCACGCCTAGAATCACCGAGACCGCTAAGGCGTTGTGGTACGTCTATCTCGGGTTCACAGTGCTATGCGGTGTTGCTTATTACTTGGCCGGCATGAGCGTGTTCGACGCGATCTGCCATAGCTTTTCAACCGTCGCCATTGGCGGATTCTCGACCCACGACCTCAGCCTTGGTCACTTCGATCGTGGCGCAATCGATGCTGTTGCCATCATTTTCATGCTGCTCGCCGGCATCAATTTTTCATTGCACTTTTTCGCCTGGCGCAACAATTCGATCCGACACTACTTCGATGACCCGGAGGTGCGAGCCTACGCCTTCATCATCGCCTCGCTCACCGTGATCGTCAGCGCGGTTCTGCTGATGACAAACCCCATTGGCGGTCCGGGCCAGACCGTGCTGGACAGTGCATTCCAGGCCGTGTCCATGGCGACGACCACCGGCTTTACAACGGCGAACTATGCGGCCTGGCCAGGAGCAATTCCGGTGTTGCTCATATTCTCAAGTTTTATTGGGGGATGCGCAGGGTCGACCGCGGGTGGCATCAAAGTCATGCGTGCACTGCTGCTGTACCGCCAGGGGGCGCGCGAAATTGCACGGCTGGTACATCCGAGCGCAGAGATTCCCGTCAAAATTGGTAAAAAGGCCGTTTCGCGCAGAGTTGTTGAGGCTGTTTGGGGATTCTTTGCCGTCTACATCGTCGTTTTTGTCGTTATTTTGCTGGCTTTGGTCAGCACAGGTCTTGATCAGGAGAGCGCTTTTGCTGCAGTTGCAGCGACCCTGAATAACCTCGGACCTGGATTAGGTGAGGTGACCAGCGGTTTCATGAATGTGTCTCCCACTGGCCAGTGGATCTGCATCGTGGCGATGGTTCTGGGCCGTTTGGAGATTTTCACCTTGCTCGTGCTGATTACCCCAACGTTCTGGCGGCGATAATCGATGGAAGTTCTGGATCGCTTTAATCGGTGGATTGGCCGGGGCATAGCGTGGATGACGGCACTCATGGTGCTGAACACGGTTTTGGTTATAGCGGGCCGCGATCTGTTCGGCTTCGGTCGAATCTGGATGCAGGAATTGACCACCTGGATGCACGCTGCCGTATTCCTGCTGGGCGCCGCATACACACTCAGCCATGACGAACACGTGCGTGTGGACATCATCTATCAGCGCCTTAGCAAGCGTGGCCGCGCGCTGGTCGATGGCATCGGTACTCTGCTGTTGTTGATCCCAACCTGTTTTTACCTGCTGCTATCTACCTGGAACTACGTGTTCGGACCATTGGGCAGCTGGGCAACGCGGGAGGCGTCGGGCCAGGCAGGAGGGCTGCCATTTCCTGCGCCGGCCATCTTGAAGACCTTCATGATCGTCATGCCAGTACTGCTTTTGCTGCAGGCTATCGTCCTTGTTGCCCGCAGCATTGCAGATTTTCGAGAAGATACAGCATGACGCTCTGGGCGGTAGGGCTGTTCCTGGCGGTTGTCGCCGTCTTGATGACCGGCTACCCGGTCGCGTTCGTTCTGGCCGGTACGTCACTTGCCGTGGCCTTGCTCGGGACTCTCGCTGGCACGTTCGATACCGCCTTCCTGACGTCTCTGCCCAATCGACTGGCAGGCATCATGGGGAACGAGACGCTCATCGCTGTGCCGTTGTTCGTGTTCATGGGCATTACGCTGGAACGCTCACGAATCGCCGAGGAACTGCTCACCACCCTCAGTGAGCTCTTCGGCGGGCGTCACGGAGCGTTAGGTTTTGCGGTACTACTAGTCGGCATGTTGCTGGCAGCCAGCACGGGTATCGTCGGCGCAACCGTCGTCACCATGGGTTTGCTTTCTCTGCCCGCGATGCTGCAGCGAGGTTACTCGCCTGCCCTCGCCAGCGGCACGATATGCGCCTCGGGAACCCTCGGTCAGATCATTCCGCCCTCGATTGTCCTCGTCTTGCTCGGCGACGTGTTGTCCTCGGCCTATCAGAAGGCGCAGCTGGAGCAAGGAGTCTTCACCCCAGATACTGTGTCCGTGGGCGATTTGTTCGCCGGCGCTCTGATTCCTGGCCTGCTACTGGTGCTGCTCTATTTCGTCTGGCTACTGGGCGTATCACTGGTACGACCAGACGCCATGCCACGGTCAAAAGAACCGGTAACGCAACAGTTGCGTGTTGCGAAATTGCTGCAGTCAATTGCTGCACCTTTGGTGCTGGTGCTGGCGGTCTTAGGCTCTATTTTGACGGGAATCGCAACGCCTACAGAGGCTGCGGGCGTTGGCGCAGCCGGGGCACTACTGCTGGCTTTGCTGCGGAGCGAGCTTGATTTTGCTGCGCTCCATGACATCGCGAAACGCACAACACGCGTTACTGCGATGGTTTTCATGATCTTGATCGGCGCCTCGATCTTCGCGCTTGTCTTCCGCGGATTTGGGGGAGACGAAGTGGTTCAGACATGGCTCGCGCAGCTGCCGGGCGGTGTCGTCGGCGCTTTTGTCGCCGTTATGCTGCTCATGTTCATCATGGGCTTCGTGCTGGATTTCATAGAGATCACGTTCGTTGTGGTCCCCATCGTTGGACCGACGCTCCTCAGCATGGGCCTCGACCCGGTCTGGCTGGGCGTGATGATCGCACTGAACCTGCAGACCTCGTTCCTGACACCCCCGTTCGGGTTCGCCCTGTTCTATCTGCGCGGCGTCGCACCGGATAGCGTGCCTACCAGCGCGATCTATCGAGGCGTTGTGCCCTTTATCGCCATCCAGATCCTGATGCTGGGACTACTGGCAGCTTTTCCTGAACTGGCTACCTGGTTGCCCGATCGCATCTATGGATGACACCACCGAACTGAGCGCTTTGCGCTCTCAATTGTCGGCGCTGTGGCCCGGCTGCGGCCCACTCAGGGCACTGAACGGCGAGCATGACACCAACCTCTCAGACGGCCGGCGCGTCTACAAAATTGCGCCCCCGACGCACCAAACCGAAGCCATCGACTTGCAATGGCGAGCACTGAGACACGTCCGGGCGGAAGGCGTACCTGTACCTCGGCCACTAACCACCAGTTCCGGCGAACCTGTCGCATACATCAATTACGGCGAGCAAGAACGTGCTGTTTGGGCTCAGGAATGGGTCGAGGCAGTCCCACTAGCGAAGGTCTCACCGTGCGACGGCGAGTTGGTGGAAGCACTCGGTGCTGCAATTTCGCACCTTCACAGCGCTCTGAAAGACTTCGAACACCCGGCGCTGGAGCGGGATCTGCGTTGGCGCATGGAATCGACGCCAACACTGGCCGAGCGCAGCAAACACCAGCAGCAACATCCCAAACGCGAGTGGATCGACCAAATCCTGTCGGAGCACACCGGCCCTACGCTACAGCGGCTTGCCAAACTGCCGACGCAAGCCCTGCATTACGATCTCAACGACTACAACCTGCTCTATCAGTGCGACCCGGGTGCCAAACCTGCACTGGCTGCCGTCATCGACTTTGGCGACATGATGCGTGGGGCCCGGATCATCGACCTCGCGATAGCCGCGACCTATCTGCTGCCGAAGTCCGCGCATCCGTTGCGCAGTCTGCGTGCTTTTATCAGAGGGTATCACCGGCATAGTGAGCTCTCATTTGAGGAACTCGAACTGCTATGGCCCTTGATGCTGACGCGCATGGTGAGCAGCATGGTGATCGCTTGGGAGGATGAGTGCCGCGGCAATCATGACCCGTATCGCCAGGTATCACAGGCAGCGATACATGAGTTTCTCGACGCGGCGCTGGATATTCCCACGAATGAGGTGTTGCGCCACCTGACAGCGGCATGCGATCTCGCTGATCCCGATCAAGCCTCGCTCGACTGGATCGCCAACCCGAACGTCGCACCGGAGCCGCTGTTCAAGACCGATCTCGCCAGCGCTCCGGTACTCGATCTCTCGATTACAGGCACACACGCGACCGACAATCCCGTGTCCCCTGAGCTCGCAGAGGTGGCCGAAGCGGTAGATGCGTTGGCACCAACCGGCAAGCCGGTGCTCGGACGCTATCGCGAGCCACGCCTGATTTACGGCGCACCTTTCTATTTGTCCACAACACATGGCGCGAGTGAGCGGCGAACGATACACATCGCTCTCGATGTCTTTTTGCCGCAGGGTACGGAGGTCCATGCTCCATACAACGCGACTGTACTGAGTGCGGAAGTCTGCGATGCCGAGTTCGACTACGGCGGACTGATCGTACTCGCACATGAGCCCACAGCGGGGATACGGTTCTACACGCTATACGGTCACCTGCAGCACGACAGTGCTCGCGCCCTGGCGCCCGGCGACCCGATCAAGGCAGGGGAAGCCTTTGCGCGGCTTGGACCACCGAGAGAAAACGGCGGATGGCCTCCGCACATCCATTTTCAGGTCTCAACCACCGAGGTGCCGGGAAGCGAGTGGCCCGGCGTAGTCGACGTGAATGACCTCGACTATTGGGTACGCCGCTTCCCCGATCCGTCGCGTCTCGCTGGCCTCACGGATGATCGGGCGCTCACACCGGCCACCGAGGATGGATCCCTCCGCAAACGGCGAGCAGCGCACGCACCGGGAAACCTTCGTCTCTCGTACGGCGACGACCCGGTCACGATTGTGCGCGGATGGCGTGCGCTGTTGTTCGACGATAAAGGGCGTACCTACCTTGATGCTTACAACAACGTCCCGCATGTCGGACACTCACATCCTCACGTGCGTGCGTCCGTGGATCGGCAAATGCGCTGGGTCAACACAAACACTCGCTATTTGCAGCCCATCCACAGCCAGTATTGCGAAGCACTGCTCGAGCACTTCCCAACGTCTCTGAATCGGGTGTTTCTGGTGTGCTCCGGTAGTGAGGCGAACGAACTGGCCGTTCGGCTCGCCAGAGCCACAACGGGAGCGACCGACATGATCGCGTTGCGCGCCGGCTATCACGGCCACACCGTTACCGCGATCGACCTCAGCGATTACAAGGCAGGGGGCCCAGGAGGCACCGGTGTCCCCGACTGGGTGCACCTCATTGACAATCCCGATACCTTCACCGGCATTTATCGTGATGAGAATGCGGCCGAGCGCTACGCCGCACAGGTTGAGGATATTCTCGACCGCCTGGACGAAAGCGCGTTGGCCGGGTTTATCGCCGAAACCTTCCCGAGCGTAGGCGGCCAGGTCGTTCCACCGGCTGGCTACCTGAGCGGCGTTTATTCTCGTGTTCGTGCGGCCGGCGGAGTTTGCATTGCCGACGAAGTTCAAACCGGGCTCGGCCGGCTCGGTCACCACTTCTGGGGATTCGAACATCAAGCGGTAACCCCAGACATCGTGGTGTTGGGCAAGCCATTGGGCAACGGCTATCCGCTTGCTGCGGTTATCACTACCGACGCGATCGCATCAACGTTCGACAATGGGATGGAGTTCTTTGCGACGTTCGGCGGCTCCAGCGTCGCCTGTGCGGCCGGCAAGGCCGTACTCGAGGTGCTTTTTGAGGAGCGACTTCAGGAGAATGCGGCCCAAGTCGGGGCGTATCTCAAGAGCGGGCTACAGCAACTCGCAACGCGCTATCCCGTGCTCTCCAAAGTGCGCGGCGAGGGCCTGTTTCTCGGCATCGTCATGGTCGACGTCGAGGGCAGGCCAGCGGCGCATCTGACACGCTACATTGTCCAACGAATGCGAGAGCAACGCGTACTCATCGGTAGCGACGGTGCGCATCATAATGTGCTCAAGATTCGCCCGCCGCTCGTTTTCTCGGAAGCAGACGCGGATCATCTGCTATCGACACTGGACGCAATTCTGCAGGAATCCGCCCTCAGGTCTTCTTGAGCCCGAAACGCGGTCGCCAGACTCCTAACACCACGTTAACCACAGCAAGTCCGAGCAAAATGTAGAGCGCGACCCACTCATCATGGATCAACGTCGCGAGCTGCGCCGTTTCAATTTCACCTGCGATAGCACGTTCAACGGCGCGCTTCGCGCCGTCCGCAGGTGCATCGATGCTCGCAAGGCTTGCCTCAAAAATTAGCAAGCCAGTGAGCGCCTTGAACCAAACCCAAGGCGCGCTCATAAACGGATGATGCACAGCCATCGACAGCAGACCGCTGACCAACACCAGCAACATCGACGGCATGATCAACCAGTTGGAGATCATTGCGATATTGCTGCGCAATAGCAGATGTTGCTGTAGATCCGTAATCTCAGGCGCACTGACCAGGGCCACGACATAGGCAGCAATACCACCGGTATAACCGATGGCAGAGATTGTGTGCAGAATCTTGAGGAGCTTGCGCGCGACCATCAATAACCCTCAGGCAACGGATTGTCACGGCAGTCGGAAGGCAAGTATTTCTGCTCGATGGTGCCGCTGCACTCCCAAGTGATTTCGCCGGATTCGCCAATCAGCGGTTCGATGTAGAGCAAGCCGACAGCCAGTGGCTCACTCGCGGTCATCGGGTCATAGCCGACTTCGATAACGCCTGCATCAGGAACGATACGGACAAACTCGACACCGGAGTCCTCGACGATTTCGATCGCTGCGTCCCGGCTGGGCATAGTCCCACTAGTTTCGTAGTACTCAGCGATCGCAATTTTCAAAGGCCGCGCTCGGGACAGACCCTCAGAGACTTCGGCGCGAATGGTGTAATCCTGATAAGCCGGAATCGCGGCCGCCGCAACAATGCCTGCAATAACGGCGCTGGTCGTAGCGTTGCCCGCCAGCAAGAGATCGAACGGCGAGGACTCGGACATCAATTCAAAACCGACCGTATTCGGACCAAAGTTAATCGACATACTCATTGAACTTTGTTCGGGCAGACGTAGGGCCTGGGCGGTCGGCATTTCAAAGACATCAAACGGTGTCCCGCCGACGTCTGCGCCCAGCTGCAATCCCGTGAGGTAGGTGTGGTAGAGCCGGCGCGGCAAATGCCGCGAGTTCCAGCTGGCGCCGAGTATCGCGTTGCTTAGGTCGACGCGCTGCTCGTCTTTGAGCCATTCGCCGACATCGACACGCTTGCGCTCTTTTGTACGCGCCATCAGGCCTTGCGGCACAAAATCAAAATAAAGGTAGCCGTCTTCTTCGACCCAGTAGTAGTAGTCCTTGACGTCGTTGAATAAACCGACGAGTCGCGCAAAGGGCTCACCATCCTCGATATCGAGCTCACTCGCGGATACTTCTTCCAAATCCCGGCGAATCAGGCGATGGATGGTCTGACGGCCTACTTTTCTCTTGTCGTAGTCGAGGTGCGTCGCACTGTCTACTCTAGACAGCCATTCCTGGTATGCACCGGCATCACGAATGCGAATCGCGAGGTACTCGCTCACCGAATCGACCATGAAGGTAATGTCCGGCCCGAACGCACGCGCCCAGAGGTCAAAATCGACCGCGTATGCATCGGCAAGTCGTGCCATCAGGTACTGATAGTCGACCCATTCGTCAGCTTCGGTGTTGTCCTCCACCAGCGCGACAATTCGCTCGACATCCTGCGGCGAAGGGAAGGTCAACTGAAAAACAGAGTCCAGTTGGCCGGCCGCCCGAGCGCCGAGCGCGTGCTCGACAACCGGAAGCTTGCTCTCAGTATCCTCCAGCAAATTTGCATGGAACCCGATGCGAGACCGGCCGTCGGCGACACCGAATCCAAATTGCATAGATCGCACGGTTTCGATACCGAATTCCTGCATTTGCGAGTATTGCTCGGCGGGCACAAACAACTGCGCCATCGGCAGCGCGCGCTCGACGTTCGCCCAGACGACCATCCCCTGGCCGCTGGTATCGATCAGTGCGACTTCGTCCGCTATGCCGCCGTTGCTATCCATCATGCCGAGCGCCCGTTCGACGCCATCGGTATCCAGTGCCTGACCGAGGAAGAAGCTCACCCGGCCGGCAGATGCATCATGGATTGCGAAAACCGGCGCCGGCGTGCCGTCGACGGCATAGATCGACTGCGGTTCGGAAACCAATGTCGTGGACAGCCCGGGTTGGAGCACACTCAGCTGCCCGAACCATTGTTCATAGTCGGTGTCCTCATCGATCGCCATCGAGAACACGCCGACCGGTCCCGGGGTCGCGACGACCGCGAACTCCAGCGGCGACCGGATCGAGTTCAGCAAGTCCATCAGCGGCTGAGCGGTGTCAGGATCGAGGCTGCCGAGGCGCGCGAACGCGCCCGCAATGATCTCCTGCGCCATTTGAGCACGATCCGGGTTGCCAAACACCGGTTCGAGGCCGTTACCCTTGGGCGTCGCCAACAACCCGGTAGGATGCGGCAAGCGGGCGTAGATCAAGGTCGATTCCGGAAGCTGATCGATCAGTGCCGCACCCTGAAAGCTTGCACTGTCGGCTCTTGCGCTTGTGCAGGAGAGAATGGCGAGGATGGTCAGTAGGGATATTCTGAGCATGAGAATACGATTCCTGGTGCGGGCGATGGATTTGGAAAGTCTATCGAATGAGAGCGCCCCAATCATAGGTACAAGCCCACGTGGATGACTTGTTTAAACAACAACGCCCGGCTGTCGAATCTGTGTCAGAGGGCGTCACGTTGCTGGCTGGGTTCGCCGATGCCTCCCGCTTGCTGCAAGCGCTGCCGTCCATCGCGGACGCAGCCCCGTTCCGCAATATGGTGACGCCGGGCGGTAAACCGATCGGTGTCGCCGTCACAAACTGCGGCACGGTCGGCTGGGTATCTGACCGGCGCGGCTACCGCTATCAACGGCACGACCCGGAGTCAGGCGCTCTCTGGCCCGCGATGCCTGTATCGTGGCAGTCTGCAGCAAGCGAAGCGGCGAGGATCGCCGGATTCGAGGATTTCACCGCTAATGCCTGCCTGATCAATCGGTATTTGCCCGGCAACCAGATGACCGCACACCAGGATAAGAACGAGGGTGATTTCGGTCCGCCTGTGATCACGATCTCCACAGGATTGCCGGCGGAGTTTCTGGTCTGGGGTGAATCACGCTCCGGGAGACCGACGGTCATACCCGTGTACGAGAACGATGTCATCGTCATGGGCGGCCCTGCGCGACTCCATTATCATGGCGTCAGAAAACTAAAGCCGGCGGCGATGGGGCGCAATGAACACCGCATCAGCCTGACGTTTCGACAAGTGGATATGAGTCATGTCAGAGAACTCGACTGAAACCAACGTACTCGGGGCACCGCTACAAGCCTGCTGTAGTGCAAACAAGACTGGTTTTTTCCGGGACGGGACGTGTCGTACAGGCTCGCAAGACCTGGGGCGTCACGTGGTTTGTGCCATCGTCACCGATGATTTTTTACAATTCAGCCTGAAGCAAGGCAACGACCTCATTACGGCGCTGCCCGCGTGGGACTTTCCGGGCCTGAAAGCGGGTGACCGATGGTGTCTTTGCGCGTCACGCTGGCGCGAAGCTGCCGAGGCGGGTGTTGCGCCACCCGTGGATCTCGCAGCCACTCACACAGACGCCCTTTTGTCGGTGCCACGTGAATTGCTGGAGGCTCACGCCATTCAGAGCTGACGCGTGTCGAGCGTCGCCGCTTCCGTGATCTCCTGATAGCGCGTGGATCGCTTCTGAAACGCACTGAGTGATGCATAGATACGACGCGCCTTTTCGTCGCGTGCGACCAACTCATCCATCACCTCCTGCGAGAAACGTCGCAAGGTGCGCAACACATCATCCGGGAATCGCCGAATCTCCACATCCGGGTTCTCGCTTAACGACTCCAAGGCCTCCGCGTTGCGCCACGTGTACTCGGCCAACATGTCGCAATTCACAGACTGACAGCACACACGCACGATTTCCTGCAGATCTTCGGGAAGCGACGCCCACGCCTGCGCATTGATCATCGCCTCCAACGTGGGGCCTGGCTCGTGCCATCCAGGGTAGTAGTAATAGCGCGCAATACGCGGGAACCCGAAAGTCACGTCATTGTAGGGACCAACCCACTCCGTGGCGTCGATGTTGCCTGTTTGGAGTGCCGTGAACAGCTCGCCCCCAGGGAGCGTTACGGGCAAACCACCGGCTCGTCTCAGAGCTTCGCCACCCATTCCGGGGATCCGCATTTTGAGATCTTTGAGATCCTCCACCGAGTTGATCTCGCGATTGAACCAGCCGCCCATCTGGGTGCCGGTGTTGCCGGCAGGAAACGGCACCAGGTTGAACGGCGCATACAAATCTCGCCACAGCTCAAGTCCATCGCCGTAATACATCCAGGCGTCCATTTCGGCCGCGTTCAGGCCAAACGGGATTGTGGTCAAGAGCTGGGCCGCTTCGACTTTGGCTTTCCAGTAGTAAGGCGCGCCGTGACCAATTTCGGCGGTGCCCTGTGACACGGCGTTGAACACCTCGAATGCCGGCACCAGCTCGCCCGCGGCGTACACTTTGATTTTCAGCCGCCCGCCCGATGCCGCCTCGATACGCTTCGCAAGATTCGTGGCACCCGAACCTAGTCCCGGCAAATTGGGCGGCCACGTGGTGACCATTTTCCAACTGAAAGTCTGCTGCGATGCCACGTCGGCACCTTCGGCACATTCGTTCGTCTGGCCGCACCCCGCCACTCCCGCGGCGACCAATCCCGCTCCGGCACCCTTCAAAAAACGTCTGCGTTGCACGGCGACTCCCCCTACTCGCTGTCGCCGAACAGTATCCCACAGCGCCTGGCCAGACGGCAGTACCTCCGCTGCCCGCCTCCTTGCGGTTCGCCGTTCCCTGGCGCAGCGGCAGCACCACCGTCAGTTACACTACTGTGGTGGAGTCGTTGCTTCTTCGTCAGAATCTCGACAGCTTTAACAACTTCTATTCGCCACAAAGGAAACGTCATGATTGGGCTGCTGCAACGAGTCCGCTCGGCGAGTGTTGACGTCAGCGGTGACCGGGTTGCTGCGATCGACGCGGGGCTGCTTGTGCTCGTCGGTGTGGAAGCTCACGATGATCAGGCCTCAGCGGATGCGCTGGCGCAACGAATCGCAAATTATCGTGTTTTCGCCGACGACAACGACAAGATGAATCTCAGCACCCTGGATTGCAGACACGCAATTCTTGCGGTTCCGCAATTTACTTTGGTTGCCGATACCGCACGCGGCCGCAGGCCCAGTTTCTCGCGCGGCGCACCTCCCGAGCTGGGTAAAAAGTGCTTCACAGCCTTCGTTTCAGCGCTTCAGGAACTGGGCGTAGCGACGCAAACCGGGGTTTTCGGGGCAGATATGCAGGTCAGTCTCTGTAATGACGGCCCTGTAACATTCTGGTTACAGACACCGCCTACAAAGCAGTGATACCGTCGCGCGTCTTAATTTTCGGCGGCTCGCGCGTGCAGGTCTGCTGCGCGGACCTTAACTGAAGTATGATAGTCGGCTACGCCGTGTAACCCAACGAGAGGAACACCATGTTTGGACCTGGAGGCATCAGCGTTTGGCAGCTTTTGATCGTGCTCGCGATTGTGCTTGCCATATTTGGCACCAAGCGCTTCAAAAACATCGGATCTGACCTTGGCTCGGCGATCAAGGGCTTCAAGAGCGCCATGGATAATGAGAACGCTAAATCAGAGCCCACGAAGTCGATCAGTGACAGTGAGGATGCGACCTTCGAAGGCACGACCGAGAAGGCCGAATCCGAAAAAAGCTCCTAGCGAATCTCGCGACTGGATGACCTACGATGTTCAGCGGACCTGAATTTCTGCTGATTTTCCTGATTATGTTGATCGTGCTCGGACCTGTTCGCATGGCCGAAGTCGCGAAAAAGGTCGGGAAGTTCATTGGCTATGCGAAACGCACGGCGAGTAATCTGCAGTATCAGCTTGAAGATGAGCTGGAATTGCAGAAAATTCGCGAACAGCTGCCAACGCGCGTCGATCTGGAGTCATCTCTCGGGGTGGACGAGCTGAAAAAAGACGTCAACAAACTGAAGCAACCATTTGTTGACCTGCCTGCGACTTCAGTCTCCGCACCGGACAAATCCGCAGGTGAAACCGTCACAGAAGCGGAGCCTTCGGCTGATCTGGATAGCCCTAAAACACCGCACAGCGAACAAGAGCCGAAACCATGAGCAGCGTGGATGAAGACGAGCTGCTGGATGACGACGACGATCTTGCCGGACACGACGAGTCGCTAGACGAGGGCACGCTGCTCTCGCACCTTCTGGAACTGCGCGATCGACTACTGAAAGCGTTCATCGCGGTGATAGCCGTATTTATAGTCCTGCTGCCATTCTCAAAGCAGATACTGGAAATCGCCTCAGCACCGGTGCGCGCTGCGCTGCCAAACGGCACGGACATGATCGCCATCGACCCTCTGTCCGTCGTATTCGTGCCGCTGAAGCTCGCCTTTTTCACTGCGATATTTATCGCAATCCCGGTCATCCTGTATCAAACGTGGGCGTTCGTAGCCCCGGGCTTGTACAAGAAGGAAAAGCGCTTCGCACTGCCGCTGCTGGCAAGCAGCATCATCCTTTTCTACCTCGGCATCCTGTTTGCGTTCTTTGTGGTGATGCCGCTGGTGTTCAATTTCGTGATTGCTTTCGCACCGGATACGGTGGCGAACATGCCGGACATCGCGAGTTACGTAAGCTTCATGCTGCCGCTGTTCCTCGCTTTCGGTATCGCTTTCGAAGTGCCCGTAGCTACAGTTTTGCTGTGCTGGGCTGGAATCACCACACCAGACAAGCTCGCGAGCATTCGATCTTATGTTTTTCTGGGGTGCTTCGTGGTCGGTATGTTCCTGACACCACCCGACGTCTTCAGTCAGACGCTGCTGGCAATCCCGGTCTACCTGCTCTTTGAGCTGGGTATCCTTTTTTCGCGGACTATGCTCAAAAATCGGCAGAAGGCCGAAGAAAAGGACGCCGAAGCGACGTAGTTGTTAGCCGATACCGCGTCGGCGGAGTGCTTCCTCGATCGTCAGCGCGCCGGATTCCTCAAGGTCATCCCGATCGATAACCGTCTTGCGGCGAGGGTCCTCGCGATCACCGCTGGGCGGCAGGCGCGTTCCCGTCGCAGGCTCAGGCTTTTCCGCACCACTGTAAACGCCATCGGTTGAGGCGCAGCCTGCGCTGCCGAGGATCAATAACAACATCACCTTTTTCATAGTCCAAAGACTACAGCAAACCGGGGTAGTCAGACAGTGAACGAGGCACGAACTGCCGCACAACGGCTCCCGACTGGTAGACTCTGGCAAAAATCCTGGAGGGGATTACATGTCAGCAAACGCTGCTGAGGCGAGCGCTTCGTCTTTCGGTGGGCACCCACGTGGGCTCGCGACACTGTTTTTCACAGAGATGTGGGAGCGCTTCAGTTACTACGGTATGCGGGCGCTGCTCGTTATCTACATGACGGATGTGGCTCGCGGCGGCCTCGGCCTAAGTACCGAGATCTCCGGAGCGATTTACGGCCTCTACACTTTCGGCGTCTATGCGCTCGCAGTGCCTGGCGGCTGGATCGCCGATCGGATCATGGGCCAGCAACGCGCTGTCTTCTATGGCGGTGTCGTGATCGCCATCGGGCACTTCACGCTCGCGTTGCCGATGTTCATCGCCGGATCCGAGTTCTGGTCGTTCTATCTTGGGCTCTTCATCGTGGTTCTCGGCACCGGGCTGCTAAAACCGAACGTCAGCGCCATCGTTGGCGGGTTGTACGAAGGCGACACCCCACAGCGTCGCGATGCTGGCTTTTCCATCTACTATATGGGCATCAACCTCGGCGCGTTTTTCGGTCCAATTTTGTGCGGTTGGTTCGCCGAAAAAGTCGATTGGCATGTTGGCTTTGGCCTCGCCGGTGTCGGCATGGTAGCCGGCCTGATCCAATACTCCAGAGGACAGAAGCACCTTGGAACCGCGGGCGATCTAACGGAGGAATTCGCGCCTTCGAACAAAGTCTCCGCGGCTTCCCGGCAACTCATGATCGGCCTTGCGATCAGCGCCGCGCTCGCTGGTGTGGTTTATTGGTTAGCCGCCAGCGGCGTCATTGCCCTGACCATCATCAGTTTCGCTGACCTGACCGGGTCCATCGTCGTGGTCGCCGCAATCGTCTACTTCGCAATGATCATCGGATTCGGGTGCCGCGACAAGATCGAGCGCCATAGGGTGTTCGTCATTTCGCTGCTGTTCATCGGCGCCGCCATGTTCTGGTCCGGCTTCGAGCAGGCAGGGTCGTCAATGACCATCTTTGCGCGTGACCTAACAGACCGCGTCTTCTTTGGCTGGGAAACGCCGACGAGCTGGCTACAGTCTGTGAACGCGATGTTCATCATCATCATGGCGCCGATCGTCGGCTATCTGTGGATGGCGCTTGGTGCGCGCAACCCGTCGATTCCAGTGAAGTTCGGCATGGGTTTGATCTTGCTCGGCGTCGGGTTCCTGGTGCTGGCGTGGGGGTCTTTGTATGTACCAGAAGGCGCGGAAGCAGACGCGGATCTTGGCGTGTCCATGAATTGGTTAATCGTGACCTACTTTTTCCACACCGTAGGCGAACTCGCACTCAGCCCGGTTGGACTTTCGAGCGTTACTAAGCTATCGCCACCGCGCTATGTCGGTCAGATGATGGGCACGTGGTTCATGGGAGCAGCGCTTGGCAACCTGGTCGCTGGGCGAGTCGCCGGTCAAATCGAGAGTCTGCCACCGGAGCAGCTGTTCCTTGTGGTGACCGCGATTGCAGCGGGCGCCGGATTGGTCTTCATTCTGCTCTCGCCGCTCATCAATCGGATGACCCACGGCATCAGGTAGGGCCACACGATCATGAACGACGCCCGCGAGCAGACGCAAGCGATGCAGTTGGCGTCACCGCAGCAAATTCTGATGGCCGGCCTCTTGGCCGGACCCATCGCGGGCTTCTGGCTTCTGATTTCCAACTACCGCGTCCATCGCAACCGCCGGGTACTGCTGCTCGCCACCACGGTAGGCGTACTCGTGACCTTAGGATTGGTCACGCTGATCCTGAAAGCACCGACGGATACACCAGACTGGTTGTTCTGGCTGATGACAACGGCATTGCTGGCCAGTTGGTTGCGCTTTGGGCCGACGTTCACTCTCGATGGCGACTCCGTCAAGTATGGCGGTTGGGGTCGCCCGATCGGTGTCACTAGCGTCACCATCGCCTGGAGCTTTCCGTTTCTGTTCGCCGCAATCATTTTGCTGCCGTCACAACCGATCAATACGCACGTGTCGCGGGATACCTATGTGTATTACGAGGGTTACGCGACGCGGGGCGATGCGATTGATCTTGTCACCGAGCTGCGCCGGCAAGGTGTAGTCAATCGCTACGACAATTGGGTGATCACGCTCAGGTTTCCGACCGACAATGCCGCCAGTGTCGAGCTTGAGGTCTACGCGCCATTCTCCGATACCGAGACGGCACAGCGTATTGCCAACGCCTTCAAGCCGGTCATCAAGCAGCTGCAAGCCGATCTCTACGCGCCGCGAGCCGTGCGTCTCCGTGTCACTGGGTTTCTGTTCGAACGAACGTTGGCCGAAACCGCAACCTGACGGTATTTGCGACTCTTTGTCACGCATTAAGGATACAACCCGTGCTAGGGTCGAGAGCGATGTGCGTCAGGATTAAAGAATCGATCCACTCTCGGTATTGCCCGCCATGCACAAAATCAAATCCCTATGGCTATGGTTGGCGATTGCACTCGGCATAACGAGTGTCGTCGCATCGCCGATTACGCGTGCTGATGAAGCACGCAACAAGCGTTTCGAACAACTCGAAGCCGAGGGCGTGCGTATCCGCAACATCACAATCGTGCGCCAGAAGATCTTCGACCTCGCTAATCCCGACGAAGACAAATGGCTGTATCGGGCAGCTAACAAAGTGCATGTCGTCACCAAAGACTACGTCGTCCGAGCGCAACTCTTGTTCGAAGAAGGGGAGGTTTTGTCCGCGCAGGCGATCGAAGAAACGGAGCGTGTCCTGCGCAGACGCAGCTATCTGTTCGACGTTGTGATCGATGCCGAACGAGTCAGTGAAACCGAAGTGGACCTGTCTGTCGTAACACGCGACAACTGGACGTTATTCCCCAAGATAGGTTTTACCCAGCAGGGCGGACAAACCGAATATGCACTCGGTGCCCGTGAGGGCAACCTCTTGGGGACCGGCGGCGAACTGACATTCAACATTGAAGATGACGGCGACCGTGAGTCTACGCAACTGCGTTACGACAACAGAAACTTTTTAGGAACCTGGTGGCGTTTTGAAACGGGGTTTCGGAATAGCGACGACGGAGATGCACACCGATTGCGTTTGATCCGTCCTTTTTTTTCGCTGGACAGCAAATGGAGCGCCGGGTTTGATGGCACTGCGCTTGAACAGGAGGAGCCACTCTTCAGCCGCGGTGAGGAGCTCGCGGAGTATCGGCGCGACGCAACCAACATGACAATGTGGTACGGCTGGTCTAAAGGGCTTGTGGATAATTGGTCTCGTCGCTGGATGATTGGATTCGCGGTCGACGACAATCAATTTGAGCCGGTTTTTGAACCGGGTCCACTCGTCGTCACACCCGAAGACCGAGAGCTCCGATATCCTTTCGTTCGCTACGAGGCCATTGAGGATCGGTTCGTACGCGCGACCAATCTCACCCAGATTGCCGTTACAGAAGACCTCTTCCTTGGTACACGCTACAGCGCCACCATCGGGTGGTTTGGCGCAAGCACCGGCTCCGATCGAGACGGTGCCATTTTTGACTTCGATTACGCCAGCAGCCTCGGTGACCCAGCCAGCTACATCTTCAACTGGCGCGCTGGTGCTGATGGTCGTCTTGAAAATGGCAAGCTCCAGAACGGCCGCTTCGAAATGCAAGCTGGCTATTTGCGACGCCAGTCCGAGCGTACCTCGTGGTTTGTAGGCGTCGAGTCCACCGTTGCACATGAGCCGGATCTCGATCGACCCGTACAGCTCGGCGGACTGACAGGTCTAAGGGGCTTCGACCGAGCGTTCGCCAACGGGGACGCGCGCGCGCTACTGACCCTGGAACAACGACTGATCACCGATTGGTATCCGTTCAATTTATTCAGAGTCGGCGGTGCAGCGTTTGTAGATGTCGGTCGAGTCTGGGGCGACGATATCACCGGTTTTTCCGAGGATCGTTATCTCAGCAATATCGGTTTAGGACTCCGTCTGATGAGCACAAGAGCCTCCAGCAACCGGATGCTGCACATCGACTTCGCTTATCCGCTGCAGAGCGGGATTGGCATTACCAGCGGACTGCAGGTCTCCATTCAGGGGCGCCGCGGCTTCTAGCGATCTGCCGGATCGTTTCGCTTCGCGAACCGCCCGTGCTCCAGGAAGTGAATAATCTCCTTATGAACTTCCGAGCGGCGCATCAGAAACGTATGCGTGTAAGGCACAGCCACAAAATCCTTCATGCCCTCCACCTTGGTTGATGCGACGCTGACCTTGCCATCATCAGGATTTGGCAAACTACGCGACAGTATCGGGTTCATAGTCGCCGTGCCTGCAATGATGCCGAGGGAGAAATCGACAGGGCCCAGCTTTGACGGGATGCTGTCATCGTCGGTGCCCAGCTGCATGCCGGCAGGCCCATTGAGCAGTGCAAAACCTGGCCGATCTGACCAGTCATCGACCACTTCACTGCCTTGATTCGGCGGCGCCATCATGACGACATGGCCGAGTTTCGGAATGGAGTGCTTCGACAAGTAGTAGCGCACAAGAATGCCACCCATAGAGTGCGTCACGAAGTGAATGGTCGATGCATCTTGTGCGCGGCACTCAGAAACCCCGCGACTCACTGCATCCTCAGCAAGCGTCTCGATCGTGTCCTTGCGCGACGCATAGCCGATGTTGTGCACCGTGTATCCCACTTTCGCGAGTGCTTTTTCAACCGGTTTCATAGCCCCAGCTGTACGTGCCAAGCCATGCAGCAAGACCACGCATTCGTCGCTCCGAGTCGAATGCTCTGGTTCGGTCGCATTTACGGCAAGCGGCAATCCAACCAAGGCCGCGAGCAGCGAGACACAGGTTTTCAAGCCCATGCTAGTCGCCAACCCCGGTTTGCGGACGATCTGCGATTACGGGTTGAAGCTGACGCGCAACCGCCTTTGCGCCTTGCAACAACAACCACAAAAACCCGAGCGGCAACGCGATGGTCTGCAAGAGAAAGATCACGATCAGACTGACGATGTGGCGCGTCACTCCAGACGCACGCTCCTGCAGAGCGCTCATGCGCGCCTCGACGTTAAACGCACCCAACGACTCCCCAATCCGATCTCGCGTTCTCTCAAACCAATTTCGATCATCATCGGCATCATCAATCGCGTTCTGCTCGCTGCTGAGTGCCTCGATGTCGACCGAAGCCTGTTCGAGCGCTGCCGTCGCTGCGATCTGATCGCTCGCGAGAAACGCGTCAAACACCACGTGCGTCCCGACCACTAGCGCCGGCACAGCGAAGCGCACGAAAAATGCAGCGAGGAACAATCGCAACACTACAGTTCTCAGTCGCGACCGCTTCTCGAGTGCTGGTACCCAGACAAACAACAACGCCAGTAAAGCGGTGACCCCAAGCAACAGGCTGATGCTGTTACTCGCCGTGATCCGCAAGAGAATCTCTTGCAGACCCAATGCCGCGGTGACCGTCAGCATCACGGTCGAGAACCGCTCGATGAGATCGTTGACCGGATCGAGAATCTGGCCGACGGTGAGGTTCAGTCCTACGCCACCTGGCTCCAACGCGACCTCGGTGCCCTGTGCTATCGAGATCACACCGTCGAGTCCACGCGCCACCGCGAACGTCAGTAGCGCGCGCTCCAGCGCTCCGCTCGCATACTCAGCGCCGAGGCTATCGGCGTACCCGCTGATGGCCAGCGCGCAAACCGCGAACGCGAATATTGTCCAAAGCCACTTGTTGAGCATTCCCGCTACCAGCACCACGTGGGATACCTCGAAGCTAACACATCAGCCCGCGCACAGTCGTCGACGCTCTTGCTAAACTGCGCGGCAACATAATAAGACAGGGCTTGCCATGAGCGGTTTCGAAAAGCTGGGCGCTTTCTATCTGGGTAAACGAATCGATGAGGCTAACGATGAACTCACCGACGATATGGTGCTCTACGATTCCAAAGACCTGAACACGCACGCGGTTATCATCGGTATGACCGGCAGCGGCAAAACGGGCCTCGGCGTCGGCATGATCGAGGAAGCGGCAATGGACTCGATTCCTGTCATTGCCATCGATCCGAAAGGCGATCTCGGCAACCTCATGCTGACCTTCCCACAGTTCAAGGGCGAAGACTTTGCGCCGTGGGTCAACGCGCAGGAAGCGTCGAACAAAGGTCAGACGGTCGATCAATTCGCCGCCGATCAGGCCGCGCTCTGGAAAAAGGGTATTGGGCAATGGGGCCAGGACCCAGCGCGTGTGCGCACGTTCCGCGAACGTGTTGATCTCAATATTTTCACCCCCGGTTCAAACGCCGGGTTGCCCATTTCTGTTTTGAAGTCGTTCGACGCGCCTGCGCCCGCGCTGCGCGAGGATCGCGACCTTTATCGCGAGCGCGTACAGGTCACAGCCACGAGCATTCTTGCACTCCTTGGCATCAACGCAGACCCGGTCACCAGTCGCGAACACATCCTGATCGCCAACCTGCTGGATCACTACTGGCAGCAAGGACAGTCACTCGACCTCCCGACGCTGATCGCCGTGATCCAAAACCCACCGCTCGAGAAGATCGGTGTCATGGCGCTCGACGATGTCTATCCCGCGAAAGACCGTTTTGCGCTCGCGATGCAGCTCAACAGCCTGCTCGCAGCGCCCGGTTTTGAGGCGTGGCTTGAAGGCGAGCCATTGAGTGCAGCGAACCTGTTGTACACCGACAGTGGAAAACCACGCGTGTCGATCCTATCGATCGCGCATCTATCCGATGCCGAGCGCATGTTCTTCGTGTGTATGTTGCTCAACAACCTCATCGCGTGGATGCGTGCACAGCCAGGCACCGGGAGCCTGCGTGCCATGCTCTACATGGATGAGATCTTCGGATACATGCCACCGGTTGCGAACCCACCCTCGAAGCAGTTGCTGCTTACGCTGCTGAAGCAAGCGCGCGCCTACGGTCTTGGGTTGGTGCTCTCAACACAAAACCCCGTTGACCTTGATTACAAAGGCCTGTCGAACACGGGCACCTGGATGATCGGTCGACTACAGACCGAGCGTGACAAGGCGCGGGTAATGGAAGGGCTGGAGGGCGCAGCTGCCGGTGGCAAATTCGACCGCGAGGCAATGGAGCAAACGTTAGCCGGACTGGGTAAGCGTCGTTTTCTGCTGCACAACGTTCACGAGTCCGAGCCGGTGGTCTTCGGCACGCGCTGGGTGATGTCGTACCTTGCAGGACCTCTGACACGCGACCAGATTCGCACGCTGATGGACAAACGTCGCGGCGAATTCCAGAAGGAAGCGAACAAGGCCATGCAAGCGGCAACCCTGTCGGCGAGCGATAGCAAGGCATTGTGGAAAGCTGCAGTTGCTACAACGCCGAAACTCGACAAGAGTATTCGCCAGTTCTGGGTGGAAGGCGCAGGTGACATCGACACGGTATATCGACCTGCGGTCATTGGTGCTGCGGAGCTGGTCTATAGTTCCGCCCGCTACAAGGTGGAGACAGAAAGACACTGCGTGGCAAGCGTGATACCTGAAGATGGCCCAGTGCCGGTTGACTGGGACGAATCGGCGATACTCGACATTCAACTCGACGATCTGTTGAGCGAGCGCCCGGACGAGAAAAGCGGCCATTCGCCGATTCCGGATCCGCTGACCAATCCGAAGTCTTACGCCAAATGGGAACGTAACTTCAAACGCTGGTTGCGAAAGAGCCAACCGGTTGTGCTCTACCGAAGCGCGGCAATGAAGGTGACCTCAGAGGCGCACGAATCAGAGGGCGACTTCCGGGCGCGCCTGCAGGTTCTGGCATCGGAGCAACGTGACATCGCCGTTGGGAAGCTGAGAAAGCGCTACAACAGCAAGGTGAACACCCTGGAAGCGCGTTTGATGCGTGCTGAACAGGCAATCGAAAGAGAGTCGGAACAAAGCCGCAAGAAAAAACTCGACACCGCAATTTCATTCGGTACCGCCATTCTTGGGGCAGTGCTGGGCCGCAAACGCGTATCGTCGACGTCAGCGCGCAGCATTGGGTCGGCCGTCAAGAACGTCGGCGGGATGCGTAAAGAGGCGGGTGACGTAGCTCGCGCTGAAGAAACAGCAGCGCGTGTGCGTGAAGACTTGCGCATGTTGCAAGAAACTTTTGATGCAGATGTTGCAGCGCTCGATGCGCGTTACGACGCACAGGATGAGGAATTGACAGAGGTCGAGATCAAGCCAAAGTCGACCGATATCCAAATCCACTTTGTGGGGCTAGTCTGGTTACCGCACCAGAAAGACTCTCGGGGACGACTCATCGAAGATTTCTAGCAATGAAATAAATCGACCCGCCGGCCGGTCATCGCAGGACACCCCAACTTTCAGGTGAATTCTGCCGTGACGATTGAACCGTTGCAGGAAGAACGTGCTCTTACTCTTCAAGATGGGCAAGAATCCACCGGGAGTGCACCCGGACGGAGCACGGAAAGTGATCGGGAAGATGCAAAGCTGCTTGGGCGAATCGGCCGAGAGCGGGATCGAGCCGCCATGCGGATGATTTATGACCGCTATCAGGGCAGGCTTAGAGGATTTCTCCGACGCCTGACGGATGATCAACCACTGATCGACGAAACCTATAACGACGTCATGCTGAGTATCTGGGAGCATGCGGACGGCTTTAGAGCTGAGGCGAAGCCTTCAAGCTGGATATTCGCGATCGCTTATCGTCAATGCGTCCGTGTCCTGAAGAAGGAACAGCGCAAGCGCTCACTATTAAGCCGTTTGTGGCGTGAACCCACCGAGCTTGCAACGAGCACAAACGAGCAGTTTGAGGAAACCGAGCTGGTTTCAGCTGCAATGCAACAACTCAATCATCGACAACGAATGGTTATTGAGCTCTCATACTTTGAAGGCTATTCCACCAGCGAGATCAGCGAGATCGTGCAGTGCCCACAGGGCACGGTAAAGACGCGCCTGCACCACGCAAGGACACGCATCCGTCATGTCGTGTCCCGACTGGCAGACCCGAATCGCCTTGCAGGAAGGCGGCCGGCGTGAACGCGGACTCATTGCAAGCGCTGTCGCTCCTGATACCCGACTACCTTGGTGGACATCTGTCTGAAGCTGATCGCGAAGCCGTGGAGGCCGCCATGCGCGAACACCAGGAATTTCGACAACAAGTCGAGTGGGAACGCGATCTAAGAAACGCGATTCGCCGCACGGACGAGCCACTCGAGCAGCGCCCGGATCAGCTCGCCTTTGAACGTATGCTCAACGGTAGAGAGTCCAAACCGCGACAGCGCATGCGAGCACTCCCCGTTGGTATCGCAGCGGCTCTGGTCGCTGGGGTGATTTTCACCTACCCACTGACTAAGCCGACACCACAGTTTGAGACGCTGACAGATCAACCGGCTGTCACGGCCGAGCCGATAATTCGACTGGCGGTGACTAGCAGCTCAGATATGCAGCTGCTGCTAGAACGCTATGGTCTCGAATTGATGACGAGTTACCCTGAAGTTGGTGCTGCCGACGTCCGGGTTCCAGCCTCTGAAGACCTAACCCAAACGATAAATGCGCTGCGCAAGGAACCGGCTGTACGGTTTGTCGAGACGCTGTGATCATGCGTCGCTTGCGAGTCGGCGCTTTAGCCACGCTTTCGTTCTGCGTAATGGCTTGTTCGGTATTACCTTCGCCTGAATCGGACCGGTGGGTTGTCGTCATTGACGACCCGATGAGCGGCGATGGTATGTCGGGCGAAATGTACAGCCGCGAGATGAATAGTGAGCACAGCGTTGATGTGCATCAGATCGCGATGGATATCGCGGCTACCTACGACGTTGAGGTGTTGGCAGACTGGCCAATCAATCAGGTTGGTGTTTACTGCATCGAAATCGGAGGCGCGGATTCGCAGACGTTGCAAAAGCTACGCATAGACCCGAGAGTGCTCTGGATTCAGAACGAACAGGGATTGCGTGTCGAGTCCAGTGCCATGGCACCGACCCCCAACGATCTGCTCAACGATTTCATGGCCACGGTCACTGAACGGGGTGGCAACACCGTCATTGCGGTTATTGATACTGATGTCGACACCAGCCACCCGGACCTTCTGGACGCTAAACTCACCGTCAGCGATTTTGTCGGTCAGCAAGGCATGCCGATGAAGGAGCGTCATGGGACGGCGGTGGTAGGCCTGATCTCATCGAAACCTCGATCGGAAAAGGGTATGCGAGGGATTGCTGACGAGGCGCAAACACATCTACTGCGCGCTTGTTGGGAACAAGATCGAGGCAAGGGCATCTGCAGCACACGCACTCTGTCCAAAGCACTGAATGCCGCGATCGATTTGCGCCCCGATATCGTTAACCTCAGCCTTTCGGGAGTTCGCGACCCATTGCTCGATCGCCTGGTTGGCATACTAATCCGCAATGGCAGTTTGGTCATCGCGGCCTATGACGAAGACCGATCACCGGAACGTCGCTTTCCTGCTCCTCGACCAGGCGTCATTTACGCCGTGGGCAGCATTCAACCAATGGCGGCAAACGACACCATGACGGTGGTCATCGCTCCGCGTTCAGCGATCAGCACGGCGCCCATGGCCTCCTACGATGTAGTCACCGGTCACTCGATCGCTGCACCGATTGTTGCGGCTATGGCCGCATGCCTTATGCATCGTTATCCCGACGCAACGCATGATGAAATTATCGCCCGCCTGCTGAATTGGTCCGACCGGATGTTGGAACAACAAGCCACAACGGGCAGGTAAAGTGGCCGGGCACACCATGTCCGACCACTCCATCGCGATTATCTGAGTCGCAATTGCCCGCGAATCTCTCCCGCCGGATTGTTGGCGGTATGGATGTTTAGATAGACATTACCTGCGGCCATCTCATTCAACAGCGCCAGCATCGGTGAGGGCGAATCCGCCAACGGGCCGGTGACATCACTCGCGTACACTGCAGCTGAAATGCCGTGGTTGCTGACAAACGCTGAAAGATCAGCGACGACCGGACCATTCGTACCCGCCGCGCCGAGATGCAGGTGTGCTGCAACGACATCGCTTGATAGTCGACGGAACAGCCCTTCAATGCTGACCGAGTCGACGCCGTCGGAAACTGCGGTCGCAGTGCCACTACCCCGGCTATCGACGAGGGTAGAGCTGACTTCCTGGCGTGGATTCAACCTTATGCGAAACTTGTTTCTTTTGCCGAGATCGACAAACCGAAAGCTGACCGTCGCTGCACGATAGTTGGTGGCAGTGAAGTCAGCGACACCGAGGACCGGGTGCGTGAGTACGCGGTCGGGAAAGCTGCCATCGAGCCGGAAGCCCGGATGAATCTCGACTACGCCATCTGTAGCGACGCCAATATCTGGACCTGCCTGATTGAGAAATGCTGTGTTTGCTGCGATTTCATCATTCAGCTCTGTTCCCGCATCGAGCACTGCATTCCCCGGTACCGCGAATGACTTCGCAACAAACCGCCCACGACGATCGAAAATCTCATGCGCAAAAGGGTTGCCGTTGGCGATGAAAGCATCGTTGCTCGGCAACACCATCGAGATGTAGCTGAAATACCGATCCAGCTCTGGGTTGACGTTGAGTGTCGTCGACGCAGAGTCGCCTGGCGCCAATGGTCCCGAAGGTCCGAAAACAATCGACTGCGACGCCCCGGGCTGCGCCTCGGCAAACGCGGCGTTCAGCGGCCCTATGATGCCGTCTTCGGCCACCCGCTCTACCGCATCGCCAGGAACAAGGCCTTCGGCGGACAGTGGCTCGCCGCGGTTATATAAATCAAATTGCCCATCATGAAAACCGATCCAGAACGGTGTCTGGAAACTGCCGCGCGAGGGGGCGCTGTTTTCAATGGTGACAACGACTGAGGGGATTGAGGACGTGTCTTCGGCGAGCGCCATCCCCGCGGTCAACACTGCGCCTGCGCACAACACACTGCGGGCAATTGCATTCCTGAGTTTCATCAACGTTTCTCCTAAAACTGAATTGAGACCAGTTGGGTCGACCGGTAAGAAGCGGCCGCAGGAAAAACGGTTCAAAAAAAGAATCAGGGATCGAGGTTAATGATTTTTTTCAGGCTGTAATCCGTGTGGCCGGGCGGATTATCCTCAAGCTGAGCGTACACCTCGTAGCCCTGCTTAATATAAAAGTCGAGCGCCTGGAATGATGTCGTCTGGACGTGGAAGCGGTGAACGCCCTCGGATAACGCCAGCCGCTCCAGTCGTGCGAGAACTTGTGTGCCAACACCATTTGAGCGCAAGTCCGATTCGACCCACAACCGCTCGATGTACAACCATGACCACAGCACATGACCGTGTGAGCCGCCGACCACACGGCCAGACGCATCCCGGACAAAACAACCCAGTCGCTTCTCGTTCAAGGGACCCGCGAATCGGTTGTTATACGCGCGCAAGCCTCGAGCTACGGCTTCGACGTCTTTCGGATCAGGGTCGACCAGCGCGTCGTAATTCAGTTTCGGCAGCCCATCACCGCGTCGCAGCCAGTCGGACACCCGACGCCGCAGGCTCACTTTCTTTGAGGTCACTTCGCCGCACCGATACCCGTAGTTGAGCACTCCCCGGCATACAGCAACCTTTGGCCAGCCGCATCCAGAAGGCAGCGATTATCGTAGGTACGACCGTCGCTCCCGCAGACCGGCTGAAACAATCTGGGACAATTATTGCCGGCGCAATCGCCTGGCGCCACGATTCGCACACCTGCGCGCTCGGCTTGGCAGGCGTTCCCATAGGTCACGTCGTCCGCGCCACAGACCGGCACGAACAACGCCGGACAGCGACGCTGACCACACGCAGAGTCACGCACCACATCGATTCCGGCGGCGTCAGCGGCACAAGCATTTGCGTAGGTTTCCCCGTTTGCACCGCACACAGGCGAAAAGACATCCGGACAGGAGGCAGTATCGCAGGTGCCCGTATACAAGATGCCCACTCGAGCACGATCAGCCTCGCACCGGTTCAAAAATGTTTGTCCATTTCTACCGCAAACCGGCAGCCGATCCTGTGGACATGTCTGGTCGTCGCACAAACCGGTCGATTCCGTTTCAACACCAGCGAGCGTCGCGAAGCAACTGTTAGCGTACGTATTGCCATCGCTGCCACAGACCGGCGCGAATCGGGGCGGGCAACGATCGTTGGCGTCTGGCTCTGTGGCGAGCTGGTCGTCTTCGCCCTCGCATTCTCCGTCGGCAGCAACAGCAACTTCGGCCTTTTTCGCCTGACAGAGATTCGCATACGTATTGCCGTCTGCACCGCACACCGGTTGCCACACCTCGGGACAGATGGCGTTATTCAAGAGATCACCTGACTGTGACCAAACCGCGCCGGATGACGCCATCGCGATAAGCATCGCAAAGCTGATCACAAAACCTCTCATCATGTTCCTCGTCGCTCCAGGCTTAATAATGCCTCATCAGGGAAATCATAACCGCGGCCCCGCATCCAGTCGCGCAAGGCGTAGCCGGTGCCACTCGCCCAGGGACGAACCTCTGCCAGTGGGACTTCGCGCCAGTCCTCGAGTTCCGTTTCGTCCAGTCGGATATCTCCATCCGGAATAGAGACATGATAGACGATGAGAAGCTGGTTCATCCTGTGGAACGGATACAGCCCCACCAACTCGCCGAGGGTGCCGGACAGGCCGATTTCCTCTTCAACCTCTCTCAACACGCCTTCCTCCGGCGTTTCTCCCGCTTCGAGAAAACCGGTAACCAACCCGAACCAACCTGGGGGCCAGCCAATACTGCGAACCTGAATGACAGCGTCGTTTCTCTCCGCAATAGCAGCGACCACGGGCGTCGGATTGTCCCAGTGCACCCAGCCGCAACTCGCATTAGGGCACGCGAGGCGCATACGGCCACCATGCTGCTGTGGTACGAGTGCCGTCGCGCAGACAGGGCAATAGCGAAAATTCCTGCTCATTAATCCGCCTCGACCGGACTCTGGATCGGCGCGCTGGAGATCAGCTCACTGGGAGACACCAGTTCAATCCCGTGTTTTTGCAATAGTTGCGGTAACGCATGCAAGGCGTTAAGCGTCGCATCATGCGGGTGACCAATAGCCAGCGCGTGTCCGCGCTGTGTTGCCAATCGGACCAGTCTTTCGACCTGGTACTCGATGGCCGCAGGATCCAGATCATGATCCAGAAACACGTCTCGACGCGCTGCCGGCACTGCATGGTCGCGAGCGGCCGCCAGCGCGACGCTGCGCTCAGTTGTGTAGCTGTCGACGAAGTAAAGGTTGCGCTTGCACACCAGCGTCTCCATCAGCCAACGCATGTGAGTTGGCTGCTGGGTCAGCCGGCTGCCCATGTGATTGTTCAACCCGTGGGCGAATGGCAGCTCCTGGAGCGCTGCATCCAGTACGCGTCGAACCGAGATTTCATCAGCGTCTTCGCTGAGCGAGAGCGGACCGAGCGACCGTGGGTGCGGCACGAGTGGCTCCATGGGCAGATGTATTAGCACCTCTCGGCCTTGTTGGACTGCAGCAGCACCGAGAACTCTGCCATGCACAGAACCCGGAATCACAGCGAAAGCGATCTCTGGCGGAAGATCCAGCGCCCTGAGATCAGCGGAATGTCGATAGCCAATATCGTCAAGAATGATGGCGACCCGCGGAGGGCTGGCCGCTGCGCTTGGAAGGGCGAAGCAGAAAAAAAGACACAACAAGATTCGCATCAGCGTCGATGACCGCCGGTCAATTCCTGAAGCGCTCGCGCCAACTGCCGGTCCTCTGGGCCGTTGTCACGAACGACAATGTTCGGCGTGATACCCCGGTCGTGAATGTAATGACCGTCAGGTGTGTAGTAACGCGAGGTTGTGAGCTTGATAGCCCGCCCCCGCGATAGCGGCATAACGGTCTGTACAAGGCCTTTTCCGAACGTCGATGTGCCAATCAGGCGCGCTCTTTCGTGATCCTTGAGCGCGCCGGCAACGATTTCCGCTGCGGATGCCGAAGCGCCGTTCACCAGCACCACCATTTGTGCATCAGGCAGCAGCGAACCGCGCGTTGCGAGATATTCAAATGCTGCATCATCACCACGCCCACGAGCACTGACGATCAGGCCTTCCTCAAGAAACAGATCGGTGACAGCGATTGCGGAATCGAGTAACCCGCCGGGATTGTTGCGCAAATCGAGCACAATGGCCCGCAGTGGGGTGAGGTTCTCTTCCGTCAGTTCGCGCAGCACCAGCTCGAGCTCCACTGCGGTCCTCGTGTGGAATTGCCGTATCACCAAATGCCCGATATCCGGTGCGAGCAATGCGCCCTGAACACTCTCGACGGTCAGCCTTTCGCGCTCCAGATTGAATCGCAATGGCGCGTCGAAACCCTCTCGCAGGACGCTCAAGGTTACCGCGCTGCCACTTGGGCCACGCATCCTCGACACTGTTTCCTGGAGGGCGGTCGTTGAGACGGCCATCTCATCAATCGCGAGAATGATGTCACCCGTGCGGATACCAGCGCGCTGTGCGGGAGAGCCCTCAAAAGGCGTGATGACCGTAACGTCACCCTCGCGTAACGCGACTTCCAAGCCGACCCCGGAATAACGGCCCTCTGCGCCAGAACGAACATCTTCGAAGGCGCTGGCATCGAGGAATTCAGAGTGCGGGTCCAAATCGGCGACCATGCCGCGAACCGCGGCTTCCATTAACTCACTGTCGTCGACCGGATCGACGTAGTCGCGATGCACCCGCTCCAGCACCTCGTTCAGCAATGGACTGGGTCGCGAGGTAGTTGTCGTTGCCGAATCGCGCTGCAGAATCAGGCGATCGCCGGCCACCAGCGCAAGCGCCAGTGTCAGACCCACCATTGCGGCGATACAAACGCGACTCAAGATCGACAAGCGTTTCCTACTCCCTGAACGTATCGCTATCCTTGCTCGACGATAGCACAGGCAAAGCCCACCTAGCGCGGACCATTCCGCGATTCAGCCGTTCGGCGCACCACGAAACCACGGTCGCGGATTGACCGGCTTGCTCGCTTTACGCAGCTCGAAATACAGCGCCGGTGCAGCCTGACCCCCTGTGTTGCCAACGGTGGCAATCACCTCACCCGGTGTCACCCAATCGCCGACCTCCTTCAGTAACGTCTCGTTGTAGCCATATAAAGACAGCAAATCATCGCCGTGATCGATCACCATCAACATGCCCATGCCAGGCAACCAATCTGCGAATGCCACGCGTCCATGGTAAATCGCTCGAATTTCGGTACCCGCCGCGGTGGCCAGAACCAACCCGGAGCTGCGGATCGTGCCGCCGCGACGCTGCCCAAAGTTCGTCGCCACTCGACCACTGACCGGCCAGGTCAGCTCCCCGCGAAGCTCTGCCATCGGCACCTCTGCGTCGATGGGGTAATCGGAAAGAATATCCGCGAGCTCCGCCAACAACTCGGCGAGGTCTGACTCCTGTTGGCGTAGCGAGCCCAAAAGGTTCTGCTCGGCCGCCAGCTTTTCATCGATACTTGCGAGCAACTTTGCGCGCTTGGTCTGGCCTTTTTCAAGATCCTTGATCAGCGCAGCATTACTCTCAGCCAGGACCTCAAGCGATGTCCGCTCTTCGCGTACCGTATCGCTAAGCGCCTTCAGCTTCTGCATGCCGGCAGCCAGTGCCGTCACATTCGCGAGCCGTGCTTCATTCAGGTAATCGTAGTAAGTCAGTAAGCGTCCGAGCGCAGCGGGCTCTCTAGGGTTGAGCAGCAGTTTGAGCTTTTCCTGACGTCCACTGCGGTAGGCGGCGGCCAGCTGCCTACCAAGTTCCTCGCGCTCCCCCTCCATCGCCGCTTTCTGCAACTCGACATCGGCCTCGGCGGCTCGAAGACGCGCGGTGACCTCGCGTTGGCGCTCCCGGACGGCGCGCCGCTCCCGCTGTGCATCAGCCAGCGCCGTCTCGGTCTCGCCAAGCTCGCCGACCAGGGCGTCGCGCTCGCGGGTACGTCGCTCCATTTGTTGACTTAATGTTGTGATGCGCGCCCGCACGGCTTGCAGGTCCTGCTCGCGTGCTACCCGTGACTGGGCGTCGGTCGTAGCTGGCCATACCCCAAGAACAACGCAGAAGGCCAGACTCATCACAAAGCGCATCCTCATGGCGCCATCTTCCAAGCGGTCGCGGTTGAAGTCCAGCGCCGTCGATGCCTGCTATACTCCCCGCCCGACCAACCCGGGATTCGCGACCATGGGACAACTCGTCGAGTTCACCAATAACAATTTGCTGCTGACCGCCGGCCTGGTGATGTCACTGTTTTTCGTGCTCTTTACGGAGTTTCGTCTGCAGGCGTCGGCGGGTATCGATCTCGGCGTGACCGAGGTCATTCGCATGATCAACGATAATGCTGCGGTGGTGGATATCCGACCGGCTGAGCAGTTCGAGAAAGGGCACATCGCCGGCGCACGCAACCTGACGCCAGATCAAGTCGCTCAAAGCGAGGAGCGCCTTAGTGGTCTCGCCGGTCGTGACATCATCATCGCGTGCCAAAGCGGTTTGCAGTGCGGTCGTGTTGTTTCATCGCTGCGTAAGAAAGGTTACGACCGGGTGTTTTCGCTGAAGGGCGGCATCGATGCCTGGACCCAGGAAAAACTGCCGCTGGTCGATACGCTTAAGCGCAAAGGCAAGAAGCGCAAAGACAAACGCAAGTAACCGACGTAGAACGGAGTGCCCAAGATGGCTCAGATCACAGTGTATTCAAAAGACTATTGTCCCTATTGCGCGGCAGCCAAAGCATTGCTCGAACGCAAAGGCGTCGAGTTTGAGGTGATCGATGTCTCTGCCGATCAAGCGCAGCTCAGCCGCATGCTCGAGCGCAGCAACGGTCGTCGCACCGTCCCTCAGATTTTTATCGATGAACTCCACGTCGGTGGGTTCGACGATCTGAGCGCCATGGACCGCGACGGCAAACTCGACCCGCTCCTGGGTCACTGATTTTTTTACCTTTCCAGGAATCGAAAACATGAGTGAAGAACAAGGCGCGACAGGCGCAAATGGCGAATCGCAACAGCCGGCCCGTGAGGTCGCGCTGCGCAAAATCTACGTCAAGGATTTTTCCTTTGAATCGCCGGGTGCTCCGCGCATTTTCATGCAGCAGGATTTCAAACCGTCGACCAACCTCAATCTGAGCACCAAAAACAACAAAATCGAAGACAGTTTGTACGAATGCGTGTTGACCCTGACGCTGGACGCGAAATTCGATAACGAAACCGCGTTTCTCGTGGAGCTCCAGCAAGCCGGCGTGTTTCACCTTGCCGGTTACAGTGACCAGGAGCTGAACATGATTCTCGGCACTTACTGCCCGAGCACATTGTTCCCATACGCGCGCGAAGCGATCTCTGGCGCAGTACAACGCGGCGGTTTCCCGGAGCTGCTGCTTCAGCCGATCGACTTCGAAGCGCTGTTCCGGCGCTCGCAAATGGAACAGGCACAACAGCAACAGGCAGCTGACGCCTAGGCGGCGTCGATCGACACTATGCAGTATCCGCCGGTCGCGGTCATTGGTGCAGGGTCCTGGGGAACTGCGCTCGCGATTCAGTACGCGCGCGCAGGCTCCGAGGTTCGACTCTGGGGGCGGGACACCGCTCAGCTTGCTGACATGACCAGCGCCCGGTGCAACGAGCGCTACCTGCCGGAAGGTCCGTTTCCCGATCGACTGCGGGCGGTTGTGTCGCTCGAAGAAGCACTGGATGGCATTGATGAGGTGTTGGTCAGTGTGCCGAGTCACGGTCTCCGCGAAACCCTGCGACTCTTGAAGGAAAAGCGTCCAGACGGGCTGCGGGTTGCCTGGGCGACCAAGGGGCTTGAACTGTCGACGGGTAAGCTTCCTCACGAAGTGGTCGGTGAGGTTTTGGGCGCCGATGCAGGCCCATTCGCTGTCCTGTCCGGACCGACTTTCGCCAAGGAACTTGCTCGCGGCTTGCCGACAGCGCTGACCGTGGGATCAGCCGACAGTGAGTTCGCCGGCAACATCGCTGCACGGATCAGCGACCCTGCATTCCGAGCCTATACCAGTGACGATATCGTCGGTGTCGAGGTCGGGGGCGCCATCAAGAACATCATGGCGATCGGTGCGGGCATTTCTGACGGATTGGGATTCGGCGCCAATGCTCGCGTCGCACTGATCACCCGAGCCCTGTCCGAGATGACGCGATTTGGTGTTGCGCGCGGCGCGCGGCAGGAAACTTTCATGGGCCTCGCAGGCATGGGGGATCTTGTTCTGACCTGTACCGACAATCAGTCTCGAAACCGTCGCATGGGCCTGGCGCTCGCGGCAGGCAAAACGATCGAAGAGGCAGAAGCCGAAATCGCACAAGTCGTGGAGGGTGTCCTCGCGGCACGAGCGGTTCGGGATGCTGCCTCCGAACTTGAACTGGAGATGCCGATTACCGAGCAGATTTATCGGGTGCTCTATGAAGGCGTTAAACCGATCGACGCGTTCCACGCGCTTATGCAGCGCGCACCAGGTGCCGAATTCAACTAACCCGGTGCCCCGGCGAATGCGTGTTGGCGCCAGGCCTCATACACCACGACCGCAACACTGTTCGCCAGATTGAGACTCCTGCTCTCGGGCGCCATCGGCAAGGTCAATGCGGTGGCAGAAAAGCGCTCCTTAACGTCATCGGAGAGGCCGCGCGACTCGGGTCCGAATAGCAGGACATCACCACGTTCAAACCGCGCGTCGGTATATCGTCTCTGAACTTTGCTCGACAAAGCCCACACGTTGGCTGGCTGAAGTTGTGCCAAGCAGTCTTGGAGGTCTTTGTACACCGAGATCTCTGCGAACTCCCTGTAATCGAGCCCTGCGCGTCGCAATCGTTTTTCTTCCAGAGAGAATCCCAGCGGTTCAATCAGGTGCAAGGCACAACCTGTGTTTGCGCAGAGCCGAATGATGTTGCCGGTGTTGGGCGGAATCTCGGGTTCGAAAAGAACGACGTGGAACATGCTTCGGCAATCAAATCGCCATCAGGTACCGAGACCCGCCGCTGCCAATACGCGAGCAGGCTCGAGCCGCTTTTTGTAGTCAGCGTCGGCATGCATGAACGCGACCTGTCCGTTTTCGATCAGATAGACCGCCGGTACCGGAAGCAGGTGATGGTCAAAACCTGACGCTTCCTCTAAATCGATACCAAAGCCCTTGTAGCGTTCCACCGTCTCATCGTCCACCTGAAACGCAACACCGAATGCTCGTGACGCAGTCATTGCCGCATCGGATAACAGGGTGTAATCGATCGTCTCATCGTCCAGGCTTGAATAGAGCAACTCCGGCTTGTCAGCTGACAGGAACAGTACATCGACCCCCGCCTCGCGCAGGGTCGGCACCACGTCCCGCAGCGCGGCCAAATGGCGGTTACAGTACGGACACCAACCGCCTCGATAAAAGATCACCATCGTTTTGCCATCATGGCTTGCAGGATCGAAAGCAAATGTCTGTCCATCTTTCCCTTGCACTTCGAAAGCAGGTGCGGAATCACCGACTGGGATAGGAGTGACGTCCTCAGCGCGCTCGGGAACATCGGCAAAGGCGGGCACGGACAGGGAAGCCGCTGCGAATAAGATCAACGAACAGGCAACGCGTTGAAGCATCGAAAGTCTCCGGAAGTCAAAGTCTTGGTCACCGGATAGACCGGCTCCCCTCAACGATTGTTACAGATCGAGGTTCAATTGGGCGATCTTTCGTGTGAGGGTGTTGCGCCCCCAACCGAGCAGGCGTGCAGCCTCGCCTCGCTGTCCGGATGCCGCCTGAAGGGCGGCGTGCACCAAAGTGCGCTCGAACGCGGGCAGCG
Organism: Pseudomonadota bacterium; assembly: GCA_038521865.1. Classification (GTDB taxonomy): domain Bacteria; phylum Pseudomonadota; class Gammaproteobacteria; order Steroidobacterales; family Woeseiaceae; genus CALBPI01. Next base: position 638,553 of record JBCBKO010000002.1, on the reverse strand, counting down.
CTTCGCTGAGCAAGGCTGCTTCATTACCGGCCGCCAGGTGCGCCTCCGCCCACTGCGTCAAAGCCATCGTCCAATTGTGGTTATCGAGTGGCTTACCGCTCATGCCACCGAATTCGGTCGGAATGTCTTCGGGTCCAATCACGCTACCGGGCGCGGTTACCGTTAGGCGCCGGCAGGCGTTCACGAGTTGGCGCACGTTACCCGGCCAGTCGAACGCGTAAAGCCGGGATAATGCATCTTCGCTCAATCGCTTGGTTTCAACATCCAACTCGATAGCGGCCTGGCGCAAATAATGCGTCGCCAAGGCGCCAATGTCGTCGCGGCGGTGGCGCAGCGGCGGCGTCTCGATCCGCATTACATTGAGCCGGTGATACAAATCCTCACGAAACCCGCCATCGACCACGGCGCGAGCGAGATCCTGGTGTGTTGCCGCAATGACCCGCACATCGACCTTGATCGCCACTTGGCCGCCGACGCGATAAAACTCACCTTCCGCCAATACGCGGAGCAGTCGGGTTTGTAGCGCCGGCGACATATCTCCGATTTCATCAAGGAACAGAGTGCCGCCATCGGCTTGTTCGAAGCGACCGACGCGTCGACTTTCTGCGCCCGTGAACGCACCTTTTTCGTGACCGAATAGTTCCGACTCAAGCAGCTCAGCGGCGATCGCCGAGGTATTGAGTGCCACGAAAGGTTGCTCCGCACGCGGGCTGTTGCGGTGTAGCGCACGCGCGACGAGCTCCTTGCCAGTGCCCGACTCCCCAGTAATCAGCACCGTCATGCTGGACCGGGACAGACGACCAATCGAACGAAACACTTCCTGCATTGCCGGCGCCTGACCGATAAGCTCGGGCAATGGCGGCAACACTTCGCTGCTGGCAATTGCATCATTCGCGCTTTGCGTACTCGCGCGACGCACCAACGACACGGCATCATCGATATCGAAAGGCTTCGGAAGATACTCAAACGCACCGCCTTGGTACGCGGATACCGCACTATCGAGATCGGAATGCGCGGTGATCACGATGACGGGGACGCCCGGGTATCCGGCATGCACCCGAGACATGAGTGACAAACCGTCGATGCCCGGCATACGAATATCTGTCACGAGCACGTCCGGGGAATCATGTTCTAACGCGGTTAGACAGGCATGCGCATCTTCGAAAGGTCGCACTTGCATGCCCGCCTGACTCAATGCCTGTTCGAGAACCCAGCGCACCGAGCGATCATCATCGACAATCCAGACGGTCAGAACCTCACTCATGTTCTGCTCCATCCATTGCGATGGGGAGCCGGATTTCAAAAACTGTCCTGCCGGGCTCGCTCGAAAATTCGATCAAGCCGCCGTGGCGATTGATCAGTTCCTGCGACAAGGGCAAGCCGATGCCAGTTCCACCCGGTCGACCCGTGATCAGCGGATAAAAAATCGACTCCCGAATATCCGGATCAATACCAGGACCATTGTCTTCAATCTGCACGACGGCAATTACTCGATGGCGCGACTCTCCGATCGTCTCGTTCGTCACTGCCCGGGTGCGCAATCGAATTTCACCGATCTGTTTATCGCTGGTAGCCGCCGCGGTTGCGTTGCTGACGAGGTTCAGCACCGCCTGCACCATCTGATCACGATCAAGTTCCAGAAGCGGAATACTCGGGTCGTAATCCCGTGACCACTCGATATGAGAGCCTTGTTCGGCGCCCACCAGATTGACGACATGCTCGAGGATTTCATGAATATTGGTCGGATCTTTGCGCGGTTGTTCGCCTGGACCCAACAGCGAGTCGACGAGCGTAGCCAGACGATCCGCTTCCGCAATGATGACATCGGTATAGGCTTTCAGTGCGGCACTGTCCGACTGACGGGCCATCAATTGCGCAGCACCGCGCAACCCGCCGAGCGGATTCTTGATTTCATGGGCCAGTTGGCGGGCCATCATTCGCCCTGCGTCATGTTGCGACAACAAGGTGTGATCGCGATTTATACGTCGTCGCGACGTGACGTCGGTAAATTCAATCAGGAATTGCTGATTGCCGCCGGCGTATGGCGCAATCCGTACATCGACATACTGGACTTCGCGGGATGACTCCTCGCGCAGTCGGATCATTCCGGCATAGGTAGCGCTGGATTTGGCCGCCAATTCAAGCTCCTGCTGCAACAAATCGGCATCCAAGAACCAGTGCGAGAGCGGGTAACGCTTTAAGGTCGATCGACCGGCGCGGAGCAGGTTTTCGGCTGCAGCATTGGCTGCAACAATCTCCAGCGCATCGTTGACGACGATAACGCTGGTTGTCAGATGCTCGATGATATCGTCATGCCCGTTAGGTGCCGGACCGACGCCAGGCGTTAGCGCGCTCGGTTGATGGTCGTCTGCTGAACGTAAAACGTGACCGCGTTGCTGCGGAAGAGGGTTCGGCCCTGCTCGTCCAGAACGTTCGCTGCTATCGAATGTGTGCCGCGATAGACCGGTGTGAGGGTCTGACTGAGACTCCGGGTGGGACTCCCTACCGGTTGACCGTCGAGTATCCACTGGATCTCGTGCTCGCCCTGCAGACCCGGCGTCAGTGTCGCTGCAACCGGTAATTGGGTAGCTATGTTCCATAGCACCTCTCCGGCCTGCGGTTCCAGGATCTCAAGATCGGTGTAGGCAACCGTCGGACCGGAGCTCGCAGCTTGCGGGTCGGATTCCTGCGCTGCCAACAACTGCTGAGCGGCTTCTTCCGCCGAAACACTACCGTTGCCTGCAAACGGGTCCACGGCCGGGGCGTCTCGCAATTCGCGGGACGGATTACCAATGCCGGGCTGAACGTCCAGCTTAACGGCTTCAGCACTCGCCGCGTCGTCTTCAGGCGGTTGATCCGAATAATGAACCACGCCCTCGTCGTCGACCCAACGATAGATCTGTTGCGCATTCGCTGCGTTGCCGACCAGCAGCAACGCCACCAGCGCTGTGAGAATCCTGTATTCCATGGGTCAAGCATAGCGTGGCTAAAGCGTGGCGACCAGTGCACATAATGCACCGGTCGCCAATAGCTTACAGGCTATAGTACATATCGAACTCAACAGGGTGGGTGGCCATGCGCAAGCGCGTCACCTCTTCCATCTTGAGGTCGATGTAGCCATCGATCAGGTCGTTGGTGAACACATCGCCCGCCAACAGGAACTCTCGATCCGAGTTCAACGCATCCAGCGCTTCTTCGAGTGAGAAGGCAACATGATTGAGTTGCGCCTCCTCTTCCGGTGGCAGGTCGTAGAGATCCTTATCCGCGGCGTCGCCCGGGTGGATCTTGTTGCGAATGCCGTCGAGGCCCGCCATCAGCATTGCGGAGAAGCAGAAGTATGGGTTCGCCATGGAATCACCGAATCGAACCTCGATACGGCGCGCTTTCGGGTTGGAGATAAACGGGATACGAATGGACGCAGAACGGTTACGTGCCGAGTACGCAAGGATCGTCGGCGCCTCAAATCCAGGTACCAGCCGCTTGTAGCTGTTGGTCGCGGGGTTTGCGAACGCGTTAATGGCTTTTGCGTGCTTCAGGATGCCGCCGATGTAGTAGAGCGCCGTTTCCGACAAACCGCCGTAGGCGTCACCCGTGAATAGGTTGTTGCCATCCTTGATCAACGATTGGTGAACATGCATGCCGTTTCCGTTGTCTCCAACGAGCGGCTTCGGCATGAACGTCGCCGTCTTGCCATAGGTATGGGCGACATTCTGGACGACGTACTTCAGAATCTGGACGCCGTCGGCTTTTTTCACCAGTGTGTCGAACTTGACGCCGATTTCGCATTGACCGGCCGTGGCGACCTCATGGTGGTGCACCTCGGTCTCCTGGCCCATTTCCTCGAGTGCCAGACACATGGCTGAGCGCATGTCGTGCAGGGAATCGACAGGCGGGACAGGGAAGTAGCCGCCTTTTTGCGTCGGGCGATGGCCATAGTTGCCACCCTCCATTTCCTCGCCGCTCATCCAGCAGCCTTCGATGGATCCGATTTTGTAGAACGCGCCTTCAATGCTGTCGTTCCAACGGACGTCGTCGAATACAAAGAATTCGTTTTCGGGACCGAAGTACGCCATATCCGCGATGCCGGTTGACTTCAGATAGGCCTCCGCGCGATGCGCCAGGGATCGTGGGTCACGCTCGTAGCCCTGCATGGTGGCTGGTTCGATGACATCGCATCGCAGATTCAACGTCGTCTCTTCAGAAAACACATCGATAACCGCCGTGCTCGCGTCGGGCATCAAAATCATGTCGGACTCGTTGATACCCTTCCAGCCGGCAATCGATGAACCATCGAACATCTTGCCTTCTTCGAACAGGTCTTCGTCGCACGTGTGCGCCGGTACCGTTACGTGTTGCTCTTTTCCTTTGGTGTCAGTGAATCGGAAATCGACGAACTTCACGTCGTGATTCTTGATCATGCTGAGTACGTCAGCGCTGCTCATGCGTTGCCCTCCCGGCTATCATTGTTTGAATGCCCAATTATAGTGCATATAGCGTGCCACCCTCGCAGCTTTAATAAGGCACTAGAAATACAGCGATTTCCCTGGCGTGCTCAAAATATGCGCACCAAACTAGTGCGATATTGTAAACGTGCTTTGCCAGTTTGGTGCGGTCGGGCGTCAACTTCCGCAGTCGTTACGGATATACTCGCCGCCGGCATTCCATCACTCACACTGAGCAGCGCATGAGCAACCCGCATCTGACGGCCGTGGCCGCAGGCAAACCCGCGACATTTCAGGACCTCTTGATGACCCTGCAGTCTTTTTGGGCCCGGCAGGGTTGCGTGATCCAGCAGCCCATTGACTTGCCGGTAGGTGCAGGGACGTTCCACCCGGCGACGTTCATGCGGGCGATAGGCCCCGAGCCCTGGAGCGCAGCCTACGTGCAGCCTTGCCGACGACCGACTGACGGCCGTTATGGTGACAACCCATTCCGATTGCAGCACTACTATCAGTTTCAGGTAGTAATCAAGCCATCACCGCTTGAGATACAAGAGCTCTACCTCGATTCGCTGCGCGCACTCGGAATCGACCCGTTGATGCACGACATTCGATTCGTCGAGGACAACTGGGAGTCACCGACACTCGGCGCCTGGGGTCTCGGTTGGGAGGTTTGGTTGAACGGCATGGAGATCACGCAGTTCACCTACTTCCAACAAGCAGGGGGTCTTGAGTGCAAGCCAGTGACGGGTGAAATCACGTATGGCCTGGAACGTATTGCGATGTACCTGCAGGACGTCGAGAGCATTTTCGACATCGTTTGGGCAGATGGGCCTTTGGGACGGGTGTCCTACGGAGATGTCTACCACCAAAACGAGGTTGAGCAGTCGGCCTACAATTTCGAGCATGCGGATGTTGCTGCACTGTTCCGGGCATTTGATCAAGCGGAGACCGACTGCCAACGGCTAGTCGAGGCGAATTTGCCACTGCCGGCCTACGAGCAGGTCTTGATCGCATCGCATCAGTTCAACCTGTTGGATGCCCGCCAGGCCATTTCGGTGACTGAACGTCAGGCCTATATCCTGCGAGTGCGCACGATGGCTCGATCCGTGGCTGAACAATACTATGCACGGCGGGAAGCGATCGGTTTCCCGATGTGTGCCAACGCTACGTAGCGGGTATCGCCAATGATGGATAAGAATGCAGCATCCGCCGATTGCCTGTTTGAGCTCGGTCTGGAAGAACTTCCGCCCAAGGCGATGCAGGCGCTTTCGCAGGGTTTCGCTCAGGGAATGCGCCAGGCGCTGGTTGGCGCTGAGCTGGCGCACGGAGAGATTCACGCTTTTGCTGCACCGCGCAGACTGGCCCTGCACATCGAATCGGTTGCGCGTCGCCAAGAGGACAGCATTGAAATACTCCGCGGGCCACCGACTCGTATCGCGCTGGATGAGGACGGAAACCCGACCAAAGCGGCCACCGCCTTCGCCAAGAAATGCGGCGTCCCGTTCTCGGATTTAGAGCGGGAAACTACAGACAAAGGTGAGTGGCTGATCCACCGTGCTGAGCGCTCCGGACAGCCTATTGAATCCCTGGCGCAGGATTTGCTGGAACAGGCGATCGGTAAGTTGCCGATTCCCAAGCGCATGCGCTGGGGTAACTCGGATGAGAGTTTCGTGCGTCCGTTGCATTGGTTGGTCGCAATGGTCGACGACGCGGTTCTGGATGTTTCGCTCTTCGGTATCGCAGCCGGCAATGAGACCCGCGGACATCGGTTCCATGCCCCCGCTGCGACAGTGATCTCGCACCCATCAGAATATGCGAGCCTGCTGATGTCGCTGCACGTCGTCGCAGACTTCAACGAGCGCCAGTCGCGAGTGGCAGCCGCTGTCGCTGAAGCGGCCGATACGTTGGGTGGGAGCGTCGCAGAGGACGCAGAGCTGCTTGACGAAGTCACGGCGTTGGTTGACTGGCCGGTAGCGGTCAGCGGGACCTTCGACCGTCGCTTTCTCGCTCTGCCTGAGGAAGTGTTGTCGTCCACACTGAAGGTGCATCAGCGGTACTTTCCCGTGCTGAGCAAGTCCGGCGCGTCGACGGAACACTTTGTTACGGTGGCGAACATCGAAAGCGTGGATCCCGCGCAAGTCAAATTGGGTAATGAACGTGTTGTGGCGCCTCGCCTTGCCGATGCGGAGTTCTTTTGGAACAACGATCGGGAGCAACCGCTAGCCGCACGACGCGCGGCGCTCGACAAGATTGTGTATCAACGTGAGCTCGGTTCGCTTGGGGAAAAAACCGCGAGGGTGGTGCGACTATGCGAAACGGTCGGGTCGCTCGCCAACCTTGATGCGAGTCTCGCGAAGTCCGCAGCCGAGCTATCACGTTGTGACCTAGTCACCGATATGGTGGGGGAGTTTCCCGAATTACAAGGGGTAATGGGCGCCTATTACGCAGAGGCCGATGGGACAGATCCTGGGATCGCCTCAGCGATACGCGCTTTCTATCAGCCGCGTTTCGCAGGCGATTCGATTGCCGATAGCAGTACTGCCCGCATCGTGGCAATTGCCGACAAAGTCGATACGCTTGCGGGTATTTTTGCGATCGGGAAGCGGCCCACCGGGAATCGGGATCCTTTCGGGTTGCGCAGAGCTGCACTGGGTCTGATCCGCACGTTGATTGAGGGACAGATCGAGCTGGATTTGCCGGCGTTGCTATCGGAAGCAGTAACCCTCCAACCGGTGGACGTAAGCGACCATCCAGAACTGGTGGATGATATTTACGATTTCGTCGTTGAGCGGCTACGAAATTACGAACAGCAACAGTTGTGTGCCGGCCAGCCCGACTGGTTTGAAGCGGTAGCGGCAAGGCGTCCGCATTCGCTGCTCGACTTCCATCAGCGACTTGAGGCTGTATCGACATTCGTGGAGCAACCTGCGGCGGGAGCGCTTGCGGCTGCCAACAAGCGAATTGCCAATATTCTGAGAAGTGCAGGCACCGACGCAAACGGATCGCTCGATCCGGAAGCACTAAACGATGTAGCGGAGCGAAAGCTGCTGGTGGCATGGCAGTCGATCAGCGAAGCCGTCGCCCCCGGCGTCGCGGCGCGCCACTACAAGGATGTGATGCTTAAACTTGCAGAATTGCGTGATCCCGTCGATGCGTTTTTCGAGCATGTGATGGTGATGGCCGACGATATCGCGGTTCGCCGCAATCGACTCGCGCTACTGGCAGCGGTTCGGGGGCTGTTCCTGGAGGTTGCTGACGTATCTGAGCTCGCGGTGAAGGGCGATTGAGTAGCGTCGATCGCTGGTTGATTCTCGATCGCGACGGTGTGATCAACGTGGATAGTGACCGCTATGTTCGCAGTGTTGCTGAGTGGCAGCCGATACCCGGGAGTATCGATGCGATTGCTGCGTTTTCAAAAGCGGGCTGGGTGGTGACTGTTGCGACTAACCAGTCTGGAATCGGCAGGGGGTATTTCAGTCGACAGACCCTATATGGGATGCACGCCAAGCTTAGAAAGCTGGTGCGACGAGCGGGGGGAGATGTTGCTGAAATTGCGTTCTGCCCGCACACACCCGAGGACAATTGCGACTGTCGGAAACCAAAGCCCGGTTTGCTTCATCAGTTGGCCAAACGCACGGGGTTGCAACTCAAGAACGCCGTTCTGGTCGGCGATTCCGAACGCGATCTTGAAGCAGGTAACGCTGTCGGGGCTGAGCTTTGGTTGGTGCGTTCCGGCAAAGGTCAGAAGACAGAAACGGCGCTTCAACGTTCCCAGCCAGCGTGGGCAACGAACGTGAACGTGAGGGACAACCTCTCGGGCGTGGCGCAGTCATTGTTGAGGGGGGTCTATGCGTAACCTGCGGCAATTGATTGGATCGCTGATATTCACCTTCTGGATGTTTTTCAGTGTCGCGTTCTACGCAATCGCGATCATTTTGATTGCACCTTTTGGTTATAGCGCTCGATATCGTGTTGCGGTCGGGTGGGCGAATTTAATGATGCGTTCGCTCAAGACGCTGTGTCGGGTGGATTATCAGGTACACGGCCGCGAGCATATTCCCAGCCAGCCAGCGGTCTACCTGATTAAGCACTCCTCAGCGCTTGAAACAATCGCGGAGATCGAGATTTTCTCTGCTCAGACCTGGGTATTGAAGCGCGAGCTTCAGTGGGTGCCTATTTTTGGCTGGGCACTGCGGATGTTAAAGCCCATCGCAATTAATCGCAGCGGCAGGCGCAACGCTGTGAAGCAGGTTATCCACCAAGGTCAAGCAAGACTCGAAGAAGGCATTAACGTCATGATCTTCCCAGAGGGAACACGGGTCCCGCACGGAGAAACGCGTCGCTACGGCTCTGGTGGCGCGGCGCTTGCCAAGGCTGCGAACGTGCCCTTGATTCCGGTTGCACACAATGCGGGCGTTTTTTGGGCGCGGCGTGGCGTTCGCAAATTTCCCGGCACCGTTAATTTCGTTGTCGGCGAACCGATTTGGGTGGGGGACAGAGACATCCGTGAGGTGAATAACCAAATCCAACAATGGATGGAATCAGAAATCTCGCAAATGGGCGGCCGAGAGTTACGTAACCCGGCCGCCGATTAGGTTCGCGTTCGCCACTGCACTACCGAGAGCACGTATTACACGTCGAGGTTCGACACCGCGAGCGCGTTTTGCTCGATGAATTCCCGGCGTGGTTCCACGTGATCGCCCATCAGCGTCGTAAACAAATCGTCCGCTCGGATGGCGTCCTCGACTTTGACCTGAACCAGTCGGCGCGTGTCGGGGTTCACGGTGGTATCCCATAACTGATCCGGGTTCATCTCACCCAGGCCTTTGTATCGCTGGATATACTGGCCTCGCTTGGCCTCGCCCATTAGCCAGTTGATAGCCGCGGGAAAGCCATTAATTGCGAGTTCTTTTTCACCGCGTCGGATAGAAGCACCCTCTTGGATCAATCCATCAAGCTCCATTCCATGCGCGACAAGGCGCTGATAGTCAGGCCGCTCAAAGAAGTCGCTCGTTACTCGCTCATGCTCAGTGACACCATGACGTGTTCTTGCGATATCGATATGCCAGGAAGGACCTAATTCTTCATCTTCGGTTCGCACGAGCGTCGCCCCATAGCTGGCAGCACTGCCATCGATACGTCGTACCGTGGGATCGAGCTTTGGAAGCGCGGAATCCAAATCAGCCACCCAGGCCTCTAACGCGACATCGTCGTCAACAGGGGCCGGCGGTAGTTTTCCAAGCGTACGCAATACTGGCTCGGCCACCCTCTGGCTCAACCGCGCAATATCGGCTTCTACCCGCATATGATTATTGGCCAACGCTTCAAGCGCTGGGGCTGAAAGCGCGGGCGCATCCGTAGCAACTGACAAACGGGCACCATCCAGAGCGGTGGCAAGAAGATAATCGTTTAATTCGGAATCGTCCTTGACATACATTTCCTGTTTACCGCGTTTCACCTTATAAAGTGGAGGTTGAGCGATATAAACATGGCCGTTATTAATCAATTCGGGCATTTGTCGGTAGAAAAACGTCAGTAGAAGCGTGCGAATGTGGGAACCGTCTACATCCGCATCCGTCATGATGATGATCCGATGATACCGTAACTTATTGATATCAAAATCGTCTCGCCCAATACCTGTGCCGAGTGCGGTGATCAGCGTTCCCACTTCAGCAGACGAAAGCATCTTATCAAAGCGTGCTTTCTCCACATTCAGGATTTTCCCCTTAAGTGGGAGGATCGCTTGGGTACGCCGATCTCGGCCTTGCTTGGCTGAGCCACCAGCGGAGTCACCCTCCACCAAGAACAATTCGGATAACGCCGGATCCTTCTCCTGGCAGTCAGCGAGCTTACCGGGCAACCCGGCGATATCGAGAGCACCTTTCCGACGGGTCATTTCGCGAGCCTTGCGCGCAGCCTCACGCGCACGCGCGGCGTCGATGATCTTTGCAACGATCGCCTTTGCTGCAGCAGGGTCTTCCAGCAGGAACGACTCCAAGGCAGCACCCATAGCACTTTCGACAATCCCTTTAACTTCAGAAGAAACGAGTTTGTCTTTGGTCTGCGAAGAAAACTTGGGATCGGGGACCTTGACCGACAAAACCGCTGTCATTCCTTCCCGGGCATCGTCGCCGCTCGGTGTCACAGACTGCTTTTTGCCCCCAACCTCTTTCTCGATATAGGTATTCAGCGTGCGTGTCAGCGCACTGCGAAAACCCGCAAGGTGCGTACCACCATCGCGTTGAGGGATATTGTTGGTAAAACAAAACATGCTTTCCTGATAGCCGTCATTCCATTGCAACGCAGCCTCAACAGTTACCCCATCGCGTTCTGTTTCAACGTAGAACACCCGTTGATGGATCGGTGTCTTGTTCCGATTCAAGTGCTCCACGAAAGCACGAATACCGCCCTCATACTTGAAAACATCACGAGTGTTGGTGCGTTCATCGTTGAGTTCAATGTGTACACCCGAGTTAAGGAACGACAGCTCCCGCAGGCGTTTGGCCAACACATCATAATGGAACTCGGTATCCGAGAAGATTTCCGAGCTGGGCCAAAAACGAATGTGAGTCCCTGTGCGTTCGCTGGGGCGTACCTCAGCTAGAGGCGCTTGTGGCTCGCCCATAGCATATTCCTGCTCGTGCAGATGGCCGCCTCGGCGGATCTGGAGTAGTAGCTTGGAAGAAAGCGCATTGACAACCGACACCCCTACGCCATGAAGCCCGCCTGATACCTTGTAGGAATTGTCATCGAACTTACCGCCAGCATGAAGAACGGTCATGATGACCTCAGCGGCACTACGCTGCTCTTCGGGGTGCATGCCTACCGGAATACCGCGGCCATCATCCGACACACTGACGGATCCGTCTGCATGAATGGTGACGTGGATTTCACCACAGTGGCCAGCTAACGCTTCGTCAATCGAGTTATCGACAACTTCGAACACCATATGGTGAAGGCCGGTGCCATCATCCGTATCGCCGATGTACATGCCGGGCCGCTTCCGGACGGCCTCTAGCCCTTTGAGGACTTTGATATTGCTGGAGTCGTATTCGCTCATGAGCACCCCTCTCGTGAAGCGCGAATTGTAGCATTTTTGACGATTTCCCGCGGCCCTCAGCCAGTGACAATGGCACCTTGTTCCACGTGGAACACGTTAGTTTTATGCTGTGTTGGAAGCTGATCGACTTCCAGGGCCGTCACGATATGTTGGCCTGGTATTGTGGTGATCACGCCCAGTAACCGCTCGAGCGCCCCCCGGTCAAGTTCCGCCCCGGGATCATCCAGCAACAAAATCGTATTGTCCTGCTTCACGCCGGCAACCAGTTGGGCCTGCGCCAAAATCAGCGCCGATGCTAGTAGTTTTTGTTGCCCCCGAGAGACCATGGGTTTTGCCAATCGACCAGACCACCGAATTGCCATATCCGCCCGATGCGGTCCAACGCTTGTCGTCGCCCGTTCTCGATCCGTACCTCGGGCGGCTGCCAGTGCTTCTTCGAACGACAGCTCGCCTCGCCAGCCCGGCTGATACCCTAGCTCCACCGCCGGCAATCCCAGCGCTTCGACTAATGCGTTCAGTGGTTGTTGCAAAAGATTCACATAGCCCTGGCGGTACCCATCCACAGTGGCCGCAGTCTCTGCTAACTGCTGATCCCATGCCATCAATTGCTGATCCCCAACCGCTTGTTTAAGCGCTGCGTTGCGCTGCTTTAGCGTATTCCGGTATCGGCGCCAGGCTGACAGATAGCTTGGTTCCACGTGGAACACGCCGTAATCCAGAAACCCCCGACGCGCTTCAGGACCGTCGGCTATCAGGCGGTGCACCTCTGGCTCCAGCACCTGAATCGCAACCGCCGTGCTAACTTCCGCTAGAGAAGGTTTAGTATCTCCGTCGATACGAATCTGAGATCCGCTGGAGCGATCAACAGAAACCCCCACCTGATGACCAGCGCCCCGCCAATCCAACGTACCTCTCAACAAGAACCCGGAGTTACCGTGTTGAATCAGCCGCTCTGATCGAGATTGGCGAAAAGAACGCCCACGGATCAAAAAGTAAATGGCTTCAAGCAGGGACGTCTTGCCAGCGCCATTGCCACCGACGATCGCCGCGCCTTCTGGGGGAATCTCGAGATCCACCGCGTCCAGACAGCGGAACCCTGCTACATGCAGCTGACGAATCATGCGCCGTTTGACGCGTCGTCCATCACAAACGCATTGGCATGACGACGTATTTGCTGTCCGTCTGATCAATCTCTGGAATTGAAATCACGCAACTACTGTTCGCGTCTTTCAAGCTGAGACGCACAGTTTCGCTGTCCACAGCCCCGATCGCATCAAGCAGGTAATTCACATTGAAGCCGATTTCGATATCATCGCCCGAATACTCGACCTCTACCTGTTCCTCCGCTTCCTCTTGCTCAGGGTTATGGGCCATGATTTTGGCCCCGCTATCGCGCACCTCTAGGCGAATCCCTCGATACTTCTCGTTCGAAAGAATTGCTGCACGCTGAAGAGCCGCTCGCAAGGACTCTCGATCAGCAATTAGGAAGTTCTCCACATCCATTGGAATAACCCGCTGATAGTCCGGGAAACGACCATCGATCAGTTTCGATGTGAACCGAATGTCGCCGATTATGATACGGATGTGATTCTTGCCCATCGCAAAGGTCAGACTTCCTTCACCACTGAGCATACGATGCAGCTCTAGTACCCCTTTCCTAGGAACGATGACCTGCTGGCTCTCTAACGGATTCTCCGACAGCTCGTTCTCACACAAAGCCAGTCGATGGCCGTCCGTGGCAACAGCGCGAATCGACAACCCGTCCGTCTCAAGGAGCATACCGTTCAAGTAATACCGAACGTCCTGTTGCGCCATCGCAAAATAGGTCTTCTCGACCAATCTGCGAATGACGCTGACCGGTAACTCCACCGAGGCCCCAGCTTCGATATCGTCGATTACCGGAAATTCTCCACCAGGTAGCGTCGACAGACTGAACCGGCTGCGACCGCTCTGCACGGTAACTCGCTCGTTTTTCAGGCTGATCTTCACGTCCGACCCTTCCGGAAGTGCCTTACAGATATCGAACAACTTGCGCCCAGGCACCGTGATTTCACCAGCCATGTCCACATCGACGTCTGCGCTTGCCTGCAATTCGACCTCAATATCAGTAGCTGTGATCAACAGGCGATTATCTTTAGCGGAAAGCAAAACATTCGCGAGTATTGGCATTGTCTGCCGTCTTTCCACAACACCAATTACGGTTTGCAACGCACCCAGCAACGTCTGCCGGCTCGCCGTCAATTTCATGTGCTATCCCTTAAAGAAAGAAGGTATGTATAAAACATGTTGTTATTGTTATTAAGCGGGACTCACGCGGTGCATAACCTCAGAAACCCCTTCTTAAACAATGGCTTAACTAATTATTCTTAGCCGCAAAGCCGTTCAGAAACGGCCTGTAAGCTGTCAGTATGCTGTGGATAAAATCTATTGCCAAACTTATCCACAGTTTTTCCACCTTATCCTGCCAAGCTCCTCAACAGGTTCTTGTAGTCTTCATCCACACGCGGTTCAGTCTCACGAAGTTCCTTCACCTTGCGACACGCATGCAGCACTGTCGTATGATCCCGCCCGCCAAAAGCATCTCCGATTTCAGGCAACGAATGGCGAGTCAATTCTTTCGCAAGACTCATCGCAATCTGCCGAGGTCTGGCGATTGAGCGGCTACGGCGCTTCGACAACATTTCACTCATCCGGATTTTAAAGTACTCAGCGACGGTTTTCTGAATGTTCTCGATACTGATCAGACGATCGTGAGCAACAATCAGGTCGCGCAGAGCCTCCTTGCAGCTATCGATTGTGATCTCGCGTCCGGTGAAGCTCGCAGTAGCAATAACACGGCGCAGTGCCCCTTCAAGCTCGCGAACGTTCGAGCGAACACGCTGAGCGATAAAAAAAGCAACCTCATCCGGGAGTTCTACGCCCTCTGCTTGCGCCTTCTGCATCAGAATGGCCACGGATGTCTCGAGCTCAGGCGGTTCGATCGCGACGGTCAAACCCCAGCCGAATCGGGATTTCAACCGTTCCTCCAGCCCATCGACCTCTTTCGGATAGCGGTCACAGGTGAGAATAATCTGACGCTGCCCTTCGAGCAGCGTGTTGAAGGTATGGAAAAACTCTTCCTGCGACCGGTCTTTGCCAGCGAAAAACTGAATATCGTCGATTAAGAGCGCATCCAGCGACCGGTAAGCGCGCTTGAATTCGCTAATCGTGTTGTGCTGTAGGCCCCGAACCATATCCCCAACGAACCGCTCCGAGTGCACGTAGCACACCCTGGCAGATGGATTTCGCCGCAGCATTTCATTGCCGATGGCATGCATCAGGTGCGTCTTGCCGAGGCCGACACCGCCGTACAGAAACAGCGGGTTAAATGCGAGTCCAGGATTCTCGGCGACCTGCGAGGCTGCCGCTCGAGCGAGTTGGTTGCTCTTGCCCTCCACGAACGAATCGAACGTGAAGTTGTTCATCAACCGACTTTCGGGCATGGGAACGGTCTGTCCCGCCGGCTTGATCTGGGCAGGTGCACTCTGCGGGATCGATGGTTCATGCGAAGAGCCGATTGACGCTTCTACGCTGGCAACTGAGGCGTCCACCTCCTGCACCAGCAGCCGGATGCGTTCGAGATACTGCGCGTTCAGGTAGTCCACCACAAAGCGGTTAGGTGCAAACAACTTTAAGCCCGACGCACTGCGCTCCGCCTGCAGCGGTCGAATCCACGTATTGAACGCTTGCTCGCCTATTTCGGCACGCAAACGCGGCAGACATCGCTGCCAGATATCATCATGGAAATCGACCACCAGAAACACCCCAAACGCGAACTTCGCCTCCCCCTAGGCGGCCGGGTAGCTTATACGTTCGCAAGCTTTCCTGCCAAGGCTAAAACTTGCCCGCCCGAATCGCGCTAAAACCGGCCTGTATCGTTGACACAAACCGCTTCAACCCTTATTCTCGCCGGCCTTTCAGACACAGCCTGCCAACGAGGCATCGCTATGAAACGAACATTCCAGCCGAGCAATCTGAAGCGTAAGCGCACACACGGTTTCCGTGCCCGTATGGCCACCAAGGGTGGGCGTCTGGTTCTGAAGCGCCGTCGTGCTAAGGGTCGCCATCGCCTGAGTGCCTGAACCACGGCACTCGGCTGTTTCGGACAGCGGGTTTCCTGGCCACTCACCCGGCCTGACGCGCATCCAATAACACTCCTGATACCGTGAGTGGCTTCGACCGCAGCAAGCGACTCCTTACACCGCATCAGTTTCAACGTGTTTTTCGCCGGTCCAAACGGTTCGGCGACAACCTTCTATTGCTCCGAATCCGCTACGACTGCGAACAGCCTCCCCGCCTGGGACTCGCCATTTCAAAAAAACACGCTCGGCTGGCGGTGCAGCGAAACCGAATCAAACGGCAGATTCGCGAACAGTTCCGATTAGGGCTCGATGCCATTGCGTTTGGCGATTACGTGTTCACTAACAAACCGGAAGCAGCCCGCGCCTCGAGCGAGGCCCTTCGGGCCAGCGCCGCCAGACTGCTAAGGCTCGCGTCGCAGCGAAAAAGACGCGAATAAAGGCGACTTTTTCAGCATAATAGCGCCGCCGGAGGGACAACCGGCAACGACCTCATTATCAACCGACCCGTTTCTATGCAGAATCAACGCTTGTTCGCGTGGGCGCTTTTCGGCCTGCTGCTTCTAATGACCTGGCAACAATGGCAGGAGGACTACGGTCCACAGCCACCTGCCCAGGCAGCCTCAGCCGATATCGATGTTGACGCCATGCCCGGAAGCATTCCCGGGGAGCCCGACGCGTTGCCCGCCGATGAACTCGATGCGCTGCCGGAATTGGGAGCTCCATCTAACGGTGCGCCAGCGGACACCGACGTCACGCCTCAGCTCGACGCTTTGCCCGCCGCTGATCGCACGCTGATTACAGTTAAGACCGATGTACTCAACATCAAAATCGATCCCCAGGGCGGAGATATCGTATCCGCTACATTGCCGACGTACCCCGTGGATAAAGACACACCTGACGTACTGGTTGAACTGCTGAGTGACCAACCATCCGACTTTGCGGTGTTCCGTTCTGGTCTGGCAACCCGCGACTCCAAGAATGGCCCAAACCATCGCGCGATGTTCGCGGCTGCGCAGACAGAATATGAGCTGACCGATGGTGCCACCACGCTCGAAGTGCCGCTGGTCTGGCAGGGTGCATATGGCGTAGTGGTCACGAAGCGCTACACATTTGAAGCTGGGCAGTATGGCATCACTCTCGATCTTGATATCGAGAACAGGTCCGAGGCAGCGTGGGACGCGGCGCCCTACGCCCGAATCGTCCATGTTGCTGAGGTGCCAAAGCGCTCGCTGTTC
This sequence comes from Pseudomonadota bacterium, assembly GCA_038521865.1. Taxonomy (GTDB): domain Bacteria; phylum Pseudomonadota; class Gammaproteobacteria; order Steroidobacterales; family Woeseiaceae; genus CALBPI01. The sequence goes on along the minus strand of JBCBKO010000002.1, from coordinate 621,695 downwards.
GACGTTGACAGCTATTCGTTTGCCGGGCCAGTCACGTTTGATGGCGGCGAGTACGACAAACACACGATTAAGGATCTCGGTAAATCGTCGTATTCCGCAAGTGGTGTCACCGGTGGATGGGTCGCAGCGATTGAGCATCACTTCTTGTCGGCCATCGTCCCGCCGGCCGAATCGCCCTCGAAACTAGAGGCAAAATTGTCGGGCGACCAATTTCTCGCTGGCTTCGTTGGAGAGGCGGTACGTGTAGAGGCCGGCGCAACGACCACGATTCCGGTTGAGCTTTTTGTCGGACCCAAGCTGCAGGATCAGCTCCGTACGGTATCTGATCGATTGCCTCTGACCGTTGATTACGGAATTCTCACGCTGTTGGCGGACCCATTGTTCTGGGTGCTCTCCAAAGTCCACAGTGTGATCGGCAACTGGGGCTGGGCGATTGTGCTCGTGACGCTTCTCATCAAGCTTGTGTTCTACAAACTCACGGAGCAAAGCGGACGCTCGATGGCGAAGATGCGAAACCTCCAGCCGAGGTTGAAAGCCCTGCAGGAGCGTTACAAGGACGATCGCCAAAAACTCTCCGAAGCGATGATGGACTTGTACAAGCGAGAGAAGGTCAATCCGGCTGCGGGTTGTTTACCCATCCTGATTCAGATGCCGTTCTTCCTCGCTTTCTATTGGGTGTTGCTCGAGTCAGTAGAAATGCGCCAGGCACCGTTCATGCTCTGGATCAACGATCTCTCCAGTCGCGATCCGCTGTTTATCTTGCCGCTTCTTATGGGCGCCGCGATGCTGGCACAACAGCAGTTGAACCCGGCACCGGCTGACCCTATTCAGGCGCGCGTGATGCGTATCCTGCCGATTGTCTTTACGGTATTTTTCGCGTTCTTCCCGGCCGGTCTTGTTTTGTACTGGTTTACGAACACGATCCTCGGCGTAGCGCAGCAGTGGCAGATCAATCGCGTAGTGACACGAGAGGGACTGAAACAGCGCGCTTGACCTAGCCGTTCTCGATCAGACGGTTCACCACTTCAACAGTACCGTGTAATGTGCGGTGCACTGGGCATTTGTCTGCGATTTCGACCATGCGCTCTCGTTGTGCTTCGTCGAGATCGCCCTCGATCTCGATGTCACGACGGAAGGTCACCACCTGGTCATCGCCACGCCCGTTTTGCTCACGCGTCACGCTCACTTTGACTTCATCGAGTGGCAACGACTTGTGCCGCGCGTACATCTTGAGCGTCATGCTAGTGCAGGCAGCCAACGATGCCGTCATCAGTTCAACCGGGCTCGGTCCAAGATCAGAGCCCCCAACACTCGCGGGCTCATCCGCGATCAGGGTGTGCTCACCCACATAAATGGGTGTTGTGAAACCGCTCGCATCGGTAATGGCGGTGATCTGATCACGATTGCGCTCTGTTTCTGACGCATCGCCCAGATATCGACTCGCCCAACCCGCCAGCACCGTGCCTGCATACGCCGAATCCGCTGCGTTGCTGAGCAAATGGTCAGCATGATCCAGACTGACGAAGCTCTTCGGGTGCATTGCCGCCGAGAATAGCTGACTCGCGTTGTCGATCGTGACGGTGTCGTCGATGGGTGAGTGGAGAATCAGCAACGCCTTGCGTAGCTTGTGTACCGTCTCAGCAAGCGGGTGCTTGCCGAGATCTTCGATGAACTCGCGTCTTATCGTGAAGGGCCGGCCTGCAAGCTGAACCTCGGCAGCCCCGTCGCGAATAATGTCAGCCTCGTGATCGGCAAACAGATGAGTTACGTGCTCCGGTGTCGCAGGCGATCCGATGGTAGCAACGGCTACAGCCGATTCGATTTCCAACGATGCTTGCAGCATCGCGGTGCCGCCGAGACTATGACCGATCAGCACAGCCGGTGGCGACCCCTGTTCAGTCAGCCAGTTCGCTGCGTCAATGAGATCAGAGACATTGTTGCTAAAGGTGGTCTGCGAAAACTCGCCTTCGCTGCTGCCCAAACCGGTGAAATCAAAACGCATCACCGAAATCCCTGCCGTGTTCAGCGCATTAGCAATGTTGGTTGCTGCTTTGAGGTTCTTCGTGCATGTGAAGCAATGGGCGAACAATGCCATTGCGCGTTCCCCGCCGGGCGCACGGTCGATCAGACCCGCTAGCGTAATACCATCGCGGTTGGTGAATTGAACAGGTTGGCTGGCCATGGGTGTGGTTCCTCGAGCGCTAGCGGGCTTTAGGGCATATACCCGGATTCGGCGTACTTTATTGCAACGAATCGTGAATTGCGCGACCTTGGCGCGATGGACTCATCGAGCGACACGATTGCAGCGAAAGCAACCGCTGCAGGACATGCCGGCATCGGCGTAGTACGCGTTTCCGGACCTGCCACAGCAGCGATTGCTGAAGCGGTACTCGGCCGCCTGCCTCAACCACGGCGTGCGGTCTTTGGTGATTTCAAAGACGCATCAGGGCGCACCATCGACCAAGGGATCGCATTGTTTTTTCCTGGTCCGGCTTCCTACACCGGAGAAGACGTGCTCGAGCTGCAGGGGCACGGCGGTCCGATGGTGCTGGAGGCGCTCATTCAAGTGGTGCGGGAAGCGGGTGCCCGCGATGCGCGCGCCGGCGAATTCTCCGAACGAGCATTTTTGAACGACAAGATGGATCTTACTCAGGCCGAAGCGGTGGCCGACCTGATTGATAGCAGTTCAATGCAGGCAGCGCGTGCAGCGATGCGGTCACTGCAAGGTGCATTCTCGGAGGCAGTCGCCACCCTGGGCCAGGAGTTGATCCTGTTACGAACTCACGTTGAGGCAGCGATTGACTTTCCGGAAGAGGAAATCGATTTTCTGGATGATGCCGCCTTGCGCGACCGTATTGCTCAGGTCGACGAGAGTTTCCGTACGCTGATGGTGAGTGTCGAATCTGGACGCAAACTGGCAGATGGCATTACCGTTGTGCTCGCCGGTGCGCCCAATGTTGGCAAATCGAGCCTGTTGAATGCATTGCTCGGCGATGACACAGCGATCGTCACGGAAATTCCCGGAACGACTCGAGATCTGATCCGAGCTGATGCTGTGATTAACGGCGTGCCAGTACATTTGACGGACACAGCTGGTGTTCGGGATACCTCGGATGTCATCGAGCGCGAGGGCATCCGACGCAGTTACGCGGCCGCCGCGAGCGCTGATCATGTACTGGTCGTTGTGGATATTCGTTCCGACACGCTCGCAAGCGATGCCGCGAAATTGCTGGGTGATCTCGAGAAAGGCGCGCCAGCATCGATCGTTGCAAATAAGCGAGATCTCTCGGATGAGACACACAAAATACCGAAGACGCTGAGGGTGTTGGATCGGGAGTTACCCGTATTTGCAGTCTCTGCCCTGACGGGCGAAGGGATCGAATCAGTTGCCTCATATCTCGCTAACGAAGTTGCTGGCACCGCTGACGCCACGGAAGGGCAATTCACGGCACGCCAGCGACACATGACACTGCTTGAAGCAGCACGTGCCCATTTTGATGATGGCGTTGCGGCGCTGGAATCAACGCGTGCCGGCGAGCTTTTGGCCGAAGAACTGCGACTTGCACAACAGTCACTCGATGGCATCACTGGGCGATTCACCAGCGATGATCTGCTGGGAGAAATTTTCTCGTCGTTCTGTATCGGCAAGTGACGATCGCCGTGCGGTTTCAGCGTTCGGGCTGATAATCCGATAAGCGCACAATGCCGGTTATTGAGCCCGGATCGGTTTTCTGATCAGTGGCAAGCACCTGATCGCGTCCTGCATGTTTGGCGCCGTATAACGCACGATCGGCGCGCGCGAGCAAATCGTCGATAGACTCTCGCGCTTCGTATGTAGCAACACCGGCAGATACCGTCACCCTTAGTGCATGGTCGAATTCATACTCCCGGATGCTCCGCCAAATCCGGTCGGCACACTGAGTGGCGCCTTTCAGGTCAGTTCCGGGTAGCGTGATGATGAACTCTTCACCGCCGAAGCGTCCGAGCTCACGCCCACGCCCGCCGACGGGTGCTACCTCGTCAAGAAGGCGCAATTCGCTTTTCACGCGCTTCGCAATGGACGCCAACACCTGATCACCTTCAAGGTGACCGAACCGGTCATTGATCTTCTTGAAGTAATCGACATCGATAATGATGACGCTGAAGGTGCTCTGATCACGTTCCGCTGCGCTTCTCAGTTGCTCCAGAATCTCAATGATGAGACGACGGTTGAAAGCCTGGGTAAGGTGATCGCGCTCGGCGAGTCGTGTGATATCCCGTATCGCCTGTTCCAGTTGGCTGTTGTGCGCCTTCATTCTTGCGCGCAATCGACCCACATGATTACCAAAGTATGCACACCACAAAAGCAGCCCTGAGCCGATTGCAGATCGCAGGGCAAGCTCGGCATTCGTGTAGATCGGATGTCCGACGGTGATTTCATAGGTGGTCAGTGCCATGAGCGCGACGAATCCCGTCAGCGCCAGCAACGTGAATTCCCGTGCATCCATGTGGAATAAGCCGAACAGGATGCCGATGGGGATGAGTGCGAGCATCAGGTCTCGCCACTGCGGTACGAAGTGCATAAACAAAACGAGCCAGGAGAGACCGAGTGTGCATTGGATAAAAGTCAGCGAAGGGTCTTTCAGACGCAGATTAATGCCGCTGGTGATCAGGAATGCGATCGCGGCATTGGTCGTCAGTGCGCCGAGGCCAAGCACCCACAGTGTTTCAGGCTCTACAGCCAATGCGCCTGCCCGATAGCCACCGAGCGTGACCAAGGCACACAGAACATACAGAATCAGCGCCATCGCAAAACGTGAGAGGCGCAGACGCTGTTGCGCCGGTATACCGCGGTCAGAAGGAAGAGTCATCGCGCGAGCTTAAAGATAAAGCCGGTCGCAAAACGCGTCCGGCTTCACGCTTTGTCAATAATCCGACGCTTTTTGCGCTACATCAGCAGCGATTCGCGCTTGTAGAGCTGAATCGCAAGTAGCGTCAATACTCCGCCGATAACAAGCGAAGAAAGCACCGATACACCGATATACAGCGGTTGCAGCGCTTCGCCTTTCACAAGATCCAACAGCAACAGATGCTGAGACATGCTGGGCACCAGCATCCACTCAAGACTCGGTTTAAGGTTCATGACGGCCGCGACCATGATTGGCAGTGTCGGCACCAACATCGCAATGGTCGTGTAGCTCTGGGCTTCCTTGAAACTCTTGGTGAAGGACGCAACGAGGGTGAGAAGCGCTGCGCCAATCAGCGCGAAGGGCACCGTGACCACAAACGCGGTGATCACTTGTCTCGGTCCGAAGTTCACGCTCATGCCGAGCTCCTGAAGCGGGATAAACCCGAGCACCAGAGAAAACGCAGTCAACGCGATCGCCAGTGACGCGCACATGAAAAATATCGTCGCTGTCAATTTGCCCAGAAGCAGCGTGCCGCGACCGACCGGTAGCGTCAGCAGGGGCTCCAGCGAGCCGCGTTCTCTTTCGCCTGCGGTGGAGTCGATGGCGAGATACATACCGCCCGCCAGCATCGAGAACAGCAGGAAGTACGACAACATCCCGAGCAGTAAAGCCGCTCGGGTGCTCGGTGTCGAGGTGTCGATTTCATTGATGGCGATGGGGCTTGCGAGCTGCGGGCTTACACCGCGCGCAAGTAAGCGCATCGTACCGATCTGGCCTGCGTAGGCACCGATCATTCCGCGTGCTCTGCGCGCTTGCCGCGAGGTCGAGTTATCTGAATTGTCGAGTACAAGCGATACCCGTGCGGGCGTCGCTTCCGCCCAGCTTTCACCGAAATCCTCACCAATAATGAGGACCATCGACTCATCGCCGTTTTTCACGGCGTCGATCGCCGCCTCAGGGGCGAGCTCAAGGCGCTCGATCTCCGTATCCTGTTGTTCGAGGAACGCAATCAGGTTTGGGGCGTTCATTGCGCCAACGACAGCGAGCGGCAAAGGTTTCTCGGCTGCGCCAGTTGCTTGTTTCAGTGTGAGCGTCATCACTGCTGCGAAAATCACTGGTCCAAACAGCGGACCGAACACCAGCGCAGACATCATGGTTCGGCGATCACGGAAGTTGTCGCGAATCTCTTTCAAGAGAACAGTCAGGAAATGGCTCATCGGCTGTCCTCCGTGCGAGAGATCGCTTTCACAAAGGCGTCCTCCAGGTCGTCGCAACCTGTGTTCTCGCGAATCTGATCGGCGCTACCGACCATGGACACCTGTCCGTTCGCGATGATGACAATGTCGTCACAGAGTGCAGCGACCTCCTGCATGATGTGTGAGGAGAACAGCACGCACTTGCCCTGCGCGCGCAGTTTGCGAATGACTTCTCGCAGGCCTCGCGTAGCCATCACGTCAAGACCATTAGTGGGTTCGTCGAGAATCACGTTGCTCGGTTCATGCACCAACGCGCGGGCCAATGCGACCTTGGTTCGTTGGCCCTGGGAAAAACCCTTGGTACGCCGATCGGCGAAGTCCTGAATCTCGAGCAAGTCGATGATGTTCTGGACGCGTTGTTCGCGTTGGTCTTTTGGCACACCGTGCATCGCCGCGAAGTAGGCGATGTTCTCCCGAGCCGTCAGCTGCTGATACAGACCGGCGCCGTGCGGCAACGCGCCGAGATTCTTTCGGGCACCCAGCGGATCTTGCATCACATCTACGTTATCGATCGTGGCAGTGCCACGATCCGGTCGTATGGCCGTGTAGAGTACGCGCATGGTGGTCGATTTGCCGGCGCCATTAGGACCGAGCAACCCGGTGATCCTGCCGTTCGGTGCCGAGAAGCTGACATTTTGAACGGCTTCAACCTTACCGAACGATTTTGCGATATTACTGACTGTGATCATGATGCGGTCCTCAAGGCGTCGGGCCGAGCGGCGATACAAAAAACGGCATACCGCCCAGTTTGTCGACGCACGTTGCGTCGATCCCGGCAGGATCTGCTTCGGTGACGAATTGCGCGATCAGTTTTGGCATGCAGCCAAGCCCGGAGATGATGTGGCCTTGCTCCGGGGCAACGATGTGCTTGGCGTTGCTGAGACTGGCCAGCAGTTGTTCGCCATTGCTTGGCGGCGTTACCGGATCAAACTCGCCAGACAGGACGAGTATCGGCTTGTCGCTAACAAGTGGATCGTGGAAGTCGGCATCCATCGGACCTTGCGGCCACTCGGCACAAATGGCGAGCAGCAAATCGAGCGAGCTTGCACGCATGAACGTGTCATCGATGCCGTCCGGACGATCTGCTTCCTTGAAGAACGGCATGTCCTCTGCGCACACGACCGAGTTGTGCATACCACCCGCCATTTCTCCGTCGAAGGCGTCCTGAATCAGTAGCGCCTGCGATGCGAGCAATCGGTAGTCTTCAGCAACCGCCTGCGACAGTATCAACGGCAGGATAGCGCGCGTGGCCGGTGCGTAAATCGATAAGCGAATGACGCCGCCCAGCGATAGCGAGCTCAGGGGTACGGGTGTCAGCTCGCCCGTTCGCGGATGCGCGGTGGTGTACTCGATGGTGGCTTCATCGAAGCGCGCCTGAAGCGTCTCGACCATCGCCTGCACGTCGCCAAACTGCTCAAAGCACTCAGGTGTTCTCCGGCACCGCTCGTTCAGCGCCTGCAAACTTGCCTGTGCGTCGATGGCAAGCATGGGCCCGAGGAGTTCCTCTGGCGGTGCAACGCCATCGACGATGACCGTGCGTGTGGATTCCGGGTACCGACGAAGGTAGTGCAGCGCAACTCTGGTACCGTACGAACCTCCCCAAAGGTTCAACTGCTCGATGGCCAGTGCCTGGCGCACCTGGTCGAGGTCATTAACCGCAATGCTGGTGGTGTAGAGTGCGGGGTCGCCCGGCAGCGTGGCGATGCATTCGCGAATTTCCTCGGCGACGAGCGACAGGTCCCAATCGGCAACGAGATCGTCCTCGGTTGCTTCGCAAGTCATGAGATTTGAACGACCTGTTCCGCGTTGGTCGACCAGAAGGATCGGGTGCTTCTGGCGAATTTCCTCAAATATGCCAGGGTTCGCGAGATAAGAGCTGATGGCGGACTGACCTGGTCCACCGGCAAGCATGACGAGCGGGTCTGGCGCCGGGTTCACGCTCAGTGCCGGTACCAAGGCGATCGACAAATCGATCTGGTTACCGTTTGGTTCGTCGGGGTTCTCGGCAACCTGCAAAGTCCCACACTGCGCTTTGGCGGTGCTCACCGCAGGGCCAGCGTCGATCCGGCAGGGTTCGAGAATCAAATCGGCGTGCGTCGAAGTGCTGGTGATCCAGCCGGCGCACACCATCAACAGTGCAAGAACCAGTCTTTGCATGCGTGTGTCCCATGAATTCGAAGTCGCGGCGAGTATGCATAAAAAAATTCGGAAAAACAGTGCTTTGTGGTTAACCGACGAGATTTAAGGTGCTGAAGTCCCCACGCCCTTTACCAGCACTCTCCTTATGATAAAGCGTTGATTAATAACGAATTTAACGGAATTATCGTATTTCCCTTGTTCTCTTTAGTGGATTGACGCTGCATGTGCACTAGGTGTGCCGCGTTGTGCTGGTTACAATGCGCGGCTTCATAAATATGACGACGCATCGCGCATGACAACCGCAGCTCAACAATGGGCGGTCATCGTTATTGGTGGCGGCCATGCAGGTACCGAGGCAGCTCTGGCTGCAGCTCGCACGGGCGCGTGTACGCTGCTGTTGACCCAGTCTCTCGAGACCATTGGGCAAATGAGCTGCAATCCGGCCATCGGCGGTATCGGCAAGGGGCATTTGGCGCGTGAGGTCGATGCGCTTGGCGGCGCGATGGCGCGAGCTATCGATTTCGGTGGGATCCAGTTCCGCACCTTGAATGCGAGTAAAGGTCCGGCAGTCCGCGCCACCCGCGCCCAGGCGGATCGCGAGCTGTATCGCGCGGCGATCCAGAGAATCGTCCATGCACAACCGAATTTGTCGGTGTTTCAGGGTAGCGTTGCTGACCTGATCGTCGAAGGTGATCGTGTCGTCGGCGTTGAGACGACGTTTGGCCATCGTTTTCGTGGCAAGGCGGTGGTGCTGACGGTCGGTACGTTCCTTGGCGGTCGCCTGCACGTCGGACAACAGCAGTCGCAGGGCGGACGAGCCGGTGACCCGGCTGCTAACCGTCTTGCGGATCGGCTACGCGAGATGCCGTTTCGCGTCGGTCGACTAAAAACCGGTACGCCACCGAGGCTCGATGCGCGCACGCTCGATTACTCGAAAATGCAAGTTCAGGATGGCGACACACCGTGTCCGGTGTTCTCGTTTCTCGGCAGACGCGCGCATCATCCACGCCAGATTCCGTGCCACATCACGCACACCAACGAGTCGACCCACGACATCATCCGTGCCGGCCTGGATCAATCGCCGATGTTCAGTGGTGCCATCGAGGGTGTCGGTCCTCGATACTGCCCGTCGGTCGAGGACAAGATCTTCCGCTTTGCGGATAAGGCTTCGCACCAGATCTTCGTTGAACCCGAAGGTCTCAATAGCATCGAGGTTTACCCCAACGGGATCTCGACCAGCTTGCCGTTCGAGGTGCAGATGGAAATGGTGCGCAGCATTTCTGGCTTCGAACAGGCACACATCACGCGACCCGGCTATGCGATCGAGTACGACTACTTCGATCCGCGTGATCTGCATCGCTCGCTCGCCACGCGCTTTATCGGTGGTTTGTATTTTGCGGGCCAAATCAATGGTACGACCGGTTATGAAGAAGCCGCAGCGCAGGGCCTGCTCGCCGGTCTCAATGCCGCTCGCGAGGTCGCGGGGGATGCACCTTGGGTTCCTGAGCGCAATGAAGCTTATCTTGGTGTTTTGGTCGACGACCTGACGACGCAGGGTGCAACGGAGCCCTACCGTATGTTCACCAGTCGAGCCGAGCATCGTCTGTTGCTGCGCGAGGATAACGCGGACCGGCGCCTGACACCGATTGGGCGAGACTTGGGCTTGGTTGACGATGAGCGCTGGACGATATTTGAAGCACGCCAGAGCGCGGCGGCTAAGGAAACGCAGCGACTCTCGGAAACCTCCGTTAGCACCGATTCAGCCAGAGCTGCTGGATTGATTCGTGATTCACAGTCGTTAGCGCCCGGCACGCGCGCGCGCGATCTGCTGCGCCGGCCTGAGGTTCGCTACTCCGCGTTAGTGGCAGCGAGCGATGTCGGCGCGATGCCTGCGCAGGCAACGAATGCGAGCGAGTACCTCGACACCGATGAGTTTTCCGAACAGGTTGCGCTTCAGGTTGAGACCGACATCAAGTACGAGGGCTATGTCGAACGTCAGTCCCGCGAGATTGAGGCGCAAAGAAAACGTAGTGATCTCCGGATTCCCCAGGATCTGGATTATGAGAGCGTCCATGGCTTGTCACATGAAGCCCGTCAACGCTTGATCGAATCACGCCCGGACACGATCGGCCAGGCGGGCCGTGTACCTGGTGTCACGCCAGCCGCAGTCTCGTTGCTGCTCATTCATTTGAAAAAACGCGAGCTCAAGCAAAGCGCCTGATCCGCATGCTCAGAAGCCTCCTCGTTTTCCTTATCGTCTTGTCTCTTGCGGGATGTGGCGAGGAAACCGATGTTGCTCGAGACGTCTCGACACTGAATCGCGGGTTGTCTGCGGCACCTGAATCGCTCGACCCGCAGCTCGCGCGCAGTGTCCCGGCCCTCACCGTTTTGGCGGACGTGTATGAAGGGTTGCTGACGCGTGATGCATCGGGTGGCTTGGTCGCAGGTGTCGCCAGTGATTGGCGGCTTAGCGACGACGGCTTGCGGTACGAGTTCACAATTGACCCTGCGGCTAGGTGGTCAGATGGAACGCCCGTGACGAGCGCAGACTTTGTGCGCGCGTGGCAGTTTCTCGTCAATCCAAGCAACGGTGCGTTCTATGGTGAATTGCTGACGGCTGTGACCGGATTCGATGAGATTCGACGCGGCGACTCGCCAGTCGCAGCTCTCGGCGTGATGGCGCCAACCGATGATCAGCTGATCGTTTCACTCACCGTGAATCAACCGGATTTTCTGGAACGCGTGGCTATGCCCGCACTGGCGCCTCGCGCAAAGACTACCGATTTGTTCAATGGTGCCTATGTCGTCAAGTCCACAGATTTGTCAGAAATAGTGCTCGTACAAAACGGCGTGCACGCGTCACTTGCCGATGACGCTTTTGCTACGGTGCGCTACCAGATTTTTGAGCAGGAGCAGACGGAATTGGCGGCGTTTGAGAGCGGCGACCTCGACATCACGAGTCGCGTGCCTCGTAGTCTGTTGCGGAATCCCGGGAAGCTCGAATCGACGTTACGTCGAGCACCATACCTCGGCATCGTGTACCTAAACTTCAACCTACTTGAACCGCTCGACGTGCGCCTTCGCGAAGCGCTTTATCTCAGCGTCGATCGCGACGCACTGGCGACGCAGGTTGTCGGACGGGGTGAGCAGCCCGCGTGGACCATGGTGCCGGCTGGCACGCGATTGGGTGACACGCCTTATCGTCGCTTCCAGCTCGACGTCGCGGCGCTGGGTATTGATCGTCGGATTCAACGTGCGCGCGAGTTGGTCGCGGATATGGAATCGATGCCGGTCGTGCAGATCGATTACGCCAGCAACGATGAGAACCGGGTCGTAGCGGCGGCATTGCAACAGATGTGGCAGACGGCACTGCCCGGGCTTGAGGTCAAACTGAACAATCAGGAATTTCGTGTCGTGCTCTCACAGGCGCGAGCGGGCGAGTATCCTGGTCTTGTGCGCAGCAGTTGGATTGCCGACTACAACGACCCGCAACAATTTCTGGAGTTGTTTAGAAGTGGCGCCCCGGGAAATACCTCAGGATTCGCCAATCCCATGTTCGATACGCTTCTCGATAGAGCCGCCGCGTTGCGTTTTCCGGAGCGCCGTCAACAGGCATTGAATGAGGCGGAATCGTTGCTGCATGAATCGTTCGCGGCGGTGCCCTTGTACACGATGGTCAGCAAGCATCTCGTACATGAACACGTTGTCGGGTGGGAAGACAATCCGCTCGACCTGCATCTGAGCCGCTACCTGCGGCACGAGGCGGATTAATTGTGTTGCGCTTCGTTCTGTCTCGTTTGCTGAGCACGATACCCACACTGTTTCTCGTCATCGTGGTCGCCTTCGCGATGGTGCGTGCGGCGCCGGGTGGGCCCTTCGACAGCGAACGCGCCCTGCCGCCTGATATCGAGGCACGCATAGCGGCCGCCTACGGCCTCGACGCGCCGCTGCATGAACAATTCGTGCGTTATGTGGGCGGGTTGCTGCAAGGCGATCTCGGTCCATCGTTTCGCTATCAGGGAACCACCGTTTCAGAGTTGATTGCTGGTGCGTTGCCTGTTTCTCTGATGGTTGGTGGCCTTGCGCTGATCATCGGCGTGGTCCTGGGCGTCGCGGTCGGTACGACAGCGGCACTCAATCAGAACCGTTGGTCTGATCATGTTTTGATGACGGTCTCCATGGCGGGTATTTCGATTCCAAACTTCGTCATCGCACCGCTGTTGGTGCTTTTGTTCGCCATCAAGCTGCAATGGCTGCCGGCGAGCGGGTTACGCAGCGCTGGGAGTCTGGTGTTGCCGGTTTTCGCGTTGTCTTTGCCGATGGTCGCCTACATCGCTCGACTGATGCGCGCGAGCATGCTCGAAGTCTTGAAGAGCCAGTTCATTCGTACCGCGCGTGCACAGGGGTTGCATCCGAATACGCTGGTGTTCCGTTATGCGCTCAAACCTTCACTGATTCCGGTCGTGTCGTTCCTCGGTCCAGCGATCGCCGGCGTGCTTACCGGTTCCGTAGTGATAGAACAGGTCTTCAACCTACCGGGTCTCGGACGCTTGTTCATTCAGGGCGCGCTGAATCGCGACTACACGCTGGTGATGGGACTCGTGATTCTGTACAGCACGGTGGTGATCGTCATGAACCTGGTTGTCGACCTGGTTTATGGCATTCTCGATCCGAGGGTTCGATACTCGTGAGCGAACGTTCGGCAAATTGGCAGCGACGCAGCATCGCCGGCAAAGTACTCGAAGCGATGCGGCGTGATCGCCTGTTTATGACATGCGCTTTGGTGCTGCTGTTGATCGCTGTAGCGTCATTGGTCGGGCCCTTGCTGTCGCCGCATACCTACTTCGACATGAACATGGACGCGATCCTCGTGCCGCCGCAGTGGGAAAATGGGCACTGGTTTGGGACCGACGATCTCGGCAGAGATCTTTTTGTTCGCACGATGTATGGCGGCCGCGTGTCTCTGGCGGTCGGTGTCGTGGCCACCGCGGTCAGTCTGGTGTTTGGCGTCGCGTGGGGTGCGACCGCGGGGTATCTCGGCGGGCGCGTCGATCACCTCATGATGCGAGTCGTCGATATTCTCTATGCAGTTCCGTTCATGTTTTTCGTGATTCTGCTGATGGTGGTCTTCGGGCGGAATATTCTTTTGATCTTCGTTGCTATTGGCGCAGTGAACTGGCTCGACATGGCAAGGATCGTGCGCGGTCAAACGCTCAGTCTGCGCCAGCGAGAGTACGTGCAGGCCGCTGAAATCATGGGTGCTTCGACCCCGAGAATCATCGCGCGTCATATTGTGCCAAACCTGCTCGGTATCGTGATGGTGTACGCCACGCTCACCATTCCACAAGTCATTCTCATTGAGTCGTTTCTGAGCTTCCTCGGACTGGGTGTACAGGAGCCGATGACCTCATGGGGCGCGTTGGTCAAACAAGGCACCGAGGTGATGCGCACGGCGCCCTGGGTGTTGTTATGGCCGGGTTCGTTGCTTGCGATCTCTCTGGTTTGTCTCAACTTCGCTGGCGATGGTTTACGTGACGCGCTTGACCCGAAGGATGCACACCGATGAGCCTGCTGTGCGTCGACGATTTGAAGGTTTCGTTTACTACGCCTACGGCAACGGTTGAGGCGGTTCGCGATCTCAGCTTCCGGTTGGAGCGAAACGAATCGCTCGGCATCGTTGGCGAGTCTGGCTCCGGCAAAAGTCAGGCGATGTCGGCGATTCTCGGACTGCTTGCTGAGAACGGTAGTGCGTCGGGTAGCGTTCGTCTCGAGGGTGAGGAGATTCTGAACCTTCCTGAAACACAGATGCGCCAGATCCGCGGACGGCGAATTGCGGTGGTGTTTCAGGACCCAATGACATCGCTGAATCCCTACGTCACGATCGGTTATCAATTACGTCGAGTGTTGGTAGAGCAACGTGGTCTGGATATGAAGACCGCAGATGCGGAGATCGTCCGCATGCTGGATGCTGTGCGCCTACCGGCGGCTAGTAGTCGACTCAATAGTTACCCTCACGAGTACTCAGGCGGTATGCGCCAGCGCGTCATGATTGCTGCAGCCATGCTATGTCGACCAGATGTGCTGATCGCTGACGAGCCGACAACAGCGCTGGATGTAACTGTCCAGTCCGGGATTCTCGGTTTGTTGCTTGAGCTCCAGGAGGCGTTTCACACGGCGATGGTGCTGATTTCGCACGACCTGGGTGTCGTTTCCGGGGTCTGCGATCAGTTACTGGTTTTGCATCAGGGCGAGATGGTTGAACAGGGTGCGACCGCCGAGGTGTTCGCTGCACCGCAAGCACAGACGACACAAGCGCTGCTCGCTGCGGTTCCTCGTCTTGACCGGCCACTTAAGCCGCGGCAATCGATTGCGCCGACACGCACGCCGCTTCTTGAAGCGTATGGCATCAGAGTGCGCTATCCGCTGCCACGACCGGGTTGGTTCGGTCCGCGCCAATTCACAGCAGTCCGCGACGTTGACCTGTCGGTGATGGTCGGGGAGACGGTCGGCATCGTGGGCGAATCGGGGTGCGGAAAATCTTCTCTGGCGCGGGGCTTGCTCGAGATTGGGAAACAATCCGGCGAGCTGCGCTATCGCGGTGAGCCGTGCCATCTCATGGACCGGGAGAGTCGAATGCGCATGCGTCGCGATGTGCAGTTTGTCTTCCAGAATCCGCTCGGTTCGTTAAACCCCCGCATGACGATACTCGATATCGTATCCGAGCCGCTGCTTGTGCACGGCCTTGCTCCTGACGCGGCCGAGCGACGTCGTCGCGTGGTCGCGATGTTGGAGCGCGTAGGTCTCGATGCGTCGATGCTGCTGCGCTATCCGCATGAGTTCTCGGGCGGGCAATGTCAGAGAATTGGTATTGCGCGTGCTTTGATGACGCATCCGCGTCTGTTGATCTGCGACGAGGCGGTCAGTGCACTCGACGTTACGGTGCAAGCCGACATCCTTTCTTTGCTGAGCGAGTTGCAGAAAGAGTTTGGCCTCGGCGTGTTATTTATCTCGCACGATCTCGCGGTGATTCGCGATGTGAGTGATCAGGTGGTGGTGATGTATCTCGGGCGTATTGTCGAACGCGCACCGGTAGCGTCTCTATACAGCGAGCCGCAACACCCCTATACGCAGGCGCTGCTCGCGGCCGCACCCGTACCTGACCCGGAAGTGGAGCGTTCGCGTAAACACGCCGCGCCGGCAGGGGATCTGCCCGCTCCGTGGAATCCGTTGCCCGGTTGTCCGTATCGATCGCGCTGCACGCGGGCAACCGAAACTTGTGAGATAGAACGGCCTGAGCTCAAACCCCGTACCGAGGCCCATGTGCATTGGGTGGCTTGTCACCACCCGAGCGAGGCTAGTTCGCCTCCGGTGGCAGAGGCATCGGTAAGCCATTCATCGTAACCAGCGAGTCGGCGTAGTCGATGTCCATCACGTAGCCATCACCGTCCTCACTGGGCACGAGGCCACCGGCGGCCTGCATTTGCATAAATTGCTGCTCTAGCATCGGATCGCGCGCCTGTAGCGCATCCACCATCGCCTGGTTGATGACCATGTCGACGGAGCTGATACCCTGGCGTGCGGAGCGTTCCACCATTCGCGCAAGATCGAGGCCGGCCACCGAGGTATCAATACCGGCGAAGGTCAACAGCATGTCGGTCTGCATGATGCCGTCCGGCGCTTCACTGACCTCGAGCGCCTGATTCATGGTCACGGTGAATCCATCTTCAAGCAAGGTGCGCAGGTCTGCCTCGAGTGCAGACATCGTTTCGGGGTTCATCACCAGCCCATCGGAAAATCCTGAGCGCATAATCCTGGAGAATGCCGGTAGTGCGGTGACGGTCATGTCCTGGACGCCCACAGCCAGGTCGATCGACATGGACGGGTCATCGGCGGCCACCACATCACTGCTGAGTGCGATGCTGGAAGCGAACTGCCCGTTGGTTTCGGCACTGATCCAGTCAACTTTGAGGTCGGTTGCAGTGATGGGATTGTTGTCACGTTCGACTGTGAATTGGTCGGCGGTCATCGAGACGGAGAGATTGCGACCGGTTGGCGAAAGCGTGTTCTCGACACGCAGGCCCTCCCAACCCAGTGTTCCGAAGTTGCTGGGGAAGGTGCTGTCGACCACCCGCCAGAGCATGTCCATGTCGCCGTCAAAACCGATAGTGGTCGTGAGTTCGACCGGGAGGTAACCACCCTCGGATGTCTCGGTACGGAAGGCGGTGTCGATTTCCGCGACGGCCGGAGTGAACAGCCCAATCAGCGGGCCGTGCGTGATGACACTATCGATCATAACGGCGGGCTGGTCTCCAAAGGTGCCGCCGTCCAGAAACTGTTCGAATTGTTCGCGTTTTTGTTGGTCGGTGATGACAAGCCGGGCGCTGGAGCGAGAGCTGAACCAGCCGCGATCAAAGGTTTGTTCAACAAGTTCCAGCCACGGTGGCAGGCTTGCCTGGATGGAGGCTTCGTTGCCCACGACCGCTTCTTCGGCGAGTTTTCCGGTGATGTAAGGTCCGGCCAGTGCGACCGCAATCAGAAGGACGCCGAGCGTCACGATGAACTTGCGCATGATGTGTCGAAGAATTCCCTAGGTGCATGGAGGTGACGCGGCCGAGTGTACCGCGTTCGGTTCGAATCTAGTCAAACCCAGGTCTCGCGAAATCGGTCACAGCTCGGCTAGATTCTGTGGAAAAAACCGCATGCAGGCACTAACATATCCGCTCGTAGGCTCGGCCTGCGGCGCAGCACGGGACAACTTCAAAACGCTGCGAAGCTTCGTTAATCGGACACAAATAATGACGAATGATTCTCTCCGGCTGTTGCTGCAGGCAACAGCGATAATCGTGCTGCTTGTTGCAGCGAGCGCAGTTTCAGCCCAAACCGTCGGTGACGCTGAGAAGGGTAAGGTTTTGGCCTACTCCTGCCTGGGATGCCACGGCATCGAGGGCTACCGCAACGCCTACCCTGCTTACCGCGTGCCCATGTTGGGCGGCCAACAAGAAACCTACATTCAGATCGCACTGAAGGCTTACCGCTCCGGAGAGCGGTCGCATGCGACGATGCGCGCGCAGGCAGGCTCACTGAGTGATCAGGATATCGCGGATCTTGCGGCCTACTTTGCGAGTCGCGGCGAGGTACAGGAGGGGGATGTCGTAACGGCGGGCGTCAGTAAAGGCAAAGAGAAGTCACAAACCTGCGTCGCGTGCCATGGCGAGAAAGGCGTTAGCAACAACGAAATCTGGCCGAATCTCGCGGGACAACACAAAGACTACATCGTCGCTGCCCTGCGTCAGTACCGACTGGCGAATGCGGAAGAAACCGGCGGCGAGAACGTTCGTAAAAATGCGGTCATGGCGGGGCTGGCCGGCGCGCTCTCCGATGACGATATCGAAGCGCTCGCGGCCTACTTTTCTGCGCAGAAAGGGCTCTACACCACCCAGCACGAGAAATAGCACGACGCTTGTTCTTGTCCTGACGGGCATTCGACAGGACAATGCCCACTCGGTGTGCGAGTTAGACGCAACTAAAACCGTAAGAGGGACAACTCATGACGAATCGCTTATATCGGCCAGCGCTAATGCTGGTCGCAATCTGTTTGGTGTCACCTGTTTTTGCTGGTGACAGGGAATCCACCTACTACATCACACCTTCACTGAACCTCGTGGATGATGATCCGGATAGGGTGATCGAGGATGCAGAAGGGTTTGGCTTAACCCTGGGTGTTAACTACTCGCCCAAATGGAGCTTCGAAGGATTTATTGAGAGCACCGACTTCGATGGCGATGCGAACAACGCTCAGGATCACCTGGAAGTGGGTGTCAACGCATTGCGAGTGTTCAACCGCGAAGGCTGGTTCTCGCCTTATCTTCTGGGTGGCGTAGGAAGCCTCTACGAAGATCTCGGTGACGATCGTGAAGAGCAAGAAGCGGTCGGTAGTCTCGGCGCCGGTGTATTGCTGTCACCGACGGAGAACTTCGGGTTGCGACTGCAATACCGCTACCGTGCGCAGCTCGGTGGGATGGATTTCGAGGACAACATCTATACCTTGGGGTTCCAGTTTGCTTTTGGCGGATCCGGTCCACGTTTCTCCGATTCGGATAACGATGGGGTTACGGACGATCTCGACCGTTGTCCGCGCACGCCGTTGGGCAGAACGGTAGGCTCGGATGGTTGTGAGTTCGACTCTGATAACGACGGTGTCGTCGATGCCATCGACAATTGCCCGAATACTCGCGCCGGTGTTGAAGTTGATGCCGCAGGTTGCGAGATCGTGCGTGATGGCGACGGAGACGGTGTGGTTGATGGCATGGATCAGTGCCCAAGTTCACCTGCAGGCGTTACCGTGGATGCCAAAGGCTGTGAAGTCGATACCGATGGCGACAGCGTCGTCGATAGCAAGGACCGTTGCCCGAACACGGTTGCTGGCGTTCGCGTCGATATTCGTGGTTGCGAAATCAAAGCTGTGATCCGTCTTCCTGGCGTGAACTTTGAGACCAACTCGGACCGATTGGTGCCGGGCGCGGAACAGGTGTTGAATGACGCCGCTGCGACGCTTCGTAAGAACCCGGACCTCGTTGTAGAAGTTGCTGGTCACACCGATAGTGATGGCGCTGCCGAGTACAACGAGTCGCTGTCTGCACGGCGTGCACGTGAAGTTCGCAACTACCTGGTGAACGCAGGTGCGAACGAAGCCAACCTGTCGGTGCGCGGTTACGGAGAAGCCGAGCCAATCGCGGATAACTCAACCCGCGAAGGCAAAGCGGCTAACCGTCGAGTCGAGCTGCGAATCATCGAGTAAGAAAGCCAGGTCCTGGTGCCCAGACGGGCATCAGGACCTGCTCCTAAATGGACGAATTTCCGGAACTGCAAAACCCTGCGCTTCGCGAGACACTGGAATCCGGGGCAAAGCAGCTGGATCTTGCGCTAAGCGGCGCTCAGATCACCGATCTGTTGATCATCGTCGCAATGTTGAGTAAGTGGAATCGCGCTTACAACCTGACAGCAATACGCGACCCGCGCGATATGGTCATCAAGCATTTGCTCGATAGTCTGGCGGCAGCGCCCGCGATCTCGGGCGACCGTGTCTTGGATGTCGGCACTGGTGGTGGCTTCCCGGGATTGCCATTGGCAATCACAAAGTCCGACCAAACCTTTGTACTGCTTGATGCATCGGCGAAGAAAGTCCGGTTTGTGCAACGAGTCATCGATGCGCTCGGCCTCGAGAATGCGTCAGCGATCCATGCGCGGGTTGAGGATTATGTCGAGACGCCCTTCGATGTCGTGACCTGCCGGGCATTCGCGAGCCTTGCCGATATCGTCGCCTGGACACAGCATCTGGTAGCAGATGGTGGAAAAATCGTAGCGCTGAAGGGGCAGTCGCTATCCAGCGACGAATCTGGAGCACTTCCGGCCGGCTGGCACGCCGAGCAGCGCCAGGTAGTGGTACCCTTATTGACCGGTGAGCGCCACCTCGTGACCGTTCGCCACCATTAGGTTTCAAAGAAAACCGGCCTTTAAGAACTACCGAATATAAAGAGGGCTGACGCATGACCCGCGTCCTCGCGATCGCCAACCAGAAGGGTGGTGTTGGAAAAACCACGACCAGCGTGAATCTCGCCGCTTCTTTAGCGGCGACGCAGCGCCGTGTTCTGTTGATCGATATCGATCCGCAGGGCAACGCGACCATGGGTTGCGGGATCGACAAGATGAACCTCGAACGAAGCGCCTGCGACGTCTTGCTGAATGATGCGAGCGCTGCCGACTCGATTGTGTCCGCGCCAGAGGGCAACTTTGCGGTATTGCCCGGCAACGATGACCTGACGCTTGCCGAAGTCCAGCTGTTGCAGGAAATCGGTCGCGAGTTACGACTTCGCAAGGCATTGAAGCCGGTCTTGGGCATGTACGATTTTGTGCTGATTGATTGCCCACCGTCGATCAACATGTTGACGGTCAATGCGCTTACGGCGGCCGATGGTGTGTTGATTCCGATGCAATGCGAGTACTACGCCCTCGAAGGGCTGACCGCATTACTGACCACGATCGAGCAGGTGCGTGATTCCGTAAACCCGGATCTGGAGGTTTATGGGCTGCTACGCACGATGTTTGACCCGAGAAACAACCTGGCTAATGCCGTCTCGGCTCAATTGCACGAGCATTTCGGTGAGAAGGTGTACCGAACGATCATCCCGCGCAATGTGCGCCTCGCCGAAGCGCCCAGTTTCGGCCGACCAGTGCTGCTGCACGATCGGCATTCCAGGGGGGCGTTGGCCTACCTTGCCCTGGCTGGCGAGATCATTCGTCGTGAGGAGTCACTTGCAGCTGCCGCCGCAGCCCACTAGGGTAGCCGCCCGGCAAACGAAGCGGAAAAGGCATGGCGAACAAGCGTAAGAGTCTTGGCAGAGGATTGGGAGCGTTGCTCGGTGATGCTGCCCAGCAATCCGGCGCAACGAAAAAGAATGACCCTGCAAGTGGCAGCGCGTCGCCGCGCATGCTTGCCATCGACCGGATGCAACGCGGTCGTTACCAACCGCGCGTGGACATGCGCAAAGACACTCTGGATGAGCTTGCCGCATCCATCCGAGCGCAGGGCATTGTCCAGCCGATAGCCGTGCGGCCGATCTCCGGTGCCGATGATGCGGATTTCGAGATCATCGCCGGCGAGCGCCGCTGGCGTGCCGCGCAAATCGCCGGTCTCGATGAGGTTCCCGTGATCATCCACGAGGTGTCCGACAACGAAGCGGTTGCCATGGCGCTGATCGAGAACATTCAGCGTGAGGATCTGAACCCCTTGGAAGAGGCACGTGCGCTATCTCGATTGATTACAGAATTCGAGCTGACGCACCAAGAGGGTGCTGATGCGGTCGGACGCAGTCGCGCCTCGGTATCCAACCTGTTGCGGCTTCTCGACCTTGATCCGGTGGTGCAAGACCTGCTCGAGCGTCGCAAGCTCGACATGGGCCATGCCCGGGCTCTGCTGGGGCTAGAGCGGGGTTCTGATCAGGCGATGTTGGCGCGTGAAGTGGTTGCGCGCGGTATGACGGTTCGCGAAACCGAGCGGCGCGTTCGCGCTGCGGGTCAACCGATCCAGCCCGCACGGAAAGCCCCGCGCAAAGATCCGGACATCGCGCGCCTCGAGCAGGAATTGACCGAAAAGTTGGGGTCGAAAGTGACCGTCAGCTCGGGAAAACGCGGAAAAGGTACGTTGTCGATCGCCTATAACAGTCTCGACGAGCTGGAAGGCGTACTTGAGCGCTTGCGCAAGGAATAGGTGCCACCCGCCCCGTCGAATCAGGCGCGCAGCGACTTGTAAACGCCCGTCGCTTCTTTCAGCACATCGATGGTGTTCGCAGCATCCACTGCTGGATAGGCGCGTTGGATGATATCGGGCATTACGGCTTCAGATATGAAGAAGCCCTGCATCTTGTCGCACTTGATCTCTTTCAGGAATTCAAAGGTCGCCTGATCCTCGACCCCTTCCGCACAGACGGTGATGCCAAGCGCGTGAGCCATGCCGGTAACCGCTGCCAGAGCGTGCCTCGTCATGATGTTCTCGCGGGCCTCAATGAGTAACGAGGCGTGAATCTTGATTTCATCGAAGTCGAGTTTGCCGAAGGAACTCAGCGATTCTCTCGCCGCACCGAAATCATCCAGCGACAGACGGAATCCGCGGCTGCGCAAAGCCGACAGAACCTGGGCGCATCGGTCCTCAGCTCCGGCGATACCGGGCTGCGCCACTTCAAAGGTAATGGCGTCGCACGGCAGGTTGAACTGGCTGACTATGCGTTCGTAGTGGGATGCGAGGCTTGTGTCTTGTAACAAGGAGGCATCGAGATTGACGCAACCGTTGAGATTCAGCCCGCTCTCGCGCCAGCGCGTTAGCTGGGTCAGTGTCTTTTCGAGCACGAAATCGCCAATAGCGGGCATCAGGCCCACCTCGACAGCCGTGGGGAGGAATTCCATCGGTGATACCAACCCCTGATCCGGGTGCCGCCAGCGAATCAATGATTCCGCCTCTGTAGTGACCCACTCCGATTGACCGGTTGGGCGCGCCATTTTGGGCTGGTATTGGATAAAAAGCTGCTCTTCTTCGAGCGCTCTGGCGATGGTGTCGTGGTCAAACTGCGTCATGATCTGTGCACTTCCTTGGGCGAAGTCGACGTCTATGGCCTTTTCCTGCTGACTTGCGTAGCGGCGCCGGACGACATAACTGTAGAGAAGACGCTTCTTGGGAACTGTGTCGAGCCTCTCAATACTCGGTAATTACAGGGTTTTTCGCACCGCAGGCTCTTCGCCAAGCCGTTTCCGATTCAGGGGTTTACCCCGGTGCCTGAGAACCTTTATACTGCGCCCGCTTTTGGTTTCCGGCCCGGCGTTATTGCCCAAGGAGGCGTGCCGTGCGATCCCGCGCTGTCCCTGTCCGCATCGTGATGTGGCAGGCGCTCATCGGAGTTCTGGGAGCCTTGATATGGCTGATCGACAGCCCCGCCGCGGCATTTGCCGGTCTGGCTGGTGGCCTCGGCAGCGCGCTGCTGACCTTGCAAGCGGCAGCCCGGGTGCTTTCCCGGCCAGATTCGGCGCCGCCGCAAGCAATTGTGGCGGCCTTTTATCGCGCCGAGATTTTCAAAATCTTGGGTGCGGCGTTGATGTTCGGCGTAGTCGCCAAATTCTTCGCGTCACAGTTTATTCCGTTCGCGAGCGTGTTTTTCGCGACATTGACGGTTTATGGCGCGGCAATTCGGTGGACGATCAGCGACGACGTCAATGGGGACAAACCGACCGTGAAATAGCAGGCGACCGCCCTTATATACTTATATATAGGGCGCCGTCGTGAACGTGTAGAAGAGTGTAACGAGCGAATGGCAAGCGAGTCCGGCAAACAGACTGCGAGCGAGTACGTATCCCACCATCTGGAACACCTCACCGTGGGCGAAGGGTTTATGACGTTGCACGTCGATACCCTGTTCTGGACCTGGTTCTGCGGGCTGCTGTTCATCGGTATCTTCTACATGGCAGCACGGCGAGCGACGACCGGTGTTCCCGGCAAATTCCAGGCGTTCATCGAGATGACGATCGAATTTGTTGACGACTCGGTCAAGGATGGTTTCCACGGACCCCGCAAATTTGTAGCGCCGCTGGCGCTGACTATCTTCATGCTGGTCATGTTCTGGAACCTGCTCGACCTTCTGCCGGTCGACTTGGTGCCGATCATCGCGCACGATTACCTGCATCTCGATTACATGCGGATCGTGCCATCAGCTGACGTGAACGCGACATTCAGTATCTCGCTGACCGTGTTCGTGCTGATCATCATCTACAGTTTCAAGGGCAAAGGCGCGAAGGGTTACCTCGAAGAGTGGCTGTTCCACCCGTTCGGCCCATGGCTGCTGCCTTTCAACCTCATTCTGAACACCGTCGAGCTGTTGGCAAAACCGCTGTCACTGGCGCTCCGATTGTTCGGCAATCTTTATGCAGCGGAGCTGATCTTCATGCTGATCGCTCTGCTCCCGATCTATATTCAGCCGATTCCTGGTGCCGTCTGGGCGATTTACCACATCCTGGTGATCCCGCTGCAGGCGTTCATCTTCATGACGCTGACCATCGTTTACTTGAATCTCGCTTACGAGAAACACTGATTTTTTTGTTCACGCTTCACGCGTTTTGATTTGATTTAGGAGTCACCATGGAAGCTCTCATCGCTGATATCCAGAGCAGCACCGCCATCGCCGTTGGCATGATCCTCGCATTCGCCGCACTGGGTACCGGTATCGGCTTCGGCCTGCTGGGCGGCAAGTTCCTGGAAGGCGTAGCTCGCCAGCCGGAGCTTGGCAACATGCTTCAGGGTCGCATGTTCATCATCGCGGGTCTGCTCGATGCGTTGTCGATTATCGGCGTTGCATTCGCTGCACTGCTGCTGTTTGCAAACCCGCTGCTGAGTGCTATCGCAGGTTAATTCGTCCGGGTAACCGGTTTCGAGTAACGCATTCGGAGTAATCGCACGTGGATCCAAATATTAGCGTCATCGGACAAATGATCACGTTCCTGCTGTTCGTGGGATTCGTGATGTGGAAAGTCTGGCCTCCGTTGATCGAGGCGATTGAGGCACGTCGCCAGGAAATCGCTGACGGTCTCGCCGCCGCCGAGCGCGGTCAGCAGGATCTGGCGAAAGCCGAATCGAAAGTCGACGAGTTGGTTGCCGAAGCGCGAGCGCAAGCGGCAGACATCCTCGACCAGGCGCGCTCTCGTGCGAACGAGATCATCGCTGAAGGCAAAGACGAGGGTGTTCGCGAGCGCGATCGCCAGCTGACGGCGGCGCAAGCCGAGATCGAGCAGGAAACCAACCGCGCACGCGAAGAGTTGCGCGATCAGGTAGCCGAGCTGGCTCTGGCCACAGCGTCGAAGATTCTGAGTCGCGAAATTGATGCGGGCGTCCATAAAGATCTGATCGGCGATCTCGCCAAGCAGATCTAACTGGCATATCGAGTTGCAGGTAATACCGCATGGCTGATAACGACACGCTGGCACGACCCTACGCTCAAGCGGCTTTCGCTGTGGCGAGCGAGAGCGATTCGCTCGCCCCGATGTCCGCTGCCTTGAAGGCTGCAGGTATTGTTGTCAGCGATCCGCAGATCGCGGGTCTGATCGACCATCCGGCCGTCAGCCCCGAGCAACTGCTCGGTATTTTGCAGGGCGTATTCGCAGATATCCCGGACGCGAAGCCGTTGGCTGCTGCGGGCGGTAATGGCGAAAACCTGCTGAAGCTGCTGATCGAGAACGATCGCCTGGCGTTGCTGCCGGTTATTGCGGAGCAGGTTGAACTGCTGAAGCGCAAGGCCGAGCAAATCGTTAACGTCACGATCACGGCGGCCAGTGCGATCGATGACTCCCAGAAAAATGAAATTGCCGAGGCGCTGAAGTCACGGCTGGGCCGCAACGTGGACATTACGACGGAAGTCGACGAAGGGCTGATCGGCGGTGCGGTGATTCGCGCTGGTGATTTTGTCATCGACGGCTCCGTACGATCGAAGCTCTCGCGTATGTCCGCGGTGCTGCAAAAGTAAGTTTAAGGAATACAGACCATGTCACTTAAAGCGTCCGAGATCAGCGAACTGATCAAAGCACGAATTGAGAACTTCGATGCAGCCGCCGAGGCACGAGACGTCGGTACCGTTATCGCCGTATCAGACGGCATCACCCGTATCCATGGGCTGGCTGATGCCAAGTACGGTGAGATGCTCGAGTTTCCGGGCAACACCTTCGGGCTCGCGCTGAACCTCGAGCAGGACTCAGTGGGCGCGGTTGTTCTCGGTGACTACAAGCACATCTCCGAAGGCGACACAGTCAAGACAACAGGTCGTATTCTCGAGGTGCCAGTAGGTCCGGAGTTGCTCGGCCGGGTTGTGAACTCGCTGGGTGAAGCGATCGACGGCAAAGCACCGATCACGACGTCTACCTCATCGCCGATCGAGAAAGTCGCACCGGGCGTTATCGACCGTCAGTCAGTCGATCAGCCAGTACAGACCGGCCTGAAAGCGATTGATGCGATGGTGCCGATTGGTCGCGGCCAGCGTGAGTTGATCATCGGTGACCGCCAGACCGGTAAGACCGCTGTGGCGATCGATGCGATCATCAACCAGAAAGGCACCGGCATTAAATGTATTTACGTTGCAGTTGGGCAGAAAGACAGCTCGGTGGCAGCGGTCGTGCGTAAGCTGGAAGAAGAAGGCGCGATGGATCACACCATCGTCGTTAACGCTTCTGCCGCCCAGTCACCGGCGATGCAGTACATCGCGCCATACGCCGGCACGGCGATGGGCGAGTACTTCCGCGATCGTGGTGAAGACGCTCTGATTATTTTTGATGACTTGACCAAGCAGGCGATGGCCTATCGCCAGGTCTCCCTGTTGCTGCGTCGTCCGCCAGGTCGTGAAGCGTATCCGGGTGACGTTTTCTACCTTCATTCTCGTCTGCTTGAGCGTGCCGCTCGCGTCAACGCGAAGTTCGTGGAAGAGCAAACCAACGGCGAAGTCACGGGCAAGACGGGCTCACTGACGGCGTTGCCGATCATCGAAACCCAGGCGGGTGACGTGTCGGCGTTCGTACCGACCAACGTGATCTCAATTACCGATGGTCAGATCTTCCTGGAGACCGATCTGTTTAACGCGGGTATTCGGCCTGCGATCAACGCGGGTCTTTCGGTATCTCGTGTGGGTGGTTCTGCGCAGACAAAAATCATCAAGAAGCTTGGCGGCGGTGTTCGTCTGGCGCTCGCGCAGTATCGCGAACTGGCGGCATTTGCTCAGTTTGCTTCCGACCTTGATGAGGCGACCCGGAAGCAGCTCGAACGTGGTCAGCGTGTCACCGAATTGATGAAACAGAAGCAGTACTCACCGCTGTCGGTCGGTGAGATGGCGCTGTCATTGTTCGCTGCGAACGAAGGCTACCTCGACGACGTACCGGTCGAGAAAGTGGTCGACTACGAAGCTGCGATGCACGACTTCGCCAACAACTCGCACGCTGAGCTGATCGCCAAGATCAACGACACGGGCGCGTTCGATGACGACATCAAAGCCGGCATGACCGCGGCACTCGACGCGTTCCAATCAACGGGCGTTTACTAGACCACTAACGGACTGAGCCATGGCCAGCGAAAAGGAAATACGCACAAAGATCAAAAGCGTGAAGAGCACGCAGAAGATCACGCGTGCGATGGAAATGGTCGCCGCGAGCAAGATCCGTAAGGCGCAGGCGCAGATGGAAGCATCTCGCCCATACGCTGAGCGCATTCGCCGCGTGGTGGCTCACTTGTCCGACGCGAATCCGGAGTACCGTCACCCATGGCTCGAGAGCCGTGAGGTGAAGCGTGTCGGCTACATCGTCGTCTCTTCTGATCGTGGCCTTTGCGGTGGTCTGAACGTCAACCTGTTCAAGAAGCTCATCAACGAGCTGACCGAATGGGAGAGCAAAGGCGTTGCGGTCGATCTCGCGTTGGTGGGTTCCAAAGCCGTCCAGTTGTTTAATCGTCTCGGCGGCAACGTACTGGCCACGGCGACCCAGCTCGGCGATAACCCACAGATGAATGATCTGTTGGGCCTGATCAAAGTCATGCTCGACGGCTACACCGACGGCAAGATCGATCGCCTCTATCTCGCCCACAACGTGTTCGCGAGCGCGATCAGTCAGAAGCCGACGACAGAAACGCTGTTGCCAATCGCTGAGCTCGATAACGAAGACGAGTTGCAGCAATACTGGGACTACATCTACGAGCCCGACCCTGTCGAGCTTCTGGACGAGGTCCTGATGCGTTACGTCGAGTCGCAGATTTATCGCGGCGTCGTTGAGAACTACGCGTGCGAGATGGCGGCCAAGATGGTTGCGATGAAGAACGCGACCGACAACGCGGGCGACCTGATCGATTCGCTGCAGTTGCAGTACAACAAGGCGCGGCAGGCAGCGATTACGCAAGAAATTAGTGAGATTGTCGGTGGTGCGGCAGCCGTCAGCGGCTAGCGGTAAACACGACCGGCAAACAAACGACAGACATTGAATAAAAATCGACGGCGGCATCGTCGTCACTTGGATCGAGGATAAACGAATGAGCACTGGTAAGACCGCGCAGATCATCGGCGCCGTTGTTGACGTGGAGTTTCCGCGCGACGCGATTCCGAAAGTGTATGACGCTCTTGTGCTGGAAGACGGCAGCCTGACGCTGGAAGTACAGCAGCAACTGGGTGATGGCGTAGTTCGCGCGATTGCGATGGGTGCCAGTGAAGGCCTGAAGCGTGGCATGAACGTGACCAACACCGGTGCTCCGATCAATGTGCCGGTAGGCCCGGGCACTTTGGGTCGTGTCATGAACGTACTTGGCGAGCCTGAAGATAAAGCCGGTCCGATCGAGTGCGAACAGACCCTGCCGATTCACCGCCCGGCGCCTTCTTATGAAGAGCAGGCGGCATCCACCGAACTGCTCGAAACGGGCGTAAAGGTTATTGACCTCATCATGCCGATCGCGAAAGGCGGTAAGGTCGGCCTCTTCGGTGGTGCGGGTGTCGGTAAGACCGTGACGCTGATGGAGCTCATCAACAACATCGCGAAGGCGCACGACGGCTTGTCGGTATTCGCCGGCGTTGGCGAGCGTACCCGAGAGGGCAACGACTTCTACTACGAGATGGAAGAAGCGGGTGTACTCGACAAGGTAGCGCTGGTTTACGGTCAGATGAACGAGCCTCCGGGCAACCGTCTGCGTGTTGCGCTGACCGGTCTGACGATGGCCGAGTACTTCCGCGACGAGGGCCGTGACGTTCTGATGTTCATCGATAACATCTACCGTTACACACTCGCCGGAACCGAAGTATCGGCGCTGCTCGGTCGTATGCCGTCGGCGGTAGGTTACCAGCCGACGTTGGCGGAAGAGATGGGTGTACTTCAGGAGCGCATCACCTCAACGAAGACGGGTTCTATCACCTCCTTCCAGGCGGTTTACGTACCTGCGGATGACTTGACCGATCCGTCGCCTGCAACCACCTTCGCTCACTTGGACGCAACGCTCGTACTGTCGCGTGCGATTTCCGAGCTGGGCATCTACCCAGCGGTAGATCCGCTCGACTCAACGTCTCGTTTGCTTGATCCGCTTGTGATTGGTCAGGAGCACTACGACTGCGCGCGTAGCGTGCAGGCGATTTTGCAGACCTACAAAGAACTGCAGGACATCATCGCGATTCTCGGTATGGACGAGCTTTCGGAAGAGCAGAAACAGACTGTTACCCGTGCACGTAAGATCCAGCGCTTTTTGTCGCAGCCGTTCTTCGTTGCTGCGCAATTCACCGGCGCCGAAGGTAAATACGTATCGCTGAAAGACACGATTCGTGGCTTCCAGGGCATCGTTAACGGTGATTACGATCATCTGCCGGAACAGGCGTTCTACATGGTCGGATCGATCGAGGAAGCGGTCGAGAAAGCCAAAGGTATGCAGGCCTAAGCAATGGGCACACTGCACGTCGACATCGTTTCCGCCGAAGGCGAGATCTACAAGGGCGAGGCCTCGATGGTTTTCGCGCCGGCGAAGATGGGCGAGATCGGTATTGCACCGCGTCACGCCCCGCTCTTGACCGGTCTTCGTCCTGGCGAAGTTCGCGTGACCGAAGTGGAAGGTGCAGAGCGCTTCTTCTACATCACGGGTGGCATGATCGAAGTTCAGCCGAACCTCGTCACGGTGCTTGCCGATACGGCGCTGCGTGATGACGAACTCGATGAAGCCGCTGCGCTCGAAGCGCAGCAAGCGGCGGAAGAGGCGTTGAAGAACGCGTCTGAGACCACGGACCTGCAACGCGCTCAGCAAGAACTTGCCGAAGCGTCGGCCCGCTATCGCGCGGCACAGAGACTGAAAGGTCGTCGATAAACCGCTCGTCCGTTTCAGGCTCGCTTCGGTCGATGATGCGAGCGAACTTGCGCCTTTCGCGGCACAAATCTTCACCGACACATTCGGGCCGGATAACGATCCGGACGATCTCGCTGAGTATCTGACCGCATCCTTCAGCGTCGCAGAGATTGCGCACCTGTTGGGACGCCCCGATACCCGTACCTTGCTGGTCGAGGATGCAGATGGCTTGGCGGGTTATTCCATGCTCCGCACCGCCGACGCCCCATTGGATGACATTGATCCGAGCGGTCTCCTGCTGCAGCGATTCTATTTGCACCAGAGGCTGCACGGCAGTGGTGTCGCAGACGAACTCTTGGCCGAGACCTCAAAGATCGCCACTGAACTCGGTGCACCGACGATCTGGCTTACGGTGTGGGAGCATAATCCTCGCGCGATCCGCTTCTATGAAAAGCGCGGCTTCAAGACGCTGGGCACATGTGAATTCATGCTGGGGAAAGATCAACAAACCGACGTCGTGATGGCGCTGTCGTTAACGGCCTGACCTTATCGCTCGGCGGTGGTAGATGCGAAACCCCATGATCCGACAATCCGGGTTTGCGGCTTGTGTTTTTTCTCAAGATGTACTTCTCGCCATTTCTCGAATGCGGACCGTGCTTCAGGGGAAGTTTCTGCCCAATGACGTTTGCGCAGATATATCGAGCTATACCCCTCCAGCACGTCCGCCGCGTGCATCTTCGCGAGCGTATCCAGATACATTGACTCTCTATCCACTGGAACTTCCTGACCTGCCAGTGCGCGGTCCGCTCGGAGCTCATTCCAGCGCTCGGCCAGCGCTTGTCGGGCACTGACTTCGCAGTCGAGACTCGAGTTCCTCGCCGGGTTCTCGCCGCCCATTTCCAGCTGGCACACACTGCGCGCGAGACTGTAGGCCGCCCAGGCCTGGGTTACCGGATCCGGGTTCTCCGACAGCGTTGTCGGCAGTGAGAATCGATCACCGTCGGTCACGCCATCACGAACATAGACCCGACCGTCGCAGGCAGCGACCAGCGCGGTCAAAACCCAGAGAATCCTGACGGCGATTGATGACGGCATTCGCATATTCCTTCGTGCGCGGCATCACACGAAACCGGGGGCCCCTAAGGTATCATTCGCGCATGTCTGAATCTCAAACCTCACTAAGCGTTGTTATCCTGGCTGCCGGCAAGGGCACGCGTATGCGCTCGGATATACCGAAGGTCCTCCAACCGCTAGCAGGCAAACCCCTGCTCGCCCATGTTCTGGACCTTACCGACGACATCCATGCGGATGACGTCGTCGTGGTCTACGGCTTTGGTGGCGACCAGGTGCAGGCTGCGTTCGACAGCCCAAACCTCAAGTGGGCGCTGCAGGCTGAGCAACTCGGCACCGGCCACGCTGTGCAGCAGGCAATGCCGCAAATTGAAGATGGTGGTCGGGTGCTGGTGTTGTGTGGCGATGTGCCACTACTTACTGCGAGCACGCTCCAAAGGCTGCTGCGGGAAACCCCAACGAGTGCGGTGGGTGTGTTGACGGTGGAAATGGACGACCCCACGGGGTACGGCCGCATTATTCGCAACGCCGCGGGCACCGTAGATCGGATCGTCGAGCAAAAAGATGCAAACGACGATGAGCTTTTGGTCGAAGAGATCAACTCCGGTGTGTTTGTCGTTCCGGCCGCGCCACTGCGACGTTGGCTAACTGCGTTGGAGCCCAAGAATGCACAGGGCGAGTACTACTTGACCGATATCGTCGGTCTCGCGGTCGATGATGGTATCGACGTCCACGCTGTTGTCTCCGATGACCCCGAAGAGACGATGGGCATCAACGATCGGGTACAGCTGGCCGAGGCGGAGTGTGCCTTTCAGAACCGTGCGGCCATTGCATTAATGAATGCAGGCGCGCGACTTGCGGACCCCGCGCGCGTCGATATTCGCGGTACGGTCACCGTCGGGCGTGACGTATTCATCGATATCAACGCCGTGTTTATCGGCGATGTTGTACTCGGCGACCGCGTTCAGATCGGACCAAACTGCATCGTGCAACAGAGCGTAATCGAGGCGGGTACCCAGGTGCTCGCCAACAGCCTTATCGAATCTTCGCGGGTTGGCGAGTCTTGCAACATCGGACCATACGCGCGACTTCGACCGGGCGCCGTACTCGAGCGCGGCGCCAAAGTGGGCAACTTCGTGGAAGTGAAAAAAAGCACAATCGGCGAAGGCAGCAAGGTCAATCACCTCACCTACATCGGCGATGCACAAATCGGCAAAAACGTGAACGTTGGCGCCGGGACCATTACCTGCAATTACGATGGTGCTAACAAACACCTGACCACCATCGGCGATGACGCTTTCATCGGTTCGGGTGTTGAGTTGGTTGCCCCGATATCGGTGGGTAAAGGTGCGACGATCGGTGCTGGCACGACACTTTCGAAAGACGCACCCGATGGTCAACTGACAATCGAGCGCGCGCGACAAAGAACCATTGACGGCTGGCAACGGCCCGAGAAGAACAAGTAAGGAGACTGCCCATGTGTGGCATCGTTGGGGCGATCGCTGAGCGCAATGTAGTACCGATTCTCGTCGAAGGATTACGCCGTCTCGAATACCGCGGATACGATTCTGCTGGTGTCGCTGTTTTGCAAGATGACGCGAGCATCGAACTGCGCCGCGCGGTTGGCAAAGTAGCCGGACTGCAGGAAAAGCTGGACGCCAATCCGATGGGCGGCCGGATTGGTCTTGCGCATACGCGGTGGGCAACCCACGGCGGTGTTACCGAGACCAATGCACATCCGCATCTTTCCGGAAACCGGGTCGCGGTGATTCACAACGGCGTCATTGAGAACTTCCAACCGATCAAGGATGAGCTGCTCGCCAAAGGGTACGAGTTCGCATCCGAGACCGATACGGAAGTGGCAGCTCATCTCGTACACGACTATCTGAAATCCGGCATGGATCTTGTCGATGCGGTTCGTCACGCGACGCAGCGATTCGAGGGTGCGTATGCACTGCTCGTGTGTGACAACGAAGACCCGGATCGCATAGTTGTAAGCCGGGTGGCAAGCCCCCTCGTGATCGGCCTTGGCATTGGCGAGAATTTTGTTGCAAGCGGGATTCAGGCGTTGCTCCCGGTGACGCAACGATTCATCTATCTCGAGCAAGGTGATCTTGCGGAGATCACACGCGATTCGATCAACATCTTTGACTTGAACGCTAACGCTGTCGAGCGCGAAATACATGAAACACCGGCGCAACAGGATGCTGCCGACAAAGGTCCATATCGACACTTCATGCTCAAGGAAATTTTTGAGCAGCCCGCCGCACTCGCCGATACGTTGTACGGACGTGTGAGCAACAACCGAGTGTTGCCCGACTCGCTTGGGCCGCGAGCAACCGAACTGTTGCCGAGAGTTGAGAATATTCACATTGTGGCTTGCGGCACGAGCTATCACGCCGGCTGCGTTGGCAAGTATTGGTTCGAGTCTCTCGCCGGGATTCCCTGTCAGGTAGAGATTGCGAGCGAGTATCGCTATCGCAAGGTTGTTGTACCTAAGAACACGCTGTTCGTGACTCTGTCGCAGTCGGGCGAGACGGCCGACACCCTGGAGGCACTTCGTCTAGCGAAAGAATCCGGATACCTTGGTTCGCTAACGATCTGTAATAGTGCACACAGTTCAATGGTGCGCGAGTCTGATCTGGTGATGATGACACAAGCTGGCCCGGAGATTGGCGTTGCCAGCACCAAGGCGTTTACAACCCAGCTTTTGTCTATGCTGCTCGTGACACTCATGTTGGCGCGTCATCGCGGATTGAGCGAAGCGCGCGAGGCAGAGCTGGTGCCCCACGTGTATCACTCGGCGGCCGCTGTGGAAGAAGCGCTGCAGATGAACGAGGCTCTGAACGAGCTCGCCGAAGATTTTTCCGAGAAACACCACACGTTGTTTCTTGGGCGCGGTCCGATGTGGCCGATCGCCATGGAAGGTGCACTCAAGCTGAAAGAGATTTCGTACATCCACGCAGAGGCGTATGCAGCGGGCGAACTCAAGCATGGCCCGTTAGCGCTGATCGATGAAGACATGCCGGTCGTGGTTGTTGCTCCGAACAACGAGTTGCTCGACAAGCTTAAATCCAATATGCAAGTGGTGCGTGCGCGCGGCGGCAAGCTGTATGTCTTTGCTGATCGCGAGACCGGATTGGAGAATGAAGAAGGCGTCAAGGTAATTCCGATGCCGCATGCCGATCGATTGATCGCACCAATTGTCTACACCGTACCTCTGCAGCTATTGTCCTATCACGTCGCGGTACTCAAAGGCACCGATGTGGATCAGCCTCGCAATTTGGCCAAGAGCGTGACGGTGGAGTAGCGCCTGCTCGGTAATGTGGTGCTGGTTTCTGGTTATCGGAAGCGACGGGGATCACATGAGCGTCCGGTTTACGATCGATACCGGCTGCACAGGAATTCCAGCGTAGAATGACGGCTACTGACCCGGAGCGGACTGTCACAGAAGTCGACCTATGCCAGTCAATCTCGACGAATTGTTGGAGCACGTGAACGACCGCGAATCCTTCTTGGTATTCGCTCGCGCTTTGATGAATGATCGCAAGGAAGAAGTCCGGAGCGAAATCGAGTCTCCGTCAAGCCCGTACGGACCTGGTTCGAATGGATGGGAGAACGGATCAATTGAAGCTTACCTCGACGCTGCAATCGCTTGGAGTAAAGACTCGATTGGCTCGGGAGCCGAGTTGCCTGAGGAGCCAGCGTGGCAGTCGTTTGCCCGTTTCCTATACGCAGGAAAATATTACGAGTGACCGCTCATGACCGATCTCGGCAGCACGTAGAATTACCGGTTCGGGCGCGAAGTGTTAACTCGGAACACCAGTGGATAATCGTAAAGTAGTCAAGAATTGGCACACTCGGATACTCGAAGAGTGTCAGGAGCGCCTTGGTCGAAAGCTGACGTCTTACGAAGAACGTTTCGTCACAAGCCGCGGTGGTTTCATAGCTCTGGAAGTGATTGAGGATACTGTGAACTCGATGCGCGGCGCAGAGCTGGAAGCCTATCTGAACTCAGAGAATGAGTAGCATCCCAATGACCGCTTATGGCCGATTGCAGGAGGTCGAGTTTGGCACACACTAGGCCTCGTAAGCGTCTACTCCGGGATGGAGCAGCCATTCATCTTCCGAGACTTTTGATCACCACGGAGTCGCTATTGATTGCGCTTGGTTGGTCTTCGAACTGACATCCAGAACCTGCGCACGTCACGATCTGATTTGCGGCTCAGACTGCACTGAGAATCGCACGCTCATAGTCTGTAAGATAGGGGATATCGGAACCAAAGCCGTAAATCCGATCGCTTTTGAAAAAACAGAACAAGGAAAACTATGCCAGTCCTCACCACCCACGTTGGATCGCTGCCGCGGACTCAAGAAGTCGTGGATTTTCTTTTCGCCCGCGAACGAGGCGAGGATTATGACCGGGCGCAGTTCGACGCGACGATGGCGAAGGCTGTCGACGAGAATGTGCGTCGCCAGGTCGAAGCGGGTGTGGATATCGTCAGCGATGGCGAGGCCTCTAAGATTTCTTATTCGACCTACGTAAAGGACCGATACACGGGGTTCTCAGGAGACAGTCCGCGCAACGCGCCCGCCGATCTCAAGCTCTTTCCGAGCTATATGGAGCGACTAGCCAGTAGCGGTGGGACAGCGACCTATTCCCGCCCCCAATGCACAGGTGAGATTCAGTCGCTCGGCCATGACGAGCTGAACAGAGACATTGCCAACCTCAAGCGCGCAATGGAAAAGCACGGCGTTGAGCGCGGATTCATGAACGCGGCTTCACCCGGTGTGGTTGCCTTGTTCCTTCCCAATCAACACTACCCGTCTCGCGAAGCCTACCTGGAAGCATTGGCTGATGCGTTGAAGGCCGAGTACGAGACCATCGTCGCCGCGGGGCTGGATGTGCAGTTGGATTGCCCGGACCTGGCCTTGTCGCGCCAGATGCTGTTCTCGGAGCTATCAGATGACGAGTTCATCAAGATCGCGGAAGTGAATGTCGAGGTCATGAACCACGCGCTTCGCGAGGTACCGCGAGAGAAGGTTCGCGTGCACGCATGCTGGGGCAACTACGAAGGTCCACATGTTCTGGACTTACCAATGGACAAGGTGTTTAGCACGTTGATGTCGATCGACGCCAAATATCTTTCGTTTGAAAACGCAAACCCGCGCCATGGGCATGAGTGGAAGGTGTTCCGCGATCGGGCGGATGAGATTCCGGACGACAAGGTGCTGTTGCCCGGTGTCATCGACACGACCACAAACTTCGTCGAGCATCCCGAGCTGGTTGCTGATCGAATCGCACACTTCACCGACATTGTCGGCGAGGATCGCGTGATCGCCTGCACTGATTGTGGCTTTGGGACGTTTGCGGGTTACGGTGCCGTCGATCCTGAAATTGCGTATGCCAAGCTCGACGCCATGTCCGACGGGGCATCCCTGAAAGCTGCCGAGACGGGGTAAACGCGGCTGCGCTTGGCGCTCGGCAATAATTCAAGTAGGTCAGGTGTTCCTTGGCACGAATTAGGCGGCCAATTTTACCGCCGATCGTGGTACAACTGCGTTAGAGTCTGGGGAAGAACCGGAGCAAGTAGCTCTAATGCGCGACGACCTTCTAACGACGACACTAGAATCGACTGAAGCCAAGCCCATCCTCCCGGTTGGCGCACTTATCGGCGCAGCATTCTTTGGTGGTGCCTTGGCGGTAACCATTATCGGTGGTGACAACGCCCGACGGCTGGGTCGTTCCAACAAAGATTTCTTTTGGGTTCTGCTTGGGCTCGCGGCAGGTATCGCCACACTCGCGATCTGGGCGCTCGTGCTTGAGCCTGATGGTTTTGCACGGAGCAACTTCAGAATTCTGAACAGAGGCGTCGGTTTTGCGATTGCAGGCCTCTTTTACATGGTGCATCGCTTCGCCTATCGCGCGATGCAAATGACCGGCCGAAAGAGCCCTTCTCCCTGGGTGCCTGTGATCTGTGCAGTCCTCGCGGCCATTGTGCTGCAGTCCACGATCCTCTATTTCTTTCAAAACACTATGCCTTCGTTATGAACGACAACTCAGAGGACCTACGCAGCGCCGTTCATGAAATCAGCGAATTGCTGGATCGTCATCGGTTGGCGTCGGCGCGAGCTGCGCTTGAACGCGCACTGCCACAACATCCCGATGATCCCGAGCTGATTCTGCTGGCCGGTTGGTTGAGCTGGTACGAAGATGATGCTGTGGAGGCTCGACGCATTGTTCAGCGCATCCTGCAGATGCAGCCCGAACATCGCGAAGCTCAATACTTGCTCTCTCGTATCGAGTTTGGTGAGGAGAACTATGCCGAAGCTGAGCGCTTGCTAATTGGTTTACTCAAACGGTATCCGGAATCGCCCAGCCTCTATGCGTCCTACGCAGAAGTCATGCTCGAGACGTTGAACACCGAAAAGGCTGAGCAGTTGGCCGTCGAGGCCCTGCGACTCGACCCGCAGAATGAATCGGCGCTCAATATCCATACATTGTGCGGGTTCGTGCAGTCCGGCACGGAGGAGCAGCGCGAGCGTTTGCAGAAGCTACTTCGCGAGTATCCCGACCAGACGCAAACGACCATTCGGTTGATTCAGCACCTGTCTGATAATGGCCAGACCAAAGAAGCGTACAAGCTATCGAAAGAACTCGTAGTGAATGATCCCTCGAACCAGGGTTTGGTTGAGTTCGCGACGACCCTTAGGCGTGCCTCCCACTGGTCCATGTTGCCCCTTTGGCCCATGCAGAAATGGGGCTGGGCGGGGTCGATAGGCATCTGGGTCGCGACTGTCGTGTTTTTCCGTGTAGCAGATATGGAGAACTCGCCACTGCAGCCATACGCGGGCACCGTTGCCATCGTTCTTATCGGCTATGTGGTCTACAGCTGGGTGTGGCCACCGATTCTGCAACGATTGATTCGATGACGTCGGGTGGCATGCCATTGGAGGAACTCGAAGCGGCCTTGTTACGCGATCCGTTCAACACTAAGTTGCGTCTCGACTATGCCTATCGTCTGCTCGATGCAGGGCGAGTCGATGACGCCAGCAGTCAATTTGAGCTTGCTTTGAAAGCCGATGCAGATAGTCCAGACGCAATGATTGGTCTGGCGCTCTGCCAACATCGGTCTGGCAACGACTCAGATGCCATCAGCACGTATCAGCGCGCGCGCAACCTTAGTGACTTCGGGCCAAATGCCGAGCTCGAGGCGCTGCTCGCCGCGGCGCAAAGCTCTGGACCTAAGCTTTCCGTTATCGATGGCGGCGGCTCCGTCGTCTCGATGCCGGTAGCAGTACAACAGGCGGTCGAGTTTGATGATGTTGCCGGCATGGCTGACCTCAAAAAGACACTGCGCCTGCAGATTATCGAACCGTTTCGGAATCCTGGTCTTTTCCAACGGTTTAAAAAGAAGTCCGGCGGCGGAGTTCTGCTCTACGGACCGCCGGGCTGCGGCAAGACGCTCATGGCGCGAGCCATTGCCGGTGAGTGTAACGCCGAGTTTCAGACCGTTGGTATTAGCGACATCTTGAATATGTGGATCGGCGAAAGCGAACGCAATCTCGCAGCAGTCTTCGAGCAGGCGCGCTCGCGCAAGCCTTGCGTGCTGTTCTTTGACGAGCTCGACGCACTGGCCTATTCCCGGTCCAAGGCGGCGTCGAGTTCAGCGCGCACCATCGTCAACGAGTTTCTGGCTCAGCTCGATGGTTTCAACACGGATAACGAGGGTGTGCTCGTGTTAGCGGCCACCAATATGCCTTGGGACGTCGATTCGGCGATGAAACGTCCTGGACGTTTTTCACGCCAGGTATTCGTACCGCCGCCCGACGCGGCCGCCCGCGCTGAGATGATCCGAATGCACATTGCCGATATTCCTGTCGACGATCTGCATGTAGACGCAGTCGCAGCGGCCACCGAGTACTTCTCTGGTGCGGACATCGACGGCCTGATCGATTTGGCCAAAGAGCGTGTGCTCGCTGACATCCTGTCCAGCGGATCTGAGCGCGCATTGCAGCAACAAGACATTTTGGACGCGCTCGAGGGTGTTGTGCCGAGCACTATGGACTGGCTCAAGACCGCGCGTAACCTAGTTAAGTTCTCGGGCAGTGACGCCAGTTACAAATCGGTCGAAAAGTACCTCAAAGGTATCAAGCGCCTTTGATCCAGCAGCGCTAACGACGAATCTCCAAATTACCAACGGTTTTGTTGCGGCAAACCATCCGAGGCGGAACGAAACGATCAAAGTCCACTAGCCCCGTCAGCGCGGGTTGTTTCATTTCCAAGGCGCAGTTTTCATTGATCGGAACAACGGTTTCACCCGAAGCATTAATGTACGGCTCGTCAGTCCGAGCTGGCACCTTTTGGCCCTGCCCTCGAGCCCGCACCAATTGTCCGACAAGCCGCGGATCAAAAACTGACCTCTCACCGATACTTTGACTTTCGGTTGTGGCTGCAGCCTCTCGAGCCACATCTTGCAGCAATGGATAGAAATCCACAGATTGCTGTTCCGGTAGCGGTTGGTCCGGAGATGCTGCTGAGCTCGCAGTCTCTATGTCGGGCAGACTTGTAGAGCGACCTGGATTACTGAGCTCGTTGCTGGAAGGCTCGGCAGCCCGGGTCTTTGCAGCGTCGATCGCCTGGGGATTTATTTCGGGAAGCAATCGCAATGAGAGCGCTGGGATCGGTGCTTCTGGAGATTTTGCGCCCAGTCTCTGGAAGTATCCGTTCGCTGCGACGACCATCAAGCAGACTACGACCGTCGATAGAAGAGCCGCAATGATCATGCGCGGCCGGCTGTGGAATGGAAAGCCGTCAAAATCGGTCGGCCCGAACTCGCTGATTGAAATGTGTGCGCCCTGCATCGTGACCTATAGACCGCATGTGTTGATACAGATTCAATCACTCTGCGTGCTCAGCATCGAAGATGCGCAAAGCGTTATCCGGTGATACACCAGTCTCGTTATCGAAAATGAAAATCTCGATCCTCGGTTCGTCCACATCGAGAGTTTCAGATCGAAACCAGATTTCGCTAGCGCCAATTTTCTCGCTAGCCATTGTTGCTCGCAGCCCATGTTACGCTCGCGTTCGACCAACTCAATCAACACGTGGCCTGCTCTCCAAGACATGACCATTTTCGAATACATCATGGTGATGGTATCCATCATCCTTGCTCTGGCATTGGCGCAATTGCTGCGAGCGGTTGCCGACTTGCTCACAAGCGCCCGTCGCTATTGGGTGCATATCGTATGGGTCATTAGTCTCGTACTCATTGTGGTGCAGTTCTGGTGGGCCTACTGGGACTTTAATGCGGTCGAAACGTGGACCTTCGATACCTATCTCGCGGTGCTTCTCGCGCCTACACTTATCTTCTTACAGGCCAACTTACTCGCCCCGACTAATCGCGGGGCCAACTGGGATTGGAAAGCGCACTTCAACAGCGTCTCGGCATGGTTCTTCGGGATATTTGTTTTAATGACTCTAACGGGGATTGTGGTGTCGGTAATCTATCTTAGTGCACCGGTGCTGCACCCGTATCGAGGGTTTCAGTTTGTGCTCCTCGGACTTGCCTGTGTCGGGTTAGCAGTGAAATCCGATAAGGCGCAAGGCACTCTCGCTGTGACCTTTCTTTCCGTGTTCCTGATCAGTCAGGCAGTTGTGCGTATGAACCTTGGTGCGCTTGCTACGGTGTAACTCACTCTCTCGAAGGAGTTTGTCATGTCTTTCCATGCGGAGTCTTTCTGACCAAGCCGGGCACTCGCTGAATTTGTACGACTCTGGCGCCTGACGCATACTGCCGAGCGGATAACTTCTGAGTTCGCGCCTTGTCGAAGACAACAATAAGAAGGCTGGCGGTTGGCGTATTCGTGCTCAACCTGCTCGCAGTAACCTGGCCGCTGGCGGCGTATGTTCGCTCTCCGGATCCACAGATTCTCGGTATACCATTTTCCATGGCGTGGCCGATCGTGTGGATCATCGTTGGCTGGATCACGCTCTTCATCCTTGATCGCTCTGAAAAAAGAGACCGGAGCGAGTAGTGGATCAGTGGATCGTCATTTCGCTGATGATAGCGGCATACCTGGTGTTGACCTTGTGGGTGGGCTTGCGCGCCGGGCGAGGAACATCCGCCACCGTTGACGGCTTCGTCGCCGGCGATCGCAATTTCGGCTTCCTCGTCATGTACTTTGTGACCGGGGCGACTGTGTTCTCGGCGTTCGCGTTTCTTGGCGGTCCAGGGTGGGCGTACTCTCGGGGTGCGGCGGCGTTCTACATTCTTTCCTACGGCGCTTTGGGCATGGCCCCGTGGTATGTGATTGGACCGAAGGCCGCTCGCATCGGTCGCCAATTGGGTCAGGTCACACAAGCTCAGTTTTTGACCGGTCGGTTCCGTTCACGTGGCCTGTCGGTGCTGATCACGCTCATCAGCATTGCGGCGCTGATTCCCTACATCACCTTGCAAATGCGTGGCGCTGGGATTGTGATCGAAGCG
Organism: Pseudomonadota bacterium; assembly: GCA_038521865.1. Classification (GTDB taxonomy): domain Bacteria; phylum Pseudomonadota; class Gammaproteobacteria; order Steroidobacterales; family Woeseiaceae; genus CALBPI01. Next base: position 580,477 of record JBCBKO010000002.1, on the reverse strand, counting down.
GTGACGGAAGGCCGAGTACCGTTGTGGCTCGGCGCCCTTGCTGCCTACGGCGTCGTACTCGTCTACGTGTTGGTCAGTGGCGTGAGTGCCGTTGGTTGGACCAATACGTTGCAAGGCATTTTCATGGTCATCATCGCCTGGAGTTTAGGGTTATATCTCCCCTATGCACTATATGGCGGTATCGGTCCGATGTTCGATCAGATCCTGGCAAACCGTCCGGAGCTCCTGACACTACCTGGATTAACCGCAAGCGGTACGCCGTGGAACTGGGCCGGTTACAGCAGTGCGATTATCGTCAGCGCCATCGGCATCACGATGTGGCCGCATCTGTTCATGAAGGCGTTTACCGCACGCGATGAGCAAATCATTCGTCGGACGGTCGTATGGTTTCCGTCGTTCCAGTTGTTTCTGGTACCGGCGTTCCTGATCGGTTTCGCTGGCGTGATGTTCGTCGACTCACTACCGGAACCGGACTTTATTCTCCCCTATCTGATTCTGAACGTGGATCTGCCTGTGCTTGTGGTGGGGCTGTTTTGTGCGGGCGCGCTCTCCGCATCCATGTCGACCGGAGATGCACTAATGCATGCCACCGCTTCTGTTGCTGTTGAGGACGGATTGCGACCGTTCATATCATTGAGCGAGCAGACACAGCGCCTCTTGATTCGTGTGCTGATCGTGGTGTTTGGGGCCGTTGCCTACTTTTTCGCAGTCTCCGAGTCGGTGTCCCTCGTTGTGCTCCTGCTCACGTCCTACGGAATCATCGCGCAGTTAGCGCCGCCGGTCGTCGCTGCCTTGTTCTGGCGAAGAGCGACAACTCCCGGTGCGATCGCTGGGCTCGTTGCCGGCGCGACCACGGCACTTGTTTTCTTTTTTCAGCCCGAACTCAAACCGATCGATTTGCATGAAGGGTTGTTCGGCCTCATTGTGCATGTGCCGGTTTTGATCGTCGTGTCATTGCTCACACCTGCACAGGATCATGACCAAGTCGAAGCCTACGTTAATCCGCCGGTAGTCTCGCCGAGCGCAGCGAATTAAGGACAAGCCCGATGAATCCGGAAAGCTCGGTAGACATGCTCGCCCGACTGGTGGCGTTCCCGACTGTTTCACGCGACTCCAATTTGCCGCTGATCGATTGGGTCGAGGCCTACCTCGAGCCGTTCGGCGCTCGATGCCGTCGCACTTGGAATGCTGAAGGCACCAAGGCCAATCTGATCGCCGCAATCGGTCCGGATGCGCCGGGTGGCGTGGTGCTCTCTGGGCACACCGATGTCGTCCCGGTCGATGGACAAGATTGGCATACCGACCCATTTTCACTGACCGAGCGTGATGGTTTGCTCTACGGTCGTGGCACCTGCGATATGAAAGGATTCTCCGCCGTCTTTCTGTCGCGACTTCCGACGCTCGATATCGCAGCGATGGATAAGCCGTTGTATCTGGCTCTGTCCTACGACGAGGAAGTGGGCTGCCTCGGCATCGCCAGCATGGTGGACGATGCGTTCCAGCATTTCACCAAGCCGGACTACGCGATCATCGGTGAGCCGACGACGATGCAGGTCGTTCGAGCGCACAAGGCGATTAATGCATTCCGAACGGTCGTGACAGGCCAGGCAGCGCATTCGAGCCAGCCGCACCGCGGCGCAGGCGCCATTTTTGCGGCGGCACGCATCATGGAACATCTCGACAAGACTGGCCGATCACGTCGTGCGTCGCCGGACGAGTCAGGTTGTGAGCCGCCGTGGACGACGGTACAGGTGGGCATCATCGAGGGCGGCACCGCAGTCAATATCCTGCCTTCGCATTGTGAATTCCTCTGGGAGTACCGCAGCATGCCGGAGGAAGATCCGGACCTCATCATCAATACGCTGCAAGCTTTCATCGATGAGCAAGTGTTGCCGGACCTTCAGGAGTTCGCACCGAATGCGAGTATCGAGACTACGCGTATCGCCCAGGTACCGCCCTTAATCGCCGAGTCAGACGCGAAAGCAGAGCGATGGGTTCGCACGTTGAGCGGCGTCCGCGAGGGCGGGACAGGTGCAGTGTCGTTCGCGACCGAAGGTGGGACGTTCCAGCTTGCGGGCATCAGCACTGTTGTCTGCGGACCCGGGTCCATCGATCAGGCACATCAGCCCAACGAGTTTATCGACCCCGCGGAGCTCACCCGCTGCGAGGCGATGGTGGATGACGTCTTCCGGTACCTCTACCGATCGAGCTGAATTCACATGATGTGGTAGTCTCCGGCACCGGGAAGAGAAGTGAGGGGACGACACTGAACTCACCGGCTAAGGCAATCAGGGCCTATCCTGAACTCACCTGGGTAGCGGTCATTGTTGGATGGATTCTCGGCGTCATAATCGCTGTTTCCATCGGCTATGCTGCGCTCATTCTCGGCTTTTCGATTGAGGGCTCTGAGCTCGCCGCAATTCTCGGCTTCGGCATCCTGCGTGGTTTGCTGCGCCGAAAAAGCATCATCGAGAATAATATTGTCCAGACGATCGCTTCGGGTGTGAACGGCGCGTCTTCGGGCATGATGTTTTCTGTGCCCGCCATTTTCCTGCTGGGCTACAGCGACCGATTCGATCCGATGATTCTCACCTTTGGGTGTATTGCAGGCGCGTTCCTCGGTATCGCGTTCATCGTCCCGCTACGAAAACACATGATCGATTACGAACGGCTCACCTACCCGGGTGGCGTCGCTGTCGCGACGATCCTGAAATCACCCGGCGCTGGTGTTCGTAAGGCGATTATTCTCGTAGTCGCTGCGCTGGTGAGCGCCACCGTTCATGCGATCACGATTAAGACGGGTGTGTCGAATTGGAACGTCGGTGCGCTGATCGGCATGCCCGATTTCATGAATGGCATTTGGTACATCTCGCTGATGACCATAGGCGTTGGTTTTATCGCTGGTCGAGGCGGTATCGCCTTCATCATTGGCGGTTTCGTGGCCTACTGGTTCCTGTCTCCTCTGCTTGCAGCGACGGGCAGTTTCCCGGTCGACGCTGCCGGTGTTGTTGTCAGTGATCCAAATTCGCTGCGCCTGACGCTGTATCGACCGCTTGGTATCGGAATGCTCATCGGTGGCGCGATCATGGGCGTCATACTCGCCGCGCCGTTGATCAAGAGCGCGATCAAGTCCATGCAGAAAGCGGCCGAAGTTGATACCCGTGCTGCGGGCGATGAGATGCCAATTAAGCTGCTCTACATCGCGGTCGCTGGCGCAGTGGTTTTGCTGAGCTTCATGGCCGTGACTGCTGTTGAATCAATTTCGGTTGCGGGTGGTATCATCATGACGCTGCTCGGTACGCTGTGGATCTGGATGGCCGGCATCATTCTCTCTGAGGCGATCGGCCGTACCAACTGGTCTCCATTGTCAGGAATGACGCTGGTGGGCATCACGCTTCTGATCGTCATGACACAAGCGTTGGGCATGGATCGAGCAGATTCGATTGTGGCCGCGATCATGGTTGGGGCCGCGATGTGTGTCGCGATGTCGCAGGCAACGGATCTGATGCTGGATCTCAAGACGGGTTACCTCGTTGGCGCGACGCCGCGTATGCAGCAAATGGGACAATTCATCGGCGCCTGGCTTGGCCCGATCGTCGTGATCTTTGTGATTTTCGCGTTACATGAAGCGTACGGACTCGGCAGTGATCGCCTCCCAGCGCCGCAAGCTCAAGCATTGGCCAGTACAGTGGACGGCATCATGGGTGGTGATGTCCCAACGCAGAAATACGCTGCCGGCGCTGTACTCGGGGCTGTACTTTCCGCGTTGATGGGCGGTCTTGGGATTACGGTAGGTCTCGGTTTCTACCTGCCCTTCAATATTGTTCTGACGTATGCCCTCGGCACGCTGAGTCGAGAACTCGCTGATCGGTTTAGGGGGAAGGATTGGTCCGACAATGTCGGCATTCCGATTGCCGCCGGACTCATTGTAGGTGAGGCGCTGGTGGGCGTCGGCGATGCGATATCCGTCGTACTCAAGGGGGCCGGAGCATGAAGAAGCTAGCCTATGTGTTGCTGGCTGCCGGTTTTCTCGGTGGTGCGTTTGTCACATCGTTGGATGTCACTGAAGTCGACTGGCTGTGGTTCGCAATTGCGTCGGTCGCCGCTATCGCAGGCGTCGTGCTTGCGAAGCGAACAGATCGAGCCGCAGCGATGGACCAGACCTTACTCGATAGCAATCGAACGGAGCTGAATGACGCGTTGCAAGGTTTGCTGAGTAATCTCAAACAGGAGACAGCGGGTGAGATTCGAACTGGCCAGGCATTGCTCGATTGGATCGACACAAAATTGCGCCCTGAACTGCGTCGATTTGCGGAAGCGCGCGAGAGCTTGGTCCACCTCTATGGCCTCCAGGCCTATGCCGACATCATGAGCGAATTTGCTGCAGGCGAACGCTATATCAATCGGGTATGGTCGTCGATGGCAGATGGATATGTTGATGAAGCCACCACCTACCTGACACGTGCTTTGTCGCAGTTCGAAGATGCGCAGCGGCTTTCGAAGGCTGCCGGAGATGCCTGAAATTTCGTTCGATGATTTTATGAAGGTCGAACTTCGTGTTGGACAGGTCGTCTCTGCTGAGGTTTTTGCCGAAGCACGCAAACCTGCCTACATCCTGCATATCGACTTCGGTGACGAACTGGGGGTTCGTAAATCAAGTGCACAGATCACCGACCTCTACACGCCAGAGTCATTGATCGGAAAACAGGTGGTTGCCGTCGTGAATTTTCCACGCAAGCAGATCGGTCCGATTCAGTCGGAGTGTCTCGTCACCGGATTTCATAATGGTGATGGTGAGGTGGCGCTTTGCGTTCCCGATCAGTCGGTGCCACTCGGCACGCGCTTGCTGTAGCTCTTGCGGCAGTTGTGTCAGTGCAGAGCGCCGCGAAACGCAATATGTCTATGCGAGTGCTGCGCGGAGCGCTGCTGCTGCTGAGTTTTGCCATAGCGCTTTCGACCCGGCGCGCACCAACAACGCACTACAGCTCATGACTGTCGCCCCGCGCAAATCGCACTCGCATGGGTGCTTTCTCGCGGTGAGCACGTAATGACGATACCCGGCACAACAAAGCTCGAGAATCTAAAGACCAATTTGGGGGCCTATAGCGTTCAGCTAACCGAAGAAGAGCGTGATTTGCTGGATTTGCTGACCGAACGAGTCAACGCACAACGCTACGATGAACGTGGTATGTCGACGACCAATGCTTAGCTGAGACTTCGACAAGCGCGAATCGTTACATCGAAAACATTTGACTACATAGCTCGAGTGTCCAATATGTCGGGGTGTGGTGTAGCGCTTTCGCAACGAAACTGGCCGGATTGATGGGGGGTTCAGGTCAAAGTCGTTGCGAAATCGCCACGCCTGAAAACTACTAGGCGACCAACAGTGTCGCCCACTCATCATCCAGGAGAGACACACGATGCCTCATAAGCATGCTACGAGATTGGCCTTAATGGCCCTGCTCGTTCCGGCGCTCACCCTTCAGCCGCAGCCAGCCATGGCACAGGCAGACGAGGACGAAGCCATCGAGGAGATCATCACCACGGGTACCCGTCGCGCAGCACGATCCGCCGCCGACTCGCCGGTCCCTGTTGACGTGATTTCCGGCGCGGACATCGCGCGCACACCCAGCAACGACGTTCAGGACATGCTGCGTACCGCAGTACCATCATTTAACGTCAACACGCAGCCGATCAGTGACGCGGCCACCATCGTTCGCCCGCCGAACGTCCGTGGTTTGTCGCCCGATAACGTGCTGGTTCTGGTGAACGGCAAACGTCGTCACCGCGGTTCCATCATTTCGTTCCTCGGCGGCGGTATTTCCGACGGCGCGCAGGGTGTCGATATCAGTGCGATCCCAGCACTGGCGGTCAAGCAGGTCGAAGTCCTGCGTGATGGCGCATCCTCCCAGTACGGTTCGGATGCGATCGCCGGTGTCTTGAACTTCATCCTCCGCGACGAAGCGGAAGGTATCGAAATCATCGCGAACTACGGCTCTACCTTTGAAGGTGACGGTGACAACTACCGCGTCGCGGGCAACATCGGACTGCCACTGGGCGACAACGGTTTCATCAACCTGACGGCTGAATTCAACGATGTCGAAGGCACCGTGCGTTCTGTGGTGCGTGACGATGTACAGGCTGCCATTGACGGTGGCTATGCACCTGTCTCAGATTTTCAGGCGATCAACTCCTACACGTCTGAAGTACCTCAGTACTGGGGTCAGCCGGATGTAGAGGATGACGTGAAGCTGTTCGTAAACTCTGCAATCGAGCTTACGGACAACGCAGAGGCCTACTTCTTTGGCAACTACGCGCAGCGTACCGTCACCGGTGGCTTCTTCTACCGCAACATTGTGGGCCCGACGACCGGTCAACAACGCGGTGGTGTCTACCGCGGCCCGACTGTTGATCCGGCGACCGGCTTGCCGCTGGACGCAGAATCAGGCGGTGTTCCGTCGATCCTCGTCGGCGATCTCGACGGTGTCGGCACGGGCGGCGACTGCATCGCCGGTATCCCGCTCAACGGCGTGATTCCTGATCCGACGCTGCTCGCAGACGTTACCGCCGATGCGAACTGCTTCTCCTTCGCTGAAACCATCCCGGCAGGTTTTGTACCGCGCTTCGGTGGTGACAACGAAGATATGGCGTTCGCTGTCGGTATTCGTGGTGAATTCGGTCTCGGAACCGGTCTGTTGTACGACTTCAGTGCACAGCGCGGCTCTAACCGCACCGATTTCTTCATCCGCAATACGATCAACGCATCTCTCGGACCCGACACGCCCCGTGACTTCACGCCGGGTGGTCAGGAACAAACCGAGACCGTCATCAATGCCAACTTCTCATACGGCCTTGATGTTGGTCTTGCGTCTGACCTGAACATTGCATTCGGTGCAGAGTATCGTGAAGAGGAATTCGACTTGTTCGCAGGCGATCCTGCTTCGTTCGCACTCGGCCCGTTGGCTGACCAGGGCTTTTCATCAAGCTCGAACGGCTTTGGTGGCTTCCCGAATGACACCTCAGCAACGCAGGACAGCACCGCGATCTACGTTGACTTTGAAGCTGACCTCACCGACGCGTTCACCGTGCAGGCGGCAGTTCGCTACGAGGACTTCAGTGAGTTCGGCGATACGACCAACGTGAAGATTGCGGGTATCTACTCGTTCACCGACAGCTTCAGCCTGCGTGGTGCCTTCTCAACCGGCTTCCACGCACCGACCGCAGGTCAGGCAAACATCACCAACGTAACGACACAGAACGTCAACGGCGTGCTCGTCGATCAAGGTACGTTGCCTTTGTCTTCAGCGGCTGGTCAGTTGGCTGCCGACTTCATCGCAAGCCAGGGCAACGGTCGTCCGTCGCTCGGGCCTGAGGATGCAACCAACTTTGCGTTGGGTGTCGCGTTCGATCTCGGTGACACGAGCTGGACCATCGACTACTACAACATCGAGCTGACCGATCGGGTTGCGCTGGGTGCGAACGTCGACTTCCTCGATGCGCTGAACTTCGCTGATCCGAACGGCAACAACTACACGACCGTATCTGCCGCATTGGCGGGCTTGGACGCTGATGGCGTCATCGATCGTCAGCAGTTCCTCGGTCTGGATGATCTGTCGCAGTTCCGCTTCTTCTCGAACAGCTTCGACACGACGACCACCGGTTTCGACATCGTGGGTAACTACGGCTTCGACGCCTTTAGTGGTAGCTCGCAGATCACCTTGGCGTTCAACTATAACGAAACCGAAGTTGATGACCGCGGTACGATCAACCCGATCAGCGATGGTCGTGTACAAGCGATCGAAGACTTGCTGCCGAACTGGCGCGGTAACGTGACCTGGACGCACCTGCAAGGCGACTGGCGTTATCTGGTACGTGGTACCTACTTCGGAGAATGGGACGACACCGGCAACGGCGTTGACGGCATCGGTGCCGAAATCCTGTTTGACGTCGAAGTCGGCTACAACTTGAACGACAACATTGAGCTGATCGCCGGTATTGCGAACATCTTCGATACCTACCCGGACGAAAACCCAAGCGCGGGCTCGTTGGGTCAGCTCTACTCAGAGGCCAGCCCGTTTGGCTTCAACGGCGGTGCATGGTATTTGCGTGCACGCATGTTGTTCGATTGATATAGCTCTCGACATTGGCCTGTCTCATTGGGCGGACAGTGCGAGATGATTCACCCGGAGAGGGCAACCTCTCCGGGTTTTTTTTTGGCCGCAATAACAGCGCGTGCCGCGTCGGCTTGCCAGACCTTCACCAACCGTTGATGATCTTGATACGCTGCCACATGTGGTAAACCAACAGCCCGAGTAACCCCAGGATGATGATCGAGGCGATCCCGAACAGGCCGTAGATCACATACGTCGAAACGCTGTCGAGCGAAACGCTCACACCCCTCACCAATCGCTGTGGACAGAGTCACCGTCCGGATCATCGATTGTGCGATACCCGTGAGCACCGAAAGCATCGCGCTGTGCTTGCGTCAAATTTTGCGGCAGCCGTGAGGTCCGAAGGCTATCAAAGTAGTCGAGGCTCGCGTTCATCGCGGGTGTGGGCACGCCAGCCCCTGCGGCCAATACAACGATCTTGCGCAGTGACGGAATGGTGGTCTTCAGAATCTCAGTGACGGTGTCATCAAGGATCAGATTAGGCAGGTCGGCGCGTGTTTCGTATGCGGCCATAATCGTGTCCAGAAATCTTGCCCGAATGATGCAACCGGCTTTCCAGATTCGAGCGATTTCCTTGAGGTTCACGCTCCAATCGTAGGCTTCACTCGCCCGTACGATCAGCCGTAATCCTTGTGCATACGCAATCACTTTGGTGGCGTACAAGGCGTCATGCATGATCGAGCCAAGCGCATCAGGCACCGGCGGCACTTCGGGCGATTCGAACACCGTCGCCGCGTGCTCCCGGAGTCCCTTGGCACTCGACAATACTCGAGCATCCACCGCCGCCGCGATTGATGGGATCGATACGCCTAGCTCAAGCGCGGTCGTTGCGGTCCAGCGCCCGGTGCCTTTTTGCTCCGCTTTGTCGAGTACGCGATCGACCAGATGGCCGTGGTCGTCTTCGCGGTCAAAGATCTCTGCTGTCAACTCAACGAGAAACGACTCCAGTGGCCCTTTATTCCACTGCGCAAACGTTTGTGAGAGTTGCTCGTTGCTGAAACCGCCGATCCGATGCAGCACATCATAAGTCTCGGCAATGGCCTGCATGTCAGCGTATTCGATACCGTTATGCACGGTTTTCACAAAGTGACCGGCACCGTCAGGCCCGCAATGTGTGACGCACGGGCCCGAGTCGCTGACTGCCGCGATCGACTCAAGAATGGGCGCTAGATGTTGGTAGGCATGCTTGCTGCCACCTGGCATGAGCGATGGCCCGTGACGTGCACCCTCCTCTCCGCCCGAGACACCCATCCCTACAAAATGGAGGTTCTTTTCCGCCCACGCTTTCTCACGGCGCTGTGTATCGATGAATGCCGAGTTCCCGCCGTCGATAACGATATCGCCCGGCTCCAGCAGCGGTGCGAGCTGTTCCATGACAATGTCGACCGGCCGGCCCGCTGTGATCATCATCAGGATTCGTCGTGGCGTCTCCAGCATGCCAACCAGCGCCTCCAGAGAATCTGCTGCCTGCATGCGACCATCACTTTCGGCCACCGCTTCGTCCAGAAGCTCGCGTTCGAGATTCCAGGCTGCAACGCTGATGTCGTTGTCGAGCATGTTGAGCGCCAGGTTGCGCCCCATGACACCGGTACCAATAACCCCAAAGTTCGCCATGGCCAGACACTCCAAAATACGAGCGAGAAGTGTAACCAATTTTGCGTCGAGCAACGGCTCGCACCTTGACTTGTAGTCATCCGGCAACCGAGACTGCGCCGAGAGTCTTTTTAGGAGTTTGCTATGGCGACTGGGTTGCTGCGCGTTGTGGGTATTGCTCTGGCGATAGGGGCGTGTTTGCCCGCTGGCGCGGATACTCTGGTGCTTGAGAGTGATGACATTGGTCACGGTGACTTCATGGCCAAAACGCAGGAATTTGCAGGTTTCGGCTGCAGTGGCGATAACCTTTCGCCCCACTTGTCGTGGTCCGGTGCGCCGGAGGGCACACAGGCGTTTGCAGTGTTTGCTTATGATCCCGATGCGCCGACCGGAAGCGGTTGGTGGCACTGGCAGTTGGTGAACATCCCAGCCGACGTCACCGAGCTTGCGACTGGCGCAGGTGCCCCCGGCGGTGAAGATCTCCCGGAAGGCAGCATGCAAACCAGAAACGACTATGGGAGTGAATCCTTCGGCGGCGCCTGCCCGCCGGAAGGCGATGGTGCGCATCGATACCAGTTCACCGTCTACGCGCTGTCGCAGAAGCTTGAGCTTCCGGAAGGCGCGTCTGCAGCGCTGACCGGTTACATGGTCAATGCCTACTCCATTGAGTCCGCGACGATTGAAGCGCTCTATAAACGTTAGTCCACTGCCTCGTGGGGAGGGGAAGATGCACGGGATGAAACGACGCTTATTGCCAGTCTTGGCACTGAGTGGCCTCTTGATCGAGATTTCCGCGCACGCTGCGGCGCCATACGTCGACCCATCGGAGGACAGCGAAAATCTTGGACCGCCGACCGGCCTGCTGACCTGGACGCCGAAACAACAGGTCGCCAGCTATCGTAATTCCGAGAGGATATTTCCCACCCGTGTCATCAGCGCGGGGATGAATCCCAGCGAACTCATGAAAGCACCGAGAGCACTCGGTAGCGTCGTGCTCAAGCGCGGCGATGAGTCCATGACGGTCGATGAATATTTCGAACGCCAGAGTGTTGCGGGCCTGCTCGTCATCAAGGACGGTGCCGTTGTATACGAGCGTTACGGGCTCGGAAATGACGCCGACAGCCGATGGATTTCGTTCTCGGTTGCGAAGTCAGTGGTGTCGATGCTGATTGGCGCAGCAATCCAGGATGGCTACATCGACAGCGTGGACGAAAAAGTCACGCGTTACCTACCCAGACTCGAAGGTTCCTCTTACGATCAGACTTCGATAGGTGATTTGCTGCAGATGGCTTCCGGAGTAAGTTGGAACGAAGACTATGCCGACCCGGAGTCGGACGTTGCGACAGCGTCCTGGGAGACCGTTGCACTGTATGAATTCCTTCGAAACAAACCGCGTGTCGCTGAACCGGGCGCGGTGTTCAACTACAACACCGCAGAAACCAATCTGGCCGGCACGTTGCTACGCTCGGCGATCGGCAATAACTTATCGACCTACCTTTCGGAAAAGATTTGGCAACCATATGGCATGGAGTCCGATGCAAGCTGGAACTTGACCGAGCCTGGTGGCGGCGAGTTCGGCGGATGCTGCATCAACGCGACGCTGCGTGATTACGGCCGGTTAGGCCTGTTTGCGCTGGCTGATGGCGTACTGCCCGATGGAACTGCCGTACTCCCTGAGGGTTGGATGACCGCGTCAACGCAACCGTCGAAAGGCTACGACGGATACGGCTATTTTTGGTGGCTCGGCGGTGAGGGTGTATTCGCGGCGAGTGGCATCTTTGGACAGGGCATTCATATCGATCGTGACGAGAACCTGGTGATCGCGCTGCATAGCGCAAGGCCGGACGCGAGTAAGCGCGCGGACTGGGATTGGGAAGACGCCTTGTTCTCAGGAATCACAGAAGCGCTAAGCGACTAATGCTGTTCCGTCGTGTCCGAAAGCACGTTAAAGCACAGGACTGGTTTGCCGTCGGCGTGGATTTCGTGATCGTTGTCATTGGCGTGTTCATCGGGATTCAGGTTGCGAATTGGAACGAGGTGCGACAGGAGCGGATTCGGGAGGCGCACTATCTAGAGCGGCTGGATATCGAGTTCGACACGGTGCGCGAACGCCTGATCGGTGGCAAAGCCGTGTTCGGGGATTCGGTGCGCAGCATCAACAAATTGTTGGAGATTCGCCGTCAATACGCCGCAAGGTCCGGGGCTGCAGTGCCCTCAGATGAAGTAATCGCGCCTCTGCTGCAGCAGATGTCATCGGGCCGGGTGCCGGCGGGGTCTCCAGCGGCATTTCGGGAAATGGTGGCGAGTGGATCTTTAGAGACCATGTCCAGCGATGCGCTGCGACAAGCGCTGTTCGAATACGACGAGTTTGCTGTTGTGGCGCGTGAGGCCTGGAGGAGCTTGCGAGCTGTGCACCGTGACGCCGAGGCCCGGCTCGTGGGCTTGCTGGACCATAGCGCACCCGAGCAGCTTGAGGAATCGCTGGTTTCCGAATCGCGCGTGATTGCGGAATCGTTTGTCGTTGTTGGGTTCGACCGCGAACGATTTCTGAACGACCCAACGGTCGGTGACGACCTCAACGTCTTGCTGCGCGCACAGACCAACCAATTTACTCTGGTTGCACGCCAGTTGACTTATGCCGAAGAGATAGAAGATTTGATCTCGGCAGCCAGGAAGCGCTGAAGATGGGCAGGGCGGACCCGAGGCTCATCCGCATTTGGATGCTCTCGCTGGTCCCCGAAGGTCGCTATGGTCGTTGGGTGTCCGGTGCGCTGATTCTAGTGGGCGGGTTTCTGTTCTTCTCAGTCGCGCTCTATCTGCGACTACGTCAGCTCGAAAGCGGAAGTTGGTACTTCAGTGCATGGTCCGTAGCCGCGTTTTTCGTCTGCTCGGTCGCTTATATCGTGCCGGTGTTTCACTACATCACTGACCGAACGCAACAGACACTGGATTCGCTACGTAGATTTGCGAGTGGTTCTGCGCCAAGCCTCGAAGTCGATGTCCGCGATCGCTCGCTAAGTTGGACTGTCAGGACCCTTGCGGTAGGTATCGGGCTTTGGTTGGTGCAAAGCTGGTTTCTCGCGGGCGGCTTGAACGGGATGCTGTATGAGCTGAGCGCAAACCCGATTCGATTCGCATTGGCCGTCGGACCTCTGCCGGTCTGGGTGACGATGTGTGTTGCCATGAGCGCGCTGTTTCGAAACGCCGTGTTGTTCCGCAGTGTCTCCCGAGAGCTGGATATCCGGATATTGGAACCAGACAGCTATATGCCGATCGGAACCATGGCGGTCACCTCTACTCTGGTGGTGCTCGGCGCGCTCGGTTTACTGTCGATTATGTGGCTTGGCGGGCCGGTGAACTGGTGGACAACGCTGCCGGCATTGGCCTTCTTTTCGCCGTTGGTTGTCCTGCTGCTGCTGGTGCCTGTGTTGCCGGTCCATCGTCAGCTGAAGCAGCAGCGCGCGCGAGCGGTCGCTGAAGCGCAGGAAGCGTTGCGCCAAGCTCACGAGGGCAGTGTCGAGACGCGGGCAGCAGCCCTTTCCCTGCGCCGAGAGGTCGCCCGCTTGCCAACATGGCCTTTCGATGTGCCGGCAATCACACGTTTTATTAGCTACGCCATTATCGTCCCGCTGACCTGGGCCGGTGCAGCGTTGATCGAGATTCTCGTGAACGCGATCGTCTCCTGACGGCCGGATCCCTCGTCCGGACCATCATTTGCCGGATCAATACCTGTTATTCCGGTAAGGCCCTGCGCCAATTCGGTGCCCGCTGGCTGATATAATCCGCGATCTGGGACAACTTTGTCCGGTTTCCGAAGAAACTGGAGGGACAATCATGAGCTTATATACCGATTACCTCGCTGAGATCGAGAGCCGCAAGGGCCACGGTCTGAGCCCCAAGCCGATTGAAGACGCAGCATTGGTTGCGGAGCTGATCGAGCAGATTAAGGACACCGACCACGAGCACCGCTCCGAATCTCTGGATTTTTTGATCTACAACACGCTGCCCGGCACCACGAGCGCCGCAGATGTAAAGGCCCGATTCCTGAAGCAGGTGATCGTCGGCGAGACGAAAGTGCCGGAAATTTCTCCTGAGTTCGCGTACGAGTTGCTGTCGCATATGAAAGGCGGGCCGTCTGTTGAAGTGCTGCTGGATCTGGCGCTCGGGGATGACGCCGCTTTGGCAGATCGTGCGGTCGACGTCCTGAAGACCCAGGTTTTTCTTTACGAAGCGGACACCGAGAGACTGGAAGCGGCTTTCAAGGCGGGCAACCCGATCGCGAAGTCATTAATCGAAAGCTACGCGCAGGCCGAGTTCTTCACCCAATTGCCAGAAGCACCTGAGCAGGTGCAGGTGGTGACTTATGTTGCCGCTATTGGGGACGTATCTACCGACCTGTTATCGCCGGGCAATCAGGCGCACTCGCGTTCCGACCGTGAGTTGCATGGTAAGAGCCTGATCTCGGAGCAAGCACAAAAAGAAATCATGGCGCTGCGCGAGCAGCATCCCGACAAGCAGGTCATGTTGGTCGCCGAGAAAGGCACTATGGGTGTGGGCTCTTCGCGCATGTCGGGTGTGAACAACGTGGCGCTGTGGACCGGCAAGCAAGCCAGCCCTTACGTACCGTTCATCAACATCGCACCGATTGTCGGTGGCACAAATGGCATTTCACCGATCTTCCTGACCACAGTAGGTGTCACGGGCGGCATCGGCATCGACCTGAAAAACTGGACGAAGAAGCTGGATGCCGATGGAAACGCTGTCATGGACGAGGACAACGAGCCGGTACTCGAGCAGTTGTTCTCCGTCGATACTGGCACTGTGCTCACCATCAATTTGAAAGAGAAGAAGCTCTACAACGAAGACAGCAGCGAAGTGCTCACCGACATTTCGTCTGCACTGACGCCTCAGAAGCTTGAGTTCATCAAAGCGGGCGGCTCGTATGCGGTGGTCTTCGGCAAGAAACTCCAGACGTTTGCTGCCGGTGTGCTTGGCATCGACGTACCGGAAGTCTTTGCGCCTTCTCGCGTGGTATCGCATGAGGGTCAGGGCCTGACCGCGGTTGAGAAAATCTTCAACCGCAACGCGGTGGGCGTTGCGCCTGGCACGGTGTTGCACGCGGGTTCCGACGTGCGCGTTAAGGTGAATATCGTCGGGTCGCAGGACACGACGGGCCTCATGACGTCGCAGGAACTCGAGATGATGGCGGCGACAGTGATTTCGCCGACACTCGACGGCGCTTACCAATCAGGCTGCCATACGGCCTCGGTCTGGGACACGAAAGCACAGCGCAATATTCCGAAGCTCATGAGCTTCATGAATAAGTTTGGCCTCATCACGGCAAGAGATCCGGAAGGCTACTATCCGCCGATGACCGACGTGATCCACAAGGTATTGAACGACATTACTGTCGATGACTGGGCTGTGATCATTGGTGGCGATTCCCATACACGCATGTCGAAAGGCGTCGCCTTTGGTGCAGACTCCGGGACCGTCGCATTGGCGTTGGCGACGGGTGAAGCAACGATGCCTATCCCTGAGTCGGTCAAGGTGACCTTCAAAGGAACGCTCAAGGACCACATGGACTTCCGCGATGTCGTGCATGCAACGCAGGCACAGATGCTCAAGGAGTTCGGCGAGAACGTATTCCAGGGCAAGATCATCGAAGTGCACATCGGCACGCTGCTATCCGATCAAGCGTTCACCTTCACGGACTGGACGGCGGAGATGAAGGCTAAAGCATCGATCTGCATCTCTGAAGATGAAACGCTGATTCAGTCTCTGGAGATCGCGAGCGACCGAATCCAGATCATGATCGAAAAAGGCATGGATAACGAAAACAAAGTGCTTGAGGGTCTGATGGACTTGGCCGAGAAACGCATTGATGAGATTCGCTCCGGTGAAAAACCGGCGCTGACGCCTGATGCGGATGCGAAATACTCAGCAGAGTTCGTAGTGGATCTGGACGAGATCGTGGAGCCGATGATCGCCGACCCGGATGTGAACAACGACGATGTATCGAAGCGCTACACGCACGACACAATTCGCCCGATCTCCTATTACGGCGGCGACAAGAAAGTGGATCTTGGTTTCGTTGGGTCCTGCATGGTCCACAAGGGCGACATGAAGATCATCTCTCAAATGCTGCAGAACCTGGAGCGTCAGAACGGTGGTATCGAGTTCAAGGCGCCGTTGGTGGTTGCGCCTCCGACTTACAATATCGTCGATGAGTTGAAGGCCGAGGGCGACTGGGAAGTGCTGCGTAAATACTCTGGTTTCGAGTTCGATGATGACGCACCAAAAAACTCAGCACGTACGAAGTACGAGAACATGATGTATCTCGAGCGCCCCGGCTGTAACTTGTGCATGGGGAACCAGGAAAAGGCCGAAAAAGGCGACACAGTCATGGCGACGTCGACCCGTCTGTTCCAGGGCCGTGTGGTTGAGGATTCCGACGAGAAGAAAGGCGAATCGCTGCTCGCGTCCACACCGGTCGTTGTGTTGTCGACGATTCTTGGTCGCACACCCGAGCTGCATGAGTACGAGGCCGCGGTCGAAGGCATCAACCTGACCAAGTACGCACCACCGCGCCTGTAGGTCGAGACCTGTCTTGACCTCCGACGGAAAGCCAACACGAGTGACCCACGGTGAAACCGATGGGTTTGTTAAGAGCCTGGTCAAGGGATTGGTCGGGTCACTCGTGCAGGCCATCGTTGCGTTTGTGGTGGGGACAGGTGCTACGGCCATCGCATGCTGGTACTACGAACTGCCTTTGGTGCTGTCGCTCGGGGGTGGCTTTATCGTGTTGGCGCTGTGGCTCGCGATCATGTCGGACAGCGTTTTTTCTTGACGCTAACGAGTGAGCAGTGATCGCTCAGCCAACAGCGGTTCTGGTACACGGGATATTTGACGACGGCGCAATTTTTGCGCCATTACAGAGTCGTTTGACTGCGGCAGGATTGGAGTCAAAAGCAATCTCTATGAAGCCCCCCGGAGGGTGGCAGGGTATTGAACCGTTGGCTCGACAGTTGGCAGCATTTGTAGGAAGGCTAAACGCACCAAAAGTCGACCTCGTGGGTTTCAGTATGGGCGGTATCGTATGCCGATACTTCTTGCAGCGGCTCGATGGGTTAGAGCGCGTACGACAGTTGGTGACGATATCCTCGCCTCACGCTGGGACCCTAACGGGCCATCTCATGCCCTTCGGTGCTGCGCGCCAGATGCGCACCGGCAGCAAGTTTTTGGGAGAGCTCAATTCCGACATGCACGTACTGGAGCCACTAAAGCCGCTGTCGATTTGGAGTCGATATGACCTGACGGTCACCCCAGCCAATACTGCGGTGCTACCAGTGGGTCTCTGCACGGAAATTCCCGTGCTTTTGCATCGATGGATGCCGGGTGACACTAGAGTGGGGAAAGCTGTAGTGGACCATCTGTCGAGCTAATGGACACTGAGGATCTATCGTCTGGTCTCACCTTCCTACGCGAGAAAGATACGCGGCGGCGATTAGTCGAGGTCGACGCTACCCCATAAATTGGGGGGCAGCGGAGACTGGCGCTGGGTCTTATGATTCGGTCAATGACGCAGAAAGCTGGTTTTGCACTCGTACTGATTTCGCTTTTCTCGGCACTGCCCGTGGCTGCCTTGTATATGCTCCATGGCCAACTCGATGCGGTGCGCAACGTTCAGGCAGTCGAGCTGGATTCGCCGACAAGCCCGTCTCCTCCGAGTACGCAGTGGGAGTCTGTGCGATTACCCGAAAAGTTGTGTCGCTACGAATGTATCAGCAGCTTCAAACGATACCGGGTGGTTGTAGACATACCATCGGATGGAACACTGTACTTACCACTGTTCGATAGTGCTGCATTAGTTCACTTGAATGGCAAGCTGGTCGCAGAGCTGGGCAAAGTGGAACCACCGGTTTCGGAGCTTGCGTATCGGCCGACACTAGTGGCTTTGCCCGATACGCCGATACGAAGTGCTGTCGTTGAGGTGACCGTTAGCAGTATCACCAAAGAGGGAGGCAGGCTTGGAGCCTTCTACCTAGGGGGGCTGGATCACCTCAAGCCGGCCTATCAGCTTGCACGCATTCTGAGCGTTGAATTGACCTCTTATGTTTCGTTCGTGCTCGCTTTATCGGTGCTGTTGAGTTTGTCCCTGTATCTCGGTGGTACGCGGGATCGAGTCTTTGTCTGGTTCGCGACGCTGTGCATCGCCGCGATCGCCCGAACACTCGGCGTCATCACCCCAGACTGGCCAGCCGATGCCCTCGTAAGACACGTGATCTATCTGGGTTCAACCTGCGGTGTGTTGATGTCCTCAGTCGGGTTCGTTGTCTCATATCGCAGGCAACACTGGCATCGCTCGGAATCCGTCCTTGCTGCAATCATCGTAATCGTGCCCGTCGCCAGCTTCCTCTTGATGCAGCGAGACTTCTATTTTTATTGGTTCGCTTTCAATGTGCTCATTCAAGTCCTCGGTATCATTACGATCCCATACGTGCTGTGGCAGATGAATCGCGTCACACGCGAGACTCCCTCGTGGATTGTGGGTGGCGTCTTCGGTTGGTTGGGGGTAACTGCCGTCTTTGTGCTACACGATATCTATTTCATCCGATACGGTGAGACGCTCGTATTTCAGTTATCCAATCTCGCTGGTTTGTCCTTCGTCATGGCCTTTCTTCTGCTACTTGTCGGTCGATTCATCAGCCTTCGTCGATCTGAGCTGCAGGCGCGTCATCGCCTCAACGACGAGCGCAGGCGGCTACTTGCAGATATGCACGATACGGTTGCCGGACGGCTTGCCGTTCTGGTCCAGCAATCCAAGGTGGTATCGGAGCCTGACTCGGGCATGACAGAGAGCTTGCGCAGCACACTGCGTGATCTGCGCGCTGCTATGGATTCTCTTGATCCGGAACTCAACACGGACGTTGCTCGTGCGCTGAAACAACTTGAAGTGGTGAATCGTCCACTGTTTGCCGGTGCGGGTGTTGATTTGCACTGGACGGTGTTGACCGTACTTCCCGATATTCAGGCCGAGCAAGTGCTGCATATTGTCCGTATTGTTCAAGAGGCGCTTACCAATGCACTCCGGCATGCCGAGGCTTCACGAGTCGAAGTGGTCGTATCGCACGATAGCTCCGGTTTGACGATTAATGTGTCCGACGATGGAAAGGGTTTTGCGTCAACGGAGATCGAAGGTCGTGGGTTGGGTATACAGCGTCGGCGCGCTCGCGATGCGGGTATTCGATTCAAGATTGAGTCAACGCCTAACGCCGGGACAAGAGTTCAGCTTTTGATGGTGCATCCCCATGAATTGGGGGATTCGCTGGACCCACTTCACGCATAGTCTTTATTCATGTTGAAGGTGCTAATCGTCGAAGATGATCAGGTCTATGCTCAGGCCCTTAAGCATCAGCTGATGAACGATGATCGATTCGGCCGAATCGCAACGGCAACGTGTCTTTCCGAGGCGCGCCAATTCCTTGAGGCATTCGAGGCCGACCTGGTTGTTCTTGATCTGGAGTTGCCCGACGGTTCTGGTGCTGATCTGCTTCGGGAATTGAATTCAGGCACTCGGACGTTGGTGCTCACCATCTTTGGCGACGAGGCGAATGTGCTTTCAGCTCTTGCCGAGGGCGCCAGCGGATATCTGCTGAAGGACGATGTTGATATTCCGAATGCTATGTATGCAGTTGCAAATGGTTCTGTGTCGATGAACCCGACAGTCGCGCGGTATCTGCTAGATGACTGGCGCGATGGTCTCCCGTCCACCTCCAAAGATTCGCCGCTATCCGTTCGCGAAACCGAAACACTAGAGTGGCTCGCGCGTGGCTACAGCTATCAGGATGTCGCACAAAAAATGACGATCTCGACTCACACCGTAAGCGACCACGTAAAACGGATTTACCGAAAACTCACTGTTCATTCTCGCGCAGAGGCGGTCCATGAAGCGCTCCGGCTTGGCTACATTGTCGCGCCAGACCGCTCGGCATCGTGACACCGTTCGCGTTTTCTGCGGTAGTCGCTGCGATTTGATTCACACTTCGCCCGAGACCCCATGAACGCGGGATAGGCGCAAGACCCGTCAGCTCCTCTACTGCGCTCCTGTTAAGTCAATTCATCGACCAGGAGCTTGACCGTGTATCGTCATCAATCTATTCATCGCAGCGCATTAGCTGTCAGTGCCTTTCTAATTGCCGGTTTGGCGGGATGCAGTGACTCGTCTTCACCGGTAGTCACCCCGTCCGTGTCCACCCCGAGGGTGCTCACGGGGAATTTCGTCGGACTCGCGCCAGAGGGTCTGACGTACGCCACTGCCACGCAGCAGGGTATAACCGGTCCGGGAGGCAGCTTTCAGTATGAGGCGGGGGAAACGGTCACGTTCCAGCTCGGCGCGACAGCGCTTGGTTCTGCTCCCGCGGCATCGCAAATCGATGTATTCGATCTTGTCGGGATTCCGACGGCGCCACTCAGTGAGTCGGCCATCCTTGAGGCCGCGCGAACCCTGGACAACACCGGTGGTTTCTACGCGGCGGGCAGAATCGCTCAAGTCCTTCTGACCCTCGATAGCGATGGCGATGTGTCCAACGGGGTGCAGATCAATGCCGAGATACAGGCGCGCGCAGAAACCATCGATTTACGTGTCCTTGGTGTGCGCACGGAGTATCTTTTTGAGGACCTGAAGAGAATGATTCGAGCGGCGGCAAATGCGTCCGAGGTACCTGCTAGGGTGATTCCGACCGAAAGCGAAGCGTTACAGACGGCGTATGACACGCTGGGAATCAGTGCGAGGCTGTTGTCCCCAGGTCGTGTCGTTTACGACTACGACGCCGATGGTGTGGCAGATGAAATCGAAGCCTATGTCTTCGACAACAGTGGTTTGCTCGTCGAAAGCGCATTCGACAGCGATGCAGACGGTACGTTGGAGTCTCGCCGAGTGACCGAATACTTCACGCCAGCGCGGCCTTCGTTGGTGGAGCAAGACATAAACGGTGATGGTACTCCTGATCGCGTTACTGCTTACACATATGATGCATTCGGCGAGCTCATTCGCGAAGAAATCGATTTCGATGGTCAGCCGGGTCTCGAGCAAATTGTCGATGTTCGCTACGATCAAGCGGGCGCGCTGATCTTCCGCGAACGACAAATCCTGACCGCTGGAACGTCGGTCATCCAGCAATTCAGCACGGACAACGCCGGCAATCGAGTTGAGTACCTGTTGGACAACGAGGGCGATGGTGTCTTTGATCGTCGAGATACTTTCATCTACAACGAGTTCCGCGATTGGACAACGCGGTCTATTGATGGCAATAACGATGGTGTTGTCGACACACTTCTAGAGCGCGCATTCGATAGTCGTGGGTTGCAAACGCTTGCCACCACTGACAACGACGCCGATGGTGTGATCGACCGTCGCACCGAGTTTGTGTACGACATGAACAACAGGCTTATACGCGCCGTGTACGATAATGACGACGACCCAGATATCGAGTTTTTCATTGAGTACACGTACGATTCCAACGGATTGGAGATACAGCGGGTGACTGATCGGACTGGCCAGAATTCCACGGTCGTGACAACGCAGACAACCTACGACTCCAACGGGCTGAGGGTGCGCGTGGAAACAGACACCGACGGCGATGGGCAGGCCAATAGCATCACTCTGTTCGACCACGATGCCAATGGTGCACCGACCTCAGAGCGTCTTGATCGAGAGGGCGATGGCATCGTCGATCAAATAAAAGAGTTCAGTGTAAGCGCGGAGGGCGTTATCACCGAGGAGCGCATCGATATCGACGCGGACGGTGTCGCCGATGCCATAAACCAGTTTCTGGATTTGACTGCGGTTCACTTTGCTTGGTGGGACTAGGTTCATCTAGGCCAGCTGTAGACGCCGGGCAAGTCAGCGTGCTCCGGCGTCTACAGTCACACTGACTTCGACCTGCTCTAGATCGCCGCTAAACGCAAATTCACCGGCGTACGCATGACTGATCGGCGCACCGTCGTTCGCACCACAGCGCAACCCCGCATTGGGTGCGTAAATCGGCCACATCTTCGGAAACACACCCTTCCCTATCGATTCACCGTCGGCAAACAGTTCAGCATGATGACCTTGTGGATGATCGTGGGTGATACGCAATCCAAGCGATTTTGTACCACGTGCAATTGGTATTGCTGACGTAACTTCGTAACGCTGCTCACGGGTGTATGCATAGTGAAAGTGAACCACACCATCTTTCATGAACCACTCGTATCCGGCGCCGCCGTCGCCGGAGGCAATCAGTACCCCGTTTGCTTCGTCATCCTCAATGGAAACCTGTGCCTCAAACTGCGCATCGAAGTTGAAGATGTCTGGAGCGCTTAACCGATCGATGCGCGTCATGCCAGGCCGGAAGCGATGCGTCGCTCTCGGCTCTGGTACACACTGTTGGTAGAGTTCCAAAAGGTTATTTGCCATTGGCAGGATGTTGTGGCGTTCGGCCTCACGATCCCACATAGCAACCAGCATCATTAGTCTCTCGGTGTGCTGCTCGGCGAGATTCTTGGTTTCCGAGAAATCAACGTCGGTGTGATAAAGCTCCCAAACATCATCCTCAAAGTTGCCACCGCCGTGGTGTCGCACCACCGCTTTCCAACCGTCTGACCAGATTGCCCGGTCTCCAGCCGTCTCAAAGTACTGCACCGGCTTCTGATCTTCGGCATCGGCATGATCGAGCGCGTACGCAAAACTCGTGCCTTGAATCGGCATTTGTTCAATGCCGTCTACGACATCGGGGGCTTTTGCATTGATCATTTCGAGAATCGTAGGAACGACGTCGATGGCGTGGCAGTACTGCGGTCGAATGCCGCCGTCGCCAATCTTGCCGTCAGGCCAGTGCATCACGAGCGGTGACCGTGTCCCACCGCCGTAGGTGTCTGATTTGAACCACTTCAATGGCGCATTGCCGGCCTGTGCCCAGCCGGGCCCATACATGCATTGAGAATCCTCGGTACCGATCAACTCTCTATGCTCGTACATCCAGTCGATTGACTCCGGCTCCTGATACGAGACTCGCCGCACATCGAACATGCCATGTTGAGGTGCGCCGCCCGCTGCAGCGCCGTTGTCGGACATCACCAGGAAGATCGTATTGTCCAGGATGTCGGCACGACGGAGCATTTCGACAAGGCGCTCCACCTGCGCGTCGGTGTGACTCAAGAATCCCGCATAGGCTTCTTGCATCGTCGCCCCGACAGCCCGTGTCTTTTCATCCACATCGTTCCACGGCGTCACCGTCGGGCCTCTGGGCGATAGCTTTGTCCCTTTGGGAATGATCCCGAGTTCCTGCTGGCGCTGGAATCGCTGCGCTCGAAGGACATCCCAGCCTTCGTCGTAGCGACCGCGGTGTGCTGCCATTGCCTCTGCTGGCGGGTGGAACGGGAAGTGGCACGCACCGAATGCCAGATAGGTGAAAAAGGGTCTGTCCGGAGCGGCAGCAAGGTGGTCATGAATATAGTCGCCAGCGCGATCCACTAAAGCCTCGGACAGGTGGAAGCCGTTCTCCTTGTCGGGATTTACCTGTGTGGTGTTTTCGAACAATTCCGGGTGGAAGTGATCGATCGCGTTGCCGTGACACCCAAACCAATGATCGAAACCGCGCCCAATCGGCCAGTGTTCGAAAGGTCCGGATGCGTTCTGGTCTTCGATCATCGAAAGATGCCATTTGCCGAGTGCGAAGGTGGCGTAGTCCTCCTCGCGTAGCATCTCTGCGAGCGTTGCAGCGTCCTCGCGAATCCAGCCGCGGTACCCGGGATGGTTGGGGCGCCCCCACTCCGCGATGTTCCCCACGCCAACGGCATGTGCGTTTCGACCGGTCAGCAGGCAGGCGCGCGTCGGCGCGCACAGTGCGGTGACATGGAATTTGTTGAATCTCACCCCATTCGCCGCGAGTTTGTCGATACCTGGTGTGAGTCCTTCTGATCCGTAACACGAGAAATCCGCGAACCCGACATCGTCGAGCACCACCATGACGACATTCGGACGACGCTGCAGTGTGCGAGGTTGCCATTGCGCCGTGGCGGCGGCGGAGGCGCTGAGCGCACTCTGGGGCACAAAAGGTACTGTGCTGACAGCCCCTAGTGCGGTAGACAGACGCAGAAAACTACGACGACTCAGCATGTTTTACTCCCAGCGTTGCTGACGTCAAACACGCTATGTCACAACGAGCGCTCAGCGCAAGCCCGCAAAATCCTCGCAAACGCTGATTACCCGTTATTATCTGGCGCCATGCGCCGCGCAGAGAAAGCAGAACGAATCGTTGAGATCCTGGAGGACTTGTACCCGGAAACTCCGGTACCGCTGGATCACACCGACACATTTACATTACTCATAGCTGTGCTGCTGTCAGCACAGACGACCGACAAGAAAGTGAACGAAGTGACGCCGGCTTTGTTTGCGCGAGGCCCAGACCCGTTCGCGATGGCCGAGGTGCCGACCGATGAGATTCTGAAACTGATTCGACAGTTGGGGTTGGCGCCGCAAAAGGCGAAGAACATCAAGAAACTCTCGCAAATACTTGTAGCGGACGGGGGGAAGGTACCCGAGACTTTCGAGGGGCTGGAGGCACTACCCGGGGTCGGCCACAAGACGGCCGCTGTGGTGATGTCCCAGGCTTTTGGTGTTCCCGCGTTCCCCGTGGATACACACATTCACCGGTTAGCTGCCCGATGGGGCTTGTCGGACGGTTCGAATGTCGTCAAGACTGAGCGTGATCTCAAGCGAATCTTTGATCGCGATCTCTGGAACAAGCTGCATCTGCAGATCATTTTTTTTGGGCGCGAGTATTGCCCGGCACGGTTCCATGACTTGGAAACCTGCCCCATCTGTTCATTCGCCGCGACGAAGAAGCGGATGCGAGAGGAAGCGAGAGAAAATCTGCGTCTGCGAACCAGTCGCAGCAAGAAAGACTAGATCACTTTGCCTGGGGTGCGTCCGAGTAGTTCCGGTAGGCGATTTTCGGTGGGGACATTATCTTTGCGTAGGAGCTCCCAGTGGCCGAATGAGAATGGCGAGAAGTGGAAGAGATCGCATAGGTGAGCACCGATACGGGCCAACAAACCAGGGACGGGAATCGCCAGCGCAGCGCCTCGATGTTGCTTTTGTCGAAGTCCCAGAATGTAGTCCTTGAAGCCGTAGTGTTGGATTCCACCAAGCTCAAAAACACGCGATTCGGAGAATCTCAGACTGGTATCGTCGGCGATAGATAGCTTTGCTAAGGCTTCTCCAACATCGGTGGCCAGGCAAGCGGCAATTTTTCCTTTCGCGTCAGCGGGTACAGCAAATATCGGTAGTCGAGCAACGCCGCGCAGCCATGCAGCACCAAAGCCGCCTTGACCTTCAAGCAGAGATGGTCTTGCGAGCGCCCAATCGCCACCGATGGATGCGATTGCTTTCTCTCCCGCCAATTTGCTGGTGAGGAAGCGACTGCAGTGCGGGTGTTCCAGTGCAAGTGCTGAAACATGGATGAAACGCTTGTTTGCCGATCGACATGCCTCAGCGATGGCGGCAGGCGCGAAGTGGTGAATTCTGTCGTAGGTTTCACGGCCCCGTTGGCGCAGGATTCCGACGCAGTTCAATACCGAATCGAACGGCGCAACAATTTCGCGCCAATCCTCCGGTCGCAGAAGACTTTCGAGCCGCACGCTGATTTCGGTCAAACCGTCTTCGCGCGCCTTTGCGCTTCGTGTCCCGACGGTAACGGTGGACTGCTCCACTAGTGCCATGACTGCATGGCGACCGATGAAGCCATTACCGCCAAGAACGAGCACGTTTTGCATATCCCAATTGTACTCGTCATTGGTAATCTTTGGCTTTGTGTTTATCGGGCGGCCGTACACGAGGTTCCAGTGCAACTCTCACGAAGATCTTTCCACAAGACTGCGTCAATCATTGCGCTGGTTGCTTTGGCCGGATGCTCCGAGGGCTGGCCCCCGGAGAACTACCAGACCCTCCGGCACTTTGAGCGTCACGAGAATGAATTTATCGAGTTGGCCGATCTGATGCGCGCGACCGACTACACGCGAGTGAGCTGGGATCTGGACCGACTGGTTGGTGAGTTCGCTAAACCGCAGAGCGAGCCAGAGGTGATCGCCAGTCCGGAGCATTGGATATCTCTGATGCAGACGAAGGATACCAGCATGGTTGCTCGTAGCGGCTACGGTGTGACACTCGCGCCCGGCAGGTTTTGGGGTGACGGAACGACGATTTCCATCGCGAAGATGATCCTCGACAACCGCGATGCGACGGAGCACTACAGAGTCTGCAAGCCAGAGCACGAGAGTCTTCGATGTGGTGCTTGTGTGGTTCCGATCAAGGGCGCTTGGCTGATTCTCTACGAATGGCGGCCCTTAAGCTTAGATGGGATCGCGGAGCCTGACTTTGAAGCCTTTCCTGGTTCCACGCAGGAAGGTGATCAGGCGTGGGCGGAGTATCACGCCAGAGTGAACGAGCAACGAGCTGCAGTCTGTCGTCGAGATCTGCAGGCGATGGGATACAACACCGCATCCTTCACAGAATAAAAAAACCCGGCGACGCTTGCGCGAGCCGGGCTCCAATTGACCAATAGCATCACAAACGTTTCAGCTAGCTTTCTTCCAGTCGAAAGCCGTGAACGGTGCGTCGACCGGTGTTTCGGCAAGATGGTTCGTGTAGTTCGACATCACCTTCTGTGCGATCCCGAGCACAATTTCGAGAACCTGTCGCTGATTAAAGCCTGCAGCAACAAACGCCTCTACGGTCGACGAGTCCACCGCGCCGCGCTCTCGCACCATAGCGAGTGTGAACGTACGCAAGGCTTCGAGCCGCGCATTCGGTAACGGCGTCTCGTTGCGCAGGGCATCTGAAATCTGGTCACTGACGCCCATGCTCTTGGCGATGGCCGTATGTGCCGGTACACAGTAGTGGCAGTTGTGCTCAACGTTGATGGACTGCCAGACCACCGTCAGTTCGTCCTTGTCGAAGCTCGAAGCTGCAAACAGCGCATGCGCTTGTTGATAGGCGGCCAGTAGTCCCGGAGCTTCCGCCATAACGGCGTGCAGTCCAGGAATCATGCCAAAGGCCTTTTGAGATGCGGCCAGAAGCGGTTTGCTGTCTTCAGGTGCCGAGTCTTCGGTATGCAGAGTAAACTGTGTCATGTTCGTTGCTCCAGGTTTGTGGACATCAGTGCTGCAAAGACCGACGAACTGCGTTGCTTATTTCATTGACAGAATCTATCGATGGCATCTTCCAGATTTGAAAGCATGATCCGCAGGATCAACTGGTATCCGCCGTTTCTCGGAATGGGAATCAAGGTGGTTGACTGGAGTCCGGAATTCACCCGGTTTGATGTAGAGCTCAGAGAGAAGTGGTACACACGCAACCTGTTCGGCACCCACTTCGGCGGGTCTCTATATACAATGACGGATCCGTTCTACGTGTTTATCGTCACCCTAAATCTCGGGCGGGACTACATCGTCTGGGATAAGGCTGCGGAAATCGAATTCCTGAAGCCCGCCAAGGGCACCGTGCGCGCGGTGTTCGAGATTCCGAGCGAAACGCTGGATCGCATGCGGACAGAAGTGCAAGAAATAGGAAAGCAGGACTACGTATTCGAGACGGATCTTCGCGGCCCTGGAGACGTAGTGGTCGCGAGGGTGCGCAAGATGGTCTACGTACGTCGAAAGCGGAGAGACTAGCTGCCAGTCGGTGACGGCGCGTCGACGAAGGCGCGCTCGATCACAAAGTCGCCGGGCACACCTTGTGAAGGCGATCCATTGAAGCCGAGTTTCTCCAGCGCGGCTTCCGTGTCACGCAGCATTGCCATACTGCCGCAGATCATGGCTCGGTCGGTCGCGGGGTCCAGATCACCGATATCCATATCGCGGCAAAGTTTGCCCGACAACATGAGCTCGGGGATCCGTCCGGAAGTCGGAAATGGCTCCCGGGTCACGGTGGGGTAATACATCAGCTGGTTAGCCGCATATTCACCGAGATACTCGTGCTCGGGCAGTTCTTTCTCAATGAACTCGCGATAGGCTAGGTCGTTCACGCGACGGACACCGTGGACCACGATCACCTTTTCGAATCGCTCATAGGTCTCAGGATCCTGAATCACACTAATGAACGGCGCGAGACCAGTGCCGGTTGCGAACAGGAATAACCGCTTGCCTGGTTTCAGATCATCGAGCACGAGTGTGCCCACCGGCTTCGAGCTAATGATGATCTCGTCACCGATTTCGATGTGTTGGAGCTTCGAGGTCAGCGCGCCGTCCTCGACCTTGATGCTGAAGAATTCGAGGTGCTCTTCATGGTTGGGGCTTGCGATGCTGTAGGCACGCATGATCGGTTTTTTTTCCGCCGGCAGGCCAATCATGATGAATTGACCATTCTTGAAGCGGAATCCGGTATCGCGAGTCGTGCGGAAGCTGAACAGCTTGTCGTTCCAGTGTTGGGTCGCGAGCACTTTCTCGCTGCGAAATGTGGGCATTTTGGTCTCCTGTCCCCTAGTGTTGCCCCTAGCGGTTGCGCATCGTAACAGTCTGAGCGCACAGTCTCTATGACCTACGGACAGCCGCGACTGTGAGTGAATTCGCAGTCAAATCGTTCTTCCGATTGGTTGGTAGTCCCGTTGTGTTCAGGGCGCAACGGCTAGCGAACACCACAGAAATACCGCGTTGTATTGCCGCAACACATCGGGAAATCTGCTTGCATTCGAAGTACAAGCCGATGCAAACTCGCACCCGAGGGGTCGGTCCGCGCTTGGGCCGCGAAAAAGATGTTCTCGTAGTCAGGGGGAAAACATGACCAGGAATCGACTCGCGTTCGCGGTTCGCACGGCGATCGGGGCGGCAGCGCTCACGACGCTTGCACCATTGGCGCACGCGCAACTTGAAGAAATCGTAGTAACGGCGGAGCGCCGCGAAGAGAGCCTGCAGGACGTCAGTCTCTCGGTAAGCGCGTTCTCTGAAGAGCAGCTCGAGCTAGGTGGCATCGACGACGTATCGCGTCTGGAGCTGCTGGTGCCCGGTCTGAACTATGCGTTCGTCGGTAACGACGCCAAGTTCAACGTTCGTGGCGCCAACTCATCCAACACTTTCGGCGACAACAGCTCGATCGTGGGTGCCTTCGTTGATGGCATTTACATGACGCGCGCCTCTCAGCAGACACGCGCGTTCTTCGACGTGCAGAGCGTCGAGTTTCTGCGTGGCCCACAAGGCACACTCTATGGCCGCAACACCTTCGCGGGCGCCTTGAACATTTACACGGCCTCTGCGGATACGACGGAAACGACTGGGTTCGTTGAAGTCAGCCGCCAGGCATTTGACCGCACCCGCGCGGAAGGCCATATCAACCTGCCGTTGAGTGACACCTTCGCGGTTCGCGTCGCGGGCTTCTCTGATAAGAGTGACGGCTACATCGTTAACGATGCCGGCCCGGATTTGGGTGCGCAGGACGACAAAGGCTGGCGTTTGTCAGCAACGTGGTTGCCTAATGACAGCGCCGAGGTCATCTTTCGCTACCAGCAAGTTACCGAGGATGGCAACGAAGCCGGTTTGTTTGGCTACACATTCCTTTGCCGGAACGTCACGCCCGACGGTCTGACCGATCCGTTCGGTACCGAGCGAGATTGTGCAAACCCGGTACGCGGCTCCGGTGCTCGGGGTACCGCAGCGAACGGACCTGGTGGCGACCCCTACCGGATCAGTCAGGACTATGTTCGTCCGGTCGATCTTGAGGACGAGTGGATTTCGCTTGAGGTGAACTACGATTTTGACGCATTCAGCGTGAAATCGATCACAGCAATCAACGACTACACCAACGACATTAACTTCGATTTCGACTTCAGCCCGACCCCGCACTCAAACGGTGGTTATCTTGAAGAGTCAGAAGCCTTCACCCAGGAAATTCAGATTTCCTCGAATGGCGATGGTCGTTTGAGCTGGACAGCCGGTTTGTACTACTCGGATGTGACGGACTTCTCGAGCTTCTACATCTACAACCAGACCGTTCGTGACGACTCGACAAGACCAGAAATCACTGTGCCGCAGGGCACCTTCACCGGCTTGGTCGGCACGGACATCGTAAGCGACGCAACCAACATCAACGGTTTGTTCGCTAACGCGGTCGAAATCGATACCGAGTATTTCGGCGTCTTCGCTCAAGGTGAATACGAGATCAACGACCGGACCCGCTTGATCGGTGGTCTTCGTTACAACGACGAAACTAAGGAAGCCAGCTGTGGTGGTTCCAACTTCACGGGCGACACCAACGGTGACGGAACCGTTGACCGTGTTGTGAACGTGATCCCAGGCTTCGAAACGATGCCGACGATCCTGCCCGATAACGCGATCAACCTGTTTACGTTCAATTGTGGGGCGTCTGACGCGGTCACCAGTGCCAACACACTAGACAACACCGATCGTCAGCCAGAGTTCGATAACGTGACATGGCGCGCCGGTGTTGAATACGACCTGAACGACGATACGATGTTGTACTTGTCTGGTTCGACGGGCTACCTGTCGGGTTCATCCAGCGTCAACACGACAACCGATGAGCAGGAATCACAGGTCATCGAGCTTGGCTTTCGTTCTCTGATCTTCGACAGCACACTGCAGTTCAACGGTGCGATCCACTTTACCGAGTACACCAACCTGCTGACTCAGCGCCAGCGACCATTGCCAAACGGTCTCGTCGATACGTTCTCCGATAACGGTGGTGATATCGAAGCGTTTGGTATCGAGCTGGATGCGGTCTGGTTGCCGATGGACGGCTTGGTGATCACCGGTCAGCTCGCCTACCTCGATTCCGAGTTCGGCACGTTCGGTCAGCAAAACCCCTACCAGCTGTTGAATGGTGAGGTGGTTTCGTTCATCGACGTCTCTGGCGAGCAGACACCTTGGTCGCCTGAGCTGACGCTGGGTGGTAGCGCGTCCTACACCTACGATCTTGGCGACAGCGGTACGCTGACACCGTATATCCAGACGTACTACTCTGATGGTTACAACACGTCCAACCTCTTGGCGATTGATCCTTCACACGATCAGGATTCCTACACGAAGACGGACATCCGTCTGCTGTGGCGCTCGGCTGACGATCGCTACACGGTCGAAGGCTTCATCGAGAACCTCGAGGACGAAGCGGTACTGGCACGAGGTAACAACAACGGTGATGACATCGTTCAGACGTCGTACCTGTATCCGCGCAACTTCGGCGTGAAGTTCTCCGCCAACTTCTGATGGCAAATCGCCATTCAGGAAAGGGGGCCGCTTGGCCCCCTTTTTTTTCGCTCCTTCGATTGCGACTGGTGACGACGCTGATCATTACCGGGGTGGCTGCATGCACGGGAAGTACTGTGCCTTCGGATCGTGCCGTGCTGGCCGAATTCTACTTCGGCACCGAACTAACGGAAGCACCACCGCACTACAAGACCGATCATTTCACGGCGTCATTAGTTCAATACGAACATGACGGGCGCACGCTGTATGGGTTGATCGCGCGCCCGCGCACGGCGATACCTGAGAACGGCTTTCCCGTGCTCGTTGCTATGCATGGGTTTGTCCCGGACCCTTCGCGCTACGGCGTCTCGGCAGATGGTCAGACCAAGCGACCCGGAGACTATTACCGGGACATTCCAGATCTCTTTGCGGCACGGGGTTTCATGGTCGTGATGCCGGACTATCGAGGCCACAATATCTCAGATGGCGTTGCCAACCAGGCTCCGGATATTTACGACGATATCGCGGCGTATGCAGACGACGTGACCGCTCTGGTCTCAGGGCTGAATCAGCTGGATGCGGCAGACATAAACCGCGTTGCCTTCTGGGGTCACTCGATGGGTGGACCGGTTGCTTATCGTGCATTGCGCTCAACGGATGTCGTGATTCGTGCCATGGCGCTTTGGTCACCGATGCAAATTCGCGATGACGTTCTTAGTAACCCGAATTTCCCAACGCCAGTCCAGCTGCAACATGGTCGTGACGACCCGGTGACGCCGTTCGCAAACAGTAATGACTTTGCAAAAACACTCCGCGACGCATCGATACCGGTCATGATCTACGATTGGGACACGGACGCGCACCTCTTTAACTCGGATGATCGAAAGGTCGCAGCCGACCGGGACGTCGAATTCTTCAAACAGCAATTCAAGGAAATCTCGCCATGAGTGTGGGTGCCGCGAAACTGCGCTTTATCGATTATCGAAAAATGCTCTATGACCTTGAGCCGGATACGCTTGCCCACGGTCTCGACGGGTTCTACACCAAAGATGCCAATGTCCGGTTGCCGCACCCGCTGGGTGATGTCGTTGGTGCAACCGCTCTGCACGAAAACGGTTACCAACCGCTGCTCGAAGCCATCCCGGACCTGGAGCGAAGGGATTACATCTCGGTTGGAGGGATGAACGGTGAAACTGTCTGGATCGGAACTGGTGGATACTACACCGGTGTGTTCGAGCGTCCGTTCCTCGACATCCCGCCGACGCGACATGTTGTCTCCATGCGATATATGGAGTTCTTTGCGTTCGAAGGCGAGCGCATCAAAACCGCGCGGTTGTTGTGGGATGTTCCCGCATTGATGATGCAAGCCAATGCCTGGCCGATGTCCCCGTCTTTGGGCGTCGAATGGCATGTGCCCGGACCTGCAACTCTCGATGGTGTCATCAATACCGAGTCCGACGAAGCGCAGAGTGCGGCCAGCTTGCAGTTGGTCGAGGATATGGTGGCGGGGCTTGAGCGCTTTGGTGAGGGCGGCGCCGAGGCAATGAATCTGGAGCAATTCTGGCACCCGAAGATGAACTGGTACGGCCCTGCCGGGATCGGCAGTATGCGGCGCCTTTCCGGGTTCAGGAACTGGCACCAGATACCTTTTCTGAGCTGCATACCGGATCGCTCCGCGAACACCGACGATGGTGACTATGACTGCTATTTTGCCGACGGTGACTACGTTGCCTTTTGCGGTTGGCCGGCCATCGACGCAACAGTCACCGGTGATGGCTGGATGGGGATTGCTCCTGGCGGCAAGAAGCTGAAAGTCACCAGTCTCGATTTTTGGCGTTGCGAGAATGGCTTGTTACGCGAGAACTGGGTTCTGATCGATATCCTTGATATATGGCACCAGCTCGGCGTGGATGTCTTGCGGCGTATGCGTGAGACGACGTTTGCGCGACAACCGCTCGACTTTAAACCCTAGGGAAAAAGTAACAATGAAAGGATCACGTCCGACTCAAGCGGAATTAACCGCCGATAACGACCTCAGCAAAAGTGATGAGACGCTCTCGGTCATCGACAACATGGTCGATGGACTTAACGATCACGATATTGACAATATGGGGCGTTTTTTTTCTGAATCATTTCGCTGGATGGGCAACGCTGGTTGTGGATTCAAGCAAGGCTTGAAAGAGTTTCAGGACAACTGGCAGCGACCGTTTCAGGCGGCGTTTTCAGACAAAGTGTGTGTCGATGAAGCGCGCATCGTTCAGGGCGAGTGGTGTGCGGCATTTGGGTATCAGACGGCGGTGCATTCAGGAGAGTTCATGGGGATTGCCCCCACCGGGAAACGTGTCGAGATTCGCTACATGGATTTCTGGAAAGTCGTCGACGGCAAGATTGTAGATAACTGGGTAATGGTCGATTTCCCCTACGTTATGCGCCAACTGGGCGTGGACCCTTTCAATGGTCATGGCTGGGAGAAAAATGACTCCGGTTCGTGGCCGGATCGACAAGACTAGTCAGAGCGTCGTCTCAAAACGCCCGGTGAGATGTCGTAGCCGGGCGAACACATCCACGCCCATCTGACGCAGGATGTCGATGATGTCGATCGGTACCCAGTTCTCTGCGAGTTTGCCATCCTCACAACGATAGAAGTCCATCACCCGCATGCCGATGAATTTGCCGGTCGGCGGCATACCCATCCAGTTGCCGCCCGTGTGCGTCGCACGCACGCTGGGCCAACCGCCGGTCACCGAAAATGCGCCGTCGCCCATTCTTACGAAATGGTCTCCGCCACGCCGGTCTGGGAAAGCGAGCAGAAATGGAATCTGATGATGTGCGCGAAACTCCGTCATACCGTGGGTAACGCCGATTCCTGCCGGTCCATACCACCCGAAGCCGTCGGACCAGTAGTTATTGTGCGGCATGCTGTCGAGTGAGTCGCCGTCAAACTCGCCAAGCGCGTTTTGCATGGCGAGTGTGACATCGAGGGTGATCTGGCCGGTTTCGAGATCGACGCTATCGGTCGCTGGCGCCGCTTCCGGTTCAGGCCAGACGACCTCTCGGCCAGTGCTCGGCGCTAACGGCCAGCACCCGACTTGTCGCATCAAGTCGAGCAGATCGACAAGGATCCATGAGTGAACGATTCGCGCAGCTTCGACCGAGTGCACTTCACAGTAGCGCAACTGAATCGATTCCCCGCCGCCGGGAATATCGAAAAGGTCATGAGCCAGGGTGCCATCCAGCGTGCCGTGAATCGCGACCATTTCTCGTGATTGGTACTCGCCAGATACGATGATTCGATCCTGACGCGATGCGTTTTCAATCGCGCCTAACAGCGGCTGCCAGAGCGAATCGTAGATCTGTGTCGCTCCGGACAGGTGATCCACCGGGCAAAATGCAAATGCCGTTGCGTCAGGGTGGTAGAGCGCCTTGATCAAATCCAGACGCTTGTCGGCAGAGCTCTCAACGATAGCGCGCAGCCCCATCGAGACTGCGCGCTTGTTTTCGCTGAATCGCTCCGCCCGGGAGGCGTCGGACATCAGGCGGCTGCGTCCTTTTTGTAGCGACGCACTCGCAAGTCGGCTTGCGCTTTGTGTCCCGCAAATCCCTCGAGCGCACATAGTCGAGAGCAGTACTCTCCGATCATGGCAGTCGCGTCCGGTGAGACTTTTTGGTAAGTGCAGGTCTTGATGAATTTGCCAACCCACAGTCCGCCGGTGTAGCGCGCTGCCAGTTTGGTCGGCAGCGTATGGTTGGTGCCAATAACCTTGTCGCCGTAAGACACGTTGGTTTCCTTTCCGAGGAACAGGGCACCGTAGTTCGTCATGTTGTTGAGGAAGTAGTCCGGGTCGCGTGTCATGACCTGAACGTGCTCGCTGGCAATTCGATCGGCTTCTTCGAGCATCTCCTCGTCAGTGTCGCAGAGAATGATCTGACCGTAGTCACGCCACGCGGCACCGGCGACCTCCGCGGTCTCGAGCGTTTCGAGTTGCCGCTCGATTTCTTTCTGGGTGTCTTCCACCAACTGCGCAGACGTCGTCAATAGAATGGCCGGTGAATTCACGCCGTGCTCCGCCTGCCCCAAAAGGTCAGTCGCAGCCATCTCTCCGTCGCAGGTCTCGTCAGCGATGACCAGGGTTTCGGTGGGACCTGCGAACAGGTCGATCCCGACGCGGCCGTAGAGCTGTCGTTTGGCCTCCGCGACAAACGCATTGCCCGGTCCGACAATCATGTCGACGGGGGCCATCGTTTCGGTGCCGAGTGCCATCGCGCCGACAGCCTGTACGCCGCCGAGGCAATAGATTTCGTCGGCGCCGGCCATGTGCATGGCGGCGACAATCGCGTCGTGCGGTGCGCCCTGATGGGGCGGTGCACATGCAACCACGCGCTCAACGCCAGCGACCTTAGCAGTCAGTACGCTCATGTGGGCGCTCGCCACCATTGGGTACTTGCCGCCTGGCACGTAGCAGCCGACGCTGTTCACTGGAATATTTTTATGGCCGAGAATCACGCCAGGCAGTGTTTCTTCTTCGACGTCGCGCAGGGCGGCTTTCTGAATCTCGGCAAAGCGACGAATTTGCGTCTGGGCGAATTTGATGTCGTCGATGGTGCTCGCCGGCAGTCTCGCGATGCAGGCCTTGATCTGTTCATCGGTCAGGCGAAATTGCTCGGGCTCCCATTTATCGAACTTTCCCGAGAGCTCACGCACAGCAGCATCGCCGCGCTCCTGGATGTCGGCAAGAATGCCTTCGACAGTCGTTTTGACTTTGGCATCGAAGTCGGCTGCGGTCTCCGCATTGATGCCCGATTTGATGGTCTTGATCACGTTGGTGCTTCCTGAAATTGAGACTAATGAGTCATGAACGATGTGGTGTTACTCGATAGCGTCGCCGCCTCGAACCACAAAAAGCGTCGCGGCCTCAGAGCCACGGTTGGTCAGTTGTCGGTTGACGCCCGCCGGAACGGAGAGCGTGTCACCCGACTGGAATCGGAGTCGGCCAGCAGGCAATTCGACATCGATTTCGCCACGGAACCCGAGTAATACCTCCGGCGTATCGAAGCTGTAGGCGCTGCCTTCCGTACCTGGCTGCAGTTCGATGCAGCGGACATGAAATCCATGCGGCCAATCGAGTGGTGCAGGTCCAAGCCCCTCGCCTGCCGCACCGATAATCGGGGCTTCATTGATCGTGCGCTCGGGGATTGAGCGATACGTGAGCTCGTTATATCGGAGTACGCAACGTCGCAATTGGTCATTGTCGAGTCGATCCAATGCGGCGACTTCAGTCTCGCTGGTTGGGGTCTGCGGTCTCGTATGCGGTGGCATCGGTGTGCCGCTGCTGTTGTCATACAAGCTCCCGTCTTCCATGAGAACAAGACCGTACTCTTCGGCTTGTTCAAAGACGTAAGGTGCCCACAGCACACGCCCTGGGTCGTCGCCCCCGAGCACCGCGAACAGAAACCCAGAGTCCTCGCCGACGTTTTCGAAGCCACGAAACACGCGCGTCGGAATGGAGATTGTGTCGCCGGCCTCCAAAACCACTTCCGCGTCCTCGGCGTTTTCGCCAAGTCTGAATGCCCATCGACCGCTATGGACGATGAACACTTCCGCTGTTTCATGGCTGTGTTGAGAGTTGACGCATCCGGGCGGTTGTCGAGCGCCGCCGATGTTGAAACCGTGAGGTGTCGTGATGTGCACGTGTTGATCAGGGTTTTCAGCGACACCAGGCCCGATAATGGTGAAGTTTTCTTTGCGCTCGCTGCCTGGCGTTCGGGTGTCGATGAATGCGGTTCGACAAGGCACAAGATCGTCGTACCGCACGAGATGTGCGGCTTCGAATGCGCAGATGGAACCTACATCTCGCGTCGCTTGTACCATGACAGCCCCCCAAGCAGGATTTGCGGCAGGTGTCCACTAGCCCGCCAAGACAGAATGTACTTCGAATTCAAGATAGCGGCAAGCCACTAAATACCGATTTTCACTTGGAGAAAATAGAATTCAGATGTCTATAATCAGACATAAGGGATGCAAATCTTGCATTCGAAGTACAACAGCACGACAGGCGGAAGAATGGAACACGAAACGGGCGGCCAGTACGGAGCCGACGACGACATTATCGACTACATCCTCGGGATCACATACGAGATATGGGAGGATGGCCAGATCGACCTGATCTCCCGATATTACAGCGATGATTGCGCTGTAGACGCACTCGATGGCACGTCAAACACCGGGCAAGTTGTGATCGATGGTACGCGGGCGATGTTGGCGAGTTTTCCCGATCGATCGTTGCTCTGCGACAACATCGTGGTCGGCCATTGGCCAGACGGCGTTGCCTACAGCTCGCACCGGCTC
Organism: Pseudomonadota bacterium; assembly: GCA_038521865.1. GTDB lineage: Bacteria > Pseudomonadota > Gammaproteobacteria > Steroidobacterales > Woeseiaceae > CALBPI01. The sequence goes on along the minus strand of JBCBKO010000002.1, from coordinate 543,133 downwards.
ACGAGTCCGATGACCCATCTCGGCGATCATCCGTTTGCTGCGGCAACCGGCAAGAAGGTCGTCATCTCCAATATTGCTGATTGCGTGGTTGAAGACGGCAGAATCGTTCGGGAGTGGCTCGTCCGAGACCAGCTGTCTCTGGTGCGCCAGCTGGAGCTGCCAGCGGACGTAGCGGCCCGAGGCATCAAAGAGCGCTGGACGGAACAGCACCGGGGTTGGCTTGCGAGCGAGCACGGTGAGGTTCGGTCCGGTATTGCCAAAGTCCATGAGGAATCCCGTGACTCGATGCAACTCGCCGCAAGGGCGTTCGCCGGGCGCTGGCTCGACGCGTGCTGGGGCGGCGGCGATGATTCACGAAACGCGGTCTTTGCGCCTTATGCCACCCTTTATCGTTCGCCAATTGAGCGCTACCACGGTCGCAGTCACATCAACGCGCATTACGCGCGATGGCAGAGCCTGCTTGACGACCCCAAATTCACGCTGGACCATTGCTGCGCGCAGCCAACGGGCAACGGCGGCGAGGACATAGCTGTGCGATGGCGGGTTGCAGGTACGCTTGCGCAGGACTTCGAGGGTGCGCCGGCGAACGGGCAGCCGGTCCTGATTCTGGGTGTTACGCATCTTCGTCAGCACGCTGGGCGCGTGACCGCTGAGTGGACTGTATTCGATCAATTGGCCGTGCTCGCTCAGGTGATCTGATGACGCGTCAGATCATCGATGCGCACCACCATTTATGGGACCTCAACGCCTGCGACTATCCCTGGCTTCAGGCTAAAGGCGTCAAACGATTCTTCGGCGATCCGACGCCCATTCAGAAGGACTACCAGGTTGACGACTTCCGCAACGACGTCGCGCCCTGGCAGCTCCTCGGTTCTGTACACATTCAAGTTGGGGTGGCGACGGGTCAGGCCGTCGATGAGACTCGCTGGGTGCAACAGCAATCGGAGACGCATGGGCTGCCGAATGCCATCGTCGCGTATTGCGAGCTCGAGCGGGATGATCTGGAAGCCCAGCTCGATGCCCATCAGCAATCGTCGAAGCTGAGAGGTGCACGTCAGATCGTCGGTCGTGCCGCAGCGGAAGATGCGCGCACAGGTTCCGGTGCTTTGCTGGCTAACGATCATTGGAAGGCTGGGCTAACGGAGTTAGGGGCGCGAGGTTTACGCTTTGATCTGCAGTTGGTGCCCGATCAGTTGTATGCGGCAGCGCGGGTAATGAGCGACATTCCAGATTTGTCCGTGGCGCTGTGCCATGCCGGATCACCTTGGGATCAGAGTGAATACGGCCTTGCGGCATGGCGCGATGGTCTTATGGCTCTGGCGGCGCACCCGAAATCGGTCTGCAAGTTGTCCGGCTTCAGTATGTTTGATCCCGACTGGAGCGATGCCAGCATCGGGCGCTTGATCGACACCTGTCTCGATGTATTCGGCGTCGATCGGTGCATGTTCGGGTCCAACTTTCCTGTCGATAAGTTGCACCGCAGCTTCCGCGATATCTGGAGCAGCTACGAGAAAGTGGTCGGCGACCTCAGCGAGCCGGAACAAGACAAACTGTTCCGCGGCAATGCTGCGTCATTCTACTCGCTGGGTTCGAGCGATTGACGTGCGGTGCTGGCTAGCGCATTAGCACCTTGCAGCAAAAATCCGTGGTCCGAACCCAGCAGGAACAAACTGGCGCCCATCGCCCGCCAGTCGGGCAATTCATCCAGACGCGGCGTGAACATGCCGACAGCCTTGCCGACTGCAGCAGCGGTCTTGCAGATCTGCGCCACGGTATCGATGACCGCTGCGTCGCTCACCGGCTTGTCCATTGCGACGGCCAAATCCGCTCGTCCAATAAATAACGCATCAACATCCGTGTTGGCGATGGCCTCAACGTGATCCAGCGCTGCGATATCTTCGATTTGCACAATAAGCGTTGTCTGTCGATCGCTGTCCGCGCGGTGTTGCGCCATCGGCTTGGTACCGTAGCCCGCCGCACGCGGTGAGCCGGCATAGCCGCGACCGCCTTCCCCGAAATGTGAGGCGCGCACCAATTGCTCCGCCTGCTCCGCCGTGCATACGTGTGGCACCAGCACGCCGGTTGCACCGGAATCCAGTGCATTGCGGATATCGTGTGGCGAGTGCCCTGCGACCCGAACCAGCGAGGGCATGTCGGCCGCGCGTGCTGCCGCAATACATCGATCGGTTTCCAATCTGCCAAAAGGTGCATGCTCGGCGTCGAAACAAATCACGTCGAGATCGCTGAGACCAACAACCTCGGTGACGACCTCGGACGGCGTTTTCAGGAAGGTGCCGATCGTAAATTCACGGGAACGCAGGTGCGCACGAAACGCGTCGTGTCTTGGCAGGCTCCCGACGTGGGTGGTAGGAACTCGGTCGGTGTTGCGATCCATGAGATGGGTACTTCTTCCGTCGGTTATCGGTTAAGCCAATCAAGCATGGCAGCGCAGACCGTAGCCGGTCGCTCCAGGGTCGGCAAGTGGCCGCAGTCGGGAATGACCATGAGCTGCGCGTCGGGAATTGCTGCAGCCATTTGCTGATGCAGCGCAACGGGGCACAAACGGTCTTCCTCGCCACACAAGACGAGTGTTTTTGCGGCAATATCAGGTAGCAGGGCTTCGTTACTGCGCCTGCCCATCAATGCTGTGCTTTGCCTCGCGAATACGCCAGGGCCGAGACTGACGGCCATATCGATGACCAGTTGGCGCAGTGCGCTGTCGTTCATCAGCGAGGTTGCCAGGTAACCCGGCTTTAACTCGTTCACGACGATGTCTCTGAAGTGCCCCGCGTCTGCTTCGCGAATCTGATGCGTTCGGGTGTCGCGCTTCTCCTGAGTGTCCGCGCGTGGGGTGGTGTCAAGCAGCGCGAGGTGCGTGATCCGCTCAGGTGCCAAGCGCATACATTCCAGTGCAACGATCCCCCCAAGCGAAAGACCTGCCAGCGCAAATTGAGTTGGCGCACTGTCGAGCAGGTCCCTGGCCATGCCATCAATGGAATCAGCGCGCGTCAGGTCTGCGACGGTGACACGACCCTCGATCGCCTCAATCTGGGGTTCAAAAAGTCGTCGGTCGCAGAGCATGCCGGGCGCCAGCACGACATCGGGAGTGCTCATCGTTGGATGCGCGCTGAGCTGCCGAGCACGTGCTCTCCGGAAAACACGCGGTGCTCGGGCAACATCTCGGGATCTTCGATCCGGTGCACCAGCATCTCGGCGGCCGCCGCTGTCATCCGGCCGATCGGCTGTCGCACCGTGGTGAGGTCATAGGCGTCGAACCTCGCCGGACCAATACCATCGAAACCGACAACTGAAAGCTCGTTGGGGACCGATAGTCCGAACTCACCGCGGGCCGCATCAATGCAACCAATCGCCATTGCATCGTTCGCGGCGATCACCGCGTCACACCGAGCGCCATTCTGTAGCAGCGTATGAAGGGCCGCCTTGCCGCTGGCATAACTGTAATCGCCGCTGAGCACCGTGACTTCGTCGACGCCGAGATCATGTAACTGGGCAAGTGCTCCCTGGGTGCGTTCGGCACTGACCGAGGAGTCCTCCGGGCCGGAGATGATCGCGAATCGGCGATGGCCCGCAGCATGCAGCGACTGCACCAGCCAGCGCTCGCCTTCTGCTTGATCGCAACGCACGCTGCTGGTCAGGGCGCCCTCGAAAGCGCGGTTGAACAGCACTAGCGGAATATTTGCAGAGCGAAAGACCTCGACTTGGGACTGGTTCAGCATCGCCGCCATCAAGATGCCATCGACCCGGTACTGCAACATTTGCTCTACCACAAGATCGATGTCCCGCTCCTGAGCAAGTGTGAACAACAGGACCCGGATATCGCGCTGCGAGAACTGCTCGGTGAGTTGTACGAGTACCTCGGGATAGAACAGATTGGTCTGCCGTCCGATGACAACGGCGACCATGTTGGAGCGTTGTGTAATCAGACCGCGTGCGATTGCATTGGGTCGGTAACCGAGTTGCTCAGCCGCTTCAAGTACCCTCGCGCGCATCGCTTTGGACGCGCTAGCGCCGCGCTGAAACACGCGCGATACCGCCGACTGCGACACGCCTGCCAACTCCGCGACATCATAAGAGGTTGCGCGCCGCCTGGGCCCGGCGTGTTTTTGGCCGCGACCTGACATCGCCGTCTCCACCCTTTCAATTGCCAAGGATGCTAGGCAATATTGACTTCGCATGCAATGCGCGAGGGAGAGGGGGAAAAACATGACTGATGCCCTGTCGGGCGAGGTCGCGCTGGTGACGGGGGCGGGTCGCGGAATCGGTCGAGGCTGTGCACTAGCGCTAGCTGAACAGGGTGCTCGAGTAATCGGTGTCGCCCGTTCCGAGTCGGATCTCGCCGCCCTGGCCGAGCATGCGAGCGGGCGTATCGAAACCTGGGTTGGGGATGTTTGCGACGATGCATTCCCCGACCGGGTGAGAGCGATCGAAGGTTTGTCGATTCTGATCAATAACGCCGGCGCGAACCGTCCGGCACCCATAGATGAGGTGACGACAGCAGATCTGGACTTTGTGGTCGATCTGAATATCCGGGCGGCCTATCGCGTAGCGCAGGCGGCGGTGCAGTCGATGCTCGGTGCTGAACGATCGGGCGTCATCATCAACATGTCATCGCAGATGGGCCATGTCGGCTCGCCCAAGAGAACGGTGTATTGCATGACCAAACATGCAATCGAAGGTCTGACCAAGGCGATGGCGGTGGAGTTGGCGCCGCATGCGATCCGTGTCAATTCGGTTGCACCGACGTTTGTAGAGACGCCACTCACGCGTCCGATGCTTGATAATCCGGAGTTCCGCGACTTTGTGCTCGGCATGATTCCTATGGGCAAGCTGGCCAGCATCGACGACGTGGTGAAGGCAGTGATGTATCTGGTCTCGCCAGGCGCTGCCATGGTTACGGGTCATAGCTTGGTAGTTGACGGTGGGTGGACGGTCCGATGAATGGTTTTGGTGCACTCAACTGGGGCATTGTGGTGGCGTATCTCGTCGCTAATCTGGCGCTTGGCGCAGCATTGAGTCGACGAGTCACGAGTGCGCAGTCGTATGCACTCGGCGACAAGAAGACACCCTGGTGGGCGATCGGCATATCGGTTGTCGCAACCTATGTCAGCGCCCTGTCATTTCTCGGTGGTCCAGCATGGGCCTACGGGGATGGCATGTCGGCGCTCGCTATCCACATCAATTACCCGTTGGTGATTTTTGTCGTCATCACTGTGTTCCTGCCGTTCTTCTATAACAGCGGCGTGGCGTCGATCTACGACTACCTCCAGAAGCGTTTTGGGCGGGCCTCGCGCAGCGTGATGGCGATGCTGTTCCTCGTCAGCCAGTCGATCACTGCGGCGACCATCCTTACGGCGACGGCCGTTGTCATAACATTTGCGACTGGAATCGACGCCAAACTTGCGATTGCAATCATGAGTGTGGTTGTTGTCGTTTACACCATGCTGGGCGGCATGACGGCAGTGATCTGGACCGACGTGTTTCAGGGCGTGATTTTGTTTATTGGCGCTGGCGTCGTGTACGCCAATTTGCCGAGCATCTTCGACCCTGTATCCGGCGCACTCGAGACACTGGCAGCAGCGGATAAATTGAATCCACTCAATTTTGATCTCGATTTCTCGATCGCGCCGACGGTTTGGGCGGGTGTGTTCGCGATGACGCTGTTCCACATTACCGTGTACGGAGCAAACCAGATGATGGTCCAGCGAACGCTGGCTGCACGCACCATCGGCGATGCGAAAAAGTCGTACCTGTTGATGGGGTATGCGGCGTTTTTTATCTACTTCCTGTTCTTCCTGATCGGCGCGTTGCTCTATGTGCACTACGATGGCGAGCCGTTCGATCAACCTAATGAAATTATTTTGATTTTTGCCAAGTCGTTGGCGATCCCCGGGCTGATGGGTGTGCTGGCAGCGGCGGTACTGTCCGCATCGATGTCGAGTTTGTCCTCTGCGCTGAACTCACTGGCGACGATTACGGTTTCAGATTTCTACAAACCGATGAGCAAGGTTGAGAGTGGGCATGGCCACTTCCTCCGGGCTTCGCGGTACGCGACGATCCTTTGGGCGATCCTGATTGTGCCGATGGCCATCGCGTTCATCGAGAGCAAAGGCTCGATACTCGAGACCCTGAGCGCCGTCGGCTCGTATTTTGTGGGTGCGAAGCTCGCGATGTTCGGGATGGGTTTTTACTCGAAGCACACGAGCGAGCGTGGGCTTCTGGTGGGCGTTGTTGGCGGTTTTATTGCGATCTACCTCTTCAAGTTCGGGATTCCCGAATCCATTCCGATCATCGGCTTTGCACCGCCAGATATTGCGTGGCCCTGGTTTGTCGTGATCGGTGGTGTCGGCAACATCATTATCGCGTGGATAAGCAGCATACTCCTGGATGGCTTTCAGCCCGAGTGGCATGAGTACAGTGTGCCCGGTCAGATTCGCCGCTTCCGGGAGTCGGGCGACGCCGAGCGCGTCGACGGTTGGTATCGGGTTCCAGGCAAGGTAGACCCCTCCAGCTATGGGCTGCTGGCGTTTTTTGCACTGATCATGGTCGGTCTATACCTGTTCGGTCAGATTTAATCGCTGGAGTGCCCGCTCGCCTGATGAGTTCGACTTAAGTCTCTGATTTCGGCGCCGCTAACCCTTAAGGCCCGTAACGAGATCGAGATTCGTGCGACAACTGACGTGGTTATTCCTTAGCGCATTGGCTGCGCTTACGTTGCCAGCCAACGCCTTTGAACTGCCTTTGCAACCCGAGCCGCCGTTTCGTGTTTATACGGTGGCCGATGGCCTGAACCAGCGTACGGTGCTGGCGATCGAGCAGGATCAGGATGGATATCTTTGGATCGCGACATTTGGCGGCTTGAATCGCTACGATGGCCGCACGTTCGAGGCATACACCACGCTACAGGGGCTGCGTCAGAATCTGATTCAAGCTTTGCTCGTTGACGACCAGAACCGCTTATGGGCGGGCGACGCGGCAGGGGGGCTGACCATCATAGAACAGGGTGTCGTCACCCGGACTTATGAACCAATGGCGGAGTCTCGAGGTGTCGCTCGAGCGCTCCTTCAGGTTGGCGACACGCTTTACATAGGTACCCAACCGGGGGGCATGCGCAAGCTCGATCTCGCCGACCCAGACGCCGCGTTTGTGGCCATTCCCGGTGCCCCCGAGGAAACGCTCGTGCTCGTGGAAGAGGTCGCCGGAACGCTACTCGTGGTCAGCACCGACGGTTTGCATCGGTACTCTCCCGACCGAGATGGTGCTTTCGAACTTATCGACCCTGATATTACGGCAATTGGCGAATCACAGAGCGGACCCGTCTACGTTGGCAACCGGTCGGGTCAGGTAGGTCGAGTCACCCGCGATCAGATCGAGTGGTTTGACCGACAGTATCCCGAGTCGATCAGCGGGTTGACGGTGCGCGATGGCAACGTTGACTGGGTGTTTCTCGAAGGTGCCGGCATGGTTCGGTTCGACGGCGACAACCAAAACCGGTGGGCATCCGCATCGAGCGCAGCGACACCCAAGTACGACTCGGATGGCGTTCTTTGGTTGCCAACTCGCTTAGGGTTGCTACGTTATCTGGGTGAGCGGTTTCGCCACTACTCGCTCGAGTTTGAGGGCATAAGCCCAGAGGTATTCTCTATCCTTCCAGGTCGAGATGACGATGCCTGGTTTGGCACCAACAACGGCCTGCTGCATGTGACAGCCGATGGCGTGATCGAAAACGTCTCCGACCGCCTGGGGATTATTCGCCGTGAGGTTCGTGATCTCCGATTCTCGAACGATGGCAAAACACTCTGGATCGGTCACGTGCCGAGTCCTCTGTACGGTGTTGACCTCGACTCCATGGAAATCGTGAAGACGATCGGTGATCAGAACACCCTGACCGTCAGTCTCGAAATGGATGAGGAGGGCCATCTTTGGGCAGGTTCCTATCTCGGTAACCTCACTGAATATGATGCTGAGACGGACACCCTGAAAACGTATGAAATCGGCAATGGGGCGGCGATCTACGGACTTGATCTCGCGGCGGACGGAACACTTTGGTTCGCCGCCAATTATCGTGGACTGTATCGACTGGACACTCGAGATCCGGACGCGGAGCCGGAGCAGGTACTCAACGCTGAGGATCTTTCTGAGGAATTTTTCACGCACGTTGTCGCCGAGGGTTCCGGCGACGATACCGCTGTGTGGTTTACCAGTACTCAGGGCGGGGTATATCGCTGGCGCGACGGCAGGACAGACCGTGTTATTCCGCAGGAGGAATTACAGAACAACACGATCTACGGTGTGCAACCGCTGCCGGACAATACCGTGGTGATCGCAACGAGCCGAGGTGTCTATCGCTACGACGAGGCGCGAAATGCGATAGAGCAGTACAGCGCAGAAGACGGGTTCACTTCCATCGAGTCAAAAGCGCATGCCATGTATTTCAGCGATCCCGGTACGCTCTGGATCGGCACAACGAGCGGTGTGACGGCGATGAATGTTGAACAGCCCATGGCTGGGGTCTCGACACCAAGAACTGTGATTTCCCATCGGTTTGTCGATGAGTTCGCTATCGATCCCACGATGGAGCCGCCCGAAGATGCGAGCTTCGATCGGGTGCTAATCGAGTTCGGTTCAATTTCGATGCGCAACTCACAGGGCGTACAATTCAGCTATCGACTGATCGGCAGCGACGATGCGTGGAGTGCACCTACTGCCAATGCGTCGATCAGCTACTCGAACCTTGCCCCGCGCAAATATACATTTGAAGTACGATCCCGCCTTGCGGGCGGCGCCTGGAGCGAGCCAGCCACTTGGAAGTTCACCGTCCCGACACCGCTCTGGCGCACGCCATTGTTTATCGCGGCCATGATCGCTCTGGCCTTTGCCGTTACCTGGTCCGGGATACAGCTGAGGCTGCGCGCGGTCGCTAACATCAACCGTCGCCTACGAGACGAAGTTGCGGAACGAACGCGCTCGCTGGAAGACGGTCGCAGGGAACTGGAGAAGATCAACGAACAGCTCAGCAGTGAAATCAGTGAGCGGCAACGTGCCGACGAACTGCGTGCCGATGTTGAAGCGAGATTCCACCAGGCCTACCAGAACTCACCGGTGGGCATGGCCCTCGTCAATACCGAGGGTCGCGTCTACGATTCCAATCCGAGCATGAAGCGATTGTTCTGGCCTAACTCGAGTGTGGATCGACAGGAACCGTTGATCGAAATCATTGCAGAGCATGACCGACCGATGTTCTCGGACTACTTCGAACGATTCGCGGCACTTGCGGATTCTTCGAAAGTCTCGAGCATGGAGGTCGATTGTGTCAGTGCGGACGGCAATATTCGTCGCATCGATTTCCATCCTTCCGCGGTACGCGATAACGACGGACTGCTCAAGTACATCGTATTGCTCGCGAATGACGTGACCGAGAGTCGCGCGATGACCGATCAGCTGGCTTACCAGGCTCGCTTCGATGAACTCACCGGTTTGTACAATCGCCGCGCATTCGCAGAGCAGCTAGAGCTGGTCACTGGTACCGACGAATCGGAGGGCGATGCGTTTCTCATGTTCCTCGATCTCGATCAGTTCAAGGTCGTGAACGATACCTCTGGGCATGCCGCTGGCGACGAGCTGTTGAGACAGGTTGCGGTGCTGATTCGAGAGGGCGTTCGTAGCCACGATGTTGTGGCGCGTCTGGGTGGCGACGAGTTCGGTTTGATACTGCGAGGCTGCACCCACGATGTCGCCAAACAACGCGCCGAGAATATCCGTCAGCGCATCCAGGATCTGGAGTTCCTCTGGGGCGCAGAGATATTCCGTATTGGCGTCAGCATCGGTGTTGTACCGGTTGGCACGGGCGATACAGACCTTAACGAGCTGCAGCAGGTTGCCGATGCTGCTTGCTACGCTGCAAAAGAGGCAGGGCGTAACCGTGTCCACATGGTGGATAGTGAAAGCGACGCGGTCTACGAGCACCGGGGTGAAATGCGATGGGTCCAACGTTTGAACCACGCCATCGACACAGATAATTTCGTGCTGTTCGGACAACGAATCGTCGCGTTGGATAGCGGGCCTGATCAGCCTGAACGGATCGAGGTTTTGTTGCGCATGCGCGATCGCGTCAACGACAGACTGATACCGCCGGGCGCATTCCTGCCAGCCGCAGAACGGTATGGATTGCAGGGTAAACTCGATCAGTGGGTTGTGCGTCAGGTAATCGGCGTTCTGGCGCAACAAGAGACCCGAGAGGTTGAGCGTCAGGAAATCTGGGTCAACCTCTCTGGCGGTACGGTCGGAGATGCAAAGCTCTCCAAAGATCTGATTCGTCAGGTCGAAGCGGCGGATCTTCCTCCGGGGAGTCTCAACTTTGAAATCACCGAGACGGCGGTTATCAGGCGGATTGATGAAGCGATCCGATTGATCGCAGCACTGCGAGCGATGGGCTGTCGTTTCGCACTGGATGACTTCGGTAGTGGCCTCTCTTCCTTTGGGTATCTGAAACGACTGAACGTGGATTGTCTCAAGATCGACGGCCAGTTTGTTCGCGACATCGCAACCGATCCGACCGATCGGATTTTCGTGAAATCGATCATCGATATCGCACACACGCTGGGCATGCGAATCGTCTCCGAGTTTGTTGAAGACGACCGGATTCTGAGTGAGGTGCAGGCGCTTGGCAGTGACTACGCGCAGGGTTTCGGTGTGCATCGGCCTGAGCCGCTCGACAATATGGTGACCCTCACGACGGTAATCCGAAACGCGGGCATCTGAGTCTCTCTTTCGGTCGCGTCGGGCCTCGACTACACTCTGAATTCCTTACGCGCTTGCTGGAGTCCGTCATGTCGAACCGCACCATTTCTTTACTGTTAGGCGTCTTGGCTTTGGCAGCCTGTGGCGGTGAGGAACCAGCCGGTACCGAAGTCGCCGCACCAGAGGGTGCCGTTGAGGCGGAGGCACCTGTTGCAGAAATCGCGTTGCCGAGAAGCGATGCACCCGAGGGTGCACGGGCCTTCATTGTCGAACCAGCCGATGGGGCAACCGTCAGCTCACCTTTCAAGGTTGTATTCGGTTCGGAGAACATTGAGGTGCTAAAGGCGGGTGAGCAAAAGGATGGCTCGGGACACCACCATCTGTTGGTAAACGCACCGCTACCCGACTTCGGAATACCGATTCCGGCATCCGATCAATATCGCCACTTTGGTGGCGGCCAAACGGAAACCGATCTGGAGCTCGAGCCCGGCACCTACTCTCTGCAGCTATTGTTCGGCGATTACCTGCACATTCCTCATAACCCGCCGGTGTATTCCGAAGTAATCACCGTTACTGTCGAATAACGCATTCAACGGCATCGCCCGCGCCGAGGTGAGCGCTGGGTCCCATCGCTAAAAAGATCGTAAATAGTATTGAGAATGACTCTCATTTACTTTAATTTACGTTCTCCGAACAATAACCACGAGAAATCCGATGCTGGTCTTCCATCCAGGGCGCGGTTTGCGCCTGCTACCTGCAGCCGTACTTGCAGCTTTATCCATCAATGCATCAGCTCAGGATGCTGAGGTTGAGGAGATTGTCGTCGAGGGCCGGTACCTCTCGTTTGATGAGTTGAACTCGGTCAAGACACCTACCCCGGTGCTCGATGTTCCCCAAAGTCTGTCGATTCTGACCGCCGCACAGATCGAAGAGCAGGCATTCCAGAACATCGGCGATGTGCTTCGCTATACGCCGGGCGTTTCGATCAGTCAGGGTGAGGGCCATCGCGACGCGATCATTATTCGAGGCGTACAGTCGACGGCCGATTTCTTTGTCGATGGCGTTCGTGACGATGTTCAGTACTACCGTCCACTGTACAACGTCCAGCAGGTCGAAATCCTGCGCGGCTCCAATGCACTGCTTTTCGGTCGCGGGGGCGGTGGCGGTGTTATCAACCGGGTGCAAAAGCGGGCAGAAATCGGTGAGCAGTTCACGACCTTGACTACGGGCCTGGATACCTTCAGCGCTTACACGGGCATGCTGGATACTAACTTCACAACCAGCGAGCATTCCGCGCTACGCGTTAATGCGTTTTTCACTGGGCTCGACAATCATCGTGACTTCTTTGATGGAGATGGATTTGGCATCAATCCCACGTTCACCGCTGAGCTCGGGGAACGCACGACGCTAATCCTTTCTTATGAGTATCTTGAAGATGAGCGAGTCGTCGATCGTGGTGTACCGTCAGTGGTGAATGCCAACGGTCCGAATGCACCGCTGGAAGGTTTTGAAGACACTTTCTTTGGTTCTCCGGATCAGAATTTCACTACGCTCGAAGCGCAGTTATTTCGAATCCGACTGGAGCATAGGTTCTCGGATGCGCTGCGCGGCAACCTTACGGCGCAGTTCGCTGACTACGATAAGGGCTATCAAAACCTCTACCCCAGCGATTCTGTTGTTGTCACTAATGGAACGTTTCCAGGCGTAGAACTCGACGGCTATAGAGATACCACCGATCGTCAGAATCTGATTATCCAGGGTAATCTCGTGGGCGAATTCCAGACGGGCGATATCGGACACACGGTGCTAGCAGGGTTTGAGTTCGGCGACCAGGAAACAGCCAATGCGCGCCTCGACAATGTCTTCCCCGACGTTATGGATGACCAGCGCGTCATCGATTTCACGGACCCGTTGGTGATTCCCGCATTTGGTTTCACTAACCGTTCTCGTGACCGTGAGTCCGAAGTGAGATTCACCTCGCTGTATCTGCAGGACCAGATTGACCTGACCGATCGTTTCAAATTGGTTGTCGGACTTCGCTACGACGAGTTTGATATCGAGGTGCTTGATCTGATCGAAGCGGATGCTGGTCGCGATGCGTCGTTCACCCGCACGGATACCGAGGTGACACCACGACTCGGTTTCATCTATAAGCCGGTCGAGAATGTTTCGGCTTACGCCAGCTACAGCGAGACATTCTTGCCGCGCTCGGGCGACCAGTTCCTGACACTGAATCTCGATTCGGAAAGCACACGTGCTCAGTTCTTTGAGAATCGCGAGCTTGGATTCAAGTGGGATGCTGCCGACGGCCTGAGCCTGACAGCTGCGGTGTTCGAGCTCGAACGCGAGAGTTTTACCTCAATCGATCCTGAGGATCCTGAACAGGTTATCCTGATCGAAGGTTCGCGAACCCGAGGCGTTGAATTGCAGGCCATCGGTAACGTTACCGACTTCTGGTCCGTGACCGCGGGTTACTCCTATCTCGATGGAGAGGTAGAGCGTGCAGACGGTAGCGGTACCGATGGTAATGTCACCCGTCAGACGCCTGAGAATATGTTGTCGGTCTGGAACAACTTCCGAGTGTCCGAGAAGTTGAGCCTTGCGTTCGGTGCGACCTACCAGGACAGCTTCTTCGTTCGCGAAGACAACGCAACCGAAGTACCCAGCTTTGTCAGAGTCGATGCCGGTGCGTTCTATACAGTGAACGATTCACTTCGCATCCAGCTGAATGTCGAGAACCTCCTGGACGAAGAGTATTTCCCGGACGCGCACAGCAATGACAACATCACCACGGGCGAGCCGCTAAACGCACGCTTAACGGCGGTCTTCAGCTTTTAATTGGGCGCCCCGCGACCGATCGCGGGCGATGAAGTCAGTGGACTCAACGTGTCGTCGCTCGACTGCGCGACACTCACTTGATTGCGCCCTTGGTATTTGGCGCGATACATCGCTCGGTCAGCGCGAGCGATCAGAGATTCGATGTTGCGATCATCCGTCAACAAACTGGCAACGCCGATGCTGGCGGTGATCGATAACGTTCGCTCGCCAACCTGAGCGGGCGAGCTCTCGATCTGCGCTCGCAGACGCTCGGCGATCTCCTCGGCAGTCGGTTCAGGTTTGTTCGGCAAGATGAGGAGAAACTCCTCGCCGCCAAGTCGAGCAACCACATTGCGCCCGCCTTGCTGATCGGACAAAAGCTCTGCGATGTGCACGAGAACCCGATCACCGCCTGCGTGCCCGAAACTGTCGTTGACCTGTTTGAAATGATCAATGTCGGCGACCAGCACCGACAAAGGCTGACCAAGCTGTCGCGCCTGCTCAAAGGCGCGCCGCCCAGATTCAACCGAGCCATGGCGATTGAGCAGCCCCGTTAACTGATCGCGAATGGCCATACCTCGGAGCTTTACCGACAGATCTGAAGAAAACACGAACAACACGACGGTCCCGATACCGATGTACGCGATCGGCAAAGTGAGCATGCCGAAGTCCGTGTGCGTCTGCAGGACATCGGGTGGCGGGTTGCGTCCAAGATCAAATGCGATGACCGCCGAAATCGCCTGGACAAGTGAAAACAGTCCGAGTGTGCCTGCGAGTGCGTATTCCGCGATCTGAGTGCCGCGCCGTTTCCTGAACACCATGGCGGCGAGCAGGAACGCCGAAATCGCCGCGACGGATGGAACGGCAGCTTCTCTCAGACCGGTGTGCGGACGGACGAGTGTTGCAGCAATCAGTACTGCAAACCCCAAGCCGGCGGCCACCATCAATTGCATCAAAGTTCGGGGATCGCGCACACGAAGGCAGTGGCCAAACGATGCGAAAACGATCAGGAGCAGTGCGAACAGCTCCACGAAAAAGTAATAGTTGGTCGCACCCATAGTTTCCGGGCCTAGGCACTCAACGCCCCATCGCAAAGTTGACGCTACGAATCCGATCGTCCAGCACAATGTGTACGCCTCGCGAATAAAGAGCCGCCAGGCGGTGAATGCGATTCCCGTGTACATCGCGCAAGCGAGTGTGAGGGTGAAGCACAGATAGTCGACGTCAAGTTGCATGCGAAGCAGTCTGCCTCAGGCAACCGTGATGAGTCAGGGACTAGTCCACGTTTTATGGTAAAACCGATATTGACAAATTGTAGTATTAATACTATTAATTGATATATGGTTAGAAAGAAACGTAGCGAAGAACCACCGGTATTCAATCGTCTTGCCGCACTTCGAGCGGACCACGGGTTGTCTCGGCAGCAAGTGGCGGAGGCGGTGGGGGTGCACTACCAGACCATTGGCTACCTGGAGCGCGGCGAATACCGACCGAGCCTTTTGCTGGCATTGCAGATTTCAGCGCTGTTCAAGCTGCCTGTAGAAGCCATCTTCTCGCTCGAGCCAATGAGTGCGATGAGCGAACAACTGTTTGATAGGAGCAACGGATCATGACCAACGACAAGGCACGCGAACTGCGTCGAGAGATGATCGATGAGGTGCGCAGGAAGGCGGATCGCGATTTTCATGACACACGCTACAACTTCGTGCGACCACTGGGTCGCCGTCGAGCGCTGGTTGTCACAACCTTTATTCTGCTACTCGGCTACGGCGTACTGAACTACTACGACTATCCTGAGTTCGTGCTCCCCATACTGATTTTGTGGGGCATCTGTATGTGGCTTTTGAGGATGTCTACGCGAGGCATCACCGATTATCCGGACGAAATCGTGGATGAGCGGATGCGGCAAGTGCGAGGCTTGACCTATCGATACGCCTTCATGGGTTCGATCGTTGTGATTAGTGGATACATCTCGATCTACATTATTAATCAGTTGTGGGCGAAATTTGGCTCCGCTGCACCGATGACGGCGGATCAATTACACGACATGGCCTTTTGCATGTTTTTCGCGTGCATGAGTCTACCCAGTGCGATTTTTGCCTGGAACGAACAGATCGTTTGATCATCGTGAGAGCGTGATCTTGCCGATGGTGTCGCCTTGCTCCAGTCGACGGTGCGCTTCGCGAAGATTAGCCGCTGTGATGCCGTTCAACGTCTGCGATCGGGTGGTCTTTAGGCGACCAGTGTCAACTTCCCCGGCGATGTAATTCAAGAGCTCCTGCTGGCGAATCATGTCGGGGGTTTGAAACATGGAGCGTGTGTACATGAACTCCCAGCAAAATGTCGCTGACTTCATTTTCAGCACCGACATATTGAGCGGGCGGGTGTTCTCAACAATGCTGACAATCCGGCCTTGTGGCTTGATCAGGTCGCACACCGTGTCCCAGTGACTGTCGGTGTCGTTGAATACTGCGATGTAGTCGACGTAATTCAATCCTAGTGCTTCGATCTGGGCACGCATAGGTTGGTGGTGATTGATGACATGATCCGCACCTAGCTCGTTCACCCAGCGAGTTGTCTGCTCTCGTGATGCGGTGGCAATTACGGTGAGACCAGCAGCTCTTGCCAGCTGAATGCCGATAGATCCGACGCCACCGGCACCGCCGATGATCAGGATGGTCTCGCCTGTGTTGGTGCCCTCAACATCGATCTCCAGCCGATCGAAGAACGCCTCAAACGCCGTGATCGATGTCAGTGGCAGCGCTGCGGCGTCGACAAAGTCGAGCGTTGCGGGTTTGCGACCCACAATCCGTTCATCGACGGCTTGCAGCTCGGCATAAGCGCCTTGGCGTGTGATATCGCCCGCGTAAAAAACCGCATCACCGACCTTGTAGTGAACGACCGAATCACCGATCGCCTCAACAATGCCGGATGCATCCCACCCCAGTACCTTGGGTGGATCCTCGACGCCGTCTTTAGGCGCGCGAACCTTCGTGTCCACTGGGTTTACGGCAATTGCTTCAATGCGGACCAGCAAATCATGAGGCTCAAGCCCAGGCGTCGGGAGCTCGACATCTATCAACGATTCCGGGTCCTCAATCGGCAGATAACGTTGCAGTCCTACGGCTCTCATCAATTTACGCTCCATTCCCATCCTGAGGCTACACCGCCATGAACTTGGCGTCACATTTCCGACACCGTGCCGTCATGCGCAATAGCTAGTTTGGTGGCTCACTCCTATGGAGTGCCGAATGACTTTGGAGAACACAATGAGCGATCACGATAGAGAGGAAGAGTTACGTATCTGGACCCCGACACGTCGTGGGTTCGTGAAGAGTCTGGCCGCGGCCGGCGGAATAGTCATTGCGCCTGCTTTCATGCAAACCGCCAGAGGCGATTTGATGGCGACATCGCTATTCCCTCTTGGCGTTGCATCCGGTGATCCGAAATCGGATTCCGTAGTGCTCTGGACTCGGGTCGTGGAAGATCCCATCACCGGGCAGGGACTCGGCAACAAGAATGTTCCGCTAGCTTGGGAGGTCGCTACAGACCCAGGCATGCGCAACATCGTGCAGGCGGGTCGAGTGACTGCCCGAGCGCGAAACGGTCATGCAGTGCGCGTGATTGCACGCCGCCTACCTGCCAATGCATGGCTTTACTATCGTTTTTACACGCTGGGCAAATACCGCGGGCATCAATCGCGCATTGGCCGGACACGAACCTTCCCGAGCCCGTCACAAAAGGGTATCCCGGCGCAGGGCCCTTATGCAGCGCGGACAGATTCGATGCGATTCGCGTTCGTGTCTTGCCAGAATTACACGCAGGGGTTCTATCCCGCTTGGCGCGACATCGCCCAGCAAGACATCGACTTTGTGGTACACACGGGCGACTACATGTACGAGAGCGGCGCGTCTTCCAATCCGCTTTTGCCCACACGCAACCATACGGGCGGCGAGACTTTCACGCTGGATGACTATCGCAACCGATACGCGCTCTACCGTCTGGATCAGGACTTGCAGGATGCCCACGCACACGCGCCTTTCATCGTGACTTGGGATGACCACGAGGTCGACAACAACTACGCCGGCACGATCGCCGAAGAGGGCGCGCCGTTTATCGATGCGGACTTCCTCGAGCGCAGAAAAAATGCTTATGAGGTCTACGGAGAGACCATGCCAGTGCGGCGCACACGCAGCCGCGATGGCAGTTTCCCACTGGCCCGTCGCCTGCAATTCGGCAGGCTTGCCGATATCCACGTATTGGATTCACGCCAGTTCCGCGACGATCAGGCGGCTGCGGACGGGTTCGGTTCCAACGATACGAATATCGATCCTCAAGTCGCTGCATTGCTGGAGAGCGTTTTCGGCGAGGTGATTTTTGATGCGGCTGGTATTCAGGCTCAGGAACGCACGCTCCTCGGATTTGATCAGGAGTATTGGCTTGGCAGGAATCTCGCGAGCTCCAAGGCGCAATGGAACGTTTTGGCGCAACAAGTGATGGTCATGCCATGGGACCTCAGAACGACGGGGCGTTTGAACGTGCAGTTCGGGCCTGACTTCCCCGGTAAAGATCAGGTGCTGACGGCAATCGACTCGCTGGAGGACCTCATCAGCATGGATGCATGGGATGGCTATGGCGCTTCGCGCGACCGACTATTCGAAGTGCTTGATCGGGCCAGGCCAGGAAACCCGGTCGTGCTCACCGGTGATATTCACTCGGGCTGGGGTGCGGAGCTGCTCAAGGACTTTGGCGATCCTGAAAACTCAGATGTTCTGGCAGCTGAGTTCGTGTGCACATCGATTGCGTCGACATTTGCGGGGGCCGATCCTCGCCCTATCGATGCCATCGTCAGGGCTGGCATTCCTGATAATCCGCATATCAAATACTTCGACGGTCGATTCCGTGGTTACAGTTTGTGCGATGTTTCGGCCACGCGTTGGCGTACGGAGTATCGCGCGGTCGGTTCACCTGAAAATCTGTTGAACCCGGATCCACTGGCATTAGTGCCGCAAACCGGCGATCCGGTATTTACGGCGGCCGTCGCAGAGATCGAGTCCGGATTCAATTCACCCGGCGAACGCAAACCCCTGCAGGTTTCCAATAACTTGCCAGGGTAGGCCGAATTAGGCGAACGGTGTCGGGACTACGATGTAGCCCGACGCCGTATCGCCGTAGCGTGTCGTTGAAAGATTCGCCTGATAGTGTGCGGCGATCAACAGGCAGACGATGGCGTCCAGCTGGTCTTCGTTCGCTTTCAGTGCCTTGCCACGCAATGCGGCGATAAGCTGCGGATCAAAAATGGGCGCCAGAGACTCCGAGAACACCACCGACAGTCCAGTATCCGAAGCCCGTTCCTGAATCAGCTCTGCCAATCGGATTTGCCCACCTCGCTTCTCCTTGACGCTGCCCTTTTTGTATCGCAACCGTTCCGGTAGCGAGAACAACTCGATGATTGCCGGGTGCGGGTAACACTCGATCTGCCAGGGTCCCGATGGTTCGCCATTGTGTTTAAGTCCCCGGGCACTGAGGATCTCCCCGAGCTTCACGCTCGCCGCCTCCGGATAGAGCGTTAGGTTAGACGGATGGCAGCCCGCACTGCGCGAACGGTAATCCTTGTTGAGATCCCGCTCGCAGGGTCTTTGACCCGTCTGATTACAGATGATGAGTGCCGCATCGACGGCAACCCCATGTGGCTGACCTTTCCGATCGATCGCAGACATGACCTCAGCGAGCGAGAGAAGTGACCCTGTGACGGAGTCTACCGAAAGGCGCTGTCCGTGCAGAGAACCGAGTGCCACGGCGGACGGATTGCGCTCCGGCTGCCACGCGAGGTCAACGCCAGCGAGCGTATAGGTGGTCATTGGAGGCTCGGTTCAGACATAGCGCACGAGCGTAAACCGAGATGAGAATAAATCCACGAAAACACTTGCAATGCAAACGAGAATCATTATCATTTCGGTTCATGGATGAGCCTGAGCAACAAAGAAGACGCTCTCGACCCGCCCGCATCCCGTTGATCAAAGCAAAGGATCTGTTCGGCGAGGATCGCGAGGTCCGCATTGAATTCAGGGGCGAGCACTACTCTTTGCGCGTTACCCGGAACGACAAGCTCATCCTCACCAAGTAACTCGAGTAGCCAGCCCGCGGTCTCGCTCGCCGCCAGCCAGCAAAACCTCCAGACAACGCAGGGGATTTGTTGCAATGAAATGGATGCTGGCAAGTTGTGTCTGTCTCGCCTCACCGCTCGCGGTATTCGCCGACGAGGAACGTGAGGTTGTGGACAACATCATCGTAGAAGCGGCAAAAGCGCCACTCACACAAGCAGAGCTCGCAGCGCGAATCACAGTCGTAGACGCCGAACAAATCGATCGTGAACTGGCGCAGAACATCAGCGATCTGGTGCGATTTGAGCCCGGTGTCGATGTCGTGGATCAAGGTAGCCGATTTGGATTCTCGGGAATCAGTATTCGCGGGATCGGCGGCAACCGCGTACAGGTGGAAATCGACGGGGTACCCGCTTCGGATGCTTTTTCGATCGGTAGTTTCTCGAACGCTGGCAGGGATTTCATCGATATCAACAACATCCAACAAGTGGAGATCAGCCGCGGTCCGGCATCCGCTTTATTTGGATCGGACGCGCTCGGTGGTGTGGTGAGCTTTGTGACGCAAACACCTCAGGGGCTTTTGGGTGAGGACGCCTCACACCTTGACGGATCCGTTGGCTATAACAGCGTCGACTCGAGCCAGGTGATCTCCGCTACCGGTGCTCAAAGATTCGGTGCTATTACGACAATGCTGCAGGTGACGGGCCGCGATGGCAGCGAGCGCAATACGCCGCTGGTGGATCCACTGCAGTCGGACAGTTTGAATCTGCTGGCGAAGGTCGGCGTGGGTGATACCGATGCTGGCGGTGTTCTGTTCACGCTCGAGCGTTTCGAAGCCAACAACCTCACTGAAGTCAACTCGCTTGAAGGTAGTAGTGATCTTTCGGCTCTGTTCGGGTTTCCCTATCTGGTCGACACCACACGCGTTGCTGGTGATGACGCCCGTTCTCGACTTCGTGCCACGGTCAGTCAGGAGTGGCGGGCTGGTGCTGGCCCCTTTGACTACGTTCGCTGGCGCGCTTTTCACCAGGAAAGCGAAACGACACAAACCACATTTGAGGATCGATCTACCCTGATTTTTGGTGCGCCCGGTGAGATCGCTCGCGAACGCGGATTTGTATTCGACCAAAAGCTACAGGGGCTCGAGCTCAATCTCGCAAGCAGTCACGAATTTTTTGGTTTAGAACACGGTCTCTCCTATGGCCTCGAATATGAACGCGCCGACACCGAACAGATACGGACGGGAACAGAAACCAATGTCCTCACCGGTGAGACCGGAAATACGGTAGGCCCGGACACGTTCCCCGTTCGGGATTTTCCGGTCTCACGCACAACGCGAACGGGCGTCTATCTTCAAGATGCCATTGCGATCGGTGACGTTACGCTGCTCCCCGGCATTCGGTATGACCGCTTCACGCTCGACCCTCGACCAGACGCGATATTTCTAGCAGACAATCCTGGCGTCGAATCTGTGGAAATCGACGATGCACGCTTCTCACCAAAATTCGGTGCGACGTGGCAAGCGACAGACACGATGCAGTTGTATGCCCAGTACGCCGAGGGATTTCGCGCGCCGCCAGTCAATGACGTGAATATCGGCTTCACGAACCTTCAGTTTGGTTACACCGCACTCCCCAATCCCGACCTCGAATCCGAATCGAGTCGGGGCGTCGAGGCGGGCATGAGGCTCGCCACGGATGCCGCCAGCTACGAGCTGGCCGTATTCGAGACGCGCTACGATGACTTCATCGAATCGCTCTCTGTCGTTGGGTTCGATCCGATTTTGCAGGTCCTGCAATTCCAATCGATCAATCTCGATAACGTTCGCATCAGGGGCGCCGAGTTCAGTGGCAGCTTCCAACCGCGGCGATTTGAGGGTTGGCAGGTTCGTTTTGCCGCCGCATACGCCGACGGTGAAAACCGGAATACCGGACAGCCGATCAATTCCATCGCACCGCTAAATGGTGTGCTTGGTCTTGACTATCTCGCATCCAGCGATCGCTTCGGGGTGTCGGCTATCGCTCGCGGCGCGGCACGACAAACGCAGTTGGATGAGACGCAAGGCGATCTGCTCAGTCCCGCCGGATACGTGATCTACGACTTGACCGGTTTTTGGAAACCCACGGATGCAACGCGTTTGCGATTCGGTGTGTTCAACCTGACTGACCATGCTTACACCCCTTACCTCGATGTGCAGGGTGTGCTGGTCGATGGCCCGGTTGACCCCAGGCGTTTCCAGCGGCCAGGCCGCGAATTCAATGTGGCGCTCGACTGGCGCTTCTGAACCCAGAAAAGACAACGGAGGACGAAATGGATTTGAAAAAAATGGGGGCAATGATCAGTGCGGCGCTCGTGTTGAGCGGCTGTGCCAGTATCCCTTCCGAGACAGCGCCGGCGCCGGTGGCGGAAGTAGCATCGACGCCGGAGTACCGATACGTCGCGAATTCTGGATTTGCGAGCATCGCGAACGGGAAGACCGCTCAAGAGCAGGATCGTCTGGCGATCCTCGCTATGAGCGGCGACTACCGTGTGAATTTCGATTTCCAGGAGACCGTGCCTTTGACGGCTGGCTACACCGACTTCACTGAGAAGACATCGGGGGGTTACGAGACGGTTGTCGTCGTTTCGGAATCACCGACGCATATTGTTTTGCAGCACCTGCTCGTGGCGCCGTCGGGCCACGTCATCAAGCACTGGCGACAGGACTGGACGTATGAAGCCAGCGAGCGCTTCGAGTTCTCCAGCGATCAGACCTGGACCGTTCGAGACCTTGCGCCTGAAAAAACAGCCGGCGCATGGACGCAATGTGTCTTCGAGGTGTCCGACGCACCGCGATACTGTGGCACCGGCCGCTGGAATCACAAGTATGGCGTTTCCACATGGACCAGCGATCGTACCTGGCGCCCGCTACCGAGGCGCGAGTACACCGTACGAAGCGACTACAACGCCATGAATGCGGAGAACCGTCACACCATCACGCCGCAGGGTTGGACGCACGAGCAGGACAACACCAAAACCATTCGCGATGGCGAGGAAACGACGGGTACGATCGTGCGCGAGTTTGGCTTCAATCACTACCGCAATATTGAGGGGTATGACTTCACTCCTGCTGATGAGTACTGGTCGAAGACGGCAGCATTCTGGTCACTGGTGCGTGATGAGTGGCAAGCGCGCCTCTCAGCAACCGGTACATTGAAGCTGACGACCGACGTGAGTGGTATGCCCATCATCGCTGCGATGTTTGGACATGCCGAACAGGCAGATACGACCAGCAGTGAAGATCAACTGATCGCGATCAATGACGTGCTCAACACGCATACTCACGATGGATCTGAAACGGTCGCTGAAACGACGGACACTTCTGTGACGACGGGTAGCTACTAGCGGGTTTTGTGGTTCAACCAGGCCAGATCGGCGTGGGCGCGTAAGTCGAGTTCGTGCGTCCACGCTGATCGGTGCTGGTGCGCCTAGGTTGTATAGCGCAACACCCCCCCTTTCTCGTTCATTTTCGCTCCCAGTACCGCCTGTTAAGGACCGTTTTTGCGCATTTGGTCAGGATAACGCATTGGTTACAAACAAAATCATAGATTCCTGACATTTGTTTTGCATAACGTAACGCCCAGATATGGTAGGGAATTCTTCCGAAATGTTATAAATGGGCGACAAATAGCAATAGATGCGCAGTTGATCGAGTTTCGACAGCTAGCGTAGCGTCGAAACCGGTGTTAACCGGAGCCAAGTTGGCGCAAGACCTTCGACTCCGAATTCGTTTAGGAGTGATCATGAAGACGAAGGGCATCTTTGCTCGGGGCCGTCTCGCGACGGCGCTCATTTTGGGGACTTTGCTGGCATCGCCGGTATCCATGGCGGGTGGGTCCGATCCTGCCACCACTTCCACCACACTGGCTGAGTCGCCACCGACCAACCAGTTCATCGTGAAATACAAATCGCTCGCGGTGAGTCAGTCACCGATCGGTGCCACGATCGCATCAGGCAATACTGGCGATCAGGCCAGAGTGCTCTCACAGGCAATGAACATGCAGGTAACACTGAAGCGACGTGCTGCCAGTGGCGCTGCGGTCTACCGGATCGCACAGTGGCGCAAGCCCGCCGAGTTGAAGCTCATGCTGGCGAAGATTCAGGCGGACCCGAATGTCGAGTACGCGGAGCCGGATTTGCTGCTGCAGCCGATGGCAACGCCGAACGACGCGCGCTACAACGAGCAATGGCATTACTTCGAACCGACCGGTGGCCTGAATTTGCCGCTGGCGTGGGATAGCACGACCGGTGCCGGAACCGTGGTTGCGGTGATCGACACGGGTTACCGGGCGCATCCCGATCTCGCGGGCAATCTTCTGCCCGGTTACGACATGATCAGCGATACGTTTGTTTCCGTCGACGGGGATGGGCGTGACAGTGACGCAACTGATCCGGGCGACTTCTCCACAGCGGGGCAATGTGGTCCGGGTCAACCGGCTCGCAGTTCCAGTTGGCATGGCACCCACGTCGCTGGCACCGTAGCCGCCGTGACCAATAACGGCACCGGTGTCGCTGGCGTTGCCTACGGTGCCAAGGTTGTCCCGTTGCGCGCCCTCGGTCGCTGCGGCGGTTACACGTCGGATATTGCAGACAGCATCATCTGGGCTTCGGGTGGCAGTGTGGCGGGTACGCCGACCAACGCAAACCCGGCGGACGTCATCAACATGAGCCTGGGTGGCGGCGGCGCCTGCTCGACGACGACGCAATCCGCGATCAATGTTGCACGCGCTAACGGCGCGACGATCGTTGTTGCTGCCGGCAACTCCAACCAGAACGCATCGGGATTCAACCCGGCAAACTGTTCCGGCGTTATCACGGTCGCCTCGACCAACCGTAACGGTGGTCGTGCGTATTACTCGAACTTCGGAGCGGATGTCGATGTGGCAGCACCGGGCGGTGATGTGCGCGCGAGTGCCTCGAATGGCGTCTTGTCCACGTTGAACAGCGGCAGCACAACGCCAGGCAGCAACAACTATGCGTTTTATCAGGGTACGAGCATGGCAGCGCCGCATATCGCCGGTCTTGCTGCGATGTTGAAGGCGCTTGACCCGAGCCTGACGCCTGATCAAATCGAGTCGACGATCACATCTACGGCGCGCGCGTTTCCTGCGACCTGCTCTCAGTGTGGCGCTGGCATCGCCGACGCGGCTGCTGCGGTAGCTACGCTGACAGGCGGCGGTGGTGGTGGCTCCAGCGACCCAGTACTTGAGAACGGTGTCCCCGAAACGGGTCTGGCTGCGAGCACCGGTAGCGAGCTTCGCTTTACGATCGACGTGCCTGCCGGTGCGGGTAATCTATCGTTCCAGATCGCTGGCGGTTCCGGAGATGCAGACCTGTATGTTCGATTCGGCGCTGCGCCAACAACATCGACTTATGATTGCCGCCCGTATTTGAATGGCAACAACGAAACCTGTGATATCTCGAATGTCCAGGAAGGCACCTACCATGTGCTGGTGCGTGCCTGGAGTACGTTCTCCGGCGTGACGTTGACCGCGAGCTTCGACGAGCCGAGCAGTGGCGGTGGTGCCGAGGGCGGGTCGGCCGGTTTGAACAATCTGTCCGCATCGCGTCGCAACTGGCTTCGCTATACCGTGGATATTCCCCCGGGCATGTCCACATTCCAGGTGCAAATCTCTGGTGGCAGTGGTGACGCTGACTTGTATCTGCGCTTCGGCAGTCAGCCATCGACCTCGCGCTACGACTGTCGTCCGTACCTGAACGGCAACAACGAGGTGTGCACGATCACCAACCCGCAGGCAGGTACCTGGCATATCGGCATTCGGGCGTATCAGACCTTCTCGGGAGTTGACCTCTCAGCACAGTGGTCGCCCTAGAAAGCGTTTCCTTCTGAGGGGGAGGAGCGGGGCACAGCGTTTCGGCGTTGTGCCCCTTTTTCTTTCGGGTTGACCCGGGTCGGTCAGTGGCACAAGCTCCCTCGCATGGCTGAGACAGAGCACCCCGCGCAGATCGACTGTGTCCTTATCGCCGCTGGCAGTTATCACGACATTGATTTCGCAAGGCTTGAGATCATGAAGTTGCTCGCGGAGGACTCGAACATTCGTGTCCGTGTCTTTGAGGACTACGAGCAGTTGGACGCAATCCAGAAGGCTGACTGCCTGATCACTTACACCTCCGATGTGATGCCCTCGCAGGGCGCACAGGAAGTGCTGCGCGCCTGGTTGATTGCTGGCGGGCGTTGGTACGCGCTGCACGGCACCAACTCGATTCTGCAATTGCGTGAAGACCGGTTATGGGATGCACCGCGCTGTGCGCCGTTGTTTATGGACCTGGTCGGCTCGCAGTTTGTGAGCCATCCGCCCATCGCGCCGTATCCTGTAACAGTGGTCAAGCCCGAGCATCCACTGGTCGCCGGGGTTGGAAATTTCGAAACCGATGACGAGCTCTACCATCTTGAGCTACACGGCCCGCTCGAGGTTCTGATGGAAACTGAGTGCACGGTCGAGAGCCCTGGTTTCGTGGAGGGCAAAGACGCCCCCGGAAAACACCCGATTTGTTACATCAAGTCGCATGGTGAAGGCGCCGTGCTGTATCTCTCGATTGGTCATGCTCGTGGCCACCACGACATGAAGCCACTGATCGATTGGTGGCGGACCGAAGACCGCGGCGCCTGGAAATATCCGGAGTTCTATGAACTCCTGCGCCGCGGTATCCGTTGGTTGAAACGCGAAATCGTTTGACCCTTAAGCCGGCGCGGGCTCTGCGTCGCCATCCAGGTCATTGCCACCCAAAGTGCCACGTCGCGACTCAAGCTCTGCTCGAATCTCGTGCGCGCGCTCCTCGGTAATTGAGAATGACGCGACCGCCCAGATAGCGATGAGCGAGGCGGCGGCCGGGATCACCGCGTCTGAGAGTCGCATCAACATGATCGCGTTCTCCGTTTGGTTCCCCTCTAGTTCGACGTTAAAACCCGTCGCGTTCAGCAAAATACCGCCGCCGAGAATTGCCACGGATTGCCCGAGTTTGACCACCCACCAGAAGATCGCGCCGAACATCCCCTCGCGGCGCTCACCAGTGTTCAGCTCATCGGCGTCAACCACATCGGCCACCATCGATGGCATAAGGGTAAACAAGCCTGCCAGACCGAACGCCATCAAAGGCGCAGGAATCAGGCACAACCATGGGTTTTCCGGCGTGTAGCAAAACCACTTGAGCAGATATCCAACGACGGAGATGCCAATAGCAAAGAAGAAGGTCTTTCGTTTCCCGATCTTTGTGCCGAGATAGGTAATGATGGCGATGGCGCAAAGTGCCGCAATGGTCTGCACAAGTCCGGAGTGGCCGACGAAAGCGGCGCCTGCTTTCTGGTCGCCACCGAACACGTAATAGATGATCACGTAAGACTGGAATGCGGCGATCAGGATAAAGCCGTTGAATACGAGAAACGTTGCTGCACAGAGCTTCAAGAACGGTTTGAACTTGAGCGTAATCAAAAACGCCTTAAAAAAGCCGAGTACCACGTCGCCGAGACTCTGCTTCGGCGCATTCTCGTCCACTTCAGGTGGGACGTAGCGCTCTCGGAGCACAATGGCAGGCACGACCCCGAGCGTGATGGCGACAACACCGATCACAATGGCCAGTCTTGAGGCGCCGACCATGACATCACCGCCCCAAAGGTCGGCATACATAATCAAGAGGAAATACGGCGAAATGATGTACGCGAGGTTGCCCATGAAGTTCTGGACGCCCATCAGGCGCGTGCGCTCGTAATAGTCCGGCGTCAGCTCATAACCCAGCGCGACCCACGGCGTCGCGAACACCGTGTAGGCAGCAAAGAAGATCAGCGAGCCAATCAGGAAGAAGTTGAAATAAAACGCCTCACTCTTGCCGACGGGGAGCTGCCAAAGCAGGGCGAAGCAGATGCCAACCACGATCGCTCCGACCAGCATGTAGGGTCTGCGACGTCCCATTCGGGACCGCGTGTTGTCAGAGATGTAACCCATCAAAGGGTCGGTCAGAGCATCGACAAGACGTGGTAATGAACCCAACAACCCCACCAGTGCTGGGTTCATGCCGAGCCCGAGATTCAGCACGATCATCATGCGGCCTATGGCGTCGGCCAACGTGTTGTTGACGAATGCGCCTAGCCCATAGGCCACTTTGTGCGTTAACGGTATGCGGTCTTCAGGCGCAGTCGCGTGCGCTTCTTGATTTGCCATGTGGTCGATCCCCCCCGACGAGCCAAGGCATATGCAGGCATGCGATACTGACGGCCTTTGACAGCGCTGTCAAACGTTGCTAGAACGGCGATCCGTCAGCGCTGTGGCAAAGGGGACAAGCGATCAGCGCGAATCTGCACGACACAGGGCAGGGTGCCGACATACCGAAAAAGGTAGCGGCACTGCTCGATAAAATGACCGTCGCCGAGAAGGTAGGACAACTGGTTCAGCTGGATGCCAGCTGGGGTTATCCGCCAGAGTATCTCGGCGATCTTTTGCGTGCCGGTGAGATCGGCTCGGTGCTGAACAATGCCGATAGAAGCGTCGTAAACGAACTCCAGCGGATCGCTGTTGAAGAGAGTCGACTTGGCATTCCCCTGTTGGTCGGCCGTGATGTCATCCACGGATTTCGCCATGTTATGCCGATCCCACTTGGTCAGGCGGCGTCCTGGAACCCGGATTTGGTCGAGACAGCGGCAAGGCTGTCGGCAGAGGAGGCGGTTCACGCTGGCATCAACTGGACCTTCGCGCCGATGATCGATGTTGCTCGCGATCCTCGATGGGGCAGGATCGCCGAGAGCCCGGGCGAGGATCCGGTGCTTGCGAGTGCGATGTCGGTCGCGATGGTTCGCGGGTATCAAACCGATGACCTCAGCGCGCCAGGCGCAATCGCAGCGTGTGCGAAACACTTCGCTGGCTACGGCGAGGTCGATGGTGGACGCGACTACGCAACGACCAACGTTACGCGAAACGAATTACGCAATACCTACATGCCGCCGTTCAAAGCGGCAGTTGATGCCGGTGTGGCGACGTTGATGACATCGTTCTGCGATATCGACGGTGTTCCGGCGACCGCAAACGACTTTCTTCTACGTGACGTGCTCCGTGATGAATGGCGATTCGAAGGCCTCGTAGTCAGCGATTGGGACTCCGTAGCACAGCTGTCGATCCACGGACTTACGCCCGGTGATCGCGAATCCGCTGCAGAAGCGTTCGGTGCTGGTGTCGATATGGAGATGGCGGGTCGTTGCTTTTCCGAACACCTTGCACAGCTTCTGGAGGACGGTGAGATCGATATGGCGGCCCTGGACCGATCCGTCAGTCAC
Source organism: Pseudomonadota bacterium (assembly GCA_038521865.1). Taxonomy (GTDB): domain Bacteria; phylum Pseudomonadota; class Gammaproteobacteria; order Steroidobacterales; family Woeseiaceae; genus CALBPI01. Next base: position 514,132 of record JBCBKO010000002.1, on the reverse strand, counting down.
GTGCTGACCACCAAGTTCAAACTCGGTTTATTCGAGAATCCGTGTATTGCCGAAGCCCAACTACCTGTTCTGGACGTTGCTCGCACGCTTGATGTCGCAAGATCGCTGGCGCGGGAGAGTGTGGTAATGCTCAAGAACGAAGCAGACGTGCTACCGCTTCAGCCTGACTCAATATCGCGTATCGCATTGTTGGGCCCGCTTGCCCATGCGCCTTATCAGCAACTGGGCACGTGGGTATTCGATGGCGACGCCAACCTGAGTGTCACGCTCAAGGATGCGTTAGCCGACGCATTGCCGGCGCATGTAACGCTCGACTACTTGCGTGTTCTTGAGACTTCCCGATCAAAAGAGATGCCCGACCTAGAGCAGGCGCTCGAAATGGCGGAATGTGCGGAGGTTGTGATCCTGGCGCTTGGCGAAGAGTCCATTTTGTCGGGCGAGGCGCATTGCCGCGCTGATATTGATTTGCCCGGTGCACAGATGGCACTGGTGCGGGCGGTCAAAGCCCTTGGCAAACCGGTGGTCGGGGTCATTATGGCGGGACGGCCGTTGACACTGGGCAGTATCGTCGACGCTTTCGACGGACTGCTCTACGCCTGGCATCCTGGCGTTCAAGCGGGCCCCGCCTTGACCGACCTGCTGCTCGGTCATGCCTCACCTTCAGGCAAGTTGCCGGTGAGCTTCCCCAGTGTCGTGGGTCAGATACCGATTCACTACAACCACAAAAACGGTGGCAAGCCGCCTTCTGATGATCAAATCGCACACATCGATTCGCTGGATACGTACGCGCCTCAAACCTCCGTCGGCATGTGTACGTATCATCTCGACGCGGGCTACCGCCCGTTGTTCCCCTTTGGGTTCGGTTTGTCTTACGGTCGATTCACCTATGATCATTTGCGATTGTCGACGGATGCTTTGGCAATAGGCGAATCGCTGACCGTCACCGTGAAGTTAGTCAATCATGGTGATCGCGACGGTGATGAGGTGGTGCAACTCTATACACGCGATCTCGTCGGCAGCGTCACTCGACCGGTGCGTGAGCTCAAGGATTTTCAGAAGGTATCGGTGCCGGCGCATTCGGAGCGGGAAGTCACATTCGAACTGCCGAGCACAGCGCTCGGCTTTTATGGAAGGCGGGACCGTTGGGCAGTTGAGCCCGGTGAATTTGAGTTATGGGTCGGCGGAGATTCGTCGGCATCGCTCGGTGCACGATTTGAAATCGTGCCGAGCAAAGGGTCCCAGGGGGAGGGAAGTTCATGAAATCTGTAACACACTGGATAGCATTTATGGCCGCTACAGCAGTTGTCGCGTGCGGCGACAAAGAACCGCAACAGGTGCAAACCACACAAACCGAGGAGCAGGTCTTGATGCAGTCTCCCGATGACCTGATCGAAGGACAGGTGATGGCGGTTGCCTACTCCGGCTTCCGCGAAGGGCAATATCCGGATCGAGGCGAAGGCGCGAACAACCCGACTCCGGAGCAGATCGTTGAGGACTTGAACATCCTCATCGAAAACGATTTCCGTCTGATTCGTTTGTACGACGCCGGTGAAAACTCGCGGACCACATTGGAGCTCATTCGCGAAAACCAGCTGCCAATGAAAGTCATGTTGGGCTTGTGGCTGAATGCGGAGTTCTCGAATCATGAGGGATGCCCGTGGTTGGATGCGCCGATCCCGGAAGAAGCGCTATCAGCCAATAGGGTCGCGAACGATGAAGAGGTCGCTCGTGGTATTGCACTTGCGAAAGAGTTCGCCGACATCATCGTGGCGGTAAACGTCGGCAATGAGGCACTCGTGGACTGGACGGATCACATGGTGCCGCTGCCGGCCATGATCGAACATGTAAGGACAGTCAAATCTGCGATTGAGCAGCCAGTAACCGTCGCAGAAAACTACGAGTGGTGGATCTCCGACGGCAAGCCGCTCGCCGCTGAACTCGATTTTGTTGGTGTGCACACCTACCCCGCGTGGGAAGGCAAACCCATCGAAGAGGGCGTGAATTACACCGACGAGAACATGCAGCGCGTTTTTGAAGCGCTACCGGACTCCAGGTTCGCGATCCTGGAAGCCGGCTGGGCGACAACGGCGACGGAATTCGGCACGCGCGCCAGCGAGGAGAATCAGGCGATTTACTACGATGGTCTGTACGCATGGGGCGAGGAAAAGAACGTCACTGTGTTCTTCTTTGAGGCATTCGATGAGCCCTGGAAGGGCAATCCGAACAACGCTGAGGGTGCAGAAAAGCATTGGGGATTGTTCTTCGTGGACCGCACCCCGAAAGCGCGGTTCCGGCGCTGAGGTCCGTCGAACTTCGATGAGCAAGCTCGGCACCACCTCGCTTCGAGGCCTGCGCACGTTTTGTGTGGCTGCGCGATACACCAGCTTTCGCGCAGCGGCTGAGGCTTTGTATGTGACACCGTCCGCGGTAAGCCACCAGGTCAAAGGCCTGGAGGAGCATCTCGGCATTGCGCTTTTCTTACGCAGTAGTCGAGATATCAGCCTCACTGAGAACGGCAAGGCGCTTTACGCCGAGGTGTCGCCGCTGATTGAAAAGATCGACGATATCGTCAGTCATTACCGCTCGGGCGAGCGACGCACCACCGTTCGTATCTCCGTCCAGCCTTTTTTTGGCAGTGAATACTTCGTGCCGCGATTGTCTGACTTCACGGCGCAACACCCAGAGATCGATATCCAAGTCGGTACGAGCGATGAGGCATCCGAAAAGCACCCGGCCGACGCGGACCTTTCCATACGTCTGTTCAGTACGCCGCCCGCAGGTCTCGCCTCAAAGCCACTATTCCCTCTGCGATTGGTGGCCGCAGGATCGCCGGCCTTCAAGAAGGCGCTAAAGGTCAAGCAACGAAAGATTGCCAGTGATTTTCCATTGATTGTGCATGAGACTTTGGCTAAGGCTTGGCCGCAATGGTCCGAGCAATCGGGAGTCGCACTGCCCGACAACCCGAAGAGCACGCGGTTTGATTCCATGATCGCCGTGGTGAGAGCCGCACAACGTGGTCTGGGGGCTGCTCTGGTGCCGATGCCGATGTCGGAGCTTTGGTTTGACGAGGGCAGCCTTGTACGTCTTTTCAAGGATGAACTTGTGATGGGCAGTTCCTATTTCCTGGTCTGGAAGCCCGATGAGAACGAGCGCCAGAGCGTGCGCCTGTTGAGGGAGTGGATCCTTTCCACGTTCAGCGCGAACGCGTGAATTTTTCTCATTCTCGGCACGAATAACTTTCGTTTGTGAAGGTCTGGTGCCGACCCTATCTTACGTCGTGTCTGGAAACACAAGTGCGGGCCACCCCCCCTTCCCGCCATCGTTTTGGAGGACATGGAAATGAACGAAAAACGCCAACAACGTCGCAACGACTTTGCATTCAGCCTGCGTGGGTTCACCGTGGTGTCATCTTTCGGCATGCCGATAGCAATCTCCGATGAACGCTTCCGTAAGGTGCGCAAATCCGAGCAAGCGAATCACCATAATTCAACGACATCACATAATTGGGCACCAGCGCCTCAAGCCGGTTGCTAACAATAACTCTGTGAGATAAGCCTTTGAGCGTTGTCGATTTGTCGTCTAAAAAGCGGCAAATTGACAACGCTGTCATGGTTTGTTACTTCTACGGTCGCACTAACGGCGGGGCCGCGCCCGCTGACGTGTGTCCGTTAGGGGGGACAATTCATGAGTTCGTTGAAGCGTGTCGTAAGACACACCGCAGCTGCCGTTGGCGTTGCGCTTGTTGCTATTTCCTGTGGAGGCAGTGACCGCCCGGAGCCGCTGAGCAATGTGAACATTGCACCGCCGGTAAACGTGGCACCGCAATCCAACGTTAATATCGCCAACCCGACTCTGACGGTTGAGTTCAACAACGAAGTGTCCCCGGGCGACACGCTAACGATGGTCTTCAGCGAAGAATTCGACGGACCGGGTATCGACCCCGAGACCTGGTTCTTCGAAGAAGGCGACGGCTCGCAGTACGGCATCCCTGGCTGGGGCAACAACGAGTTGCAGTACTACTTGCCTGACAGCGCACAAATCAACAACGGTGTACTTGAGATTACCGCTCGAGAAGAGCAGGTCGGGGCGTTCAACTACACATCAGCACGCATCAACACGCGCGATCGATTTGCGTTCCGCTACGGCCGCATCGAATCCCGTATCAAGCTGCCAGGTGGCCAAGGCCTGTGGCCCGCATTCTGGTTGCTGGCTCAGGACAGTCCTTATGGCACGTGGGCGGCGAGCGGTGAAATCGACATCATGGAGGCCATCAATCTCGGTGGCACCGGCGGCAATCGAGTCTTTGGCACGATTCACTATGGGGCTGAGTTCCCGGGCAATCTGTCCACGTCGGAAACCTACGTCGTTCCGTCGAACGCTCAGACCGAATTCCACGTATACGCCGTGGAATGGGACGCAACGGAAATTCGCTGGTACGTCGACGATGTGCTGTACGCGACGATGAACAACTGGAATTCGAGTAACGGCACTTATCCGGCGCCGTTTGACCACGAGTTCTACATCATTTTGAACGTCGCAGTGGGTGGCAACTTCCCGGGTTCACCGGACGCTACCACTGTGTTCCCCGTCACCATGGAGGTTGACTGGGTGCGCGTTTATTCAGGGGAGCCCTGATCCGGAAGGCGGCCACGCACAAAATATAGCGGGCCGATCAGGGGGGAGCGGCGCGACGTAGCATCGGGAAGGGAGCTATGTCGGTCGGATAAAAATAACCGGAACCAGCGTGAGCAGCGCTGGCACATCATGGGACACGACAAAATGTTTGTATCGAGAAGCCGACGCCTGGCCAAGGCGTTTAGCGGCCTGCTGTTTACGCTGGCGCTTTCGGGGTGTTTTGGTACCGGAGACGGGCCGGAGCAGATCGCGGGTACACCTGCACCACCCCCGCCGCCGTTGCCGCCGGGCTTCTGCGATAACGTCAACTTTGAAGACCCTTGCCCGCCGAGCAGCATCAATAACTTCGCGGGCGGTGCGACGACCATTGTTGAAAACCCGAACATGACGGGTATTAACACCAGTGAACGCGTCGCTCAGATGCAGAAGTTCACGGACCAGCCGTTCGGTGGCACGACGATCGATACGCCAAGCGGTATCGATTTCACTCAGGGTCAGTCGTATCGCATGAAGGTGTTGGCACCGCGTGCCGTCCCTGTGCTGTTCAAGTTCGAGGGTCTGGATCGCGAACGCTCGTTGTCCCATACTGGCAGTGGTCAGTGGGAGTCACTTTGCTTCGACTTCACCAACGACACCATGGGACCGGCGGTCACCGGCATCACCATCATCTTTGATCTCGGTGTCCAGGGTGACGCTGCGAACGATCCGAATAACTGGACCTTCTACTACGATGACATTGAGCAAGTCTCCGACTGCTCTGGCGGCCCTGTAGGGGTCAACCTGCCGGTCGACTTCGAGCAGGACCCAACGATTTACAATTTCGGTATGGATGGCGGCTTCGGTGGCGGCGCTGCATCGGTCCTGGCCAACCCGGTCTCAGGCGGCATCAACACGAGCGCGCAGGTTGCGCGCATGCAGAAATTCATGGGCGAAGTCTTCGGCGGTAGCACGCTGTCGCTGGCAGGTAACGTCGACTTTAGTCAGGGCCAGGCGTTCCGGATGAAGGTCTGGTCGCAGCGCGCCGTGCCTGTGTTGTTCAAGTTTGAAGGTCTCGATAAAGAACGCTCCGTCAGTCACACCGGCGGCAGCGAATGGCAGGATTTGTGTTTCGACTTCACGGGCGACACAGCTGGACCTGCGACTAACGCGATCACCACGATTTTCGACCTGGGCGTGGTCGGCGATGCGATGAATGATCCAGATAACTGGACTTTCTACTTCGATGACATCCAGCAAGTTGCCAGCTGCTCCGGCGGTGGCGGCGGTGGCGGCACAGGTTCGCTCCCGACTCTGGACTTCGAAAGCGCAGCGGGCGGCACCGGGTTTACCTGGAACGTTTTCGAGAACGCAGACAACCCGCCGCTAACCTTCATTGCGAACCCGGACATGAGCGGCATCAATACGTCCGCCACAGTTGCTGAGTTCACCGCACGTCAGGCGGGTCAGCCCTTCGCTGGCACCAACACTGCTGACCTGCCAACGTTCACGCTGGACGCGTCCAATGCCATCGTGAAAGTGATGGTGTGGAAAACCGTGATCAGCGACGTTGGCATCAAGTTCGAGGACGCGAATCTCGGCTCAACTGGCGAGATTCGGGTGGCGAACACGGTCACCAACCAGTGGGAAGAGCTGACGTTCGATTTCACGTCGGTGATCGGTAATCCGGTCAACGTCGACATCACGGGCTTTGTTGTCTTCCCGGACTTCGATGCGCGTGGTCAGGACAACGTGATCTACATCGATAACATCACCTTTGGCGATGGCAGCACTGGCGGCGGCGGTGGTGGCGGTGGCAGCACCGGCACGGTCGTCGCCGACTTCGAGGCGGGCGGTACGTTCAACTTTGACGACTTTGGTGGTGGCGCTGCGAGCGTCGAAGCCAACCCGGACACGTCGGGTATCAACCCGAGTGCACAGGCAGCTCGACTGCAGAAATTCAACGGCGAGGTGTTCGCAGGCAGCACATTGCTGCTCGACAACAACGTCGATTTCTCGCTGGGTACGGCCTACAACATCAAGGTCTATGCAACGCGTCCGGTAGAAGTGCTGTTCAAACTCGAAGGACTGGACCAGGAGCGTTCGGAGTCTCACGGCGGTACCGGTTGGGAAACACTGTGTTTCGACTTCACAGGTGCAACCAGCGGTAACCCGGCGACGGCGTTCACTTTCATCTTTGATTTGGGTACGGCTGGCGATGCCGACAACAACCCTGACGATTGGACCTTCTTTGTCGATGACATCGAGCAGACCAGTGGCTGTGGTGGTTCCGGCAATAGTGCGACGTTCCCGGTTGATTTCGAAGCGGATCCAATGAGCTTCGACTTCGGCCCAGATGCGGGCTTCGGTGGTGGTGCTACGGTGGTCGTTGCTAACCCCGTATCGGGCGGCATCAACACGACCGCACAAGTCGCACGCATGCAGAAATTCATGGCTGAACCATTCGGCGGCAGCTCGCTAACGCTGGATGGCAGTGTCGACTTTACGGCGGGTACTGCTTTCCGCATGAAAGTCTGGTCGCAGCGGGCTGTTCCGGTGCTCTTCAAGTTTGAAGGCCTCGATCGCGAACGCACGTTGACTCATACCGGCGGCAGTGAGTGGCAAGACCTTTGCTTTGACTTCACCGGCGACACGGCGGGTAACTCGACCGATACGATTACCTTTATCTTTGATAACGGCGTCGTCGGCGATGCGATGGGCGACCCGGATAACTGGACGTTCTATTTCGACGACATCACACAGGTTGCAGACTGCGGCGTGCCGCCAGCGTCTTTCCCCGTCGATTTCGAAGCCGATCCGATGACCTATGACTTCGGACCAATGGCTGGATTCGGCGGTGGTGCGTCGGTGGTTGTTGCCAACCCGGTGTCGGGCGGCATCAACACCAGTGCCCAAGTTGCCCGCATGCAGAAGTTCGCGGCCGAGCCTTTCGGCGGTAGCACCTTTGAGTTGGGTGGCAATGTCGATTTCACTGGCGGCCAGGCATTCACGATGAAGGTATGGTCGCAGCGCTCTGTGCCGGTGCTCTTCAAGTTCGAAGGCCTGGATCGTGAGCGTAGTGTCACCCACTCGGGTGGCAGCGAGTGGCAGGATCTGTGTTTCGACTTTACCGGCGATACAGCAGGTCCGGTCACGTCTCAGATCACGTTCATTTTCGACAACGGTGTGAACGGTGATGCCACGAACGATCCCGACAACTGGACGTTCTACTTCGATGACATCACTCAGGTCGCTAGTTGCCCGACGGGCGGCGGCGGTGGTGGCGGCACGAGCTCGCTACCGACGCTTGACTTTGAGAGTGCTGCAGGCGGTACCGGGTTTACCTGGACGGTGTTCGAGAACGCCGACAACCCAGCGGTCGCATTCATCCCGAACCCGGACCAGTCCGGCATTAACACGTCAGCCACGGTTGCGGAGTTTACTGCGCGCGCTGCAGGTGCGACGTTTGCTGGAGCCAACACAACGGATCTGCCAACGTTCACGTTAGATGCATCGAACGCGGTCGTGAAGATCATGGTCTGGAAGACTGTGATCAGCGACGTGGGTATCAAGTTCGAAAAAGATCTTGGCGGCAGTAACGGAATCGCATCAACCGGTGAGATTCGCGTTCCGAACACGGTAACCAACCAATGGGAAGAGCTGACGTTCGACTTCACCTCGGTGATCGGCGATGGCGCAAACGTCGACATCACCGGCTTTGTGATCTTCCCGGATTTCGCGGCGCGTGCCGGTGAAAACGTCATCTTCTTCGACAACATCACGTTTAGTGATGGTGCCGGTGGTGGCTCGGGCGGCGGTGGTGGCGGCACATCCGCTCCAGCCTTGACCGACTTCGAGAGCGGCACGTTCGATTTCACGGATTTCGGTGGTGGTGTCGGCTCGATCGAAGCCAATCCGGATACGAGTGGAATCAACACCAGTGCACTCTCGGCGCGAATTCAGAAGTTCGCAGGAGAGCCGTTCGGTGGCACGACATTGGGCTTGCCAGGTGCGGTCGACTTCTCGTCGGGTGAGGCCTACAACATCAAGGTGTATGCAACGCGTTCTGTGGATGTCCTGTTCAAACTGGAAGGCTTGGATCAGGAACGGACCGTGACGCATGGCGGTACCGGGTGGGAAACGTTGTGCTTCGACTTCACCGGAATGACCAGCGCTGCGCCTGCAACCGCGTTTACGTTCATCTTTGATAACGGTACCCAGGGGGATGCGGCAGGTAACCCAGACGATTGGACGTTCTTTGTTGATGACATCGAACAGACTTCAAGCTGCGGTGGCGGCGGTGGAACGAGTGCACTGCCGGTGCTGGACTTTGAGAGTCCGGAAGGTGGCACAGGCTTCACCTGGACCGTCTTTGAGAACGATGACAACCCAGGTGTTGCGTTCATCCCGAACCCGGACCAGTCCGGCATCAACACCTCGGCGACGGTAGCGGAATTCACCGCCCGTGCTGCTGGTGCGACGTTCGCGGGAACCAACACGACGGACCTACCAACGTTCACGTTAGATGCGTCGAATGCGGTCGTGAAGATCATGGTCTGGAAGACTGTGATCAGCGACGTGGGTATCAAGTTCGAAAAAGACCTTGGCGCAGGTAACGGAATCGCATCAACCGGTGAGATTCGCGTTCCGAACACGGTGACCAACCAATGGGAAGAGCTGACGTTCGACTTCACCTCGGTGATTGGCGATGGCGCAAACGTCGACATCACCGGCTTTGTGATCTTCCCTGACTTTGATACTCGTGCAGGTCAGAACGTGATCTTCTTCGACAACATCACGTTTAGTGATGGTGCCGGCGGTGGATCCGGCGGCGGCGCCACGATCGCCGTCCCGGTCGACTTTGAAGAAGACGCGGCTGAGTACGACTTTGGTCCGGATGCTGGATTTGGTGGCGGCGTGTCTACCGTCATTGCGAACCCGGACATGAGTGGTATCAATACGACGGCTCAGGTCGCGCAGATGCAGAAATTTGCGGGCGCGGTATTTGGTGGCAGCACACTGGCGCTGGATACGGCGATCGACTTCGGTGCCGGTGAAGCCTTCACTGTCAAGGTGTGGTCAGCGCGCGAAGTGCCTGTGCTCTACAAGCTCGAAGGTCTGGATCGTGAACGTTCCGTCACTCATCCGGGTGGTAGCGAATGGCAAGAGTTGTGCTTCGACTTTACGGGCGACACTACCGGGCCGGCTTCGTCAGCGGTGACGTTCATCTTCGATCTCGGAGTGAATGGCGATGCGGACAACAATGCGACTGATTGGACGTTCTACTACGACGAAATCACGCAAGTAACGAGCTGTGGCGGCAGCACAAGTGCACTGCCGGTGCTGGACTTTGAGAGTCCGGAAGGTGGCACAGGCTTCACCTGGACCGTCTTTGAGAACGATGACAACCCAGGCGTTGCGTTCATCCCGAACCCGGACCAGTCCGGCATCAACACCTCGGCGACAGTAGCGGAATTCACCGCCCGTGCTGCTGGTGCGACGTTCGCGGGAACCAATACGACGGACCTACCAACGTTCACGTTAGATGCATCGAACGCGATCGTGAAGATCATGGTCTGGAAGACTGTGATCAGCGACGTGGGTATCAAGTTCGAAAAAGATCTTGGCGCAGGTAACGGAATCGCATCAACCGGTGAGATTCGCGTTCCGAACACGGTGACCAACCAATGGGAAGAGCTGACGTTCGACTTCACCTCGGTGATTGGCGATGGCGCAAACGTCGATATCACCGGCTTTGTGATCTTCCCTGACTTTGATACTCGTGCGGGTCAGAACGTGATCTTCTTCGACAACATCACGTTCGGTGATGGCTCCGGCGGTGGCTCGGGCGCCGGCGGTGGTGGCACGACGTCAGCGCCGGCACTGACCGACTTCGAGAGTGGCTCATTCACCTTCACCGACTTCGGCGGTGGTGTTGGCAGCATTGAGGCCAACCCGGAAACGGCGGGCACCAACACGAGCTCGATGGCAGCGCGAATTCAGAAATTTGCCGACCAGCCATTTGGCGGAACGACGTTGGGTCTGCCGGGTGCCGTCGACTTCGCGGCGGGCGAGGCTTACAACATCAAGGTCTACGCGACACGTAATGTGAACGTGCTGTTCAAGCTCGAAGGACTCGACCAGGAGCGCACCGTTACGCATGGCGGCAGCGGCTGGGAGAACCTTTGCTTCGACTTCTCGGGCAGTACAACGGGTGATCCGGCCACTGATTTCACCTTTATCTTCGATAACGGTGTGGTGGGCGACGCTGCGGGTGATCCTGCGAACTGGACCTTCTTCGTCGATGACATCGAGCAGGTGGCCTCGTGCGCGACACCGACAGTCACGGTGCTGCCAATCGACTTTGAGGCTGATCCGATGACCTACGTCTTCCGCGACGGTGGTGGTTTCGGTGGCGGTACCTCCGATGTGATTGCGAATCCGCAGTCCGGTGGCATCAACACCAGTGCGCAGGTCGGTCGAATGCAGAAGTTCGATGGAGAGGTGTTTGGCGGATCGACGCTCGATCTGGGTGGTGACTTTGGGTTCCTCGCGAACACGAGTTTCACCATGAAGGTCTACGCGAGCCGTTCCGTGCCAGTCCTCTTTAAGCTCGAGGGCGGGCCGGTTGGCGAGGTCTCAGTCACCCACACGGGGTCCGGTTGGGAAGAGTTGTGCTTCGACTTTGGCGCCTTGTCCGGCAACGGCACCGATGGCATTACGCTGATCTTCGACAACGGCGTTAACGGAGCAGCAGCGACGGCTCCTGACGATTGGACCTTCCTGTTCGATGACATCGCCATCAACCAGGGCACAGCATGCCCGATGGGCGGTGGCGGTAGCGGTGGTATGTCCGGCGGTCTGCCGATACTCGACTTTGAGTCGAGCGCTGGCGGCACCGGCTTCACGTGGAGCGTGTTCGAGAACGATGACAACCCGGGTCTGGCGTTTTTACCGAATCCGGATACAAGCGGCATCAACCCGTCGGCTACCGCGGCGCAGTTCACGGCGAGAACCACAGGCCAGCCATTTGCAGGGACGATCACCAACGACTTGCCAACCTTCACACTCGATAGCAACAACGCGATCGTGAAAGTGATGGTCTACAAGTCGGTGATCAGTGATGTCGGCATCAAGTTCGAGAACGGGACGCAGGGCTCAACCGGCGAAATTCTCGTACCGAACACCGTGACTAACCAGTGGGAAGAACTGACGTTCGACTTCACTGCAGTGATCGGCAATGGCGTGAACACGGATATCACCGGGTTCATTGTGTTCCCTGACTTCGATGCCCGGGCGACACAGAACGTGGTTTATTTCGACAACATCAGATTTGGCGACGGCAGCTAAGCGCATGTCCGTACGTTGGGGGAATACACGGACGAAGTCCGTGCTTGAAAAATCAAGAGTAAACACTATGGCGGATTCGAACCGGGGGCGTACTCGAGGGCCGATCTGGGCGTGGGCAACCACGGCCCTGTTCATGCTGCTCTCCACGTTTGCATCAGCGCAATCGACAGACGTTGTCACAACCGTAAAGGACGACAAGGGCTGGAGGTTGCAGGTCAATGGCGAGAACTACTACATCAAAGGTGTAGTGTGGGGCTACTCGCCACAGGGTGAAAACTACACCTATAACTTGTGGGGCAAGGATGATGACTTCATCCGTAAGGTCCTGGATTACGACTTTGGGCTGATGAAAGCTGCGGGCATCAATACGATCCGAAGCTTTGCGATGATCCCGCCGAAATGGGTGACTTACGTCTATCGCGAGCACGGCATCCGCACGGTCGTGAATCCGTTGATGGGTCGTTACGGTTATACCGTCGGCGGTCGTTGGGTGCCGTTCACCGATTACTCTGACCCTCTGACGCGTGCCACGTTGCTTGCGGATACGGTAGAGATCGTCTCGCGCTACCGCGATACCGAAGGTGTGCTGATGTTCGCGTTCGGCAACGAGAGTAACTACGGACTGTCATGGTCGAGCTTCGAGATTGAAGACCTGCCGGAAGGTGACCGTGAGGTCGCCAAAGCACGTTATCTGTACTCCTTGTTCAACGAAGTAATTCGCGAAAGTAAGAAGGTCGCACCGAACCACCCGATGAGTATCGTCAACGGTGACCTGGGTTACATCGATCTGATCAAGGAGCTCGTTCCCGAGTTGGACGTGCTGGGCAGTAACGTCTACCGCGGTAGCAGCTTCACCTCGTTGTGGGCCGACGTTGACGCAAAGCTCGATTTGCCAGTGGTTTTCTTCGAGTTTGGTAGTGATGCCTTTAATGCGCGTGAGCGCGCCGAAGCGCAGTTTGCCCAGGCGCTGATCCTGAAAGATCAGTGGCAGGAGATGTACAACAAGTCGTGGGGTAACGGCGAAGAAGGAAATGCCATTGGTGGTTTCGTCTTCGAATGGCGCGACGAGTGGTGGAAGTACCTCCAGGAAGAGAACCTGGACACCCAGGACGACAACGCTTCCTGGTCGAACCAGGCGTATCTTTTTGACTGGGCGCCTGGCAAGAACAACATGAACGAAGAGTGGTTCGGCATCACCGCTCTCGGGCCGCCGAACTCCGATGGTGTCTACACCGCACGTCCACGCGCCGCGTACGACGTGCTTGCTGAAGCGTTCGCGATCGATCCGTACGGCTACAGCAAGGACGCGATCAACCAAGCGTTCGGTAATATCGACATGGACTACATTGGTCTCAAGGGCGAAGTGCGCCAGTTGAAGAGTGAATCGTCTGAAGAGCGCAGCAAGTTGCGATTCACTGGTGGTCAGCTAGCGGGCCAATTTGTTCTGAAAGGTACAGAGCAAGACATCCGTCGCGACGGTGAGAATGGCGTTGAATTTGAGAGCGGACAGTTCCTGTTCCTCGATTTCGAATTCAACCCGATGGAAAACCTTTCGGGTCAGTTCACGATCAACGCCCTCGGTCGAGTCGCGGACGTTGAGCCGCTCGAGATTCAGTATGGTCGTCGAGGCGTGCCGATCGTGGTGTTCACGGAAGGCGCGAGTGCACTGAATCCTGACGATCCGGATATCGTCGGTACAACGACACTGAACGACCGCGAGCGCGTTGAGATCTATGATTTCGAAGCGACCTACGAAGGCGAGGTTTTCGATGCCACCGCCTTCTACCACACGCCTCGTTATCACTATAAGTACGAAGGCGACATGTATGGGCTGATCTCGGAAGCGACGGACATCGCCGGTATTGATATCTGGAACGGCAAGGCACCAGAAGGCGTTGAGTTTGTCGGTAAGGGTGCGCTCGAAGGATTGACTGTGATCGGTGGTCCGGAAATCTATTGGGGAGCTAACCCGAAAGTCGTGGTCAAGTACGATTTCGCGACCGGCCCGACCAGCTGGACGTTCATGCACTCTGAAGACATCGCCCGTTTGGGTCAGGCAACGGGTGCAGCCGGTGCAACCGTGCCACAGTCTCGCCAAACAACGCTCTACTCGGAAACGAATTTCGGCGAGGTGAAGCTGGAGGTTGCTGGCATGATCGCAGCACCAGAGCGTATCGACGACATCTTCGACCGAATTGACAGCAGCGGAAACGTTTTCCTCGATCAGATCGATTTCGAAGACACGCTCGGCATCAAGGGAAGACTGACCTTCCCGCTCTTTGGCACGCTCTCATACGTTGCTGGTGAGTACGCCGGGCTTGTTGCTGAAACGCAAGGCGACGGCCCCCTGCGTGAGTTTGGTACTCGCTTGCCGTACTCGGGTTTGGGTAACAAACAGGTATTTGAAGCGGGGTCGATGATCAATTTCGGCAACCTCATGTTCTTCCCGCGGGTTTTCTATCGTGACAACCTCGTGCATGCGAATCCGTTCATCGAGCCTAGCATCAGCTCAGGCGGAATCCTGACACCGGGCGTAAACCCTCGTGATCGCGATTCCGATCCATTCGCGGTATTAAACAACCGCGAGGCGCGTTCCGCTGAGCTGTTCATGACTTGGGATCCGACGGGCGCAACACCGTTTTACCAGTGGGACAATGATTGGCGTGAAGACTCCAGTTTTGCATTCAACGTCGGTGCGAACTATACGGAATACCCAACGCCGACCGATGCCAACTTGTTCTTCTTGCCAGACGTTAACGTCAACGCATCATTTGGCCGCGGGTTGCCGGCAGAGGACGTATGGACGGTATCGAGCCGGATGGTATTCAACGCAGGTCCAAACTGGCGGTTCATTACGCGTTTGATTCGTGGCTTCGATCAATCGACAGGCGATCCCGACGGTGGCACGCGTGATTTCTATGAGATCCACGGTAAAGCCGTCGTAAACCAGCGTCATGTGATTTCGGGCTACTTCAAGAAAGACGCTTGGGGTCCTTACGACTTCCAGCGCCAGTTCAACGTTACGTTCCCGGAGCAATATCGTCTCGAGTACACCTATCTGATGGACCAGCGTATGGATGAGCGTTACTCCACGCAGATGGGTATTCGGATACTGGCACGGACGAACGACGAGAACTCACCTGACGATGAATTCCTGGATGGAGATAACGACTACATCTTCCAGGGCATCGCCTACTTTGAAATTAACTTCTGATTGACCACCGATCAGGACTGAGGACAAGACTATGCGCACACAAAAACGCACACTGTTGACTCAAGCGGCTCGTCGGTGGCGGATGCTCGCTACCGCAGCGTTGCTCGCCTTTGCGGCGACGGCTTGTGACGGCGAACGCACCGCAGACGACGGTATGCTGTTCAATCAAGTCATTTTACCGACCGATACACTGTTGAATCTTGCCTGCATCGATGTGGGTATCGGGCAGGAAACCTGCGTGCTTGAGGACACGGAAAACCCGTTCGTGACGATCTCCATTCCGGAGTTTGATCCGAACAACCCGGATCAGATTTCCAAATTCGATCTGATCAACAATATTCCTGCTGGTCCAACTGGTGCCAAGGCTCGCTTCTATTTCTGGGCTACGGCTCTGGCACGTCGCCAATCTGGTGAGAACCAGTACTTTACGGCGTTGGCGCTGCACGAGCTGTTCGACGCCAACAGCGATCCGTTGATCCAGGAACAGGCGCTGAAGGCCTATCGCTCTGTGCTCGACAACTTCTTCGGTTCAGTGGTTTTCTTCACTTGCTGTAGCGCGGTCAGCCCGGATGGGCAACCGGTACCGTTTCCGATCACGTTGAACGAATTGGTCGCGGACAACCTGTTCCGGACAGATGCAACAGGCTTTGCACGTTTGGTCCCTGGCGATCCGATCCTGACACTGTCCTTGATCGGTGAGTGGGGCTTCACTTACCAGCCGGCGACGCCGCCGCTGTTCAACGACGGCCTCGTCTTCGTCAACGGCACCTAACAATGACAAGCTGGATCTACCAGCGGAACTTGGGCCAGTACATCCTTGCGGGTGTACTGGCTTTCTTTATTCCAGGAAATTCGGCAGTGGCCAACATCGAACCCACGTCGACGGCGATTCCAGTAACCATCGAAGAGACCGAAACAGGTTGGCAACTCCTGCGCGATGGGAAGCCCTATTTTGTGCAGGGGGCCGGTGGCGATGGTGATATCTCGAAGCTCGCAGCGATCGGCGCAAATTCACTTAGGACCTGGGGTGCCGACGATATTGGACCGACGTTAGATGCTGCTCACGCGGCAGGTTTATCGGTCACCGTAGGAATCTGGCTTGGTCACGAACGACATGGGTTCGATTACAACAATGAAGCGCAGGTTGCCGCGCAGCTGGATTACGTTCGAGAAAAAGTTCTTGAGTATCGTGATCACCCGGCGTTGCTCATCTGGGCACTTGGCAACGAGATGGAAGGGTTTGAACAGGGCGACAATCCGAAGATATGGGCGGCCGTCAACGATGCAGCCAAACTCGTCAAATCACTCGACCCGCATCATCCGACCATGACGGTCACGGCTGAAATCGGCGGTGAGCGCGTGCGCTATGTCCATGAGGTTTGTGATGCCATCGATATTCACGGCATCAATAGTTACGGAGGCGCACCATCGCTGCCCGAACGGCTGGAAGCAGCAGGTGCTACCAAACCATACATTCTGACGGAGTTCGGGGGACGCGGCACCTGGGAGGTGGCGACGACGGAGTGGGGCGCGCCTTATGAACCGACGAGCACTGAGAAAGCGGCTCATTACGCCCTTAGTTATCAGCATGCGGTTCTGGATCAACCCGGTCGGGCGCTAGGCGGTTATGCGTTTACCTGGGGCCATAAAGTAGAAGGCACGGCGACCTGGTTCGGCATGTTGCTGCCAGACGGGTCGACGTTAGCGTCAGCCGATAAGATGCAGGCGTTTTGGACCGGTGAAGCGCCCACCATCGCGGCGCCGACCATATCGGAAATTCGTGTTGAAGAAACCATCGAGGGACGTGTGTTTGAACCGGGCGAGTCTTACGTTTTCACGATTGAGTCTGATGACTCAGTGGCGGTGGAATGGGGTCTCTATCCGGAGACTGGCGAGTACCTCACCGGTGGCGATTATCGTCCTGCACCTGTTCGTGTTGATGGTGCGTTCAATGAAACCGAAGCAGCGACGGCAACTTTGACGACCCCGGAGGAGCCCGGCTACTACCGAGTGATTGCTATTGCCCGTGGCTCGAAAGGCAAGTCGGCGACTGCTTCATACCCGTTGAAGGTGAAAGGTGAGATCGGTTCGGTCCAGTTTCCGGTGTATGTCTACGAAGATGGATTCGAGGGCATGCCCTGGGCGCCTTCAGGTTGGATGGGTACGACGGATGCACTGACACTCGACCCACACTCAACTCGAAACGTGAAAACCGGCGATCGATCGCTTCGTATCCGCTACGAAAGCAAATTCGGCTGGGCTGCGGTCGCATGGCAGCATCCTGCGAATGACTGGGGCGAGGTCGAGGGTGGTTTCGATCTCACGGGTGCACGCAAGCTCGAGCTCTGGGCGCGGGGTGAGTACGGTGGTGAACGCGTGAAGTTCGGCGTCGGATTGATCGGCGAGGACATGCCGTTCCCTGACTCCACGATTGCCGAGATCAAGAACATCGAACTCACGGATCAGTGGACACGCTATGAGATCCCGCTACGCCGTCGAGACTTGAGTCAGATCAAGACCGGCTTTGTCTTCGCGCTTGAAGGGCGCAGCTCACCGGTCACGTTTTATCTCGACCAGATTCGATACGTGCGTTAGTGGGGCGCCGGCCCCGTAGACTCGCGGATCTTCAATTCCGCCGGGATGCACTCGAATAGATCTCCGGTCTCACCCTGCAGAAGCATCTGTACCGCGCGCTCTGTCATTCGTGCCAGCGGTTGACGAATCGTGGTGAGCCTCGGATCCATCTGTCGCGCCATCACAATGTCGTCGAATCCCGTCACCGAAATCTGATCGGGAATACTCACACCCAGCTTGGAGGCAGCACGTACCACACCTGCGGCCATGTCATCGTTGGCACAGAAAACCGCGGTCGGGCGATCCTTCAGACTCAACAACTGTCGAGCCGCTGCTCCGCCGGAATCAAAGGAATTATCCCCCGCCGCAATTAGCTCGGGCGCAAGCTTCAGCCCGTTGCGGCGCAACCCTTCCTTGTAACCGTCATACCGATTACCTACCGCGAGGTGCGTATCGTCGCCGCTGATAAATGCGATCCTTTGGTGTCCGAGTGAGGCCAGGTGGTCGACCATGTCAGCGCTGATCTCAAGGTCATTGGTAGCGACACAGCGATCGTTTCGTACCTTCAATCCGGGTGAAATTCGGACAAAAGGCGTTCCAGTCTCCTGGATCGCACGTACCAGGCGCGTCATATTCGACAGGGGTGGTGCGAGCACGACCCCTGCGAGGCGTGCACTCTCGATCAGGTTTCGGAGTGTTGCGCCGACACCGCGCTCGCGAGGGTTACACGGGTGAATCAGCAGTTCGTGCATTCGATCTCGGCAGGCTCTCAAAGCGCCTTGTTGCATGCGTATGATGTAGCCCGAGCTCGGAAGTTCGTAGGCTGCCGGGTCATCGTAAACCAATCCGATCAGATGAGAGCGCTGACGCGCGAGATTTCGGGCCGAACTGTCGGGCCGGTATTGCAACTCTGCGATCGCTTGTTCGACTTTCTGGCGCGTCTTGTCACGGACATTGGGCTCACGATTCACGACACGCGAGACTGTCTTGATCGAAACGCTGGCACGCTGTGCGACGTCAAAAATCGTCGCTCGGGTTGTCGTCTGTTGTCCCATGGTGACGGTGTCTTTTTTATTGTCCCCATCTATCAGTATAGGGGAATCAGCTAGCAGAATTTCGGTTTGCCGTCTGCATCCCAGAGCCCCCAATAGGCACCGACATCACCTTCCGAGTCGACTTTCCAGGCTTCGTCGAACGCAGAGAAGTAAATGATGTCGATATTGTCCTCTTCGGCCCACTGATAGGTGTTGATGAAATAGCGAATCGCATTGGTATAACTCGGTACAGCGCCATCGGTAGGTGTTCCGACACTCGGCCAACCCGTTTCGCTGATCACGACGCGTTTGCCTTTGCCTGCGCGTTGCGCCCGCCGATACATTTCTTTCATGTAAAGAAGCGCATGCTCAGCCGGGCAGCCTTCCCAGAAGGGATAGCAGTTGGCAAGGATGACATCGCAGGCGTCAGCGATCGCCGGATGGTCTTCGAACTCAAAGTAAGCGTCGACATAGCCCACCTCAACACCACTTGGTACCGCGGACTTCGCTTGGTTGATGTAGTCCACAAGTTGCTGCTCGCTGAGCTCGCCCCGCAGCAACACTTCGTTGCCCACAGCGACGATACCCGCATGCCCAGCTTTGGCAATAGCAACCGCATTCGCCATCTCCTCAGCATTTTTTTCCAGATCGTCGTCGAGCCAGACGCCGACCATACACTTCAGGCCTTGTTCTGCTGCGATGGCTGGAATCAGCTCGTGGCCGTCAGTGCAGGAGAACGTGCGAATCCACCGCACCGAATCCTCGATGATCGCGAGTCGTTCGCGAATCTGTGCCTCTTCAAGCTGAGTGCCTGGTCCCTGACCCGCAACATACGGGCTGAACGATAAACCGTGAATTCCATCGCGCAGCAAGGCTGCGACCAGAGCGCGCAGCTCATCGTCGGTATACGCCGCCGGATTGATACCGGCGAGTGAAAGTTTTCGTTGGTAGAGATTCGACACGCTCAATCCTCTGTCCGGAGAAGTGCTTCCGGATTCAGTCTTATCCTGACGTAGCTCACGGTTCCGTCTCGTGCGGTGATGTTGCGAGTCTCCTCGGGAGACAGCTTCAGTCCCTGAATCGTGACTTGCTCGCCGCTGGAATAGTAAATCGTGATGGCTGGCTCGGCGTCCTCGGCTAACTCGTAGACAAATGGAGTTTGGCACCACGAGAACGCCAGTGAGCCAGGTTGAAGGACCAGAGTCTGCCAATTGCCTTCCACGTCAACGTAGCGATAACTGTCGCTGTCTTCGCGGAATTCCTGTCGTCGCAAGAGTGACGGATCTAGTCGCAGTGCCCCTTTCTCGAGGTGTATCCCAAGCTCACCGAAGCGTGTCAGGATTTCTTCTTTTACCTGTCCTGTCATGCCGGGCTGTTGTGCTCCGGCATGTCCCGGTGTGTGTGAGTACGGATCGGCCGGAAATGCGCCGTAGCTCTCGGGTGACTTGTTGAATCCAAGCCCATCACGGATTCGGTAGTAATGACGGGCCAGTGCCGCAACGGTGCTGGAGTTGTCTCCAGCTGCGCTCGCGTCGAAGTAGCACTCCTGCACAGCGACGAGCAGCTTGGCGACCATATGCCAATAGATGCTGCCAAGCCCTTCGAAGCCGAACATCGTTCCTGACCGGCCCGTGAACGACTGGTGGTCGAACGTATCCTCATACAAGCCATGAATCGCGTCTCGATCCTGACCGACGGCGTCCGGGAATTGGACGGCAAGCTCAGACAGGCGCGCCGCTAGCACCCCGGCGTTGAACAGCTCAGCGTTGAAACGGAAATTGTCCGATACGTCCGGGACAACCAGTCGGTGATCACCGGCTTCGAGCATGCGCTGCAGCAAACCGATACCCAACACCCGTTCTGCGGGCAGCACGTTGCGTTCGAGAAAGCCGGGAAGTTCCCGATCGGGGTAGAGCATGAACGAGTCCTGATTCTCCCGATAGACCGCGCTGGCAAACAGTGCATCCAATACACCAACTACTTCGCGCGAATCGATGAATTGGGAGCTGAGCGCTGCAACCTGCCCCTCCAACATCGGGTAGAGCGAGCGCACGCTGATGGATCCTTCACGGATATCGATCGAGTTATAGGCCTCGAACATCTGATCATTTCGCCGGCTCGTGTTGATATTGTGCTCGATTGCGACAAGTGCACTCGAGAGCAGGCTTTGAATCTCGCCAGACTCGACTGACCGAGTCCCAGTGAATCCTTCCTGTCGGTAGACCTCGCTGCGGAAACGGCATGCCGGCCGACCCAGCTGCTCCAGAAGTTCGAAGCGTTGGTTGTCAGAGACCGGGTGCTGACCGTCGACGATCGCAGCTACTGACTCAAGCGCCGCCGCTGTCTCGGACAACCAGTCTGCGACCTCAATCGAAATCGAGTATTGCTCGTCCGAAGGGATCAGCCGCGCCAGGCACCGCGCGTAACGACGTAGGTAGTTCATCGTGACCATCGAGACGCCTTGGCCGACTAATGCGTTGTTTGCATCGTTCCATTCGGGCCGCTGTGTGTTCATCCAGACGCCGCCGTCAATCACGAGATTGCTGAGCTTGGCAAGCAATGGCACCAACAGTTTTTCAACAAGGTTTACGCGATAGACGCCGCCGTCGTCAGCCAGCAAAAGTTTCCCATCTGCACCGCGTTCGCTCACGCGTCGATCGATGTCCTCTGCGAGCGTCTCGTCAAAGTCGATCGTGTTCTTGGGGTCAGCCAGCATCTTGTCAAAGCTGCGCAGGCGATAAGGTACGTTTGCGTAGCAGAACACCGGGCGCTCGAGCAGGTCGCTAATGCGCTCCGGATGGAAACGTGTCGACCATTCCAGCAGTTTCTGCAAATAGATGATTTGGTGATCACCCCAGTAGCCAATGTAGCTCCACGGATCGTCGGGCTCTTCGACCTCCCAGTCGATGCCCTCGTTGGTAATCCGATAAGGGTTGTAGCCGTCAGCAGTCGACGCATTCACGAACTTCGCGATCATATTCTCGATGAAATCCGGATAACTGAGGGCGAGTGCTTCCCAATTCTGAAAAATATCGCGCCAGTTGCCCTGGTATGCGAGTAAGCGATCACCTTCGTCGTCGTAGAGTTCGATCGCGAACTGGTTCCAGGGACGACTTGGGTCGCCATGTCGACGTCCGAACCGAATCGGCAGGTATTCTCGGCACAGCCGCTCGAGCTGCATGTCGCCGCGCTCAACCACCGCGTTCAGCAGCTCCGGCATATGCATCTGGTCTGGCAATTGCTCTAGCCATTCCCGGTGCTGTGCAGCAAGATTGCAATCAAACAGCGTGATGGAGCGCAGGAAATCATGTGTCTGCACGCGATAGTGATGATCAAAGGTGCCACCGCGCAAAACGTTGAACAGCACGTTCGCGTAGTGGTGAACCGACACGATTTCTTCGGCGGTGCTTTGTAATGCATCGGCACCCGCAAGAAGTTTCAGCAGGGCATCTGTGCCTTCTGCAATATCCCCTTCAATCGCATCGGCGAGTGACTCGTTACCGGCAAGCCGTGCGTTCAGTGCGGAGGCAGCGCGTTGGTCTTGCTCGATATCGGCAACCATGCGCCAGTGCCGTGTGTCTCCGCCGCGGAGCGCGATTTCCGATATTGCGAGGAAACAGCCACGCTGGCCGCGCGCGCGCATATGCTGCGCAGGCGTGTCTCCAGCGCGGAACGC
Organism: Pseudomonadota bacterium; assembly: GCA_038521865.1. Taxonomy (GTDB): domain Bacteria; phylum Pseudomonadota; class Gammaproteobacteria; order Steroidobacterales; family Woeseiaceae; genus CALBPI01. Next base: position 491,673 of record JBCBKO010000002.1, on the reverse strand, counting down.
ATCGACAATGTCGTCGCTAAGGTGCACGGTTGCGTTGTCCATGCTTTGCAGGAAAACGGTATTGGCTCGGAGCGACTCCGCAGGCTCGGCCCGGTCTGTGATCGCCGAGTAGAGACTGAATAAACCTAGCTGCGTCTCGGTCTTGAGCTCACTCCATTTGTAGGCGTCGACCAGATTGCTCGTGTTGGTCTGGGCGAAGCGGGGTGCCCCTGCTGGCAAAAGGTTGCGCAGTCCATCCAGAAGGCGGATGGTGTAGTTGCGCTCGTCGTTGTTCTCAAGCTCACAGTCTCTAACGAAGCCGAACTCGCTGCTGAAACGCCATCGGTAACGGAACGTAAGCCCTAGCTCGAGGTGGTTTTCCTCAAAGCACAAGGTGTTTCCGGCAACGCTCTTGTAGAGCGTTCTTCGGATCGGTGCATTTGGGTGCCGCGCCGGATCGAACGGCTGCCACTCTGTGAGTTCGCCGTTGCGCTCGATCTGCATAATCGTGAGACACCCGGTGTGTGTCGCGCTGTCATGAATCTTGTCGACGGTGACATACGGGAACAGGGCGGTTTCCGCGGAGACACGCCCCGCAGTGAGCCCGCCGTTGGACGATGCAAAAAGCCAGTGGTTGTCGTGTGAAACCACACTGACGAAGAACGGCGCCATACGGTCGACGTTTTGAATTGCGTAGAAGCGCTCGCCGAATCGTTCGACGAATTCGCCTGTAATCTCCCGATTGATATAGGAGACCTGCAGTGGTCTTTCGGTTGCCATGGGAATAGCGCCCCCCGACGAGATCTGGCGGCCGTCCCGCCACTCGTTCTAATAGTCCAGATCTTGAATCCCCGTCGGAAAGTATAGAAAAACCCCGCTCTAATTGACAGCGCTGTCTTTTTTAGGATGCCGACTTTTGGACAGAAATTCGTCGAGTTGTCAATGACGCTTGTCAATGCGAGCAAAAGTGCCCCGCCGAACAATACGCGTCGAAAAAAAGTATCTGGCATTGAGACAACGATGGCTTGGAGGACATCATCATGCAGAAGACAGCCCGTAACGGGATGAGAGCAATCGCGGCTGGCGTCATGCTGGCGCTGGGCAGCACAGCTGTCGCCTACGAACCCGGCACCTGGTTCATTCGAGGTGGCGTAGCCAACGTCTCACCGGATGCGAGCAGCTCAGCTTTGGTTCTGGACGGTACAGCGATCGGAGCGTCATCTGCAGATGTTGAGGACAATACACAGCTCGGACTGACATTCGGTTACATGCTGACTGACCACTGGGCGATAGAAGTGCTGGCATCGACACCGTTCACACACGAGATCACGGCCGACACCGGGGCATTGGGACTTGGCACTATCGATGCGGGCGAGACGACGCATCTGCCACCAACGGTTTCACTCCAGTACTGGTTTGCTGATTCGTCGAGCACCTTCCAGCCCTATGTCGGTGCGGGTCTGAACTACACGCTCTTCTTCGACGAAGATGTAGACGCGCAGTTGGAGGGGGTTCTCGGTCCTGGTGACCTGTCGCTGGATGCGTCTCTGGGGTTGGCATTACAGGCGGGCTTTGACTACGCATTGACCGACAAGCTCGCGCTGAACGTTGGGGTCTGGTGGGTTGATATCGACACGGATGCCAAATTCAACTTTGCAGCGAATCAGCTCACAACAGAAGTAGAGATCGATCCGCTGGTTTACTCGGTGTCACTGGGTTGGCGCTTCTAGAGTAGACAAGAACAACCACCCCTCTCGTTGGCGGCTGCCTTAAGTAGCCGCCTTTTTTATTCCAGATCGGCAATTACGCCTTCAAGAAAGGCACCTACGACTCTGCGATATTCCGATTCGTTAAATCGAAACAGGTTCTGGTGTTTGGCGCCTTCGACCAACCACAATTGCTTTGGGCCTTTGAACGCTGCGAATAAGCGCTGCGTGTCGTCGACGGTTGTGCGCTGATCCAGAGTGCCCGCTATCACAAGAACGGGCGTGTCGCTCGACGCGGCGGCCTCGACGGGCCGGAGAATCTCCCTATCGACACCGAGTATCGAACCCAGCAATGGAAGTACGGTGCGTGCGAGCGATGCGCCTGTGTCACCCACCCGCCGCCGAACGCGATTCTCGAAAGCGTTGTCGATGTCGTCGTAAACAGCCTCGAGGACCATCGCGGCTACATCCGGTGGAGGGTCGCTCAACAGGGCCGCCGCACCGCCCAGTGAACTGCCAATAATGAACGTGGGTATCTCCGGCGTTTTCGACTTGAGGAAGTCGACGGCGGCAGTCACAGCGATGGATTCCTCAAGCCCAAAGGTAATCGATCGACCCGCACTCTCGCCGTGGGCTGGCAAATCGATCAAGAGAACGCTGAAGCCGGACTCTCTAAGGAACCTCGCCCGTCCGAGCATCGAGCGTCGGTCAGACCGGACGCCGTGTAACAAGAGAACCGAGGCATGGTCGCCCGGAGAGGTGCTGTACCAGCCGGAGATATCTCCCTGTAGAACGACATCGTGCGCTGCCAACCACTCCGGAGGATTCCCAACTTCCTGCCGATAGGGGTTCGACAGTTGATGCAGTGCAAAAAGGCAAACGCCGAGCGCAGCAAACGATCCAAGAACCGAGGCGAACAGAATTCTGCGGAGCCAGCGCCTGCGCTTTCGAGTCGCCCGTGAGGCGGTCAACCTAGTCCCATTTCTTAATGGGTGCCAGTTTTCTTGCGAACGCGGATTCCACCTGGGTGATCAGCTGATTTTGGCCGGCGGAACGGTCGCCATCTGCGTCAGCGATTCGAGTGAGCAGTTTCAGAGCGGATTCCGCCTGCACCTGGGAAAACTGGTCGATACTGGGCTTCAGGACTTTGTCCATAGCCGTCCGTAAGTCATGACCATTGCCAAGCAGATGGACGCTCGAAGTGAGTAGCGCAGAAGCGTCGCGTTCGCTGAGTGAGAACTCCTGCTCGAACGCCTTCAATACAGCCTGCTTCTCGGCACCGGTCATATCGCCTTCAGCCTTGGCGACGGCAGTGGCCAATAAAGCGGTTGCTTCCAAAGGGCTGTCGATAGCGAAGATGGGGTTGGCCTCATACTTTTGCCGGAAATTGCGACGCCTACGCCATGCCCAGGGGTTCAGTCCACCCAGATCGATCCCCATTTCGGCAAGCCGGTGAAGCAGCCACAAAATAGTAACGACAGAGCCCAAAAATCCGATGATCACGTGCATTGGTTTGTCCCCTCGAATGCAACTATAGATCGTAACCCGCGGCTTCCAGCCGCTTCATAACACGCCGACCAATTTCTGCGCCGAGCGTTTGTCCCCACTGCTGGCCAACCAGCATTCCTTCCTGTGCCATCAATGGCGTAGCTCTGGCTATGCGTTCACCCGCCGGCGTTCGGTAGAACGCAATGGCCGCCTCAAGGTCCGCCTTGCTGAGGTATTTGGCGTAGATCGGATACATCATTTTTTGGAACTCACCGGAGGCGATGCTCTCTGAAACGGACGTACTCACCTCGTCAGCCATGATGTCAAACGCTCGTTTGGGCAAGTCGTTGCCCTGAGCTCGAAGTACATTGCCCATCTGTTCGATCATCAGGGCACTCATTTGCTCGGAGACCGCTAGCGCGCCCGTGATTTCGAGCATCTCATCGACAAGTGCGTTGTATTTAGGGTCGTTTCCCTGCGCGGGTGCGACCTGCGGGAGGAGCAGAATCAAAGCGAGAATCAGTTGACGCATTAGTGTGGATCTCCGATGAGCTTGTGGGCTGAGATTGGCTTGTCTGTGAGTTAAGCGCAAGGCGTTTGTCGCGGTTGTGTGAACGCATCACCCTCGATACCTTACCCGTTGGTAAGTCAAGATTGGTGATCGCGTGAGCGACACGAGAGATCAGATTCTGGACGCTGCGGAGCAACAGTTTGCTGATCGCGGCTTCTACGGCGTCAGTCTGGCCAACATCGCCGAGACTCTCGGCGTCACCAAGCAGGCACTGTTGCACCACTTTGGCACCAAAGAGCGTCTTTACGGATCGGTTCTCGATCGCATATCGAAAGACTTTCTGAATGCGCTGCATACTGAGCAGATGCAGACACTGGAGCCTGAAGAACAGTTACGCTCGTTCCTCCGCGATCTGCTTGATCGGTCTTCAAGGGATGCATCTCGAGACCGACTGCTCGTGCGCGAGCTGCTCGACAATAGTGAGCGGGCGGCTGAAGCCTGCGCCTGGTACATGCGCGATTTTCTCGACGCACTCACTCAGGTACTCAAGGCGTGTCACGGCTGGGACCAGGCGACAGACGCTGAGGCGTTTTGCGCTGTTTACCAACTGGTGGGCGCCGCTTCTTACTATGCGATCTCCGAACCGACACTCACCGGGCTTGGCGGAGAGGAAGGGTATCGCGCCATCACCGAACAATTTGGGCGCCAATATGAACTACTGATCGACGCTGTGCTGTCGCGGTACCGTTGACTCTGTCAGGGCTTTGTCACTCTGTAGCAGAGCCACTGCACTGATCCACCCAAAGATGATCAAGAGAATCAATCGATGCGCCAGCGGCGGGGAAACGAGCTCTGCGGCTACCAGCATCACAGGAAGAAAAACCAACAGACTTGCGCGGCTCGTCCAGTAGCGAATCCGTACGTCGATCCGATCCATGCTGCTGACTCGTGCGAGGGTGCCACACCAGCCGGCGAGGGAAATACAGATCGACGCAAAATGAGCCTTGGACAGTGTGGCATTTGCATCCATCGGATCTGTAGGCGCTGCCGCAACCGCAAAGCCGAGGCCGGCGACTACCAGACAAACACCGCTAATGCGATCCTTAAGACTTAGGCCGAGTGTTGCGCCGAAGATGGCTAGCAGCAGACCGGGAATCACGAAACCTGAGATGTTCCAAGCTGTCGCATACGGCGCGCCGCGCGCGCCGAGCATGCTGATGTAATCGTTTAGCCAGTCGAAATCCGGGGTTAACGAGGCAAAGGTAAGAAAGGACGCGGCAAACGTTCCGACCGCAAGCAATCCACAGAGTCTGGCCGCATTCTGTGCACGCTCTTGCACAGTACGTCAGTCGATGACAGGAAACACAAAAACACTGCCATCGGCGACCGATAAGTTCTCGAGGTCCAGAGACAGACTTTGACCCTGACGCACCACGGGCATGCGAATCTCGGTGCAGTCATTTGACGCATTCTCCATGAACGCCACAATACACTGGTCAGCAAAATCGGCATAAGACATGCAGCACGCGATAATCTGGCCGAGTTCGGCTTGTGCCGACAGCGTTTTCTTCATCGCTTTCAGTGTGTCCCGCAGCGCATCGCGCTCATCCGATGCACCCACGATGGTCGCAACCTGTCCCTCAGCATCAAGCGTCAGTGCCATGGGCGGCAGCGATTCGCCATCGGTAAGTGCACCGGACATGTGTGTCACCAGATGGGTCAACATTTCATGGAATTGTGCGTTTGCTGAGTCACTCATTGCTCGGCTCCTCCCCGTTTGCCGCTATCCTCGCCTTGAGTACGGTCGAGGTCAATCGGGATTCACGGTGTAGTCAGCTTAATGATGCAGCGCTCCTTGCCGAGGCGCGCTGTGATCTCGTCATCCACAGTGAAATGATCCGGATCAAACGCCTTCATGCTGACGGCGGCCTGCTGACGTAGTTCGCGTCGTTTTAGCGCCGCAGCATATCGGCGAACATCGTCTTGGGTCTCAAGAATGAGGGGTGGCACTTTCACCAGTCTGCCATCCTCGCCTTTTGCCACCATTGTGAAGTAGCTCGTGTTCGTGTGCCGGGTCACGCGTGTTTGTACATTTTCTGACGTGACTCTCATTCCCACGACAATCGAACTCCCACCGACGAAATTCACCGAAGCCTGAAACACCAGAAGCTCGCCAACATCTACCGGTTGGAGGAAGTTCACCGTATCTACTGAAACAGTGACGCAGTATGTTCCCGCATGACGACTGGCGCAGGTGTAGGCAACCTTGTCCATGAGCGACAGGACATAGCCGCCGTGTACCTTGCCGCCGAAGTTGGTGTGCGCCGGCACCATCAACTCAGTAATAGTGGTCGATGAGAAGCTGACGGGATGTCCTTGCATGGCGGAGTCCTATGGCGGGCGATAGCGCAGCATAGGTGGAAACGCGCGCTTTGCGAAGTCACGAGACGGTAAACTTACGATTTTGGAACGATCGAGGAGTCGATGATGCAGCCAGAGTTTTGGCGTGAGCGTTGGCGCGAGAACAATATCGGTTTCCACGAGGGCAAGCCCAACGCCTATCTGTCGGCACACTTTTCAAAGCTTGCGCTACCGCGCGGTAGCCGGGTATTTGTGCCGCTCGCGGGGAAGTCTGTCGACTTAACCTGGCTGGAAGAGCAGGGCTATCGGGTAGTTGCCATCGAGTTGGATGAAACCGCGGTACGAGCATTCTTCAACGAGATCGATGTCACGACGCTAGTGACTGAGGTGGGTGCCCTCGCGCGCTACCAATCCGGGAATATCGAATTCTACGCGGGCGATATCTTTGATTTGAGTCACGACACCCTCGGCACTGTTGATGCGATTTATGATCGCGCCGCGCTGGTCGCGTTGCCGGAGCCGATGCGATTTCGCTATGCAACGCATCTGCGTTCACTGACCAATTGCGCCCCGCAGTTACTCGTGTCGTTTGATTACGACCAATCCCAAACCGCGGGTCCACCGTTTTCGGTTGACCGGATTGCCATCGAATCCATGTACGGTGAGTACTATCGAAAAACGTTACTTGCTCAGTCCGAGATTACCGGGAGACTTTCTGGGCGTTGTAGTGGTATGGAGCAGTGTTGGCTGCTCGAGCCTCGCTAACGAACCGTGTTGAACTATGTTTGGCAATAGCCGTTTGTCACGCCATGCACTCTATCCGTACTGATTGTCACTTGGTTGCCAGCAACCGTTGCGACTAGTAAAGGTGCTACAAAGACGTCCTACCTAGCCGCAGCAGAGGTTCAAATACGCCCATCAACAGGCCCCGTGGGCACAAAGGGTGACTGCAGTCGGTCTTTTGCGAGTTTCGCGCCTTGCTACTTGACGCGCGAGTTCTGCACGTACGGGTAATGCCCGCAAAAATTCACGTAAACATCGACTGTACGGTCGGCCATATGGGCTGCCACCAACAACGTGAATTGCTCTTGGAAGAGTGGGGCGGTCGTATCAAACTGCAAGAGTCCGGCGGCGTTCCCCGGGCACCCCAAATCCGGTAACGGGGAAGTCACCTTAACGTAGATATTGCCGTTAGGTTGCACTGTGATGTATTCGATGGATGTACCGTAGACCCAAGCGGGTGAGCTCGCTCTTGCTCCAGACGGGACAAAAAAAGTAATCCTGCAACCAACATAAATACTCGCATTTTTGATTCCCTCTTTAGTTAAGTTTGTGCCTATTGGGTTGAGCGAAAATACTTGAAGCCTCGAATCGAGTTGCGTGTTGTTCCATCCACCGTGCTAAGCAAAACAACTTAGTGAGCAACTCGATTGCTCTTGCCCACTTGGGTGGTCCGTGATCGCGATCAACACAACGCTGGTGCGCGACAAAATAGCAGTTTTGACGACTTCGCCTGATGCCACCTGCCCTTCGGCGGCCATACCAGCACCGTACCTAAATCCATACTCTCCAATGCGTGCTGCTTTGGCGTCATTGTCGAAAGATGCAATGAGTTTTCGGCGTTACAACACGAAAAAAAGGGTTGTCGTGAGTCCGTCCAGACTAGCGAATGAAGATTCCTTGGCCGTTACGGGCTCGATTTATAGTGCCTCCGTGGAATGCGAATGGCACGCAATCATCTGCGTAAAAGCGCATTTCTCTTTCCGAGGTGAGTGCTGTCAACGCCATGCTTACGACCACGTCATAATCAACTTGAGTGTTTGGGTAAATGATCATGTTGGTCTGAGAGCATCCGTTCGCATTTCCAAAATCACCGATAATGACGATTCCGCCAGACACTACCTCCACCGTCGTTGGAACAGCCCAAGATGTGTAGTCCGCGGCTATGCTAGTGACGGGCAAGGTGGCGAAAGCAGTCGCGACCGCGACTGCGACCTTATGAAAACGAAGTGATCTTAACGGCATTTTTCCCTCTCTCGGTAACGGTCGACGTAAATTGGTCGAACGGCGACAAGCTCGACCATGCGAGTCGCGTATCGTGCTTCGGCAACCGGACTGACTAATTACTGATAGTGACCTGTTAACAACCCAACATCCAAAATCGCAACAGACGAAAGAGTTCGAAAGTGCTACGGAGAGAGTAGCAACGAGCGCACAGCGACCATCGCACCCGGATTGACGTCGACCTTGACTGTTGTTTCAAAAGTGCCGGTCAGCCCGCTAGCATTCGTGACGGTCAATGACAGCATGTAAATACTTGGTTCTTTATAAATATGCGAGACGATCTCGTTGGACGTAGTCAGGGTGTTGCCGTCACCGAAATTCCACATGTAGGACAGTTGCTCGCCATTCGGATCAGAAGAATTCGAGCCATCCAAGAAAATCGGTATTTCGTCAAATACCTTTGACGGCTGGATTACCGCTGCGACGGGTGCCTGCATCGGCGGTTGAGGCATAGACGCCGGATATAAATCAGCCACGGTCTGTCGATCACGATTAGTTATGAACCATCGATCACTGCCGGTCCCATTGCAGTCAGAGCTTCTATAGTGCATCACCGAATTCTGGTCGTATGTCGTTATGCTCTCGTAGTCGACACCTTCGACAGCTATGCCATCGCAGCTACTCACGCGAATATGCTCATGAACAAGGCCAAGAACATGCCCTAGCTCATGTTGTACGAGGCCCGATAGAGGAATCGTGCCATTGCCGAGCGTGCATCGACCATTGTCAATGCAGTCCACAGAGATAGTTACTCTGCGTTGAGCGGCCGGCGAGTCTGGAAAAAACGCCACCCCCGGAATTCCACCAAACCCGAACCGCGCGCCACCCTCTACGCGAAACAGGGGTTCCTGGAAACTTGGGTTAGTCTCTAATTCATCGCATGTCTGCCCAAATGTTCCAATGTTAATAAAGTCGACGTCGGCATATTGCTCCCAGGACTTAGCTGCGGAATCCAGCTCCTGACGCAGCCTTAGAACCTGAGAGTCACTCATGTTCTGCGTGGGTGCAATCGGATTAAATGTCGAAGACTGTTGAATACAGTAGGTTAGCTGGCCACGTTGGCTGGCGTCCCAAATAGCACGGTTGCCACCCGAGTCCAGCTTGACTGCCCCCATGATCTCCGCGAAGTCGTCCGGGGCTGAGATAAGACTGAAGTTTTTGCATGCCTCGGAATACTTCTTTTCGACATGTTCATGATGCCCAACAGCAACGTCGCCCTCGTACAAATACGACCCATCTGCCTGTTCTTCATAGTCCTTGAAGAAACTCTCTCTATCGATCGGACATGTGCGGGGTCCAGGAGGGACAACGACCGGTTGAAACAGATCTGGTAGTAGGGATGGAATTGGAAATCCCCATGCATTAGCACTGCTGGGCAGGTACGCGGCACCGATGACCGCGAGTGCTGTTCCGATTCTCAGCGTCGTCCCTGTTAACCTCACAAAAAGTCTCCCCAGACTCCTGTTTATTGTGCAAATCAAGTTGGCATAACACGCAAATGCGGCCTTGTTCTTACCAGGGCGTCGGTTTAGGTCAACGTCACGCCATGAAAATCGCTCATAGCCGCCCCTGCGATTTAACATAGTGTCACCATCGGGGCTTGGTCTGTCAACGAAAACCGACCTGAATGCGAGGACTCACGAGTGTTACTCGAGTCGGGTCGCAAATGTTGCAGAAAAGAAAACCGCTGGGGCAACTCCAATTGCCAGGACAGGATAAACATGGAGTTTAACAACCGTGGGACCGCAAACGTACGCTTAGTGTCGGGATCGACGGTACATTAGTTCAGCCTCCTGCTTATTCGAGTGAGCAGACGAACCGCTGTACGGTGAGAACTTCTGAAAAACGCTACTCGCTGAGACCGAGATTACCGGGAGGCTTTCCAAGCGTTGCAGTGGTATGGAGCAGTGCTGGGGCATCATAGTTATTTTCGCCGCGGCTCAGACAATGACTCACAACATGTCGAGCTATTCCTTGCTACTCAACCAACTGAACTGTATTTGCTGTCTCGCCGTCCGGCCATACCGAGCAGCTATTGGTACCAGTGATCTTTACGTTTAGGCCTGCAGTGTAAGCAGCGAGCAGCATCGCGAACTGGCTCTTCCCAACCTCGCTCGTAGGGTTCTGAATCATCCAGTAGCTCATGGTTGCGCATGCTGGTTTGTTGGAATCTGGCCCATCGATGTAAACGTAATGCAGTCCATCGCTAGCGCGTACGATGATGTGCTTGACTGTTCCAACCTGAGAACCAGCATTTGCCGCCATAGAGGCACACGCAAACGCTAGGATAAAGGCTAGCAGTAATGCCACTTTTCTAATTTTTGTCTCCTTAGATACACATGCGAACGTATACAACACGGCAGTTGGTAGAACCTTCTGCGATGCGTACTTGAAACCGGGTGCCTGTCGACAGCGCCGTCAAGATAGTCGAATACACTGCATCAAAATTATCGTAACTCTTTTCAAGCGTCATGTAGTGGCCAGACACAAGCGTGCAATTCAGGGCCGCCTTGTCCGCCGCGGAAGGGGGCTCCAAATAAACTCTTCCGAGTGTTGGGTATACCGAACTCAAGACCTCATCACCTGTACTAATACACCCAAAGGAGTTGCACGACCCGTATGCGGTACCTCCGAAGAACAAAGCGCAGGCAATTGATAATCCGCGTAGTTTTCTCATTGTCTACCTCTCTCGCTTATTGACTCAGAATCGACCAAAAATAGGTGAGTTTGACCTTATTTGTCATTTTTGCGTAACTTCAGTGACATAACATTACATTTCAAACAAAAAGTGAGGTGAAGATATGGGGTCGAGCAACGGGGTTAGTTTTGGGTTGGTTTGGGCGCTTCTGATTGTGTGCGCCTTAGGCTTAATGGCGTCTCCGAACGCCAATTCAGCAGCGGCTTGGTACACAGGGAAGATTCAACGTGTCTATTTGTACCATGATGGTTTCATCGTGCGTTTTCATGGCACCGTGCTCAGCGATTGCATACACAACTACGCGTACTTCCGAAACAACTTGCTCGGTGAGAACACCGTAGACCGGGCCTACGCCATGGCGCTCTCGGCGCAACAATCCAATGCCACGTTTGGCATTGTTCTTGATATCACCACTCCTGGCCAAGCTTGCAACTCGAACGGATCGACAGATATCAAGTTTGATTGAGCCTTAACAAATCTTAGTCGTGCACGATGTCGTCGATGACGATTGATAGCACCAGAATTATGCTGACTGACTTCGGTTTGTTATGCCATCGCTGCTCACTCGGGCGTAAACACCAAAGGGACAAAAGTCCGTGATTAAGTTGATCAAGAATGCTTTCGTTACGGTAATCACTGCCCTCATTTTCGTAGCATCGATGACTGCGATGGACCCGACTTTGGAGGCGCTCGCCTTTGGGGATGCAAACGCTTTCTCGAATCGAGTCCAACAGCTCAGCGGGCTCAGCGCGAGCGACGTTGATGGGCTATATGCGGTTGAGCAGCGCGCGAAAATCATTCTGATCGGCGTTGAAATTGCTACGCCAATAAGCACGGTCCCTTCGGCCTACTATTTGCTGCTTAGAAATGCCAACACAGGCGCGTGGAGTCGCCTCTTGATCGATGCATCCGAGTGGCAGCAGGACTTTGAGCCTTACTTTGAGACCCAAGGCGTCAAAATTCATCAACAGCCGCCGGAGACATTCGGAGGGCTGACTGCTGAAGCTGAGGCATTAGCTTTGGGCCAAAACGACATCGGCCCGTCTGCGAACGCTAATCTGGCTCTCTACGGTTCGGTGGGCGGGCCGTCCGGAAGCGTCGCCGCAGTTCCGCAGGCCCACAACGCGCCTGTACCCGCGCTCAGCACGGCCGCAGAGTCTGATTCTATTGGGACCACCGCGGGAGAATTCCGTGTTGATGAAATGGGTGCGGCGACCTACTCAATTCCAATTGCCTTGCCATCAGGTACGGCAGGTGTGGCGCCTTCGATATCTCTAAATTACTCAAGCTCAGCGGGTAATGGGTCTGCGGGTCTCGGTTGGGAGCTCTCGGGAGTCTCAAGTATCTCGCGATGCAGAAAAACACTGGCGCAGGATGGTGAGGCTGCGCCCATCTCGATGACAACCGATGACCAACTCTGTCTCGACGGTCAGCGTCTGTTGCTCGTTTCCGGGGTACATATGACGTCTGGTGCAGTTTATCGACAGGAGCTCGATAGCAACACCATCGTTGAAGTCATGGCAGAAGCCGGGGGCGAGCCAGACTTTTTTGAAGTATCGAGGCCCGATGGTTCTAAAAGCTTCTATGGGCGTGGTTCTGCCAGCGATACAGACACATCGGCGAAGATGAGCGGCGCCAGTTCGAAGACGATCAACTGGTCAATTCGCCGATTTGCCGACAGCGTAGGGAATCCCATTTGGTATTTCTACAACACAAACTCCAGTCGGCAGCAGATATCTGAGATCAGGTATGCCTACGGCCCAAACACCTCAAGCCCGGAAGCCGTTGCACACGCAAGGATAGAGTTTTCGTACGAGTCGCGTGGCGATGTCCAACATCGCTATGTGGCGGGTCATAAGATCACTCAGGACGAACGACTCTCGGAGATTCGAACCTACAATCGAACGGATCAAGAACGACAAGCTAGGCGGTTTGCGCTTACCTACGGGGTTTATGGGCCAAATGACGAGTTCCTGTTGCCTGATCGCCCCAGTCGCCTGACCCGAGTGCAGGAGTGTGTTCTGAACACATGTTTCGCGCCAACCAAGTTCGATTGGTGGCATGCACCGACGCCAAATACAAATACAGTAGCGACGAATTCAATTGCGCTAGTTAATGGCAACCACCGTCTTTTGACGTATTCGCTATTCGATGTGAACGGAGACGGTCGTCAGGATCTCGTTTGGCTCGAGGGGTCGTATGGCAGTGACCCGACAACAGTACAGCATCGGTTGAACTACGCGATTGCTGGCGCAGATGCCTATGAGGTTGGATATTTTGGCGCGAACGGTTTCTCGCGAGAGGTGGTTTTTGGGCATGTGCCATCTGCCATCCGCGCACGCCTGCAGCCTATTGATTACAACGCGGATGGTCGATCGGATGTAGCAGCTTACGATGCGGCTACTGGCGAGTGGAAAATCTTCCTCGCGCAACCCCGGTCAGACGGTAGTTGGAGACTGTCCGACTCCCCAGTTGCAAACCCGACGGCAGACAGTCCGCTCACAAACATCAATGCAATCTTTGTCGATCTCGACTCGGACGGATTGGTTGACTACGTTGAACCAAACTTTTTTGATATCAAGGCACGTCGCCTCGAGGAGCGACCCGGTGCGGCAGTTAGTTCCGATGTCTTTTATCGATACTCGACAAGTGTCGTGCTACAAACCACCGCGCCTTTTTGGGATCCGACACGAGGGAATCAGATCCCTCAATTTGACAAAGTCGAATTCCGCGCTGCGGGTTCCGACTTTAACGGCGACGGAATCACTGACTTGATCGCAACGGGCGAGGTTGGCGATTTGTGTACGGGTCCGGGTGGATGCGTGCCCGCAGATCCGGTGAATGCCATTGTCACAATGGATGAGTTCGGCCAGTTCTCGACCTATCACGAACTACCGGGGTCCATTGATGGAGACCGAATTCAAGCGGTCGATATTAATGCGGATGGGTTAACCGACATTGTGTACGTCGATGCGAGCGATCAGTTTGTGTTCCAACTCAATCGTGGGGACAGCAGTTTCACAGCGCCCAAGGTCTTTGACGGTGCAAGTGGTGCATCGCCTGTAATGGGTACGCTATATACGCAAGCGTCCGGACCTGGCGTGGACGAGCCACAATTTGTGGATTGGGATGGCGATGGGTTTCTGGATCTAATGTGGAAGGGCCACCGAACGCTCAGTAATCCGAACGTCGACAAGATCAACGTCCGAGTGTGGGAGCCAAGCAGTGAGAACTTCTCGGCGAACACGACAGGCTACTCTGGTTTCTTCGCGCCGCTAGTAGATAATGATCCTGACCAATCAGTTTTTCTCGCCGACATCCACGGTATAGGTAAACCGGAAGTTGTCCTTTTTGATTCGGACCAAGCTACGTTGTCGACTTTGGTCCCTACGACTAATCCGGGCTATGACGCACCAATACCCACGGCGCCGAATCGAATCCACACCATTACAAACGGACTTGGCGGCGAGACGCAGATTCAGTACGGGTCCTTGGCGCGGACGGATCACTATGAGCGCATAGAGGTCAACGTACAGGCCACATCGGTTGGCGCCTGTAATGCGCCGCAAGAAATCCCGGCGGCGTATTGCCGTTTTGGCGGCTACATGGTGCAGGACGCATCCGCCTTCTACACCCAGCTCAACAGCGATTGGGATATTCCAGTTGGACATCAATCTCTCGGGAAATCGCAGCCTGTCCTTGAGTTGTCTGGCCCGATGTTTGTGACCACAAACGTAGCATCGTCGGCACCTGCCGCAGGAGAATCCCCTGCAAACGTCAACTCTGGTGCGATGAGCTCAGTAAGCTACTTCTACCGGGAAGGTAAGGTGCAAGCGGCGGGTCGAGGCATGCTTGGTTTTGCCGCCTTGCAAACCGTCGATCTACAAACTGGTGTTACTACAACCACCGAGTACCGCCAAGATTGGCCATTTATTGGCCGTCCCCAACGGACCTCTACTATCACTTCAGATGGCGCACTGCTCAGTGAGTCCACAACAGAGTGGGGTGTGGTAGAGAACATCAGCGCTGGTATGCCGACCGCCGGTTCTGCCGCGTTGGGGCCCCTCCACGTCTACAACAAGGTCTCCGAGGATAAGACCTACGATCTGGTAGCAAACGGGGTAGGCCAGGGAAGCCTAATTACTCGAAAAGTCACTGAAACTACCGCCATTGATTCCGCAGGAAATCCGGAGCAGATGGTAGTACGCGACTATGGCGCTGGTTCGTCCCCGGTGAGGACGACCACGACAACTAGCACATACTTCGATACATCTACACTTCCGCTGCATGAGGCACGCTTGCGACGAACTGTCGTGAGCATCTCTCGAGAAGGTTTGCCGGGTCAGCAACAACGCGTCAGCGAGTTCGATTATTTCTCGACAGGGGCGCTTAGGGGGCTATTGCGGGAAGAAATTGTCGAGCCGGATCAGACCGGCGCTCAGGCGTCCGTTCTGACGCTAGTATCAAACCACCGGTACGACAACTACGGTAATCGTGTTGGCAAGAGCGTAACTGGCGGCGGAATTACTAGATGCGCTGTTGACACGACAGTTTACGATGCGGTCGGTCGCTACCCTGTCGCGTCCTACGACTGCCGCGGCCGTTTGGTGGGGGAAGCGCTGGCCTATAACCAATTCGGATCGCCTACCGTTGTGCGGGACTATGTCGATACCAGCGGGACCTACGTGGAGAGCGAGATCGCTTACGGTCTCATGGGTCGTGAGTATTTTCGAAAGTCTGACACAGGCGCTTTTCAGACCGCTTATCTCACTCGTACATCGACCAACTGCCCAGCAGGAACGGCCTACAAAGAGACTGCTTCGATAGCTGGCGGAGGCGAAAGTCAGGTTTGCCACGATGTACTTGGGCGTACGACGCGAACACTAACGCGGGGGTTCGACGGCGCATGGGATGCTGAGGACGTCGAGTACGACTCCTTAGGGCGAGTGCGCAGGCAATCGACTCCATATGATTTCCCAAGCGGTCAGAAATGGTGGACAACAACGTCCTACGATATCGCGGGTCGTCCAACCCTGGTTGAGCTCCCTGACGCGTCGCAGATGCAAACCGTGTACAGCGGTCTCACGAAAACACTAATTAACGACAAGGGGCAGGATCGGGTAGAGGCCCAGAATGCACTGGGGGAAATCGTCAGCGTTACGGACAACCTGAACGGCATCACGACCTACGAATACGATTACGCGGGCAACTTGGTTGAGATGCGTGATGCAGGGCAGAACACGACCTTGATTCAGTACGACATTCGAGATCGAAAAATCATGCTGGACGACCCAGACTTGGGGATTGTCACTTACGTATATAACGCGTTTGGCGAGCTGGAGCGCCAATCGAATGCCAACGGCCACAGTATTCAGTCGTCTTATGATGATCTGGGACGACTGGTCTCTCGCATCGATGAATGCTCATCCCAAACATCCGCAGCTTGCGACGGCACTACCAATATTGAAGGAAGCACGACGTGGGTCTACGACACCGCGTCATACGGTCTTGGAAAGGTGGCTTCTGAGTCGGATTCGGTATCAGGATTCACCCGAACGTATGCCTATGACTCTCTGGGAAGAGGGGCCACTGTGACCACCAGTTTTGATGGTCGCGTCTATTCAGAGAAGACGACCTACGATCAGTTCGGTAGAGTGTTCCAAGTGTTTGATGCCGCCGGCGACGGAACTTTCTCCGACAGTGGCATCCGCAATCGCTACAACAACTATGGATACTTAAGTGCGGTCGAAGATGCCGTCGAGGTCGCTGGCCAGGCACGTACCGTTTACCAAAACACACTCCAGATCAACGCTCGGGGTCAAGTCACGGACGAAATTTTTGGCAATGGTGTCCTTACAGCGCGGACCTACAACGCTCAGACCGGTCGTTTGGATCGGATTGCATCCAGTGCCGGATCCACCAACGTTCAGGATCTCAATTATTCGTGGGACACGATCGGAAATCTCCAATCGAGGCATGACAAGAGTGCCGGAAAAAACCTCCTAGAGTCGTTTACATATGACGGCCTCAATCGTCTCACTCGCCAAGAGGCAACCGGCCTTTCCGATGTGACTCTGACATATGACGCAATCGGAAATATGCAGTCAAAGTCTGATGTCGGCAATTACACCTACGGCGCATCCGCTGGCCCTCATGCCGTGACCAGTGTCGCAGGCGACTTGTTTACTTACGATGCAGCAGGAAACAACACAGGTGGAGATGGACGAACAATCAAGTACACGACTTTCGACAAGCCTTTCAAAATCGAAAAGGGCACAGACAAGGTCGAATTTAAGTACGGCACCGATCGTGCAAGGTATAAGCGGATAGACACTAATAGTAGTGCCGTTACGACGACCCGATATGTTGGGAGCGTCGAGTTCATCCAACGGTCAGATGGTACTAGCGAGCGAAAACGCTACATCGCGGGCGTGGCAGTCAAAACACTCCTATTTGATTCGAGCGGATTGAACCAGACCGATCAAGTCTTAACGTATCTCCATAAAGACCACCTTGGGTCTACTGATGTCATTACCAACGACTACGGCGATGTCGTCCAGACAATGTCGTTCGATGCATGGGGACAACGACGCAGTGCGAACTGGCAGCTCATTCAAGGCGCGCAGCTAGCGATCTTTGATGTGTCAGTAACAACTCGCGGCTACACCGGTCACGAGATGTTGGATAGCGTTGGCATCATTCATATGAATGGTCGTATCTACGACGCTCGGATCGGTCGATTCCTGCAGGCTGACCCCATAGTTCAGGAACCCCTCAACGGGCAGAATCTCAATCGCTATTCATATATCGTCAACAACCCGCTTAACGCTACAGACCCGAGCGGGTATGCGTTTAGGGATCTCTTCAACATTGCGGTGGGCGCTTTGGTTACAGTGGCGTCGGGCGGAATCTCCACGTGGTACCAAGCAGCGCTCCTCGGTGCGGGTAGCGGCGCAATACTCGCAGGAGCTAATGGTGGTAATCCCGTAAGAGGCGCACTCAATGGCGGCGTAAGCGCAGCTGCATTCTTTGCTGTGGGGGACTATTTCCAGGGCTTGGCAACCGCGAACGAAGCGGGTTCATCGGCCGCGCTATTGGAAGGCGGGCTGACTGCTGCTCAATTTAACAAGAAAATACTGAGCCACGCCGTCGTAGGCGGTGTTATGAGTGAACTAGGCGGCGGTAAATTTGCGCATGGATTCTTGGCGGCTGGTTTCTCTCAAGCTTTTTCGCCGATTGTCACCTCGGTCTCGGATGACATTGCGCAATACTTCATATCGGCAATGATAGGCGGCACCGTTTCCGTCGTGTCGGGAGGCAAGTTTGCCAATGGGGGGCTGACAGCTGCGTTTGGACGAGCCTTCAATGAGGTCGCGCATTCGGGAATCGAGTCAGAGGTCTTAAGAGAGTTGAGGAGAGCCCTAGGCGGAGTCGAGGGACTCAAACAGATTGTGGGGGCTGGCGAGGAATTGCTCCGCAAGTTTGATTCTCAAATGAATGCGGCAAAGATGGTAGCCGCAAGTCTCGTGCCGGAAGCAAATGGTCGCAAAATTACGTACTCCCGCGAGCAGGTTGCGATTATCGTTTTTGCTCTGGATAAGCTTGCTCGGGAACAGAATGGCAACTTTTGGGGCGCGGACGGAACAGGAGTGGACTGGGAGATAGCTAACCGGACTATGCTTTTGAGAGTGATCATCGGGCACGCCGATGAATACACGGAGTCATGGTTCCTCCACGAGTTCAACGAGGCGAAGGGTATTATTCTAGGCGGCGGGTTGGTATTGCGCGAGGAGGAATACGTGAACCTTCAGCAACGGATTCACCATAGCCTTGAAGCGGACGGCGTAATCGCTGGATACCATCCCGCAGTACGTGCTGCATTTCCTGAGTTGTTCTGATGGGTAGTTTTAATTTCGTTCTTTCAGAGGAGAAGCTTGTCGAAGGTGCTATCGAGATCAGCGTTTGCTCGGGTGACTTCGCGGACGATAGGAGCCCGGAGGAAATAGCTAGAGTAACCATTCAGGAGAATGGTCTTATGTCTATGGACAAGCTTGGAGGATTTGCCCGCAAAGGGGACATACCTCTAGCAGTAGTGGATCTCGGAGACGATACGATAAAGCAGCTGCTCGCCTTGGGCCTACTACCTCTCGGAGCGAGCAATGGATACATTTTGAAGATTGGGAGGAGGATTAGGGATTTTAGGAAACACCTACCTTGCCCCGGAGACTCGGAGCTGCGCAGTTATCTCAAGACCGAATCGCCGAAAATTTTTGAGTTTTTGCAGCTACAGACAAACCACTGATATTATTCTGCGATTGCACTTCGTTCCGGTTGTTTTGTCAGCCACTTTAGTTGTCCCTCATGACTCCGCACAGTCGACCGTCGGCGGTAAGTAGGTAGCTACTCTGGCGAAATATCAAAAAACAGATAAGGAGTGAATCCATGCAAATACGGCCGCGATGTCAACACTGCTCCGCACCCGCCTTTCTTTTCCACTGAGGAACCTGTCCCTTTGGACGTTGCCTGTTTAGCCACGACGATTGGTTCCACAAGAGCCGTTTTTTGGTGATTTTCTAGACTGACGTCCTCCAGCCTGGTGACAGTATCAGCGATCCACAAAAAACCTGTTCACACGCAGTGCGCACCGTGGCCCTGTGTCTTCGTTGTTGACACGAATCGAGTAGTCACCGAAAAACGCTGCCATCAAAGCGCTCGATAGAATCTCGTAATTTGGATCTGTATTTCTTATCTCGAATCGTCCACCGGCATCGCAGGTTCCAAGAGAGCTCGAGTACTCGGTTAAGAAAAACAGTGAGGTTTGAGTGGGATAGATACTTCTAATTTTTGTAGAAGTACTCCAGACCTCTGAAGCATGAGCAGCGTTTAAGCACGCGCTGAGCACCACAACACCAATCCACGTAGAAACTTTCGTCATCCGACTTCCCCTATCAGAATTGAGGAATTAATTTACCGCAATATCGTCCGGCGTAAGCACACCGACCTCAATAAGGGGTCGAGTCGGTATGGTCCATACCTGCAGTAGTCCCTCCGGTTCGTCGTCAAACGCGCGCGACGAGGTGAAGACCAGCTGCTCACCGTCCGGCGTGAATCGAGCGCCTGCATCATAAGCACTTGAGTTGACCAATGGCCCGAGATTTTGTGGTTCGCTCCAGACACCATCGCGATTGCGTGAAATGAAGATATCGTCGTCACCTTCGCCACCGCGATCCGGGTAGGCCAGCAACATGACCGTGCCCGCCGGATTGATCCATCCGAGCTGATCGCGCTCTGTCGAGTTGATCGGAGCGGGTAATGGTTCTGCCTTCATAAAGCCGCCGTTGCCGTCACTTCTTGCAAGAAAGACATCGCGTTCGCCCACAGCGTCAGCACGTTCATCCCAGAAATAGAGATCTCCGTTCCGAGTTAGTGTGCCCGCGCTCTGCACATGAAACGCACGGCGGTTCTTTAGCACCTCCGCGCGCGGTCGGTTGATATCAGCGCCTTCGATAGCGACTGGGCGTGCGTTTGCATCAGCGAGGTCAAGCGTGAACAGGTCAAAGTTCTCGGAGATGTCGAGGCCTTTGTATTTCTCCTGCGGCGTTGTCCAGGTGAAAACCAGTGTATTGCCATCTGGCGACACACTCGGCCAGTCGACTCGATATTTGCCGAGGTCAGCAACGCGAGTAGCGTCTCGCCAGACGCCATCGATCTGCTCGCTTTTGTAAAGTAACTGTGGGCACTGCCAAACCCGCGGGCAAGCAGCTCGAGAAAAATACGCGGTCTTGCCGTCAGGGGTGAATGCTGGTGATAGCGTCACCTCGCCAAGCCTTGATACCGCGCCTGGTGCGAACCGCATCGCGGAGTCCGCTTCGGTTTCTGCGCCAGCGCTCGCGATGCCAATAAGTGCGATCGCTGCGACAAAGGTTCTGGTGATGCTCGGCATGATCACGCTCACAGTTCGCTTGATCATGCCTTCGGTGGAATCGACGAAAAAGATGCAAGCAGCGGCTTGGCCGGCTGTTAATCGCCCGAGTTAGCGTGCATCGCGTAGATTTTGCTCCAGCCCTTCTCGATCTCGTCGGCGAGTTCTATCAGTGCCTCGCGCTCGGTGCCGACGCGCAACTCATCGACCACGCGCGCATTGCTCCAGACGTTCGCCGCGCTTTCGTCTGCGCTAGTCGCCTCCGCGAGTCCGTAGATATATTCGGTGCGTACGTCATAGATTACCGCTGATGCGGTAGTCGTCACTGTGATCTTTTTGTTGTTCAGAAACCCGAGTGCCACGGTGTTTAGTGGTCGGAAGCGACGGTCGCCCACTTGAAAACCGGTATCAATGGTGTAAAGCAACAGCATATCTGCACGCAGTTTGGCGGCGGCCTCACGCAGTGACTGCACTGAATCCATTCGAGTCGGTAGCAGCAGTCTGTTCAATGGTCCAATGCTAGCGACACCCTTCAGCGAACCGAGTTGCTGTAAGACACGCTCGGATGCCTCATTGCGATCGAGTACGACGCTGTATCGACCTTCGCCAAAACCGGTCGTGTTGAGCGACCGGTATCCCCCTGCTTGAATCTGAACGACAGCAATATTCGCAGGGAAGTCTGCGGTGGGCTCCCGCGTCATCAGGCGATTGATTTCTGGCGTGGCCAGATCGCTGATCACTACCGGACCACCGGGTGTGGTGTAGGTGGCGCAGCCACCCAATAGTGCACAGATTGTGATTATTCCGAGGCTTCGCATCATAGTCGCCCGTGCTTTTCGTGTTTGCCGCACGACTTAGTCATCGAAAAAACGCGGATAGTTTCCTAAGCACACAAAAAAAACCCGACGATCCGTAGATCGCCGGGCTTGTCTTTGCAACAAGAGTCGCTGGACTTTGCTTACAGAGTATCCAGTCGAACAATGCGCGTATCTTCACCTGCTGGTGTATCCGCCTGATCAAATGCGACATCCCCACCAACTGGGAAGTTAGCAATCAGGAACTCAGCAAGTGCATCCTGCTCGGAGCCGGGCACCGCAAAATCTACAGCGCCTGGATCGGTCAAGACCGTTGGCAAGTCGATGCGGTTTGCTGATGCATCCTGCGGGAACGGATAGCCGTCACCCCCACCTGCGAGGAAGTTGAGCGTCACGATCCGGTAGGTAGCGTCGGGGCTTTGTGTAACACCATCGATGACCAGCGGAGTGGCAACACCACCACCTGTGATGGTTGCACTGACGATGCGCGAGCCTTCCGGCAACGTTGCGTCGTAGCTGAACTCAACTCCGCCGACCTGCGGGAAACGACCCGACACACCAGGGATTGCGCCAATGCCGTGCTCCAGAACTTCACGCAAGTTCTGACCCGTCAGGGTCAGCAACGACAGGTCGTTGTTGAAGCGCAGTGTTGTCTGCAGCGCCAAGGTACCAATGATGCCACCTGCAGGCGGTGTTGGAACCGCTTCGGTGCCACCCGGTGGCACGATACGCGAGCCGATGCTTGCACGGATACCACCACCGTTCTTCAGCGAAACCACTACGCTCGGGTCAAACGCTTGTGCTGCAGCAAGGTTGGCATCAGCAGTCAGGTTTCCGAGGTTGGTCTCTTCTGTACGGACACCCGGATCACGAGCGCCTTCCAGGAATACGTTCGTGAGGCCAATCGGTGCATCAATGCGAGCCAGCGTGTCCTGTGCAATCTGCACCAGGTTAACAACACTCTGGTTCTGCGCCGGCGCGCCAAAGAAGTTGTAGGAGTCGATATCAGTTGCATAGGCGCCGTTCACCTCGGTGTCCAAGGACTCCAAAAGAATTTTGCCTTCGCTATCGAAGTCAACAACCAGACGTCCAAGGTACTTGTAGTCGCCATCGGTGTTCACGAGCAGTACAGGTTCACCGCTGGCGCTTTCCAGGACGTTCGGGTAGGTGCCTTGCGCCTCATCGCCTGGCTGCAAGCGGTCAGTCTCATCGACCAGTCGGGTATTGGAACCACCAGCGATGATGATGTCGACGCCATCCAACAGGTTGGCCAACTGGCGTTCGATTTCGATCTGCTGCATGTGGGCCAGCATAATGATTTTGTCGACGCCCTTTTCGCGCAGACTATCGACTGCCGGCTGAAGCACCGCCGCCAACTCGGCGACGTCAAAGTCCGCGCCATCAATCGCAGGGTTGACAGTAATACCGCCTTCATTGGTGATCACAGGCAGCGTCGGGGTGGTAGCACCGATAACACCGATCTTGTGACCTCTGCGTTTGATGATGGCGGTACCAGCAAGACGACCGCGACCGCGGTTTACGAACTTACCGTCCGCGGTTACGAACGGCGCCAGTGCCTCATCGGTAGTGAAGTCGAGGTTAGCTGCCAGGTAAGGGAAGCGCGCGCCAACCCAGGCATCAGTTCTACCGAAAATGCTCGCAAAACCGCCGCTGCCGATTTCGGCGCTGGTTCCTGCGTCGAGTTCATGGTTGCCCACAGCTGAGGCCTGGAATTTCATGGCGTTCAGCAGTGCGATGTCGAGTCGACCTTCACTGGGTTCGCCCAGCGCATTCACAAATTCATCTTCCCCTGCCGCGTTGAAGCGTGGCCCAGGAATGTAGTTATCACCTGAGCTGAGCAGGAGTGTTTCGCGCCGGTACTCGCGCGTGAATTGCTTGACGAGTCCTGAGAAACGTCCGACGTTGTCGAGCGCCACGCGGCCGTTACTATCGGCATCAGCGGTATGCAGAACCTGCAAGGTAAAAGTGTCATCGCTCTTGTCGTTCTCAGCGAACGCGGGGGTGGTCAGGAACGTTGCAGCGGCTACGCCTAGTGCAACATTCATCGCAGCCCGGAGATTTGATCTTGTCATGGTGACAGTCTCCGTTGTGTTTTGGTTAGGGAAAACGCGAGAACGTTAAGGCGCGAATATGACATCGATATGTCGCTATTCGGTCGACTTACCGATTAGCCGGCCGGGTTTCCAAACGCTTCGAAATTTTTTGCGTTACATCAGAAACTTAGAAAGTCGTCGGCAACGACTGAATCTGTAAGCGACTATTTTTATTGAACATAATCAAAGGCGTTTTGTGAGCTGTGTCTCGTTTTTGCGCGAATCCTTAAGCTTGGGATCGTCGACGCTCGCTCCTCACGCCGGCGCTCTTGTCTTCTCCAAACTGCAGCTTGGCGAGCCGTGCGTACAACTCATTGTCACCGATCAGTGAGTGATGTGTGCCGCTAGCGACGATACGCCCGTGGTCCATCACGATGATGCGGTCAGCTTGTTTGACGGTTGCCAGACGGTGAGCGATGACCAGCGTCGTTCGATTGACCATCAACGTGTCCAAGGCCTGCTGGACCAATTGCTCACTCTCGGCATCGAGAGCACTGGTTGCCTCATCGAGCAACAAAATGGGCGCGTTTTTGAGTATGGCTCGTGCGATAGCGATACGTTGGCGTTGCCCGCCAGACAATCGCAGGCCTCGCTCTCCGAGAAAGCTGTCGTAGCCTTCCGGCAATGCGCGGATAAAGGTATCTGCGGCCGCTGCGCGTGCCGCTTCGAAGACGGCGTCATCATCGGCGTCTGGCCGGCCGAAGCGAATGTTTTCCATGGCGGTCGTGCCGAACAGCACTGTCTCTTGCGGTACCAACGCAATGTGCTCGCGCAATGCCTGTGGGTCGACGCGATTGATCGGTGTTTGATCGATGAGAATCTGCCCGGAGTTCGGATCGTAGAAGCGCAGTAGCAGTTGCAGGGTGGTTGATTTACCTGCGCCGGACGGGCCGACCAGCGCCACCATCTGTCCAGGTTCTACGTTGAAGCTAACGGCATTGAGCGCTGGAGTCTCTGGTCGGGACGGGTAGGCAAACCCGACATTGTCAAAGGTGACCTTTCCGCTACAAGGTTGAGGAATGGGTTCTGGCTGTGCGGGCGCCTGAATAGCCGGTGTTGCATGCAACAGCTCCGCAAGCCTTTCCATCGCGCCAGCGCCGCGTTGTATTTCACCCCAGACTTCGGAAAGGTTTGCAGCCGATCCGCCAACGATCGCCGCATACAGCAGGAATTGACCTAGCTCACCGCCGGTCATTGTGCCTGCGATGACTTTGCGTGCTCCGAGCCAAAGCACGAACGTCATCGCACCAAACACTAGGGTTACCCCCATTGCACTGATCAGTGCCCGCACGCGTGTGCGTTGAATCCCAGCATCGAAACTGTCTTCAACGCTCTCGGCGTAGCGAGACTTCTGCACCGACTCCAGGGTGAATGCTTGCACGGTACGAATGGCGTTGAAGGTCTCTTCGGCGCGACCCGTTGTATCTGCGATGCGGTCTTGTGCTCTGCGAGATAGCGAGCGAATCCGTCTGCCGATAGCAATCAACGGCACGACCACAACCGGGATAAGAAGCAGCATGTAGGCCGCCAGTTCGATATTGGTGGCGAGTAACAGGATTAGCGCACCGAAGAATGAAATCAGCGAACGTAACGCGATCGACAAGCTAACCCCGGAGATGCTCTGCACCAGAGTCGTATCTGCTGTGAGTCTGCTCAGCACTTCGCCTGTGCGTGTGATCTCGAAGAACGGGGGATCCATGCTGATCACGTTGTCGTAGACCGCGCGTCGAATATCAGCGACCACGCGTTCACCGAGCCAGGTGACGAGGTAGAAGCGCATCGCTGCGAAACCGCCAAACAGTACGGCGGCGATCAGAAATCCTGCGAAGTAACGGTTGATCGTCGAGAAGTCACCACCGCTAAAGCCGCGGTCGATCACAAACCGGAGTGCAACAGGAAGCACCAACATCGCTGCAGCCGCTAGAAGCAAAGCCACCAATGCAGCGAATAGTGTCCCGCGATAAGGTGCAATGAACGGCCAAAGTGCCGCCAGTGGTTTTAATCGCTTCTGGCGCTGCTCAGGGACTTTGGTATCTTCATGCATTCTAAAGCGCAGTGCCCGAAGCAGGTGGCGGTAGTGTGTACTCAACGCCGACGCCAGGCCCAAGGGGCAATCCCAGCGCGATCCAGGCCATTGTGATGATCAGTCCACTGACCAGCAGGAAGATCGAGTAGGGAATCATCGTCGCCGTCAGACTGCCGAGCCCATAGTCTTTCTGCCAGCGCTGACAGAACGTGAGGATAAGTGGGAAGTAGACCATCAGCGGCGTGATGATGTTGGTGGCCGAATCACCGACCCGGTAAGCGGCGGTCGTCATTTCGGGGCTGATGTTCAAGAGCATCATCATTGGCACCATGACTGGCGCAAGCAATGCCCATTTGGCGCTCGCCGAACCGACTAACAGGTTGATCGCACCAGAGAACAGTACGAGTAAGCCAAGCAGAACTGGCATCGGTAGATCGGCAGCCTTTAATCCATCAGCCCCCATGATCGCGAAAATCAGCCCGAGTTCCGACCATTTGAACATGGCGACAAAATGCGCCGCGGCAAACGCGAGCACCATGTAGTAGGCGAGATCACCCATAGCATCGGTCATCATCTTTACGATGTCGCGGTGATCCTTGACCGTGCCGGTCGCCGATCCGTATGCCCAACCGCATGCAAGGAACAGTATGAAGAAGCCCGCCACCAGAGACTTATAAAAGGGGCTAAGCTGTGCTTCCGGCTTCGCTGTCTCATCGATCAGCGGTGTGCCGGGGCCGATCGTAAAGCCAACCCACACCAACACGATGGCAAGTGCCGCGAAACCTGCCAAGGCCAACCCGCGGCGCTCGTCGGCTGTGAGAGGTTTGTCGCCATCGTCTGTGATGCTGGCGAGACTTCCCTCGGCCTTGAAGCTGCCGAGTCTTGGTTCGATGATCCTGTCCGTCACATACCAGATCACCGGCAGGAAAATCACGGTCATCGCCGCGATGAAATACCAGTTTCCGGCGATGTTGGCGTCCCACCCTTTGTCCAGACTCTCCGCTGCGGTCTCGGTAATACCAAACAACAACGCATCGAGCTGCCCGGGCAGTAGGTTGGCCGAGAATCCGCCGGAGACCCCGGCGAACGCCGCAGCGATGCCCGCGATGGGATGTCTGCCGGCCGCCGCATAAAGCACACCGGCCAATGGAATCAGTACAACATAGGCCGCGTCTGCGGCCAGGTTACCGACCATGGCGACCAGCGCTACCATCGGCGTCAACAGAAATTTGGGCGCATTGCGTACGGCTCCGCGCATCGCGGTACCGAACAATCCGGATCGCTCGGCGATACCTGCGCCCAGCATCACGACGAGCACGTAGCCGAGCGGATGGAAGTGGGTGAAGGTTTTCGGCATCTCAACCCACAGCTTCTGGATATTTTCGGCCGACAATAGGCTCTTGGCTTCGATAATGACCGCTTGACCGGACTGATCCAGATTGGTCGGATGCGGTGCGCTCAGCCCTGTCAAAGCTGCGATGACGCTGATCAGAATCAACGCGCCGATCAACCAGAAAAAGATAAATACCGGATCGGGCAGCTTGTTCCCCGTGCGCTCAATCCATCCCAGAACACCGCTGTTGGCGGTGGCTGCAGTCGTTCCCATGTCCCGTGTCCCCGAGCTCCTCTCCAGACGCTCAAGACTAGTCGACCGAGGGCCCCGACGCTAGGCGATAGTGGTCAGGCCGCCAGCTCCCGCTCGCGAAGTGCGATCCATTGTTGCACGGCAGAGCAGAATTCACTGCTGTTCACGTTAATCTCGAAGATCGGCGCAAACTTGGACAGCTTTTCGTAAGCTGCGGCGAACAACTTGTAGAGGTATTCGCTGGAGAGTTCGGTGGTTTGCGCATAACGCGCAGCAATCGTGTCGAGCACATCGGACACCTCGTCGCGATCAGCATCGACAAAGGCCGCGCAAAGCTCATTCGCCATTACCGAGAGATTCCGGATGGCCTGTTGATCATCGGCAGGCGCCATGCTGCCGCCATCGGGTATGCCCATGATGGCCTCTATGATGACTTGCGGCAGAGACCAGACTTTCGCAACGTTGGCACCGAGCATGGCGAAGTCGCAACCGAGCACGTCGACAGCCGCTTTCCAGCGCGGCAAGCTCTTGCTTCGTGCGGTCTCAAGAATCACATCATGCTCTTCAGGGAAGTAGTAGATGGTGAGGTTTTCACCGAGGTTCTGACACATACCGGCGATGAACGCCTCTTCGGCATCGCGAAGCTTTGCGCGCTGAGCGAGGTGTCTGGCAATGAGACCAGAAAGGAAAGATTTGGTCATGCTGTCACGTAGGACGTCAGAGTCGCCCTTCAAGTGACCGAACAGAGTGAGACTGGACGCAACCATCCTCACCTGCTGTACCCCGAGTAAAACAACCGCCTGCGAAACGCTCGTCACCTCCGTTGCCCGACTGCCATAGAACGAAGAGTTGGCCATCGTCAGCAGTTTGCTCGTGAGGGACAGATCGCGGAGGATCACGTTCGCAAGCTTGTCGGCGTTTGCGTTGCCATTGCTATCGCCCGCCAGTCGGTTGATGTCGTTCAATGTGCTGGAGATCGCAGGGAAGTCTTTTTTGTGCTGCATGCGCCGCATCAAAAAGTCGACCGTGCTGTGGCTGAGGTCAGTACCACGTGCCTCGTCGGCGACACCTGCAGCCACGACGCATACTTTGAACGCCTCGAGCATCGCACGTGCATTTTCATAGCGGTCTTCGATATCCATCACGAATGCGCCTTTGAGGAAGCGCACGATATGCTCACCGTTTTCAATGTCGTTCAGAGGCGCGTAGTTGACCGCGACACCGACAATGTTGCGCTGAATCGATTCGATGCTGTCGCCAGGGATCGCGCGTTGCCCGGTCAGCAACTCGTAAATGGTTGAAGCGAGCGCGAATACATCGGTGTAAGGGCCGAGCTCCTGTCGCAGGAAATGCTCGGGTGCCATGTACCTCAGCGTACCCGTTGCGAGCCCAAGATCTTCGCGCTGGAAGTCCACGAACTGGGACAAACCGAAGTCCATCACCTGCGGCTTGCCGCGCTCATCCATCATGATGTTGCGCGGCCCGAGGTCGAGGTGCAGAACGCCCGCTTCATGGGCGGTGGCTACGGCGTCGAGTACGGTAGTGATCAGGCCCGCCGCTTCCTTGAGCGTGAACTTTTGCCGGGAGCCTAGCTCATTGGCGAGGGTTCGACCCGGAACGTAACCGAATACGAGATACGGTCCGAGCTGCGCTTCGCCAATATCGTAAATCGGGACGATGTTGGGATGCTTCAGGCGACTGGAGGTCAGCGCCTCTAACGGCGTGCCATTCGCGCCCTTCAGGTTGAACTCGGCAAGGCTCGACGTGAGAATCTTGATCGCAACATCGCGTTCAAGTTGCGGATCGTAGGCGAGATAGACTTTCCCCTGTGATCCCTTACCGAGCACACGTTTCAATTCGTAGCGTCCCATGACGCTTGCGGTTGCCGCAGTCACCATATCGCTTTCTAACCCTCCCCGGATCGAGGCATCCTTCCTGATAATGGGCTAGCGGCCGAAAGGGCGTGTGCTTTAACGTCGTGGCGTTTGAAACCAGCGTAGCGGACGGGTGTCCGAGCGCGCGACCAGACCTTTTGCTTCAAGGTCGAGTTGTACGGTCTTGAGCCACCATCCAGAGGTTTTGCCGCCTGGGAACAGGTCACTCGGAAGCGATTGTTTTACAAGGGGCATAAGCTCGGCCTGAGTCTGTCCTGGCGGGTCTTCTGTGAGCGTTGCGAGATAGGCCTCTCGCATGGCGCGATATTTCGCGGCGTTGACTCGACTGGTCACCCCTGGTGTGTTGATGTTCTCGACCTCAACCATCTCGGCCATCTTCATCCCCCTCTCAAGTTCGCTAGACTCCGCGCAGGAATAATTATGTTCACTTGGTTCACCATAATCGATTATGCCGGTACGTTCGCGTTCGCTTTGAGCGGGGCAACTGTCGCAATGCGTCGGGAGCTGGATTTGTTCGGCGTATTGGTTGTGTCGTTCGCTGCGGCGACGGCCGGTGGCATCGCGCGCGATGTCTTGATCGGTGCCACACCACCTGTCGCTTTGGCCAATGGTCATTATTTGCTGATCGCAAGCACTGCGGGGATATTCACGTTCGTTCGCGCGGAATTGGTTGAAAAACTCAGCAACCCGGTTCAGGTGTTTGATTCCGTCGGACTCGGTCTTTTTGCGGTGGCGGGCACCGCGAAGGCACTCGCGGCCGGCCTTACGCCGACCTCGGCCGTGCTGCTCGGCATTCTTAGTGGTATCGGTGGTGGTATTGCACGGGATGTGCTGACCGCAAGAGTGCCTGTCGTTTTGAAATCGGATCTTTACGCGAGCGCGGCATTGGTGGGTGGCGCCGTAGTAGCCGTTGCGAATGTTCTGTCGCTGCCTCGCGCGCCGGCCATGTTTGCGGGTGCAGCGCTGTGTTTTGTATTGCGTTATATGGCGATTCGCTACGGATGGCACCTGCCCGTAGCGCGTGCGACCTCCAACGATCCACCGGACTGATATAGTCGCGTTCCTATGAATGCTCAGCAGGCCGTATTGGCCATCGTCTTCGCGATCCTGATCGCACTGGCCGCCCAGGTTTCGATGTCCGTACCCGGGTTGTCGATCCCGATAACGCTGCAAACGGTTGCGGTGCTGGTCGCCGGTGCGGTGCTCGGTACCAATGGCGCCGGTTTTGCCGTCGTCCTCTACCTTCTGATGGGAACGCTCGGTTTGGGAGTCTTCGCCAATGGTGCGTCTGGGGGCTCAACCTTGTTCGGTCCATCCGGCGGCTACTTGTTGGGGTTTTGGTTTGCCGCGGTCGCGCTGGGCTATGCGGCCGATCGGGGCTATCTCTGGCGCGTACCGATATTGCTACCGGTTTGGATGCTGGCAGCGCACGCTGTGATTCTGACAGTGGGGGCCGGTCTACTGAGTTTCAGCGTCGGCGCTCCGGCCGCCTGGTTTAACGGTGTTGCACCGTTTCTACCGGGTGCGCTCGTGAAATCCCTGGCTGCTGCGATCCTGGCAGCGGGCATACATTACTTATTTGATCGTCGAACGACAGGGGACCGCGGGGGACGATATGGCGAAACAGCAGAACAAGACCGTTGAGACCGACGCATCGGTAGCGGCGTATATCGACAGCATCAAGGATACAAAACGGGCCGATCAGTGCCGCGCTATCGATGAATTGATGCATTCGGTCACGCGTCGACCGGCGAAGATGTGGGGCAGCAGCATCGTCGGCTATGGCAAGTATCACTATCGGTATGAAAGCGGCCGTGAGGGCGAATTCATGCTGACCGGTTGGTCATCCAGAGCAAAGAATTTGACGCTCTACATCATGGGTGGTTTTGAGGGCTACGAGGAAACGCTCAATGCGCTTGGGCCCCACAAGGTCGGCAAGTCGTGCCTGTACGTCACTGATCTTGAGAAAATTGACCTTAAAGTGCTGCGTAAGCTGGTGCGGACATCCGTTGCTTATATGCGCAAAGCCTACAAGACCGAATAGTCAATCCTGCGGGGTTGGTGCAACATTTTCGCTATCGAAGCGTGCGCTCAGCGCATAGCTGACCAGACCTGCAGCGATAATGCCCAGCGCGAGCAGGCCGGTCAGCGGCTCGTCGGTGAAGACATACCAGAGCGTCCAGCCCGTAAGCGCGAGAAAGATAATCGGTGTTACCGGATAGCCCCAGGCACGGAAAGGACGCAGCCGCTCCGGCTCGCGCCAACGTAAGACGAACAGTCCGACGACCGTCGCGAGCGTATTCAGAGCAAGAATGAAACCCGAGAATTTCAGGATGAACTCAAATGATGACGTCACAATAAAGATGATGGTTACGACGCCCTGGAAGTAGATGGCGAAAGCGGGTACTCCGAAGCGGTTCGTTGAGGCGAACACCGCGAACAGACTGTGGTCCTGCCCGATGGCCTGATACACCCTTGGACCGGCGATGATCATCGCGCTGACGGTGGAAATCAGCAGCAACGCGAGAATTACGCCCATAATGCGCGCGATACCGGAGCCGAAAGCATACTCGGCGGCGATGTAACCGACCTCGACCTGGCCACGCATTGCATCGATCGGTGCGACTTTGAGAAACACGAAGTTCAGCGCGAGGTATAGCAGTGCGACCAGCAAGGTGCCGCCGCCCAAAACCCACGGCAGGTTGCGTTGCGGGTTGTCGAGTTCACTCGACAGGTAGGTCGCCACATTCCAGCCGGTGAAGGCATAGCTCACGTAGATTAGCGAGACCGCGAACGCACCGCCGGTCATCAGGGCGGCATCGCCTTGTTGGGGCGAGAACACGATCGGCTGCATATCTCCGGCAACCAGCATCGCACCGATGCAGAACACGACGATCAATCCGACTTTAATCGCAGTGAAGGCGACCTGTACGCCACCGCTGGTTCGACGGTGCGTCGCATGCACCAACGTCAGTAGCGTAACCAAGCCCACGGCACTCGCTGCTACTGGAGTGCCGGGCAGCGCGCGCGACAGGTACTTGGAAAACGTGATTGCCGCTAGTGCTGTCGGCGCGGCGAAGCCGACAGTCGCCGACACCCAACCAGATACGAAACCTGCCGCAGGGTGGTAGATTCGACCCAGGAAATAATACTCGCCACCGGACTTAGGCAGCGTTGCACCGAGCTCTGCGTAGCTCATCGCACCGCAAAACGCGACCACACCGCCGATCGCCCACAACATCATCAGGACGAATCCCGACTCGATATCCAGCAGTTGGTAGCCGAGGCTCGTGAAAACCCCGGTGCCCACCATGTTTGCGATTACGATCGAGACCGCGGTACGCGGCGTAAAAAGCTTCGTTCGTGCATCGGCCATTTGGCCGTCCCCTCCCGCCAACGCGGCAGTAGTCGACATTAAGCCGCTAAGCGGTCCCTAGCAAGCGAAAACGGCGGATGTTGGATTCTGTGAGGCGGTTCAGCGTTGATTCATGGAGAGATCGCTAGTCTCGAGCCGGAATAAGGGAGTGGTTCGGATGAAAGCTGTACTTACGGTAGTTTTGTTAGCTGTGGCCGGTATGCTCGGTGGTTGTGCAACCGGCATGAGTGAACAGGCCTGTTTGACCGCAGACTGGCGCACAGTCGGGTTTGAGGACGGCGTTGCCGGCAGGCAGTCTTCCACCATTGGCAACTACCGTACGCAATGCGCGGATGCGGGTGTTACCCCGGACCTCGACCAGTATCTAGTCGGTCACACGCAAGGTCTTGAGACCTATTGCCAACCTTCCAACGGTTATCGGGTGGGTGAGCGCGGTGGGCAGTATCACGGTGTCTGCAGTCCGGAAGTCGAAGCTGCGTTTCTTGCCGCTTATGACGAAGGTCGGACGCTCTACACGCTGCGCAGCGATGTAAGCCGTCTTGAGCGTCAACTCGCCAACGCAGAGGAGCGTTTGATTGCGCTGGACGTTGAAATCCAGACGCTGACGCTCGAAGTGATCCGCGACGGTCTGACCCCGGAAGAGCGACTGGCCTTGCTGGCTCGCGCCAAGGAAGCGGATGAGCGCAAGGAAATCGTCGAAGCCGATATCGTGTCGCTGCGTGAGGCGTTAGCGATCAGTCGAGAGGAGCTGCAGCTTTACGCTGGGCGGTAGTCCCGCGAATTTAGTCGGGGCGTCCGGACAGGATAGCGGCGCCACCGACGACAACGGTAGCCCAGTGCCACCATGCCGGCGACGTGATGAGCGCCATCGCGAGGCCGAAGCCGGTCGCGGCCAGACCCAGTGTTACGCGATAGCGTCTTCGGTCAGAACGCTTCAGACGCGCGTTGAGATCGCGAACCTCGCGCGTATCCACGGTGAATTTCAACTCGCCGCTTGCCGCCTGTTCGCCGACACGGCGCACCAGGGTCGGCAACTCGCGAAGTGTTTCTTTGAGTTCCGGCCACTGCGTGCGAATGTCGTTCAGCACGGCGCGCCCGCCGAGGCGCTCTTCCATCCATTGGCGGAGTATGGGCTGCGCGGTCTCGAACAGATCGAGCTCCGGATACAGCTCACGGCCCAAACCCTCGATATTCAGCAACGTCTTCTGCAGCAAAATCAGCTGTGGCTGAACTTCCATCTCGAAACGACGCGCAGTGTCGAACAGTCTTAGCAGCACCTGCCCAAAACTGATTTCGGCAAGCGGTTTGTTAAAAATTGGCTCGCAGACGGTCCGTACTGCGGATTCCAGTTCCTCGACTCGGGTGTAGGGCGGCACCCATCCGGAGTCCACGTGCAACTGTGCCACGCGGTTGTAGTCGCGGTCGAAAAACGCGAGGAAGTTTTCGGCGAGGTACTGCTGGTCCTTGGGGCTCAGCGTGCCGATGATGCCGTAGTCAATCGCCTGATACTGTGGGTTCTGTGGGTCTTCGATGTTGACGAAGATATTCCCGGGGTGCATGTCGGCATGAAAGAAATTGTGTCGGAAGACCTGCGTGAAAAAAATTTCGACGCCGTTCTCAGCCAGTCGCTTGATATTGGTTCCCGCCGCACGAAGCGCTTTCATGTCGCTGATGCGCACGCCGTAAATGCGCTCCAACACGAGCACCGGAATGCGGCAGTAGTCGAAGTAGACCTTTGGTACATACAGCAGTTGTGAATGCTCGAAGTTGCGGCGTAGCTGCGAGCCGTTCGCGGCCTCGCGCATCAAGTCGAGCTCGTCCATGATGGTCTTGTCGTATTCGCGAACGACCTCGACAGGCCGAAGTCGATGACCATCAGGAAGATAGCGCTCTGCGAGCTCAGCCATTGCGTACATCACATCAACATCGCGCTCGATGATCGGACGCATCCCTGGCCTCAAGACTTTGACGACCACCTCGGTGCCGTCATGCAGAGTCGCAGGGTGTACCTGTGCAATCGACGCGGCAGCCATCGGAGTCTCATCAAACTTCGAGAACACCTCGGACAAGTCGAAACCGTAAGCATCGTTGATGATCTGACGTGCCAACTTGCCATCGAAGGGCGGGACCTGGTCCTGTAGAAAGGCGAGCTCATCGGCGATGTCGTGAGGAATCAGATCGCGGCGTGTGGACAGCGCCTGCCCGAGTTTGATGAAAATCGGGCCTAGCTCCTCGAGTGCCAGGCGAATCCGCTTACCGCGCGGCTCAGAGCGATCCAGTCGCCGGCCACCGAGTATGAAAAGCAGCTTCAACGGCCGCAACGCGGGGGACATGGCGATCAGATCGTCGAGGCTGTATTTGACCAACACTCGCTGAATGCCGATCAATCGGCGCGTGCGGGCCCAAGTCAGCACTTAGTCTTCCTCGTCGGCGAGTCGTTGCTTCAGGATGCGCGCTCGCGCCTCGGCTCGGGCGATATCATCGCGCAGGGCCTCAACATCCTCGCGCAGCTGCGCATACTGACCTCGTGTGGGCAGCGCTTCCTGGCGTTCGGTCAGGTAACTTCCGACGCCAGCCTGCACCTGATCGCTGACTACCGAGGCGACACCTTGCAGGCCACGGGCGATGCGTCCGGCTTGATGTGCTGCGGTATCACCCACCACGTTGGCCAGCTCATCCTCTAAATCAGGCTGGGCGTATTTGATGAGCGTCTGGAATCGTAGTGCCATCATCGCATCGCCGGTAATACGTACCCGTCCTTCGCTGAACAATTTTTGCGAGTCGCCGGTGGCGAGGGTAGCGAGCGCGATTGGGCTGCCGGTTAGTGTGACCGCAGGTTCATCGCGAAAGTGTGTCCTTAATTTCAGACCACCGTCGATGACCTGCAGGAAGATGGCAAGCGGCAGGTCGGCCACCCGGATCGCCATGGTCTCGCCTTCGAGTTGTTCGGCGATTTCACGAGCACCGGTTTGTTCCTTCAGGCGGCGATTAATCAGCGCCGTGAATGGGGTGAAAACAACGCCAAGATCGATCATTCGGATGGCTCGTCTGACTTGTAGCCGGTATGCAGCGCCGCGATGCCGCCGGTCAGGTTCTTGAAGCCGACATCCACGAACCCGGCTTGCTCCATCATGCCCTTGAGGGTTTCCTGATCCGGATGCATGCGGATCGACTCGGCGAGGTACCGATAGCTCGCTTCATCGTTGGCGACGACTTTGCCGAGAAACGGCAGCACCGAGAACGAGAACAGATCGTAGGCCGGTTTCAATATCGGGTCAGGTTTCGAGAACTCGAGGACCATGACGCGGCCGCCGGGCTTGAGGGTGCGCAGCATCGACTCAAGTGCTTTCTCTTTATGCGTCACATTGCGCAGTCCAAAAGCAATGGTGATCAGGTCGAAGGTTCCTTCCGCGAACGGCAAGGTTTCGGCGTTGACCTGGGCGATCGAAAGGTTACCGACCACGCCCGAGTTGATCACTCGGTCACGACCTTGCTCGAGCATGGCCGCATTGATGTCGGCGAGCACAACGTGGCCTTCCGGACCCACTTGCCGCGCGAACTCGATGGCCAGATCACCTGTACCACCGGCCAGGTCCAGCACATGATCGCCGACGCGCGCGGCGGCGTCCTGAACTGTGGTTTTCTTCCAGAGGCGATGAATCCCACCTGACATGAGATCGTTCATCAGATCGTAGTTTCCGGCTACGGAATCGAAGACACCGCGCACGCGCTCGACCTTCTCACCCGTATTCACGGTCTCGTACCCGAAGTGGGTGGTATTTCCGGAGTTTTCGCTCATCATCCGATTGTAGCGCGTTCAGGCGCTATCGGCGTCGCTATCCCGGCTCGCGCCTGCCGCGTCCAATGCGCTGAGATAGGCTGACCAGTACGCGTCGAATTCCTCGCCGAGTTCCCGCAGGTATTGCCAGCTGTACAGACCGCTGTCATGGCCGTCGCTAAAGTGCAATCGCAGTGCGTAATTGCCGACAGGATCGATCCGGACGATACGCACATCACGTTTACCGGTTTGCAGGATCGCTTCGCCAGCGCCATGGCCCCGTACCTCAGCGGACGGGGAATGCACCCGCAAGTACTCAAAGCTGAGTTCGTGCTCGATGTCGTCCGGCCATTCGAGCGCTAACGCACCGGTTTGCTTTCGCAGCCTGATTTTCTTCGGTATCAACACCGCACGTATCAAAGAATGTAGCGACTGAGGTCCTCGTCCTCGACCAGCTCGCCGAGTCGCTCGTCCACAAAACCCGCGTCGATGGTGTAGGTCTCGCCGCTATGGTCTGCAGCCTCGAATGACACCCCATCGAGCAGTCGCTCCATCACGGTATGCAGGCGTCGGGCACCGATGTTTTCGGTGCGTTCGTTGACCTGCCAGGAGATCTCTGCAATCCGCTGAATACCGTCTTCCTGGAACGCGACCTGTACACCCTCGGTGGCCAGCAGTTCGGCGTACTGACGCGTCAGCGATGCGTCCGGCTCGGTCAGGATGCGCATGAATTCATCGCTCTTGAGCGAATCCAGCTCTACGCGAATCGGCAGCCGCCCTTGTAGCTCG
Source organism: Pseudomonadota bacterium (assembly GCA_038521865.1). Classification (GTDB taxonomy): domain Bacteria; phylum Pseudomonadota; class Gammaproteobacteria; order Steroidobacterales; family Woeseiaceae; genus CALBPI01. Next base: position 454,566 of record JBCBKO010000002.1, on the reverse strand, counting down.
GGAATCAAATCCGATGGGCGTGATGCGCTAAAGGCACCAGAGGCGATGAACAAGATGTGATCGGTTTTCACAACGCCATACTTGGTCGTTACCGTGCTGCCCTCGACGAGGGGCAGCAAATCACGCTGCACGCCTTCACGCGACACATCGCCGCCGCTGATCTCAGAGCGCCTCGCTACTTTGTCGATTTCATCGATGAACACGATGCCGTTTTGCTCTGCGGCTTCAATCGCCGCTGCCTTCAACGCCTCTTCGTCGAGCATCTGGCCGGCTTCTTCCTCGGTGAGCTGTTGCATGGCGTCACGGATGGTTAGCTTGCGGCGCTGCGTTCTGCCCTGATTGGCCGAGCGGAACATGTTCTGAAGCTGACTGGTCATCTCCTCCATGCCCGGCGGGGCCATGATCTCGATGCCGACGTTTTGACTCGCAATGTCGATCTCGATTTCGCGATCGTCGAGTTCGCCTTCGCGCAGACGTTTGCGAAACTTCTGCCGCGTGTCGGAGTTGTCACTGTCTCCAATGCCGGGTAACAGTGCGTCGAGCACGCGCTCCTCGGCCGCATCCTCAGCGCGATGACGAACTTTGGCCATCTCCTGCTCACGAGTCAGTTTCACGGAAACATCGACCAGATCGCGGATGATCGAATCGACTTCACGACCGACGTAACCGACTTCGGTGAATTTTGTCGCTTCGACTTTGATGAAGGGGGCATTGGCAAGCCGCGCAAGGCGCCGGGCGATTTCAGTCTTGCCGACACCCGTCGGCCCGATCATCAGGATGTTCTTCGGAGTGACCTCGCGTTTGAGTTCGTCGTCGAGCTGCATACGACGCCAGCGGTTTCTGAGTGCGATGGCAACGGCGCGCTTCGCAGCCTGTTGCCCGACGATGTGTTTGTCCAGTTCCTGGACAATTTCACGTGGCGTCATTGACATGATGATTCCTCGGCTATTCCTGCTCGACGCCCAGCGTTTCGAGCGTGATGCTGTGATTGGTGTAGACGCAGATATCTGCGGCAATGTTCAGCGACTTCGTGGCGATCTCGCCCGCATTGAGTTCGGTGTGATCGCGCATCGCGCGGGCAGCGGCCAGGGCGAACGAACCGCCTGAGCCAATCGCGGCGACATCGTGCTCAGGCTCGATCACATCGCCGTTGCCGGACACGATCAGCGTGTTTTCGCGGTCCGCGATAATCAGCAGCGCTTCGAGGCGCCTCAACCGGCGATCGGTTCGCCAGTCTTTGGCAAGCTCAATGGCCGCGCGGCGCAAATTGCCGTATTGCTCCATTTTCTGCTCGAAGAGTTCAAACAACGTGAACGCATCGGCGGTGCCACCAGCGAATCCCGCAATGACCTGATCACGATAGAGTCTGCGCACTTTGCGTGCGTTGCCCTTCATGACTGTATTGCCCATGCTGACCTGTCCATCGCCGGCAATCGCGACGCTGTCGCCCCGACGGACACTGACGATGGTGGTTCCTCGATATTGTTGCATCTGGAGTCCTGATAACGGCCACGAAGCGGACCTGAGTTGGCCGTCGAGCCGAATCAGTCTCGGTTGCGACGGGCGCGCGGGTGCGCTTCGTCGTATATCTGTGCCAGGTGCTGAAAATCAAGATGCGTGTAGATCTGGGTGGTGCCGATATCGGCGTGGCCGAGCAGTTCCTGAACTCCGCGCAGGTCCCGACTGGACTCCAAAACGTGTGTCGCACAGGAATGACGAAACAGGTGTGGGTATATGCGCGCATCGATGCCCTGTCGGCGAGCCCAGTATCTGACGCGATCCTGCACAGCCCGGTTACTGATGCGTTTCCCCGCCGCCGTCACGAACATCGGCTGACGATCAGCGTGTGCCAGGGTGGGTGCAAAAGCCACTCGTTGCCCCTGCCAGTGTCTTAACGCCACGCGTGCAGCTTTACCCACCGGGACGACGCGTTCCTTGCTGCCTTTGCCGATCACTCGCGCGGTCTGATCCTGAAGATTGATATCGTTCAAATCCAGAGCGACGAGCTCGGCCAGTCGTAACCCGGAGCTGTAGAACAACTCCATCATGGCGAGGTCTCGGGCCGCAATCGGCGTATCGGGTTTGAATGACAGCAGCGCGGCCATCGTGTCGGCATCTAGCGTCCCGGGCAGGCGCTTGGAAGGCTTGGGTGCACTGACACCGTCCGCAGGGTTGTGGCTCAGCAGCCCCTCGCGAGCGAGGTATCGGAACAAGGCTCGCGTCGCGGAGAGCGCTCGAGCGATGCTGCGGGCACTCTGTCCCCGTCGGAATTCGGCGGCTGCAAACGCGCGTATATGTTGTGTCGTGACCGAGGTCCAATCACTGACATCATGGCGATCGCACCAAACAACAAGCAGTGCAAGGTCTCTGCGGTAATGCTTTACCGTCAGTGGGGACAGACGTCGCTCATGCGACAAGTGAGTTGCAAATCGCTCAATCCATTGGCGTGCTGACTCGTTCACTCTGCTCAGTAGCGACCCAGGGCGACGCTGATGAGCTGGCCGATCCGCTTCAGGAAGTCCACGCTCATACCCGGATTGAAGTGATCCGAGTTGTGGCTGCCGATGGCGAGAAAGCCAATGCTGCTGGCCTCGCCAAGAGGCACCAGCGCCATGGAGCCGATTTCCTCGGCATCCCGTCCGAAGAGGAAGCTGCGCTGGGAGTCTCGAACTTGCCCACATCGCGGGTCAGAACGCTCAAGGAAGGTGCCAAAAGGTCCAAGACACGCTTCATCGCGCTGATGGACCTTCAGGAATCGCTGCTGTGTCAGCGTACCGAACGAGCCGGCGTCGCCAAAAAGTACCAACACGGTAGCGTCGGCCGAAAAGCTGCGTCGCAACTTTTCTTCGATAATCGTTAGGGTGTCTTCAAGGCTGCCAGCCTCGATCAATGCCAGCGCCAGCGCGTGGATTCGGCTCGCCAACGCGTCGTTGCGCCTGGCAAGGCCCACGAGCTCGTTCAGCTTGCGCTTTGTGGAGATGTCTTGCTGGCGCAGTGCAGCAACCTGTCGTTCGACCAGCGAGACCGCGCCGCTGCCGCCATGGGGTAATTCCATGGTGGTGAGCAGTCGTGGGTTACGTTCGAAAAGGTCGGGTGTCTTTTGCAGGTAGTCGATCACTTCCTGCTCGCTAATCAACGATGTATCGCTCGATTTGCTTCGCGTCTTGGCGCTGCTTGTCATGTTGTCAGGTTCCCCTCAAAAACCGTCTCGACGGGGCCGCTCATGGTGATCGGCTCTCCAGTCGCGCGCCAGCTTATCATGAGTGTTCCGCCCGGCAGGGTCACTTGAACAGAATCTCCGATTTGTTCGCGCCGACGCAGTGCGGCGACCGCCGCACACGCACCGCTGCCACAGGCACGCGTTTCTCCAACGCCGCGCTCGAACACGCGCAGGCGAATCCGCTCCGGAGAAATGATTTGCACGAACTCGACATTCACGCCCTCCGGAAACGCGCTGTGATCATTCAGTGCGCTGCCGATGTTGGCAACGTCTGCGGTGTCGACGTCGTCGACCTGCAGCACGGCGTGCGGGTTGCCAACGGATAGCGCGGTAAACAGGGTCGGGCCCAATGCGGTCGGCAGGCTGTAGACGGGACCCGGCTGCGCGCCGGCGTCAAAGGGCAGATCCTCGGGCGCAAAGCTCGGCTCTGACAAAATGACGCTCACCTCGCCGGCACTGAACACCTCGCAGTGCACAATTCCTGTGGGCCCTTCCAGAGTCAGTGCGGCTGGCAGTGGCAATGCCCGTTTGCGTGCAAGGTAGGCTGCCACGCATCGCACACCATTGCCGCACTGCAGCGCGGAACTACCGTCGCCATTGAAGATGCGGTAGCTCGCCGTGTATGACTGGTCGGCTGGTGGCTCAATCACCATCAGCTGATCGAAGCCGACACCGGTGCGCCGATCACCGAGTGCACCAACAGTACCGGAATTCAGTGATGCAACTGCGTCGGTTTGCTCCGTTGCGTCGATGATCATGATGTCGTTCCCGAGGCCGTGCATCTTGGTGAAAGCGATCGACATGGTCAGTAGATTTCCAACGAAGAAAACACACAGCAATGGACACGCTGTGCGGGTGGCGTTACTTTAAACATAATAATAACCAACAAGGGGGAGCACATGCGTCGCATCATGGTTCTAAACGCAAAGGGTGGCTGCGGCAAGAGTACGGTAGCAACCAACCTCGCGTCTTACTACGCGGTCGAGGGTCACAAGGTGGCACTGGCTGATTGCGATCCGCAACGCTCTTCGCTCGACTGGTTGGACCTTCGGCCTGAAAACGCCCCGGAAATCCTGGCTGTCGATGCGGTTAATGATGGCTTCCGACCTGTTCCCAGGAACACGGACTTTTGCATCATCGATGCGCCGGCACGCTCGCACGGCCCTGAGTTGACCAACCTCGTGAAGCAGGCTGAGACGATTATCGTCCCGGTGTTGCCATCGACGATCGACATGCAGGCGACGACCAAATTCGTAGAAGAGCTGCAGGCAGTCGGCAAAGTGACCCGTAAGCAGGTGCGCATCGGGGTGATCGGCAACCGCGTTCGCGAAAACACGCTTATCTTTGATGAATTGGATGACTATCTCGAATCCATGAAGGTGCCCTACCTGACCTGGCTCCGCGATGCACAAAACTACGTGCGTGCTTATACACGTGGCCTTGGTATTTTCGAGCTGCCTGAGTATCTGGCGTGGCCGGACACAGAGCAATGGGACCCACTGCTCAAGTGGCTGAAATCAAAACGCTCCCAGCCCTGATCAGGACCTGAGTCGGCCCATGTCGGCAAGACTGGCTCGCGCTCCTTCGATGGGATCGCGATAACGCATCCTCTCGCCGAGCAGTTCCAGCAACCGATTTGGCACTACCCTGCGGGACTCGTTCAGAAACGACAGTCGCATTGCCGAGAACGTCTGTTGTGCGGTTTCGCGGTCGACCAAAGGCGGTTCCGGCAGACCTGCAAGGCGCGCGACCGCCAAAGCGAACGCGGTGCTGTTCAATGGGTTGCCGTCCGCGACGTTGATGTAACGATGCTCCGTTCCCGGTTCGACCGCCAATGAAAAGGCGAGCGCGAGGTCGTCCACATGAATACGATTGCCAGGGCCGGTATCACTTTCCTTAAGTAGCGCCCGACCATCAGCAAGCCCCTCCAGCATCAGCCGGTCGGGGCCATAGATTCCAGCGATCCGCAGCACAGTGAAGTGCTTCAGGCCGTGGGTTGTCGCATAGCGCTCCAGCGTTCGTTCGGCACCCACTCTTGCGATGGCGCGTGCTGTCGTGGGGTTTACGGGCGTTTGTTCGGTGACCTCACCGCCCGCGTGGTTGCCATAAACGCCTGTAGTGCTGGCGAGCACCACGCGATCCGGGGTCTTCGCCAAGCCGTCGAGCACACGTTGGAGCCGGGCATCCGAGTCGGCTGCGCCCGGCGCGGTGCGATCTGGTGGTACCAAGTAGATCAGGTGATCGACTGAGTGTGTAAGGCGTCGATGAAGCTCGGCAGTCTCGGGTGAGTCGACGTCGATGACTACCGGTGTAATGCCAGGGATTGCCGGCGGTGTGCGGCTGGCGAGCGTGACTTTGTGATCAGCGTCGCGCAACCGATGCGCGACCCGGTTGCCGGTGTAGCCTGCGCCGACAATCAATGTGTGCGACACGGCGTTCAGGTCTTCGTATCGGGGCCGGGTAGGGCAGGTCGATCAGATTCGATCAGTTGGAGCCCATTGCGATAGGCTTCCGCCGCTGCGCCGCTCTCGCCGAGCTGGGTCAGCAGTTGCCCGAAAGTGGCGAACGCCTCTGGCGAGTGCTGTGTGGCGAGCGCGGATTCAAGATAGCTGCGCGCCTTGCCCCACAATTCCGTGGCTATGCAAAGACGGCCTGCGGCAAGAAGTAGCTCGTGGTCATCCGGATGTTTCGAAAGCCACTTCTCGGCCTGCTGCAACTGACTGGAGGGATCTTCCGACAGGGTTTTGCCAAACAAGCGCACCAGCCCTGGCTGCCAATTGCTCTTCAGCATCTGCTTCACCTCGATGACCGCCTTGTTGCTAAGGCCCGTTGCCGCGAGCGCCGAGACGTAGGCGATCTGCAAAGGGGTCTGCTTTTTGAGGTGCTTTGGTACGTCCTCCCAGGCCCGAGGCACATCGCCGGCGTGGCTTGCTGTGTCGCTCAAAGTAAACTCATGGTAGTCGACAGACCACTGGTCGAGTGTGCCCTTGTCCGGACGTCCAAGGCGCTGCAAACGGGGCAAAAGCGCGCCGAGGTGTTGCCATTCATTGCGCTCATGGAACAGTCGCGCAAGCAGCACAACTGCTTGACCATTGCCGCCTTCCTGCTCATCGAGCTGGCGTAGCGTCGCCTGTGCGAGTTCGTATTGCTCGTGTGCGATTTGCAGTTCTGCTTGAGTGAGCAGAATCGCATTGCTCGCCTCTGGCTGTTGCTCATACGCGAGCTTTAACCAGTTGTCTCGTCGGGCATCCTGGTTCTGCAGCTGCGCGGCTCGTGCCGCCGCGAGATAGTTCAGCAATGGGGCATCCGCCTTGGCGGCATCTCGAGTCAGCAGGCGCTCACCCTTCGAGTAGTTGCCTTCGGCGATTTCGATTAGGCCTTGCGTGAACCGCTGGCCTGCACGCCGGCCGCGATACGCTGCCGCTGCCTCACCCATGCGCCTTGGCGCACGGATGATCTTGAGTGTGATCCAGACCAGCAGGAACACGCCGAGCAGGATTAGCACAAGCCCGGGTACCGTGGTCTCGACGGTGTAGCCGCGAAAGTCGATGGCGACATAGCCAGGGTCGGCCACGAGAAACTGTGCAGCGACCGCACCGAGCGCTAATGCGACGACCAGAAGGATCGTGAACTTCATTCGCTCGCGGCTCCTACTTCGAGCAACTCACGAAGCAACGTCAAAGAGCCTGAAATGTCAGGTCGTGCGCTGGAACGCCGTGCGTCGTCGGCATCTTCCAGCATGCTGAGCATCGACTGGACGGCATCATCGGATACGTCGAAGTACTGTGTGATCCAGTCGCGGATATCGGCAAGATTCTGTCTGAAAGCGGCGTTTTCGCCGAGCAACAGGGCGGAGCGTGCGGACTGCAGCTCCAACTTAAGGTTCAGCCGCAGCAGGGACTCCGCCTCTGGTGGCAGCAGTGGCTCGAGGGGCGTGTTGGATTTGCGTACTCGCACGAATGACCCTAGGGCGTCCCCTACCTTGCCACGCATGCGGTCCCATCCGGCCGCGTCTTCAGCGCCTTCGGTACCAGGCTCGCTCGTCTCATCGATTGCAGCGGCTCTGACATCCTGATCGATCGGCAGTGTATCGACCATGCTCATGAGGCTGCCCAAGGTCAGACTTGCCCCTTCGATGTCTCCGGTGCTCAGCGTTGCGAGCGAGGCGATCTCTTCGGCCAGTGCGCGCCGCACCGGCGTAAACGTCGGATCTGCAAGTTCGCGCACGCGCTGGTCGGCCAACTTCAGCGCTTCACTGGCGAGTTCGGGATTGTTGGCGAGTTGCAATTGCGCGTTGGCAAGCTGCATGTAGTACTCGGTTTCTGCGAGCAGCCAGGACCTTTGTGATCCTGATGAGATGCCCTGCAGTCTGGCAAGAGCTTCTTCGGTGTTGCGAACCCGTCCGGGCAACGAGTCGAGCAGGTCGATCCGCTCCTGTTGCTCGGAACGCAGCCGCGCTACTGCACGGGCCTGCTCCGAAGACTCTGTGCGGCGGTCGGCCAGTTCAGCGTTCACATCTGCGAGCGTCTCTCGCAGGCTTGTGATTTCGCGGCGTAACGCGTCGATATCCGCCTTGGTGGCGGACGGCATGAGGTCTGGTGCGATAGCTGTCGGTTCAGGCTGGATTTGCGTTTGATCAACAGCACGGGCTGTGGATTGGGCTGGCGTGCGAGTCGGTTCAGGCTCCGACTCTCCCTGCACAATCGCCGGAGCCGTCTCAGAGGAAGATGCTTTGTTCAAATACTGATTCCAGACCCAGGCGAGTGCGACAAGGATGCCCACAGCGGCGCCAAGCACGATCGGCAACCGACTGCGCTTGCGAGCGGTTTTTGGCGCTGGTTCCGATGGGGAATCGGCTGCGGCTTCGCTTTCAGATGTCTCCGGGTTCGACGCTTCGTTTTCGCTCATGAGGTTGTCTGCCCTCTAAATCTTGCCTTCCGAGGCCAACTCGCAGAGATCGACCATGATGTCGTCGACGGTTGGTCCGCGAGCGATCACACTCAGTGCACGATGCCCGAGAGCACGTGCACGTTCCAGTACGCGCTGGCTTGGACTGATCATAGGTGTGACCGTAAACATCCTTTGTCCGCGCGTCGTCAGCGTGGTCATGATGTTGTCCAGTGTCGCCACGCTTAAACAAGTGGTCACCGACACCGCACCCTTGGCCCAGCGCGACTCGAGATATTGTACTTGCTCACTGCTCAGGGTGGGCTTTTCGCGTCGGTAAACCTCCAGCAGGCTGACTTTGGCACCGCGCTCGATCAGCGTTTTTGTCAGGAGCTCTCGCCCTCCGACGCCGCGTACCAGTGTGATCCGGGTGCCCGTGACCTGTCGAAATGCGGGCAGTTTCAGCAGCGCTTCAGAGTCGAACCCATCGCGAGCCACCATGGGTTGTGGAACACCATGCAGCTGCAAAGAGCGCGCTGTCGTTGGTCCGACCGCCGCTACCTTTGCGCCGTTCTCCAACGCCTCTTGAATATGCGGCAGCCCATACTCGACCGCGTTGGGGCTAACGAAGATAAACCACTCGGACGCGGCGACCTTCTTCGCAGGCTCAATTGGGGCAATGCTGATGCCTGGCAGCAACAATGGCAGACCACCGGCATCACTGACGGCACGCGCGAACGATTCGGCCTGGGCGACGGCGCGGGTGATGAGGACGCCGCGATTGGTCAGCGGTGCCGGGTTCACGCCGCCCCGGTGATGATCGCGGCAGCCCCGCGTTCCAGCATCGCTTTGGCGACCTCATCGCCGAGCGCTTTCGCCGCAGCAACATGACCACTTGCGGACTGCGCGATGGCTTGCGCACCATCAGGACTGGTAACGAGCGCTTCCAGGTGCAGGTTGTCACCGTCACGCGTTGCGTGAACACCGAGGGGCGAGTGACAGTTCGCGTCGAGCGCGACGGCAACTTGTCGCTCGGCAGCGATACAGGCGGCACTGCTATCGTCCTGAAGTCGCTGCAACAGTTCGATCAACGCCGGGCGGTCGTCCCGACACTCGATGCCGACAATGCCCTGACCGACTGCCGGCAACATTGTGGTCGGCTCCAGCGCTTCGGCGATGCGGTCGGACATCCCGAGTCGGTCGAGCCCGGCGCAAGCCAGTACGATTGCGGCATACTCGCCGGCATCGAGCTTCGCCAATCGCGTATTGACGTTGCCTCGCAACGGCTGGATATCAAGGTCCGGTCGCAGTCGCTTGAGTTGCGATGAGCGACGCAGACTTGAAGTGCCCACGACCGCACCTTCTGGAATATCGTCAAGGCGCGAGCCCACCAGCGCGTCGCGTGGGTCCGCTCTTTCAAGCACGCAGGGTAGTGCAAAGCCCTGGGGCATGACCGCGGGTACGTCCTTCATCGAATGCACCGCAATATCGGCCCGCTCCTCAAGCATCGCGTGTTCGAGTTCTTTGATGAAAAGGCCTTTGCCACCGACCTTGTTCAGTGCGCGGTCGAGAATGACATCGCCCTTCGTGACCATCGGTACGAGTTCGACAGCGGCAACATCGGATTGTTGCTCCAGCAATGCGGCGACATGGTTTGCCTGCCAGAGCGCGAGATCGCTCTTGCGGGTTGCGATGCGAATGGTGTGCGTAGTCAAAGGAAGTCCCCGGTTTCGATCTCCGGCGAAGTCCCCACCCGCCGTTTAGCGCGAGCTTAGCGCCAAACGCGCCAAGTGCCGAGGGTTATTCGCAGAATTCGCTGACCGCGGCTTGCGCCTCGGCGCGCGCTTCAAGCGTCTGGTCTTCGTCGAGATAGACTTTGGAGCCATCCTCGGCAAGCGTGAACAGTCTGCGAGCGGCGGTGAATTCGCGAAGCTTGGTACGAGCCGCTTCGCAACTCTGTGCCCGCAGCTCGCGCATGCGCTCCGCCTCTTCGGGGCTCATGTCCGCAAACTCATCGGTGGGTTCTGCCAACAGGCGTGCATTCTGTTCATCGTTGAGGTCGAGCGAGGCCCGAAGGTTGCGCCGCGCAGCTTCGGTATCCGTGCGCTCGCTCTCGATGTCAGAGCGCACAGCGTCTTTGCTTTGCGGCTGATCGGCGTAATGCACCACACCATCTTCGTCTACCCATTTGTAGATCTGGGCAGCAGCATCTTGTGTCAGGCTGGCAGCCGCAAAACCGGCGACGCCCGCGAGCAACAATACTCTCAACATCGGTCTGAACACCTGTGGATAAAGTCCTGCCACTATAGCGAAAAAATGATTTCGATAGGGTGAACTGGCTCGCACTTGGGTTTGTGCGCTGCATCCCCAAAAAAAACGGGCCACGATCGGGCCCGTCTGGTGGCGGTCATCCGGCCGCCTTAATTTGCGCTCGATTTCACGAGGGGGGGTGGAAATCGACCACACCCGAACGTTATCTCATCAACGTAACATTCTTATGACAGTTTCATCCGTCAACTCTCGGAGGTCGTGAACTCAGGATAGGCCTCGAGACCGCATTCAGCGATATCCAAGCCGCCGTGTTCATCTTCCTCGGCGACACGGATGCCCATCGTGGCCTTGAGCGCCAGCCAAGCGACGAGACTCGTGCCGAAAACCCACACAAAGATGCTTCCGATCGCAATAACTTGCCACATCATGGATGCGGTCTCGTTCGTGAGCGGGACGGCCAGCAATCCCCAGATACCCACCACGCCATGCACGGAAATCGCGCCGACCGGGTCATCGATCTTGAGTTTGTCTAACATAATGATAGAGCCAACGACGAGCAGCCCGCCGACCAGCCCGATTGCCGTCGCTTCCAGTGGCGCCGGCGTCAGCGGCTCTGCCGTGATCGCGACGAGCCCCGCAAGGCCGCCGTTCAGTGCCATCGTAAGATCCGCTTTTCCGAACCATAGACTCGCGAGCAGTAAGGCACCGATAAGCCCACCTGCAGCAGCCATGTTGGTGTTGACGAATACCAGTGCCACAGAGTTGGCGTTTTCGATGCCGGTGACCTGCAGTTGAGAGCCGCCATTAAAACCGAACCAACCGAGCCACAGGATCAGTGTGCCGATGGCAGCCAAAGGCAGGTTACAGCCTGGAATCGGGTGTACCGTGCCGTCCTTGCCGTATTTTCCTTTGCGAGGACCCAGCAGCAATACGCCCGCAAGCGCTGCAGCTGCGCCTGTCAGGTGCACAACGCCCGAGCCCGCGAAATCGAGGAAGCGCTCGCCGTTGCCACCCGGATCGAGCCAGCCACCGCCCCATTTCCAGAAGCCCTGCACTGGGTAGATAAAGCCGGTGAGGATGATCGCGAAGATGAAGAACGTCTTGAGTTTCATGCGCTCGGCGACCGCGCCTGACACGATCGACATTGCTGTCGCAACGAACACAACCTGGAAGAAAAAGTCCGACAGGTTGGAGTAGTAGGTGTCGCCCTCAGCGATGGTACCCAGCGTCACGTCTCCAACGCCGTTGTCGGCACTGCCGAGCACGCCGATATTCGCGAGCGCATTGAACAAGCCGCCTTCGAAGGCGTCACCCGGGTACATGATGCTGTAGCCGCAAAGCATGTACATCACACAGGCGATCGAATAGAGCCCTACGTTCTTGGTCAGGATCTCCGCTGTATTCTTGGCGCGGACCAGGCCCGCCTCAAGCATCGTGAATCCCGCGGCCATCCACATCACGAGTGCACCGCAGATCAGAAAATAGAAGGTGTCGAGTGCGTAGCTGATACCGATGACGGTACCGGTCAGATCATTGATTGTTGTTGTTTCCACGCTGCTGCCCTCTAAACCGCGTCAGCGCCGGTTTCACCGGTACGGATGCGAATGGCTTGCTCAAGCTGCGTGACGAAGATCTTGCCGTCGCCAATCTTGCCGGTCCGCGCGGTGTTGATGATCGCCTCGACCACCTGCTCAGCAACCTCGTCGTCCACCGCCAGTTCGACCTTCGCTTTAGGCAGGAAATCGACGACGTATTCAGCACCCCGATAAAGCTCAGTGTGGCCCCGCTGACGGCCGAATCCTTTGACCTCGGTGACGGTAATCCCCTGAATACCGATGTCGGCAACGGCTTGTCGCACGTCGTCCAGTTTGAATGGTTTGATGATCGCGGTGATGAGCTTCATGGAGGTCTCTCGGATAAAATGCTGCACAGCAATAGAGCAGGATATGTGCCAAGACTCTGCCATTGAAAATCAATGGGTTAGATAGTGCTTACGCCCTACCTCGCACCCTTTTGGTGCAATCCTAGCGGTCTTTGCAGCGTGTTTAGGCACTCAAACGGTGCAAGTTTTTGGGCAAATCGAAGGCATAATGTGATTTCAGGGTCACGACAGTTGCAGGAGGATGCTTGTGACAACAGAAGAAACGGTACGGGGCCTTGCCTCCCGGCTGGCAGACGCGCTTCCGCAGCACCTCAGAACGGCGGGTGGCGATATCGAACGGAGTTTCCGTGGTGTCCTGCAGACCAGTCTCGGCAAGATGAACCTTGTGACGCGCGAAGAGTTCGACACACAGGCGCGTGCGTTGGAGCGAGCTCAGGAGCGGCTTGCCGAGCTTGAGACTTTGCTCTCTGACCTTGAGGAGCGACTCGACTAGCCAAAACCCGGACGTGCCCTGTTGCCAACTCTGGAGAGGTGACTATGGGCTACGCAAGAATCTGGAGTCGAGGTGCGCAAGGGCTCGATGCACCGCTCGTCGGTGTCGAGGTGCATCTCGCTGGTGGGTTGCCGACCTTTCAGATCGTCGGGTTGGCCGCGACGGCGGTTCGTGAATCTCGCGATCGCGTGCGTGGCGCGCTAGCGACCAGCGGTTTCGACTTTCCCGTCTCTCGGATCACAGTCAACCTCACACCAGCCGACTTGCCCAAACACGGCGGTCGCTACGACCTTGCGATCGCCCTCGGCATTCTTCTGGCCTCTGAGCAACTGAAGTCAAAATCGATTCCCGACTTCGAGTGCTTCGCCGAACTTACGCTCGCCGGCGAGCTCAATCCGATCGACGGTGCACTCCCGGCTTGCCAGCAGACGTTCGCGGCAGGTCGATTAGCGATCGTCGCTCCCGCGAACGCGGCGGAAGCTCGGAGCATTCGTGACGCACGGGTCGTCAAAGCTCCGACACTCAATGCGTTGGTCGACCAGCTGTCGGGCAAAGTAGGGATGGAAGTGCACCGCCAGGCACCACTCGATCGAGGAGAGACCGACTATCCCGATCTTGCCGATGTCGTCGGACAGACCGCTGCCCGCCGCGCGCTTGAGATCGCAGCCACCGGTGAACACAACCTTTTGTTGTGCGGCCCACCCGGCAGCGGCAAGAGTATGCTCGCGATGCGTCTTCCCGGGTTACTGCCGGCGCCCGATGAGAAGGTGGTTCAGGACATTGCGGCGCTGCAGTCTGTGAGCGGTGTGCGCGGCATCGGGCAGATCGCAAGACCGTTCCGAGCGCCGCACCACAGCACATCAGCAACCGCATTGATTGGTGGTGGGAGTCGGCCACGACCCGGTGAGGTCAGCCGTGCTCATGGTGGCGTGCTTTTTCTTGATGAGTTGCCGGAGTTCTCGCGCCATGCGCTCGAGATGCTGCGGGAGCCGCTAGAGTCGGGTGAAGTCCACTTGGTGCGCACTGCATACGACGTGTGCTTCCCGGCACAGTTTCAGCTCATTGCGGCGATGAACCCTTGCCCGTGCGGTGCGCTCGGCGAGAAGGAAGCGAATTGCCGATGCAGTGCTGAACAAATACAGCGCTACCGTGGCCGACTGTCAGGACCGTTGCTCGATCGGATAGATCTGGGCGTTACCGTGCCGAGAGTGCCTTTCGAGGCGCTGGTTGATACCGAACCGATGGAGTGCTCGGCAGACGTCGCCCGTCGCGTTTCAATCGGGCGCGAGCGGGCCATCGAACGGCAGGGCACATCGAACGCGCGCTTACCCAGTGCGGTGATCCAATCCTGGCTGCAACAACGCTCTTCAGCTATGGCTCTATTGGGCCGAGCGGCCGACCAACTGTCTCTGTCAGCGAGACAGTGTCATCGTGTGATCAGGGTCAGCCGCACGGTAGCGGATCTTGCAGACTCGCCGGAAATTGCGACCGAGCATGTCGCCGAGGCATTGTCACTGCGCAGCTTGGAGGTTTGAGCCGTAACGAGCTCTTCACTCCGAGGCGATGGTTTCATCCCAACGCAATTTCAGCTCTTGTTCGATCAAGGGCAGAAAATCTTCGTACCGCTCCAACAGCGCTTCGAATGCAATGAGGCGTTCCAGCGTCACGAGACTGGTCGAGGAGATCGCCGAAGCGATAACGGGATCATCGCACATTGCCTTAATGTCAAACTCGACCGCCACCGGCCATTCACGTTCGGTGACGCGCTTCGAGACGTCATATCGAACTCGTTCATCAATTGTCAGGCGATGGTGTTCCAGTATTCGAAAGACGGAGCTTGTCACTCGATCTCTGAACTCTACGTCCTGTACGAGTCGGGCCAATTCCGTTTTTATTTCTGTGCTGCGGATGATGTTCATGCGACCGGTTGCCGCCAAATCATCAATCGTGCGTCGGAATAACCTCGGCGGGTTCAGCCAACCCAACGTGTTGATACCTCGCTGAATCGCCACAGCGTCGTCCGGCGGGTACTCGCAAGCATCCAGTGCCGCAAGTATTTTTTTCTGATCGGATAATTGTTGCTTGTGGAACCCGTTGTCCCTGCTCAGCCCGCTGGCACTCGCACTGATGTCTTCATGCAAACGCACCAGATAGTCCCTCTCGAGGACGCGCTCGAGTCGGTCGTCGTTCCAGTTGGCGACCTGTAAGCCGAGAAAGATACCGATGGCGACTACAAACAACTCGATACCGACCGAGGCCCAGTCCCGATGCTTGAGGCTCGTCGCCAAACGCCTGAGTAGCCCCGGCTTGTTATTGGTCGCTTGAGGATTCACGCAGCTGAGGCTGCTCGCCGGACGGCCGGCGTTTGAAGCCTAGAGCCCCGCCTCAGCGACCATGTAGTCGATCGCGCGGTAGACGTCTTCATCGCTCAGTGCGGCGTTGCCACCTTTCGCCGGCATGTAGCCCGCTTCACCCTGATAGCCCTCGATAGCGTGCTTGCGCAGCGTATCCAGGCCTTGATCGACACGAGCTTGCCAGGCATCAGCACTTCCCAGCATCGGCGCACCACCGATACCGCCGGTGTGGCAAGCACCGCATGCATTGTTGTAGACCTGAGCGCCGGTCAGTTCGACCGCAACGGGCTCAACGGCCTCTACTGCTGCAGCAACCATGCGCTCGCTTGCCTCGCCTGGCAGGACCACTTGCCCGATAGGAGCGATACGATCTGACACCTGCTGCTGGTAGGTTTGATCCTCGACGATGTAGCGTCCTTGAGTATCCGCGGCCAGATTGGCCGAGAAAACGTAAATGCCAACAGAGATGGCGACGAGAATCGCCAGTACGACCATAAAAAGATCGAAGAATTGCTTGTCCTGAGCGCTCACTACAGTGGTTCCCAATGGGGTCTTTTTTGGTGTGTAAAACGTATCGCGGCGTCCCGACCGCGGAGCCATCTATTATAGTACAAGTCGCGGTGTGACAAACGGGTTGCGGCACAATCGCGGGAATACACTTCGACACAGTCTGCACTCCTGGAAATTGGCAGTACTACAGACCTTAAACAACGCCTTTTATCGATACCTCCGGCCTTTATAAACGGCCTGCTGCACCCCAAAATAGGGGTATTGGGACGGGCCCCGGACCTTCGCGCCAAAGCGCGATACCCGGACGCGCCTTTAAATCCGGTTTCGGACGAGAGAAAGCATGCAAGAAAGTTTCGCGGCGCGGGCCTACCGGCGCCTGTTACCTATCGCTACGACATTGGCACTCGGCGTGGTTGTGTTGGGTGCCTGGGTGCGCCTGACCGACGCAGGTCTGGGCTGCCCCGACTGGCCGGGCTGCTACGGCACATTGACGGTGCCCACAGAAGCAGAGGAGTTGGCATACGCGAGCGAGACCTACCCGGAGCGTCCGGTCGAGACGCAAAAGGCGTGGAACGAAATGATCCATCGTTACTTCGCCGGCACCCTAGGGTTGTTGGTGTTTGCGATCGTCTTTTTCGCCTGGCGTGCGCGCGGGCAAGACGCCGACCAGCCTGTCGTGCTGCCCTCGATCCTTGGCGGCCTGATTACCTTTCAGGCGTTGCTCGGCATGTGGACGGTGACGCTTTTGCTCAAGCCGGTCATCGTGATGATGCACCTGCTCGGCGGCATGGCGACCCTCGGTTTGCTGTTCTGGTTATCGCTGCGGGCCTGGCGTCCGGGCGAGCGAAGATCCGTATCGCTCGCGGGCTTGGCGCTGGTGGGTCTATGCGTGGTCTATGGGCAAATCGCACTCGGTGGCTGGACCAGCACCAACTATGCAGCCCTAGCGTGCCCGGATTGGCCGACCTGTCAGGGCGAGTGGTGGCCTGAGGCCGACTTTAAAGAAGGCTTTGTGCTTTGGCGCGGGACGGGCATCGACTATGAGGGCGGCGTGCTCGATGGCGAGGCGAGAACGGCGATCCATCTCGTCCATCGTATCGGCGCGATCGTCGTCACACTGCTGCTGTCGATGTTGCTCTGGCGGGCCTTACGCAGCGAGAGAAGCACCGTGAGGGTGGCGGGCATGGCGGTGAGTTTCGCCTTATTGCTGCAGATTTCGATCGGACTCGGCATAATTGAGCTGTCGCTGCCGTTGTGGCTGGCGACAGCGCATAACGGAGGAGGGGCCCTCTTGTTGTTGTCGCTCCTTCTGCTGAACCACGAGAGTCGATATGTCCAAGGCTGAAGCCGAGGTCGCAGGTCTACTGCGCGCTAGCTGGCGTGACTACTATGAGCTGACCAAGCCACGGGTCGTGATGCTGATCGTATTCACGGCGGTCGTCGGCATGCTGTTGGCCGTGCCTGGCCTGCCGCCCATGGATCTCGTGTTGTTCGGCACTATCGGCATCGGATTTGCGTCGGCGTCCGCGGCAGCCGTCAATCAGATTATTGATGCGCGTGTGGATGCGCAGATGCGTCGCACCCAACATCGTCCGCTCGTGCAGGGCCATCTGACCGAGCGCCAGGCGCTGAGTTTTGCAGCGTTCCTGTGTCTTGCAGGCATCGGCATTCTCTGGTTTCTTGTCAATCCGCTGACGGCGGTGCTGACGTTCTTGTCGCTCGTCGGTTATGCGATCGTCTACACCGTCTACCTAAAGCCGGCAACGCCGCAGAACATTGTGATCGGCGGCGCGGCGGGTGCGGCACCTCCCGTGTTAGGTTGGGTGGCGATCACAGGAGAAGTGCACGCCTACTCGTTGCTGCTCTTTCTCATCATCTTTGTGTGGACGCCGCCGCACTTCTGGGCGTTGGCCATCGCACGCCGCGATGAGTATGCGAAAGTCGGCACGCCGATGTTGCCGGTGACGCACGGCATCCCCTACACCAAGCTCTCGGTATTGCTCTACACGATTTTGCTGGTGATCGTAACGCTGTTGCCGTGGATGTCTGGCATGAGTGGACTGATCTATCTCATCGCTGCGGCGGGTCTCGGCGCCCGATTCCTGCAACACGCCATCAAGCTGAGATCGGCTGACGGCGATGCGCCGGCCATGCCGATGTTCGTGTTCTCAATCAGCTATCTGATGTATTTGTTTGCAGCATTGCTGCTGGATCACTACCTGATCTAGTCGGACTGCAACGCCAACACAGGATCCAGTTTCGCGGCGGACAGCGCCGGATAAACGCCGAAGCCCACTGCGATCGTGATGCAGACCAGTACCGCCGCTGCGATCACCAGGAACGACCAGGCCACCGCCCACCCGGCGAACGCCCCGATGGTGTAGGCAAGGATCACACCGACCAATACGCCAAGCCCGGCGCCGATGGTCGCGATCACCGAAGTCTCCACCAGAAACTGACGCACCACGTCCTTTTCCTTGGCGCCGATAGCGCGTAGCAGGCCGATCTCCGATTTTCGCTCCAGCACGCTGGCAAGCATGATGTTCATGATGCCGATGCCACCGACGAGCAGTGAGATTCCGGCGACTGCGGACATGACGATGGTGAAAATTCGCTGCGTGCGCTGGTGCTGGGCCAGCAGTCTCGCCGGCACGACGATGTCATAGTCGTTTTGATCGCTGTGACGACGGGCCAGCAGGTGGTCGATCGCTTCGGCTGCCTGACCGGGTTCGAGCGAGCCATCCAACCGTGCCTTAAATTCGTCCAACTCGGCGGTGAGGGCTTCACGCTTCAGTCGAGCGAGCCCGGTTCGCAGCGGCAGGTAGATTTGATCGGCTTCTCCGCCGACATCACGACCTTCGAATTCGCTCGCGTCGAGTTGGCGATCTTGCAGCACACCGATGATTTCCAACCAAAGGTGGTTCACTTTGATTCGCCCGCCGACCGCATTGCCGTTCGGAAACAGGTCCCGTGCTGTCTCACTGCCGAGCACCGCCACCTGCGCAAACCGCATGTCATCGCCTTCGGTGAACAACGCACCACGGCCCGCACTGAGACTGGATAGTTCGAAGTAGCTCGGGCTCACTGCGACCACGCGCGCCTTGCTCTCACCTTCGCGCGAGTAGACGCTCCAGGTGCGGAACTCGCGACTGCCCGACCACGCCGACACGAAAGGCAGAGTCGTGGCGACCGCTTCGGCGTCGCGCATGCTGAGGCCGGAGGAGAACTTCCGTTGCTCTTTAAGTGCTTCGCCATCCAGCTCCTTCGCCTCGATGATGAGATTGTTCAGCCCCATCCCTTCGATCAGCTGCAACGCTTCGCGCTTGCCACCTTCCGACACGGCCAGCATCGCGATGACTGCGCCGACACCGAAGACCATGCCGAGCAAGGTCAGCGCGGTTCTCAGTCGGTGGTGCGAGAGCTGCCCGAGCGCCTGGCGTATATCGAGCAACAGATTTTCCATTGACTGGCTCATCCAGCGCCTGCCGGTGCTACGAGGAGTACCCGCTCGCCGGCGTTCAGACCGTCCGAAACCTCAACGATGTCCGGGCCTCTGGAGCCGATTGAAATCTCGCGTCGATCCGGGGTGTCGCCCCCGTCTACGTAGACATAACTGACGCCAGCATCGGTATAAACCGCCTGCGCGGGGATCACGATGGCTTCGTCGAGCTGGCCGGTGACGATCTCGCCACGCAGTCGGCTACCGACTCGCATCAATTCAACATCGATGTCCGAGATATCGGCTTCGACGGTGAAGAATTTTTGTGGCTCTTCGCGCTTCAGCGGGCTCGCGACCGCAGAAACCGAAGCCACCACGGCATTGAATTGTTGGTCAGGAGCTGAGTCGAGGCGGAACCGGACCGGCTGGCCCGCTTCCAGTCCGACGGCGTCGGACTCGGAAACAAACAGTCGTGCGCGCACCTTGCCTTTGATCGGCAGCAAGCCGACGGGCATGCCTGGGAACACGCGCTTGCCCTTTCCGAGCTTCGCGCCCCAAGGCGTACTCGCGTAGATGAAGGTGCCGTCGGCCGGGCTGCGCAGCTCCATCATCGAGAGTGCTTGGTCCTGCTTCGCAAGTTTTTGCCGCTCGCCTTCTTGCTGCGCAATGATGGCGGCTCGCTCGGCTTGCGAGCGTTGGTCGAAGGTCTCCCACTGCCACTGCAAGAACGCCGCTTCCACGTTCAGGTAATCGACATCGGACAACGCATCGATGATTTCATTGCGGCTCAGAAGTCGTTGGTCAACGTTGGCAAAGGTCTCGGTGATGTCACGTTCACCCTCGACACGCTCGGCTTCATGGTCGATGCGCACCTGTTCAAGATCACCGACGCGCGAGAGGTCAGAAAGCTTGAAATCGGACTTTGCGACCGCGGTTGCCGTGGTACGACGGGTTTCAATAATCTGCGTCTCATCGAATCTCGCAACAACCTCGCCTTTCTTCACTTCGGAGAACTCAGGCGCCATCCACGCGATATTGAACCCCATGCGAATGCCAGGTGGCAGTGCGACCGGCATGGACTCAGAGGCGACAAGCTCGCCATGTGCGCTGACCGTCAGTTCGGTGTCGCTGGTATCGACGACGATACCCGGGAGCTGCGAGCTTTCCGCACCGCAGCCGCTCAAAGCGGTGAGGCAGGTTGTGATGATCAACAGTGCTGTGCGTTTCATAGCGATACCTCCATCCCGCCCTCGAGACCGGATGCAATGATTCTAAGGCCCGCGCTGGTGCCCCCCAGGGTCACGGGTTGCCAGCCGCTGCGTGCCATCACGCCAGGTTCTCCATCGCGATAGCGAATAGCTTCCTCCGGAACGGCGACGGCATTAGCCAGAGTATCGATCACGACGCTGACTTTGGTTGACATGCCAGGGCGTAATTCGATGGCCTCGTTCTCGACGAGTTCGATGGTGATGCCGCGCACCATCGCTTGCGAGAATCGGGATTGGCGGCGAACGATGCTGCTGACCTCAGTGACGGTGCCCGGCAACTCGGCGCCACCCGCGGCGTCGATAGTCACCATGACGGCCTGTCCGACCGCGATCTTTGCCGCGGCGAATTCCGGAATGTCTGCGTTGACCACCAGTGCTGAGTCGTCAACGAGCTCAACGACTGTCATCCCTGGATTGACCGAGTCGTTGACATCGAGCTTCTGTCCTTCATTGTTGGTGCCAACAACGACCACCCCGTCTCGCGGTGCCAGAATCGTGAACGAAGCGAGCTCGGACTGCGCCGCTCGAAGTTCACTCTCGAGTCTGCGCACGTCGGCCTCCAGTTCCGCGCGCTTGGAGTCTCGCACGCTCGCGACTAATCGAGCGCGCTCCTGCTCGCGGGTGTAGGTGTCCTCTGCGATCAGTCGCTCTTCGATGAGCTTCTTGTATTCGAGCCCTGCGTAGACACTCGGGTCGACTGCTGCTTTGCGGGCGGCCTTCTCGGCTTCGCTCTTGGCATCGGCCAGTCGTACTTTGTCCTCTTCGACCTCTCGCGCCTGAGCCTCGAACAGGGACGTTAATTCGCTGCGCTTTGTATTGAGCTCGGCTTGCTTGTCTTTAATTCGGTCGTCAGAGGCACTGCCATCGAATTCGGCGAGTACATCGCCCTTGCTGACGCGCGTACCTTCACGTGCCAGCTTTGTGATCGAAATTCTCCAACTCTGCGAAGGCGGTGGGCCGAATAACACGCCATCGCTGGGCGCAATTACACCGCTGGCGTTGATCGTGATCGGGCGATCTTCGGCAACGACTTCCTGCCAGGTTTCGGCGTGGGCGTTGCTGGTGAGCGCTGAAGCCAACAGCGCGGTGGCAATCAGTGTTTTGCTACGCATGATTTATTCCGCCTCTGGTGTCGGGATGCCCAGTACGCTCATGCCCGGCATGATGTCACTCGGCATTGCGGCAAGCGGTTGTGCATAGGCCTCGAAATACCCGCTATCACTCCAGTCCTGTTTCTCGAGCGCTTGACTGGAGCGCCACTCGATAACTGCTGGAAAAGCGGCGATGCCCTGAGCATCTGCCGACACCTCAAGGCGTCGGCCTTTCTCAAACTGCAGGTAGTCGGCTTCGTGAATCCAGAAGCGCACGCGAAGGTCTTCACGACTAGCCACCGAGGCGATCTGCAGACCGCCATACAAGGTGTCGCCCGGGAAAATCTTGCGACCGGTGAACGGGTTCTCGGCATAAATGACGAAGCCACCTTTTTCTGCCGTGATCTCGGTGGCTGCCAAAGCGTCCGTGATTCGCTTGTACTGAATCTCTGATTGCTCGATATCCAGTTTCGCTTCCGCCTCGGCATCGCGGAGCTTCTCTTTGAGGTTGATCAAGTCCTGCTCGGCGCGCGCCAGCGTCTGCTGGGCCGTCTCGAACGTCAGCTGATAGCGTTCGAAGTCGAGCCGTGGGATTGTCGTTTCGGGGATGACAGCGTCGAGCTCGGCAAGCTTCACGTCCGCACGAGCGCGTGCAACGGCTTGCTCACCATCCAGCACAGCCAATTTCGCTTCGTCGACGCTTCTGGCTGCGGTGAACCGAATCTTCTCGAGGTCTGTGCGTGTTTTCTCTTCCTCGGCGAGCAGCGTGCCAGGGTCTAGCCTGACGACCAGATCACCGGCAGCGACCTCCTCACCTTCCGGTGCCATCCATTCGATACGTCGCTGCCAGCCACCAGGCAAAGACGGCATTTCGATCGTTTGAGCGGCAACGTCTTCTATGACGCCCGTGAGCAGCGGTGCGCCTTGCGAGTTCGCTGCGGCAACGCCGACAAGACACGCACTAATGATTCGAGTTCTGAACATCGCGTTCTACCTTTCCATCGCGCATGTGGATGACGCGGCTGGCATAGGCCGCGATCTCATCTTCATGCGTCACCATCACAATGGTCTGTCCTTGTTTATTGAGCTCGGTAAAGAGATCCATGATTTCGACGGACGTTTTGCTGTCGAGGTTCCCGGTCGGCTCATCTGCGAGCAACAGCGGTGGCTTGCTGACCAACGCACGGGCAATGGCGACGCGCTGGCGCTGCCCACCCGACAATTGGTTCGGCCGGTGATCCATTCGATCCGATAAACCGAGGTGCTCGAGCATCGCTTCGGCTGCCGCTTTCGCCTCGCCCATGTCGGCGTCTCGGTAGCGATAAGGTAGCAAAGTGTTCTCGAGCGCGGTCATCCGCGGCAACAGATGAAAGCTCTGGAATACGAAACCAATATGCTGGTTTCTGATTTCGGAGAGCTCGGCATCGTCGCGCTGGCTGATCGATTCGCCGAGCAAGCGGTACTCGCCGTCGTCGGGCGTATCGAGGCAACCGAGGATATTCATCAGCGTGGATTTGCCGGAGCCGGATGGGCCCATGACGGCCACGAACTCGCCTTCGCCCACTTTGATGTCGACATGATCCAGCGCATGCACGACGGAGTCGCCAACGTGGAAGCGGCGAACCAGGGCATTGGTTTCGATCATGTGGCTGTCCGTAGGTTCTGAGGCACTGAGCCCATTAGTGTAACCAGTTCGCAGGTCGATGCAGTACGGATGCAGGGTGCGTCTTTAAGTACAATGTGCCTAGCTGACAAAGAATGTAACCATGGACAGGCGATGGGGTGGGTGCGCTGCTTGGTTTCTTAAACAAGGAGAAGCACTCGTGTTTGTTTCAAAAACATCGCCAAGCGCCCCACGCAAGTTATTGATTGGTGCTGCGTTCGCCACTTTGGTGGGATGTGGTGGTGGCGGTCCGGGTGAGATGGAAATGCCGCCTACCTCGGTCGCGATCGCCGAGGTTATTGCGCGCGATGTGACCGATTGGGACGAATTCAGTGGTCGCATTGAAGCTGTAGAGACCATCGAGATTCGCCCACGCGTTACCGGCTATCTCACGAAGGTGCACTTTACTGAGGGCGCCCTGGTCGAAGCGGGCGATCTGCTATTCTCGATCGACGACCGCGAGTATCGCGCGGAAGCCACGCTCACTGAGGCAGACCTTGCGCGGGCGCGTACGCGCCTGCAGGTTGCTGAGCAGGAAGCCGCACGTGGCGAGAAGCTCGTTGAAGCAAAAGCGCTCTCTGCCGAGGAACAAGACCGCCGAACTGGTGAGCTGAGACAGGCGCGGGCTGACTTCGAGAGTGCGAAAGCGCGGCTGGATCGCGTCTCGCTCGATGTCGAGTTCACGCAGCTTCGCGCCCCGATCAGTGGGCGCGTGGGTGAGGCGCTGGTGCGCCCAGGCAACCTTGTGACCCCCGGGGACACGTTGCTGACCACGCTGGTCTCGGTCGATCCGATCCACGTTGTCTTTGAGGGTGATGAGCAAATCTACCTGAAATACCAGGCGCAAGCGCGTTCGGGTGAGCGACCCAGCTCCCGCGATGCGCGCAATCCGGTCCAGGTCGGGCTGGCTTCAGATACCGATTACCCCTACCGCGGCGAGATGAACTTTGTCGATAATCAGGTGGATGCTGGGACCGGCACGATCCAGGGTCGGGCGGAGTTACCGAATCCTGATGGGTTCCTGATCCCCGGGTTGTTCGCACGGGTACGCCTGCTCGGCAGCGGCAGCTATGAGGCTTTGATGGTGCACCAAGCCGCGATCCTGACCGATCAAGACCGAAAATATGTGTACGTTGCGACGCCCGACAATCTCGCAGTGCGCCGCGATGTCGTCACGGGTCGTCAGATTGATGATTTGGTTGTCATCCAGGAGGGTCTTGAGGCTGGTGAGCAGATCGTCGTGAATGGTGTGGCGAAGATCTTTTTCTCCGGGGCGCCCATCGTGGGTCGGTCGGTACCGATGGAAACCCCGTTTGCTGAGTCTGAGTCGACAGCCGCAGGCGCAACGCCGTGAACCTCGCAAGAACCTTTGTTGACCGTCCGATCTTCGCGGCGGTCTTGTCGCTGTTCATCCTGATCTGCGGCGCACTCGCGATCCCCGCGCTGCCGGTTAGCGAATACCCGAACGTTGTGCCGCCCACGGTACAGGTTGTGGCGCGCTATCCGGGCGCCAACCCGACCGTGATTTCCGAAACCGTAGCGGCGCCGCTTGAAGAGGCGATCAACGGCGTCGAGAACATGATCTACATGAAGTCGGTGGCGAGCTCGGATGGCACGATGACGCTCGACATCACGTTCGCCGGCGGCACCGATATCGATCTTTCGCAGGTCCAGGTGCAGAACCGGGTCGCTCAAGCCTTGCCGAGGCTGCCGGAGGCAGTACGACTGCTGGGCGTCTCCACGATCAAGGCATCGCCGACCCTCACTATGGTCGTCCATGTCACCTCGACCGACGGGCAGTACGACGGCGCCTATCTCTCCAACTTCGTAACGCTGCGCATTAAAGATGAGCTTGCTCGTATTCCCGGCGTCGGTCAGGCGGTGGTATTCGGTGCCGGCAACTACGCGATGCGCGTTTGGCTTGATCCTGAGAAAGTGGCGGCGCGCGAACTTACGGTCGGGGATATTGTCGCGGCGATTCGTGAGCAAAATGTGCAGGCTTCCGGAGGCTCGATTGGTGCGCCGCCGTTGCCGGGCGCGGATCTGCAGGTTTCGATTTCCGCGGAGGGGCGACTGGAGACGGTCGAAGAGTTCGGTGACATTGTTGTGAAGTCGGGCGATCCCGGCTCGATCACCCAGCTTCGGGACGTGGCGCGCATCGAGCTTGGTGCCGAAACCTACTCGCTCGAGTCTTATCTGAATAATCAAACGGCCGCAGCGATTCCGATCTTCGAGAGCCCAGGCGCCAATGCATTGGCGTTGTCGGCTGCTGTACGGCAGAAAATGGCGGAGCTGGCGGAATCGTTTCCGCCAGGCGTGGAGTGGCGTGTGGCCTACGACCCGACGGTCTTTGTGCAGCAATCGATTGAGTCGGTGGTTGAAACACTGCTCGAGGCGGTGTTGCTCGTCGTGCTCGTTGTTGTGCTGTTCCTCCAGACCTGGCGTGCGTCGATCATCCCGTTACTCGCGGTCCCGGTTTCGGTGATCGGCACATTTGCAGTGTTGCTGCTGCTCGGGTTCACGATCAACGTACTGACGCTGTTTGGCCTCGTGGTCGCCATCGGTATTGTTGTGGATGACGCCATCGTCGTCGTGGAAAACGTCGAGCGGCATATCGAAATGGGCAAGTCGCCACGCGATGCCGCGCATGCTGCAATGTCCGAGGTGTCTGGGCCCATCGTCGCGATCTCGCTGGTGCTCGCGGCCGTGTTCGTACCGCTCGCTTTCTTGGAGGGGGTGACCGGAGAGTTCTACCGACAGTTCGCCGTGTCGATTACAGCGTCGGTCACGATCTCCGCTTTCAACTCGCTCACCTTGTCGCCCGCGCTCTCGGCGATGCTCTTGAAGCCGCACGGCGCACCGCTACAGACGACCGGCAAAGTCATCAACGCTTTGCTCGGGTGGCTGTTCCGCCCCTTCAACCGCTGGTTCGAACGCGGCTCTGCACACTATTCGCGCCGGGTCGAAGTCTACATCCGCCGCAGCAAGCGCCTCATGGTGATTTATGCCGGGCTGTTGGTGATTGCCGTGATGGCCTTCCGCGCCGTGCCGGGCGGCTTTATTCCTGAGCAGGACAAGCAGTACTTGTTCGCGGGTGCGCTGTTGCCGGAAGGCGCAAGTCTCAATCGGTCGGTCGAAATGATCAGCGAGATGGCCGACATAGCGATGCAAACCCCGGGCGTGGCCAACGCCGTGCAGTTCCCGGGGCTCAACGCAGTGCATTTTGCGAACACGCCCAATACCGGGACGATGTTTATCGGCATCGATCCCGCTGAAGAGCGTGAGATGAGTGCGGTGGAGTTGTCCTATGCACTGACCGGTGCGTTCAGTCAGCTTGAGGAGGGTCTGGGTTTCGCCGCGATGCCGCCACCCGTGCTTGGTCTTGGCAACTCGTCCGGCGTGGAACTGTATGTGCAGGATCGTTCGGGCCTTGGGTTTGATCAGCTAAACGTCGCGACGCAGGGTTTGCTCGGCGCGTTGCGCGCGACACCGGGGTTCTCGCCATTCTCGGTGCGTTCGCTGTCGCAGACCAACGTTCCGCAGCTGGCGGCGAACGTCGACCGGCGGAAGGTGAAGGAGCAGAACCTCAGGCTGGATGAAGTCTACGACGCGCTGCAGAGTTACCTCGGCTCAACCTACGTGAACGACTTCAACAGGTTTGGCCGTACCTACAGCGTCTACGTGCAGGCGGACGCAAGATTCCGCGACCAGCAGGAAGACATTTCGCGTATCCAGGTGCGCGATCGCTTCGGCAATATGATACCGATCTCAAGCGTGCTTTCGATTGAACCGACGTTTGGGCCTGATCCCGTGATTCGCTTCAATGGGTATCCCGCGGCAGACGTCACAGCAGGCATTGTGCCCGGCCAGCTCACCTCTGCTGAGGCGCTGCCGGTCGTGCAGGACCTCGCGCGTCAGGCCTTACCGCGCGGCATGGATATCGCGTGGACGGGACTGACGTACCAGGAAGCCACGCAGGGCAACACTGCCATCTACGTGTTCCCGCTCTGCATCGTTTTCGTCTATCTCGTGTTAGCGGCACTGTATGAGAGCTGGGCTTTGCCGCTATCGGTGATTCTCATTGTGCCGTTGTGCCTGATGGCGGCGATTGGCGGCATTTGGGTTTTAAACCAGGCGACCGGATTGATCTTCGGTTTGAAAATCGCGACGGGTGCGATTTTGCCCCCACCGGCATCGGCACCACCGACATTTCTCGACAACAATCTCTTCACGCAAATCGGCCTTGTCGTCCTGATGGGTCTTGCCTGCAAGAATGCGATTCTCATTGTCGAGTTCGCGCGTGATCTCGAGCGCGCCGGGAAAGAGACGGTTGCCGCTGCGATCGAAGCTTGCCGCATCCGTTTACGCCCCATCCTGATGACGAGCTTTGCGTTCATCGCGGGGGTCTTGCCGCTGGTGTTTGCGACCGGTGCGGGTGCCGAGATTCGTCACGTCCTCGGCGTCGCGGTGTTTTTCGGCATGCTGGGCGTAACGTTCTTCGGACTTATCTTCACACCGGTGCTCTACGTGCTGATCAGACGTTGGGAAACGAGAAAACAGGTGAGCGCGGAGGTCAGTCATGAGACGCCTTAATCGGTTGATCGCACTGTGCGTGTTGTTCGCGTTCTCCGGTTGTACGGTCGGTCCGGACTACAAGCGACCCGACACCGTATTGCCAGATGCATTTGGTTCGGCGCCGCAGGTCGCGCCAGAGCTGACCACCGAAGTCTGGGAAGCATTCGAAGCACCGGAATTGGCTCTGCTGATCGAACGGGCTCGGGCCTACAACACCGACATCGCCATCGCTGCAGCAACGCTCGATGAATCACGCGCATTAGCGGGACTGCAGGTTTTTAGTCTTTTTCCGACTGTCACCGCGCAGACCGAACAGGAGCGCGTGCGGCAAAGTCTCGAGGATCCGTTCCGCTTTCCGGGGCAGCGCGTGACGCAGATTTACCGAGCGGGTTTCGATGCATCCTGGGAGATCGATCTTTTCGGGAGTCTGCGTCGACAATCCGAGTCGATACGTCGGCGGGTCGAGGCAGATACCTTTGCGTTGTACGCCGTCGAGTTGACGGTTGTGGCCGAGACGGCACAGGCTTATTTCCAATGGCAAGGGCAGTCTATTCGGGTCGGCCTGTTGAAACAGAATCTGGCGGCCCAGAAAGCCAGTGTTGAGATTCTTGAGAAAGCACTGGCCGCCGGTCGTGGTACTGCTCTGGATGTCGCCAGTGCTCGGGCACAGGAGCGCCAACTGGCAGCTACTCTGCCGGCAGCGATCGCATCGACGAATGCAGCTTTGCAGCGTCTGGCTGTGCTGACGGGCCAGTTGCCTTCAGATCTCGAGTCGCAGCTAACGCCGCCAGAGACATTTCCTGAATTGCCGCGATATATCGCGGCTGGTGCGCCCGCAGAGTGGCTCGCGCGACGCCCCGATGTTGCATCCGCGGAGCGCCGGTTGGCCGAGATCAACGCATTGATCGGCTTTCGCAAAGCGGACCTTTATCCCAAGTTGACGCTGATCGGGTCGTTTGGATGGACGGGCCGATCAAGCAGCATCGTCGGCGATACTGCCGGTGAACGTTGGGGCACCGCGCCGACACTCAGCTGGCGCTTTCTCGATTTCGGACGTGTGCTGCGCGAGGTAAAGGAAGCCGAAGCGCAAACCGCTGGAGCGCTCGCAAACTACGAGGGCACATGGCGCCGTGCGCTTGAGGAAACCGAGAACGCGTTGGCGAACTATCGGGCGACCGGAGAGACTGTGTTGGCGTTACGCGAAGCGGTCGATCAGGCCAAAGTCGCGGTTGATCTTTCGACACTCCGATATCAAAACGGCGCGGACAGCTTCTTTGTAGTGCTGGATGCCGAACGGGCCTATCTCGATCTTCAAGATCGATACGCTTTGGCCGAGATCGATCAGGCGACTGCCTTGGCGGCTTTGTATAAAGCGCTGGGTGGCGATTTCGCACAAATCCAGTAGCGATTTCACGCTCACTTCACGGTGCCTTCATCTGGCAGCGGCACGGTATTCACTCCAAAACCTAAACAGGAGTGCGCAGGATGCGGTGGTATCAGGTATTCGGGGCCTTGGCTTTAGTGCTGATTAGCGGTGTGGCCAGTGCGAACACGGTCATCCCTGGCCAGTATTTTCTGGGTGACCATCCCAACGGCGCGCTTTCTGATGATTACGGTCTGCGTCTTGATATTCTCGATCCGCCGTCCGGCACCGGCCCAACCTTTAGTGTTGAGCTCGGCGGCGCTCGGGTGACTCTGACCTGGGATGGATCCGGAACGGCAGTTATTTCTGGGTCGATCTTTAATAATGAAACGGGCAACCTGTGGACGATCAGACACGTGTTGACCGGCGTCTCAGTGAGCGAATCCGGTTTTGTTGCGACCGGCGGTACCTTGACTGTGAACGTCGCTGAAGCGGATCAGGCTTTATATGGTGCCACGGTCTACACCTTCTTTTCGGTTCCGGCAGGTGGAGATTCGTTTGTGGCGAAGGGTGATAACCACCGTTGCGGATCGACTCCGGACTGTGGTCCTTTGGTTGCCCGGGGGTGGTTGAATATTGCAGGCAACGGCGTTGACGTTAACGACGGCAGCATCGACGATTGGCTTGTACAACTAACGCCTGTACCGCTTCCCGCCGCGATTTGGATGCTGTTGGGTGCGCTCGGCGTCTTCCGCGTCTCGGTCAAACGATCTGTATAAAGTTTTTTTCAGTCTGACGACGCGTCGTCAGTCGGAGCGGCATACCGTCGCGACTGGCGACTCGCGAGCTGGGAGAGGCGACGATTCTTAATGAAGAAACCTTCACCACACTGGAATTCGTCGGCGGGCAGGTAGCCGCCGAATAGCAAATCAGTCTCGTGAAGTGCGGTCAGGCGAACACGGTCGCCGAGTCGTTGCACAAGTGCTTCATCAACGGGTGCCCATACTACCGCGGCATCAGACATTGCGAGTGGACTGCTCTCGCAAGACGCCAGAGTTACTGGTTTACGCAACCAGAACGCATCAGAAATAGCGGTTTTGCCACGGGTATCAATAGCATTCGCGAGATCATTCCAGACGGCCAGAAATTCCTCGACGTCGAGCGATTTGTAGTCAAGGGTGGAGATGCTGACCGTCTTGACCATTGGGTGTGACAAGGCCCACTCGCGGTACACCGGGTGCTCCACGAGGTCTACGCCTACAGCAACTCGATTCAGATTCTCCGCTTCAACCCTTGCGAGTGTGGCCTCGGTCAAAGCGATCGCACGTGTGGAGTCGGCCCAGGCCTCACAGCCGGGCGTGATCGCCATCGCGGATGGCCTTAGGTCAAGGACGAGCGTCTGCGCACTCGATACTTCACCAACCGTGTCAACAAACCGTGCAAACGCGGTCGCTGTTTGCTCTACATCCCGACATTGCTCGGTGAGAGTCACTCCTCGAAAGTAGTTGTCGTCGCGATACTGAAGGCTCAGTTTTACCAGCGACTGCATACCGTAGTTTCGAATTTGTTCGTCCAGCCACGCGTAAAAGCGCGAATACTCGGCCGCTCGAGGATCTCTGTCCGTCATGCTTGGATAGGCAATCCGGTAGATGACGTTTTCGTAGCCACGCTCCCGGAGTCGCGACAAATAGAGCCTGTTCTGGAGGTCGCCCCCCGACAACAGCCAAGGGCCGAGTCGACTGTCGGCGGTGGTTAGCCGCGCAGCCAGCTCCATAGCACTCGAAGTCGATGGTGGAAGAGTCTCGATTGATTGCTGTGTTGAAGCAGCGACTGCGGAGATTGACGGGTCGAAAGTAGGCGAGGCCGTTTGTGCGGCGCAGCCGCCGAGGCCGACGCATGCAAGCGCTACGGCACCTGCAAGGCTCCTAACGCGTTGGTTGCTGTGCATTGGAGACTAGATCCTCTTTGGAGTTGGAGACTTGTGCCAGTGTGTGCGTCTCCAGCGCTCGAGGTGAGAAGCGATAGCCCAACCCTCGGACCGTTTCTATGCAATCGCCAAATGTTCCACGTCCGAGCGCCAAGCGAATGCGCATGATGTGTACATCAATCGTGCGCTCTTCAATATGTCCGCCCGATTGCCATACTTGATCAAGCAGCTGACACCGACTGAACACACGGTCTGGGCTCATCATCAGGAATCTCAGAAGTCGGAATTCCATGCGCCCCAGGTTAAGGTCTTTACCGTCTATCACTGCACGATGGCTCGTCGAGTCGAGTGACAGCGGACCGAAATCCAGTTTGCCAGCCTCAACGACACGGTTACACCGTCGCAGGATTGCTTCGATTCGGAGCATCAACTCTTCGCGTGAAAACGGCTTGGTCACATAGTCATCGGCACCGCTTTTCAGCGCACTGATTCTGTCGTGCTCCTCCGACCTGGACGTCAACATCACGACTGGGAGTTCACGAGTTCTTGGATTGCGACGCACTTCGCGTAGCAGTTCGATCCCAGGTGAGTCGGGCAGCATCCAGTCAAGCAAAACCAAGTCCGGGAGGCGACGCTCAATGGCATAACGCGCGGACGCGCAATCACTCGCCTCCTCGATGATGTGACCGGTACGGGAAAGCGTAAAGGCGAGGAGTCCTCGAATGGCGTCCTCGTCTTCCACTATCAATATTGACGATGAGTCTGCTGTGTTCAGCATGTTATTGCCCTCTCCCCAGAGTGGGAACGAAACGCTAGCCAGCAAATATGAACTTTCCGTTGCGGTTTTAAGACACAACACCGTCAGAGCGAATCAGTTGCATCCAAGGTACGAGAACTATGATGCCGCACCGGCGTCTCTTGGTGCTGCGGTCAGTGAAACAAACGCTTTGTTTACAGGCATTTAAATACCGGTCTGGCGTGTCGTGCTGCTGCGTCAACTAAATATTCGTTTAGTGGCCACCGCAGCTAGCTACAGACCGCACTTTCCGGCTGTGCCATGAGGAACATCAGTCACATGCGCTTCATATTTAGTTCACATTTTTTTCATCAAAGTGGCTGACACCACGCCCGACCTGTGATCTGGATCACACTTTATTCATGAACGGGTCAAGGCTGGATCACATTCGATCCGTAGTTTGCACGGTGCGGGCAGTTGGCGTGGCGCAGTGTGTTGCGAGAACTGATTGCCCCCAGGGAAGAAATCAAACACTCACATTACACAATTTATAAGGGCTTAACTGATGAAACATCTGATCCAGTTTGCGGCCGTCGTCGTTTTGGCGTTGACGTTTTCGCAAGAAGCTGATGCTCAGGCTTTCCCGGATCCTGCAACAGGTAACGGTGGCGCACTGATCGTCTCTATTTGGGATCCAACCACTGGCGTCTCGCTGGTCTACGCGATCCCTAACGTCTTCTACCAGGACCTGTCTAACGGCACTTTTGGTGCTTCGAACTTTTCAACGGCAGTGCCACAGTTCTCAACCATTTTCTCCGGTAGCGAAACGTCCAACCTGCTGTACCAGGTAACGGCGACAGGTCCGGATGCGACCCGCGGCCGTGGTGCTTTGTACACAACAGGCGGCTCGACACTGCCTGCAGTGACCAGCGGCAACGTTGCGGGTACCTTCCAGAACTCTCAGGCGTTCTACTTCCAGTTGGATTCTGCTTGCGGTGCCGATCCGGTTTGCCCAGCTGCGACAGCGAACGAAGGCACCTACGCCGGCCAGGCAAGCTGGGGTGATCTGAGCGTGCAGCTTCCGTTCTCAGCGGCAGGATCCATCGGTCAGGCATTGAGCTTCTACAGCTTGACGCAGAATACCGCTAGCCGGATTCGCCCGTCTGACGATGCAGTTGTTTCCCTCGCGGCTCCAGGCGCGACCTGGCTGCTCGACGCGAACGGCAACCTGAACTACTCGGTAGTGCCGGTGCCAGCGGCGATCTGGATGCTCATCAGCGGCCTGCTCGGCTTCGGCGTAATTTCGCGTCGCAAGCAAGCAGCCTAACTCTCTCCATTCCATTTAGGAGTTTTTCGAATGAAAGCTATTTTTAAGGCACTCGCCGTAACGACTGCTCTTGCAAGCGTTCCGGCTATGGCCATCGACTCATCGACCGTACCGGCCGACAACCAGTTGTACATTTCTGGCGCTACAGCGACCAACCAGGCGCTCTATCAGATCACCATTCTTGCACAGAATGGCATCTGCGAGCCTGGCACCGCTGACGTCTACATCGATACGACCGGTTCAGAAGCGACCGACGCAAACGATCAGTTCATGGTTGCTTGCACGGGCCGCTCGGGCTCTTCGGTTGCAGGCCAGTCAATCCTGATCGCTAAGGAATCCAACGGTGGTTCGAACAACGGTACGCGTAACGTTGCACGCAGCATTGGTCTTGACTTCCTCGATCCGTCAGCACCTACGTGTGCGAACACGGGTATCGCGGTTCCGGCAGGCGGCGCACTCGCAGCTTACACGCTGAGCAACGGATGCACAGGCGTCGTTAACACGGTGCCAGACGCAGGCGTAGCTGACGTGGAAGCTGCACTGTTCACCACCACCACACCGGGCGACATTGCGGCGTTGAACGCAAACCCGCTGTTCCAGATCATTTTCTCACCCGCGGTTACGCTGAACCTGTATCGTGCTTTGCAGGCTGCACAGGGTCTGCCGCAGGACGACGATCCGGCGAACGTACCGAATCTGACCCGCGGTCAGCTCTCGCGTGTCTTCAACGGTGAAGCGTTTACCTGGGACGAATTCTTCGCGCAAGACGGCACCGCTTTCTTGCCGGGCGAAGATGTGTACGTTTGCCGTCGCGGAAACGACTCTGGTACGCAGGCATCGTTCGCGGCATTCGTGTTGAACGAGCGTTGCAACGGATCAGTCACCACGTTCGTGGCGCCTGACACCATCGGCTGCCTTGCTGGCGGTTGCGACTACACGAACGCTGCGTTCGGCGGTGACTTCATCTTCGCGGGTGATGGATCAGGCGACGTACGTGATTGCTTGCAGGATCGTTTCGACAACGACTTCTACGCGATCGGCGTGTTGTCCACGAACACCGGCATCAACCCCGTTGGTGCAACGTCACGTCAGTTCCGCTTCATCGGTATCGATGGTGCTGCTCCGACCCTGCAGGAGACTGCAAACGGTGGTTACCACTTCGTGACCGAGAACGTACTGAACGTACGTAGCTCTGGCGGCCCGACCGGCGTCGCAGGCAGCATCGTGAACGAAATCGTTTCCACGATCGGTACGCCAAGCATTATCGCTGACCTTAACGTTGGTTCGCAGAACCTCGGCGGTGATCACGGCATCCTGGGCCGTGCTAACGGTACGTCGATTGTTGAAAACGCAGCTCCGGTTAGCATCGCAGACATGCGCTCTAACCCGGTCAGCTCGTTCTCGCGTTCGTTCAGCGGTAGCTCAAACAACTGCGAGCCAGTTGTTGCTACGCCGTTCAGCCAGATCATCGGTGGTGGACAGTAAGTCCCGAACCGACTTGACCTGAATTGCGAACGCCAGTCGTTCGCAATGGCAAAGTGGGGGCACGGCGTCTCGGAAGAGGCGCCGTGTCTTTGCCGCTTTAAGAAGACAAATAAAGAACGATCCTTGGGGCATACAGTGAAGTTTCGAATCCTCCTTTGCGGCATCATGGCAGGCCTTGTTGTCGCGCCTGCGCACGCACAAGACCAGGATGAAGCAGCGCCTGCATTTGATGTTTGGGAGATCAGAGTAGGCGGCAACACGGCACTGGATGCCCGAACGATCGAGCGGGCGGTTTATCCCTATCTGGGACCCGCCAGAACAGTCGACGATATGCAAGATGCACGTGCTGCAGTTGCCAACGCGTATCGCACCGCTGGCTTCAACACGGCACTGGTGACGCTGCCCGAGCAAACCGTCGAGCAGGGTATCGTGCGAATCGAGGTTGTCGAAGGTGTTCTTGGTCGGACTCGAGTCTACGATGCCGAGTATGTGTCGGGACGCGATGTCCTGAATGAGATGGATTCATTGGAACCCGGCAAACCCATTCATTTTGGGGATTTGCAAGACGATCTCGCGGCGGTCAACCAAAGATCTGCGGATCGATCCGTCACTCCGGTGATACGCGCGGGTCGCAACGCAGGCGAAATTGACCTCGATTTGCGAGTCGAGGACCAGCTCCCGGTTCATGCGGGTATCGATGTCAACGACCGATTCACAGTGGACACGGCGGAGCTTCGCGCCAGCGCAACACTGTCTTACGACAACCTGTTTCAGCAGTTTCATTCGCTTTCCCTCCAATATACGACGGCGCCTGAACGCCAGGAGGACAGCGAGGTCTGGGCGCTGACCTACCTCTGGCGGTTTGAGGAAAGCCCTGCCGTACTCGCGTTATACGCTGTCGACACCAGTAGTGATGTATTCACGGCCGGTGACCTGAACGTGCTGGGCGACGCGCGTATCTATGGGTTTCGGTATGTGCGGCCGATGGAAAGCAATACCTCCCTGTTCCACAGTTTTACGCTCGGCGCCGACAACAAGGACTTCAATGAAGTCATCGGTGAGACCCTTGAAACACCGATTCGCTATACGCACATGACGGCAAATTACAATTTCGGATGGAATTTCGAGAAGTACCGCTCCAGTTACGATTTTGGTTTGGGCTTTGGTATTCGTGCCTTAGGTAATGACGTCCAAGAGTTCGAAGACAAACGCTTCAACGCCAAACCCAATTATTACTATTTGCGCGTCGGTACTGAGCAACTACTGCGTGGTTGGGGCGGTACCGGATTCTACGGGCGCATCGCAGGACAGCTATCGCCAGAGCCACTGATCGCAAATGAGCAGATTGCAATCGGTGGTGCGACATCGGTACGCGGTTATCTGGAGGCCGAGCGGTTGGCCGACTACGGTGGGTTCGTCAATTTCGAACTGCGTTCGCCCAACATTGGCGGCAGACTCGGCCCGTGGGTCGACAATCTGTATTTTCTCGCCTTTTATGATGCAGCCACCATGGGTATCAATCAGGCATTACCCGGACAGCCGGCACGATTCGATCTCAGCAGTACAGGCGTCGGATTTCGATTGGTGTCCGACAACGGCCTACTCGCTGCAGTGGACTACGCACATCCCTTAGAGGACAGCACAAACGTCCAGGCTGGTGACGAAAGGTTTCATTTCCAATTGCGGTGGAATTTCTGATGAAGCTTCATATCCGCCCCACACTGCTGTCTGCATCAGTTGCGGCAATCCTTGCCGCTGGTCCCTCCGCTCGCGCTCAGGAACTCCCGGTGCCGTGCAGTGCTGGGGCTTGCGGTGCCAACGGTCCCGCCACATGGGTCACCGAAGGGAGTGTTACGGGCTCAAGCAGCGAGGGAACGTTCAACATCCTTCAGAGTACCGACTTTGCCACTCTGAACTGGGCGAGCTTCAACATCGGCGAAGGAGGGCGCGTCCAATTTGTGCAGCCGGATGAGTCTTCAATCGCCCTCAATCGTATTTTTCAAAACGATCCATCACGAATTTTTGGCGCACTCGAAGCGAACGGCCAAGTCTATCTGCTCAACCAAAACGGTTTTCTGTTCGGTGAAAACTCGACCGTTAATGTGGCCACGTTGATTGCTTCCAGCCTGGACTTGACGCCTGAGGCACTTGAGAACGGCATTCTCGGGGCGGGTCGCGCGAACGAGGCTGCGTTTGAGGCATTTACCGACGTGAACGGCGATCCCGTGCTCACGGGGTCGGTCACTATTGAACAGGGCGCTTTTTTGGGTGCCGACGGTGGTCGCATTCTGATTTTCGCACCTGAGATCACTAACCGCGGGACTATCGAGACACCAGAAGGCCAGACAATACTGGCGGCCGGAAGTCGCATCTTCCTCGCTGCAAGCGACGATGACGCGCTGCGCGGACTCATTGTTGAAGTCGACGGCGAAGGCGTAGTTACCAACGGCGACGGAACGCTCGATGCGGGTGAGCTGGTGGGTCGAATCGCTGCCGACCGGGGGAACATTACCCTCGCCGGTCTCGCTGTGAACCAGTTAGGCAGACTCTCCGCAACCACCAGTGTCCGGCAGAACGGATCGATCCGACTGGTTGCTCGAAACGACGTCGCCATCACGGGCAACGCAGCCGGTGTCGACTTGCAAGCCCAGCAAGGTGGCACGCTGACGCTCGGCGAGGGTTCGATCACTGAAGTTCTCCTCGAACTTGATGACCCAGAAACAACAGTCGACGTTAACGCACAACCTAGATCGAGAATTGAGCTTGCGGGGCAGACTGTGACCATCGAGGCCGATGCCTTGCTCAGCGCGAAGGCCGGTGTCGTTGAGGTGTTTGCCGCAGAGGCTCAGCAAGTGAACCCGGCAAACTTCTCAGACGTTGCTGATGACAGTTCGATTTTGATCGATGGTGGCGCGCTGATCGATGTTTCCGGTGCCAGCGCGAATCGTTCGGCCTCTGACAATATTATCGAGGTGGAACTTCGGGGCAATCAGCTCGCCGACAGCCCACTACAGCGTGACGGAGCACTGCGCTCGGAGACTGTGCGGGTCGATATTCGCCAGCGCGGTGTCCGCGCAGACGGCAGTGCGTGGCAGGGTACGCCGCTGGCCGACGCCTCCGGCGAAATCTCGAATATTGAGCGCAGTGTTGCGGAACGCAATCTTACTGGCGGTACGATTTCATTGCAGTCGCAAGGGGTCGTGAAAGTTGCTGAAAACGCCACGCTGAATATCTCGGGCGGTGTCGTCAACTACGCGGGAGGGGATGTTTCGACAACCCAAGTGCTCGGTCGGGACGGACAAATCTACGATATCGCGGAGGCCGATCGCGGCCGCGAGTATGTCGGCATAGTCGACAGCTTTGTCGTCGAGCATCCGCGTTGGGGTGTCACCGAGGTGTTCCCAGGGTTTCGCTCTGGCGATGGCGGAACATTTGAGCCCGCCTACTCCGAAGGGTACGACGCCGGTACGGTTTCGATTAATGCGCCAAACTTCGTCCTTGACGGCAACATCGATGCAACCACGGTGGTCGGGCGCTATCAGCGCCGAGTGGCTGGCGAGATTCCCGCCGACTCGCTATACCGTGCATTCGATGAACTCCCGCTCGGCGGTGAGCTCTTGCTCGGCAATACCATCGCCAATCAGACGCTTGCACAGTTTGTCACCGGTAATATCCGGTTCGCTAGTGAACTGACACTCGATGATTTCAATGGGCGCTCCAGTGTCGATGACTATGTGAGCGTGCTCCGTCCAGAGCTATTCGGGAGCAATGGAATTACCCGCGCTACGATGGCTGCCAACGGTGTCATTTCACTAGGCGAGGGTGTTGCTCTCAATCTTGGGCCGGGGGGGCGCTTCGACGCAGCCGCCTCTCAGATCAACTTCGCTGGCTCGATCGACGCTGCAGGTGGCGATGTTGCACTGCGTGCACGGCTGACACGTGCGCTGGCGCCCGACGGCGTGCGACTGGATGTGGCCGCTGGTGCAGAGATTGATGTATCGGGCGTTTGGGTCAATGACAATCGTGAACTCAGCAGTGGTTTCGATCCTTTGCCCATTGATGGTGGCAACGTCACGCTCACGTCCGCATCTGGCCCGTTGGTACTCGCGAGCGGCGCGTTGATCGATGTTTCGGGTGGTGCTCAGCGAACTGTTGACGGGCGAATCGTCGCCGGTGATGCCGGTGCCATCGCGATTAGTGCCTCGTCCAACCCGGATGATGGTGCACCTGTAGACATCACGCTGGACGCAACGCTGCGAGCGTTCGCCCTCGCGAATGGCGGGCAACTCAGCATCGCAGCCAATGGAATCTGCGTTTCTGAAATCGACTGTGCCCAAGACGCCGGGACGCTTTGGCTCACGCCAGACCTGTTCGCGGGTTCTGGATTCGGCAGTCTGGATCTCACCGCTAACCTGACGGGGTTACTGGTTGTTGAAGGCACTGATATTCAGTTGCAGCAACAAAACTTCGAGCTGCCCGAGACCACGAGATTCTTAGGTAGCGAGCGCAGTCTCGGCGATATCGCTGGAATCGCTGTGCTACCTGATCTGTTTCGTCAACCCATCGATCTTTCGCTCAATGCATTCGTTACTGACTTGGCGGATTTCGATTTCTCGGCGGTCAGTCTTGAGCCGGGCGTCCGCATTGGTGCAAACAGCAATATTGTTCTCGACCCAGGCGCACAGTTCCGTGTTGAATCGAACGCGATCGTCGCAATTGATGGCCGTATCCGAGCGCCAGGCGGTCTTGTCGACGTTGTTGCGAACAACGACTTGCAAGGCAATTTGATCCGTCCGCCTGGAGGCGTCTGGGTCAACGCAGGTGCCGCGATTGATGTCGGTGGTACCTCACTGGTGTTTGTTGATGATCTGGGCCGCCGCACGGGGCGCGTGCTGAACGGCGGGATCATCGCATTGACCGCCGAGCGTGGCGGTGTCGTTGTCGCCACTGGCTCTGATCTGGAACTTAGCGGTGCGACTGAGTCACTCGATATTCTTGACGGTCCGCTCACCAATCTCAGTTTCACGCGTCAACAGATCGCTTCCAATGGTGGATTGCTCAGCCTCCGCGGAGCCGAATATGTTCTGATCGATGCCAATGTGAACGCCAGCGCAGCAACAAAGCTCGGCGGCGAAGGTGGCACTGTCGCAATAACCATCGACGGCAATCTGCGCGGTAATCAACTGCCAACGGACGGCGTTGGTAATCCGCTGGTTTCGCTAAACACGCGGAGAATTCAGGTAGAACGAAACCGGAGAGCGATTGCCCTACCGGTCGGCGAGAATGTGCCTGATTCCATCATTGGATTGGCTCGTGTGAGCGAGGAGTGGCTGGAGGCAGCTGCCTTTGCCAATGTATTCCTATCTGCCGAATCCTTATTCAGTACTGATCTTGGCGGAAACTTTCTCGCGGCGGTTGGTGAGATTCGATTCGATGGAGGTGTCGATTTAGCCCTCGATGGGACGCTCTCGTTGAATGCGGCAAACATCGCCGGTGGTGCTGGTGATGTCGCTTTGAGTGCCCATTACCTCTCTATCGGTCACGTAAACCCCCGCGCACAGAATATCGGCGACGCGGCCAATGCCCGCACCGGCAATTTCTCGGCAGTAGCCGATCTCATCGACGTTACAGGGTTCTCTCGCATCTCAGGGTTCGAGACGGTGACACTCGACAGTGCCGGAGATATTCGACTGGTGGGTTTCCAGCCCCAGACTGCAGGGGGACGTGGTGCGCTCACTGGCAGCAACCGGACGGTCGTCGGATCCCTCACAACCTCTGCCGACCTGAGTATGACAGCGCAGCAAGTTTATCCAACGACGTTGACAGACTTTAGCCTGAACGTGGATCGCCTTGATGGCAGGTTCTCTTTAGCGGGTCGGTCTGGAACGGCATCAGATGTGCTCTCGGCGGGTGGTCGACTTACGATCAATGCATCCGACATCACCAGCACCGGAGTGTTGCGGGCACCGTTCGGAGAGATCGTATTGAATGCGGACTCGGTGACCCTGGCCGATGGCAGCGTGACCTCGACGAGTCTCAACGGTCAAATTGTGCCCTTCGGCTCGCTGCAGGCCGGTTTCGACTGGACTTATTCATTGGCTGCCAATCAGACCCTGGTGTTCGATGGCGAGGTGAATACTCTGCCGTCTCCTTCGGTGCGTATCTCCGCCGACAACATCGATCTGGCTGGCGGCGCGGAGATCGATATTTCATCTGGCGGTGACCTTCTCGCGTCGGAGTTCGTCACGGGAATAGGCGGTACTGACGACTATCTATCGCCAGAGGTTACCCCCGGATTGTTCGCAATACTACCCGGGTTGAATCTGCCCTATGCTCCGATCGATCCGCAGATTGCCAACGAGGGTGAGACAGGCTTATCCGTCGGGGACACGGTATCTCTCAGCGGTATCGGTAACCTTCCTGCGGGGACCTACACGCTGCTGCCCGCGCGCTACGCGCTGGTGCCTGGCGCCGTCCTTGTGCGACCCGTGGATGGCTACACGGACATCCTGCCCGAACAGCAATTTGTTAGTACGGAGGGTGGCGTAATCATTGCGGGGCGTAGCGGAAACCGAGCAGGGCGCCTCGATAGTCGCTCTAGCGGTTTCGAGATTCTTCCGCAATCACAGGCTTTCGCCGAAGCAAGCTACACACTCGGTGCGGCGACGGAGTTTTTCGCTGAGACTAATTTCAGAACCCCTTCTGATGCCGGCGCGGTGGTGTTTGCGGCAGGTGAGTCGCTGTCTTTGGTCGGATCGCTTGTTGCGGATGCCGCAGGACGTGGTGCGTCGGTTGATATCGCTGGCGCATCGCTCAGTGTCGTCAACCAGTTGAACGATGCAGCGGATGGCGTAGTGCAGTTGTTGGCGGAGGATCTGGTGAACCTTGGCGCCGAGAGCATTCTTCTCGGCGGCGAGCGAACTGCGCAGACAGATGGAGAAGCGATTGAGGTCATCGCGAACACAGTGACTATCGGTGAGGGTGTGACACTTTCGGCACCCGATATCATCCTTGTGGGC
This sequence comes from Pseudomonadota bacterium, assembly GCA_038521865.1. Lineage (GTDB taxonomy): Bacteria > Pseudomonadota > Gammaproteobacteria > Steroidobacterales > Woeseiaceae > CALBPI01. The sequence continues at coordinate 413,056 of JBCBKO010000002.1, read as the reverse complement.
GAGGACTCGGTAACGGTGGAAGCCGGCGCGCGGGTTGTTGCAGAGGACGAAGCGGATGACGCGCCACCGCTCTTGTTGAGCGGTGATTCGGCGCTGATTCGTGTTCGCAGCGGCCAGCAAACAGATTTGGTTCGGACCGATGCCATGGGTCTGACAGGCGAGTTGCTTATTGCCGACGGGGCAACACTCTCCTCGGCGGGTGCTATTGCGCTGGATGCGACATCAGATGTGACCGTCGACGGCGTCCTGGATGTGGACGGCGGCGCGCTGCGTCTTGGCGCGAATGAAGTGACGATTGGCGACAGTGATGCGGATACTGGCGGGCTTCGATTGACGGCAGACTTGCTTTCAGGAATCTCGGCCAGTGAACTCTTCATCAGTGCGAACACAGCGATCGCCGTCGTCGGTGATGCACAGATTTCCGTATCCGATCGGTTGGTGTTGCAGACCGAGGGCATCACTGCAGAAACGGGTGCGAGACTCTCATTGTCAGCCGCCGATATCGAACTCTCCGGTAAAGACTCCGGGAACCCGATTTCAACCGACATCGTCTCGGGCACAGAGCTCAACGCCAGCGCCGAGCGCATTACGCTCGGTGACGGACAAATATCGCTGGAAGGTTTCGAGCGGGTTGCTCTCAGCAGCGGGGAGGCGCTTATCGCGGCTGGTGAAGGGCGTATTGAGACAGCGGGCGATCTCGAATTGCAGACTCCAGCCATTCGTGTCGGCAGCTCCGGCGAATACACGATCGCTGCATCTGGCGCTCTGACTGCGACCGGTGGGACCGGCGTCAGAGACAACTCAGCGACCCCGGGTGGATTGTTGCGACTCGAAGGGGACACGGTTTCGCTGGACACGACTGTACGAGCTGAATCAGGCGCGGTTGATATCGCAGCCGACAACGGTATCGAGTTGGGTGGCAGCGCCTTGATCGATACCAGTGGTACCACGCGGGTCTTCTCCGATGTCAGCCTGGCAACGCCTGGTGGACAAGTTCGCTTGTCGACAACTGAAGGTGATGTCTCTCTAAACGAAGGCAGCGTGATCGACGTCAGCGCGCCTGGGGACGCAAACGCAGGTCGTATCGAATTGCTGGCCGATGCCGGTTCTGTGATGACTGCCGGTGCGTTGCAGGCAAGCGGAGCGGAGCGAAGCGGCGATTTGACGGTGCGAGCGGAAACACTGCCTGGCTTTGCAACGCTGCTCAACGCGACAGAGCAAGGCAGATTCGAGGGCGTGATCCGCTTTGACCAGCGCAATGGCGATTTGACGCTATCGACTACCGATAGCCTGCGTGCCCGACAAATCAGTTTAGTTACCGGCGGCGATTTAGGTATCGACGGCGATATCACTCTGTTGGGTGGTGATGCTTTGTTCGCTGCTGGCACTGACTTCCGTTTGACCGGGGCGCTCGTTAGCGAAGCTGACACCGCCGATAGCGATTCCCGGATTGAGATACTAAGCCAGACAGGAGGCCTCGAACTCGCGAGCGGATCCATGATTCGGTTGGGCAGTGAGGACACACTCACGTTGACCCTCGGGCGCGATGCACTGGTATCTGGAGCACTCCAGGTTGATGGCGACATCGATGGAGGTCGCGCAGTCTATGTCGATGGGCTCGCGACCTATGGCGACAGCGTTATCACCGCTAGCGATACCGTCGCCGACAGCAGTAACCCATTGTTTGGAGATGCTGAGACCTTCGCAGCAAGTTTTGATCAAATCGCCGCCGACGTTGGCTTTGTAAACGACGAGCGCTTCATACTGCGCCCGGCAATCGCCATTGAGTCGACGGGTGACTTGACGGTCGATAGTGAATTCAATCTGTTCGAGTGGCGTTTCGGTGACGATACCCCCGGCGTCTTGACACTGCGGGCTGGCGGGAACCTACTATTCAACGAGTCGCTGAACGATGGATTCACCAACGCAAGTACACACACACTAGAGCGCACAAGCGAGAGCTGGTCATACAAGCTGGTTGCAGGCGCGGATCTTGACGCGGTAAATCCGTTGGCGACGAACGCGTCGTCAGATTCCGGTGATATTGTCCTGGCACCGGGCACCCCTGGGGCGGGTCGTCGAGGCGCAACCTACACGCTCATCCGAACCGGCACAGGCAACATCGACCTTGCGGCAGCACGCGATGTGGTCTTCGGGAATCAGGCCTCTGTAATCTATACGAGTGGGATCGCGACTGACGGGGTCGCGCTGTCCAGTCGAGGCGATCTAGGTAACCGGACCTACCCGGACCTTGGTGGCGACATCACGCTCAGTGCGGGTCGTGATGTGATCGGTGCACCATCAAACCAATTGTTCACGAGTTGGCTCTGGCGTACCGGTCGCGAACTTAATGCCACGCGACAGGTAGCCACGGGTTGGACTGTTGCTTTCGGTTCATTCGAGCAAAATCTGGCGGCCCTGGGGGGCGGAGATGTGCAAGTAACGGCCGGCAGGGACGTTGTCGATTTCTCCGCCAGCATTCCGTCGATTGGTCGTCAGGTGGGCGGCACAACGCCCGAAGAGAGTGTCGTCGAGTTAGCGGGCGGCGGTGATTTGCTGGTGTCTGCGGGCCGCGATTTGCTCGGTGGCTCGTATTTGGTCGGGCTTGGCGATGCGACGATCGTCGCCGGCGGCACCATCGACGCCGGCACCGACTTCGCGCCAATTTTCGGTGTCGGCACTGGCAGCATTGATGTGCAGGCCAGAAAGGATCTTTCGATAGCATCCGTGTTGAATCCGACGCTTCTGCCGCAGGGTACTCAACAAGGCTCGACCAGTCTGACGCGATCCTTTTTCTCGACCTATGCCGACACAGCGCGGATCGATCTGCGTTCTATTTCGGGAGATGTGGTGACCGAGGACGTCACTTTCGACACCGACCCCATTACATCGACATTCACTGGTCTGGACGCCTTCGTTGGGTTCGAGAGTGCGTTCACTTTCGCCCCACCGACGGTGACCATGACGTCGTTTGGCGGCGACGTTAATGTTCGCGGGCCACTCAGTCTGTTCCCGTCAAGCGATGGTGATCTGCAGATCTTTGCAGAAAACAACATCACGTTCGGTACGGACCGTCGAGGCATCGCAATCGTTCAGTCTGACGCGCCCGCATCGCTGATCGGTACGGTCGAAACGCCTCGGGGCGTTTCCTTTGATCCCATTCGGTTGTTGTTGACCCTGTCCGGAGATCCCAACTTCAACTCCGCCATTCCTGTATTCCGCGATGTGCCGGGGTTCAATCGAGTCATCGCCAGAACCGGTGATGTTTCGATGGTGACCCAGTCGTTGCAGAGTCAGGCGGTCCTGTACTCGCCGCGGCCAATACAGATTTCTGCAGGTCGAGATATTGCAAACCTCGGACTGTTTATTCAGCACCCGGATGCCGCGGCTGTCTCTACCCTTGAGGCGGGCAGGGACATCATTTACCCGAACGCACGAACCAATGAGGGACAGTTGCAAGGGAACTCGCGAGAAATCGAGGTCGCAGGTGCAGGCAACTTGATTTTGATTGCAGGGCGAGATATCGATTTCCAGACTGCGGCTGGGGTCACGACCAGTGGTGACATCGAGAACCCGGCGTTGGCGGAGACCGGTGCTTCGGTCAGTCTTCTGGCGGGGCTCAACGGCAACACACCAGACTACGATGCGTTCATCGATGCCTATCTCCTCGAAAGCGATTTATATGATGAGGCACTGCTCGCCTTCGTTGCGACATTTGATGGCGCACCGGCTTCTAGTAAGGATGCCGCGCTCGATACATTCCGTGGATTTGACCGTCAGACGCAACTGGTATTGCTAGAGCGCGTACTGTTCGACGAGCTGAGAGCCTCTGGCAGGGAGGCAGCTAACCCCGGCGACCTCAATGGTGACTTTACACGTGGATTCGACGCGCTTGTCACGTTGTTCCCGGGTGCTAACCCTGATATCGAGTCAGGTGAGGTCAATGCGTTTGATGGTGATATCCGCCTATTCTTCTCGCGTATCTACACGCTGGATGGCGGTGATATCCAACTCATCGCACCGGGTGGCGAAGTCAATGCCGGGCTTGCCAGCCCACCGACCGCGTTCGGAATCGTGAAGGGCCCTGAAGATCTCGGAATCGTGGCGCAAGGCGTCGGCGACATTAACTCTGTGTCTTTCGGTGATTTTGCGGTGAATGAATCGCGTGTGTTTGCTGCCGATGGCGGCAACATCCTTGTGTGGTCGACGCGCGGCGATATCGACGCAGGGCGTGGGGCGAAGACCGCAATCTCGGCACCGCCACCGCAGGTAACGATCGACCCCACCGACGGTTCTCTTCAAATTGTATTCCCGGCGGCGCTTACCGGTAGTGGCATCCAGACGATCGCGACCTCCGAGGGCACTGAGCCCGGTGATGTCGACTTGTTTGCGCCGCGTGGTGTTGTTAACGCAGGCGACGCAGGCATTGTCGCGGGCAACCTGACAGTAGCCGCGGTTGCTGTCCTGGGTGCTGACAACATTGACGTCAGTGGCGTCTCGATTGGGGTGCCCGTCGATACCGCGGTTGCACCGGGTCTGGCCAATGTCAGTGCGGTCGCCAGCGGCGCGCAACAAGCGGCGCAGGATGTCGTTGAGCCTACCGGCGGGGAAGACGACTCGGATACCCCGCTCGCGGACGCCGCCTTGGGATTCCTTGACGTGTTTATTGTGAGTTTCGGCGATTGCGATCCGGAAACTGGCGAAAACTGCGAAGCCGAGTGATGAATTGAAACATTGCTGCGGCACGCTGTGCGGCAGTGCAAAGGGAGAGACTGGTGTATTCGAGCGGATCTATTTGGCAATGGGTGGTTGGCAGTCTTCTGCTGATCATGTGCGGCGCGACGCTGGCGCAGGACAACACCTGGTGGAACGACGAATGGGATTACCGCAAGGAAGTGCTGTTCGACATGTCACCCAGCGGCGCTGGCACAGAGACGGATGTTGACGATGCTGCGGTTTTGTTGCGGCTTAGCAGCGCCAATTTCGGCTACTTCGGAAATACGCTCGAGACTGGCGATGACCTCCGGTTCGTCGCGGCGGACGACATCACACCTCTGTCGTTTTATATCGAGAAATATGATTCGGTGAACGAAATCGCTTTGATCTGGGTGCGCGTACCAAAACTCGCGGTGAGCGGCCAGATTCAATCGATATTCATGTACTACGGCAATGAGGATGCAGTTGCAGCCTCAGATTCAAAGTCAGTATTCGACGCCTCGACTCGCCTAGTGCTCGACTTTAGCGCAGCGGGAGCGCCGGCAGACCGGACTGCTTATAACAATTCGCCCCTCTCAAGCACCGTCGCACCGCTTGCGGAGGGACTGATTGCGGGCGCAGCACGATTTGAGGGCGCAGGTAGCGAAATCGTCCTGCCGCCATCTCCGGGCCTCGCTGTTGAATCAGAAGGAGGGTTCACCACGAGTTTCTGGCTGCGTATGCCAGATCCTGCGATTGGTGAGGCGGCAGTGTTGAGCATGCGCGGTGTCGAGGGTGAGGACTTGATCCGTCTGGGTATTCGAGGCGGTTTTGTGTTTGCAACATTCAATCAACCGGAGAGCGCCATCGAAGCGGTCGCTGTCACTCAGCCGCTGGTGCCGAATACGTGGGCACACATTGCAATGACGGTCGGGATCGATGAGATCCAGTTGTATGTCAATGGCGATGTCGTTGCCCGGACCAACACGATTGCTCGGACTTTCGAGGGCAACTGGGTCATTGGCGATCAAGCCGGTTTGTTCGCTGGCGACATCGATCAGTTCATGTTGTTTGCAACTGAGCAGTCTCCTGCTCGGGTGCGATTTGCCGCACGCAATGAAGCACCGTTCGGCACTGTTTCGATTTACGGTGATGATGCACGGAACGAGGGTGCGGGCGGACATCCCAACTACTTTGCAACCACGATGCGAAACGTCACAACCGATGGTTGGGTTGTGATCGTCATCCTGGCAGTGATGTTTGTCATTTCGGTTTGGGTTATGTGGATCAAGGCCCGGTTACTCTCCAAAATTTCCAAAGCGAACCAGCGTTTCATGAGTCAGTATCAAAACCTTGGTGCCGATCCGATGGGTCTGGATCGGATCGCGAATACCGCTGCTAACGCGAGCGGCGACTTTGATCCATCGACGCTATTTCCGTTGTATTCCGCTGGTGCGGTAGAGGTGCGAAAGCGACTTGATCAGCGCGGCGCTGCCGTTGGCGCAGCCAGCGCTGGTTTCACCGGTGAGACAATTGCCGCGGTTCGCGCATCTATTGATGCTGCGGTCATCCGTCAACGCCAGAAGCTCAACAATCTGATGGTGTTGCTGACCATCGCCATCTCAGGTGGTCCGTTTCTTGGACTTCTGGGGACGGTCGTTGGGGTAATGATCACGTTTGCGGCGATCGCCGAAAGCGGCGACGTCAACGTTAACTCGATCGCCCCTGGAATCGCTGCTGCGCTTGTTGCGACCGTTGCTGGTCTGGCTGTCGCGATCCCGGCTCTGTTTGGCTACAACTACCTCGGTTCGAAGATAAAGGACATCGACGCCAATACTCAGGTGTTCGCTGATGAGTACCTAACGCGAATTGCCGAACACTATTCCTGATTGGAGCGCATGTAGTGAAAGTCCAGGACGAAAACGAACCCTACGACGACATTAACATCACGCCCATGCTCGATCTGGCGTATGTGTTGCTAGTAATTTTCATCATCTTGACGACGGCAACGGTGCAAGGCATCAAGGTCAATTTGCCGAAAGCGAGCGCGCAGCCGAGCCTTGCCGAATCGACCACAAAAGCCATCACGATAACGGCGGAGGGCACGATTTATCTCGATACATTCCCGGTCGGGATGGAAGATCTCGAACGATTGCTTCGAGAGTACAAGGCAGTTACTCCAGACCTTCCGGTGATTGTCAAAGGTGATGCGACGATCCAGTACGAGAAAGTGATCGACGTACTCGATCTGCTCGGGCGATTGGAGATAACTCAGGTCGGGCTCGTTACACAGCGGATCACCAAGTAGTCGTTGCGTCATGGCCGAGCGTGAGCATGATCCACAAACAGCAAAACCGTCGCGAAAGGCGTGGTTTGCGAGCTTCTGGGCGGCGAACAACACTACCGTTTTGGGCGGCATTGCCACTCTGGTTGTCTTTGGTGGCGGCGTCTGGCTCGTGCAATCGTGGTTGGATGCACCTGCGCCGAAGGCTCAAAAAGTGGTGCAGGAAATCGCACTGGTTCGACCACCGCCACCGCCAAAAAAAGAAGAGCCACCACCGCCGCCGCCCGAGATTGAGGAGGAAGTCGACCTCCCCGAGCCTGAGCCCGCACCGGAGCCATTACAGTCGGACGAGGCGCCGCCGCCGGACCTGTTAGGCCTTGACGCCGAAGGTGTCGCTGGCGCGGATGGCTTTGGTTTGATCGCCAATCGTGGCGGTCGCGGCATCACCGATGGCGGAGGTGGTGACCGGTTTCGTTGGTATGCCGGCGTGCTCCGGCAGGCCTTGTCTGCGCACCTCGCCCAATACGATGAGTTGCGCACTAGAAATTACGCCATCACGGTCCGGCTTTGGCTGAATCGTGCAGGTGAGGTTCAGCGTGTCTTGCTTGACGAGAGTACCGGTGAGCCAGAGTTGGACCTTGTCATTGAACAAGCATTGGCAAATCTGACGGAGCTTGGCGGGCAACAGCCTGCCGGTATTCCGCAACCCGTGACGCTCAGACTGGTGTCGCGACTATGAGAACGTATCGGAGGGGAAAATGAACTGCGTCAAGAGCTCACTGTTGGCTGGTCTGACGGCACTTCTGCTGGCGACACCAGCGGTGGCCAACGAAAAGGAGGATTTTCTGGAACTGAAGTTGACGGTCGTCAATCTCTTGCAGTCACTCGTCGAACGCGGGGTGTTAACCGAAGCCGAGGCGGCAGCCATGGTGGCGGACGCACAACAATCGGCTGCTGCGACTGCCGCTGCGGAGGCTGAACAGGCGCCGGAGCTCAACGAAGGTGATGTCCGCGTCACGTATGTTCCGGAAATCGTACGCGAACAGCTCAGAGAAGAAATTCGTGACGAAATTGCGGCAGGCGTTGTTGCTGATGTCAAAGAAGATGCTCGTGAAGAAGGTTGGGGCGTGCCCGCCAGTCTTCCCGACTGGGTGAACCGTATTTCTCTGGGTGGCGATTTTCGCGTGCGCGCTGAGGGTCTGCTGTTCGGTGCTGACAACGCTCAGAATACTTACCTCGACTTCACTGCAGTCAATGATGCGGGCGGCATCGACCGCGCAGGCATAGACGCGATCCTGAACACCACGGAAGACCGCGTCCGACTGCGTGGTGCCGCTCGATTCACGATCGAATCCGTCCTTTCTGATAACTGGTATGCGTATGCACGGATAGCGACGGGCAGCATTCCCAACCCGCTATCGCGAAATCAGACGCTCGGTAGATTCGGACAAACGTGGCAAACCAATATTGACCGTGCCTATCTAGAATGGGCACCCGAGCCGGAAAATACATTCGGTCAGTCGGTGCAGTTCGGTCGGATTTTCAAGCCCTGGCCAGGTACCGACCTCGTCTGGGATAACGACGTCGGGTTTGAAGGTGTTTACTACGACATGACCGCCGCGTTTGATGATGCCCGACGCGATAGCCTGCGGGTTGGCCTCGGGTATTTCGCCATCAATGAAGTCGATTTCACTGCCGACGATGGATTTCTTGCGACGTTTGATGTTCTCGGTCGGATTGGTTGGGGCGATGACAGCAATCTGTTTGTGAATGCGGCCTACTACCACTACGAGAACATCACCGGTATCCGCAATGCGCCGGATTCAGATCTGACAGACTTCACCGCACCTCGACGTTTCCAGCGCGGCAACACCCTATTTGATATTCGCAACGATCTGGACCCGACCACGAATCTTTTTGGTCTTGCGGCAGAGTATCGTCTCGTCAATTTGTCGACCGGGTTTGAGACCACGCTCGCAAGTGGCATGCCACTGCGGTTCACCGCAGACTATGTTCGTAACATCGGGTTTGAAGAAGACGATGTGCTGGCGCGCACCGGTCTGAACGTGCGAGAGCGCACCGACGGATATGCCGCCTATCTGCTGCTCGGTCCGGAAGAGCTGTATGCGCGGGGTGAATGGTCTGTGCAGGCCGGCTATCGCTATCTCGAGCGTGATGCGGTCGTCGACGCCTTCACCGATTCCAACTTCGGCGGTGGCGCTACCGACACACAGGGCTACGCACTCCGTGGGCGCTACGCTTTTGCTGACGATGTCTGGCTTGATGTCCGATGGCTGTCTTCTAGCGAAATTGATGGCCCGCCGCTCACGATCGATAGTTTCCTGATCGATCTGAATAGCAGGTTCTGAGTCATGGAATTGGCAATCCGTTTCGGTATCGCACTCGCAATTTGTTTTACTTGTGTTGGGGAAGTCGGCGCTCAACAACCGCAAGGTGATTCGAGTGCAAGACTAAGACTGCAGGTCAACCAGCTTTCTGCAGACAATGGTCGACTTAATCGCGAGAACTCCGAGCTTCAGCAACAGATCGCTGCATTGACGAAGCAGTTGGAGGCAGCCGAAGAAAAGATCGAACGCACCGAGAGCCGACTTGGCCGCGCCGAGAACACGGCACAGCGATTCCGTGAAGTCACCCAGCAGAATTCCGAGACGCTGGATTTGATGCGCGAGCGGGAGCGGGAGTTGGTGGGTAAATTCCGGGAGACGATCAACCAGCTCCGTGACACTGAGCGTGCCAGGGCAGAGCTCGAAACTCGAGCAGCGGATCTCGACATCTCTTTTCAGAATTGTGCGGCCAACAATCGAGAGATGTTTGAAGTCAGCAATGAGATTTTGGATGTTCTCGATGGGAGAGGTCTGCTGAAGCGTATGGGTGAGCGAGAACCATTCACTCAGCTGTCTCGCGTACGGCTTGAAAATCTCGTCGATGAATATCGTTATGCGTTGGAGGACGAGCTGATTGACACGCCGGAGTCGCCATGATGTCGGCGCTGGCGAAGGTAATACATGGGCAGGAGTCGGGGGATAGCGATCCGCACACGCCCATTAGTCGCGAACAAACCGGATCTCGAGTCGTGTTGTTCTCGAATACGAGTTGGTATTTGTACAATTTTCGTCTCCAGCTCCTTGAGACTCTTCGGTCCGAAGGGTACGACGTCGTCCTGGTGAGTCCGCGCGATACCTATACCGACCGGCTGATCGAGGCGGGCTTCGAGTGGCGGGATATCGAACTCGATCGGCGCAGTGTGAATCCGCTTGCCCAAGTTGGTGTCCTGTTGCATCTGTGGAAACTCTGGCGACAACTACGGCCACACACACTGCATTTATTTACCATTAAGTGTGTCATTCTCGGCGGACTCAGTGCGCGTCTGGCCCGGGTGCCACGGCGGGTACACGCGATCGCAGGACTCGGAAGCGTGTACTCGGATCGCAGCAAAAGGTGGTTGAGGATCGCCGTGACTGCGGCACTAAGGATCGCCACGGCCGGTGCGCGCAGCGATGTCATCGTACAGAATCCGGACGACGCTGCATTGCTTGTACGCCAGCAGATCGTCAGCCGGAACCGCGTGCACCTGATTCGTGGCTCGGGCGTAGATGGCGAGCGGTTTCGAGTTGATCGCAATCCTGCAGCAGAGACTCGGATTCGATTTCTATTTGCAGCGCGCCTGCTTTGGGCCAAGGGTATTCGCGATTTCGTAAAGTTGGCGGAGCAGTCGACGACCGCGAACGTGGAGTTCATGATTGCCGGCGAACCCGACCCTGGAAATCCGGACTCGGTGGACAACGAATTCTTGCAACGATGTCAGCAGGTAGACAATCTCACCCTGTTGGGACACGTCGATGATATGGCTGCGTTGCTGCGAAAAGTCTCCGTCATGGTGCTGCCGTCATCTTACGGAGAAGGTGTACCGCGGACACTGGTCGAGTCCGCGGCCGCAAGCTTACCGTTGATTGCTTACGATGTTCCGGGTAGTCGAGAAATTGTGCTCAACGGACGCAACGGGTTCCTTTGCCAACCTGGCGATTTCGATGCACTGCAGAGTGCTGCCAATCGATTGGCGCAAGACCCGGCACTCCGACAGCAGTTTGGTGAAGCCAGTCGCATGCACTTCGAAACGGAATATGATCAACGTACGGTTAATCGCAAAACGCTGGATGTATACAGGGGTGTTGCTGTGCGGGGCGGCTAGCGCAGAGCCATCGAACACCGACACAGACTGCATCCGCAAGGTGCTGCCAACCTTGGCTGCACAAGTTGCCGCAGATGCATCCTGCCTGCTCTCGCTGGTCGACGCCAAGTCTTTGACTGTACCCGAGATTCGCAGGCAGGCTGCCACACCAGCGTCTCGCTTGCCGGGAATTGGCAAGCCCGTTCCCCCTTTCCGTGAATTGCAGCGCAACGATGGTCAATGGTCGGGTAGTGCAGGCTCAATCACGCTAGGCCGATTTGCGCTGCCAGAGCGTTTCTCGTCGGTCGTCGGTGATCTGCTGTCTGCGCCGATGGTCCTCGATCTTTCACAGACGCCACTCGCCGATGCGTCATTCTCGCCATCGAAACTAATCCAGAACGAAGCGGGCGGGATTCGTTGGCAAAGCGATATCGATCGATTGGCGATGCGATTGCAGATCGAGGGTACGTACCACTTCGATGGTTTATTCACTATGCGACTGGATTGGAATGCCTCCGTACCTGGCGGCGTTGTCACTCTCCAGCTACCCCTTCAATCGAGCCTGCTCCGCCATGTTGCGAGGCGAGGTCCGCACGCATCCGATAGCGCCTTACCGCGGGTCATTGATATCGAGCCAGCAGCGCCTTACCAATTCGAGTATACGCCGTGGTTGCAACTGTCAGACGATCGACATGGATTCGTGCTGTTGAGTGCAAGTCAGGAATCATGGGGCGATGTGAGGCACCCCATTTCCATACAGTACTCGTCGGGTCAGCCGATACTTGTTGTGGCATTTTCCTTGGATGCGCCGAAGCAGAGTGTGGAAATCGCATTGCAACCGCTACCGTTACGTGACGAGCGCGTCAATCCACACGATACAAATTGGCTCGCCGGACAGGTTCCCGATGCAAAACCGCTGCATACCCGAGTCAGTCGTTCAGTGGCGAGCGCGACCGGCGTGACAGACTTTCCATCGCATGTCGTTGTACACCAGGGTTGGACAGACATTCAGGGATACCCCGGTACCCACGACGCCCGATTGTTTGCCTCACTTCAAAGTTTCATCGAATCTGTTCATGACGCTGATGCAAAAGCGTTGCTATATCTTGGCGCAGAGGCTTCAGTTGCGATGCCGGACTTTGCACGGTGGCTAAGGCAGATTGTTGCCATACCGTTAAGACGAGGTCGCAGTCGAGGTGAGACGCCAGCGCTGCGGCCACACGGAGGGGGCATGGAATGGGCAGCACACCATGCCTCACTTGTTGAAACGTTGATGCAGGACAGTGAGGCGGACGGCGTATTTCTGGATATGCTTGGGGATGTCCGACCCAGTATCAATATGTGGGCAGGACTTGGGTATTTGGCAAACGACAAGACGCTACGGGCGGAATTTCCGTGGTTTGCTAATCGGTACTGGTTGCATCGGCTTTCGGAGGCTGTGCACCGAGGTGGACGCGACGCTGTAATCGCCTGTCACGTGTCTGGCCCCGCATCCCCTGGGCAAGGTGTGTGTGACTATCTGCTCGTTGGTGAGCAGGAGTTGGCCGAAGGGCGTCGGCGCGGCAACGCGCGCTATCTCGACCTGATCGAACCCGAAAGACTCCGTGCACTCTACAATCCCTACCGTCGCGGGCTTCCTATCCAATGGCTGGTTAAGCCGACTCGCGGTGGTGCAGGGATGGATCGCGTGTCCGCATCGACATTGATGCTGGATATTCCTGTTCGCACCCAATGGCCACAGTTCATCGCTGCGTCTGCACAAACCAGTATGCTAAATCCGGTCGCCGACGTTCGTCGGCACTGGGCGTTATGGCGATCGCGCACGGCGCAAGGTTCATGGATCGCACCTTGGGAACCTCAACCGGTTCGATGGCACGGTACTGGGACTCCGCGGCTGAGCACTCGCACGCTAATGCATCGCTCAAAGTTGGAGGTAACGGTCAGCAATCTCACTCTGACAGATCACTGCGGCATGTTGCAGCTTTCAACGGCAGACCCGGCTCTATCTGAGCTTTCGATCACACAGGCACGCCATCTGAGCGAAGGCGCGGCCCTCGAGACTCAGGTCGACGGCATACCGCTATGTGTATCCGCAGAGGACTTTGTTGTTGTCGAATTGACACTGGACTCGAGCAGTCCGTAACCGAGGGTTGCTCTCAGGCGCTGGTCGTCAATCGAAAAAATCTCATTTAGTTCGGTCCGTGCAAGCGTCGATAGACCAGCTCGAGCAGCAGGCTTGTAAAGCACCTTCTTGATGCCGGTCTTAATCCATTGACTTGTGCGTGGTCCCAATATGGCCAACGCCCGGTTCAGTAGCGGTCTTACTCTTGGGCTTCGTATGAGATGACTCAGCGTTGCACTGCGGTTACGGTGTGCCACGTTCGTCGCAGCAAACTCGCTCGTACCGTCATCTGGCAAATTCAAAAACTCAAGGATCGACAGATATACACTGCGCGGGTTCTGCTTCAGCGAACTTAGTCGCATGACATGGACTTGGTCGCGGCTAACAACTTCAAAAAGTCGCTGCATTTGCGACCCGACCGACGCAATAGCCTCGTAGTCGAGCAGGCGTGGTTCAGGGCATCGGTTTGGAATGTCAGTACCCGAACGCCTGGCGGTCCTAAGATTCCAGGCCGCAAGGAAGTCGGATTCAGTCTCGTATCCTGCGTTGAACATCTGCATATGCCAGGCCTGGGCAATTTCTGGTTGCGGCCTGAGGCACACAATAAAGCGTGCGTTGGGCACGACCTCAATGATTCGCTGTATCGCAACCTCGCTGTAGAGGTAGTGCGTTGATGCGTCTACTCGATACCGTTTGTCCGATTGCCGGGAATACAATGCGGTGTAATCCCCGAGGCCGCTAAGCCCCTCGCGCTTAGCAAAACTGGGTAAATCCGATGACCAGAAGTTAGGCTCTTTAATATTGCCAAGACCGACATCGGGGTGAGTATCCAGGTATCCGGCAATAGCACTGGTCCCGCATTTCGGCGCCCCAGGAATAAATAGGTTAGGCAGTGGCGGCATTGTGTTCTGGTTCGCAGATCGGGTGGGTCAGGCTGCGCACAGTGCGAGCCGGCGTACCCGCAATCAGAGAACCTGTGGTTGACTCGAGTTTTCGGGTTACAACAGCGCCGGCGGCAACTACGGATCTTCCTGGAACTCGACTGCCTGCGAGTATACGCACGCCCGCGCCGATCCAGACGTCACTCGCGATCTGGATGGGGGCGGTGATCAATGGGTTTTTGCGAATCGGTAATGTCGGATCATCCCAGCTGTGATCGAATGAGACGAGAGAGGAGGCGTGTGCGATTGACACGTCGTCCCCAATATCGATCCCGCCATTTGCGTCGATATAGGATTGCGTGTGGATGCTCACGTTACTGCCAATTCGCAGGCGCTCAAAAAACTGGATTGTCACATTGTTGCCGATATAGACGTTGTCACCGAGTGATGCACAAAGGTTGCGCGCAACACCGTACCTGATAAGCACAGGAAACAAGCCTGGCCAAGGTTGGAACAAGCGATAGAGCCATCGCAGTATGAATTTGGGCAACAAGCCCAGCAAACGACTGAACATGATTATCGGGATTCGGAAACGATAAAACATGCTCAAGCTCGCAGCGCGTGCGTGAACGCTGGCCGGTAAGTCCGACGACGAAGCAGCCAACACAGAAGAATGCCGGGAAGAATGAGCGCAGCCATTTTCAGGTAGCTGTCGAGCCAGGCGATACCAACGTGCGCGATCCACGGCATCGCGATGCAGTAAACGATCACCGCAAGTTCTGATCGACTTCTGACATACAACCGGGAAACCGCACCGAGCAGCATCCCGAAAAATAGTCCCAGTCCCGCGACGCCGACCCACCGTCCCGCAAGAAACAGCCCGCCGGGCAGGGTCGCTGGATAGCCTACACCCGCAGCGGCAACCGATGGAAAGTAGGTTGTCATAAATGCCTGTTGAGCGCCCTGGACCAAATAGAGGGGCGAGTTCGGAATCCTATTTTCGTTAACGATCACAGCGAGGTTGTGGAATGCATCGAAATTACGACCGAACAACCATGTGCGTAACTCCAGACCTTCCTGAAATCGAGCTATCGCCTGATCGGCGCTGTCGTATCCCTTGTAGTAGAGCAAAATAGGGTCAAGGGCCTGCAGAACCACAGCAAGGATCACCGCGGCGCACGCGATTTTTCCGAATCGAATCTTTGCGCTACCTGTGATCGCAGCCCAGGCAACCAATCCGGCGAGCGGCCAGAGAATGCGTCCACGTCCGCCGAGCGGAAGTAACGCTGCTGCAAAAATTCCGGTTAGAACCAGGAGCGTGAACCATCGCTTGCGCCGAATACACCAGGCACCGAGGATCATGTATCCGAGCGTAAACCAGAAGGAAAGCGCATAGAGCACCTTGCCAAGATTGCTGGCAACAATAGTTGAGCGCGCTGCATTGAGATTCAGGGTTGCGATCATTGCGGCGGTGGCCAACCCGCCGATCACCAAAAGTAGTAATCCCAATCTCGCATCTCTGGCGCTCAAAGGTGCGAGGCGCGCAAAGCGAGGCGAACGTCGTGCCGTGCCGAACCAGCCGAGTGCAACGGCGACGAGGAAGACAATCAATACCCGTTGGGTTGATAGCACGCCTTCCAGTGCTTCGGTTTGTACAACGTTGTACGCCCCAATCAGCGGGAAGCCAAACGCCGGCATAAAGCACTGAGGCAGAAAGAATACGAGTGAGTAAAACAGCACAAACCACATCGCTGGTGAGAACAAGCGTGCGGGATGTTTGAAACGAGCCCCCGTCGAGAACACCAGTCCCGCTAGAAGCACTGCCTGTGCGATCAGCCAGACGTAGAACTCAGACAACATGGCTTGCTTCCTCAGGAACGTTTCGATCAAGCGACACGAGGGTGTGCCTTGCGAGTACGAGCAATGCGATATCGGCTACCAGTATGACGATGGCGACCGTGCTACCACCCGCCAGTGCCGATGGAATCGTGATCACACCTGCGGTCACCAAAATCAGCAGATATCGGTTTGCCATTGGGCCGTGACGGTTGGTCGCAAAAAGCGCTGCACTGTATGGCTGAGCGAGGGCAAACACGAACGCAGACAAACCGAGCAGGACAAATGTCGAGAACTCAAACGGCAGTGCCGAGCGGGTAATGATCGAGAAAACCCAAGGGCCTGAAATCCACAGTCCGACCAAAAGCACGCCGCCTAAAGCCCAGGTCATCTGAATCATGCGTCGAATCGCACCTTTCGCAATGTCAAATTTGCCATGTGTGTAAACCGCTGATAGCTCGAGGCGCAGCGCCTGTTCTGCCGCTCGCGCCACGAGTACGACGATTCGACAAATTGTCCGCATATTGTGGAATGCGGCCCCGGCGAGGGGCGTCGCCAACAAGCTCAATGTCCACACTGCAAGGTTGTGGAGTGCTGCCTGACCGAGCGGAAAAGCAGAGAACTGCAAGCCTGCGCGCAGGACCGCCGTGCTCTCCTGGCTACTGGCGCGAGCGCTTGGGTATTGTGATTTCAACGAACGGATGCTGCGCCGAGTCATAACCAGAACAACGGCTTGCAGGGCAACGCCGGTCGCAAGACAGACCGCCGGACCAGCAATAGGACTTAGCGCCAGCATAGCGAGAATGAATACACTCCGGAACGCGGTTTGCCACAACACTGCCACTGGAGCTTGCAGATCTGCCTTCAAGAAATTCAGCTCGGCTTGTTGCCACTGGAAAAGTGCGAACTGAACAATGAACAGCGCAGTAATCATCAGGACAGCGAGGTCGCTGAGCTGACGATCAACACTCAACACTGCGAGCAATGCGGAAAGAACGATAAACAGCACCGCCGCACCGCTTAAACACCAACGTTGGGCTTGACGCAGCGCCGACACGACAACCGCTGCACTATCGTAATCCGACTCGGCAACACGCTGAATCATCTCGCTGGCCGCGGTATGAAAAACGCCCGCGGCACCGCGCGTCGTCAGTACCGGGATAAGCGATAGCAGCAACCAATCGCTGTAGGTCTGGACGCCCCAGAAGTGAATCCACAACAAAGCGCCGAGCAATTGGAACAAAACCTCTTGCCCGGTGCCCAGCAGTAGGGCTGAAAGCGTCTTGAACAGGCGTGCATACATGGGTCGGGATCATAGACCCAAAAACTCAATAATTTCGGCAGTTCATAGTTTTGTCATGCTGGCGTTGCGCAATCGTCATACATCAGTCAGCGCTACGTATGCGTTTGTGACGCATTCGTCATACGCGAGTTACGCTGAGGTTATATCCGGAGACTAACTTTCGTATCGCAGTCCACTAGCGGAGCGATGACAAACGTGGCCGGAAGAACAAACGCAATTTCCCTGAGGCTCAGTGAGACGGATCGGACGAAGCTGAAGACCGTCGCAGATCGGTTGCAGGTCCGAGAAGCCGACGTGTTGAGGTACGCGATCGACATGACCTTGTCGCGACTTGGCACGTTGCAAGACACCGAGGCGCAAGGCGTCGATTTACTTCCGATTTTCGTCGAGTCGGGTGCCGAGCTCTTGCGATTCTTCTCGATCGATTCCCGGCAACTTGAGCGAATCATCAACGAGGGTGTCGTCGGCACGGAAAAACAGGTCGACGCCAAAGACATCGCGCTTCTAGTACGTACGTTTCGCGAGGAGGCGGCTGCGATTGTTCAGCTGCACGCACTGTTAGGAAGCTCCGGAGACCAAGAGGAAAGCCTGAGTGGCTTGCGTCAACGGTTTCGCGAGTTTCTGTATAGAAAATACTTGTACCAGGACAACGACCAACACGCAGTCGCTGGCTAGAGCGCGTCGACTTAACAAGAGGGAGAGGAGCATGAACAGAAGATTTTTGATGCTGTTGACCAGCGTAATGCTCGGCGTCATCGGCACCACAGCCGACGCGAGCACGGTGAAATGCAAGGGCGATAGTGACGACAGTGTTTGCGCGGCTACTCAAACCGTTATCGGATCTGATTTCTCGGTGTTTTCGTTTCAGGTAGCCGAGGAAGGTTTTTTTGATTTAAACCTGCTCGACTATGCGTTCCCGTCGCAGCCACTCGATACGTTGTCTTTACTGCTCACGACAGGGTCCCGAACCCTTGGGGCACTCAACGGTGAGGGGGTTCTGACGTTTTTTGCAGCGCCGGGCCACTATTTCATTCAGGTATTCGCGGCCGCGGAGTCTGATAACGCGGTCGGTCTCTACGGCATCGACGTCGTTGTAAATCCGGTTCCTTTGCCCTCAGCAATGATCCTGCTCGCTAGCGGCTTCTTCGCCTTCTGGTGGTTCTCGCGCCGGCGCACTGAAACGTGTGAAGGGGCGATGAGCGCCCTTGCCTGAGCGTACTTGAACCAGCGAGTGGTATCAGGCCGATGATTAACTTGTATAGAGCAGTAGTTTGCGTGGCGGCTGCGGTGTGGATCACCGCAGCTCATCCCGTTCTGGCGGAGGGTGTGGGTTACACACTGACCGCTGGCGATCGTCTTGCCGTGACAGTCTGGAAGGATCCTGACCTAAGCCGAGAGGTGCTTGTCGCGCCGGACGGCGCGATCAGTTTTCCGTTAGCTGGCGATCTATCCGCTTCCGGCAAAACTGTGAGTGAAATATCCGCCGAAATCACGACACGCCTGTCGGAATATATTGACGATCCGGTGGTGACTGTTGCGTTGCTCGAAGTGCGCGGCAGTCGCATTTATGTGATCGGTAAGGTCAATCGACCCGGAGTCTTTGTGTTGGACGGCGAGCTGGATGTCATGCAGGCACTGAGCCTCGCAGGCGGTATGACGGCGTACGCCGACGTAAACGGCATACGCATCATTCGACGCATCGACGGTGAGTCAAAGGCGCTGCGGTTTGCCTACAACGAGGTCGCGCGCGGGAAGAAGCTCGAACAGAATATTCTCCTCCAGAACGGTGACACGGTGGTGGTCAACTAGCATGCGCTTGCCCGCTACATTGCTTGCGCTTGGCTTAGCGTCATTCACCGGTTCACCAGCATTCGGTGGTTGGGCTTGGAACTCCGACGGCACCCTGGAATTACGTAGTGGGTACGATGGGAATCTGCGGCTGAACGAAATTGATCTCATCGATACGCCGCTCTATCGCGCGCGAACATCGTGGGCGTTCGATGCAACCAATGCGAAAACAACATTCGGTTTGGTTGCTAACGCAACGCAGGTCGAATACCCCGGCCTTGATGCCGATGTGGATACAGATTTCGGAGCCGTCGGCAACTGGCGCTACAGCGCCGAAACCTGGTTTGTGAATGCGTCGATCGGACGCCAGCGAGTCAACACGCTCGCGAACGCAATCGAGGACACCGGCCTTCCAGATAACACCGTACAACGTGATGCTGATACCCGATCTCTTGGTGCAACGTGGCAACTAACAGAGCAGGCAGCCGTTGGGCTTCGAACGAGCATGCAGGATGTTCGCTATCTGGACGACAGTAATTTTTCTGATTTCGAATTCGAGACTTATACCGGCGAATTCTCGTGGCAGTCATCGCAACAGATGACCTGGATCTTTGCCGCTGACACCACAGAGTTCGATACGGATAACAACATCAGCCAGTCTAGTACTGTAGGTGCGTCCGTCGGTTTCCGACGTCAGCATTCGGAAACCCTTGAATCGTCAGTTTCAGTCGGCCGCAACTGGATCGATACCGAGTCACGAGTATTTTTCGGTCCGTTCTTTTTCATTGACGAATCGTCGAGCGCAGACTTCCGGTTAGACGCGGAGCTTAGGAAGCGTTGGTTAACCAATGACCTGACGTTTACCGCCGGCCAGCAGGTTCAACCGGCAGGCAACGGAATTTTGACCACGCGACGGTACTGGTCGGCGAGTTGGCGCCATCGCTTTTCGGAAAGACTATCGCTGCGGTTGGCGACACTCCATCGTGATTTTGATGAAGTCAACAGTACCGGTGTCCGCGAGAACGATCGAACCGCGGCTCGCTACAGCGCTGCTCTTGACTTGCTCTGGTCACCATCATGGTCGTGGCGCTTCGAGGCAAGCCATCGTACCCAGGCATTCGATCTGCGAGCCGACGAGGCGCGTGGTGACAGTGTTTACCTTTCTCTGACTTATCGATTTCACCAAGAGAACAGCTGATGCATGCGCACGTAATGACAGCGGATATGTCTGAACCGCAGGGGCGAACACTGCGTCAGAACTGGAACGCGCTTAAGCGGCGCGGAAAACTGGCGCTCACCACGGCTCTGGCGTCTTTCGCTTTGATCGTTCTCGTGGTCATGCTTTGGCCCGCGAAGTATGAAAGCGCTGCGACGATCCTGATCGAGCAGCAGGAGATTCCGCAGGATCTTGTGCGCTCGACGATCACTTCCTATGCAGACCAGCGTATTCAGGTGTTGAGTCAGCAGGTAATGACGACATCAAACCTGCTGCGCATCATCAACGACTACGGTTTGTATGAAGACTTGGTGAGGAGTGAGCCTCGAGAGGTTGTTCTCGAGGAGATGCGCGAAGACACGCGGATGCGGATGATTTCTGCAGAAGTTGTGGATCCACGAAGCGGCCGACCGACCTCTGCAACAATCGCCTTTACCTTATCGTTTCTGGGTAGCACGCCTGATCAAGCATTGAAGGTAGCGAACGAGTTGACCAACTTGTTCCTGGAGAAGAATGTTGCGACTCGCACCGAGAGCACCAGCCAGACGCTCGCTTTTCTTAGCGGCGAGGCGGCGCGTGTGAATGAGCAAGTGCGGGAGCTCGAGGCCCAGCTGTCTTCCTTCAAATCCCAGAACGTCGGACGGTTACCCGAGCAAAATCAGCTCAATCTCTCGTTGCTGGATCGCACGGAACGCGATTTGCAGGAAGTAGATCGGCAGTTGAGAGCCGTAAACGAGCGCCGGATTTACCTCGACGCAGAAGTGGCGCGATTGTCTTCGGGTGGCACGCTGTTCACCGAAAATGGCGAACGAATTTACTCACCGGCAGATCGTCTGAAGTTTCTCAGGTCAGAATTAGCAACATTCGAATCGCTCTACTCTGATCGCCATCCGGATGTCGTTCGTACTCGACGAGAGATCGCTGGGTTGGAGGCTGGGCTAGCGCAGGGCGCCGCGGAACAAAATGCTTCGCTGGATATCGTTGCGAGTTTGCGAGCGGAGCGCAACGCACTGGCGGGCAGACTATCCGCCAATCACCCTGATGTTCGGGATCTCGATCGACGTATCGCCGAGATCGAGGCACGTGCAGACGACGGCGACTTCGAGAATACCGATCCGGGCTATCGCCAGATCAAGGCGCAACTTGCAGCCGCACTCGCAGAGATGCAAAGCCTCGAGGCCTCGCGCGCGCAGCTCCGCGCCAGGGTGGTTAACTATCAACAACGTCTTGAAGCAACTCCGGTGCTGGAGAAGGACTACTTTGCTCTGCAGCTGGAGCTCGATGACCAACGCAGCAAGTATCGCAACCTCAAGGCCCGCGAGATGGAGGCGCGACTCGCGCAGAACCTCGAAGCGGATCGGAGAGGGGAGCGTTTGACGGTAATCGAACCACCGCTTCCGGCCGAACAACCGGCTAGTCCGGACAGGCCGCTTTTGATCGGTCTGGGGGCGGTGTTGGCGCTCGGACTCGGTGCTTTTGCAATTGTGCTGGCAGAGGGTCTGGACGATACGGTTCGTGATCGTCAGACGCTCGAGCGCATCGCCGAGCTTCCCGTTCTCGGGATGATCCCGACGATCAGGACTTCTGCGGACAACAAACGCAACCAGCGACGATGGCTGGTTGCTTTAGCCGGAGCAGGCCTGCTTGGACTGCTCATGGTGTTTCTGATCCACGTGTTTTTCATGCCGATCGACGTACTGTTCTATTCAGTGATGCGTCGAATCGGAGCGCTCTAAAACCAATCGAAGAAGCGACGATGGAAAGAATCAAACAGGCATTGGAGCGAGCTGAAAAGGATCGCAAATACCAACCACAGACGGACCGTGTTGTAGAGGCGCTCCCACCGACGGGGCGTGGCAACGTTCCCGTCGAGTCTGGCGAAGACAGAGATATACAATTCGACGTGACGCGAAGCATCCCGGTTGACGGCAAGACGCTAGAGCGCAATCGGATACGTCCGCCAGGCGCTGATGATGAGGTTGCGCGGGCCTATGATCTTTTGGCGTCACGAGTGGTGGATCGTGCCTCCGCTAATGGCTGGAACAGTATTGCCGTAGTCAGTCCGGTTGGTGGGGACGGCAAGAGCGTTACCGCCTTGAATCTCGCCATTCGGTTGGTGGCGTCACCAGCGCGTACCTGTCTGTTGGTAGATCTGGATTTCCGGCGTCCTAAAATCGCGGAGTACCTTGGCGTCTCACCTCAGTATGGGATCGAAGACGTACTTCGCGCCAAGGCCAGCGTCTCGGAGACACTCTTTTCTCCGGGAATTCCTCGCTTGTCTGTGTTGCCAGTGCGCCAGCCAGTCGACATCCCTGGCGGATTGATCGATAGCATGGCGGCATCGGAACTGGCTCAGGAAGCCAAGCAACGCTATGCCAACAGGATTGTCTTGTTTGATATGCCGTCCGTCCTCGGGTCTGGTGACACCGTACATTTTCTGAGAAATGTTGATGCCGTCCTGGTTATCGCAGCGTCCGGCAGGACTTCAGAGTCCGCAATTGAGGAAACACTAAGCACGCTTGCGGGCCATAACGTCGTTGGCTGCGTCTTGAACTGCGCAGAAGACACACTCACCGCCTACTGAGACGTCCGATGTATCTCGAACACTTCAATCTCGCATCGCGACCGTTCAATCTGCGGCCAGATCCAGCGTTCCTATTTCCGAGCGAACAGCACAAGCTGGCGCTCGCGGTTCTTGAGTACGGGCTCTTGGAACAGGATGGATATGTGGTCGTCACGGGCGAAGTCGGCTCAGGGAAGACCACGCTCGTAAGACACTTGCTCGGTAAGCTGGAGCCAGATTTTGAGGTCGGGCTCATCACCAATACGCACTCAAGCTTCGGTGATTTACTGCATTGGGTGACCGCTGCTTTCGGCCTCCGCCGTGAAGGTCGTACGGATGCGGAGCTTCACCAAACGTTTATCGACCACATCATCGGAGTCTATGCGCGGGGCCGAAAGACACTGCTGATTGTTGACGAGGCACAAAATCTTGATACTGGAAGCCTCGAAGAGATTCGTGTGCTGTCGAATATCAATGCCGATGGCTCTCATGTCCTGCAGTTGCTTCTCGTCGGTCAGCCGGAGTTGCGCGAAAAGCTGGCGGATCCCCGAGTCACGCAAATTGCGCAACGGATTTCGACACACTTTCACCTCGATGCGCTCGCGCCGGCTGCAATCGGTGAGTACATAAACCATCGTCTCTGGGTTGCAGGCGCCTCTCGGCCACTATTTTCCCAGCGCGCTGTTGACTTGATCGGTCGTGCAAGCGGCGGTGTACCCCGCTTGATTAACCAAATTGCTGAAACGGCGCTGGTCTATGCCTTTGCAGCGAATGCGAATCGTGTGTACTTCAACACCGTCGAGGATGTCCTGAAGGACCGGAAAACCAGCAAGCTACTGCCAGTGCGTTCGAACCTCAACGAAGACTTGGCGGTTCCTTCATGAGCGCCGTACTGCCAGAGTCCACGCGCTTCATGATTCGCCCAAGTCTATGGGCCCTGATGGCGTTAGCGGTGGCACTCATCCTTGTTGGGTTCTGGGAGCCGATCGAACGATTGTTTAACAATTGGTTAACCCGTCCGGAATATAGCCACGGTCTGGTAATACCCGTGGCGTCGGGTTACCTCATTTGGCAACGAAGAGCCCTGCTACAGGCGACGTCATTCACTGGTAGCTGGATCGGGTTTGGCGTGGCCCTGATCGGTGTCTGCTTGTGGATTGCGGGTGAGCTCAGCACGATCTTCGCGGTAACCCAATTTGCATTGATCGTTGTGATTGCTGGGACCACGCTGTCGCTCACTGGATTGAGAAGCTACCGGCACCTGGTGGTCCCGATTCTTCTGTTGTTGCTGGCGATTCCACTGCCGCGTTTCATCTACAACAATTTCTCTTCAGAGCTTCAACTCTTGTCTTCGCAGCTTGGCGTTGGCCTGTTGCGGCTGGCGGGTATCTCTGTCTACCTGGAAGGCAACGTTATCGACCTTGGTCATTTTCAAATGCAGGTCGTGGAGGCCTGCGATGGCCTGCGTTACTTGTTCCCTATGATGACGCTAGGTCTGATCGTGGCGTATTTTTTCCGGGGCAGTTGGTGGCAAAAAACACTCGTATTCCTGTTCACGATTCCCGTGACGATCGTCATGAACAGTGTACGGATTGCGATGATTGGTTGGTTTGCAGAGCGCGGTAACACGGCACTGGCGGAGGGACTTCTGCACGACGTCCAAGGCTGGGCAATGTTTATGGTGTCGTCAGCATTACTGATGCTGCTCGTATACGGATTCTGGAAACTACGTCGCGACAAAGCACCGTGGGCAGATGCCTTTCACTTTGCCTCGGTCGCCGAGTCCTCAGCACAAAATATCGAACCGGTTAAGCGGAAGGTGCCTGTGGCGTTTATGGCGACCGTCGCGCTGCTCATCGCAACGGCGATAACGGCCCTTGCGTTGCCGCATCGCGCCGAGGCAACTCCACAGCGAGAGTTCTGTGTCTTGTTCCCGATGGACCTTGGGAGCTATGCAGGAACGCGACAAACTCTCGAAACTCAGTTCTATGACGCCTTGAAAGTTGACGATTACCTGCTAGCTAACTTCCAAGCAACGGACAACAAGGCGATCAACCTGTTCGTTGCCTATTACGGCTCACAACGCAAAGGTGAGTCGGTCCATTCGCCACGCTCCTGCCTACCGGGTGGTGGGTGGAAAATCGAATCGATTGGTCAGTACTCGCTTCCAGGATCCAATCAAACCCAGCAGGTCAATCGTGCGGTCATCAAAATGGGTAATCGACGTCAACTGGTGTACTACTGGTTCAAGCAGCGTGATCGTTGGCTGACCAGTGAGCTGGCGGTGAAGTGGTATATCTTCCGCGATGCCCTTGTGAGAAACCGTAGTGACGGCGCTCTGATTCGTCTGGTAACGCCCGTAGATGCAGGCGAGTCAATCGAGGGCGCAGACAATCGTTTGACTGACTTTGCGCGCGAAGTGAGCGCGGAGCTACCTCGGTTTATTCCCGACTAAGTGGCTGACGATGTCTTTTATATTTACTTTTCTCGCCGCAATGATCGTCAGCATGATGTTGCTGCCACCCCTGATCGTATTGGGTAGACGTTTTCAGTTTGTCGATCAACCGTCACCCCGCAAAGTGCACGCTACTCCAATCCCAAGAATAGGAGGGTTAGCGATCGCAGGCGCGCTGTTCGCGGCACTTCTGACCGTAGATTGGTCACCGCTGTCGGCGCGTTATATCGCAATGCTTCTGGCTGGAACCGTAGTCTTGGTTGTTGGTGCGATAGATGATCGCCACGAGCTTGGGTATCGCACCAAATTCATCGCGCAATTCATTGCTGCGATTATTGCCGTCTACGGTGGTGGGTTGGTGATCGAGGAAATCACGCTCTTCTCATCGGTGACCATCCCTGCGTGGATCGGCGCCCCACTAACGGTGTTCTGCATCGTTGCCATAGCGAATGCCGTCGCGTTATCCGACGGTCTGGACGGCCTCGCAGGCGGCATCGTTTTCATCTGTTGTGCGGCGCTTGCGGTTCTCGGCTATTCCGTTGGAAACGTCACGGCAGCCCTGGTGGCAGCTGGTCTTGCTGGAGCAATCTTCGGTTTCTTGCGCTTTAACACGCATCCCGCCGTGATATTCATGGGAGACAGCGGTAGCCAGTTCCTTGGCGTGATGAGCGCGCTGCTCGCGATCGACGTTACGCAGAGTGAGCCCGGCCGGATTGCAGCCGCGTTGCCGTTGCTCTTACTCGCGGTCCCGGTCCTGGATACCGTGCAGGTCATGATTTCCCGAGTGATGCGCGGCAAGTCCGCGTTCAAGCCCGACAAATACCACATGCATCATCGTTTGTTGCGGATCGGACTGAAGCACCACGAGGCGGTGCTCGCGATCTATCTGGTTCAGTGTTTGTTTTTTCTCGCGGCTTTCTTTTTCCGCTTCGAGTCAGACCTGATTCTCGTGGCATTGCTGTTATTCGCGGGCGGGGCCTTCGTATTCACCGTGATTCTGCTAGGCAACGATAACCGTGGCGAAGTGTTTAAACGTCGCACGAAATCGTATCTCAGTGCGACGCGTCGGAACGCGCTGGGAAACCTGGTCGCGTCTTTGGTGATGTGCGCACTGCTTGTGTATGTCGTGCTTCTGTATGGCGCCAATTCCACGTTGTCCGTGAGTCCTGGTGATTCGCTACCGGGCATACAGACGCAGCAACTGGCACTGGTCCTGATCGCAGCGGTAATTGCAAGTTGCTTGTTAATGTCAAAGCCAAAGGCTGGCGTTTTCAATCAGACAGTTGGTTATGTGGTCGCGGCGATGCTCGCGTTTAGTGCCAGTGCAACCATTGATTTGTCATCCAGTTTCGCCATGCCCGAGTTCTTTCTGCTGGCACTGATCGGACTTGCGAATGTCACATGGCTCTTAGTCAGTGACCGGCGTGAATCGCAGATGACCACGCTGGATGTGTTGATTTTGTTCAGTGCGCTTGTAGTACCGAATCTCCCGATTCTCGCCGATGAGATTCAGTCTGTGGCCACGCTCATTCTTCGACTGGTTTGTTTGTTCTACGCGGTAGAGGTGACGGCGGCCGTATTCCGCTCCAGTTGGTTTTTCCGGGCCCTACTGCTTGCGTCACTAGGATTACTCGCGATTAACAGACCTTTCACCGATCTTTCATTTTCACTTAGTAACTTCGCCACTCTATAAGTAGGGGATTCCGATGTCAGTCTGGACGATTTCCAATTTCACGCGCTCGGCACTTGTAGGCTTTGTTGCAGTCAGCATCACGGCGTGCGGCGGCCCCGAGGCACGAAAAGCCGAAGCACTCGAAGCTGGTCAAGCATTTCTGGAGGCAGGCAACCTTGAGAAAGCGCGTATCGAGATGCGAAACGTGCTCCAGATCGATCCGAATGACAGCGAGGCCCGCTACCTGAACGGAGTAATCGCTGAAAGACTGGAGAATATGCGACAGGCGGCAGGCCATTTCCGCGCAACGCTTGATATCGATCCCGAGCACGTGCGGGCACGGGCGGCGCTGGGCCGCCTCTATGTGATGGCTGGCTTGCCCAACGATGCAATTGGGCTCGTAGAGACCGGGCTTGAGTCGGCACCAGATTCTGCGTCATTGCTTGCGGTGCGAGGTGCGGCTTACTCGCAGCTGGGACTGGACGAGCAAGCGCTTGGCGATGCGCGGTCGGCGGTGCAGTCGGATCCATCGCATGAGCCAGCAGTGGCCCTACTCGGTGGTGTACTCAGCAATCTGCAGGAATTTGACGAAGCGGCTGGTGTGCTCAACGCGGGAATCGAGCTTAATCCGCAGTCGCGTGATCTTCGAATTGCAAGGGCGTTGCTGGCCGAGCGGATGGATGATCCGAGTGCGGCTGTTGCTCAATATGATGCTTTGATCGAGCAGTATCCTGAAGACCCGCTGCTGCGTTACCAAGCCGCGGCGTTCTACCAACGCAGTGAGAATATTCCAGAGGCGGAGGCCGCATTACGAAAAGCTGTTGACCTCGTTGATGAGTCCGATGCGATAGAGCGTCTCGTTGGTTTTATCGAGCGGGTGCGGGGTGTGGAGAGTGCTGAGCGTGAGCTTCGTACACGGTCGGAGACTTCGACAGCAGCCCAATTGTTGCTTGGAGACTTCTATCGGCGACAAGACCGTGACGAACAAGCGGTCGCAACCTATGAGGCATTAATTCGTGATGCCTCGAGTGCGCCGGAAGCCGACACGGCGGCAGCGCGTCTCGCGGCGATATTCATTGAGGCGGGCGAGCGTGACAAAGGTGCCGCGCTTGTAGAGTCTGTGCTGTCCGAAAATCCGAGGAGCGCAGACGCTTTGCTCGTTCGAGCGACGTTATCGACAGCGGAGAACCGCCCTGATGACGCGATCGCCGACTTCCGACTTCTTATCCGCGACGACCCCGAGGTGATCGCCTACCACCTGGGCATAGCGCAGGCTTATCTGGTCAAGGGTCAGACGACGCTTGCCGAGCAAGCGATGCGCGACGCAGTCAAGGCCGAGCCGAACAACCTAAAGGCAAGGGTTGACCTCTCACAGTTTCTAGCACGAAACGGAAAGCCTGACGCGGCCGATGACCTGATCCGTTCGGTAATCGTCAGAGCGCCTGACAGTGTGATTGCTCGCGATACAGCTGTTCGGATTGCGATAACCCGAGGAGACTGGGCCGAAGCATTGGAACGCGCCCGGGCCATTGTTGAGATCGAGCCAGACAATTATGTCGGACACCATCTCGTCGGACTCTCGCTGGAGGGATTGAACCGGGAACCGGAGGCCCTTGAGTCCTACGAGCGTGCACTTGCGATACGGGCGGACGCTGCTGACGCACTCGCTGCATGGGCACGGGTATTGGTCCGGAATGGCGATGCAGATCGCGTTCTTACGCACATTGAGGCGATTCCAGAGACGTCGCCGTCGATAGCTGCCATCCGAAATTTGCAAGGCGAGATCTTTCTGTCACAGGGTGATGTCGAGCGATCGCGCGAGGCCGTGGAGGTCGCGATCGCCAGCAATCCCGGTTGGTGGGTGCCATATCAGACCTTGGCAAGATCCATTCCCGATGAGGATTCCGGGTTGAAAGCCAAAACGCTGCAGCGTGGGTTTGATGCGGCAGGAGCACCGCCGCAACTGGGTATCGAACTCGCAAGTCTCTATGAGAAACAGGGCAATGCCGATGCGGCGATTGAAGTCTACGAGTCCATGATTGCCGGTAACTCGTTTTCAGATGTGCTCGCCAACAATCTTGCGATGTTGCTGGCGACTTACCGGACAGACGATGCCAGTTTGCAGCGAGCGCGCAACATTACCCGACAATTTGGCGCGACCAATAATCCCGCGTTCCTGAATACGTTTGGTTGGACTCGGCTAAAAAGCGGTGAGCTCGACAAAGCACTGCCTGCATTGCAGCAAGCCGTAAACCTGCAGCCTAACTCCGCACTCTTGCAATACCACCTTGGGGTTGCGCTGCAGGAGAAGGGCGAGATCGAAGCAGCTCAAGAGCATCTGACACGCGCCCTTGAAATCGGCGATCAATTTCCGGGTGCCGATGACGCGCGTGCGCGGCTTTCGGCGACCTGATTCGAGGTACTTATCATGATGAGTCGAATAGCCGCATTCCTGGGTGCCGTATTGGTACTCACTCTTTTAACGCCGATCGTACAAGCATCCTTGCCGTTGTCATCGACAGAATTCGTCAATTTGCCAAGTGCACAAGCGCCATTCGTCGAAACGGTTGCGATTTCGGATGCCGGTGAGTACGTGGTGACGATTACCGATTTCGGCGTTGATGGAACGCCGATTGCTCCCGCAGCGGCGGTGAGACTGTTCGCACTGAGCGAAGACGGACAGACGGTCCTGGACGTCAGCGATGTTGGTGTGACGACCGGCACGCTCGAAGTTGGCAATCTCACGATCGCATTGTTGGTCGACGTCGACGGTGCGGCGGAGGGTGCGAGTATCGGAATCACCCTGCGCGCAAGCGGCGCAACTCAAGATGTGTTTAGCACCGTACAAGCGATCAGCAACGCACCCGTGCTGAACAATCCCTCCAGCAGCACGGAGCGCTTTAGCGTACCGAACGATGGAACCTATCGTATCCAGCTGGGAGATTTACGTTTTCCTGATCCAGTGCAAGATTTACAGGGGCTCGTGCTGAATGGTCCAGGAGGCGCTGTTATCGGGGTGGTTGCGCCTGACGCGCCACTCGATGTGGTCTTGAGTGCAGGCGATTCGCCTGAGGTTACCGTCATCGCCACGCGGTCGAGCGATGCGGACCGCAGTAGCTACGATCTACGTGTCGTCTCAGTCGACAGCGATATCGTTTTTCAGTCGGTGACGCAGGTTGGAGATTTCTCAGAGGTTGTGTCGTTGCCGGTAGCAGGCCTAATGCCAGGCGAACAGGCCGAAGCGCGGCTGATTGATTTTGGGTTCCCAGCGTCGCTTGAGCAACTTCGAGGCCTGCTCACAGCTGGCACAGACTCGGTGGATATCGCCGCGGGCGCTGTGAGTCGCTTCACCCCGACAACGGAAGATGCAACCGTACAGGTGTCTGCCGCCCCAGGTACGATCGGAGCGGCGGGTGTCAGGATCGAGGATGCGAACAGCGTAATTGTCGACTCAATTGTGACGCTGGAGCCGCAGCCTGAGCTGAATGAAGCGGCGGTGATTGATCGCGTTTTCGATGTGCCCGTTGCTGGTGAGATAACGGTTGAAGTCCGGGATTTCGCGATACCGCAAGCATTCGACAACATCGTTGCCGCCGTCATCCGAGACGGTGCGATTGTCGCTGAGTTGCGAGATGCCGGGCTCGTGTCCTTCACCGCGACACCGGGCACGTACCAGCTCTCGGTGGTTGGACAGTTCACGGTTCTCGGCGGAGCAGGCACCCTTGGTGTCTCGGTTACCGATGCAGGTGGAAACAGTGTTTTGAGCACCGAGGCCAGTGCAGGCGGCCTGCTAGATACCACGGAACTCGTGATTGATGTTGCACAACGTCTGCGAATATCAGCGCGTGATCTACAGCTTCCTGCGGCGCTGGACGAACTGACCCTGACCTTGACTCAGGGGGCCGATATTCTGGGTTCGATTCTCGGTGGCGGAGAGTTCGATATCACACTAAGCCCGGGGGTCTATCGCATTTCAGTGATCGCAAGTCCCGACGCGATGGTTGGCTTGGGCGCGTATCGTTTGGATGCCGCGGCGCTCGCAGATCCGCCGGAGCTTACGCTTGAGGCCAATAATACGAGCGTACCCAATGGCGGCAGCGTAACGCTCGAGTGGAGCACACAGCGAGCAACATCATGCACAGCATCGGGCGCGTGGAGCGGGAGTCGGGCGACCGCCGGGACTGAGACGATCAGTGGTTTGCAATCGACCAGCGAATTTCGCTTGGACTGTACCGGCGAGGGCGGCGTTGTGAGTGACGCTATTCAAGTCAGTATACGTGCGACTTCGTCAGTGTCGGGCGGCGGGTTGGTCAGACCATTGTCGTCGATTTTCCTGGCGATCCTCGCGCTGATCGCGTGCCGGACTCGCAGTCAGGTCACGACGTAGCTTGCGCGACTCGTCGCGGGTGAGGCTCGCGCATCACGTTATGTCATATAAAAAATTCGTTAATTTCGGGATTTGCAATGAACCGGTTCAAGGATTTACTGCCAATTCGCGATATTGATTTGTCATAACGAAAAAAACTGTCGGGTTTCGCTTGCAACAGGCGCTGCGTTTTTTAACACTCGGGCGCGGACCAAATACGGTCCTGCGTTCCCCGAGGGGGGTGGCGCGCATCAGGTCGGCGCAGGTCGTGTCGGCATGACTTCATAAAATATAGGGAGATGGGAATGTTTAAGGCCTTTGGCGTCGCAGTACTCAGTCTGCTGGCGGCCACGGCGGGGGCAATTGATGCCGTACCAGTCGTGCAGGAACAGCCGCGGATGGAGCTTACCGACGTATCCGGGGAGGGCGAGCTTCGCGGCGCCACCCGGGTCTACGTTATCCAATTGAAAGATCGACCAGGTCTCAGCTACACCGGTGGTGTCGACGGCTTTGCGCCGACCGCACCGGGTGCCGGCGAGACCTACGATGCAAACGCGGCGCATGTGCAGGCTTACACGAGCCATCTCGTCGCGACCCACGACAGCATGTTGTCGGACATGGGCGCATCTAGCGCGAAGATCTACAGCTACTGCCACACGCTCAATGGTTTCGCTGCAAACCTGACGCCGGCACAGGCTGAAGCGATGCGTCGCGATCCGAGCGTGCAAAGCGTATTCGAAGACTTCAGCGTTGATGTTGAAACCAACGACACGCCGACCTTCCTCGGACTGAACGACCGTCCGGGCGGTTTGATCGCTCAGCGCAAGCTGAAAGGCGAAGACGTTATCATCGGTGTCCTCGATACCGGCGCGATTCAGGAGCATCCGAGCTTTGCGGATACGCGCGGCGGCACCCTGCCGGCGATGTGTGAGAAAGACAATCTCAACGAACGCCGTCAGGCGATTTGTGATCGTTTCATCGAGCGCGCGAACGAGGTGGTCTACGATGCGCCGCCAGAAGGCTGGAACGGCATCTGCCAACCCGGTGAAGGTTGGAGCGAAGAAGACTGCAACAACAAACTCATCGGTGCTCGTTGGTATGTCGATGGATTCATCGCAGGCCGCGGTAGCGTTGTTGAGGGCGAGTTCCTCTCTCCGCGTGACTCCTCGGGTCACGGCAGCCACACGGCAAGCACCGCTGGCGGTAACGTCGTCACGGCTGAGCTGAACGGTACACCGGTTGCTGACATTCAGGGCATGGCGCCGCGTGCACGCATCGCGGTCTACAAAGTCTGCTGGTTGTCTCCGGGTGCCACGAACTTCAGCTGCTTCTTCTCTGACAGCGCTGCTGCAACAGACGCGGCGGTTGCTGACGGTGTAGACGTACTCAACTTCTCGGTCGGCACGGCTGCAAGCTTTACCGACCAGCAGGATCTCGCGTTTCTGGACGCGACAGCCGCGGGCGTGTTCGTTGCGCGTTCGGCAGGCAACTCCGGGCCTGGCTTCGCGACCACCAATGCGGGTGAGCCGTGGGTCACGACGGTCGGTGCTTCGACCTCAGACGGTGTCATCTTCGCTCAGGGCGTACGAATCAATGAGCCGAGCGACCTTGCTGGCGATCTAGCGGCCACCGAAGGTGTCATCACCCAGCCGCTGAGCAGCATCGACGACCTAACGGGTGAGCTTGCTGCTGCTGAGCCGATCCTCGCTTGTGGTGAGGGCTTGACCAATGACCTGACTGGCAAGATCGCGCTCATTTCACGTGGCGCTTGCGGCTTCGTCGAGAAGGTTGAGAACGCGGTCAATGCGGGTGCGATCGGGATTCTGATGTATACCGATGAGCGGCCACGCACAGCGATGGGCGGCGACGCCACGGAGCTCACTCAGAGTGTCCCAGGTGTCATGATCGAGAATGAGCCTGGCGTGGCTTTGCTCGAGACGCTGACTGCCTCGACGGTGGCCTCGGCAACGCTGAGCGATGGCATTCTGATCGGCGAAGATCGGACTGGAAACATCATGGCGGGCTTCTCGTCACGTGGTCCATATCTCGTCGAGGCTAACTGGATCAAGCCTGATATCACCGCTCCTGGCGTAAATATCCTGGCGGCTTACACGCCGGAGTTGGCAACTGGTGGTGGTCAGCTTTATGACTACCTGTCCGGTACGTCGATGTCCGGTCCGCACATTGCGGGTCTTGGCGCACTCATCAAAGAAGCGCGTCCGGAGTTCTCGCCGGCTCAGATCAAATCAGCATTGATGACTACTGCGCGTCAGGACGTTGTCAAAGAAGATGGCGAAACGCCGGCAGATCCGTTTGACTTCGGTGCAGGTCACGTCGATCCGAACAAAGCGGTATCGCCTGGCCTGACCTACGATGCCGACCTGCTCGACTACATCGTTGCAAGTTGTGGCACGGTTAGCCCATTGGTTGACCCAGCGACCTGTGCTGCGATTGAGAGCGATCCTGAGTCGTTTGGTTCGACCGATCCTGCAGACTTGAACCTGCCTTCTATCGGTATGGATTCGATCCCAGGAGTCAAAACGGTCACACGTACCGTGACGGCTGCGGGCAAGTACCGTCGTCCAGGTGTTGAGAGCAAGAATCGTGCTCGCTACGAAGCGGTAATCGATGCACCGCCGGGCTTTAACGTTGAAGTTGTACCTTCGCATTTCAGCCTGCGTCCGGGTGAGACGGCAACGTACGAAGTGACGGTCACAAGCGATGGCGCTGCGCCGAACGAGTGGTCGTTTGGTGCCCTGACCTGGCAGTCGCCCACTGCGAAAGATGTACGCAGCCCGATCGCGGTCAACACAGTCGCGTTCATCACTGAAGACGAAATCGACGCGTCAGGCTCAAGCGGCACCGCGCAGTTTGACCTCGGCTTCGGTTACACGGGCGAGTACACCGCTCAGGTCCATGGTCTGAACGCAGCAGGCGTCTTCGTGACACCGCCAATCGTTGATGACCCGGACAACAACTTTGGCTTCTCGTTGAGCGATCCGAGCAACTTCGCGCTGATCATTGACGATGTAACGGCAGGCACGGCGTTCCGTCGCTTGTCAGTCGATGGCCAGTTCCAGGGCGCCGGTGATGACTTTGATCTGTACTTGTACTACTGCCCAGGCGGTTCGTGCACACAGATCGCGTCCAGCACCAACGCAGGTTCCACGGAGTCTGTGGATGTGTTGTTGCCGATTCCGTTCGACGCCAACGTCTTCAACCCTTACCTCTTGTTCATCCACGCGTTCGACACGACGGGTGGTGAGCCAGCGGCTGCCTTCTTCTTCGACCAGAGCTTCGGCATTGTCGACGACGCAGGCAACCTGACCGTTGATGCACCGAGTGAAGCGGTCGCTGGGCAGACCGTACCGGTCACAATCGAGTGGGAAGGTCTGGGCGTTGGTCCGGGATCGAAGTTCCTGGGCGCGATCAGCCATAGCGATGCCAACGGCATCCAGAACTTGACGATTATCGATATCCAAAACGATAACGCCGAGTAAGTGATGAAGCGGTGGCCGACCCTTCGGGGTTGGCCATCGATATCGCACAAATAGAAAAGGCCGTGCTCTAGGGCGCGGCCTTTTTTTGTCGGCGACTTAGTGCGACGGTTCAGTCGGTTTCGATGGCAGGACAAGCGATGACACGATTCAGATCGGTGTTATAGGTGAACCGTCGCTCAGCATGCCGTAGCGTCAAAATATAGCCATTAACATTGGCCTGAATATCGGTGGGCCCTGGACAACCGATGCCGGTTGTTGGCCAGGTCATACGCTTTGCACTCTCGACCCGAATCGACTGCAGCTCAACACCCAAGGTATCGGCCAGCGATTTGCGAGCAACCAGCGCCTGCTTTGCCCAAACGAACTCACCTGATCCGGTAACGTCGGCAACGCGCTTGGTCCGCTGACAAATGAACGCACGACCGTTAGCTTCATGCGCAACATGGATATCATCGTCGACTCGGAGTGTAATCTTGTGTCCCGGGGTTACAACCTGCCCGTACGCCTCGCCCGGTTGCGGACAACCAATGCTGGAATCTCGCCATTGAATGGTGCGAACCGTATCCACCGTAATTGTGTCGGCGTCGATGCCGAGATGTTCGGCAAGTGCATCCAGGCCAAGCTTTGCGGCAGCTTTGTCTTCTTCGCTCAATGGTTGGATTTTGCCGGTTTCCGTCATCGAGCGAGTACCGCTTAAGTCAGGGCCTGCCACGGCATTGCCCGCGCATGCGAGTACGCCAGCGACGGCGGCCGCGAGTATCGATGGCGTATCGCCAAGACTCTGGGATCGTTTCATGTTCTCTCACTATATTGATGCCTGAGACTTTGATCGTCTCCGGACATATTGGTTCGTCTCATATTCTACTTGTCACCACGAATTGTGGTTTCCTTCTCTGCAATTCGCTCATCAAGACGGGCAAGCCATTGCTCGAGGCGTTCGATCCTGGTTGTATTCGGCGCTTCAGCGTCTGCAG
Organism: Pseudomonadota bacterium; assembly: GCA_038521865.1. GTDB lineage: Bacteria > Pseudomonadota > Gammaproteobacteria > Steroidobacterales > Woeseiaceae > CALBPI01. The sequence goes on along the minus strand of JBCBKO010000002.1, from coordinate 377,212 downwards.
CTTTGGCAAGTTGGGCGGATAACTCCTCTCGACGAGCTCTGAGTTTGTCGAGATCCTCTGCTTTCAACGCCTTGTCAAAGACTAATTCGTCCGAATTCACTTCGTTGCTGGCAACCGGTTCAACAGCCGGAGGCACGAAGCCGTGTCTGCTTGAAAACTCACGGGTATTCACGAGCAATGGAGAGGCGATTTCGACACCTGCTTCGTGAAGCACGTCGATCGTTGCCGCGCGTAATGCGCGCCGCTGACTCAGCAACGACTTAACGTCAGTAAGCAGGCCCGCGATGGCGTAGGTGATCGAGAAGTCACCGAGTGCACGGATCTGGACAAAGGGACTCTCAAGATCGCAGCGACTCGCCGCCTCGAGCAGCAACTTCTCAATCTCGTGTCTGGAGACGTCGTACCCCAGTGAAAGCTCTACTGAAAGAATAGAGCCACTTGTGCGCATCACGCGGACCGGGTTGGCGGCCACATACGTATTCGGAATGGTGGTCAGATCGCGCTCTTCGGTCTGAATTTCAAGGTGTAATAAGTCCATCTCCGACACGCGGCCGAAGTACTCGCCAACTCGAATGTAGTCTCCCAGGCGAAAGCTGCCGACCGATCGCAACATGATACCTGCCATGATGTTGCCAACGAGATTGGTCGAGGAGAGCGCGATGGTGGCACTGAGCACAATACCGAACAGGCTAAGAAGTGCCCCTCGGGTTTCATTTGGCACGGGGAGAATCAGGATAATCGTCAGCAGTGCGGTCAGTACCGTGGCAACAAGAATCGATTGCCTGCGAAATTGCTGATCGGGGCGATCTGCATAGCTCTTTGCAATGCGACGGTTGATGAAGAAGACGATTGCGCAGACAAGCGCGACTTCCCCAAGCGAAAGCGCGACTAATGGGAGTACTTTGAATAAATCCACGACCACTCCGGTCTCAATTTAGAGATCGGATCATATCGCGGCAGGACAGCTACGGGTTAGAACGACTCCCAAACCTCATCATCGATCGGCTCAGCGCTATCGTTCATCGGGCTGCGAATAGCAGACCCGGAGTCTTCGGCCGGTGGTGTCCATGGGCGCTCGGTTGATCGGCGCTCAACAAAAGGCTTCTTCGCGGCTGATGACTCAGCGCGTGCTGGAGCTGGCGTCGCTGCTGCCGGTGCGCGAACATCGCCGCGACTCGTCGAGACGGTGAATTTGCGCACCAGTTCGCTCAGGTTGGCGGCCTCCTGATTAAGGCTCTGGCTTGCGGCAGCAACCTCTTCAACAAGCGCAGCGTTCTGTTGTGTCAGATCGTCCATTTGGCCAATAGCGGTGTTGACTTGCGAGATGCCTTCGGATTGCTCGGAGCTTGCTGCGGCGATGCTACCGACGATCTGTGTGACTTTCTGTACGCGCTCTACGATATCGCGAAGTGTATCGCCCGACTGGTTGACGAGACGCGACCCTTCTTCGACCTTACGCGATGAATCCTCGATCAGATCTTTGATCTCCTTGGCGGCGGTCGCGCTGCGGCCAGCAAGGTTTCGGACCTCACTGGCTACAACCGCAAATCCTCGGCCCTGGTCGCCAGCGCGAGCCGCTTCGACTGAAGCGTTTAGTGCGAGCAGATTCGTTTGGAACGCGATTTCGTCGATCACACCAATGATGTCAGAAATTTTCTTGCTGGCGCTGTTGATTTCACCCATGGCGTTGGTCGCACGCTGTGCTACCTCACCGCCGGTCTCCGCTTGCTCGCGAGTCTCAATCGCTAATTGGTTCGCCTCTGACGCATTGGTCGCGTTTTGCTGAACTGTCGTCGTCATCTCAGTCATGCTGGTGGCCGTACGTTCCAGGCTGGATGCTTGCTGTTCCGTGCGCTGGCTCAAGTCTGCGTTGCCACTTGAGATCTCCGCTGCGCCGGTGCCGACCGTGTCTGCAACACGATAGATTGCGCCGATGGTTTGATTGAGTTCAGTCAGCGTGTCGTTAACGGCTGTCTTCAGGTCTCCGAGGCTGCCGTCGTATTCACCGTTGATCCGTACGGTCAAATCACCATCGCTCACCTGTTGCATCACTGACTTCGTTTCATCAAGAAGCACATTTATGGCGTCCTGCAATTTCCGCTGCTCGGTGATGTTGGATGCGATCTTTACAATTTTCGTGACTGTACCCTCGTTGTCGAAGACCGGTGCATAGGCAGCCTGAAGCCAAAGGTCACTGCCATCTTTATGCACTCTATGGAACTCGCCAACGACAGCTTCACCGGAACGTACGGTATCCCATAGCGCCAGATAGTCGGCACTCTCACCGTACTCCTTTTCGACGAACATTTTGTGGTCTTTACCGATGACTTCATCGCGGGTGTAGCCCACTGTCGCCAGAAAATTCTGGTTCGCGTACAGAATGGTTCTATCCAGTCCAAACTCGATCCGCGCTTGTGACCGATCGACCGCCTCAACCTGACTGCGGAAATCCGCATCACGCTTTTGCTGCGCTTTCTCCTCGGTGACGTCTTTCCATTCAAGGGTGCTGCCGGTATGATCGCCGTGCTGATCAAACGCTGGCGTCACGCGTAGATTGAGTGAGATGTCGTCGATTTGGATATCGGTCGAGAACGGCTTGCCCATCGGTTGCGCGAGCATTCTTCGCTGATGGCTGGGGTCAGTATGGAATCGATCGATATTGCTCCCGATCATGTTTTCGGGATCAAAACTCGGCCAACGTTTCGCGAATGCACTTTTATGCTTCCGTAGGAGTTCGGTCGACGCGGTGTTCATATAAACTACATTGAAGTCGCGATCGACCATCATGAAGGCCGTATCCGATTCGTCGACGATTCTCGCAAGCGTATGTGCTTTAGAATCCGCTGCGTCGTCATCGGTTTTCTTGAAGAACTTACTGAACATGACCTGCAACTCCATGCGTGTGGTTAGCTAGTGGCGCGATCCCGCGCCCTTGTTGGAGTAGCGTCGATGTATCAAAAAACTGAACCTGCAATTACCGACGGATTTTTCGAACCATAAGCTGGTTAATTCGATCAATCCTGTTCAAGCGGAGTGCGCGGTGGGTATGTCTGAGAAGCGCGTTCCCACTTCGGTTGCAATGTCCTCAAGGCTTCGAACCGTATGGATCGCGTTTTCCTCAAGTGCCGCTCGAGGCATGCCATACACGATGCATGATGCTTCGTCTTGGCCAATGGTATAGGCGCCGGCATCACGCATACGTTTGAGACCAGCTGCACCGTCCCGGCCCATTCCAGTCAGGATGACACCTACCGCTTTATCGCGAGCGACCTCTGCGACTGAATTGAACATGAAGTCTACCGACGGCTTGTGAAACAGGACACGCGGTCCATCGTCCAGACGACATCGATATCCAGGCCCGTCGCGTTCGATCTTGAGGTGTTGATCACCTGGAGCGATGTAGGCATGACCGTCTCGTATCAACAAACCATCCTCAGCTTCAATAGCATGTAAGGCGGTTTGGTCATGCATACGCTTGGCGAAGGATCCGCTGAAGCCAATCGGTATGTGTTGTGTGATGACGATACCGGGCGACCCCGGCTTGATACCACCAAGGACCTCTCGGATTGCCTCTGTGCCTCCGGTAGACGCGCCGATGGCTATGAGGTGTGTTGATGGTCCACCACTGATTTTTTGTCCGGGCGAATACGTAGTCTTTGCAGAAACTGATGCGGGACTTGCTGATTTGCGAATGTGGCGCCGTGAGCTGCGGATGTCTCCCGCCGATGCAGCGGCTTTGCGCACCTCCCATACAAGTTCGCCAATTTTGTCTTCGAGAGACTTTGCAACGTCGACCGTCGGCTTCGGCACGAAACCGGTCGCCCCGAGGGCGAGCGCTTTCATTGTGACTTCCGAGCCCTTCTCAGTCAGGGTTGAGACCATGACCACGGGCATCGGCCTGAGGCGCATGAGATTTTCGAGAAATGTTATGCCATCCATACGTGGCATTTCGACATCCAGAGTGATGACGTCTGGGTCGAGCACTTTGATTTTCTCGCGGGCATCGAAAGGATCCTTAGCGACGCCAACTACACTGATGTCATTAATCTCGCCGAGGAGCTCGCTCAGAAGTTTACGCATCAGTGCCGAGTCATCGACGACCAGCACCTTGATCGGATTAGTTGATGAGAATTTGCCGGTGCCGGGGTCTACCAGTGTTGCTTTCGTTGCCATGTCAGTTATCCCCGAGTTCCATTCATATACTTGCGGTCGTTCGCCGCCACAGTGGCGGTCTGGAGTCGCCGCAGACGACGAACCCACACTTTCCCAGTGGTTGGTTCGTACACCACCTTCCGCGGCCAGTCACCTCCGAGGTCTTCTGCGAGCACGTTCAGCCTGTGCTCACTTGCGTACTGCCGGACGCAGGCGACGTTCTGATCGCCGATCTGATTCATGTCGAAGTCCATTACCGCCGCTCCGCCAAACAATTTGACTTCCAGCGACTCACGCGTACCTTTCCAGCGCACGATGGTGTCGATGAGCGAGCGCATGGCGTTCGGCCCATACTTTAACGAGCGCTCGCCGGCACCGCCGGTATCGGCCGCTACGCCTTTGCCCGGGAGCATGAAATGATTCATGCCGCCAACTCCGGTGAGAGGGTCGCGAATGCAGGCTGCGACGCAGGACCCGAGGACAGTCGATATAAGCTCGTCGTTCTGTGTTACGTAGTACTCGCCAGGCAGCACTTTTGCCGATACCTTGCCGCGCTCATTGTCATGGAAGCGTTGCACGTGCTCAAAGCCGGGCAAAACCAAGGACGAATCATCGGGTGCGAGGATTGCCACGGTTCAGGACACCTTGCGATAGATGGTTCGACCGAGGAGTTCGAACTGTGTTGTATTGCGGACCAGACTCTCTGAATGTCCGACGATGAGATGTCCGCCTGGCGCCAGGTGGTGCGCAAAGCGTTCCACCAGTCGCTCTTGCGTTGGCTTGTCAAAATAAATCATGACGTTGCGGCAGAAGATGACTTCAAACTGGCCACTGAACGGCCACTCCTGCATCAGGTTGAGACGTTGGAAGGTCAGTATTTTTTGAAGCGCAGGTTTGACGCGAACCTTGTCGGCCATGGCGCCGGTGCCACGTTGAAACCAACGGCGCACCTGAGCTTCAGGCATGCCTTCAATCCGCTCGGCGGCGTAGACGCCGCGCTTGGCGATATCCACCACCTGCGAGTCGATATCGGTACACAACACCTTTGCGTCCCAAGACTCGATGTCGCCGATGACCTCTCGTAACGTCATAGCGATTGAGTAAGCTTCCTCGCCGGTAGAGCAACCGGCGGACCAAATACGCAATCGCTTACCCGACTCGTGCCGATGTCGAACGAACTGAGGTAAGAGTTGTTCGCGAAGAAACTCGAAGTGGTGGTTTTCTCTGAAGAACGCGGTCAGATTGGTGGTGACTGCATTCGTAAACAGCTCGACCTCGGTGGGATCACCGAGTTTGAGCAGTGCTGCGTAGTCCTCGAAGTTCGCTACTTTCAATGCACTCATTCGGCTCGCAATCCGACGCTCGACAAGCTGTCGCTTGGCAGCGGTCATCGCTATGCCAGTGAGTTGGTAAATCAACTGAAGCACATAACTGAACTGCTGCTCAGAAAGCTGGCAGGCTTGCGCCTCGGATTTTCGAGCTGTCAGAACACCGGACACAAATCGTCCTCTTCGTCGGCTTCCGGCGCCTGTGGGGCGACCTCGCCAAGAGGCAGGATTTTGTCGATACCGAGTGTTGCTGCCTGTTGATGAACGCTTTCAGTTGCGTTGACGAACGATACACCGTCGCGCGACTTGAAGAACGCGACAATCAACTGCCACCCGGCGGCATCGATGAATCGAGCATCGCTCGCTTCGATTACCACTTCCGTTGCGTCAGAAGCTTCGCTGAGTTGTTCTTTTAGTGCTTTGACACCATCAAGGACCACCTCTTCCTGGAGGTATACGGTTTGACCTTCCGGCGCGCTATCCTGCTTTGCCATGTTTCAGTTCCTTGCTCTGTCTCAGAAGTCCTGCCACACCTGATCATCCGTACCGTTTGCCTTTGGTGCCGGCGCTGGTACTGCTGGCTCTTTGTTGCCCGACCATGGCCGAGAGGCTGAGCGTCGCTCGTGACCGCCTGGTGTAGTAATCGGTGCGCTGATGGCATTGCCACCGACATCGAACTGATTCATCAGCTCGGTCATGCTCTGGGCTTGCTCACTCAGGGACTCGCTAGCTACGGCAGCCTCTTCGACTAGGGCGGCGTTCTGCTGCGTTAACTCATCCATCTGTGTGATCGCAGAGTTAACTTGCTCGATCCCTTGAGCCTGCTCAGCGCTTGCAGCGGCAATTTCCCCGACGATATCGGTTACACGTTTCACGCCGGCAACGATCTCGGATAGCGTTTCGCCGGACTCGTTGACCAGGCGCGAACCTTCTTCCACTTTGGTTCCGGAGTCCTGAATCAGATCCTTGATTTCACGCGCCGCAGTTGCACTCCTTCCCGCGAGATTTCTCACTTCACTCGCGACGACGGCAAATCCGCGACCCTGTTCGCCGGCGCGTGCAGCCTCGACGGACGCGTTTAACGCGAGCAAATTGGTCTGAAATGCGATTTCATCGATAACGCCAATGATATCCGCGATCTTCGCGCTGGACGCGTTGATCTCCTCCATCGCTTGAATCGCATCCCGAACCACCGCTCCACCACGCTCGGCCTGGTCTCGAGCGTCGATGGCAAACTGATTTGCTGTCGTTGCGTTCTCCGCATTCTGTTTCACGGTGGAAGTCATCTGCTCCATACTCGAAGCAGTTTCTTCTAAGCTTGCAGCTTGCTGCTCTGTGCGACGGCTGAGGTCGGTATTGCCTTGGGAAATCTCGGATGAGCCGGTATCGACAGATTCGGCAACGCGGTTGATCTCTCCAACGATGTTCGACAGGTTGTTGAGGCTTTCGTTTACTGAAGCCGCCAGGTCTGCATAGCGCCCCGTTAGTCCGCTCTCCATGCGCTGGGTGAGATCGCCATTTGCCATAGCGGTCATGACTTGCACGGCCTCCTTGATGACATGTTCACCGATCGTCTCAAGACTCGTGTTCAAGGCATGCTGCAAGTCGGCGAATTCACCGGTGTAATCACCGACCATCCGTTGATCAAGGTTTCCTTCTGATACGAGACGCATGACGGATGACACTTCGTCCATCGCTTTGGCGGTCATCTCCCGGCGCAGTTTGTCTGCGGTGACATCAATTGCGAACTTGACGACTTTGACGATATCGCCCGCTTCGTTGCGAACCGGGTTGTACGATGCCTGGATCCATACCTCCTTGCCGCCCTTGCCAACACGAAGGAACTCACCGGAAAGAAATTCGCCGCGACGCAGCTTCTCCCACATTTCTGTGTAGGAGCCGCCTGTTTTCTCGTCGCCCGGATAGAACATACGATGGTTTTCACCGACCACTTCGGTCGATGTGTAGCCCATCGTGTGGCAGAAGTTATCGTTGACCTTGGTGATGGTGCCGTCCATTTGGAATTCGACGACTTCTTGCGCTTTGCTAACGGCCTCGAGTTGCGACCGGTAATCAATATCGCGCTCGCGGTTGGCAAGCTCTTCGGTTACGTTCTCCCACTCCAATGTGCTGCCGACGTGTTCGCCGGAATTATCGAAACTTGAGGTGACCCGTAATGCGAATGTCAGCGGTCCCACCTTGATTGAGGTCTTGTGCGGTGCGCCAAGGGGTGTGGCCAGCATGCCGCGTTGGTGCGACGGGTTTTTGTGGAACCGATCGATACAACTACCCACGAGTTTTTCCGGATCAAAGTCGGGCCAGATTACTCGGAACTCGTTGGCGGAACGGCGCAGCAGTTTCATCGTGGAGTCATTGACGTAGGTGATCACAAAGTCTTTATCCACGACCATGAAGGACGCTTCCGAGTCATCGACAATACGCGCGAGCTGTCCGAACTTCTCGATCTGATTCATTGTATCTTGCGCTGCGGCGCGAGCTTGCGTCGCCTCGTGCTCAGCCGCTGCGATAGCGTCGCCAGAGGCTTTGAGCTGATCATCCAGTGCTTTGTTGTGCGCCTTGGATTCGGTCAGCGATTGCGTCACTCGTGCGAGCTCAGCTTCCAGTGCATCAATTCTCGCCTGGTCCTTGCGGGAAGTGCCGAACATCTATCTTCTCTCCTTGAACTGCCGAGCATCACCCCGACAACGATTATTGTGGTTTTCGGGTCAGGCGGCGCTAGCTTGCGCGCTCACGGGTTGCATGTCCTTGAAGTCGATCAGGCGATCGACCTCCAGCAGGATGACCATCTTGTCTTCCACTGTCGCCAATCCACCGACGAATTCAGTGTGTGCGGAATCGCCCATCTCAGGCGGTGGTTGAATATCGGAGTCTTCGAGTCGATACACATCGGCAACACCATCAACAACCACACCAACAGTCCGCTCCTGTTCCTCCGATTGCATCTTCACGACGATCACAACTGTGGTCGGTCCATAAGGCACCTGCTCGATGCCAAAGCGGCAGCGCAGGTCGATAATCGGTACCACGGCGCCCCGCAGATTCAATACGCCAAGAACGTACTCTGGCGCATTTGGGATTGGCGTGGCGCGATCCCACCCTTTGATTTCCTGGACTTTCAGAATCTCAACTCCGTATTCCTCACCCGCGAGCATGAAGGTCAGGTATTGACCAGCCGCACCGGTGCCGTACTCGCGATCGAGCGGATCATTATTTACTTCAGTTGCCATGACGTTCCTCTGGGTGATATTCAAGCGACCGCTTCGTGACGGCGCTGTTCTGCAATGCGATCAAAAAACAATTGGATAAGTCCCGGGACATCCACGATCAGGGCGACGGTACCGTCGCCGAGAATAGTGGCGCCCGAAATGCCGGCGGTTTGTCGGAAATTCGATTCGAGACTCTTGATAACGACTTGTTGCTGCTCCTGCAGGTCATCGACAAAAATGCCGACGCGCTGACCATTGGCTTCAGCAACCACAAGTAGCCCGTCGTCGATTTCGGTGCTGTCTGCCTCGATACCGAATAGTTCGTGCAGACGAAGTACGGGGAGGTATTCGTCGCGCAGTCTGAACAACTCCGACTCACCCGCGACCTGGGAGATGTTCTCGTTGCCTGACTGAATGGTCTCTACGATTGAAACAAGCGGTACGATGTAGGATTCCTGCCCTACACGTACCAGCTGGCCGTCGAGAATCGCGAGCGTGAGCGGCAAGCGAATCGTGAAAGTGCTACCAACACCGCGTTCCGATTTCACAGAGACATGACCGCCAAGGTCTGCGATGTTACGTCGCACCACATCCATGCCGACGCCGCGGCCCGAGAGGTCACTCACTTGATCCGCCGTTGAGAATCCAGGCATGAATATCAAGTTGATGATGCGCTCTTCGCTGAGTTGTTCCTCGGCACTGACGACACCACGTTCGATAGCCTTCTCGAGCACCTTGTCTGAGTTGATGCCGGCGCCGTCGTCGGAAACCTCGATAACGATGTTGCCGCCTTCGTGATAAGCACGAAGTTGGAGCACGCCGGTCTCCGGCTTACCCGCGGCGACACGTTCTTCGGGTGTCTCGAGACCGTGGTCTAGTGAGTTGCGTACCAGGTGAACCAGAGGATCACCGATCTTCTCGAGTACGGTCTTATCGAGCTCGGTACCTTCGCCGACAACCTGCAGGTCAACCATCTTGCCAAGGGCGTTTCCGGTGTCGCGAACCAGACGCGGGAAACGTGCGAAGGCAAAGCTGATCGGTAGCATGCGGATCGCCATGACGCTGTCTTGCAGCTCTCGCGTATTGCGTGACAACTGTGCAAGTCCCTCGCGCAATGCGGGCAACTGCGTGAAGTCAAAGTCACCATTGAAGCGGCTCAACATAGATTGTGTGATGACGAGCTCGCCGACGAGGTTGATGAGATTATCGACCTTGTCGATGTTGACGCGGATCGAACTCGATTCACCGCCTGAGCCTTTCGCCTTGGCTTTCGGAGCGCTGGTAGCAGCAGGCTTGTCTGCTGCCGGGGTCGGCGCAACAGCTGCGGGCTCGGTGCTGGGAACGGGTGCGACCGGTGTGGGTACTTCGCCGAGGACCGGTTCAATAATCAGCTCGCAGTCATCGATCGCCCAGCTGAATACTTCGTCGATTTGCTCACGCTCGACACCGTCGTACAGCACGATGTCCCATCGCAACGCGCAGCGAGTGGGATCCAGTGACTCGAAGTCGACTTCATCAAATCCTGCGCAGGTGATCTCAGTACCGCTGATGCGCTGCAGCTCGGCGAAAATGGCGGCAGGGTCGTTACCGTGAACAAATAATTCCGGTTTCGGTGTGAACGAGATGGTCCACCCGATTATCGGCGCTTTCGCAGGTTCGGCGGACGTCGCCGCTGGTGCGTCGGCCGATGCGACGCCTACATTGTTGCCGTCGGCCAACATCGCGGCGAGTGCTGCACGCAACGTCGCTGCTTCGCCGGAAAGATCTTCACCCGTGGCGAGCGCGCGAATCATCGCACGCAGGCAATCGACCGACTGCAATGTGAGATCCACTCCCTCGCGGGTTACCGGGCGTTCACCCTGGCGCATCTCATCAAGCAGCGTTTCGAGATCGTGTGCAAATTCTGAGATTTCAGTGAACCCGAACGTCGCTCCGCCCCCTTTTATAGAGTGCGCGGCGCGGAAAATCGCATTCATCGTTTCTGGATCTGCGGCCCCGATATCCAGGTTCAGCAGTCCATGCTCCATGATGTCGAGACCTTCGAGGCTCTCCTCAATGAAAACCTCAGTGATCTCGTCGATATCAATATCGATGCTCATCTCAACTCCCGTAGATGGCCGTCATTGAGGGAGCGGCCGTTGCTGTCAAAGCTTTACAACTTTGTTGGTCGTCTAAGGTGTGCCTGTAGAGCTGTTCGGCTTTTCCGATTCTGTCGCAAATGACAGCCCTGTCATTTCTTCCTTTACAATGCACAACAAACCCAAGGGGGAGGGTTGGTCACAAATGAAACGAGTTCTGATTATCTGGGTCGCAGCACTGGGCGGCGGCCTGCACGGGGACAGCATGGCAGCGCAACAGCAATCACCAGGCGTAGTCTGGGCGACGAACGTCGCCGGATCAGCGTATCAATCCAGCGACGGCATCACTTATTCGGCCGAATCCGGTGTTACCGGTGGTGAGGTTGGATCTATCGAGACGATCAAAGGCTCGCAGGACCCAACGCTCTACCAAAACTATCGGGAAGGCGACATCCGTGTTGACCACACGCTGCCGAATGGCAGTTACGACGTCATCTTGCATTTCGCAGAGCCGAACGACATCAGCGGCGGTGAGCGTATTTTTGACGTGCTCGTCAACGGTGAGCGCCGAATCGAAGACCTCGATGTGATGGCTTGGCGCGACGGCAAGGTGATCTCGGCATTGACTGTGGCAACGGCAGCGGTGCCGGTGACTGACGGAAAGCTGGAGGTGCGCTTTGAGCCGAAACGTGGCGAGCCGATCCTGAGCGCCGTGGTTGTTCGCGAGCGGCAAACGCGTGACGCCAACTGGAAGCTCAAGTGGAGTGATGAGTTCGACTATGAGGGGGCGCCTGACCCCTCAAAGTGGACGCACGACATCTGGCAGCCACGCAAGGTCAATAATGAAGACCAGTACTACACCGATCGAGAGCGGAACGTACGAGTCGAAGACGGCATGCTGGTGATCGAAGCACACCGCGAGGACTATGAGGGCGCGCAATACACTTCCGGTCGTATCCACACTGCAGGTAAAGGTGACTTTCTTTACGGTAGGTTCGAAGTGCGAGCCAAGGTGCCGTGTGGCCAGGGGACCTGGCCCGCCATTTGGATGCTACCGTCCGATCCTTACAAGTATTCGACGACCTGCGAACCTGGTGAGGACTGGCAGGGGAGTGAGACCTGTGATGCGTGGCCGAACTCCGGTGAGATCGACATTCTCGAACACGTGGGCTATCAGATGGGGCATGTCCACGGCACTGTGCACAACCGCGCCTATTACTGGGTCAACTGGGAGCAGCGTAAGGGACGTATCCTCGATTCAACCGTCGACAATGAGTTTCATGTGTACGCGCTCGAGTGGTCACCGGAGCGCATCGACATCTTCGTTGATGACACGCTGTACTTCAGTTACACGAACGAGGGTACCGGCTGGGAGGCATGGCCATATGACCATCCGTTCCATCTGATCATCAATATTGCGGTCGGCGGCGTTTGGGGATCAGCAGGGGGGCCAACGGACGACAGCGTGTTACCGCAGAAGATGTGGGTCGACTTCGTCCGTATTTATGAGCGTGAGATCTGACGCGAGTCGACTACCAGGTCTGTAAGTCGACGCCCAGCAGCGCGGGCATATCGGAAGGGTTGTAGAGATCGATCTTGCCGAAGCTGACAGGCTGCGGTGGATTACCGGTGACACGAGCGTGTTGATGCTCTGCCTGGATGCCTGCTCGTAGCGGTTCAATAAGTCGATCGTCCGGGATAAATCCGATGTCTTCGAGGTCCTCGATCAGTTGCGTGAGCATGCCCTCTTTCGCAGTGGCGCGATCGACGCCGAGGGCCTCGCAGCGGGCGAATGCGCGCTCGGAAGCTGAGAGGTCTTCAGCAACAACTTCAAAGCCGGTCAGTACCGCACGGTCTGCACCGATTCTTGCGAGTTCACCAATGCCGCCGCGTACACGAACGTCTACGTCAGCCGAGTAGAAGTCCTCGACCAGTACAGATAGGGTGAGGGCCAATTCGTCCTGTAGTTGCTCGACACCATAGCTGAAAGACACCACCATGCGGTCCATGCCGAGCTCCAGAAGGTCCTTGCTTGAGTATCCGAAGCGGTTTAGGCAGTGGCCGAGAGGGTCTTCCTCCCGAGTTGGCAGCTGGCCGCCATAGGCCTCGGCTGCTTCCAGCTCCGCTTCGCGGAAAAACTTCATCATGTAGTCTGTTCCGGTATCGACAACGACTCCGTCAACGAAAACCTGGATGCTGTCGGGGAAATCACTGGAGGTCAGCGTTTGCGGCCCGATGTTGTGTAACTTCAAGAGGTCAAAGAACGTTGGCAGTTTGATGCCCACCGAATCGAGTTCGACCCGGTCCTTAAACCCCGGGATACCAACCGAGATCTTGTCGACAGACAGCTCACCCGTCATGGAGCTACTGACGCTCGCGTATTCAACACTGGCAAACGGGCGCATCAGTGTGATCGCTTGATCAACCGCTTCCGTGGTTTTGTAGTTGATATAAAACTTGGTGCCGAAGTAGCCGATGACAGACAGCGCTGCTGCCCCAAGGATAAGCCGTTTCACAGATGTTCTCGCTATTCCAACGCGTTGCGCACAGTGGTTGCGAGTACAAGGATTTCAGCGGATTCTGTCAAACGAACAGATCACAGATTCGCGAGTGACGCAGGGCTGGTATTCGTGACCTGTGGACGCGGTCACGCCACAGTTTCGCTACACTTGGCGATAGCTCATCAAGGGGGAGCGCCTCATGTGCCGTGTGTTTGTTCGTTCGTTGTCGCTTGTTGCGATCACCGCTGTACTGGTTGGCTTTCCAAACGCTACGTGGGCCCAGGCGGATGGCTATGACAGGCTGACATCCCTCTACGATGACTTCTTGCTCTGGCAGGACGAAAACCGGGCACGGCGAGCGGTGCCCAATCGAGACATAGCAGGTGCGGCCGCCAAGCTCTATCCCGATTACGGGTCGGATTCTGTCGCGGAGCGGCGTGCAACCATGGAGGCCTTCCAGCAGCGATTCGATGCGATCAATGCGGACGATTGGCCAATATCAGAACAGGTCGAGTACCTTGCTGTTCGATCTCGGTTGGATCAGCAAGAATTTCTTCTCTCGGTATCGAGGCCGTGGGCGCGCGACCCAGGCTTCTATGTCGACCGGATGTTGCGTGTCACTTTCACCGATCTCCCCCTCGATGCTGACGCCACCAGTGTCCTCAGAACGCGTCTTGCCGCAATCGTCCTGCTGGCCGAACAGGCTCGAGAGAATCTGAATGATGTCGCGGCGGATTATGCCGATCTCGCTTTGCACAATCTGACGAACGCGGATGGGGTTGGCCATGGCTACCCTTACCGAGCGACACCACCCGCCGGCGTGCTCGGTTGGTATGAGGATTTCTTGGCGAGAGCGGAAGTTGCTCAGCCGGAGCTCGTGCAAGACATCGAGAGCACGCGAGATGCGGTGGCGCAATTCAACGAGTGGCTGCTTGAGCATCGTCCGACGATGAATGCGGACGCAGGCGTTGGTAAAGCGCATTTCAATTGGTACCTCAAGCACGTCAAGCTGATGCCGTACGACACCGAAGACATCGTTGTACTGGGGCTTCGAGAGTTGGATCGGTTGTGGGCGGTCTATGGTCTTGAACAACATCGCAACCGCAATGAGCCGTTGCTTGAGCTGAGCGAATCGGCTGAAGAGTACCAACGACGGATTGATGAGACTGATCGGCAGATTCGTGCGTTTCTCGTGGATGATGAAATCATCACGGTGCCGGACTACGTCGGCGACCTCGCCACCAATGCGCCATGGATCGTAAGACCGAATGGTCCTAATTTTTGGGAGCAGGTACAGTTTCGAAATCCCACGCCAGACCACTTGCACGCGGTTATCCCGGGTCACCGATTTGACGGTCTGATCGAGCAGAATAATCCCCACCCCATCCGGGGTCGGCTTACGAGTGGTGCGCGTGCGGAAGGCTGGGCGGTATATCTCGAGGAAGGCATGCTGCAAGCCGGACTGGATATGTCCCCGCGCACCCGTGAGTTGATCTTTATCTTTGGTATCTTTCGCGCTGCTCGGGTGCCTGCGGACGTGTGGCTACAGACGAACCAGATGACGGTCGCAGAAGCGGTGTCGTGGTGGCAGGAGCGTGTGCCCTATCTCGATGAGGACGTCGCGCGCGTCGATGCGGAGATTTACCTGCGTCGCCCCCCAGGTTATGGATTGGGATATACCATCGGCATGCTCCAAATGCAGCGCCTGCTCGGTGACCGCAAACGTCAGCTGAAAGACGACTTCAATCTCCGTGAATTCCACGATGCGTTCATGGCAGCAGGACGACTACCACTGTCATTGATTCGCTGGGAGATGACCGGTCTTAACGATGAGATCGTCGACCTTTGGCAGCGAGAGCGATTGGCCGACTTGCCGCGATAGTCAGCGACATCCGAGCTCAGAACATTTTGTGTTCGCGGGCTTCGTGCCCAGCGATACCCTCCGAGACCAATTGGGCGTAGTGTTCCTGCAATGTGCGCGTGCCGCCGACCGGTGTTGCTTCGGCATCATATCGCTGCTGCGTTTCGTCCCAGAGCAGCATCGACTCTGTTGCGTAGTAGTGACCGATACGCGCGAACTCGGCCTTTGCAGCGATCGCCGGCACGAGCTTGCCGAACGGAGTGAGCAGTGCAGCAATCCCGGATAGCAGCTTGGGTGACACCGATCGGAATTTTGGTGGCTTGCCGACTTGCTCGAAGAGGAGTGCTCCCTGGTCGCGAGCGGTGAGTGCCGGCCCCGGCCCGCCAATGGGCAGGACTTGATTCAGGCGCTCAGGGTTTTCGAGACAGTCGATCAGGTAGTCGGCGAGGTCGCGCTCCGCGATTGGTTTGCAAGCGGTGAGGGTGCCGTCGCCAAAAAGAAGAAAGGGCTTTCCAGCCTGTACTCGATCCAGCTGGCCTGACAGTGATTTAAAGAAAGCTGTCGGTCTTACTATTGAGTAGGGCACACCCGATCGTTCCAGAGCTTGCTCAAAAGCCAGTTTTGCATGTTGGAACGCGAGCCTTGGTTTTTGTACGCAGATCGCCGATAACAAGATGAACTGCTGCACGGAGTGTCTGCGGCACAACGAGAGCAGGTTTTGGTTGGCATCGTGATCCACACGCCACGCATCGTCGGGTGCGCCGGTTCTCGATGCCAAACAGGAAAAAACAAAATCGAAACGCTGGCCATCCAGATCTGCTGCAAGTCTCGATGGGTCGATCACATCGGTTGCGATCTGTTGGCAGTGGGTCAGTGCTGGGTCCGTCTTGCGCACGAGCGCTGTGACAGCGAATCCACGTTCGATCAGGCGTGTGGCGACGACTTGACCAATATAGCCTGTGGCACCAGCAAGCAGGACCCTGCGCTCGCTCACCGTTGTGTCCTCGCTGTCACTCGCTGTCCCACGCCACCATGGTGACATGGTCTTGAGTCACCGAACAGTCTGCGACTTGAGCAGAATAATGCCGCACCGGATAATCTCGCACATCGTGCTTAGTCATCCCGATATTGTCCCCGTTGAAGCTGGTCTGACCCGTGCAACCGATGCGTTGCGTGCCGGTCAGCTCGTGGGAATGCCTACAGAGACGGTGTATGGCCTCGCCGCAGATGCGACCAATCCGGCCGCAGTGGCGGGGGTCTTCGCTGCTAAGGGACGACCGAGCTTCAATCCGCTTATTGCCCACTGCGGTTCGATCGAACAAGCGGTGTCAGAAGGTGTGTTCGATGAGCGTGCGCATCGCCTCGCAGCGGCGTTTTGGCCCGGACCACTGACGCTAATTGTGCCGGTAGGTGGGTACGGTTCCGTGTGTGAGCTGGCACGCGCAGGACTTGAGACCATCGGTTTGAGGATCCCGCGCCACCCGGTCGCGCTTGAGCTGCTGTCTGCTGTCAGTACGCCTTTGGCGGCACCATCGGCCAATCCTTCCGGGAAAATCAGTCCAACCACAGCCCGCGATGTGGCGAACGCGTTTGGGTCCGAGGTTAGTTTGGTGCTGGAGGGTGGTGCTTGCGAGGCAGGCATTGAATCGACGATTGTTGCCGTGCTGCCGGACACGCTTCCAACGATCTTGCGACCAGGAGTGATCGATAGAACGTCGATCTCTGATGTTGTCGGTGAGCTTCAATCCAATCAATCCGCGAACGCGGTGATCGCACCTGGCCAGTTGTCGTCGCATTACGCGCCGGGCGCCGAGGTGCGCCTGAACGCTAGTGATGCGCGACCTGGAGAGGTATTGCTTGGATTTGGGCCGAACGCACCTGCTGGTGCGGCGAACCTATCGGACAAAGGCGACACGGTTGAGGCTGCGGCTAACCTTTATCGGATGTTGCGCGACCTCGACGATCCCGGCATTACCGCTATCGCTGTCATGCCGATTCCTCGCGATGGTCTGGGAGAGGCAATCAATGATCGCCTGCGTCGCGCCGCAGCGCCTCGCTCTCAGCCAAGCGCGGTCGCGAGCCCCTGATCTTCCAACCATTGACCAAACCGGGTTTGTCCTGAGGCGTCGAGTACGTCTTCAATCCGCTCGACGATCATCGATCGTGATTGTTCGATGTAAGGCCGGGCCAGGTAGCTGACATCCTCGCCGTACATCGGAATGACGAAAGCCTTTTCGCCGTCTGCGAGAGCCGTTCGATTCGCGGTCACAAAAGGCGCCCACGTGGTTCGCATTTCAGCCAGCACGAAACGGGCGAATTCGGTCGATTCGGGGAAGGAGGCAAGGTCGCCGGATCCGTCCCATTGGTCAGCGGTGGTTTCGCTCCAACGGACGACCTCAGGGTAGCGCTCACGCAGCATCCGGTTTGGTGCCGGGTCGAACAGGAAGTGCGCACGCAGTCCGGCCAGTACGATGCAATCCACCGCTGTTGGGCGATCACCGAGCAAATAGGAGGTATGCGCTAACTGAGCGGTGACTGCATCCATGATGCGGTAGTACTCGGATTCAGCTGCTTCTTTTTGAACGTCCGAGGATACGCCGGTAGCACGACAGACCTTGCCGCCCCAGGTCACCAGTCGTTCGGCAATCTCCGGGTCGCCGTGTGCAGCGTCCATAGACAGCAACTCATGGTTCTCGGGGTAGTTCCAACGCCAATGGACCGTGGTTCTGGCAATCCACTCATCGAAGAATTCCTCGACGATTTGGGTCAACAGACCGAGTGGGCCTTCGGGAAACATCCGGCGCTCCGGAAATCGCGCATCCAGCATGTGCAGAAGCGGTGTTGTGTCGGCGATCATCCAGTTTTCTGGGGTGTGCAAGACCGGCACCTGGTGGGTTCCAGAGCGGAAGCGGATTTCGTCTGCGTTCTCAGTTGTCTTGTTCTGATACTCCCAGTCCGCACCGTAGAAGTGCAACGCCGTCATGAGTTTGTGCGTGAAGTAGCTTCGTTGCCATCCGTACACCACGTAGCGCGCGGGGCGGCCAATTTTGGGTTGCAGGTCTGACTGACTCGGCGTGAACATGCGGCAGCTCCAATGATCTTGATGCTTGCAAGATAGCGAGCGCAGTGTGCCAGCGCTACTTGGGTAGGACAATCTTGAAGGTTGTACCCTCGCCTGGAGAGGAGTCCACATCGATAGTGCCGCCATGCCGCTTAACGACAATGTTGTATGCGATAGACAGGCCCTGGCCGGTCCCTTTACCCACGTCTTTAGTTGTGAAGAACGGTTGGAATATCCGTTCAACTACTTCGGGTGGCATCCCGCTGCCGGTATCCGAAATCCGAACCTCGATATTCTCATCATGCGTCCTGGTCTCAACTGTGATGCGGCCCAATGGATCACCTTCTACCCTGTTGGCTTCGATGGCGTGTCCCGCGTTGATGATGATATTCAGGAACACTTGGTTAAGTTCGCCGAGGTAACAGGAGATGTCGGGCAAGTCGGAATCGAGCTTCAACTCGGTTTCGGCAACGTACTTGATTTCGTTAGCTGCGACGACGAGCGTATTCTCGATGGCCTCGTTGACGTTGGCTTCCCGTTTGTCCTCCTCTCCTGGATGTGAAAACTGCTTGAGTGAGGAGACGATTTTCCGGACTCGCTCAATGCCTCTGAGCGCATGGTTGATCGCAACAGGTATCTCTTCTGCAACATAGTCGAAATCCAGCTCGTCGATCCGCTTCATGAATTCCGCGACCTCGGGGCTTGAATCCGCCTGCTCCGCGACCCCTTTTGCAAGACCTACAAGCGTAATCAGCTCAGGACAAACCTCGCGCAAAAACAGCGTGTTGTCGTTGACGTACTGGGTGGGTGTGTTGATCTCGTGCGCGATTCCCGAAGCCAGTTGTCCGATGGCCTCGAGCCGATTGGCTGTCGCTTTAACGTCGTCCTGATCTGCTGACATAACGTCCCCTTCGGTGATGCTGTCACCTCGTCAGGGTATCGACGCGCTGGTCTCGAGCTTTAGCTACTACCGAGCTAAAGAAAATTTCTTAGACGCCGATAAGACAAGCGACACCAACAACAGGCCTTATCACCATAGTGGGACGACTCGATGACGCCAAGTGTATTGTCTGTGGACGACGATCCACTGATCCTCCAAGGTTTTCGCCGTGCTCTGCATCATCGGCGCAGGGAATGGAAACTCCACTTCGCTGAGCGCGCTGAGCAAGCGCTCGAGCAATTGAATCGCGAAACACCGGATATTGTGATTTCTGACATGCGTATGCCGGGTCGTGATGGCGCATCCCTGCTGCAGGAAGTGCAAGCAAATCACCCTGGAGTTGTTCGAATTGTTTTGTCCGGCGACGCGAGGATCGATGCAATCAAACGTGCTGTGGCGCCGTCACACCAGTACCTCTCGAAACCTTGTGCGAGTGGTGTGATCGAAAGTGCGATAGAGCGTTCGCTCACGGTTCGCGACCTTGTGGCGGATCAGGAGTTGGCTGCCCTTGTGTCCTCACTCGCTAACGTGCCTTCACTGCCAAAGGCCTACAAGATGATTCAGGACGAGCTGGCGAAGCCGGATACCGATATCAAGCGGGTCGGCGAGATCATCGAGTCAGATGCCGGAATGACCGCAGGTATTCTGAAGATCACTAATTCTGCCTATTTCGGTTTGCCAAGGATCGTATCTGATATCTCTCAAGCGGTGTCTTATCTGGGCTTGGATACGATCTCCTCTTTAGTCCTGTCTCATGGGGTGTTTTCAAGTTTTGAGGGCAATCCAGCATTGGCAGCCGCGTTGACCGAGTTGCAACACCAGACTGATCAGGCCGTTACGTACGCGCGCTCGTTGAACACTATTTTAAAGGTAGACAAGTCGGTTGCAGACGATGTGTTGCTTGCGGTCATGATGGGAAATCTTGGTTCGATCATTGCCGCCGCGCGTTCTCCCTATACGTTTACTACCACGCAAACACCGGACACCATCGCCGAAGTTCTTGAACTGGAGGAAAAGGTGGTGGGCTGTCATTTTGATAGGCTAGGCGCGTATCTCCTCGGGCTTTGGTCACTACCGTATCCGGTCGTTGAAGCGGTGGCCTTCAGGAAAACACCGTCGGCTGGCACTTTGCACGATGCCAAGGTTTTGACCGTTGCTCACCTGGCGTTCGCTTTTGCTCTGGGCACTGATTCAAGGACAGTGGCCGCTGCCGAACAGTGGGTTGACAGCGAATACATGGCCGACGCGCTGCCAGATGTCGAATGGCAGACACTGTGGCAAGCGTGTTTGGAGGATATGGAGCTTGCGTCATGAAGCCGAGGATCTTGCTGGTCGATGACGAACCGCTGGTACTGGACGGTTTGCGTCGTCATTTGCGTTCCAGATTCGACATCACGGTGGCTGATGGTGGGGAGGCCGGTCTGAGTGCGATCCGCGAGAGTGAACCGTTTGCTGTGATTGTCTCCGACATGAGGATGCCAAAAATGAGCGGAGCCCAGTTCTTGGAGGCGGCCAAGCAGCTATCACCGGACTCGGCGCGCATGATTCTTAGTGGGCAGTCGGACCTCGAAGCGGCGATCGATGCTGTGAACGAGGGTCAAATTTTCAGGTTTTTGACAAAACCCTGTGATCCAGTGCCGCTGCGCGAAGCGCTCGACGAGGGCGTTCGTCAATTCAACCTCATCCATGTCGAACGCAAACTCCTCGAGGAGACCTTACAGGGAGCGGTCTCTGCGATGGCGCAGTTATCTGGTCTTGGCAGCAACACTGCAGCGGCGCGCTCTGAGCGAATCCAGAAAATCGCATCGCAGATTCTCGATCAACTGGAGCTGCGAGATTCGTGGGAGCTGCGCTTGGCGATCACGGTTTCGCAGATTGGTTGCGTTTCAGTACCGGACACAATCCTTCAGCGGTTTGAGTCCGGTGAGCGGCTGTCTGACGATGAGTATCGTCTGTTCCTGACGCACCCTGAGTTGGCGTCACAACTTCTGAACAATATCCCTCGTCTCGACCGCGTCGCAAGAATCGTGGCTTATACGCGTGGCATCGAGAGTTTCGAACCACCCCTCGCGTTTGATGAGCAGATTGGCCGCCAAGTGATAAGAGTGGCGATCGCTATCGATAAGCTAATACGACGAGGGGATTCGATGGAAGCGGCGGCAGCCAAGGCAGTTGCGTCGGCAGACTGCATGGACGTTTCCGTCAAACAGGCGGTTTCGGCGCTCGCGAACAGTCGAGAGTCTTGGGTTCAGACTCAATTGTGGGTCAAGGATTTAAGGCCTGGCATGGTTTTGGATCAGGAGGTCGTGACCCAAGGTGGCCTGGTGTTGCTTACGAAAGGTACCGAACTGAAGGAGGCGCATATCGCGAGGCTCGTGACGGTGCACTCGGATATCGGTGCGGACAACAGGATTTCGGTGCTGGAACGCAAATTGGCTCAGAGTGCAGTCGCCTGAGAGGGCGAAAACGCCAAGGACGGCAAGGGAGTATCTATGTTCTTGCAAGTTGCTTATGTGAGTCGCGCAGTTGCGAAATTTGACAAAGCACGACTAGATAGTCTGCTACGGCACAGCAGGCGCAACAATCGGAAGCTCGATCTGACGGGGCTCTTGTTGTACGAGGATGGCCTGTTTTTGCAGGTGCTGGAGGGACCGCCCAACGCGCTTTGGGAACTCTACGAAGTGATAGAAGCAGATCCATCCCACACTGAGGTTGAAAAGGTGGCGGAACGCCCGATCCGTCAGCGCGAATTTGGTCTGTGGCGTATGGGATTCGGAATCCTCAACTCGAGTGATTCCGATAACGGTATTGATGATCGCATTCGTTCCATTCTCAAAGCTAGCGACGCGAAAAGCTCTCTTGCGTTGGACATGCTCTATCGATTCCGAGAAAAGGAAGAACAGCTGTCCCTGCAGCTTCCCTAGTTTCCTCTAGAACGGAATATCGTCGTTGAAGCTTGGCGGCGGTGGCGCCTCTTCCTGAACAGGCGGTGGTGCATTCTGCGTGTCTGATGCATCCGCACGGTCGACCCGCCATGCCTTGACATCGGTGTACCAGCGACCGTTGTACTCGCGGCTTTCCAGATCGAAATGAACCGTCAGCGACTCCCCTTCGGTGATACTAAACTGGTCAATCTTGTCTCCCCAGACCATGAAGCACACCTGTTTGGGATAGTCCCCTGGAATTTCGATGACGTATTCCTGCTTGCGCCAGGGGCCCCGTGCTGACGTCCCAGACTTCTCGGGCAGGGCGTTTATGATTTTGCCGTTCAGTTCCAATGTGTCGTACCCGGTCTTTGAGGAAGGCAGCAAGGATACCGAGCCAACAAAAGCGAGTAAATCTGCGCTACCCTTTGTCCCCTTGAGATGAGCTTTTGGGGACTGTCGATGTTGGTTAGTCGAATCCAGGCTTTCTTTGTTGCTGGCGTTTTCCTGTCGCTGTTGGCTGGCTGCGTGGCACCGACGCCGGTCGCTCATGACCCTGAGTTGTTGCCCGTCAAGACGCGCAATCTGCAGCAAGGCTTTTTGCGAAGTGGTGTCGATTTCAGTTACTACGATCAGGTGATTGTTTCTGAGCCAGTCATTGCATTTGCGACACCTGATAAGACGGAAAACCCGTTCAGAGTGACGGCAAAGCAAAGGTCGCAGCTGGTTGGGATGATGCAAAAGTCGTTGCGCTCGGCCTTTTCCAACGCCAATAACTTCGCGTTAGTTGAATCGCCGTCATCCACTGCCCTGAGGCTCGATGTTCGGATTGAGTCGATCGGTGTACCTGAGGCGTCCTCCGGTACGGGTGCGGCAGTCGGACGAAGCGGAATTTTTACGCCGATCGACGGGAAGGCGCGAGTGGTGCTCGAACTCAGTGATGCCGAGAGCCATCAGATTCTTGCGATGGCGGTCGATGATCAGTTGATCAGCGGCACGGCGATTGTCGAGGATGGCGAGTACGTCTCAACGTGGGCAGAAGCGGCAGAGATCTGCGATCGTTGGGCCAAGGCTGCGCTCGAAGCGACCGATACGCTGCTCGCAGGTGAGTGATACTTACAGGCAGATCGAGTAATCAGGAGAGGGAGAATCCGATGCAAAAGAATGTGATTGTTGCTGCATTGATGGTGCTGGTCTTGACGGCTTGCGCCAGCGGCCCGAGTCTGCGCTTCGACGTCGATCCGAACGCCGACTTTTCGAGCTACAAAACCTACGGATTTGTAGCAGAGCCCGGCACAGATAAGGCCGGTTACTCAACGCTGATCACCAGCCACTTCAAGATGGCAATTCGCAATGAGATGGATGCCAGAGGTTATCGTTTTTCCGATAGCAACCCCGACTTGTTGGTGAATTTCTTTGCCAATGTTGTAGAGCGTGAAACCACTCGCGTTGTCACGGAACCGACGGTCGCAACCGCATACTACGGATATCGTTTTGGCGTGTATCGGACATTCCCGTCATACGGAACCACGACGGAGACGGTGAGCTATCAGGAAGGTACGCTCAACGTCGATGTGGTTGATGCCAGTGCGAAGCAACTGATCTGGGAGGGCATCGCTGAGGGTAGAGTACGGCGCAAGGGTATGGAGAATCCTCGCGAGGCAATTAGTGCAGCGATCGACCAGTTGTTTGACCAATTTCCTGTTCCGGAATCGAGTTAATGCCAATTTAGGGTCAGTTTTTGTGACTCATGTGCTGTCGGAGAACTGACCGACTGGCGCATCATAGGCAATCGGGGAATGAATCCGCGGACCACGCGGGCTGGACCTCCGAATGAACGGAACCAGGCTCACCACTGGGAAACTCGCTTTGAAAGCTCTCGAGATTCCACAACGTCTCGCTGTTGTGCTGTTGCTCGCGCTCGGCGTTGCACTCTTTTTTGCAACCTATCGGGCGATCAACAGCGTTGTTGTGGAACAGAGCCGCGTTCAGCAACAGGCAATCACCCCCGTCCATGATCTTGTCCACGATGAGCTGCTAAGGCCGCTCTATATTGCTGAGACGTTTGCGAGTTCGATCAGCTTTTCAGTCGAGATGGATTCTGATGTTCTCGATGAGGACGCACTGCTTGAGCGGCTCGGCAAGATGGAGCGTGATCTGGATCTCACCTTCTTTGTCGCGAGCGAACGGACCCGGCGCCAATACCTGTCGGATGGAACCACACTCGATCTGGAGGAAGGCGAGGTGGC
Source organism: Pseudomonadota bacterium (assembly GCA_038521865.1). Classification (GTDB taxonomy): domain Bacteria; phylum Pseudomonadota; class Gammaproteobacteria; order Steroidobacterales; family Woeseiaceae; genus CALBPI01. The sequence continues at coordinate 352,891 of JBCBKO010000002.1, read as the reverse complement.
CTGGTATTTCGAAGCCAAGGCGCAAGGCACCGATTTCATGGCCGACTTGGGCCAGGTGGGCGACGTACATTTGTACTTCGATGTCGCGGTGTACGGAGACGACCGAGAGTTTCTGGGCTACGTCGGTGTTGGTAAGCGCATCCAACGTTTTCTTGATTCGTTTAATCGGTACAAGTCCGAGTTTGGGTATGACTTTGTATTCGTGAATGCCACGGATGAGATCATGCTGACCTCGCTTCCGGATTTCCTCGTGACCGGTGCCTATATACCCACACTAGACACACTGGGTGGCTTCTCGGAGACCCGAAAGGTCGGGGAGACACTCGACGGTGACATCATCGAAGTCTCAGGCGAAGACCTTTTGATCACGGAGTTCCGCATCGAGGAGCTGGGTTGGCGGCTTCTGTTGCTCGTGCCCCTGGAGGCGAGACAAGCGCAGATCACGAGTACGTTCGTGTCGAACGCGGTCAGTACCCTGATCATCCTGCTGCTGCTCGCCGCAGTCGTATTCGGTTTGATGATGTTCTATCGACGCAGTCTTGAGCGGACGGTCGAGATCGACGAGCTCACGGGCTTGCCGAACCGTGCGCTGGTGCAGCGACGATTCCGGAAGTTCCAGCGCGCTGGAGAAGCGCTCTGTGTCGTGATCATCGACCTCGACCATTTCAAGAGCATTAATGACTCTTACGGTCATGATGCCGGCGATCGCGTGTTGCGTGCGGTAGCGAACTCATTGAAGCAAGAGCTGCGCGAGGAAGACATCGTTAGTCGTTGGGGCGGCGAGGAGTTTGTTATGTTGTTGCCCGCCGCTTCGATTGAACTGGGCCGGGCGGTGGCCGAGCGTGCACGAGAAAATCTTGAAGCACTCAAGATCGATGCGAATGGCGCAACGGTTTCAGTCACTGCCAGTTTCGGCGTGGCGTTTGGTTCGGCCAAGGCCGATTCTCTGGCTCAGCTATTGGCGCACGCCGACAAGATGCTTTACGAGGCGAAAGCCAAGGGGCGGAATCAGGTGCAGCTCTACGTCGTTAGCGATCACGAGCAAAGCCAGAATCGAACCGCTTAGGACCACGTTGTTGATCGGATCGCGCGTTTCAAGCGTCCGATTAATGCTGGGCCGTGATAGATGAAGCCGGTGTAGATTTGAAGCAGATCAGCTCCCGCAGTGATACGTGCTCTTGCGCGGTCCGCAGAGTCGATTCCGCCAACACCAACCAGAGTCATATCCGTACCCGCGGTCTCACGAATCAAAGACATGATTTCGTTGGCCCGCTGGCGAACGGGGGCACCGCTGACGCCGCCGGCGCCAATTGCGTCCAACTCGTCGGGAGTTGTTCGCAGGCCCTCTCGGCTGATGGTCGTATTGCTAGCAACGATGCCGTCGATGCTCAGTTCAGTAACCAGCGCCACGGCATCAAGGATTTTTTCATCGCTGAGATCCGGGGCGATCTTCAAAAGAATCGGTCGAGGCGTTGCCAGCCCCTGGTTGATTTCCTGCACGTCGCAGAGAATCCGTTTCAACGGCTCACGGTCCTGTAATCCACGCAGCCCAGGTGTATTCGGTGAGCTCACGTTGACCACGAAGTAGTCGACACACTCGTGCAGGCCACGGAAGCAGGCGGTGTAATCGTCAGCTGCCGACGCGTCTGGTGTGTCCTTGTTCTTTCCAATATTACCGCCGACGATCAGCCCGTCCGGCCGTCGCTCCAGCCGGGCGCGCATGGCATCCAGCCCTTCGTTATTGAAACCCAGCCGGTTGATAAGTGCATTGTCTTTGGTGAGTCGGAAGATTCTTGGTTTCGGGTTCCCGGGTTGCGGGCGTGGGGTTACGGTGCCGACCTCAACAAAGCCGAACCCGAGCGACTGCAACGCGCGCAGGTAACGCGCATCTTTGTCAAATCCGGCAGCGAGGCCGACGCGATTCGGGAAGGTGAGCCCCATGACCTCGGCTGGCTCGTCGAGATGACGCTTGGCATAGCGTGCCTCGATGAGCGCGCGTGTTGGCGCGAAGCTGTTCCAGAGTGTGAGCTGATCGGTGACCAGATGATGGGCGCGTTCGGCATCCAGTCGAAACAGCGCGGAACGCAGCAGCGGATACATAGAGAATCTGACTAGCAGTGTTGGAAAACCGCATTATAGGCCATCCATGGTGCTTGCCGGGCGGTGCTCCCCTAAGGCGCTACGAGAAGCTCCGCGTATTGCTCAGCGAGGAACGCTGTGAACGCCACGGCCCCTTGATACCGGTTCAGGTGTGTGGTGTCGCTGAACATGGCATTCGTAACGGGTTCGATCGTTTGATAGTCACGAACGACAAGGCCCGTAGCGGTTTCTATCTCGCGCACCACCGCGGCTTGCCGCGCAAGTGCTTCGGGCGGATTTTTGATCCAATCGGTGTTCTTCGGCAGCATCACGATTTCAACGTGATCCGAAATCGCCTGGAAGTTCTCAACGATGCGGATGAAGGCGTCGACGAGCTCGGGGTCAAAATGCAGCTCTTCGATGTCGGCGCTCTGAATCCGGTCCAGTCGATCCACGGCCAGGTTGTAATCGGAAGCGGCGAGGTTGTAGTACTCGTTGATCAGCTCAACAGTTTCGGGCGAACGTTCGCTCTTTATGGTGCCGCCGCCCTGCCACGGGTAGTACCAGTCCGTGCCGTCGTAGTCCGGATAGTCTTCCTCCAGACGTGGCGTGAGCACTTTGACGATTTCCCCGATTCTCTCTTCTGCTGCTTGGTCAGGTTCGAAATCGACACCGGTGTCATCGCGCGGGGTCTGAAACGGTCCACCCCAGAGAAAGGTGGTGATCATCTCAGCGGAAATTCCGTCGCGGAGGTAGCGGATCAATGCCATGCGTATTCCGGACTCGGGGTCGTCGAGTGTGATGTCGCGAAGCTCGGCGGGGCTGGCGAGGAGTGAGATGTAAGACTCTTCCAAGGCGCTTTGCAGATTGCGACGCGATTTTGTTGTCTGGAACGGGTTGAACTCGATCACGATGAGTTTCAATCGACGATCGCTGGTCTCAAAATCGTCGCGAATGCGGCGTGCAAGATAGTCCTGAAACATTGGATTCAAGCCACCGAACCCGAAGTTGAAGGACTTGATGTTGCCACCCGCCTGGTTGATCGCCATATCGAATTCGCGTGGCGAGAATCCGGCATCGATCATCGACGAGCCAAACGCGATCACAAGATCCTGCGGCTCTTCAACGATCTGTGGCAAGGCATTGCGTGCCTGTGTGACCCGCTCGAGCAGACTGCTCGAACCTACGCCCAGCATGGCCAGTACCCCCTTAACGAGGGCGAGAGACAGGCCCATGCCGATCAGCACGGTCAGGAAGATGCGTGCAAATACCCGCCGTTGGTCCGGCGAATCAGAACTGGAAGTAGATGAATTCACTGCTCGGTTCTCCGGTCATGAGGCAAAGCGCCTGGAAGAATACAAGGACGGGCCAGAACACCCATTTTTTTCGCTCGAATGCCTCGCCTTTGCTGATAACGAACCAGTCTTGAAGATGCATCCAGATCACGGCGATTACGGTCACTACAAACACGCGTCCGGCGATTGCGCTTTGATCGGGCAGCGCGCCAAGTGAATGCAGATTCACGATGATGTCCCATGCCGAGTCGATGGAGTTTGCTCGGAACAAAACCCATCCGATCAGCACGAGGTAGAACGTCATTGCCCATTTGAGCAACGTAAGTACTCTCGAACGCGACCCTACAAACCCCGCAAACGATTTCAGATTGGCAAGGTAGTGGGTGGCTGTAATGATCACGCCGTGGAAGAAGCCCCAGGCGACGAACGTCCACGCAGCGCCATGCCACAAGCCGCCGAGCAACATCGTGATCATCACATTGCGATGGCGTTGATATTTGCCGCCCAGTGAAATGTAGAGGTAGTCGCGTAACCACGTAGACAGCGATATGTGCCAGCGACGCCAGAAGTCGACAGGTGATCTGGCGAAATAAGGCAGATTGAAGTTTGGCGGGATCTTGAAGCCAATCATCAGCGCCAATCCGATCGCCATATCGGTATAGCCGGCGAAGTCACCATAGATTTGACCAGCGAACGCGAGTGTTCCAGTCCACGCTTCGATCAGACTGACCGGACCCTCTGCCTCAAACAACACCGCTGCGGGAATAGCGAGCAAATCCGCGATCGTCTTCTTGATGAGTCCTGATGTGACGAGCAGCATGCCGTGTCTTGCACCATCCCAGGTCGGAATCGGTAAGGAGTGGAACTGCGGCAGAATTTGTCGTGCTCGCAAAATCGGGCCGGCCACCAGCTGCGGAAAGAAGGCGAGTGCCGTCGTGAAGTGAACCAGTCCGCGGCGCGGCTCCATATCGCCACGGTAGACATCGATTGTGTAGGACATGCTCTGGAACGTGTAGAACGAGATGCCAACCGGCAACACCCACGACAGGGTCGGTAAAGAAGCCTCGACACCAAACAGCAGCAGGAAGTCGGCTACCGAGGACAACGCGAAGTCGGCGTATTTGAACAGCCCGAGTATGCCGATGTTCAGTGCGACGGAGGCCGATACCAGAAGCTTCTTGCGTTGCCGTGTCGCGGCGGCTGCGATGGCCAACGCGAGGTAATAGTCGACGATTGAGCTGCCGACGAGCAGCGGGATGAATCGATAATTCCAGGCGCCGTAGAAGACGAGGCTGGCGACCAGAATGAAATATAGTTTTGGTCGCTTTTGGACGAGGATCAGCCCATAGATGAGCAGAAACGCCACGAAGAAGACGAAGAATATCGGCGTATTGAATAACATTGTGTCGTCAGATGTCCCTAAATCTGGCGTTGCGGTGCTTGTGCCCGCATCATCGCTTTTGTGCTTATAGTGCGGACTGTGGCAAAAGGTTACATCTTTGATTTCGAAAGGAGGGGGCCTTTATGAATCGAACGAAACAATTTTTTGTCGTGATGATTGCTGCTGGTGCGGTCTGCAGCGCAGCCGGCGCACAGTCGGGCGACTACGAAGAGATCGTGGTGACCGCGAGCCGCATCGGCGGCTATGACAGCCAGTCAGTGCCGGTTGTGCACATTAAGCGGCGACCGGACTTTATGGTCGTCGACGCTTACATTGAATCGGATTCGCGCGACGCGGCAACACGACGACGAGAAATCAACGAGACACTTGAGTCTCTCGCTAAGCGCGCCGTGTCAACGCCCGGTATTACTCTGGGCTTAAGTCGAACCTTCGAAACCGACTCGGATGAGATCGAATATGTCGTCGATTTCTCGATCGACGCCGTGACGATTTTTTCCGGTCGACGTCCTGATACTTCACGCGTCGCTTTGGTCATCAAGTCGCCCATCTCGGAATCTGACGAATCGCCGGATGTCGTCTACGAGCGCATCGAGTCGTTCATAGAGTCGATCGACGTGTCAGGTCGCGCTGTGGTTAATGACTATGGCGAGACCAATTACAGTCTGATCGGTATCAGCCAGTACCGTGAGCCGTTGCTCAAGCTCATCGCTGAGGATGTCGCAAGGCTTCGGGCCCTGTTTGGCGAGGCGTATCAGGTCAGTATTGGAGGCTTGGAAGATCCGGTGCGCTGGCGCGTATCTGGCCCCATGCAGCTCTCGATCTATTTTCCATACAGCGCTTCGTTGTTAGCGCCATGACCTAAGGATAGCGAGAGCCGTTTTCGGGGTTCTGAACTAACATGCAGTTTGCGACGCCGTATTTTGACCACCTTTGAATAGGCAGTTTCCGATACACTATTGCCCAAGGCGCCCGTAGCTCAGCTGGATAGAGTACTGCCCTCCGAAGGCAGGGGTCACAGGTTCGAATCCTGTCGGGCGCGCCACTTTCTCTCTGATTTTTAAGCGATTTCCCTTTAGTTCCCATTCGTTACTCGAATAGTTGGGACAGTATCGGGATTTTGTCCTCAGGAACGTGGAGGAAAGTCGTGGCGACAATTTCCAAGCGCGGCTATGCTCGAGTACATCGAGCTGTCCTACAATCCGATATTACGCCGTACGCGTAAAGGGCGGGTTGCTCCGACGGTGTATGAACAGTGACACTCCAAGCCAACGGAAGGTGTCTAGAGAACTCCGGCCGTATCATCCCGTTGGATTTCGTTCGAGGCGACCGCACTCAAACCCAAGTGCGGGGCTCTTCCTCGACCTGCTGATTGAGACCCCGCAAAAGATCAGCTGCCCTCCATCTTGCCAGAGCCATGTGACGGCGCTGCGCGTTCTACGGAGCGCCGGAAAAATGACGATAGCCGCATTGCAAATTACGTACGGCCCTTCAAACAATGGGTGGATGGCGTACCCTCGTAGCGACAATCCGGCAAGCGAACCGCTGCTGACGATCATTGGGGTCCAGCTGCTTTGGGGCAGGGAAATGGCGAGACGAATTAGGTGGTTGGTATGCGTGACCACAATTATCAGTTTGACACTCGGTGGAGCGCATGCCGTGGGAGCTGAAACAGGGTCGAACGCGCTCGATGCGTTGTTGCACGACGTTTGGCAAGACAGGCTTACTCGTTCGACGACGCTTAGGGTGCAGCATGGCCAGCCAATAGAGCGGTTCGAACAGTTCACGCTGGCACATCACCGTGAAACCCTCGCCGCACGCGACGATTTTCGGGCCCGATTGGCCGCTATCAGGAAAAGTCAGTTGTCACCTGACGAGTTGCTAAGCTATTCGATTCTTGAGTTCGAACTCGCCGATGACGGTACCAACGATGACGACTTCTGGCTTACGTTTGATCTAACCGCATACCAAGCGCCGTATTCGCTGCGCTTCGCTGAGACCTACCTCAGAGGATTCACTTTTGAGTCTCTGAGCGACAACGAAGAATACTGCCGACTGCTCGCCAGCTACAGTGAGAGTCTGCGCCAGCTCGCGGAAAAGGTGGCAATGCAAGCGGAGCGCGGCATCTACCTATCTGCGGCTGCGCATGGGCCGACGCGACAGATTTGGCTGGACCGAAGAGAAATGGTCGATGCCGCATTGCGCGTAGATTATTCTCGCATTGCACACATGCCGGAGCGCGAAAAAGCGCTGTTCATTGACCGAACAAACCAAATTGTGGACGCAGTTGTGCTAGTGGCTTTTGACCAAATACTCGCTCAACTAAATGAACAGTATCTTTCCAACTCGCCCGAAACAGTGGGCCTCATGCATTACCCGAATGGACGAGCCGTCTATGACCGCCAGGTTCGGCGGCACACAAGTCTTCTGATGACAGCGGAAGAAATCCATTTACTCGGTCTGCGTCAAGTCTCAGAGCTCGCACATGCGATGAATGAACTGCGCGACGAGATGGGTGTCGATGTGCCCAAGGACGCTTTTCATGAGCAACTGAGGCAAGATCCGCGTTACATTGCAAAAAATCCGGGTGAAGTGGCGCGTCGGTATGAACACTTCATGGACCTAGTTGAGCCTAGGCTAAACGAGTTCTTTAGACTCATGCCAAAAGCGCCCTTCGGCATCAAGCAAGTTGATGCATCGGCTGAGGCTGGATTGACATTTGGGTATTACTCACCGCCGTCACCAACGCAACCGAGCGGGTACTACCTATTTAACGGCTCCCAGTTAGATCAACGCAGCATGATTGGTGCGGCGGCCTTGATTGTTCACGAACTGCTGCCGGGCCACCACTTTCACCTGGCGCTTCAGCAGGAAGATCCGGATCTCCCAATGTTTCGTCGATACTATATGCCAACAGCGTACATGGAAGGATGGGCGGAGTACGCCGGATTCTTGGGACACGAACTTGGTGTGTATGATGACCCCATGGACCGATACGGGCGTTATCTTTCAGAGTCTTTCCTCGCCGTCCGATTGGTGGTGGATACTGGCATGAATGCGATGGGCTGGACGCTTGAAGAAGCGCGTTCCTATATGCTCGACAATTCCTTCATGTCGGAGCTGGAGGTCGCCAGTGAGTCACTTAGGTATGCAACAAGCCTTCCGGGTCAGGCACTCGCCTATCGGATTGGTTCGCAAACGATGATCGATCTGCGTAAGGAAGCCGAGGTGAGACTCGGCGAGGAATTTGATATTCGCGATTTTCACGACGTCGTTCTCGAAAGCGGCTCGATACCCCTTACGGTGCTGGAAGAGAGGATCGACGAATATATAGACCAAAAGCCGTCTTCGTTACGTTAGTGGATGTGTCTATTTTGCCATGCGGCAATCTTGACCCAATACTCAGTGCCGAATCGTTCGCCTTCTATATGACGCAGAGCTTCGCAGGCGCTAGGGCCGCAGGCTGTGGCGCGGGATGTTGAGACGCGAAGGCCTGGTGGTGGACCACAAGCGCACCCACTGCGTGTACACCTAGGAAAGGCTTCAGCTGCGTACCAAAAAGCGCAAGAAGCTGGCGTAGCCAAGGGTCCCGATGATGCTATCGGGAACGATCGTCATGGACAATGAACCGAAACAGACCAGCAAGGCCATGTTCTTCTGGTCGCAGGACCATGCGGTGAAGCTGCACTTCATCCAGCCCGGCAAGCCCACATAAAATGCGTTTTTGGAATCGTTCAACGGGCGCTTCCGAGAGGGTCGTCTGAACCAGCACTATTCGAAATCAGTGGCCCATGCACGCTCCATCATTGACATATGGCGAGCGCACTACAACGAGGAGCGATCCAACAGCTCTCTCGATTGTTTGCCACCGGCGGTGTTCGCCAGGAAGGCGGCGGAGAATGTCAGTTCCTAGTGAAAATCTGGCCTGATTCGGAGGTAAGGTCAGCCTGAGGGTTGAGTGCGCTGGCGCTTTATCGGATGCTGATTGCTAGCCGAGCCTCTCAATATTCATCTGAATAACTTCAACAGCGCGGGTCCAAACAAGGACTTTCCAGTCCTCCTGGTTGGGATAAAATGTATTCTTGATTTCTTTCTTTATTGCTCTGCCTAAATTGCTCTCGACATTCCCTTTCTGATACAACCAGTTATCAGCGCGAACAGCTTCTAACACTCTTTGAATGTCGTAGGTGCCATATTCTAGTGCGATGAAGACGACCTCCGAGCCCGACAACACCTCGGGTATGCCGTGCCCCAGAGTACCTGTGATCTCGGCAGAGGTCGAAGTTCCGGCGCTCGGACTGGTAACTTCACCGTTGTACCATTCCATTGCGCGGTCAAGATGACTTCCCATCCCCGTAGCGATGAGCTCGCCATAGCCGTGGGGCCCGAGACCCGTATGAAAGTCAATGACACTCACGAGATCTGCTTGTCCCGCATGAGGCGCAAGGACGGATCGGAGCACCTTCCATGACCAGGCTTCTGTGTGTCCGCCAAAGAACAGCCCGTCCGGATAAGAATATTGGCCGCCTGATACGGCCGCTTGGTACACCCGTAGGCCATTTTTGCCAATAAAGCGTTCCAACCCTTGATCGGCCACTGTTTTTTCCGGACCGTGCCATTTCTCTGGGACAAGACTGGAGTGAATCTCGGGATACAAAACATCAGACGAATCTTGTTTTCGCTCTGGTGCGTAGTTTCTATTCAGGTCGACGTTGTCCTCATTGACGCGTCGATCGTGAGCAAAGCCATAAGGATTGAGCGCATGGATTAGAACTACGCCCAGATCATCAGTAACTGTTTCAAGCAACCCCGTAGTCAAGAGCCCCGTCTGGACTCCCGAGCCGCAGTATCCCTCAACGCCATGCGTTCCGCTGATAAGAGTCAGGACCTTTGATGGATTAGGGGGTCCGAGGCGGGCCACATCCGTGTAGAGCTTCTCCCCATCTCTGCCAAAGGCGCATGGATGGGCATGTGCTTCGACTTGAATCGCTCGATCGCTACAAGCGTCTAAAAATTTCTGGCGCGCCTCGAAGTAATCGTTAGAGAAAAAAGAGGGTATGTCTTGTGTCATGGTGGCATCGCACTGTGATCTATGAGCACCTCAAGCTGAGATGAGTCGGCTAGTTTTTGACATAGTCGCTACCAATGGCCAGGTAGGTTTTTCGGAGTGTGACGAAAACAGCCGTATCAAACTGCCAAAGATCTGCGAAACCAACGTGTCTTGGGTATCAACCCGAGGGTAGTACTCAGTAACAATGGATTTATGGAGGGTATCGGTTTGCGACATTGGTACTACTGAATTCTGGACTCAGCGACTCGGTTGGTGGCCTGCACCATGCTGCGAGCGTGGGTCTTCGTGTATTCGTAGCATTCGCGAAGCGTCTGACCGAGGCTATCGAGGTGACGTCCCAAAGGGTCGCGAGAGGGTTCGTTGAGCTGATAGTGCAAGTCAATGATTCCGCCAGCGTTCACGAGATAGTCAGGGCAGTAAAAAATATCTCGTTGCTTGAGCGCGTCTGCGACAGCATCTTCGCTCAGCTGGTTGTTGGCGCCGCCGCAGCTAACGGGGGAGGACAAGTTCCAGGCGGTTTCCTCGGTGAGGATACCGCCGAGCGCACAAGGCGCAAACACGTCGCTGTCGGTTTCGAGGATCCTATTGTTTTGTGCATAGTCGCCGCCGGTTTCAGAGGCGACCTTCCTGGCTTGAGACTCGTCGATGTGCGCGACAACGATATGGCCGCCGTCTTTCGCGACAAGCTTGGCTAAGCGCGAACCTACATTTCCGGCGCCCTGGATCGCTATGACGAGCCCATCCAGGCTCTCTGCTCCCAGTCGTAAGCGAACGGCTTCTTGCATACAAACGAATACACCATAAGCTGTTGACGACGAGACGTTGCCAGAACCGGGCTGAATGCCGCCCACATGGTCGGTGCGTTCGCTGATAACTCTTATGTCTTCGAGCGACGTTCCCGAATCGAATGACGTGATGTAACGGCCTCCTAGCTGTTCGACAAAGTCGCCCATCGCATGCAGAAGGTCACGGGTTTTTTGGGTGCTCGGGTCGCCGATGATGACGGCTTTACCGCCGCCGAACGGAATATCTGCGATGGCACACTTATAGGTCATACCTCTAGACAGCCTGAGTACATCGGTAAGCGCACTCGTCTCATCAGGATAAGCCATCATTCGACATCCGCCGATCGCTGGTCCGCGGCTACGATTATGGATCGCGACAATCGCGTTGAGGCCGCGCTTCTCATCGCGTCCGAACGTAACTGTTTCGTGATCAAACTCTTCGTCGGCAAAGAGCACGCGCGTAGACTCCCTGAGCGACGGCAAAATTTCCTGTGCGTTTTGGCGCGCACTGGCGCTGATTAGTCGAACTTAACAGCGAGGCGCCGAAACCCCTATACTTGTTTGATCGGAAGTGACGCCGCCCCCGAATTGAGTGACTACCAACCGCCCACAGAGCGTGCCGGAATGTGATGCTGACTCGCAAAGGAGGGGTCCGCATGCCGATTGATACTCAGTCAGGTGTCTACTTTGAATTACATGGCGACGGAGAACCGTTACTGCTCAGTTTCCCGATCATGGCTACGCACGCTGAAATTTTCGGCGAAGCCGCGGGCGCCATTCGGTCGTCGTATCTGGATCAGCTGACAGACCGCTTCCGGGTATTGCTGGTTGACTATCCAAGCATCGGTCGAAGTGTCGATATCGCACCCAATGAACTCACCGCTGACCGTGTTTGCCGTGACCTTTTCAGTGTCATGGACACAGCCGGGTTTGAACACTGTATTTACTGGGGGTACTCGTGGGGTGCTGCAGTTGGATTGCAGATGATCTCTCGTGATGATCGGTTTGATGCACTCGTTGTGGGAGGCTGGCCGCCGCTCGGGGCGCAATACGACGTTGCGCTAAGAGCAAGTCTTGAGCAAATCGATGATCCCCCTAAAGCCGTGCAGATTGTGCTTCGCTCCCCGGCGCAGTATGCACAGTGGTCCACTTTCTACAAGAGTGTTCAGGACTGGCCGGAAGAAACCGTGGCCAAAGCTGTGAGCTGTCCTCGGCTCGCTTTTGTCGGAGCAGAAGGAGATACGGACGCCGGTAGCGAAGAGATACTTAATGCGACGATCCTCAAGGCCAATCGTGGCCGATTGGAAGAAATGGGCTGGAATGTTGAAGTTATTGATGGCGTCGGCCATGACGTTGCTCTAAAGCCCGAAATTTTGGTCCCCCATATCCGAGCATTTCTTGATTCGAGGTCTTTCTAGTGGCGCGGGACCTAACGATTCGGGCCAGCCAACTCCTTGATGAAAGTTTGGTTTGGGACAACCACAGCTGCATGCCGCTGCGCCCACACGACGCCACATTCTTACCGCAACTTGAGGAGGTCCGAAGTGCTGGAGTCGATGTAGTGACGCTGAATGTCGGTATGGACATGACGAGTCCAGACTCGCATTTTGCAATGCTGGACTCCTTCCATTCCTGGCTTTCGGCAAGATCAGACGAATATAGTCTAGTACTGGACGTGGAAGACATTGCCGCGGCGAAAAATTCAGACAAGCTCGCTGTAGCGTTCGATGTTGAAGGCATGGGCCTGCTGGACGACGGTGATCTTTCTCGGATTGAGGCACTACGGTCCCGTGGCGTTTTGTGGATGCTCATTGCCTACAACCGAAATAATCGCGCCGGTGGTGGGTGCCTTGATGAAGACATCGGTCTCACCAAGCACGGTCAGTGCATTCTCAAAGAGATGCGCCGAGTTGGCATGATCGTGTGTTGTTCGCATTCTGGCCACGAAACCGCTGCCCAGGTAATCGCTGAGGCAGACAACCCAATAATATTTTCGCACTCCAACCCGAACGGCGTTCATGAGCACGTACGCAATATTCCAGATTCCCTCATTCGTGCGTGCGCAGGCACGGAAGGCGTAGTCGGCATCAACGGGGTGGGCGATTTCCTCGGAGATGGGGAAGACTATGCGGAAATGTTGGTCCGGCACATTGACTACGTCGTAAGTCTGGTTGGTCCTGAGCACGTCGGTATTGCATTGGACTACGTCTTTGACAAACAGGAAGTCTATGACTTCATCGAAAAGGCTAAATCGTCCTTTGGCGAGGAAATGGCGTCTCAGTTTAGTGCACGGTTTGCCCCGCCTCGTACACTACTACCCGTCACCGCGAAGCTGCTGGAGATGGGCTACTCTACGGCCGACCTGCGCCAAATATTGGGCGAAAACTGGCTGAGAGTAGCGAAAACAGTCTCGGAAAGGTCCGGCGTGCCTTGACCGAACGCGAATCGGCTTGGAGGATGGTCGCTATTGTGAGCAAGTCAGATTCCGAAAAGCCGCCCGAAGAGCGCGTCAAGTTTACGATAGATAACATGCTTGACGCTGCTGATGCGCACAGGCGAGGACTGTCCCAGCTGTATCTGCCGGGTAAGGGGTATCGCGTCGTCGAGCCCGATTCGGAACACGGCGACGTGCCACTGCCGCAAGGGACCCACAAGATAAACAGCTTATCGGACGATCTGCTTTTGGCGCGATCCGATATGCACGATATCCCGGAAAACGTTGCTCAACAACGCTGGGATCTCGACATGCGCGGGTGGTTATTCCTTCATTTTCGACTTGAAGGACTCAGTCGAGAAACGCTGCCCGATGGCACCGAGCGGACTGTGGGCGGACATAGTTTCCTATTGTCGGCATCTCAAAGCGGTCCATGCGGTACACGCCAAGTGATTGGCGACAGCTGGCGGACAGTCGGAATAGCTTGTCGACCGTCGTTCATTGCGGAGGAGTTGAAGATATCCAGCGATAGCCTGCCAAATGAACTGCGTCAGTTTCAGGAGGGCGACGAAACCAGCGAGTTCTGGTTTGCTGGCGAACTCACGGCAGAGATGATGAGCGTGGCCAACGCGCTGCTTCGCCCATTGGTTCATGAATCGGTTCGGCACATATACCTGCGCGCGAAAGCCGTCGAGCTTGTATGTTTGGCGGTTGATCGGCTGCGTCAGCCAGAACAGCTTAGTGATTCAGGCATAAAGCTCTCGAAATACGACGTATCCTGTATGCATCGTGCGCAACAGATTCTGGACGACAGCCGACGCGCACCAACTCTCGAGGAGTTGGCGCGCTCTGTGGGCGTAAACCGGAACAAGCTTGCGATCGGTTTCAAACACGTATTCGGCATGACAGTGGGCACCTACCATCGGGAGCGTCGGTTGACCCTGGCTTTCGATTTACTCAAGGAGTCGGGTGTCTCCATTGCTCTAGCGGCTGATGAAGCCGGCTATCGGGATGCCAGTAGTTTCTCGAAAGCATTCAAAGTTCGCTTTGGAATTCTACCGTCTGATGTCCGTTCCTAGCTGAGAATGACGTTAGCCCTTCCTGAAGTGACGCGAAACCGGTATCCGGGCGCTGGTCAATGCGAGACTCGGGAAAAGTCAATTCTGTGACAGGGGGATGTCATGAACTTTTCCAAATCCAAGTGGACGCACCGGTTCGCGGTCGTCATGGCCCTAATGAGCTGGTATCCGTTGGGGGTATATGCCCAAGACGATGAAGATGATGGCTTCGTGATTGAGCAAATCGTCGTGACCGCGCAGAAACGTGAAGAGGCCTTAATGGACGTACCCATCGCCATCTCCGCGTTCACGGATGCGGCGCTTTTTGACGCCGGTGCCGACAGTCTTGCCGACTTCCTTCAAACCGCACCGGGCATCGGTATTGTCGATGGGCAGTCCGGCACGCAAAACATCCAGATTCGCGGCATCAATTCCGTCGCGGGTAACTCTCCGGTCGGCTATTACTTAGATGAGCTCCCGTTTTCCTATATTGGTCTGAGTCGCGTTCCCGACGTTCGCATGTACGATGTGCAGCGTGTAGAGATTCTGCGCGGTCCGCAGGGCACACTATATGGTGACGGATCTATCGGGGGCACGATCCGAATAATCACTCACGATCCTGATCTCGACGAGTTCGCTGCAGGCTTTGATCTCTCAGGCAGTAGCACGGCCGATGGAGACGCTAACTCTGCGTACAAAGGCATGGTTAACGTACCCATCAGCGAGGGCAGAGCCGGGTTCCGGTTGGTAGCGACTTTCGAGGACTACGGTGGCTGGGTCGACAACACCGCAAGTGGTGCGAGCGACCAGAATGAGCGGGATATCACTAATTTCCGCGGCAAGTTCCGATTTATGCCGAATGATAACCTCGATATAGTGTTGTCGGCATGGCATGCCGAACAAGAAACTATCGGTGACACGCTGTCGCTTGATGATCGCACGTCCGTCGATCCAGTCCCAAGCATCGATGTCGAATATGATGTATTTAGCGCTAATATTCGTTACAGCTTTGGCGCTTTTGATCTGGTCAGCGCGTCGTCATTTATGGACTACAGCGAAGATCGGACAACGTTTATTGGCCCTTCCGTGTTCTTCAATCCGGTAGAGTCGGAAACGTTCAGTCAAGAGGTGCGACTCACTTCCAATAGCGACAGCAACTTCCGCTGGACGGCTGGGTTTATCTATCGAACGATGGAGCAAGATTCGTTTACGGATATCCCGGACTTTATGTTTATTCAGAATCAGAGGTTCGAGAGCGATTCGTTCGCGGTGTTCGGCGAGACAACCTGGACGGTGCTTGACGACCGTATGGATGTAACCCTTGGCCTTCGTTATTTCCAAGACGATGCATTCAATTCTGAGCCGGTCGATCCGGCAACTCTGGCATTTATCCAGATGCTCGATCCGACATTCACTGGGACGGTTGATCAGACGTTCGATTCAACAAACCCGCGATTGAATGTGTCCTATCGAGCCAATGACGACTGGCTAATCTACGGAAACGTTGCGAAAGGATTCCGAACAGGACAAAGCCAGCCAGTGATTACGCTCCTCCAGGCCGCGATATTTGGTGTGCAAGTGCCGAGCGGTATTGATCCCGAGGAAATGTGGAGCTATGAGATTGGTACTAAGGGCACTTTCCTTGACGGGCGTGCGCAACTTGAAGCGGCTGTCTTCTACAACGACTGGGAAGATATTCAGGTATTGGTCGTCGTCAACCCACCAGTAAGAGGGCTGGTCAATGGCGGGACCGCAGAGACCAAAGGGGTCGAGCTTGGTTTGACGTTGCTGCCGGTTGAAAATCTGCAACTCAAGTTTGCAGGGAGTTTTACTGACGCAACCTTTACGGAAGCTGTCAGTGGCGTGAACATTGCAGATGGCACTGAAATCCCCAACGTGCCGGAAGTTACGCTGTCTGCATCGGGGACCTATCGTTGGCCGGTCGGCATTTCGAACTTGCAGGGCTTCGCCTACGGCGGAGCGCAATTCGCCTCAGCACGTTCTGACACGGTTAACTTTGCTCCTGATTCGGACAAGACCACACGTGTAGATCTAAGACTGGGGTTGGAAGGCGAGATATGGTCGGCGTACCTGTTCGCTGACAACCTGACCGACGAAGATGGCGCTATTGGGCCGTTCTCATTTGGCCCTACGGGCCCGGCACTTCGTTATCAGCCACGCACAATCGGATTGCAGTTTAGCGCGAACTTCTAGATCGCGCTTATGCTTGCGTGACCATGGAGTTCGAATCGAGAAACGGTCTATCCAGAAAAGTGCTTGCGGCGTATGCGGCACCGGCCTTTTCGCAAGCTCTGATTCACGGTCCCGTCGGGACCGTGATCCAGGGCATCTACGGAAAACACTTCGGCGTTGCGCTGGCCTCAATCGCGTTGGTGTTGGTGATCTCCCGTGTATTTGATGCGTTCACCGACCCGATCATCGGTTATCTGTCAGACCGATATCGAACGCGGTGGGGCAAGCGTAAGCCTTGGTTGCTTGGTGGCTCGTTGCTTGCTGTGGTTGCTTGCTGGTACTTATACGTACCACCTGGCACGGTATCGGTCACCTACTTCCTGGTTTGGTTCCTGCTTGCCTATCTAGGGTGGACGATCTCCGAGATTCCGTATCGCGCCTGGATGGCGGAGCTTAGCGAGGACTACAATGAACGTACGCGCATTGCTACCTGGCGTACATTCGCGCGCTACATGGGATTTATTGCCTTCTATGGCATTCCATTGTTGCCGTTTTTTGAAACGTCGGAATTCACGCCAGAAACGCTGAAAGTCACTGCGATACTGGCAACTATTGCGCTGCCGACTACCGCGATCATTGCGGTCATGATGGTGCCCGAAGGAAACTACAGACGTACGGAAAAGTCGCCAAGTCTTCGTGCTGCTCTGCCAGCGGTGGTCACCAACAAACCTCTCCTTATTTTTCTTGCAACGTTCGCGACCGGTGGTCTCTCTACCGGCATGGCATTCGGCATGCTGTTCTTTTTTGTGGATTCACATCTGTCGCTGGGCGGTACGCTTGCATTGCTATTCGTACTCGGCGCACCAATTGGTGCGGCCGCAATGCCTTTCTGGGCGTGGTTGGCTGGTCGAATTGGCAAACAAAGAACTTGGGCCGTTGCGTACACTGCGTCGGCCAGCTTCTTGCTGTTGCACTTACTCATTCCCGCCGGCCCGGACGGTGAACCTTGGCTAATTGCTGCCTTCGTAATGGTCTTCCTAGTGTCTTCTGTAGGTGTCGTCGTGCCAGCAGCCTTGTTGGCGGACATCGTCGACTATGGTCGTTGGAAGTACAAGGCGGACTATGCAGGCAGCTACTTCTCAATCCAGACGATGGTTGAGAAGGGCGTCGAAGGTCTCGGTGTGGCGTTAGGCCTCGCGATCGCTAGCTGGCTCGGGTTTGATCCGACGCTGGAAGAACAAACTGAAGCTGGCGCGCGCGGGCTTTTAATTGCATTCCCGATCTTGCCAGCGATCCTTACATACTTGACCGTCCCAATCATTTGGAAATTTCCCATTGACGAACGGCGGCAAAAAACTATTGTTCGACGGCTGTCGAGACAGGAGGCCAATTCGTGACAGAGTCCGCACTCACCGCGCTTGCGGAGCGCTACTGGCAATTTGAGGTGTTCGAGTCGCCTTTTAACGCGTTGTTAGCCGGTGAGCGGCTCGACGATCCGACGTTGTTTCGCGAAGCGCCTACCGACTATGACCGCAAAGACGAGAAAGCAGCGGAATTGTTGAGTGACTTATCGGCAGTTTCTACTGACACGCTGAGCTCGCAGGATAGGGCAACCGTAAAACTCATGCATCGTGAGCTTTCCAAAGTTCGCGATTACTACGCGGCCAAAGCGCATCTGCGGCCATCTTTATTTCCGGCAGGTCCAGATTTCAATCTACGCTTCTTTGCCAACTCAGCCAACGCCAACACGGTCGAGGCCGCCGAGCTCTACTTGGCACAGCTGGAGACTGTTCCGAGCTTTATCGACGACCTCAAAGTGGGTCTCAACGCCGGCAGGGCGTTTGGCTTTCGCTACCCGAAGTTTGTATTGAAGCGAGCCGGCGAAGCGGTTCGAGGGGGGATCGACCCTTCGGCAGAGAAGTCGGCGTTGATCGGCCCTTTCACCCGCTCGCCAATCGCCGATTCAAAGGGAGTTCAAACTGTATTGTCTTCAGCCAAGCGCCTGATTGACGAAAAAATTCTTCCTGCATTGCACGAATATGCAGACTTTATTGATCAGGATCTGATGGTTGATGGCCGTGAGAGCATAGCTTGCACGGACGACCCTCTCGGCCACGAGTACTACGACCTTCTCGTCAAGAACTTTACGTCTTTGAACATGAGTGCTGATGAGGTGCACGATCTTGGTCTCTCTGAAGTCGAACGTGTTTTGGAAGAAATTGTATCTGTCGCGAAGGAGGCGGGATTCGACGGCCGTCTTGACGAGTATCGTGAGTTTCTGACCAACGACCCACAGTTCGTAACGTCAGACCTCGAAGCACACTTAAACCAGGTGCGTTCGATCTGTAAAGAAATTGATCTGCAGGTTCCCTCGTTTTTTAGTGAGGTTCCGCGAATTACCTACGGTGTTCGACTCATCCCCATGGAGCTATCGAATACGTTGCCGCCAGCGTACGCACAGCCGAGCCCAGCCGACAATTCGGCGCCCGGCGTTTTCTGGCTGACCAGCATACCGAGTAAGTGTCCGAACTGGTTTTACCGATCGCTAGCCTTGCACGAGGGCTGGCCGGGTCACCTAATGCAAATTGCACTGATGCAAGAACAGACTGGACTACCAAAGTTTCGTCGAAACGGTGCGCTAAAGTACACAGCCTGCATCGAAGGTTGGGCGATGTACTGCGAAACGCTCGGTGCGGAGATGGAGATTTACAAGACGCCGCACGATCACTACGGACGTTTGCTCGGCGAAATTTGGCGGTCGGTTCGGTTGGTCGTTGACACCGGTATACACACCAAAGGTTGGAGTCGCGAAAAAGCGATCCAATACACGGGCGATCGAGTTGCAATTCCAAAGGGCACGTTGGAGGCCGAGATAGACCGGTACATCGCACTACCCGGTCAGGCCTTGGCGTATCAGCCCGGTAACTTGAAATTTCGTGAGCTTCGCAAGCGCGCAGAAGATCGATTGCAAGATCAGTTTGATATCCGTCAGTTCCACAATCAGTTGATTGCGACAGGACCGGTTACCCTGCCGATTTTGGACGATCTCATCGAGGACTGGATCGCTCATCAAGAAAAGGCGGCCTAGAATGTCCTCAAACGATGTTGTCGTAATCGGTGCGGGAATTATTGGTCTGTCGATTGCTTGGCAACTGGCTCGGCGCTCCAAACTGAAGGTCACTGTATTAGATAAAGGTAAGTCGATTGGTGAGGGGTCGACTGGCGCATCCTCAGCAGTCTGTCGTTATAGATATTCAACCGACGATATGGTGCGGTTCGCGCGCGACGGGATCGATACGTATCGCAACTGGCAGGCGTATACAGGCCTTTCAGAACCCGCGGCTTCGTTCCATCAAACTGGAGTGCTTTGGATGCCAGGCGAGGATATTGAGTGGGCCAACCGTGAACATGAACGGATGAATGCGCTAGGCATCCCCACGGAAGTTCTCGACGATGACAATCTCGCGGATCGCTTCCCGGCGCTCAATTCGTGCGTATTGGCACCTGATGTTGAAACCGGAGAAGACCATGAGTGCCGCGGTGGTGGGCGTCAACTTTTGGAATTGCAGGGTGGCTACGTCGATCCAATGTTCGCAGCACAGGACCTCTTGGACGCGTGTCGAGGCAAAGGTGTCGACGTTCGATTTCGCTCTGAAGTCAGTGATATTCAATTGACAAACGGTGCGGTGTCCGCTGTTGATCTCGCTGACGGCACGTCAATAGCGAGTCCACTAGTCGTCAACGCGGCAGGCCCTTGGTGCAACCGCTTTTTCGAGTCGGTGGATATTACTCTGCCATGGGATCTAAAGCCTGTACGTATTCAGGTCCTGTATCTGGATAGGCCCGACGTCGTGGTCGGTGATATTCCGACGACTGCCGACCTCGCGGCAGGCATTTACTTTCGTACACAAAATCGTGGGAATCAGTTGGTGGTGAGTTCGGTTCTTGAGGAAGATGAGCGGGAGGTTGTCGATGATCCAGACAGTTTCAACGTTCTGACCGACGACGAGTTCGAACTCAAGAAGTTGCACTGTTTGCATCACCGCATTCCGGCGTTGCCATACAGCGGTCGAATTCGTGGATACAGCGGGCTATACACGATCAACCGCAACGACGTACATCCAGTGCTTGGGCATACAGAGGTGGGGGGCTTTATGGTTGCCAACGGTTTTAGCGGACACGGATTCAAGCTTGCGCCCGCGGTGGGCTCGATGATGGCTCAAGCAATCAGCGGCATCCGCGATGATTTTGATACCGATGTGCCGATGGATCTGTTCTCGATCGACCGAGAACCCTTCGATATGGACACCTTGTCTGTAGTGGCCTGACGTCCACTACGCAGGAGATTGAAAGATGTTAGATGCGGCCTATTCATTTCTTAGTAGCGACTACAGCGGCCTGATCATAGCCGTCGTGTTGCTCGGCGCTGGCGTGCTAGTAGCCCGAAGCGCGAAGCATGTCGTCCCGAAATGGGTTGGTCGGGGCGTCGCCCTAATCGCGATTGTTCTGGTCGTCGGCGCAATTTCCCACATCTACCGAGTATCTCAGATCGACAAGCGGTTCCCAGCTCCTGGGGAGATGGTCGACGTTGGCGGTTACGAAATCCACATTCTCGCCGAAGGGCCGAAGGAAGGTCCGGCAATTGTCTGGTTCGCCGGCGGACACATCGGTGGTTTGGGTTTCTACCAACATCACGCGGCGATGAGGGAGGATGTGCGTTCCATTCTCATAGACCGCCCTGGCACTGGTTGGAGCGATGCGGGACCATTTCCGAGAACGACAGCGAGGCAGGCCGAAGAAGTCATCGAGGTACTTAAGCGATCGGGAGAGGAGGGGCCATTCATTTTTGCTGGCCATTCCTTTGGTGGCTTGTTGGCCATTAACATCGGTCGACGCTGGCCGGAGAAAACCGCAGCTGTGGTCATGATGGATGCGACGCCGCCAGATCTTGTGATGTACGGACTGGACAAAGAGGGTCTTCGTTCCTTCGCTAAATCCGGCTGGCAAATGACGCTCAAGCACGTCTTCGGCTTATACAGATCGGTAGATCCCGTCGATGCTGATGGCAACGATGACGTAAACTTCACCAATCCGATGAATGTGATGATGTACCGCTGGACTCAAGCGCGGTATGGCGTTGCCGCGTCATCTGCCTTCGAAGAGCTGACTCCGGAGGGCTTTGAGGATCGCGCCTTCGATACGATTGTGATTGACGGCGAGTTGGGTGACATTCCCTTATACTTGGTGGCGCCGAAAGATGCCGATCCACAAACCGTCCCCTACGCACAGATGGTGGCAGGTGGTCCTGGGCGGAAAGCAGAGCGTTTCATTGCATTCCTGAAAAGTACTAGAGAAAAGTACTTGAATGCATCGTCAAACTCGACTCGAGTTGTCGCGCCTGATGGCACCGGGCACAACTTCATCTACGAAGACGTCCCATTTACTTTGGAAACGATGCGGCGGGTTGTCGCCGACGCGAAGCAAGCCGAGGCGGAATACCGTCGGCTGACAACGAATTGGCCGGGTCCTTACGGCGGCGTTCCGCCCGTGGACGAAGCAACGCCTGAGTCGATGGAGCGCGCGTTTAACCGGGCGATCCGGGAGAAGCATGGCGAGATCAATGCCATTGTTGCGAACACGGAGCCGGCGACATTCGAAAACACAATTCTTCCTCTCGAGGCGAGCGGACTCGCCCTCGCTCGTATTCAGCAACTCTTCGGTATCTTCTCTGCAACAGCGACCAACCCGGAGATTGCGGGCATCCAAGGCCGAGTCGCGCCTCAGGTCGCCGCGCTTGCTGATGAGGCCGCACACAACGTCGCCCTTTTTGAGCGTGTTTCAAGTGTTTTTGAGAGTCTGCCTGACAGTGCACCGGATGCGGCAGGACGACGGTTGGTCGAGGTGCACTATGAAGACATGAAGCGCCGAGGTGCAGCATTGAGCGACGTTGAAAAGGCACAGCTCAAGTCCCTGAATGCAGAACTCGCCGGCCAAGTAACTATGTTTGGTCAGAACGCGAACAAAGATGAGGCACAACTCGTTGTGTTCCTCGACAGTGCGAGTCGTTTAGACGGTCTTACCGAGGCGCAAATCGAAGCTGCCAAAGCCGCCGCTGAAACGCGTGAGCAACCTGACAAATGGGCGATTCCCATATCGCGACCCTACGTGTGGCCACTACTGACGAATGTTCATGACCGGAAACTTCGAGAAGAAGTGTGGCGGAAGTGGGTGACGCGAGGCGGTAACGATGGGGAGCTCGACAACGGACCCGTTATGACCGAAATACTGAGACTACGCGGTGAGAAGGCGAAGCTGCTTGGCTACGACAACTTTGCGGCCTACCAAACATCAGCACGTATGGTTAGAAGGCCAGATGTTGCCATGAAAATGATGATGGACACCTGGAATGCATTACTAGAGCCAACGAACAATGCCATCGCAGAAATGCAGGCAATTGCGGACGCCGACGGCGCGAACTTCGCATTACAACCCTGGGACAAGCTTTACTACGAAGCAAAGCTAAAAGCGGCGCGATACAACTTTAATGCGCAGGAGATGCTCCCATACTTCGCCTTGGATAACATTGTCGAGGCAATGCTTTGGACCGCCGGTCAGGTCTTCAATTTCGAGTTCCAGGAACTCACGGACATACCTACGGTTCATCCGGATATACGGGTCTTTGAAGTTCAACGTGACGAGGTGGTGGTCGGCGTCATCTGGATGGATCTTTTTTCTCGATCGGGCAAAGGGCCTGCATCTTGGGCAGTGGAGTATCGAACGGCGGAAGATTTCCGCGGCAAGCAGCTCCCGTTGGTTGCTATGCATTCCGCGGCGCAAAAACCGCTAGACGGAGGGCCAGTATTAGTCGACTGGCCTCGCGCCAACGTCATTTTCCACGAGTTTGGCCACACGATGCAGACGCTCTCTAACGCCACGGATTACCCTTCATTGGGGGCACTGCGTGTTCCGTGGGACTTTATCGAAGTGCCCGCGCTTTTACATGAGCGTTGGATGATGACGGACGAGGTCGTTGATCGTTTCCTCGTGCATCATGAAACGGGTGAGCCAATGCCTGCTGACCTGCGTCAAAGCATGCTCGATTCGCTCAACTACGACCGTGTGTTCAGCGCAACATTGAATTTTCTAGGCGGCGCAATTGTTGATATGCGATTGCACTTGCTTGCAGATGGGCGCGAGATTGACGCGGAGGAGGTCGAGGCTGAGGTCATTGCCGAACTCGAGATGCCTCAAGCGATTGATCTAATTTTGTATGTGCCGCACGCGTTTCATACATTCAACCCGCACTACGCCGCAGGGGTCTACACTTACTTATGGTCCGATGTGTTGGCCGCCAACGCCGCCGAAGTGTTTCAAGAATCTCCAGGCGGCTTCTACGATAAAGACGTGGCTAAACGTTGGCGAGAAACGGTTTTCGACATCGGCAATTCCCGCCCGGTCGATGAGACATTCCGGGAGTTCATCGATGGTGATCCAGATCCATGGGCATTTTTGAGGCGGTTCGGCATCGAACCTCAATCGCAGACGCAGTAGGTGCCACTGTTTAAAACATCACCTTACATTCAGGAGAATTCCGTGTGACTGACACGAATGGTTTTAGGGTTGGCGAACGTGGCGATGCGCCTCCCAGCCCTACGCAGTACGAACCCGGGCCGTTCAAGAAGTCGCGGCCGCCGGAGCCGCTTCGTTTCGAAGTCAACGTAGCGGCAGAGGCACTGGACCGCCAGAAAAAAATGGGCTCCGTACAAGTCAACATACCCGGATTTAGCGCCGTGCGTTTGTATTGTGACGAACAGACCCCGGTCGGTGATGACACGGCGCCGCCGCCGCTGGCCTTCTTCTGCGCGGGAATCGGTTTCTGCTTATTGACCCACCTGACCGACATCTTAACGGCGAGAAAAATCGAGGTGACGTCGCTGAAACTTGAGCAACGCGTGTACTTCGAGACTAACCTGGGGACCATGCGAGAACTCGGGCACACTACCGACGGGAAGTGCGAGCTCGTAGAGACCCATGTCCATGTCTTGATTGAGAGTCCTGAGTCTAGCGAACGAGTAGGCGCTCTTTTGGAGGAGGCGGAAGGTGCCTGCATGGCGCATTTCGCATTGCGGAATGTTGTGCCCTGGTCGACTCGGCTTATACACAACGAACGGCAAATTCACGAACATCGAGGGCCTGCCCGATAAGCGAGTCAGACGGAGGCGCGCAGGTAATGCCTTGCCGTGGTCACGACACGCACCAACGGGCGATCATACTGTGTCGCCGACCTTGAACTGAACGCCATGACTACTGATGGGTTTGACAACGTGTCGGGTGGCAGACTGCACAGGACCAAGCCGTCGAATTGACTCATCGATGGCGTTTGGCAGTTGGTCCAGATCACGCGTGACTGTTCTCCACGACTCAGGTTGCTGTTGTAAGGCGTAGAGCGTATTCAGAATCAATGTATCTACTGTGGATATGCCGTCAAAGAAAATGATGATCGCGTTGTGTCAGATTTCCTCGTCTGTCAAACAAATTTGTTGATCAGCATTCTTTAGCGCTGCTAACAACCCAAAATTACCTCGCGTACTGTCTGTCGAAAGCTTATCTTTGTCGTGCTGCAAGACTTGATGGAATTCTTCAGCAGCAAATTTGACCTTCCCCCCGAATCAGGCCCACGTCTTCACTAGGGAAAAACATGTTACGCCACCTTCCTCGCGAACGCCGCTGGTGGCAAGAGGTTGAGTGAGCTGTGGGGTCGTTCTTCGTTGTAGTGCGCTCGCCACGCGTCGATGACAGAGCGAGCATGAGTCAACGTTTTGAACCAGTGCTGATTCAGGCAGCCTTCGCGGAATCGCCCATTGAATGACTCGACGAATGCATTCTGTGTCGGCTTATCAGGCTGGATGAAGTGCAGCTTCACACCATTTTCCTGTGACCAGAAGAACATCGCCTTGCTGGTCAGCTCCGGTCCATTGTCCAGAACGATGGTTTTGGGAAGTGGGCGACCAATCTCACTTAGGAAGCGCGCCAGGCGAGCGCCCGAGATCGACGTGTCGACAAGCTAGCCAACGCACTCACGTGTGAAATCGTCCACGATGTTCAGGACGCGGAAACGGCGGCCACTAGCGAGCTGGTCGGATACGAAGTCTAGTGACCAACGTTCACCCGCCTTGCTAGGCAGCACCATCGGGACCCTCGGCCGCACCAGTTTCCTGCGCTTCTTGGTGCGAACCTGCAGTCCCTCCTCGATGTAGAGGCGGTACGTACGCTTGTGGTTAACGACCAAGCCTTCGCGCTTGAGCATAGCGTGCAGCAACGGACACCCGTAGCGCGGATACTTCTCAGCCAGCCGCTTCAGCCGGCTGCGAAGCGCGGCGTCGTTCTTCGGCTTCGCTCGGTAACGCACCACCGAACGACTGACCCCGATCAGCCTGCTGCCTGCGCGCTCACTCAACAGGCCCCGCTGGACCCAGTGCTGAACCACGCGCCGCCGGGCGGCAGGCTTCACCACTTTCGCCCGAGGGCATCCTTCAGGGCTACCTTCTCGAGCATCGTCTCGGCCAACAGCTTCTTGAACTTCTTGTTCTCGGTCTCAAGCTCCTTCAACCGCTTCGCCTCGGATACTTCCATGCCGCCGTACTTGGCCTTCCAGGTGTAAATCGTGCCCTCGGCGAAGCCGTGCTCGCGAGCTAGGTCAGCCAGCGGCACACCAGACTCGTGGGCCTTCAAGATCGTAATGATCTGCTCTTCGGAAAATCGTTTGCGCTTCATCTGCGGACCTCCCATCGGTCAAAATACAGGGAAATCCTAGTGAGTTCACGGACCGGATATCGGGGGAAGGTCAATGATTACCCGGGCTAAAAATGGGGGGATTACATCAGCGCGTCAGTATCGTCAAAGCTTGAAGAGATCAGGCTAAACACGTGGGCACGCCATCTATTTCAACTGGTAGTTTTTCCGTACGATCGTTTGCGCGTTGAGGATGCGTTACACAGCCGCTGAGCTGAATGTTCTAAATATTACTTCGCCGATGTTTGAGCGACGCAGGAATTCGCGAAATTCGTCCGAGATTCTATGGTCGTTCTCGACACGTTTCCAAAAGTCAAAGGCGACGCCTGCCACAATTTTGGGAGCGTCAGGCACCGACAGGTTCGTTATTTCCGGAACCGGAAACGAAAACGGCTGCACCTCGCCCGAGACTGGAGCGAAACCCATAGAGCACATGTCGTATACAGGAAGAAGCAGAAAAGAATTGCCATTAATGGCAAGACTGAGATTCCCGAGATGCATGTCTGTATTGTTAATCATACGCCCGAATGTCCATAGCACCTCAGCATCAAAGAGGTGTTGCCAGGAAATCAAATCTCTGTCATTCAAGGCCCTCATCACCTTAGGCCATCCGCTCCCATGGCCAATGAACTCTCCATCGACGGAAGCGAGGGAGATCATTGATAACCTCCCGTGCTCTCCGGCTCGGTCGAATCGAACCGATTCTAGAAATAGTCGTCCGTCAAGGTCAAAAAGGTTCGTCTCGGCCGCGGGCCATTCAGTTTCATGGAGTGCTTCCGTGGCGTGGAATTCCGTTATAAGAATGTCTCTCCAGCGGCTGGCAATAGGGTCTGTTCCTTTTGGTGAAAACTTTACTATCACGTGCGCTGACCGATCCCCGCTATATGCCGTGAACTTTGGTTGCTCACCGCCCGCGGACGACCCTGGAATTGCTCCTCTCATTACGCCATCGGCGAGTCGCGGGTATTCCTCTCTATTCGACACCACCGGAGCCCTGCGAACTCGGAGGTGTGCTTGCTCCCCGAATCGCATATTCCCTGGGAGGTCATCTCCGTTCGAAACCAGATATCGCCCAACTTGCCTAGTAGACCAGCGTTCAGGGTCGCTTGGGAACTCATCTGAGATTTGCGACATGTTCTCGGCGATTTGGCGCCCGAGGAAACCTTGCGGTCGGAGGTCCTGCAGGAAGTACGGCAGATCTTCGAAGTATCCCGCTTTGTGCTCACCGAGCAGTACTTCGGGCATTCCGGTCGAGGGTTCCAAGAAGAAGCCTCCGCTAGCGAGTGGCCTTAGAATGGCTGCGAGCGTGTTGTTGCCATATGCGTCAACTAAGAAAAGCGGAAGCTCATCGCTCGCGCCAAAGGCGTTCCTGGTTAAGGCATATCGCGGAGATCGCCCGTTGGGTATCTTGACAATAGAGGTTCCCAACTCGCGTAAGTATCTCGCGACGGTTGGCTGCGACAATCCCGTTCGTGCCTGAATCTCCCGCGAGGTTGCTGGTGAGGCCTTAAGGGCTTCTGTGATTAATTCGCTACCCACATGGATAGTGTACTAGGTTCTTGACTAGCTTTGTATAAATTATAATCGATAAAATACAAGGGGTTACAATTATTTTTTTAATAAATTGACTTGTTTTTTGACTAGGATTCGAGATGTTATGTGACCGCTTAGACCAGAGATACTGTACGTCTGACCAGTTGTTTTGGTGTGCACGGCTTTTGCCATCACAGATTGGACCGGAACTGTCGCGAGTTGCCTCACACATCTTAACGTTCACTAGTCGTTGAACTCCCGGGGTGACAGCGCCAATTAGTCATTGAGGCTTACCCATGCGGGATCATGATCACTGCCATCGCCCTCCGTGTTTAGTTCTTCGATCAATCATTGGGTTACTCACATCGTTTGCCAGCGCTGGGCTTACCCAAATGTGATCTAGTAATTCATACCTTGGGAACTCAGGTCCAGGTGGTTTGAATCTGTGTGTCCACATGTTGTTCTGAGGCCCCGGTCCTTGACCCGCCGTTTCGGCTTTTGAAGGGCGAGTCTGCGTCACACCATCCAAGGCATTAACCAACTGTTGCCCGTGGAAATCGAGTATGGGTGCTGACCTTACCCCCTCCAGTCTGAGTATTCCGGGTGAGAGTTGACTTGACCCGCTTCACCTGAGATCTCCGCGCTACTTTTTGTGCCAGTTAGGCACAGTTTTTCGTGACCAAGAACGACAGGTGACCGACTAAAACTGCGAAAAGTGGGGTTAAGCGTTGTCAAAAAAGTTCGGACTAGATAACGCTGAAACCTAGATATGGCAGGCCTTTCAGAAATTATCTACACCGATCGCCGAATAACACCGCCTATCTGGGTTGCCCTCCGAAGGCAGGGGTCAGAGGTTCGAATCCTCTCGGGCGCGCCATTCTCACTCCCATCGCGATTCGGCTCATTGAATGAACAGCGAGTTCATCAACCTCGCAGCAGTGATTTTTTTCTGACTGCGAGCATCAGCGCGCTCGACTTCTACCGCACGCCGGGTTTGATCAAGCGCTTCCTTACGCGTCCCTACCAAGACGCTCGCGGCCGCCACGTCTAGACCGTATCGGCCGGCGGTTTAATGCGCGGTGACCTGCCGCATTTGTGCTTCACCTTCCCATGCTCGGTCCCCAAACCCGCGTTCCTATTCGCGACTGGCATCGCATTCGTGCTAACGACGGATCCGCAAGCGGTGTTGCAGCTGCTCAGCCGACGTAAGCGTCGGCCACCGCGCATTCCGGGATCTTCTGGTAGACCAGGCATGATCTGGGACGGACCCATCTTCTCGGTGGGAGATCCTCGAAGAGCTCCCTGGCCCCTCGGGTAAGCGCCCTCGCGTTGATTTCGGCACCTCGACGGCCGGCTGAGTCGCACATTGTTCCCTCGTCAAATCAACAGGCGAAACCTGATAGTCCCCACGAGAAAAACTTATTGTCAAATTAAATAGTTGGGGTAATCTACCCCAAATGCGGGACGGGTCCCTGAGCGCCGATCTGCCCGCTTAGTTGAATAAAGCGTCGAGTCTGGACTTGGCGCACCAACCAGGAGTAACGATCGATGAGTGTGCAGACGTTTGAACAATGGCGGCCTCAATTACTCGAGAACAGCGAGACGATTCTGAATCGCGTTGCTCTTCAACGAACCGCTGACTTGGTTCGGCCATTGGTTGCCGATGAGCCCCTTCGTGCCGATTTCGCCGAAACTCTGCGCCGGTCGCCGTGGGCGCACAGTACGCGCCGGGTCGCGCGATCACAGGTACGACAAATTCTTGAGCAAGGCACGCCTGTATCCGGGGACCTTGTCCTCGCAAAAGTTGATGCCATCGGCCATCACGCCAACCTTCAGCTGATCGACGGACGACGACGACGCCTGTTCCCGGGCGACACCATCGTGGTCACATACGGCAACCGTTACGCCAGCGAACAATTCGAGGGCCGTGTCCCCGATGGTCTTGGTCCATGCCACCTCGTTGCTGGCGGGGGTATCGCCGCGCACGCGATCTCCTGGCACGATCGAATTTCGCGGGGCCCCACCCGCATTACGCCGCTGGGCCTGCTGGGTGATGCCGCCGGCAATCCGATCAACCTCAAAAGCTTTGTTATCAAGCCACGCGGCAACAAAGAATCAACACCTCCGGTCGTCGCGATCCTCGGCACCGCCATGGACGCCGGCAAAACGCAGACGGCCGCGTTCCTGCTTCGCGGGCTGCGTAATGCCGGCCACCGGGTTGGTTACATCAAGGCCACGGGCACTGGTGCCGGCGGGGACTCGTGGCTGCTGCACGACGCGGGCGCCGATCATGTGCTCGATTTCACCGATGTGGGTATGGCCTCGACCTATCTCGTCGATATCGAGCGCATCGAGCGCGGGATTCTCGACATGGTCCAGGACATGGCGGACCACAACATCGACGTCATCGTTATGGAGGTCGCCGATGGTGTCTTCCAGCGGGAGACCAGGCAGCTGATATCGCGCAGCATGTTCTCGCGCATTGTGGACGGCGTGGTTCTGGCAGCACGCGACGCCATGGGTGCCGCTGCAGGGATCGCCGCGCTGCCGAGTGCCGCCCCACCGGTACTAGCGTTGAGCGGCCTGCTGACTGCATCGCCCCTGCAGCGACGCGAGGCCGAAGCGGTCATTGGTCTGCGCACAACGAACCGCGAGGAGTTGGCCACGGTCGCCATTGCCGGTGACTTGCTCGATCGCGTGCTGGCGACCCAGCGCACTCAGGAGGCAAGCTGATGAGCGTCGTACGCATCCCTCCCATCGAGATCACTCCGCGCGACATCGGCGTCGAGCCTATTCGAACCCATAAGGGGCCAACCGGCCTTCACTACCTCGCCTACGTGCCGCGGGGGGGCGATACAAACCTTGAACCGCTTGTGTTCGTGCACGGTTATGGCCGACGCGTACACGAGCAGCTGAAGCACCTGAAGGCGCTCGCGGATGACACAGGTCGACCACTGCTTGCGCCGTTCTTCAGCAAGACGCAGCACCTGCGCTATCAACGCCTCGGTAAAGGGTCAGATGGACTTCGCGCTGATCACTACTTCAACGCCGGTCTGGAAGACGCAGCCTCCCGTTATGGATTGAGCGCCGACCGATTCGTGCTGATCGGCTACAGCGGTGGTGGCCAGTTCGCGCATCGCTACACGATGATCTATCCGCAGAGAGTCTCGCGGCTCATCGCCATCTCTTCGGGTTGGTACACGTTTCCGGATCGCGAGATGGCCTATCCCTACGGTCTTGAGACGGCACGCAAGCTGCGCCGAGTCAGCATGAACCCAGAGGCCTTCCTGAAAGTGCCAATGAGCGTGCTGGTCGGTGCGCAGGATTTTGAAACCAAAAACCTGAGAAGCAATCCGGAGCTCGACAAGCAGCAAGGGATGAGCCGCGTCGAGCGGGCTCGCCGATGGGTTCTCTCTATGCGGATGGCTGCGAGGCTCTACCGGGTGGACGCTGACATCAGTTATCAGGAAGTGCCCGGAATTGGTCACAGCTTCAGCCAGTTCGTGACCCGAGGCTACCTGCGTGAGCTGATTATCGCTGCCATTAACGAAGGTACCCGAGAGGACCTCGACGCAGTGTCACGTTGCGCAGCAGAGACGGGAGCCGGTTATGGCGCCTGAAGACAGCACCAACAGTCCTGAAGCGCTGACGCCCGTACCGTCGCAACCGGCGCCATCGACGCCGACCGACACTGATCTATCGTCGGGGTTGGTGGACCCACACGCGGCATCGTCCGATCAGACCCGGCGCAGGATCACAGCGTTGGTCGCGGCTGTGCTCCTTGCGGCCGTTGTCGTGACCGCAGCCATGTGGGCGCACTTCCGCACGACGCACATCGTGACCCGGAACGCGCTCGTGCGAGCGCACCTCTCACAGTTGGGCGTGCGCGGCGAGGGTGTCATCGCCGAGATGCTCGTGGAGGACGGTGATCGCGTGAAAAAGGGTCAGCTCCTCGCCAGGCTTGACGATCGTCACTTGCAGGCGCGGCGCGCCGCAGCCGAAGCGGCCATTGCCACGCTCGACGAACGCCTCCGCCTGAGCCGTGCCGAGCTCGTATTCGAGCGACAAGAGGCAGACGCCGAGCGAGCGCGAGCCGTTTCGAGACATCAACAGAGGCAAGCCGAAGCCGAGGCAGCGCGCCTGCAGGCAGACGATGCAAAGGCTTTTCACGCCGCGCGCAAGTCCCTCGAGAGCAACGGCGCAATTCCCACCGAGACGATCAGGGATGCGGCTGCAAAAGCTGCCGCCGCAAGCTCACTCGCCGAGGCGGCGACAGCGTCTGCTTCCGGAGCGCTCGCTGAACTTCAACAGGCAGAACTCGCCATGGATGCGGTCGCGTTGCTGGAGGCGCGGCTCCGCGTCCTCGAGGCGGAGCGCCGCGAGGCCGAGACAGCGCTCGAGCAGGTGTTGGCGGACATCGAGAGCACACGGGTCTACGCGCCCGCCGAGGGCGCTGTCATTCGCCGCCTTGCGCAGCCCGGAATGGCCGTCGCAACCGGCACGCCTGTCCTGAGTCTCTGGCTCTCAGAGAGTGCGTGGATAGAAGCCTGGGTGCCTGAAGAAGCGCTGAGTGACTTTGGGCAGGGAAGTGCTGTTCAGGTGAGTTTCCCAGCACTCCCCGGTGAGCGTTTCGCGGGACGGATTACGCGAATCGGTTTGGCCACAGACTTTGAAATGCCCTTGGACTACCTGCCGCAAACCCGCGAGTCGCGGATGCGTCCGACGCCACAGATCGGCGTCGCGGTTCGCCTTGACTCACCGCCTCGACTGGCGCGACCGGGCCTTTCCGCGGTCGTCGATATCCGTCGCGGGGGAGACTGACGGTGGTGGCGAACTCGTATTCCGATACCGCTCGCCGCGGCTTGGTGCGCGACCGACGGCGCATCTCGGATGTGTGGTTGCTTGTGCTGCTCGTTATCGGGACGCTGCCGCTGCTCAGCATGAATCTGCGCCTTCTCGCGCAGGCGCACCCCGATCCATCCGGCGTGTTGGCCGTTGGCCAGTGGCTCAACGGGTCAGTGCACCTGAACTGGGTCAGCCATGAAGACCGAGACGTGGTCCTCTACATCCTGCTGCTGCCCATCGCTGCGCTGCTGACGGCATTTACGCGGCTCACACTCGGCATCCGTGTACTCGGGTTTCGTGCAATTCTCATCGCCATCGGGTTTCAGAACATCGGCGTCGTGCCGAGCTTGTGCCTCATTCTGCTGATCGCCGCCACCGTGGTTCTCGTGAGACCAGCGATGCGTCGGTCAGGCATGCCGCTGTACGCGCGCGTCGCCGTCATTCTCTGCATCGTATCGATCACGATGTTGCTAAGTCTTCTGGTTGGAAGCTGGCTGGACTCTTCGATGCTCTGGAGCATGGCGTTCTTCCCGGTCGTGATCCTTGCCATGCTTGCCGAGAGTGTCGCCGCAACGTTTGCCCGCGAAAACATGGCTATGGCCGCGTGGCGCACCGGTACAACGATTGCACTTGCCATCGTCATCACGGCATTGAGCCAGATCACGGCGCTGCGCGAGTTGATGCTCGGTTGCCCCGAATTGCTCGTCACGCAGCTCATTGCCATCGTATTTCTGTCCGAGTTTCTCGATCTGCGGCTCTTCGAAGGGTTCCGCCCGGGCAACTCGACATCGGGGCCGCGTGCGTCGGCTCAGGGCACGGTCGTCGTGGTACGCAGCCGTTTCGGTGAACCCCCAATGCACCATACGACCCCGGGTGCGCCACGGCGCTACCGTCGCGCGCGCTTGCAGCCCTTGATTGACGGCCTGAGGGCCGGCGGTTTCGAAGTTCGGATCATGGAGGGTGACAGCACGCTACCGGCTGCGCTGCGTGAGTTGTCCGGCGGCGTACAACGCCTGGATCAGGTTGCGCAAATTGTCTACAACTGCTCGGGCGGCATGCACGGGGCGGGACGGCTTGGGCAAGTGCCCTTGATGTGCGAGATGCTCGGTTTGCCCTACACCGGTCCCGGGCCTCAGGCGCCTTGTCTGTTCGACGACCGACTGCGCCAACTCGAGACTCTTAAAGCTGCGCGCGTCTCGGTTCCCGAGACGGTCACGGTGGATGTCGCCCGACAGCGCGTCGAGAATCAAAAGGCGGTTTGGGTGCGGCCGCGTCACCAATCTGACCGCGGCGCCATCACTGTTCGCGAGCCAAAAACCTTACGTCGCGCCATCGAAAAAACTGAGTCGCGATACGGAGTGACCGTGCTGGAAGCCGTCCCTGCTGGGACCGCCATCACCGCTATCGTGGTTGGTCCCGAACAGGACAACCCCCGGGTGCTACCCCTCTTGCAAAAGGCAAAGCGGGGACCGGGATTCCGCAGCCTGGAACCGATCCCGAATGCCTGGTCCGACACCTGCGAGGCCAATATCCAAGCCACTGCCGTCGCCGCGCTCCGTGCCCTTCAATGCCGGGATGTTGGCCGCGTTGACCTGCACTGCACCGCAGAAGGCGCGATCACCGTAGCTCGTGTGCTCGCCATCGAGCCAATGTCCGTCAACAGTGCCACAGCGAAGGCGATGGCCTTGGCCCGGCTTTCCCCGGGCGAACTGGGCACGCAAATCGTCCGGGCTGCCGCCAGCCGCTGGCGTAATCGCCTGGCAGATCGACCAGAACACCCGGCGATCGAACTGACCACCATTCATCCACGGAGACCTTCACAATGCGATACTTCAGCCTCATCTGCGAGCGCGTAGACGTTCAGCCGTTCCTTGACGAAATTGCCTCGATTGGTGATGCATGGGCGCTGGCGACCGGCCGCCAGGAAAAGATCCGTGTTCAACGGGAGGCACTTGCGATTCCGCTGCGCGGTCTGCGCAAGTCCTGTATCGGCGACCGCAAACGCCGGGATGTCATGGAGAGTCGCTGGACCAGCGGGTCAGTCTCGTTCCCTTATGCGCGCCGCTTCATCACGAATGTCGCCGAGAGCCTGAACAGCGACCCTGGCCGCGCCAAGATTGTCAGCCTGCCGCCCGGTAAGCGCGTGTATCCGCATGTTGATCGCGGCGAGTACTACCGGCTCCACGGTCGCTATCACCTCGTCCTTCGTTCGTCGGAAGGGTCCGTGCTCCGCGCTGGCAACGAGACGATGCGCCTGCAGGTTGGTGAGTTGTGGTGGTTCGACAATAAGCAGGTTCACGAGGCTTGGAACGATAGCGCCGAGAATCGTGTTCACCTAATCTTCGATCTGTTGCCGCACACCCATCGATTGGCGGCAGGGTTCGCCTGAGTTCTTTCCGGTGTTTGAGTTACCCAAATGTCAAATGTAAGGAGATTGAAATGAGTGTGATAAACAGCAAGCGTGCATGGCAACCGGTTTTGGCACTGGCAGTTGCGCTGTCACTTCCTGGTTGCGCCAACCTGGATCGATCGGACCAAGGTCAGATCCTCGGTGGCGTGGTTGGCGGTGTTCTGGGATCACAGATAGGTGATGGCCGGGGCCAAACGATCGCGACAATTGTAGGCGCCCTCGCGGGCTCGATGATCGGGCAGGAGATTGGCGAGCGCATGGATGAACGCGATCGGCTGAATACAGCAACGGCATTGAGAGACGCGAGGACGGGACAATCCACGACGTGGGTTAACCCTGACAATGGTAAGCGCTACACCGTGACGCCGACGCGGACGTTCACAGCCAACGACGCGCCATGCCGCGATCTTCGTATCGATATCGATGCCGCGAGCGATTTGGATCAGCAGGTCAGCGGCACAGCATGTCTCCAGTCCAATGGGGATTGGGAAATCGTTGGCTGATCGGCCGATGTGTCAATGTAGATTCGGTCACGACTCACGGCCGTTGGAACCCGAACCAGCGTGTCTCAAAAAGATGCGTGCTGCGTGCGACGCTGACAGGTTTAAACGATACTCTGGGTGCCGGTTTCAACGGCCCCCAGAGTATCGTATCCGTCACTGTTTCATTCGAAATGTCGATGCAGCACCCTGCGATCCCCCGGCTGAATGCCCACAGATGATTGGCCAGGCGAAATCCTCAATAATCAGCGCATCATGGTTATCATTTTCCTCATAGCAATCCTTCTCGCTGCCTTGTTCCTACCAGGCTTCTGGGTGCGCCGCGTAATGGCGCGATACAGTGAACCTGCCGACCGTTACAGCGTCACCGGACGCGAGGCTGCACGACGTCTGCTTGACTTGAATGGTCTTAGAGACGTCGGTGTTGAAGCAACAGAAACGGGTGATCATTACTCGCCGCTGGAAAAAATGGTGCGTCTAAGTGACGACAATTTCTCCGGCAGCTCGTTGACTGCTGTCACCATCGCCGCTCACGAGGTAGGGCACGCTGTGCAAGACGCGGTCGGGTACCCCGCCTTGCGGTTGCGAACCCAGCTGGTGCGTTGGGTAGGCCCGATTCAGAAAGTCGGCGCCGTCCTGCTGATGGGCGCACCCATGATTGTCGCCGTGACGCGAATACCTTCTGCGGGCTTGCTGATGGTGCTGGGTGGAGTCCTGACGCTGGGTACCGGCGTCTTGGTCCACATGGTGACGTTGCCGACCGAGTTCGATGCGAGCTTCGGCAAGGCGTTACCTATGCTAAGAGAGCATGACGTATTGATTGAGGGCGACGAATACCACGCTCGACGCCTGCTGCGAGCCGCCGCGATGACCTATGTTTCGGCGTCGTTAATGAGCCTGCTGAACATCGCGCGCTGGTGGGCGATCCTGCGCCGTTAGCCCTTGCCCCAGAGCTCCTCCAACCTCGCATCGCGCCCACAACCGCGGCGGTAGAACTTGTAGCGAATCGGATTCTTAAGGTAGTAATCCTGGTGATATTCTTCGGCCGCGTAGAACTCGGAGGCGGGTTTGATCTCCGTTGCGATCGGCTTGTCGAATTGCGCTGCAACGCGCGCCGCACTTGCCTCGGCCAGTGCCTTTTCCTGCTCGGTGGCGTAGTAGATGCCGCTGCGATATTGCGAGCCGCGATCACAGAACTGGCGGTCGACGGCGAGCGGATCGATGTTCTTCCAGAAAATGGCGAGCAGTTCCTCATAGCTCACCTTCGTCGGGTCGTAGCGAATCTCGACAGCTTCGGTATGACCGGTTCGTCCGGCAGAGACTTCCTTGTAGGTCGGGTCCACGACCTCTCCGTCAGTGTATCCGGAGGTCGTTTTCAGAACGCCCGGCAGCTTGTCGAATGGTGGCTCCATGCACCAGAAGCAGCCGCCGGCGAAAATAGCAACAGCAACATCGCTAGGTTCGCTGGCCGCGCGATCGGATTGTGACGCTGCGTCACTCTGGGCTCTGGTGTTCAGTAACAGTGCGGCCAAGGCAATCGCCGCAATGGCGATCGTCGACAGAAAGCGATTCATAATGTGTTCTCCGGCGAGTTTGCAGTCTGGTTGTAACGAATAGACCGCTTCGCAGGTGGAAAAATTCCAG
Organism: Pseudomonadota bacterium; assembly: GCA_038521865.1. GTDB lineage: Bacteria > Pseudomonadota > Gammaproteobacteria > Steroidobacterales > Woeseiaceae > CALBPI01. The sequence continues at coordinate 315,853 of JBCBKO010000002.1, read as the reverse complement.
CGAAACTGCGAATAACACCACTAACGTAAAGTCTCCGGAGCCCGCTATCTTACTTGGGAGTACGTTTTCGGGGAAGCCGGTGGATACCGCTCTTAAAGAAGCAATTAAAAAGTGTAGGTCTTTGCCTTCCTTGCCCGTAGTCGCGGCACAGCTCATCGAGGTCATTAATCAGGACGATTTCGGACTTACCGACGTCGCCGCTGTCGTCAAGAACGACCTTGCGATATCAACGAAACTGATTGCAACCGCTAACTCGAGCGCCTTTCTTCGCGGTGCACCCAGTACCTCTGTCGAGCAAGCAACCAGTCGGTTGGGTGTCGATGCGACGGTCGTGACTGCGCTGAGCTTTTCATTGTCGGGACCGATGCGAAGCACAGAAGTAAAAGGCATTAACACCGAGCGACTTTGGAAACGTTCGATTGTGAGTGCATCGATCGCACGCCTTCTTGCGAAGCATCTCGGCTCTTTGTCCGCCGACCACTGCTTTCTGGCAGCGCTAATTCAAGACTTGGGGATTATGGTGCTTAGCAGGACGCATCCGTCACTCTACGAATCGCTTTCCGATGGGAGCCATTACGACGCGATTCTTGCCGAGTTCGCAGCACTCAACTGCGACCATGCAGAGGTCGGCGCATGGTTGCTCGAGCAGTGGCATTTTCCTTCGGTCATTTCCGCCCTCGTGGCGCAGTGTCATGAGGTGCCGGAGGCAATGACGTTGGCAGCCGATGGGCCAGAGGCATGGTGTGTCGCCGTTTCTGGTGTGCTGGCCGATGCGCTGGTGGACGAGGAGAAGCACGAGATTGCGCGAATACTGTCATCGCTTCATCAGGTCTGCAGCGATGCGGATGACGCCCGTGAGCAGATGCTTGAGACAGACATCGCAAACGCGCTGGCAGACGCCGAGTCGCTGTTCGAAACCAAATTGATTACCGAACCGTTCACACTCATGGAGGCATCGAAAGAGCTGCTGTTTGAACAGTCAGCAAGCTTCCTTGCCCCACGCAAGAATGAACAGATTGAGCGCCTGGAGGCGCGCGTTGCATCTTTGGAAAAAGACAGCCGGGTCGATGCCCTCACCGGCACTTCCAATCGAGCGCATTTCGAGCGCGAGCTTGATCGATGCTTTTCGGTAGCCTCGAGTGAGCGCCGAGCGCTTAGCCTCATGTTCATCGACGCCGATCATTTCAAAGGCGTTAACGATACCTATGGCCATCTCGCCGAGGATGAGGTTCTCAAGTGGATGGCGGCTTCGCTAAAGGAAATTGTCCGAGGTAGTGATGTTGTTGCGCGCTATGGAGGGGAAGAGTTCGTTGTGATTCTCCCCGGTTTGGAAGAGCATCACGCCAATGCGCTCGCCGAACGCATACGCTCTGCGATGGGCTCCGGTTACGTGGAAGTCTCGAATGCGACGATTCAATTCACCGTATCCATCGGCATTGCTTGCTTCGCTCCCAACGGCAACATCACTACCAAGCGGCAACTGGTGCTCGCTGCGGATCAGGCGATGTATGCAGCAAAGGCCAACGGTCGCGACAGATGCGTCAGCGCTTCTGATATTCACCGTGATCTCAAGACTGCGTGACGAGCGGTCAAGGGTCGGATGTTGTCTGAGCTTCCCGCTAGTTGCAGCCAGTGATCTCTACCGGGACCGTTGCCGTAGTTGCGGAACCGTCGATCGTGTTGGCAGTAAACGTAAGCTGAGTGTCTGCGCACGTCACGCCCATATCGCGTATGTTGAATCTCAGCGCCAGATCACGTATCCCGTCACCATTGAGATCACGTGGCCTACGCGTTCGGTCAAAGGACGCTTCCTGAGGTCCGAACGCCGCGGAGTCAATATCGATTGTTGTTGCGTCGAATGACTCACTTGAAAGCACTCCAACCCAGGCGCTTCGCGTGCGGCTTGGGTTAATGCCGTTGTTTCTTTGGCTCGTTGACACCGTGATATCGAGTTCGATCACGGCGGGTATTACCGTCTGTGGCACGTAACTCACGAAAGTTGCGCCTTCGCCGACTGTGAAGCCACCGATTTGGTTCAGTAAGCCGTCAAGAATGACAACCTGACCGTCGGCTGTGCCAAGAATGAACTCGTAAGTGTCGGTGGATTCAATATCAATGAAGCGGCAAGTGGTGAGAGTTCCGGTGTTGTCTTCGCAACTTGGCGTCACGGTTAACGTGTCAAATCCTGAACCTACCTGCCTAGGGGCGAACCCATGGACTTCACCGTCAAAATCCGCGAGAAATACTTCGGTCGAGAAGCCAAGCGAACGAATCGCCAACGAACGGTGTTCGTTTGGCCCAAGAATCTCTTCGGTATCGAATACCATCGGCATTTGAGAGCCAAACCGACGAATTTCGATCACCTGTTGGTTGGCTGATTCATCCGGTGTGGTCAGGTAGTACACCTCCGTACCAAACCTACTCGTGTCTACGCTCAGCGGATTGCTGTTAAGTTCAAGAATCTCTCCTTCCTGAAAGCCCGGGTATGCAACAACCCCCGAGCGCTCAAATCCTATATCAAACTCGGTGAGCTGATCCGTCGCATAGACATCGCCGAATTGGGTTACTGCTAGTGAGCCAAAGTTGGGGTCGGCGGGCACCGGATAATCGGTTGGAAAAGACCAGTATCGCCACTCGGCGATAGGCCATGACGGATTAAAGCTGCTGACAAACACGCGACTCGTGCCATTGTAAACGTAAAGCGTGCCGTCATCGCCCACTGCCACGTCCCGGACAGACTGCGGAGAACCCTCGAAGCGGTCCCAGTGATCCACAGAGAAGGACTGGACGAAGGTGCCGTCACGTGTGTACTCAGAGACGACATCGCCATTGGAAACAACGATATTGCCTGCGGTGAGTTGGTCGGCTTTGCTTATCCCCGAGACTGCTATACCCAGCGCGAGCGATAGTGCGATCTTTTTCACTGGATCGGTTCCTTTTATTCGTATTGTTGGCAGGATTCTTAAAGAGGCGCAGAGCTTATTGCCTTACATAGATGATCCCACGCTGAGGTTACAGAACAACCTCCACAGATTGCTTTTCTCATCGATATTTACGATCTACTTTTGCTGTGATGTCGTGAAACTTGAGCGTTGCATAACTGTCCACGACCTGGTTGATTGGGGAATAGCTATGGCACGAATGCTTGTAGTATGCGCTGTCTGCTCTGTGACTGTAGGCGTCGCCCATGCAGAGCGCTTCGACTTCGAATTCGCCGCGTCCTATTCGGAGACTGAACTCTCCGATGGGCCATTCGAGCGAGACTTTAGCGCTTCTGCGAAATTGTCCGGCGCTTGGTTTTATCGTGGTTTTTCAGACGATGAGGGACCACGCGCTCTGGCTGCATTCACCGATCGCGCTTCATCAATTGAGATTCTTTATGGCGTGGACGATAAGGAGCTTTTCCACGACATAACAATGATTGACTTGAGCGCTCGACATGTTTGGCGTGATTCGGGGTGGTTCTTGGCCGGGGCGATATCCGCCAACGACGTCGAGACGGAATTCACAACTGATCAATGAGTCGTTAGGTTCGACCAGGAGTTTGATAGAGTCTCACTCGGACTGGGCCGCTATTTCTTGGCGAACACGACTATTGAGCTTGGTCTCGTTCGCGTCGATATGACCTTCGGTTCAGCCGATACGCTCCCCTACCTCCAGCTCCAACACTTGGGGGAGATCAGTCAGCGGTATTCCTACGGCTTGAAGTTTGATCTTCGCGGGCCTGACGACACCCTAAATGAAACGCTTCTTCCGTTTCGCCCAGATTCGGACGCCGAGTACCGATTGACAGGCAGTCTCTTTGTGGGCCGAGATCTCAGCCTTGATGTTGGGTATTCTGGTTTTATCGACCCTGAGTTTTCGGATAGCCTCACCGAGTGGTCGCTGGGTGCGTCCTATTTTGTAACCCCCCACTGGTCCGTGTCGCTGAAATTCCGTCGCCTTGTCGATGAAGCTGAACGACCATCGGGCGGTTTGGTTTCTGGTTTGGATCAAGACTTCGATACCTTCAGGTTTGATACAAGGGTTCGCTTCTGATTGATGCGCGGGTCCCGCTGTAGGGGGTGACAAGCTCAGTTGGGCAAGTTCGAGCAATGGCAGTCGATTCGGTATATTCATGAGGCCGAACTCAAGGACTCGACCTGATGAAACGATTGTTGCCGCTCCTTATCATATTTTTGGTTTCTGCCTGTTCAGGTGAGGACCATCCGGTTCCGGCCACATCTGCGCCAGAGCCTGTTGATAACAGGTGGAATTTGGGTGCCATGGCGACCGCCGCGAACCCGCATGCGGTTGCGGCTGCCGTTGAGATGCTGGAGAAGGGCGGGCATGCCGTTGACGCCGCGATTGCGGCCCACGCGGTACTTGGTCTGGTCGAGCCGCAAAGCTCTGGCCTCGGCGGTGGCGGGTTCATGCTGGTCTACGAGCGTGACGAGGGCAGTCTGACGTTTCATGACGGGCGCGAGAGTGCGCCTGCCGGTGCCACCGTCGATATGTTCATGCGCGATGGTGAGGTGATGGGGTTCTACGACTCCTGGCAAAGCGGTATCGCCATCGGTGTGCCGGGCGCAGTCGCCATGTACAAGCTCGCCCATGACACGCATGGCAAACTTCCTTGGTCCGAGGTGTTTCAACCGGCGATTCGGTTAGCGACCGATGGCTTCGAGGTCTCGCCGCGGCTGGCCAATTACCTGCCCAGAATGGCAGAGGTCAGTCGTCTGGATGAGGCACCCGGCACATCCGAGTACTTCTATCCAGACGGCGAGCCACTGCAAGTTGGCGACTTATTGAAGAATCCGGAATACACCGAGACACTTTCCCGGATCGCCGAGGAAGGACCGAGTGCGTTCTACAGCGGTGAGATCGCAGAGGAAATAGCGGCAGCTGCGCAAGCGCAGCCGAACCCGGGCACACTTACGGTAGAAGACATTAGAAACTATGAGGCGATGACACGTGAGGTGATCTGCGGACAGTTCCGCGACATGAAAATTTGCACACCGTCACCACCGTCGTCGGGTGGCGCGCAAATCATGATTGCAGCGCTCTACAGTCACTTATCTGCAGACGCCGAAAGTCGTCCGGATCGAATCGCCGCTTGGGTTGACGCGCAGCGGCTCGCTTACGCAGATCGCGACCATTATTTTGGCGATCCCGATGAAGTGGATATTCCTCTACAGGATCTTCTGGATCCGGCGTACCTTGAGTTCCGTGCGACCGAGCGATTCGCACCGGATGCGACACCGACACCGGGAGACCCCGGCGAGGTGCTGCGTGGTGAGCCCACAGCATCAACGTTTGGCGTTGATACGACCGAGGAAGCCGCGGGTACGACCCACCTGTCCATCGTCGATAAAGATGGTAATGCCGTATCCATGACAGCAACAGTGGAGGCGCCGTTTGGTACGCAGCGCTGGGCCGCAGGTTTTGTTCTCAATAACGAGATGACCGACTTCGCGCGCGAAGTCCCGGAGGACGGGAGTCGACCGGCGAATGCGATTGCTCCGAATCGACGACCGCGCTCGTCCATGTCGCCTTCCATGATTTTCGACAACGATGGGAACCTCTTGATGGTGACGGGTTCGCCAGGCGGAAACTCCATACCGGCCTACGTCTCGAAGACCATTGTTGGCGTGCTCGATTGGGGTATGTCGGCACAAGAAGCTGTTGATCACCCAAACCTAGTGGCGCGCGGCGAGAGAGTCCGTGTTGAAATTTCTGTTGGTGCCGGTCAAGGGATTGCAGACGACTTAAGCGCTCGTGGATACGACGTTCAAGAGCGTGAGGGGGAAAACTCCGGCCTTCATCTCATCGTAGTCGGGGAAGACAGTCTCGATGGTGCAGCCGACAAGCGCCGCGAAGGTACCGTTGAGGCTATTGCTCCTTAGCGCGGGGCAGTTGACGGCCTCTGCCCGTCAGGTGGTGTCTGTGACCCGATGAAACAAAGCGCCGATATCGTTGTGGTTGGCGGTGGACTATGCGGTCTCTCGATCGCCCAGGGTTTGCTCCGACAAGATCGTGATGCAGTAATCCTTGAGGCAAGATCCCGCTGGGGTGGTCGTACGTTGTCGCTCCAAGACGATACCGGGAAGGGCACCCGCTACGATTTGGGTGCCGCGTGGGTGTGGCCACATAACCACCGAATGCTGTCGGTAGCGCAGGCGCTTGGGCTGGCGCTGGAACGGCAGTTTGCCACCGGAAATTTGGTGTTCCAGGACGCCGCCGGCCGTATCCAACGCGATCTCGCATTTTCCACCATGGGCGGCAGTTTCAGAATGATCGGTGGCATCGCGCAGCTTTCCGAAAAGATCGCCGCATCGTTGCCACCCGATCGCGCTTTGGTGGGGCAAACGGTGGCAGGGATTGAAGCGAGAGGCAACCAAATGGTGGTGCACTGCGACTCTGCCGCTACCTGGATGGCGAATCAGGTGGTTCTAGCGATGCCGCCACGTGTAGCTGCCGAACGAATTCAATTTGCACCGGCGCTTGAACCTGCAGTTCTGGAGCGCCTATTGAACGTGCCAGCCTGGATGGCCGCTCAAGCCAAGGTGGTTGCGATCTATGAGGCACCCTTCTGGCGCGATAAGGGTTTTTCGGGTGACGCAATCTCACACGTAGGGCCGCTAGCCGAGATTCATGATGTGACGGACTCGAGTGATCGGCGCGGTGCGTTGTTTGGATTTGTGCATCCGCAAGCGCTTGCCGCAGGTATGACTGATGCTGAATTGCGTAGCGCATCGGTGGAGCAACTCGGCGTGCTGTTTGGGGACATTGCGAAAAAGCCGGTGGCGGTGCTCAGCAAAATTTGGGGGGATGACCCGATGACCGCCGTACCCCGCGACCAGAACTCGCCGGGAGGGCATCCGCAATATCGCCCAGTCGCGATCGAATCGGGGCCATTCGAGGGGCGTCTCCTCCTCAGTGGTTCGGAGACAGCGCCTGAGCATGGCGGGTATCTTGAAGGCGCGTTAGAAGCGGCTGAGGCAACACTCGCTAGCCTCGCGAGATCACCGTCTCCGCTAAAAAGTCCGAGTTGATCGGATTGCCGTCCGTCGAATTGTCGCTATCACCACGGAATCTCGTTCGAAGCATTGTGAGGTGCACTGCATTTCCAATCAGGAACAGACCAACGAATATCCAGCCATAAGCAAGGCTGTCGTAAAGGCCGTTATAAATCGTAGAAAAAATTACAAGCACTCCGGCCACCGCGTAGGCTTTCGGTAGCAGTTCATAAACTCGTGTCGGTATCCACATTGGCGTGAGCTCGGATCAGATGATGCGCGAACGATACGGGGCGTTCGCGGCGTATACGTTGATCGGGCTCACACTCCTGTCGCAAATTACAGACAACAGTCAAACCTATTTGACTTAAGTCGGCTCGCCCACCGCCTCCGCACCCACGTGAAACGTCATCGTCGACAGAGCCGCGGAGCTCTGAACACGGTTGCGACCGTCACGTTTTGCGTCGTACAGCGCTGCATCCGCATTCTGCAGCAACTCCGTTAATGGGTGAGGCTCATGATAAAAGCACACACCGACACTGATGGTGAACGAGACACTGTCTTCAGAGCATTTCACGTTCCGGGTGTCACAGGGCGTACTCGCAATCTGCTCGCGAAGCTGCTCTGCCAACTCTAGCACTCGCCGCTCTGGCGCACCTGGCACTGCGATTGCGAACTCTTCTCCACCTATCCGGCCGACGACGTCGTCATGACGGAACACGCTTCGACAGATCTGGGTTGTGTGCACGATGCATGCATCGCCGGCAGCATGCCCGTGGAGGTCATTGATCTTCTTGAAGTGATCGATATCGAGCACGATTAGTGCGCCAAACAGTGAGCTCTTCATTTTTTGTTCGGCCAGTGTCATGAAGCCACGGCGGTTGTAAATGCTGGTCATAGGGTCAGTAATCGAAGCTTTGCTCAGTGACTTCGCGAGCCCATTGATTCGCTGGATCAGCGGTCTGAAGATCAAAAGCGCCTCTAGAATCAATGCAATCGCAAGTACCAGAAGGGCAGCATTCTGAATCTGTTTCATCCGGCTGATCTGGCTTGTGTGCATCACTTCAAACGCGGTCACAACATCGTTTAGGCTGTCGAGTAGCGTAATATCCTGCGCTGCCGCAGGCTCAACAGTTTTCCCGAGAGCATCAAGTGCTATGTCCGCGTCTGGGCTGCGATCTCGTACGGCTTTCGCCAAGGCGACGTAATCTCTTACCGCTTGGTCGAGTTCGTGAGGTGGATCGTTCATGATCGAGAGCACGGTGTTCGGGACGGTCTGAGTTTCGCTTCCAACAGTGCCTGTGACGATCCGCTCGTGTGAGGTTTCGAACATCGAAATCGCGTCTGAGAGTGCTTTTTTGGCAGCTGGAGAACCAGTCTCTGCCCAGCTTTGTGCCAATAGAACTATTCGCTGAGACAACATTCGCTGGCGCCCGCTCACGTTGACAACGAGCGCGTTGTCGCTTTGAGAGTCGATCACCATTCCGGTCACAATGTGCGCAGTTGCTGCGATTGCGCCAATCAATGCCAACGCAAGCACATACCCAACCGTCAGCGCGTTGATCGCACCGGAAACTCGAGTCTGTTCGTGGGACTTTCTGGTCACTAGCTCGCTTCAGCATTCTTCCCCTGGTTGGGTTAGCGGCAGGGTTTGTGGGGGCTGAAGTGCGGCCGGCTATCCTCCCAACACAGAATCAGCGTTCGCCAGGTTAGACGGACTTGACACGGATGAGACAAAAGGTAACATTTTAGTTACATGTTATCAGATCACCATATGGACGCACTGTTTCAAGCGCTGGCGCACGAGAGTCGCCGACGCATGCTGGATGTCGTCAAGGCATCGCCGGGCATCAGCGTTGGTGCCTTGGCGAGCGAGTTTGACGTCAGCAGGATCGCGGTGATGAAGCATCTGCGTGTGTTGGAGGACGCCGACTTGATTCAGTCGGTGAAAGAAGGGCGTTCGCGACGGCTGTATTTGAACGCGGTACCCATCCAGATGATTCACGAACGCTGGATGACAGAGTTCAGTGCGTACTGGAGTGGATCATTAACACTGCTGAAATACGCCGCCGAAGCGCGAGCTAAAGAAGAAGAGAAGAGAGGGGGCAAGCAATGAGTGAGACAAAACACGCAGAGAAGTCTATTTACAAGGTGTTGATCCATGCGCCCATCGAGACAGTGTGGTCTGAGCTTGTGAGTACGACTTCGCCGCGACCATTCTTCTGGAACTCCAGCTGGGATACCGAAGCACTCGCCGAGGGCAACACCTACCGCATGCTATCGGCCGATCAACGAACGGTCGGCGTTGTCGGGCGAATTGTCGAAATCGATCCACCGCATCGTCTCGTAACCACCTTCAAGCTCACCAATCTGGACGATCCTCCATCGCGGGTTACTTATGAACTCGATGAGGTAGAGGGCGGTACGGAGATGCGGCTGATTACGGAAGGAGTGATCGCGGGTTCCGGCAGCGAGAAGTCGATGGCCGACGGTTCCAAATTCATTGTCGAGAACTTCAAGGCCTTCGTGGAGACGGGCAAGGTTCGATTTGGTGCGCGCATTATGCTCGGCATGATGAGTCTGATGGGCGCATTCGCGCCGAAGGCAATGCGGGCTGATCGGTGGCCGCACGTCGAAATCGAATAGACGATAGCCGCGTCGTACTCCGAACGCGTTTTCTTGTGGTCGACGGAATTGAGGAATGTGCAGGATGGCAGCAATGATCTTCGATAACTCCTATGCGGCGCTGCCAACTGCTTTTCATGTCACCGTTGCTCCCGAGAAAGCCTCAAAACCCAAGCTTCTGGCATGGAATAGCGACCTTTCTCGCGAATTGGGTTTCGACAAACTCGGACTGGATGGGCAACAACTGGCACAGGTGTTCAGCGGTTCACGGGTGCTTGAGGGGAGTGAGCCGATTTCCATGGCCTATGCGGGTCACCAATTCGGCCACTTCGTGCCGCAGCTTGGAGACGGGCGTGCTGCGCTGTTGGGCGAAGTCGTCACAGATAGTGGCCAACGGTACGACATCCAGCTGAAGGGCTCCGGGCGGACGCCCTTTTCGCGCCGAGGGGACGGCAAATCATGGTTGGGGCCCGTCTTGCGCGAGTACATCTTGAGCGAGGCGATGCACAGGCTGGGAGTACCCACCACGCGCGCACTAGCGGCGGTGGCAACGGGCGATACGGTCAGGCGTGAGGATCTGTTGCCGGGCGGTGTGTTCACCCGAGTGGCAGCGAGTCATCTGCGAGTGGGTAGCTTTCAATATTTCGCCGCACGCCAGGACGTCGAGTCCTTACGGACGCTGGCGGACTACGCGATCGAGCGGCACTACCCCGACGTCAGTCAAGCCGAAGCCCCATACGTTGAGTTTTTCCGGAGGGTTGTGCAGCGTCAGGCCGAGCTGGTCGCGCACTGGGTTTCCGTTGGATTCATTCACGGGGTGATGAATACCGACAACTCGTCGATTTCAGGCGAGACCATCGACTATGGACCTGCTGCTTTCATGGACGAGTTCCGTTTCGACAAAGTCTTCAGCTCGATCGATACCCACGGACGCTACGCTTACGCGAATCAACCGAATATGGCGCAATGGAATCTCGCGCGGCTTGCAGAATCATTGATAGTCCTTGGCGAGGAGCAAGAGGCGCTCGAGACGGTCCTCGCGGATTTCACGGATTACTACGCAAAGCACTATCTGGGGTTAATGGCGCCAAAGCTTGGCCTGTTCCATGCGACCGAGGCGGACGGTGACTTGATCGTGAGCTGGTTGAACTATCTCAACGACAACGCGCTCGACTACACATTGAGTTTTCGCGAGCTCGCAAGTCGCATCGACGCGGACAACGAGTCGGCGTTCGGTGAGTTCGAATCTCAGTGGCGCGCCAGAGTCGGTGACCAGGGAAAGACCAGCGATCAGATTACTGGGTTGATGAATTCTGTGAATCCCTTGTTCATTCCTCGTAACCACAGAGTTGAGCAGGCTATTGAGGCCGCGGTCGCAAGTGACTTGGGAGTGTTCAATGACTTGAATACCGCGCTGAAGAATCCCTTCGTGGAACAACCGAGTCTAAATCGCTATGCCGAAGCGCCTGAGGTTCAAGAGCGCGTAACTCGGACATTCTGCGGCACTTGATCTCTCGCTCCAGCCATTGCGTCGTCTATATAAAGTCGAAGAAAAAGGGCGGCTTAATTTCCCCAGTCTCTGATGAATACGTATGCATTTTCTTGCCGGGGCGCGAGCCGCGCTCTATCGTCGTGTGAGTCGTCCGCGCGAGCAATGGCGGACCGCTTTCGGACTAGGGGGGAATCATGTCCAAACGCATACCTGAGCGCAGGCAGGCACGCGCTGCGCTGACGACTTTGGCTCTTATGACGCTGTGTCCGCAGCTGGCGCACTCGCAGGATGAAGAAGCCGAAGAAGACCGAGTCATCGACGAAGTAGTGGCAGTAGGCTTCAGGGCGAGCCTGACCAACGCCATTTCAACCAAACGTAATTCTGATGCTGTCGTGGAATCGGTTTCGGCAGAGGATATCGGCCGTCTGCCCGATATCTCGATCGCCGAGTCGCTGGCACGCCTACCGGGTGTCACAGCCCAGCGCACCGGTGGTCAGGCCAACGCGCTGAATATTCGTGGCCTGGATCAGGGTTTGATCCAGACGACATTGAACGGTCGTGAGCAGGTCGCTACCAGTGGTGGGCGTGCAATCGAGTTCTCGCAATACCCTTCGGAATTGATCGCTGGCGCGGATGTCTACAAGTCGCCGGAAGCGCGTCTGATTGAGGGCGGTCTGGCCGGTACCGTGGCGCTGAAGCTCGCCCGACCGCTGGATGGACCAACCGACCAACTGCATCGCTTTACCTCCAACCTTCGCGGTAGCTTCAACGATCTGGCGGGTGACACTTTTGACGCGGATGACTATGGTTATCGCGCGAGTTTGACCTATCAGGGCATCCTCGCCGATGAGACCCTCGGCGTGACGCTGGGCTACGCACGTCTGGTTCAGCCGAATGTCGAGACCCGCTTTGGGTCTGACACCTTCACCCAGACCGGCACCGACGACGATGGTAACGGCACCAACAATTTCATTCCGTTCCGCTACAGCGCTGAAGAGCTCGGTGGTGAGGATGTGCGCGACGGTTTGATTGTCGGTCTGCAATGGCAACCGAACGACAGCTTCGAGTTGGTGTTTGACGGCTACTACTCAAAGTTTGATTCAACAGGTTTCGCACGCGGTGTGACGCTTCTCGGACCACAGTCCATCGGTGGTGGAACCACGCTGACCAACCCCTCGATCGTGAATGACGTTGTTGTTGGAGGTACGTTTACACGCACCGCCGCGCCGCCGATTACCGATCCGGATAACCCGTTCACCACCGGTGCTTGTTGTGGCGGGTTTGGTATCACGCCGAGCAGCGATACTCAGACACGTGACTTCGAAGACGAGCTGACCACGCTTGGCTTGGGTGCTTCATGGGACGTGGGTGCCTGGACGATTTCGGGCGACATCTCCTACTCGAATTCAGATGCATTCGCCCCTGATGCTCGAATCATCCTTCACCAGGTCAACAACGGCTTCCAGCTTGAAGAAAACGTCGTTTTCAATTTCCAGCAGGATGGCTTGAACGTGCCGAGCATTTTCAGCTTCGACAACAACTTCGGTGACAACCCGGGTCAGGTCGCGGTAGGCGGTATTCAGGCGTTCCCAACTGAGAACGAGGATGAATTGACGGCGATTGCCACAGAGTTTGAGTATGCGTTTTCTGACGGCCCGTTCTCGACGGTTCAGTTTGGTGCTCGCTACTCAGACCGCACTGCATCTCAGGTGCGCAGTGGCTTCTCACTCGGCAACGATGCCGGGTTCTACCAGTTTGCTCAGAACAACAACGGCGTTCGCGCGAACCCGTTTGTGACCGAGACAATCCCAGGGTTCTCGCCGGTATTCATCGATCCGAGCTTGTATTCGGTACAGAACTTCAACGGCGATTTTGCCGGCTACCCGTCTTACCTCGCAATCGACTTCAATTCGGTGATGGCGCTCTTCCCCAATGTGTCGCCCAACCAGCAACAAGGACGTGATGCGATCACGGGCGACTCACAAGACTTCCTGTTGACGGAGACGTTCGACATTAATGAGGGGACCCTCGCAGCGTTTGTACAGTTGAATTTCGATAACGAGCTCGGTGGTATTCCCGTTCGCGGCAACTTCGGCGTTCGCTACGTCGACACCACTCAAGGCTCGGACTCGAACACCATCCTGAACGGCGCTGTTGAGCCGATTTCGATTGAGTCGGACTATGATGAAGTGTTGCCGTCCTTGAACGTGGCATTCGAGCTCAACGACCAGAACATACTGCGTTTCGCGGCGGCCAGAGTCATTGCACGTTCGGACCTGTTCGATCTGCGCGCGGGTAACACCGTAATGGTCGATTCGAATACGGGGATGGTCGGCGGTAATGGTGGTAACACCAACCTCGAGCCATTCCGCGCCGATCAGGTTGATCTGTCCTGGGAACACTACACCGACTCGGGCGGTATCTATGCGATCGCCGCGTTCTACAAGGGCCTCGACACTTTCGTCATCAGCCAGACTCAGGAACTGGATTTCGTTGCCAACGGATTCCTCGATCCTGACAACGTATCGTTAAACCCGGGCACGACACTGAATCCGATCGGCGAGTTCAATGCACCTGCCAACGGACGGGGTGGTTACGTACGTGGTATTGAACTGGCGATGACTCAGACGTTCGATTCACTGCCTGCCCCCTTCAATGGCTTCGGCATCTCCGCCAACTACTCCTACACGGAAAGTTCTGTATCGCTGCCGGACACGTTCAGCGGTCGCGGTGGATCGATTTCTCTGCCGGGACTTTCCGACAACGTCTTCAATGCAACGCTCTTCTATGAGCGTGGCGGATTTGAGACACGTGTCGGTTATCGATACCGCGATGAGTTCATCACTCGCCAGCGTGGTATCGGCGTTCAGCTTCCGATTTCTGATTCAGAGCAGACGATCGATTTCCAGGCGTCATACCGATTCGAGGATGGTGGCCGAGCCGAAGGTATTCAGCTCCTGTTCCAGGTTAATAACTTGACCGATGAACCGCTGGCCACTTATTTCACGACGCCACAGCAGCTTAGTAGTGTTGGCAATTTCGGTCGCCAGTACTTCTTCGGCTTCAGTTACTCTAACTAGTCGGGAACAGTCATACCGCCCCATCCCTGGATGGGGCGGTTTCATTTCGAATGCAAAAGCGACCCCATCTGAATTTTTGGCAAATCTGGAACATGTGTTTCGGGTTTCTGGGTATCCAGATGGGTTTCGCGTTGCAAAACGCCAATATCAGCCGCATCTTCCAAACACTGGGCGCGGAGATTGACGATATCCCGGTGCTCTGGATCGCCGCACCGCTCACCGGGCTGATCGTCCAGCCGATTATTGGCTACTTCAGTGATCGCACTTGGACACGGCTAGGTAGACGACGTCCTTACTTTCTCGCAGGTGCAATCGCCGCATCGATTGCGTTGATCTTCATGCCAAACTCGCCTTCGCTGTGGTTCGCGGCAGGGGCCTTGTGGATCATGGACGCCAGCATCAACGTGTCGATGGAGCCGTTCCGCGCGTTCGTTGGGGATTTGCTCCCTGAACAACAACGGACCGCGGGTTTTGCAATGCAGACATTCTTCATCGGCGTGGGCGCGGTTGTCGCATCAGCGTTGCCATGGGTGATGACAAACTGGTTCGAGATCAGCAACACCGCGCCGGAAGGCGTGATCCCTGATTCGGTCAAGATTTCTTTTTACATCGGTGGTGTGGCATTTCTGCTAGCGGTTCTCTGGACGGTTTTTCGTTCGACGGAATATACGCCCGAGCAAATGCGTGCATTTGAAGCGGCAGAAAGTGGCGACGCTGCGACAACAAATGACATGACCCACAGGACACCGAGCGCCTACTCGCGAGGCGGTGTGATTTGGACGGGTGTAGGCGCAGTTTTCGCGATACTCGTTCAGCACTACGAGCTAGATCAGCAGCTGTACGTGCTCGCTGGCGGGTGCATCGCATTCGGTGCGCTACAGGCGCGTGCCGGACGTTTGCTGATGAGCAACCGGGTAGACAATATCGTCTATGAGATCACGCACGATCTATTTCATATGCCGCGTCCGATGCGCCAGCTCGCGCTGGTTCAGTTCTTTTCGTGGTTCGCCTTGTTCGCCATGTGGATTTACGGAACGGCCGCGGTCACGAGTCATCACTTTGGCACGACCGACGTTACCTCGGCAGCCTACAACGATGGTGCCGATTGGAACGGATTATTGTTTGCCGCGTATAACTTCTTTGCGGCGCTTGCGGCGATCGGTATTCCGTATGCGGCTGATAAGCTGGGTTGTCGTGTTTGTCACCTGATCAACATGACCCTGGGCGGCATCGGATTGATCAGTTTCTACTTCATCAGCGATCCGAAGCTGTTGTTGATTCCAATGATCGGCGTCGGTGTCGCCTGGGCTTCGATTTTGTCGCTGCCTTATGCGCTGTTATCAAACAGCCTGCCCTCGCACAAAATGGGTATATACATGGGGATCTTCAATTTCTTTATCGTCATTCCGCAGCTGGTTGCGGCTAGCGTGCTCGGACTCTTGTTGCGCGAGTTCTTCGATCTTCAGAGCATTTTTGGTCTTGTGATCGGTGGTGTACTCATGATTGTGGCTGGTGTTGCAACCCTGATGGTCGATGCGGACGCGGAGCCAGCGTGAGAAGGGCAGTTTCAAGAGCCCTCGGCCTCGCGGCATCTTGTTCGTTGGTCGCTTGTGCAGCCGAGCAAACCTTAGCTCCGGAAAGTTTCTACGGCACCCTCGAGCCGTTTGCGTCTGAAGCCGTCTACTTTGTTGTCACCGACCGGTTTGTCGATGGCGACCAAAGCAACAATCAACTCAGCCAGGGCGAAGGTAAGACGACAACCTTTAATCGACCGATTCAACTGGATGGCGAACCGCAGGCCAACATCGGGTATCTCGGTGGTGACTTCAGAGGCATCGTCGACAACGCCGATTACATTGCAGAGATGGGCTTCTCGGCGCTCTGGATTACACCGATTGTTGACAACCCGGATGAAGCGTTTCTTGGCGGTACGTTGCCCGGCGAAGGGATCTTCACCGATCGCGGCAAGACCGGGTATCACGGTTACTGGGGCGTCAACTTCTTTCGCGTTGATGAGCATCTCGAGTCTGAAGATCTGACTTTTGCCGACCTGACGCGCAAGTTGCGCGATGGGCACAATATCCGAGTCGTGCTGGATATCGTTTGTAACCACGGCTCGCCGGCCTACACGAATCCTGTTGAGCAGCCAAAATTCGGTGAGATCTATAACGCAGAAAACGAATTGATCGCCGACCATCAGAACCTGCGGCCGAGTGAATTGGATCCCACGAATCCCCTGCATACGTTTTTTAGCAACACGCCGGATCTCGCCGAATTGGCAGATGTTGATCCGTACAATCCGGAGGTACTCGATTACTTTGTCGCTGCGTACAGCCAGTGGATTGAGCAGGGCGCATCCGCGTTCCGCATCGATACCATTCGGCACATGCCGCACGCATTCTGGGGCGCCTTCGCTGAGCGCATCCGGAGCGAGTATCCGGACTTCTTTATGTTCGGCGAGAGTTTTGATTATGACGCTCGCAAGATTGCCGAGCACACCTACGTTGAAAACGGCAAGGTCAGTGTCCTAGATTTTCCGGGCCAGGAGGCGATGGGCGAGGTATTCGTGGGTGATGCGCCATACTTTAGGTTGCTCGATTACCTGCATTTGGACTCCGGCGTCTATCAGAATCCATACGAATTGATGACCTTTTACGATAATCACGATATGCCACGTATGGCTGCGGATGATTACGGCTTCATTGATGCGAATAATTGGTTGTTCACTAGTCGGGGTATTCCTGTCGTCTACTACGGTTCCGAGGTCGGGTTCATGGCCGGCGCACGCGAGCACGGGGGCAATCGGAACTACTTTGGACAGAACAACATCGATGCCGCAGGCGAGCATCCGATTCGCACCGCACTGACATCGATCGCGAATGTTCGAAAGGCTCTACCTGCGTTGCAGCGTGGTTTACAGGTCAATCTTGTGTTCACTCAGGACACCGCGAGCTTCTATCGTGTATATCAGCATGACGGCATCAGTCAGGTCGCGCTTGTACTGCTCAATAAGGGCGACGCCGAAAGTGAGTTCTCCACTGAGATATTAGGCAGTATCGAATGGCGAGATGCGATGACCAATCAATCTGTCGAAAACGATGAGTCCTTATCCGTCGCACCTCACGGGGTTCGTGTCTTGATCACCGACGGGCTGCCCGACGTAATTGATCCCAGCCATCTACGTGCTTTGCAAAAGATGTCGGAACGCCCCGCCGCCGACTAGGGCGGCTGTGGCTGAGTCAACCGCCGCAAGATTCGCGAACGATCAACTGCGGCTTCATGAGCGTTGAGTCGATATGCTGTCCTTCGATCAACAAGACGAGTCGACGCACGAGCTCCTGTCCAGCAATGGCGATATCCTGGCGTACGGTGGTCAGCGGCGGCGTGACGTAAGCCGCTAGCTCGATGTCGTCGAACCCGACGATACGCACATCGTGGGGCACGCGAATACCTCGTGCTCGCATGGCGCGAATCGCGCCGATCGCGAGCAAGTCTGTCGCTGCGAAGATCCCATCGAAAGTAGTGTTGCTGTCAAGAAGCGCATTCATCGCGTCGAAGCCGAGTGCTTCATCATTGTTCGCGCTATAAATTAACGCTTCTGAACACTGCAGTCCGGCAAGCTCTAGTGCCGTGCGATAACCGCGGTGACGATCTGCAAGCTCCGGGTTCTGATGGGTTGTGTCTCCGATAAATGCGATTCGACGGCACCCGAGATCGATAAGGTGGCGTGTTGCGATTGCTCCGCCCGTTTCGTTGTCGCACCCGAAGGAGCGCCCGGGCTGCTCGTCAAATATAGGTCCCCAAATGACGAACCGTGTGTCGGTCTCGGCAAGCGCTGTGAGTTTTGACTGATAGCTCTCGTAGTCACCATAGCCCAACAGGATTAGCCCGTCGGCTTTGTAACTCGCCTGATACTCGATATGCCAATCGGCCGCGAGCTCCTGGAGCGACACCAAAACGTCGTAGCCGTATTGCGCCGCAGCCTTGCTGATGTGACTCAGCATCGCGAGAAAGAAAGGATTGATCAGTGCGTCCGACTGAGTTCCGTCGGTCTCGTCAAACAGGAGCAGCGCGATCGTGTTGCTGGACTGTCGTCGGAGACTCGCAGCGTGTCGATTAACGCTGTAACCGAGTTTTTGCGCGATATTCTGAACTAATTCTCGAGTCTCTGGCCGCACCAATGGGCTGTCACGAAGTGCACGCGAGACGGTCGCCTGTGACACGCCTGCTGCTTCGGCGATATCGCGCGATGTAGGGCTATTCACCTTCATCAACGTATAGAACCGGCGACCGGATCCCCCCGTTCCCTAGGCGACCTATAAAGCCACGATCTGGTCGACTAACGCAAGATGCCAAGCGCCAGGGTCGTACATGCAACCTGTGCCGCGGGGCTATCGACTGGACGCCAACTGCCGATTAAGGCATATTCATTTTTAGACAGCGACAAGACAACGGCTGTTTCGATCTTCTGGGGACAGAAGATTGCATTCTCCGCGACGCTGTTTTGGGGACGTCGGCGCGGTTGGCTACGCAGTACGTCGGGACATCACCCGGTTCGTGCTGTTTTTCCCCGCACGTGGAGATTGGCCAGCATGACCAAGAGCGCAGAACATAGGCCGCACCCTGACAGGGTGTTCCGGCTTAGTTACGCCAGTCGTGCGACGTCGCCGCTCGATCATGCGCAGACTGTTCATCTTGCCGAGTCGGCGGCGCTGAGTAACGCGCGTGACGAGATCACCGGTGTACTTTTCGCTGATCACGGCATGTTTCTCCAGTGGCTGGAAGGGCCAGCTCCGAAAGTGTGTGAGCTAATGTCGCGCATCGTCGCTGATACACGGCACACTGACGTGACAGTGTTGAATGCGGGTTGGATGCCGAATCGGCGCTACGCACGTTGGAGCATGCGACTCGCTAGTGTGCCTTTGCCAAGAGCGGTGGAAAGCAAAACGAGCGATGCGGAGTTTGCATCGCTGTACAGCAACTCCAATGCTGTCGATGCGTTCGAGGCCGTTGCGACGACTTACCAACGCCAACGGATCAGCGCCCAGTCGATGATTTCAATGGCTGACTTCGCCGATCAACTGATTCATCGATCTCCGGATCAGTCACCGACAATGCCGCGAGCAGCAGCTTCCGGTTTACGCGCCAGAGCCCAGTTTGTTGATGACGTTTGTCTTGAGCTGCAGCGCGGCTGGAACGACGATCGCTGGAACTCGGTTGAGGTCGCCATTGCCATGGCGCATCTGTATTTGCTCTGGCAGCGTGCTGGTCGGGTTCGTCAGCCCTCTGGTGCGAGTCGATCCGTCGCCGTCGTTGTGCCGCCCGATAGCACCGAAATACTGGGCGCTATCGTTAAGACAGACCTGTTGCGCTCATCGGGTTGCGCTGTGCGCTTGATCCGGGCGCCGACAACCGATGCGACAATTGAGGTACTGACGTGGGTGAGTCCCGATGAAGTCGTAATCGCGGGATCGCGTACCGGATGGCGAGAAAATCAGCGACGGGCTGAGCGCCTTGCGGATGCGATGCGCGGTCGGTTGGGCGACACCCCGGTTTTTGTGGGTGGCAGTGATACCGGACAGTTGGGCGGCTGGCCTGACCGGATGGCCTGCGAGCAAGATGATGCCCATGCAATGTCGGCCGCGACCGTGGACTGGCATGCGCTGTCGCAGGTTGCGCAATTCGCCGAGGCGGCTCGCTAGCGGAACAGGTCATCAGTAAACGCGTGCCCGGACCGCTTACTGGATGTCTCCAGGCCGTCCTCGCAACGATACATCCCGTTGTTTGACCACTACTTCCAATCCCGATTTCTGGCGTGGCGGACCGGATTGCCGAGCTGGCTGATTCGAGATCTGCGCAAGACTGGTACCTCAATCGGCCAGCTCCAGGGTTTGGACGATTGCTGGCAATTGACCAACGCAGCAGGCGTGGTCGTGACCACCCCCAAGAACGGCGGATCCATTGCTCTGAAGCGGATTCGGAATCGGCTCGAGGGCCGGCCGTTCTCGGCGTACCTGAATGATCTGGGCTTCGGCACACGGCCTGATGCAGTCGCCATCATCTCGGGCACCGATCCCTACCATTATCTCGATATCGTCAGGACCAATAGCGCCACTCGCGGCGTCAGCCCCGACGAGGTGGTCGCTCGCATTCGCGCCTGGGAGGCTCGTTACGGCTTCACACTTGATGGCGCCGGTTTCGACTGGCTGCTCGGAACTTTTTCAAAACCCCCTGACGATTGGCAGCAACTCGCTGCAGAAGTACAGGAGTTCGCCCCCGATGTTGTCGATAAAGGCGCGGGTGACATTGACGCACTGGCTTCTGAGCTTGAGCGACTGAACGGAATCTATGCTTGGTGGGACTGATGTTCGGTAACGACTCTCCGAGCGTAATGTAATAATATTGCGTTCCTTGATCGTCTGGGAGCCATATATGACCACACAAGTCGCCTTGGATAGAAAACTGCCCGTCACCGTGCTTTCAGGCTTCCTGGGAGCCGGCAAGACCACGGTGCTTAGCCATGTTCTCAATAACCGCGAGGGCAAGAAGGTCGCCGTCATCGTGAATGACATGAGCGAAATCAATATTGATTCGGAGATTGTACGCAACGAGGTGTCGCTAAATCGCAGCGAAGAAAAGCTCGTTGAAATGAGCAACGGCTGCATTTGCTGCACGCTGCGAGAGGACCTTCTTGAGGAAGTTACCAGTCTCGCCAAAGACGGGCGATTCGACTATCTGTTGGTCGAGTCCACAGGAATTTCCGAGCCGCTGCCGGTCGCCGAAACCTTCACGTTTGCCGATGAAGATGGCGTCTCGTTGTCCGATGTGGCGACGCTGGACACCATGGTTACCGTCGTCGATGCCATCAATTTTTTGCAGGACTATGAGCAGGCGAAAACCTTGGCGGAGGCAGGCGAATCCCTCGGCGAAGAGGATGAACGCAGTGTCTCTGATCTCTTGGTCGATCAGGTGGAATTCGCAGACGTCATCCTGATCAGCAAAACGGATCTCGCGAAAAAGGAAGACATTGAACGTCTGGTTGCGATCCTCCGCACCTTGAACACGGAAGCGGAGATAATCCCGATCTCGAAGGGCAACGTTGAGACCGATGCGATTCTCAACACCGGCCGCTTTAATTTCGAAAAGGCGCAACAAGCGCCGGGTTGGCTGAAAGAGATGCGAGGTGAGCATGTGCCCGAGACCGAGGAATACGGTATCGGCAGCTTCAGCTACGTAGCACGTCGTCCGTTCCACCCCCAAAAGTTCTATGACTTCCTTCATGGCACCCGAAAATACGGCAAGTTGATTCGTTCGAAAGGCTATTTCTGGCTAGCGACACGTCCTGAATTCGCGGGGAATTGGAGCCAGGCGGGTGGTGTCGCCACCTACGGGTTTGCAGGCTTGTTCTGGAAAGCGGTACCGCAATCGAACTGGCCAACCGACCCGGAGTATCTCGCGGCGATCAAAGAAAACTGGGTGGAACCGTTTGGCGATATGCGCCAGGAACTGGTGTTCATCGGCCAGGGTTTGGATGAGGCGGGCATTCGTGCAGCGTTGGATGATTGCCTGCTCAGTGAAGAAGAGGTACTGCGCGGCCGGACCCATTGGGAAACACTCAATGATCCTTTCCCAGCGTGGGATCGCGGCTGATGCAGACGAGTAGCTCGCAGGCGCGGGAATCTGTTGCGCCGCAGGTGCGCACGCGTGAGGTTGCGCTAGGCAACGACTTAGCCGTGCTCACCGAGATTTACAGACCCAATGTAAATATCGCGATCTGGCAGCGCAGGTTAGGCCCGGAGGTAGACACCGCGGCGCAAGCGTTACTCGAATCTGATTGTACGATCGAGTTCGGCAAGGTTGTTGCGCCCAAGGCGGTCGCGAGTGTGCTTTCTCATGATGTGCCTGAGCTTCCGAACGCGCTGACTGCGGATGTCGCCGAGTTGTTTGACACCTTCTGTTGTCTATTCGATCTGAAAGAAGCAGGTCTTCGGTTGCGTACGCTCGACCGCGCAATGTGCCCCAAATTCCACGTGGACCGTGTGCCTTGTCGGCTGATTTCGACCTATGGTGGTGTGGGTACAGAGTGGTTGCGGCACGAGCATGTGGACCGCAGTCGTCTCGGCCCGTCAGGCCCTGCGAAGGCGACAGGCCATCCGCCCGCTTATTCGGATGAGCGAGACATTCAGACGATCGAATGCGGGCACGTTGGATTGATGAAGGGAGAGGCCTGGCCCGGAAATGAGGGCGCGGGTTTGGTGCATCGATCGCCAACCGTCGAGTCTGGGTTGCGTCGGTTACTGCTGACAATAGATTTCTAAAAATTCATGAGGGAGAGTCAAGTGGGAGAGCCGCTGCTCGTCGCCGACCAGTTGTCGGTATCACGTGGAGGTCGCCAGGTACTCGACACCGTTTCCTTTTCAGCGCAGCCAGGTGATGTTTTCGCTCTGCTCGGCGGAAATGGTGCTGGCAAATCGACGACGTTGTTGACGCTGTTGGGGCTGATCACGCCTGAGTCCGGTGAAGCGCGGATTGGCGGCAAGCGCGTGCACGACCATGTGGAAGCGGTGCGTGCGATGACCGCCTATCTGCCGGAGTCGGCCAACTTGTATCCACATCTCAGCGCGCTTGAAAATCTCGACTATTTTCTGGCGCTCGCGGGCGTCAGCCGTTCAAAAGAAGCAATCCACCAAACGCTGGACCGCGTTTCATTGGCGACGGACGCAAGACAGCGACGGCTTGAGAGCTACTCCAAGGGCATGCGACAGAAAGTCGCTATCGCGTTGGCGATGCTGCGCGAGACGCCTTTGTTGCTCCTGGACGAGCCAACGTCCGGTCTCGATCCAGTGGCTGTCGATGAGTTCAATGCATTGATCAGCGACCTTTCCGCACAAGGCGCCACCATCATGATGGTTACGCACGACGTCTACGGTGCCTGCCAAGTGGCCCGCAGTATTGGGCTACTGCGGCACGGCAATCTGGTTAGCGTGTTTGATGCACCCGACGGGGAAAAGCTTGACCCGGAAGCTGTGCATCAGGCGTTTGCTGCTGGGAGTTCGCAATGACGGGTTGGCCACGAATTCTTGTCGAGGAGTGGCGCTATTGGTCGCGTTCGCGACTCACGCTGAGCGCCCTCATGTTGTTGGTGGTTATTGCGATTGCAGCGGTGATCAATACGCAATCACGCGTGGACGCCGAAGCGAGTGCACGTGAGTCCATGCAGAGTGCTGCTGAGGAGGCGTTTCTTTCGCAGCCGGATCGTCACCCGCACCGGATGGTGCATTACGGTCACTACGTGTTCCGAACGCCTTCGCCGCTCGCGATCATCGATCCTGGCGTCGACCCGCTGACCGGTACGGTGATGTTTCTTGAAGGCCACCGGCAGAACACAGCCACGTTTCCCGCCGCGTACACAGCGCCCAGAGTGACGGGGTTTGATCGTCTGACGCCGGCGTTCGCCTATCAGGTGCTCGTCCCGCTGGTTTTGATTGTCGTCGGTTTTTCGTCCGTCTCGCGTGAGCGCGAGCTGCAGACCAATGTTCAGCTCATCGCGCAAGGCGTCGATCCTGGACGCGTTTGGTTGGGTAAGGCGCTCGCTTTGTTGGTGCTGAGCGGAATCGCCTTGTTACCGCTACACGTCAGCGCGTTCGGTGCCATAGCCGCAGGGGAATCCGCACTAGCGGCGGGCGCGATGGTGATCGGCTATTTTCTTTATCTGGCGTTTTGGTCTTTCGCGATTGTCGGCATTTCGGCGCGTGCACGATCCGGCGCGATGTCGCTGCTTTGGTGCTGCGTCGCATGGACGGTAATCGCGGTGCTAATGCCGCGTCTCGCGGGTGATGTCGCAGGCACGGTCTCGCCGGTGCGCGGCAAGATTGCATCAGATTTCGAATTGATCGCTGAGCTACGGGAACTTGGCGATGGCCACAACGCGGCAGATCCGGCGTTCGATCAATTTCGAGCGCGCGTGTTCGAGGAATACGGTGTTGACCGAGCGGAGGATCTGCCGGTGAACCTGCGTGGATTGATTGCCGAAGAATCAGAAGCGCGCCTGACGGAAGTACTGAATCAGTTCGCTGAGCGGCGCATGGCCGAGGAAGTAACGCAGGCGCAGTTTGCCCGTAGCGGCGCGTTGTTGTCCCCGGCGTTGGCGATACGCAATGTGTCTATGCAGACCGCTGGCAGTGACCTTGAGAATCACCATCGATTCTTGCGTGAAGCGGAGGCGGCACGGTTCGAGTTTGTCCAGGGTCTCAATCGGGCTCATGGCTACGAGCTTTCCTACATCGACGACATCAACCGCAACAAGGACGAAGACTCTTGGATGCGTGCGCGTGTCAGCAAGGAGAACTGGCGTGTACTGCAGTCGTTTGAGTTCGAGCCTGCGCCCGCAGCAGATCGAGTGCAAGCCGCCAGTGGCGGGCTCCTCGTCTTGCTGGTTTGGTGTTTTTTGGCAGGCGG
The DNA here is from genome assembly GCA_038521865.1 of Pseudomonadota bacterium. GTDB lineage: Bacteria > Pseudomonadota > Gammaproteobacteria > Steroidobacterales > Woeseiaceae > CALBPI01. The sequence continues at coordinate 291,200 of JBCBKO010000002.1, read as the reverse complement.
CTTTGGGTGGTTCGGTATCCGCGATCAGGGTCGTGCGTATGAGAAGTAATTTCAATCGCGAGTGGTGGTTTTTCTTGCGCGATCGCCAAGGGCTTGCGACGGTCGCAGCGAGTGCGTTGCTGGCCGTTGTCACCGTCGTATTCGGATTGAATGATGTTGCGACGCAAAGAGCAGATATTGCGTCATTGAGTGCCGATACCGTCACCGACCTTGAAGACGTCTTGCCCCAGCAGGGCGATGCTGGCAGCGCGGCTTACTATAGTTTTCGCTTAGTGGTCGATCCGCCTAGTGAGTTGGCGTTTGCGGCGCGCGGTGTCCGCGATCAGTTGCCCTGGAAGCATCGCATTCGCTTATTGGCGCTGGAGGGGCAGGTGTATGAGCACGACGCTGGCAATCCCGAGCTCGGTCAAATCGGTCGTATCGACTACGCATTCTTGATCTCGGTACTCGCTCCCCTTCTCGTGATTCTCCTGTTGCATGACATCGTTGATGTGGAACGTCGTCATAAACGCTTCGATCTGTTGGTGGCGACTACCGGTCGCAGTGCTCGCTTTATCCTGTGGCGCGCTGGCTTGAGAGCGAGTGCATTGGTGCTCGCACTGATCGTTCCGTTTATTGCTGCAGGGTTATGGTCTGGTGCGGCGCCGGGTGCGGTACTTGGGCTTGCGCTGCTCAGCGGTGTTTACGTGATCGGTTGGAGCGGCGCTGCCACGTGGGTCGCTGAGAAGACGCGCTCTGCGGCGACCAGCGCATCGGTGATGTTGGGCATATGGGCCATATTGGTGCTGATCATCCCCTTAGCCGGTGGTGCGGTCGCGGAGCAACGTATTGAGGTTCCTCAGGGCGGCGAGATCCTGTTGCAGCAACGCGAGACTGTGAATCGGGCCTGGGATATTCCCAAGGCCGAGACGATGACGGCGTTCTTCGCCTCGCACCCTGAACTGAAGGACTACACACCCACCCGCGACGGGTTTGAGTGGGAGTGGTACTACGCGTTCCAACACTTGGGTGATCTCTCGGTTCGCGGTTTGTCGGACGCGCTTCGACAGGGTATTCGCGAGCGAGACAATTTCATGCACAAGGTGTCCTTGCTGTCTCCACCCTTGTTGATCGATCGGCAATTCACGCGAGCGGCCGAAACCGATATTGCGGCGTTTCAAGCCTATGATCAGTGCGTTCGGGATTTCCACAAATCATTGCGTGTTGCACATTATCCGATGCTGTTTAATCAGACGGGGTTTGACCCAGAGAAATTGCTGGCGCTCGACAGCACACACGTGTGCCCCTGACATGAAGAAAAGAACTCAAGTGCTAGTCGCATGGCTGGTGATGTCTACAAACCTGGCGCTGGCTAACGATACGCTCGATGTCGGCGAGCTGACGGTGCGCCGAAATGAAATGGCACAAGGCGTCATCGCTGTGCCTGATACCGGGGATGGTATTTCAACAACCATTCCTGTCACCGTATTCAATGGCGCACACGACGGACCTGTGCTGGCGCTGGTGGCAGGTATCCACGGGTCCGAGTATTCGCCAATTCTCGCGATGCAGAAGCTGGTCGCTCGTCTCGAGACAGCCACGATGTCAGGTGCTGTGATCGTCGTCCACAACGCAAACCTGCCAGCGTTCCAGCAGCGCACGATCTACTTCGGGCCAGACGACCAAAAGAATCTCAATCGATCCTTTCCGGGTAAAGCCGACGGCACGATCACCGAGCGCATCGCCGACGCGTTAACTGAGGAAATAATCAAGCAAGCCGACTTGCTCATGGACATTCACTCGGGTGATGGTAACGAGCGGCTGGGCCCGGCATACACGGCGTATTACGCGGAAGCAGGCAGCGCAGCGATACAGGAGAAATCCAGACGTATGACGGTCGCCTTTGGGCTGAACACCATCGTCGAGTTTGCCGGCGACCTGTCGAGCGACAAATCACGCATCTACACGAGTGCACAAGCGGTTGCGCTCGGTGTGCCTTCGATGGACGTCGAGTCTGGGGAAATGGGTGAGATTCAAGCAGAGTTCATCACGCCGATCGTCGATGGCGTTATCAGTGTGATGCGAGACTTGTCGATGATTCCAGGTGCCGCAACACCGGCTGAGGCGCCACTATTTATCGCTACCCGGAAGCGCATCTACAGCGAGCATGACGGTGTTTGGCATTTGGCACCGAGGATCGTCGCAGGTCAGCATGTCATTGAGGGGCAGATCCTCGGCACGATCACCGATTACCACGGTAATCATTTGCAAACCGTCACGGCGCCAGCGACCGGTGTGCTTTTGATCGTGTTTGGCACCCCGCCCGTGAATAAGGGCGAGAACATCGTGGTGGTCGGTTTAGTCGACCAGGAATAAATCGGCTGCGCAGGCAAACGAGCTACACTCTTCGGATGTCTGTCTGGAAGCAAAGACTGGTTAGAAGTCTGCATGTGAGTCGTGGACATGCTGACGCGCGCTATTTTCAAATTGCGACGGTCGATAGCGAAGGTCGACCGGATAACCGAACCGTTGTATTTCGTGGTTTTGACGAGCAAGACCCGCTCGCACTACTGACGGTCACGGATACCCGCAGTGAGAAGGTCCAGCATCTACTGGAACGTCCGCTCGTGAGCGTTGCATGGTATTTTCGCAAGACGCGTGAACAATACCGATTCCGCGGCACCGCCGAGCTTCGTGTCGATGCGAGCTGTAGTGTTGGTAAGGCGGCCACTTCGATCGTCGTGGCTGATGTATCCGATGTCTGGGAGCGCCTCTCCGAAGGCGCCCGTGAGCAGTTCTTCTGGCCGCGACCTGGTGCACCGGTCACGGATACGGATGGATCGCCGGAGCCCACCACAGGCGTATCACCACACTTCGCTGTGCTCTGCGTGACACCGGATGACGCTCAGTATCTGGATCTCAAAGGCAAACCACAGGTGCGCGAGCGTTACACGCGGACTGAGGATGGATGGGAAACCGAAATCGTCAACCCGTAAGTCACAGGTCGACGATACGGTGCGTGCCTACGCTGTCAGCGATTACTGCGCCAGCGCCCCATCCAGCATTTCGACAAGTTCGTCGCGACTGTAGCTGTAGGGCCCCCAACCGTTGAGCTGAACCAGCTCGCGAATTTTCGTCTCGATGGTGCGCTGTTGCTCACCAGCGTTTGGCACTACCACGTAACGCAGCAACGGCTCGTCATCGAACAGCGCATGCATGAAAGCCTGTGTGACTTCATCCGGTTGCTTGTAAGACAGCTCCCGCTCTTCGGTCGCTGCGTACTCTGCCTCCATCTGCGGTGTGATAACGCCACCTGCGCCAACAACACGCGCCATCCGGCGCTTGACCGCACTGCGTCGAATGAACGACTGGTAATTGCCAGGCTCGATCACACTGACCGAAACACCGAAAGGCGCCATTTCAGCAGCCAGAGCATCGGTGAATGCCTCGATCCAGTGTTTGCTGCCTGCGTAGGCGCTATAGCCTGCGAACGAAATCGTTCCTGCGATCGAGCCGGTTGTCGCGATGCGTCCTTTGGATTCAATGACCATTGGTGCGAACGCCTTGGTTGTGCGATAGACGCCTTCGACATTGACCTCGTAGACGAGAGTCTGCACATCGATTTCGGTGCCAAGAACAGGCCCGCCATCACCGATACCGGCATTGTTGATTAGTCCGTAGAGCCCGGTGCCAGCTTTACGGATCGTCTCAACAGCTGCGTCCACTTCATCCTGCTTGGTGACGTCGAGCCGAATGGCCGTGATGTTATCAATCGCATTGAGCTCGGCCATCTCGCTATCGGTGCGCGCACCGGCCCATACGTGATAGCCGGACTCGGCCAACGTTTCCGCCAGGTTCCTGCCGATACCCGTAGTGGCACCGGTGACCAGGACAGATTTCTGGTCAGCCGCGTTTGCATCGTGGTTGGTTGCGAAAGCCGTAACCAGCAACACCGCGATAGTCAATATGTGTTTCATTCGTTAGTCCCCACCCAAAACTGTGGACCGAGATTAACACACAGCTCACGCGCGCAATGCGTCCTCGACGTGCCGCCAGACCCGTGAATTGAAGGCAAAGCCGAGGTGGGCGACGTTCACCTCAATATGGTTGACGTCACTGCTGTAGCGATCAATTGCTGCGCGCCAATCGACGATGGCATCCGACTTGCTGTAGATGCACGTGATGGGCTGCTGGATCGGCTTCGATTCCCGGCGAGCGATCTCTTCCTCGATCCAATCAAGATCCTGTCCAAAACTTCGGAATCGCTCTGCGGTTGCGGTGTATTTGGGTCCGCCGACGATCGGCGAGCCGAGCGTAATCACCCGATCAACGAGATCGGGTAAGTCTCTGGCAGCCTCGCGGGCGAGGAAGCCACCGAGGCTCCAACCGACTAACGCAATCGGTTGGTCCGAGTCTCCATATTGCTCGACCAGGCGGTCATAGAGTCGGTCGCAGAGATAAGGGACTCCACCCTCACCCTGATAGTGGTCTCGCGGAATAAAATCCCAGCGCTCACTGAGGTCGCTGAGTTCATGCTTCAAATTGAGCCCACCGAGGTTACGGCCAAGGCCCCAACCTTCAGACTGGAATCCGCGAGACTTCAAAAAGCGGCGTAGCGGGAGCATCGACCAATCGTCAGCACCGAAGCCGGGGACCGTGACAACGCGCATGGGAGACTTCGCGTCTCGCTTTCGTAATCCCGCAGCTAAAAGCGGCCCGGGCATGGTGGCAAGATCGACCAGTGCTCTGGATTCCTTCCAGAAGGTGCGTCGTGATGGTGGGCGAGGTTGTGCGTTCGTGGCTGAGTTCATGATGCTTGCTTCCTGCGTTGTGACCGCTCGACGATGTTGTCGGGGTCGAGTGTTTCAAGATGCGCGGCCATTGCGCGCATTTGTTCGCGTGTCTCGATGAGCGATTGCGTGCCGAACGGTTCGAGCTGCTCCTGTATAAACACGGCCGACGCACGTTGTGCCTCGGTTAGCAGCTCAACACCGATAGTGGTCAGCTGACAGGTGACCGAGCGACCGTCTTCCGGGTGGGGCTGGGTCGTCAGCAAGTGGCGTTCCTGAAGTCGCCGGATGAGGCCGGTCAGGTTGCCACGCGTCACCAGCATCGCTTCTGCGATTTCATGCGGCGTGACGTGTTCTTGGCGTTGTCCGAGCTCTTGAATACGGGTCAACGCGTCGAACTGCGCCACTGTCAGATCATATGCCGACAGCATGCGCGTGTATTGGCGCGTGCAGACCTGATAGGCCTGAACGACCGCCAACCACGCGCTGCGTTCCAGTGAGGCTCGTGATTCGTTCATGGGCTTGCTTTGGCTCAATATGGTTTAAGCGTAAACTAAAATAATTCAAGCTTCAACTAAAACTTTGACTTGGGGGTGCGGTATCCTCCAAGGCGAGCGAACACGATAGGAGCTGCTCATTTCTGCTTCCAAACGACCGCCGCTCTTGCTCGAGTCCATTGCGATTTTCCTAAGCGTCCTACTCGCGTTTTTTGTTGAGCAGTGGAGAGAAGATCTCAATGAGGCGAAAGACGCTGAGGTGGCGCTATCTCTCGTGCGGGCCGAGCTTGCACAAAATCTGGCCGAGCTGGAGCGAATAGCGCCGAGTCGCCCGGAATTACTGCTCGCCTATCAGGAGGCGATACAGTCCTTGATCCGGGAGCAACAGTTTCCGCAGGACTTGCCGCGCACCGTGCCTCCGGAAATCACGATTGTTGCCTATGAGCTTGCCACCGACTCAGGGGCGATCGCGTCGGTCGAAGCGGCAGATTTGCTGGTGATTGCCAGCGCCTACGAAGCGCTTGAGAAGGTCCGGCGCAATGAGATCTTCCTGGAGAATCGTAACGCCCAGATTCGCTTTAACGACGGCGAGCAGTACCTGTCGGGGTTCATCTACTATTTCAATCGTGCGATGGGCAATGAGCCAAGAGCAATCGCGAAGGTGCAAGAAGCATTGGCATTGCTCGATTCCGGGGCGCTAAGTGAGTAGTCGTGAGCGTGCAGCGTCGTCCAGCCGCACGGTGTTGCTGGCTGGCGCGATCAACGCGGCACTTTCGGTAATCGCCGGTGCGTTCGGTGCGCATGGGCTGCAAGGACGTGTTTCAGACCGACTATTGAGCGCCTTCGAAACTGGCGCTCAATATCACTTCTACCATGCACTCGGGCTCATCCTGATCGCGCTCGCGATGGTGCAGTTTTCCGGTTCCCGATGGTTCTCTCGGGCGGCTGTCATGATGCAAGTGGGGATAGTGTTGTTCAGCGGCAGTCTCTACGCGCTTGCACTCACGGGCATTACGAAGCTGGGCGCTGTCACGCCGTTCGGTGGGCTCTCGTTGATCGTCGCCTGGGGCATGGTTGCGTTTGCTGTGACACAAGCTGGGCAGCACTACAAATAGCCGACATCGTCATCAATTAAGCCTTTCTCGCAGAGCAATATGTAATAACATTACATATCAATTTGAACTCGGCGCCATTCATGAAGCGCCGGCAATAAGACGGGAGAGAAAGAGGTGGAATTTATTAACCCACGCAGGTTGGCGTTGGCCGCTGCGGTTGCGACTGCCGTTGGTGCAAGTTTGCCAACGCAATCCTTCGCGCAAGAGAGCGGCGAAATCGAGGAAGTCTTTGTTGTCGGTGATCGCCGAGCCTACCAGGGCAACTTTGACGATCTGGAAAATCCCTCTGCAGTCCAGACGATCGATGTGGAATTGCTGAAGGATGTAGGTGCACTAAACCTGAACGACGCGTTGGATTTGTCAGCGTCGGTCGCGCGCCAAAACAATTTCGGTGGGTTGTGGAACAGCTTCTCGATTCGTGGGTTCTCGGGCGATATCAACCTGCCGAGCGGGTTCCTCGTTAACGGATTTAACGCAGGCCGCGGCTTCGCGGGGCCTCGCGACATCGTCGGCATCGAGTCTGTTGAGGTCCTCAAAGGGCCTCGCTCGGCATTGTTCGGTCGTGGAGAGCCTGGCGGTACGGTCAACCTGGTCACCAAGCGACCGAAGTTCGAAACCGGTGGTGATGTTCGATTTACTGTCGGTAGTTGGTCGCAGCTTCGGCTAGAGGGCGATGTTCAGACGACGCTAGGTGCCGATGAGAATGTCGGCGTGCGATTGGTCGGTTTCTACGAAGATGCTGAGAGCTTCCGCGAAACGGTGGAGACCGAGCGCCTTGGCTTTTATCCATCGGTGACCTGGCAGATCAACGAAAACACCAGCGCCACCTACGAGCTCGAATACACAGAGCAGGAGATTCCGTTTGATCGCGGTGTCGTCTTCTCTGAAGAGTTCGGATTCTCGCCTAGGAAGACCTTCACCGGCGAACCGGGTGATGGGCCGATAGAAACCGAAGTCGTTGGGCATCAGATCGAGGTCCAACACAACTTCTCCGACAACTGGAGTTTCCTCGGTGGCTTTGGCTTCCGGGATACCTCGTTCACGGGCAACGCATCGGAAAACAACTTCGGTGGTCGCCAAACGTTCTTCCTCGATGGGCAGACGATCTCGCGCTTCTTCCGATTCCGCGATTTCGAGTCCGACTACACGGTGCTTCGTGGCGAAATCGCAGGTCAGTTCGAGACCGGTGGATTACGCCACAGACTGTTGTTCGGCGCCGATTACGACCGGTTCGAGAACAGCCTGTTCATCCTGCGCTTCCGTCCTGGGTTCTTCGGGGACGGAACGGACATCTCCACGCTGGATCCAGCTGAATACTTGTTCCTCGATGCCTTCAATCCGGTGTACGGCCAGTTCCCGACACCGGTCCCGACTCCAAACACCGACCGTCAGGAAGATCTGGAAGGCATGGGCTTCTATATTCAAGACCAGATCGATCTGACCGATCGCTTCCAGGTGCGCTTGGGCTTGCGATTCGATGACTTCGAGCAGGACCTGACGAACCTCAGAGCGGACCCAGTCACTACCGTCAGCTCTTCCGACGATCGTATCTCGCCACAATTCGGTGCGGTTTATGAAGTCAGCGATGGTATGAGCCTCTACGCTTCCTATGGCGAGGGCTTCCGCCAGCAGACTGGCTCGGACTTCCAGGGCAACCAGTTTGATCCCAATGTGACCGAGTCTGCCGAGATTGGATTCAAAGCCGATCTTGCCCAGTTCTTCGATGGCGCAGCGGGTTCACTGACCGTAACGGCGTTCCAGGTCGATCAGAGCAACATTCTCGTGAACGATGATCGCCCTGAAGCGGTAGCGGCGGGCTTCTTCTCGATTCCCGCAGGTGAAGCACGCAGTCGTGGTATTGAAATCGACGCCAACCTGTCGACGGACAACGGCTGGAACGTCTGGTTCTCCTATGCTTATGTCGATGCTGAATTTACCAACAGCAACCCGGACGCAGACTTCGGGGCCACGATCGAAGCGGGTGACCCCTTGATCAACGCTCCGGAAAACCAGCTCAGCATCCAGCTGAGTCGGTCTGTGGCAATTGCTGATCGCCCAGCCGAGTTCGGTGGCGGCATGTTGTACACGGATGAGCGCCTGGGGTGGACAGGTTTCGATTTCTTCCTGCCGAGCTACACGACGTTCCGTTTGTTTGGCGAGTTTGAGCCGATGGACCAACTGTCGATACGCGCAGACATCGACAACGTGTTCGACGAGACTTTCTACACCAACTCATTCGCGGATGTATGGGTAGAGCCGGGAGCACCGCGTCGTTATCGTTTGACGGCAACCTACTCGTTCTAGCGGAGTATTTGCCCAACAATATCGCGCAAATTTGCGAATTTGTGCGAAGCAAACGCCGAACGCATCGCGTTCGGCGTTTGTTTTTGTTTACCTGTATGACGTGATTGTCGAATAGACGTGTCATGGTCAACAGACACTGTCCAGCATCATTCCTCGACTTATTACCCTGAGATCACAGGGTTTTTTTGGAAGTGCTTTACTTGGGCGGGGCTAACTGCTCTATTCAATGTTATCCGGCTGATGTCAACTAGGCAGGACTCGGGTACTGCGCCGGGAGGTAGGGGACGCCTACCGGCGCAATTTCACAAGGACGTAACGGCTTCAGGGGACAACCATGAAGGAGCTTGGCACGACGATTGCGATCGAACCACGTTCGCAGGAGGCAGAAGACGACGCGGATCTTTCTGGCTTTGATCAGGATTCCTCACGCGTTCGTCGATCGGACAGACCGGCTAATCGCTTAACAGGCGATTCGGACGAGCTTGGCGTAGCGCTGCAAACGCTTTCGGTTGTTCATGATGCACTGGAACGGTATGAGCCCGGAACCCCGGTTGTGTCTCTGCCCGTCGACCACCTGGATTCGAGGAATCTCGATTGGCTTGACCGTGTGCTTGGCACTAGCGGAATCAGCATCTCCTACGACGGTGCCGCCAATGCCAGAATACAAGAGTCGGTCTTTGCGGGAGTCTGGCGAGTGCGACACTACGACGACGACGGACGAGTCAATGCTGACATTGTTGAGGTCGCCCCGTTGCCGAAGCTTATCGCTCGCGCCGTGTTCACAAAGGCTGCGGCCCAGTTTGCACTGGCATCCTTAAAGACGTTGCCGGTGGCGCTCAAGAGGATTTTGTCCGAACTGCATGAGGCATTGATTTGCTACGCGGAGCGTGGCGTCACGCATGTCATGAATCTCACCGACACTGAGGAATCGCATCTCGAATTGATGCAGGCCTTGTTTGGCTTGGGCCCGGCAGTGATCGAGTCACGCGGGTCCGGAAACTGCCGCATAACCAGCACCAATATTCGTGGACTTTGGTGGGTTCAATTCTTCAACACTCAGGGCGAGATGATCGTCAACTCGCTGGAGGTTGCAACCGTACCGAGTCTCGTTAGTGCTGAGCCTGATGATCTATCCGAGAGTGCGGACAGTCTCAGGAATTTGTTGGCAGATTGTTGATTTGGACTGGGACTGAGGGCGGGATCTGATATGCGTATTCTGCTGCTTTGCGATTCATTCGACAGTCTGTCAAAACAGGTTTTGGTTGCGTTGGACGAGCGCGATTACAAGGTTAGTGTCGAACTCGATATCAATGACGCAAACACCGCAGATGCGGTTCTCCGGTTCCAACCAGATCTCATTGTTGCACCGAACCTTCGACGACGACTCACGATGAGCGTCTGGTCCAATGTGCCCTGCTTCGTCGTGCGCTGCGGTGTCGTCGGAGACCGGGGACCCTCACCACTCGACTGGGCCATTCTTAGCGGGCACAGCACTTGGGGTGTGACCATCCATCAAGCGAATGACGAGCTCGATGAAGGTACCGTCTGGGCGAGCCGAGAATTCGAAATGCGGGCTGCGACCAAAGCGAGCATCTATCGACAGGAAGTGGCGCACCATGCCATCGAAGCATTGACAGAGGCAATCGGGCGATTTCAGTCGGGTCGTGGTGCCCCGCTAGTCGAGCCAGAATCCGTGGATGTCAGCTGGAGAGATGCGGCAAGACAAAAAGACCGAGCGATCGACTGGGATCGGGATGACACAGGTACGGTCTTGAGTAAGATACGATCTGGTGACGGTAGTCCTGGAGTCCTCACAGAGCTTGGCGGAAGGCGCGTTCGTCTGTACGACGCGCGCGAAGCTCCCGGCCACCAGGGCGACCCGGGCGAGTTACTCGCCGTATCTGGTGCTGCGGTGCTTGTCGGCACGCGTGATAACGCGGTGTGGATTGGCCATGCGGTGGATCGAGCATCGACGCAGCGTTTCAAATTGCCAGCTTCAATTGTCTTGCGCCACGCATGCACTCACCTACCGAGTATTCCCACGGACACCGCCGATGGTTATACCGAAATCAGAACGAGGATCGTGGATGACGTTGCTTACCTGTATTTCGATTTCTACAACGGTGCGCTGAGTTCGGGACAGAGCGCGCGTCTGATGTCGGCATTCATCTCTGTTCGTGAGCAAAAGCCGAAGGTGATTGTGCTTGCGGGCGGGCCAGACCATTGGTGCAACGGCATCCACCTGAATCTGATCGAGGCGAGTGATCAGCCCGCGGAAGCCTCGTGGGCCAACATTAACGCGTTGAACGATTTATCCCATGAGATCATTACGACCACTGAGTGTCTCACCGTTTCTGCACTCAGAGGCAATGCGGGAGCGGGCGGCGCATTTCTGGCGCGCGCAGCAGATTTTGTATGGGCCCACGCCGATACCGTGTTGACACCGCATTACAAAAATATCGGCAATCTCTATGGTTCTGCTTACTGGACCTACCTGTTGCCAGAGCATTGCGGCAAGCAGCGGGCTCAACGTATTGTTCAACTGGGAGGGTCGATTGGAGCCATCGATGCGTCATCTCTCGGCCTGATCGATGAAGTGATCGCTCGCAGTAAACACGCGTTCCAGCCGGCGCTCGCAGAGCGGGCACAACGCCTCGCGCGATCTGATCGATTCGCATCGCTGCTTCACCAAAAACACGCGAAACGGCTTGCCGATGAGCGCGCTCGACCATTGGCTGACTATCGGCGCGATGAGCTTGAGAAAATGCGTGAAAATCTGTTCGGGTTTGATGCGGCTTTTCATGTTGCACGATACAATTTTGTGAACAAAATACCGCCATCGCAGACACCGCAAGCGCTGGCACGACATCGGCGAGCGCTAACGCCGATGCACTCAAAGTGGGCCTCATAAGCAAATAGCGGGTAACTTTCAATGCCACATCGTGTTCTGGTCGGTGGCGCGTTTTCAGTGCTATTCTTGCTTGCCGCTTGTTCACCTCCAGAGCGAGCAACAGGTTCACTCGATCCTGAGGTAGTCGCCGCACTGGAATCGGCAGCACGCGGTACGCCCTTTGTGGATGATGTCGACCCGCAAACGGCCAAGACGGGCCGGGCGTTGACCGACGCGCAAGCCGCGTTCGATGTGAAGCACTACGATCTTGCGCTGAGAATCATGCCGGAATCGTTCTCGATTGAAGGTACGGTCACAGTCATCGTTGAGGCGATCAAGCCGACCTCAGTGATCGAGTTGGATCTCGATCCTGACCTTGAGATTGTGGCTGCATCAAATGACGGGGCGTCGCGTCCAGTTCGACGTGACGATGATCGTTTCTCCGTAATCTTGGTCGCGCCGCTGGAACCGGGTGAGCGCACAAGTGTGGCGATCGAGTATCGCGGACATCCCCATATCGCCAAAGCACCGCCATGGCATGGTGGTTTTGTCTGGTCTGAGCACAACGGTACGCCTTGGTTTGCCACCGCCGTGCAAACCGAGGGCTGTGATCTGTGGTGGCCTTGCAAGGATACCTACGCCGACAAGCCTGATGATGGCGTTTCGGTTTCCATCAGTGCGCCGCGCGGCATCAAGGTGGCGTCGATCGGCGTGCTGGACCGGATGGAGGTCGGCGACGATGGTTTCGATACCTGGCACTGGTCTTCGCGCCATCCCTACACAGGCTATGCGATCGCAATCAACGGAGGTCCATTTGTTCGCATCGAAGAGGACTATCAGGGCGTCAGTGGTGTCTTCCCGGTGCAATTCTGGGCGCTGCCAAAGAACGAACAGAATGCGCGAAATCTGATCAAGAGCGATGTTCGTCCACATCTTGAATTTTTCGAACGTCTTTTGGGTCCTTATCCATGGGGCGATGAGAAAGCAGGCTTTGTAGAGACACCGCATCTTGGTATGGAACACCAGACTATCAACGCTTACGGTGAGCAATATACGCGTGGCAGTCATGGCTTCGATCAATTGCTGCACCATGAGCTGGCGCATGAGTGGTTCGGCAACGTGATGACTCACGCACGACCTGAAGACTCCTGGGTGCACGAGGGCTACGCCTCGTATATGCAAGCGGTTTACGCGGAAGAGATCACCGGTCGCATGGGATATTTCGATCGCATGTTTAATGCCTACACACATTCTGAGCATTGTGTTGCCGTCGCCCAGCCGGAGGCGGCGGATGTGGGCGAGGCATTCGACAACCGCGATATTTACACCAAAGGGGCGTGGATGCTGCACACGCTGCGAAACTATATTGGCGAGTACGCCTTCTGGGCGGGCACGCGTCGCCTGATCTATGGCACTGATGACCCGTGGTCGCTGCAATACCCGATCCGCACGCGCTACCGGGATACTCAGGAGTTCGTCCGGATCATGTCCGACGTCGCAGGCGAAGATATCGGTTGGCTGGTCGACACCTACCTGTACGAGGCCGGGATGCCCGAGCTTCGAACCATAAGAGAAGGCGGGCGGCTTGAACTGGAATGGATCGTCCCAGGCCGGCGGGAGTTTCCGATGCCGGTGACGGTCAGCGTCGATGGTGAGTCGGTGGTGGTGCCGATGACGCCGGAGTCGCGATCGATAGAGGTGCCGAGTGAAGCGCGGGTCGTCATCGACCCGGAGAGCCATATCTTGCGGGCATTACCCATTATCGAAAACTGCGAGGTGCAAACCGACTCGCAGACGCAGGACAATATCGATCGATACTCGCGTATGGCGCGAGAATATGGCTGGCGTCGGCAACCGACGTCCACGACCGAGCAGGACGAAGAGTGATTTTCTATCCTCTAGGTTGAATCCGGTGCGTGAGGATCGACGAACCCTTGCCAACATACATCGAGCAGGGAACAGCGATGGATTCAGCGAAGCGAATGATAGTTTGGGCTCTGATCGGGATGGCCCTGTTCTTCGCAGCACCTGCGTTTGCGGATACCGGTGGTCTCGTCATCGACGTGACAGACGCGGCGACCCGTCGCGCACTGCCGAACGTCACGATCGTTATTGAAGCTCGCGATGGTGAGCGCCGGAGCGCGGTCACAGACGCCTCGGGCGAAGTCGTGTTCAGGGATATGCCGATCGGCTTCTACACGCTGACAGCGAGCGCCGAAGGAAAGGCTCCAGCGGTTGAGCCGGAGGTGCGAGTGCTTCCCCAGCAGCAGCGGGTGCTCGCCGTTGAGTTACAGACCACAAATACGCCCATCGATGAGCTGGTGGTCACCGGGCGCGCCCGCCGTGGGGATGCGTTCAGTGGTGTCAGCTCCAGCTATTTCAGCCGCGATGAGCTACGTAATGCGGTCGGCAGCGGCAGCGATGTCATGCGTGCGCTCGATGGTTTGCCCGGGATCAACTCGACCGGAGAATTCGCGAACTTCACGGTACGCGGACGAGGGCCACGCAATAACCTGATATTTGTCGACGGATTTCCACTCGACAAAGTCGTTCATTTTGACCAGTCGCTGGGCGAGGACTCCGACATTGAAGGCGGCGGTCGATTCTCGATTTTCGCACCGAATTCGATCGCGGGTGCTGAGTTTTCACCCGGGGGATGGAGCGCTGCTTTTGGTGGACGATCCGGCTCTCTGCTGCAGCTCGAAGTTGCCGGGGGCAGTCCGACACCGACAGCGAGTCTGCGTGCTGACATCACGGGCGCTGAGGTCGTATACGACGGACCGAGCGGGCTCGATGACGACACTTCCGTGTTTTTTACCGCCCGGCAATTTGACTTCGGCCGATTGTTCGAACAGATCGACAACGGTGATATCGGCAGTCCTGAACTGACCGATGTGATCCTCAAAACAGTGACCTCGCTCGACGCGAATAATGAGTTTGAGTTTCTCGCCATCACCGCGCCGGAGCAGTTCACCCGCGACATCGATAACGTCCTGGAAGACGAGCAACTCGAGGACGTGTCCATTGTCGATACCGAACAGGACCTCTCGCTGATCGGTGTCACCTGGCGGCGATTGGTGGGCGACACCGGCGAGTGGACAAACCGCGTCTACTGGAGGGATAGCCAAAAGAGCTCCGCTGAAGGTGAGTCATTTCCAGATCTCGTATCCGCAGGAACCCCGGCGAACCAGATTCCTGTGAATCCGCGGATCATTACGCTGGAGGAGGGCGAAACCGAGATCGGCTGGCGCAGCGACTATCGCGCGCTAAATCGTTTCGGAGGTTTTTCGATGGGCCTGCGCGCTGTTCAGATCGACGCAGATTTCACGGTCAACTTGCGGGAAGACTGGACGCGCTATGTTTATGAGACCGATGATCCGCGGCCTGCCGGGCAGGACTTCATTGTGTGGACGCCGGACAACATCAACTCCCGGTTGGATGCATCTGAACTCAACTATGCGGTCTTCGCAGAGCAGGTATTCGAGTTCGACCGATGGGACCTTCGAGCGGGATTGAGGTTCGATCGCGATGGCTTTTCCGATCAGTCGCTCGTCTCGCCACGCCTGTCCGCAAACTACCAGTACTCGCCCGAACTCCGCTTCTCCGCAACCGCAGGTGTGTTCTATGAGTCTCCGAGGTTTCTTACTCGCGGTGCGAATCCCGACAATGCGACGCTCAGGAACGAAGAAATCACTCACCTGAGTGCCGGTTTCGAGCGACGTTGGGGTGACGATTGGAGTTTCTTGTTCGAAGCCTACTACCAGGAGCTCGATGATTTGGTTGCTGATCGTGGACGTACCGATGCACGCGTGACCAACGCAGGAGACGGTACCAACCTCGGCGCAGACATCGTCATCAATCGGACCTTCGCTGATGGTTGGTCAGCTAATGCCACCTATTCCTACAACCGATCCCGACTCGACGACAACGATGGTCGGGGGGAATACACTGCCGACTTCAGTCGCCGCCACTTTGTGACGCTGGCAGCACGCTGGGAAATCAACGCCGAGTGGCAAGTCGCAGCGCGCTGGAAATATGGCAGCGGACGTCCCGATGATGCGTTTGTCGTCAACAACAACGTGCTGGGTGACGGTGCGCCCTTGCGCTTCTCAAAAGAGATCATCACCGAAAATGCTGTGACGTTGGATGACTATCATGGTCTCAACATTCGCGTCGACTATCGGCAACCACTTGGCTTTGTCGACTTTGTTCTGTTTCTGGATGTCATCAATGTCTACGGTGGTCCCGTTGGACAGCCGCCCGGGTTCAACCCACGCACGGGGCAGTCAGTGGATGAGGAGGACGGCGCATTCCCGCTCATCGGTTTGATTCTCGAAAAGTCGTGGTAGTTAGCTAATTTTCGATCAGTGCTCTCAGGCGCGCGACTTCTTCCTCGAGTGCCGCGACTCTGGCCACGAGGGCAGAGGTTTTAGGTGCCGCTGGAGGCCGCGCATCTGCAGCTTCGTCCGCGTATTGATTGAGATCGATGGGTCCTGCCAATAGATGCATATACTCAGCATCACGACGGCCCGGTGTACGTGGCAACTTCACCAGCAGCGGGTCCGTATCGCGGTCAACGAGTCGTTCGGCGGTCATTACAACATCATTATTCGAGTCGAACGTATGCATGCGTCCACTGCGGGTGCGCAGTTCGCCAGGTGTTTGCGGACCACGAAGTAGCAACAGCGTCAGAACCGCGTACTCATCCGGTTCAAGTTGTACTTCGCCGAAAGTCGAGTTACAGAAACGCTGCGTGTACTTATCGACGCCGCGCTTGAAGTTTTCGTCCTTGCGAACCAGGTGCTGGGCGATGAGCGAGTTGAGTGCTGCCTCAACTTGGCCAGGGTCGAGGTTCATGACCGGTTCTCGACTGGTTTTCTGATTGCAGGCGTTGGTCAGTGAGTTCAACGTCATTGGATACTGATCGGGCGTCAGCACCGCCTTCTCCATCAGGCATCCCAAGACGCGGATTTCTGCTGCGGATAGTGGCGAGACCATCATGAGCTGGTCGCTGCCATCGCAAATTTTGCGAGTGCGCCCTCGACCTTGTCGAGTACGGGGCCACACCCCGCGATCGCATGTCGGTCACCGAGATACCGGATGTTGTTGTAGGTATAGAACACCTCGCCAGATTCGGCCTCGAAGATCAGCGCCTTCATCGGCAAATCGATGCCAATCGTTTGTGCGCAGCGCATCAAAGGCGTGCCTGCCTTCGGGTTGCCGAAAATCACAACGCGTGTCGGCCTTAAGGCAAGCCCGGCGGCTTCGGCGCCTTCGGTATGATCAACGGTTGCAAAATGCCGCATTCCAGCTGTGTCGAGGGCGGCGAGAAGTCGTTGTGTCGTAGTCTCAACATCATTCGCGCTGCGAATCTTGATCAGGCCATTGTTGACTGGCGTGTCTGTGGCCGGTGCTGTGGTGCATCCGGTGAGCACGATCATTGTGATCAACACGAGTAAGTGAAATTTCATTCCGTCGTCTCTTTTGCGTCGTTTGCGTTTGTCTTGCGTCTCATGAAGCGACTCGGGTGGCGGTCGAGTGCGTTGGGGATAAATCCTGATAGGGATCGGTCCACCATGTGTTTGGAGACCATGAAATACAGGGGAATTATTACAGCATCGTCGAGCAGCATCCGCTCGGCGGCGGTCAGTAGCGCTGCTCGATCATCTTGATCCGCTGTGCTCGCGGCGCGATCCAGCAATTGTTCGAACTCCGGATTAGCGTATCCCGGCAGGTTGTTCTCGTTGCCTCCGCGAAATAGCTCCAGAAAAGCCAAAGCATCGTTGTAGTCGGCGAACCAGGAGAATCGCATCACTGACCATTGCTCCTGGCGCTGACGAGCGTCGAGGAAATATTGCCATTCACGTGCATCGAGGTTGATTTCGAGGCCCAGAGCCTCTCGCCACATAGACTGAACGGTGAGCGCGATCTTCTCGTGGACGGAGCCTGTGTCATACAAATACACAAGATCAGCACTCGTGGTGAACGCGTTCGCGGTTGAGCCAGATGGCATATCGGGTATTGCCCTCTGTCCAGCGGTGCCGGGTGGCACCAGCCTGTAGGCTGGCCGCTCTCCACGGCCCAGGATCTCGGCCAGCGCCTGACGATTGATGGCGCTGGAAAGGGCGCGTCTCAGGGAACGATCGGTCAATGGGTCTTCGTTAACGTCCAGTGCCAGGAAGTAGGTACCGAGCACAGGTGCGATCCGAACCTCTTCGCGTTGTTCCTCTGACATGGCCTGCAGTGAAGCGACCGGTATTGCCTCGGTTAGATCGAGTTCACCGGCAACGAACATGCGGTGCTCAGTTGCCTCGTCGGTCACGGGTAAGTAACGCACTTGATCGAAGAACACTTCGCTCGCACCGTGAAAGAACGGATTTTTCTCGATCAGCAAGCTATCAAGCGGCGACCACGAGACCAATTGGTAGGCACCGTTGGTCATCTCGGCGTCAGAATGCCTCGGGCAGGCGAGCGGAAGGCTGAGTAGTGCCAGTGCATGGGCTGTTGGCTGCGCAAACTCGATAACCAGCGTGTCGGGATCGCTCGCATGTACCCCTAGTGTGTCCAGCGGTGCTGCCCCGCTCTTAATCTCGGCAAAGCCTCGAATGGGGTTCAGGAGGTAGGCAAGCGGTGAGGGCGTGTCCGGATTCGCGAGATGTGCGAAGGCGCGGACGAAGTCCTGGGCGACCACGAGATCGCCGTTGGACCAACGGGCATTCGGGCGCAGGCTGAACGAATAGGTTGTTGAGTCGGGGCTAATCTGCCATTCAGCAGCGACGCCCGGCGACACGCTGCCGCTAGCATCCACGGTCACAAGACCCTCGCGGAGATCGGTCAGCACGTGAAATGCGTGGATGTCGGTTGCCAGCGCAGGATCTAGTGAGCCGGGATCGCCGCCGTTCCCGCGGGTGAGTATTTTTATTGTCTTTTCAGTGGGTTCGGCATCGTCCGACGGCGTGCAGCCGACGCTCGCTAAGGCGATACCAGCGACGAACAGGACGTGCAGGAACAGTTTGCGCATCTGTTCATTTTACCTGCTGGATGAACCGATACTTCGGTTTTTCCTGTGGTTATATTCGGGTTTTATTGCTTGTGAGTTTCCAAAATTGGGGTAAATTGCCCCACCTATGGACGTTACAACAGATCAAAACCTCGGTTTGAGAGGCACTTTACGCAACGCGGTACGCACACTTTTGCGCCCGATTGCCCTCGTACTCATTCGCAGCGGGATGCCCTGGCGTGAGTTCTCCGAACTCTCGAAATCGGTGTTCGTTGACGTTGCGACCGATGCATTTGGTATTCGCGGACGTCCAACCAACGTGTCGCGTGTTTCGATCCTGACGGGCATTTCGCGCAAGGAAGTGAAGCGCCAGCGCGAGCTGCTCGAAGGCGGCACCGAGACGCAGTCCAGCAAGACGACCGATGCAACACGGTTGCTCTCCGGTTGGTATCAGGACCCTGACTTCCTGAACGCCGATGGCGAACCATTGGCCCTCTCGCTCGAAGCGCAGGGCCGCCAAAGTTTTCATGAGCTTTTCGCTCGGTATGGGGGGGACACCCCGGAACAGACGCTCCTTCGCGAACTCACTTCCGCGAAGTCGATCGAGCGACTGGAAGACGGCCGTGTCTCCCCCAAGCGTCGGTATCACATGCCCGACGATGTGAGTGAAGGGGCGCTGCGGTTTTTCGGTACTAACTTGTTCGACCATGCCAACACGCTGAGCAAAAACCTGGCGGTTGAAGAAGGGGCGCCCAAGTGGCTGGAAGGATTTGCCGTCGAGTCGAACATCGACAGTCGGCATGTAGAGGAGTTTCGGGAGTTTCTGAACGTGAGAGGTCAGGAGTTTCTGGAAGAGATCGATGAGTGGTTGAGTCGCCATCAGCAAAACGCGAAGGACACAAGGTCCACGCCCGTGCGATTGGGGCTCGGAGTGTATGCAATTGAAGGGACCTTACCCAAAGGAACGATGTCATGAATGGATTGAAGCGCATCTTTATTGGTACAGCGATTTTGACGCTTGCGGCCTGTGGCGGCGGTGGCGGTGGTGGCTCGGCACCACCTCCGAATACCGGTGGCGGCGGTGGAGCCGGGGGCGGTGGCGGCAACACGGGCGGTATCGGCCGCACGGGTCTTGCCGTGGGACCGGTCAGCAACTTCGGCAGCGTCGTGGTTAACGGCGTCCGCTACGATACGAGCCAGGCGGTGTTCACGCTGGACGGAGCAGCCGGCATCGAGTCGGATCTCGACATCGGTGACATTGTCCTCGTTCGCGGGTCGATCGACGAAGACGGCATCAACGGCGTCGCCGATGAAGTCTTCTATGACGAGGCGGTGAAAGGCCCGATCGACAGCATCGATATCGCCAACGACCGCATCGTCGTACTGGGTCAGACGGTATTGATCAACGCCGAAACCTCATTCGACGATGACTTCATACCTGCAAACATTGAGGGACTGACAGTCGGTGTATTCGTAGAGGTCAGTGGCCTGCCAAACTCGACTGGCGAGATCATCGCGTCACGCATCGAGCCGGAATCCGACACCAACGAATTCGAGGTCACTGGTTTCGTGGCGAACCTCGATACCGCAGCACAGACGTTCGAGATCAACGCACTGACCGTGGACTACGCGACCGCCATGCTGGAGGACTTCCCGAACGGTGAGATCGGCGAAGGTGATCTGGTCGAGGTCGAGGGTTCGCAGCGTGATGCTAACGGTGTGCTGATCGCCGAAGAGGTGGATTTCGAATCGGTCCTGCCGGATCTGACCGGCACGGATGATGTAGATCTTGAAATTTCCGGATTGATCACACGCTTTGCATCCAGCACCGATTTTGATGTGGCGGGCATTCCGGTGACCACAAACGGTGACACGGACTTTGAGAACGGCACGATCAATGATCTTGCGCTTGATGTTCGCGTCGAGGTCGAAGGCGAGCTGTCCTCTGAGGGTGTGCTCGTTGCTGATGACATCGAGTTCCGCCCGGAAGCGTCGATCGAAATCGAAGCGCAGATTGACTCCATCGATACCGGCGCTGGGAGCTTCGTAGTGTTAGGCATCACCGTGAATACCGATGCTTCGACGAAATTCGAAGACTTCAGTAGCGCGTCGCTGACACGCCTGACGATCGAGAACCTTAGTGTTGGTGATTACATCGAGGTAGCGGCGGTGCCACAGGAAGGCGTCAACACCGTCCTGGCTCGCACAGTGGAGCGAGACGATGATGAAGAAGGCGAAGTGGTTCTCGAGGGAACGGTCACAGAAATCGCTGAGCCTTCGTTCACCATTCTTGGTGTCACAGTGACGACAGACGCGAACACGGAGTTCGAGTTCGACGATATGACACTGACATCTGCGCAGTTTTTTGATTCGCTGACGGTCGGTGATCAGGTCGAAGTCGAGGGTATCGAATCCTCGGATACCGTGATCGCTGCGGAGACGGTCGAGCTCGACGACTGATCCCGTCGATCAAACTGCAACCCGGCCCGGTCAGTCGCTGCTGATCGGGCCTTTTTGTTTGTTGTTGTCGAGCTGGATTCGGCGCTGAAATATGTCAAGTTCGGAACCATGTACCCGGTTAATCGGTAGTCTCATGGGATAAACAGAACGCAGCCGTCAGTCTGGGAGTGTAGACGCCTTTTCGGTGTGGCCTTGGATGACTTTCGGCAATAAATAGCGGAAATGACTTCCGGCAAGAACGACACACGATGTGACAAAAATACCGGCGTCGTAACTCAAGGTGGGGAACCATGACCAATACCAGAAAATCGCAAGAGCAAACGAAAGAAACCGGGCCGCAGTCGCCGGAACGGCGGGACTTTTTTGGCAAGTCGGCGTTGGCTGCGGGTGCAGCGGCGATGCTGCCAGCGGGAGCTGCTATCACTAGCAATGCGCAAGCTGCAGTCATTCGGCTGAATCCGCGACGTCGGCGAGATAATTCGCTGGAGATTCGTACGGATGCTGCGGTAGAGCAGTGGTCGCAGCCGCTGCCGGCGCATCCGGACAACGGCGACGATGCTGCGTACGCAAGCAAGATCGGCTCTTTCACGAAAGGCCTGCCGCACGACGAACTCGGTGAGGTCGACCGACGCGCCTATCGCAAACTAAAGCGTGCGTTGCGCACGAGGAGTGAGTCGCGATTCGAAGCTATCCCCATGGGTGGTGCTCGTAAGTTGGCGAATCCACAAGCGACTTACGCGTATTCGATGGAAGGGGTCGACTCGCATTGCACGAGCATGCCGGCGGCACCCGCTTTTGCCGACCGCGACGAGATTGCGGAAATTGTTGAAGTCTACTGGCATGCGTTACTGCGCGACGTGCCGTTCACGGAATACGCAACCCATTCGCTGGTTGCGAGCGCTGTTGCTGACATGAACAAGTTCGACTATTTCACTCGGCGCTATAACGGACCGGTCACGCCCGACAATCTCTTCCGTGGAGAAACGCCGGGTGATCTCGCGGGTCCCTACGTTTCACAGCTACTGTTGAAAGACATTCCGTTCGGACCAAGAACGGTCTCGCAGCGCTATGACGTCGATGTGTCAGGGCTTGATTTCATGACGGGCTACGCTGAGTGGCTGGAGGTGCAACGGGGCAATGTGCCGAGTGCTTCGGTATTCGATAGCACGCGCCGCTACATCAGTGACGGCCGCCGCATCGGCAGCTATGTACATTTCGATTTCAGCTACCAGGCGTATCTCAGCGCTTCACAGATCATCACCGGTGGCCTTGGCATTAATCCGTGGGATCCGCGACTGCCTTACGATTTCTCCGCGACGCAGGGCCGCTTCGTGACATTCGGTGGCGCGGATATTTTGTCCTTGATCGCCAAAGTCGCTCACGAGGCTCTGAAAGCAGCCTGGTTCCAGAAATGGCAAGTGCATCTGCGACTACGGCCCGAGACCTTTGGTGGTCGGCTTCACAACCACCTTATCGGCGCGAAGGAATATCCGATCAACAGCGCCATCGACGAGGTCAGCGTGTTCGACGAGACGTTCTCGCGTACCGGAACCTATCTGTTGCCGATGGCCTATCCGGAAGGCAGTCCAACGCACCCTGCCTATCCGGCAGGTCACGCGACCATCGCTGGTGCTTGTACAACGGTGATGAAAGCGTTCTTCGATGAAGACGCTCCAATTCCCGATCCGGTCGTTTCATCTACCGATGGGTTGAGCCTTGAAGCGTACAACGGTGGCCCGCTAACAATCGGCGGTGAGCTCGACAAGCTCGCATCGAACATCGCACTCGGCAGGGATATCGCAGGCGTTCATTGGCGTACCGATGGCACCGAGGGACTGCTGGTTGGAGAGCAGGTCGCAATCGGTGTGCTGCGCGATATCAAGCGCATCTACAACGAATCATTCGATGGATTTTTCTTCCGTGGTTTCGCGGGCAACGACATCGTCGTGTAGCTGCTCCTGGATAAGATCAGCGAATTCGAGAATGGCCCCGAAAGGGGTCATTTTCGTTTATGGTGGTTAACCAATCGACGAGGAGCATTGCGATGACACGGCACGAAATCGAAGCGACGGTTTTTGATTTGTATGACGAGTACTGCCACGGCCAGATCAGTCGACGACAGTTTTTCGAGCGTGCAGGGAGTGCGGGCGCACTGTTGGCAACCGCAATGCTGCCGAATTACGCATCCGGACAAGAAGTGTTATTCACCGATGAGCGAATCAAGGCGCAATGGGTGAACTATCCGTCGCCGGGGGGCAATAGCGGTGAGATGCGCGGTTATCTCGTGCAGCCAGCCGGCGAGGGGCCATTTCCTGCCGTGGTCGTGATCCATGAAAACCGGGGACTCAACCCCTATGTGCAAGATGTGGCGCGGCGCGCAGCGCTGGCGGGATTTCTTGCTTTGGCTCCCGATGGTTTATATCCCGTCGGCGGTTATCCCGGCAACGACGACGAGGGTCGTGTACTGCAACGCAATCTGGACTCAGCAAAGCTCGCCACCGATATCGAAAACAGTGCACGCTTCGTGAAAGCGCACACGCTTTCTACCGGCAAGTTAGGCGCAACGGGTTTTTGCTGGGGTGGCGGTATGGCGAATGCGCTGGCAACGCGGATGGGTACGGACATTCACGCCGTCGCGCCATACTACGGGCGCGCGGCAGATACGTCTGCAGTTCCAGGCATTACGGCGGCGGTGCAGGTTCACTATGCGGACAATGATCCCCGGGTCAATGCGATGCGAGCCGACTACGAAAAGGCGCTCGAGGCCGCCGACGTCACCTACGAGATGCATAGCTACCCCGAGACACGCCATGGGTTCCATAACTACTCAACGCCGAGATATGACGCCGAGGCAGCAGCACTATCATGGCAACGCACGATGGCGTGGTTCACGAAGCACCTTACGTAGACACCAATATCGCCGATCGAGTTAGTCCTCGGCGGATGCCGTGGCCTCGTGCTTTGAGCGGCCCCCAAATAGTCGATCCCGAATTGGGTCTAGTACGCGCGCAATAATGGGGATCATCAAGCCGCCCGCGGCAAGTCCGATGAGTCCCGCGCCCGCTGCCTCGAGTATCCATGTGATGGCGCCACTAGCGACCGGCACGCTTGCGCCAATTTTGACGGCGACTGCATGAATCCAATGCTCAGGTGCCGAGAGACCATAATGCGCCAGTCCGTGGACGAGGATGCCCCCACCGACCCAGATCATCGCTGCGGTGCCAATGATCGACAACGCTGCGAGCACCTTTGGCATAGCGACAACGAGGCCACGCCCGAAACGACGCCACAGCTTTGCGCCCGTGCCTGAAGCCGTAGATTGAGCCATAGCAACACCAACATCGTCCGCTTTCACGATGATTGCGACGACACCATAAACACCTGCTGTTATGGCAACGCCGACCAGAGCAAGCACGATCGCCTGTTTTAGCAGTGTGCTGTCGGGAATGGTCGAGAGCGCGAGCGCCATGATTTCTGCAGAGAGAATAAAATCGGTTCGTATCGCGCCGTCGACGCGCTGGTCTTCCAACGCCTTGGGCGAAATCGGTTCATCGTAGATGGCCGCTTCGTGAGCATGCGCCTTGTGTGGTGCAACGGCTTCGAGCACCTTTTCTGCACCCTCGTAACAGAGAAACAAGCCGCCGGCCATCAGCAAGGGGGTAATGGCAGCAGGCAGAAAAAAACTCAGAGCGAGAGCGGCCGGTAGCAGGATGAGGAGCTTGTTGCGGAGGGAGCCTGCGGCGATCCGCATAACGATCGGCAATTCCCGCTCGGCTGCGAATCCAACCACGTAGCGGGGTGTGACCGCGGCATCGTCAATCACCACACCCACAGACTTTGTCCCGGCCTTAATCGCCTGCGCGGCGACATCATCAAGCGATGCGGCTGCGACCTTCGCGATGGCCGCAACGTCATCAAGCAGCGCCAGCAGTCCCGTACTCATCGCTCAACGTTCCTCCGCCGAGTCGGCGAGTGTTTTCGAGAGCGATGAGTGTATCAGGTCAGACGCTGGCAGCCTCTGACCAAGGACGTTCGCCGCTGCGTCTTTCTTCACGAATGCTGACGCCCATGCTTTCGATTGCAGCCCTGGCACTCGTGTCGCTCGCCGTCTCGAAGAAGGCCGCAAGTTCATCCAGTCGAGCCGCTTGTGCACCGAGAGACTCACTGGCGGCAGAGGCTTCTTCAACCATCGCCGCATTTTGTTGCGTGAATGCGTCGAGCTGCGAAATCGTCGCATTGACTTGGTCGATGCCCTGGTATTGCTCTTGGCTGGACTGCGCGATCTCTTCGACCGTAGTGGAGAGACGTTGCACTTCTGTAACGATCTCTTCGAGTGTCTTGCCAGACGCATCAACGAGGCGCGTGCCTTCTTCGACCTTCGAGGTGCTGTCTTGAATCAGCGACTTGATTTCTTTCGCCGCACTAGCGGAGCGACCCGCAAGATTGCGCACCTCAGTTGCGACAACGGCAAACCCGCGACCTTGTTCACCCGCGCGTGCGGCCTCAACGGCGGCGTTCAGGGCGAGCAGGTTGGTTTGGAATGCGATCTCATCGATTACCGCGATAATGTCGGCAATGCGGCGGCTCGCTTCGTTGATTTCCTGCATGGCGGAGACCGTGTTGTTGACTGCCTCGCCACCGCGGTGGGCGAGATTGCGGGTGCCCTGCGCCAGTTCGTTAGCTTCCGAAGCATTGGACGCACTTTGCCGAACCATCTCCGTCAGGCGTTTCATGTTTTCGGCGGTTTTTTCGAGCCCCGATGCTTGTTCTTCGGTTCGCTGCTGGAGGTCAGCATTACCAATCGCGATTTCGTGTGCGCCACCTTTCACTGAAGATGCGGATTCCTGAATGCTGCCGATGACTTCGGTGAGCTTATGGATCGTTGCATTGGCATCGGACTTCAATCTGCCGTAGCTGCCCTGATACTCGCGATCAATCGACTCCTTCAAACTGCCACGCGCGATGGCACTGAAGACTCGGACGGTGTCACCGACGACCTGCTCTGCCACTGTCAGAAGGCTGTTGACCCCTTCCGAAAGACTGGCGTAAAAGCCCTCCATCCCTTTCGTATCGATGCGCTGGGTCAAGTCGCCGCCGCGCGCTGACTGCACGACCGAATCGACATCTTGTTCAATACTGACCTCCGCGGTGCGGTCGTTCCACACCACAATGGCGCCGAGGCGGTCCCCGTTGTCGGAAAAGACCGGGTTTGATACCAACCTGACCGTGCGGCTACCAATATCAGCATCGTCGATGTGAGTTTTGTTCAGATCGACAAGTCGGTTTTTCGCAGCTTGCGAAAGTCCCGGAATTTGTGCGATGTCCACGCCGACCAGGTGTGCGCTGTCGACTGGTTGACCTTGATAGCTCTGATCGCTGTTGAACTGGTCGAATAAGGACTTGGCGGCGCGGTTTACGAAGACGACGTGCATCGTTTCGTTTGCAATGATGACCGGACTGTCGACGTTGTCGAGCGCCTGACGGATTCGGTTGGACTCCGCCACCACCTGTCTGTCTTTTTCTACCTGCGCCTCGAGTTTCGACTTCATTGATTGGAGTCCGGCATACACACCCGTAGCAGGCTTTTCGGTGGAAAGATCCATCGAAAAATCACCCTGTCCTAGCGCTGCGAGGACTTCATTCAGGTAATTCGCGTCGCCACCGAGATCGCGTTGGAGTCCCTTGAACTTGACGATGTTCCAGCCAATCGCAAATAAGACGGTTAGCCCGGCCAGTGCGCCAACGATCATCGCACTACGCATTCCAGCAGCAGCTTCGTCGCGTCGCGATATGGAAATGGATTTCAGCTCCTCGAGCATTTGCTCCTCGATCTGCTTCAGCTGATCAAGTTTGAGCGACTGTACTTGGAACCACGCCAACGGGTCGATATTGAAATTTCGCCCGACTGCGCTGTTCAAAGCCACATCTCGCATGGCATGCGCGTTGGTGATCGGTTGTGAGTCCAACTCCGCGCCGATCATGTCTTTGAAATTGCCGGAGAGAGAGCCCATTAATTCGGAACGGTAAACCGCTTGCGTAGTCACGAGTTGCAGGAGTTCCTGGCGCAGTGGAGACGTGAGCTCGTTTCGAGCGAAGGTCTCGCTCAGTACGTTGCGCTCAAGACCTGATGCTTCCTTGACCCGCAGCAACGCCGTGTAGGCGTCACCGAGCGTCGCGACTTCGCGATCTTCGCTCAGCTTGGGCATGTTGCTGACCAGCTCGAGGTAACTCCCGACAACCTCGATATAAAAATTGACGGCCGTAGCCTGGTCGACGCTCTGTGCATCAACCCGACGACGCATGTCAGTGATGGCATCGGTGTATGACAGCGCGCGCTCCAGCACACCGCTGATCACGGGCCCGAGAGTGTCGGTATCGATATCGGCAACGAGTGTCTTTAACTCGCCAATACGCGCGTCCCGAACCGTGCGTTGCTCAGGCAGTTTAGCTGCAAACTCAGCGCCATCCGCCCCGAGCGCACCTGAGGTCAAGCCACGTTCCTTTTGTGTTTCATGGACGACGGCCCCGGCGCTTGCCGCGATTTCCGTGAACAGGATCTGCCGTTCGCTCGCGCTCTTCACATTTTTTGCGCGCGTCACATTATCTGCCGTAAACCATGCCAGCCCAGCCAGCGGAAGCAGCAGAATCAGTAGTGCCTGCGTCCCCAGACTCAGTTTGAAAAATCGGTCCATGATCGTTGCGCTCCGCGCCTAAGTTGTTGAAGTAAATAGCGACGAGACCTGTTGACGCTTTAGTCACGCTTCGTTCTTTTTTTACGATCAATCAGTTCGGATATTTGAAATAAATAAAACTAAGGTTTGTCCTAATATAGGCGCCCTAATCATCAGAACATTCCGATGGAAAGATAGACGCATGGCCGTAAATCTACGAAATCTCAGTGTTATTTCAGGGAATCGAAACTCGTCCGCACGAGAATTGCGTATCCACGGAACGGAAGACCGTGAGTTGACGCAGCACCTGAACCAGTTGTTGCAGACCTCAGGCACCGATACCCGGGTTCGTCCGGAAGCGAATCCGGGTGTAAGACGCATCATCTGCGATGCAGCATCGGTTGGTTTGGCTTCAGGTCTTCGCATCACACATGCGCGAGGCCTGAAGGGTGTCAATCGCAGCCTGGCTGCCAGTGTCGAATGGGTTGTCGTCAGCTACGACGGGGATATTGGCGAGTCGCTGATGAGCCGGGGCATGTTGCGACACCTCGCAGAACGGTTTGGCCTCACCAGCATCGTCCAGCTGAGGTCGGAACAGGGTGAGACCACTGAGGAAATCGCGCCAGGTGCCTCGAGCACACTCAGCGAATGGATTCAGTCCGTGTCTGCGACCCCGGAGCGTCGCGAACTGGTTGTTGCGCCTTACTCAATGTATGAATCTGCACGGCAGATCGCCCTCGGCCTGACCAACTCGAGTGAATATGCAATCAGTGCAACAGTATCGGATGTGGTGACCATCGAGCCGGTAAACGCTGCCGAGCCTGATGCGATGTTGGTGCCACTGTTGTTTACAGCGCTTTGGTTGTCGGGCGAGCGAAACGCCGCTGCAACTCTGGAGTGCGCCTGGCTTACTACGCTGGAGGCAGGAATCTTGCCTGAGGGGGTCGACGCACTGAGACCCTACTCGAGTCATCTGCCGCGCCAGGAATTTATGGAAGCGGTCTCCTCGCGTGTGGGCGCGGCACCTCGGCAACTGCGCACGAGCTTGCCACTCAATCCGCCGATCCGGCCTGAACTGAGCATCGTTCGGAGCTGAGTTCTGGTTCAGTCTCCGGCGTTGCCGCCGGCTATCACACCCGGTTGTTGCTGTTCCATCCAGAGTCTGCGCGCCTCTTCGGTAGCGTCGCTGTTCACTTCGCCAATTCTGTCGGCGACGAAGTCGACGCCCTCGAGCAACCAGTCCGGCATATTCACGAGCGCCAGCCGGTAGATCCGGCGTCGGCCTTCACTGCGTTCCTCAACCACTCGAAACGCACGCAAAAGTGAAAGGTGCTGTGACACCCGCGTTGCGGTGATCCCGACAATCTTCGCTAGCTGGTTTACCGAATATGGCTCTCGGCTCGAGAGTGCGTGCACTAGCAAAATGCGGTCCGGGTGGGACATCACTTTGAGTAACGCACCTAACTCGCGTGCAACAACCTTACGACTTGGCATCAGTCGAGGACTCTTCGCAAGACCAGACTAAACCGCCTCTCGTTCGAGGTCCTGAGGCAGATTGTGGAGTGACTGAACCGTTTCGTTATCGGTGTCTTTCCAACGGTAATCACAGAGATATTGTCGAATGCGACCATCATCTTCGAGAGCGTATAGGTGCAGCCACTGATTGTCGAACAATTCGCGAACAGACTCGTGTTTCATCAAGATGCCAGTGATCGCTTCGGCGGGCGCAGCAATGCAGGCGCTAAGTCGCAGTGGCTGGTGAAGATAGTTTGCACCGTCGTGGATCGACTGCCAGGGGAGCCCGACACGAAGGTCGCCGCCGGTGCCCTCGAGTACGCCGATGCCCGAGACAACGTTGTGCAGCGTCTTATCGCCGCTGCCGAGATTGCGGTTGTCCACCGTCGAGGCGAAGTACTGCAGGCTGATCCAACTCGCCACAACGAGCGGGGCGGTCATGATCAACTCGAGCACCTTGAATCCCTCGTCGCGCTTCCAATCGTATTCGTGTAGAAAACTCCGCCCGTGCAGATTGATATGGCGCGTGCGGAAACGTGGTGCGGCTATAAACGCCTGGCAGCCAACGAGTCCCCACTCAGGCCGCACTTCCGACCAGTCATTACTACGCCGCAGAATCTGTGCGGCCGATTCATCCATGACCCCGTGGTCGCGTGCACGCGCGAGCCTGACGGTTGATGCCGCGTTATCAAACAGTGTTTGCAGCCTCGCGATTGACGGTGCCTCAGGGTTGGGGAGTAGTTCGACGTCGATGAGGCTGACCTGGTCGGTCGCTGTGTCGTGCAGCGCCGCAACAAACTGAGTGGTCTCCGGGATGTCGATACCTTTTGCACGCAGATCGATCCGTACAGCGTCATCATTCAGAATGCTCGCCGCTAGTCGCGCGTTAGCATCGCCGGCGTGGCCGCCGCAGGCGCCGCAGTGATATCGCGATGCGTACGGGTTGTTGACTGCGCTGGATCCATGACCCACCAGAGCAATGAGCTCGCCGAACCGTTCGGTGAGTGACATGCCGCGCAGCACCGACTCAGCCAACGCGGATTTCTCGGCGGACGCGAGGCCGTGTGGTTCGCCGCAGGAATCAACAGGCGTGATCGACGGTGCCATTTCGCGTTTGCGATGGAACCCGAACCAGCCTCTAACGGTGTCGCTCGCAAGTCGTGCGGCGTAGGCGAGACCGAGGGATTCCACGTACGCGAAAGAGCTGACGGCTGCGCGGTTGAACGTGCGCCACGCGGCACCCACTTGCCGTTTGTTTTCTGTTTTTGTGCGAAGCGCCTCGGTCGCTTCTGCAGTCCTGGCTGTCTCACGCACCTGATACTGTGGCTCGAGCAGAACCGGGCACTGCGCGTCCGCATCCGCGCCGTCGATCGTGAGTACCTCTATCGGCAGGCCAAAAAACCCGGCAAACCCCCGTGTTTCGAGTTTTGGGTCTTCGCATTCGAGTACGCGCCGCAGACGCTCTGAGCGAACATCGATGCAGAACACAGCCTGCAGGTCCGGTGTTGTCTTCGGTGCTGGCAGGCTCGTCGGCAGATCCGGGTTTCTGAATGCGTCATCGATGAGCGTGCGTTGGGCATGTTGCTCCAACGCGCGATGCGCGATGAGCCGCAGACGTCGGGCGTAGCGCTCCTCGCGAGATTGCTCGAGGTTGATTGCGCTCTGTGCTCGAGACCATGCATCCGCCAATCCCGGGTAGGCGCGCAAAAGTAGCAATTCCCAAGCGAGCCGTATGGCCAGCAACTCGGCCGTTTTCTCTGCATCTCTACCATGCTGGGTGGACTCCCAGTCGAGATAGCGCGCGTGACCCGCCCATCCTGAAATGCTGGACAGTAATCTTGGGAAGTAAAGCTCAAGTCGCTCCTCGCTCATCGGAACTGCTTCGGCAGCGAGGTGGAAGAGCGCCGATGCGTCGCCTGGTAAATCACGGATGATGCTGCGCGCACTCGGAATCCCACATGCTTCCAGTTGGCGATCTAAAGAGGACTCTGCATGCCATGCTGTGAACGCTGGCAGCGACTTCCACGGCGAGGGCCAGATTGCCTGACCTTCATCGAAGTGGGATGCAGCCCATGCAGAGATCGACTCCGTGATCAACGCAGGAAAGTCGATACCGAATTGCTGAGCAGCAACTTCGGCAACCGTCGGTATCGCGGCTTCCTTTATGCTGTCGGTGCGTTTCAATTCGCGTGCGAGCTCATCGACGGTTAGCTGCTCATAGCCGCCGCCATAGGCGCTACCCATTTGGGCGATTTCCTGGTTCGAGAGGGTTTCTGATCGGATTTTTTCGGCGTAATAGCGCGAGCTCATCATCACGTCGCCGTAGCCGGTGCGTGTAAGACGCACGCCGGCGTCTTCAAATGTCTCTCCAACAAATCCCAAGTAGGGGTTCGACGCAACAAAATTCTCCAGCGGCCAGAGTGGCGCGACCGCACCAGCTGCCTTGAAGGCGATATCGACCAGCGCTGTTTCGCTGACCGCGTTTGCCCAGCCGTTCAGGCCAACAATTTTCTCGATCGCGGTTTTTGTGGCGGTTTCAGTTTGAGACACGACGGTAAGCTCCAGCAATTCGATTGAGGTAGTCGTTGAAATAGAACCCCTTGCGGGTTGCAAGGTAGATGCGCTTCATGAGGTTGGACTGATCGCCAGCAGTCGAGAACTGCAGCAGTGCTACGAGTGCGAATGCGACAATGATCAGCGCCGTCACCACCAACGCGATCGGCGTGAGCGCGGTTGCAGTTGGCAAAGTGCTCGCGAAGTAGGCCTGAACGCCGGCTTGCAGAGAGAAGTAAAGAACTGTCGCGAGCGCCGCATGTTGTATGACTTTCACAAGCACGGTACGCCCGCGCAACCCGCGCGCCAGGAAACCACACAATCCGATGATGTAGACAACGCCGAGCGCGAATACGCCGCCCGCGTAGCTGAATAAGGCATTTGCGGCTAGCGCGATCAGTGAGTAGATACCTAGCGCAACCATCAGCGTGAGGAGTAATCCGCCTGTGGTTATGCGTTGTTGGGTTGCGTCCGAAAGCCGCCACTCTCTGACCTGATCGACAGCACTACCCGACGTGAGAAAGCTGTGCGCCTTGTAAAAGGAATGCGCGACCAGGTGGAGGCCCGCCGATGCGAATGCGCCAAGCCCACACTGCAATAGCATGAAGCCCATCTGCGCGACGGTCGAGTAACCGAGCTGCCCTTTGACACTCGTTTGCGTCAGCATGATCAGCGATGCGATGACTGCGGATGTGCCACCGACAACGATCAGCATAAGCAGTGCCGTCTGGCTGGTCATCACAACATCGGCGAAACGGATCATCAGGTAACCGCCCGCATTGACGATGCCAGCGTGCAGCAGTGCCGATACCGGGGTCGGCGTCTCCATGACCTCTGTTAGCCAACCATGCAGTGGGAATTGGGCCGATTTCAGAAGAGCCGCGACAACCAGCAAGCTGGCCGCAACCGAGTTGAGTTGCGGCGAACCACCGGCTGCCATGTTGTTGATCGCTGAAATCTCGATTGTGCCGTACTCGCGGATCAGCAACGCTGCTGCCGCGAGCAAGGCGAGATCACCGATCCTCGCGAGCCAAAATTTCTTCCGAGCGGCCAGAATTGCAAGCGGACGATCGGGATAGAACAACAGGAGTTGGTGCAGCGTCAGGCTGGTGAGCACCCAACCGGTGAGAAGCTGTAGCAGTGTGGCCGACGACACCAGCAACATCACAGCAGCCAGCGTAGCCGCGAGTCGCGAAAAGAAGACCGCTTGGCGAGGGTTGCCATCGAGGTAGGACCGACTGAAGTTGATCACCACTACACCGACAAAACTCACGACAAACATCGCAAGCAAATTCAGAGGATCAACGCGTACGCCAAAACCGAGGATAGTTGCTGGCGCTGCTGGCCACTGGGCGCTTCCATACAACGTAAACCCGATCGCTGCCGTGGCAACCGCCGCGAATGTCAGAAAAGCGCCTAAACGAGCGATGGATGTGGCAATTCGCGGTTGCGAGAACCGACAAACCAATGCAGTAAGGATGAGTACGCCGATTGCTGCGAGCGGAGCAGCTGAGAAAATTGGGGTCACCGACCTCTCCGAAGTGACTTTATGGACAGAAAATTACCCAACCTGGCCTGTTAAATAAATTACAATAATTCGATGCTTCTCTTCTGAAAATAAGAACGAACAGAGATGAGTCTGAATTTCAAACATTTGCGTTATTTCTGGGCTGTTGCCCACAGTGGGAACTTGACCAGGGCGGCAGAGCAACTGCACGTTTCTCAGTCGGCATTGTCGGTTCAAATCCGCCAGTTAGAGGAGTGGCTGGGTCAGGATTTGTTCGAACGACAAGGCCGGAGTTTGGTGCTTACGGAGGCCGGACGTATTGCGCTCGAATATTCCGATACGCTGTTTTCGGTAAGCGATGAGTTCGTCAATGTTCTGAAAGGGCGCGACTCGCATTCGAGACAGGTGATTCGTATCGGCGCGGTAACTACGCTGTCACGCAACTTCCAGATTACGTTTCTCGAGCCACTGCTGGCACTCGACGACGTGGTTGCCGTGTTGCGGTCTGATAGCCAAGAGCAATTGCTTGCCAAACTCGAGGCGCAGGATCTGGATGTGGTGCTGACCAGTCAACTACCACCGCGGGATCAGGGCCGACAGTGGCTTGTGCACACCATCGATAAGCAGCCGGTCAGTCTGGTCGGTCATCCGACTCGCGGCGGCTACGATCGGTCCTTGTCGGATATGCTGCTTGAGCACCCTGTGATTGTGCCGACTGTTGAGAACGCGGTTCGAATTGGTTTCGATGCGTGGTGTGAGCGCAAGAGTCTCAACCCGATCATCAGCGCGGAGGTCGACGACATGGCGCTAATGAGACTGATGGTGCGTGAGGACTTTGGGCTCGCAGTCGTGCCGCCTATTGTTGTTCGTGACGAGTTGAACAGCGGCACGCTGCGCGATTTTGGCGAGATCTCAGCCCTTGCGGAGACGTTCCACGCAGTCACCCTGAAGCGGAAGTTTCCAAACCCCCTGCTGCCTAAATTGTTGCGTCGCATTGATGATGGCCTTGTGCAGAAACCAGCTAGCCGCTGACAAGTTTGCCGTCTTTATCGATGAGCAGATCGCCGTTCTCTTTGTAGAAGGGAACCGGCGGTAACTCGTCGAGCAAATCCAAAACGCGTTCACACGGTCGGCAGAGGCGCACACCTTTCGGTGAGCACACGATGGGCCGATTCACCAGAATGGGATGCTCAACCATCGCATCCAATAAAGTCTCGTCATCGACACTCGGCTGGGTCAGTCCCAGTGACTCTGCCGGCGAGCGTGCAACCCGCAGTGCATCAGCGGGTGACAGGCCAGCAGCAGCGAACAAGCCGAGTAGTTGAGCGCGAGTCCAGCCGGTGTCGAGATACTCAATAATGTGATGTCGAACTCCCGTTGCCTCGATGATGGCGAGGGTGTTGCGCGAAGTGCCGCAATCGGTGTTGTGATAGATCGTTATCATTCCGGTTTTCTCAGTATTGGTAACTACTCTAAAGACAGACTAATCGCAGCTTTATTCTGTAAACAACTGATCCGTCTGCTCGGAAATATTTTGTACATAATTCTGTAATAACGCAGTAACACGAGCTTCACCCCGCTGTCATTGGGGCCCCCTTACGTGCGCGCGTGCCCAGGCGTCAGAGCGATCAGAGTCACGTGGGACGACTCCGCGATGCCTTTGTATAAGACGCCGGCATACATCCCGAAATCAACAAACTCGAGTTACCTACGGGGGTACAACAGACCATGAGAGATGTGAAAAACACTGAGGTCGTTCAGGACGAATCGTCAGAAGACTTGTCCGTCAATCCGACCAATACGCCGACGTTCCAGGACGTCGTTAACACCCAGCTGTCGCGCCGCAGCATTATCCAGGGAACACTGGCAGTGGCGGCGACCGGGTTCTTCGCGCCGAAGCCTGGCTTTGCTGCTGAAGCAACTGCTGAAGAGGCAGGCGACTTGATCGGCTTCACGCCGCTGGCCACCGAAGATGCGGCAGCAATTGGCGGCCAAACGGTCGCGATTGCGCCTGAATATGAGTACGACGTCTTGATCCCTTGGGGTACGCCGATTCAGGGCTCGCGCTCGGGCATCGCGCCTTACGAGGGTGATCCGAATACGCGTCCGACGGCTGAAGAGCAGGAACAGATGGTCGGCATCGGCCACGACGGAATGTGGTTCTTCCCGATCAACCTGCCGCGCGTGCTGCAGATGGAAATGAACAAGGGCGAGAAATTGTCTGCTGAGCGTCGCGCGCGCCTGCTGAGCAACCGTGTGGGCGTGCTTTGCGTGAACCATGAGTTCGGTCGTAACACCCACGTGCTCGGTAAAGGTTTCCCGGAGACGCTGGAAGATGTACGTCTGTCACAGGCCGCTCACGGTGTTTCAGTCGTTCTGCTGCGTTACACGCGTCAGCGCGATCGTTGGCGTGTAGCGCCGAGCACCAGCAAGGCGCGTCGCATCACCGTTAACACACCGGTGGAATTCTCAGGTCCGGTTGCGGGCAGCCCGCTGCTCGATAACCCGGCGGGTAACGAGCCGCGCGGTACCGTTAACAACTGTGGTTCAGGCGACACGCCTTGGGGCACCTACGTCACCTGCGAAGAGAACTTCAACGGTTACTTCGGCTCAAATACCACCGAAATCGGCGGTTTTGACGAGCTGCAGGATGAGGCGTACGGACGCTACGGCTTCAGCACTGGCGGCTTTGGTTACGGCTGGCATGTCTTCGACGAGCGTTTCGATCTGACGAACGAAGCTTACAAGAACGAGTCCAACCGTTTCGGCTGGTGCGTTGAAATCGATCCTTTCGACAACAGCGTTAAGCCGGTCAAGCGCACCGCGCTCGGACGCTTCAAGCACGAAGCATGTGCGTTCACTGAGCTCGAAGATGGCCGCGTAGCGGTTTACATGGGTGATGACCAGCGCGGCGATTACTCCTACAAGTACGAGTCCAACCTGCCATGGCGTGACTACATCAAAGCTGGTTTGAGCCCGCTTGATGACGGCAAACTCTACGTTGCTGTATTTGGTGCAGGTCCTGAAGGCGAAGGCGTCGGTGAGTGGGTAGAGTTGACCCACACTGACGAGCGTATCGCTGCTGCTGGTCTGACCAGCATGGATCTCGTCCTGACCTACGCACGTATCGCTGCGGACGCTGTTGGCGCGACCCCGATGGACCGTCCGGAATGGACGACAATCGGTGCAAACGGCGAAGTCTACTGGACGCTGACCAACAACGACCGTAAGGACGATGGCGCTGGCGCGTTGAGCGATGTTAACCCGATCTTCGAGAACACCGACGGCTACATCATCAGCACGACCGACACGAGCACGACCACATTCGAGTGGAACATGTTCCTGATCAACCGCAACACGCGTCGCCCTGACGATGCTTCCACGGACGATGCGGACGTACCTTACGCGGCGTACACGGCACCGGCAGACGGTGGCGCGAACGTATTCACCGATCCTGATGCAGCCTGGGCCGATCCGTTTGGCCGTCTGTTCATCGGTACCGACGGTGGGCAGCGTGACGGTTTGCAGGACCAGTTGGTTGTCATCGACACCAACACGGGC
Organism: Pseudomonadota bacterium; assembly: GCA_038521865.1. Lineage (GTDB taxonomy): Bacteria > Pseudomonadota > Gammaproteobacteria > Steroidobacterales > Woeseiaceae > CALBPI01. The sequence goes on along the minus strand of JBCBKO010000002.1, from coordinate 254,358 downwards.
GAGTACAAGCGCTTGCTGACAGGTGTGGCTTCGGATGAGATCACCGGTATCACCACGACGCCGGACTACAAGACGATGTTCACCAACACCCAGCACCCGGGTAACGGTTCGCCGAGCACGACGAACTTCCCGGCACCGTTTGACGGCGTGACCATTCCGCGTGACTGCACGCTGGTAATTCGTCGCAAAGACCGCGGTATCGTGGGTTCGTAAGAAGGCTTTCCTGAAAGTCTGAGAGAGGGCCTCTTCGGAGGCCCTCTTTTTTTGCCCGTCCTCGCAAGGCGTATGGCATGCTCTTGCCTCGATATCGCAAGGTCGTGCGCATGCCAGAGTCTCTCGACACTCGTGCCACATTCTCTCAGTTTGGTTTGTGGGCAGGGGTGATCGCATTCATCACTGTTTTGATGGTTGGACCCCCAGCGTCGCTGACCGTCGAGAGTCAGCTGTTGAGTCCAGCATGGGTTGCACTGGCGTTGCTCGTCCTGATGGCAACCTGGTGGGTGACCGAGGCGATTCCAATCGCGGTGACTGCGCTGCTGCCCATGATAGTTCTGCCTCTGACCGGTACGCTCAGCATTGCCGATGCGGCGGCGCCATACATGCATCCGATTGTCGTTTTGCTGATGGGCGGATTCATGTTCGCGAAAGCGTTGGAGCGCTGGCGTCTGCACGAACGCATCGCTTTGAATATCGTTTATCGATCGAGTGGCAGCCCATCGCAACTAGTCGGCAGCTTTATGCTTGCTGCCGCGCTGCTCTCGATGTGGATCTCGAATACGGCGACCTGCATCATGATGGTGCCGATTGCGATGTCGGTCGCCAGCGCTGCGCAGGCCGACAATGAGCGTCCGGAGCATTTCCGAACCGCCCTGCTGCTTGGCATCGCCTACGGTTGTTCTATCGGAGGCCTCGGCACACCGATCGGGACGCCAACCAATCTGATTGTCATTGGTTATCTCAGCGCGGAGTCGGATCTCGATATCTCTTTTGGTCAATGGCTGGCGTTCGGGTTGCCGGTCGTCGCGCTGCTATTGCCGGCGGCGTGGTGGGTTCTCACGCGTTGGGTATTCGCACTCCCGCAAACCGCCAATACCGCAGCGCGCGGTGCTGTCGAGGACGCGCTGCAGCGATTGGGACCTATGCAGTCTTCTGAACGACGGGTGGTCGTTGTTTTTGTAGTGATCGCCGCGCTCTGGATCTTTCGTCGACCGATGTCTCTGATCGAAATTCCGCTACCGGGAGGACCCATCGCGCCGTTCGCGTTTCTGACCGACCACATCATCGCGGTCATCGCGGTGTTGTTGGTGTTTCTGGTTCGCGCCGGTGGTGGAAAGCGTGACGCATTGCTCGACTGGGCGAGCGCCGAGCGGATTCCCTGGGGTGTCGTGCTTCTGTTCGGCGGGGGTATGTCGCTCGCCAATGCCATCAATACAACCGGTCTTGGGTTGTTTTTTGGAGAGTCGCTTGCCGGTGCTAGTGCGCTGCCGTTATGGGTGCTGATTCTCATGTTGACGGCGGCGATTCTTATGCTCACGGAAGTGACCAGCAATGTGGCGACAGCCTCGGCGCTCATGCCGGTCATGGGCGCGTTGGCTCTGAGTGCCAGTCTGCCGGTTGAGGTGCTCGCGGCACCGATCGCATTGGCAGCGAGCTGCGCGTTCATGTTCCCGATGGCGACCGGGCCGAACGCCGTCGTGTTCGCCAGCGGAGGATTCAGCATGCTCACGATGGCGCGTGTGGGGCTTCGATTGAACATGATTGCAGTGCTGGTGATCACGCTTGCAGCGATTTTTCTCGCACCGCAGGTGCTGGGTTCACCGGGCGGTTGAGAACCCATTAATTTTGTCGCTAAGTGTCGGTATATTACATCTGAAACTTTTATTGGGGCGATACAGTGAAGATCGGGGTACCAAAGGAAATCAAGGTTCTGGAATATCGTGTGGGGATGGTGCCTGCCGGGGTTCGAGAGCTGGTCGAAGATGGGCATAGCGTCGTCGTGCAAACCGGGGCCGGCGAGGGCATCGGCATGTCGGATGACGACTATCGCCAGGCCGGCGCAGAGGTCCTGCCAGATGCCGAGTCAGTTTTCGCGTCGGCTGAGCTGATCGTTAAAGTCAAAGAACCGCAGCTTTCCGAATGCAATCTGTTGCGCCCGGATCAGACGCTGTTTACCTATTTGCACCTGGCCGCAGATCCCGATCAAACCAAAGCCTTGGTTGGGTCTGGGACGACAGCGATCGCTTATGAAACGGTGACAGCGAACGATGGCACTCTGCCGTTGTTGACGCCGATGAGCGAAGTCGCGGGACGATTGTCGATTCAAGCTGGTGCCTTTGCTCTGCAAAAGGCAAATGGTGGACGCGGCGTTTTGCTGGGTGGTGTGCCTGGCGTTCTGCCGGCGAACGTCGTGGTTGTCGGCGGTGGTGTCGCTGGAACCAATGCGGCTGAAATGGCGATCGGATTAGGCGCCAGAGTGACGATACTCGACCGATCGGTGCCGCGGCTGCGTCATTTCGATCAGGTTTACGGGGGCAGAGTCCAGACTCAGTATTCGACTCGTGATGCGATCGACGCGTTACTACCGGAAGCCGATCTCGTTGTCGGGTCTGTTCTGATCCCGGGAGCTGCCGCCCCGAAACTCGTGACCGCCGAGCATGTGCGCAGCATGCGTGCTGGTGCCGTGCTGGTTGATATTTCGATTGATCAGGGCGGTTGCTTCGAAACCAGCCGTCCCACCACGCATGCCGATCCGACCTATGTCGTCGACGATGTGGTGCACTACTGCGTCACGAACATGCCGGGTGCTGTACCGCGTACCTCTACATTCGCTTTGACGAATGTCACTCTGCCATTCATCAAGCAACTTGCCCGCAACGGATGGCGTGAGGCGTTGCGCGCAGATCGTCATCTAGCCGCTGGACTAAATGTGCATGACGGGCAGGTGTACTACTCAGCCGTTGCCAAAGACCTGGGATACGCGGCGGGTGATGTGACCAAGCTGCTCGCCTGACCAGGGTCGGGTGGGCCTAGAGCGCGCGGTAGCTACCGGCTTCTTCGAACATCCGAATCAGGAACGTTCGCAGCGTAGCCTCGGCTTCGTCCTTTGGCATCAACCTCTGCGACTCCATCAACTCTGCCATATCGCTGATGGTTCGCTGTCCATCGATCATCGACATTAGAAATGCGTGGATGCGCGTTGACATGGCTTGACTGCGGAACGAGTCGTTGGTCGGCACTGGAACATCGGTTCTTACAATCCAGTCTGGCAGCGCAACGTGACGAGGCGGCGCCTTCGCATCCGTGGTCTTGGTCATGCTCATTACGAGCACGCGTTCGGTGCGCGCATGCCGATTCGCTGGCGACACCATGTAGGGGATTTCTGCTTCGACAATTTCGGGTTTGGAGAATCCTTGCGCCTGCAGAATTTCCTCGGTTTCCTCAACACTAAATCTGTGCGCCGGATTCGCCGTTCGAAAAACATGTGATCCAAACCAAACCCAGTGACCTCCGCGTTTCAAAAGACGATTCCAACGGGCTGCCTGCAGTGGTAGCGGCTCGGAAACCACGTCGATCAACCATGGCGTCACCAGCGTATCGAAGACCCCTGGTTTGAATGGCGCGCGAAGCACGTTGGCGAGTACCGGGAAATAGCCAGGCTTGACCGGTTCCGGCGCACTCAGCGTCCTGGCACACGCGGTCGAGGCAGCATTCATTGGAGCCAATGGGAACTCGTGCAGGTCGACTTTCTCTCCGCGCATGACGCGATTCGCAGCGAACATCAGGAGCGGGTTGAAGTCGACCGCGACGGTCATCGGCGGTTTGAGCGATTGATGCAAGTCGTAGGCGAGACGACTTCCACCACTCCCAAGCACCAGAAGCTTGCCAGCCGATTCAGCATCGATTGCGCTGCGCACAAGGTCATGGGATACGCGGTTTTCCTCATCTCCCCAGCACCAATCTCGGTGCAGGTTTGCGTAATAGGTCGATAATCCCTGATCGCCAGGCAGGCGCGTGCGCATAGCGAGGTAGGTATCGTGATCCGCGGTGAGGCTTGTGATATCCAGCGGTTTCATCAACGTATCGAGTTCGTCGATGTGTGCCGTCAAAGCGTCGATTTCATGCCTCAAGCGAGAGTCGGTGCTGTGGGGTAAACCCTCGGCGCTCAGCGCCGCTTTCAACTGACCGATCTCAGACTCGATCTCCCGGATTCTGGCGTGGTGGCGGCTGCGCCAATCATCGATCGCGACCGCGGGATCCGCGAACAGAAAGGGAATGTCCTCGATGACCGGGAATTCCACCTTCGCGCCTTTGGAGCGAAGCGTCGAGTTCTCAAAGGTCAGGGGTTGGTCGCAGCGAGGGCAAGCGAGGATTTCAAGCAGTGCATCATCGATCATGCGCCGCATGGTAGCGGATTGCGCGATCAGGGGGATGTGCGAAAGTCGCGGTATACCGCAATCTGTCCTGCGAGGTCCTCGCCGTCGGCACGTCCATAGAGCACGATAACCTCGTCTCGTGCATCTCCATCGAGATCACTGAGCGCTACGTCAGTACCGTCTGCCGGTCCTGTGACATTGAGTTCGGCAGACTTCTTTGCAAACGCCCCTTGCTCATTGCCGCGCCGCCAGTTTAGTGCCCGCTTACGCTCTTTCAGAATGAGATCGTTGATGCCGTCGCCGTCGATATCGCCGAAAACGATGGTCGGAAACTCAACCTGACCCGTTCCGAAATCAAATTTCACCCGGCTCTTGATCTCTGTTCCGGGGGTCGAGGCGATCGTTCCAAACTGATCCGCCGGATAAATCTCCACACGCATTGTTACTGCCCTGGAAAACAACGCCCCAATGATGGCGCGCACGCCAACTCTGACACTCGCGGTGACCATGAGCTTGCGAGACTCGTCGAGCTCGGCAATACGGGCACCCACCTGATAACCCTCACTGGATAGTGTGGTGTCCGCCTCTCGATCGAAAACCAGCCGATCGTCCACGACGCGCCCGTGATGCACACGATAGGTGGTGCGTTTGTCGAACACGCCTTCGCTTACAGTCTCAAGCGTCATGATGTCGGGCAAGGAATCCCCGTTAACGTCCACAAACCGGTCCATCTCGCGAAGGACGACATCGTTTTGATCTATGTCTTCGTAGCTGTTGTAGAAAGTCTCGCGCTCTTTCTCATCGCTCAAGCCGAGCGTCAGTGTCGAGAGTTCCGGATTCTCTGCCTCACCACTAAAACTCAAGAGCTCTTTTCCACGAACGGCATACAAGGCGCCACCGTTGACGCTGGGTGCTGCGGTCACACTGGTGGGGCGGTACGTGACGGTCTGGTCGTAGCCGCGGCGATAACTGGGCAGTGCAAGCGCGCGTTGGGCATCCTCGGATACAACATGCAATACGTCGAAGTCCGGGATCAGAAATTCCGCGCTGCCGTCATCGTCGATGTCTCTGGCGAAGTTGAGCCCACTCGTCAGTTCCGCGAGCGACCGGCCCCGATACAGACTGCTCGATGATGCGACCGCTTTGAGCTTGCCATCGAATCGGTCGAGCGCGAGCACGCCTTTTGCGGTCAGCACAAATAACGCTTCTGCGCTCGTCGATGACGCGCCAGCATCGATCGCGACCGCGGTATCGGGCAACTCGATTTCTCGGTAGTCCACCTTGGTGTCGTCGAGCCGTAGTAGTCCAAGTTTTGGTGTGCCGTTTTGGTCACGTCCCGCGAAAGCTAATGACTCGCCTTTGCTACCAGGAAACTGCAGCGAAACCATGCCCGTCTGGATTCGGAAGTCAGGCGCTACATACTGCGCCTGCGAGAATGCCTGTGCGCAGGGCGCTATGAGCCAGGCCGCAGTCAGCAAGATGAGCCAATTTCTCGGTCGCATGGGTTCTCTGAATTTGGTGATCATAGAAGCTGTCGTTATGGTGGTCGTGTAATCAAGGAGTCCGCAATGACGAGATCACGAATGTTACACGCACTCACCCTGGGACTGATTCTGGCTGTGCTGGTTCCCGAGGCCCTCGCCGACAAGATCGCTTTGGTCGGCGGTCGACTTATCGATGGTTACGGTCATGCGCCAATCGCCGATAGTGTGATTCTGGTCGACGGGGAGCGGATCGCGAAAGTGGGCACGGTCGAGACGCTTCCGATTCCCGAGGACTATGACGTGATTTCGATGGAGGGAATGGACGTGCTTCCGGGATTGTGGGAGGCCCATGCGCATTTGATGCTCAATGGTCATGCCAACTATCCACACTGGCAACGCGCTTACCCGGACCGGTTCTCGGACGAGATTATGCCGGCTAGTGCCTTGCACCTCTTGCTCGCGGGGGTCACCGCAACACGAGATCTCGGAGCGCCCCTCCAAGACTCAGTGTCGCTGCTCCAGCGCGTTAACTCAGGTGAAATCCCCGGTCCACGATTGTTTATGTCAGGCCCATTCCTGCAAGCGGAAGTCGACGAGTGGCAGAAGGGCTATCGATGGGAGATCGCTTCTGAGCGCGATGCGCGTCGCCGGGTGGCACAGTTGGACGAGGCGGGCATGGCGATCGTTAAGCTAATCGACCAGGACAAAATGCCTTTGGCGGTTGCTCAGGCTGTGGTCGATGAAGCGCACTCAAGAGGGATGAAGGTCGTCGCGCATTCGCATCGTCCGGACGAGATCCGAGTCGGACTGAAGATCGGTGTCGACAACTTCGAACACACCGGCCTGACGACGGCCCCAGGCTATCCGCCAGACATTCTGGAACAACTCAAGGAACGCACTGCAACGGGTCGAGTTGCCGGTGGGCCGCTGTACTGGACGCCCACAGTCGAAGGGCTATGGAATTTTGATCGTACGGTTGCTAACCCGGAAAAGCTCGATGACGCCTGCTGGAAGGTGGGTCTCAAGCCGGACACGATTGCCGATATTGAAGCCTCGATCGCGCAGCCGGGACAGCTCGGCTACACCCGCCTGACGCCGCTGCGAAAGCCGACGCTGCAGCGCAAGATTGCTCAGCTACGTGACGCCGGCGTCGTATTCCTAGTGGGCACCGATAGCGGCATACCGATGAAGTTCCACTGTCAGTCGACCTGGAACGAGCTCGACGTGATGGTTCGCGTGATGGAGTTACCGGTCATGGACGTGATCCGCTCTGCGGTCTACTGGCCGGCGGTCATGATGGATGTCGAGGCCGATCTCGGTACCGTGTCCGCGGGTAAGTATGCTGACATCATCGCTGTGCGCGGTGATGTGCTTGAGTACATCAACCTGTTACAGAATGTGAGCTTTGTGATGAAGGGCGGCGTTGTCTACAAGCAAGGCGGTCGCGCGACAGCTGCAGCAGGCATTCAATAAAAAAGCCGGCCGGTGGTCATGGGTGCCACCGGCCGGCCGTCATCGACACCTCAGAAATTGAAGTCGACCGTGGCGGTCACGACTCGCGGGTTTCCATAGAACGCTGTGATGTTGCCTTCCAGCCCGAGGGTGGGAAAGAAGTAACCAGCGACTTTGTATTCCTCATCAGCCAGGTTGCGCCCGTGCAGACCGAAGTTCCAGCGACCGTCATCATCACTCCAGGTAACGCTGGCATCCCAGATGTTGAAGCTGCCCTGATCAAGGAAGGGGTTGGGCGCTTCAAACTGGCTCGCGGCACTGCGGTGGCTTACGGCACCGGTGAGATACAGCGTGCCGGCATTACCGAACAAGCTGAGCTCCGTGCTGTAATTCAACCGTCCTTGCGCGGTCCAGTCGGGGGTGTTCTGGAAGACACGTTGTGATGCGACATCCTGTCCGAATGCATCGATGAACTCATTGAATACGGCCTGTATGTAGCCCACAGACCAGTTGAAGCTGAGGCCGTCAGTCAGGTACGCGACACCTTCGAATTCGGCGCCGGTGATATCCGCATCGGCGGCGTTCGAGGTGATACCGGTGAAGGTGTCGTCGATACCATCGTTGTTCGTATCAACGCCGACCGAGCCAGGGATTTGCACGTCGTCATAGGCGTTGCGGAACAGGGCGACGTTGGTGACAACACGACCGTCGAGCCACGTGCCTTTCAGGCCGACTTCAAAGGCATCCACGATTTCAGGGCGGAACAACATGAACTCGAACACGTCGGCGGAATCGATATCGCCATCACCGTCCAGGTCCGGCGCAGCGGTGGTTTGGCCACGGGGGTCGAAGCCACCGCCTTTGAAGCCTCGGTTGTAGCTTGCGTACAGATTCAGTTCGTCTGTGGGCTGCCAGGCAACAGAGACTTTCGGTGTGAATTCTGTGAACTCTTCCTGGCCACGGAAATCCGAGGTAGTTGCGATCGATGTCGCTGTGCCGCCGAAGAAACTTGAAGTACCACCAATCAGAGTCTCGCGCAGCACGCGAGCGTCACGCTCATCGGAGGTGTAGCGCCCACCAACCGACAGGCTTACGGTGTCGGTCAGATCGAGAGTCACATCTGCAAAGACCGCCCAGCTACTGGTATCGACGTCACCAAGGGTGAACGCGTTCAGGCCGGGCAAGCCAATGGCAGCACCCGTATTGCCGAGGATGACGTCGAACGCGTTAAACGCGTTGGCGTCGAGGTAGTAAAAGCCAAACAGGCCGTCCCAGCGATCGCCGGTGTACAGGAGTTGCAGCTCTTCGGAGAGTTGGTCGTTTTCATAAACAACAGGGACATCGAGATCATCGCCAGGCAGCGAATCGAAATCGATCGGTGAGAACGACTCGTCTTCGCGATACGCCAGAATGTTCCGGATCATCCAGTTGTCATTCAGCGTCCATTCGGTGGTCAAGGCATAGCCCTGAGCTTTCACTTCCTGTTCGGGATTGTCGAGACCCGCGCGGGTATCGAACACGTCGTCCAGTACCGGTGCGCCCGTCAGATTACCAACAGTCAGCCGATGCCCCTGACGCGGGTCAGATTGGTCATCGATGTAGTCTGTTGCGAAGCGCAGGAAAAAGTTCTCAGAGGGTTCCCACTCGAGACTGCCGCGAAAGCCCGTGATGTCTTTCTGGTAGTTCTCGACCCCAGGTTGCGTGAGGTTGTCTCCGAATCCGTCACGCGTGAGCTTGGCGATAGAGCCGCCGATTCGCAGCGTGTCGGTGATGGGTGTCGATGCGGTGAGCACGCCGTCGATCTGGTTGTAACTACCCACGGCCAAGCGGAAGTTGGCTTCCGCTTCGTCGCTCAGTTTCTTGGTGACGTATTTGATCGCGCCGCCGATGGTGTTGCGCCCGTAGAGGGTGCCCTGGGGGCCACGGAGTACTTCGACGCGTTCGACGTCGTAGATATCGAGCACGGCCGCTTGCGGACGGTTCAGGTAAACATCGTCAACGTAGATGCCAATCCCTGCTTCGAAGCCGGCAACCGGATCCTGTTGGCCAACACCCCGAATGAATGCCGACAGTGTCGTGTTCGTGCCGCGGGAGACTTCCAGTGTGACGTTTGGCGCTGCTTGTCCGACTGCGACGAGATCGGCGATCCCGGTGCGGTTCAGTTCCTCCCCGCTGATCGCGGTTATCGCCAGAGGCACCTCTTGCAGTGACTCCTCACGCCGGCGCGCGGTGACCACGATCTCCTCGACGGGGCCTGTCACTTCCGAGTCTTGGGCGATAGCGATAGAAGGCATGGTGACCGCACAACCGCCACCAAGAACGATGCCCGATACGAGTCGAGCGAGAGATGCTGATTTCATTGGTAACCCCCCACAAACAGCACAGCGCAGCGATTGCGCTTCTAATTTTCAACGAACGCTGAATGAAGCTTAATTCAGCGTTCGTTGAAAAATCAATCGAAATTACCTGTCGGTTGGGTTCGGAGGTGCTATTGCGGTTTGCAGATGTGGCGGAAACCGGCGGCGATAAAGGCGGGAAGCCGCTCGTTGATGGCGTCCATGTCGCTGGAGTCGCAGACGCCATTGGAGAGATTGTCGATCCGGCCGGTTTCGGCGAAGGTCAGCGTCAAGGCACCGGACAGGAAGTGGTAGCACCAGAACAAGTCCGCATCGCTGGAATCCGGCAGCGCACGCCGAATCGCATCGATGAAGCGACGCACCAATGGGTCGAAGAAGCGCGTCATCAGCTCACCACCCCACTGTGGCGAGTTGTTGATCTGCGCAATCAGTGCAAAGTAATCGCGCCAGGTATCAGGATCTTCTGCCAGAAGCTGGAGCAACGGCGTGGTGAATGCCTCGATGATTTCCTCGATGGTCGGCGCATCGTCCTGATGGCGTTGCTCAACCGCGTCGAGTGCAGCATGGCGCACGTCGTTCATGTAGTCCGCGCGACGCATCAGAACGGCATCAAACAGATCGCGCTTTGAATCAAAGTGGTAGTAGGCAAGTGCCACATCGGCGCCTGCTTCACGCATGATTTGTCTCACCGTGACCCCAGCGAACCCTTCCCGAGCGAAGAGTTTTTCGGCAGCGTTCAGGATGCGTTGTTTGGTTTCGTTCGATCTCGACGCCACGTGTGCGTTCCAATGTTGCCGTGCGGAGAGGGTAGTCTCTCACCGTTTGCCTTTCAACGGACGTTGAATTAGGCTTCAACGCTCGTTGAATTTCTCGTAACCGGGGGGGCGGGTTATGGCGTGGTTCTCTCCGAGACCTTTGCTGCTGCCGCAAATGCTGGACCTCAACGCTGAGGCGCGGGCGAGGCAGCCGGCACTGATCGTGGCCGAATTGCATTGGACCTGGTCCGAGCTTGTGACCGAGTGTCGACGTTGGGCGGGCGTACTGACAGGGCTTGGGCTTCGCAAAGGCGACCGCGTCGCCGTCGTTATGGATAACGCGCCCGAGACAGTAGTCGCGCTGCTAGGCACGGTCTACGGTGGATTCGTTGCTGTACCGATTAACGTTTCGGTCGCAGAGTCCGCGATCACTGGCATGTTGTCGGACAGTCACGCGAGAGTGCTGGTTTGTAACGGCGCACACGCAACCCGTTTGCAGGCATCGGTTCGCCAGCTGCCGACGCTGCTCGCTCGAATCAGCGTAGAGCGCCAAGAGGGCTGGCAGACGTTCTCCGATCTGTTGTCACGCGTGACCCCGATCGCAAAGGCAGCTGCCGTCGAGTCCACCGATGAGTGCAATATCATCTACAGCTCTGGCACGACCGGCCTTCCGAAGGGCATCGTTCACGATCATCGATGCCGCGCGGCGTGGGCGTACGATATGGCGGTCGTTCTGCGCTACCACCCATCGGCGCGCACACTCTGCACGCTTGGGTTGTACTCGAACATCACCTGGGTTGCGATGCTGGCCACTATTCTGGCCGGTGGGACGCTCCACGTAACGCGCCGCTTCGATGTTGCAGGAACGATCGACTACATCGCTGCAAACCGAATCACCCATACTGCGATGGTCCCGGTGCAGCTCCAGCGTATGTTGGAATCCGGTGCGATCGAAAAACAGCGTGTGAAGAGCCTTCAAAGCTTGATGTGTTGTGGCTCGCCACTCGCCCCGAGCGTAAAACAATCGGTAGTGGACGCGTTCGGCAGTGCCTTCCTCGAACTCTACGGTCTCACCGAGGGGCTCGTCACAGTCTTACAACCCGAGGACATGGCCGACCGTTTGTCATCTGTCGGCAAGCCCGCACCCGGCCAGAAAATCGCAATTCTGGATAATGAAGACCGACTCTGCCCGGTGGGTGAGAGCGGTGAGATCGTGGGCTACGGGCCATTGCTAATGGCCGGCTACCACGATCGACCCGATGCAAACGAGGAAGCGACATGGGTCGATCCTGATGGCAAGCGTTGGTTGCGGACCGGCGATATCGGCAAGTTGGATGCGGACGGCTACCTCTATCTCGTTGATCGCAAAAAAGACATGATCATCAGCGGTGGCCAAAACATCTATCCCGCAGATATCGAGGCCGCTATTCTCGAGCACGATGAGGTCGGCGAGGTCGCTGTTATCGGTGTGGCGAGTGAACGATGGGGTGAGACGCCACTAGCGGTATTTGTAGGGGCGGCAGATCACGAGGCGCTGGTGGAATGGACCAATGCCCGTGTTGGCAAGCAGCAACGAATTTCGGGCGCGATCAGCGTGACCGAGTTGCCGAGAAATCCCAATGGCAAAGTGCTCAAGCGCGAGCTTCGGGCAACCTACAAGGAAATCCTGAAACATGCGTGAGCATAGATTTGCGATCGATTCAGGCCTTGAGCTCTATGGACGCGAGCACGGAGCGAAAGAAGGGCCGACGATCGTGGCGCTTCATGGTTTGACGCGAAACAGTGAGGATTTCGATTCGTTCGCGGCTTACCTGCCTGACGGCTGGCGAATGCTCGCTTTGGACTTTCGAGGTCGTGGGCAATCGGATTACGACCCAGACTGGCAGCATTATGTGCCGGCAGTGTATGCCCGCGATGTTAGAGAAGTCCTGCAGCAGGCGGGGATCGATCGGGCTGTTTTTCTGGGGACCTCGCTTGGAGGGTTGGTCACGATGTTGCTTGCGAGCGAGACCCCGGATCTGGTCGCCGGCGCTATGCTCAACGATATCGGCTGCGAGATCGATCCTGCGGGTCTGACACGAATCCAGCAGTACACCGGCAAACTACCGCCCGTCGCAAATTGGGACGACGCGCGCAATCAGGTGAAGCTCGTCTACGGCGAGACATTGCCCGGGCTGGGCGACGCCGACTTCGAAATCCTGGCGCGTCGCTCCTTTGCAGAAGACGCCGAGGGCATTCCGGTGTTGCGATTCGACCCCAATATTGGCCGTGCAATCCGCGAGTTGGACATGGAGCTCGGTGACCTATGGGCTCGATTGGATGACATGCGCGATGTACCGATGCTGCTGTTGCGCGGACAAAACTCCGACATTCTTAGTCGGGAAGTGGCCATGCGAATGCAATCCCAACATCCGCGATTGACGCTGGTGGAGGTGATCGATCGCGGGCACGTGCCATTGCTCGACGAATCGGACAGTGTTGCAGCGATCCACGCTTTTCTCGAGCCGCTTGCGTGAGGCGAGCGGCACTTCTATCCGTGATTGCGTTGCTGGTGAGTGGTTGCGCGAGCGTACCGCGCACGCCAACACTCACCACATCAGGTTTGTCCTCCGGCGGCTACATGGCCGTCCAGATGCACTTGGCATTTAGCGATCGGGTGTCGGGTGCAGCGGCGCTTGCAGCCGGGCCCTATGACTGCGCTGCCGGCAATATCGCGCAGGCGCTTGGTCCTTGTATCGCCGGGCCACCGCCAGCGCTGACGACGCTGCTTGGCGTTGTGGAGGCACGTGCCGACGCTGGTGAGATTGCAGAATCCGCTAACCTGCGCGGGAGTCCGGTTTGGTTGTTCCGCGGTCGTCAGGACGCCGTGGTTGCTGAGTCGGTAGTCGCACAATCAGCAGCGTTGTATCGGGCGGTAGGTGCCGATGTCGTGTTCGTCGACAGTGTGGATGCTGTACATGGCATCCCAACTAAGCAGCAGGGCGTTGACTGCGAGACGATGGCGACGCCCTTCGTGAATGCCTGCGAATACGATGCTGCCGGTAACCTCTTGCGACATCTCAGTGGACGATCTGGCGAGCGGGCGGCAACACCAATGGGTGAGTGGTCAGAGCTTGCGCAGGATACTTCAGCAGGACTGTCCGAGACGGCGGTGTTGTACCGGCCTCGCCAATGCACCGACGCGCGCGCCTGCGATATTCATGTTGCGTTCCATGGGTGCCAGCAGAATCGCGATTCCGTTGCTGACGCTTTCGTTCGCGAGGCGGGTTATGCGCAATGGGCGGATGCGCTCGATCTGATCGTTTTGTTCCCGCAGGCGGCGACCGGTCCGCTGAACCCGCTCGGCTGCTGGGATTGGTGGGGCTACTCAGGCAGCCAATACGCGACGCGCCAAGGTGTGCAGATGAATGCCGTGCTCGACATGGTCGATTCCCTGCTCGCGCGCTGAGCTATGAGTTTTGCCTGGGCACTGTTTGTAGTCTATCTCCTCGCGACGGCGTGGTTGGGCTGGATCGGTCACAAGAGAACGGGTGGGTTTGACAGCTTCGCGCTGGGCGGCGGCGACATGCATCCGCTGGTCGTCGGGATCACGCTTGCCGCCAGCACAGCCTCCGCGGCGACGTTCATCGTAAACCCCGGCTTCATCTATGTTGACGGCCTGTCGGCTTGGTTTCATCTGGTGCCGGGGCTTGTGACCGGATTGACGGGCATGCTGTTCCTGCTCTCTCCGGCCTTTCGACGGATCGGAGCTCAGACCGGAGCACTGACGTTACCGGACTGGATCGCACGACGCTTTGACTCGCGTCGGTTTGCAATCTACTTCGCCATTCTGAGCTTGTTGTCGTTTGCGTTCGTTGTGCTGCTGGTCGGTGGCATATCGATCGTCATGCAACAGCTGCTCGGGCTGAGCAATATCGCTTCGCTCATTATCACGTTGACGTTTGTTACCGGTTACGTCTTCATCGGCGGGACTCATGCCCATGTTTTGACCAATATGCTGCAGGGCACCCTCATGATCATCGTGTGCGTCCTGGTGTTGGGCTCCTGCGTGTGGGTCGTTTTGCAGAGTGACGTCTCCCTGGTGTCCGCGCTGCGCACTGCAGACCCCGATTTGTTGCGATGGGTAAACCCGAATGGCCAGTTCTTCAGCGAGCCGTTCACGGTCTTTGTCGCTGGCTTCATCATCGGCGCGATCCTCGCCTGCCAGCCGCACATCCTGACCAAAGCGCTTTACGTCAGCTCGGACCGCGCTGTGAAACAGTATCTCTGGGTTTTCGCCGGCGTCATGCTCATGTTCGCGATGTTGGTGACCGTCGGGTTTGTTGCACATCTTGTGGTTGATCCTGCGGACTTGATCGATACCGCAAGCGGCGCGTTTCGCCAGGATCTCGTGATGATGACCTACCTCGGTGCCGTGTTCCCGCCGTGGCTGTTCACGGTGATCGCTGTGGTGCTCCTTGCCGCAGCGATGTCAACGCTGGATGGGTTGCTGGTCGCACTCAGTACGATCACGGCCAATGACCTCGTGTTGAATCTCGGCAGTCGCGGACGCTCCCCACAAGCGCATCAGGCACTGGCGATGAGGGCCGGTCATGTCGTGTTGCTTGTGATGGCAGTCGCGGCTTTTGTGATTAATCTCTCACCACCCAGGCTCTTGGGCATTTTCGGCCAGACCGGCGTCTACGGACTGGCCGCTGCGCTGGCGCCGCCATTGGTTTTGGGCGTGTTTTGCCAACGTCCGCCATTGAAGCTGGCGTTGGCGATGTCGGTTACCGCCCTGGTCCTGCACTTCGGTTTGTACTTTTCGGCCGGAGCCTGGTTGCCGGGCATTGACTTGAATTGGGCGAACCCGGGGGTCACCGCATCGGTCGCGGCGATCCCGACGCTTGTCCCTGCAGCGGTTTACGCCTGGATGGAGCGTTGATTGCGCGAGAGTTGCGATAAACTCTCCGCCATGCTCAAAACAACCTCTTTTCTTTGCCTGCTCGTAATCGCGATGCAGCCTGCTTCGGCGCAAGAGCTGTTGCCCGATGCGCAACGCACGAGCACATGGTTCATTGATGGCGCGCAGGCTGTGAAACAAGCGGCTCGGCGCGAAGACCCTAAAGGCAAGGCGCGCAATATCATTTTGTTCGTGGGTGATGGCATGAGCGTCACAACGACCACGGCGGCTCGGATTCTCGCCGGCCAGCAGGCGGGTGGCCCTGGAGAGGAGCATGTCCTCAGTTTCGAGCGCTTTCCGCACACCGGTCTTGTTAAGACCTACAACACTGATGCGCAGGTCCCGGACTCCGCCGGCACGATGTCAGCAATGATGACAGGCGCCAAGACAAAAATCGGAATGCTGGGCGTGGGGCCCGATGCGGTTCGTGAGAGTTGTACGAGTCAGCAAGAGCACACTCTGCCGAGCTATCTTGAGCTTGCTGAGCTAAACGGAATGGCGACCGGTGTGATCAGCACGGCGCGTTTGACCCATGCAACGCCTGCGGCGACGTACTCGAAAGCGGTAAATCGAGGCTGGGAGGATGTTAGCGATATGCCACCTGCCGTTGTTGCCGATGGGTGCGAAGACATCGCTGCACAGTTTGTGGGCTTGGCAGATCGCCTGAGCACTCATTTCGGGATTGCTGTGGACGGTATCGAAGTCGCGTTCGGCGGTGGCCGACGGCATTTTCTCCCTGCCGACTCACGTTTCAATAGTCCGGATGCGTCCAGCGACGTCGAAGGTGATCGTACCGACGGCCGTCATTTGATCAATGAATGGCTCGAGCAGAATCCGGAAGGTCGCTATGTGATGGATCGTGACGGTTTCGATGCGATCGATACCAGCAAATCGGGGCCTGTATTGGGTTTGTTCGCCGAGTCGCATATGCGCTATTCAGCGGATCGACTCAACGATGTGGCGGGTGAACCGTCCCTTGCTGAAATGACGCGAACCGCCATTGAGTTGCTTCGGCAAAAGCCGGAAGGCTTCTTTCTCATGGTGGAGGGTGGGCGGATCGATCACGCACATCATGCAGGAAGCGCGTATCACGCATTGCACGATACTCTGGCGTTGGATGCTGCGGTCGCTGTCGCCAGTGAGATGACCAATGTTGAAGATACGCTGATTATCGTCACCGCTGATCACGGACATGTCTTGACCATGGGGGGCTACGCCAAGCGCGGCAATCCGATTCTCGGTCTTGCATCTCGAGGTGGTGAACCCAATCTCGCGGTCGACAGTCTGCCGTACACCACACTAAGCTATGCGAATGGTCCCGGGATGCGGTTTTTCCCTGGGCTCGAGAGCCCGGATCAAGCACCGCGTCAATTGGGTAAACCTCGCGATGCACGGGTTGATCTTTCGCAAATCGACACCACCGCGCCTGGTTTCTTCCAGCAGTCTTTGGTGCCATTACCCAGCGAAACGCACTCCGGTGACGATGTCGCTGTTTATGCTCGTGGACCCGGTGCGCAATTGCTCAATGGTGTTATCGAGCAGAGCGCAGTCTTCGATCTGTTGAACTCGGCGCGCAACGTGACGGAGCAAATCGATGAATAGGGGTTCTTGCGGGCTGATTCTAACGCTGGCGGCAATGATGCTAGTCGGCTGCCAGCACAGCAACGACATCTCCCCGAGGGCGAAGGCTCGCAATGTGATTCTCTTCGTTGGCGGTGGCATGAGCACGACAACCGTCGTTGCCTCACGGATTCGTGCCGGCCAGCTCGAGGGCCGCAGCGGCGAAGAGAGCCGGTTGTCGTTCGAGCAGTTTCCACACGTCGGGTTGTCAAAGACTTACAACGTCGATGCGCAGATCGCCGACTCGGCCGGCACGATGACCGCGATGATGACAGGAGTGAAAACTGATGCTGGACTCATCGGGGTTGGAGAGGCATCTGTGCGTGGCGATTGTGAGAGTGCACGCGACAATGCGTTGTTGAGTGCATTGCAACTGGCCGAATTGGCGGGAATGCAAACCGGTGTGGTCACTACTGCACGTCTCACTCACGCAACGCCTGCGGCAACTTTTGCCGTTAGTCCTGAGCGCGATTGGGAGAGCGACGCCGATATGCCGGCCACCGCTAAAGCGGCTGGCTGCATCGATATTGCCGCGCAATTCGTCGACTTCGAGTCGGCGCTGGAATCCCGGATACCTGGTGCGGACATTGATGGGATCGAAATCGCTCTCGGCGGTGGTCGCGACAAGTTCGCGTCCGGTGGAGATCGCAAGGATGGTCGGGATCTCACTCGCGAGTGGCAGCAAGCGTATCCGGGGGGCGTCTACGTAACAGACCGCGCAGCCCTCGAATCCATTCCAGCGCTGTCCTCGCACGTCTTGGGGCTGTTTGCGTCTTCTCATCTGGATTATCAGGCAGCACTTTCAGCCCGCTCGGCAGCGCCATCGCTTTCCGAGATGACTCGCTTTGCTGTTGAGCGACTGTCGCATTCTGAAACCGGCTTCTTGCTGATCGTTGAAGGCGGACGGATCGATCATGCGCATCATGCCGGCAATGCTTACGCCGCGCTGACCGAGACGATTGAGTTGGCAAATGCCGTGTCGATTGCGGATGAGATGACGCAGGACGAGGACACGCTGATCATTGTTACCGCCGATCATAGTCACACGATCACAATGACGGGTTACCCGCCGCGCGGCAATCCCATACTCGGAAAGGTCCCGGTGCCCGGGCGCGAGGTATCTCAGATGGCGTTCGATCAAAAGCCATATACGACGCTGAGCTATGCCAACGGTCGCGGACCGTATCCGAGCGCGAGCGCCGGTTCGACGAACCCGGATGTCCGTTATCGGGAGCCGGTGACTATGGGGCGTGTCGATTTATCCGAGGTGGACACCACCGCGCCAGGGTTCCATCAAGAGGCCCTGGTGCCGTTGGAGAGTGAAACGCGGGCGGGTGACGATGTCGCGATCTATGCGAAAGGGCCGGGTGGTGCTTTGGTGCGCGGTGTTCTGGAGCAGCACCTGATTTTTCATGCGATCAACCACAGTCTCGACCTCGTCAATCGGGCAACTGAGGCCGTGAACGAATCCGGGGTTCCCTGAGATGACGTTCGAATCATCGCCGGATTTCAGTGCGTATACGCTTCAGGAGCTGTTGGAGGCGCAAGCGGGAATCAATCGGGAGAAGTACCCGCTGCGCGCCAAAGAGATCGATAGCTTGATCGCTTGGCGTCAGGCGCGCAGGCTGGACGTGCGCGGAAGCTACCCCGAGCGTATTCGGTCGTTGCCGCTCTTTGATGGCGCGTTTGATGCATACAAACTCGCCGCCGAGAACGCGAGCGTGCTATTTGCGACCTATCCCGCCGGGACTGAAATCGCGCCTCACACGCACGACACCGACAATTACGGTGTCATTACGCGGGGCGAGTTGCTGCTGACCATGAACGGCAATACGACCCGACATGAAGCGGGAAGCTGGTATCACGTGCCTGCAGGTGCTGCCCATTCAGCGCGCTTTATGGTCGACACGGAAGAAATCGAATTCTGGTTTGACTCGACGATTGACGGCTGACTCAGGTGCCCACTCGGGCCTCGATGACACGCCAGTAATCATCGACTAGTTCAAGTGCTTCGATGAAAGCGTCGCCAACATCGGATTTCATCATGTAGCCCGATACGCTTAAATCATAAGCCTGATACAGATCGGATTGCCGAGCGGATGTGGTGAGGACGAACACGGTATGATTTTTGTGTTGGTCGTCTTTGCGAATGCGCTTGAGAAACTCAAGTCCGTCCATGCGCGGCATATTGATATCGAGGAGGATCATCACGGGCGCTGTGACCTGTCCCCTTTCGAGTAGCTCGAGCGCTTCGAGCCCGTCCCGAGCCACAAACAATGGATTCGCGATCTTTCTCTTGCGCAACGCACGGCGCACGTTTTCTATATCCACTTCGTCGTCTTCGACCAGCAGAATATTAACCGGCATCGTGTCCACGAGCGTCCTGCCCCCCATGCCACCTTGAGAGGTGGTCTAATGATCTCGTATATGTTTGAAGCCACAACAAAAGGACTGTCGTGCACATCAATCAACCATGCTCGCTTAGTATATTCGATTTTTTGGAATCATTCGGTCGATGAAATCCTGGAGTTTTGATCGATGAACATGGCGACCTTACTGTCAGCGAGCGTTATCGTGGTCATTGCTTTCGCACTAGGCATCTGGTCGGGCCGCCAACGTCTGACCAAGGTGCGGCAGGAGCTTGCGCGTCGAGATGATGCACTCGCTGAAGCGAGAACTCGACAAGCAGAGCTACGGCAAGCGCTAAGGGATGCCGATGATGACGTCGAGCGCTTTGCCTACATCGCCTCGCACGACCTCAGGGCACCGCTGCGCGCGATCGACAATCTTGCGGAGTTTCTCCGCGAGGATCTTGGCAGTGCGCTCACCGATGAGTCTCGTCGACACCTGGATTTGATCAGTGGTCGTGTGGCGAGGCTCGATAAGCTGTTGGTTGCGCTACTTGAGTATCTCCGTAACGGTTATGACTCCGAGGAAAAAGCAACGGCGGATGTGCGGATGCTGGTGCAACAGAGCATAGATCAGCATCTGTCCGCATCGAGCAAGGTTGTGTTGACCGGAGATGCGGGTACTGCTCGCTTGCCGCGTCAGAGTTTCGTGAAGGCGCTTGGCCTTGTGTTGGAGAATGCCGAACGGCATACCGACGCGACAGATGTTCACATTCGGATTTCGTTGGCGCGAACCGATGATTCGATATCGGTATCCGTCAGCGACAACGGTCCTGGAATTCCGACCCATCTGCAGCAACGGGTCTTTGACCTTTTTGAAACGCTGCAGCCTCGGGATAAGGTTGAGGCGAGCGGAATCGGTCTCGCGATCGTTGAGAAAACCATGCGTCGACTGGGCGGCTCTGTAGCGCTTGAATCTGATCCGGAACAAGCCCGCGGGACCACCGTTCGGATGGCCTGGCCTGCCTGAACAAACCTCGCTCAGCTACAATAGCGGGATGACTAACGCTAGTTCTAATGCCGCGGAGCACTACGATGTCATCATCGTGGGTGCGGGCCTCTCCGGGGTTTGCGCTGCCTGGCATCTGCAAAAGCACCGCCCGCAGGATCGTGTATTGGTGATCGAAGCGCGTGATTCCGTGGGCGGCACGTGGGACCTATTTCGTTATCCTGGCGTGCGCTCTGATTCGGACATGCCGACGCTGGGGTATGCGTTTCGCCCTTGGCTCGAACGTGACTCGATTGCCCATGGTGAACGTATCCGCCACTACATCGAACAGACCGCCCGTGATTCGGGGCTGCTTGAGCGAATCCGGTTTGGGCACAAGCTTGCGCGTGCGGATTGGTCGAGCGATCTCGGGATGTGGACGCTGCACGCGCAAACGGCAGACGGTGAACAGCAGCTGCACACGAGGTTTCTCATGATGTGCACTGGCTACTATGACTACGATCAGGGGCATACACCCGACTGGCCCGGACTCGAGCAGTTCGAGGGACCCGTGGTCCACCCCCAGCATTGGCCTCGCGATCTCGATTGGCGGAACAAACACGTCGCGGTCATCGGCAGTGGCGCGACAGCGGTCACTTTGATTCCGTCTTTGGCCGAAGACGCGCGGCGTGTAACGATGGTGCAGCGCACGCCGACTTATATTGCAGAAATGCCGGCACGCGATGCGTTGGCGAGGTGGTGTCATCGGCACCTTGGCCCGACACTTGCGCATTGGCTCACCCGCTGGAAGAACATTCTCTACACGATGTTCACCTATCAGCTCTCGCGCCGATTCCCCGACTTTATGCGGCGTCAGTTACTTTCCCAAGTTCGCGAGGCGGTCGGTGGAAAGCTCGATGTAGACAAGCATTTTTCGCCGCCCTACAAACCCTGGGATCAGCGACTCTGTCTAGCCCCCGACGGCGACTTCTTCGCGGCGATTCGTGCGGGCAGGGTAGACGTCGCCACCGGTGATATTCAGTCGATTGATGCATCGGGTTTGACGCTGCAAGATGGCATGCGCGTGGATGCCGACATCCTCGTTACGGCAACGGGCTTATCGCTAAAGGTTGCGGGTGGTGCGGACTTGTATGTTGACGGGCAGCGTGTGCGTGCGGCGCGGCGCACCACTTACAAGGGCGCCATGTTGAGCGGCGTACCTAACCTCGCACTTACCATGGGCTACACCAACGCCTCCTGGACGCTGAAGTGCGAGCTCATTGCGCAATGGGTTGTACGGCTGAGAGACCACATGGAGTCGGCCGGGAAATCCGTGGTCTTGCCCCGCGGTCCGAGTGCTCGTGGCGATCGACCCTTTATCGATCTGGACGCGGGCTATATCCGCCGCGCGGATCATTTACTGCCACGCCAGTCACAAGCGCATCCATGGCGCGTGAATCAGAACTATTTTCAAGACCTTCGCGCGTTTCGATGGAGTCGCATCGATGACGGTGCTCTTGAATTTCTTGCAGCCGGCGAGACGACGAGCTGGCAGCCCGCGCGAGAAGCGGGCGGCTAAGGCAAAAAAAACGGGAGCCAAAGCTCCCGTGCACTGGCCCCTTTAGGGGCTTCTTATCGTGTTCGTGTTGTTCGGTTCAGACGCTGCGGCGGCGTCGAATTCCAAGAGCGGCAAGCCCAAGTCCTAGCAGCGCAATGCCGGCGGGTTCCGGTACTCGATGGATGGTCGCTTCAAGATGCGACGACAACCACGAGAAGTCGTTGTATCCCTGCCACCAAGCGGTGTCCTGTGCGGTCACAGTCACAGCGAGCACGCCATCTGTGTTGAGCGAGTCGATACCCGCGGTGCTCACGTCCACCAAAGCTGCTGTGAGCGAGAAAAAGCCCAAACCCGCAACGTTGAAGGTCGTGGTGACTCCACCTGTGCTGACTTCCGCCATATCCAGCGCCCAATCGCCGAAGAACCAACCGTCAGAAAAAGCAAGCGTGACTTCTGCGCTGATGACTTCGTACAGATCGGGGACTCCGAATTCCGTCAAGTCGTGGTAGATCGTATGGCTTTCGTTTTCGCCCATGTGGTTATTGACGTAGATGTCGTCAGTAACGGTGATAGATGTTGCGAACGCCGAGTTCGCCGCCAAGAGGGCGACCATAACAACCGCGATTTTTATCGTTTTCATGATTTCCGTGTCCCTGAGTTAAACGAATCTTACGGAATACTTAGCAAGTGTCGTACCAGAATCAAAAATCGTATATGAAACAGTGTGTTGAAGATTCACCGCGATTTCTTGATTATGGAAACTGTAAAGTCTCTCGACATCTGTCAGACCGGTTGTTCCGCTGGCTCATCTTTCAGTTCGAGATAATCTGACAACCAGGCGGTTAGGAGATAGAACGGTCCGGTATCCAGAAGCGCCGTAAACATCTTGAAAAGATAATTGCTGAGCATAAGCCCGATGAATGCCTCGAGCGCCAGTTCGCCTGCCAGCAGTGCCGCGCCGAACGTCACGGTGATCACGACGACGGAATCCACCAGCTGGCTCGTCAGGGTCGAAAAGTTGTTTCTGATCCAAAGATGCTTGCCCTTGGTCAGGCGCTTCAAAAAGTGGAACACCTGAACATCGCAGTATTGCGCTGCGATGTAGGCGAGCATCGACGCGAAGACGGCCCCTGTCGTGGTCGCAAATACCAGATCGAACAAGCCAGTTGAACCTTCGAGCGTGCTGCCGTTCGGCAGGCCGACGGGCGCCGCCAGTTGAATGTCCTGCCAGGGCGGCATGTTCTGCGCCTCGGGCATGGCGTCGATCAACAGCATTACCAGCAGGATGAATACGTTGAGTCCCAGACCCACGGTCACCATGAAATTCGCGCGCTTTTTACCATAAAGTTCCGAAATCAGATCCGTGCACAGGAACGTCAGTGGATAGGGAAGTACCCCGGCAGCGACCTGAAGTGGTCCGATTTGAACAAAATGGGAAATGCCGAGGATGTTCAGCATTGTCATGGCACAAAGGAAGGTGCCCGCAAGCACCAGAAACACGCGCTCTCGGCGACGTGTCAGGTCGTCTTCGGTGAACATGAAGCAGATCGCATCCGGGAATCGTCAGAACCTGTAACCTGCATGGCATGAAACTCTTCGTCAAGCTCATGGTATTCGTGGTGGTCCTCGCACTTGCAGGCCCGTTTTTCCTCAAAGGCCCGGACGGGCAAGCGTTTTGGAAATTGCCGACCAAAACCGCCGACTTCAAAGCCCTGGCAGGTAGGGCGGTTCCCGAGCCGCTGAAGGACTCTACGGTCGAAGTCTACAAATGGCAGGACCCGAATGGGCAATGGCACTACGGGGAGGCGCCCCCGGATTCGGGTGAATTCAACCGGATGGAGATCGACACCTCAATTAACGCGGTTGAGGTCGAGCCACCCGTTTCGTTCGCGCTGGAAGCGCCCGAGGCCGACTCACTCGCGGACGAGAACGTGATGCCATCGCCGCATATCTCGCCCCTGATCCCCTTGCCAGACCCAGAAGCGACACGGCAATTGCTGGATGACGTGAAGGCGATTCAGGAGCTCGCCGATGAGCGAGTCCGGCAGTTGGAAGCAGTCTCCCGCGATAATTAGACAAGCCTGCGTCGGAATACTTTACAACCGACCGATCAAAACACTCTATCCCTTCGTTGTTTTGATTAAAAAACTGTTAAAGCAACAACTCGACCGTCTGTACGGCAACCTATGGGCCTACGAGTAGGTTGATGGGCATTGGCCTGATCGGCCTCGGTATGCGCCGTCGCCGCCGCTAAAAGGGATAAGACCCGAGGCGAGAAAGCGCTTCATATTAGATCGGAAAGGGCCGGCTTTATGCCGGCTCTTTTTTTTGCCTCTGTTTTGTCAACCGATTACCAGGCCGTGCGTTCTAGGTAGCAAACGACGGCTGTGGCCGGACGAAACCTTCAAAACAGGAGCAAGAAACATGAAATCACTTTCGACCATTATCGGCGGCGTTTTGATTGCTGGCGCTTTGAACATTGGAGCGGTAGAGCGCGCCGAAGCCGCACCGTCAGGCTTTGTTGCAGCAACCTCCGCCTCTGCTGCTGGTGGTGCCCGTCGTGGTGCCAAACGGGCCGAGCGGCGCCAGCGCGCAGCGCGTCGCGAAGGAACGCGCACAACAACCGCTACGGGGCGCAATGGCAAGACCGCCGAGCGCACCACGACTCGCGAGGTTGACGAAGCCAACCGCAGTGCACGCACTACGCGAGAAACCACAGGTCCTAACGGCGAGACGGCAACTCGCACGACCGATGCTGCCCGCACAGAAAACGGATATACCCGCGACACCGAGTGGGTTGGACCAGATGGTCAGACCGCATCGCGCAACGCCGAGGGAAACTGGGATGCCGAGTCGCAAACCTGGAGCCGTGACGTGATGGAAACCGGTCCGAACGGTAAAACACGGAGCGCTGATATCGATACAACCCGCACCGAGAACGGTGCGACACGGACTGCTACTCGAACGAATGCTGAAGGGGAAAGTGTGACCCGGAGTCAGAGTATTGAGCGGTCCGGTCCAGAGGCGTCCAGCGAAGCTGACGACGACGGCAAATAGTCTCTCCTGAGAACGAACCAGCCTAGACCACCCCCAACTCCGTCACTGGTTCAAGCGTTAGCCCGGTCATCCGTGACCGGGCTTTTTTTTGGTTAGCTTGCCGGTGAGCTCTTGGTGGAGTCGATCACCTTGGTAGCCGCGCTGATCATCGACGTCATGTCCGACAGATTGGCGGGGACGATCAGCGTATTGCCTTCTTTGGCAAGATTGCCGAAGCGTGCGAGATAGTCCTCAGCGATACGCAGCTGCATAGCCTTGTCGCCACCGTCTCCGGCCAGCGCCGTCGCGACCTCGCGCAGCCCCTCTGCGGTCGCCTTGGCCACCTCACGAATGGCCTCAGCCTCGCCGCGCGCTTCATTGACCTGCTTGGCCTGTGCCGCCTCAGACTCGAGGACTACGCGACGCTTTTCAGCCTCGGCCTCGTTGATCTTCGCGTCGCGATCACCCTCGGACGTCAACACCGTTGCTCGCTTCTCACGCTCGGCGCGCATCTGCTTTTCCATCGCGCTCAAAACGTCATTTGGCGGGTTGATATTTTTAATCTCGTAGCGCAATACCTTCACGCCCCAGGGGTCGGATGCCTTGTCCAGCTCGTCCACGACCGAGAGGTTGATCGCGGTGCGCTCTTCGAACGTCTTATCGAGGTCGATCTTGCCGACTTCGCTACGCAACGTCGTTTGCGCAAGCTGGGTGATCGCGAAAATGAAGTCGCCGATACCGTAGGACGCCCGCTCCGGGTTGGTGACCTGCACGTACAGCACGCCGTCGACGCCAACCTGTACGTTGTCTTTGGTGATACAGATCTGCTCCGGAATATCCATCGCATGTTCTTTCAGCGAGTGTTTGTAGGCCACGCGCTCCAGAAACGGAATCAGGATGTGGAATCCCGCGTTGAGGGTGCGTGAAAACTTGCCGAGGCTCTCGATGACGTACGCGCTCTGCTGCGGCACGATGATCGCGGTCTTGGCGATGACGATGATCACCGCGATGACCATCACTATTGCTACGATTGCTCCAATGTCCGGCATAAATGTATGTCCTTTAGTCTGTAGTTAGTGTGAATCTGTTGTTATGCGCTGGCGGGCGCTATGGCCCGAATCTCCAGCAGCGATCCTTCTGCTTTGACGATCAGCGCCTGCTCACCGGTCTCGAGCGAGCTGTCGCCAGTGTTGATCGCGTCCCAGCGTGAGCCCCGGAATTCCACCCGGGTGCGCCCGCCAACCACGACCCCTTCAAGGACGATGACGTGTCGCCCATCGACCTGATCGTCGAAGCCGATCGGGTCGCCTCGAAGCTTTTTATAGAGACGTTCCCGGAACATCACCATCGTTACTGCCGACAACGCCGCGAACATCACCCACTGGATCCATTCGGGGAATGGGATTCCGGACATCACCGTGAAGCCTGTGGCGAGTGCTGCGAGTCCGAGGAACACCAGATAGAACGCGGCGTCCAGCATGAACATCTCAGCGCCCAGCAATATGAAGCCGATCGCAAGCCAAGCCCACCAAATCATGTGTCGTCTCCTCCGTTATCTGTTAGTTAATTATACGGCTTTTACGAATCGAACCGAATAGGGGAGCAGTCGAAAAGGAGCTGAAAGTTATTGAAAAAACAACATTTTTTAGAGTCGTCAGTGAGTTAGCGCAAGCGAGATTTCAGATCGTCGCATCAAAATTCTTTGTATTATCTGAGAAAAAATGCCCATAAAAAGAAATTTGGCTGTTCGGTGCCGCTACTCAGGTAGCGCGCCTTGCAGTGTGTCCTCGCGCACGACAAAATGGCGAAAGATCGCGAAAGAACGATGAAGAAGGGGTCACGATGAATACACGTTCGCGGATTTACGCGCTCGTTTTGGTTTCGCTGGTAACTTTGGGCGGATGTGGTGACGTTGCAGCTACCGATCCGGTCTCCGAAGCGATTGAAATCAAGGCCGTAGTCATGGCGATGTTCGAGCGAGGCGAGCCCCTTGGGGATGAGCCCGGTGAGCTCCAGCGGTGGCTGGAGGGCTATGAGATCACCGAAGAGCTCGCGTTTCCGGCCGGAGAGTCCAACCTGTACCTCACGGATGACGGTGTCCTGATATTCCTCTTAGGCGGCGGTATCCCGAACGCCACGGCGTCGGTGATGGCCCTCGGGTATGACGAGCGAGTCGATGTCTCTAAAGCGTACTGGCTCATCGCGGGTATCGCGGGCGGCGACCCTGACGATCTGTCTCTGGGGTCTGCCGCCTGGGCCAGACACGTCGTCGATGGCGATCTACTCTACGAGATCGACGGACGCGAGATCCCTGAAGACTGGCCCTACGGCTTGATTCCCCTGGGTGCAAAAGAGCCGACACAGAACCCCGAAGATATCTACGGCACGTGGACGCTCGACACCGTGCATTTCGAGCTCGATCGCAATCTGGTCGATTGGGCGTACCAACTAACCAAGGACATTGAACTCCCGGATGCTCCGGGCATCAGCGAGTTCCGTCAGCTATACCCCGAGGGAACTGCCGCGCGGCGGGCCCCATTCGTGACGATCGGCGATACGCTGTCGGCCAGCACCTACTGGCATGGGGAATTGCTGAACACCTGGGCGAACGATTGGCTGCGTTTATACGCAGGCGCGGACGCGAACTTCATGACTTCCAACATGGAGGACAGCGGGACGCTGACCGCGATCCACCGACTTGATCGTATTGCGCGTGCTGACGCCGACCGCGTGCTGGTGCTGAGAACGGCAAGCAACTTCACAATGCCGCCACCGGACAAATCGGCTGCATGGAGTAAATCGGCGCCTTATCCGGACAACGGGATTCCGTCGATCGATACGGCATATACCGTTGGCCGGGTAGTGCTCGACGCCATCGTGGATGATTGGGACCAGTATCGCGACACGCTGCCGACGGCGACGTCTGGCAACGGCGAATGACCTGGCTGGAAAACCGGTTCGGGTTAAACACTGCCGGAACCAACCTTCGCACCGAGTGCATCGCCGGTGTGACCACGTTTCTGTCGATGGCCTACATCACCGCCGTCAATCCCGGCATT
Organism: Pseudomonadota bacterium; assembly: GCA_038521865.1. Lineage (GTDB taxonomy): Bacteria > Pseudomonadota > Gammaproteobacteria > Steroidobacterales > Woeseiaceae > CALBPI01. The sequence goes on along the minus strand of JBCBKO010000002.1, from coordinate 226,386 downwards.
CTTTCCGAGTCGGGCATGGACTTCGCTGCGGTTTTTGTTGCGACTTGTTTGGCGGCTGCGGTCGGTTCCATCGCTATGGGCTTGCTCGCCAACTACCCTGTCGCGCTAGCGCCGGGCATGGGGCAGAACGCGTTCTTCACTTACGCGGTGGTGATCGGTGGCGGCTATTCCTGGCAGACCGCGCTGGGTGCCGTTTTTGTTTCAGGCATTCTGTTCCTCGTTTTGAGTGTTCTGCCTTTTCGCGAGTGGTTGATCAACGCGATTCCGCGAAACCTGAAACAAGGCATTGCCGGCGGCATCGGGCTGTTTCTCGGGTTTATCGCACTTCAGAACTCAGGGATTGTTTCGGACAACCCCGCGACTTTGGTTCAGCTTTCCGATCTTACGAACTTCGCTCCGGCGGCATGTCTGGCCGGTTTCGTTTTGATCGTTGCGTTGACCGCGCTGCGTGTCACCGGTGCAGTCATCATCGGCATTCTTGCAGTCTCAACGGTTGGATGGATTTCGGGTCAGGTCGAGTTTCAGGGTCTGGTGTCGATGCCGCCATCGGCAGCGCCGGTCATTTTGCAACTGGATATCGTTGGGGCACTGCAACTCAGTATGCTCACCGTGATTCTGTCCTTCTTGATCGTCGACGTGTTCGACACTGCCGGCACGCTGGTGGGTGTGGCGATGCGCGCGAATCTGTTGGATGCACAGCACCGACTGCCCCGTCTTCGCAAGGCACTGCTTGCCGACTCGGGCGCCACTGTGGCTGGCGCGCTGTTCGGGACCTCGTCCACAACGAGTTTCATTGAGAGCGGCGCGGGTGTGGAAGCGGGTGGCCGGACAGGCTTGACGGCGGTCGTCTGCGGCATGTTGTTTCTCGCTTGCCTGTTCCTGGCGCCGTTGGCTCAGAGCATTCCCGCCTATGCGACTGCCTCCGCTTTGCTGTTCGTCGCCTGCTTAATGGCGCAGAGTCTCGCCTCGCTGGATTGGGCCGATCCAACAGAGAGTGCGCCAGCCGTCATTGCAGCGCTCTCGATGCCGCTGACGTTCTCCATCGCCGAGGGTATCGGTCTCGGCTTCATCAGCTACGCCGCAATCAAGCTGTTGTCAGGACAGGCGCGAACCTGTTCCCCGGTCGTGTTCGTGGTCGCGGGTATTTTTCTGGCTAAGTACGTCCTACTTTGATCCGCAGACTCCGGGCACGCAGTCGCGGTACGTGGACCAGTCTGCCAGTAACGTATCGATCACAAGCGAGCCGGTTCGATAGATGTTCTCGAGTGCCGCCTCGAGCCCGCTGTAGCCGTCGTTCTCGCTCAGCAGATTCTCTGCGGCGCTGATCCCGGGTGGCGGCACTGTGTAGTTACTGGCACCACGAAGCACGAGGATGCGGTCAACGTCAGCACGGCCCATCCGGTCCAGATAAGTCAGAGACTGCAAGGTGCCGGTTTCTTCCATCGCTGAGGAAACAAACTCGCCTTCGCCATCTGACCAGTGAGTGACCCAGGCATTCGCCCAGTCGTTGAGAATCTCGCCGTGCCAGAACGTCGAAGCTGCGAGGTGATCTCCCAACATCACCGAGGGCGGTTGTTGTGCGTTCGGGTGTTTGGTGTAACGTGCCCGCGACTGCTTCAGCGAGTCCGAGTCGAATAGATCCGTATCCTTGGTGAGGTCATAAGCCCACCGAGCAAGGTCGCCATTGATCCGATAAACCTCACCATTGGGTTCTCGCCGTGGTTGCTGAAACGGCGTTTGTACATGTCGCTCGATGTACCCCCAGTCCCAATCGTCTGGTTTTTCACGCGCGTCGATATGATGCGCGATGTCGCCGTCGACAAGGAACTCTGCCCAGGCTACTGAGCCAAGCGACGCATCCTCTGGATCGAAACCTGCGATTCCGGCGACCATCCAGTAGCTCTTCGACAGATCGAAGCGAGGGTCCATTCCGAGTGCCATTACCGATGCAGCGGCTTTTGCCGTACCAATGCCTGTCACGATTCCGAGCACGCCGGTATCGGGGTTGTAGTGGTAGTTGTGGTGCGCGCCTGACTCAAACACTTCGCTCAGCGACTGCCGCTCGTTCCATAGCTGAAACTCGCCAGCCGCATCCCCCGAGTCTGCGCCGCGTTCAAACATGGTGATGATGACGATCTTGGGTGCGATCAAAGCCTCAGACTCTTTTGGCGCTTGCGAGCACGCAAACACTGCGAGTGTTGAAAAGGCGATGAACATTCGACGAAAACACATAGGCTAAACCTCAAAAAAAAGCCCGAGCAGCAATGCTGCCCGGGCTTTGTTGGTCACTGACGCGGAACGATCAGAAGCTGAAGCTGACGCTAGCCTGATAGTGACGTGGCAGTTCCGGCAGAACAATTTGTCCCCCGAACAGGTTCGGGAAGTTCGCACGGAAGTAACGCTCATCCGTGATGTTCTTGCCGGTCAATGCGAACTGCCAGCTGTCTGTCTCGTAAATCACGCCAAGGTTAACCAGCGTGTAGGACGGCAGCTCCACAGCCTGCGAGAAGCCGGAGAACACGGAGTCCACGTTGACCACACTCGCGTTGACGGCGACGCCGTTGTCGAACGAGTAGGTGCCCGTGAACGAGTAGATGTTCTCTGGCATACCTGCGCGACGTGCACCGGCATCGCCTGGTTGCGGCGCGAACACGATACCGATCAGCTGACCGCCGTAGATGGTGGTCGGGTCGATCTGCGGAACATCATCTGCACCGAAGAAGCTGAAGCGGCCTGCGTTTTCAAGCGTGTTCAGGTTGGTGACTTCGATGTTGGTGTAGCCCGCAGTCAAAACCAGGTTCTCGTTGACCACCCAGCGTGCTTCCAGCTCGACGCCTTCCGTACGGTTACTCTGGTTGGTGACGATGGCCTGAGCGTTGAAGTCGGTACGTTCCTGCTCGTAAATAGACAGCGCGAGGTAGAGGCTGTCGTCGAGGAAGCTACCCTTGATACCAATTTCCTGTAGCTCGGACGAATCGAACCAGCCGTCGCTGGCGATCGCACCGGTCTGGATCTCAGCACCCTGACCCGCGATTACCGTCGACTGCTCGGAGAACGTGGCGTAAGGGATGATACTTGACTCGCCTACATCGAATTCCCAAGACAAGCTCGCCGTCCAAGAGATGCCGGTTTCCGTGTCGGTTTCCGTCTCCGCTTCGCCGTCGCCGAATATGCCCAGATCTTCGTCGATGCTGCGGCTCTCAACGTCGATATCGTCGTAGCGGATACCGAACAGCGCAGAGAAGCCATTCTCAAAGACGAAGTCACCCACCATGGCCAGGCCATAGTTCAGGTAGTCGCCGTCGAAGCGATCTGCATAGTCGGTATTGCTGCGGGTCGAAAGCAGGCGGCGATCCAGCGCTGTTGACGGACCGGTAAGGTCGCGGCGGTCAAAGTACTCGTTAATGAAGTCACTGCCGTGGCTGAAGTCCGTGAAGCGAACCGACGGAGAGATTTGCAGGGTCGTGACCAGCGTGTCGGTCGTGAACTCTTTCTGGAATGTCAGCTTGTCTTCGATGACGTGAGAATCATGGAACTGCGAGAAACCGTAGGCGTTCTCGTTAAGGTTCTCGTAGCCTTCATAGAACAGCTGGTTTTTCACTTCCCAACCGTTGTCGAAGTTCCAGATCGCGTCGAAGTACAGCGTCAATACGTCGTTTTCGAGCGTGTCATCCGGGGCGACCAGCACCTGGCTGCCATCGAGCTGTGCGGTGCCCGGGTTGACGAGTGCTGACAACGGGTTCACGTCAGCCTGCGTTGGTGAGCCTGTTCCTACGAAGAACTGGCTGATGCCTGCCACGTTGTACTCGGTGTGCGAGATCGAGCCGTCACCGTTGGTGTCCAGGGGCTGAGCATTACCGGTGATGTAGGTACCGTTGTCGATCAGGTCCTGCGTCAGGCGGTTCCAGCCTGCGATCTGGTTGCCCTCGAAGCGGTGATACATACCACCAAACTGGATGTGCAGCGTGTCGTTGACGTCGTGGTCAATCGCGAGCTGCAGCAATGTTTGGTCGGTAGCCGTGTTCTGATAATAGCTGCCAGAGTCCTCGACTTCCGCGTACGCGTAATAGCCGAACTCACGGCCGGCGATTTCCGCCGGGCCACCCACTTCGCCCTTGAGGATGTTCAAATCCCAGGTACCGGTAGTATAGGAAACGCTGCCCTCGATTTCGTCGAGGTACTGGCCACCCGTAGCGCGTGCAGACTTCGGCACGAAGTTCAGGTACCCGCCGATTTTGGCAGGGCCGTAAATCACAGATGCCGGGCCACGAACGATATCGATGCGGTCAGAGGCGCCGATCGGCGTCGGGTAGTTGCCCGGATTATCTAGGCGACGAACGCCACGGAAGTAGGTCTCGCCCGAAGTGCCTCGAATATCGAGTGCGCCGGCAACCCCGAAGAAGGATTGTGTGAAGGTACCCGGCGACAAGCTGACGAGCTCATCAATGTCGCGGATGTCGAAACGCTCGATCTGATCCGAAGAGATCGTCGATGCTGAGCGCGGCGTCTCCAGCAGCGTCTTGTCCAAACCGAAAACCGATCCTACGTCCTGCGTTGGGAGGCTGTTCAGCGACCCTTCCACGACGATTTCGTCGATTTCCTCTTCCTGTGCTGCCGCCGGCAACGCAGTTGCGGCATACAACGCCGTCATCACCCCGGCATACAGGGCCCAGTTTCGTCTCATTCGTTCACCCTCCTGAAGGCGCAGATTGAGTCTTCGCACACGCGAATCACAAAGTGGATAACCACACCATTTTCGGTGCTGCTTCTACGTCAGCACCTGTTGTTTTTTGGTAACACCCTCGAGAGCCCTACCACCAAAATGCTCAACCAGCACGACGTAGATTATCCAAAACGGATCACGCCAGCAGTTTGCTGATTGTGCAAACCTGTATCCCCCCAGGCTTGCGCCGACTATCAGTCGCAGATCTTGTAGCGAGCACAAATGAAGGTTCGAGTGTCCGGGAACTCATCGTCGTTTGCAAGTCCGCGACGTTCCATTCGGCGCTCAAACGCCTTCATTTTCTGGTTAAAACGCTCCAGCAAACGTTCCTTCACAGGGTCTTCAACAAAACTGAATTGAATCGAGTTGCGACCCATGAGCTTGATCTCTTCCCACGTGAGATCGTACTCCTTTACGCCTACAAAGAATTCGTCGGTCAAAGTCGAATCCCACATGCCACGGTCATCAGTAGACAAGGCCACCGGAATACCCGTGCGCAAAAACTCGGGAAACGGATGTTGCGAATAATCCACAACGTACTCGAGCAGCAGGTTACTTATTAAGTTAATTTCAACGAGATACGGGCCATATCTCATATCGATCATCAGTTCGTCGTCGGTGATCAGGTTCAGCCCGTGGCCGATCCGCGACGCACCCAAGAGCAAGGTGTCACGCACATGGTCGTTGGGTTCATCGACCTCACCCGCGTGGATCGATAGTGGTAGTGCGCCGAGGTGGCGCATTTCACGATAAGTTTCGAGGAAGCGTCTTGGATGGCCTTTATCGTCGTCTTCGCGTCCCGCCATATTCAACGCAACGTAAAGATCACGATTTTCGAGCGCAAATGTGTAGAGCTCGCGCAAACGATCCTCTGCGTTAGGTGCAAATCGCAACACCATAAGTTGAAGGCGCACAGTCACACCGGTTTCGGCCGCATCGCGTTGCTTGAGTCGCTCGCGGTAGATGTCCGCAACCTCTTCAGGCTCGAATGCGCTGCCATCGGGTCGCATGGCGCCATGCACTGCAGCCTGGGTCTCAAGGTAAATCGCGTTGTCGTCTCCGAGATCTTTCATGTTCTGGAACAAAATCTCGGCCCGCAGGTATGGGTTGGCTGCCAGCGCATTGATTCTCTGCCAGTGGTTTCGAAAGAATTCCTCGCGCCCTTCCGTAGGGTTATCGAGCTTCAGGCTATTAATCCAGCCAAGACGCTCAGCTTCGGAGAGTTCGTCAAGCGCGGTGTGCTCGGACTGTTCGCACTGGCTTAGGGCGTCGTAATCCAGTTGGGAAATGTTCCTGAACAGCAGCAGATAGACCGTGTTGGCTTCGCTGTAATCACGGCAGTTATTGATCCGCGTCTTGGTGTAGTAGCGATAACCACGCTCCTGTTGGGCAAGTGCGATGCGCAACCAGTCCTTAGGTAGCACCGAACCGGTGTTGTGGTTGTGCAGATCGCCGCCTTTTGGCATGGCGTGGAGTACGCGATACAACGCGCGATCGTCACCTGAGTCTTTTAGCGCTTCAAACCAGTGTTGGTCGGCGTCGGCGCTTGTGCAAAAAAACAGGATGGCGATGGCAGTCAAAATCCGTGTCATGTGGCAGGTTCCAGAATGGTAAATCGGGGAATCAGGAGCTCGAGCAGCATGGCGACGAAGGCGCCGGTTGAAACAGGCGAGGCAACAAAAGTTGCGAGCGCACGTGGCGCGCCGTCCCACTGCGCGACCACACTCGATATCAATGGCCCGCACAGCACGGCGATGGCGGATATGGCGATCGTTCGACGATCCGCGTCTCGCCCACCAATCATCAGCAAGCCAGACACACCGACCAGCGCGAACATGATGACGGTCGCACCGCCCACAACACTTGCCGGCAATGCCTGGACAAATAACGCCACCGCGGGCACGAGGCCAATCAGTATGAGCATCAAGGCGGTGTAGGCGCCGACGCGACGGCTCGCGACCCCGGTGAGTCGGATGACGCCGTTGTTCTGGCTGAAGGTTGTGTTCGGAAATGACGAGAACAGGGCGGCGAGCAGCGAGTTGATGGTGTCGGCGCTGACTCCGCCGCGAAGGCGCTTTAGAAATTGACGATCATTGACCGAGATACCGGAGAGCGTGGCGGTCGCCGACAGATCGCCGATCGACTCGGTTGCAGACACGATGAAAATCGGAAGTAGGGCCAGCACCAGACTGAGGTCGAACGACAGCGGATAGCGCAGGAGCTCTGGAACAAAGAGCGTAGGCGCAGATGCGAAATCTGGTGCCTGCAGGAGTCCGAGCTGGGCGGCGACCAGAGAGCCCGCGGCGAGTCCGACGACGATCGAGCACAGGCGCAATGCCGGCCTCCCGGACAACGCCAGCGAAAGAACCACGCCGAAGGCACATCCTGCGGCCAAGAGCGCGGCCGGACCATCTGCCGCGTAGTCTCTCTGTAGCCCTTGAAGTGCGACCCATACGAGTGAAAGACCCAACAGAATCACGGTGCTGCCAGCCACCGCCGGCGTGATGATTCGGCGCAGTCTTTCGATCCATTGCACGAGAACCAGCATGATGAGCGCGGCGACCATACAAGCGGTAAACAATTGGCCCAGCACTAATTCAGTGGGAAGCGAAGACGACTTCAGCTGATACAGAACAATCAGTGGTGTGACGAAGGTGAAGCTGGTGCCCTGGATACTCAACATGCCCGAGCCGATAGGGCCGATACGTCGAATCTGAATCAGAGTCGCGACACCTGAGATCACGAGTGCGCTGCTGATCAAATAGGCTGTATCTGCCGGGCCCAATTGCATGCCGATCGCGATAAGCAGTGGTGCGGTAACGATGCCGCCGAACACAGCGAGAAGGTGCTGGGCGCCGACCACTGCCGCCAATGCGTGCGGTGGGGAGTCGTCGATGCCGAAACCAGGCTGCATGGAAAGGCGTCCCATCAACTTCACTATACGGCAGTCATAGACGATCGCCATACTGTGTTTGCCTGCGGCTCTCCTCTGCACGTAGCATCAGGCGTGTCGGGGGCGCTTGAGTTACGGGAGAAACAAAATGCCAGACTTTGTTGCGGATATGCCGAAGGCCGAGCTGCACGTCCACCTTGAGGGTACGCTCGAGCCCGAACATATTTTTGAGCTTGCACAAAAGAACGGCATCGACCTTGAGTACGACAGCCCGCAAGCGGTCATCGATGCCTACAACTTCAATGATCTGCCGTCATTTCTGAAGATCTATTACGCAGGGATGAATGTGCTGCAGACTGAGCAGGACTTCTACGATCTCACGTATCACTATTTCCAGCGCGCGCACGCCGACAACGTGCGCTACGTTGAGCCGTTCTTCGACCCCCAAGGTCATACGACTCGCGGCGTAGAGTTCTCGACCGTGATCGAAGGTATCAGTCGCGCGCAAAAGGACGCGGAGGAGCACCTGGGCATCCGCTCTCGGTTGATCATGTGTTTCCTGCGTGACATGAGCGCTGAATCGGCAATGGAGCATCTCGAGATGGCCGAGCCTTACCTCGATCGGCTCATCGGGGTGGGGCTGGACTCCGATGAGAAAGGCAACCCGCCTTTGAAGTTTGCGAAGGTCTTCGAGCGCGCGCGATCGATGGGCTTGAAGCTCACGATGCATTGCGATGTGGACCAGGAGAATAGCGTATCGAACATCTGGGACGTGGTGACCAAGGTCGAAGCGGATCGCGTCGATCATGGTGTGAACTCCCTGGAGGACCCGGCACTGTGTGAGGAGATCAAACGGCGTGGTCTTGGCCTGACAGTCTGCCCGGTTTCCAACACCTTTTGCGCTCAGTCTTTGACGGGCGATGAGATTCGCAAGATGCTCGAGCTCGGCATGCGGGCTACGGTAAATTCAGATGACCCGGCATATTTTCGTGCCTACATGACCGACAACTTCCGTGCATTGCAGGAGCAAGCTGGATTCACGCATGACGAGATGCTCAAACTGACCCGCAATGCCTTTGATGTGGCCTGGCTTACCGACGAAGAGCGTGCGGGTTATCACAAAGAGATCGATGCGTTTGCTCAGTCATTTGCTGCTTGAGCTGAATCGGTAGAAATGGCACGAACCTGGATCAGGAATCCGGCTGCGGTCTGGACTGGCGCCGACGTGAGCGCACCGGGTGGGTTGGTGATTGATGGCGACCGCGTCGCGGAGTGTCTTGCCACCGGGGCCACGCCGGCTAAGCCAGTTGACCATGTTTACGACGCGAGCGACCAGGTTGTATTGCCGGGGCTGGTGAACTGCCATCACCATTTTTATCAGACGTTGACCAGGGCGTTTCCAGCAGCACTCAATCAACCGCTTTTTCCATGGCTCAAAGCGTTATACCCGGTATGGGCGGGACTCGACCTTGAGGCCGTTGAGGCGTCTACCGAGCTCGCGCTTGCGGAGCTGATGTTGTCGGGCTGCACGCTCGCAAGCGATCACCATTACCTGTTCACCGACAAGATCGCCGACGCGATTGACGTGCAGGTTGGTGTTGCGCAGCGCTTGGGGGTTCGTGTCACGCTCACGCGCGGTTCGATGAGTCTTGGTGAGCGCGATGGCGGGCTCCCGCCAGACCACGTTGTTCAGTCGCCGGAGACAATTCTGGCAGAGAGTGAACGACTGATCGGTAAGTATCACGATGCATCGGAATCGGCGATGGTGCAGATTGCCTTGGCACCATGCTCTCCATTTTCGGTAACGCCAGAGCTGATGCGAGAGAGCGCCGCACTAGCACGCAGACACGGTGTGCGATTGCACACTCACCTCGCCGAGACCGAAGACGAGAATGCGTTTTGTCTGGAGCAATTCGGTCAGCGCCCGCTGGATTATCTCGAGTCTCTCGACTGGCTGGCCGACGATGTTTGGCTCGCCCACGGCATCCATTTCGATCGCGGTGAGATCGAGCGGCTGGGTCGTGCCGCAACCGCGATTTCGCATTGTCCCAGTTCGAACATGGTGCTTGCTTCGGGAATTTGCCCAGCGTTGGATCTCGAAGTCGCTGGCAGTCCGATTGGCCTGGGTGTCGATGGGTCTGCGTCAAATGATGCGTCGAACATGATCGGCGAGGTCCGCCAGGCCTTTCTCTTGCAGCGCCTGCGCTCGGGTGCCGAAGCGATCACTCACGATGTTGCTTTGCGCTGGGCCACAGTCGGCGGTGCTGCCGTGCTTGGGCGCAGTGCACTCGGCAAGCTCGTGCCAGGCCACTTGGCGGATATTGGCTGTTACCGACTCGACGAGTTGCGCTTTTCCGGTGCCACCGACCCTGTTGCGGCGCTATTGTTATGTGGTGCACATCAAGTCTCGGATCTCATGGTCGGCGGTGAGTGGCGCGTTCGGGACAGTGCACTTCTTGGTACCGACCTTGAGGCGCTGCGCGCATGCCATGCAGCTGCATCAAAGCGCTTAAGCGCGTAGTCTAAAACGGCTGCTGACAACGGAGAGAGCACTATGGGAACTCGGGGACTAGCAACTCTGGCGCTGTTATGGATTGGGTCATCCGTGCCGGCCTTTGCGGCACATCATGAAACCGAAGACTCGCCGTGCCGCAAGAGCGCTTTGGTCATTCAGGCAGACTTCGAAGGTTTGGTGATGACCGGCGTGGCGAGGACGGTGTGCCCCAAGCTTGATGTATATAACGTTCGACCGCTGATTCCGTTGTACGACATTCGTGCCGCGAGTGATTCGCTGGAGTACAACGCGCAGACCTGGCCCTCAGGGACCGTGTTTGTATCGGTGGTTGATCCCGGCGTAGGTACGCCAAGAAAATCGGTCGTGCTCCAAACAGAAAACGACTTGTACTTCGTGAGCCCCGACAACGGTTCGTTATCCGGGCCGGCCCGCGCTTATGGCATCAAAGCGGTCCGGGAAATCGATGAGACGGTGAATCGACGCCCGAATACCGAGTGGGCGCACACCTTCCATGGGCGCGATGTTTATTCGTACACCGGTGCGCGCCTGGCTGCCGGAGTGATCAGTTTCGAGGAGGTTGGCCCCATGCTGCCTGCTTCCGTAATGACGATCGAGTCACAACCGGGCACTTATGAGGACGGAGTATTCCGCGGCCATGTCGTGGGCGGTGTCGATCGTCTTGGAAACATCTTCTTCAATATCGATCGTGCAATGTTCGAGCTCGATAAAGCCGAGTACGGCGATCTTTATGATGTGGTCATTAAGTACAAAGGCGAGATGCTTTTCGAAGGTGCCATTCCGTATGCGCGTAGCTTCGGATCCGTCGACGTTGGAGACAATCTGCTGTTCATCAACTCGAGTGGCGATCTCAGTATTGCGATCAATCAGGGGAACTTTGCTGAGAAGTACCTGATCGATGCCGGTGTGGAGTGGAAGATCACGTTGGAGCGGCAGCAATGAGATCGATCATCGCGACGCTGCTCGTCGTGTCCGCACTGGCGGGCTGCGCCGCCAGTGCGCCCGTGCCTGTTGCGACCCCTGATGTGCCGCTACCGGATGGCGTGTGGTCGCAGGAGGCGATGATCGCGTCGCGTGACACACAGATTCCGGTGACGTACGTAATCCCTCCGAGCGCCAACGAGCAGGCCCTGCCACTGGTGCTGCTGGTTCATGGTCACGGCGGTACTCGGGAGGAGGCGGGCGCCTTTACTCGCCTCGCAGCGCAACTCGCTGCGCGGGGAATTGCATCGATCCGAATGGATTTCCCCGGTTGCGGAGAGAGTGAAGAGCCGTTCTACAACAACAACCTTACCAATATGAAGGCGGATGTGCTGTCGGCGTACGAGTATGTGCAGCGCTGGGCATACATCGACTTGAATCGCGTGGGCATCGTCGGATTCAGTATGGGCGGGCGGATTGCCGCCGAGCTGAGTCAGGATGGTGAGCGCTATGCCGCAATGGTGTTGTGGGCGGGCGCGCTTGAGAATGGCGCATCTGAGTTCACCAACATGCTGGGTGGTGAGGCAGAGTATGCCGCCCTGAAAGAATTGGCGCGGACCGAAGGATATGTCCCTTACGAGACGTTTTGGGGGCAGAAACAGCAACTCGGCGCGCAGTGGTTTGATGATCTGGAGGCCTCGATGCCTTTGGATGCCATCGAGCGCTACACGGGCTCGCTATTGTTGATCCATGGCCAGGCAGATGAGGTTGTGCCGCCTGTGGTCAGCCGACGTGCCGAAGCAGCGGCCGGCAATGCTGCTGTGGTTTCGCTGATTGAGATTCCAGGCGCTGACCATGGCTTCGGCTTGTTCAACGATCAGCCACAGTTTTCGGTCGAACTGATCGACCAGACCGTCCGGTTCCTCTCACGCGAGCTCTAACGCACTTAGCCACTCGCGTGTTGTGCGACCTTGAGGCTGATCGTAATGGTCAGAGGGTCATGTGTGCAGACCTGGTTTCGACCACTTCTCTTGGCTTCGTACAACGCTTCGTCGGCGGCCACCATCGCGTGATCGATCGACGGCAGCTCGCTCGTGATGAGGGCGAGGCCAGCACTTGCCGTAAAACTCAGCGGACCTGCGGTCGTGTTGACGGTGGTTGTACGAATTTTTTCGAGTATTCTTTTGGCCGCGGTCATGCCGCCTTCGAACGCCGTATCATCCAGCAGGCAGGCAAACTCCTCGCCGCCCAGCCGCGCGGGCAAATCCATACCAGTGCGGGCGCAGTCCTTGAGGATGGCGCCCACCTGTTCGAGCACTTCGTCGCCGACTGCGTGCCCGTGCGTGTCATTGATGGATTTGAAGTGATCGAGATCCAACATGACAAGGCACATGGACGAGTCGCTCGTGCGTAGCTTCTCGAACTGGTCGTTGAAGTGCGAGATAAATGCGCGACGATTTGCGAGGCCGGTCAGTGCGTCGGTGGAAGCTTGTTTCTCGAGCTCGGCCTTGACCTGTTCGTATGCCAGGATTTGTTCCTGGAGTTCTGCCGTGCGCTTGGCCACCGTGCGCTCGAGTGACTGCTGCTCTTGCGCAAGCGCCGCGAGCGCCTTGCGGCGTTCCTGTGAGTTCGCATGCAACACGAGACTCGTGCACATCACCACCACACCATAAAGCTGCACCGCCAGAAAGCCGTCGGCGCCGACATCCCCGACGCGAGTCAGGGTCAGACCTAGCGCGCCAAGAATGGTGGTGGCGAGCAAAACGATACTGGTGGCGTTGTCGGCCTTGAAGGCAAGCCAGATACACAGCGGCATCGTCAACAACACAATCGGATACTGGCCTAGCGCGTCCGGCATCCCCGTGGAGATCACAGACACGATGACCAGTGAGGCGACGGTGATTAGCGTCGCACGGGTCAGCTCCTGCGTGTTGCTTCTTCGCCAGATGTCTCGATAGCGAATTGCATCGTCGATAGCGAGCATCAATGGCGCGATCAGGACTACGCCCGTGAAATCTGAGAAAAACCACCGCCAAGCGATACCCAGCAATACTGCTCCGGAGTTGATATCGAGAAATGTCGCAATGGTCGCTGTGCCGAGCAGCGCGGCAATGGCGCTATGCACTGCGCCTGGCAGCAGAAAGAACAGGATCACCGAACGCACACTTAGCAGCGGCACGGTGTCTTTAACTATGCGGCGGTAGAGTGCAACAGCGAATACTGTGGCGAGCGCGTTGCCTGTGCTCGTGAAGGCCGTCGGCGTTAGCTGATCGGGTTGGAATAGCGCGGAGTACATAAGCTGGCCGCCGACGATGCTCAACGCAGCTACCCACCCGTACCTCAGCGCCATCCAGACGCCCAGACCGGCGGCCGGCCAGATAGCGACGACGGAGTTGCTGGCGAACCCGATCTGGAAAGACCCCCAGATCATGGCGAAGATCGCCAGCGCGCAGACCAGCAGCTCCAACATCAGTCGGATCATGCCAAGTCGTGATTTTGGGTCCCGAGGGGTCATCACATTCCGTTCCACGCTCCAAGTGAGGAAGCGGCTAACATGCGTGATTCTTGAACAGGGCCGGCTGGCGCACGCCTAGCGGGTGTAGACCGCCTCGCCTTTTACATAAGTCGCCAAGATGGCTCGGTCATCCGCCAACATCAGTTGTGCAAAGAGCTGATCAACCGGATCTCGGCCGGTGGTCATGCGGCGACGGAGCAGGGGCGTGGATTCGAGATCGAGTACGACAAAGTCTGCGGCCTTACCCGGCAGCAGATTACCGATCTGGTCCTCGAGGTGCAGCGCTCTGGCACTACCGAGGGTGGCGAGATACAGCCCACTCGCACTGTTCAGGCTTTGCCCGCGCAGTTGCAGCACTTTGTAGGCCTCACTCACGGTATCGAGTTGGCTGAAGCTCGTGCCCCCGCCGACATCGGTTGCAAGCCCAACTCTCACACCATGGTTACGTGCAGTCTCGAGATCGAACAACCCGCTACCGAGAAAGAGATTGGAAGTCGGGCAAAACGCAATGGCCGCATTGTGCGCGGCGAGACTCGCATGGTCCTGATCTTCCAGATGGATACAGTGGGCGAAAACGGAACGATCTCGTAGCAGTCCGAAGTCTCGATAAATTCCGAGGTACGAATCCGATTCCGGAAACAGTGACCGTGCCCATTCAACCTCTTCGACATTCTCTGCCAGATGCGTCTGAATCAGAGTATCTGGAAATTCCGCGGCTAATTTGCCGGCAAGTGTCAGCTGCTCCGTTGAGCTGGTCGGCGCGAACCTTGGCGTGATCGCATACAGGTTGCGCCCCTTACCGTGCCACCGTTCGATCAGGTCTCGACTTTCACGGTAGCCAGTCTCCGGAGTGTCACGAAGATTCGACGGGCAATGGCGGTCCATGAGCACCTTGCCGGCGAAGGTACACATGTTTTTTCGACTGGATGCTTCAAACAACGCGTCAACCGAGTGTGCGTGCACCGTTGCAAATACCGCGGCAGCGGTGGTTCCGTTCTTCAGCAGTTCGTCGACAAAAAACGCGGCCGTCTCTCGCGCATACTCGATATCCGCAAATCGCGACTCGAAAGGAAATGTATAGGTATTCAGCCAGTCGAGCAGTTGTTTGCCATAGGCCGCAATGATGTTCGTTTGCGGGTAGTGCACATGGCAATCGATGAAGCCCGGAAGGAGAAACCGACCTCGGTAGTCGGTAACCTGGCACTGGTCGCCGAGTCGGTCGAGCAGCTCATCCGCGGGTCCCAGGTCGACAATATCGCCGTCTTCGACGATGAAGACGCCGTCCTCAAAGACCTGCATCGCATCCCGGTCGTTGTCGACTCCAGGATCGGTCAGGCAGTGCAAAATCGTTCCACGAAAAGCGCGTGCGGTCATAGTGCTGCGGGGATTCTCAACGGTGCGGACAATGTGATTTCGTCGCAGTTGTCCTCGGTGGCCCGATCGATAACCGCGAACGTCTGGCCGACCCTGCTGCCCAGCAATGGCACGTGCCACACCCCCGCACGCATATTGATTCCGGTTCTTGGCGGTACGATGAAGCCCCGAAACTCGGTGGGATCAGGGTCAGCACGTGGAGGGGCGACCGCAATAATGTAGTGCAGGGTATCCAGTGGCAAAAAAGCTTGGCTACCCAGAGGATGGCGTTCGACGATGGTCATCTCGCAGGGAAGCGTTGTCGCCGTTGCGCATCTCATGATGCCAACGTTTACAGGGGCATCACCGCAGTGGATTTCTGCAAGTGCGTCGAAACGCTCGAAGCGTTGCCCGTTCACCATCTCAGCGGTCTGTTCTGTGGGCTTGATCACGTCACCAAAGGGCGCGAAAGCGCTCTTGGATATGGGTGTGACGGGGACTTCAAAGGCCACGTCATTCATCCGGCAAGCACGCCGTAGATACGCAGTCGACTGACCCCGCCATCGGGGAAAATATTCATCCGAATATGCGTCACCGTCTGTGAGTCTGAGATGACGTCGATAAACTCATGAATGGTGTCTGGTTTGAGCTTCTGGCGTGGCATGAGAATCGGCCACTCGGCGCTTGCGAGTGGATCAAACGGATGCGCTGTCTCGGCGATCTGTGTGGCTCGCAGCTCCACTTCGTCCGGATAGTTGCCTTTAAAGTGGGCGGTGTCGACGACAACACGACGAATTTTTCCGGGATGACCGAGCGCCAGGACAACCCAATCATTACCGGGCGCCCGTCGTCGCGCAGTTTCCCATCCGTCGCCCATGTTGATACCACGACCGGGTGCATTGAGATTGTGCATCGTGCCGAAGTGCTCATCATTGCAGTACATCGCACGGCCACCGTTTTCGATCGCGAAAAGATCCAGCTCTGTGTTGGCCTGAATGCTTGAGAAGTCACGCTCTACGCGCCCCCAGACACGAAGTCGCGCCACCCCGCCATCCGGGTAGATATGCAGCCTGATATGCGTCCAGGGCGTATCGCTCTGAACCTCGGAGAAGTGCTGGCGATTTCCGTTGACGGTGCGCTTGGCAACGATCTCGTGCCAGGTGACGGAGTCATCGGGCACCTCGCCCGAGAAGTAGCAGGCCTCAACCGAGGCATGCGGCGGATAGTTGCCGGTGAAGTGGCGAGTGTCGATTTCGATACCTGCGATGCGCCCAGGCATGCCGAGGCGGATGACGCACCAGTCATGTCCCGGTGTGCGTCGGCGTCGGCTTTCCCATCCGTCCATCCACTTACCATTGGCGTCGTACTTGTCCGGCAAGAACACCGGCGGCTCGGGCGAAATCAGTCGGGCTTTGTCGCCATAGAATTCGTCGGTCGCGAAGATTGCCTGTGCGCCGAGTCGCGGGTGGGCGAGGTTGATGACATCGCCGAATGGATGCGGCTCAGTCAGCTGCGTGATGATTCCCTGTCTATCCATCGCAGAGGGCCTCCAAACGCCAGCGCGCGATCTGATGAATCTCCTGCATGGCGTTGTCGAATTCGTCGTCGAATGAGTTCGGTAAACGTGCCTCAAACGCGGCAAGAATCTCCGCACGATTACTGTGTCGCACGGCCTTGATAAACGGCATGTTGAAGCGCGACTTGTAGGCGTCATTGTGCTGCTGGAATCGATCGAACTCCGCCGGCGTACAGCGATCCAACCCTGCACTCGCCTGCTCCGAAGTGGAGCTGGCTGTCAGGTTGCCGGCAACAGCAGCTTTGCCCGCGAGGTCTGGATGCGCACGGATCAACTCAAGACGCTGCTCACGACTGCTCTCATCGACAATCGCCTGAAAGCGGGCGGCCAGTCCAGCAGCGGTATCGCAATGTGCATCCAGTCCCGCATCGAAGGCTCGCTCGGCAACCCAGGCGGAATGTTCATAAATGCCACCGAACTCGGCGACGAAATGTTCGCGCTTCATACTGGACGGTAGCGGTCGACGGTAGCGATTCATTTAGGTGGGAACCGGTCGCGCCAGTGTCGCGCAATGTCGACGCGTCTGGCGACCCAAACGTCCGGGTGACCGATGATGTAGTCAAGGAAGCGCTTCAATGCCTGGGCTCTGCCGGGCCTTCCTGCCAGACGGCAGTGCAGACCGATAGACATCATTCGGGCCCGCCGCTCTCCCTCTCGATACAAGCAATCAAAGGTGTCTCTGAGGTAATCGAAAAATTGGGTACCTGAGTTAAATCCCTGGGGCGTAGCAAATCGCATGTCGTTCGCATCGAGCGTGTAAGGCACCATGAGTTGTGGGGTATCGAACTCGTAGCTCCAGTAGGGCAGATCGTCGGCATAGCTGTCAGCGTTGTATTCGAACTTGCCATACTCTGCGGCGATGCGATGGCTGGATTCACTACAGCGTCCGAGATACCAGCCCGCCGGTGCGCTGCCAGTGAGCGATTCATGGATACGGATCGCTTCGTTGAAATGCTCGCGTTCGACGGCTTCGGGTACACCGTGATAGTCGATCCATCTAAGACCATGGCTTGCGATTTCCCAATCAGCATCCTGCATCGCATCGATGACTTTCGGGTTTTCCTGTAGCGCGGAGGCGACGGCGAAAACCGTCACGGGCAATTCCCGCTCGACAAATAAGCGATGCAGTCTCCAGAAGCCCGCACGTGAGCCATATTCATAGATCGACTCCATGTTGCGATGACGGGCGCCAGGAAACGGCACTGCCCCAACGATCTCTGAAAGAAAGGCTTCGGATGCGTCATCGCCGTGAAGTATGCAGTTCTCACCACCTTCCTCGTAGTTGACGACGAATTGCACTGCAATCTTGGCACCATTCGGCCACTGGGCATCGGGTACCTTGTTGCCGTAACCAATAAGATCTCTGGGATATTCCATAGGCTGAGTGTCCCACCAAATTCGGTAAGCGCCAACTGCCATCTTAGTGAGGTGTACCGATCGTGGTACTGTCCAGCCATGAAGCTCGCTGATTGCTATAACGTCGAACAATTTCGACAACTCGCACGTCGTCGATTGCCAGCTCCGGTTTTCCACTACATTGATGGTGCTGCGGACGACGAGGTCACCTATCGGCGAAATTCGGAAGCTTACGAAGCGTGCGACCTCGTTCCCAACGTGCTTGCGGGTACGGAGGCAGTCGATTTGTCGGTCAGCGTCCTTGGCCGCACGCTCGATCTGCCCATTTTTTTGTCGCCGACGGCTTTGCAGCGATTGTTCCATTGGCAAGGCGAGCGCGCTGTGGCGGGCGCTGCGTCGCGGTTCAACACTTACTTCGGCGTATCGTCGCTCGCGACGGTCAGCGTAGATGAGATTGGGGCCAGCATTGCGACACCAAAGCTCTTCCAGCTGTACTTCCACAAGGATCGCGAGCTTACCTTTTCGATGATCGATCGGTGCAAGGAAGCAGGTTTCGATGCTTTAGCACTCACCGTAGACACGATTGTCGGGGGCAATCGTGAGCGCGATTTGCAGACCGGTTTTACCTCGCCACCGCGACTAACACCATCGAGCGCAATGAGCTTCGCAATGCACCCGCGTTGGACACTGAATTACCTGTTCCGTGAGCGCTTCTCATTGCCTCAGCTCGAACAGGCGATTCCTGAAGGCAGCAATGTCGCCGTTTCGGTAAGCGATTACTTCTCAAATATGCTGGATCGCACGATGACCTGGGATGATGCTGCGCGTGTGCGCGAACGTTGGGGCGGTCCGTTCTGTCTCAAAGGCGTGATGTCGGTTGAGGATGCGAAGCGTGCAGTCGAACTTGGTGCGACCGCAATCATGATTTCGAATCACGGTGGGCGCCAACTTGATGGATCGCGAGCGCCTTTCGATCAGCTGCGCGAGATTGTCGATGCGGTTGGCGGTCAGATCGAGATCATTTGCGATGGGGGAATTCGCCGCGGCACACATGTACTGAAAGCGCTGGCCCTCGGCGCAACGGCATGTTCGGGCGGGCGGTGGTATCTCTATGCGCTCGCCGCTGCCGGGCAGGCGGGTGTTGAACGTACGCTGCAGAATATGCACGACGAACTCGAGCGTGATCTCAGATTGATGGGGTTATCGAGCGTGGCCGAGCTCGGCCCAGGACATGTGCGATTCCGCTAGCGCGCTCTGTACCAGACGTCGATAGCCGCGCGCTCTTCGTCTGTAATACCCGTGAGATTGCCGATAGGCATCGCCTTGAGCACGACCGTTTGCTGATGAATTTGTTCAGCGTAGCGCGCGATATCTTCCTGATTCTCGAGTACAACCCCTGCGGGCGCCGCGGCAAAGCCCGGCCAGCTTGGTGCGTTGGCGTGGCAGCCTGTGCATCGCTCGGTGATGATGCTCGCGATAGCCGCCATCTCAGGAACAGCCACATCATCGACCTGCGTTGCGCCAAAACTTGGCAGGCCGTTCGCCAGCACCGCCGTGGCTGCGAGGGCGGTGATACCGCCAATGGCAGGCATTGGTGACGCCGCGCCTCTATGGCGCGAGACGAAATAAACTCTGATCAGCGCGCCGGCCACGGTCATGCCGATAAGCACAAGCCAATTCCATGTTCCGCTGTAGGTGCTGGCGTAGTGGTTGCTGATCATGACGAACAGCACCGGTAGCGTCAGATACGTGTTGTGGACGGAGCGTTGCTTGCCGCGTGCGCCATCCAGGGGATTGATAGTACGATCTTCAGTCAAGGCGGCAACCATGCGACGCTGCCCAGGGATAATGATCATCGCCACGTTGGCGACCATGATGGTGCCGATCACCGCACCGTAGTGGATGAACGCGCCTCGTCCACCGAACAACTGACACAGACTCCATGCGATCAATACCAGGAATCCGAACAACACCACGGACAGTGCGCGGTCATTTCGGCCCAGCGGCGACTTGCACAACTGGTCGTAAATGATCCACCCACCGATCAAATAGGCCGCTCCGATACCGACGGCTGCACCAGAGCTCATCGGACGGACCGAGGGATCGACCAGATACACTTCTGCGCCCAGCCAGTAGATGAGGATCAACAGGAAAACGCCTGACAGCCACGTCGAATAGGCCTCCCACTTGAACCAATGCAGCTGCTTTGGCATTTGTTGCGGCGCACCCGCATATTTTTGCGCCTGATAGAACCCACCGCCGTGAACAGCCCAAAGCTCTCCACCAACACCTTTGTCTCGGTCACCTTGCGACTCCGGCGGCGCCAAATGATTATCGAGCCAGATAAAGTAGAAAGACGATCCGATCCAGGCGATACCTGTGGTGAGATGCACCCAACGTCCCAGCAACTCCAACCAGTCGGGCAACCAGGCCATTATGCAACTCCTTCCAGCACCGCCGATTGGCTGGCCTTCAACACCTGTGCCGCCACGGAGATCGCGATTTCGCCAGGGTGCTTACCATCGATCATCGGCAGTCCGATGGGGCAGGTGAGAGACTCGAGCGTGCGCTCCGACAAGCCGCTGGCGAGTAGTTTTTTTCGGAAACGGCGTGCCTTGGTTCGCGACCCAATCAGTCCGAGGAATCGCCAGTGATCGCGCTGCAGTAATGCGCTGCACAAACTGAGATCGAGATCATGATCATGGGTCATGACCACAACGGCAGCGCCGGTCGGGCACAGGTCGATGGCTGCGACAGGGTCTACTGCGAGCAGAGGTTGCCCGACGCCGTGCGGGAGTAGTGCGAGCTGTTCCTCACGGCCGTCGATCACCATTACGTTTGCATCGAGTGGGCACAGCACCTGAGCCAGCGCTCGACCCACATGGCCTGCTCCGAAAATGACGATATCTAACGGCGCTCTGCCAAGTACGTTCTCGAGTTCCGTTGCTTCCCGTGCCTCTCGACGTGTGAAAGAGAGTGTCACCACACCACCACAGCATTGTCCGCAATCGCTGCCGAGGGGGATCCGCCGAACTATTGACGAGGCCGAAGCGTTTTGCAGCAGGTCGCGTGCCGTTGCGATCGCGCCATGCTCTAGCTGCCCGCCACCGATCGTTCCAAAGCACTTGTCTCTTGACACGATCATGACAGTGCCGGCCTCTCGAGGCGCGGATCCTCGTACCTGGTCGACCACCACGGCGACCGAAGGCTCACCGGCGCGCAAGGCATCAACTGCTTGACGTCTCCAGTCGGTCATATCAGCGCTGCCGAGCGGCCTCGATGGCGTCGAGAACCGACTCTGGTGTCGCTGGTGCATGAATCGGCGGCGCGGTCCCATCGGTCGAGCATGCACTAACCGCGTCCTTGATCGCCTGGAAGACAGAGATCGCTAGCATGAGCGGTGGCTCGCCAACCGCTTTGGAGCGGTGAATGGTGTCTTCCCTGTTGGGCATATCCTGCATCATATGTACGTTGAAGATATCGGGAACATCGGAACTCGTCGGAATCTTGTAGGTGGCGGGCGCGTGCGTTCGCAGGCTGCCGTGGTCATCCCACCACAAATGTTCGGTTGTGAGCCAACCCATGCCCTGCACGAAGCCGCCTTCGATTTGCCCCATGTCGATGGCGGGGTTGAGCGAGTCACCGCAGTCGTGTGCAATATCGACGCGCGTGACTCGATGCTCTCCCGTCAGGGTATCGACGATGACCTCACTGACAGCCGCTCCGTAGGCGTAGTAGTAAAACGGCCGTCCTGTGAAAGTCTCTTTATTGTAGGAAATTTTCGGTGTCTTGTAGAAGCCATTAGCCGATAGCGAGACGCGCGCCATGTAGGCCTGCTTCACCAATGTGGCAAAGGGTACTTCCTCGTCGCCGACCTGAACTGCGTTACGGACAAACCGAACATCCGCCTCGCGCACGTCGTAATGCGCAGCTGCAAACTCCGTCAGGCGACGTCGCAGCTTCATCGCTGCGTTACGGGCAGCCATCGCGTTAAGGTCTGATCCGCTGGAGGCAGCAGTTGCTGAGGCGTTGGGGACTTTGCTCGTGTCGGACGCAGTGATTTTGATTCGATCAATATCGATCGATAGCGCATCGGCGACGACCTGACCGACTTTGGTAAACAATCCCTGACCCATCTCGGTACCGCCATGGTTCAGATATACAGTCCCGTCGGTATAAATATGAACCAGCGCACCGGCCTGATTGAGATGAGTGGCCGTGAATGAGATGCCAAATTTTACAGGCGTGATGGCAAGGCCTTTCTTCAGCACCGTATGCTCGCCATTCCACTGCGCGATCTGTGCGCGTCGCTCGAGGTAATCGCTCGACTCGACCAGATGATCGGTAATCACATCGATGATGTTGTCCTCAACGACCTGGCCATACGGTGTTGTGTTGCGCTCGTCATGTCCGTAATAGTTGATCCGCCGTATGTCCAACGGATCTTTATCGAGTACTCGCGCGATCTCATCGATGACGTACTCGATCGCAAACATGCCTTGAGGCCCACCGAATCCACGGAACGCCGTGTTGGATACCGTATGCGTTTTGCAGCGCTCTGAGGTGATGTGTACGTCCGGCAGGAAATAAGCGTTGTCGCTGTGGAACATCGCGCGATCGTTGATGGCGCCGGACAAATCGGCCGACATCCCGCAGCGAGAGAGATGGTGGAAATCGATACCCAGGATTCGACCGTCGTCATCAAAACCGACATCGTAATGGGATACAAAGCAGTGGCGCTTACCGGTGATGATCATGTCGCTATCGCGATCTAGTCTTAGTTTCACCGGCCGGTTCAGCCGCTGTGCGGCGATGGCCGCTGCGCAGGCGATCAACGCCGGTTGGCTTTCCTTGCCACCGAATGCACCGCCCATGCGTCGGCATTCAACGACGACATCCTTGTTGGTCAGCCCTACAGCGCGCGCTACTGCATGCTGGATTTCGCCTGGGTGTTGGGTGGAGCTATAGATCAGAAAGTCCCCGGCCTCTTTGGGCAGGGCAACACTGATCTGGCCCTCCAGATAGAACTGGTCCTGGCCGCCGACACGCGCGGTGCCCTGCAGTCGATTTGGGGCGGCAGTAATTGCTGCTGCTGCATCACCACGAGCAAGTTCGCGCGTTGGCAGCACGAAGCTGCCGTCTTTCGAAGAGGTCTCCGGGTCGAGTAACGCGCGTAGAGGCTCGTACTCGATGTCGCCCAAAAGCGCGGCACGGCGTGCTGCATTCACGGTGCGGGCAACCACCAGGAAAATCGGCTGCCCGACATACTGCACCTCGTCTTCCGCAAAAATCGGATCATCGTCGGCGACCGCACCATAATTGTTGATGCCGGGTATGTCGCTCGCTGTCAAGACCGCGACCACCCCAGGCGCAGCGCGCACGGCATCGAGATTGACGGACAAGATCCGAGCGTGCGCTTGTTGGCTCACACCAAACGCTGCATGCAGCAAATTCCGAGGCTCAGGAATATCGTCGGTGTAGGTCGCATGGCCACTAACGTGCAGCGCTGCGCTGTCATGCGGCAACGGGGTGCCAATGGCACCGCGGATTACCTTGGTTTCACCGACCATAGTCATAGACCTCAAGTGGCTCTTGCGACTCGTCGAGCGATTTTCCGAAGCGTCGGATCAGATTGGCGGCGACTCGCAGTCGGTAGTCGGCACTGGCGCGAATATCGGTCAGCGGTGTGAAATCCTCGCTGAGTGCAACTGCGGCTTGTTCGAAACTGTCCGCGTCGGGTGTTTTGCCTTCCAAAGCTGCTTCGCTAGCGCTCGCACGCTTGACGATCCCAGCCATACCGCCGAGGGCAATCCTGACATCCGCGAGTGTTCCGTTGCGCACAACACAACTGATGCCCATACACACAGCCGAGATATCCTGATCGAAGCGTTTGGAGATTTTGTAGGCCGCAACGCGCTGGTCATCGTGGCGCAGCGGAATCCGCACGTTCGCGACGAACTCCCCGTCTCGCAGGTCGTTGACCATGTAATCGTGGTAGAGCGACTCAAGCGACAACTCGCGTTGCGTATCCCCTTGGCGCAACACGACGGTGGTGCCAAGCGCCATCAACGGCGGCATTGAATCACCGATTGGTGATCCGTTGGCAATGTTGCCGCCGATCGTTGCTGCGTTGCGGATCGGAGGCGAAGCCCAACGGCGCAACAAGGATTCCAACTCGGGGTAGTGTTGCACCAAAACAGGAAGGAGCTCACTAAACGTGACCGCTGCTCCAGCATCGATGTGTGTGTCATCGACATGCAATTCACGCAGTTCGGGCACATCGCCGATCGAGATCAGCATCGGTAGATCACGGTATTGTTTCGTGACCCAAAGACCGACGTCGGTGCCACCGGCGACCAGAGTCGCCGCGGGGTTGTCAGCGTAAAGTTGCGCGAGGTCATCCGCGCTACGAGGTGCCACGATACTTCGATTGTTGATTCCCGTGGTCAGGGATTTACCGTCTGCGAGCGATTCGAGTTGCTGTCGCAGTTTCTCGGCATCACCCCAAGGCGCGGTCCATTCGCTCTGCGCATCGAACATCGACCGTGTAGCGTCGACGATCGGGCGATAACCGGTGCAGCGACACAAATTGCCGGAGAGTGCATCGTCGATTTCCGTTGGCGAAGGTACGCTCGAGTTGGATTCGTGCAACGCAAACATCGTCATCACGAACCCAGGCGTGCAAAAACCGCACTGCGACCCGTGGCAATCGATCATCGCGCGCTGCGCGGGATGTAAGGTGCCACCGCGTGACAGACTCTCGACCGTAATCAAAGCCTTGCCGTCCAGTGTCGCGAGGAACTGGATACAGGAATTGATCGCCCGATAGCGCAACGCGCCTTCGTGCAAGTCAGCAAGCACGACCATGCAGGCACCGCAGTCACCTTCGGCGCACCCTTCCTTCGAGCCGGTCAGCTGCAGGTCTTCTCGCAGGTATTCGAGCACCGTGCGGGCGGGCTCCACATTGGTCAGGGTGACAAGCTCGCCGTCGAGCAGGAATCTGAGATCACTTCGCACGCTTAACTGCCTCGGTAGGTGCTGTAGCTCCAGGGCGAAACCAGCAGCGGGACGTGATAGTGCGAATCGTCGGCGAGCGTTACTCGCAAGGTCACCGTATCCAGGAACGCGGGCTCACCGATCTCGAGCGGTTGATTCGCGAAATACTCGGCGACATCAAATTCCAGCTCATAGGTGCCAGTGGCGAAATCTGCGTCCGACATCAAGGGTTGATCGCAGCGGCCGTCATCATTGGTGTAGGTGTCGACCAATTCCGTGCGTTGTTGGTCCACACGATACAAGCGAATACGGATGCCGCTGCCGGGTATCCCCTGGCTCGTGTCCAGAACATGTGTTGTGAGTTTGCCCATGCGGCGTGCCCCTTCGCGAAGCGCCGCCCCCCAGCGCATCAAGTGTTTTCAACAATATAGCCGGGTCATAGAAAGCCGTCGACCTCGACACGGCTTGGAATCGAGTCAATAGCGCCACGACGCGCTACGGACAGCGCGGCTGCGCGATTCGCGAACTGCACTGCCTCGACCAGTGTTCGACGCTCCGCTAGTCCAACCAGTAGCGCGCCGTTAAAGGTATCGCCAGCGCCGGTCGTATCGAGCGGCGTCACCGATGGCGCGGCTACTTCGGTGCAAGTATCGCGTGAAACTACCAGAGCACCTGCGGCGCCGAGCGTCACGATAATGGTCTTTGGTCCTCGATCCAGAAGAGAACGAGCGGCCGATTGGATCGCCTCAGCGCTATCGGTGGGTTGATCGGTCAATGTCGCGAGCTCTGTCTGATTGGGTGTCAACACATCAACATGGCGCAGTAACGCTTCGGGCAGCGATCGCGCCGGTGCCGGATTCAGGACCACGCAGGTATTCGAAGCGCTTGCCAAGGTGGCGGCATGGGTCAGCGTTTCTATCGGAGACTCCAGCTGCATGAGCAGGTAATCGGCAGCGTGGATAGTCTGGTTGGCCGCATCAACGTGAGTGGGTGTCAGTGCCGCGTTAGCGCCCGGGGCCACCCCAATACTGTTCTCGCCGGAGTCCGCGACGAAGATCAGCGCGCTGCCTGTCGGTTTATCTACAACGTGTACGTGCTCAAGATTGATCTCGGCATCGGCATACGCGGCGAGTGCCAGCTTGCCGGCTGCATCGTTTCCAACACACGCGATGAAGTCGACTGCGCCACCCAGTCGTGCGCAGGCCATCGCTTGATTTGCTCCCTTACCTCCCAGCGCCAACTGAAAGTCGCGCCCGGCGAGTGTCTCTCCGGGTAACGGGATGGTCTCGGTTCGCATGCTGTAGTCGGCATTCGCGCTACCTAAGACAGCAATTCGGTTTTTCATGGCCGGTTTCTCATGGGGTTTGCGTCATTATAGTTGCGAGCCACTGTGGTGCATTTCGATCTCAGCCTCGCATTGACGCCTTCCAAGGCACAAATACAAGAACGAGGTAAGGAACATGAAAACGATTATGCAAGGAATCATCGCAGTGGCCGCGTTCCTGACGCTGCTGGCTGCACCGAGCGATGGGCATGCACAGTCACTCTCCACCGAGCAAGACTGCAATGCCATTGGAGGTACTTGGCAATTGGTGCGCACACCGCCGTTGTTTGCTCAATGCAGTCTCTCCCAATACTACGAGGCAGCCTGGTACAACCCGCTATCCATTAGCCCCGGCATTCGTCTCAGCATCGAGCCGAACGGTCGACTCATCAATCAGGACACTCTGGTCGTAAACAACACCGCGGAGCTGGTGGTGAACGGTGGTCGGTTTTCGAACTTCGCGACTGTTGAGACCACCAATCGCGGTGTGATTCGCTTTAACGGCGGGCAAATGATCAACAGCGGACTGTTCTCGATGGAAGGTGATGTGTTCATCAATGACACACCGCGCAATCCGAACACCGCGTTGCCCGATTGTGTGTCCAACCGCGGCGTTATGCGATTCTGGAGTGGTGGCAATCTGCTGCTTCAGGGCGGGTGCATCGATTCGCAAGGTCACCAGGGTGATCTCAGGATCGATGTTACCGGCACCATGATTGCCGAAGGCCCGGCACTCTACCGCGGTGGCCGTTCAGACACGATCGCGGGCACGCTAATTGTAGAGGCGGGTGCTTCTGCTGAGTTTCCCGATCTCAGGTTGTCCGGTATCGCAACAATCGAGGGCCGGGTCTATGCGTCTCGAAATCGTCTGCAACCGAGCAGTGAGTCGGGATTCCGAGTCGAGGATGGCGGTCAGATCAGTGTTCTGAACTCCGGTCGACTGACAGTGAATACCAACACGGCTGACATCTACGGCAGCGTGCGGTTGGAGGATCGAGCGATTCTCGAGACCGATGGCACGTCTACCATGACCGTGCATCGCGGTGGCTACATCTATCTCGATGATCGCAGTTCGGGGATGCTGAGCCTGACAACGGTCGAAAACCGAGGGCTGATCGAGCACGTGTGCAAGGCAACTTTCAAAGCCCGCTGGGTCAATGGTAACCGCGTACGCTACTACCTGTGCCCGCCGACCCTGCCGCTGCGACCGCCGTTCCCCTTGCCGATTCGCTGGCCGTAAACCGTATGCGTCGAGCCAATCTCTGTCAGGTTGGCTCGGCGCGTCGTTTCAATGCGAGTCCAAGACCTGAGGTCACACCACCTAGCCAAAGCACATAGATGCCGCCAACGATTCGTTCGTAGGCGCCAAGCCAGTGCTCATCAACGAACAAGGCGAGCGGCACAAGCCATAACCAGACGCCAAGACTGATCGTGCTGAACAGGCCGACACGCGGTGCGAGACGGGAAAGCCCAGGCTGCAATGCGCCCATGGCGAGTCCGGTAAGCGTCGCAACGATCCACAGCGGATCGCTCGCCGCGGGGCCTGTGAGCGCTGAGAGCTCCGATGCTTCGAAGTAGTAAGCGACGTAGAAGAGCGTGCAGCCGCTGGCGACCATCAATAACCTCGCGAAGGGCCAGAGTCGCCCGTGATCAAGACCGCGTAGGGCAACCGCCGTGGCGATATGCGCGATACCGAACAACACGATACCGAGCGCATTGAGTGCTCCATAGTCAGCCGCTGAGAGTGCGCTGATCGGCGAGCGCACTGCGTCTTGTCCGCTGGATGCAAGAACGAACAGGTGGCACAACACGGTGACCACACCTGCGAAGGTTGCGAAGCGCAACAAACGTCTTGCGCCTATCCCCACTATTGCTGTCGCCGCCAAGCTTCGCGAGCCGTGGCGATCACAAATGCGTGAATGGCTTTGCTGTCCTCGATATCAAGGACCGAGCTGAACCCAGGCATTCCCGAATCCCGCAGTGCACCATCAACAACGATACGATCCCAGATATCGTGGATTTCGCGTGACGAACGACGCAAATCCGGAGTGATACCGCCGCTCGCGACATCGACACCATGGCAGGTGACACAGCGTTGGTAGTAGAGCTTCTTACCCTTCGCGAGCGTCGCCTCGTCCGCGATCATCTGCGGCGGCTCCGGAAAGGGCACGTAGCGCTTGGGCGCTCGCGCCGGCAGTGATTGGGTGGCACCCAATCTAAATCCCAGAATCCTGCTGACATTCTCAAACCCTAGGTTGGCGGTGCCTTCACCTCCAAGCAGCGCGTAAATCGTGCCCCAGCCAGCGGCAACCGAAACGTATTGCTCGCCGTCGATCGCGTAGGTTGCAGGTGCCGCCGCAATGCCAGTCTGCGCTTTGTAGTTCCAGAGTTTCTCGCCGGTGCGTGCGTCAAAGGCAGAGAATTCTCCGATCAGGCTTCCCTGGAATACGAGGTTTCCCGCGGTAGCCAGTGTGCCGCCGTTCCATGGGCCGAGATGTTGATGTCTCCAGACTTCCTTTTGAGCCGCTGGGTCCCAGGCAACCAGCTGGCCACGAATCATCCCGGCGAGTGCGGCCAGTTGCATTGGGTCATCCGGCGTCTCGAGCGTGGAGAGATCGGTGCCGGTGTTCCAGTATCCCTCTGCGAATTCAAATCCCTGGTCTTCGAGTGCGACCGACGGAAGGTCCTGCGTGGGCAAATAGATGAGTCCCGTTGTCGGACTGAAAGACATGGGATGCCAGTTGTGACCGCCGAGTCCCGACGGCATCTGTACGAAGGCCCCCTCGTCATACCTCGCATTGCGAGCCTCGACGGGGCGCCCGCTATCGGCATCAACGCCCTCGGCCCACGTGACGGCAACAAAGGGTTCGGCAGAGATCAGACTGCCGTCCGTGCGATCGAGTACATAGAAGAAGCCGTTCTTGGGCGCTTGCATCAGCACCTGACGCGTTTTGCCATCGATTTCGATATCCGCCAGCACCATGTGTTGGGTCGCGGTGAAGTCCCAGGTGTCGCCGGGAGTGGTCTGGTAGTGCCAGACGTATTCACCGGTGGTCGGGCGCAGTGCGACGATCGATGAGAGAAATAAATTATCGCCGCCATCGGGGCTGCGCACGCGCTGGTTCCAGGGTGAGCCGTTGCCTACACCGATGTAGAGCAAATCGAGGTCCGCATCGTAGGCCATCGAATCCCAGACGGTGCCGCCACCGCCGTAGCGCCACCACTCGCCGGTCCAGGTCTCAGCGGCACGTTCCAGCTCAGGCTGCTCAAAGCCAACGGCGGGATCGCCAGGTACGGTGTAGAACCGCCATGACTGCTCGCCGGTGTCCGCCTCGTAGGCGGTGACATAGCCGCGCACGCCGAGATCGGCGCCACCGTTACCGATAATTACCTTACCCCGCACAACGCGCGGGGCGCCTGTGATGGTGTAGGGCGGCTGGCGGTCGATGGTATCGACTTTCCAATTCACCTCGCCGGTGGTTGCGTCCAACGACACCAGGTAGCCGTCCAGCGTACCGACGAATACGCTGTCGCCCCAGATCGCAACGCCGCGGTTGACGACATCGCAGCACGCGTATTGCGCCCACGATCTCGGCACTTCTGGATCGTACGTCCACAACGGCTCGCCGGTAGCGGCATCCAGCGCATAGACAATACTCCACGACCCAGTGACAAACAGGCGACCGTCCGCAACGATTGGTGTTGCCTCCATGCCGCGTCGGGTCGGTACGTCGAAATACCATGCAAGACCAAGGTCACTCACCGACTCAGTACTGATCTGATCAAGCGGGCTGAATCGGGTTTCCGCGTAGTCTCGCCCGTGCGTGACCCACTCGTCGGCGCCTGCCCGCACAATGCGCTCGTGTGCTATCGGCAGACTCTCAATGCCTGTTTCTGGCGTGTCCGATGTGCGGCCACAGCCGCCTGCCACGAGGACCACCAACAGTCCCAGCAGCCAGTTCCGTTCTCGCATTGCTATCCCCCGAAAGCCTCTGCAGCTCAATCGTTGTTATACGTCTCAAGGATGCGGTCACGCAGATATTCGCCTGCCGTGTAGCGTGCCGAAAGCCGAGTCTCGCGTGAGGGGTGCAGGAAGAACGGAATCGAAATTCGCGAAATGTTCTCGCGCTGGCCCGCAGGGTTGACGACGCGGTGCGTGGTGGAGGGCAGGTAGCCGCCGGAAATCTCCTGCAGCATGTCTCCGGTGTTGATGATCAGGTCGCCCTGGCGACCCTCAAGGTCAAGCCATTCGCCCTCAAGGGTGCGGACCTGCAGCCCGGGCTGATCGGCGACGGGCAGCAACGTGATGAAATTGATGTCTTCGTGTGCTGCGGCGCGAACGCTGCCGGCAGGCTCGTCGCCCTTCAGTGGCGGGTAATGAAGGATGCGCAATAGACTGTCGTCCCATGACAGCGCATCCGACCACACCACGCCCTCGGCTTGCCGGCAGTCCTCCGGAATCGCAGCATCCAGCCAGTCGAGCAGTTGCTTGGCTAGCGCCTGCGCATCTTCACAATGCGAGCGGGCGTCAGCCTCGAGACCATCCGGAAACGGCATGTCGAAATCGACGTGGAAATATTCCTTGATGTCCTGCTGCTCAAAGCCTACCGCGGTCTCGGCGATATCCGGGCCGAAGTAACCATACTGTTCGTTTTCCTTCGTCAGGTCCTTCACTTGGTAGTTGCGTTTTTCCTTACTGTCGAAAAACGCTTTCCAACCGGCATACATTCGCTGAAGACGATCGCCGGACAATGGATGGTTTTGCAATACGGCGAAGCCAGACTCAGCGATGGAGCTTGTGAATTCCTTTGCGGCGTTCGGCGCTGCGTAGTCAACTGTGCGAATCATGTCTTACTCTGCTTCTTGATTTTTAATGCTGTGATGATCAAAAGCGCCATCACGGCATGGCAGGCGGTGCCGAATTTGAGTACGGCACCCGTACCCGCCAATTCTACAATGCGACTGCTGACAAACGGACTGATCGCGGTCCCCAGCGTCGCCCCCAACAATACGCAGGATACCAGCCGTGGGGATGGTGCTTCGAATTGCAGCGTGACAAAAGTGAGTGCAAGTTTCAGCAGTCCCAGATTCGCGATGCCCCACAACAATGCGAGGGAAGGTAGCAGGCGCATGTCACCGGTTGTCCAAAGTGGGATGCTGCCGACCGCCGTCAAAACCGCTGCAATGCCGAGAAGACGGAAGGTGCCAATACGCAGCACGGCGATCGTGACCACGATCTGAGCGATGAACATGCCGGTCCAGAACCGTCCTACCAGAACACCACTCGAAGCGATCTCGATGCCCCAGCGTGCATCAAGGTGCGGCGGCAGCCACCAGAGAATCGCATACTGCCCGAGGGTATAGGTGGTCAGCGCGGCGATGCCGAGCCACGCGGATAGCGGCCACCGGCTGCCCGCTGACGGCTGACTGGTTCTGCTTGCAGGCGGGCGCGGGAATCGACTGACAGTGGCGAGCACAACAACGAGCGCAGCGATCCCTGCGATGACGCCATAGACACTACCCACCGGCAAAGACTCACGCAGGCTGTAGGTCGCATATGCTGGGATGAGGATACCCGCGACACTGAAGCACCCATCCGTCGCAACCAACGCTGATGCTCGCTGGTTGCCCTCAAAGGCCGCCGAGATTGTCGCTGCAGCGGCGGCGAGGCCAAGACCGCAACCCACGCCAATAATGAGCAACGCCGCTTGGAACCAACCGAGATTGGGCAGCGTCGACATCAACAAAAGCACGCCGCTCATCACAACGAACAGCACAACGAATACGACCCGAAGCGGTGTACGCGCAGAGTAGGACAGTGCGACGACCGCGCCGATCAATATGCCCTGGGTCAGCGCGGAAAAGGCGTTAGTAATTTCGCTGATCGTGACATTGAAATGCGCGGCCAATGGCGTTGACACGATGCCGATAGGAGCAAGCATCGCCGACATCACGAAGTAAGCAAGAAAGCACGCGAGTGTGACGCGTTGTCTGTCGTTCATCGAAATCTCGCTGCAATCTTCGTGCGCATTCTGCCACACTCACCTTATGCGATTGGGGATGCACGAGTGACGCACAGAGTCATTTTTGACACCGACCCGGGCGTCGATGACGCTATGGCTATCGTTTTTGGGCACCTCCACCCGGAGATCGAGTTAGTCGGTCTGACAACCGTGCGCGGTAATGCTTCCGTTGCCTTAACTACGCGCAACGCATTGCACCTGGTCGAGCGCTTCGGAATCGGCTGTGGTGTTTATCGGGGTGCGGATGCGGCGCTGCAGGTGCCGACAGGCCCGGTTCCAGACTTTGTGCACGGCGAGGATGGTCTTGGCAACACCCACCCACCGGCGCCGCGTGGCCAGGCGAGCGATATCGATGCGGCGCAGTTCATTGTGCGTACGGTGCGTGATAACCCAAAGGAAATCACGCTTGTTGCGGTGGGGAGACTGACCAACCTTGCCCACGCACTCGAGCTCGATCCGGAAATCGCACACCTCGTGCGGCAGGTCGTGGTCATGGGCGGCGCCTTGGGCGGCGGTGGCCACAGTGGCAATGTGTCACCCTGCGCTGAGGCAAACATCGCTGGCGATCCGCATGCAGCCGATCGCGTGTTTTGTGCAGCATGGCCGGTTGTCATGGTGGGTCTTGATGTCACGATGCAGGTTGTCATGGATCCCGCACGTATGATTCGCATACGTGACAACTCAGGTGATGCGGGTGCATTCGTTTTCGAGGTCAGCCGTTTCTATTCGGACTTCTACGCCAGCAAGGGATACAAGGATGGTTTTCCAGTGCACGACTCGTCGGCACTTGCGTGGCTCGTCGTGCCCGAAGCTTACCGCTTGCAACGCGGTGCTTTACGGGCGGTGACAGAAGGCATCGCGATCGGACAGACGATACAGTCACCAACGGATTCGCATTTCCCGCCCGGCGCCTGGGACGGTTGCCCCATCCAGAAGGTCGCGATCGACGTCGATGCCACTCAGGTTCTCGATTGCTATGAAACCACTTTAAGGCGCGCTGGATGAGCGTCGCACCGATAGCGCTGCCACGCGCGGTGGGCGAAGCACGGGTCGTGTTCAAGCGCCGGGATGATGCGACAGTCTTGCAGGACCTCTATCAGCAGGGGTGCTGCAAAGTTCGCTTGCCTCGGATCGATCCGGGTGAGCCTTTGCAGGCGGTCTTGCTCAACACTGCAGGGGGGCTCACCGATGGCGATCGAGTACGCCAGGCGATCACTTGGCAAGAGGACACCCACGCTGTCGTGACGACACAGGCTGCGGAGCGTATCTATCGATCCCGCGGCGAAATGGCAGTCGTCCACAATGTGCTGGAGGTTCGCGCGGGGGCGCGCGCGATTTGGCTACCTCAGGAAACCATCCTTTTTGAGGGTGCTCGACTCGAACGGCATTGGCGCGCGGATCTGGCGTCCGATGCTATGTTGTTCGCAGCTGAAACCTGGACTCTGGGGCGAACTGCGATGGGCGAGACCGTTACGACGGGCGCTTTGACAGACGCGTGGGAGATTTATCGCGACGGTCGGTTGCTCTGGGCGGATCGCCTCGCCTTCGATAGCGATCGTGTCGGAGATCTCGAGGCCTGGGCTGCGAGGCCGGCCGTACTCGCGGGCAACACAACTTTGCTGACTTTGGTGGTAATCGCGCCCGAGCCGCAGGTAGCTTGCGACGCTGCCAACGTGGCGCTTGGCTCGGTCGATTCGCTTTCAGGTGCGACGCGAATTGGTGATCTTGTCTTAATTCGGGCGTTGGCGAAGAACGCGGCGCAGCTTCGTGCCACTTTGCTTCTGTTAATCGATCGCCTACAGTCAGGCGCGGGGAGTGTGCATCCTTTACACGGGTGTCGAGTGCCCAGAGTGTTTGACTGCTGATTCGGACTGACCATGCAACTCACACCGCGCGAAAAAGACAAATTACTGATCTCCATGGCTGCAATGGTGGCTCGACGAAGACTGGAGCGCGGCGTAAAGCTCAATCACCCTGAAGCGATCGCGTTGATTTCCGATTTTGTCGTCGAAGGCGCACGCGATGGGCGCACGGTCGCGGAGCTGATGGAAGCCGGCGCGAACGTCATTGCTCGTGAGCAGGTCATGGAAGGCGTAGCAGACATGATTCACGACGTGCAGGTTGAGGCCACATTCCCGGATGGAACCAAGCTGGTTACCGTGCACGACCCGATTCGCTGATGCGTACAGAATCAGCCGATACCGAAATACCCGTTGTCGACTTTTCAAGTTTCAACCCTGGCGATCACGCAGGTCTGGAAGCACTAGCCGCCGAGGTCGATCGAGCACTCTCAGGCGTCGGGTTTATGGCGGTTCGCCACCTCGGTATTGACAGCGAGTTGCTGCGTCAGGTCTTTGAGGCCAGCCGTACGTTCTTCGCGAGTGACGAGTCTCAAAAGCTTGGCAGCGCTTACCGATCGGCGAGTGAGAACTTTGGCTATCAGGGCGTTGGTCAGGAGAACCTTGATCCGTCGGCGCCCGCAGATTTAAAAGAAACCTTCACGATGCGCAATGTGCTCAAACGTCCGCCGGACGATGCGCGGTGGCCTGACGGCGTGTTCAGGGATCTGATGCGCACTTTCTACCGGGATAGCCTCGATGCGGCATTCAGACTGATGCGTGTGCTCACCGTCGCTCTGGATGTGGAGCCGGATTTTTTTGAGCAATATCACTCCGGGGAGAACGTCACGCTACGCTTGTTGCATTACCCATCGGTCGTCCACGCGCCTGAGGCGGGGCAGCTCGGTGCCGGCGCGCACACGGACTACGGTCTGTTGACGTTGCTGTTCCAAAATGAGACCGGCGGGCTGGAGGTACAGACCGATGACGGTGAGTGGCAGTGTGTTGGCGCCTCTTCAAAAGACGTTGTGATCAATTCGGGCGACTTGCTCGAGGTTTGGACCAATGGTCGATACCGATCCACACCGCATCGAGTGCAACCGATGAGTAACTCGACGGATCGCCAGTCCATCGCCATGTTCGTAGATCCGGACAGTGCTACCGAGGTCGCAGTACTGCCTAGCTGTGTATCGCCGAATAATCCGGCACGCTTCCGACCAACCAGTGCCGGGGCGCATTTACAAGAACGCATCCAGGCGTCTCATAAGTCCCGATTCGAGGTCTGAGCGCGATGTCCTCGGTCTATCTGCGTGAGGCAAAACTCCTTTTGGCCGGGGCTGCTGCCTACAGTATGTCGACGCTGTTCAGTGCGATGAAGCCGGTTCTCTTGACCCGATTCGTCGACGAAAATGGCTGGTCGAATGCCCTCGCGGGCTTGGCGGTAGCAATGCCATTTGTCGGTATCGCGTGCGCAGCTTTAATTGCGCCTGCCGCATCGCGACGATACTCCTTACGCACGCTCGCGCTGGCGCTAGGTAGCGTGCTGGTGCTTAGCGAGATTTTGAGCGCACTGAATCCGGGTTCCCTGCTGGTGGTGCTACCGCTTCAACTCGCGGGCGGAATCGCGGTTGGGGTCCTCATGGGGGCGGGATCCAGAATCGTAGCAACGCGTGCAAAGCCGGGCGCTCTGTTCGGCGCTATTGATATGGTCGCTGTGTTGTTGATGTCATCGATGATCGCTGCGGTTGGGGCGGCCGTGGGTTTCGCCGGACTTGCGGGCGGCTACAACGTTGCAGCGGTGATCGCGTTTGCGTTGACCTTGCTGATGTTGCCCTTCAATGAGGGGCCAGCCGCTAGCGGTGATTCGTCCGCGTCCAAGCCTCGGGCGATCACGGCTCGCGCGCTCGCCGTAGTCTCGATGGGCGTTGTGTTTGTGACCTGCTCGGGTCTCGGATTTACCTACATGTTCAGTGTCGCGCAGTCACTCGGTATCAGCTATGCGTCCGCGGGTGCAGGCATCGGGGCGTTGTTACTGGTTTCGGCGCTCGCGTGCCTTGCAGGTGGCTGGGTGAGTTCACGGTTCGGACCAACCAGACCGCTTGCAGGGGCTTTTCTTGCCTGCGCGCTGGGATGGTATTGGGTCATTCATGCGCCCAGCCCGAGTGTCTTTTACATCGCGTTGGTCCCGGCGGTGTTCTCGCTGCAGTTCAATTTTCCGGTGCTACTCGATCTTGCGGGATCGTTGGATCAGGACGGCCAGTGGGGCGCGATTGCAGCGCCGTTGCAGACAAGCGGTTTTGCATGGGCCGCGATACTGGCGGGCACCCTCGTTGGTGCGTTCGGTCTGGCCGCAATCCCGATCGCGACCGGCGCTGGAATGTGCGTTTGCCTTTTATTGCTGTGGATCGCGAGTTCGGATCAGACGCCTGCTGCCGCTCCGGACCGCGCTCGGTAGTCTTTCTTGCCCGGTATGTAACAGGCCACCGACGGAATCCGCTGCTCGAACACAACGATATCCGTGATGCCAGCCGCTTCAGCTCGGGCCGGCACGGTAGCCGCGACACTCTTGGCGATCGATTCGCTGGTAACGCAATGCAGCAGTGCGCGTTCGCGGTGATCGCGCTCGCCTTCCTTGCCGGTTCTCATCAACTGCCCGTAGGTAACGCTGAGTCCCGGTGCACCTGCATCAAGCAGAATATCCATCACCATCTCGGCATGTTCGCGGGCGATAATCACCGACAGTCGCTTTTGATCGAACAGCGTTGGCTGGCGCATGGTGACATTCTCAATACCTACCGCAAGTCCGGAGTTGCCAACGCCATGCAGTCCCTGGTCACGCCAATGCGTATGTCCGTTCAAATGGTCAATCGCGTGGATGATTTGCTGCATGTTGGCGCGATAGACGTTACTCGATACTCGTGAGGCCAGGTGGAACAAGCCACGGTCGAGGATCATGCGATACATGAATCCGCGACCGGGTAAGTGAAGCTCGCCCGCTTTGGCCATGGCGTCGAAAATGCGATCGGCGCTGTCTTCCTCGGCAATCACCATCATCACTTCCTTCTCATGCTCCTTAGTGATGCGCAGCCAGCCGAGGCGATCGCGAAGCCCGCGGCCCTCCGCGTAGTACACTACCGGTCCATGCGCACCTGCTTCAATCGCCGCCTTGCTGACGCGAGCTGAAAGATGGTGGCCAACCGTACAAAGGATGACGTTCAGGTTTTCGGTGAGATCATGCGCGCTGATGCTGGTCGTGTCTTCCGACAGGTCGGGCCAAAGGAGGGCGTCTTCGCCCACAACCAGCTCATC
Source organism: Pseudomonadota bacterium (assembly GCA_038521865.1). Classification (GTDB taxonomy): domain Bacteria; phylum Pseudomonadota; class Gammaproteobacteria; order Steroidobacterales; family Woeseiaceae; genus CALBPI01. The sequence goes on along the minus strand of JBCBKO010000002.1, from coordinate 189,026 downwards.
GCACGCGGTTGAGAACACGGCCCCTGTCGCTTGCTGGTGCAAACGAGCCTTCTCGACGACGGTGCTGACCAGCGAGGGCGCTTCGTTTGCCGGAACAATGAACTGAAGAATCGATTTGGCCGGGCTGATCGGCGGGAGAAATCGCTGCCACCAGTGTTCTCCGAGCAGTGTGGTTCTGGCCTGCCAGACCATCGCTGCTGACCCGTCGAGTGCTAGTGCCGTGTCGAGCACACGGTCTACGCTGGCGAGCGGAAGGATCGCAGTCACTTCCGAGAAAGAGGACTTTGGTGTTTTCATTGCTGCGTCTCCACCTCAACCAGTTCGCTCAGTGCAGGCGCTTGTTCGCGGGCCACGGCTTTTTGCTGTGTCCTGTGCGTATACAGGCCAACGCTCAACACGGTCAGAATGGGTCCGACGGATGCGAGCGCGAGGATGCCGAAACCATCCGAGACGCCCGGTACATTGGCGCCGATACCTAGACCCATGGCGAGTACGAGTGGCACCGTGATCGGGCCGGTAGTCACGCCCGCGCTATCCCAGCTGAAATTGACGAACTCGTCGGGCGCCAGGTGGGTCAGAAACAGAACGACAAGGTAGGCGGGTGCAAGCAGCGCAAAGAGCGATAAGCCATACGCCATTTTGAGCACGCCGACGGCGATGCCGATGCCGACGCCAAAGGCGACGCTCTGCATCAACAATCGCTTACGAAATGCGCCGACCGTGATTCGCTCGACGGTGTCCCCGAGCGCGTTCAAGGCCGGCTCTGCGAGAGTGGCGCCGTAGCCAAGGAAAAAAGCGAAAGCAATGGCGACCCATTTTCCGCTATCGCTGCCAAACAGTGGCCCCTCTATATGGTCGAGTCCGGAAGGCAAAATCTCGGCGAACGCGATCGGGACATTACTCCCCAACTGACCGCCGAGCGGCGTCAATCCGATCGCAATGCCCAGCCCAAAGAGCACCATGCCAATAAACGCAAACCCCACCCCGATACCAACATCGTTGCGTGGGTGCATACGCTTGCGCAATACAACCCTCAGCACAAAATAGAGAAACAGACAAAGCGGGATGATGGCGCGGAATGCATCGATCAGTGCGGTTTGGATGAGGGTCGCAAACGAGAGTTCACGATCCCATTGTTCCTGTGTGGTCAGTTGGAAGCCGCGTTGGTAGACCTTGGTGATCATCATTTGCGGGTCGGATACTTCGATCTTGCCGTTGACGAGTTTCGCGTCACCACCCTGGATCGCCAGCTCGTACCCGTCCGGGAGCTTACCGGTCTTTTTGTAGGCTTCGAATTCCTCCGGCGAAACCGGCTCGAGACGTTTTTCTAGCACCGGTTTTTCAGGTGTTTGTATTTCCGAGTCTGCAACCCACTCCAGAAACTCCGGGTAGTTCTTGGCACCCCAGTAGTCTGCTTTCAGGTAATGAAAGCCGCCGAGCAGCAGTACGGCGAGAATGGGGAATAGGGATGCCAGGGTCACAATGCCGAATCCGGAGTTGCCCCCGCTTCCGGACTCGCCGCTAACCACACGACTAACGCCGATGCCGAGGGCGAGGACTAGTGGTACGGTGACGGGCCCTGTGGTGACCGCGCCGCAGTCCCAGGCAAGGCCGAGAACATCGTTCAGCACAGGCACTTGTGTGAAGGCAAACGACAGTCCCAGCAACAGCATGACCGCCGGTATCGCGAGCACCTTCAGCGGCCACAAGTAGAAAAAGCGCAGCACACCCAACATCACAGCGAGGCCGACACCGAGGCCGACCGCACCAACCAATTGGTGCGAGTAATCGTTGAGCAAGCTGAACAGCAACGGTGCTTGCGCTGGTTTTACGCCGGCACCCGCCGACTTTAGTACGGCAATCGCAGGTTCGGCGAAAGTAGCACCGATACCTAACAGGATGGCGAAGCCGAGGATGACCGGCATAGCCGAGTGTTTCGGCATGACGCTGCCGATTTCCTCGCCGAGTGGCATAAGGCCGAGCCGCAGACCTTCCATGAAAAACATAAGTCCGATGGCGACGACGAAGATGCCAATACTGATCATCCCTGCGAATGCGATCGGTAGTCCGAGCACCAGCAACTGGAACAAAGCAAGGTAGACGACGATGAACCAGATGCCCTCTACCTGCCCCAGAAAATTACGTTTGGCATACGGCCAGAGCACGCGCAAAGTGTCGCGCGTACCCAGGCGAAAGCGGGTTTGTGTCCCAGTCGTACTCATGAGCGCCATTCGAATATTTGTCGTCACGAAAGCAGCGACGATTTCCTCAATATCTTTAGCGCCTTAGACGCGTATTGGTGATTGGCAAAAGCCATACAACGGCAGCGCGATGCTGATAGAGTGAGAAAAAAAGCGAGGAGAAGCGATGTTGATTCCGGGTGAAACCATCGTTGCCAAAGGCGAGATCGTCCTGAATGAGGGGGCGGAGACGATCACGCTCACAGTTGCCAATACAGGTGATCGACCAGTGCAGGTCGGGTCTCACTACCATTTCTTTGAAACCAACTCGGCGTTGTCCTTTGACCGTGAACAATCGCGCGGAATGCGACTGGATATTGCGGCGGGCACCGCGGTGCGATTTGAGCCCGGCCAGGAGCGCGAGGTGACCCTCGTGCCAGTGCGCGGTGAGCGCAAAATCTACGGATTCAATCAGGCCGTTATGGGTCCCCTGGACTGAGGAGACGACATGCCTGCCACACTATCCAGACATCAGTACGCGGCCATGTACGGGCCGACTGTCGGCGACCAGGTGCGCCTTGCCGATACCGACTTGTTCATCGAAGTCGAGCGCGATCACACAACCTACGGCGAGGAGGTCAAATTCGGCGGCGGTAAGGTGATTCGAGACGGCATGGGCCAGTCGCAACGAACCCGCGTTGACGGCGCCGTCGATACGGTCATCACGAACGCATTGATTGTCGACTACACAGGCATCTACAAGGCTGATGTCGGCCTAAGAGACGGTCGAATTCACGCGATTGGAAAAGCGGGCAATCCCGAAACACAGGACGGTATCGATATCGTGATTGGCCCGTCTACCGAGGCCATCGCCGGCGAGGGAAAAATCCTGACCGCGGGCGGTTTTGACGCGCATATTCACTTCATTTGCCCACAGCAAATCGACGAAGCGCTGATGTCGGGTGTCACCACGATGCTCGGTGGTGGGACTGGCCCGGCAACGGGTACCAATGCGACTACTTGCACGCCGGGTGAATGGCATATCGGGCGGATGTTGCAGGCCGCCGATGCGTTCCCGATGAACCTGGCGCTATCCGGCAAGGGCAATGCATCGCAACCCGCGGAGCTCGAGGCAATGGTGCGTGCAGGCGCGTGCGCATTGAAACTGCACGAGGACTGGGGAACCACGCCGGGTGCGATCGACTGCTGCTTGAGTGTTGCCGATGCGATGGATGTGCAGGTGATGATCCACACGGATACGCTTAACGAGAGCGGTTTCGTCGAGAACACCGTCAAGGCATTCAAGTCGCGGACGATTCACGCATTCCACACTGAAGGTGCTGGCGGTGGTCATGCGCCAGACATTATCAAAGTGGCGGGTCTGTCGAATGTGTTGCCTTCCTCCACTAATCCCACGCGACCGTTTACCGTGAATACGGTGGACGAGCATCTCGATATGTTGATGGTATGCCACCATCTCGATCCTAAGATTGCGGAAGATGTCGCATTTGCGGAGAGTCGAATTCGACGCGAAACCATCGCGGCCGAGGATATCCTCCATGACCTCGGTGCGTTTTCGATCATTGCGTCCGATAGCCAGGCGATGGGTCGAGTCGGCGAGGTGCTCATCAGAACCTGGCAGACCGCGGACAAGATGAAGCGCCAACGCGGTCGACTGTCAGGCGAACAAGGCAATAACGATAACCTTCGCGTACGCCGCTACATCGCCAAGTACACGATCAATCCGGCGATTGCACACGGCATCTCCGATCACATAGGTTCAGTGGAAGTCGGCAAGCTCGCCGATTTGGTGCTCTGGTCTCCAGCCTTCTTCGGCGTCAAGCCGGATCTGGTGCTGAAGATGGGCAGTATTGCGGCTGCGCCGATGGGTGATCCAAATGCGTCGATTCCAACACCACAGCCGGTCCACTACCGACCGATGTTCGCGAGCTTCGGGAAGTCCCTAACCGAGAGCGCGGTGACGTTTGTATCGGCTGCGGCTCAGTCACTGAATATCGGTGAACGCCTCGGACTCGCAAAGCAAACGCTGCCGGTCCGCAACACACGTGATATCTCCAAGGCTGATATGAAACTCAACGATGCCTGCCCGGACATTAGTGTGGATCCGGAGACCTATGAAGTGCATGCCGATGGCGAGCTCCTGACCTGTGAGCCGGCGGACGTGCTGCCGATGGCGCAGCGCTACTTCCTGTTCTGAGATGACGATGATTAGAGCGACGGCTGTTGCGTCGAGCAACAGCGGAGACCCTGCGGATGACGTGGTGTTAGATTTTCATCACAGACACCGACGACGTTTGAGCATGAAAACGACATCCGGGCGTGAGTTTCTTTTGGATCTGCCGAAGGCGCGCGCACTCAAGAACAACGACGTGTTGGTACTGGATGACGGCTCACGGGTACGTGTTGTGGCTGCCGAAGAGGCGGTCATGAGAATTACCGCGGGTGATGCGAAGACACTGATGCGCCTCGCTTGGCACATCGGCAATCGCCACTTGGCCGCGGAAATTCACGCGGACCATATCGTGATGGCCGAGGATCAAGTGATCGCCAATATGGTGAGAGGGTTGGGGGGCCACGTCTCGTTGACCCGTGGGCCTTTTCAGCCTGAGGGCGGAGCATATGACCACGGGCATTGATACAGCGGCGCTGTATCGACTCCAAACGTGGCTTTCGCCCTCTTTCCCTGTCGGCGCCTATACGTTCTCGCATGGCCTCGAATACGCGATAGACGGATGCTGGATCACCGACGTTGAATCGGCTGAACGGTGGCTGTCTGATCTGTTGCGATTTGGCACCGGTTACGCAGATTTGGTGTTCGTTGCTGCTGGCTGGGACGCGGACGACTCGGAGGCCCTGGCGTTGGCCACGGCCCGGACGCTTGCAATGGCCGCGAGCAAGGAGCTGCTGCTCGAATCAACGGCACAGGGCGCGGCCTTTGTTCAGGTGATCGCAGCTTCGTGGCCTACTGAGGTTTGTGACTACTTTATGGGTTTGGAGCAAAAGCCCTATTCGGTAGCGGTTGGTGCGATAGCAGCAGCTCACGGCGTACCGCGTCGAGGCACACTTCACGCATACGCCCATGCGTTTGTGTCGAATCTGATTTCGGCCTTGCTCCGTGCGATGCCGCTCGGTCAGACTGACGGTCAGCGACTCATTGCGGCGCTTGAGCCCATTGTGGACGAAGCCGTGGTATCGGCGGCTTCCACGCCGCTAGCTGAGGTCTCGGCGAGCACGCCGATCTCTGACATCGCTTCCATGCGACACGAGAACCAGTACACGCGGCTCTTCCGTTCCTGAGAAGTGCGTGGTGTGAGGGCTTGCAGCGCCTGCGGCGTTGCAGGATATTGAGACGGGGCAAAACAAGAGGCGGAACTATGGCCAAGAACGGCCCACTTCGTGTGGGGATCGGCGGACCGGTCGGTAGCGGCAAGACCGCGTTGACAGATGCGTTGTGCAAACACTTGCGTGATGATCACAACCTCGCAGTGATAACGAACGATATCTACACGCGCGAAGATGCGGAGTTTCTCACGCGATCTGGGGCGCTCGCGCCCGAGCGTATCCTGGGGGTCGAGACGGGCGGTTGTCCGCACACCGCAATCCGTGAGGATGCGTCGATGAACCTGGCGGCTGTTGCCGAGCTCGAAGGAACCTTTGACGGTCTGGACCTCATCATCATTGAGTCTGGTGGTGACAATCTGGCAGCCACGTTCTCACCGGAGCTTGCCGATATCACGATCTACGTCATTGATGTTTCTGCAGGAGACAAGATTCCACGCAAAGGTGGGCCAGGCATTACGCGATCCGATTTACTCGTGATCAACAAGATCGACCTCGCACCTCTGGTTGGTGCTGATCTCGGTGTCATGGATCGGGATGCCACCAAAATGCGCGGTGAAGCGCCGTTCGTGTTTACCAATATCAAGGCGAGTGATGGCGTTGAGACGGTCGCAAACTTCATCGTTGAAACAGGTGGTCTGGCCGCGTGAGTGACCTTTCTGCGAGATTTGAACGTGACGGCTACGCGGTGATCGAGGGTGCTATTGCGCCTGAGGACTGCGTCCGACTTCGGGAGGTCGCAAGCAGGATCGTTGATGACTTCGACGTTGATCGCCACCGCACTGTTTTCAGAACCGATGACCGTGACGCGGGCCGCGATGAGTACTTTTTCGAAAGCGCAGAGCAAGCGTCATGCTTTCTTGAGGCTGAGGCGCTGGACGCATCCGGTGCGTTAATCAAACCCAAGGCGCTTGCGATCAACAAGATCGGTCATGGATTGCATGACACAGATTCGACAGTGGCCGAGTTCTGCAGACTCCCGGGGATCACGAAGGCGCTGCGGGAATTGGGCTGGCAAGACCCGGTGCTGCAGCAGACGATGTACATCTTTAAACAACCCACGATCGGTGGCGAGGTCCGTTGGCACCAGGACGGCAGTTATCTGATGGCGAGCGGTCGTGGCGTGATGGGCATCTGGATCGCGTTAGAGCCGGCGACCCGTGAGAACGGATGCCTTTGGATGCAACCTGGTGCGCACCGCACTCCTTTACGCGAACGCTACGCAGTTGATAATGAGACGGGTGATGCGTCCCTCGAGATCATCGATGACACGCCGTGGCAAACAGAAGACCCTGTCGCGATAGAAGTACCGGCAGGATCGATAGTGGTTTTTTCCGATCACATGCCGCATTACAGCGCGCCGAATCGAAGCGTCCGCTCGCGTCACGCTTTTACGCTGCACGTGAAGGAGGCTGGGGATCACTGGCTAGCCGAGAATTGGTTGCAGCGGCGAAACCCGCCATTCCGCCTCTATGCCTAGGGCTTAGCGGTCGCAAGAATCTTGGCAAGTCTCGGTCGGTTCGCCCGGATCTCTTCGTCCGTCAGCCCTTCTACAGAATGCGGGAATTTTAGCCAACGATCGGTTTCGTGCAGGTAATAGTGCGGAATCAGGTCGGTTTGATTACGGGCAGGCTTATACCAGGGCACAGCAATGCGAATATCATGCGGTGCGTTGCGACGCGTCTTTCGCTTGAGCTCGTCGATAATCGCCTCGATTGTCCGCCCTGTGTCATATACATCATCAACGATCAGTAGACGGTCTTCGAAGCAAACGTTTTTCAACAGATAGCTAATCCCGTAGATCGCGATCTCGCGCGATTGATTGTCGATGCCGGAGTAGGAGGCAGTGCGCACAGCGATGTGATCGCTGGCGATACCGTGCCAAGCGAGATATTCCTGTACCGCGATGCCAATCGGCGCAGCGCCACGCCATAGCGCAAGGATGAAACTGGGTCGGAAGCCGCTGACGAGTATGCGTTCGCCCAGTCGGAAGCTATCGAGCAGCAGGTCTTCAGCATCGATGTAGAGCTTTTCGGCCATACGTCAATGTGCCGCGAGCGCAAGGCGGATGCAACCGCGCTACATGCTAGTCTTGCGCCATGAGAACGCGCCGCTTTATTTGCGAACAAAATCTACTTGAAGACGCCTACCGCCTCGGCGTGAAGATATTCAACGAGGGGTTCCGACCAACATTTGTTGTGGGTTTGTGGCGTGGCGGCAGTACCGTCGGCATCTACGTCCAGGAATGCTTGCAACATCTTGGCGTTGAAACCAACCACATTGCGCTGAGAACGTCGTATCGAGGGCTTGGCGACTACGAGGTGATGGTCGCCAACCCTGAACGCAATATCCGGGTTCACGGGACCCAGTATTTGCTCGAGACGCTGAATGCCGAAGACCGCTTGCTCATCGTCGATGATGTCAGCGGTTCGGGCCAAACGCTGCGGGTGGTGCGTGAGCGCCTCAAGCACAAACTGCGGCGGAATCTGCCGGAGGCGATCCGCGTGGCGACGCTCTACCACAAGCCCGGTCGTAACCAGAGTGGTCGGAAACCCGATTTTTTTCTGCATGAGACAGACGATTGGCTAGTGTTGCCCTATGAGCTCGCAGGTTTGGATATCGAGACGCTGCAGCAGAAAAAACCTGAGGTTGCGAAACTTTTGAGACCGGAGCTGCGTATCACGATGGATAGCTAACTCGTCGCCGCGACATTCCTGCTACTCTTGCGGGCACGAAGCACGCTGAGTATTGGTTCATGATGTTCTTTTTTGCGCTGGTGGTGACTGTGACGGTCATCATCGTATTTCTGCATTGGTACAGTTATCAACATCTCAAGCAGTCGATCGTTGGTCGACAAAGCTGGGGGTTGAATATCTGCTGCGGTAAGGTGGACGGTGGTGGTGTCAACGCCGACATCATGCAGCACAGCGACGTGCCGAATTTCGTACAGATTACTAATATCTACAAGTTGCCGTTCGAAGATGGCGCGTTCGAGACGGTCTTGTGCTCTCATACTGCCGAGCACATCGACGACCCGGATCGTTTTGATGCGGAACTGCGCCGGGTTGGCAAGAAGGTGACTTATGTCCTGCCGCCCGTTTGGGACTTGGCAGCCGCACTAAATGTGCTCGAGCATCGCTGGATTTTCCTGTCCGCTCGCAAAATCCATGATCGTTTACCACCTCGCGTGCCGCTGCCTTTCGCACGGCGAATTCAGGCTCGCCTCGGTCAAAAGATCGCCGCGTAGCACTAAGGGTCGACGGGCGAGTACGCGGCTGCCTCGTCTTCGGTCAGTGTGATCACCTTGAGTGTCCAGTCTGTGAAGCTCGATACAACTTCAAATTTGAACCGGCCTTCTTCCTCAAACAACTTCAGTCCGTTTCCGATTCCGCGAATTTTCATGATCTGGCTATGGAACTGTCCCGTGCTCGCATCGAGCAGCCGCAGCTCGAATCCTGCCTCGTTGCGATAATCGCTGTTCACTCGCCAATCCAAGAGCCAAGGACCATCGACCGTGAACGTCCTGGATTCTCCGTTGTTTCGGCCTTTGAACCGTGCGATCTCTTCCTCGCTGAACGCGGGAGTCGAATTGATGCCCAGCAGGATTGCCGCGCAGATTGCAAAGCCACGGATTGAAGTCATAGTTCCCTCTCTGTTCATGCTCGCTGATCGGTAGTGTTTAGTGCATTGGCCGGGCGTGCAAGTTCCGCAAGCTCAAGAGTTTGACACTAGCTGCCGCTAGCCGAATATGCAGGAGTCAACCGTCAGCACCGCCGTTACCGACGCCGAGCACTGGAAGTCCCAGTATCGAGAGTTGGTCGCCGAGCAGGACGAGATACAGCGCGACATGGATCGCACCCGCAGGCTCATCGGTGAGCTGATTGGGCTACTGTCGGCCTCCATCGAATCAAACCAGGAACTTGCCGCAGAGGCGGGTACTCTGCGAACGAGTTGGACGCAGATATCGAGCCCTCTCAACTCCGCAATGTTCGAGCAGACACGCGCTCTGGCACCGAAGGTACTGGCGCAGGTTGATGTCGACGTTGGTGGGGCTGACCTCTCGACGCTCGAATCGCGTTTGCGCGAGGTAATTGCAGGTTCACCCGAGATTGAGACGATATCCCCCGGCCAGCCGGTGTTACCCGAACATATCGAGTCGTTGTTCCGTTCAGTGCTTGAGCACTATCAGGCACAGCAACATAGACTGATCGAAACCGAGCGCTTTCTTGCCGAGGTTAGTGGAGCGCTTGCTGGGCTTGAGCAATACGTTGCCTCAGCACGTGAAGATATGGCGGCGGGTCGTGCGGCCACGGAAGGTTTACAGTTTGATGTTGCTGAGACCGTCGACTCAATAAAGCAGCGCGTTGCGGACACTAACGATCTTGATGAACTTCGGTCCAGCGTGCGCGATGGTATATCCGCGTTAAGCGACCGCATGCGCGCATTTACTCAGAATGAGCGTGAACGTTATGAGGCGGCGGAGCGGCGTAGCGCAGAGCTCGAATCCGAGCTTGCATCCTTAAAGGCCCATACGCACTCGCTGGAGCAGACGCTTGAAGCACAGGCGGGTAAGCTGCTTCGCGATCAATTGACCGGTGTCCACAGTCGACGGGCGTTGGATGCGCGCATCGAAGAGGAGGTGGCGCGACACCACCGACAGAGTCAGTCGCTGGCGTACACGATCTGGGATATCGATCACTTCAAAAAGATCAATGACAATCATGGACATCCAGCGGGCGATCATATTCTGCGCAGTGTGGCGCAGACGCTTGAGCGCTATACACGCGCCTCGGACTTCGTTGCGCGCCTCGGCGGCGAGGAGTTCGTGATCCTCTTGCCGGATACCTCCGAGCACAACGCAATGATCATTGTCGACAAATTGCGCGAGATCGTTGCGGCGAGCCAGTACGCCTTCGATGGAAACGATATCGCTGTCACGATCTCTTGTGGCGTCGCTACCCTCGATGGAAGTACTTCGGCGGAGCAGCTCTACGAACGCGCCGATCGTGCGCTCTACCGAGCAAAACAGTCCGGACGAAATCGCTGTGAGGCGTCAGACGACTGATCAGGCGGCGTAGGTGCGATCGAGATAGGCGAGAATATCCTCGGATTCGAACATCGACACGTCGGTATTCGAATCGATCAGGTAGGGCACCTGAACCTGCCCTGCGATCTCGTGCAATCGTGATCGATTGCGCCCTTCAAAATGGTACTCGGGAATCAGTTGATCGCGCACTGGTGGTGGAATGAAATCGGTGAGCTTAACCTTACCCAAAGTGCGTAACGTGTAGGGGACCTCCAACTCGCACAGGCGTTCGCGAACGAGCCTTGCGAAGGGGCTACCTTCAAAACTGTACAATTCCAAGGGGGCTTTAGGTGCGCGAGAGGAAATCGCTCTCAGACCGCGGCCCAGCCTGAGTCCCGACGCGATCTGTGCGGCCGTGGTGTTGACGCTGCGAAGCCAGAAAGCGGGTGCTGGGCGCCGGTTGGCATAGGTTCTGAACAGATACTCGATAATTGCGACCGAGTCGTACAGCTCAGTGTTGGTATTTGGATCGACCATGAACGGGAATTGTGCCTTGCCGCCGCGCGACACAACCTCGGGCCTGTAGCGCTCGCCGCCTTTGGGGCACGGCAAAATCATGACGTCGATATCGAGCGAGGTAATTGCTTCGCGGACGATCCGGCAGTACGGACAGTTCTCCATATCATAAAGTCGAATTAGCACGCGTGGCTGTTCAGCGACAGGCTGTGCCAGCAGTCCCCGCGGCGTTGTAACCGCGGACGCGGCCAGCGAAGAGGCGAGATCAAAAGCCTTGAATATCATGTCGATGCGCTCCGTGGTCTATTCGATGCGGGCAGTCGGGGGCCAGTCAAAAACCTCGCCCGACAGGCGCCAGCCGTTTTGCTCAGCCAGATGCGTGAGTTCCGCAATGCGATCTTGTGGGTCTGGGTGCGTCCCGAGATAGTTGTCCCATCGTATCCCGGGTTCGCGCTCGTCGCTCAATCGTTCGAAGAACTGCAGTGCTTCGCCGATGTGACCATACTCTCTTTCCACAAGTTCGAGTCCGAACTTATCCGCGTCGCGTTCCTGGGCTCGGCTGAAGCCGCGCAACGTCAGGTCCGTGACGTTATACCCGAGTGCTGTATTGCCGTTAGACGCGCTGACTGCCGAGTAGAACAAACCGATCGCGGCAAAGCGACCGAGTTGGCGAATGTGGTCGCGATTGTGAAAATGCCCCAGCTCGTGACTAAGAACGAACGCGAGCGCGTTCTCTGTGTCGATTTGATCCAGAAGGCCTGAGGTCACGATGATCAGGCCGCCCGGTAGTGCCATCGCGTTGGGCGCAGGGTCATCGGATATCTCAAGACGGAACTGGTATTCGGTGTCGGGCCACTGCGCCACCATTCGCGCCAGCAGGTCAGCCACAGCCTCCGCCTGCGGGTGATCGCTTTGCAAGCGCTCGACGGGCGTCCAACCGGAGAACCACTTCACTTCTTTTTCCTCGGGTATGAACCGGATGAGAATTTCGATGGCAAAGACGATCAATACGGTGACCAGTGCCAGTAATCCGATAAGACCGAGGAGAAGCGTCGAGGCTTCAACAAGCGGGTGCGTCTTGCTGACGTTGATCTCGGCGTCGGGCGCCCTTGGTTCGAAGCGCATGTTTCAGAGCCGGGACTCGAGTTTGACCGCTGTACCGAATGCCAGCATTTCGATGCCCGCTGTGCCCTCGCCACCATTAGCGTTCGCAATTCTCGAGGTCTCAAGTCGCACGTTGATGACTGCATCAAAGCCTGCCGCTCTCGCCTGTTCGATCAAACGCAGCATCGCTTCTCGTCGTGCACGGTCAAGCAGGGGTTCATAGGTCTTGATTCGACCACCGAAAATGCCACGGATACCCGCGATGATGCGCTTGAAGTAATCGAGTGATACGACGACGCTTCCCGCAAATAACTCTGATCTTCCGACCTGCCACTCTTCTGGCATGCGGTCGAAAGTCATCACTGGAAAGCCGCGAATCGATGCTTCACGCGAACGAATACTGGCAAAATGACGCCGCTCAAGTAGCGTGCCTACGAAATAGGCAACCATCAGGACAGCTAGCGGTATCCCGAAGTTGAAAATAAACGTGATCGCGTCCATGACGGATTAACGCACTCGGACGGCGGTGCCGTAGGCGAACAGCTCCGATGCGCCCTGGGTAATTGAGCTCGTTGCAAATCGTACATTCACGACCGCGTTGGCGCCCATCGAGAGTGCCTGCTGCACCATGCGGTCCGTTGCTTCCTGGCGAGAGTCCGCCAGCAGCTCCGTATACCCGGCGAGCTCACCACCCACGATATTCTTAAGCCCGGCCATGATATCGCGGCCTACATGTTTGGCGCGTACGGTGTTTCCAGTGACAACGCCGTAGAACTCGACAATCTCCTTACCGGGAATTGTCTCAGTATTCGAAATAATGATGCTCTGAGGGGTTCGCAAATCCATGGATGTCGCCTGTATCAGAAGAAAACGTTGATTCCTTAACGAGGTGTCTGCGCGCTCTGCAGCGACTGCTCGTTGAAGAAGTGAGAGATCAGTGTATAGCGTATGCCCTGCGTTGTTTCGCGTACTTCGTGCAGTAACGAGGATGAGAAAATCAGCGCTGCACCGGCAGATCCCTTGTAGCCCGTTGCACTGTACTCCTTGAAAACGACGTCGCCGCCCTCGTAGTCATCGTTCAGGTTGAGCGACAGTGCGAACTTGCGATGGGCTGTTGCGGCGGTGATGTTGTCGCGGTGGCCGACGGTATTCCCCTGACGGTTGCCGGCATAGCGGGCGACATGCAGATCTTCACGGCGTGTGACATCGAACGCGAACGCTTTCTTCACCATGGGCACCACACGCGAGAAAATGCGCTCGTCCAGAAACTGTTGGGTGCTTTCGTCCTTGATGATGTGATCTACGCGATCCTGCCTGTTGTGATCGTAGACCGGAATTTGGTAGTCGCCCTGCAGCTCACCGGATCGTGGAGGACGCACGGCGAGTGGTGTGCCGGATTCGACCGATTCGATCAGCTTTGCGCACTCCTCGCGGGAAAGCACATCGGGCACGATGAGCACCGGCGGATGTAACGGCATCTCGCCCAGGGTATTTGAAGACTGCTCACTCATAATTCGCTCCAGAACAGCATCCGGTTCGGACGCTTCGTCAAACCACGCGTGCACCGTGCGCCGTGGCGTGATCCAGATGATTCGATCGGTCGTGCCGCTGCCCTTGTGCAACCCGAGAGCGGCGAATTGCTGGCCGGTTGCGTCAGCAGGCATCGGCCAGACAAACCCCGCGGTTTGTTTACGCTCGAGATTCCTTGCCGCACTCGCGTCGGCGCTGAACGCGACGACAGTGATTTCAGATGCCGCAAGCGCTCTTGCATTCTGCGCGAACACGGACAAAAGATGTTGGATACGTTCCTCGCTCGCGGTGTTCAGCAACAGCAGAACCATGGTCGAACCACAAAGGTAGTCATCCGCAAAACGCAATGGACGCCCGATTTCGTCCTTCACGTCGAACGCCGGAATTGGCGCGCCGTGCCAGAGTGGGCGAACGTAATCGGCGATCTGGTCGGCCGCGCGCTCGTAGGTCGGTGTTTCGAAACTCATCACCGCAATTGTACCGCGCCGGAAAGTGAATCGTCAGACGGCGTTGCCCGCCGCCACGCCCGAAGCCCATGCCCACTGGAAATTGAACCCGCCCAGATGCCCCGTGACGTCAACCACTTCACCGATGAGGAACAGCCCGGGCTGCGTTTTGGCCTCCATAGTACGCGACGAAATGCCGTCAGTGTTCACTCCACCTAACGTCACTTCTGCGGTTCGATAGCCCTCCGTCGCTGCCGGCTTGAGTGTCCAGTGGTGCAGCTGCGTGTCGAGCGTATCAACGCTTGTGTTTGCCAATTCGGCGGCGCGTGTTGAGCCAACACCACTCCAGAGATGTTCGTCGAACTCACTGACCAGTGCCTTGGGTAGGGTTTGTGTCAGCAGCGTACTAACAGGCTTCGCCGGACTGGTCGCGCGAGCCTCGTTGATCATTTCGGCTGCCGATTGTCCTGGCAAGAGGTCGATCTCGATGGTATCGCCCGGACGCCAGTAGCTTGAGATTTGGAGTGCAGCGGGACCGCTCATTCCTCGGTGGGTGAACAGAATGCCTTCATTGAACTCGGTGTCGCCACATCGCACAGCAGCCGGAAGGCTCACACCGGACAAGCGGGCGAATTGCTCGTGGAGCGTGCCGGTGAAGGTAAACGGCACCAATCCCGCGCGCGTTTCGAGCACCTCGAGACCGAATTGTTGTGCAATCTCGTAGCCAAGCCCGGACGCACCCATCTTGGGTATGGACAGTCCACCAGTAGCGACGACAAGTGACGGCGCACCGAAGACCCCGTGTGCTGAGGTAACGCGATAGGCCTCGTTGAATTCGACCTTGCTGATTCCGCTCTCAACCAGAAGCTCGACACCGACCTCACGACATTCATCCAGCAGCATTTTTACAATCTGTTTCGAGCTTTCGTCACAGAAGAGCTGCCCTAGCGTTTTTTCGTGATAGGCAATGCCGTGTTTTTCCACGAGCGCAATGAAGTCCCATTGCGTGTAGCGCGCGAGCGCGGACTTACAGAAGTGTGGATTGTCGGACAAAAAATGCGAGGGATCGCAATAGAGGTTCGTGAAGTTGCATCGTCCGCCGCCCGACATGAGAATTTTCTTGCCGGGCTTGTTAGAGCCCTCCAGCACCAGCACGCGCTTGCCGCGCTGGCCGGCGGTGGCAGCACACATCAGCCCGGCAGCACCCCCACCGAGTACAATAACGTCGTAGACTCTCAACCGCGCGTCAGGTGCATTGGTCGGTGGGCTGTGGTTGCTGCTGCTGCAGCGACGTGTTCCAGCAGTCGTTGTGGATCGAGCAGTAGCACAGCCGGATATCGATCGGATCGCCTTCTTGCCAGCGCTTTATCAACAGTCGAGTTCGAACTTCCCAAGGCACTCGAAACAGGTCGTTCTCCTCGCCAGGGGCCATTACCGAATTCGAGATCTTGGTGGCGCCATACAGCTCATAGCCAAACGCGTTCTCGGCACCGACCGTATCGAGAATCAGTTGATCGATGGTCTCGACAAGCGTGTCGCCTCGGTACAGGGCGACCTCTCCTACCAACGCCGGCCCGACCCCTTTGTTGATCGCTTGTAATCGGAACCCGGATTCGGAATAGCTTTGACCAAGCTCAATGTAGGGCCATACATCCGCGCGTTGTTGTTCACGGACAGCGGAGACTTCGAGAATGGAGACCAGCATGGCGACAACGGAAATGGCAATCGCCAGCAAAGATGTGATCTGGTTCATTCGATTCTCGGAGCGCTTCATACATTCTTTCCGGCTTGAGGTTGAACTCGCGTATACGCATATTCCTGCAACAAGTGTATTGGTTTTTGGTGTGAAATCCGATGAGTAAGTTAAAGGCGGTCGCGCTGCACTTCGGTGTCAGTTTCCTCGTCGTCGCGACAGTATTCACATTCATCTTTACGCAGTGGTATCCCGCGCCGTTCTTCACGATCAGCGGCGCGGCCGGGGTTCTACCCATTCTTGTCGGCGTGGATCTTGTGCTCGGACCGCTCTTGACCGCGATCGTTTATCGACCGGGCAAGCCAAGTCTGCGTTTCGATATGACCGTGATCGCGATGGTGCAGATTGCGGCGCTCTCGTACGGGACCAACGTGCTTTATCAAGAGCGTCCCCAGTACCTTGTGTTCGCTGTCGACCGGTTTGTGATGCTGCCTGAAAAGGATCTTGTCCGGGAGTCTGCCGAACCGATTGCAGCGTGCGAATCATCCTCGTCCCCGCCGTGTTCGGTCATCGCGGAAATACCCGACGATCTGAAAGCTCGGGAGGAGTTGATGATGAGGGCCCTCGAAACGGGTGTCGATATCGAGCGTTTACCCGAATACTGGATCAGCCTCGCTTCCGCGCCGGAGCGAGTACTGGAACGTAGCGAGCCGCTGAGTCGACTGATTTCTCTGGATCCGGCACTCGAACCTGAGGTCGGTGATATCGCCGATCGCCACAATGCGTCCGCCGAGTCTTTACGCTACGTGCCTGTCGTGAACAAGCGTCTGCAGGGGATGGCCCTGGTCATCGATCCGGTTTCTGCGAAAACGCTGGATGTGATTGCCGTCGATCCCTGGGATCTGCAGGGCGACACGACACCACAGAGCGAACAAGCGCGCTAGTCGACGTTGCAGGCCGAGCTACGCCGCGCGGCCGCTTGCGCTTCACGTCGCACCATCCATCGCACGACCCGATCGAGGCCGAGCGGCGCCAGCAGTCCGCGTGAGATGGCGAATAGTCGGTAACCGAGGTTGATCAGGGGACGCCACCATCCCTGCCCCCAGAGCCGTGCCATGCGATCGAGCCCGAGCGTTCGATAGATTTCGGCGAATGCGTCTGGACCGGCGAGCCAGTGTTCGTCGCGATCCACAACGTAGAGCGCACTCATGAGTTCTTTCTGCGAAAGGCCGGCCTCGGCGCAGCGTGGGTCGGAAAAATTCTCGACGGAGCAATCCACGAGTTCGAGTGCTTGCTCTTCATCGATGCGCTTGAGCTCCTCCATCTCCGCTCGGCAAATCGGGCACGAGGCGTCATGGAAAATTGTCAGTGGCGGCGTGAGCCGTTGCTCGGACACAAACTGTCTCCCGGTCAGGACGCAACAGGTGGATCATCTATGCTGGTGTCGGGCGTGCCGGAATGGCGCAGGCCCGGGTGCAGCATGGCGAGGGCCGCCATGGCCAGCATCAGCACAGAGTTTAGCAGGAACGGCCAGCTGGGCGATATTGCGTACAGCGTCAGGTGAATCACTGGCACGATGGAAAAACCCGCTGCATTCAAAGCCCCGGTGACACCGGCTACTGCGCCTTGCTCATCGGCATCGACCGCCAACGACGCGCCGGCGCTGAATCCCGGTAATGCCAATCCCGCGCCAAGGCCGTTTAGCATAAGTGCGAACACCACGGGCGCGAAAGTCGTACTCCAGGCGAGGCCCAACTGCGCAGCACCGATCAAAACGGCACCTACCACCATCATGACTTTGGGGGATAGTCGGAACCGCTGTACCAGGACGAGCTGCGAGAACAGCGCAGCCATCGCGGCACCGGACAAACCGACGCCGACATACTGGGCGGCCTCGTCCGTGGAAAAGCCGAGGACATCGATAAACAGAAATGCGCTCGTCTGCATCGGTGTTGCCACTGCAAAGCTCACCAGGAGCCCATAAAGCACGTAAGGACGCATCCTGTGATCCCAAAGCGCAAGTCGCGGTCGGTTGCCCCGTTGGCCCGGCGCAGACTTTTCAGGCAGCAGTATCAAAATCGCCATCATCACCACAGCGACCAGACCGGCGATCAACCAGAATGGTGCAAGCAACCCGAAGACACTGAATGCGGAGCCGAGTCCAGGGCCTAGTACATTGCCAAGGCCAAAGGCAGCGGCCATACCGGAAATCGCGATCGTACGATCTGCTCGGTCGGTGCGATCCACGATGTAGGCTTGCGAGGCGACGCGCACACCCGGTCCGATCGCACCGTAGATGCTTCGCGTTGCGATCATCAGTGGGTAAATCCATATCAGTGCGACGGTGCCGGTAAGACCGCGGTCGATCACGGAGACGAATCCAACGGTCGACACGATATAGCCGATCATGCCGATGATCAGAATGGGCTTGCGTCCGAAGCGATCGCTGAGGCGTCCCCAAAGCGGACTGGTGACCACCCACAGGAGCGCGGAAACGGAGAAGATCAGGCCGACTTGTCGTTCACTGAGTCCCAGCTCTCGGCCGATGGGCGGCAAGATGCTGAAGGTGACGGTCTGGCCCATCCCGATGCAGCACACGGCACCCAAAAGCAATGCAAACGCGAGGCGTCGTTCGCGCAGCAGAGATGCAGCGGCGGGTCTTGTGTCGACCTCACTCACCCGGTGTTCTGCAGACCCTGTGCAATGCCGTTCACGCCCGCCAATAACGCGCCCAGCAGCGCATCATCCTCGCGATCTCCCGCTCGCCAGCGACGTAAGAGATCGATTTGCAACAAGCTCATCGGGTCGATATACGGATTCCTGAGGAGGATCGTCCGCTGCAACGTCTTGTCTCCATCGAGTAGCCAGTCATGACTCGATAACTCGAGGATGTAATTCAGTGTCAGATCGAACTCAGCCTTGATGATCGGGAAGAAGCGTTCGTGAAGGTTGCCAGACAACTGAGAGTAGCGCTCCGCAACCTCAAGATCGGATTTGGCCAACACCATCTCAGCATCCGCTATCAGGGCGCGAACAAAGTGCCATTCGCGCATCATGTCTGCGAATGCGTCGTGGCCAAACTGTTCGACGGCGGCTTGCAGCCCACTGCCGAGCCCAAACCAACCCGGGAGCACGAAACGTGCCTGAGTCCACGCAAACACCCAGGGAATGGCGCGCAGGTCATCGATACCCTTCTGTTCACGCCGTGATGCTGGCCGCGAACCGATCCGCATTCTCTCGATAACATCGATTGGCGTTGCGGTGCGGAAGTAATCGAAAAATCCCTCGGTATGTCGAGTGAGTGACTGGTAGCGTTCTCGACTGACGTTGGCGACCGTCGACATCATCTGCGACCAGCTCGGATGCACAGTTTCGTTTGCCGCCGGCAACAGACTGGCCGCAGCGACCGACGCCGCGGACTGCTCCAGCGTTCGCATTGCAATACCACGCAGTCCGTATTTTTCGTTGATGATTTCGCCTTGTTCGGTGAAACGCATGCGTCCCGCGACTGTGCCAGCTGGTGCACCACGAACTGCGTCGTGCATCTTGCTGCCACCGCGACTCACCGTGCCACCACGCCCATGGAACAGCGTGAGCTCGATGTCATGTGCAGCTAGCGTGTCTCGCAGTGCGGCCTGTGCCTGATGTAATGCCCAGCGCGCCGATGCAAGACCACCATCCTTGTTGCTGTCGGAGTAGCCGATCATGATGGTTTGACGATCTTTGCGCCGAGACAGATGCTGGCGGTAGACCGGGTTAGCCAACAGCTGTTGCATGATTCCGGGACCTGCGTGCAGGTCGTCGACGGTCTCGAGCAACGGTGCGATATCCAGAGGAACTTCACCGCGCCGATTGCCAAGTTCGGCCCACTGCGCGAGCAGTAGCACCGAGACAACATCATCGGCACCTTGAGTCATGCTGATGATGTAAGGACCGATCGAGCGCTTGCCGTATTTTCGATGACAGAAGGCAATGGCCTGAAACACGCCGAGCGTCTTGCGCACCTGAGTGTCTTGCGTATCGACAGGTGCCTCGCGAGCCGTAATCGCCTCGCACAGTCGCTCGAGTCTGTCGGCAGGATCACGGGTCATCCAGGCCTCGTCGCCAAGGCATTTTCCGATTACCTCACGATGTACCAACGAGTCCTGACGGATATCGAGCGTCGCCATGTGGAATCCGAAACACTCGATACGCCGTTGCAGTCGTCGTACCGCAAACAATCCAGCATTGTGCCCCTGGTTCTGGCTCAGACTGTCTGCGATCAGATCGACGTCTGCGGCGAAACTCTCGGCGCTTTCGTAAGGATAAGCGTCGTCGTCATAGGTGCTTTGTAGTCGCGCCTGAATCAAACGCAGAAGCGATCGATAAGGCATATCACGGTGACGGTTGGGCACCTCGCCCCAAGCTTTGCTGAAGTGTTGCCGGTATTCCTGAATGCGCGCCTCGACGGCTTCACTGACTTTGACACGGTCACGGCACTGACTGAGCTTGCTGCCGACGTCTGCACATTCACGAAAATACAGGTCCAGGATCAGACTGCGTTGCCGAGACAGCGTGTTGCGAATGGTCTTGGCGCCCACATTCGGATTGCCGTCCATATCGCCGCCGACCCAGGAGGCAAACGCGGTCAGCAGGGGGATCTGGTAATCGCCGATTGCTGCTTCGCCGTAAGCGTTGACCAATGCCTCCTGCAAATTTTCATAGAACGGCGGAATCACCCGGTAAATGACGTCGGTGAGAAAGAACAGAACGTGCTCTAACTCATCGGCGACGGTCATGCTCTCGCTGGGGTGTTCCTCGGTTTGCCAGCCGGACGTCACCTCGGCCCTGATGACCGCGAGCGCCGCATTGACCTCCTGCGGGGGAAGGCCAGGGTCCAGCAAGTCAACGAGTTTACGCACGATACGCTGCTCTTTACGCAGGATCGTACGGCGCGTCGGTTCCGTAGGATGCGCTGTGAAGACCGGTTCTATGAGGATATTTTCGAGGGCTGTTCGAATCTCATCGATACTGCAGCCTGCATCGTGGAACTGCTGGAACAGGTCGTGCGCGCCGTGCGGTTGATGGGTAGCGTTTTCGCGCATGTATTCCCGCCGCCGTCGGATCCGGTGCACTTTCTCAGCGGTGTTGACCAGCTGAAAGTAGGTCGAGAAAGCGCGGATGAAATTCTGTGCTGCTGGCGCATCGAGCTCGCCCACTACATTTGCCAGATCATCGATAGAGCGTTCGCCTTCTCGCCGGAGAATCGCTTCCCGACGGGCACTCTCGACATGTTCGAAAAAGGCATCACCGCCTTGCTCGCGCAGCAGATCGCCCACCATGCTACCCAAAGTGCGCACGTCATGACGCAGAGCACTGTCCTTGTCAGCAAAGATCAGTGTCTTGCGGCTTGGCGGTTTGCGTTGCATCGAGAGATCAGTCGCGGAAGTTATTGAATTGCAGCGGCAGCTCGTGCTCGGCTTCGCGCAGCATTGCGATCACCGACTGCAGATCATCGCGCTTCTTTCCGGTCACCCGAACCTGCTCGCCCTGAATTGCCGCCTGCACTTTCAGTTTCGCGTCCTTGATGGACTTGATGATCTTCTTTGCCAACGCGGTCTCGATGCCCTGTCGGACAACGACCGTCTGGCGGGCTTCCTGCCCGCTAGTGACTGGATCCTGAGCATCCAAACAACCAATATCGATGCCGCGCTTGGCGAGCTTGTTGTGCAGAATGTCGAGCATCTGAGAAAGCTGGAACTCAACCTGGGCTTTGAGGCTGATAGTTGCCTCGTCGAGGGAAAACTCCGCACCAGTCCCCTTGAAGTCGAACCGGTTCCCAACCTCTCGATTGGCTTGATCGACCGCATTGGTCAGTTCGTGGTGATCGACTTCAGAGACGATATCGAAAGAAGGCATATGTGTGCTCCGAACGGAAATTAGGGGTCTAGTAGCGCACTGGTCTTTGCCACTTCAACCGGTTCAGCGACGAGCGTGTCCAGCAATCCCGTGATCAAGTTGCGAGTCTCGTCATAGTGTTGACCCGTGCCCGGTCCGGAGAACCCGGTATGAATCTCTCGAACCTCGCCGCGGCGATCGATGAAAATCGTCGTGGGGAATGCGAGCACCTTGTTCAGCGATGGCAAGGCCTCATTGGCGAGTGTCTTGTCGGACACACCTGCGAGCAGCGTCACGTATTCGATACCGAATTTTTCGCGGAACAGTCGAACCTGCTCCGCTGCTTCATCAGTCGCTTCCAGATGCTCGAACATGAGCGCAACAATCTCGACACCCTGATCGCGATAGCGTGGGTAGATCTCGGCCATGAAGGCGGCTTCGTCGTGACAGTTGGGACACCAGCTACCCGCCAACGTCACCAGAATTACTTTGCCATCGAACTGCGGGTCGTCGATCGACACCGGATTGCCCTCAAGGTCCGGAAACTCGAACGTGAATCGATCGTAACCGTCTTTCAATGCAGTCAGCGTGGTCGGATCAGCGAGCTTCGCTGCTTCGTCTCGCCGCCCGGTCCAAGATTCTTCGTACTCGGTGCCAGACCAAAATTGCCCGGTCAGCGCACCGCTCTCATCGGCTCTCGCCTTGAACAGGAATGCATGCGCGCCGTCAAAAGTGGAGAGCTCGAAATTGCGGCCTGAAACACTGCCGCCAAGGTAGCGGTAGTCGCCGGTTTGCGTCAGGAATGTGCCGAGGAGTCGATTGCCGCGCTGGCGGAACTCACCGACTGCTGGGTACTGCGTGCCATCGGGCTCGGTAAACGTCACCGCCCAACGCCCGGACAAATCGCCGTTCGCCGGCACCACGTCTTCCGCGACGGGCCGCGCGCCCGGGATGGCCACAAAAGGCATCGCCTGCGTTTTGCCATAGCGTTTGACCAGCGTGAGCGTCCCACTGAGCTTTCCGTCCTGTACCCGCGCTCGGATTTCATTGTTGAACGCAGGAAAACGCAGCAGCAGACGATCGTCAGACAAATTGACCTCCGGCACCCGCACGCGTTCGCTGCCGTTGATCAAGGTGACTTCCAACTGATCGTCGACTCGCGACAATTCCATACCGAAGCGGATATCCCCGCCGGGAACCGTGATGTTCGCGTGCCAAGTGCCCGTGCGCAGGGTGACCGGCTGATCCGCAGATGACGCCGTGTCGGTCTCGTTTGTACACGCGCCGAGCGCTAGCGCAAAAAGTAGGGCCGCTAAGACTCCCAGCCTATGCCGCATGGTCAGATCCTGATCGTTAACGATGCGTTACTGTAGCAGAGGATGGGCTGGCACCGCTGGATCAGCGATACCCTTCGGCTTGTAGCGAGAAGAGCGTTGCGTAGCGCCCCCCGGACGCCATCAGCGACTCGTGGGTGCCGTGCTCAGTGATCCTTCCGTGCTCTATCACAATGATCTGGTCAGCGCGGCGCACCGTCGAGAATCGGTGCGAGATCAGCATAGTGATTTTGTCACGCGTAAGTCGTTGGAAGTGGTCAAACATCTCCGCTTCAGCAGCGGCGTCCATCGCGGCAGTGGGTTCATCGAGGATCAGAATGTCGGCGTCCATCCTCATGAACGCGCGCGATAACGCCATCTTTTGCCATTGGCCGAGCGATAATTCCTGACCATCGGCGAACCACCGGCCTAGCTGCGTGTCGTAGCCGGAGGCCATACGCTCGACAAACGGCGCAGCCATGCCATCGCGCGCCGCTACCTGCCAGCGTTCGCGATCATCAAAAGCGCTGACGTCACCCGCGCCGATGTTTTCTCCTACGGTCATCTGGTAGCGCGTGAAGTCCTGGAAAATCACACCAAAACGACGTAAGAGCACTTCTTCATTCCACTCCGGTAACGGGGTGCCATCAAGGAGGATCTCGCCTTCATCCGGCGGATAGAGTCCTGTTAGCAGTTTGATCAGAGTCGTTTTTCCGGCTCCGTTTTCACCTACGAGTGCCAGTGATTCGCCCGGTTTGATCGACATCGAAATCGACTGCAACGCGAGCTCGGATGCCCCCGGGTAAGTGAAGCTCACGTTTTTCAGCGTCAATCCGGCCCCCGGTTCGCGCCCGATAGTCGCGCTGCCTATGGCCACCGGAGAAGGTTGGTCGAGGTATTCGTAGAGATTGGACAAGTAAAGGTTGTCCTCGTACATCCCGCTGATCGAAGAAAGACTGGCGGCTACAGCCGACTGACCTTGTCGGAACACGAGTAGGTACATCGTCATCTGGCCCAGGGAAATCGCCCCGGCAATCGCTGCAATTGCGATCCACCCATAGCTGAAATAAAAGGCGAGCGCGCTCAGCACGCCGAGGATGAACCCCCACGTTTCACGACGGATCGTCAGTTTCCGGTCCTCTCCGAACAATCTCGCGAAGATGGCCCGATATCGCTTCAGGAGCATGGGCCCGAGTCGGAAGAGCCGGACTTCTTTTACATGGTCCTCTCGAGCAAGAACGGTCTCGAGATACATCTGCATGCGTGAGTCCGGCGAGCGCCACCGGAACAAACGGAATGCGTCTCCAGAGAAACGGGTCTCAGCGATGAAGGAAGGAATCCCGGCGACCAACAGAATCAGCACGGCCCAGACCGAAAACTGAATCAACAGAATGGCGTAGCTGATCAGAGAAATACTGTTTTGCAGCAGCGCGAACGTGCGATTGACCAGGCTCAAGGGACGGCTGGAAGCTTCACGCCTTGCCCGCGTGAGCTTGTCGTAGAAGCTCGCGTCTTCAAATTGCGCGACAGACAGCGTCAACGCCTTTTCGAGAATCATGACATTGACGCGGTGCCCTAGCTGAGCGCGCAGGAGCGACTGGCACAAACTGATGCCACGCTGTGCGCCGCTGATCGCAAGAAACAGTGCACCTTCGAGCGCGACCCATTGGAGTGCTTGCGTCGGTTCGCCACCGGTCTCGATCGCCAGCACGACTGCGTCGACGATAAGTTGACCGACAAACGCCATCACCGCAGGCAACAAACCAGTGATGAGCGTCAGGGTGCCGAAGACGAGAGTGAGCGGCCTGCTGGTTGTCCAGACAAGCTCGATTGCCTTGCGGCTAAATGCAAAGACGCCGAGCCCGAAACTGGGTGACGGCTCGGTGGTCGACCCTTTCACTCAAGTCTGCCTGGTGCGCGCCTCGCGAACCAGTTCGACATAACGAGGTGTCAAGCCACCATCGGCGAACATTGGGTCGCCGTGGTCATCATGCCCAATGACTTCCTCGCTGGGCTCATAAGGCATCGCCGCCTCCGCAGCATCGAGTGCGACGTGCAACAGGTCTGCGATGATGGTTTCAGCGTCGAGCCCGGGAAACAGCGCCGCTAGCGCTTCAACGCGCGCCGCGTCGTCGACATCGAGCCGGATGGCGTAGCGAGATTCGGATTCGTTTGTGACTGGTGTTTGCTGCCAGCGCTGCAGAAGTTGCTGGAACGGCATGCATTCCCCGATGTAGTGGAGCCGAAAACAATAAAATGTACCAGATTGGGGTCGCTGGGCTAGCATTGACTGTGAGCCCGACAACGGCATTTGGGGATTTTCGGATTTTGGATTCAGGCACGCTCACAAACCACGGGCTTTTCGCGCTCGTGCTGACAGGTATTGCGCTGTACTTGTTCACACGGGATCGCATCGCGTTGGAGAGCTCCAGTCTTGCGGTGTTGCTGGTGCTGGTTGCGGTCTTTCAGGTCTTCCCGTTTGCGACCGATGGCGGGGTGGTATCCGTCTCGCTGTTCTTCTCAGGTTTCGGTAACGAGGCGCTGATAGCGGTCTGCGCGCTCATGATCGTGGGCAAGGGTATTGAGACCACAGGCGCACTCCAACCGCTGGCCGGTGTAATCGCAACGGCCTGGCAAGCGCGACCAGCGCTGGCCATGCTCGCCACGCTGGTCGTGGGGGCGGTGTTGAGTGCGTTCTTGAACAACACGCCGATTGTGGTGCTGCTACTCCCCATTCTCGTGGGTGTTGCCATGCGGGCGAATTTGCCGGTTTCGGGCATCTTGATGCCGATGGGACTTGCGACGATTGTTGGCGGCATGGCGACGACGATCGGTACCTCGACCAACCTGTTGGTGTCCGGGATCTCAGACGATCTTGGTCTTGAGCCTTTTGGTTTGTTTGATTTCACGTTGCCGGTCGCCATTGTCGGGGGCATCGGCATTCTGTTTCTTTGGTTGGTGGCGCCGCTGCTGCTACCACAGCGGGAGCCCCCGTTGGCCGACACCTCGCCTCGCGTATTCACCGCTCAGCTCTACGTCGTCGATGGCAGCTTTGCGGTAGGGCGCTCACTCTCCGAGGTGCGCGCCAAAACCAACGGTCGCTTGCGGATTGATCGTATTCAGCGGGGCGATTCGTTGTTCCTCGCCAAGTTACCCTCGGTGAAATTTCAAACGGGCGATCGGATCTACGTAAAAGACACCGCCGAGCAGTTGAAGGCCTACGAGCAGGAACTCGGCGCCAAGTTGTTCAAGGCGGACGGAGAGGACGCCGCCGATGGTGACGTGCCATTCGCAGCACCAGGGCAACAGCTTGCCGAGGTGGTGGTCACGCGTGGGTCATTGCTGCACCGCCGCACCCTCGATGCCGTGCGGTTTCCAGCTACTTTCGGATTGTTGCCGCTGGCGCTGCACCGCGCGCGCTTCCCAAGTTCACGGGTCACTCAGGACATAGGTTCGATCCGCCTGCGCGCGGGCGATGTGTTGTTGGTCCAGGGTACGGCCAAGGCGATTGACACACTCAAGGAAAACGGCGCGATGCTGGTGCTTGACGGCACGACCGAACTGCCGCACACCCATCGCGCAAATCGTGCACTCGGCATCATGGGTTTTGTGATCCTTACCGCCGCGTTCGGGGTACTGCCGATCGCTGCCAGTGCCCTGATTGGCGTCGGGTTGATGCTGTGGACGCATTGCCTGACCTGGGAGAACGTCGCCGAGGCTTTGTCGGTCCCGATTGTCATGATCATCGTCACCAGCCTGGCGCTCGGTAACGCACTGATGGTCACCGGCACGGCTGATTACCTCGCGCTCGCTTTCGTTGAACTCACCAGTGGTCTGTCCATTCCTGTAATCCTGAGCGGCTTCATGCTGATCATGTCGGTTTTGACCAATGTGGTCTCCAACAATGCGGCTGCTGTGATCGGCACGCCTATCGCCGTGAGCATCGCGACGCAATTGGGCGTCGATCCCAAGCCGTTTGTCCTCGCGGTTCTGTTCGGCGCGAACATGAGCTATGCGACGCCGATTGGCTACCAGACCAACCTGCTGGTGCTGAGCGCTGGCGGCTACAGTTTCTCCGATTTCCTGCGCGTTGGGATTCCCCTGACGCTGATCATGTGGCTCGGCTTTTCGATCGTGCTGCCGATGCTGTATGGGCTGTAGATCGACATTCCGGGGCGCGTTTCTCAACATATTTATACAAGTGTGTATCTGTGGGGTTGACGATCACACATGCGCCATCGATACTCGGCCTCATGAACGAGGGAGTAACTCAGAACGGCAACCAGCGCTGGTGGCACACCTCCTGAACAGGCGGGTGACAGCGACTTATTGACGACGCTTTCTCGGAACAAAATCCAACCCGCTTGTGCTGACGCAGAAGCGGGTTTTTTTTTGCGGTGACGATTGCTACCGCGGGGACAAACAGAGAGATTACTGATGGCGCAGGCATCGGCTTTTGACATACTGGCGGACACCGATACGCCGGTTTCGGCGTGGCTGAAGCTGAAAACACTGCGGCCGCGTTACCTGCTCGAGAGTGTGGAGCAAGGGCAGCGCGTCGCACGGTTCTCGTTTCTCGGGTTCGGTGACGTGCGATTGACGCGCATCGAAGATGGACAGCTTCGCGATGCAAACGGCCACACGGGTGCCGCCCCGCAGACGCAGGACGAATTGCTGTGCGCACTGCGCGGCGCCCTCGAAGAAGCACCCGCTTTGCTACCGGAGCTGCCCGAAATTCCGTTCCGAGGCGGGCTTGTCGGTGTGGCTGGCTACGATGTTGTGCGCCGTTTCGAACGACTGCCTGATGCGCCACCGCCACCGTCGATGCCCGAGGCTGCCTACATGGCAACCGAGTCTTTGCTTGTGTTCGATCATCTGACAAGGCGCGTTGCGTTGTTGCACGCCGGTGACGAGGCCGATCGCGCGCGCTTGAGTACAAAGGTGGTGGACCTCTTGCGTGGTCCACTTCCGGCGCATGCGGGCGCAGGTGGGCATGTCGGTGAAGCCGGTGCCAGTTTGTCCAGAGCCGAGTTTTGTGAGCGTGTCGCGGCGGCACGCGAACACATCGCGGCGGGCGACATCTACCAGATTGTCCTGTCTGTTTGTTTCTCTGGAAACACCGATGTTCAGCCCTTCGAGGTGTATCGCGCATTGCGATTACTCAATCCCTCGCCTTACATGTTCTTTTGCGATTTCGATGATCTGCAGGTGGCCGGATCCTCGCCGGAGGCACTGGTTCGACTCTCTGGTGCATCGGCGTCTTTGCGCCCAATCGCCGGCACACTGCCGCGCGGCGACACCGAAGCGGAGGATGCGCTGAACGCTGAGCGCCTACTGGCCGACCCAAAGGAGCGTGCCGAACACGTCATGCTGGTGGATCTGGCTCGAAATGATCTCGGCCGTGTTGCTGCACCAGGTACCGTCGGGGTGTCGCCCTACATGTCAATCGAACGCTACTCCCACGTCATGCATATCGTCAGCGGCGTCGAGGGACAGCTCGACGAAGACAAGGATGCATTCGACTTGTTTGCTGCCGCTTTTCCGGCCGGCACACTGGTTGGTGCGCCAAAAGTTCGCGCGATGGAGTTGATAGACGGCTTCGAGCCAGTGGGCCGCGGCTTGTATGCAGGAACGGTCGGCTATTTTGGACAAGGCGGCGACATGGATCAGGCGATCACCATTCGAACCTTGGTTTTTCGAGATGGTGAATTCAGCTTTCAAGCTGGCGCCGGTATCGTTGCCGACTCTGTGCCGGACAAGGAATATGACGAAGTGCTGGCAAAAAGCGCCATTTTAAGACGAGCGCTGTCACTGGCGGGAGAAGGGTTGTGAGTGCGCACCACGCGGTTCGGTTGTTGATGATCGACAACTACGACAGCTTTACCTACAACCTCGTGCAGGCATTTGCGGCTCAGGGTGCTGAGGTGCTGGTGCACCGCAACGACGTCTTGAGTGTCGACGAGGCGAAGGCGTTGCGGCCCTCGCATCTCGTGATCTCTCCTGGCCCAGGGCGACCGGAAGATGCTGGCCGGTCGCTCGAGATGCTGGAGGGGTTTGCGGGCACATTGCCAATCCTTGGCGTTTGTTTGGGCCATCAGAGCATCGTTCAGCACTTCGGTGGTGAGATCGTCCGCGAGAGACGGCTCATGCACGGTAAGACATCCGAGATTTCACATGACGGTGCCGGTGTGTTTACAGGACTTGAGCAACCAATGCAGGTTGGTCGTTATCACTCTTTGGGCGCCAATGCTGAAGCCTTGCCTCAGTGTCTTGAAGTCACTGCGCGAACCGACGAAGGGGAAATTATGGGGGTGCGCCATCGCGATCTACAGATCGAGGGCGTGCAGTTTCACCCCGAGAGTGTCCTGACGCCGTCCGGAGACGCGTTGATGGGCAATTTCCTGAACACAAGTGGAGGGGAACGCGGTGAGTGACTGGTCTTCAGATCTTGAGCAACTGATCGCGGGTGTGTCGCTTGAAGAGTCGCGCGCTGCCAGCCTTATGGCCGCGCTCGCCGCCGACACTCTGCCAGCCGCGCAGGCCGGAGCGATGCTCGCTGCGTTGGCAGCGAAAGGTGAGACTGCCGACGAGATCCGAGGATTCGCACGCGAGATGCGTGCACGCGCCGTGCGCCCGGCATTGGCGGATCGCGAAGGTGCGGTGGATTGCGTGGGTACGGGTGGCGACGGTTCCGGTAGCTTTAATCTGTCGACAGGCGCGTCACTGCTGGCAGCCGCTTGCGGTGTGCCACTGATCAAGCATGGCAATCGCTCGGTATCCAGTAAATCAGGGAGTGCCGATCTGCTCGAGTCCCTGGGGGTTAGCCTCGGAGATACGCCCAATGCCGCTGCGGCGCTCTACGAAGCGACCGGGTTCACGTTCCTTTTTGCGCCGGTCTATCACCCTGCGATGAAATCCGTGGTACCGATCCGCAAGGCGATGGGTGTACGTACGGTCTTCAATATCCTGGGTCCGCTCACCAATCCTGCTGCGCCGCCGTTCGGTGTGATTGGCGCCTATTCGGAACCGGTGGCTGAACTGATGGCACACGCGTTGTCTGGTCTCGAAATGCAGCGGGTATTCGTGGTGCATGGGCACAACGGATGGGATGAGGCGACGCCGGTTTCCTCGTTTACTTTGTTCGATGTTCGCCCCGGCGAGGTTACTCGCCAGGAGCGTACTCCGGAGGAATATGGCGTGTCGCGTTGCGAAGCGGGCGCGCTCGCCGGGGGTGATGCGGCTTTCAACGCTGACGGTTTGATGAAGGTGTTCGATGGCACCGACAGCGGTGCACATCGCGATGCGCTCGCGATGGGTGTCTCGCTGATGCTTGAGGTCTCCGGTCGGGTCGACGATCCGAAAGCAGGCGTGCGCAGCGCGATGGAATGCATTGAGAAAGGTACGGCCCAAGCTTTTGTATCGACACTGCATGAGGCGGGTCGTGGCTGATTTTCTGAACGCGATGGCCGAGAGCAGTGCGGCGCGACTGACCGCGGCACGCCAGCGCCACGCTGATGCACAGATTTTGCAGTTCGCCGAAGTGGCTGCATTGCCCAAATCCCTGTCCCTGCATCGCAACTTCAGCGTAATCGCAGAGATCAAGGCGAATTCGCCTGCAGAAGGTGCCCTTGCAACTTCGACGTTAGATCGTGGGGCATTGGCGACGACCTACTCAACCCACGGGGCGAGCGCTGTTTCCGTGTTGACCGAACCGGCGCGGTTTGCAGGAGACCTTGAGCATCTGGCAGAGGTGGCCACCGTTCTGGGTGATGCATCGATTCCTGCCATGCGTAAGGACTTTCTGGTCGACCCGTATCAAGTTGCAGAGGCACGAATTGCAGGCGCCGGTGGCGTTCTGTTGATCGTTGCGATGCTCGAGGACGCGATGCTGGAACGAATGGTCGCCATTGCAGAACACCTGTCACTCTTCGTCCTGATAGAGTGCTTTGATGCAGACGATCTGGAGCGGGCGGAGCGCCTGCTTGATGGCGAGACGGCCCTTAAGCATCTTCAGGCGGGACAAATAATGCTCGGCATCAACACGCGCGATCTGCGCACATTGGAGGTCGACACTGAGCGTCTGGCGCGGCTGGCACCGCGCTTGCCGAGGGATGTGCCGGTTATTGCCGAGAGTGGGCTGAAAGCGCCTGACGATGCGGCCCGGGTTGCTGAGTTGGGTTATCGCGGCGCATTGATTGGTAGTGCGCTGATGCGGTCCGACGCCCCCGGTGAGCTTTTGCGCGCGTTCGTCGACAAGGGGCGGGGACGATGAAGGATTTCGTCAAGATCTGCGGCTTAAGAAGTGCTGACATGATCGAAGTGGCCGTCGATGCGGGTGCGGATGCCATCGGTCTTGTGTTCGCACGATCGCCGCGCTCGGTGAGTGTCCCGGAGGCTGTTCAACTGAAAGCTGCACTCGACGGACGTGCAGCACTGATTGCGGTTATGCGTCATCCTGCTCAGCAGTTTGCTATGGAGGTTCTCGATCGGGTGGCTCCCGATTGGCTGCAGACTGACGCAGGCGATTACGCGTCGATCTCGCTGCCGGCGGATACCCGGGCGCTGCCGGTGTATCGCGACAATGAGCGACTCGACCTTCAGACACTGCCGAATCCGATGCTGTTCGAAGGTGGCGACAGCGGAACCGGCGAGACTGCAGACTGGTCGATGGCGCGTGCCATCGCCAAATCACGCACTATGGTGTTGGCGGGCGGACTGTCACCGGAAAACGTGCTGGATGCGATTCGTGGGGTAGGTCCGGCGGGAGTGGATGTTTCAAGCGGCGTCGAGGTACGTCGCGGAGAGAAAGACGCCGGAGCGATCCGAGCGTTTGTGGCCGCGGCCCGAGAGGGGTTCGCACAGATGGGTAGCCCGAAATGAGCAACATGATTGATGAATCGCAACACGCGTCGTTATTGAGTGCGCTGTTGCAGGGAGACTTGCCAGACGCGCGCGGCAGGTTCGGACCTTTTGGTGGCCGGTACGTACCAGAAACACTGGTGCCGGCGCTGGAGCGACTGGAAGCGGGGATCGAGCGCTGGTTGCGCGACCCGGAGTTTGAGCGCGACTTCTGCCATGAGTTGCATGAGTGGGTAGGCCGACCGACCTCATTGACCTATGCACCCGGGCTCAGTGCTGCTTGGGGTGCTGAGGTTTACTTGAAGCGGGAAGATCTTGCCCACACCGGGGCACACAAGATCAATAACGCCATCGGGCAGGCGTTGCTCGCCAAGCGTCTCGGTGTGCAGCGCGTCATTGCGGAGACGGGTGCGGGTCAGCATGGCGTGGCATCGGCGGCCGCTTGTGCGCGCGTCGGTTTGCCTTGTCGCGTCTACATGGGCGCGGTCGATATGCAGCGCCAGGCGCCGAATGTCGATCGTATGCGACGACTGGGTGCCGAAGTGGTTGGCGTCGAATCCGGCGACAAGACGCTGCGCGCGGCAATCGACGAGGCGCTGAGGGACTGGGTGTCGGACCCTGATGGCACGTATTATTTGCTTGGCTCGGCGGTCGGTCCTCATCCGTATCCTTATTTGGTGCGTGAACTGCATCGGTGCATTGGTGATGAGGCGCGCGCGCAGTTCAAGAAGCGCACGGGTGGTCTGCCTGATGCGGTGTTTGCTTGTGTCGGCGGTGGTTCGAATGCCATCGGATTGTTCCACGCGTTCCTGGGCGATAGCGACGTCAGCATCTTTGGTGTGGAGGCAGGTGGTATCGGCAACGGGCTTGGTGAAAACGCGGCGACACTCGCCACAGGGACGCCGGGTGTGCTGCAGGGCAGTTACACCATGATCTTGCAGAACAAGGATGGCCAAGTGCAGGAGACTCAGTCGGTGTCGGCGGGTCTGGACTATTCCGGCGTGGGTCCGGAGCATGCGTTCCTTCAAGCAATCGGGCGCGTAAATTATGTGAGTGAAGGGGATGAGGAAGCGCTGGATGCGCTGGCTGAGTGTTGTGCCAAAGAGGGTATTTTGACGGCCCTGGAAACCGCGCACGCGTTTGCTGGCGCGCGCCGCTGGGCACGCGAGAATCCGGGTGCGACAATCCTCATTGGCAACTCAGGCAGGGGCGACAAGGATATGCCGACCCTGATTCAATATCCCGTGGAGGGCAACACCCATGCAGCCACATGAACGTATCACCGAATCGATTCGCGCTGCGGCAGATGGCGCACTCGTACCGTTCATCACGGCCGGTTTCCCTACCAAACAATCGTTCCGGGAAACCCTCGACACTATCGCCCCGCACGCTGATGTGATCGAGATTGGCGTACCGTTTTCCGATCCTATGGCCGATGGAATGACGATCCAGCGCACCAGCTTCAAGGCCATTGAGAATGGCGTGACACTGCACTGGATCATCGATGAGCTGCGTGAACACCATGAGCACGTCGGCAAACCCTTTGTATTGATGTCCTACCTGAATCCGATGCTGGCGTATGGGCTCGAGGCATTGGCCAAGGATGCTGCGGCGGCAGGCGTGTGCGGTTTTATTGTGCCGGATATGCCCTACGAAGAATCTGAGGGTTTGCGCAGTGCTTTGGAGGCGGAGGGTCTCGGCCTGGTGCAGCTCGTCACACCGGCCACTCCGCCTGGACGGCTGCGCATGCTGTGCGAGGCGAGCCGCGGATTTGTTTACGCGGTCACTGTCACCGGTATTACGGGCGGTGGGGGTCCGAGCGGGTTTAGTGCCGATACCGAGCGTTACCTGGCTGAAGTTCGTGAAGCCTCAAACTTGCCGGTCTGTGCTGGCTTTGGGGTGCGCAGACGAGAGGACGTGAAACAAGTCGGAGCGCACGCTGATGGCGCCATCGTCGGCTCCGCATTGCTAGAGGTGCTGGAGCGCGGTGAAAGCCCAGGTGAGTTTTTGAGCGTATTGCGGGGCTCGTGAGCAAGAAAAAGGTCTTTACCGCCGATACGCTTGTCACGGTTGCCCATTTCGCGAACGTGCTCGCGACCGAGGGCATCGAGACCGAGATTCGCAATGCCAATCTGGGTGGTGCCCTCGGTGAAGTCCCGTTCACGGAAGTTTGGCCTCAGTTGTGGGTCAAGCACGCGCTGGACGCGCCGCGAGCCCGCGAAATCATTGAGGAAATCCGGTCCGAACCCGAACCGGTCGGTGAGCCGTGGATCTGCAAGGCCTGCAATACTCGCAATGAGTACCAGTTCGCCGTCTGCTGGAATTGTGGCTGGGCAGACTCGGAAACGCCGCTTTAGCCTGATTTTGGCGTACAATAGCTGGCTGCACGGGTGGCCTCGACATCACGGGGACCGCCGGAATTTGCGCTCAGGAGTACCGCCTTGCGCTGGGTAATGCGATCCAAAATTCATAAGGCCCGGGTCACCGAGGCCGACGTTAACTACGTCGGCAGCATCACGATCGATCGTGCGCTGATCGAGCGAGTGGGACTGTGGGAGAACGAGAAGGTCCTCGTCGTCTCCAATACATCCGGCGCCCGTCTCGAGACTTACGTCATCGCAGGGGAACGCGATTCAGGCGTGATCTGCATGAATGGGGCTGCCGCACATCTGATCAGTGAGGGTGAGGAGCTCATCATCATCGCTTTCGAGCTCACCGATCGACCGCTGGATCCGTGCGCGATTCTAGTGGACGAGCGCAATCGCTTCGTTCGCTACCTCACCGAGGTACCAGCCACCGAGCCCTGACTCAATCAGGCGACGATCTGGCTCGGTCCGGTGCCTTCCTTGAAGGCGCGGCGCAGCTCCGCAACCATGACTCGGACGCTTTCCGAGATGTCTGGAGCCGCCACGTAGACGGGTGGTTCGCGACGCAGCCCGGCCCAGTTATCGGTGTTGATCACGAACTGCAGATAGCGAATGTTGCGGTTGATCGCCTCGATATAGGGGTTACGCCCGTCGAATACCGGCTCAATGAACCGGTACGTACGTTCGAATTCATCATCAAGCCTGTGGCGAGCACCTTTCTGAAAAAATTCAGGTGTCTTGCGCAAGAGATCTTCACCCGACTCGTATTGCATGACTGTCTCACCGGCATCGTTAATCGACATTGCCACACCGCCGATCACGAATTCGTGGAAGAGCCGATCACGGCATTTCTCTAGATAACAACGGTCGGCCATCTGCGCGAGCAAGTCTCCCGTGCCGATCATGTACCCGACTCGGGTGTCTCGTGGATCGTCCATCGTGAGGTTGCGCAGATCGATTTCGTAGCCCGTGAAATGCACAAGCTGTGCAGCGAGATCGGCGCAATGGCCAAGGCCGATGCGCTCAAGATATTCCCTCAGAAACTCGCCGCTTCTGGTGACGTGTACGCGCGTGAAGACGGCGCCGTTGGCGATCGCGCCATCGCGCGTTTCGTGTCGGATGTAGCCAGCGTCGTGGAACATCGCAATGATGATGGCGAGTTCAGCGCGTGCTGGTCCGAGACGATCCGCTTCGGTGACAGTGCGCTCGTGTCCTGCAACGAGGCGCGCAACCGCCAACGTCATGTCGAGTGTGTGTTGGACATCGTGGTAGGTCGTGTCGCAACCGTGGTAGCCCGGATAGCGTCCCGCGAACAATCGTTCAAAGTCATGAAACGCCAGCCAAATCCGGTCGAAGGCAGCGTGCGGGAATGTGTCGTAAAACAATGCCTCAACCGCATCACGTACCGATGCCATGCTGGAGACATCGACACGGTCAGTGACGTCGAAGTTGTTGCGCCGATCGCGCAGCGATTGTGAGTGCGTCTGTTGTGCCTGCACGCGCCCTGAATCCACCCCACCTAATTCGATCAAGCATACGTGAATCGATGGGGACAAGTTAGGCCCGATATGACGTAACTACGATATTTGGGCGAATAAGGACGAAAGTCGTCAGTAATCAAGCGGCGAGAATGCCGTCGCGTTCCAGCAATGCGTCGATACGCGCGGTTCGCCCTCTGAAATCGGTGAATGCTTCGCCGATATCGCGACTGCCGCCAATCTCGAGAATGGTCTGTCGAAAGCGTTTGGCGGTGTCGAGATCGAAAACATTGCCAACTTCCTCAAACGCAGAAAACGCGTCGGCTGCGAGTACTTCAGCCCATTTGTAGCTGTAATACCCAGCCGCGTACCCGCCCGCAAAAATGTGCGAGAAACCGTTCTCAAATCGATTCCATGCGGGTGGTGCGATTAGCGTTGTGCGTGCTCTGGTTTCTGCAAGGACCGACTGCAAAACGCCTGGTTCAGCCGCATCGCTACGTGCATGCAGATCGAAGTCGAACAGTGCGAACTCAAGCTGGCGCAGCATCTGTAGTCCGGCTCCAGAGTTGCGTGCTGCGTACAGCCGGTCATAAAGCGCCTTGGGCAGCGTCTCACCGGAATCCACATGTGCACTGCAGGCCTTCAGGACATCATAATGCCACGCGTAGTGCTCGAAAAACTGACTCGGAAGTTCCACCGCGTCCCACGGCACACCGTTGATACCTGCGATGCTCGGGTACGCCACCCGAGTCAGCAGATGGTGCAGCATGTGTCCGAATTCGTGAAACAGAGTAACGACTTCCTGATGCGCCAGTTGCGCCTCCCGATTACCGTCACCGGTCGTGAAATTGCAGACCAGGTATCCGACCGGAAATGACTGAGAATCGGGAAGTGCCTTGTGCACAACGCACTCGTCGATCCATGCGCCTCCGCGCTTGCCGGCACGCGCATAGAGGTCCATGTAGAACCCGCCGATTGTGTTGCCACCCTGGTCGAGCACGTGGATGAATTCCACATCGTCGTGCCAGGCGACAACATCGTGCGCGACCTCGAATCGCAGACCGAACAACCGACCAGCCAGCTCAAACAAGCCCTCCAGAACTGCCGGCGCCTGAAAATAGGGTCGCAGCAATTCGTCGGAGATCGCGAAATCGCGGTTGCGCAGTTGCTCGAGGTAGAACGTAGTGTCCCAGGCCTCGAGCTTGTGTCCGGCAATTGATTCGAGGCGTTCACGTTCGCGTTCGGCGCTAGCGAGGCTGCGATCGGCGAGGTCGTTCAGAAACGTCAAGACCTGCTCCACCGAGTCGGCCATCTTGGGCGCCAGGGACATCTCGGCGTAGCTGTCGAAACCAAGCAATTCCGCCATCTGTTGCCGTGTGCTCAGGATCTCGGTGATCAACGGGCCGTTGTCCCATTGCTTGTCATGTTGTCCGACCGTGCTCGCTCGCGTCATCCACGCCTCGTAGAACAGGCGCCGCGTATCCCTGTGCACGCAGTGAGTGATGACCGCCTGGTAGGTCGGTTGCGTTAACGAAAACAGCCAGCCTCCTGCGCCAGCGGTCTCGGCGGCGTTACGCGCACCTCGGAGCACGGTTTCGGGAATCCCGGACACCGCTTCAGAGTCCTCTGTGCGCCATGACCAGGCGTCAGTGCATTGTTGCAGCCGGTTGGAAAACTCCGCTTGCGCTTTTGACAGTTGCTGGGTCAGTTCGACGAATCGAGCCTTATCGCGTGAGTTGAGTGCGACCCCTGCGAGCCGGAAATCGCGCAGCATCTTGTGAACGAGCTCTTGCGCCTGGGTGTCCATCGACTGCGTGTTAGCGCTCTCCAACTGCGACAACGCGGCATAGATGGTCTCGTCTTGTCCGAGCTCCGTGGCGAAGCGGGTGATCTGCGTGAGTGCTTCTACATAAGCGGTCTGAAAGCCCGGGTCGCTCTGCACCATATTCAGGTGCGAAAACGGCGACCAACAGCGCCCGAGTTCGTGACGGATTTCTTCCAGCCCATAAACCAGATTTTCGAACCCGCCAGGGGCCATGCGAATGGCCTCAAGACGCCCACGGAGCGTGTCGAGTAAAGCGGGAATTTCGCTACTGATGGAATCTGCCGAGATATTCGAAAAATCAGGGAGTTCAAAAATCTCGTGCGACGACTGGGTCATGCTGTATCCGCGAGTGTGGTCCGAGGCCTCTGTGCCGTTACGCCCATGAAGTGTAGCATGCGCACAATTGAGAAATTGATGATGGGAAGTGAGCGGTGAGTGAGCGATTTGACCTGATTGTGATCGGTGGTGGCAGCGGTGGCCTCGCTCATGCGCAGCGAGCCGTTGAATATGGCGCACGCGTTTTGGTGGTGGAATCTCACCGACTGGGCGGGACTTGCGTGAACGTCGGCTGCGTTCCGAAAAAGGTCATGTGGTATGCCGCGAACGTGGCCGAGCATCTCGAGCTTGCGGAAAGTTACGGTTTTGAGCGTATGGAGCCACATCACCGATGGCGGGTGCTCAAGGAAGCACGGGATGCCTATGTAGTGAGGCTTAACGGCATCTATGCCAACAACCTGGAACGCAAATCGATTGATGTTGTGCGGGGTCGTGCGCACTTCACCGGACCGAATTCGATCACCGTCGACCACACGGTATATGAAGCAGATCGGATCACGATCGCAACGGGTGGCTATCCACACGTGCCATCGGTGCCGGGCGCGGAACTGGGTATCACGTCGGACGGTTTTTTTGAACTGGAACAAATGCCACAGCGTGTTGCTCTGGTCGGCAGCGGCTATGTTTCGGTAGAACTTGGCGGCGTTTTGCGAGCACTCGGCGCCGACACCACTATTCTGGTGCGACAAGATGGTGTGCTGCGATCATTCGACCCGCTCCTTCGAAACGCAATGACCGACGCGCTGGAGGCGGATGGTATTTCGTTGCACGATCATTTCATCCCCGAGAGCCTGCGCGAGGGCGCCGACAACAAGCTGATTCTGCGGGCTGAGGATGGCCGTGAATTTGGCGATTTCGACTGCGTCATTTGGGCGGTTGGTCGCGACCCCGCAACTGGAGATCTTGCATTGGAGGCTGCTGGCGTATCGACCGATCCGGGCGGTTTCATTCCTGTCGATGAATGGCAACAGACAAACGTTGGACATATTTTCGCGCTTGGTGATGTGACGGGTGCGGTAGCGCTCACACCTGTGGCGATCGCAGCGGGTCGTCGACTAGCGGATCGACTCTTTGGCGGCATGACCGACCGGAAACTGGACTACACCAATATTGCGACGGTTGTGTTCTCTCATCCGCCGATGGGCACCGTCGGACTGACTGAGCCCGAAGCACGAGCGCGGTTTGGTGACACGGTGAATACTTACACTTCTTCGTTCATTCCGATGCGTTATGCGCTAGGGGCACATAAACGCAGGGCAGCAATGAAACTGGTGGTTGCCGGAGACGAAGAGCGCGTTGTGGGTTGCCATGTGTTCGGCGAGGGCGCCGACGAAATGATGCAGGGTTTCGCGGTGGCCGTGAAGATGGGCGCCACCAAGAAAGACTTCGATGACACGGTCGCCATCCATCCGACCAGCGCAGAAGAACTCGTGACGATGCGCTAAAACAAAAAAACCGCACCGGCCAGAGGCCGATGCGGTTTGTTGGCGGTCGATCCGCTGACGCTTAGTTGAAGTCGTCGAGCAGGATCAGACCCAGCGGTGCACCGCCACCAGCAGCATCACGTGCTACTGCGGTGTAGATGCCACCGGCGTCAATCGTAATGTCGATCGGACCGATAGCCGCTGTGGTTGTGCCGGTCGGCGTAACAGTGACGGTGTAAGTACCTGCTGCCAGCTGCACATAACCGGTCTCATCACCAAATTCGACGTCAGCAAAGTTCGGGGTAACCGTCGTGATGTCGGTGCCCGGTGCTGTGACGAAAATGTCAACAGCGCCCGCTGCCGGCGAGCCGTGCAGGATGCGCACCTGCGCCTGCGTAGCAACAGAGCGGCGGTCGTCGGCAAGCACTTGCGGTGCGATGTTGGCCAACAGACCGGTCGCGTACACCGAGGACTCGCTGCCTACGGTGAGGTCGAGGTCCGCGTCGATCACGATCGTGCCAGCATCACCAGCCGGTGTGACTTTCACGTTATACGTGCCCGGAGCTACCGGAACGAAGTCGGTGAAATCGGGGAACGCGAGGCCCGGCACGAGCGGATTAGCGAAGTCATCATTGACGATGATGTCGACCGCGGGCGCGTCAGGCGAGTTATGGATTACGCGAAGTGCTGCCGGTGTGTCGACGTCAAGCAACTCGAAAGAGTTTGCACCGTCCAGAACTACCAGCGACACCGGCGCATCACCCGCTTCGGTGTTTTCAACCGCGGTGATCAGGTAATCAATACCTGCGGTCAACACCACCGGTCCGCTGTCGAATACAACCGTCGTTGTACCGGCCAATGTTACGCGGATCTGGTACTCACCACCCGGCACTTCAACAGGGCCGAGCGAGTCGCCGAAGCTGAATGAACCCAGCGCTGCTGATGCGCCAAGAGCGGCGCCCGGCGCGGTGACGTAAACGTCGACCGCAGGAGCAGCCGGAGCGCCGTGTACAACCGTTGCGCGGATGTTGCCAACGGCTGGGCTCTGGTCAGGAATCTCGACGATGACCGGGGCGATGGTCGCCACCGGACCCGCAGCGATAACAGCGTAACGCGTGTCCGCAGCGAGTGCGAGATCGACCGGACCGATCACGGTGGTGTTGCCGCCTGGGGTCAATCCGTCTACCTGGACGGTGTAAGTGCCGCCCGGGACGCGAATGTCCTGAGTGCCTTGTTTGTAGTCAACACCACTGAACGACAGGCCGTCGATGGTGACGTCTACTGCAGGTGCATCAGGCGATGCATGCAGGACGCGGACTACAGTGGTGTCGACAACCACTGCAGCGTCGTCGTCATCGTCGTCGAAAGCATCGCAACCCGTGAGAGCGATCGCTGCAACTGCCGCCATGGCAGTCAGTTTGCTACGCAACATAGTTTTTTACTCCTTCAAAACTAATGGCGAATAAAAGTTCGCCGATTAGGTTCGAAGGCTGTCTCAGTTTGGATGCAGAAAAGTAAAAAACTAGTTCGCGGCGGGCAATCGATTCAGAACGTGTGCCGTTTCGGGCTGGATACCTCGCCAAATCCGAAAAGACTCTGCGGCTTGCTCGATGAGCATGCCCCATCCGGCCCGGGTTCGACCGGCGTCCATCTGCTCCGCCCAGGCCACAAACGGCGTCTTGTGCAGCGCATATGAGAGGTCATAGCAAGCTGTGTGTCCGCGTCGAATCGCTTCTTTGGGGAACGGCGCGGATTCTCCGGAGAGACCGGCCGAGGTGGCGTTGATCACGAGATCGAACGGCTCGACGCTGCGCACGTCGTTAAAACGCATGCCTTCGACTTCGCCGAGCGCACCAAAGTGATTCGCCAGAGCATCGGCTTTGGCAACAGTACGATTCGCGATCACGATTGCCGCGGGCTCAAGGTCAAGCAGCGGCGCGAGGATACCCTGTGTGGCGCCCCCAGCGCCAAGAACCAGAATGCGGGTATTCGGGATTTCGAATTTCCAATTGTCGCGGAGGTCGCGGATCAGACCGATGCCGTCGGTGTTGAAGCCAACGATACGGTCTTCATTAAATTTCAGGGTATTCAGAGCACCTGCGATGCTCGCCGATTCGCTGAGCTCATCGACCAAACGCGTCGCGCGAGTCTTGTGTGGCACGGTCACGTTCAGCCCTTTGCCGCCTGCACGCTGAAATTGACGCACCACGGACTCAAGGTCATCCGGTGACGCCTCGACAAGCTCATAGATCAGGGATTCTCCCGTCTGCTCGGCAAACTGTTGGTGAATGACCGGTGATTTGCTGTGCGCCACGGGATACCCGACGACGCCATAGCGATCGAGAATCGCGGTTTCCTGTACCAAATCTAACGCTCCTGCGGCTCTACCATCGCTTGTTCGATTCTTGAGTTTACTCGCTCAGCCAGCGCGCCGCATGGACGGCGCTGTAGGTGAGAATAGCGCGCGCGCCTGCCCGCTTTATGGAGAGTAGCGCTTCGAGCGTCGCGGCCTGGCCATCTAGCCAGCCGTTTTCGGCTGCGGCAGCCAGCATCGCGTACTCACCGCTGACCTGATAGGCCAGTACCGGGATCTCATAGTTGGCGGAAACATCCCGGATGACATCGAGGTAGGGAAGTGCTGGTTTGACCATGACAAGGTCGGCGCCCTCATCGATATCGAGTTGGACTTCGCGCAACGCTTCCCGGCCGTTTG
This sequence comes from Pseudomonadota bacterium, assembly GCA_038521865.1. Taxonomy (GTDB): domain Bacteria; phylum Pseudomonadota; class Gammaproteobacteria; order Steroidobacterales; family Woeseiaceae; genus CALBPI01. Next base: position 146,980 of record JBCBKO010000002.1, on the reverse strand, counting down.
CGGGGTCCATCTGGTAGCTGTGTTTGCCGCCGCCACCGAGATTACCAGCAGACCCAACAGCGTCACGGAATGGTCCGTAGTAACACGAAGCGTACTTCGCGGCATAAGAGAGAATGAGCGTGTTCGGGTAACCATTGACCTCCAATGCTCTGCGGATGGCGCCGATGCGGCCATCCATCATGTCGGATGGTGCTACCACGTCCGCCCCGGCTTTGGCATGGCATACCGCCTGACGCTCAAGCATGCTGACGGTAACGTCATTCAGAACATAACCGTCTTCGTCGATGATGCCGTCTTGACCGTGAGTCGTATAGGGGTCGAGTGCGACGTCGGTAATGACGCCGAGATCGGGAAATCGGGCCTTGATTGCGTCGATGGTGCGCGGGACCAGACCGTCATCGGCATGGCAGGCACTACCATCTGGCGTCTTCAGACTGGCATCGATCACCGGGAACAGCACAACACCGGGAATACCAAGCGCTACCGCATCCTCAAGATGTGCCAGCAAGCGATCAATACTGCGTCGCGCAACCCCGGGCATCGAGGGCACCGATTCTTCGCGACCCTCGCCATCGAGCACAAACACGGGGTAGAGGAAGTCAGCAGCGGTGAGGGAATGTTCCGCCAACATATCTCTGATCCAACCGTGCCGGCGCCGGCGCCGCATCCGTGTGAGCGGGAAACCGGGTGTCTTGTCGTTGTGCATGCCGCGCTGTCCTGAATATCTGACACCAGATTGTGGCTATATTCGCGGACGCTGTCCAAGTAAAGTAGGGGTTCTGGGGAAAAACGGGGTCGAAACGCCCCGTGTGAAATAAAAAGCGATCACTCTGGGTCATCTAATGCAACGTACAGCGAGCGATGCGGCACGCCAGCGCCGATTCGAGCAACTGGTAGGAGAGCACCGCGAGGATCTCTACCGCTACGCGTTTTGGTTAAGCCGTGATTCGGCTCTGGCCGAAGATGTGGTGCAGGATGCGATGATGCGCGCCTGGAAATCGCTAGATTCGCTGCGCGAGGATCAGGCTGCGAAACCCTGGCTGCTCACGATCGTGCGCCGGGAGAACGCCCGTTTTTTCGAGAGGAAGCGGTTGGAGACTGTGGACATCGATGAGTTGGTGGGCGCGCCAACGTTGCATTTGGCAACAGAGCAGAACACCGACACCGACGACATGCGCGCCGCGATTTTTGAGCTGGAGCCGGAGTACCGCGAACCGTTGGTCTTACAGGTTCTGCTCGGGCACTCGACGAAAGAGATTGCCGAGATAATGGATTTGAGTAACGGCGCTGTGCTGACCCGTTTGCACAGGGCTCGTAAGAAGTTGATCGAAAACTTCGACCTTGGAGAAGGTTGATGGACTTTAAAGAATTTGAGTTTTCGGTGTTGTCCGAACCTGACCGTGATTCCGACGCGATTGCGGCGAAGGCGCAATCGTGTCCGGAGTCTCGAGCGTTAAAGCGCAAGGCGGCACTGCTGGAGCAGCAATTGGTCCAGGCCTTGGGTGTTTCTGTACCCGATAGTCTGCGCGCGCCAGTGCCGGACATGGCCGAGCTGGAGGCCCAGCTGCAGGACGCATCGGCCGATCAGGTAGCGCAGTCTTCCGACAACGTGGTGCCGCTGCAGAAAAAGATGGCTCCTGCGAATCGCTTCGCGGTTCCCGCATGGATTGGTCTTGCTGCCTGTCTCGCACTAGTCGTCGGTCTGGTTCTCCGCCAGCCCGAGATTCAGACAGAAACTCCGATGTCCGGTGGCGAGGACCTCATCGCAGAGGTGATTGAACACCTCGGTCCTGAGCTTGAGAGTATGCAACCTTCGGACGTCAGCCTGTCGATCGAGCGCGTAAGCAACGTTCTCGAACCGGCAGGCGCTCGTATGGTGAGCACACCTGGGCCGATCAGTTACGCGAAGAGCTGCGTGATCAACGGCGAGTTGATTCCGCACCTGGTGGTGCAGGGTGAGAACGGACCGGTCACGATCCTTGTCATGCCGAACCAGATGGTTGATGGCCCCATGACAATCATGCGCGGGGGTTTCGAAGGCATCATCATGCCAGCCGGTAATGGCGGTAGCGTTGCGATCATCGGTCGTGATTCCGCAAGCGTCGAGGCGGTACGGGCGGCTTCGAGCGACACGCTGGGTATTTCGATTTAACGCTTGGTGAGCTTCGCTGCGTTATTGCTGCTTCGTGTGAGTTTCTTGTCAGCAGGCTAATCCCTGATGGGTCACGCTGGACCGCACATCAATTGCGGAAGGCAGAAACATGGAATACCAAATCGATGATCAGCATCACGGAGTCAGTGTGTCCTCGTTAAGAAGTGCCTGTCCCTGGGCGCTGGGTGTCAGCGATGCCTATCTCGAATACCACGACACGGAATGGGGCGTCCCTGTCGCAGATGACCGGGTGCTCTTCGAGTTTCTCGTACTAGAGTCGGCACAAGCTGGATTGTCCTGGAGTACGATTCTTCACAAACGGGCGGGCTACGGGCGAGCGTTCGCAAACTTCGATCCTGAGCAAGTGGCGCGTTTTTCAGACGCGCACTGCGAAGCATTGCGTCTCGATGCCGGTATCGTTCGCAATCGTTTGAAGATTTCGGCGACCGTGTCCAATGCGCAGCGATTTCTTGAGCTGCAAGAGGAATACGGCGGCTTTGCGAAATACTTGTGGGCCTTTGTCGACAACCGGCCGGTTCAGAACGCTTGGCAAGTGCAATCCGATTGCCCGACAACGACAAAAACCTCGGATGCTATCAGCCGTGACCTGAAGCGTCGCGGCTTCCGCTTTGTGGGTTCGACAACGATGTACGCTTACATGCAGGCGATCGGTATGGTGAATGACCACGTGATCGACTGCCCCCGATACAGCGTCTGTGCGGCGCTAGGTGAGCAATTCACGATCGACTAATCAATTGATCGTCAGGACTTGGCTAGGGTGTCGGCGATGATCCGCCAGACCGATGCGTTGATACCCAGTCCGAGGTGAGCACCAATCACTTCGATATTGCGTGCCTGTGGGTTGTAGTGGTCGATGGACGCGCGCCAGCCCACAACGCCATCTAGCTTGCTGTAGATCGATGTGATGGGTTGATCGAACCCGATCAGATTACGCTCGTGCACGGCGCGTTCGAATCGGTCGAGGTCCTGTGATCCGCCTTCCGCAAACCGCTCGGCCATAGCCGTGTATTTCGGTCCGCCCATCACGGGCGTACCAAACGTGATCACTTCACGCACGTCCACGGGGTGCAAGCGCGCAAGCTCCCGGGCGACCACGCCGCCAAGACTCCAGCCGACCAGCGTCACCGAGTCCCGGGACTCGGCAAGTGACTCGACCTGATCGGTCATCTTGCTGACCATCCGCTCGACTCGACCGCGGTTACGTCCCAGCTTCCAGTCTTGTGCGTCATATCCGAGTCGCCGCAGATACTGCTTTAGCGGCCACATTGATCGAGGGCTCGCTCCCAAGCCTGGCAAGAGGATGACAGGTCTGCCGTCCCCTCTGGGCGCGCTAACCAATGAGGGCCAACGCATAGCGAGCGTCAGTGCATCAAGTGGCGCGCGAAACTCCAATAGTGTGGCGAGTCGGTGCGGTGGGCGTAGCGCGCTGGAAGGCTCGGACTTCATAGTCACTCGTCGGGGAAAAGCCGAACGGTAGCCGGCCTCGCACCGTTAACGCAAGGTTCGTCTCACGCTGCGGGGGCTAGCTCCTGCAGCCAGTTGCGAGGTTTGAGCCATTGCTCGGTCAATTCAGCCTCCGGGCTTCCGGCTTCGGGCTGATAGCCGTACTGCCACCTTACTTGTGGTGGTAGCGACATCAGGATCGATTCTGTGCGCCCTCCGGACTGCAGCCCGAATAAGGTTCCGCGATCGTAGACGAGGTTGAACTCGACGTAGCGACCTCGTCGATAAAGCTGGAACTGGCGCTCGCGTTCGCCGTACGGCGTATTTCGGCGACGCTCGACGATCGGTGCGTACGCCTTCATAAAGTGGTCACCGACGCTGCGCAGATAGGCGAAGCACTGATCGAAGCCCCATTCGTTCAGGTCATCGAAGAACAGACCACCGACACCGCGGGTTTCGCCACGGTGTGGCAAATTGAAATACTCATCACACCATGCCTTGTGTGCGGGATAGACCTCCGCTCCGAACGGTTCACAAGCGGCTTTGGCCGTTTGATGCCACTCGTGCACGTCTTGTGCAAAAGGATAGAAAGGCGTCAGATCGAATCCACCACCGAACCACCAGACGGGCGCTTCATTCTCCGCCAAGGCGGCGAAGCAACGTACGTTCGCGTGCGTCGTAGGGATATATGGATTCTCGGGGTGAAACACCAGCGAAACCCCCGCGGCCTCGAACCGTCGCCCGGCGAGTTCGGGTCTCGCTTTCGTAGCGCTAGGCGGTAAGCCGTCGCCCATCACGTGCGAGTATCCGACGCCTGCCTGCTCCATAAGAGCGCCGTTCTGCAGAATCATCGATTGGCCACCGCCGCCGCCGGGACGCTCCCAGGCGTCAGTGGCAAATGATGCTTTTCCGTCCAGTGCCGCAACTTCGCTCGTGATGCGTTGTTGCAGATCGATCAGATACTCGCGCACCTGCGCGAGCTGTTCCTCAAAGCTTTGCATATCCCGTCCCCAGTTGTTGAGCGTCGCGCCCCGCGTCGCGTCAACCATCAATGACATGGATAGTGTAACGGTTCGGCACCGCGGCCGCAGCTGCGGCCGCGATGGAAAAACCGGTTAATCGCCCGAGCTGGCTTCCGGTTTGCGAAACTTGAGTGTCATCCGGTCTGATTCACCGATAGCCGTCATTTCCGCGCGCAAGGTTTCGTCGTCGCGCGATGTACCCAGCGTTGGTGGCAATCGCCAAACGAAATCGTCCTCGGTCGGCACATCCGCTTCGTTGGCGTTGATTTCGCTCGATTCGACCAGCTCGAAACCGACCGCCTCGACAGCTTCAATCACGCTGGCTTGTTTCAAATAACCGTTGCTGCCGTCTGCCCAATCATCAGACGCGTCTGATGGTGCACGGTGCTGCACGATACCGAGCACGCCACCCGGCTTGAGTACGTCGAAAGCATCGGTCAGAGCCTGAGTTCGGAACCCACCCTGAGGTTCGAAACGGTTGAGATTGTGCAAGGCTCGGATCATAAGTACCGCATCCGCCGTCTCACTCACGGTCTCGTCTACGCTGCCAAAAACAAACGCCGATACCGACGCGCCTTCGCCCCATTCGCGAGTGCCTTCAACCCAGGTGGTGGTCCAAGTCTTACGCTCCTCGATCGCTTCCTCAGACATACCGCCGAACAACGGCCACATGTCCATCGCATAGTCGACCCCGACTAGCTGACCATCCGCGCCGAGGTAAGGAATCAGGATTTTCGAATACCACCCACCGCCAGGAAGTGCTTCGACGACGGTCATGCCAGGTTCGATGCCGAAGAAATTCAACGTCGCTCCAGGATTTCGGAAAGGGTAGCGTGCTTTCGCCTCCTCCGGTTGAGCGGCGAGCACCGTATCGAGGAGCTCGGTATTGGATGGTACTGCGGGTTGTTCTGCAGCGGCCTCTGCCGACGCAGACGCTTCAGGTGTATCGGGTTCGCCGCCGCATCCGCCCAGAAGGGCAGCAACCGCAAAGATGGCCGGGATTCTGTAGTCGACGCTGGTAATTTTCATCATCCAACTCCTCTCGTTGTGGTGATCCCGCACGCGGGTATCAAGTCGATGTTTTCTTACTCGCGGTCTTTTTCTTAGCCGTCTTTTTCTTAGTGGTCTTTTTCTTCGCTACTTTTTTCTTCGAAGTCTTCTTCTTGGCGGTCTTTTTCTTAGCCTTCTTCTTGGTAGCTTTTTTCTTTGATCCACCATCCGCGTCGGCCGCTGTTTTCTTGGTGGTTTTCTTGCCGCGACGTCCTCGCTCAGGCGCCTGAGCAAGCAATTCGACACACTCCTCGAGCGTCAGCGATTTTGGTTCACGATCTTTCGGAATCTTCGCGTTCTTTTTCTTGTTGGTGATGTAGGGGCCATACCGGCCGTTCAGCACCTGAATACCTTCGTCCGGGAAATCGAGGATCAGCCGGTTTGCGTCGGCGATCTTCTTCTCCTTGATAACCTCCAACGCTCGTTCGAGCGTGATGGTGTAAGGATCATCATCACCTTTAATCGACACGAATTTATTGTCGTAACGGACATACGGTCCGAACCGTCCGATGCTCGCCGATACTGCCTCGCCCTCTGGAGTCTCGCCGAGCTTGCGTGGTAGCTGGAATAAGTCGAGCGCGGTCTCCAGATCGATGTCATTCATCTTCTGGCCAGGTCTAAGTCCCGCGAATTTCGGCTTCTCCTCGTCGTCTTTGGTGCCGATCTGGACGAACGGTCCGAAACGTCCCATCCGCACTGAGACGGGTTTGCCCGATTTCGGATCAGTACCGAGCTCGCGCGACTGAGCGACCTGTTCACGAGTGACGCTCTTGTCCTTGTCATCTACCTGGCGATGAAACGGCTGCCAGAATTCGTCAAGCAAAGGTACCCAGTCGCGGTCACCGCGCGAGACTGCGTCGAGATCGTCTTCCATCCGTGCCGTGAACTCGTAGTCGACGTATTGGGTGAAGTGATCGGTCAGAAAGCCGTTGACGATGCGTCCGATATCCGTCGGCAGGAATCGCCGGCCGTCCATTTCCACGTACTCGCGGTTTTTCAATGTCGAGATGATGCTGGCGTAGGTAGAGGGGCGCCCGATGCCGTATTCCTCGAGCGCCTTCACCAGACTTGCTTCCGAATAGCGTGGTGGTGGTTCCGTAAAGTGTTGATCTGCGCGCAGCTCCTTCAGCGAAACCATGTCTCCTTCCTCAAGCGGCGGCAGACGTCGGTCGTTTTCATCGGCCGCCTGCTCTTCACGACCTTCCTGGTAAACCGCCATAAAGCCCGGATGCACGAGAATCGAACCGTTCGCACGGAATGTCCCAGTGGCCGCGCCTTCACCGCCGACGGCACCTGGCACAAGGTCAACGGCCACCGTGTCGAACACGGCTGGCACCATTTGTGATGCAACACTGCGCCGCCAGATCAACCCGTAAAGCTTGTATTGGTCCTCGTCGAGGGCCGCTCGAAGACTCTCGGGGTCGCGACTTGCCGATGTCGGCCGGATGGCTTCGTGCGCTTCCTGCGCGTTCTTGGATTTCGTTCGATACTCGCGTTGTGCTTCCGGCAGGTTTTCCTTGCCGTAGCGATCAACAATGACACCGCGGATCTCATCGATCGCCACCTGTGCGATCGACGGTGAGTCCGTTCGCATGTAGGTGATCAGGCCAACTGTTCCCTCGCCAGGAATATCGATGCCTTCATAGAGTTTTTGGGCGGTGCGCATTGTGCGCTGCGTGTTGAAGCCAAGCTTGCGGGAGGCTTCCTGTTGCAGAGTCGAAGTGGTGAATGGAGCTGTTGGATTACGCCGGCGTTGCTTGCGCGTAATCGCTTGCACATGGAACTGACCATCAGCGGCTGTTGTCAGCGCCGCGTGGACCCCCATCGCCGCCGTTTCGTTCTCAAAGCTGAACTGCTCGACCTTGTCACCTTTATAGGTTGTCAGTCGCGCCAGGAACGGTTGTTCAGACTTCTCGACATCAGCTTCGACTGACCAGTACTCACGCGGCTTGAACGCTTCGATCTCCTGCTCGCGTTCCACTATCATCCGGAGGGCGGGTGACTGCACGCGTCCCGCGGACAGGCCCGGCTGTACTTTCCGCCACAGCAAAGGTGACAGGTTGAAGCCGACCAGATAATCGAGCGCACGTCTTGCCTGTTGGGCATTAACCAGTTCGTTGGAGAGGCCGCGTGGATTCGCAATGGCATCCTGCACAGCTTGGCGCGTAATTTCGTAGAAAACGACACGGTGAACCGGCTTGTCACCGAGTGCGTTTTTCTCCTGCAACAACTCGTACAAATGCCATGAGATGGCTTCGCCTTCGCGATCGGGGTCAGTCGCGAGGTAAAGCGCATCGGATTTTTTCAGGGCTCGCACGATCGCGTTTACGTGCTTCTCGTTGCGATCGATAACCCGATATTGCATCCGGTAGCCCTGTGTGGGGTCGACTGCGCCTTCTTTTGGAATCAGGTCCCGAACGTGTCCATAGGAAGCGAGCACGGAAAAATCCTTGCCGAGATACTTCTCAATGGTTTTCGCTTTCGCCGGCGATTCGACGATGACCAGGTTCTTGCTCATGACTTCTCTAGCGACGTTGAGTCGCGTGGTGCACCGCACTGAAAAAACGAGTGGGGGCGTACAAAAAACAGCCGCGTCGAGCGCGGCATCTGGCATCACACTGTCGGCCTCTGCCGATCAGTGGATGTTGCCCTCGCATTCTTCGAACACCAGGTCTTCCATTCTGGAAAAGGCCTGTTCCTGTCCGGGCTGACTAAAGAGCACCATCATGACCACCCACTTGATCTGCTCGAGGTCGATTTCCGGTGCTTCCAACGCCAGCAATCGGTCGATGGCAAGCTCGCGCTGTTCGGGCTGGAGAATGCCGATTTGCTCAAGGTAGAGCAAGTAACCACGTCCGGACACATCGATTCTGGTGCGTTCATCCTCGCTGAATACCCGGATCCCAGCTGAGGTTTGCGTGTTCGGGGACAAAAGGTCTTCGTTCACCGAGAGACCGTCGAGCCAGGTCAGGGCGTGTTCGATCTCGGTATCGTGGAATCCGGCGCGCGACAATTCATCGCGCAATTCGCTAGCGCCGCTGGCAGCCGGGGTGTCGGTGTCGACGTAGGTTTCGAACAGGTACATCAATACGTCAAGAACGTTTTCTTTCATGGCGTCTTCCTTCCCCGTCCGCGTCTCAGGAACCCGATCCCCGGGACCTGTTCGATGGTGCCCTCAAGCTCCATAATCAGGAGCATGGAGGAAAGCTCTGCTGCGGTCAATCCAGTTCTTGTCACAAGTGAGTCAAGCGAAACAGGCGCCCAATCCATGGCGTCCAGCACCCGCAAGTAGTCTGGATCTGGTGCAACTGACTCAGTCTCCAACTCCCGTTCAGGCGCCGGACGCTCGCCGAGCTCTTGCCCGAGTTCCAGGAAGATATCGCTGGCTTGCTCCACCAATAACGCCCCCTGGCGAATGAGCTGGTGGCATCCGCGAGCCATGGGATTGTGGATTGAGCCTGGGATAGCGAATACGGATCTGCCCTGTTCGCCGGCGAGGCGAGCGGTGATCAACGACCCCGAACGAGGTGTCGCCTCGACGACCAGGGTCCCGAGAGACAGACCACTGATGATGCGATTACGTGCTGGGAAGTGCCCGGACTGAGCGGCAGTGCCGGGCCTGTACTCGCTAATCACGATGCCGTGGTCGCAAACTCGTTCCTGCAGCGGTGCGTTGAGTCGTGGATACGCAATATCAGGACCTGTGCCCAAAACCCCGATCGTGGCGCCGTCGGCGTCTAATGCACCTTCGTGCGCCGCGGCGTCGATGCCGCTGGCGAGCCCGCTCACTATGCACATCCCGTTGCTGGCCAGATAGCGTGCAAATGCGCGAGCGTTGTCTTTGCCGTCTGCCGTTGGGTTGCGACTACCGACGATCGCCAGTGACGGCATGGTCAATAGATCGGTATCGCCTGTGGCAAATAGCACTGTGGGTGCTGCATCGATCGCGTCGAGACGGTTTGGCCAGTTGGGATGCTCTGGTGTCAGAAGGTGGTGCGAATCTGCCTCGAGCCAGCGCTCTAACCGCGCGATCTCGTTGATGTCAGGATGATTGATCGCCTCTACGCTGGCGTGCGCAAGGCCCGCGGCTTCTAGGGCGGCAGCAGACGCTTCGACGGCCGCGCGAGCACCTCCGAATCGTGAGATGAGTTTGCGAAGCGTTGCCGGGCCAATGAAAGGCGCGATTTGCAGCGCGAGCCAGGCTCGCAGAGTTTCCGAATCCATACCGCCAATGTGTCATGTTGCGCGCTGACCCGATGCAGCACGCGCGGCGGTGGGGTCTAAAGCGTTACTGAGGGCTGCGTACCAGGTCCAGGACGCGGATGTCGGTCTGTGCGTCCATGATCAAGCCGTAGCTGATTCTGTCATAGGTCTTAAAGATCATGACAGTACCCGCTTCTTCGTCTGGCAGCTTCACGACTTCCGCGCCGAAAACACCAGGATTGCCGATGCGATCGTACACTTCGTCGCCTTTTTGCAGCACCGTCAGTACGTCGCCCGACTCGAGTCCGTGGGATTCACCGCGGTTCAGCACCACCACCTGGTACTGGCCGATGCGGGACACACCGTCGATGACGGATATGATTTGGCCGTCAACCAACTGTGAGGGCGGTTTGGGAAAGAAATTCAGCGGAATCACGACGTCCTGGCTGAGCAGGCGATCGCCTGTGAGAATCTCGCGCTGTGACTCGTTCACGAACAGCGTGGCAGGATCGCCACCTCGGCGTACGGTGCCATCGCCGACATACAGCGCGTCGTAGCCCACGATTGCGTTGTCATCAGGGTCGCGAAGCGGGCCGTTAATGTGGACGACACTGTAGCGAGAGCCGACGACGTCGATGTCGCCGCGTGCATACAAGTCAACGCCCGCGCTCGAGATCAGGTGGTCACCGCGCGACTTCAGGACGTAAGGCAGGCTGTCCAACTCCTCACGCTCCAGCACCGCGGCACGCGTCAGGAAGGCGGCGATCGCCTCGTACGGGATTGTCGTGATCGCCTCTTCCAGAGGAATCACTCTAACCCCTGGCGACAGGCGCGCATCACGACCTGCGCCGCGCTCCAGCAAAATTCGAGGTTGTCCATCAACATAGATCAGCGACAATGTGTCGCCCGGGAAAATCAGGTGCGGATTCTCGATCTGCGGGTTTACCTGCCAGATCTCGGGCCAGTACCAAGGGTCACGCAGAAAGGTCTGCGAGATATCCCAGAGGGTGTCGCCGCGTTGCACCACATAGCGCCCAGGCGCATCTTCAGCGATCGGTGCGGGCTCCATGGGCGTGATGCGTGGCGCATTGTCCACGGGTCTGCGCTGCGCGGTGCCGCCAATCGATACCGGCTGCGTGGCGGCCTGACCGTCGCGGCTGACCGGCGCATATTCTTCATCCTTATCGCCACCAAAAGGATTCAGGCTGCAACCAGCTACTAGCGAGAGGGTTGAAGCAAGGATGGCTGCGCGTCCCGCGCGCGTGTTGACTGACCGAGACATTGTGTCTGCAAACTCCTGACCGGTTGTGTCGGACGAGTGACGCCCCATATATGTCATATACTATGACGGTGGTCCCCGGCACTAACTGCCAAACACGTCACATAAATGCGTGTGGGACGCTTTTTGACCCCTAAATTATTGATGCATTGTCAATATCTAATTGAGTGAAGTCAAAAATTTAGCGAGCATTTGTAACCCGGTTCGCAAGTTGCCGCTGGAACATCCGGCGTCGTTGGTAAAAACCGCCGTTTGCACGTTGAGGAGTGGCGCAATGGCCCTGTTGAACATACTTGAATACCCCGATCCGCGGTTGCGCACAAAGGCAACGCCCGTCGAAGTGGTCGATGATGCCTTGCGCACGCTGATCGACAACATGTTCGAGACTATGTATCACGCGCCGGGGATCGGCCTCGCCGCGACGCAGGTCGATGTGCACAAGCGTCTGCTGGTAGCTGACGTGTCTGAGGATCATACGGAGCCTCATGCGTTCATCAATCCGGTCATTACAAAGAAGGACGGCGTTGAGGTCATGGAAGAGGGGTGCCTCTCGGTCCCCGGCTACTATGAGAGCGTTGAGCGGGCTGAACGCATCCAGGTCGAATACCTCGATCGCGACGGCAACCCCCAGACGCTAGAAGCTGATGGGTTGCTCGCTGTGTGTATTCAGCACGAAATTGATCACCTCGATGGGAAACTGTTCGTCGATTATCTCTCGCAGATGAAACGGCAGCGAATCCGTAAGCGATTGGAAAAGGACCGTCGTCATCGCACAGCCACGGCGAGTAGCGTTGCTGGACAGTGACGCCGTCGCAAACGCACGGCTGGGATTCGCAGGCACGCCGGAGTTTGCTGCGGTCGCACTGCGCCACCTGCTGGCGGCGGGCGTAAAACCAGAGTTGGTGCTCACACAGCCGGATCGTCCGGCCGGTCGGGGTCGCAAGCTACGCGCGAGCGCCGTTAAGTCTCTCGCTTTAGACGAGGGTCTGCCGGTAGAGCAGCCGAAATCACTCAAATCCTCCGAGACCGTCGAGTCCCTCGAACTACACCGCCTCGATATATTGATCGTTGCGGCCTATGGACTGTTGCTGCCGCAGGCGGTACTCGATGCGCCGCGTCTTGGCTGCGTGAACATCCATGCGAGCTTGTTACCGCGCTGGCGCGGTGCGGCACCGATCGTATGGGCCATCGCCGAGGGAGATGCAGCCAGTGGTGTGTGCCTCATGCAGATGGAGGCGGGTCTGGACACCGGGCCGGTACTGGCTGAGCAGCAAACACCTATTCGAGACGATGAAACTGCTGCGGACTTGCATGACAGACTTGCGCAGCTCGGTGGCAATCTTTTGGTGCACGCGTTACCGGACCTCCTACAGGGAAACTTGCCGGTCGCAGCGCAGGACGACGCTCAGGCGACCTATGCGCGCAAGTTGGTTCGGGAAGATGGTTTCATCGACTGGAGCCAGGACGCGCAGTGGATCGATCGGCGTATCCGCGCGTTCAACCCGTACCCGGGATGCGTAGTTCGCCTGGACGATCAGCCCGTCAAGCTGTGGCGGTCCGAGTTGCTAAGCGTAGACGACAACCGTGGCATGCCTCCGGGCTCGGTGTTGAGCGTTAGCGCCGAAGGCATCGACGTCGCGTGCGGGCCCGGAGCCGTGCGATTGACGCAGTTGCAAAGACCGGGGCGAGGGCGTGTCAGCGCCGAGGCTTTCGCCAATGCCCTCTCGCTGGACGGCAAGCGGTTTAAGAACGGCACTTGATGGCTGGGAGGACCCCAAGCGCGCGAGCGCTATCGGCGCGTGCCACCGCCGACGTGTTGCAGCGGGGTCGTTCGCTTGATCAGGCGCTTGCCGCCGTGCGCGACATCGCAGGTTCAGAGTATGGCCTCGTCTCGAACATCGCTTACGGCGTGCAACGGCACCGTCTCGCGCTCGAGTTTCTGCTACGCCAGCTCTTGAACAAGCCGCTCGCCAAGCGCGAGGGCGAGGTGCACGCTCTGTTGCTCGGCGGCTTGTTCGAGCGCTGGCAAATGAGCACCCCGGCGCACGCCGCGGTTTCTCAGACGGTCAACGCGCTGCCGGGCATCAAGCGTCCTCGTCTCAAAGGGCTGGCCAATGCGGTACTGCGCCGATTTGATCGAGAGCGCGATGCGCTGCTCGCGCAGTTGGAGCGTCAACCTGACAGTGTTCGGCTGTCGCACCCTCGATGGCTTGAGGAGCAACTCAGTACCGATTGGCCCGATCAGGCGCTTGAGATCATGGCGTCGAACAATGCCCGAGCGCCAATGTGGCTGCGCATCAATTCGATGAAAACGACGCTAAGTGCCTATTGCGAATTGCTTGCTGCGAGCGGTATTGCCGTCGATTCGACATTTGGCCAAGCCGCGATTTGTCTGAGTGGCCCGGTACCTGTATCGGCACTGCCTCGTTTTGATGACGGCTGGGTTTCTGTGCAGGATCTCGCCCCGCAGTGGGTGGCTGGTGTCGTTGCTGCAAAGCCCGGAATGCGGGTGCTCGATGCGTGCGCGGCCCCGGGCGGCAAAAGCGCGCACTTGCTGGAAGCGGCAAGGAACCAGCTCGACCTGCTGGCTCTGGATATCGACGCTGAGCGTCTTGTGATGGTCGATGAGACGCTGGACCGTCTCGGGCTCTCGGCAACAACGCTTGCGGCTGATGCCGCCCAGCCGGACACATGGTGGGATGGCGCTACCTTCGACCGCATCCTCATCGATGCGCCTTGCTCCGCTACGGGTGTTATCCGGCGGCATCCCGATATCAAGTCGCTGAGACGCAACGAAGACATTGCGGCTCTGGCCGAGCGCCAAGTGGCGCTTCTCGAGGCATTGTGGCCACTGCTGAGCCCAGGCGGGTGTCTGGTCTATGCAACATGCTCGATTCTCAAGCAAGAGAATTCCGAGGTTACCGGCAGGTTTTGTCGCGATATTGCGCCAGAGGCCCGGTTCGATGAGTTGCGCCTAGACAACATTAAAGGTGTAATTGAAGCGAAACCGGGGGGCGTGCAAATACTGCCGGGAACGCAGAACGCTGACGGGTTTTTCCTCTCGCGCTTCGGGCGTCCAGACTGAATTCACACGAACTCGAACCGCGGTCGGAATCTCTGACATGAAGCGCCTTGTGACCACAATCTGCTTTTGCATCGTCACGGGGTTTGGCTCCGCTGTCGCTCATGCTGATGGAGGAAGCGTCGAGATTCGATCAGCGGACTCCGAGCTTGTTGATGGCGTTCATCTCGCCGATGCGCGCCTGCAGTACCAACTGTCTGATCGCATCGATGAGGCGCTCGCCGGCGGCATAGCGCTCGAGTTCGTTATGGAGTTCGAAATCGATCGTGTTCGCCGCTGGTGGCTTGACGGCAAGATCGACACCGTGCGGGTTCAACACGAGCTGCGCTTCGATTCTGTCAGTGAGCGTTACTCCTTACGCAACCTCAATACCGGTCAAAGAACATCGTACGCGACCATCTTTGGCGCGCTGAATGCGCTGGGACGTGTCGACAATTTGCCGCTCATTGATGCAACGTTACTCGAGCCCGACGGTCGCTACCGTGTCGCCATGCGTGCGGGGGTGAGCATCTCCGAGTATCCGGTTTCGTTGCGCTACTTGCTGTTTTGGCGCAACGACTGGCGCGTGAACAGCAACCAGGTCACATGGTTACTCGATCGCTGAGGCACCTGTTCTACACCGTCGCTGCTGCGGTGGGACTGGTACTCGCGCTTAGTGCACTGGTGTTGCTGGCCAAGACTTCCAATAATTCTGCTGAGCTCGACCGCCTGTCACAGCTCACGCTCGTGATCAATGGTGTCGGCATTGCCATCATGTCGGGTCTGTTGTTAGGCAACATCATCCGATTGATCCGGGACCTTCGCCGCCAGGTGCCCGGCGCACGATTAAAGAGTCGTATGGTGGCAGCGTTTATCGGGCTCGCATTGTTGCCGCTGTCTGTCGTTTACTACTTTTCGCTGCAGTTCATTAATCGCGGGATTGACAGCTGGTTCAGTGTGCAGGTGGAGCAGGGACTTGACGACGCACTGGAGCTCAGTCGTGCCGCCATGGATGTACAGATGCGAAATGGCCTGCGTCGAACGCAGGCGATTGCGCGACGCGTCGAACGACAGCCGAGTTCTCGCTGGCTGCAGGTGCTCGCCGAGGAGCGCGAGGTTTCCGGTGCTTTGGAGCTGGTCATCTTCTCGGGTAACAGCCGTATTCTCGCGTTGAGTTCGGAGCGCTCGGTCAGCAGCGTACCGTTGTTGCCGACCGATGAGGTGCTGATGACTGTTCGCGCTTCTCGACCGTATTTCAGTCTGGATCTTCTTGAAGACGACCAGTATGAGGTGCGAACGGCGGTGCCGCTGATCGGCGAAACGGGCTCGGACATGCGTATTCTCCAGGCCGTGTACCCGGTGACGCAGCGCTTGTCCGGAATCGTCTCGAACGTTCGCCAATCCTACGCCGACTACCGGCGACTTGTTTTGCTCCGCACACCGCTGAAGAGCACATTTACACTTTCGCTGACCGTCGTGTTGCTGGTGTCGGCGTTAGCGGCGATTTATGGGGCGTTCTTTTTTTCAAGGCGTCTGGTCGCACCGATTCAGCAGCTGGTGGCGGGTACCGAAGCCGTTGCAAAGGGCAATCTGGAAACAGAGCTGGCGCCGCCACCGCGCGATGAGATCGGTGTGCTGGTCAGCTCGTTCAACGATATGACGCGTCGCCTGCGTGCTGCTCGTGACGAGGCGCAGCGTATCAGAGGTGCGGTGGAAACCGAGCGCGCCAACCTCGAAACCATTCTTGCGCGTCTGTCGACCGGTGTTATTGCGCTTACCCCGGAGCTCGAGGTGCGCACGGCCAATGCTGCCGCCGCCGATATCCTCGGGGTGGATATCGATCACCGCCGCGGTGAGCGTTTGGCGGACGTCGCGGAGGGCGAACTGCTATTGGGTCAGCTCTACGATATCGCTAGTGCGCATTTCGCTTCGGGAGAGACCGAATGGCGTGAGCAAGTCATGTTGCGTGAGCCTACTGGTCGTCGCGTGTTGACCTGTGCGTGTACGGAACTGACGACCGACAGCGTGGCGCTTGCCGGCTTCGTCATCGTATTCGACGACATCACGACGTTGCTGGAGGCACAACGCGACGCCGCATGGGGCGAGGTGGCTCGCCGCCTTGCACACGAGATCAAGAATCCGCTAACGCCGATTCAGTTGTCAGCAGAGCGTTTGCGTCGGAAATATCTCGAGCAGCTGCCGGTTGAGGACTCGCAGATGCTGGATAGAGCGACCCACACGATCGTCCAGCAGGTCGAGGCGATGAAAGAGATGGTTAACGCGTTTTCCGATTACGCGCGCACGCCCGACTTGCAGATTTCCCGCTTCAGTTTGCAGCGCTTGGCCGCTGAAATTGAGGAGCTTTACCGCGCGGAGGCACCGCACCTGCATATTTCACTATCGAGTAATCCGGACTTGCCGCCGATCGAAGCGGATAATGGTCGTGTCCGGCAGATGCTGCACAACTTGCTGCGCAATGCGGTCGAAGCACTTGCTGGTCGGCAGACCGGCACCATTGAGGTGCGACTCGACAGTATCGAGCGGTTCGGTCAACCGATGGTCGAGATCCGGGTCACCGATGACGGCCCGGGCTTCCAGACAACGAGCGTTCACCAGGTTTTCGACCCTTACGTGACCTCCAAACCAAAAGGGACTGGCCTTGGGCTCGCAATCGTACGCAAGCTGGTGGAAGAGCATGCTGGTACGATTAGTGCGGGCAATCGGCTCGAAGGTGGGGCAGAGATCAGTATCGTTCTGCCATTAAACGAGACAGCGCGTGAAGCCATGCTGACGCGCACGCCTCGAAGATCAGAGTCACGGAGGGTGCACTCATGAGCGCATCGAGAATTCTCGTTGTTGATGATGAAGCGGATATTCGAACCCTGATCCAGGAGATCCTTTCCGAGGAGGGCTATGCCGTCACGGTTGCGGCCGACGCGGCAGAGGCGCGAGTGGCTCGCGAATCGGTCGACCCGCATCTTGTGCTGCTCGATATCTGGATGCCTGATACCGATGGGATCACACTGTTGCGCGAGTGGTCCTCGGAAGGCGGTGGGTTGTGTCCCGTGGTGATGATGTCGGGGCACGGCACGGTCGATACCGCGGTTGAGGCGACAAGACTTGGCGCCGTGGATTTCATCGAGAAACCGCTGTCGCTCGCCAAACTCCTGCGCACCGTCGAGCGCGGGCTGTCGCAGGGCCAACGCCGACCAAACACCGAACACCCTTCGCCGCTGATGAGCATTGTCGAGCCGGTGGGCCGCAGTCCGCTGGTCCGACAGCTACGTGAGCGCGCGACGCAGATCGCACAGCATGATGCCAACGTTCTGATCGCCGGAGAGCCGGGGAGTGGAAGAGAGGCTATCGCTCGCTATCTGCACGAGAAAGGCGCGGGGTCGGATGCGCCGTTCGTCAGTGTGTCTGCCGGTGCGGTGAGCGCTGAAAACGCCGAAGTGCAACTGTTCGGCGACACCAAGAGCGGGCTGTTGGCTCGTGCGGGTGGCGGCACGCTGTTCATATCGGAGCTAAGTGATCTCGATCCGAAAGTGCAAAAGTTGCTCGCTGCCACGCTGCAGCAGGGGAGCTTCACGCCAGTTGGTTCGAGTCAGGCGGTAGCGTTTGAAGCGCGCGTTGTTGCTTCGGTACAAGCCGACTACGAGCGGGTGGCGGCTGATGACGGCCTGCGCAGAGACTTACTGTCTGCAATCAATGTATTGGGCTTGAAGGTACCCGCCTTGCGAGAGTACTCACAGGACGTACCGGATTTGCTGCGTTATTACGTCGATACGCTCGTCGATCAGAAGGGATTGGAATTCAGGCGCTTCGGCATCGCGGCTCAGAATCGGCTACGCAACTACCCATGGCCTGGCAATCTCGCATCGCTTCGCAACATGGTACAGCGCTGTCTGTTGGCAGGTGGTGATGAAGAGGTATCGTTGCAGGAAATCGAATCTGAACTCGCGGTGGCACAGACGCCGGTTGAACCGTTGGTGAAGCAGGATTTGTTGGCACTCCCTCTGCGAGAGGCGCGTGAGCAATTCGAACGCGCTTACCTCACTCAGCAGCTGATCTTATGCGATGGCAAGGTGGGCCAGCTCTCCAAGCGGGTCGGCATGGAACGTACGCATCTGTATCGCAAGCTGCGCTCGCTGGGCGTCGACTTTCGCCAGGCAGGCAATAGCGACGACTGAGACCGATGGTCGGTGAAACCAATCTCTCGAGCCTTTTGTCCGATATGGCTCCCGAGCTCGCGCCGACGCCGTTCGTCTTCGCGGCGCTCAACCATCCGTCCGCTGAGTTGCGAGCGAGCGCATTTATGGTCTGCGAGGAATCCGAAGCCACGACGTTGGTGCTACCGGCATCGCTCGCAGCAGAGGTCGTCGAGTCCTCAGCGCCTTATGCCCGGATCACTTTGCGTGTTCATTCGAGTTTGGAGGCTGTAGGTCTCACCGCTGTCGTTGCCGAGGCGCTTCGCGCTGACAACATCCCCGCCAACGTCATCGCCGGCTACTATCATGATCATGTGTTTGTCCCATGGGACAGGCGTGACGCAGCACTTAGCGCGCTTGTTCAAGTGAGAGATCAGTCGCGAGCGTCAGGCGGCTGAACGGCCGTTCGAATTTCGCTGCGCTCGACGGCAGACAAATCACCTTCCTCGGAGACGGTGATGCCGGGGGTGCCGAAATCACCGGTGGACAGCCGACGCACTTCGCGGATGGCGCGGCGTCCTGGATCAGGAGTCGGTCCGGCGGGCCGAATTTGATGCGTAGCAATCAGCTCGCCCTCAATGAAGGCGCCGGTGCCATCAATGGTTGTGACGAGGATCGGCGCGATCCCCTTCAGTCGGGCGACGCTAATGCCATAGTAGGTCGCAAAATTGCCGAGACTGTAAGCGATGAGCCGTCCTTTGTAGCGCTCCATAGCTCGCACAACATGTGGGCCGTGTCCCAACACCAAATCGGCGCCAGAGTCGACCATCGCGCGCGCGAAAACCACGACGTCGCCGCGTGGCTCGTTGTAGTAGGTCTCCTCTGCGAACGGAATGTGAAGCGCGCCGAGCCCTTCTGCGCCGCCATGAAAACTCACGATGACAATGTCGTGTGTGGTCGCAAGATCCGCCACGCGGAAAGCCGCATCGACAACATCGAGCATGCTGAACGAGTTTTTGGTGACCGCAAAAGCAATCATCGCGACGCTGAGGTCGTTTACCTGCCACGAAGCAACATCGCCAATACGGCCGGAATGGTGGATGCCGAAGCGATCCAGAGTTGCCATGGTCATGTCGCGTCCTTCCTCACCGAAGTCGCGAGCATGATTATTGGCAAGGCTCATCACATCGAAGCCCGCCGCTGCCAGATGCGCGGCGTAACGCGTTGGTGAACGGAAGAGGTAGCAAGCGCTTGGGTTGCTGCAGCGTTTGCCGGGTTCGCCACCGTCGACCAGTACGCCCTCAAGATTGCCAAAAGTGATATCCGCTTTGGACAGAATCGGCGTAACCGCACTGAGAAAGCTGACTCCGTCGTCATCCGGAAGTCGATTTTCCGGGTAGTCAGTACCCAGCATGATGTCGCCAACGGCAGCGACGGTTAGCCGCAGTGTGCGAGGATCCGCGCGTTCAGGTTCCAGTGCGGCAGGAGGCGGTTCGGGGGCTGCCTCCGGCACGGCCTCGGGATCGGCAACCCTAGGTTCGCTTTCGGTCAGCGGTGTCGTGCACCCGGCGAGCACCAGCATTGCAAACGCAATGGCCGCACGCGCGTTACTCGGCACGTTTTCGAACCTGATGCTCGATATTGTCCGCCGCCAGACGTCGGCGGAAGTCATTCACCTGGGCAGGGCTGGTCACTGGGCCGATGATGACTCGATGAAACCGCTGATCCCGCACCTGTGCGATCTGAATTTGCACCGGCATATTGAGCATCGTCACTCTGGCGCGCATGCTGTCGGCGTCGTCGCGGTTTTGGAATGCGCCCGCCTGAATAATGTAGGAACCGGGCTCCGAAATTTCGCCTAGCGGTTTGCGAGGTCCGAGCGTCTCCGTGACCGGTACATCGACCTGGTCGTCGGTCAGCAATTCATAGAAGTCGTACTCGGCACCGGTGACCTCCAGTGGCTTTACGACAACTTCCGGCGGTGTTTCGGCAGGTTCAGACGGCACGCTGGCGTTCTGCGCGGCGGCTGTACTCGGCGCTGATACGTTGCTCCGCCGCAGCTCCGGGAGACCATAAATCCAGACGAACAATGCGATGGTGATGCCGGCACCGAAGCCGGCCAACAGCGATCCCCAGTGCGGACCGCCGGTTGCCTTGCGGCTCTGTGCTCGACCAGCGCGTTTCCGCTTTGCCATGCTACATCCGCTCCGGAGCGCTGACGCCAAGGATGCTGAGCCCATTGCGCAGCACAACACGTACCGCGGCGATCAGCGTCAATCGACGATTCCTCACCGGTGCTTCATCTTCCAGAATTTTGTCGCTGTTGTTGTAGTAGCTGTGCAGTTCCGCCGCTAGGTCGCGAAGATAGTTCACGAGGATATGCGGTGACCGTTTGTCAGCCGCACTGACGATGATGTCGGCGAATCGATCGAGACTTTGTAAAAGTGCGATCTCGTAGCTGCTGGTCAATTCCGGCAAACCGGCAATACCCGCATCCCGATCCCAAGTCAGCGATTGTTCTGCCGCCTCACGGAAGATCTTCGCGATTCGCGCATGTGCATACTGGATGTAGTAAACCGGGTTGTCCTTGGTGTTGGACTTGGCGAGTTCCAGATCGAAATCGAGTGGCTGGTCGTGGCTGCGCATGATGTAGAACAGGCGGGCTGCGTCCTTGCCGACCTCATTACGCAGGTCACGCAACGTGACGAAGTTGCCCGAGCGCGTCCCCATCGCCACTTTTTCGCCGCCACGATACAAACTAACGAACTGAATGAGTTGAACATCCAGGCTGTCACCAGGTTCACCCATGGCGATCAGCCCTGCACGTACCCGCGCGACGTAGCCGTGATGGTCAGAACCGAGGACATCGAGTAGCACGTCGAACCCGCGTCGCCGCTTGTTCAGGTGATAGGCGATGTCGGAGGCAAAGTACGTTGACTTGCCATTGTCACGCACCACGACGCGATCTTTTTCATCGTCGAAATCGGTCGCACGAAACCACAGTGCGCCCTGTTTTTCGTAGACGACATCGTTCTCGCGTAATGCATCGAGTGCGACTTCAAGCGCATCGCCGGTGGTGAGACTCGCCTCGGAGAAAAAGGCGTCCGGCTTGACCCCAAATTCCGCCAGATCATCGCGGATATCGTCGAGGATCGCGTCTTTGGCAAAAGTGCGAAGCGTGCCGAATTCGCCCCAGTGTTGTTCTGCATTGTGGATCAAGGCATCAACGTAAGCTTCCTTGCGATCGTCGTCACCATCTTCAGGAGCCGAGTCGAGCAGGGCAGCCGCCTTGAGTGCCGGTTCGCCGTGCTGTTTGAGCCAGTCCGCTGCAATATCCCGGATGTAGCTTCCCCGATAACCGGCTGCCGGTAGCGCGATCTCGTTGCCGCATTCCTGTAATGCTCGGATGAGCGTGCTGACCGCTAGAATGTCCATCTGCCGACCGGCATCGTTGACGTAGTACTCCTCGTGCACCTCGTGTCCGGCACACCGCAACAGGTTTGCGATGGTCGCGCCATAGGCGGCATGGCGGCCGTGTCCGACGTGCAGAGGACCCGTCGGGTTCGCCGAAACATACTCGACCAGATAGCGTTGCGGTGCCGCTGCGGTCAGTTGCGGGAAGTCTGTTTCCTGTTCGATGATGCGCGCCACAACCGCGGTGGACTGGCTCGCGTTCAAGAAGAAGTTCAAAAACCCCGGGCCAGCAATTTCGACTTTGTCGACATCGCTATGCGCGGGCAATGCATCGATCAGAGCTTCGGCGATCTTGCGTGGGTTGTCGCGCAAGGGGCGTGCGAGCTGCAGTGCGAGGTTGCTCGCAAAATCACCATGTTGCTGGTCACGGGTGCGACTCAGCTCAACCGCCGGCAAGTCGGCAATAGATATGTCTCTGGCCTCCGCGATGTGGTCGCGAGCGGCGCTCAACAACTCGATGATGGTTTCTTTCACTCGGCACTCCTAAGCAAGCGCGGCAGTGTAACGCGCCCTAGCGAATTTGTGCAGCAGCACTCAGATATCGTGTTGCGGATCGACGTCGAGCGACCAGCGTACGTCGTGGTCCTCGCGTCTTGATGCCAGCCATGTGGTCAGTTGGTCGAGGCTCGCCTGCAATGAGCGCCGTTCCGATGCCTGCAAGAGCAGACGATAGCGGTAGCGGTTTTGGCGTCTCAGCATTGCGGCGGGGGCCGGGCCAAGCACCTCGACGTTCGCCGCGTTGATTGCGGCACCAGCGGCGCGAAGATACTGAACGACACGCTGTTCGGTCTTAGCGGCCGCATGCAACACGGCCAGATGTCGATACGGGGGCCACGCGGCCTTGCGCCGTTCATCGAGGGCGGCATTGGCGAACGCCGGGTAACCTTCGGTCGCTAGCGTGGCGAGCAGCGGATGGTGGGGGAACGCGGTCTGTACTAAAACCTCACCCGGCTCATCAGCGCGACCCGCGCGCCCCGCAACCTGAACCAATGACTGGGCGAGACGCTCGCTCGCACGCAGATCGCTCGCGAAAAAACCCTGATCCAGATTGACAATGATGACCAGCGTGACGTTCGGAAGGTGGTGCCCTTTGGCAAGCATCTGAGTACCGATCAGGATGGAGAGTCGGCCGGCCCGCGCGTCCTCGAGCACCGTCTCCAGTGCACCGCGATTGCTCATTGTGTCGGAGTCGATGCGCGCGATGTTGTACTCCGAGAATGTAGTGCGCAGAGCATGCTCGACACGTTCGGTACCCTCGCCCAGCGGTTTGAGCACCGCGCCGCACACCGTGCAGCCTGACGGCATCTCCTCGCGGTGACCGCAGTGGTGGCACTGAAGCCGACCGGCGCCGAGGTGCACGGTCATGTGCGCATCGCAATTCGTGCACTCGGCGATATGACCACAGCTGGAGCAGATCAACGTTGGGGCGTAGCCACGGCGATTGATGTAAACCAGCACCTGCTTGCCACGCTCCAGATGTGCTCGCATCGCATCGACCGCGGGTTGCGCAAGTCCGTCGATCACGTTGAAGCGGTTCATGTCGATCACAGACAGGCGCGGTGGCCGTGCGTTGCCTGCACGGCGCGTCAGTCGCAAATGCTGATAGCGCCCGGCTTTCGCATTCGCCAGTGTTTCGAGAGCAGGGGTCGCGCTGCCGAGCACGATCGGTACATTGGCATCACGTGCCCGCCAAACTGCGAGATCGCGAGCGTGGTAACGGAATCCCTCATGTTGTTTCAGGGAGCTGTCGTGCTCTTCATCAACGATAAACAGGCGCGGATGGCAAAGCGGCAGAAATACCCCCGAGCGCGTTGCGATAAACAGCTGTCGGGTGCCATGGCGAGCGGAAAGCCAGGCGATCGCGCGCTCCCGCTCCGACAGGCCGCTGTGAAAAAGCGTCGGTTCGACGCCGAGTCGACTAGCGATTCGGCGCGCCAGCTGTGGCGTCAAGCTGATTTCAGGGACTAGCAACAGGACCTGCCCACCTTCACTGAGTACGTTCGCAATGGCAGCCAGATAAACTTCTGTCTTGCCGCTGCCAGTCACGCCATCAAGTAAGAAGCTTGAGAACCCTTTGGCATCGAGGATGGCATCCACGGCGATGGCTTGCTCGCTGTTCAGCGTCGGCCCGGGCTCGGGCGGTGAGACCTCGGCAGGCGTGAAGCGTATCTTGCGTGTTTCAACGATCCAGCCTTTCTCGTTTAGCGGCTTGCGCAAGCGACGCCACTGGGGCCCCAGTTGGGCATCCAGAGTCGCCTCGTCGAGCGGGTGCTCAGCATCCCGCAGCGTGCCCAGCAAGGCGGCCTGAGCCGGCGCCCGCTTGGCCAAGGTCTCGTTGTCGGCGCTGGTGCCAGCTTCGGAAAGAGACCAGTGGGCTTGTTCAAGCGTCGCATCATTGCCACTGCGCAGCACGCCGGGCAGGGCTGCGGCGAAGACTTCCCCAGGTGGGTGGTGGTAGTACCGAGCGGCAAACTCGAGTAGGCGCATGGTCGCCGAGTCGATCAGTGGTTGTTCGTCGACGCATTCGGTTACGGTTTTGAGGTCGCCTGTGTGGTTTGTGGCACTGACCTCGTGGCCCCAAACGAGGCCGATCGTATTTCGCCGGCCAAAACTCACGCGTACCCGCGTTCCCGCAGCCGGTGCGGGATTCGGCGCGAGATAATCAAAAGTCTGATTGAGTGGCACATCCACCGCCACCGGGATCGCGCGGCCCTTATCCTCTTGTTTTTCCTTCAATCGTTGTGAAACCTGTGGATAAGTCTGTGGATTGTGTGTGGTCATTCCCGATCCCAGTGCGACAAGCGCGAACGCTGTTTCGCCGCGAGCGAGACAAAAACTACACAAATGCGATATTTTTCAGTAGCTTGCGTTCTGCGACGGAAATTTGACTAAATGTCCCAAGCTGTCACAAAAATGTGATTTGCCGTGTGTATAACTCGTCACTCAGGAATCGCTCAAAGGCAAGCCGAATGGCGTAGGTTCCAGGGCCGGTTGACGATTATGGCATGCCAAGACCGGTTCAAGGAACGGCGCTCCGGATGACTTGACGAGGTTCCGAGTGCTCTGATTTTATTGGACCCGTGCCACCGAGGGTGACACTGAGTCCGTTCAGAAGTCGTTAACGCGAGGCGAACCGATGACGCAAACACCGCTAGGTCCCGGTTTGGGACAGCAGGTACTCCGTACAGATGTGGCGGGCATGCCGCTCGAGTGGATCGATTATCGAGAGGCCGCGCGACTCTACCATATGGGACAAGTGGCTTACGCCTGCGGCTCGCACCTCTACACACTCAGAGGTGGATACAGTGGCCTGGATGGGTCGCGGAGCATCGTCGAGGTCAACTCGATCATCGCTACAAATGGCACGCACCAGGGACTGGCAGAGAAACGCCACGCGTATACGCCACCGCTGAACAACCGAACTCTGTTCAAACGCGATGCGAATATCTGTCTTTATTGTGGGGGACGTTTCGCCAATAGCGAGCTCACCCGGGACCACATCACGCCCATTTCCCAGCAGGGCGAGGATCGATGGACCAATGTCGCGACGGCCTGTAGGCGGTGCAACAACCATAAAGGCGGCCGCACGCCCGAACAGGCGGGCATGGAGCTGATCGCCGTGCCGTTCACACCGACCTATGCCGAGTATATTTTCCTGAAAGGGCGCCGGGTGCTCGCGGATCAGATGGAGTATCTGCTCGCTCACTTCCCTCGCTCGAGCCCGCTGCACAAGCGCGTGATGAAGCACTTGCAAGATGGTGGTAAGTACCTCTGACGAAAACGCCCGACCCCGGTACACTTCCGGGTCATGGTTTATCTGATCGATGCGAGCGTTTACGTATTCCGGGCGTGGTTTTCTGTACCGGACGACATGGTGGATGGCGACGGTAACCCGACCAACGCACTGTACGGATTTACAAAGTTTCTTGCTGATTTTCTCGAGTATGTTGGCCCGGATCAGGTTGCGGTCGCCTTCGATGAGAGTCTCGCGATTTCCTATCGCAACGAAATCTATCCAGAGTACAAAGCCAATCGTGAGCCAGCGCCGCCAGAGCTCGATCGACAGTTCAAGCAATGCCGTCGGATGGCGGCGGCGCTGGGCCTTCGTGAGGCGGCGAGCAACGAATACGAAGCCGATGACATCATAGGAACGCTTGCCCATGACGCCCGGGGACACGGTGTGCCCTGCACGATCATGAGTCGTGATAAAGATCTAACGCAGCTGCTTTCGCCGGTCGACACGTTCTGGGATTTCGCCAATAACAAGAAACTCGGCTACGAGGACATTCCGGAAGTCTTCGGAGTCTACCCGGAACAGATCGCCGATCTGTTGGCACTCGCGGGCGATAGTGTGGACAACATCCCCGGCGTCCCTGGAGTTGGTCGCAAGACTGCAGCCGCCTTGCTCCGTCACTTTGGCAGTCTGGACGTCCTGTACGCAAACCTTGATCGCGTGTGCGATGTAGCTGTGAGAGGTGCCTCCAAGTTGGGGCAAAAGCTCGAAATGCATCGGGAAATCGCGCATGTGTCGCGCGCGCTAACCATCATCCCAACGGATGTGCCACTCAAATTCGACGCAACATCGCTGCACCGTAAATCTCCGGATCTCGGCCACCTGAATGCACTGTGCGATGAAGCGGGTTTTGGTCCTTCGTTTCGCCGCCAGGGGGAGCGACTCAGCGATCAGCTCGAAGTGATCGGCTAGGGCAAATCTTCCAATGGCTGCGGGGTCGCCAGTACGACAAGCATCCCGCTCGCAAGACGCAATCTGCCAACCTCGTTGGGATGTTCGGCCGGTAGCAAAGCCAGAGCGTATTGTGCGAGCCGCGCAATCAGTGCTTCGACCTGGGTGACACATAGGACGATGGCAGGCTCGCCAGTCGAGTCTTGCAAACCCATTGGCAGGCCACCGACGTCCATCCTGAGTCGTAGCATCGGTGACTCACTGAGCGCAGAGGTTGTTTCTGCGTAAGGTGCCCAAAAGCCGACACTGCGCGTGAAGTTGGAAGTGGGCCGCAGATACTCGACCCATTCAAGCTCTCCGATGGGCATAGGCTCAAGGCTTGCATGAGTGCTTGCTTCGACGATCAGCAGCGCTTGTCCTTCCGGTGCGGTTCGCAAGGCGTAGTTGAACTCGTCCTCATCGAGCTGGAGTCGCTGCCAGTCAGTCGTATCCGCATCATTGCGAACCGATTCAGCAAGTGCCGATCGCGTCACGACGATGGTTGGTGATTCAATAAGGGCTTCGTGCAAACCCACCGTGATAGTGCCGAGTCTGAGGGCGGTATAACCGTGGGACCAAGCATCGGTGACCGGACACTCCGCGAAACCGAGATGGGTCAGTTCGGTGCGTGCTGCCAGCAGATCGTCGACTGGCAGGGCCAGTTCAACGAATCGATTACTCATGCCCGGCTGGCGTCATCCAGCGTACTGGCACGCTCTGCTGTCGCTTCGCGGTGTTCATTGACCGCATTGATTGCCTCTGGCCAACCGGATACCGCATCGGAAACCACCTTCGAGAGCACGGCGACGTGTGCATCCGATGCATTCAGGCATGGGACGTAGCGCAAATCCTCACCACCGGCCTCCTGATAGAGCTCCCGGTTCTGGAGTGCAATCTCCTCGAGTGTCTCAAGGCAGTCAGCAGCGAAACCGGGGCAAATCACGTCAATCTTGCCGCCGCCAGCTTTGCCCCAGTCTTCGAGCGTGAAGTCTGTGTAGGGCATCAACCACGGCTCTCGCCCGACACGTGACTGGAACGCTACGAAGTATTGATCTTCACGAAGGCCAAGCTTCTCTGATACCAGTCTTGCGGTCTTTTGGCACTGACAGTGATAGGGGTCGCCCGCCCGAAAGTAACGCTGGGGGATGCCGTGGAAGGAGTAGAGCAGCTTCTCCCCCTGTCCGTGCTCATCCCAATGTTTGCGAACGCTATCTGCGAGTGCATCGATCAAACCCGGAGCATCGTGATACTGGTTGATGAAGCGAAACTCCGGTACCCATCGCAGGCGCGAGAGCGCATCGGTAACGGCATCGAAGACGGTGCCTGTCGTGGTCGCGGAGTACTGCGGATACAGCGGGAGTACGACCAGGCGGCGGGCGTTGCGCTGGCGCAGTCGCCCTATGGCGTCTTCAATCGAAGGATTGCCGTAGGACATGGCTAGCTCAACCGCGACTTCAACGCCCGTGTTTTCGGCGACCTGGTTCGCGATGGCATGCGAGAGTTCACGGCTGAACAACAATAGCGGTGAGCCGTCGTCCGTCCAGATCTCCTGATAAGCGGCAGCCGAGCGCTTGGGCCGGATGTTGAGAATCACAAGATTCAGGATCAACCACCACAGCCAGCGAGGTTGCTCTACCACCCTGGGATCCCACAGAAACTGCTTGAGATAACGTTTGACCGCGGCAGGCGTTGGATCATCAGGGGTGCCGAGATTGACGACCAGTAGACCGAGCGTTTGAGGGCGACCGTGATCGAATTCCGGATCGCCGTTGTAGCGTGCCATACCTTGGCTACCCAACTACTAAAACCGTAGTTTACAGTAGCAATGAGCAGAAGTGCTTGCCAGCAGGAGTTCCGAATGTCCGAAGCACACCAATCCGAGTCAACCACGCCTGTGGAAACGGCACCGTCCGTGAGCAAGAGTCAGTTGGTCCGCGATCTGATCGTGTTTCAGTTCAAACTGTTTATCGATGGCTTGCGTGATGTGATTTTGATTCCGGTGTCGTTTGTCGCCGGCATCCTGAGTCTGCTGAAGCCTGGTAAGGACGCCGGATCGGAATTCTACGAAGTCGTCGCCTTCGGCAAGCAAACCGAGCGCAGCATCAATCTGTTCGAAGCCTCGGAGCGGATGCAAACCTCCTCCGATAACGACCAGATTCCGGAGTTGGATGGGCTCGTGAGCGATGTAGAGAGCTATATGCGTGATCAATATGACAAGGGCCAATTCGACGGTGTTCGGAATCGGCTTCAAGGACTGATCGACACGATTGATGGAAGAGTCAGAGCGCGAAAACCCACCGACAGCGACAGGGATGAGTCATCGTCGTGAGTACCCGTGACGATTCCGGTCGCGAGCCACCCGAGTGGATTCTGGCCGCTCAGGCGCGTTGGGCAGACGCCGTGCGCCCCCGCAACATCGAGATTCCAGGGCCCGGGCAGGAGTCGGTATGGGACTACCCACGCCCGCCCCGACTTGAGCGCGAACCCCGAACAATTCGAGTTGAGTTCGAGGGCACGGTGATCGCCCAGTCAACGCGCGCACAACGAGTCTGTGAGACGGCGAGTCCACCAACGTACTACTTGCCGCGCGAGGACGTAGATTTCGAATGGCTCCAGCCGATTGAGCGCTCGAGTGTCTGCGAGTGGAAGGGTGAGGCCGCGTACTTCGATGTCGTTGGTGGTGAGCGGCGTGCACCTGCAGCGGTATGGTGCTATCCAAATCCGTTTCGACCCTTTGGTGCGATTGCCGGATGGCTCGCGTTTATGCCAGCGGCGATGGACGGATGCTATGTGGGCGATCACCGGGTTCAGCCACAACCAGGCGGGTTCTACGGTGGCTGGATTACTCCGGAGCTGACGGGGCCATTCAAGGGCGTCCCCGGCACCGGGCATTGGTGAGCTCAGAAAAACCGGGTCAACGAGAATTGCCAGTAGTCCTCTCGCGAGAACAACGACAGCGCATCGGTGCCATCCCCCGCACTGAAGTAACGCGCCTCAAGCGAACCTTTCCATTGACTGCCGAAGCGGCGTGAGGCTTCCAGCGATATGATGCCAGCGCGGGTCTGCGCATCCGTGCTCGCAAGAATCAGGAACTCACTGCCGGAAAAATCGTTGAAGGCAAAGCGAGCACCTGCGACCCAGTCGTCATTGCTGGTGATGAGCAAATCTGTCGGACGCGAGTCGTACTGGTATTCAACAATTAGTCCGACGTCGACACCGCTGCCGCCAACCCCTGCAAACGTGTATTCGAATCCACCCGTCGCGGCGTTGAATCGACCGCGCGGGTCTCGACCGCGAATCGCTTCAAGCTTCCAAAGCCACCCACCGCTCACAAGTGTCCCATCAAAACCGGTTTGATCGGTCAGGAAATACAACGGAGCGATTCCGAGGCCGATGCCGGGTGGCAAAGCGCCGACAGCGCCAGGCGCGACTTCCAACGGCGTGCCATCTGCGAGTGTGAACAAGGGCAATCGACTCGTGCCGCTGAAATGCGAGAACGCGAACTCAATGGGCCCGATGTAGTGGTTGAAGCGAATCGCGACGTCGACGTGGTCTTGCTGCTCGCCGGCCTCATAGCGCGCAGCATCCGCCAATATCGGCAGTGGTCCGCGCAGCCGTCCCCGGCTGCCAGGGAACGTGCGCTCGCGGAACCCGGGCAACACATAGAAATCCCAATTGCCCCACTCCGGTGAGAGTGAGAGTCGGATCATCGGCTGGCCGAGTTTATCCTCGCCGTCCGGGCTGCCGGAAAAATCGGTCTGGTTGATCACGTCGACCAGATGTAGGGCCTCGGTCGTGCCCCAGAATTCCTGATTCACCCCGACCAGAAGCTCGCCGCCGCGCCACCGTCGGCGCCAGTACAACTCGGTGATGTCGGTCAGATTCCGCTCGGCATCGCGATCGTCTGCGCGACCGCGCAGCTTTAAGGCGACACGATCTCTACGGTTATTGAAATCGCGGAAGCCTTCAATCTGGCCAAGCAGTGCAAAGTCGCGGCGGTCCTGACGTGGGTCGAAGGATGATTCTGTGAACCAGCGAGCTTCCGCCGTGATTTCACCCTGCCAACGCCAGTCGGTCGACTCGGCATCTGCCACGCATGCCGCTGCGACGGCGATCAGCAGTGCGCTAGCGCAGGTCGCGTAGCGCTTCACGTCCAAAGTCGCGCGCATCGAGACCCGAACCAAAAACGTAATCTGCCCACTCCAGAACAGTACGGCGTCCGGTTTGGTGGTTGTTCATCTCCATGCGCAGCGCACGCCAGAAACGATCCTCGTAAAGCTCGTGGCGCCCCGCACTCAACGTCTTGAGAAGTGCTCCAGCCCGGTCGTAGTAGTCGATTTTCAGAATACGCAGGTGCTGCTGGTCCAGCCACGCGACCTGCCGAGAATAGCCGGATGTGCCGACGGGTAGTCGTTCGAGCTTGTACGCATTCTGGCCGTCGATGGTCTCGTCTCCCAAGTACCGATAGCGATACTTTTCGATATCGTCGTTGCCAAGATCCTCATAGGAAAACTCGCTCGACATGAACGCACCCGATCGATTTCGCGATGCGATGCGTTTGACGCGCTTTACGGCGGGCAGGTAGAGCCACTGATCGTCGTCTCGGTCCGGATGCCCGTGCGTCAGGAACGCAGTGCCTCGAACGTCGGCCGGATCCTCAAAAAATAGTAGAGTCCGGTCGCCGTCGTCGGTGCGTTCCAGCGTGCGACTGCGCATCGCACGGGTAACGCTGTTGCCGCGCCCATCAAACAACGTCATCGATAATGCGGCGCTCGTGTCGCCATACCCCTCGCCACGACGATCCGCTTCTTCGGCGATCGCCCGGCCGTTTTCCTCGGGAGAACGATCCGGCGAGAAGCCTGCGATATCGGCCGCGCCCGCTACACCGGCCGGCAAAACCAGCAATGCAGCGAGCGCGAACAGTCTCATGAGGTCGCGGAAGCGTTTTCCGCGTCGACTTCGCCGGACCTCAGGCGTGCGATATAAGCGTGATACGCGTTCATCGCCTTGTAGCCCATGATCCACATGATTGGCACGTTAGCGAACAGCATCACGCCGGTGCCGACGCCCGTCATGTTGTCGAGGTCGACGTCAGTCTCGATCAATCCGAAAGTGGCGAGAATGATCAATCCGCAGAACACGATTTTGTAGGGCAAGACCGACTTTTCGCCTGCCAGATAAACCATGCCCTGCTCGCCGTAGTAACTCCACGAGATCATTGTCGAGATCGCAAACAGCCACGACGCGATGGTGACCAGCCACATCCCGAGCCCCGGCGCTACGGAGTCAAACGCCGCGGCCGTCATCGTTGCCCCCACATAGCTGGTGTACAAACCGAGATCGGTCATGGCAGGTCCACCCTGACTCTCGAAAGGCGCGAATTCCACTAGCGGTCCGGTCGGTCCTTCTACGATCGTGCCTGACACCTTGTGCAGGTTGTTGCCGGTGCTGTCGTTCGGATCGGCTTCCACTATGACGTAGACCTGCGTCCCGACCTCAATCGTGTCATTGACCGGTGCCGGCGTCGACTCGATCTGCCAGACGCCCTCACTGACTTTTGCGATGAATGGCTCTGTGGTCATGACGCCGTCGGCACTGCGATTCCAGACACCGGTCGACAGAATGATCAACGCGGTGAAGGTGCACACGACAATCGTGTCGATGAACGGCTCCAGGCCGGCTACGACACCTTCTCGGACCGGCTCGTCGGTTTTCGCTGCAGAGTGAGCGATGGGAGAGGAGCCTTGTCCAGCCTCGTTTGAGAACAGTGCTCTCTTCATGCCGATCAGGAAACCGTAGGCCACGGTGCCGCCGATGAATGCGCCGGTAGCCTCTTGTGGATTGAATGCGCCGGTAATGATCAGCGCAAACATCGCCGGAATTTGGTCAGCATTCACGATCAGCACATAGGTACCGGCAATCAGGTACAGCGCGACCATGAACGGCACCAGCGTGCCTGCGACCGCGCCGATCCGCTTGATGCCGCCGATAATGACAGAGCCCACGATAACGGCCAAGATGATGCCGGTGACAATGCTCGGCACACCGAAATAGGCTTCCGTGATCTCACCGACGTTCCATGCCTGGAACATGTTGCCGCCGGTGGCCGTTGATACCAGCAGAGTCAAGCAGAAAATGACGCCGATGGTTTTGCCAACACCGGCCAAACCTGGCGCGATTTCGGGAAGCCCTTTGGTGATGACCCACATCGGTCCGCCATGCGGATTGTCCGGATCGTCGGTGTTGCGATAGAGCATCGAGAGCGTGACTTCCGTGATTTTGATCGCCATGCCCACAAGCCCGACGATCCACATCCAGAACACGGCCCCTGGCCCGCCGAGTGCAATAGCGAGTGCGACGCCACCGATATTGCCAAGTCCCACGGTGGCCGACAGCGCTGCTGACAACGCTTGAAAGTGGCTGATCGCGCCGGGGTCGTCCGGGTTGTCATACTTGCCGCGAACGACCGCGGTGCCATGGGTCAGTGCGCGATACTGGGCGAAGCCGCTCCAGATCGTAAACAGCACTCCCGTGCCGAGCAGGGTATAGAGCACCGGCTCAGCCCAAAGGATGCCGTTCGATACCGCGAGAAAATTACTCAGTCCTTCCATTCCTCTCCCCAGATGGCAGCGCGCGCACGCCTTAGGCCGCTGTGAGCCTTGTCATAATGAACGTGCGGTTGAAATCACAAAGCGCCAGAGTGTAGCAGACGACAAATCCGACGCTGCGCCTCAGCTCGCTGACAGGATCGCCGTGACACCCATGCCGCCGGCGGTGCAGATTGAAATCAGCCCGCGACCGCTCCCGCGCTCGCTCAGCAACTTAGCCAAAGCTGAGACAATGCGTCCTCCGGTCGCTGCGAAAGGGTGTCCCATCGCGAGGCTGCCACCGCGAACATTCAGCTTGTCTCGATCGATCGGACCGAGGGCCTGTTCCCTTCCCAGTCGCTCTTTGCAGAACTCGTCGGACTCCCACGCTTTCATGGTGGCAAGTGCCTGCGCGGCAAATGCCTCATGGATCTCGAACAGGTCGATATCATCAAACGTCAGATCAGCTTGCTTTAGCATTTCGGACACTGCGTAAGCGGGCGCCATCAGCAGACCCTCGTCCTTCACGAACTCCACCGCTGCAACTTTGCAGAAATCGAGGTAGGCGAGTATTGGCAGGTTGTGCGCTCTCGCCCAGTCCTCGCTGGCGAGCAAAACGGCTGACGCACCGTCGGTAAGCGGTGTCGAGTTGCCGGCTGTCATCGTGCCAGTGGGTGAGCGATCGAACGCTGGTCTGAGTTTGGCGAGTTTTTCGAGCGAGCTGTCAGCGCGGATGTTGTTGTCACGCGCGAGACCTGAGTGAGCAACTACAAGGTCATCGTAGAATCCCGACTCCCACGCTTGGTGAGCTCGCTGGTGGCTAACGAGCGCAAGCGCATCCTGTTCCTCGCGACTGATCGACCATGCTTTCGCCGTGATCTCTGTGCTCTCACCCATCGACAACCCGGTGCGCGGCTCGCCCACGCCCGGTAGCTCCGGTTTGAAATGGCGTGGGCGCAGACCCAACCACGGCTTGACGCGGTCGCCGAGTGAGCGCGCTCGATAAGCCTGCATCATGATGTTGCGGTACTCATCGGGGTACACGATCGGTGGGTCACTGACGGTGTCACAACCCCCGCCAATGCCGGCCTCAATCTGTCCCAGCGCGATCTTGTTAGCCACCATTACGCATCCCGACAAGCTGGTGCCGCAGGCACGCTGCAAATCAAACGCAGGAGTTTGTGGTGCCAGACCTGATGAAAGCGTTGCCTCGCGTGCGAGATTCCAGTCGCGCGAGTGCTTCAGCACTGCACCGAGCGCAACCTCACCCAGCAGCTTGCCTTCGAGGTCAAATTTGTCGACCAGTGCTTTCAACGTGGCTGACATCATGTCCAGGTTGCTTTGATTCTTGTATGCGGTGTGGCTACGCGCGAAGGGAATGCGTGTGCCACCCACGATCGCGACGCGCCGTGATGTTCCGTCGTGCAGCATGTTGTGCTCCGTTGGATTGTCCCGGCGCAAGCGTACCAAAAGCCGCTGCCAGCGTATGGCTGACGCGTGCTACGCTTCGCCGATGTCTACCCACCAAGGCCCACAGCCGCACAGGTTTGCGAACGAGTTGTTGCGCCTTATAAAGCTCGCAGCTCCGTTGATCGTTAACAATCTCGCCCTGGCAGGCATGGGTTTTGCCGATACTGTCATGTCCGGTGAGATTGGAGCGACGACGCTGGCGGCGGTGGGTGTCGGATCCAGCGTCTGGATGCTGTTTTTCCTGATGGCACTTGGCATTCTGATGGCGATTTCGCCACTCGGGGCGCGCCACGTGGGTGGTGGGCGTCCGACGGAGGTCGGGCGCTACGCGCGTCAGGGTCTGTGGTTGGCACTAGGTTTGGCGGCGCTGATTTTCGTGAGCGTTCGCTTTGGCGCGCGTCCCTTCGTCTACACGATCGGTATTGATCCGGAATTTCGCGACCTCACGATTGACTACCTGCAGGCGGTTTGTATCGGTGCGCCCGCCATATGCCTTTATCTGGTGCTGCGCTACACCACAGAGGCGGTTGGACGCACCCTCCCGATCATGGTGGTCTCGATCATCGGGCTGGTCGTGAACGTGGTCGGCAACTATGCCTTCATGTTTGGCAATCTCGGCGCGCCGGCTCTGGGTGCCAAAGGTGCGGGAATCGCGAGTGCGATCATGATGTGGTCGATGTTGATTTTTCTGCTCCTGCACATGGCGACAAGTCGGCACTACCGGCCCTATCGCCTGTTCGCTTTTGGCGGTGGACCGCGGGGCGGTTATTTGCGCGAGATCATCGCGCTTGGTGTTCCGATTATGGTGAGCGTGCTCGCCGAGGCGGGCTTGTTCGCAGCTGTATCGCTGATCATGGGGAAACTTTCGGCAAGCATTGCCGCAGCACACCAGGTGGCGCTGAACTACGCGTCCACCATGTTCATGATTCCCATGGGACTGAATTCAGCAATTACCGTGCTCGTCAGTAACGCGATCGGCCGCAATGAGATCGCGTTGGCGCGCATGCGGGGGTATCTCGGAATCGGTGTATGCGGTGCCTTCATGGCCGTGTCTGCCACCTTCATGCTGGTATTTAGCGACTCGATCGTGAATCTCTATTCGCGCGACGGTGAAGTGCAAGCGATTGCACTCTCGTTGCTGTTCGTCGCTGCGGTGTTTCAGATTTCTGACGGTATTCAGGTCGGCGCTGCGGGCGCGCTGCGTGGCCTGCAGGACACCAAGGTTCCGATGTTCCTGACGACCCTCTCGTATTGGGTCATCGCATTTCCGTTAGCCTACTCAGCGGCTCTGACGATGCGCTTGTCTCCCGCCATGATCTGGAGCGGCTTTGTTGTGGGACTCACCGTTTCTGCAGTGCTGCTTGTTAGCCGCTATCGCTGGGTATCACAGCAGACCGATCGGCTGACAGCGCTGGCGGACCAGGCCTAGTCGGGCGCAGACTGACCGAAGTCTGGCGCGTCTTGCAGATACTCGCGCTCGAGCTCCGTGCTCTCCCGGCCGAGAATCGCGTTGCGATGCGGGAAGCGCCCGAATTGAGCGATGATGTCGCGGTGCAGCTCCGCAAAGTCTGCGAAAGTCTCGAACGTGTCGAGTTCGGTACCACTGACAGATTCGGCAAGACTGCGGAACACCGCCACGGATTTTTCCTGAACCTTACGTGACTCAACATGCTGCATCGGCATATAAAAGAATGCGCGTTTGAGTGGTGGCAGTTGTTTGTCATGACCGGCGATAGCGCCTTCGACGCACAATTTAAGTGCCTCCCGGTCAAGTGCAAACGCCTCGGGCTTGCCGCGATAAATGTTGCGCCGAAACTGATCGATCAACAGGATCAGCGCCAGGCGACCCTCGGCGGTTTCAGCCCATCGGTTTAACTTACCCTCGGAGGCATCGCTGATCAGCTTGCCGAATTTGTGACGGATCTGGATATCGAGCTCCGGATCCTCTCCGAACCAGAATTCCATTCGTGCATCGATGCCCGGCGCGTCGTGCTCTCTCGCGCTGAACCATAACGCCAGCACATCTTCCATGATCGATTGGTCGTCATCGGTGTCCATTCCGTTATTCTGACAGAAAGCACATGGGATAAGGAGCACTGTCGATGCCAAAGATTTTGGTAGCTGTGTTGACGATATGGCTGGTTGGCTGCGGTGGCGGCGAGACGCCAGAGCAATTGATCCGGGAGCGAATCAATCAGATGGCCGAGGCAGTCGAGGAACGCGATATTGGAGATTTTGCTGGCGGGATAGCGGAGGACTATCGCGATCTCGATGGCAACAGCCGGGACGATGTCGTGCGTCAGATGCGCCAGATTTTTCTGATCACAAATTCTCTGTCGGTGACGACATTTGTAGAGTCGCTTGAAATCGTTTCCGATGAGTTCGCGGTGGCGACGGTTAAAGTGCTCGTGGCCGATGTCGATATCCGGCGTTTCCAGATCGACGGTGAGGGTCTGACGTTTGAGGTGGAGTTCGTGTTGGACGGTGATGATTGGTTGGTTTCAAGCGCGAATACGTCAACCCAATTCATGAGGTTGTGATACGCGTGCTTGCTTTTGACAGCGTTCGACAGTACTTAATCAACCCTTCGTAATCATCACTATTCGAGGGTGTCACGATGAGAGGTCTTTTGGTGTTTGGTCTGGCGGTCGGTCTTGCAGCCTGTGGTGGCGACGACGCACCCGTTGCCGAATCAGCCGAGGTCGACAACGCAGCGCCCACCGATGTCGTCGAGACCCAAGCGCCGGAGCCTGAGTACACGATTGATCAGGTCGGTCGCATAGGGCGAGAGCAACAGGTCATGGAGGCACCGGTGACAACCGAAGCGGCATCTGACCAACCCGAGGACCCGGCATCCGTCATTCAAGCGACGCCGGCCGGCGACGAGTCCTGACTCAGTGAGCACAGTGGTTGCGTTCGTAACCGTTGGCGCACTGCACCATTTAATGGCATAACTGTGTAAGAACCCGCGCCCGCACACTCGTGCGTAGGCGCTGCCCACGCAGCAGCGGGTCTATCCGAGGGCCGATCAACACGCGATGATCGAGAAGCGTGTACGGCCCCCGTGTCCGTCGGTTTTTTTGAAGGAGCTTATGCCAGCACCTGACGCCAGCAGTCTCTACCGTCCGTCGTTTGAGCGAGCCAGTTGTGGTTTCGGTCTTATTGCGAATGTGGACGACGAGCCCAACCATTGGTTGGTGAAGACCGCCATCGAGGCGCTAACCCGGCTGACCCATCGCGGTGCCGTCGCGGCCGATGGGAAGACGGGTGATGGCTGTGGGTTGCTCATGAGCGCGCCCGAGACGTTTCTCCGAAAAGTGGCCGCAGCGGCCGGTATCGAGCTGAGGGATCGCTTTGCGGCGGGTGTCGTGTTCCTGAATCAACACGACACCGTGGCACGACGCGCGCGTACCGAGTTGGAATCGCAGCTGACCGAAGTCGGACTAGCCGTCGCCGGTTGGCGAGAGGTGCCTATCGATCCGTCGGTCTGCGGGGAAGAAGCGCTCAGGACGTTGCCTCGCATCGAGCAAGTGTTCGTGACAGCACCAACAGGGATGGCTCGCGCGCTATTCAATCGGTTGTTGTTCATCGCGCGTCGACGCACAGAGCTGGCCCTCGCTGACGTTGATGAATCCTTCTACGTCACTAGCCTGTGCGCCAATACGCTTTCCTATAAGGGCATGGTGATGCCGGCGGCGTTGCCCGAGTTCTACAAGGACTTGCGTGACCCGCGCCTCGAGAGCTCGGTGTGCGTTTTCCATCAAAGGTTTTCAACAAACACGTGGCCGCAGTGGCGACTGGCTCAGCCTTTCCGGCTGATCGCGCACAATGGCGAGATCAACACGATTCGTGCAAACCGGAATTGGGCGCTGGCCCGGGCACGCAACTTCCAGTCGGACAAACTGCCGGATGTGTCGTCGTTGGAGCCGCTTGTCTCGATGGATGGGTCGGACTCCTCGAGCCTCGACAACATGCTCGAAGTCATGCTCGCAGGAGGTATGGATATCTTGCAGGCGCTTCGTATCGTTGTTCCTCCTGCGTGGCAGGCGGATGAGCGACTCGATGCTGATATTCGTGCGTTCTACGAGTTTTTTGGCTGCCATATCGAACCTTGGGATGGCCCGGCGGGTATTGTGATGACCGATGGTCGCTACGCCGCCTGCACGCTCGACCGCAATGGTCTTCGGCCGGCCCGTTATGTGCTCACCGAGGACCGACACCTGACTATTGCGTCTGAAACCGGGGTTTACGACTATGACCCGCAGAGCGTCATCGCTAAAGGACGCTTGGGTCCCGGTCAAATGCTCGCAGTGGATCTCGAAAACGGTGAGCTGCTGCATACCGACGACATCCACGAGCGCATCAAGGCACGTGCGCCTTACCGCAAGTGGCTGAAGAAAGGTATTCGCTACCTCGAGACTGATCTCGTTGATGTTCAGATGGCCGCAGAGCCGATGGATCGAGACACGCTCGCGCGCTATCAGAAGATGTTCAACCTGTCCGCGGAAGAACGCAACGAGGTTTTGCGTGTGCTCGCGGAAGCCTCACAGGAGGCGGTCGGTTCGATGGGTGACGACACACCCATGGCGGTCTTGTCCAAACAGGTACGCTCCTTATTCGATTGTTTCCGACAGCAATTCGCACAGGTGACAAACCCGCCCATCGACTCGCTGCGAGAGCGCATCGTGATGTCGTTGCAGACGAATATCGGTAAAGAAGCCAACCTCTTCGAGCTGTCCGCGAGCGATGCAGAGCATGTCATTGTGAACTCGCCCGTGCTCTCGCAGCGCAAATGGCGCCAGCTCATTAGCCCCGAGTTGTTTGCCGATCGACATGTGCAGATCGATTTGAACTACCGGGAAGCGGTTGATCTTCAAACCGCGCTGGACGATATCTGTGAAAGGGCGGAGACAGCGGTCCGTGGAGGTGCCATGCTGGTCTGCCTGTCAGACCGCTATATCGAATCCGGCAAATTGCCAGTGCACGCGTTGCTCGCCACCGGCGCAGTGCATCATCACCTGGTGCGCAAAGGCCTGCGCTGCGAGTGCAACATTCTGGTCGAGACCGGATACGCGCGGGACCCGCACCACATTGCCTGCTTGATCGGTTACGGTGCGACAGCTGTCTATCCTTACCTTGCTTATCAAGTCCTCGCGGACCTTGCGCGCCAGGGGAAAGTATCGAGCAGTATCGATGGTGCCCAACAATACGGCCGCGCATACCGCCGCGGTATCCGCAAAGGGCTGTTCAAGATCATGTCGAAAATGGGCATTTCGACGATCGCGAGCTATCGCGGCTCACAGTTGTTCGAAATCGTCGGTCTCGACGATACTGTCGTGGCCCGGTGTTTCCACGGGACGGTTAGCCGGGTCGGTGGTGCGAACTTCAACGCGTTGTTTGAGGATCAGCAGACGCTGGCGCGACTCGCATTTGCACCCGGGGTTCCGGTGAACCAGGGCGGGTTGCTTCGCTTCGTACACGGTGGCGAGTATCACTGTTACAACCCGGATGTCATCGCGACGCTGCAAGCAGCGGTGCGTGCTGGCGATTATGAAATCTACAGGCAATACGCATCGCTTGTGAACGATCGTCCGGTCGCGACCCTACGTGATCTTCTGGATGTGCAGTGGTCCGAAGACCCTGTGCCGCTCGAAGAGGTAGAGCCGGTGGCGGACATTGTGCGCCGCTTTGACAGCGCCGGTATGTCGCTGGGCGCGTTGTCGCCGGAAGCGCACGAAGCGTTGGCTGTTGCGATGAACCGGTTGGGTGCGCGGTCCAATTCCGGCGAAGGTGGTGAAGATCCAGCGCGCTATGGCACAGAGCGCATGTCACGCATCAAACAAGTAGCGAGCGGACGTTTTGGCGTCACGGCTGAGTATCTGGTGCATGCGGATGTTCTGCAGATCAAAATTGCACAAGGTGCCAAGCCGGGCGAGGGCGGTCAGTTACCGGGTCACAAAGTTGATACGACGATCGCACGGCTGCGTTACGCAAGTCCTGGCGTCGGGCTGATCTCGCCGCCACCGCATCACGATATCTATTCCATCGAAGATCTCGCGCAGCTGATTTTCGATTTGAAGCAGGTCAACCCGAAGGCGCTCGTGAGCGTCAAGCTGGTGGCCGAACCGGGTGTCGGCACGATCGCCGCTGGCGTCGCCAAGGCTTATGCAGATCTGATTACGATTTCCGGTTACGACGGGGGTACGGGTGCAAGTCCGCTGACATCGGTCAAGTACGCCGGCAGCCCGTGGGAGCTCGGGCTGTCCGAAACGCATCAGGTGTTGCGCGGCAATCAGCTGCGTCACAAGGTGCGCTTGCAAACGGATGGGGGTCTGAAGACCGGTCTGGACGTCATCAAAGCCGCCATGCTCGGCGCTGAAAGCTTCGGGTTTGGCACCGCACCGATGGTCGCGCTCGGATGCAAATACCTGCGTATTTGCCATTTGAACAATTGCGCGACCGGCGTTGCCACGCAGAACGCGACGCTGCGCAACAAGCACTTTGTCGGTTTGCCCGAGATGGTCATGAATCTGTTCCGGTTTATCGCAGAGGAGACACGCGAACACATGGCCGCGCTCGGTGTTCGCAAGCTCGAGGAGCTCGTTGGCCGGACTGATTTGCTGGCACAGATCGACGGTGACACCGATCGACAGCGTGCACTCGATTTGAAACCCGTACTGTCTCAGGGCGGGCTTGCCGAGGACGTCCCACGTTTTTGTACAGACCCAAGAAACGCCCCGTTCGACAAGGGTGAACTTGCGGAGCAAATGGTGGTTGATATGCGCGGTCACATTGAGCGCCGTGAATCCGGTCGGTTTGGTTACGAGGTGCGCAACTTCAACCGGTCGATTGGTGCACGAGTGGCGGGTGAGATCGCGCGCCATCATGGCAACCATGGCATGGGCGATGCCGTTCTGGATATCAAGCTACGCGGCACCGCAGGGCAGTCATTTGGTGCTTGGAACGTCAAAGGCCTGAATCTCACGCTTGAGGGCGACGCCAACGATTATGTTGGAAAGGGCATGACGGCCGGGCGTATCGTGATTCGACACCCCGAGCGCGCGCGTTATGTGGCGCGCGACACAGCCATCATCGGTAACACTTGCTTATACGGGGCAACAGGTGGCGAGTTGTTTGCTGCGGGGCGCGCCGGCGAGCGATTCGGTGTTCGAAACTCAGGTGCGACCGCAGTGATTGAAGGTGCGGGCGACCATTGCTGCGAGTACATGACGGGCGGGGTAGTCGCGGTACTGGGTGATGTGGGTGTGAATTTTGGTGCCGGGATGACCGGTGGGTTCGCTTACGTACTCGATATCGAACGCGATTTCGTGGATCGCTACAACCATGAGCTGATAGATATCCACCGCATATCGCCGGAAACCATGGAGTCGCACTTGCATCACCTGCGTCGACTTTTGACGGAGCATCAAGAACTCACGGGTAGCGTTTGGACCAAAGAAATTCTCGAGGACTACCGCGAAATGCTGCCCAGATTCTGGTTGGTCAAACCTAAAGCGACTGAGCTCGGATCCTTGATTACTTCACTGAGGCAGGCAGCGTAATGGCAGAGTTTCCGCTTCAGTTTCTTGAGATTCCGCGGCGCGATCCGGATAAGGAGCCGGCAGAGTCCCGCGTGCATCACTACAACGAGATCTACGGTCAGTTTAGTGCGGAAGAAGCGTCCGATCAGGCCGGGCGATGCCTGAACTGCGGCAATCCCTACTGCGAATGGAAATGCCCGGTCCACAACTACATTCCCAACTGGCTGAACCTGATCCGTGAGGGCAACATCCTCGAGGCCGCAGAGCTTTCACACCAGACCAACTCACTGCCCGAGGTGTGCGGTCGGGTTTGTCCGCAAGATCGCTTGTGTGAGGGCGCCTGTACGCTGAACGATGGCCTTGGCGCTGTCAGTATTGGCAATATCGAAAAGTACATCACCGACGAGGCACTGAAACTCGGTTGGAAACCCGATCTTTCGCATGTCATTCCGACAGGGCGTCGTGTGGCGGTGGTCGGCGCGGGGCCGGCAGGATTAGCCGCGGCCGACGTCCTCGCGCGGCATGGCGTGGAGGCGACGGTGTTCGACGCCTACCCGGAAATCGGTGGTCTGCTGACCTACGGTATTCCGCCTTTCAAGCTCGAGAAGGAGATCGTGCGCAAGCGTCGTGAGCTTCTGGAGGGTATGGGTATCAAGTTCGTGCTGAACACGCGAATCGGCGAGGACATTCCGTTCGAAAAGCTCGAATCGGAGTTCGACGCTGTGTTCCTGGGTATGGGTACCTACACCTATGTGCGTGGCGGATTCCCCGGCGAGGACATGCCAGGTGTTTTCGATGCACTGCCGTTCCTGGTGTCAAACGTCTATCGCACTATGGAGCAGCATGAACGCGTCATTCCCGGCATGAACCTCGCAGGCAGGCGTGTGGTTGTGCTCGGGGGTGGTGACACGGGCATGGACTGTAACCGTACGGCATTGCGGCAGGGTGCCGCTTCGGTCACCTGTGCGTATCGACGTGACGAGCAAAACATGCCGGGCTCACGTCGCGAGGTCCGCAATGCCCGCGAGGAAGGGGTGAATTTTCTCTTTAATCGTCAGCCAGTGGAAATCATCGGCACTGACCACGTGACCGGCGTTAAGGTCGTGACGACCCAGCTTGGTGCACCCGATGCCGGCGGACGCCGGCGACCGGAGCCTGTGCCAGGCAGTGAAGAAGTGCTTCCCGCAGATGCCGTCATTATCGCGTTTGGTTTTCGTCCGAATCCCGCCGAGTGGTTTGGCTCACACTCGGTGCTTACCTCAGAGGACGGTCGCGTGCAGGTATCCAAAGACGCGATCATGCCGTTCCAGACCAGCAATCCCAAAGTGTTCGCCGGCGGCGATATGGTGCGCGGGTCGGATCTGGTCGTGACAGCGGTGTTCGAAGGTCGCGAGGCCGCGAAAGGCATCGTCAACTATCTGGCAACGCTTCAAGATTCACAAACCGTGCATCAGGCAGCAGGTTGAAGCGCGTACGGGTGGCGGCGGTATAGGCCCCCATTTCATGTCCGATAACAAGATCGCCATTGTCGAGAAGCGGCAACTCAATCGACTCGGCCACGATGTCGATTGAGTCGCAAGTCGGACCTGCGAGCACCGAGGGGAAACCTGGTCCACTCTTGAGTACCTGTAACGGATAGCTCGCGTAGTCGTAAATTTGCCCGGAGAACGAGCCGTAAACGCCGTCGTCGAGGTAGTACCAATGCACACCCTCTCGAACGGACTGTCCGACCACAGACGTGATACTCCTGACAGCAGGCGCTACCAGCACCCGGCCGGGTTCAGCGAGTATCTGCCAGTCATCAGGCAGCTGTTTGAGTGCCGCCCGGATCGGCGCACAAAAGTCTTGCAGGTCGACGCCGGTGCCGTCGTAGTCGGCGGGAAAGCCACCCCCGATATCCAGTAGGCTCATCGGAGCGCGATCGCCGGTATCGCGCGAGCGCATTAGCTCACTGCAGCGCTCGATAGCTTCGACATGCTTGGAGGCATCCGCACATTGGGAGCCGACGTGAAAACTCAGGCCCTTGACGTGGATGCCCATGGCGCTCGCCTGATCCAGTAAACCGACGATCTCCTCGAAGTCGCAACCGAATTTCCGAGACAAATCCACGGTTGCCCCCCGGCTGCGGAAACTCACTCGAAGCAGAATGCCCACGCGCGATCGGTAGGGCGCAAACTTTCTGAGCTCGTGCAGGTTGTCCACGACAAAAGTCGTTGCGCCGTAGCGCAGCGCATCACGGATTTCCGAGTCTTTCTTGATCGGATGGGTGTGAATCGTGCGTCGACCGAACACATCCTCTCGCAGGAGTAATTCAGTCTCACCGGCGCTGGCGATATCGAAACCGCCTCCCAGCTTTGCAATCTCGCGAATGACGTCCTCGCTGGGTAATGCCTTGACCGCGTAGAAAAGCGCCACGCCCGGCAGTGCCTTTTGTAAGCCTTGGAATTGCGAGCGCAGAACCGCCGGATCAAATACCAGGAGTGGCGAAC
Source organism: Pseudomonadota bacterium (assembly GCA_038521865.1). GTDB lineage: Bacteria > Pseudomonadota > Gammaproteobacteria > Steroidobacterales > Woeseiaceae > CALBPI01. The sequence goes on along the minus strand of JBCBKO010000002.1, from coordinate 102,317 downwards.
CAAGGCGCGCCACCAAATCCCGGTATTGCTCAGCGACAGAAGCGTCGGGCGGTGGTAGCAGTACCCGCGGGTTCGATAACTCAGCGTTACTCAAAACAGTGACTGATGTAGCGCGGCAACGCGAAGCTGCCAAGGTGAAGCTCGGGTGTGTAGTAGCGCGTTCGAATGCCCGCGTTGGCGAATCGATGTTGCAGCGTCGCCAGCGATTGGGTTCTGAGCGTTGAGTCGTCGCTCGCCCAACCGAAAGTCATCAGTCCGCCGTAGTATGTCGGGATCGCACCGGTGTAGAACGTCACGTCTTCAAAGTGACGGCGCAATCGCCTGTGGGTGTGCGTGACCTCGTCGGGTTGGAAGAACGGGACGCCGTTCTGAGTCACGATTACACCGCTCGGATTCAGGCAGCGCTTCGCTTGTGCATAGAAGTCTTCGGAGAACAGAACCTCGCCGGGGCCGATCGGGTCGGTGCTGTCGACAATGATCACGTCGAAACGTTGATCCGTATCTCGTACGAACGCCATGCCGTCAGCAATCTCCAGCGTGAGTCGAGGGTCGTCGTAGGCACCGGCGGAATGGTTCGGCAGATAGGCCTTTGCCATGTCCACGACGCTTTGGTCGATCTCCACTTGTGTTACCCGCTCTATGCTATGTCTTGTGACCTCGCGCAGCATGCCACCGTCGCCGCCGCCGATGATCAGGACATCGGTCGCGTTGCCATGTGCAAAGAGCGGCACATGCGCCATCATCTCGTGGTAGACGAATTCATCTGCCTCGGTCGTCTGCACAACACCGTCGAGCGTCATCACACGACCCAGCATGGCGTTATGAAAAATCATCAAGTGCTGATGCTCGGTTTTGTCCTCGAAGTACAGTTTGTCGATGCGAAATTTTTGCGCAACGCTGTCGTACAAGGTTTCCTCAAAATCCGCCATGACTACCTCGCCGGTTCCACAATGCCGCGGCGCAACTCGTGAACCGTGATGCGTTCAGGTCGGAAGTATTTAGCCAGTACGCTGCCGGCGAGTTCTGGTTTCGCGTCACCGCACATAAAGACGTCGAATGCGGCGAAGCGGCGCTCGGGCCAGGTATGCACGCTGATATGCGACTCGGCGAGCACCGCGACGCCCGAGATTCCGTAGTTCGGCGTGAAGTGATGCAAATGGATGTGCAGCAACGTGGCACCACAGGTCTCGATGACGTCGCGAAAGGCGGTTTCCATCAGCGCGAGATCATCCAGGCTTTCGGCACCCCACAGATCGATAATCACGTGAGCGCCGGCGTACTCAACACCGTCGCGAACGATGAAATGGTCTTGGGTGGTTCCGGTCTGGGGTTCCGGGTGGTTGCCCGACTGGTTGTGGGTTGGCCACAGACCTTCGGGGCGCACGACAACAGCATCACCGGCCATCGATAAGTACCTCGCGAGAGAATCAGGTTGTTACAGAGTGGCGCGCTGTAACCCTACTCGGAGGTGTCTAGCGCCCCATTAGCTGGAAGACATAAAAGCCTTGGCGTCCAGAAAAGGTGACGCGATTGTAGGCACTTTTTTTGTGAGCACAAGTGCCAGTTGTTTGGTGGACTTCAGTGCAGTTTGACGCTGGCGCGTGTCGCCTTGTAGATGCGATCACCGAGCATGATCAGTAGCGTCGAGAAGCGGCCATGGACAGCCGCCTGATGCATTCGATACAGGGATAGATAAGCCATCCGTGCGACCCAACCCTCGACGAAGATCGTGCCGCGCACCAGGTTGCCCATCAGATTGCCGACGGTTGTGTATTTGCTGAGGCTCACCAGGCTGCCAAAGTCGCGGTACTTGAAAGAACGCGAGGATCGGCCTTTTCGTGCGGCTAGAACATTGCGTGCCGCCGTGCTCGCCATTTGGTGAGCGGCCTGCGCGCGCGGCGGGATTTCCTGGCCGTCCTGATCTTTGCAGGCGCAGCAATCACCGATCGCAAAAATTCCAGGCATACCGACGACCGAGAGGTCTTCGTTGACTTCGATACGGCCTAAGCGATCGGTTGGCAATCCGCACTCCGATAGCCATTCTGGGGCTCTCACACCGGCCGCCCAAACACTGATGTCTGCGTTTATTCGCTCGTCTTCACTCGTGATTACCGCGTCCTTCTCGACCTTGGCGACGCGCGTGCCGACGTAAACCTTCACACCGATGCGCTCTAGCTCGCGCTTCACAGAAACCCCGATGCGCTCAGGTAGACGTGGCAGAAGGCCAGGTGCTGCCTCGACAATGCTGACCGACAGACGTTCCTTCGAAAAGTGTTCGAAACCATATTCGCGCAATCGAGCAACGACGTTGTGTATGTCCGCGGCAAGCTCTACGCCTGTTGCACCGCCGCCGACGATAGCGACCGACAGAACGGCGCTCGTGGACGACAGGTTCGTTCGCTGCAGCTGTGTCGTGAAATTCTTGTGGAACTTCTCCGCCTGTTCCCGCGAATCCAGTTGACGGCTGAATTCCCGAACACCCTGGATGCCGAAGTCGTTGCTGAGTGCGCCGACCGCGACGATCAGTGTGTCGTAACGGAACTCGCGCGCTGCGACCATCTCCTGGCCTTCATCGTCCTGCAGCGCTTCGAGGCGCACACATTGCTCGCCCGTATCGATATCAACAACGCGTCCGAGGATGAAGTTGAACTTGTGCTTGCGCGCGAGCATCAGGTAGCTCGCTTCATCGTGGTAGCTGTTCATCGACCCGGTCGCCACTTCATGAAACAACGGTTTCCAGATGTGAGTCGGGTTCTTGTCGATCAGCATGACCTCGACGTCTTTCTGGCGACGCAGTTTTCGCCCCAATTTGACAGCCAATTCGAGGCCGCCGGCGCCGCCGCCGATGACGATAATTCGTTCTTGCATGTGGGTTAGAACTCGTAAATATGTTCTTCGGGAACCACGGGGCTCAGATCGAGCGCCAACCGTTCCTCGTTCACGCGCTCGAAATGGCGCGCGACCAGTGCCTCATACTCTGCATTATCGCCCAGTCTGTGCCGGAAGAAACCATTAACTGTTCGGAAACCGAGCAACCCATCACGTTTATCGGCAGCGCGCGTGAGGAATTCAATGGATCGTTCGAAATTTCCCTGCATTGCGAACCACAGTGACTCGTTGACGTTGAAGTCAATACTGTCGGCGCCGCCGCGCCGGCCGTAGTCAATTGCGCGGCGCCATGCCGTCATCACCACCTGTAAATCGTCCCTGCGCTCGAGGCGGTCGAGTGCATCGGCGATAACTCCGTAAGGTGGCAAACCGCCATTGATCGGGTTGTAGAGTTCTCGCTCCATCGCGTCGATCGACCCAAACTCGGTGTCGAAATACTCCAGTAGTTTTTCGCGCTCACCAGCATTCGCGAGCATGATCATGTAGTCGATCTGTGCCGGTGCCGACTCCGGACTACGGTCCAGAAGTGATTTGGCCTCAGTGAGCGCGTCGTCGAACCGCCCTTGGACCGATAGCAAATACGGAGTCACATAGGGAGGTGCAATTTTCCCAGCCCCTTCAAAATCAAGAATGTTCATCCGCGCAAATGCAACCCCGGAGGCGCGGTTGGCATCCGGGATTTCCGCAAGCGACTCCTCGGCAGACTCGATGCACTCTGCGACCTGCCCGATCGCGCATTCCAGATTCGCTCGCGCCCACAGATACATGCGCTCACTTGTCTCGAGCGTGCGCATCCGCGTCAGGATTTTCTCCGCACGCTCCTGATCACCGATCTGCAGAAGGCGGATGATGACGTTGCCGGCAACGGGGGGGTACAGCGGATCGGTTTCAAACAAGTCGACCATTTCGTCGGCCGCCCCCAAGTAGTTGCCGGAGCCGGCGAGCGCCAACGAAAGCCAATTGCGGGCATCGATGTGGTTAGGGTTCAGTGTGACCGCATAACGAAGTGCGCTGATGCCACGCAGTGAGTCTTTGGAGTCGAGGTACAGCAGTCCGCGCACCGCATGTCCGTCGGCGAGTTCCGAATCGAGCTCGAGGGCTTTATCGGCGAATTCAATCGCTTGCGGCAGTGCCTGGCTCAGCGGAATATCGCCGTAGGCGCCCTCGGCATCAGACAAGAGGGATTCCACTAGCGCGCGCTGTGCATAAGGTGGCGCATAATCCGGGTCGATCATGATGGCGGTGTCGAGCAAATCTGAGGCACGCAGAAGGTTGTCCTTCTGGCGACTGCGAATCAGGTCTCGCGCTTCCAGGAACAGGTTGTAAGCCCGAAAATCACCCTTGTCCGAAGGGACGATATCGACGGCAGATGGGAGTGCACGCTCGCCGATGATCTTCTCGGTGAGCGCGACGAGAATTTTTTCTGCAATTTCATCCTGTACTTCGAAGATATCGGCGAGATCACCATCGAACGTCTCTGACCACAGGTGATAGCCATCTTCGGCGGCAATCAGCTGTGCGGTGACACGTACCTTATCGTTCTGTTTACGCACAGACCCCTCGAGGATGTGAGCGACGTTCAGTGTCTGCGCCATCTCTTTCAGATCAGACTCACGGCCCCGGAACGCGAAGGAAGAAGTGCGCCCGGCGACTTTGAGTTTTGCCACGCCCGCGAGCTTATTCAGGATTTCTTCAGAGATACCGTCCGCGAAATATTCCTGGTCGCCATCCGGGGACATATCCGCAAACGGTAGTACCGCGACCGAGTTGGCGGGCACGCCGACGAGCGTAGTGCTCGATTCGGTATCGCGACCTTCGGCTTCAGCGGCGGCATCGGCTGCGTCCTTCGGCGCGAACTGCTGCCAGATCATGAGGCCGACCACCAGGACCAGACTGGTGGCGATAACGATGTTCAGTCGTTGACCGGTTTGCGGTGCGATGCTCGCATCCGGGTCGACTTCCGTGCTGGGTTTTAGCCCTTCAGGGGTAACCTCGAACGCCCATGCAAACGCGATGACGATAGGCAGACCGACCAGCAGTAGGAGCATCACCGATCGGGTCAGCGCGCCGGGCAGGTCGAGTGCACCGCCGAGCAAGTCGATGACCTGTAACAGGGCCCAACCGGAGACGGCGTAAGCGGCCGCGACCCGGAATACGTTGCGGCGGCGAAGTTCGCTGATGAGACTCATCCGCCGATAGTAACGTTCCTGAGACTCGAGCGCGCAAAAAAACCGGCCCCGGGGTACCCCGAGGCCGGCTCATGTCTAACGAAGTTCGAGTTATTCCTGGACGACGTTGATCTGATAGATCGCAGTCGAACCAGAAACCTCATTGCCAATGGCGATGAGATCGTTTCCGTTCGGGCTGTCGGCAGCTGGGATGAACACAATGCTCTCCGGGCCGATATCGCCCGCTGCCGGGTTGGATTCGTCCACGCCATCACCGTCGTTGTCACCGAGGCTCGGGTCTTCACCAAAGTCACGGTCGATCGTGTATTCGATGAAGCGCGGGCTCTGCGGGTTCGAGATGTTGTAAACCATCACGCCGCTGACACGCTCAAGACCAATGAACGCGAAGGTGGCACCACCGATCTCACCGATTGCGAGAGCCTCGGGCTCAGGGCCTTTAGCGTCGCTTCGGGTATCTGCTTCGTTTTCGTCGTTATCGGCGTTGAAGTTGTTGGGCAGACGCTGTGCGGTGATGCGCTCGAAATCGTTGCCACTGTCATAGAGCACGGTGCCGCTGGTATCCCAGATCGTGAATGAGCGGGCACCGATCGAGAACAACTCGTCAACATCGCCGTCACCATCGGTATCACCGTTCGCTGTCGTCGTCAGCAGGCGGCCCAGGTTTTCGTCAGCCTGCAGTGTGGCGGCGTCCGGGAAGGCAGTTGCATCCAATGTGAGATCGCCCATGCGCTCTTCTTCGGAGAACCCGTCGTAGTCACGCGTGTCACCTTCGTTCGCCGTCACGATCAGGGTCTGACCCTGGAAGCTGTAGGTTGCGATGGTGTCAGGCATGTAGTAGCCCTTGATCGGCCAGTTGCGGATGTTGATACCGCCGTCACGATCGCTCGCATCCAACTCGTTGCCGATGATGCTGTGGTCCTTGGTGCCCAAAGGCAGGATCGATGCAATCGTCGGTCCTGCAAGATCAACAACCGCCAGCGCATTGTTCTCCTGCATGCTCACGAACGCCAGAGAAGAGTCGGGCGCGAACGCGACAAACTCCGGCTCCAGATCCTGGGCTACCGTCGCGCCAGGGCCAAAGATGCGTACGGCCGGGTCCAGTTCCGCTGCGCGAGTACCACCCACGTTGAAGTCGGTGAACGTCAGCTCTGGAATCACCACCGCCGGGCTAAATGGTGCGATGTTGATCACCGAGATCGAACCCTCGGGGTCGACGGTGTAGTCATCTGACGGCTCGCCTTCGTTCGCGACGACCAGGAAGTTGCCATCCGGAGAAGCCGCTACAGAGTCAGGCAGAACACCTACTTCCTGTGCACCGAGGAAGCTGAGGTCGGACGCCTGAAACGCAGCTACAAAGCCGCGCTCGTCGACCGCATCTGCAGCGATGGCGGCGTAGACGTTGCCGCCGCTGACCGCAACGCTGTTGACGGCACCCAAAACGGTGGTGAACGCGGTGTTTGCCGTAATTGCTGCTGCCACGTCAATGGAGCCTGCGAGTACAGGTGCGCTCGGCGCTGAGATGTCGATGACGTCGACGACGCCAGTGTTCGCGTTGACCTGGAACAGCTGATTGGTTGTCGGCTCGTATGCGACGATCTCTGAAGCGCCTTCGTCAAAAATACCGCTCTGGTAGCGGCCGATCAGCTCGAGTGTGATTGAAGTAACGCCGTTTTCACCAGCCGGTCCAACGGGTCCAATAGGCCCCGTGGGTCCGGTCAGCCCGGTGGTGCCGTCATCTCCTTCACATCCGGCCAGCATCACGCTGGCGGCTAGTGCCGTGACGGCAATTCTTCTCATCGTTTTCATCGGGCGCTCCCGTTATGGTGAAAAGCGCGGAAGAATATGAAGGTTCTGCGAATGCTTGGTTACGGAGTTATGACAAACAGGTTACCGATCGTCGGTATTGCGCGGATTCACCCCAAGCGTTGCGTAGAGCGACAGGTAACGCGCCCCCATGGCTTCTGGCGAATAGCGGTCGATTCGGCGTCTGGCTTCTTCGATGCAGTCTCGACGCAAAGCAGCATCGTCAAGCAAACGGGCAATGGCTTGCTCGAGCTGATCGACACTCTCACGCTCGACGAGTAGCCCCGTTTGCTCATGTTCAATCAAGTCTGGGATGCCGCCGACATTCGCGCCAATCACGGGAATGCCGAGATGCATGGCATCCAGGATGATCGAACCTAAACCTTCAAAGCGCGACGGAAACGCAAAGATATCGAATGCCGCCATATGGCTGGCAACGTCAGTCACCTGCCCGGTGAAGTGCACATTCGATATCGCTGCCGCCTGGCGCTTGAGGTTGTCCTCATCTTCGCCAGACCCGACGAGAACGACCTGCCACTCCGGGCGACGCCTTGCGACCTCGATCAGGTCCGGTTGGCCTTTCTGATATCCGATCAATGCGCCGATATGGCCGATGATCGGTCCAGCGCCCCACGCAGCTCGCAGTTGTGGGACCCGATCCGGATCCGCCTCGCTCGGCGTGAACGCACTGGGAATGACAGGCGAGGTCTGAGTGTCGGTATAGGCGTTGAGGTCATCGGCGATTGCCGATGAAATCCCGACGCGAGCCGCGGCATTCCGATACACATAGCGGGTTACAGGGTTGCTCTTGAGCGGTCGCACCACACGCCGAGTGATGACATAGGGGACACGAAATCGCCAACCGGCGAGCCCGGTGGCCTGAACGCAGCGTCCCTCGTGTGCGTGAGCAAGGCGAACATCACGTAGCGCCGCAGCAGCGGTAAGAATACCGCTGACGCCGACGGTCTCAATGCCTTGTTGCCCCGCCAATCGCTCGATCAGCGGCTCGCCCTTGCGCCCGACGATTCGCTGTCGGAATCCATGTCGGGCGAGTTCAAGGGCGAGCAGCTCGGTCTGTCGCTCTCCGCCGCGAAAACCACGTGCAAGATTGACGTGTGCGATATCGATTTTTCTCATGTCGTGGCTCTGCTCTGATTCCAGCCAACATCAAATACGACGCCATGCTCTGTATTGCGTGCTTCGATTGTTGCACCGTGTGCTTGAGCAATCAGTCTCGCGATGTAAAGACCGAACCCGAGATGTCCCTCGCCCGAGCGTTCGCCGCGATGCGACACCAGCGGCATAAACAGTCGCTGTAGATCGCCATCGGGCAACGATGACCCTTCGTTGGCGATGGAAATGGTGGGCGATGATCCTCGTGCTACTGATAACGTAATTTCGCTGCCTTCCGGTGCGAAGGTGACGGCGTTCTCAACCAGCTTGTCGATCATCTGCACGATCAACTCCGGGTTGCCGATGACACTAACCGCCGGGTCTATTCCCCCGCCGAATCGGTGGGTGGAGAACGTGTCGGCGTATGCGCTCTGCAACTGTCGTACGATGTCGCTCAAGTTGACCTCGAGGTATTCGGCGTCGCGCGTTGCCTGCTCGGCACGATTGGCCCGCGTCATTCCGAGCAGTGTTGCTCGAAGGCGCTCGACTCCACCGCTGGCACGATCCAGCAACGCTTCTGCATCTTTCGACAGTTGCGTATGGCGCAAGTTATCGAGGGATGACTGAACCACCGCGATCGGCGTGCGCAACTCATGCGAAAGGTTGTCGGCTAGCGATTGAAGCCATGTTTGCTGCTCATCCAATTTTCGCAGTAGCGATTCAAAGCCGCGCGCAACGTCGCCAACCTCGTCTTGTGCCGCACTGCCGGGCAGTGTGGTTGTGATCCGACCACGCGAATCCAGCGCGGTACTCGCCGCATGTGAAAGGCGCCGCACGCGGAACGAGAGCACCGTTGCGAACGCAAGCAATAGCGCCACGACGAGAAGGGTCACGCCGAGCACCGCCAGCGTCATCCGAGTACGCACTGGGTTGGTGAGTGAGAGAATGGCATCGGTGGGTTGCCGCAGTACAAGTCCCGCGACGATTGCGCCGTTGCTTTCGAGCGGGATAGCGACTTCACTAATAAGACGCTCAGAACCCGCCTGTCGTGCACGACGATTTGTCGCATCGCCCTGCAACAGTGAGTTCAGCCAGCGACTCCTCTGATCGAAACCACGGTGTGCCGTCTCCTGTGTGGTGCGTCCGCCCTGAAACAGCCGTGCCAACCAAGGTGCCGCGGCTTCATCCGGTTGCGAGTCGAAATTTGGCATGTCTCCGATGAGCGGGGTGAGACGCCAGCCTTCCGGACTGATCGCAAACATTTCTGTCCCAGCGATGCGATGTTCCCGAAGCGCTCTGGACAGTTCGCTGCTAACGCTCAACATCGGACCAGGGGCACTTCCCGAGTGCGTAGCAACGATGCTGTCTTCGAGCTTGACCCATAAGCCAAGCTGGCGTTCGCAAGGCGACGATGGGATACGCAGCTCAAGTTGCGACCCATCAGCATCCGGAATCCAGGCGCCACGTAAAGGCGCTGCGCCTGCGCTAAAAGGCTCGGTGGTGAAAGTACCGCTGGCAATCGGCGCAAGCCTCGATAGCAACAAGCTGCCGTTTTCGGTGGTGCAGCTCACCGTGAATTCGGGTCGAACTTCGCTCTCGTGTACGACGTCTGCATGCAGGAACAGGGCACCGTTATAGCTGCCTGCAGCGGTACGTAGGGCAGCCCCGCCCTCCGGGGCCTCGGAAGGCGCAACCAATGCATTCCAGTCGGCCACAAAACCGTCGAGTAGTGGCTCGCGCGTCAGGGGCTCGACAAACCACGGCGCCTGTTCCGTTGGTTTCGCGAGCGTGGCTAGCGCGTCGTTGACCAGTGGTGCCACGCTGCGACCGGTGGTCACCAAAAAGCCTGACTGCGTCTCTCGCAATGCCTGCTCGGTCGCGCGGATATAGCCGACACTGACCACGGGCAACGCGACTGTGATCAGTCCGATGGTGAGCAGTTGTCGTCGCAATCCAAAACGCAAATTCGGTCTCGGTATCAGGCGGGTCGCCAGCGATAACCCATGCCGTAGACTGTCTCGATAGCATCGAAGTCTGCGTCAATCGCTTGGAATTTGCGGCGTATCCGCTTGATGTGTGACGTGACGGTGTTGTCGTCAAGCACCGTATTGGCGGCGTCCATCAACTGTTGGCGGTTCTTGACGTGCCCGGGAAATCTGGCGAGTGCGACGACCAGCCAATATTCCGTGAGCGTCAAAGGCACTGGTGTGTCTGACCAGTACGCGGTGAAGCGTGACTCGTCGACGCGCAGTGAGCCGCAGACCAGTCTGGCGCCGCCGTCCGAGGTTTGCTCGCGCAACGCAGCCTGCCGGCGAAACAGCGCAGCAACGCGCGCCAACAAATGTGCGAGGCCGATGTCCTTGGTCAGATAATCATCCGCGCCGAGACGCAGGCCGGAGACTGCATCGAACTCGCTGTCTCTCGCGGTTAGGAAAACGACCGGCAACGTCGCGCTGCGCGCACGCAACGCACGGCATAGTTCGAATCCGCCTTCGACATCATCACCGAGATTGATGTCGATGATCACAAGGTCTGGAAGCGTCGCTTCGAAGCGCGCGAGCGCGGCTGCGCGGCTGGTGTCGAGCGTAGTGCGATAACCCTCGCGTTCGAAAGCTTCGCAGTAGTTTTGTCCGAGCGCGGCATCGTCCTCGACGATGGCGACCCAGCGTGTCGGGTTATTCAGAGTGCTTGCCACAATTCGCCATATTTGGTGTCGGATTTGCCACTGACGCGCCACGGCGAAGCCACCGACATGCGCTGCAATGACGTCTCGTCAACAGGGAGACTCAAGATGCAGCAGCCAGCCGATCGAAGCAAGCCAGCAGTACGCACAATGCGTGTACTGCTCTGGCCCGTTTTTCTAATGCTCGCGCTTGTCAGCAATGCGGACGTCGCACAGTCACCGGGAATTGGGACACTCGAATTGCGAGGCGTCAACGAGGCAGCCATCCGACTCGCGACCGACGTCGATGTGCGAGTAACAGGTCATCTCGCCCGAACCCGAATGACACAGCGGTTTCGCAACCCTACCGATCAATGGGTGTCGGCAACATATCTCTTGCCACTGCCCAACGGGGCGGCTGTGGACACTCTGGAGCTGCTGATCGACGAAACGCGCGTCGTCGGTGAGATCCGCACGAAGAAGGTCGCCGAACAGACGTTTCGCGACGCTGAGCAGCGCGGTCAGCGAGCGGCGCTGGTCAGCGGTGCGCGACCGAATCTGTTCAACACCGCGGTCAGCAATATCCCGCCTGATGGTGAGGTCGTAGTGACCATTGAGTATCAAGAAACGGTGCAACGCAATCGGGATCGCTACTCGCTGCGTTTGCCATTGACGCTGACGCCCCGCTTCAATCCCGGCGAGATCATCAACACCTCGGCGGATCGACTGGGCAATGGGTGGGCGCCAGCGACCGATCGTGTGCCGGACGCACCGAGGATCACACCCGCGATGCTCTTGGGGACGCCGGAAGACACACACCGACTGACACTACGGGTGCAATTGTCGATGGGTACGGCGCTCTCGGAGATCCTGAGTGACTATCATTGGATTGATGTGACCGAAGGCACTGCCGGTGACTACCTGGTTTCTCTCGCGAATGACAACGAACCGCTCGACCACGACTTCAGCTTGAGCTGGAGACCACAGACGGGTGATGCGGTCGCGTTGACGGCGTTCCAGCATCGCGGCGATGACTTGGCAAATTACCTGTCCATGCAGTTATTGCCGCCCTCGGGTGCGATTGGTGAAGCGCCGCCGCGTGAGCTCATCATAGTCATAGATACATCGGGCAGCATGCAGGGAGTGTCGATCGAGCAGGCACGCTCGGCTGTCCAGTACGCGATCAGCGAGCTGCGGGATGTCGATCGCTTTAATGTCATTGCATTCAGTGATCAGGCGAGTCCAGTCTTCCCGGTCGCGCAACCCGCAACGTTGGAAGCGCAACGACAGGCGTTGCGCTGGGTGAACTCCCTCGAGGCGAACGGCGGGACGAATATGCAGCCGGCGCTCGAAGCAGCCCTGATTGATGGGCGCCAGGCGGCGTCGGAATTGCGCCAGGTCATTTTCGTCACCGATGGTGCTGTCGGAGACGAATCGCACCTGTTCAAGTTCATCCAGAAATCACTCGGCAATTCGCGGCTGTTCACGGTGGGTATCGGCTCAGCACCGAATGGGTGGTTTATGCGTAAAGCGGCGGAGCTCGGTCGTGGCGATGCCGTGACAATCAGCGCACTCGGTGAAGTCGAGTTGCGGATGCGTGAATTGTTTGGTCGGTTGGGTGCGCCGACGTTGACTGACTTGCGCGCAGAGTGGCCGATCGATGGTGTTGAGCAAATCCCGGCGATGTTGCCCGACCTCTACGCAGGTGAACCAATCGATATCGTTGCGCGCAGCGCGCAGACACCTGCCTCGCTTCGGGTCAGCGGAACCCTGTGGCGCGACGGTGTCCCCGAGCCGTGGGAGTCACAGCTGTTGGTAAGCGATGCGGCGTCGGGTGGACGAGGCGTGGCGGTTGCGTGGGCGAATCAAAAGATTGATGCGCTGATTGATGAAGAGCGTCGCGGTCAACGCTCGCGCAGTGAGACCGACGCGATCATCACTGAGGTCGCGCTCGCGCATCATGTGGTGAGTCGCACCACCAGTCTGGTTGCCGTGGCAGCGGCACCGGTACGGCCGGCTAACCAATCGCTCAAACAGTCCGCCGTACCGAACCTCATGCCGTACGGGCAGGGGCTCCCGGTGGGCCAGATTGTCGCCACAGCGACGCCGGCTCCTCTACAGCGTCTGATCGGTTTTTGTGTCATCGCGCTGGCGCTGCTCGTATTGCTTATCAGTCGTTGGCAGGCGCTTTATGCGCCGGCAAGACAATGAGCCGGGGGCGTTGGATTGTGGCTGTTTTACTCGCCGTCGGTACGCTGAATCTTGGGCATGGGCTGTATCTGCCGGCGAAAGCCGCATTTGCGCAATATCTGCTTCAGCGTGCGTGGCAGCGTGGTGAAGCCGCACCGGAGGTGGTCGATGAATCACTGCGCCCCTGGCCGTGGGCCGACACGCATCCGGTAGCACGACTCACCGGTGACACCCTGCCCGGAGAGCTGTTCGTTCTGTCTGGTGGCAGCGGGCGTACCCTCGCGTTCGGACCCGGGCATCTCGAGAACACGCCCCTGCCGGGTGATCCCGGCAACAGTGTCATCGCCGGGCACCGGGACACGCATTTTCGTTTTCTCTCGGAAATCGGTTTCGGAGATCGGCTGCGTGTTGATCGTCGTGACGGATCTCACGCGATCTTCGAAGTCGTCGCGGTGGATGTGGTCGACTCGCGCCGCGCAGCCATCACCCTCGACTACGACACGCCGACGCTGACGCTCGTCACCTGCTACCCCTTTGATGCTATCGAGCCGGGTGGCCCGATGCGCTTCATCGTGTCGCTTCAGCCACCAAGATGAAACGGTCCGCCACGCTCAATCGCGCGCTGATAGTTCTTGTCGTCGTGGCAGCGCTTCAGGCAGGCGGCCATATTGGGAAAATCAGATTCGAGGTCAGTGCTGACATTCAGGCCCTCCAGGATGAACGACATGTGGATGTCGGCAGCCGTCAGGTGATCGCCGGTAAACCAGGGTCGATCAGCCAGGGTGGACTCCATGAATTTCATGTTGGCGGCGAGGTTGCGATCGAGGTAGGCCTCCCGAAGCTTACCGGTGATGCCTCGAGCGATCGGCTTGACGAAGAACGGCACCTTGGCTTCATCCACCCGACGCAGCAGCAGCGCGATGATCAAGAGCGGCATCATGGTGCCCTCGGCGTAGTGCAGCCAGTAGGTGTAGTCGCGCCGCGCTTCGGGAGTATCCGCAGGTTGTAGTTTGCCGCCGCTGTAGTGCTCCATGAGGTACTCGACGATGGCGCCGGACTCGGCGACCGTGATATCACCATCGGTGATAACCGGGGATTTGCCGAGTGGGTGAACCGCCTTCAGTTCCGGCGGCGCAAGACTGGTCGCCGGGTCGCGCGAATAGCGCTTGATGTCATAGTCGACGCCGAGCGCTTCGAGCATCCAGAGGGTGCGTTGCGAGCGTGAGTTCTCGAGGTGGTGCACGGTGATCATGAAGGTCTCCAGAAAGAGTTATGGACGGTTCGACGAGAGACCGGCCTTTTGCAATGCGACGAGCAGCATCGCGCCTGCCAGCAGAATAAACAAGACGGCGATCGCTTGTTCCATGCGTCGTTGCGAAAAGCGCCCTTGTAGCATCGGACCAATCTGGCCTCCGATTAGCACCCCGGGAATCGAGTAGCACACAAGATTCCAGGGCACCGCGCTCCATCCCCCTTCTGCGACCACCTGACCGATCAGCGTGAACGATGCGCAAGCAACTGTCACGATCACGATAGTGACGGCAGCGGCGACGGCGATCCCGACCGGTACACCTCTTTTGGTGAGTTGCGGGACGATCACCTCACCGATACCCACCGAGAGCATACCGGTCATAAAGGAGCCGATGCCTGTCGCGAGTGAATCGCGGGCTGTCAGTTTCGGAATGACGTAACGATAGGTTTGGCCTCGGGCATCCGTGAGGCTTGAAATATCACCGGTGCGTCCGTGTTCTGCGTGCGGTGCGTCGGTCACAAACACATGCACTGCGGCGATGATCAGCACCAAAGCGGCATATCCGGCGATCAGAATCGCGTCCGGTACATAGCGCGCAAGAAATGCACCAGCGACTGCGATCGGCACCGACAACTTCAAAAAGCGCCGCACGAGCTTGAAGTCGATCAACTGGCGCCGGTAATAGCCGATGAAGCCCGAGGTGAAACCGAACGTTTCGGTGAGCAGCGCCGTACCGATGGCAGCCACGGTACTTTGCAATGGGTATTCAGGGCCGAGTAGCGGGAACACCAGGATGAAAATCGGTGTAAACAGCGCTGCGCCTCCAATGCCGCTGAGCATGGCGGCGGTCGCAACACACACGGCGACCGGGAACATGAACCAGTACAGGGTGAAATCCATCGGCGGCATTATCCCGGCATCGAACGGCTAGACACCTGGTTATCTAGCCAGTACTGTACATAACCCCAAAAACAGAGGACGCCCGATGGTCGCGGTGGTTTCGAAAACGCCGAAATACCTCGAATCGCTGAATGCAGAGCAGCGTGAGGCTGCGGCATTTGGATCGAGCAATGGGCGCGGATGGCATTCCTCACCGCTTCTGATCATCGCCGGGGCGGGCACCGGAAAAACCATGACGCTCGCACATCGTGTGGCGCACCTGGTGATGGCAGGGGTAGACCCCGAGCGTATTCTGTTGCTGACGTTCTCACGACGCGCGGCTGCGGAGATGACCGGACGCACCGAACGCATTGTGGCTGCCGCTGCGCAGGAAGGGCAGACCCGTCGACCCGTGCGGCTGAGATGGTCTGGCACCTTCCACTCCATCGCCAATCGTTTGTTGCGTGAATACGCACCTAACCTTGGCCTCGACCCGGCATTCAGTGTCTTGGATCGTGGCGATGCGGCTGACACGTTGGATGTGGTCCGCCAGAGGTTGGGCTATGGCAGCCGCGAGCGGCGGTTCCCGAAAAAAGATACCTGTCTCGCGATCTATTCGCGCCGGGTCAATACTCAGGCGCCGTTGTCGGAGACGCTCGAGCAGCATTATCCGTGGTGTGCCGACTGGTCGGAGGAGCTCACAACGCTGTTTCGCAGCTACGTTGAGCTCAAGCAGGAACAGCAGGTGCTCGACTATGACGACCTGCTGCTCTATTGGTATCACCTCGTCTCCGAACCGGAGTTGGCGCGCGATATCTCCTCACGGTTCGACCACGTTCTGGTCGATGAGTATCAAGACACCAATCGTCTCCAGGCGGGCATCCTGCAAGCCCTACGCCCCGAGGGTGAAGGATTGACGGTAGTCGGTGACGATGCGCAGTCGATATATGCGTTTCGTGCCGCTGAGGTCGATAACATCCTGAATTTCCCGGATCAGTTTGTGCCCTCGGCCAGAGTGATCACGTTGTCTCAGAACTACCGATCGGTACAACCGATCCTCGATAGCGCCAATACGCTGCTAGCCGAGAGTCAGCGCCAGTATCGCAAGGACCTGTTTTCCTCTCGCACATCAGGCCAGCGGCCCAACTACGTGACTGTTGAAGATGGGAACGCTGAGGTGGATTACGTCGTCAGCCAGATTCTTGCCGCGCGTGAATCGGGGACGCCGTTGCGGCAACAGGCCGTGTTGTTTCGCAACGCACACCACAGCGATCGGCTCGAGGTGGAGCTCACGCGTCGCAACGTGCCGTTTGTGAAATATGGTGGCCTCAAGTTTCTCGAGGCAGCGCACATCAAGGACCTGCTCGCGATTCTCAAATGGGCGGATAACCCACGAAATGCGGTTGCCGGCATGCGCGTGCTACAGATTCTAGAGGGAATTGGCCCGGCACATGCGAGCCGCTGCCTCGAGCATATTGCGGCCGAGTCGCATTCACTTCAGGCATTGGAGCACTTCGATCCTCCACCGGCGGCTAAATTGCACTGGCCCAAGTTCAAGGCGCTGATGGTCGGACTGTCAGCGCACGAGGGCGGCGCCGGCTCCGGGTGGCAGCGGGATGTCGCCGAGGCGCGGCAGTGGTACCAGCCTTACCTCGAGCAACACTATGAGGCCGCACCGCAGCGACTCGCTGATCTTGAGCAACTGGAACAGATCGCAGGTGGCTATCCGAGCCGTGATCGATTTCTCGCCGAGTTGACGCTCGATCCACCACAGTCGTCGGGCGATCTTTCGGGCCCCCCCTTGCTAGATGAGGATTTTCTCATTCTGTCCACGGTCCATTCCGCGAAGGGTCAGGAGTGGGATAGCGTCTATATCCTGAATGTGACCGATGGCAATTTCCCATCGGAGTTCGCCGCTGGCGATGACCGCGCGTTGGATGAAGAGCGGCGTTTGCTTTATGTCGCAATGACGCGTGCGAAAAAACGATTGCATCTGATGGCGCCGCTCAAGTTTTACGTACCCGAACAGCCGCGTTACGGCGATCGACACGTCTACGGTGCGCGCAGCCGTTTTATGACCGACGCGCTGCTTGCGACGATGGCGCCGGTGTTTCATGGACAGTCTGTTCATGAGGGTGTTGCCGGGCGTGAACGGGCAGCTGCTCGCGTGGATGTCGCAAGTCGGTTGCGTGACATGTGGTAGCGCCCGGCGCTAGGCTAGCCATCTTGGCGGCCGAATCCCGGGGGAACTTCATGGCACGACTCACATCCACAATCGTTGCGTCTGCAACGACATTGCTGTTGGCAGCGCCGACGCTGGCGAGCGAGACGCTCCAGGACAAACTGGCGGCGACTGCAGCGTCGGTAACCGAAGACGTTATTGCGTTGCGCAGACACTTCCATGAGTTCCCTGAGCTCAGTAACGAGGAATACAAAACAGCCGAGCGCATTGCCGAGGAACTTCGCGCTATGGGTTTGGAGCCAACAACGGGTATCGCCGAGACCGGTGTCACCGCGTTGATCAAGGGCGGCAAACCTGGACCGCTGGTTGCACTGCGTGCCGACATGGATGCTTTGCCTGTGATCGAAGAGGTCGATCTGCCTTTCGCTTCCAAGCAGCGCGGTGTCTACAACGGTAACGACGTTGGCATCATGCACGCATGCGGCCACGACACGCATATGGCGATGTTGCTGGGTGCTGCCAAAACGTTGGTCGCGCACCAGGACGAGTTGCCGGGCGATGTGCTGTTGATTTTCCAGCCAGCCGAGGAGGGCGCACCGCACGGCACGCCGTCGTGGGGCGCCAAGAAAATGCTCGAGGAAGGTATCTTCGACGAGCGCAAGCCTGACGCGATTTTCGGCCTGCATACATTCGCGAATTTGCCGGCGGGTATGGTTGCCTACCGCTCCGGTCCCGCGATGGCCAGTTCGGATCGCTTCAGCATTACGGTATCCGGTCGGCAGACGCATGGATCGAGACCCTGGAACGGTGTCGACCCGATTGTAGTGGCCTCACAAATCGTGATGGCCGTGCAGACGATCGCCAGTCGCCAGGTGGACGTTACTAAGGCGCCGTCTGTGATCTCGTTCGGCATCATCAACGGCGGTGTGCGCAACAACATCATTCCCGACACCGTCGAGCTGGTGGGTACGATCCGCAACTTCGATATGGGGATTCGTGAGCAGATTCACGCGAAGCTTCGCCATACCGCGGTGATGATTGCGGACAGTGCGGGTGCCAGCGCTGAGGTGAATATTGATCTCGGATATCCGGTTACCGTCAACAACGAGGACTTGACCGCGCAGATGTTGCCGACTGTGCAGCGTGTTTTCGGTGACGGCCGGGTCTTCGAGTCACCGTTGGTGACAGGGGCGGAAGATTTCTCCTACTTTGCACAGGAGACGCCGGGACTGTTCCTGTTCCTCGGCGGTGCGCCTGCAGGTGCCGACCCTGCTCAGATTGCAACTAACCACTCGCCATTGTTTTTTGTCGATGAATCGACCCTGCCGTACGGCGTGAATGTGCTGGCACAAATGGTCGCAGATTTCATGATCGACGCGACGATAACCTCGGGAGACTGAACGATGAGTGCAGTAATGAAATCGGATGTACGAGGTTCGGTCAGCGAAGCAGAGTGGGAGACTCGTGTCGCACTGGCGGCGGCGTATCGATTGGTGGCGTTGCATGGGTGGGACGACCTCGTCTTCACCCATATCTCTGCGGCAGTACCGGGTGAGGAAGGTCATTTCCTGATCAACCCGTATGGGCTGTTCTTCGAAGAGATCACGGCGAGCAGTCTTGTGAAGGTGAATCTCGCGGGCGAGAAGGTCATGGAGTCGGATTTTCCGATCAACCCTGCGGGGTTTGTGATTCACTCAGCCATTCATGAGGCGCGTCATGATGTGAAGTGTGTGTTGCATACGCATACTCGGGCTGGGATTGCAGTGTCTGCTCAGGAAGACGGGCTATTGCCGATCTCGCAGCAGAGTCTGTTCCTGATGGCGAACGTGGGTTATCACAACTATGAAGGTGTGGCGCTCAACGACGATGAGAAACCCAGGCTGGTGGCAGATCTTGGTGATAAGGCTGCGCTGATTCTTCGCAATCATGGTTTGCTCACCGCGGCGTCAACGATTCCGGAAGCGTTCCTGATCATGTATGCGCTCGAAGCGAGCTGCCAGATTCAAATCAACGCGCAAGCCGGTGGTGGCGCATTAATTCGCATTCCCGAGCAGATTCTTGCGGGTGCTGCCGAGCAGCGGAGAGTGGTGACCAAAGGGTTAGGCGCGGATCTCGTTTGGCCTGGCCTGTTGCGCAAGTTGGACCGCAAGAATCCGGGCTATGCGGATTGAGGTGAAGTGCTACTTCAGGAACATCTGGTAGGCGGGGTTTCCAGTTTCTTCGGCATATCGATACCCAAGGGCATCAAGGCGATCCTCGGGCCCGCGGGATCGCTGATCGGTAGAACGCAGGCCGACCAGCACACGACCGTAGTCCGATCCGTGATTACGGTAGTGGAAGAGCGTGATGTCCCAGTCATCACCCAGCGTTTCGAGGAATAGCGCTAAAGCGCCAGGACGCTCCGGGAACTCGCACCGATAGAGACGCTCTCCATCGTTATTGGATCGACCGCCGGCCAAGTGGCGCACGTGCAGCTGAGCGAGTTCGTTATCACTGAGGTCATGGGCCTCGTAGCCTGCAGCGCGAATGCGCTCTAGCAACGATGCCTGTTGCGTTAGCCCGTCGGACAGTGCGACACCGACGAAAATACGCGCGAGTGCATCCGAGCTGTGACGGTAGTTGAATTCGGTCACACCCACCTCACCGAGTACCTTGCAGAACTCCCGGAAACTCCCGGGTCGCTCTGCGATATGCACGGCGAACAGTGCTTCTCGGTGTTCCCCCACGGCGGCACGTTCGGCGATGTGTCGTAGCCGATCGAAGTTGAGGTTTGCTCCGCAACACAGTGCGACCAGGTCGCCGCTCTCAGGCTGCTCGGCGGCCCACTGGCGTGCGCCGGCAACGGCGAGTGCACCAGCGGGCTCCACGACGGTCCTGGTGTCTTCGAAGATATCGCGAATCGCCGCGCAGGTAGCGTCCGTTGATACGGTGATGATGTCGTCGAGGAGTTCATTACAGATGGTGAACGTGTGTTGGCCTACTTTCCGGACGGCGACGCCATCGGCAAAGATGCCTACGCTGTCGAGTTCAATCGGCGCACCGTTGCGAATCGCCGCCAACATGCTCGCTGATTCATCAGGCTCGACACCGATCAATTTTGTGGCAGGCCAGTGGGATTGGACCGCCAGCGCGACACCTGCGGCAAGGCCGCCACCACCGACCGGCACAAAAAGCGCCTTGGGTGCGGTTGGCATTTGCTGGAGCAGTTCTCGACCGATGGTTGCTTGACCGGCGATCACGTACGGATCGTCAAATGGGTGGATGAACGTGAGTCGCTCGTTCCCGGCGAGCTCGAATGCATGAGCTTGCGCCGCATCGTAGGTATCGCCCTTAAGCACCACCTCGGCACCGAGTGCACGCACGGCGCTAATCTTGATGGAGGGCGTGGTTGTCGGCATGACAATCACGGCACGACATTCGTGCAATTGGGCTGCGAGTGCTACTCCCTGCGCATGATTGCCGGCAGAGCTGCAAATGACGCCACGCTCGCGAGCGGCGTTGTCCAGGGCCGCCATTTTGTTCATTGCACCGCGCAACTTGAAAGAGAAAACGGGCTGGCGATCCTCTCGCTTCAGCCACACTTTGCATCCGGTACTAGCCGACACGCGCTGCATCAATTCGAGCGGCGTCACAATAGCGACACGGTAGACTTCGTTCATGGCGGCATCAATCTCGGCCTGCCAGTCGAATGGGGGCTGCTTGGCGGTTACTGGATCCATCTGAGAATACTAGCGCGCTTGTTAATTTTTGCGCGCAAAAAAAACGGCGCCACGAAGGCGCCGTTTTTCAGGAACAGGTGGCGAGCGATCAATCGATCGGGTTGCCATCCGTGTCTAGCAGCTGAATCTCACCGATGCCGAGCGACTCGATGCTTTCACGAATCTTGGCGAGATCGCCAACGACGACCCAGATCATGCGGTCGGGTTGGATGACTCGCTCTGCCTGCTCGCGAACTTCCTCGATCGTCAACGCGCGGGTGCGATCGGCGAAGGTAGACCAGTGATCATCGGGCAGGTTGAAGCGCACGAGAGAAATCAAGGAACCGTTGACTGCACCGATCGTCTCCCAGCGTCCCGGCAGCGATAGGGTGTTATTCGCCTTGACTCGCTCCAGCTCATCGTCCTGTGCTGGCCGATCACCGAGGTAAGCACCGAGTTCCTTGCGCAGCTCTGCAATCGCATCGGCAGTCTTATCGCTCTGGACCGGTGCCAGAATCAGAAAAGGTCTCTGGGCTTCGGCATCGACGATGCTCGAATACACGCCGTACGACCAGTTCTTATCCTCGCGAAGGTTCAGATTCAAACGGGCACTGAAGTCACCGCCAAGCACCTGATTGGCGGCCTCGATTGCGAGATCCGCAGGATCAGAAGTCGGCGGCGCTACATGTCCGCCAATGATCATCGACTGTGCAGAGTCCGGACGATCGATAACATACAGAACCTCGCTTTCCTGCTGAGCGACTGCCGCAAGCGTCTTGTTTGGAATCTCCGCTTGTTCCCACTTGCCGAAGCGAGCTTCCAACTCGGGGCGGATCTCCTCAAGGGTGGTATCACCGACGATGATCAGCGTCGCATTGTTGGGGCGAATCCACGTGCTGTGGAACGCCTGCAATGCTGCCTGATCGATGGCCATGGCGCTGGCCTCGGTGCCGCTGCCAGTGAGCGGCTGTCCGTAGGCGTGTTCCTCGCCGTACATCAGCTTCGGTAACACACGAAGTGCCATCGATTGCGGCTGAGTGCGTTCGCGTTGAATACCGGCGATGCGCGCCTTACGCAGTCGATCGAGTTCGTTCTCCGGGAATGCAGGGTTGAGAATGATGTCCGCGTAAATGTCGAGGGCATCACCCATGTTGCGCTTAAGTGTATTCAGGCTGATGGTGGCCGTATCGAGGGATGCCCCCGCACCGTAGTTGGCCCCCAGTTGCTGCAATGCCTCGGAGATTTCGAGCGCACTGCGTTTTTTGGTGCCCTCGTCCAGCATCGACATTGCGAGGCTGGCTGTGCCGGGCAGGCCGAACTGATCTGCCGCATAGCCAGCGTTGAACACCATGCTGAAGTTGACCAGCGGCACATTGTCGCGAGTCGCAACGATTAGCTCGAGACCATTGTCTAGCGTTGCACGCTCAAACTCAGGAAAACCTACGGTCGGGAATGTATCGGGGTAGGGCAACACGGATCGATCAGCGCCTTCGCCTTTCGCGGTTAGCGTCGTATCGAACGGCTCAACCGTCAGTACATAAACACCGTCGGTGAACCAGCGTTGGGCGGCTGCCTGGATGCTTCGGGGCGTTGCTGCCTCGAGGCGCTCCAAAGCGGTTTTGTAAAAGTCCGGGCTGCCGCCGTAGACGTAGTTCTCCGCAAGAATATCCGACTTGCCACCGAACCCACCGACGCGCTCTGCACCTCGGATGAACCCCGCCAGCGCACTCGTGCGCACGCGATTCAGTTCCTCACGGGTTGGGCCCTTTTCGAGGAACCGAGCAATTTCTTCGTCCATAGCCCGCTCAACCGCTTCGGCATCTCCACCCGGTTGCACGGTAGCCGTCACGTAAATGAAGCCAGCGATTTCGATGGAAAGCACGCTTGCGCCAACGCTGGTCGCGGTCTGGTCTTCATAGACCAGGCGTTCGTACAAACGCGAGTTCTTACCGCCTCCAAGAATCGAGGTCGCCAGTTGCAGCAAGTCGGTATCGCTATTCGCCCACTCCGGCGCAGGCCACGCTTTGTAGATGCGGGTCTGCGGTACGCGATCCTGTAGCGTTTCGCGGTGCTCGCCGTCGAGCGAAGGGATCCACACATTATGCCGGGCGATCGGTGGTCCAGGCTGGATATCCCCGAAGTACAATTCAGCCTTCTCGCGCGCCACCTCTGGAGTGACATCTCCGGCCAGCACTAACACGGCGTTGTTCGGGCCATAGTAGGTCTGGAACCACTCCTTCACATCATCCAGTGTCGCGGCGGCAATGTCCTCCTCGGAGCCAATGGGCAGCCACGAGTAGGGGTGACCTTTCGGAAAAACACCTTCGATCAGACGGTTGAAAACCAAACCGTAAGGCTGGTTTTCATTTTGCTTCTTCTCGTTTTGCACGACACCACGTTGCTCGTCGAGCCGCTCCTGTGACACTGCGCCCAAAAGATGCCCCATCCGGTCGGACTCCATCCACAGGGCAAGATCCAGACCGGTGGTCGGGACATTCTGGAAGTAGTTGGTGCGGTCGAACGAGGTCGTTCCGTTCTGGTCGGTCACACCGATTCGCTCAAACGGCTCAAAATACTCATCGTCGTAATTTTCTGAACCGTTGAACATCAGATGCTCGAACAGATGTGCGAAACCGGTTCTTCCCGGCTTCTCGTCTTTCGACCCAACGTGGTACCAAATGTTGACGGCAACGATCGGCGCCTTGTGGTCCTCGTGCACAATGACGGTCAGACCGTTATCGAGCTGGAATTGGGTGTAGGGGATGTCTACGGTCTGACTCTTGACCGCAGCCGAAGCGAGCATCGCTACGGCAAACAACATGATGCGCATATTGGATTCCTCTGATTGGTCAGCCATTCCGGTCGGCAAAAAGCCTGCCGCGGAGCGAATAACAGCCGGCGAAGCTAGCAGTCAGAAAGGCTGGATGTCCAAGTGACGATCGTTACAGCAGGTTTCTTCTGTAGCGGTTCGCCACCTGTAAGTGATTGACTATGCTGGTCTAGGGGAGTTCCGCCAGGGAGAGGTGGGCGGAATAAGTCCGGTTCATCGGCGTCGCGCTGAAGTCCTCGACGCGCTCGCTGACGAGGTGTCTCGATACATAGAAATACATCGGCAGCACCGGGTAGTCTTCCACGACCATTTTCTCGGCCTGTTGCATCAGGATGCTGCGTTCGGAAATGTCGACGGTGCCGGCAGCCTGATCCAGGAGTGCGTCGAAATCTGGGTTGTCGTATCCGGCAAAGTTTTGCGGATGCCCGCTCCGAAACAGCGACAGAAATGTATCCGCGTCATTGTAGTCACCAGTCCAGCCGAGGCGCATCAGATCCCATTGGTCACGCTTGTCGCGATTGTCCAGCATAACCTTGAATTCCTGATTGATGATGTCGAGTTGGATGCCGAGTGCATCACGCGCCATACCCTGCAGGGCGATTGCGATCTTTTGGTGTGTATCGCCCGTGTTGTACAGCAGTGTCGCTTTTAGCGCCGATGCTGCATCGTATCCTGCAGCGGCGAGTTGCGCGCGAGCATATTCGAGTTGCTTTTCACGCGGCCATTCACGCCATGCATAACTAAAGCTTTCATGGTTTGCGATACCGGGCGGTACGAGACCCCAGGCGCCTGCCTGCCCGGACGCGAGCACGGAGTTCGTCAGTGCATCGCGATCTAGCGCGATCGTTAACGCTTCCCGGACTCGGATATCGGAAAAAGGCGGCTCACTGAGATCGAACACCATGAAATAAACACTGAGGTTCGGCGTGACGTGCAATTGATCGCCGTAAGCGGCTTGCAAGGTTTGAAACTGATTTGCGGGTGTCGAAGAGGTGATATCGAGCTCGCCTGCTTCAAACAAGCGCAACTCGGTGCTTGCATCTTCAAGTGGCAGGAACTCCACTTGCTCAATCGATACGTTTGCGGCGTTCCAGTAATTGGCGTTCTTGTCGAGCGAGATTCGGTCGCCGACACGTTGTGCCCGAAGCGTGTAGGCGCCGTTTGTAATCGAGTGTTCCGGACGGACAAAGGCAGTCCCATGAGCTTCGAAGCTCGGTCGATGCAAAGGGAACGTTGCCCAGTGCGTTAAGAGCCCGAGGAAGAATGGTGTCGGTTGTTCAAGCTCAACCTGAAGTGTTCGTGCGTCTATCGCCTCGATAGCAGCATCCTCGACCGGTCGCTTGCCGGCGGCGACCGCTTCTGCATTGCGAACGGGTCTCAGCAGAGGTGCGTATGCGCTCGCGGTTTGCGGATCGATCGTTCTTCGCAATCCGGCAGCGAAATCCTCGGCCACCAATGAGTCACCGTTTGACCACCGCAGGTTGTCACGCAAATAGAACGTATATGTCAGTCCGTCTTCACTGATGTTCCAACGCTCTGCGGCACCAGCAACGACCTTTCCGCTTGGATCCTCTTTTACCAGGCCTTCGTAAAGATCCATCAATACCGTGGCGGACGCGGTTCCCTCGGCTCGGTGGGGGTCCAATGTCTGCGGGTCGGCGGGTATCGCCCGTCGCAATGGCAACTCAGAGGAGTCTGTTTGCGGCTGGCACGCGATGCCGAGAACCGCCAGAAGACCAATAGTCGCAAGCGCTATTACCCAACGAGTTGATGTGCTTCCCAACTGGCTCATCCGGCGATACTGGCACAGGGCGACCAACCAGACCATGAAATAGGTCACGCCGGTTGAGCGATGCAAAACCCGGAACAAGTCTCCATAATAAAAAGATGGAAAATCTGCAGCGCGATCTTTATCCGCCAATCGAGCCTTTTCACACAGCGTACCTTGAGGTCAGCGACGGTCATCGGTTGTACTACGAACAGTCGGGCAACCCGCACGGCAAACCGGTAGTGGTTCTGCACGGAGGGCCTGGAGGCGGGAGCAGTCCTGCGATGCGGCGCTTTTTCAATCCGGACGTGTACCGGATTGTGATCTTCGACCAGCGGGGTTCTGGCAAAAGCACGCCGCACGCGAGTCTTGATCACAACACGACTCAGGACCTCATCAATGACATCGAAATCCTGCGTGAATCCTTGCGGATTCGACGATGGCAGGTGTTTGGCGGCTCGTGGGGTAGCACTCTGGCACTGGCCTATGCGCAAGCCCACCGCGACCGTGTCAGCGAACTTGTGTTGCGCGGAATTTTCATGCTTCGTGACAAAGAACTGAAGTGGTTCTACCAGCATGGGGCTAGTGAGATTTTTCCTGATCTTTGGCAGCACTACCTCGCACCAATCCCTGAGGCTGAGCGCGACGATATGTTGACCGCCTATCATCGTCGGCTGACCAGTGAGGACGAGTCGGTCAGGCTCGAAGCGGCGAGAGCCTGGTCTGTCTGGGAAGGCTCGACAAGCTTCCTGCTGCCGAATGAAGAGGCGCGCGACGAGTTCGGTGAAGCGGCGCATGCATTGGCGATGGCGCGGATCGAATGTCATTACTTCATGAACGGCGGATTCATGTCGCCAGGGCAACTGATCGACGACATCGACAAGATCCGGGACGTCCCTGCCGTTATCGTTCAGGGCCGTTATGACGTTGTGTGTCCCATGATCAGCGCATGGGAGTTGCACGCGGCATGGCCTGAGTCGCGCCTGGTGATAGTGCCAAACGCAGGGCATTCGGCTTTTGAGCCGGGCAATGCGTCTGCACTGGTTGCGGCGACCGATCACTTTTCAACGGGGCAAAGATGAGCAAAAGAACGCTATTCAAGAATGCGCGCTTGGTTTCCGAAATGCGCGAGTGGCCAGGCGATCTGTTGGTCGTCGACGGAAAGATCGGGGCGATCAATGCCGAAATTCCCGTCGAAGACGATATGCAGGTGGTCGACGTGGCCGGGCGGTATCTGATGCCCGGGATGATCGATGACCAGGTGCACTTCCGCGAGCCCGGTCTGACCGCAAAGGGTGACCTCACTACCGAGTCTGCGGCAGCCGTTGCCGGCGGCACCACGAGTTTCATGGACATGCCGAACGTCAATCCGCCGATAACCACGCGCGAGGCGCTTGCGGGCAAATACCAACTGGCGGAGGACCGCTGCCACGCCAACTATGCTTTTTACTTCGGTGCGACCAATGACAACCTTGAAGAGATCAAGGCGCTGAGGCCTGAAGAGACCTGCGGGATCAAGGCGTTCATGGGTGCTTCGACAGGAAGTCTGCTCGTCGATGATCCCCAGGCTTTGGACGATTTGTTCCGCCATGCGCCGGTGCTCGTTGTTACGCATTGCGAAGACTCGCCGATGATTTGGGAAGAAGAGCGACGTGCGCGCGACACTCTCGGCGACAGTGTCCCGATGTCGATGCATCCGGATATCCGCAGCGCGGCAGCTTGTCTAAAATCGTCGGCGTTGGCCACAGGTCTGGCTCGTGAGCACGATGCGCGCTTGCATGTGTTGCACCTGACGACGGCAGATGAGATGCCTCAATTCGCTCGCGGCGAACGCTACGGAAAGCGGATCACTGCGGAAATCTGTATTCACCATTTGTGGTTTACGGCGGACGACTACGAAGCCTTAGGGTCGCGCATCAAGTGTAACCCTGCGATCAAAGCACCCCATCATCGAGCCGCTTTGCGCAAGGCTCTGGCTGAAGGCCGGTTGGATGTCATCGCTACCGACCACGCGCCGCACCTCGCCGAAGAAAAGGATCGACACTATTTCGCCGCACCTGCCGGTCTGCCGCTCACCGAGCATGCGCTGGTGGCGGCACTGGATCTCGCCAACGATGTCGGCGTGGACATCCCCTTTATGGTGGACCGCCTCGCCCACGCGTCTGCGGATTTGTTCGGCATTATGGATCGCGGCTACTTACGGGAAGGCTACTGGGCCGATCTAGTGATCGTCGATCCGGAGGGCAATTGGACGACGACCGATGCCAACGTGCACTACAAATGTGGCTGGACGCCGTTCGATGGTCACACATTCCGACATCGCGTGGCGGGCACATGGGTGAATGGCGTGCATGCTTACGACGGTAAGGAAGTGTTGGATGTTCGGGCCGGTATGCGCCTCACATGCAACAGCGCAAGGGAAGCCAACGTCGAGCGACGATGACCGTTGGCCGGCGATTGGCCCGGCGCGCGCACCGGACCCCGCCCGCTGATCGGTCAACTCAGAAATACACCTTCGCGCCGAGCGACCACGTCGTTGTGTCGTCGATCACCTGTACGGCGGGGCCAAGCGCGATGTTGTCACGCAGGAAGAAATCGATACCGGCAGTGGCGATCTCCTCCTCACCCGCGTCCTCAAGGTCGAGGCTCGCGAGAGATCCGTAGAGTTCGATGTCGTCGGTGATCATCGTGCGCATGCCTGCTGAGAGGAACAACCCGTCATCCTTGTCTTCGAAAAACGGCGTCTCGAATCGAGCATCGGCGAAGCCAAGCCGCAGTACGATGTCGGTTCGGGGTGTGATCGAAAAGTCGAAACCGCCACCCCAAATCGTAGTCGTGACATCAACATCATCATCGAACTCGAGGCGATCGTACGAGACGAATAAATGGGTGGAATCTCCGATCTCTATCAGACCATTGGCGACAAATCCGTCGCCTTCGATATCGCCACCGCCGAAGGTGCTGTCGAGGTCCACTTCGGACTCTGAATACCGAAACTCCGCATAGTTGTAACTGATCCGCTCTTCATGCGCCCCAGCGCTCGCGCTGAGTAAGGCGAGCGCAGTGAGCGTAGTCGCAGTCCTGTACATTTTTCCGACTCCTCTTGTGCAGTGTTGCCTCTAGATTAGCCAGCGAAACTGAACAGGGCCTGAAGCACCCCGGCTCGATCCGAAAACGGTTACACTACGCGCGGCAACACAGCAGGCACACCGATGCTCCGGACCATCAAAGGCGTTCTCGTCCTTATTCCGATCGTGCTCAATATCGTGTTCTGGTTTATTCCGATCATGGTGTTCGCGATCGTCAGGTTAATCCTGCCGTTCGCTGCGGTCAGAAAATTCACATCGCGAATTCTCATCGCCTGCGGTGAAAACTGGATCAGCGTTAACAATTGGCTAGAGGACGTTACCCAGGACATCAGCTGGCATTTCAGTGGAAATGAGCGTCTGCGACGGAATGACTGGTACCTGGTCTTGGCGAACCATCAGTCATGGGTCGATATCATCGTTTTGCAACGCGCCCTGAACCGCCGTATCCCGTTCCTCAAGTTCTTCATTAAGCAGGTCCTGATCTGGGTGCCGTTTCTCGGGCTTGCGTGGTGGGCGATGGACATGCCTTTCATGAAGCGTTACTCACGCGCCTATCTGGAGAAGTACCCGGAGAAGCGCGGACAGGATCTCGAGGCGACGAGGCGGTCATGCGAGCGTTTTTCTGAAGTGCCGACGTCCGTTATTAATTTTGTCGAAGGCACGAGATTCACGCCCGAGAAGCACGCGCGTACGGAAAGCCCCTATCAACATCTTCTGGCGCCGAAAGCGGGCGGCATCGCATTCGCGCTATCGGTGATGGGCGAACAGTTTCGTTCCATGCTTGACGTCACGGTCGTCTATCCAGACGGATCACCGACGTTCTGGGATCTCGTTACTGGGCGTTTGCACAACGTCGTGGTCGATGTCCGAGAGGTGGTGGTGGAACCCTGGATGCAGGGTGGTGACTACCTGAATGATCAGGCGTATCGTGACCGCTTTCAGCGATGGTTGACCGAACTGTGGCAGTCGAAAGATCATCGAATTAGCGAGCTTATTGCTACGCATCGAGCGTAGCGCCACGTTAAGGATGCCTCTACATCATGTCCGATCCTAAGCAGCGTCGCGGCGCCGATATCCTGCGCGATCCGGCGCTCAACAAATCGACCGCGTTCACAATGGAAGAGCGGGAAGCCCTGGGACTTCGCGGTCTGCTGCCGCCGACGATGAATACCCAGGACCAGCAGATGGGGCGCATCCTCGCCAACATCCGGCGTAAGAGCTCTGATATCGAACGTTACATCGCGCTACGGGCACTACAAAGCCGCAGCCAGCAGCTTTTCTATCGCGTCGTGACCGACAATATTGAGGAAATCATGCCGCTCATCTACACGCCGACGGTGGGTGAGGCATGCAAGGAGTTTGCGCACATCTTTCGTGATGCGCGCGGCATGTACATCTCGATCGATGACGCCGGTGATGTCGACAAGTTGCTTGCCAACTGGCCGGAGGACGATATTCGCGTCATTGTGGTGACCGACGGGGAGCGCATCCTCGGGCTTGGCGATCTCGGCAGCAATGGCATGGGCATTTCAATCGGCAAGCTGGCGTTGTACACCGCGTGCGCAGGCATCCATCCTCGCAACACCTTGCCGTTGGTCATCGATGTCGGCACCGACAACGACGAGCTTCGCGAAGATCCGATGTATCTCGGTATTCCGCGAAAGCGCATTCGCGGTGAGGCGTACGAAGCGTTGGTCGATGAATTCATACAAGCTGTGCAAAAGCGCTTCCCGAATGCGCTGATCCAGTTTGAAGATTTCTCGACGCCAAACGCCCAGATGTTCCTTGATCGCTATCGCGACCAGGTGTTGTGTTTCAACGATGATATTCAAGGCACTGCGTCAGTCGCACTGGCTGGAATCATCGCATCGACGCGCGTAACCGGTGTCTCACTGCGCGATATGCGTGTCATGTTCCTGGGCCATGGGTCCGCCGCCACGGGCATCGCCGACTTGTTGGTATCATCTATGATGGACGAAGGGCTGACCGAAGCTGAGGCTTGTGCACAGATTCGTTTTGTCGGCAGAAATGGTGTGATCACCAAGGATTCGGATAAGGCCGTCGGGCCGCTCGAGCGATTCGCGCCGGACTTGCCGCCACTCGATTTTCAGTCGTCGATAGATCGCTTCGAGCCGCATGCACTGATCGGCGCGACGGGCTCACCTGGCACGTTCACCGAACGTATTGTCCGCAAAATGGCGACGCTCAATAACAATCCAGTCATTTTTGCATTGTCCAATCCGACGTCGCGTGCGGAGTGCACTGCCGAGCAGGCTTATCGGTGGAGCGGTGGTCGCGCGCTATTTGCGAGTGGTAGTCCGTTTGCTCCGGTGAAGCTAAACGGAAAAACACACTGGCCAGGGCAGGGCAACAACGCCTACATATTCCCGGGTGTTGGTCTTGGTGCGGTCGCTGTTGGCGCAACTCGCGTTACTGACGTCATGTTCCTCGAGGCTGCACGGTGCCTCGCCAACCTTATTCGTGATGTGGATTTGGCCGATGGCACCCTTTATCCGCCGCTCACGCGTATACGTAAGGTCTCGCTTGCGGTTGCTGTATCTGTCGCCGAACGAGCCTACGCGGACGGGCTCGCCACCGTGCCACGACCGGATGACCTTGAATCATTTATCGCCGAGACGATGTACGACCCGGTGTATTGATGCAGCTGTGGTGGCTATACGTGGTGCGCAGTGCCGACGGTAGCCTGTATACCGGGATCAGCACCGATCCTGCAGCACGTCTCGACAAACATCGAGCTGGAAAAGGCGCGCGCTCGTTGCGGGGCAAAGGCCCGATGGATCTCGCGGCTTTTTGCGAAGTGGGAGATCGAGCGGCGGCAAGCCGGGCGGAGTATGCATTCAAGCAGCTGAGTAAGCCCGCGAAGGAACGGACGGTCGCGGGCGGGAACCGCGCGCTGTCAGCGTTCGCACTCGACTACTCTTCGTCGCCGGTTTGAATGTCCTTTACGTTCTCTTGGTCTGTGCGTAGCAAGGTAGCCAGCTCCGCCGCCGACTGGTGAACCGTTTGGATCAACGCCTGCTCGTCTTGCCGGTAGGCGCTCTGTTTCCGCAGATATCGTTCGTCGTGTTTCAGGAACGTCTCAGTCACGCGACGGGCACGCTCCTCCGAGTAGCCCAACTCGCCGAGTAAGTCTTCGGTCACCTTGAGACTGGAGTACAGGGTGTCCCGGACTGGGTCTTCAATGCCGAGATCCATCAGACGATGCGCGTGAACCCGGTTTCGGGCGCGAGCAAAAATCTTTAGGTGCGGGAAGTGTTGGCGGATCAACTCTGCCGCCTCCACCGACTGCTCAACATCATCGATGGCGAGAATGAGATATTTCGCGTCTTTTGCGCCAGCGGCATGCAACAAGTCAACACGTCGAGCATCGCCAAAATAGACTTTGTTGCCGAACCGTCGAACCACGTCGACCTGCTCCGGGTTGGACTCGAGCGCGGTGAACGGAATGCCTTTGCTCCGCAATATGCGACCGATGATCTGTCCAAAGCGGCCAAAGCTGACAATCACAATCTCAGGTTGTTCGTTCGAGATCTCGTCATAGGCGGGTGGTTTACTGGCGGCGCTGCGGTTTAGCCAGAAATCCGCCGCGATCATCACGAGCGGTGTCAGTGCCATGGAAATGCTGACCACGACAATCAGGAAGTCCGCAAGCTCACGCGTCATGACGCTTTCGCTGACGGCAGCGGTGAACAGGACAAACCCGAACTCACCGCCTTGCGAGAGGATCAATCCGAGTCGCAGTCGCTCGTCGGATTCCATCTGGAAGCGAAGCGCGAGTAGTACCAGCAGCGCTGCTTTGATGCTCATCAGTACCAATACGGATACTGTGAGCGCCAGCGCCTGATCCACGACCAGCGATAGATTTACCGACATGCCTACCGCGATGAAGAACAGCCCGAGGAGCAAGCCTTTGAACGGCTCGATATCGACCTCAAGCTGGTGTCGGTACTCGGAGTCGGCCAGCAGCATTCCGGCGATGAAAGCGCCGAGCCCCATCGACAAACCGACCTTGTACATCAGGGTCGCGCTGCCAATGACGACCAAGAGGCCCACGGCGATCATCAATTCGCGGATATCGGTGCCGGCGACCACGCGAAGGATCGGGCGCAGTGTGTAGCGACCGCCAACGATCAATAGGACCATCGCGCCAATCGCTTTGCCGATGGCCACAACGTCGACGCTCATGGACTCCGGTGCAGCCAGCAAGGGCATCAGGGCGAGCAGTGGGATCACCGCCATATCCTGGAACAACAGAACGGCAAACGCGGATCGGCCGTACCGCACCGATAGCTCATGGCGTTCGGCGAGCAGCTGCATGGTAAATGCGGTCGAGGAGAGCGCCAGGCCGAAGCCGACGACCACTGCGGCGCGCCAGTCGATCTCCAGCGCGACAACGATACCGGAGAGTACGAGTCCGGTGATGAGGACTTGCAGGCCGCCTAATCCGAAAACCGCTTTACGCAGCACCCACAGCCGGGATGGCTGCATCTCAAGACCGATAATGAATAGCAGGAAGACCACACCCAGTTCCGCAAAGTGCAGAATGGTGTCGACGTCGGTGACCAGCTTTAGCACCGACGGTCCGATAAGCACACCAGCCAGCAGGTAACCCAACACTGAGCCGAGGCCAATGCGCTTGGTGAGCGGCACGGTGACAATGGCGACCGCGAGGTACACCAGCACTTCGGTCAGAAAATTCACGCAGCCTCCCTGCGATGCTGAACGCAGCGCAGAGTCTAGCGGAGTTAGGGCGGGGATGTATCAGTCGATGAGTGTGTAGGGGAACACCCAGGTTTCACCGGAAACATTGCGAACGTTGATGCGATAGGCGCCAGGCTGCGTCGCCTCGGCACGCAGCAGTACGGTCAACGCGCTCGAGTCGTCGACTTGTAGATCTTCGATTGTGAGAATCGAGCGCCCGTCGGTATCGATCACTCTCGCCTGGTAGGGCTCGTCGGACGCGAGTCCCAGATCGAGCTTGAGCAACACCGAATCGCTGCCGCGCATTGCGATCTCAAGTCCGGTGTCGCTGCCTCGCGTGGGGTCAAGATACTCGACGGGCACATTGCCAGTGCCGAGCGGCATCGCCTCGGGGATCGATTGATTCATGCCCAACAGTGCCAGCGCTGCGACCGCAACCATGGACGCGGCCGCACTGTAAGCCGGCGAACTCAGGAAGCGGGCAACGCGGTTCTTTTCGTTCTTCGACCGCTTGGCGTCGAGTGACACCACAACGTCATCGGTGTCCGTTCGTTTCAAATTGCGAATTAATCGCTCGCTGATATCGAGCTCCGCCATCGTCTCAGGGCAACCGGCGTAGAAATCCTCAAACGCCATCGCTTGCTCTTCGGTGAGCTGGTCCATCAGGTAGCGGTCGACGAGATTGTGCTCGACCACGACTCGCCGGGTAAGTTGACTGAAGTCTTCCATCACATCAGGCCTCATCGCGGCCGGAGATCAAGTCCGCGGCCGCAGCGTGTGCACTCGATTCGATCAGTGCACGGAAACGTTTCTTGGCGCGGTACAGCACCCGATTGAAGT
The DNA here is from genome assembly GCA_038521865.1 of Pseudomonadota bacterium. Taxonomy (GTDB): domain Bacteria; phylum Pseudomonadota; class Gammaproteobacteria; order Steroidobacterales; family Woeseiaceae; genus CALBPI01. The sequence goes on along the minus strand of JBCBKO010000002.1, from coordinate 68,211 downwards.
GCAGGTCGGTCAAATCCAGCGCACTGCAAATGCTGGCTTTGTCTTCCTGCTGCAGATAAAAGCGGATGAGGATCGCTCGATCACGCTCCGGTTTCAGTTCCTCGAGCAATTCGCGGACGGCGGACGCTTCCTGCTCGTCGCTGGTGTCGCTGAATTGCGTCGACGATTCGGTATCCGCCGAAGCGTCGATGGCATCGCTGTCAGCGTAGGTGCGGCGGCGCTGCGAGCGTCGGATTTCCCCGATCAAAAGATTTCTGCCCGTGCTTTGGATAAACCCGGCGAGTTTTTCCGGCTCCTTGATGCCGCGATCGCGTAGCCGCTCGATGACGACTCGGAAGACATCCTGATGTAAATCCTCTGCAAGGTCCGGGTCACCGGCACGTCGGCGCAGCATGTAGAGCAGCGGGCGGCTGTAGCGCACGATCATCTCTTGCTCGGCGGTCTGATCGCCGCCCGCAATACGCTGCGCCAGATCGCGCGCAATCGTCGCCTCGTCATTGGACGAAGCACTATCCCCGGCAACGTCTGTCGACGTACTGCCGGATTCTCTCCCCTTCATAGGGCGATATTCTGGCAGAACTCGCAGTGGCAGTCTGTAGACGTTGTTTCTCATCGTGATCTCCGGGGATTGTGCTCGTCGCAAATTAGGGAATTAGCGAGTTGGCTCCCACCCATCTTCGCCGTCCCAATCGCCCTCGTCGGGATTGCGCCGGTGAACCGAGCGGATGACGTTGCATCCGTCGCCCCGTTCGATTTGCATGCTGAACGTCCGTTCGTCCGGCAGCGTCCCAGTCACTGTTCCAGACTCTTTGCAGTAGGCACCGGATGCTTTGTTCCAGAGCTCGGAATTCTCCGGATTCTTCTCGCTACGCTGCCGGAACTGCACTTTTCCGTCGTCACAGACGCAAATGTAGATCAGGTCACCCACCTCCATCGGCACGCGTTCATCCGGATTGTTCCGTACATTCCTTACGAGCCAGACCCATTCATAGGTTTCTGGCGGTGTGATCGATTTTTCTTCTGCAACCATGCGATACCCCTTCCGTTCGCTATAGTCCGGCCGCGGCCGGCTCCTCAGCACGCGTCAATTGCGCACCCCTTCAACGCCCAGCTGTCACGGGCGTGTCAATTATCTCACCTCGGCCGCCCAGCGGTCGCCAGTCACCATGCAGGACGAACGACGCCCAGTAATAGGGATGACGAAAACGCCGGTTTCTGCTCAATTCACGCTTGGCCTGAGCGAGCGCGGCGTCCGGCGCTAACCCGTCTTCCAGCATGGCTTGGTAGAAGTGCTGCATAAGCTCGGCTGTCGCGCGGTCGGAGACCGGCCACAAGCTCGCAACAACCCGGCGAGCGCCGGCATACATGAATCCTCGGGTCAGGCCAAGCAGCCCTTCTCCCGCCAGTTGCTGACCGAGTGCAGTTTCACACGCGGACAGCGTCACCAACTCGCTGTCCAGTCGCAGCTCATAAATATCGCGTAAGCCCAAAAAGCCAGCTTGGGGGTTACCTTCTTCATCGAAGAGCGACAACATCACGCCGGTTCTGGCAGGCGTTTCGTCGTCGGCGAAGCCGTGGGTGGCGAGATGCAAAATCGAGACTTCGGAAAGCGCATCTGGAGCAAGGAGAGTGACATTGGCATCGAAGCCCATGAAAACACGCGTGCGATCGGGCGCGAGTTGCTCGAGCGTTGCAGCCTCTAAGGCACTGAGTCGGAGTCGATTCAGCGGGTTTTGCTCGGCGGTAGAGCCAGCCGGGGGCGAATCCAATCGCGCATCGCTTACCGAGAAGATGGGATCGGCGATCGCCACAATCGTATTGCCCTTGGTGCGTGCGTAACCCCGTGTCAGCGTCAGCGCGGTCAACGAGGCTTGATGACTGATTGGGACGGTCGCAAGGACTGGCGGTGTGTCTGGCGATAGCATCAGCGCATCGAAGGGCACGTAGTGCAGGGCGCCGTCGGGCACTATCGCTACGCGTTTAGCCCTCGCGAGTTTCTCGGCAAAGGGACCGAGCAACAGCCTGCCCGTCGTGACCAGCAAGTCTTGCGCATCGCCTCTTCTGGAAAGCGTGGCGTGCAATTCGCGAGCGAGTGACTCAATCTCCGAATTTGCCGGCAAATACACGAGCTCAATCGCATCGCGATCCATCAGCCATGCATAGGAACGCTCCGTGCCGAGCATGTACTGGAGGGCTACTGTGCCCTCGTCCAGTGTTTCACGGAGCTCGGCAGCGGGCAGGGCGAAGTTGCGTTGTGTCGCGCGGTAGCGCGGATCGAACTCGGAAATTTTGGCGTCAAGCACGTTCAATTCCGCCAGCAAATCGCTGATCGACTCGGTGGTCTTGCCGCTTAGTCGCGCTTGTTCGCGGCGATTGATCTCCGCCCGCAGATCAGCGCGTGTCGTCACTAAATTGACTGGCGCAGTGGTGGGTGGGTTGGCGTTACCCTTCTGCAGTACGTCGACCAGTGTTTGCGCGCGATAGCGTTCTGCCACTTCCAGTGATTGTTCGATCTCTCCGCTTTCGGAGAGTAGGTCAATCAGAAGGGCGTAGGCGCCAAGCTTTGTAGACTGGTAGCTGGCGCGAGTCTCGATCTGTTGCAGGTCGCCACGCAGCCTCTCGATAAGTTCAATGGCAGCGTATGCGTCGGCGATAGCCGAGTCTGACTCACCCAGCATCTGCAGCGCGCGGGCGCGCATTGCAATCGAAGCGGCAATCTTCATGAGATTGTCTGTTTGCTCGCTGCGTTGCACCGACTGTGTGGCGAACGCGAGAGCGCTCTCTGCATCGCCCTGCGCGAGCGCGGCCTGGCTCGCCACGTTCAGTGCGGAGATCAGATACCGCGATTCGGACGGGGGGTCATGCGAAAATTCATCAATCAGAACCTCAAGAGCAACAAGTGCCTCGGCTGCATTCCCGCGCGCCTCTGCCTCGGATGCGCTCAAGAGACGCAGTTGACGAACGAGCGCCGCGTCCTCTGAGATGGTCGCCAGTGATTCCAGTTCCGCCAAGAGGGCCGCCAGCCGATCAACTTCGCCGAGGTAAATCAAGGCATTGGCGTAGCCGATGCCAACGCTCAGCTGGCGATCCGCGTTCGCCGTTGAGGCAAGCGCGTACGATTGCTCAAGCAGCTCCGCGGCCTGTCGATAGACACCCAGCCGACCATAGGCAATACCCATGTTATTGAGTGTCCGGCCTGCACCCATACGGTCATCAATTTCCTGGGAAATGGTCAGCGACTCCTGCAGGAGTTCTAACGCCTCCTGAAAGCGCCCGAGGCGGGAGAGTTCTAGCGCTCGTGCGCGAGCGATGTCGGCCTGAAGTCGATCCCGTTGTTTGGCCCTCGGGTGGTTGTAGGCAAGATCGATGTATTCGAGCGCTTTCCGGGGCTGTCCACGTTGTGAGAGTGTGCCCCCCAACAGGTTCAGATATCGAACCTCGCCCGTACCGTCACCCAACGTCTGCGCCGTTTCCAAGAGCCTCGCGTAGCAAGTCTCGGCAGCTTCAAATTCCTTGAGCACTCTGAACTTCAGAAAGCACAGATTGCTCTGCGCGACATTTGCAGCCTTATTCTCGTATTCAGGCGCGAGTGTTGAACTCGCCTTCTCTAGCGCGGATCGAGCTAGCTCTGACTGGCGAGTGCGCGCTAACGCCAACCCCATCGAATTCAGCAGTTGGCCCTTTAGCCATGCATCGGATAGAGAGCCGCAGCAGTCCAGGCCACGGCGCGTTAATTCGACAACCTCGCGGTGCCTGCCCAAACGGCCACTGTTAGATGCGGCGATCAGCCAACGGGAAGCGCCGATTTGCTGGTTTGAGGAGCTCCGCGCCCACGCTTTGCCGAGGTCAATCGCAAGCGGGATGCGAACTTCCCGTTCTGCGTCTCCGCTGCGGGCGTAGCTGTCAGTGAGGGCGGCTTCTCGTTCGAGCAGCTCCGCGCTCAATCCGTCTGTTGTAAAAGTCTCGACATGAATATCGCATTCACGTGCGCGCTGATTGCTGATTGTCGCCTTGAGCGTCAGGGTCAGTGCGGCAGAGGTTTCAATGGGAATCAATAGCAGGTGGCCATCTGCACGTGCGACCACAGTGGGCAATGCTGCAAGGCCCGTGATCTCTAATTCTGCCTCGCAGAATCGTGCCGACTTGCCCAGCAACCAGCGACCGGCGGGTAGCGTAATCTCGTGTGGCGCCTCGTCGGTAATGACCAGCCTGGAACCGACGGCGAAATCCGACGCAGCGAACGCGCCTGTGGTGGGCGCAGCTAATCCAAGGCCGATCACAATGGCCTGCCACGCGCGGCGCAACGGGAGGCCGCACACTACCTCGCCCTGAGTCCCCATGCGCTGATGGTCGCACCGCCCGCCGCGGAACCGCAAGCGCCTGTTCGACTTCCCTTTTTACGGTCGTCGATGCAAAAATGACGCCCCCGGAGAAATCAGACCCAAATACGCATGTTGCTTTCACCCCGTTTGATGCTCATTCCCCTGATGCTGGCGCTTGCCGCATGTGGCGGAGAAGGCGATAAGCCCGCAACCGAAACCGCCGAAATATCACCCGATACCGCGTCGCAGGCCGAGTCTGTATCTACGTCTGCAGAGTCTTCGTTGCGCGATCCGGTGGCAGTGGCAGGTGAGATGCTGCCTTATGGTGAATCAGAGGATGCACTCATTCGCGGCTACTTCGCGTTTCCGGAGACGATGGTTGAGCCACTGCCTGCGGTGATCGTGATCCACGAGTGGTGGGGCCTGAATGACGATATCAAAAGCGCCGCGGAGCAGATTGCCGCTCAGGGCTTCATGACGCTGGCGGTCGATTTGTACGATGGAGAGGTCACGAACAACAACGTTCGTGCGGGTGAACTCTCGCGTGATCTGCTGGAATCCATGGACGCGGCCGACGCCAACATTACTGCGGCGATCGGGTTTCTAACCGAAGTTGCGGGTGCGCCTGCAGTCGCTACCCTGGGTTGGTCACAAGGGGCGCAATGGTCGGTGCGTACCGCACAGAATAACGCCGAAACCGTTACCGCAGCGGTCAGCTATTACGGACAGCCCGATTCCGATCCTGAAGCGCTCGCAACATTCGACACACCGCTGCTGGCTATTTTCGCCGGGCGCGATCGGTCGATACCCATTACCGACGTGCGAGCATTTCGCGATTCGGCTCTGAACCTAGGCAAGCCAGTAGAGGTCGTCGTCGAACCGGATGCGCTACATGGATTCGCCAACCCGGGAGACGCCCGCTATAACGAAGCTTCGGCGTCGCGCGCATTCGCTCGCACGATCGCATTCTTGCGTGAACACCTTGGTGCTTGAGCACTAGTTCAGCAGATTAGCGAGCGCTCTCCGTCCGGTTTGTACGCGATCGTCCGCACTGCCCAACAGATCGAAAATCCGAAACAGGTTGGCTTTCGCTGAACCGCTATCGTCAGCGTCTTTGGTGCGGACAATCTCCAGCAACGTGTCGATCGCGGCCGCATAGTCTTTGCGCGCTGCCTCGGCAAGCGCCCTTGCCAACGGCGTGTCCAATGACTCGAGACGCGACGCCTCAGCGCGCAGCCCGAGCTCGGCCTTCAGTGTTTGCACATCCGCACTGAACTCGATTTCACTGGGTAGATCACTCAGTCGATTCAGCGCGTCGCTGTACTTGCCCAGTGCCATTTCGACTCTCGCAAGATCGACCTTGATGGCGTCGTTTTCGGGATTCGCCTCAAGCGCCTCGAGCAACATCTCCCGCGCTGATGCGTCATCTCCGTTCAGAACGGCGTTTTGTGTGGCTTGTCGTAAGTCGTCATCGGCAGGTGCAACGTACTTGTCGATCAGCTGCACAAGCGCCTGTTCCGGTTGTAGTCCAACAATTTGCTCGACTGCCTGCTTCTGGTGGAACAGCACCAGCATCGGGATGCTGCGCACGCCGAACGCGCCGGCAAGTGCGTTCTCTTCGTCGACGTTCACTTTGGCGACTTTGAACCGACCCTGATAGCGAGCCGCCAGGCTGTTCAGCATAGGCGTTATTTGCTGGCAAGGCCCGCACCACGGTGCCCAGAAATCGACAAGTACCGGAACCTCCGCGTTGACGACCATCGACTCGAAGTTCTCTGCCGTAGCATCGAATACCCAGTTTTCGGTCGTTTCTGTGTTCAGCATGGTTTGTAGCTCCAGTCTTGCGTCGATTTGTTGATTTGGGGGCGAGCTGGCTCATGTCAAGAAAAGGGTGTCGGGGCCGGATGGGCGAGGGGGGGGGGGTGCCCATGCCTCTGGCGTCTGCGAAACAGACCCGGCCCCTCCACAAATGACGTCACCTCAGGGGGGGTGGTGACGCCGGCGCGGTTCACGGTTGATCGTGAAACGCAGGGGGGTGTCAACAGTTATTCAGGGGAGGGAGTTCTGTTGACGTTTTGAACCCAGTTACCTCAGATTTTCCTCCGCGACCAAGATGCTTCGAGCCGTACCAAACGTTTCAGCCAGTTCGATTTGCACTGTGGTGCGCAAGTCCACATCGTTTTGCTCGCGGATTGCTGCGACAGCCTCCGCGAGCGGCGCGGACACATCCATGAACTCGCTTGCGCTAGCCCGCACAATGATCTCGTCCATGGCGGTCACTGCATCGTTCGCCATGAGAGGCATGTGCAGCGCGCCGGTCATTCCGAGGACGCCCGCGAGGGCGATTGCTCTCATACGTCGCTGCTTCATTTTGCTACCTTCCTTCGGGAGGCTGCTGTCCGACGAGGGTCAGACAATCAATACAACCTCTTCTGCTTTAATACATAGCAGGTAACGTGCCAACTTTTATTTTCAATAAAATCAATAGAATAGAACTCGAATTGATTTACGGAAATTCGTAATTTACGATTTTTCGTAATTATATTTACGAAAAATCGTGAGCACTATGACGGCTAACGAAAAACCGGGATATCAGTTTCTTTTTCAGCGATTACCGATCATGGTCGCCGCGTTAGATGAGCGTGGTTTTTTCATCGACCAAAGCGACGCGATGATTAACCGCCTCGGCTATTCACGAGAGGAGCTGGAGTCGTTGAGACCCACCGACATAGCGGATGAAGATTCCGTGCGTCGGATTAAGGAAGAGTTTATCCCGCAGCTTCGGCGTACCGGGTCTGTGCGAGACGTCCCCGTGGTATTTCTCGGTCGCAATGGTGAGCCTGTTCGGTTGATGACCAGTGCGGATGTCGAGCGAGACGCCGCGGGCGTTTACCTGCGCACGCTAGCGATCTATCGGGATATGGATGAAGCCGCTGAGCTGGAGGCGCGGTATGCGGCGATGTATCGCGCAACGCCTGCGATGCTGCACAACGTCGATCAGAAAGGTCGGATTACCGATGTCAGTGATCATTGGTTGAAAAAACTCGGGTTTGAGCGCAAGGACGTCCTCGGTAAATCCATCCTGGGGTTTCTCAGCGAGGACAATCGCCGCGCTATCGGTGGCCAGGAGCGTCTTGAGTACCTGATCGCATCGGGCGGCATAACAAATTCCGAGCGCGAAATGGTGACTCGCGACGGGCGCACGCTTGAGCTCATGATGTCGACCCTGGCTGAGCGCAACGCCGCTGGAGAAGTGGTGCGTATGTTGGTCGCGTCGAAAGATGTTACGGAGCGGAACGAAGCGGAGCGAGCCCTTCGCAAAGCATTCGAAGAGAACGCGCGACTGCGCGAAGAGCTTGAGGCAGAGCGTGATTACCTGCGCGAGGAGTTCAACGAGTCGCTCCGGTTTGGTGAGGTCGTGGGCTCCAGTCCTGCACTGCGGCAGATGCTCGCACGTGTAGAAGCCGTCGCGGCGACGCCCGCCAGCGTACTCATCCTTGGCGAATCCGGGACCGGGAAGGAATTGGTTGCGCGCGAGTTGCATGCGAGAAGTCCGCGAAGTGGAGAGTCACTCGTCAAAGTGAACTGCGCGTCGATTCCGGAGGAATTGTTCGAGAGTGAGTTCTTCGGTCACGTGAAAGGCGCGTTCACGGGCGCCCACCGTGACCGTATCGGTCGTTTTCAACTCGCTGATGGAGGCACCATCTTTCTCGATGAGGTGGGTGAAATCCCACTGGATCTGCAGGGGAAGCTACTGCGGGTCTTGCAGGAGAACGAATTCGAACGTGTCGGCGAGGACTACACGCGCAAGGTTGATGTGCGTGTTATCGCGGCGACAAATCGTGATCTGGAGGAAGCGGTACGTGCGGGCGAGTTTCGAGAGGATCTGTTCTATCGGCTAAGTGTTTTCCCGCTTGAGGTGCCGCCTTTGCGTGAGCGCGGTGATGACGTGGTTGCACTGGCGCAGCATTTTCTTTCGCAAGCGGCGAGAGATTTCGGACGGCCCGTTTTGCACCTCACCCAACGCCAGGCCGCGCTGCTGCGCGATTACCCCTGGCCTGGCAACATTCGCGAGCTCAAGAACGTCATCGAGCGTGCCGTTATTTTGTCGCGTGACGCCCATCTGCGACTCGATCTGTCGCTGCCGCCCGAGGAGCTTGGGGGTGAGATCAAGCCGACGATGGGCGCATCGCACGCTATCTTCTCGCCGGATGAGGCGCTCGAGGGTGAGGAGGTTTTGTCGGAGCGAGAAATGCGTGCGTTTGAGCGTGAGAACACGATTCGTGCGCTTCAGGCGTCGGGTTGGAAGGTGTCGGGTGAGGGGGGTGCCGCCGAGCGCCTCGGGGTCAAGCCGAGTACGCTCAGCGATCGGATAAAAACATGGGGCATAGAACGCCCCCGCCCTCGTGCCTAATCAGGATGCGACGGGCGCCACCACCAAAAGCGGACCCTCGGAAACGACAACACCACCACGCTGTTCCAGCGTAATCGCAAACGCCGTCGGTTCAGATACGCGAAGCTTCGCGTCGATCGGCACTAGCACTTCGCCGTTGCGTGCGACGATATCGAACACTCCACCGTCCACCGGTTCAGCGTCACGATCCGGATCAACGATCCAAAGCTGATATTGGCGCGCCGCAGTGTCGTTGATGGGCATATTTGCCAGGCGCAAATAACCCTGCTGGAGTGCGTCGTTCCAAACGACATCACCAGTCACAAGTTCGAATCCTGCTTGATTTGGCTGAAGCCACGGCACCGTGATCGTGCCAGCGACTTCGAGAAGCTCGTTGCGCTCCAGCACGTCGCTCGGTGTTGATGATTCGCCCGCGTCGGACGCGTCTGGTGTGACGTCGGCAACCGTTGTCTCGGCCGGATTTGTCTCCGGTGACTCCTGGTTGAAGACCAACGCGACAAGCAACGCTGCCGCAGCCAACCATCCGGCACCAGAAAACCAGTTTGTTCCGGTGTCTGGCACCGCAACCGGCTCACTGCGTCGTCGAGCGCTTTGAATGCTGGTTACACTGTTGGTGCGGGGCACACGAGGCGCAGCACCGACTTGGTTGGATGCATCCAGTTCAATACGTCTCCTGAGGTGTGCTGGCATTGCTTCACCCCCGGTCGGCACGCTGACCAGAGGCGCAGCGGCAGCGAGTTCCAGGGACTGGCAAAGATCAGCCGGTGTCTCTGCATCCAATTCGCGCAGCAGTACACGCAGCGCGCCATCATCATCGGGCAGGGCGGTAAACGCGTCCGCCGGTGCCGTCATCACTTTGTCGATCAGCTCATCGAGCTGGGACTCATATTGGTCCTTGGTCATGCGATAGTCCCCGCACTTACGTTGTTGTGAGCTGCTCCCGCAGCATCAACAGTCCACGCCGGATATGACTCTTGACCGTGCCTAGTGGTAGCCCCATCTTTTCTGCTATCGCAGCGTGTGACATTCCCATCCAGGCCGAAAGGTGCAAAGCTTTTTGTTGTTCCGGCTTCATCTGCGCCATGACTTGTGCCACGCGCGCTACATCGGTCCGCACTTCTGCAGCGGATTCCGCTGACGGTGCGATACTCAGTGTTTCGTCAAATTCTTCTTCTGTTGGCTGTCTGTTGTGTCGACGCAAGCGGTCGATCAGTCGTCGTCTAGCCAACATCGCTACAAAGGTCGCCTCGCTCGCCTTCGAGGGGTCGAAGCGATCGGCGTGGCGCCAGATTTCCACAAAGATTTCCTGGACGGCATCTTCTGCGTCATTGTCATTCGGTGACAAACGACGAGCGAGCGACCAAACGAGGCCGCCATACTGATCCAGGCACGCGTTTACGGCGCGTTGCTCTCCTGCTGCAATACGCTCAAGCAGGGTGGGCTCGGGTTGGGTAGTCACGGAGCTCCTTTTGTCCGGTTCTGCCTCGGGGATCGTTGGCAGAACAGGAGGGAATCGCTCTACCGACGCCGAGCGACGGTAGAGCGTTCCCGAGCGGTTTGCAACAAACCCACTCATGATCTAGCGGTTGGCCGCCTGCATCATGTCGCCGCGCATTTCGGCGCGTACATCGTCGAGTGCATAACGCAGCGTCCAGGCCTGCTGTCGTGAGCTATGTTGTGCCGCTGCGCGGTCGAGTCCCTGACGAAGTCGCATGCGGGCGGTGTCGCTGAGTGCAGAGGCGTCTGCAAAGCTCACCAACGACTGCGCGGTGATTTTGTAGATGCCTGCGGTCGCGTCGGTGTTGCCATCGTTAAATAACGGTACTCCGGCATCGATGGCCTCGTTGATCAGTGCGACCACCATATTGTCACCGTGCGTGTCGCGAGCAGCGCTGGACTCGGGCGGCAGGATCACGCGATCGATCACGTGGATGATTCCGTTGCTGGCTGCGATATCTGTTGCCACGATCTTAGCGTTCTCGATATTAAAGCCATCTTCGACAGCGCTGATCGTTGCCTTGATGCCGGCAATCGTGTCCACCTGGATACCGTCCGCCAGTGCGTCGCTGCCTACCTTGCCTGACAGCACGTGGAACTTCAGGATTGTGGCGAGCGTTTCTTTGTTCTCAGGCAGCAGCAGCGATTCAACGGTGCCCTCTGGCAATGCCGCGAACGCTTCATCTGTTGGGGCAAATACGGTGAACGGACCGCCGTTGGCCAACGTGTCTGCCAGACCCGCCGCTTTTGCGGCAGCGAGCAGTGTGTTGAATTGTCCTGCCTCAGCAGCAGTCGCGACGATGCTCGCCGCCATTTCTTTCTCTTCGTGATGTCCGGCGAAAGCAATATTGCTGGCGCCAAGCACAATGACGCTCGCAAGGGCAATCGCCTTGCTACATCCATTTGTCAAAGTCATGTCTGTCTCCGTGTATTTCGAAAAGGCAACCCCGGCGCCAAGGTTGAACTGTTGTTCGCGGAGAAATGACAGGCGGATGCGAAATCCTCAGAATTTTCGATGGAGTCCCAAGTTGAAGCTGACATCGGGGGCAGATTCGACGACGATATCCTCTGTGACCGAAATAGTGATTCGCCAGTTGTCGCCGCTGCGGATCTCGCCCCCGGTGACTAGCCACACCGCAGGTCGGCCAATAATATCGAGCGCGCTGTCACTCAGTGCACCGTGGCCTTGGAGGCGCGCACCCAGGTCGATGGCATCGTTGATGCGGTAGCGCAGTTCTCCGTGCGCGACCCACGTGACGCGAGTTTGTCCGGGCAGGTCGATATCTGCCGAGCCAAGCGCCGCGGCCCCTGCACCGGCACGCCATGACCACCCCGGTGTGGTGGGAACTTCCGGTTGCCAGAGCACGTTTAGGCCGAAGTCGGTTGCACCGCTGCCGGTGAGATCTCGAAACGACCCCGTGGGCAACTTCAAGTGGGCGGCGATCGCCCAGTCGCCGTCGCCGAACCGGCGCTGCGTACTTAGGGTGAGATCACCGATTCCGCGACGTGTACGCGTCACGTCGAGGCGCGTTCGGCCACCCTCGGCGTATTGGAATTGTATTTGTCCTTTGGGTACGTCGTCGCGAATACCGTCCGGGAACCCGAACGCCGCATGCCAGCTGTCGATAAAGCCGTCGAGTGTGCCGCGAGCGTGCCACCACTGTGAGAGGCCCACCGAAACGGACCAGCGGGCATTGAGGCTGTGGCGCCACTCTGCGCGCAGGCGACTTGATTCGCCATCGAGCAGAATGCTGGCGTCGCCATTGGTCTCGCGTGCCGCATGGCTGGCCGTTTGCCAATACAGGCTCAGTCCACTGCCGGGCGCGATGCCGTCGCTATCTAGCTGAAACAGCGCGGACACAGTCGACAGGTTGTCATGCGCCTCGAAGAGCGACTGCGCAAACGCCGGTCCAGCGAGCATTGCGAGTAGGACAACAGCGATACCGCCGGTCACGGCACGCTGTGTTTTGTCTTTGGCATTACGCATAATCGTGACATGACCTTGCTATCTGCGCTGGCGCGACCGCCGCGATCATACCTCACGAAGTTTGCACACATATTGGTGGTAGCGCTGCTCCTGTTCTGTTCGCTAGGGGCCGCTGCTGACGACAACCTGCCGGAGGAGATCCAACGAGCGCTCGATCGTTACGAGCTGGATGCTGACGGATTCAGCTTGTGGGTGCAGCCGGTCGATGGTGGACCGGTGGTCATCGCGCACAACGCTGAGACACCGCGAAATCCGGCCTCGACTATGAAGCTCGTTACGACGCTGGCCAGTCTGGAGCTGTTGCGTCCTGACTATCAGTGGCAAACCGAGGTATTTCTTCTGGGCGAGCTGGGTCGCGACGGCGTGCTGCAAGGCGATCTCGCAATCCGTGGCGGCGGTGATCCTTATTTGGTGGAAGAGTCGCTGGAGCGGATGATCGTCGAAATGCGGCGGCGTGGTCTGCGCCGTATCACAGGCGATATTCTGCTGGATGACAGCGCATTTGAGCTGGAGGCCGTCGACCCCGGGGCCTTCGACCAGGAACCGCTGCGCGCGTACAACGTGGCGCCGGACGCGTTGCTTGTGAACTTCAAAGTCGTCCGGTTTTTCTTCGAACCCGATCTGCAAACGCGTCGGGTGCGCATCACCACTGTGCCAGCGATGCCGGAGTTGCAGATCGAAAACAACCTCAAGCTGATTCGCGGGCGCTGTCGCGGTTATCAAAAAGGGGTGGCTGTGAACGCAGAAGCGAATGGCACTAGTGTGCGCTTCTCCGGAACGTTTCCAGATGGATGCGAGCGCTACTCACTGGCGCGTTCATTGCTCACGCACGACGCGTACGCCGCATCATTGTTCAGCACCATTTGGGCTCGGCGTGGAGGTCAGATTGATGGGGCGATGCGCAATGGTGTGGTCGGCGATGCGCTCGAGCCCTGGCTGGTTTGGTCATCCAGACCGCTGACGGATCAGATTCGGCTGATCAACAAGAACTCAAATAACGTCATGACCCGGCAGCTTTTCCTGACGCTCGGACGCGAAGCATATGGGGAGCCAGCAACACTGACCAAGGCACGCTCGCGGCTCGCACAGTGGCTCTCTGATGGCGGTTTTGATGCCGAGCGCATCGTGATTGACAACGGTGCCGGGTTGTCCCGCGACGCGCGAATATCAGCCGCCGGCTTGGGTCGTTTGCTGATGCGCGGGTGGCGCAGCCCTTATATGCCGGAATTCGTGGCATCGCTGTCGCTGGTGGGTTTGGACGGCACCTTTCGTCGTCGGTTCCGCAGTGGACCGATCACGGGTCGTGCGCACTTGAAGACGGGAAGATTGGATGGTGTGAGTGCCATGGCGGGTTACTCAATGGCAGCCGATGGCCGCCGCTACATTGTTGTGGCATTGCACAACGCGCCTGATGTCCACCGAGGTACCGGTGAGGTCGTGCAGAACGCGGTGCTAGAGTGGCTTCACCGCTATGAGGCCGAGACGCAGGTGGCGGATGATGCCGCGGAGGGATTGGCCGGCAGTGTTTCGCCATGAGGAATAGAACTATGGGATCAAACGCCCGCGTATTCATATTTTGGGCATTGCTGCTGTTGGTGTCGTCGGCCGCCATGGCGCAATCCGAGACGGTTTATGTGACCGACGTACTGCGTTTGGGTCTGCATCGGGCGGCGGACACCTCCGATCGGGCATTTCGCTCTCTCGAGAGTGGTCAAGAGATGACCGTGCTGGAGCGCAACTCCCTCTATGCGCGCGTGCGCCTGCCCGACGGCACCGAAGGTTGGGTCAAGGCGGGGTTCCTCATCACTGATCCTCCGGCGCGCTTTGTCGTAGACGAGGCTAACGCACGCGCAGCATCCGCAGAGGCAGAGTTGGAGTCGATTCGAAATTCTGCCTCAGGAGCGCTGGGGCGGGTCGCGGATCTCGAGAGTCGCCTGACCAGTACCGAATCTGCGCTGGCACAGTCAGAACAGGACCGCGATGCGGCGATCGGCGAGCTCGATGAGTTGCGAAGTCGCATGCGGGCCTACAGTTTTAGCCTCCCCTGGCCGATGGCATTGGGAGGTCTGGCGATAGCGCTGGTGCTCGGGTTCGCTGCGGGATTCTGGTGGATCGACAGTCGCAGCCGGAAACGACACGGTGGATTCCGTATTTATTAGTGATCACGGCCGGTGAGACGGCGATCACGGAACCGGGCGACTAGCTTAAGTTAATGTCTGACCATGGAATTTGGTACCGGCGCACCGAGCGCCCGGGTTACCGGGGAAGTGATGTCGGACTCAGCACCACAATTTTCAGCGCCTGCAGGGACCGATTCTCTGCGGATCGCGCTGAGTGATGCCCACCGTGAACTCGACCTGATTTACGGACTCGAACAACGTCTCGAGACGGAGACCCACGGTCAAGCGCGTCTGTCCCGCCTGGTGAGAGAGTTAACCCACCACATCGGCATGAGCTACAGCGTGCTTCTGGTGCCTTCGCGTCGTATTCGCATTCGTATCGCCCATCGGACCTGGAACGGGATCGACAAGAAGGCGTTTGATCATGAGTTGTTGCGCGATGTGTTGCCGAAATTTGCCAACATTGAGCAACCGGTAGTCCTTCAGCGCCGCGGTCTGCCACGTGGTGCGATCGGCAAGGAAGACAAATGGCAAATGATCCTCGCGCCCGTGCGCGACGAACATCAACAGCCCATCGGCGTTTTGGCCACCGCGTGCCAAACAGACGGACACCCCTTAGGTACCGAGGCCGAGCGACTGACTGGCCACTTTGTGAGGGTGGCCGTACGCATCATCGGCGAAAGCTATGATCGGCTGACGGGTCTGATTCAACAACGCGACTTCAGCGCGATTCTCGATAAGCTCACCGGCGAAGAGCAGGAAGCCGACGACGACCACTGCCTTGTCTATTTTGACCTCGATCAGTTCGAGGTGGTCAGCGATCGCTTCGGCACGCGGGCAGGTGAGGAAGTGCTCGAGCGATTCGCGCGCATCGCCGCGAGTCGTCTGCCTGGCGGCAGTTCACTTTCCCGCATTGAGGGCGACCGCTTCGCCGCGCTACTTCGTCACAAGGACCTCAACGAGGGCATGGAGTACGCCGAGGTAGTGCGCACCGAGTGCCAGCGACTCGTTTACGTCAGAGGCGAGTCCTCGGTAGCTGTGACCGTGAGCGCCGGCGTCGTCGAGATCAACGACCAGCAATCCCTGACCGAGCATCCGCTGACGATGGCTCGAATGGCCTGCAGCAAAGCCACAGACCATGGCGGCGA
The DNA here is from genome assembly GCA_038521865.1 of Pseudomonadota bacterium. Classification (GTDB taxonomy): domain Bacteria; phylum Pseudomonadota; class Gammaproteobacteria; order Steroidobacterales; family Woeseiaceae; genus CALBPI01. The sequence continues at coordinate 52,723 of JBCBKO010000002.1, read as the reverse complement.
TCGCATCGAGTGCTTTGACCCTCACGACAAGAGTATCGTGCGCCGGGTAGATAACCTGCAGGTGTTCGCGCAGCTGCAGGAAGCGATCAGCAACGATGCCTTCGTTCTGGATGCGCAGCCGATCCGTCCACTACAGAGCGAAAACGGGTCGCCGCACCTCGAGATTCTCCTTCGAATGACAGGTCCTGGCGGCGACGTGCTCCTGCCACAGCAATTCTTCTCCGCAGCCGAGCAGTACCAGTTGATGCCGCGACTCGATCGCTATGTCATCAAACGGTTCTTCCAGATTCTTGACCAGTTCGATGATCTGCTGGCTCTGTCCGACACCACATTCGCTATCAATCTCTCGGGCCAATCGCTGGGCGAACCGACGTTTCATGATTTCGTGCGCCAGCATGTGGTGGAAAGCCACCTGCGGCCGCAACAGATTTGTTTCGAAATCACTGAGACGGCTGCTATTGCCAACCGTGAATCCGCCATTGGGTTCATGCACAGCATGCGCGAGCTGGGCTGTAAGTTCGCGCTGGATGATTTTGGCGCCGGCTTGAGTTCATTCGCTTATCTGCGCGATATGCCTGTCGACACATTGAAAATCGATGGCAGCTTTGTGCGGGATCTCGATACCAACAAGGTCTCCGAATCGATGGTTGCCGCCGTGGCACAAGTCGCGCGCGTGATGGAACTGAAAACCGTTGCCGAATTTGTCGAAACGCCGGCGGTACTTGCGGGTTTGAAACGGCTCGGTGTGGATTACGGACAAGGCTATCTTCTCGGCAAGCCGCAACCGCTTTTGGACCAGATCCGGTCACTCGCGGATTCCGGCAGCTACGCCCTGAACAATACCGGGATCTCCCGAGGGCTCTCCGCTATCAGCTAAGCGTGGACGATCTGGCTCACGCGTCCAGCGAGTGCCACAATCTGAGGGATGCGCCTGCTCATCGTTCATCACGCACCGTCAGAAAATACGCAAAGGCTGCTTGAGGCGGCATCCGACGCCGCTGGCGATATCGACGAATCTCTCGAAGTTGTGAGTCTGGACAGCCTGACGGTGGACGCCGCACGGGTTCGTGAAGCCGATGCCCTGTTGGTCGCCACCACCGAGAACTTCGGTGGTATGGCGGGGCGAACCAAAGATTTTTTTGAGCGCATCTACTATCCACTAGGGCAGGACCTCGCTGGATTACCCTTCGCCTGCTACATCCGCGCCGGAGAAGACGGGCGTGGCACCGTGCAGGGTATCGAGCGGATCGTCACCGGGTTGCGCTGGCGCACGGTACAGCCCCCGTTGGTGCTGCGTGGCGGCTGGACTCCCGACATGCCAGGTCAGGTCTCGGAGCTCTCTGCGACCCTTGCGGCAGGCCTTGTTGCGGGAATTTTCTGATTTTCTCGATTTCGGTGGGATAAGCGCTTCAGTTGTAACACCAACCTTGGTAAGCGGCAGGGAATGTCGTCTACAGGCATTGGAGCAATTGAATGAGCGCATCAGAACTCAAGGATCACGCCATTGAGCGAGAACGGAATTTCGCATCGGCAGCACTCGTACTGACGACGATTTATGGTCTGTTCCTGATCGCGCTCATCGCAATGAATGCCAGCTGGGTATAGCCGCACACCTATGCCTAGCGTCTAGAGACAGCTTGCTTGGAACTTCGCCGTCGGAGTCTGGGGGAACCCCTTCATCGCACACGCCTCTCCCAGTCTTCGACGGCGGTTTTTTTTGAAAAGCTTTGTGCGGCTACACTCTCGGGATGTGGAACCGGATCAACAAGCTCCTGGCGCACCAGTCCTGGTATGCCAACCGACCCGAGCTTCAGCACACCCTGCGTCATTGGTATTTGGCCCTGTCCGAGATCGACACCGATGCGGCTAGTGCCCTAGCCACTCAGGCGGCTTCCCAACCCGCATATTGGCGCGCAGCGGCGGCGAGCGCTTTTGTCCGCGACGCGGCCTTGCAGGAACCCGCGTGTCTTGGCGATATTCTGACCGAAAGTGCGCACGACACAGTGTTTGATCGTGCGCGTCTTGACGCCGCAGTAGCCGAATTGGGCGCAGAGCGGGGGTTGCGACGATTTCGACGCCAGCTGATGTTGAAAATCGCGTGGCGTGATGCGGCGGAGGCGTTGCCGTTGGCGGACGTTCTCGAGGCGCTGAGCGCATTCGCGGATGCGGCGGTTGAGATCGGCCTTAAGGCAGCTCGTGCACGACTTCAGGAACGTCATGGTGAATTACGCACTCGGGACGGTGATGTGGTGCCGCTACAGGTGGTTTGCATGGGCAAGCTCGGTGGGGGTGAGCTCAACTTCTCATCGGATATCGACATCTTTTTCGTCTACCCCGAGATCGGCGAAAGCGATGGCCGTCGCGCCTTGCATGCTGAGGAGTACTGTTTGCGTCAAGCGAGGCTGGTGATCGACATACTCGATAGAGTCACTGAGCTCGGGCGCGTGTTTCGCGTCGATACTCGCCTGCGACCATTCGGCAGCGCCGGACCTCTTGCGATAAGCCTCGACGCGCTGGAGGTCTACCTACAGCGTCATGGTCGCGATTGGGAGCGCTACGCGTTCGTGAAGGCGAGAGTCATTGGTGAGGATCCACGCAACCTGACACGCGATTGGGTTGCCGATTGCCTCACTCGGTTCGTCTATCGTGCCTACCTCGATTTCAGTGTGTTGCAGTCGCTACGCGACATGCAGCGAACGATCGAACAAGAAGCCACGAGTCAGGAGGCCGTGCGCGATATCAAGCGCGGTACCGGAGGCATTCGCGAGATCGAGTTCATCGTCCAGTCCTGGCAGCTGATTCGTGGCGGCAGACTTCCGGCGCTGCAGACGACCTCTCTCTACGCAGCGCTGGAAGCGGTGGCGGCCGCGGAATGCATCAGTGCAAAGATGGCAGCGGAGCTGCGGGCGGCTTATGACTATCTGCGAGTGCTGGAGAACCGCTTGCAGGGGCTCGCAGATCGCCAGACACATTCGCTGCCGGAATCCGAGTCGGAGCGTCATGCGTTGGTCCTGTCGATGGGAAAAAACAGCTGGGACTCGCTGGTCGCGGAACTGGACGTTCATCGACGACGGGTTTCCGACGCATTTCGCGGTCTTGTGTTCGCTGCCGCAGAAAATGATGCGCAGCGCGATTCGACACCGGACTGGCTGTCGATTGATCGCGGGCAGATCAAACAATCGCTGTCGGAACGAGGTCTTGAGCAGATCGATACCCTCGCGGGACTCTTGCAGGAGTTTGCGAGGCGTATGCAGCAACAGCCGCTCACCGAGGCGGTACAGGATCGTATCCGCGGCGCAGTGGATGCCGTCATCGTGCGGTTACCGGCCTTCACCCCGGCCCCCGCTGTGCTGGAGCGCGCACTGCAGTTGGTGGAATCAGTGTGCCGGCGCAGCGCGTATCTCGTGCTGTTGGTGGAGCAACCCGAAGCAACCGATCGACTGCTGCGGCTACTTGCCTCCAGTCGGTTCATCGCAGAACAACTGGCAGAGCAGCCGATGCTGCTCGATGAGTTGCTCGACGCCTCGCTGTTTAACGAACCCATGGACATCGACCAGATGCGCACAGAGCTTGAGGCCTTGGCGCGCACGCAGGACGAGTCCGATGTTGAGCATCAGACCGATGCGCTAGTGCGATTCGTTCGCACGGCTCAGTTTCGGATTGCGGTGGCAGATGTCAGTGGTGTGCTTGAGATCATGCGCGTCAGTGATCGTCTCAGCAACACGGCGACGGTGGTGTTGGAGCGCACGTTGACGCTTGCCTGGAATGACATGGTTGCCCGTCATGGTAGACCTGCCGGCACGGATGCCAGCGCCCCGGGGTTTGCCGTCATTGGTTACGGCAAACTCGGTGGGCTCGAGCTCGGCTATGGATCCGATCTCGACATCGTATTTCTGCACGATCTTGATGAAGGTGAGACGGACGGCCCGACGCCGCTGGACAATGCGAGATTCGCAATGCGGTTGGCGCGACGGATGGTGCATCTTCTGTCGGTGCAAACCGGCCATGGGAAGCTCTACGAAGTTGACATGCGGTTGCGTCCCAGCGGTCGTTCCGGACTGTTGGTGTCGTCACTCGCAGCTTTCCGCCGGTACCAGCAAAAGGACGCGTGGACCTGGGAGCATCAGGCATTGGTGCGCGCGCGAGCGGTGGCTGGGGATGCGGGTGTGATGCGCAGCTTCGAGCAAATTCGTCGCGACACGCTTGTGGATAGTGTCAATCGAGCCTCGCTGCGTGTTGCTGTGGCCGATATGCGCCGGCGTATGCGCGAGAACCTGTCCCGCTCTGGTCCCAACGAGTTCGATTTGAAACAGGACCCGGGCGGAATCGCCGATCTTGAGTTCCTCGTGCAGTACCTGATTTTGCAGCATGCGGATACCCACATCGCGTTGCTTGAGTGGACCGATAACATCCGTCAACTGGACAGTCTGGCCGGCCATGCTGTGCTCACGAGCGACACAGCGAAATCGCTGCAGGAGGCCTATGTCGAGCTGCGCGCGACGGTGCATCGTATGGCGCTAGAGGGCAATCGTCCGGTCGTACCGAGCGCCACCCTGCAGGATGTCCGCCGCCGAGTGTCCCAGCAGTGGCAACACTGGTTGGGGTCACACTAGTTTCCGGGGGCGGTGATCGTGCGCAGCCGAGCGGGTATAATTCGTTTAATGCAAATGGCCTCGACGAGCACCCGACCCATGTCCGAGTCGTCCTTACAACATCCGAATACCGAAACGCACTATGTCGTAAAGGCAGCCGATCTGCCGATCTCTTGCCCTATGCCGGGCACCAGTCTCTGGAATTCGCATCCTCGCGTTTATGTGCCGGTAGAAGTTACCGGACGGGCGAAATGCCCGTATTGCGGCGCCTTGTACATACTCGAGGATGAATGAAATTCTAATCGAAGTGAGCGCCAGCGAATGATTGTGGTGACCGGCGGAGCTGGGTTCATTGGCGCGAATCTGGTGGCTGCGCTGAATGCGCGCACCTCTGAGCCTGTGATGGTGGTCGACGAAATGACCGACGGGCACAAATTCACCAATCTTGTCGACCTAGACGTCGCCGACTACCTTGATCGCGATGAGTTTCTTCAGCGTGTGACGGCGGGGGATGATTTTGGCGGCATCAGCGCGGTGTTCCATCAAGGCGCTTGCTCAACGACGACCGAGTGGAATGGTCGCTTCATGCTCGAGAATAACTTCACTTACAGCAAAGCGCTGTTGTGGTTTTGTGAGCAACGTCGCATCCCATTCATCTATGCCTCTTCCGCAGCCGTCTATGGCGGCAGTTCGACCTTCTCCGAGGTGAGAGAGAACGAGCGCCCGCTGAACGTTTATGGCTACTCGAAGCTCCTATTCGATAACTACTACCGCAGACACGCGACGAGCCTGTCGACCCAGGTGGTTGGGTTGAGGTACTTCAACGTTTACGGCCCGCGCGAGGCGCACAAGGGCAGTATGGCAAGTGTCGCATGGCACTTTTCCAACCAGATTCTCGAGACGGGCCGTGCGCGACTTTTCGGCGCTCACGCCGGTTACGGCGATGGAGAACAGCAGCGGGATTTTGTGCACGTTGGTGATGTTGTGGGCGTGAATCTCTGGATGTTAGACCACCCTGAAGTGAGCGGTGTGTTCAATTGCGGTACGGGTCGTGCGCAGACTTTCGGCGAAGTCGCAGAGGCGGTGGTCGGTCATCTGGGCCGAGGCACGATCGAGTACATCGATTTCCCGGATCACCTCAAGGGTGCCTATCAGAGTCACACCCAAGCGGATCTTACTCGGTTGAGAGCGGCCGGTTGCACACTCGAATTTCGTGATGTGCAACGTGGCGTCAGTGATTACATGACCGCACTCGGGCGGTGAGCGAGTCTCCTGTGCTGGTCGTCGGCCCATCGTGGGTCGGTGACATGGTTATGGCTCAGTCGTTATTTCGATGGTTGAAACAGCGATCACCGAGTCGCCCGGTCGATGTGCTGGCCCCCGGATGGTCGTTGCCGATCGTTGCTCGAATGCCCGAGGTTCGCGAAGGTGTAGAAATGCCACTTGGCCACGGTGCGGTCGGCATCGGTGTTCGCCGGTCGCTCGGCGTCTCGCTGCGTGACCGAGGCTACGGTCGCGCCATTGTTCTGCCGCGCTCTCTGAAAGCGGCGCTGGTGCCCTGGTTCGCGCGCATCCCGCAGCGCACAGGCTATCGCGGCGAGTTTCGGTACGGATTGATCAATGATATGCGCGCGTTCGACAAGTCGGTTCTCGATCAGACGGTCAAACGCTTCGTGATGCTGGGTGTCGAGCGCGGTGAGGCACTGCCGCCTCCGCCTCCGCCCTCCCTGACGGTCGATGCCAACGCGCAGCGCAAAGCCATCGAGCGCCTGGTGCCAACGCACGATCGGCCTGTGGTCGGCTTGCTGTGTGGGGCTGAGTACGGACCCGCCAAAGCATGGCCGCAGGAACATTTCGCGACCGCTGCGCGCGAACTCTACGAGCGTGGATTTGATGTCTGGTTGTTGGGCGGCCCCGGTGATCGCGACGCTGCACAAAACATCGTTGCGCAATCCCGGGTGGCGGCACACAACCTGTGTGGCGAGACCTCGTTATCTGAGGCGATTGACCTGCTAGCGGCCTGCCATGCCGTTGTGAGTAACGATTCCGGACTGATGCACGTCGCCGCCGCTGTCGGGACTTCCGTTGTTGCTGTGTACGGCTCGAGTAGCCCGAGATTTACACCGCCGTTGACGACACGCAGTGAGATTCACTATCTCGATTTGGAGTGCAGTCCATGCTTTCAGCGCACGTGTCCGCTCGGGCACCTCAGATGCTTGGAAGACCTGACACCCGCACAGGTCATTGCGAGTATTAAGCTGCCTGCGTCCTGAGTGCCTGATCGAGTTTCTCAGCGACTTCCTCAACCGTGATCAAAGTCATGGCATCGGGGTGGCGCACGCGTTGACCCCAGCGCACCGACTCGACCGTCTCATCCATGTACTTCTTGAGGGCGTCCGGATAACGGTCGACCGTGAATTCGGGTTGCGATACCGGCCCGGTCCGCCCGGGATTGGATGTTGCATACAACCCGATTGCGGGCGTGCCGACCGCGCTTGCGATGTGCGCCGGTCCCGAATCGGGACAGATGATGCAATTGGCGCGCTGAATCAGCGCCGCTAGCGACTTCAGTGAGCTTTTACCGACAAGGTCATGCACGGACTCAGGCGCTGCCGCTTTGATGGCCTCGGCGTACTCATGCTCAAGGGCGCTGCCGCCACCGGTCACTGCGACAATGGCCGAGTATCGCGCGACCGCTAGCTGCGTGATTGCAGCGAAGCGCTCGGCAGGCCAGTTTCGGAAGTTCTTTGCTCGCTGGCTCGAGCAAGGGCTAATGACAACCAGAGGACTGTTGGCCGAAACGAATTGGTCGGCGAGAGCGTAGTCCGCGTCGGCGAGTGGTAACTCCCACCTCGGAGCACTGCGCGCAACGCCAATGTGCGAGGCAAACTCGAACAACCCATCCAGCACATGAGGGTGGTGTTGTGGCGGAATCCGCTCATTGGAGAACAACCATTGCGCATCGCGTGCACGACCACGGTCGAAACCCACCTTTCGCGGGGCGCGAATCAGGCGTGAAATTAGATTGGCACGCCAAGATGCGTGCATGTTGAGCAGAATATCGAATTCGCGTGACCGCAGAGTGTGCGCAAGATGCTTCCTTGCAGTGCGGTCGGCTTGTTTGTCGACTACCACAAGCTCAACGCCTTCAAGCCCTTGCATCAGCGTGGCCTCGGTCTTGCCGATCAGCCAGGTGAGCTGGCACTCCGGTAGTGCATCGCGAATTGCGCGAACGACAGCGAGGGCGTGTACGCAATCGCCGATTGCCGACAGACGCAATATGCAAATACGTTCCGCGCTACCCATACTGGGCTGTCATTGCCGTTCGCTCCATACGCCAAGTGTAGCGATCGTCGGAATCGCCCGATAGCGGGGTTACACTGGTCGAACGGGGTGCGCCGGTGCGGGCGCAGTGTTTCAAGTAGGCTGACGAACAATGCAGAGAGTGGTTGAGGAGGTAGACGAGCAGCGTCTGGGTGTGCGTCCCGATTATTTGTTCGATGCGGCGGCCTGGCCGCGCCAGTTGGGTGCTGCGGATGCCGGGCGCGGCGCGACGGCGTTTGTTGGTGATCAGAGCGGGGACTATGCGCTGCGCACCTATCGGCGAGGTGGCGCGATGGCCTCGCTGTTGGGCGATCGTTATTTGTTCACTGGGGCGTCAAGAGCGCGCAGCCTGTGTGAGTATCGTTTGCTGAGGGACATGTATGAGAGTGGACTGCCCGTGCCTGCGCCAGCGGCGGCACGGTATGAGCGAGTGGGTGTGTTCTACCGAGCGTGGTTAGTCACGACACTGATCCCCGAGACCAAGACACTGACTGAGGCATTGGCGCGATCCGAGCTTGCAGAGGACGCCTGGATGGCGCTTGGCAATACGCTCGCGCGGTTTCACCGCGCCGGTATCGATCATTCTGACCTCAACGCAAATAACATCCTCCTGCAAGATGGAGGCCGATGGTTTCTGATTGATTTTGATCGCGGTCGGCAGCGCTCGCCGGGTAGCTGGGGCTCTGGCAACCTGAAACGACTGTATCGATCACTGCTCAAAGAGCGCGGCGCCTCTGGCGCAACGCACTGGGACGAACGCCATTGGCATGCGCTAGCGAGCGGCTACAGATCGGCATAGAGGTTGGGGTAGTTCTCCGGTCTGCCTTTGAATCTTCGGTGAACCCAGAAGTACTGGTCGGGTGAGCGCCAAATCTGATCCTCAAGCTGACGCACCAGTCGATTCGTGTCTTCGACTGCGTCTGCCGTGGGGAAGGGCTCGAGCGGTGCGGTAATCTCGATGTCATAACCCGACAGGTCCGCGCGTCGGTGCGGATAAAAGCCGATGACTCGAGCGCGCCCCAATCGAGCAAGCGTACTGGTAGCCGTATTGGTCATCGCCGGTTCGCCGAAGAAATTGATCATTGCGCTGTGTTTTCGGCGATAGCTCTGGTCCGGTGCATACCAGACCGGAATGCCGTCACGCAGGCTCCGAACCATCTGCTTGATGTTCGATTTCTCGATCGTCTGCCTACCAGAGCGCTCACGACCTCGACGGGTTAGCTCCGTAACCAGCGGACTGCGATCTTCGCGATAGACGGCATCAAAAATCAGTCCCTCGGATTTCAGTGCGGTGCCGCCTACTTCAAGCGCACCGAAATGACCCGTGATCAGGATGACCGAGCCAGGCGTATTCGCAGACAGGTGTTCGATGCCGTTGAAGCGCCAACGTCCTTTAAGTCGCTGCGGTCGATACCAGGCCATCGCCATCTCGAAGACGCCCATCCCGAGGTTCTCGAAGTGCCGTGTCACGGTATCCTCAATCCAATCGGCATCGTACTCGGGGAAGCAAGTTTGCAGATTGCGCCGCGTGACCTCCGCGCGCTTCGGCGACAGTTTCAGGGCCAGGCGCCCCACACTACGGCCGAGTCTCAGCTGGGCCTTGAAGGGCAGAAAGCTCAACAATCGGAGCAGCCAAAAGCCGATCCAGGTTGGCCAATAGCGCGGTGCATGAAATGACGGTTTCGCCTGTTCGGTTGAGTCCGGCATCAGTCCGTATCTCGAAAGCGGCGGTGTACCCAAAAATATTGTGAGGGCGCGGCGGCAATCATCGTCTCAAAGGCCCGATTCAGTATTGCGACATCGGCACCGCGACCGTCTCCCGCGAGCTCCAGTGGTGGGTAAATTGTTAATCGGTAGCGAGCACCATCACGGACCATGTGAACGGGAAGTACTGTAGCTGCGTACTTCGCAGCGAGTCGAACCAGTGTCGCGTTACTGACGGTTTCCTGGCCTAGAAAAACACTGGGAACCGCGCCGGAAGTCGTATCCATCTGGTCCGCTGCAACGTACACGCGCTCATGGTTTTGCATTGCATGTATCAGCGCTCTTGGTTCGTGTTTGGAGATCATCTGTCGGGTTGCGCGCCCGCGCCCGCGAAGCACAATCTCGTCAAACACCTGATGGCCAAATGGACGATGTACGGCGGATATTTCGGTACACGTGCCGAGCGTGCGCAGTAATAGCTCCATGGCGGTGCAATGAATTCCCGCAAACAGAATCGGTCCCGAGTCCACTGCCTGAAAGTGTCGAAGACCCTCAATATCCGTGAGCGCGATCGATCGCGCGTCGCTGGCCCACCAGGCCATTCCGGCCTGCAAAACCCCGATGCCTAGTTCACCGCAGTGGGCGGACAAGAGCTCGTCTCTATCGGCTTCGCTCATCTCTGGGTAGACGCGCTTAAGGTTCTGCCGAGCGATCCCGATGCGCTTTGGCACCCATCGCTGTGCGAGTGCGCCAATGGCTTTGCCGATGATTCGCTGTCCCCACCACGGCAGCAGGGAGATCAGTCGCAGGCCGAAAATTGCGGCGCGAACTCGCAGCTGGCCCGAGTCGGGCGATTGAACTGAACTTGTTGAACCGGTCATTGCCCAAGCATTGTAGCGGTTCGATTTATCCCTTCGTGATTGAAATTACCGTCGCGAGACCGCATTTTCTACCGTAGAGTTTTTTGTCGGAGTTCTGATTCATGAAACGACTGCTTTTGTTCGTGGGCACCAATGTTGCGGTGTTGGCTGTGATCAGTGTCGTCTGGAGCCTGATGCCGTGGGACAGCGTATTTGCCGCGGGTGGCGGGCCTAACCTCACGGCTTTGCTGGTATTTTCCGCGATCGTTGGTTTCGCCGGTTCCTTTATCTCACTGTTGATGTCGAAGTGGATCGCCAAGCGCAGCACAGGCGCCCAAGTGATCACCAACCCGCGTAGCGAAATCGAGCAGTGGCTCGTCGCAACGGTGCGCCGTCAGGCCGATCAGGCTGGCATCGGCATGCCCGAGGTCGCGATTTACGATGCGCCTGAGGTCAACGCGTTTGCGACGGGTGCGAATCGCAACAATTCACTGGTCGCGGTCAGCACGGGATTGTTGCAGGGCATGACGCGGGATGAAGCCGAGGCGGTCTTGGCACATGAGGTGTCGCACGTTGCGAACGGCGACATGATCACCCTGACGCTGGTTCAGGGTGTGGTGAACACGTTTGTGGTGTTCCTATCACGACTGGTGGGGTACTTCGTCGACCGCGTAATCCTTAAAAATGAGGAAGGCGTGGGTGCTGGCTATTTCCTGGCGTCGTTAGTCGCCCAGATCGTTTTCGGCATCCTTGCGAGCATCATCGTGTGCTGGTTCTCTCGTCAACGTGAGTTTCGAGCTGATGCCGGTGGTGCAAGACTTGCGGGCGCCAATAAGATGGCCGCTGCACTTCGCCGCCTGAAATCCCAGCAAGCGGGCTCGCATTTGCCGAAAGAGATGGCAGCAATGGGTATCTTCGGTGGTGCCGGTTCGGGCTTTCAGCGGCTGTTCATGACTCACCCGCCGCTTGAGGAGCGAATAGAGGCGCTCGAGCGCCCGGTGTTGCGCTAGGCGCTATTCCTCGGAACTGTCGTCGCCGGGCTCAGCGATGAGCGCGGCGGCGGCATCCGGAGTAATCCGATCCAGGCCGAGGTGGAATGCAGCGAAGCCCGGCATAACGACCTGATTTCGAGCCATGCCGATAATGCGCCCGTCGCGTGGCGCATAGATGCCGACGGTTTCGTTATTGATCGGATCGGTGATCTTTCCGAGTAGATCCCCCTCGGATACCCGACTACCCAATCCAACGCTCGCGATCAGAATCCCACCGCGATCTGCCCGTACCCAGGCGGAGCGGTAGTAGGTTTCCTCGCGTTCGGTATCCGAGCGTTCGGAGACCACCATGCCGAGCGTTCTCAATAGCGTCTCGATACCTCGAACACCCTGAGTGACTTCTTCCTGCTCAAGTCGTTCAGGTCCACCGGCCTCGAGGGTGACCGTGGGGACTCCGGATAACGTCGCGGCGTAGCGCAGGGTGCCAGGTCGCGGCTGACTGTTGACGATAACGGTCGCTCCGAACCCGTTGGCAAGCGCACGCACGCCAGCATCGGCCAGATCGGCGCGCAATTGAGGCAGATTGCTCCGCTCGAACGACCCCGTGTGTATATCCACCAGCGCGTCACAGTGACGAACGACATTGTTAAAAAAGCTGTTGGCAATGCGTGAGGCCGCCGAGCCCGTTGTGGTGCCCGGAAAGTGTCGGTTGAGATCTCGCCGATCTGGTAGATATCGAGTGCCGCGCCGAAATCCCTGAATGTTCACAATCGGCACGCCGATCACCGTGCCGGTTAGCGTACTTGGCTGCAGACCATGCAAAACGCGACGCACGATTTCGATGCCGTTGATCTCATCACCATGGATCGCAGCCGTCAGACAGAGAATCGGCCCTGGATTGCGTCCGTGGAGCACCAGCACCGGGGTGTCGACAGGCAATCCCTCAAATAACTCCGTTGCCGACCATGCGAGTTGACGATAGCTTCCTGCCGGGATTTCCTCACCCAGAAAGTCGAGCGGTTGCGCGTCGAGAAACTGGCGGCCTGAAAACAACACGGCTGCTGCGTTGTCCGCGACGGGCAAATCACCGAGAGAATCAGCGCGATCGTCGGTAACGATGTCGTCCTCGGCCAGAATGTCGGGGTCAGCGGTGTCGGTGTCTGCGATGCCCGATGCGAACGGCGCGAGTGACAAAAGTAGAAGAATCGCAACGCGCATGACGGTGGCTGTTTTCGGAAGATCGCTAAACATAACACGCGTAAGTCTAAGCGCAAGCTGGACCGGAATCTGTGAGCGGAATCAACAATCTGCACCTGGCGAGCTGCACTGTTCGTGCTGGACGATTGCCCAACTCCTTCTTTAACATAGCGCTCAATGGCTGCGAAGACGTTCGCGCCGTTCAAATAAATCGAGGAGAGGACGAATGACAAAGCTGACCGACGTAGAGGGGATCGGACCAAAGTACGCAGCCAAGCTGACGGCTGCTGGGTGCCGGAGTCAGGAGCATTTGCTGGAAATCGGAGCGACGAAAGCCGGACGCAAGAAAGTCGCGAAGGATTCCGGTTGTACAGAGAAGCAGATTCTCGAGTGGGTGAACCGCGCTGATTTGTGTCGCATCAAAGGCGTCGGCAGTGAGTATTCCGACCTGCTTGAGTGCGCCGGTGTAGATACCGTGCCCGAGCTTGCCGGTCGCAATGCGGAAAACCTGGCAATCAAGATGAAAGAGTTGAACGCGGAGAAGAAGCTCGTTCGTGCGGTGCCTTCCGCGAAAATGGTTGAGGGCTGGGTGGCGCAGGCGAAGAAGTTGCCGCGCGCGGTCCACTACTAAGACCAGATTGCATGCAGGTGCACCGAATGACCAAAATGGTCGCACCGAGCAACGGAAGGCCGGGCGGTTTGCGCTCGGCCTTTTTTGCAGCGCTCGGTTGGTGGGTATGTGTTTCGGCGTCAGCGACCCTTCCGATAGCAGACTTCATAGAGGTCGATAAGTCGGATCGACTTTTGCGTTTGTACTCAGGTGATGAGGTCTTGCGCGAATTTCCGATTGCATTAGGCCTAGCGCCAGAGGGTGACAAACTGCAGGAAGGCGATAACCGAACACCTGAGGGGCGCTACTTCCTCGATCGCAGAAATCCGGATAGCCGGTTCTTCTTGTCGATCCGGATTTCCTATCCATCCACAACGGATGTGGCTGAAGCAAAAGCAGAAGGTGTCGAACCTGGTGGGCAGATCATGATTCATGGTCAACCCAACGAGCCTCGCTATTCCCCTCGTTTTTATGCCACTACCGACTGGACAAACGGTTGTATTGCTGTGTCCAATCTCGCAATGATCGATATCTGGTTGATGACACGACCAGGCACGCCTATCCTCATCCAGCCCTGAAGGCAGGCAGGCAATTACATGGATATTGAAGTCGCACCAGAGGGCACTCTGGAGGTGCTATCGCAGCTGGAAGTCAATGCGCTTCGCAGCAAAGGCGAAGACGGTCTGTACCCGCTGTTGCGGCGCTGCGCGCTTGCGGTGCTGACCACAGGCTCGATGACCGACGATCCGTCGGAGCTGCTTGCGCAATACCACGATTTCGAGGTGTCGATACTGCAAGTCGATCGCGGTGTTCGCCTGAGCCTCAGGAATGCGCCGGATAGCGCATTCGTGGACGGGCAGATGATCAGAGGTACGCGCGAGCTGCTGTTCGCCGTATTGCGAGACATCGTTTTCTACCACTCCGAATTCTCTAGTGCCGGGCGTTTCGATCTTTCTCGACCTGAGCACCTCACCAACGTAGTGTTTCATGTGTTGCGCCATGCCGGTGTCGTATCGGCGCGCACCGGCGTGGACGTGGTGGTTTGCTGGGGTGGCCATGCGATCAGCCGGCACGAATATGACTACACCAAGAAAGTCGGGTACGAGCTCGGTTTGCGCGGTTTGCAGGTCTGCACAGGGTGTGGACCAGGCGCCATGAAAGGCCCGATGAAGGGCGCCACAATTGGGCATTCCAAGCAACGCATTCGCAACGGCCGTTACATCGGAATCTCAGAGCCGGGCATTATCGCGGCCGAATCCCCGAACCCGATTGTTAATGAGCTCGTCATCATGCCGGACATGGAGAAGCGTCTCGAGGCGTTTGTTCGCACCGGGCATGGGATCGTCGTGTTTCCGGGCGGCGTCGGAACCGCTGAGGAGATTCTGTATCTGCTCGGTATCTTGCTCCATCCCGAGAACGCCGAGCGAGAGTTCCCGCTGGTGTTCACGGGCCCATCCAGTGCAGCGGGCTATTTCGAGAAGATCGACCAGTTCATTGGCCAGACGCTGGGTGATGCGGCGCGCAAGCGGTACGAAATTGTGATTGACGACCCTGAGCGGGTAGCGCTGTTGATGCAACATGGTTTGGATCGCGTGGAGATGCGCCGCCGGAGAGATGGCGATGCGTTCTACTTTAACTGGCGCCTGCATATCGACCCTGAGTTCCAGCGGCCCTTTAATCCGACGCATGAATCGATGGCGGCACTCGACCTGTCGGAGTCACTGCCTGCGCATGAGTTGGCTGCAAACCTCCGCCGCGCTTTTTCCGGCATTGTTGCGGCCAACATTCGTGAAGAGACGTCTCGTATGGTCAGACAGGATGGCCCTTTTGAGATTCATGGATCGAGGCGTGTCAGCCAATTGCTTGACGACCTGCTGCGGGACTTCGTGGAACAACGCCGCATGAAGATATCCGGTGATTACAAGCCATCATTCCGGGTCATCGAGTCAAATCAGTCGGTCGATAACAACTGACTTTCCGTAATTTGTGATTACGTAAAATATTCCGTAACTCACTGTTTTAAATAGTGAAAAAATCACTTACGTTGTGATGCAGTTCCTCGTTTGAAACCGCGCGGAGGCGTACCTTAGAGCCATACTCAAATTGTTCGTGAGAACGCAATGGCTCAAGACAACAAACCTTTCCGCTGGCCGGGCGAACCCGCTAACGACGCTGACGTTAACGCAGAGACCTTGCGTACCGGCGAGCCGGACGTGCTGCGAAACTGGTTAAGCCGTGGCCCCGTAAAACGTCGCCGCTCATCGTTTGATCCCAATCTGTACACCTGGAAGGGATATCGCGCGTGGAAGGCTGACGTGAACAAACAATGGGTAGATCCCGACGAGTAACTCGGAAACCCAAGTTTTCGCTAATCAGGCAGCATTTGTAACGCTACCCGATCACACTTAACGACACTGACGGTTTGGTTATGAACGACGCATCACGCCGCAAAGACCCTGTAGACGCTTTTCAGAACCCGGACACCCGCGAACGCTGGGAGTGGGTTCAGCAGGCCATCGGATTCGCTGAAGACGATTGCGCCAGAGAGTTTGAGTACCGGAACGAGAGAGACATAGAAGGGGCACCTTCACCTTTCATCGAGTAATCGCCCGAGCGATTTATTCAAGGACCCACGGATATGGAAATCACAATGCAATGGTGGGATGACGCGGACGATTTGTTCTACGCGCTCCTCCTGAAGGTTCAGGCGCTGGCCCACTGGACCCCGGTCATCGCCAAGACCCTGATTCTCGTACTGGCCGTGTTTGCTCTGGGCTGATCTACCCCCGATCGCTTGAAAAATCGGTGCTGGCACCCATATGCCGGACATCGGTTTTTGTTGAGGATAGGGCGGGATGACCGACACCAACCAGACGACCTACGGATTTCAGGCCGAGGTCAAACAGCTGCTCAAGCTGATGATCCACTCCTTGTACAGCAACAAGGAGATTTTTCTTCGTGAGCTGATCTCCAACGCCTCGGATGCATTGGATAAGCTGCGCTTCGAGTCGATCGAGACCCCGAGTCTGCTCGGCGACGACACCGAGCTTCGAATCACCCTCGATTTCGACGCTGACGCAGGCACGCTCACGATCAGTGACAACGGTATTGGCATGAGCCGAGATGATGCTGCTGCCAATCTCGGCACGATTGCGCGTTCCGGAACCGCGGAATTTCTCGGCAAACTGGGAGATGACGAGCGCGAGAACGCGCGCCTTATTGGTCAGTTTGGCGTCGGGTTCTACGCATCCTTCATCGTTGCGGATGAGGTTCGTGTAGAGAGTCGACGAGCCGACTTGAAGGCTGATGAGGGCGTTGTATGGACATCTCGAGGGGATGGGGAATATACGCTGGAGTCTACCGAGCTTGATTTTCGGGGCACACGAATCACGCTGACGCTAAAGGCGGAGGAGCGTGAATTTGCAGATCGATTCCGGATCCAGAACCTCGTTCGTCGGTATTCCGATCACATTGCCTTCCCGGTTCAGATGCCGGCGTCTGGCGAAGATGCTGAGGGGTTCGAGACGATCAACTCGGCGACGGCGTTGTGGACTCGTTCGCGCAGTGAAGTGTCCGACGACGAGTATAGGGAGTTCTACCAACATATCTCCCATGACTTTGAGGCGCCTGCCGCCTGGAGTCACAACAAGGTTGAGGGCAAGCGCGAATACACGAGCTTGCTCTACGTACCGAAGCGCGCACCTTTCGATCTCTGGAATCGCGAGGCGCCGCGTGGACTGAAACTGTATGTCCAACGTGTCTTCATCATGGATGACGCAGAGCAGTTCCTGCCGCTTTACCTGCGCTTCATTCGCGGTGTGGTCGATGCCGCTGATCTGCCCCTCAATGTATCTCGAGAGCTATTGCAGTCGACCCCGGGCGTCGAGGCCATGCGAAGTGCGTTGACCAAGCGTGCCCTCACGATGCTGAAGAAACTGTCGACCGACGACGAGGCGTTGTATGGCGAAATTTGGGACACGTTTGGTGAGGTGCTGAAGGAAGGTCTTGCCGAAGACACCGCAAATCGGGAGCAGCTTATGGAGCTCCTGCGTTTCAACACCACGGCATCGACGGATGCCAGCCAGCGAGAGTCGCTCGCACAGTACGTTGAGCGGCGCAAGGAAGGGCAGGAGGCCATCTACTATCTGACCGCGGATTCACTTGCCGCAGCGAAGGCGAGCCCGCATCTGGAGGTGTTCCGCAAACGCGGTATTGAGGTGCTGCTGCTGACGGACCGCCTCGACGAGTGGGCGATCAGCTATCTCACTGAATACGATGGGAAGCCATTGCAGGACATCCGCCGGGATGGACTGGAATTGCCCGAAGGTGAGCCCGAGCCCGCCAAGGCAGAGGATATTGCCGACGATGGCGTCATCGAGCGCCTCAAAGGCAGCCTGGGCGACTCGGTCGCCGACGTTCGCGCCAGTGATCGCCTCGTGGACTCGCCGGCCTGTCTGGTATCTGCTCGTGACGATATTGGCGACCAGATGCGACGCATGCTGGAGGCGGCTGGTCAGGAGGTGCCGGAAAGCAAGCCAACGTTGGAAATCAACTTGGCACATGGCTTGGTGCGTCAGATGTCAGAGACTAAGGACGACGCTCGATTCACGGATCTTGCGAACGTCGTCGTCGGTCAGGCACAGATTGCTGAGGGACGACTTCCAAGTGATCCGGCGGTGTACGTGAACACGCTCAATCGACTGCTCTCAGGCGCTGTTGACTAGCGCTTTTGTCGCAAGTGCGCCGGAACCAACCGGCGTTCTGCGAAATCGAACAGCAAATCGGTCAACACAGCGAGCGCTGCCGCTGGCAATGCGCCCTGCAAAATCAGGTTTGTGTCATTCAGCGCAAGTCCGGTCACGATCGGTTGACCGAGCCCGCCGGCGCCGATGAACGCCGCCAGTGTCGCTGTGCCAATGCTGATCACGGCAGCCACACGTAAACCGGCGATGATGTGCGGCATGGCGAGTGGCACGAGTACATGGCGGCGACGTTCACTATTGGTCATCCCTAAGGCGGTGGCGACCGTCAGGTGATCCGGTTCGATGGCATTAAACGCGGTCAGAGTCGCGCGCACGACGGGTAACAGCGCGTAGAGAAACAATGCGATGACCGCAGGCAGCCACCCGATCCCGAACAGTGGAATCATCAATGCCAGCAGGGCGATGGAGGGGATGGTCTGAATCAGGCTGCAGACATAGAGCAGAGCCGATGACGCGCGTGGCATCGGTTGGACAACCATGGCGAGCATGACACCGATGGTTGATGCAGCAATCAATGCAACCAGCGTCAGTTGAATATGTCTGAGCGTGTTGCCAATCAGGTCATCGATGATCGGGGAAGATTTGGTATCGGCGCCCGTATCTTCCACGAGGCCGGATTCGCGCAGGAACCTTGCTGCAACACTTGCGATGGGCTGTTTATCCATGACCGCGCGCGCATTGAGTGATTGCATACGCTGCTCATCGATCCGACCCTCCAGCAGTGCCAGAACCGCTGCGACGTCGTCCGGTAAACTGTCACGACCCAGCCAGACGGCGTCATAGCGCGGGAAAAACGCGAGATCGTCGTTCAGCAGGGTTAGGTTGGCGCGTGCGAGTTCTCCGTCAGTCGAGTACGCATCGGTGATGTCGATACTGCCGTCGGTCAAAGCTTTGTAGGCTAGCCCGTGTTCGATGCTGCGCACCGGTAACGACAAGCCATAATGTGCCGCCAAGGCATCCCACCCGTCATTGCGAGCACGAAACTCATGGCTGACCGCGACGCGCAGACGATCCGCTCGCCTGAGATCGGAGATGTTGGTGAGGTTGCCCGACTGTGCAACGGACTCACGGATGGCGAGTACATACGTGTTGTTGAAGCCAGGCGGTGAGTAAGTTTGCAGCCCGATCTGTTTCAGCTCGGTATCGAGATCCGCCTCTGGCCCCGCGTTGAGAATCGCACTTCTGATCGTGCCCGTGTACTCGGGGTAGATGTCGATCTCCCCGCGATTCAATGCGTCGTAGCAAATCTTGGTGCCACCCAGGCCAGGCTTGCGGTCGACGCGATAGCCGCGGGACTCAAGCAATTGAGCTGCAATCTCAGCGAGCAGGTAGCTTTCCGTGAAGTTCTTACTGCCCACGGTAACTGCGTCTGCGCCGTGCCCGGAGTGTGCAGTCAGTACGAGCAATATCGCGATAATGAAGCGATTCATAGGCACTGCTCGATCAGCCTCGCGGCGTAGGCGTCTTGCGGATCAGCGAGCACCTCGTGCTTGCGCCCCTGCCGCACAATGCGCCCGTCCGACAGGATGACGAAGTAATCTGCCAGCCGCTTGGCCTCAGCGAGATCGTGTGTGACCAACAGGCAGCTATTGATTTCGTCGTTCCGCATATCGAGAAACTGCGCGTGAGTGTCGCTTCGCGTGATCGCATCGAGACCCGAAAAGGCCTCATCGAGAAGCAATAGCTCCGGGGCGAGTGCCAATGCACGGCAGATACCGGCTCTTTGCTGTTGACCGCCGGAAAGCTCGCTCGGGTAACGTGACAGCTGCGATTCGGTGAGCTGCATTCGCTGACTGAGCGCAATCACTCGCGTGGCGATCGCTTCCGGATCACGCCCCGCAATTTTCATTGGCAGCTCAATGTTGGACCGCACACTCATGTGCGGCAGTAGCGCGATCTGCTGCAGCGCATACCCTGTGCGAAAGCGGATATCACGCAGAGACTCGGCAGCCAAAGGCTGGCCGTTTCTAAGGATGGTGCCGCTGGTCGCGGTTTGCAGGCCATTCAGCAGACGCAGGAGTGTGGACTTACCACTCCCGCTGGCACCGATCGCCGCGACGATGGTCTGTTCAGGTATGGCGAGGTCGATATCGTGGAGGATTCGCCGCTCGCCGATGTCCACGCAGACCGATTGGAGCTCGGCAATCATGCAGCGCAGTGTTACTGACGCCTGTGCTGGCTGCAACCATGAGGGGCTGGCCGACAATCGTGACCGCATAATACACTTGTGGGTTAAGGAGGCGGCATGGCACAGAAACAACCGACCGGTATGGATCGTACCGAGCTTGAGGCAAGGGTTAAGGCTCTCACGCCTCGGCAGCGCGAAATCACGCAGAACAAAGGCACGGAGCGGGCGTTCACCGGTGAATATCTGGACCACAAGGCAGATGGCACCTATTGCTGCGTCGTTTGCCAGTCGCCTTTGTTCAGTTCAGAGCACAAATACGATTCGGGTTCCGGCTGGCCAAGCTTCTTTCTGCCGTTAGCGGGAGACAACGTCACTCTACAGCGCGATACCAGCCACGGCATGATTCGCGAAGAGGTCCTGTGCGCGAATTGCGGCGCACACCTCGGGCACGTATTCCCCGACGGGCCGCAACCTACGGGTCAGCGTTTTTGCATTAACTCGGCGGCGCTCGATTTCGCTGATAAGGAAAACTGATAATGAAAGTGAACACTCAAGTCTGGCGGACGCTGCTGTTGCTGTTGCCGCTGATTCTGGTCACCGGCTGCCAACAGCAGGCCAAAAACTGCGTACAGATGGAGAAACCTATGAACACGTTCGAACCTTCCGTGCCCACCGACGTGGAGGGATTGACCGCAACCGTGGTTAATCCAGGGCGGGACCTGGCCGTTGGCGAGGGTGACTTCGCGAACATGCATTACACCGGTTGGTTGTTTGATGCTGAAGCCGAGGATGGCCGCGGCAAGAAATTCGATAGCTCGCGTGATCGGAATCAGACTTTCGAATTCCCGCTGGGTGCCGGTCGCGTCATCAAGGGCTGGGATATCGGTGTTGCCGGCATGCAGATCGGTGAAGTTCGAACGCTCAAGATCGCACCGGAGCTCGGGTATGGGTCACGCGGTGCCCCAGGCGCAATCCCGCCAAACGCGACGCTATTGTTCGAAGTTGAGCTAGTCAGCTTCAAGCGTTGTCAGGTCTTCGAATAGGCGCCACACGCTATGTCGCTGCAGTCACGGCTGGGTATTGCATTCGTCGGTGGATGCACGGTTGCGCTGGCGCTTTCGCTCATCGCCGCCTTTCTGATCCATGTCGTCGATGACCCCCGTGACGAGGACATGATCGAGGCACACCCGGTAGATTTGCTGCTGGGATATGATCAGCTCGATCTGAAGGAGCTGCTTGGCGAGCCGCGCTACCAATTGCCTGAAGTGAGAGAAGCGCCCGAGTTGCCGACCTATCGGCCGCCTGAGCGTGAGATTCGGGGCTTCGTCATGCTCGCGGTTGAGGTCGATGCTGAAGGTCGAACGATCGACGCTCAGGTATTGGAGGCTGAGCCCTCGGGTGTCTTCGAAACTGAGGCGATAACGCAGGCGCTGGCAGAGCGCTGGCCTGCGGGTTCGCCTGGAATGCGCGATCATGTGGTGCAGTTCACGATTCCTGGCGGGGAACGAAGCGCACGGTCACTCTCCGATTGAGCTTGCGCCCTGCTCGTGTTGCGTTGTCGGCAATCGGTTTGCTGGCACCGTATCCCTCGCTGGAAATGCGATCGGAAGAGATGCCTCTGTCGTGTAGCGCTTTGCCGACGGCGCTCGCCCTTTGTTTGCTCAGCGCCAGGTTGATCGCGTCTCCACCCATCGAGTCGGTATGCCCTTCGACGATAATACGGGCTTGTGAACAAAGCACGGCTAGCTCGGCGAGTGTATCGAGGGTTGCTTCGTTGTCACCGAGAATAATTGCGGTACCCGGTTCGAAGCGCAACGGTTGAGCTACGAGCAATGCGGTCGCGTCCTGATCGCAGCCCGTGATGGTCTCCGGATTGGCGTGTGCGGTGGATTGCGCGCACAGGAGCGTGCAGCACAGCCACAAACGCCAAAGTCTCATGCGGCGTTGTTGGCAGGATCTCCGACGATCTCGCGGGCCTGCTCAACCCAGCGATCGCGACGTATGCGGCCTGGAAATTTCAACTTTTGGTCCAACGCGTCGATGTCTTGTTCTCTCATAGCGGCGAGGTCCTGAAGGGTGCGGATGCCGTGCGTCTCGAGTCTGCGAGCTAGCGCAGGACCGATACCACGGATCGCCTGAATGCCGGAGTGTACCGATTGCCGCTTGGTTTTTTTCTGCGGGCTCCGATTGTTTTGTGTTCGTCGGATCACAAGCTTCAATTGTTTTCGGGTATTGCGGTGCTGATCCTTGAGTGTCTCGAAAGCGCTTTTCGCAGTTTCGATATATTTGGACTGGCTACGAACCCGGGCATTCGCTTCATCCAACGTTTCACGCAGAACACCAATCTGGCGTTGGGAGCGGTGATGCTGATCACTCAGTTGCTGGCGAGCCTCGCGAAGTTGCTCGCGTTGGCGAGTAAGCTGTTCGATGGTTTCCTGCTGTGCCGCGAGCTGCTGGCGAGCGCGTTCAACACTGATTTGTGCGCGCCGATCCTGACGTTCCCGACGCAAAGCCCAGCCCAACCCGGTGCCGGCGGCAAAGCAGACAAACATGATTGCGATCGTTCCCGGTGTCATTGCCGGACGTTCCCCTGTGTTGGTTATGTCTGATCGTATGCCCTCGAATGCCCCTCGCGCCATGACGGAGTTGGCAAAAACCATGCTCACTGGGCGATTCAGTGAGTCCGTTTAGCTGGGGCTAAGCATGTACAATGCCCGTTGATTCGCCGGATTGACGCATGGAACACGACTATATCTCCATCGGCATCGTCTTCGTCGTGTCGCTGGGCATCGCTGCTCAGTGGCTGGCCTGGCGGCTCCGACTACCCGCGATCGTCTTGTTGGCCGCTGCCGGGATACTCGCAGGCCCGGTGTTCGGACTCGTAGACCCGAGCGAGCAGCTTGGAGAGCTTCTGCGCCCGCTGATCGGGTTGTGTGTCGCGATCATTCTGTTTGAGGGTGGACTCAGCCTGAATCTGGCTG
This sequence comes from Pseudomonadota bacterium, assembly GCA_038521865.1. Taxonomy (GTDB): domain Bacteria; phylum Pseudomonadota; class Gammaproteobacteria; order Steroidobacterales; family Woeseiaceae; genus CALBPI01. The sequence continues at coordinate 29,572 of JBCBKO010000002.1, read as the reverse complement.
AGTTGAAACATGCGGCCAGTGGGGTTCGCCGCCTGGTTTATCTCGGAGCGCCCATGGCCTGGGTGTTCGCTGCGGCATGCGCCTACTTTATCGGCGGTCTGGATACCGCGACGTCGCTCGTGTTCGGCGCGATCATGGTCGTGACAGGTCCGACAGTCATCATGCCCCTGTTGCGTCAAGCCGCATTGAATCGGCGCACCGCCTCCTACCTCAAATGGGAGGGCATCGTTAACGACCCCATCGGCGCGCTGCTTGCGGTCATCGTATTCCAGTTCTTTGTTTACACCGGCCAGGGCTCGGGTCTGCTTTATGTCCTTGAGTCCCTCGGACTTGCTATTGCCTCCGGTGTGTTACTCGGCGCGGTCGGTGGCTGGCTCACAGGGCAGGCGTTCAGAGCCGGCCTTGTCCCGGAATATCTGAAGAGCCCAGTGATGCTTGGGTTGGTTTTGGTGATCTTTGTCGCAGCGAACTACTTGCAACACGAGGCGGGCCTGTTGGCCGTCACCGTCATGGGTATTGTGATTGCGAATATGAATCTCCCGGGATTTGGCGACATGCGCCGATTTAAGGAGTACATCACGATCATGCTGGTCTCGATCGTTTTCGTACTGCTAACGTCCGATCTTGATATTGCGTCTTTGACTTCCATCGGTTGGCGCGGTGCGGCATTGATCGCAGCGCTGTTGTTCATCGCTCGCCCGGCCGCCATCATGTTGGCGACCATCGGGGCGGGCATGCAGTTCAATGAACGCGTGTTGCTCGCCTGGATCGCACCGCGCGGCATCGTTGCCGCGGCAACGGCCGGTATTATGGGGCCGCGTCTCGTCGATGAGGGTTACGACGCCAGTGTGCTTTTGCCGCTCGTCTTCGCGGTGATTTTTGCCACCGTACTGTTGCATGGTTTTTCTTTGAACTGGCTTGCCGCAAGGTTGGGGCTGGCATCGCGACACCGCGACAGTGTCGTGATTGTGGGCGCGTCACCGTGGTCCACCGAACTCGCCCGAATACTGCGCGGGTTGGACATCAATGTGTTGATCTCCGATTCGTCCTGGCATGCGTTGCGTGATGCGCGCCTCGCGGGTGTGCCGGTGTTTTACGGCGAGATTCTTTCAGACTTCGCTGAGGAAACGGTGGAGCTTGCACATGTTCGCACGGTGCTCGCGGCGACCAGCAACGATGCGTACAACGCATTGGTGTGCAAAGCGCTGGCACCGGAAGTTGGACAAGCAAGAGTTTTTCAGCTGCCGATGGGCGGTGGCAACGACGATGATCCCAAATCGGTTGCCCGCCAAGTGCGTGGCAACATCGCGTTCGACAAAGAAGCGGTGTTCGAGAAGCTGTGGCGCAATCACGTTCGCGGTTGGACGTTTGCACGTACCCGCCTTACCGAGAGTTACAGCTATAGCGACTTCCTGAACGACAAGAGTACGGAGTCCTTGGTGATTCTCGTGATCTCCGGCGAAGGCAACGTGCAGTTCACCTCATCTCAGACGACCCTTGAACCCAAAGCAGGCGACACCATTGTGTACTTCACACCGCCGAAACCACAGCCGAGTCGTGAGCCGTTAGATGTCGAAACCAGCACATCGTGAAACACCTTTGATCGAGGGTCCGGCGGGCGTTCTCGAAACACTGCTGGAGCGTCCGGAGTCAGGCAAGGATGAGTCGGTGATCGTAGTATGTCACCCGCATCCTGCCCATGGTGGTGCAATGACCAACAAGGTCGCGTACACACTCGCTCGAGCAGGGGTGCTGGCGGGCCTCACCACGCTTCGGTTTAATTTTCGCGGTGTTGGCGAGAGCGCGGGTAGTTACGACGAAGGTCGTGGCGAGCTTGACGATGTACTGGCGGTTATAGATTGGGTTCGGGCGGAGTTGCGACCGACGCGATTGGTGCTCGGTGGTTTTTCGTTCGGCAGTGCCATGGTCGTGTTTGCAAGTCATCGGCGCGACTGTGATCAATTGGTGCTCGTTGCGCCGCCTGTAGGGCGTATTTTGCCGCCGGATACCCTCGTGCCGGACGCACTGCCGCTGACGGTTGTACAAGGCGGTCAGGACGATCTCGTCGACCCGGAGGCAGTCATCGAGTGGTGTAATGCGCAGCCGCCCGGCGTGCAAGTCACGCTAATGGAAACGGCGGATCACTTTTTCCACGGGCATCTCCCTGCACTGCGTGAGCAGCTGGTCGAGGCGCTCGAGCCGGGAGCTGCTTAGTGTTGTCGCGGCTTAAACGTCAGATTGAGCAGCTGCTCGCGACGGATGCGGGCAGTGCGGACAACGGTCGTGAGCAGGGTGTCCGTCTTGCCACCGCGACACTGATGGCAGAGGTCGCCCGCGCGGACGATGTGCTTGATACACGCGAGCTTGCGACACTCAAGACGCGGCTGCAGACGCAATTCGATCTCAATGAGGACACAGCGAGAGATGTGTTGAACGACGGGTTGGACTCATCCGAGGATCTCGTATCTCTGCAGGGGTTCACACGTACTTTGCACGAGGCGCTGAGTGAGCACGAGAAATCCAGTGTCATCGATATGCTGTGGTCTGTTGCATTCGCGGACGGCTCACTGGACAAGTATGAGGATGCACTCGTCTCTCAGATCGGTGAGCTCATGTATGTGCCCCGTTCGGAAGTGCTGCGACTAAAGTCCAAACACGCCGACCGGGTCAACGCGGCCGCCGACGACTGATCCACAGGATTTCAAACGAAGAAAGCCCCGCGGTGCGGGGCTTTCTGGTCGCCCGAATTACAATCCGGACCGACAAGATCAACGGCGGTGCCGATTAGACCATGTCTTTCAGGCCTTTAAGGGCCGTGACTTTCACAACTTTGCTCGCCGGCTTCGCCTTGAACATCATCTCTTCACCGGTGAACGGGTTGACGCCCTTGCGTGCCTTAACAGCAGGTTTTTTCGCAACGCGCATTTTGATCAGGCCCGGCATCGTGAAGGTGCCCGGTGCGCCACGACCGCCCAAGTTTTTCTTGATCAATCCCGACAGGGAGTCGAACACCGCGGCAACGTCCTTACGGGTCAGGCCGGTATCTTCCGCGATGTGGCGAAAAATCTCTGACTTGGTCGGCGCCTTTTTCACAGTGGCGGTGGTCTTTTTCTTAGCTGGCATAGAGTGTCGTCTCCCACAGACTGAGTATTAAAAAAACAAGTAAGAAACAAGGACGCGTCGTCGTGTCCAAAGACACGTGCGCCCTCAAATCGGTGCGAACATTAACACACCGGTAGTGCAAAAAACACTAGGATTTAAGGGTATTTCGTGCGCGCGAATGCAGGGCTGGCAAACCCGGGAAGCGCGACGTTAGCGTGTGTGATAGATGCGCTGGGTTCTGACTTCGAAGGTATCCTCGGAACCCTCAGGCGTAACGCTGATGTTGAAGATCAGTGTTTCGCGATTGGCGACTGAAACCTCGCCGAGGTAGTAGATTGCATCGCCTTGTTCGACCTTGCGCATCGTCATTTTTTTCAACTGTCCGGTCAGGTTCTCGGCAGATACCTGGACGTCAGCCTCTGCAGGTGTGTTATCCACATTGTTGCGCACAGAAACATTGAGTAACGCACGGTTTTTCGCACGGACTACACCGATGGACTGGGCGACGTCAGGTGGCACTTCATCGGTCGAGATGGCATTGAAGAACACCGTGAAATCGCCGAACACGGCCGAACTTTCCTGCGCAATGGTTGCCTCCGGAACATTGCGTTGACCGCCGCCGCCACAAGCGACGAGCAAGAAAGTGGATGTTGCGAGTGCTAGCAGTGCGATGCGTGTGTTCATTCTTCCCCCAAAAACGAATGTACAACCTGAGTCAGGAGCATAGGCGACCCGCGGTCAGTGCGCCAGTCGCGAAGTCAGGCGAACACACCGGCCTGGAGATTGTTGAGCACGATAAGCCCAATCTGTAGCACCAATATGGCGCCTAGTGGAGATAGGTCGAGGCCCGCAATCGGTGGGATGACCTGACGAATGGGCGTCATGATCGGCCGCGCAAGTTCGTCCGCCAACGCGCCCGCCGGATTGTAGTTGCCGGGTGCGATCCAGCTGAGCACTACGCCGATAATAATGGCAAAAAGAAACATGTAGATAGAGAGTCTCGCCAGCTCAAATACCGCGAAAATCAGCAACGTCGCCAAAGGCAGCATCACGCCCTGCAACAAGTACATTGCGGCAATGGCGAGCACTTGTGCAGCGTATGCGACCAGCAGCGTAGCCGTATCGAGCGTACCGATCGCCGGAACGATGCGCCGAACCGGCACGATCAACGGTGATGTCAGCTTCACGATCGCTTGTGCCAACGGATTGCGGAAATTCGCACGCACTACCTGCAGCCAGAATCTCAGCATGATCACGATCAGTATGAGACTGGTGACCGTCTGCAACAGTAACTGGGATATTTGGGTCAGCATGAATCTCTAGAGCCTATTTCTGTTGGGCCAGTTCTCTTGACCGGTGTTGCGCCGCGCTGATTGCGGCATCGATGGTTTCGTCGAAGGCGTGCTCTGCGAGCGCGGCAAGCGCTGCGGCGGTCGTTCCGCCCGGCGAAGTCACGCGCTCGCGCAGTGTCGCCAAAGGCGTCTCAAGACCGCGCGCGAGAGATGCCGCACCACCTGCAGTAGCGCTCACGAGGGCTCGCGCGGTCTCTGGAGACAGGCCGCGCTGGGTAGCCGATCTCACCAGCGCTTCCATCAACGCATAGAAGTAGGCCGGACCGCTCCCGGATACTGCGGTGACCACATCCATTAGCGATTCACTCTCGATCCAGACTGCGGTGCCAGTGGCGCCGAGTATCGCTTCTGCCAGTGCACGTTGTGCGTCAGTGCTCGCATCATTCGCGACCATTGCCGTTGCACCTTCGCCGGTTAATGCACCCTGGTTTGGCATGCTGCGGATACAAGCCCTGCGTCCCATCGCCGACTCGAAGGTCTCGAGTTCAATACCGGCGGCGACTGAAATGATCACACAGTCCGGATTCGCGAGGTCAAGGTCTAGGCCCGCGAGTACGTGCGGCATGACCTGGGGTTTCACCGCCAATACCAGCGCTTCAGCGCCCGCCACAGCCTGTGCGTTATCGGTCGTTGTGCGCACGCCAATCGACAACCCATGGAACGGATCGTGCTTTCGCTCGTCGGGGTCGGCAACACAAATGGCGCCGGCCGCCCAACCTGCGCGCAATAGTCCGCCCACGATCGCGAGCGACATGTTTCCGCCGCCAATGAAGCCAACGCGAGTTGTTTTATCCGGCAAGTGCATGGGGTAAGTATCCCATATCGTCAGTCGCGTTGGCCGAAGATCGCTGTGCCGACACGGACCACAGTCGCGCCCTCTATTATCGCTGCCTCCAGGTCACCGCTCATACCCATCGACAATGTGTCGATATTCGGATGTCGCTGACTTAGTTCTTCGAAGAGCTTGGCGAGTCGCGCAAAAGGTTCACGTTGCTGCTCGCGAGCTTCGCGAATCTTTGGGAGGCACATGAGACCACGCAGCCTGAGACCGGGTGCGTTTTCAATCATCTCTGCGATGGTCGGAACATCTTCGATATTGGCGCCGGCTTTCTGTGCCTCATCATCAATATTGACCTGGATGCAGGTATTGAGCGGCGCTCGCGCCTCTGGCCGTTGCTCGGAAAGTCGCCGGACGATCTTGGTGCGGTCCACGGTATGCACCCAGTCAAAATGCGCTGCGATCTGCTTGGTCTTGTTGGATTGGATCGGACCTATGAAATGCCATTCAAGGCCAAGTTCACGCAATTCGAGGATTTTCGCGACGCCTTCGTCCACGTAGTTCTCCCCGAACGCGCGTTGTCCGGCAGCGGCAACGGCTCTGATCGAATCTGTGCTGTGGCGCTTGCTGACGGCCAGAAGCGCCACCGAATCGTTGTCGCGTTCTGCGACTTCGGCCGCATTTGCGATGCGTTCCGTGACCGCGGCCAGGTGTTCCGTGACCCTAGTCACGCTTTGCCCCAGGTGCTTCGCTATACTCGCTCATCGTTGTTTATGGTAAATCCAGATCTGCTGAGCCAGAGGGAAAGTAATGGCCGTTGATGTTGCCCAGCTACTGACGTTCACCGTCAAAAACAAGGCGTCTGACCTGCATTTATCTGCAGGTGTGCCGCCAATGATTCGCGTTGACGGCGACATCAAACGTGTGAACATGCCCGCGCTGACGCACAAGGAAGTCAACAGCATGGTGTACGACATCATGAATGACAAGCAGCGCAAGGACTATGAGGAGTTTCTTGAGACGGATTTTTCGTTCGAAATTCCAAACCTTGCACGGTTTCGCGTTAACGCGTTCAACCAAGCCCGCGGATCCGGCGCTGTCTTCCGGATCATTCCCTCAGAGATTTTGACGCTCGACGACTTGCGGGCGCCAGCGATTTTCAAAGACATCGCGATGCAGCCACGCGGCATTTGCCTTGTGACCGGCCCTACCGGTTCGGGCAAATCGACGACCCTCGCGGCGATGGTCGACTACATCAACGACAACAAGCCGGACCATATCCTCACGATTGAGGACCCGATTGAATTTGTCCACGAGAGCAAGAAGTCGTTGATCAACCAGCGTGAGGTGCATCGCGACACGCACGGCTTCTCAGAAGCACTGCGCTCGGCCCTGCGTGAGGATCCAGACGTGATTCTTGTGGGCGAGCTACGTGATCTGGAAACCATCCGTCTCGCGCTGACCGCTGCCGAAACCGGACACTTGGTATTCGGCACGCTCCACACAAGCTCAGCCGCCAAGACGATTGACCGCGTGGTTGACGTATTCCCAGCCGCGGAAAAAGAAATGGTCCGTGCGATGCTTTCCGAATCGTTGAAGGCGGTGATCTCGCAGTCACTGCTCAAGAAAATCGGCGGAGGCCGAATTGCGGCGCACGAGATCATGATTGGCACGCCAGCGATTCGAAACCTGATTCGTGAAGGCAAGATCGCACAGATGTATTCGGCGATTCAGACCGGGCAAGCCTCGGGCATGCAGACGCTCGACCAGAACCTGTCCGAGTTGATGATGAAAGGGCAGATCACCAAAGAAGAAGCGCGCTTCCGGGCGGCTAACAAAGAGAACTTCTAGGCGAGGACTGGAAGGAGACCGAAATGGATAGAGAACAAGCCGCCACCCTGATGCAAAACCTGCTCAGGAAGATGAATGAGAAAAGTGGTTCTGACCTGTTTATCACTGCGGGCTTTCCCCCGGCGATCAAGATCGATGGCGAAATCCACCGAGCCAGCGACTCGATTCTGAAACCGGAACAATGCTCGATTCTCGTGCGTGCGATCATGAACGACAAACAAGCCCGCGAGTTTGATGCGACACGCGAGTGCAACTTCGCAATCGCACCGAAGGGTATCGGACGCTATCGTGTTAGCGCGTTCGTCCAGCAGGGCAATGTGGGCGCGGTCATCCGAACGATCACCACGACGATTCCGACCTTTGAAGATCTGGACCTACCACCCATCCTTAAAGATGTGGTCATGAACAAACGGGGGCTCGTCATCGTTGTGGGTGGCACGGGCTCCGGTAAGTCGACCACGCTCGCCGCCATGATCGGGCACCGCAACCGAAACTCGCGTGGTCACATCATCACGATCGAGGATCCGGTGGAATTTGTTCATCCGCATGACGGCTGTGTCATCACCCACCGGGAGGTCGGGGTTGATACTGAGTCATGGCATGCAGCGCTCAAGAACACACTGCGCCAGGCGCCGGATTGCATTCTGATCGGTGAGATTCGGGATCGCGAGACCATGGAATACGGCATTCAGTTCGCTGAGACCGGTCATCTGTGTCTTGCGACTTTGCACGCCAACAGTGCAAACCAGGCACTTGATCGCATCATCAACTTTTTCCCCGAAGAACGGCGGTCCCAGTTGCTGATGGATTTGTCTCTGAACGTGCGATCGCTGGTCTCGCAACGCCTGATTCCACGTGAGGGCGGACTGGGTCGCGTCGCCGCGATGGAGATCATGCTCGCAACACCGTTGATCCAGGATTTGATTTTCAAAGGCGACGTTGCCCAGATCAAGGAGATCATGGCGAAGTCGACTCGACTGGGCATGCAGACCTTCGATCAGGCGCTGTTCCAGTTGTATGAAGACGAGATCATCTCCTACGAGGATGCGATGCGAAACGCAGATTCGAAAAACGAGTTGCGTCTCAATATTCGTCTGAACTCGAAGCGCGAAACGGGGCTTAGCAAAGAGCAGGCCGCGAGCCTCAAGATCATGGATGAGGATTCCGGCGAGAACGTACGGTTCAGCTAAGTCGATACGATGAACGTTAAGCCACTATTCAAATTGATGGTTGAAAAGCGGGCGTCCGATCTGTTTTTCACGCCTTATGCGCCGGTCAAGATCAAGATCGACGGCAAGATCATGTCGGTCAACAAAATGGAGTTGTCGCCCAAGCAGGTGCGTCAGGCGGCAATGGAAATTATGACCGAGGAGCAGCTGGAAGCGCTGGCTCGCGACATGGAAGTGGATTTCGCGGTATCTGAGAAGGGTCTCGGCCGCTTTCGCGTCAATGTTTTCCACCAACGGGGCAATCTTGCGATGGTGCTGCGGTACATCACCGCTGAAATGCCGACCCTCGAAGAACTCGGCATGCCCGAACTCTTCAATGATTTGATCATGCACAAACGCGGTCTGATTCTGATGGTTGGCGCGACCGGCAGCGGCAAGTCGACCACGATCGCTGCGATGATTAATCATCGCAACGAAAAGACGGCCTCCCACATCATTACCATTGAAGATCCGATCGAGTTCTTGCATTCGAACAAGAAATCCATCGTGAACCAGCGGGAGCTGGGGCTGGATACACGGTCGTACGGTAACGCACTGCGCAGTGCCTTGCGCGCGGCGCCGGATGTCGTGATGGTCGGCGAGATTCGCGATCTGGAAACGATGCAAGCGGCACTCAATGTCGCCGGTACGGGGCAGCTCGCGATTGCGACGCTGCACTCAAACAACGCGCCGGAAACACTCGATCGCATCATCAACATGTTCCCGGTTGAGCAACAGCGCCAGGTATTCGTGGATCTCTCGCAGTATCTTCGCGCCATTATTTCCCAGCGTTTGGTGCGCAACCGCGAGGGCAAGCGCGTGGCCGCGGTGGAATTGATGCTCAATACGCCTCACATCGCCGAGTTGATCGAAAAAGGCGACATTATCGGTGTGAAGGAAGCGTTGAAGGATTCCAATGAGAAGGGCATGCAAAACTTCGATGCGGCGCTGCTGAAGCTCTACCGCATGGGCACCATAACCTTGCAGGAAGCCCTGTCGAACGCTGACTCACGCTCGAACCTCGAGGCCCAGATCAACTTCGGCTAACAGCGTACGGGGTCGCTCTGTATTGCTCAAAGACCGCGTGATACCGCGTCGACTTCCGCCAGCAAAGCCATCCGAACCGCGACACCGTTACGTACTTGTTCGGTGATCAGCGACTGTGGACCGTCAGCGGTTTCAGAGTCGATTTCCACGCCACGATTCATCGGCCCCGGATGCATGATCAGTGGCTGCTTTGCGCAGTGTCGAAGGTTGTCGACGGTGATGCCAAACTGCGCGGTGTAATCCGCAAGCGATGGGATCGAGGCGTCGTCGTCAATACGCTCATGCTGGATCCGCAGCGCCATAACCACGTCAGCATTTTCGATGCCGGGCTGAAGCTCGGAATAAAGCCGGGCGCCTGGGTAGAGCTCAGCGTTCGGCAGCATCGATTTCGGTGCAACCAAATGGATTGCGCCGATACCGAGCGTCGAGAATGCGGTATACGCTGAGCGCGCGACGCGCGAGTGTGCAATATCGCCGACAATGGCAAGTGTGAGATTCTCAAGGTCTGGCCTCGCCAGCCGTAGCGTTAGTGCATCGAGGAGTCCTTGGGTTGGGTGGGAGACATTTGCCTCACCCGCGTTCAAGACCGCGATTCCCGGCCTCACTGAGTCGGCAATCATCTGCGGCACCCCGACCGCCGCGTCGCGCACGACAAACACGTCGCACTGCATTGCCTCGAGCGTGTAAATCGTATCGAGGATGCTCTCTCCCTTCTTGCGGGACGAGGTCTTCACATCGAGGTTCAGCACATCGGCACCGAGACGGGCAGCAGCCAGCTCAAAGGAAGCGCGCGTGCGCGTGCTGGGTTCGAAAAACAGATTCGCGACCGTGCGCCCGGCAAGGGCATTACTGCGTATCGCTGGTGCTTCGCGCGGTGCAAGGAAGGTTTCGGCTGAATCGAGCACACGTTCAAGCGTTTGTCGAGACAGTCCTTCGAGAGTGATCAGATGACGCAGCCGTCCGTTGGCCTTCGCTTGCGCCGCTGTGTGTCTGGCGGGTTGTGACATGGGCACGTAGGGTACCACCCGTCAGACGCTAGGGTGGCCAAGGTTTCGCTGATTGAGCCATTGCTCTGCGATCAGTGCCGCGGACAATGCGTCGATATCGCCTTTGCGGACCCGCTGCTGACGATTGCCACGGCGGCGAGCCTCGCGCAGCAGATCTGTAGCTTCTGCCGAGGTCAGGTGTTCATCGATTAGCTGAACCGGAATCTCATAATCGCCGAGGTCGGCCGCGAACTGTCGCGCCGCGCGGCATTGATCGGATTCGCTGCCGTCGGCCGATAGCGGTAAGCCCACGAGCAACACGTTCGGCCCCCAGTCATCAATCAACTGCTCGATGGCTTCCCAGTCCGGGCCGCTATCCGAACTCACGAGCGTCGTCAGCGGCCGAGCACTGTGGGTCACGGTCTGGCCTACCGCGACACCGATGCGTCGCTGTCCAAAATCGAAGGCGAGCAGTGTGGCTGAGGGCAGCTCAGGCATGGCCGGAAGGCCCGGACAGTTGCGAGCGGGTCAGGCCGAGGACCGCTGCAGCACTGTCCCAGCGGGCCTCATAAGGGGTCTCGAAAACCAACGAAGCTGACGCCGGGACGGTCAGCCAGGAGTTGGCCAGCATCTCATCTTCCAGTTGTGTGGCATCCCATCCGGCATAGCCAAGAATCATCACGCCGCTGGCGGGGCCACCTTCACGAAACATGGCTGTCATTGCATCGCGGCTCATGGATAGATAGATATCGTCGGCAATCTGCAGTGTCGCTTCAAAGGCGCCCGCATCGCTGTGCAGAATGAAGCCGCGTTCCGGGCTGACCGGTCCGCCTGTCAGTACCGGTTCCGCGTGGCGCTGCTGATCGCGTTCGGTTTCGGGAATATCGTCGAACCCATCCATCCCGGAGAACACCTCTCCATGAGTCAGGTCCATCGGGCGGTTGATGGTGACACCCATGGCGCCCTCTTCGGTGTGCTCGCAAATGAGCGTCACCGTGTTCTCGAAGTGAGGGTCGTTGAGCTGTGGCATCGCGATCAACAACTGGCCAGCGAGCGTTGGGAAATCGGTCATGCCTGCAGTATCCGCGTGCAGTTACACAGCTGCAAGCGGCCGCTCAATTGTCGCCGAGCGTCGCGCTGCCTTGAATGGCACCGCTGCGGAAGCGGAACTTGTAGGCGAAGCGCAAGAGGTCCTTCTCCCGGGTGACCGTCTCAGGCAGCGGAGCAAAGGGCGCAGCGCGATTCACAATCACCAACGCAGTCTGGTCGAGCACGCGGTCGCCCGACGAGCGAAGCAACTCGGCGGTGGCCAAATTTCCGTTTGGCGAGATGCTGATCGCCAGAATGGGATCGCCATCACGTCCACTGGCTTCCATGTTGTTCAGAAAGTTCTGCGTCCCGATACGCTCGACTCGTCGTTTCCACTCCGCAACGTAAGGCGCGAGATCAGATCGCTTGGTATTCACACTGATCACGAGGTGGCGTGGATTGTCGTCCTGAATCAACAAAGACGGATCGTCACTCTCCGGGAGTGGCAGGGTTTGCTCGGCACCGACGGGCTGAGTCTGCGCCAGTCGCGCTACCGAGTCTTCCTGCTCCGAGGGTGAGTCGGGCTGGTATTGCAGCCGATCAGCGTCGGTTGTCGATAGCAGTGCCTGGTCAGCTTGTGTACCGGGTGTGGTTTCTTGCTGCTCCGGTCCGATGTTGTCCGACGGGACCGATGACACTTGTCCGGTGACCGATGGCGCCGAGGGCGTTACCGCTTCTCGTGTATTGCCGTTGCCGCGTTGATCCGCTTGTGCGATGTAATCGGCCTTGTCGGGTGTCGCCACCGATTTCTGCTCCGCAACGATAGTCACCTCCAGTGACACCGTATTGCCATCTTCGGTCAGCACCCCCGCCTCAAATGTCAGCCCAAGAATGAGCATGGCCCATAGAAGCGTGGACACGAACAGCATGGGCGCCAGCTTGTCTTCTCGACCATTTGAGACCGGCAGCATCCCACTAGTGAGGACCGTTTCGCTGGAGACCACGTCGTTCATGTGTCAGAGCAGCCGTTCGCGGATTTCAGGAGTGGTGTGCATTGCTCCTGCATTATCGATTAGCAACGCCTTGTTTACACCCATTGCGTCACAAACTGGCTCAAACGCTCTGGCGCCTGCAACTACCAGCGCCGTCGCGCTGGCATCTGCTTGTACTGGATCATCGCTGATCACCGTTGCCGCACCCGGTGGTACTGGCCAGCCGCTGGTTGGGTCGAGGATGTGTTGATAGCGCTTGCCGTCGATTTCCACGTAGCGGGCGTAGTCACCGGAGGTCATGACGTACTCGCCCGACACCAGTTCCAGCGCGAGCTTGGGTTTTTCACCCGAGGGGTTCGCAACCGCTATGCGAAAGGTTTCCTCGCGCGAATTGGCGTACACACCAATATCACCACCGAGATCGACCAAGGCGCGCTGGCAAGATGTGCCTCGCAACATGTCCATTACTTCACCGAGCAAAACACCTTTCGCGATAGCGCCAAGGTCGATCCTGGGGGGCGGGTTCCCGGCTTTAAGCACGCCAAGTCTAGATAACGTGTAACCGGATGCGCGAGCAGCGAGCGCTTGTTCCAGTCGTTTTGCATCCGGCAAGCGTGAAGTTTCGGTATCCATGAGATCATCGAGACCCCAGAGTGCGATGAGCCCGCCAATGGCAGGGTCGAAACGGTAACCCGATCGCGCTCGCCAATGATCCGCGTCGCGCAGTATTCGGGCAAGCCGCGGCGACACCTGCGGTCTGTCACCGACCGCCAGAAGAGCGTTAACGCGGCCGAGTTCGCCTTCGCCGAATCCGTAGAGGTCCGGCCCTGTGGCCAACAACTGTTCGTGTACCTGATTACAGAGTGCTGCGGCTCTGTCGCGATCGCCGGCCCGAAGAGTCACTCGCAGCAACGTTGTGAAGATCAACCATTCGCGGGTGGCGGTCTGTGCAGGGCGCTGACACCCGACCAGCGCCGCCGCGCTAATCATGGACAGCGCTTCCCGCCGGCTCAGCATTAGTCCTCGCGCCGTACCCTGCGTTCGATCGCGTCGTTCAACAATCCTGCGATATTGATATCGAAATGTCGATCGAGCTCGCGAATGCCTGTAGGGCTCGTGACGTTGATCTCCGTTAGCCGGTCGCCGATGACATCGAGCCCCGCAAAGATCACGCCGCGTGCCTTCAACCAGGGGCCGACCTGCTCGGCGATAGCCCGCTCCACGCTGCCTAGTGGGCGCGCATCCGCGGTAGCGCCCATCACAAGGTTGCCGCGTCCATCCTCAGCGTTCGGCACTCGGGCCAGCATGTAAGGCACCACCTCACCGTCGACAATGAGCACGCGCTTGTCGCCATCGGTGATCTCGGGCACATAGGTTTGCGCCATGGCGAACTGCTGACCGTAGTCCGTAAGCGTTTCGAACACGACATTAGCGTTCTTGTCGCCCTCATGCAGCGTAAAAATTGATCGCCCACCCATGCCGTCCAGCGGCTTGACCACAATGTGCCCGTGAGTATCCAGAAACTCGCGAAGCTGCGCTCGATTGCGCGTGACCAGCGTCTCGGGCGTGAGGGCAGGGAACCAGGCCGTCGACATTTTCTCATTGAGATCACGCAGTGCGCCGGGTTCATTGACGACCAATGCACCGCCTTTCGCCGCAAGATCTAACAGATAGGTGGTGTAGATATATTCCATATCGAAGGGCGGGTCTTTGCGCATCAGAATCACATCGAATTCGCTGATCGGCATGACCTCGGGTGACTCAGCGGTGAACCAGTCAGTCTGGTTGTCGGTGACGGAGACCGGCGTTGCTCGTCCTGTGGCGATGCCATTGGCGAGGAAGAGATCGCCTTGCTGCAGCATCGATACCCGATAACCGCGCTGCTGGCAGTCCAGCATCATGGCGAAGGTCGAGTCCTTGGCCGGCGAAATACCCTCAATTGGGTCCATGACAATGCCGATATGTAGTGTGTGGTCGTTCACGTGTTGCCTGTGTTGAGCCTTTTGGCTGAATCATACGCACTCGACGCAGGGTTGCTGCGGCGCGTGGCGGGTTAATCTGGCAATATGTTAAAAGTTTTGCGTCGAACCACCAAAGTGTGCGCCACACCACACTCTGCGCTGGCCCGTTCAGACGACAATGATGCTTATGTCCAAAAGGAGGCGGAGCCGGTGAGCAACAGCACCTCGAAAGTGCTCAAGGGCCTTAAAATTCTAGTGATCGATGACAGCAAGACCATCCGTCGGACGGCGGAGACCTTGTTGAGTAAGGAGGGCTGTGAAGTGTTCACCGCCATCGATGGCTTCGATTCGCTGTCCAAGATCGCCGATCATCAACCCGATTTGATTTTTGTCGACATCATGATGCCGCGGCTGGATGGCTATCAGACCTGTCAATTGATCAAGAACAACAAATCGTTCCGCGATACGCCGGTCATCATGCTGTCCAGCAAGGACGGGTTATTCGATCGCGCGCGCGGGAGAATCGTGGGTTCCGAGCGCTATCTCACCAAGCCTTTCACCAAGGATGAATTGGTCGGCGCTATCTCGGAGCAGTTTGCGGCGCCGTAAGCGGCAAGGAGGATACTTATGACACGCATCCTGATCGTAGACGACTCCCCTACCGAATTGCATGTCGTGCAGACACTGCTCGAACGCCACGGTTACGAGACCACGACCGCTGAAAGTGGTGAAGGCGGCATTCGTGCGGCAATGGAACACCGTCCTGATCTGATCCTTATGGATGTCGTGATGCCGGGTATGAATGGTTTTCAGGCAACCCGGAAACTGACGCGCAATGCGCCAACAGCCAACATTCCTGTGATCGTGGTCACGAGCAAGGATCAAGAAACCGATCGAATCTGGGCAATGCGCCAGGGCGCCGCTGATTATCTGGTCAAACCGGTCGATGAGAGCAGTCTGATCGAGAAGATCGAAGCGCAGCTCGCGGCAGGAGCCAATTGATCTATGCCGGCGTTGACCCTCAAGGCACTGGCCAATCGTCCTTTCGAGTTGCTGCAGGAAATGGAGCGCCGCTCCAGAGCGGCAGTTTCCGGCCATGGCGATACCGGTACCCAGCGCAATGAGTGGGTGGGTGTTGGATTCCGTTTGGGTGATGAGCAGTTCGTCGCGAGTCGTGACGAGGTTCGTGAGGTCTTGATGGTCCCCGACGCGGTTACCCGAGTGCCGGGCGCGCGCCGCTGGCTGCTGGGCGTTGCCAACCTGCGCGGTCAGCTCCTGCCTTTGGTGGACTTACAGATGCTGCTCGGTGGTGGTCGTACAGACCGTGATCGGGATGTTCGGGTGATCAGCGTGAGCCACCGGGAGGTGTCTGCCGGATTACTGGTATCGGAGGTCACGGGTTTTCGTCGTTTTGTTGATGGCGAGTATCAGGCCAACGCGCCGGAGACGGATATTCGCTGCGATAAGTTTCTGTCGGGTGTGTTTCGCCGTGGCGGAGACGAGTGGCCGGTCTTCGGCTTTGATCGCTTGCTCGAGAGCGAACAGTTTTTACAGGCAGCTGCCGTGCCGGCAAGCGCCTGACCAATGGGACACTGAGACTGATGGCAAAACAAACTCATTCCAACCAATCGCCGCTGATTGTTCGCGTCCTGTTACCGGTGTTGCTGGTAGCCGCGGCGGCAGTCACGTATCTGGCGTCTAACGCAACCACTGGATCAAGCGGCGCCGAGACCCCGCGCGACGCTCTGATCGCGGTTCGGGCAAAGCAGGCAGTCGCCGGCAGCAACGGTGCGTTGGCTCAGCTTGAAAGTGTGGTTCGAGAGAGTGCGCCTGGCGGTGTTGTCGGAGAGCAAGCGCGCACGATCCTCGGCAATCGGGAACGGCTTGCTGCATTTAACGATGCTGCGGAGCGACTGGTCAGCGCGCTTGATGCCATGGACTCGGCCATTGGTGCCTCGACCGAATCCAATCTGGCGCTGCCAGAGTTGCGCCTTGGTCTGGATGCAATAAGGACTGCCCACGCAGCAATGCGCGGCGATCCTGCCGCAGCGCCCGAGATTGGCGCTCAGATGACAGAGACGGCGACCGCCGTCAGCCGGCTGGTCGACGCGCTTTCTGGCAGCAACGGCGGCACTCTGTCGATCGATGATCCAGTTGACGACAAGCCCGCTTTCGATATCGCTGTGCTCGACAACAGCCTCACGGCGAGCATTCTCAGTGAACAGATGTTGGTGGCTCGCGGTGCTGCCGATGCACTGGCGAGCGACGCGATTGCGCTCGCGAGAGCGAGCGATGCCGCAGAGACGATCTCGGCGGCGCTTGCTGGCGCAGCGGGGGCTGCGAGCGCCACACCGGGTGGCTTCGCGCAGCAGTTGGCGCCGCTTATGCCGTGGTTGCCCCTGGGACTGATTGGTCTCGCGTTGCTACTCCTGGTGCAATTGCTGATTTCGTCCGCACGCAATGCAGATCTTGGACGTGTGGCGTTGCAACAGTCCGACCAGAACGAACGTAACCAGCAGGCGATTCTCCGGCTGCTAGACGAGTTGGGGTCACTGGCTGATGGTGATCTGACCGTCGAGGCGACCGTCACCGAGGACATCACCGGTGCCATCGCCGACTCCATCAATTACGCGATCGAAGCATTGCGCGAACTCGTGACCACGATTGACGGTACGGCAGCGATGGTGGATTCGGCTACCCGGCAAACCGAGAGCACGGCCGTGCATATGAACAAAGCCGCGCAGAAGCAGGCGCTTGAAATCGCAGCGGCGACAGAGTCGATCGCTGCGATTGCTGCTTCGATCGAGGAGGTTTCGGGCAATGCGGAGCGCTCTGCCGACGTAGCCCGGCATTCCGTTGACGTTGCGCACAAGGGTGGCGACGCAGTACGCCGGACGATCGAGGGCATGAACACGATCCGCGAGACGATTCAGGAAACCTCTAAACGCATTAAACGTCTTGGTGAGAGTTCGCAGGAGATCGGCAATATCGTCGAGCTGATCAATGACATTGCGGAACAGACCAACATCCTTGCTTTGAACGCTTCCATTCAGGCATCGATGGCCGGTGAGGCGGGACGCGGATTTGCGGTTGTGGCGGATGAGGTTCAACGGTTGGCGGAGCGTTCTACCAACGCGACCAAACAAATCGAGGTGCTGGTACGAACCATTCAGTCGGACACGAACGAAGCGGTAGTTTCGATGGAGCGCTCGACCACCGATGTGGTCGGCGGCGCCCTGCTCGCTGAGAACGCAGGTGCTGCGCTGGATGAAATTGAGCAGGTATCCAATCAGATCGCGAGTCTGGTGCAAAACATTTACAGCTCAGCGAGATCGCAGTCGCAGGTGGCGACTGACATCAATCGCCGCACGGTCTCCTTGAAGGAGATCACAGGTCAGACCGGTAAGGCGGCCAGCGCGACCACCTCGTCCATCTCCAAGTTGGCCCAGCTTGCAGGGGAGCTGAGAAAAAGCGTGTCAGGGTTCCGATTGCCCGAGTCAGGCAATGTCACCCGGATAACGCGACCGCCTGAGTCGGCTGAGGCCGCGAACGTATCGACACGGGAAGTGGGGTAGGCGAGGCCGGATTTCGTGACTAGTTCCAACACGACATCACCTGTTTCGGGTAAAACCGAGCAGGGCCGGGCGAGCATGCAGCAGGCGTATCAGATCGTCAGCCAGGAATTGGCAAAGACGGTGAACCAGGCGCGCGTCACCCTGGAAGACGCGATCGAAGGTCGCGGTCCACGCCAGGCGCTGGCCGGCTGCGCGGATCATCTTCACGAGGTGTCCGGCGTTCTCAGGATGGTGGAGGTCTATGGCGGATCTCTGCTGGCAGAGGAGATGGAGCAGACCTGTCGCTACCTGGCAGGATCGAAGCACGAGCAGAGCGTTCAGGACGCAGCGCTCGATGCGCTGACGCGTGCGATGGTGCAACTGCCGGCTTACCTCGAGCGAGTACATGCCGGTGGGCGGGATATCGCGCTTGTATTGCTGCCGATCTTGAACGACCTGCGCGCAGCACGCGGCCAACCACTGTTGTCCGAGAGCACGATCTTGCTGCT
This sequence comes from Pseudomonadota bacterium, assembly GCA_038521865.1. Lineage (GTDB taxonomy): Bacteria > Pseudomonadota > Gammaproteobacteria > Steroidobacterales > Woeseiaceae > CALBPI01. Next base: position 11,203 of record JBCBKO010000002.1, on the reverse strand, counting down.
GAACCGCACGCCTAGCGAGTCGGTTACGGTCAGCCACCGCGGCGCCGACCCCAGCGAAGACTTTGTGATGCTGTGTCGCAAGGTGAGGCCGGCCTTTCAATTGGCGCTGCTCGGCCTGCTCAAGGCCGATGGCGACAACGCCAAGCCCTATTTGGAAAAGCTACGCCGCATGGCAGTGGCGTTTGAACGCGCGGCCGCACGCGATGATGTCTATCGACTCTGGTGGGTAGTTTCAGGTGTCCTCGATGCGCTGATTGACGACGGGTTGCCCCTCAGCGTTTCTGTGAAGCGCCTTCTGGGACAAGCCGACCGGAGGATCAAGAAGACGATCGACCATGGGCTCGAGAGCTTTGACACGGATCCGGTATCCGATCTTTTGAACAGTCTGTTGTTCTATATCGCGCGTGCGGAGCGTCCGGGCGATCGAGTGCTGTCGATCCGTGATGCCTTTGGACTGTCCGATCCGCTGCCAACGCAAGCCGAAGTTGATGATGTGCATGGTGCGATGGCCAAGCCGAGTATCGCGCTGATGCAGACTGTCGCCGCTGCGATTCGTGAGGACCTTTCTGCGGTCAAAGACGTACTCGACATTCACGTTCGCACCGGTGAGACCGACGCACGCAAACTCGGTCCTCAGGTGGAGTTGCTCGGCAAGATCGGTGACACCCTGGGCGTGCTCGGACTTGGCGAGCAGCGCGGAAGCGTCCTGCAAGAGATCGACCGACTCCAGCAGCTGATCGACAATGACGTCGAGGATGCGGAGCAAGACGTATTGCTGACGATTGCCGCGACCCTTCTGAAGGTGGAGTCGTCGCTCGAACGTCACCTAACCGAACTGGTGGCACCCGACGATACCGACGCGAAAGAAGCATCAAGCGAATCTGCGCAAACCGATACGCCTGAGGATCTTGGTGAAGTACGCAAGGTGTTGATGCGCGAATGCATCGTTAATCTTGCGCGCATCAAGGACACGCTGACACAGACGATGGAGGGGCGCGCTGACGCCGCTGCAATCGATGCGATGCCTTCTCTGACGGACGGAATCATTTCCGGATTCCAGATGTTGGAGTTGGATCGCGCTGCGGAGCTGTTCGGTCGATTGGCCCGATTCATTCGGGCGTATCTCGGGGCAGCGAACCAGACGCTGGCTACCGATCAGCAGGATCGCCTTGCAGATGCGCTGGTCAGCATCGAGTACTACATGGAAACGCTGGCGGCGAATCGCAAGGAACCTGGCTACATGCTGGACAACGCCGAGACCTGCCTGCTGGTGCTCGACGACGTTCGCAAACAACTGGAACAACCGGTTACGGACATCGGTGCAGCGACCCAGATCACCAGTGCACCGGATTTCGCTGCGGCAGAGAACGCAACCATTGCGGATGGGACGGAGGTAATTCGATCGCCGGTCGTCACCGACGACACCAGCAGCATCGACCCCGAGCTTCTTGAGCTGTTCATCGAGGAAGCGAAGGAAGAGGTGCGCAGCATTCGACAATTGTTGCCGCGCTGGAAAGGCGACACGACCGATATGGACGCGCTGATCACGGTGCGAAGGTCTTTCCATACGCTGAAAGGCAGCGGACGGATGGTTGGCGCTGAGCGAATTGGCGAGTTTTGCTGGCAGATCGAAAATCTGCTCAATCGGGTGATCAATCGCACGCTCACGCTGACGCCTGCCATCGCCGACTTCGTCGTCGAGGCTGCGGACGCGATACCGGCGCTGATCGAACAACTTGAAGTGGGCACACAGCCGACAATCGACGTCGACCTACTGAGCGCCAAAGCGCAAGCCTTCGCAGAAGGTGATCCTGACGCAGCGAACCTGACCCGCGCCTCGATGGTCGAGGATGCAGAGCCTCTGGAGATGGATCCGGTTCTGCATGAGATTTTTGCCAAGGAGGCGGAAGGTCACATGGGTGTGATCGATGCGTTTCTCGCCGACTCCAAAGTGCCCCCGGTACCGGTGTCCGAGCCACTCTATCGTGCCTGTCACACGCTGCACGGCAGCATCAATACGGCGGGCTTGCAACGCGCGACGCCTTTGAGCGGCGCGCTGAACCAGCTGGTGCGTCGGGTGCACGATGGCGAGGCGGAGCTCGATGCGAAGGCGTTGCAATTGATCGAGCGCGCGGTAGCGGAATTACGCGCGGTGATCAGTAGCGTCAACACAACGGCGACGCTGAACGATCTCGAGCCCTTGGTGGCTGAAATCGAAGCGCACACCGCGTTTCTCGCCAAAGAACAGACGCAGCGACTCCGATCCTCTGATCGGGTTCTGCCGCCGGGCTATGAACCGACGGAAGTTCTGGAATCGATAGAGGCGCCTGTCGCCACGAGCGATTCAACCTCTCTGCACGATGTGCCGGACTACGATCCGGAGATCGGCGAGATCTTCACCGAAGAGGCTGGGGAGATTCTCGAACAGGTGGACCAGGCGCTCGAACGCTGGCGCTCACGCGACCCTGCGGCGCTTGGCGAGCTTAAACGCTACCTTCACACGCTGAAGGGCAGCGCAAATATGGCGGGGATTGGCTCGTTTGGCAACTTGAGCCATGAGCTGGAGACGTTGCTGATCGCACTAGACGATGAGCGTATTAGTGCGTCGGATCAGATCGACACGCTGTTACGCCAGTGCATTGATAGCCTGCACGAAATGCGCGACACGGTACTCGATGGGCGTTTACCTGCACCTCGTGAAGACCTCGGTGGCACCGTTCGATTGGTGGCCCTCGGTGAGCCGGTACCAGATCCCTTGCCGAGCGCTCAACCGCCCCAGCGCGGTTTCAGTGATGAAGAGATGGTGGATATCCCGGATGGTTCCGCGAGCACTGCAGAGTCGCCGATGGAGCCCGAGGAAACCGGGGTTATCGATAGTGAATTGATCGATGTGGCTGCATTGTTCCCGGACGCATCTAGCGATGAGAGTGAATCTGAAGCGCAGGTCACAGAGGACGATGCGGGTGAGACCATCGCCTCGGAAGATGGCGGTGTGGATCTGCACGAAATCGTTGAAGAGGATGACCTCGGTCCGCACGACGAGACGCAGCAGTGGACCGATGACAAGCTCCAGGTGCCACAGGATGAGCCGGAGGTGTCGAACGTCGTTGTGCTGCACGAGCCGACAGAGGCCGACGCGCGCACCCAGACACAAGACGAAGGCGCGGAGGATGGTGTTGATCCGACGGATAGTCTGATCGAGCGCTCACAATTTCTCGAGGCGCTCATCGACGATGCTGCTGAGAAGTTCGCTCGTGCAGGCGCCGACAGCGATGATGAGATCACGATAGCAGCCGACGAAGCGGCGGCGGATGACGACGCCCACATCGAGACCATCGTCGCTAGTGATGCGACGGAGTTCGAACCATCGCCAGACCCGAAGGTATCCGAGCCAACGCAAGCCGATGCGCAAGATACGGATGAACCACCGGAGCGTGCTGAGGTGGTTGACCTGCCAGGTACCGGACTCCCGACGCGAGAGGCGGCGCGTGAGCGAACCGAGTTTGCTCGCGTCGATTCGCGACTACTTGAGGACATGCTCAACGCCGCCGGCGAGATCAGCATTTATCACGGTCGCTTGAGTCAGCAGGTCAGCTCCATCGATTTTCATCTCGCCGAACTGACACAGACGGTTACCCGGTTACGTGATCAGCTGCGTCAACTGGAGATCGAAACCGAGGCGCAAATTCTCCACGGCCATGAGGGTGAACGAGGCCGAGACGATTTCGATCCGCTGGAACTGGATCGTTACTCCAAAATCCAGCAACTCTCGCGCGCTTTAGCGGAGTCCTCGAATGACGTCGACAGTCTTAAAGGCTTGCTCAGCGCGGTGACGACCGAAGCTGACACGCTGTTGACGCAGCAGGCACGAGTGACCGCAGAGCTGCAAAATGGATTGATGCGCACGCGCATGGTGCCGTTCGAGCGGCACGTCGCAAGACTGTCGCGACTGGTGCGCCAGACGGCACAGGAAACCGGTAAACAAGCGGAGCTGGCAGTCGAGGGTGCCTCCGGCGAGCTCGATCGCCAGGTTCTTGAGAAAATGCTACCGCCGCTCGAGCACATGATGCGAAATGCGGTGGTGCATGGAGTGGAGTCGCCCGATGCGAGACAAGCAGGCGGCAAACCACCAGCAGGTCAAATCACGATTCGTCTCCACCGCGAAGGCTCGGAGATGGTCATGGATATCGCCGACGACGGCGCTGGACTGAATGTAGAGGCGATACGCAGAAAGGGCGTTGAGCGCGGTCTGATCGGAAAGGCTGACCGAATCAGCGACGAAGCGGTGATGGACCTCATTCTTGAACCCGGGTTTTCCACCGCACAGTCACTCACTCAGGCAGCGGGTCGTGGTGTGGGAATGGATGTCGTAGCCAATGAGGTCAAACGTCTCGGCGGGTCGCTGCGCATTACCTCCATGCCAGGACAGGGGACGAACTTCACGATCCGATTGCCGTTCACGCTTGCGATCACACAGGCATTGATCGTACGGTCTGGCGAAGAGGTGTTCGCTTTGCCATTGCCGACGGTCGAAGGCGTCACACGGGTCCCGCGGATCGAGATCGAGCAGCGTCTTGCACAGGAAACACCCGCGTTCGACTACGGAGAGCACACCTACCGACTGCGCCATCTCGGACCCCTTGTGGGTGGTGCGCAGGGCCGGCTCGCAGAGGACGAGCAAGCGGCGATTCCTGTGATCCTGATCCGCGCAGGCCAGTATTCAACAGCGCTTCTTGTCGACGAAATGCTCACCAGCCGAGAGATCGTGGTGAAAGCGGTCGGACCACAGATTTCCGGGATCACCGGGGTTTCAGGTGCGACGATCCTCGGCGATGGTCGCGTGGTCCTGATTCTCGATCTTCCTTCTCTGGTTCGTCAGCAGCAGCCCGTTGTCGAGGTTCAAGCCGTCGAGCCGGAGCAAGCCGCCGATCCGCTGATCCTCGTCGTCGACGACTCCATCACGGTTCGTCGAGTCACCGAACGCTTCTTGAAACGTAACGGCTATGAAGTACTGACAGCGCGCGATGGACTCGATGCGGTGAGTGTCATTCAAGAACACCAGCCGGATGTCATCCTTCTGGACATCGAAATGCCGCGCATGGACGGATTCGAATTCGCAACCCACGTACGCAACGATGCACGTTTCGCTGAGACACCGATCATCATGATCACGTCGCGCAGTGGCGAGAAGCACCGCGCACGCGCCATCGAGATCGGCGTGAATGACTATCTCGGTAAGCCGTATCAGGATCATCAGTTACTCGATGCGATACGCCTGCAATTGGAGTCGTCCTGATCATGTCCGCTGTCAGCGAAGAACTCTACAGCCTGCTCGTCCCATTAAATGAAGATCGACTGATCGTGCCGCGGGCGTGTGTCGCTGAAGTGGTCCGCCTATCGACACCCGAACCGATTACGGACGCACCAAGCTGGTTGATTGGGTCGCTTGATTGGTCGGGCAGGGCAGTGCCGACGGTGTCTTTTGAATCCATGATGGGCAGGTCAATACCCGAGCTAGGGAGTCGTACCCGAGTGGTGATTTTTCACGACACCAGCGGAAAAATTCGCGGTGGATATTACGGGCTGCTGACTCAAGGATTTCCGCAACTCGTGCGCGTTAATCGGGATGTATTGAAGGTCGACACGACTGAGCAGTTCGATGTGGACGACCCCGTCGTCACACGGGTGCGGATGATTAACGAGTATCCACTCATTCCGGATTTGGATGTGATCGAGGCGCGGTTGGCCGAGATTGTGCTTTAGACAAGATCGCCCCAACGGTGCTGGATGATAGACAGCAGCGAGATCGCCGCCGTTTCTGTCCGCATCACACGCCTGCCAGCGCTGACCCTCACCCAACCGGCAGCCACTGCCGCATCGATCTCGTCGCTGGAGAATCCACCTTCAGGGCCCACCAGAATTGCCGCATCTGCCGGTGCAGGTTGCTCGAGCTTGCTGGTCAAGGTGTGACTTGCGCCAGGAGTCGCAACAAGACGTTGCTCTGCACGAATCTCACGGAGCGCCGCGTCCAGCGACAGGGGTGTGGAAATTGTCGGCAGAAAACGTCGACCGCACTGCTGGCAAGCCGCGATCGCGACTTTCATCCAGTGCGCTTGTTTCTGCGCACCGCCTGCCTCATCCAGACGCATGAGTGAACGCTCGCTCGTAATCGGAACAACATGGTCGACCCCGAGCTCTACCGCTTTTTGAACCACCAGATCAATCTTGTGCGAGCGAGAAAGGCACTGAAGCAGTGTCGTCGAGACAGGCGACCGGTCATCGGCAAAAACCACGCTGGACGTCAGCACGATCGCCTCGCGCTTGCCGAGTGTGCGTACTTCCGCTGTCGTTGAGTGCCCTTGTCCATCAAAAAGCTCAAGCGTGTCGCCAATTCGCGCCCGTAACACCCGGCCGATGTAGTGCGCTTGCTCCTGGCTCAACGCATGTTCCGCGTCGGGCGTAATCCCGGTCTCGATGTATATTCTCTTCGCGGCCATTAGATTGACGCTCGTTGTGCTGCTGTTCACCATAGTTGCATGCATAGCGAGACACAAACCCCCGCAATCTGTATTGACCCGGCGACCGGTTTGCTTGATGCGGTTCGACAATCGCCGTCACCGAATCAGGATGCCCGTCCAGCCGATAGCCAGCTGGACCTGATCGTTGTGCATAGCATTTCCTTACCGCCAGGCGTCTATGGTGGTCATGAGATTGATGCGTTGTTTTGCAATGAGCTCGACGCAGAGGCACATCCGTACTTCGCGGGTATCGCCCATCTGCGCGTATCAGCGCACTGCCTGATTAGGAGGAGCGGTGAAGTCACGCAGTATGTGCCTATCGAAAGGCGTGCGTGGCATGCCGGTGAGTCCAATTTCGAGGGTAGGACGCGTTGCAATGATTTTTCCGTAGGGATCGAATTGGAAGGCACCGACACCGATGAATTTACGAGTGCGCAGTATCGTATTTTGAACGCGCTCATAGATGCGTTGAGGGCGAGCTATCCTTCCCTGGCGAATGCACCCGTTGTCGGCCACAGTGATATCGCACCTGGTCGCAAAACCGATCCCGGAACCGGCTTTGATTGGTCACGGGTGCATGCAATCGGAGCGCGCGGCGGTTAAAGTCTACCCATGAAAATTCTCGCGCTGTTTGTTGCTTTGGTGCTCGAGCGGATGGCAACGCATCTGTTTCATTGGCGGGAACTTCGGTGGCTTGATCCTCTGCTCGATGTGTTTCTCGTTCGAAGCCGGAGTCTGTCCGGGGTAACACCCTACTTGTGGGTGCTGCTGGCTCTGGGAGTGGCGGTGGCACCGGTGGTGATCATTCGGTTGCTGCTGGATGAAGCCTGGCTGGGGCTACCCTATTTCGTGCTATCTGCAGTGGTGCTTTTCTTGTGCCTTGGACCTGAGGATATCGGTGAAGAGGTTGACCGGTGGTGCGCCGCAGTCCGATCGGGCGATGAGGAAGAGGAGCGGCGCAACGCGAAGGCGCTGTTGGAACGTCGTTTCACGGATCGTCTCGAGGCGCGCACGCAAGTCGCTGGTGCCGTGTTCGCGCAGGCCAACAATCGGATTTTTGCTGTCATTTTTTGGTTCATTTTGCTTGGGCCGATTGGCGCATGGTTATTCCGTGTATCCGATCTTGCGAGACGCCGCGCTTTGTTCCAGGCGAAGCGCATGGAAGAGCGCGAGGACGTGGCGGCAGATTGCGAACAGCGCGCAGATGATGTTCATGCTGTGCTTGCCTGGATTCCAGCGAGGTTGTCCGCGCTCGGGTACCTGTTCGCCGGCAACTATGACGTCGGGCGCGCTGCATGGCACAACCTTGAAACGGGCGATAGTCTTGCACGACACAACGAGCGGCTGCTTTCTGAGGTGGGCTTCGCCGCATTGAATTTGACACGTTCAGACGATGAGCCGGAGGTCGATTGGGCGATTCGCGCGGCGCGATGCTCCAAGAATCTGGCACTGCGAACGTTGTGGTTCTGGCTCGTGGGCGTTGCCGTACTGACCATCGCTGGCGTTGCGATCTAATGCGTCGCTGGGTGCTGGCGATATGCATCGCCGCGGTTATGGTTGCGTGCGGCGGAGATGAGGCAGATTCTCCCGAACGTGCCGCGCCTGCCGACATCAGGATCGTGACGCTGGCGCCACATCTTGCGGAAATCGTGTTTGCAGCCGGTGCGGGCGAGTCTCTCGTGGGGGTCAGCGCATATTCTGATTACCCAGAGGCGGTCGAGGCACTACCGATCGTCAGCGACGGCTTCCAGTTGAATGCCGAAGCATTGCTCGCAGTCGGACCTACGGTGATTCTCGCATGGGGCGGTGGCGGTCAATCGCGGATGCGTGAGTTGGCAGCGTCGCTCGAAATCCCATTGGTCGAGATCGCAGGTCGTCGATTGCAGGACATTGCGCCTGCCATCCGTCAGGTCGGTGAGATCGCAGGGACTTCAAGCGTGGCAGAGACTGCAGCGCAGCAATTCGAGATGTCGCTTGAAAATCTTGAAGGCGCAGCGGAGCCACTGACTGTGTTCTACCAAATCGGTCAACAACCATTGTATACCGTGGGTGGCCAACACTTCATCGCCGACCTGATCGCCCTTTGTGGCGGCGTCAACGCTTTCGCTGATCTTTCTGAGGCCGCGCCAAGTATCGCCGTCGAAGCGGTTGTTGCGGCCGATCCTGACGTTATCCTGACCACCGAAGGCGGGGTCGATGGGGCTATCGAGTTATGGTCAAAATGGCCCTCGCTAACCGCTGTAAGCGAGGGCCAGATTCTCGGCGTGCCGGGTGATCTTGTGAATCGCCCTGGACCGCGATTAGCGCAAGGGGCGGCAGCGGTATGCGAGGCGCTGCGCTCGGCATCGATCTAGGTCGCGCGCTATCGCCGGTGCCTGGATTATTCTGTTCGAGTTTCCGCGCCGCGGACACGATCGGAATGCCACAAGACTTCTTCTCCACCGCCAGTGCGAGCGAGCACACGTGCGATCACGAATAGCAAATCTGATAAGCGGTTCAGGTAACGCAGCGCTTCTGCATTGATTTCGGCATCTCGAGAGAGCGTCTGCACGCGCCGTTCCGCACGACGGCAAATGGTGCGGGCAAGATGACAGGCTGCGGCCTGCGGATTGCCGCCCGGCAAAATGAACTCTTTCAGCGGGGGTAGTTCATCGTTGAACTTGTCGAGTTGGCGCTCCAGCCGGCTGACATACTCAGCGGTGATGACCTTGTGACCAGGAATGCAAAGCTCAGCGCCGACATCGAACAGATCGTGCTGCACGTCGGTCAGGCAGTTCACAATGACCGTGTTGTCGATCTGGTAGGACAACACCATCCCGATCGCACTGTTGGCTTCGTCGACGGTGCCGTAGGCCTCGACACGATCGTCATCCTTGGCGACACGCGAGCCGTCACCGAGCCCGGTTTCTCCCGCATCGCCGGTACATGTGTAGATTTTGCTGAGTCGATTACCCATGCCTGCCCCGTTTAAAACGTGTATCTCAATTGTACGGTAGTGGTACGACCGAGCTGGTTGAAACCTGCTGCCGTTTCGAACTCTTTGTCCGTCACGTTATCCACTCGTGCGGTTAATGCAAGATCATCGGTCAATGCGAAGCGACCCGAGATGCTGGCGATGCCATAGCCAGCCAATCGAACACCACCGAAATCGCGACGCGCGTCGTCAGATCGCCACGAGAGATCAACACTGTGTTCTCCGAAGCGTCGGCTGATGCGTGCGCTACTCGTCACGCGCGCACGACGCAGCAAGCGCGTGTCGGTTTCTGCGTTGCGCGCATCTTGGTGAGTGACACCGACCTCAACTTGCCAGCGGTCGTTGACCCATCGCAAGTCCGCGCCGACACCTTCAATCGTGGCTTGGGCAATATTGAACAACTGGAACGTCGCAAAATCGAACTCAATCAGGTCATCGATTTCGTTACGAAACGCCTCGACGCTGATGCGCAGTCCATTGTCCAGGCTGTAAATACCGCGCAGCTGGTACTGCGTTGAGGTTTCCGCATCAAGGTCCTGGTTTCCGCCGAAGCCGAATCTGTCGGTCGTGTCCGGCGCACGGAAAGCGCGACCAGCGTCGATCTGGAGGGTGAATTGATCCGTGACGTCGTATCCGGCGCCCGCGTTCCACGTCAGTTCGTTGCCGAACGCCTCGTGGTCGGAAAGGCGAACGCCAACCAGTGCCTGGAAGCGATCATTTCGATATTGGTCCTGTACGTAAGCCGCCCGGATGTCGACGTCCTCATCGAACCCGAGTCCGAAGGAGAGCGCTTCGCCGGTTTCCTGCGCGAGGTAGGCGCCCGCGACAACCTGATGATTGGCGTTGACCTGAACGGTGTTTTGCCAATCGATGCTGAGTCGGGTGCTTTCGACGAAATCAGGACTTTCCACCTGCTGCAGGTCGTCAACCAGGCGCCCGATAATCACCTCGGTTGTCCATTGATCGGAAATGGTCTTGTTCCATCCCAGTGTCGTGACCTGGTTTTCGAACTCCTGTGTCACCGGGTTCAGGAAAAAATCGCTGTACTCCGCATCACCGCTAGCCTGCCAATGGGTCGCAATGAGTTGTCCGCCAGCAACCGGGGTGGACAAGGACAGTCTGGCGCTCAGGTTTTCAAAGCCCCGATCTGTGTCATCGGCGCTGCGTGTGGGGATACCGCCCGTGCGCAGTTGATCAATACCGGCGCGGAACACTGTGTCACCGCGACGAACGCCCCATTGGGCACTCGCGCGCTCCGTGTTGTTCGTTCCCCCGCCGACGCTCACCGCCCGTTCGGGCGTAGCAGCGGTCGTGATGATATTGATCACACCGCCGATAGCGTCGCTGCCATAAAGCGATGATCGTGGGCCGGTGACGATTTCGATCCTGTCGATCTGCTCTGGCGTGATGTTCTGGATTGCCGGTACGCCGATCGTCGCCGGGTTCGATCGTACGCCGTCAATCAAAACCAGTGTGTGGTTGCTCTCGGCGCCACGCATGAAAATCGAAGTCTGTTGCCCAGGCCCGCCGGTACGGGCGATATCGATGCCCGCAAAGTAACGCAGCAGCTCAATGCTGTCGGTTGCACCGCTGCGCAGGATGTCGTCACGTGTGACGACCCGCACGTTCGCCATCGCGTCGTTCAGATCGGTTTCTGTGCGTGTAGCCGTAGTCACGACGAGATCGTCGAGCTGCAGTGGTGTGTCTTGCG
>JBCBKO010000001.1:0-1326738 GCA_038521865.1 Pseudomonadota bacterium | reverse complement strand
GGCACCTCTGCTGTGGCGTTTGTCGAGCTATAACATTGATCTTGGAAAAGGCGGCGAGCCGATTGAGGCTTATATGGAACGGATGTTCGAACGCCCATCGTTTCGTGCCAGCCTGACCGAACTCGAGCAGGAATTGCAGCTTTAGGTTTGTGGTGGGGGAAAGCGACGCCAGCGTGAGCTCGAAGCGTCCGTACCTATTGCGGGCGATGCATGAGTGGATGAGCGACAACGCTCAAACGCCGCACGTGCTTGTAGACGCAACATTATCCGGTGTCGTGGTTCCTGCTGAGCACATCGATGATGGTCGTATCGTGCTGAACGTGAGCTATCGAGCAGTACACGCATTGAGCCTTGGGAATGATCTACTGACTTTCCGAGCCCAGTTTCAAGGGCGTCCCTTCGACGTCAGTGTTCCCGTGGCAGCGGTAATTGGCATCTATGCCAAGGAAACTGGCCAGGGAATGGTATTTGCTGAATCCGGTAGTGAGGAGCCCGAGCCGCCCGACGACACCGGCAGTGATCCCGACGCTACTCGTGCACACCTTAGAGTTGTGAAGTAGCCAAACGCCTGGCTGCAGGCTATCCGAAGAGCGCCTGATCAATCGTATCGCACAAACAATGGATCACCAGAAGGTGGACTTCCTGAATTCGGGCTGTACGTTTATCTGGAACCCGGATCTCGACATCATCGCTATTGAGTAGGCCTGCCATGGCGCCACCGTCACGCCCCGTCAACGCAACGACCCTGCTCTTGTTTTCGTGAGCTGCACGAATCGCTCGACAAACGTTCTCAGAGTTGCCTGAGGTTGAAATGGCGAGCAAAACATCGACGTCTTTCGCGAGTGCTCGTACCTGCTTTGAGAAAATCTCTTCGTAGGCGTAGTCATTCGCGATTGAGGTAACGGTCGAACTGTCCGTTGTCAGTGCCATTGCCGGTAAACCGGGCCGTTCCATCTCGAAACGATTCAAAAGTTCCGATGAAAAATGCTGCGCGTCCCCGGCGGAGCCGCCGTTACCGCAGCTCAGAATCTTCCCGCCGTCCTTCAGGCACTGAATCATTGAGTCCGCGCCGCGTGCGATCGGCTCGATCAAGGTTTCCATTGCTGCCTGTTTGGCCGCAATACTTGCCTCGAAATGCGCTTTGATACTTGCCTGTGAACTCATGACACCTCCCGTCTGGTGCGCGAAGTATAAGGCAATTGCGGTCGATCATCCTTTACCAAGGTCGGAACGCATCCTGTATCCACCGGATACCTGACGCGTCCATGCCGCCATCTACCGCTACCACATCGAACCGTATTGGCAGCGAGGCCAGTTTCGGTCGCCGACGAAGCAATCCTTGTGTGGCACTGACAATCCGCCTCTGCTTGGTTGGCGAAACGGATTCAAGGGCCCCGACCATCGCACCTGCCCGCCGGTGCCGCACCTCGACGATCACCAGCGTATCGGCATCCAACATGACCAGATCCAGCTCACCAAAGCGGGTCTGGAAGCGCTCTTCGAGACACCTCAATCCCCGCGCGATCAAAAGGTCGCGAGCTTGCCGTTCAATTTCCGCGCCGAGTCGCTGGGTCGGTGACGGCACACTCAGGGTCTTGTGAGGGCTATGGGTTCGTTCGTATCGAATGGAGCGAGCAATTCGGCTTCGCCAGCATCGCGACTGGGGTTAACGCGTTGATCGAGGCGTACAGGTCGGCCATTCTCGAACTTCGCCCATCCAGGCTGTCGTTCGAAGTTGCCCTGATCATCGAGAATCAGGTGTCCCGTTGCGCCACTAATTCCGTTGAGCGGCAAGTTTCGTGCGTACACGGCCAATGCAAGCGTCAATGCGTCATGGCCCAGTGCAAATAATCGCGGTTGCCGGCGTACGTTGGTGAGCGTGTCGGCGACGGCATCCAGCGGTGTCGGTTGCCCGCTCATCCGATCGACCAACCACGGAATCTCAGCGAACTCGATGCCGTTCAAGTCTGAGGCAGGCTCATCGCTTGCCGGGTTATGGACGGATGATGTCGCGATCACCGGTAAATCGCCGGCATAGTGAAAGCGCAACTGCGGTTTTAGCTGGCGGGCATTCGCCGCATTGGCTCCGAGGAAAATCACATCGACGTCCTCACGGCGACGCGGTTCGAACTGCAACGGACCGCCTAGCAGGTTGCGTGCCCGCCGGTAACGCGCGACGCTATCGGTGAGCAACATCAAGCGCTCGATCTCGTTACTGTGATCGGCAGCTTCCGGCACGAAGTTCTCATAACTGAGTACCGTTCCGCCGAGCGCCGTGAACTGTTCGTTGAAGGCGATTAGCAAGCGCTCACCTCGCGAACCTGTCGGTAGCAACGCAACCGCACGCCTGTGCCCTTCGTCAAAAGCCTGGACAGCTGCGGCTCGTGCATCGTCCTCCGGCGCGAGCCCAAAGGCGTAAATGTCGCTAGAATAGTTCTCTGTGATGGAAGGGTAGTTCAAAAGGATCGTGGGCACCCGCGGCCCCGTGTACGCAGCGAGTGCGTCGACGCTTTGGCGCAACACCGGGCCAACAATGAGGTCAGCGCCGTCAAGCACTGCCTGTTCATACACAACGACCGGTTCACGTCCGGCGAGATCGTAAACCCGTATTTCCGGCGCGTTGAGCATGTCTGAGTAACGCTCGAGGTAATGCGCGATCACGCCATCGCGGATGGTGCTGCCAAACGCGCCCGCCCGTCCCGACAATGGCAATAGCAGCGCGATGTGCTCGGGTTCGATACCGCCGGTCGCGATCTCCGGCGCGAAACCGCGGACAACCGACCGCAATGCCGGGTGCCCCGGGTAATTGCGTTGCCACGCCACCACACCTCGGTCCATGGCATTGTTGGTGGTGTTGCTGGCGAGTATGCCGAGGGCCAGCCAGCCGCCAACGTCAGCATCCACTGTTTCCTGTAGCGCGGTTTGGAGCAGGTCAGGGTCGGCGACCAGCAAGCCGTCCCAGATCAGTTGATCGTTGCGGATGATCTCGAGTTCACTGCCGAGCCACAGTTCACGTCGCACCAGTAATTGGACAGCGCCAGCGGGATCGTTGCGCAAGAAAAGGACCTGTCCGCGGACCGCGTCTGCACGCGCGCGTTGGGCAAGGGTGAAGCGCTGCGGGTCGGTACGACTCAGTGCTTGCTCAGCAGCGATCGGATCACGATCGAAAGCGCCGACCTCCGCGAGGCCGAGGTAGTAGTCATTGGCAAGCGCTGCTCCGGGCGGTGTGTTGACCTGACCAAGCGCTGCAGTTGCGCGGAGTCGATCTCCATCGGCCAGCCAGCTCTCGGCCGCGCGCAGCAGGTATTGGTCGCGTTGCTCACCGGAAGCGCCGTTTGCCAATGCCATCCATCCGCTCGCCGCCGCGTCATAATCGCCAGCTTCAAACAAACGCTCAGCGCGACCGACCGAGTAGCCGGAGCCGGGCGTGCCCGGCAGACTTGAGCATCCTGCAAGCGTCAGTAACGCAATAGTGAGGGCGGACGCTATGCCAGTGCGGGCGCGGATTGTCCGTCTGCACTCAGGTAAGGTGTAACGCATGCAAAATTCCAAATTCAAGACTGTTCGTGTTGGTCTTCAGTATACCGTGCAAGTTCCGTTTCCATCCCTGGGTGCAGCATGAGCGGCGGGCGTCTTTCTATCGTCGCAACGCCGATCGGGAATCTGGCCGATGCATCCGAGCGAATGAAGACGGTGCTATCCGCTGCAGATGTTGTCTTGGCTGAAGATAGTCGTCGAACCGGTCGTCTGTTGATGCAATTCGGGGTGGAAGCGCGACTTTTGGCGCTTCATGAACACAACGAACGCGATCTGGTGGATGAGCTGGTGCGACGCCTGGCTGAAGGTGAGCATCTCGCGTTGGTTTCCGATGCTGGAACGCCTGCGGTTAGTGACCCTGGATTCCGTCTTGTGCGGGCGGCACATGCAGCGGGTGTGCGTGTGGAGACGGTTCCGGGCCCCAGCGCAGTTATTGCAGCGTTGAGTGCGTCGGGCCTGCCAACAGATCGTTTTGTGTTTGAGGGATTTCTTCCAGCGAAGGCGCAAGCTCGCAAGACGCGGCTGACCGCACTCTCTCATGAGCCTCGTACGATGGTGTTCTATGAGGCGGTGCACAGGATCTCTGACTTCCTGTCGGATGCTGGCTCGGTCTTTGGTGCCGACCGGATGGCCTGCGTTGCGCGCGAGCTGACCAAGCGTCACGAGCAGATCGTGACCACAACCCTCGCCGAATTGTGTCGCCAGATCGACACGGGACAGATTGTTGCCAAAGGGGAATTCGTCGTTTTGGTCGCAGGCGCGGAGGTCGTAGAGGTCACGAGTGCTGTAGATCCAGAGTTGTTAGTGCGTGAGTTGCTTTCCGCGGGCATTCCTGTGAAAGCGGCCGCAAAAGCGGTTTCTGTCGCCACCGGTGCACCACGAAACAAGCTCTATCAGTTCGCGCTCGATCTGCAGGATTGAGTTACAGTGCACGCGGGAGTCGGCCAGGTGATCGCTGCGCATAGCGCGGAGGAAAGTCCGGGCTCCATCGGACAGGACGCCAGGTAACGCCTGGGGGGCGCGAGCCCACGGAAAGTGCCGCAGAAAATATACCGCCGCGTCAGCGGTAAGGGTGAAAAGGTGCGGTAAGAGCGCACCGCGTTGCTGGTAACAGCAATGGCAGGGTAAACCCCGTCCGGAGCAAGACCAAATAGGGGGGCATTAACGTCGGTTCCGAACGTGCCCCCGGGTAGGTCGCTACAGTGCATCGGCGACGGTGCACGCAGATGAATGATCACCCAAGACAGAACCCGGCTTACAGGCCGACTCCCATCTCCCGTCTGCGCAAGTTGGCCGCTCCGAATGGCCATCCTCCACGAGTCGCTGAATCGCGACGATCAGCTAATCCGATCATTAGCAAAGACGCGTAACGCACTGATATTTCGTTTCTTCTGTTGTCAGGAGTGTATTGAAAAGTGCCTGATCACAGCGCTAAGTGACTGTCTTTTATGGATTAATCACGGTTTTCTGTTGACGCAAAAAAGTGCCCTACCTATAGTGTCGAGAAGTGGGGGGATGTGGGAAAATCTGGTTTTTCTAGACGGTTTAGAGCATGTTTCGCGGTGCAACCAAAGTCACGCTGGATGCCAAGGGCAGGCTGGCCATACCGACCCGTTACCGGGAGCGGATCGCTGCGCGCTGTGCAAACCAACTGGTGGCGACTGTCGACCGTGATTACTGCCTCCTTATTTATCCGTTGCCTGACTGGGAGGATATCGAACGCAAGCTCGAACGTCTGCCTAGTCTCAATAAGCACGCCCGCCGTCTGCAGCGACTAATGATCGGTCACGCCAGCGATATGGAGCTGGACAATAGCGGCCGCTTGCTCATGCCGAGGGAACTCAGGGAGTTCGCAGGCATTGAGAAGCACGCGATGTTGGTCGGTCAGGGTAAGAAGTTCGAGCTCTGGGAGGAGTCGCGTTGGTTGGAGCGTCGCGATGAATGGCTCGCCGACGACGATGAGGCGCTCGAGTTGTCTGCAGAACTGGAAACCCTTTCACTCTGATGGTCGCCCACGAGCCCGTAATGCGCGACCAGGTTTTGAATCATCTGGCCGTGCGTGCCGATGGTTGCTACGTCGATGCAACGTATGGTCGTGGCGGTCACAGCGACGCGATCTTGCGTGCCCTCGGTGAGGATGGCCGCCTGTTGGCCTTTGATCGCGATGCGGCGGCCGTCGCGGCTGCCCGGGATCGGCATTGCGCCGACCGCAGGTTCACGATCGTGCACAGAGCTTTCGGTGCGTTAGCCGATGTTTTGCGTGCCGAAGGGCTGCTGGGTCGTGTCGATGGCATGTTGTTTGACTTCGGCGTGTCTTCGCCGCAGCTCGACGAGGGTGAGCGAGGGTTCAGCTTTCTCAGGGATGGGCCGTTGGATATGCGCATGGATCAGTCGTGCGGCGAGTCCGCAGCCGAGTACCTCGCGCGAGTCAGTGAGTCAGAGTTGCGCCGTGATATCTCACGGCTGGGCGAGGAGCGCCTGGCGGCGCGCATCGCAAGTGCCATAGTGGCGGCGCGTGATCGCGAGCCGTTGCTCCGGACGCTTCAACTCGCGGCTGTCATTGAGTCCGCGGTGCCGGCCAAGGTCCGCGAGCGCGGACGGATTCATCCTGCGACGAGGACGTTTCAGGCGATTCGGATGCGAATCAACGATGAGCTCGGCGAGCTGGAACGCGCGCTAGCCGCTGTCGTGGATGCGTTGGCGATCGGTGGTCGCGTGGCGTTCCTGACATTCCACTCGCTGGAAGACCGCCCGGTTAAGCGATTTCTGCGTGATGCGAGTGCTGAAGATCCGGTCTACCGCGGTCTGCCGGATATGCCGGAAGCTGCCAAGCCACACCTGCGTATCGTCGGGAAATCAGTGGTGGCTAATGATGCGGAGCTCGATCGCAATCCGCGCGCTCGTAGCGCGCGTCTGCGTGTTGGGGAGCGGCTGCGATGACTCTGCAGGCGATACCAAAGCGTGGTTTCACACTGATGGTGATATTGCTGTTGGCCATCGCGCTCTCCGCAATTGCGCTGGTCTACACAAGGCACGAAGCGCGCGTCTTGTTCATGGAGCAGGAGTCGCTTTCGCGCGAGCGGGATGCCTTGAACACCGAGTATCACAGGCTTCAACTTGAGCAGAGCGCCTACGGTGCCTACCACGAGATTGAAGCGCGCGCCCCAAGGGACTTGGGGTTACGCGCGCCTTCCCCGGAGGAGATTTACCTGATCGGTGATCAAGGCGGGTATTTCTTCACTGGGCTTGAACCGACGACCCCGCCGGCTTCGTTGGTGCAGAACGATTCACCGGCAAATGCCACGGAGCGGCAGGAATGAAACGTCGAGCGGAAAAGCGCCAACTGGCGCAACAACGGTTTCGTATGCGCGGGTCTGTGCTCGTGTTTGTGTTCGCGTTGGCATCGGTTGTGTTGATTGGGCAGAGCGCCTACCTGCAGGTGATCGACAGTGAGATGTTGGTCACGGAGGGCGACAAACGCCACATTCGAGAGCGCGTTATCTCTTCGCACCGCGGTTCGATCACAGATCGGAATGGCGAGCCATTAGCGATTTCGTCACCCGTCGACAGCATCTGGGCTAACCCAAGCGAACTGCTGCCAAAGACAGAAGAATTGCCGAGGCTGGCGCGTATTCTTGATCGCGATCACGCGCAGCTGCTGAAGGTGCTCAATCGAAATATCAATCGCGACTTTGTTTGGTTGCTGCGCCACGCAAGACCCGATCAGGTTGCCGCAATCAGCGAGCTTGGATTGCCGGGCATTAATGTGCTGCGCGAGTACCGTCGGTTTTTCCCGGCGACCGAAGTTGCGAGTCATGTCATCGGCCTGACCGATATTGATGACATCGGTCAGGAAGGGCTCGAGTATGCGCACAATCACGAGCTCGCCGGTGCCCCAGGTTCCAAGCTTGTGCTGATGGATGGCGTTGGAGAGGATTTTCGCGACATCCGCAGTATCCGTGCTGTCCGTCACGGCAAGGATCTCGTGACGAGTATCGATCTGCGCATTCAGCATTTTGCTTATCGTGAGTTGAAGCGCGCACGTGAGCTGCATGATGCACAGTCGGGGTCGATGGTGATTCTCGACGTACACACCGGCGAAGTACTCGCGATGGTGAATCAGCCGGGTTACAACCCGAACAAACGGTCGCAATACACTGCTGAGCGCGCGCGTAACCGGGCCGTAACCGACATCCACGATCCGGGCTCCAGCATCAAGCCAATTACGCTCGCGGCCGCGCTTGAACACGGCGTGATCCAGCCGGATTCGATGATCGATACAGCCAACGGATCATTAGAGGTTGGTGTCAAGACCATTACCGATCCCAATCCGCTAGGCACCATCGATCTCGAGACGCTGCTGGCCAAGTCTTCGAACGTGGCGACGACGCAAGTCGGTCTGCGCATGGAACCTGAGGATTTTTGGGAGTCGCTCAGCCGATTTGGATTTGGCAGCCTGACCGGAAGTAGCTTGCCGGGAGAGTCGCGCGGCTTGTTAACGCACTACAGTGATTGGCGAAAAATCTCTCAGGCGACGATCAGCTACGGGTATGGCATTTCAGTTACACGCCTTCAGCTGGTCCGAGCTTATGCAGCGTTGGCCAATGACGGCGTGCTGATGCCAGTGTCGTTGCTGAAAGTCGATCAACCACCGGATGGTACCCGTGCGGTTTCACCCGAGATCGCGCGTCACGTGCTGAGCCTGATGGAGGGTGTTGTCGAGAGTGGTACGGGTTCGCGCGCGGCGATTCCAGGCTACCGCGTAGCCGGCAAGACCGGGACAGCGTGGATGTATTCCGGCGATGGAAAATATGATGACCAACGCCATCGCGCGATTTTTGCCGGTGTTGTGCCGGCTTCGAACCCTCGTCTTGCAGCGGTGGTTGTGATCGATGAGCCAAGGCGTAGCAAGTTGCATGGTGGTGATGTAGCTGCGCCGGTCTTCTCGGCGGTCATGCGTGAAGCGCTGCGCACAATGGCGATCCCGCCAGACGCACGACCGACACTGATGGCAGGTGTTGCTCAGGATGACGCTCAGTGATGGCCGTGTCCGGAAAACATTTGCCGACGCTTGCTGGGTTGCTGGAAGGTATGGCCATCGCGCCGCAGTTGCCAGTCAGTGACGTTGCTATGGATAGCAGGCAGGTTACGGAGGGCACTGCGTTTTTAGCCGTGCAGGGCCAGTCACGGCATGGAATCGAGTACGCAGAGCAAGCGATTGATGCTGGTGCTATCGCGATCGTCACCGATCTTGATGCCACAGATGTGCGCGTTGGGTCGGTCAGCGCCGTACCCGTCATTTGTGTGCCCGGACGTGAAGGTCTCGAAGGTGTCGTTGCTGCTCGTTTTTTTGGTGCTCCGACAGCATCGATGGACCTGGTCGCGGTCACCGGAACCAATGGTAAGAGCAGCGTTAGCTGGTTGGTTGCGCATGCGCTTTCCTCATTGGGTCGGCGACCGGCACTGATGGGTACGTTAGGTTGGGGCGCCATCGACGCGCTCGACAAGAGCACACTGACGACACCAGATGCCGTGACCATGCAACGGCAGGCGGCGGCGTTGTGTGAACAGAATTGCGATGTGATTGCGATCGAGGCGTCATCGCACGCGCTTGATCAATACCGATTCAGCGGTTCGAACATCGACGTTGCTGTGTTTTCGAATCTCACGCGGGACCATCTCGACTATCACGGCACGATGGACGCTTACTTCGAAGCGAAAGCGCAATTATTTGATTGGCCTGGTCTGCAGGCGCGCGTGATCGCGGTTGACGATGAATACGGCGTAAAGCTCGGTGAGCGATACCCTGATGCCTGGTTGGTAGGTGCACCGGAACGTGCAGCGCGCGCGCATTCGGTCCAGATTGCCAACATCGACATGAGTGCGAACGGGCTTGTGCTCGACGTTGTAACGCCACTTGGCGATGCGACTCTGCGCAGCGAGTTGATCGGTGGCTTCAACACACAAAACCTTGCGCTGGCACTCGCGGTGTTGCTGTCTTTGGAGGTCCCGTTGGATCGCGCTATCGAGGCTGTCGGTGCTGCGAAGGCGCCACCGGGGCGCTTGCAAGTTGTCAGTCGGCGCCAGCCATTGACCGTTGTTGATTACGCGCACACACCGGCTGCCCTCACCGCTGCCATTGATGCGCTGCGTGCCCATACGCAGGGTCGGCTTTGGTGTGTTTTCGGTTGCGGTGGCGAACGAGATCACGGTAAGCGCCCGCAGATGGCGTTGGCTGCGACGGCAGCTGATGAAATCGTCGTGACCAGCGACAACCCGCGTGGTGAGTCACCCGAAGCGATCATCGCTGATATTCGTGCAGGTTTGTCTGAGGTTGAACATCACGTCGAGACTGATCGCGCGCGAGCGATCGAGCACGCGGTTCGTCACGCATCGCCTGATGACGTGATTCTGATTGCCGGCAAAGGGCATGAGCAGTATCAGCTCATCGGCGATGAGGTGCATTCGTTTGACGATGTTGAGGTGGCAGCTCATGCGCTGGGTACACTGTCGGTGAGCGCATCATGAAGTGGTCGTTAGCCGCCATCGCATCGGTGTTGGGACTGACGACGCCCGAAACTGCTGTCGAGTGTTCTGGAGTGTCGATCGATTCACGCACGCTCGGCAAGGATGAGTTATTCGTTGCTCTGAGCGGTCCCAACTTCGATGGCGCGGATTTCATTCGAGACGCGGCGGATAAGGGGGCGTGCGCGGCCGTCACGACGCGTGCCACTGACAATCCGCTGCCCCAGCTGGTTGTCGACGATACGGTTACTGCGCTGCACGCACTCGCAACAGCCTGGCGCAATCGATTTAGTCCGCTCACGGTTGGCATCACCGGCAGCAATGGCAAGACCACAATGCGGTCGCTGATTGCTGCGCTGTGCGGTCCCGACACCCATGCGACAACCGGCAATTTGAACAACCATCTCGGCGTGCCATTGGTGTTGTTCGGACTCAACGAATCACACCGTTTCGCCGTGCTCGAAATGGGCGCCAACCACGTTGGCGAGATCGCGGCACTGGCTGCGCTCGGTCAGCCAGACATTGGCATCGTCACGAACGCAGGGCCAGCCCACCTCGAAGGTTTTGGTGGTATCGAAGGTGTGGCGCGCGGCAAGGGTGAGATGTTCGAGGCGCTCGGGCAGGGGCAGACCGCAGTCATCAATCGCGATGATCATTATTTTGACTATTGGTTGGGTCGTGCTGCGCCGGCTGACATCGTGACTTTCGGTGCCAACAGCACCGCGGATGTTTGGTACAGCGATTTCGTGGCGACAGCCGATGGATGCAGTTTCTCAATCAATCACGACGGCAAGGTCCAGAGTATCGATCTTCGGCTCTCCGGTGTGCACAACGCGATGAACACCGCAGGCGCATGTGCGGTTGCGCTCGCGGCAGGTATTGCGTGGGAGCAGTTTGCCGAACGCTTGAAAACGGTTTCGCCTGTGGATGGTCGCCAGGTGCGTCATCGCTTGAAGAACGGTACGACGCTCATCGACGACACCTATAACGCTAATCCAGCTTCCATGCGTGCGGCGGCTGATGCACTCGTCGCTAATTCCGATCAGGCGTGGATGGTTGTGGGCGATATGTTCGAGCTCGGGGATGACGCCTACAAGGCGCACCGTGATCTCGGCGCTTACTTCGGGCGTATTGGGATCGCACGCGTATTCGCGCTTGGGGAGTTTGCTGAGGCGATTCGTGCGGGGTTTGGCGATACACAGACGTTTACAGAAGTCGCTGATCTCAACGTCGCACTTGCGGAGCAAATCGAACCCGATGTAGCGATTTGCATCAAAGGGTCGCGCAGCGCTCGGATGGAGCGCGTAGTGACGCACCTGCTGGAGGCGAACTGACATGCTGCTTTGGGTTGCCGAGTATCTCACTCAATTTGAGAGTGGCTTTAACGTCTTTAGCTACCTGACAATGCGGGCGATCCTGGGCGCACTGACTGCTTTGATCATCTCGTTCGTCGTCGGGCCGATGATGATCGATCGACTGGCGCTGCGACAAATCGGCCAGACTGTGCGTGACGACGGACCTCAGTCGCACCTGCAAAAGGCAGGTACACCCACCATGGGTGGCGCATTGATTCTCACCGCGATCGCGATTTCAACATTGCTGTGGGGGGATCTCTCGAATCGATTCATCTGGGTTGTCGTACTGGTCACGCTCGCTTTTGGTGCGATCGGTTTCTACGACGACTGGAAAAAGCTTGTTCTCAAGGACAGCGCTGGTCTGGCGGGACGGTACAAGCTGATGTGGCAGACGATCTTTGGCTTCATCGCCGCGATCGTGCTTTTTCAGACGGCCACGAGTCCGGTCGAGAGTGAACTGATCCTGCCGTTCCTGAAGAATGTGGTTCTGCCGCTCGGGATGTTACAGGTCCTGTTCACGACGTTCATGATCGTTGGCTTTAGCAACGCGGTGAATCTGACGGACGGGCTGGACGGGCTAGCGATCATGCCTGCGGTTCTCGTCGGCGGTGCGCTTGGCGTGTTTGCCTACGTCGCCGGCAACATTAACTTTTCCGAGTATCTGGGTGTTCCTTACGTCGCCGGTGCCGGCGAGGTGCTTGTTTTTTGTGCGTCGATCGCTGGTGCTGGCCTCGGATTCCTTTGGTTTAACACCTACCCAGCGCAGGTCTTCATGGGTGATGTCGGTGCGCTGGCACTCGGCGCAGCGTTGGGCGTTGTCGCTGTTATCGTCCGCCAGGAACTGGTGCTTGTGATCATGGGCGGCGTGTTCGTCGTCGAGACCTTATCGGTCATCATCCAGGTGGCGTCCTTCAAGCTCACGGGTAAGCGCGTCTTTCGCATGGCGCCGCTGCATCACCACTATGAACTCAAGGGATGGCCGGAGCCTAAGGTCATTGTTCGGTTCTGGATTATTACCGTGATCCTCGTCTTGGTCGGCCTCGCGAGTCTGAAGATCCGATGAGCACGATGAGCGATATGCAAAAGCGCGAAACGCTGGTCCTCGGCATGGGGCTGACCGGCGCATCCATCGCACGTTGGCTAAAGCGCCAGGGTCGCAGTGCGGTGTTCGCAGATACCCGGTCGACGGTGGATACAAAAGCGATTCACGAGAGCCTTCCGGACGCGGTTGTGATTACTGATGCCGATGCGACTGTGCTCGAAGGGATGACAGAGGTCATCATCTCGCCGGGTGTCTCGGATCAGGATCCGCTGGTCTCAGAGATCCGTGCACGGGATATTCCCACGCATTCCGACATCACGCTGTTTGCGCGGGACGCCGCAGCGCCCATCGTGGCGGTTACTGGCACCAACGGTAAGAGCACCGTAGTGAGTCTGCTGGCGCACATGTGTCAACAAGCCGATGTCGCGTTCGCGGCAGGTGGCAATCTCGGTGTACCGGTCCTTGATTTGCCGGAGCCGGGTGAGCGCGGTTTCTATTTGCTTGAGCTTTCAAGTTTCCAATTGTCCAGAACGCCGGAGCTGGCGTTGCAGTGTGGCTGTGTTCTGAATATCGAGCCGGACCATCTCGATTGGCATGGCGACTTTTCAGCCTACGAGGCCGCGAAACTTTCGATCTATCGGAATTGCGCTTATGCCGTCGTGCCCTCGGATCATGCATGGCCATCCGAGGTGATCGATGTTGATGCAGTCATGATCCGCTTCGGTAAAAACCCGCCGGAAGATGCACGAAGCTTCGGTGTTGTAGGGCACGAAGGTCGTCGCTACTGGGCGAGTGGAGCAGAGCCGATCCTCGCCGTCGAGGAAGCTGCGATGATCGGCGAGCATAACGTGCTCAACATCGCAGCGGCACTGGCAATCGGGAGCAGCATCGACCTGCCATTGAGTGCAATGGTCGCCGCGATTCGCAGTTTCCCGGGTCTCGATCACCGGCATCAATTGGTGTCCGTTATCGATGGCGTGCGTTACGTTGATGATTCCAAGGCGACCAACTGCGCTGCAGCGCTCGCATCAGCGAAGGCGGTGTCTGGGCCGGTTGTCATGCTGATTGGCGGACTGGGCAAGGGAGAGGACTACGACGCGTTCTCAAAGCAGTTGCCCGCACACGTGAGATTCGCCGTTGCCTACGGAACCATTGCAACGGAAGTGGCGAGCGCACTGGCGCAAAACGGTTTCGATCACGCACAGGCGGAAGACCTGCCGCGTGCTCTCAAGGCCGCACACGCCATGGTGCAACCGGGTGACACAGTATTGCTCGCGCCGGCGGCTGCAAGTCAGGATGCCTATCCCGACTACAAGGCGCGCGGACAACACTTTCGCCAACTGATTGAGGGGCTCGCCGCATGAGTCGCTCAGTGACGAACAACATCCAGATTCCGCTGCCGATCCGGCCGGTCAGTACATTTCACTGGGACCTGCGCCTTCTGGGCTTGATTGTGGTGCTGCTGACGATCGGTCTCGTCGTACTCACTTCCGCCTCATTGGGCATCGCACAGGACGACTTTGGCAATCCCTTCGCTTACGTGATTCGACAGCTACAAGCGTTGACGGTCGGGATCGTGGCGCTCGCGTTCATGCTGGTTGTGCCTAGCGATACCTGGTTCAAATTCAGTCCCCTGTTGCTGTTGCTTGCGCTCGTGTTGCTCGCGGTGGTGTTAATCCCGGATGTCGGTGTGGTTGTTAATGGCAGCCAGCGCTGGGTGAATCTTGCCGGTATTCGTGTGCAGGTTTCCGAACCGGCGCGTCTTGCACTGATCATGTACATCGCAGGTTATGCGGTGCGCCAGCAAGAGACGCTCGAAACAAGATTTCTCGGACTCGCGAAGCCGTTTGCTGTGTTGTGTATCGCCGCAGCGCTGCTGTTGGCCGAGCCGGACATGGGCGCGGCGACGGTGCTGATGGCGACTGCACTGGTGGTGCTGTTCTGTGCCGGTGCTCGAATTCGAGATCTGATGGTTTTCGGCGTTATCGCCTGCAGCGCATTCGTCGTATTGATCTTCGATGGCAGTTACCGCGAAAGCCGTATCTTCTCTTTCCTTAACCCGTGGGCAGACCCGCACGGTGACGGCTATCAACTGACCAACTCGTTGATGGCGATCGGCCGCGGAGAATGGTTGGGGGTTGGTTTGGGCAACAGCGTGCAGAAGCTGTTTTATTTGCCCGAGGCTCACACTGATTTTGTGTTCGCTGTTTATGCCGAAGAGTTCGGTCTAGCAGGTGTTGCCGTGATGATCATGGTGCTGCTGCTGCTTGTATTGCGCATCCTTAAAACGGCGCGAGAAGCGGCCGCCCTCGAGCGTTGGTTCGCGGCGTACACGGTACTTGGCGTCGGCGTTTGGTTGGGACTGCAGTCTTTCGTCAACCTCGGCGTGAATCTCGGCATCTTGCCGACGAAAGGATTGACACTGCCGCTCGTCAGTTATGGCCGCAGCAGCATGATCATCGTTCTTGCTGCATTGGGCCTTGTGCTGAGAGCGCACCATGAAAATGTGATCGCGGCCGCCCAACCCAAGGTTCGCAAGCGGAGGCGCAAATGAGCCGTGCGCCGATTCTGATCATGGCAGGCGGCACCGGCGGACACGTCTATCCGGCGCTAGCGATTGCTGATGAGTTTCTTGATCGCGGTCAACCGGTGATTTGGCTCGGCACGACCCGTGGACTGGAGTCGCGCGTGGTGGTGGAGCAGGGCATTCCCATGGAATGGCTGACGATCAGTGGTTTGCGTCGACGTGGCGCCGCCGGCTGGTTGCTTGCGCCGTTTCGTATCAGTCTCGCTATCGTACGTTCGTTACGCATCATGCGCCGGATTCGCCCGCGATTGGTCATTGGGATGGGCGGATTTGTCAGTGGCCCCGGCGGGATCGCCGCGTGGCTGATGCGCATCCCCCTGGTGATCCATGAACAGAATGCTGCGGCGGGCATGACAAACAGATGGCTGGCACGCGTGGCGACTCGTGTACTTCTCGGTTTCGACGGCGCAATTGCAGGTGCGAGCACTGTGGGAAATCCGGTACGCGCAAATATTCGAGCAATTGCACCGCCGGAGCGGCGCTTTGCAACACGTCAGGGTGCGCTGCGGCTGCTCGTCATTGGCGGCAGTCAGGGTGCGCTCGCGTTGAATGAATGGGTTGCTCCCGCAGTCGCGTTACTCGCTGAGGACAACGTGCAATTCGATGTGCGTCATCAGGCAGGACCGGCGACGCTCGAGATCGCTCAGGATCGCTATGCACAGCACCGGGTTCGTGCTGAGGTCACGCCGTTCATTGAGGACATGGCTCAGGCGTTGTCGTGGGCAGACTTGATTGTCTGTCGTGCCGGTGCCCTAACCGTCAGCGAGCTGATCAACGTCGGCTTGGGGGCAGTATTTGTCCCGCTGCCGACGGCGGTTGACGATCATCAAACACGTAATGCGAAAGCGCTGGTGGACACCGAGGCGGCATTGGTCATCCAGCAACAAGAGATGAGTGCAGAGTCGTTAGCAAAAGCGATTCGCCGTCTCGGGACCGATCGCGATGCCCTTCTTGATCGGGCACAGAAAGCGCGCGCACTGCGCGGTCCGGACGCTGTCGGTCTGGTGGTTGCACAGTGTGCCGAGATTCTCGAAGACTCGGCCCTGGAGGCTGTGTCATGAATCTCCGGATGCGCAAGATTCATCGCATTCACTTCGTCGGTATCGGCGGCGCCGGGATGTGCGGTATCGCAGAAGTCTTACTGACGCAGGGGTATGAAGTACAGGGTTCGGACCTCTCGGCCTCGACGGTCACTCGGCGACTCGAAACACTCGGTGCGCGAGTGATGATCGGACATGCTGCGACAAATCTCGGCGATGCCGATGTCGTTGTGAGTTCGACTGCGGTGCCTGCGGACAACGTCGAGCTCGCAGAGGCGAGAACACGCCGGATACCGGTAGTTGCACGTGCCGAAATGCTGGGTGAGCTGATGCGCTTCTCACGTCGCTCGGTGGCGGTTGCCGGTACACATGGTAAAACGACCACGACCAGTCTTGTCGCCGCAGTTCTGGCGGCGGCAGGAGTTGACCCGACGTTCATCATTGGTGGCCGATTGAAAGGCGCTGATACCAACGCACGCTTGGGTGAAAGCCAGTACCTTGTAGCCGAGGCGGACGAGAGCGATGCGTCATTCCACCACTTGCAACCGCTAGTCGCGATTGTGACCAACATCGATGCGGATCACCTTGGGACGTATGGCAATGATCTGGAGCGTCTGCATACGGCGTTCGTAGAGTTCTTACACAACCTGCCGTTCTATGGCGTTGCCGTACTGTGCGTCGATGATCCGGGCGTTGCGTCAATTCGTGCTGCTGTGCCGCGCTCCCAGGTTACCTACGGTCTTAATGAGCGTGCAGACGTGCGCGCGGTCAATGTCAGGATCGATGGGCATCAAAGTCACTTTGACGTCGAGCGACGTGACCGTGAAACGCTGTCGGTAACGCTTAATTTGCCCGGACTTCATAACGTGCGTAATGCGCTGGCGGCGATCGCTGTGGCGACAGACTTCGATGTTCCGGACGGCGCTATTTTGGAGGCGCTGACACAGTTTTCGGGTATTGATCGACGGTTCCAGAGTCACGGCTTTTTACCTGTCGATGGCGGCGATGTACTGATGATCGATGACTACGGTCACCATCCGACAGAGCTCGCAGCGACGATCGAAGCAGCGAGATCGGGCTGGTCCGATCGACGTCTTGTGCTTGTCTTCCAACCGCATCGCTACTCCCGGACCCGCGATCTGCTGGATGACTTCGCGCAGGTGCTGAGCGGTGTCGATGTGCTCGTGCTGTTGGAAGTGTACGCAGCAGGAGAGTCACCGATATCCAATGCGGACGGTCGGGCTGTCGCACGCGCGGTTCGGAGTCGTGGCGGAGTTGAACCGGTCTTCATTGAAGACACCGAGGAACTCCCACACGCGTTGGCGCCACTGCTACAACCGAATGATCTCTTGTTGACCATGGGCGCTGGCAATGTTGGTGCACTGGCGCAGGCATTGCCGGCACAGCTATCTGAAGTGCTGCGCAAGGATGGTGCTGCATGAGCGCGGTGTTGACGTCGGCACTCAAGCAGGAACTACTCGATACCTTCGCGTCGGGCGTGAAGCTCGACGAACCCATGGCCAGTCATACGACCTGGCGTGTGGGTGGCCCGGCGGAGCTTCTGTTTCAACCGACGAACGAAACTGAGTTGTCTTCGTTCCTAAGAGCGTTGCCATCCGAATTACCACTGCACTGGGTGGGATTTGGCAGCAACCTGCTGGTTCGCGATGGCGGCGTTGAAGGCGTGGTGATTAGCACAAGGACACTTGAGCGTACGCTGGAGCGAAAAGCTCCCCACGGTGTCTATGCAGGCGCTAGCCTGCCTTGCGCCACACTTGCCCGCAGTCTGGTTCGCTGGGAAATGGGTCCGTCCGAGTTTTTTGCAGGGATTCCCGGTTCGCTGGGCGGTGCGTTAACGATGAATGCTGGAGCGCACGGCACCGAGACTTGGGATGCTGTGCATGACGTGCGACTGATGCATCGTGATGGTTCGGTCGAGACGCGCGATGCGACGCAATTCGACGTCGGCTATCGCCGTGTGTCTGGCCAAGGCAACGCCTGGTTCGTCGGCGCGCATTTACAGTTTGACCCGGCGTATCAACCGAGTCTTGATCGCTTGCGTGAATTGCAAGCGCGCCGTCATGCAACCCAACCAATCGGGCAGCCCAGCTGCGGATCTGTATTCGCGAATCCCGAAGGCGATCATTCGGCGCGTCTGATCGAAGCAAGCGGACTTAAAGGCTTCCGCATAGGTGGCGCAGAGGTTTCGCCGAAGCATGCGAACTTCATCATCAATACGGGTCATGCAACGGCAGCCGATATTGAGTCACTGATCGATCACGTGGCGCAGACCGTAGAGCACAAACACGGCGTGGCGCTTCGCCATGAGGTGCGTTTTCTGGGCGAGGTGGCTGCATGACGCCGGTGTTGGATCGATATGGTCGCGTCGCGGTCCTCTTCGGCGGAAAGTCCGGTGAGCGCGAGGTGTCTCTGGATAGCGGTGCCGCTGTCGCGGATGCGCTGCAGCAGGCAGGACTTGATGTCGTGCGATTCGATCCCGCTGAACGCGCGCTACACGAACTGCAGTCAGAGGGCATTTCCCGAGTGTGGAACGCGCTTCACGGGGGCGACGGTGAGGACGGCACGATTCAGGGGGCGTTGGCGGTGCTAGGCATCCCGGTGACCGGCAGTGGCGTCATGGCAAGCGCGCTAGCAATGGACAAGATGCGCAGCAAAGCGGTCATGGCGGCACATGGTGTGCGCGTAGTTGGTGGACGGACCCTGCGCAGAGGCGCGGCACTGCCCGTGGATTTGGAGTATCCAGTGTTCGTCAAACCGTCGAACGGCGGCTCTAGCTTGGGTGCACTGCCGGTAGCTGACAGCGGCGCGCTGGCGGAGGCAGTTGCCATTGCCCACGCGTTGGATGACACCGTATTGATCGAGCCGTTACTGCCCGGTCCTGAGTACACCGTTGGCGTACTTGACCAGCGTGCGCTGCCCCCTATTCGAATTGATGCGGGCAACGAGTTTTATGACTACGCCGCGAAATACACCTCTGAAGAGACACGATTTGTATGCCCGGCCGTAGGGGCGGATACCGAGCTCGGTCAGCGTTTCGCCGCGCAGAGTCTTGCAGCGTTTAACGCACTCGGCTGTGCCGGTTGGGGGCGTGTGGATTTCATGATGGACGGCGATGGCGTCCCTTGTGTACTGGAAGTGAATACCGTACCTGGCATGACCTCACACAGCCTGGTGCCTCATGCGGCCAGTGTTGCCGGGATCGATTTTCAATCACTTTGTCTTGCGATTCTCGACACCAGTTTTGTCGGTGGGGTGCACTGATGGCCAGACAAGCACGCAGACAAAAACCGCGGACGAAGCGGCCGAACATGGTGCTTCAGCTCTCCCGCGTGATTGCACGGCGATTCGTGACTCTGGTGATTGGCGTCGCTGGAATGGCGGCGGCGGCGTTGGCGCTGGGCATCGCGCTGGATCGACCGATCGAAGAGATTTCTGTCAAAGCACCTTTCAATCGAGTGACGACTTCGCAGATCAGTGCCGCCGTGGGCGATCTTGACGCTACCGGATTTTTAAGTGCTGACCTCAGCGCGATGCGGGAACGCATCGAAGCGCTGGAGTGGGTAGACCGCGCGAGCGTGCGCAGGCTATGGCCTGACCGCCTGCACATTTCAATCTCCGAACAGGTGCCCGCTGCACGCTGGGGTGATTACGGCCTCTTGAACACGCGCGGCGAGTTATTCGTCGAGCGGTCCCGATTCGAGTTTCCCGAGTTGCCGCGTTTGTCGGGGCCAGACTCGCGCGTGACTGATGTGGCCGCGCAATACCTCGCCATCAACGGCCCGACGATCAAAGCGGGTCTTGGTGGACTGCAAGCATTGCGTCTCGAGGAGCGCGGTTCATGGCATCTGATTCTGATGAACGGTATCGAGGTAAGGCTCGGGCGCAAGGATGTGAGTGCGCGGGTCGAACGCTTTCTGCAATCGGTCACACCTTTGCTGGTCCGAAAGACGGATCAGATTCGCTATGTCGATATGCGCTACACGAACGGTTTCGCAATTGGCTGGGCTTCTCCGCAATTCAAAGAGCAAGCATTGATCGAGGCGTCAGCGATGGCGCGCAGTTCAACGGAGTCACGATAGATGTCTCGTAAGTCGGAACAGAATTTGATCGTCGGACTGGACATTGGCACATCCAAGGTTGTCGCCATTGTTGGCGAGGTCGCCGAGGACGGCGCCATTGAGGTGATCGGTATTGGGAGCCACCCGTCACGCGGCTTGAAGAAAGGGGTGGTGGTCAATATCGAGTCGACAGTGCACTCCATTCAAAGGGCGGTAGAAGAGGCGGAGCTGATGGCCGGTTGCGAAATCGCCTCTGTCTACACCGGCATTGCCGGGAGCCATATCCGCAGCCTGAACTCGCACGGCATCGTTGCGATTAGTGACAAGGAAGTGAGTCAGGTCGACGTCAACCAGGTTATTGATGCGGCCAAGGCCGTGGCAATTCCGGCCGATCAGAAAATCCTGCACATCCTGCCGCAGGAATTCATCATCGATAACCAGGAAGGCATCCGCGAACCCGTCGGTATGTCGGGCGTCCGACTGGAAGCCAAGGTGCATATGGTCACCGGCGCCGAGAGTGCCGCACAGAACATTGTTAAGTGCGTGCAACGCTGTGGGCTCGAAGTCGATGGGATTGTGCTCGAGCAATTGGCATCGAGCTATTCCGTTTTGACTGAGGATGAAAAAGAGCTCGGTTCGTGCATCGTCGATATCGGCGGTGGCACAACCGATATTTCTGTATTCCTCGGCGGTGCGATTCAGCACACCGCCGTCATCCCGATTGCGGGTGATCAGGTGACCAACGACATCGCTGTGTCGATGCGAACACCGACGCAATACGCCGAAGAGATCAAGATCAAGTATGCGTGCGCGTTGTCGCAGCTGGCCAATGCGGACGAGACGATTGAAGTGCCAAGCGTCGGTGATCGGCCGCCGCGACGTCTCGCTCGCCAAACCCTCGCCGAGGTGGTCGAGCCACGTTACGAGGAGCTGTTCACGCTCATACGGGACGAGCTCCGTCGCAGTGGATTCGAGGAGCTAATCGCCGCAGGTCTGGTGATCACCGGCGGGAGCGCAAAGATGGAAGGCGCCGTTGAACTTGCCGAAGAGGTCTTCCACATGCCGGTTCGTCTCGGAGTGCCGCAGCACGTAACCGGTCTATCCGACGTGATCAGAAATCCCATCCACGCGACGGGTGTGGGCCTGCTGTTGTACGGCTACGAAAACCTGCAGCAAGTCGACGTAGCAGGACCGGTCAGCGGCAAGCTCGGAGAGGTCTTGGCGAGGATGAAGAGTTGGTTCAGTGGCGGCTGGTAGTCACCACAGAATGAAATTGGAAAACAGGCAGGCGAAGACCTGTCACATCGTTGAATTTGAGTTGTCAAAAGACAGAGGTGAGCAAAATGTTTGAACTTATGGATGCACACAGCCAAACGGCGGTCATCAAGGTGATCGGTGTCGGTGGCGGCGGCGGCAACGCTGTTTCCTACATGGTGGATTCGGGAATAGAAGGCGTGGACTTTGTTTGCGCAAACACGGATGCGCAGGCGCTGAAGAATGTTCAGGTACGTACCGGCATTCAGATTGGCTGCAACATTACAAAAGGCCTCGGTGCCGGCGCGAACCCAGAAGTCGGTCGCCAGGCAGCGATGGAAGATCGTGACCGCATTCAGGAAGTCATCGAAGGCGCCGACATGCTGTTTATTACGGCAGGCATGGGCGGTGGCACAGGCACGGGTGCGGCTCCGGTGGTCGCCCAGGTTGCCAAAGAGATGGGCATTCTGACCGTAGCGGTCGTGACCAAGCCGTTCTCGATGGAAGGCGTGAAACGCGCAAGCATCGCAGATCAGGGGATTGCAGAGCTGGGTAAATATGTCGACTCGCTGATCACAATCCCCAACGAAAAGCTGTTGTCTGTGCTGGGCGCTGAAACGACCCTGTTGGATGCCTTCGGTTCTGCAAATGAAGTCCTTCAAGGTGCGGTTCAAGGCATCGCCGAACTGATCACGCGTCCGGGTCTCATCAACGTTGACTTTGCGGACGTGAGAACAGTCATGGCCGAGATGGGTATGGCCATGATGGGCTCCGGCACGGCGTCTGGCGAGGATCGGGCGCGTGAAGCTGCCGAGAAAGCGGTGTCCAGTCCGCTACTCGAGGACATTAACCTTGCGGGTGCGAACGGCATCCTCGTCAATGTGACGGCTGGCATGGATCTGTCGATTGGAGAGTTCCAGGAAGTGGGCGAGACGATCAAGGCGTTCGCGTCTGATGAGGCGACTGTTGTCGTCGGCACGGTTATCGATCAGGACATGAGCAACAGCATCCGCGTTACGGTTGTGGCCACCGGCCTCGGCCAGGGTCAGGCTCAGAAGGCACCGATGCGTGTCGTACGACGCGATAGCAATGTCGCGGCGCCGACCGAGTCGCAGGCGCTAGTCGAGCCGGGCGTCACGACGCCGCCTGCGGCACCGAACTACAACGAGTTCGACAAGCCAGCCGTTGGGCGTAGCAAGGCCAAGCGGGCCGTCGGAGACGGCTTCGGCGACGGCATGCTGCAGGAGGACCTGCTCGATATCCCGGCATTCCTCCGTCGTCAGGCGGACTAGCCCCATGTGAATTCCCAGGCCGCAGCTGCTCACCGCTGCGGCCTGGGACCTGCCTCGGGTGACTCTTCGACCCGTTTTCACGCCTTGTACCGGCGTGCCGGAACGTTACAGATTCCTTGCGTTCTATGAATTTTTCGTTACTATCTCAACCCAACTTGTTGATTTTGCACGCCGGAACGGTCCGCGGTACTGCTTGGGTGCAGCTGTGGAACTTGGCGCGAAAACAACAGTCACAAGACAAATTGGGGCGTCATTGACGCCATGCTGGGGGGCTGCTGTGCCAGGACGGCGCAGTATTTTTGTGCAAACAAAGACTTGCGCGTGCCGTGGTGGGCTGTAGGACAGGCCAGCAGGCAATTGCGTGTGCCAGCGAGATGTGTGGTAATGCTACGACAAAGAACACTTAAAACTGCGATTAGGGCGACCGGGGTCGGTCTGCATACTGGCGACAAGGTACTCATGACCCTGCGCCCGGCGGCGCCGAATACCGGCGTTGTGTTTCGTCGGACAGATCTGGCCGATCCCGTAGACATCCCCGCCGACGGGCGCCGTGTGCGCGAAACCATGCTGGGTACCAACCTTTTTGAAGGTGAGCACAAGGTGGGGACTGTCGAACACCTGTTGTCAGCGGTCTGCGCTCTGGGTATCGACAATTTGTATGTCGATGTGACCGCACCCGAAGTGCCGATCATGGATGGTAGCGCGGCGCCATTCGTATTCCTGATCCAATCGGCGGGCATCGAGGAGCAGGAGTCACCGAAAAAGCTGATTCGAATCAAGAAGAAGATTCGAGTGGAAGATGGCGACAAGTGGGCCGAGCTCACTCCCTACGACGGGTTCCGAATTAATTTCGGCATTTCATTCAATCATCCGGTCATTAATAAGCAACGCCAGCAGATTTCTTTGGATTTGTCGTCCAGCGCGTTCCTGCGGGATGTGAGCCGGGCGCGTACCTTTGGTTTTATGCGAGACATCGAAACCCTCCGAGAATTGGGTCTGACCCTGGGCGGGAGCATGGATAACGCGATCGTCCTGGATGACTATCGCATCCTGAACGAAGACGGCTTGCGCTACGATGATGAGTTTGTGAAGCACAAGGTTCTGGACGCCGTCGGCGATCTGTACCTGTTGGGCCACAGCCTGATTGGCGAATACTCCGCGTATAAATCGGGGCATGATCTGAATAACCGTTTGGTCCGAGCGATTCTAGAGGACAGGAGTTGTTACGATCTTGCAACCTTCGACGAGGCCGACCACGCTCCGGTGAGCTACCCGTCGCCTGTATTCGCCTGAGGACTCACGCGAATTCGGCACCGTGTGGCCATAACGCCGTTTGTGCGCGCAGCTGACAACAGCGCATCGGTGTGATAGCGAAGCCTCGCGCCCAGCGCGCTTGAGGACGCGGTCACAGCCAGGGTTTGGTCGTCGTTGAGGCTTGCGCCGAGCAACGCGCCGCGCAGTTCCTCGGGAAGTGCTGACCTCAGAATGTCGACAAGTTCGACCATTTGCTGCGCGGTCCGCGAGAGCTCGGCCAATCCGGACTTGCCGTCGGTCAGAACGTCATTTAGTTTTCGGGTCGGCATTGCTAGCGGTTTTGTGACGCGTTTCGCAGAGTCAGCCGCGGATGGTAGCACTTTGAGACTAGGTCGGTGGTTTAACTAAAGTTAACTCGGCATAGTGCGACATCGATATAAGTCCCCGGCGCTGTGCGGGTTTTTGTGAGAGTTTGGCGGCAACGCCTCGGTAGCCTGAATCGTTCAATGAATGTAGTTATCTTTAGCAACGGGTCCCGCGGACCAAAACAGTTCCGCCTGACCTCCTTAGGATTCGTTGCTGCGGCTTCCGCACTCCTGTGCATCACCGCGCTGGTGGTTTTTGCAGGCGGCTACACATTGGCGCTGAAGCATACCGGTGCGGTCGACCAGGAAGAATTACTCCAGATGCGCGCCGAGCTCCTGGAGCAGAATGAAGAGCTGCAGCTCGCCAAGCGCGAGGCTCAGGACACTTTGGATGCGTTGGCGATCCGAATAGGGCAGATGAACGCGCACGTTGTGCGGCTTGACGCTCTTGGCCAGCGTCTCACAGAGATGGCAGGTCTGGAAGACGGGGAGTTCGACTTCGAATCCGTACCACCGATTGGTGGTCCCGAGGAAACAGAGCTGCTGGATGATATGGACGAGGCCTCACTGGTGCGGCAGCTGGCATCGCTTGATGTTCAGATGGAAGACCGTGCTCGCCAGCTCGGAGTGTTGGAAAGCATGATGCTGACTCGTAACCTTGGCGAGCGCATTATGCCGAAGGGTCGGCCAGTACTCGGGGGTTGGATTTCTTCGCATTACGGCACGCGAACCGATCCGTTCACCGGGAAGCAGGCCCGCCACAAAGGGGTGGATATCGCGGCCCGCGCCGGCGCGGAGATTCGCTCTGTCGCCTCCGGCGTGGTGACGTACTCAGGGAACCGGTACGGCTACGGAATGATGGTCGAGATCGATCACGGTGACGGCTACGTAACTCGCTACGCGCACAACGCAGAGAACCACGTGAGCGTCGGTGACGAAGTTGAGAAAGGCCAGATTATCGGTCTCATGGGTTCCACCGGCCGAGCAACAGGACCTAACCTCCATTTTGAGGTCCTAAAAGACGGCAAAAATCAAAACCCGGTGGGGTATATCCGGGGTCGAGCCCCCTGAACCTGACCCGGTTTTTTGGGTCACAACACCTTGAATAACGCACGATCGTGCCAATCTTGAACCGGATAACGGGGAAAGGTCATTGGTGCTGCTCGCACTAACGCCTAGAATAACCATCAAATTTTTCGCAAGGAGCCTGTAAGGCTGTGTTTTCGCGCATCTTTGGAAGTCGCAACCAGCGACTGGTCAAGTCCTATCAGAAAGTCGTCAAGCGCATTAATGCGATGGAGGACGAGCTCAAAGCACTGAGCGAAACTGAGCTGCAGGCCCGTAGCGCCGATCTACGGGCGCGCGCCGCCGGAGGCACGTCACTGGACGATCTGTTGCCTGAAGCTTTTGCACTCGTTCGCGAAGCGGCCCATCGCACGTTGGGTATGCGCCATTATGACGTGCAGATGATCGGTGCGATGGTGCTGCACAACGGCGATATCAGCGAAATGCGCACGGGTGAGGGGAAGACGCTGATGGCGACCCTGGCTGCATATCTTAATGCGCTGTCTGGGAAGGGTGTGCACATCGTCACCGTCAACGAATATTTGGCTGCGCGTGACGCCGAGTGGATGCGCCCGGTGTACGAGTTGTTAGGTCAAACAGTTGCCGTCGTGCGCAGCGGCATGGCGACGGAAGAAAAACGCGCGGCCTACGCAGCCGACATCACGTATGCAACCAACAACGAACTCGGATTCGATTACCTTCGCGACAATCTTGCCTATCGCCTAGAGGATCGCGTGCAGCGTGAACTCAACTTCGCCATCGTAGATGAGGTCGACTCAATCCTGATCGATGAGGCGAGAACGCCGCTCATTATTTCGGGACCGTCGGAGCAGCGCACGGATCTCTATGAACGTATCAATAAGTTGGTGCCAAAACTGAAACTCCAGGAAGTCGAGGAGGAGGTACCCGATAAATTTGGTCTTAAGGGTCCTATTGAGGAGTTAACCGAAGAGGCGCGTGGTGACTTCACCATCGACCGCAAATCGCGCCAGGCGTTCATGACCGAGCAGGGTCACGAGCGGGCGGAACAGCTGATGACCGAAGCAGGTCTCATCGGTGAAGGCGAGAGTCTTTACGATGCGGGCAATATCAAACTGGTGCATCACCTGACCGCAGCGATCCGTGCGCATCATCTTTACCAGCGCGATGTCGAATATATCGTGCAGGACGGTGAGATCGTGATTGTCGATGAGTTTACGGGTCGAACGATGCCCGGCCGTCGCTGGTCTGAAGGTCTGCACCAGGCTGTCGAGGCAAAAGAAGGTCTGTCGATCAAGGCCGAGAACCAGACAGTCGCGTCGATCACCTTCCAGAATTTCTTTCGTATCTACAACAAGCTGTCGGGCATGACCGGCACCGCGGATACTGAAGCGTTCGAATTCCAACAGATTTATGGGCTTGAGGTTGTAGTCATCCCTACCCACCGCCCTATGGTGCGCGACGATCGTAAGGACCTCGTGTTCCTTACCCAACAAGACAAGTTTGATGCGATCGTGGAAGACATCGAGGAATGCCGCGAACGCAAGCAGCCCGTGCTGGTGGGTACCACCTCAATCGAGATGTCGGAGCTGTTGAGCCGTGCACTCAAGACAAAGAACATCAAGCATGAGGTGTTGAACGCCAAGCAGCATGAGCGCGAAGCGGGCATCGTTGCTCAGGCCGGGCGCCCGGGTGCGGTGACGATTGCTACCAATATGGCCGGACGTGGAACGGATATCGTCCTCGGTGGCAGTCTTGAGGTTGAGCTCGAGGCACTGGGTGAGGACGCGA
This sequence comes from Pseudomonadota bacterium, assembly GCA_038521865.1. Lineage (GTDB taxonomy): Bacteria > Pseudomonadota > Gammaproteobacteria > Steroidobacterales > Woeseiaceae > CALBPI01. Next base: position 1,299,573 of record JBCBKO010000001.1, on the reverse strand, counting down.
CCGAGCGCGAAAAAGCAGCGGTACGGGAGGCCTGGCAGAAACGTCACGACGAGGTCCTGGAGTCAGGTGGCCTGCATATCGTCGGTACGGAACGTCATGAGTCTCGCCGTATCGATAACCAGCTTCGCGGTCGTTCCGGTCGACAAGGGGACCCGGGGTCGAGCCGATTCTTCCTCTCGATGGAAGACAACCTGATGCGGATCTTCGGTGATCCCGATCGCACCAAGGCGCTGCTGCAACGCGTTGGAATGCGAGAAGGTGAGGCCATCGAAAGTGGCATGTTGACACGTCAGATCGCCGGCGCGCAGCGCAAGGTCGAAGGACACAACTTCGATATCCGCAAGAACTTGCTCGAATACGATGACGTTGCGAACGAACAGCGCAAGGTCATCTATCACCAGCGTTCCGAATTGATGGCAGCCGAAGAGATTGGCGACTCGGTTGCGGAGATTCGTGCTGAAGTCATCGATAACGTATTCGATGAATTCTTCCCGCCGAACAGCATTGAGGAGCAGTGGGATGCCAACGGTCTACAGCAGGTTCTTGGCGCTGAGTTCGGCACGCCCGTCGATGTGCAAAGGTGGCTCAACGAAGATTCGACCCTGAGTGTCGAGGGTATCCGTGAGCGGGTGCACAAAGCGGTTGATGAAACCTTTGTGGCTCGCGAGAAAGAAATTGGCTCAGAGATGTTGCGCCAGCTTGAAAAGGCCGTGATGCTCCAGCAGCTCGATTTCGATTGGAAAGAGCATCTCGCCGCTTTGGATTATTTGCGCCAGGGTATTGGCTTGCGCGGATACGGTCAGAAAAACCCTAAACAGGAATACAAGCGCGAAGCGTTTGAGATGTTTGCAGACATGCTCGACACCGTGAAGCGCGAGGCAGTTTCCAAGTTGGCGCGAATGCGCATTCGCAGCGAAGAGGAAATCGAGAAGCTAGAAGAAGAGCGACGCCAGGCCGAGGCTCTGAAGTTTCAGCATGCCGCTGCGCCCGGACTCGGCTCGGATCAACCGCCTCAGGGTGCAGTCACGCCAGCAGCTGCTCAGGAGACGTTCCGGCGCGAGCAACCTAAGGTCGGGCGGAACCAACCCTGTCCTTGCGGGTCGGGCAAGAAATACAAGCACTGTCACGGCAAGCTTTCCTGACCTTGGACACATCGCCGGTCATCCGCGTTGTTGCCGGTATCCTGGAGCGCCAGCACTTCGTGCTGATCGCACAACGACCCGATGGAAAGCACGGTGCGGGACTCTGGGAGTTTCCCGGTGGGAAAATCGAATCCGGGGAGTCGCCCGATCAGGCATTGCAGCGTGAGTTAGTCGAGGAGCTTGGCATCGATATCCGAGCGTCGCAGCCGTTTCTGGAAATTGCCCACGACTACGAAAAGCACAGCGTTCGACTGTATTTTCTGATGGTCTCTCGCTGGGAAGGCGAGCCTGCGTCGATGGAAGGCCAGACCATAAAATGGGCGCGCCGGGACACGCTTCAGTCTTATGAGTTTTTACCGGCAAACACGCCAGTAATTGATGCGCTTCTCAGTCCCTAGCAAACATACAGCCGGAAAGGGACATCCTCGCGCGTCTGAGAAGGGCGATGTTCGATGCCTTGCCAGACCATGAAACGAATTGTGAAGCGTTGCGGACTGCCGCTGACCTCAGGGAACATTGCGCCGGCATGCGCGATCTGGACGCGCAGCATCCGGCAGTTCGAATCGCGTGCAATGGCGTGCTGATACATTCCTGACTCTGCGACACAATCCGATGCGGTTGCCGTTTGACGGATCAACCACATGATGTGTTTGACTGCGCCGCAAAGCGGACGCAGATCCTGCAACCAAGAATCGATGTCTTCGCGGCGCGCCTCATACGGTCGCCGCAACCAATGACTGAAGAGCGGCAAGTCGAACTCACAGGTACCACCTGGAATAGCACTTCTGTGTTTGATCGCACTAAGGAACTCGTTGTCCTTAAGCGGTTGCAGGTAATGTGTGCCGATGGCATTGACGCTCTCACGTATGCGGGAGACTTCATCAATAGACGCTTGCAAACGCCCGCCATCGACGTCCGGATTTCGGGCAAAGCAACGCAATTGGTCGATTTGGCGTTCAAGCTCCTTCATGACCTCACTGCGCACGTCACCGCGTGCGAGGATCGCCACGATCTCCAGTAATCCGTCTATCGCCTTGCGAGCAGCCATATCGGTGTTGTCAGCGACGTGGTATTCGGTTTGGCGGTACAGGAACTCAAGGCGCAAAAAAGTCCTCATCCGCTCATTGAGCGGTTGTTCATAGGTCGCCACCGCCGCTTCGCGATGTGCGCCTGTCTGTTCCGCAGCAGTTACCATCCGTCGGTGCCAGGATCCGAAGTCCAGCTATTCTGCGCCCCACGGCGCCTAGAGCGCAAATTCACAGGGCTTGATCGCGGTCATACGGTGTCGGTAGCGACCGACAGTTGACAATAAAAGTGATGCAACGCGGTGCACCTTTGAAGCAGCGATTCGATCGAGCCACTGTTATCGAGTACGTCATTAGCGAGTCTCAGGCGGGATTCTCGGTCTGTTTGCGCAGCGATCATCGATAACGCGAGCTCCGGACTACCGCCGTCGCGCGCCAGCAGGCGACGGACCTGTAATGCCGGGTCGCAGTCGACCACCAGGATCCGGTCAAGAATCGCGCGCAACGGTGAATTGGCCAACAAAGGCACCACCACAACGACATAGTCGCCGGAAGCCTCGGACAACTGCTTCACTACTTGTGCGCCGATACGCGGGTGGGTGATGGACTCGAGGGTTCGTCTGGCTTCAGGGTGTTCAAAAACATGCGCACGCAGAGCAGCTCGATCCAAAGCGCCGGACTCGGAGACAAATTCGGATCCGAGCTGAGTTTCGATCTCTTTGAGTCCGTCAGTACCGGGAGCAACTACCTCGCGTGAGATCACATCGGTATCGACGACGGACGCGCCCGCGGCACCGAGTGCATCTGAGACCTGCGTCTTTCCGCTCGCAATACCGCCAGTCACGCCCACCTTCAACATGTGGGCAAATATCTCACAAGCCGATGAGTTGTTGGTAGGTCTGCTGCAACTGGGTGCCGCCGATCATAACCAGCCAGCCTGCCGCAGCAAGCCATTGTCCGAAAGGCATTGTTGCGCCACGTTCTTGCCTGCGCATGGCCATCTGCAGTATCGCGAATACCGTGCCAGTTCCCGCAGCCAACAGCACGAGCAGCGGCAATGACTGCCACCCGAGCCAGGCACCCAATGCCGCGAGTAACTTGAAGTCACCGTAGCCCATGCCCTCCTTGCCGGTGAGGATTCTGAATCCTTGGTAGATCGACCAAAGCGAAAGATAGCCAGCCAGTGCGCCAATGATCGCGTCGGTTGGAGAAACAAAAAGTGTCTGGTATTCGGTCGGATAAAACAGCGACAACGTGAGGCCGATCCATAGCAATGGAAGGGTAAGTATGTCGGGTAGCAACTGTTGATCGATGTCGATTGCGGCCAGTGGGATCAGATACCAGGTCAGTACAATGCCGGCGAGCGCTTCCCATCCCGGTCCCATGCGCCATGCCACCAGCGCTGTCGCTACCCCTGTCATCAGCTCGACCAGCGGGTAACGGATGCTGATGGCTGTGCCACAGCCCGGGCACCTACCGCGAAGGGCAAGCCAGGAGACCAGTGGAATATTCTCGAGCGCCTTGATGGCGCGGCCACACTTCGGGCAAGCAGAACCGGGTGTGGCCAGGTTGAACACCCTGTCATCGTCGGCTTGTGCTATCGATACGCCTCGCGACTCTGCAAGGCCAGCCAGATCACGCGCCCACTCGCGTTCCAGCATGATTGGTAAACGATAGATGACGACATTCAGGAAACTGCCGACAACAAGACCGAAGACACCGGCCCCCAGCGTGAACAACCAAGCTGGCGCTTCAAACAGTGCAGTCACGACGTTGGATCAGACGACCGAGCCCATTTTGAAGATCGGCAGGTACATCGCGATAACGAGACCACCGACGAGAACGCCGAGAATCGCCATAATCAGTGGCTCGATCAGACTCGACATGTTGTCCACCGCGTTATCTACGTCTTCTTCGTAGAAGTCGGCCACCTTTGCAGACATCGAGTCCAATTGACCCGATTCCTCACCGACCGCGATCATCTGAATGACCATGTTCGGGAACAAATCGGTGTTTTCCATCGATTGCTGCAATCGCTGACCGGTTGCCACTTCGTCGCGGATGCCGAGTACCGCTGTTTCGTACACGATGTTACCGGTTGCGCCAGCGACTGACTCGAGTGCTTCGACCAACGGTACACCCGCTGCGAACATGGTCGACAACGTACGTGCGTAGCGTGCGATCGCAGACTTTTGCAAGATCGGCCCAATGATGGGCAGCTTCAGTGAAAGCCTGTCGAGACCTTCACGCATTTTTTTCGAGCGTTTCTTGAAGTACGTGAAAGCAAAAGCGGCGCCACCGAAACCGACGAGCAGTATCCAGCCTTGGGTTCGTACAAACTTGGATAGATCTACCACCATGCGTGTGAAGGCGGGGAGGTCAGCGCCGAAGCCCTTGAAGAGGTCTTCGAAGGCGGGGATGACGAAGATCAGCAGAATGATCGTGACCACGACCGCAACTACGAGTACCGCGATAGGGTAAGTCAGTGCCTTCTTGATCTTTTTCTTGATGGCCTCTGTTTTCTCTTTATAGGTAGCAATTTTGTCCAGCAGCGTCTCGAGCGCACCGGCCTGCTCACCTGCTTCAACCAGATTGACAAACAGATCATCGAAGTACAGTGGATGCTTGGCTAGCGCTTCTTTCAGCGAGCTGCCGCCCTCAACATCGCCCTTGATCTCCAGAATCAGTTTCTGCATCGCCTGGTTGTCGTGACCGTTGCCGACGATATCGAATGCCTGAACCATCGGGATGCCTGAGGCCATCATCGTGGCTAGCTGACGCGAAAAAATCGCGATATCCGCTGTCGTAATCTTTTGCGACCCCGCGAACAACTGTGATTGCTTGCGAATCTTGTTCGGAACGACACCCTGTCGACGAAGTGCCGCTCTGACTTCGGCCTCGCTGGTCGCCGTCTGCTTGCCTTTGACGCGTTGTCCGCGGCTGTCGACACCTTCCCAGGTATACGGAGCTTCTTTGGTTGCTGTTGCCATTGTTCAGGTCCTCGCGACGATCAGTCGACCGTTACACGGTTAATCTCTTCAAGACTGGTGTGTCCATCGATGACTTTCTGGAGGGCTGCGCGTCGAAGGTCCCACACGCCTTCTTTTACCGACTGCTCTGCAATCTGCATCGCATTGCCGCCTTCCATGATGATTCGTCCCATTGCCTCGCTGACTTCCATGACCTGGAAAATCCCGACGCGTCCTTTGTAGCCCTCATTGCAACTCTTACAGCCAACAGGGCCATAGATGGTGAGGCCGTTGTCGATCATCTCTTCAGTGAAGCCTTCCTTGAGCAGGGCCTCTTTGGGAATATCTCGCTCTTCTTTACACTTCGGACAGAGCTTACGAGCCAGTCGCTGGGCGATGATCAGACTCACCGTGGTAGCAATCGCATAGGGCTTGACGCCCATGTCAACCAGTCGAGTGAGCGTCTTGGGTGCGTCGTTCGTGTGCAGCGTAGAAAGCACAAGGTGACCGGTCTGCGCGGCCTTGATCGCGATCTCCGCGGTTTCAAGGTCACGAATCTCGCCCACCATGATGATGTCCGGATCCTGACGCAGGAACGCCTTCAGCGCAGATGCGAAAGTGAGTCCGACTTTCGGGTTTACGTTGACCTGGTTAATGCCCGGCAAATTGATCTCGGCCGGATCTTCCGCGGTAGAAATGTTGCGGTCAGCGGTATTCAGGATGTTAAGCCCGGTGTACAGCGAAACGGTCTTACCGCTACCGGTCGGTCCGGTCACCAGAATCATGCCGTAGGGCTTCGACAGATGTTTTAGGTAAAGGTTTTTCTGTTGTTCTTCATAGCCCAGCGCGTCGATGCCCAGCTTCGCACTACTAGGGTCGAGAATACGCAGTACGATCTTCTCGCCGAACAAAGTCGGGCAGGTATTAACACGAAAATCGATCGCCCGATTTTTTGACAGGCGCATTTTGATCCGACCATCTTGCGGAATTCTGCGTTCCGCAATATCGAGTCGCGACATCACTTTAAGGCGCGCCGATACTTTGCCAGCTAGCGCTGCAGGCGGCTGGGCAATTTCGTTCAAAACGCCATCCAGACGTGTTCGGACGCGAAAATACTTTTCGTACGGTTCGAAGTGGATGTCTGAAGCGCCACGCTGAATCGCATCGAGTAGCACTTTGTTGACGAAGCGCACGACCGGTGCGTCGTCTACGTCGTCTTTGGTGACTTCGTCCTGTTCGACCTCTCCGGAAGAGACATCCAGGTTCTCAAGATCGAAATCGCCGTCGTCGAAGCTCGACATGCTGGTGTCGACTGCCTCGAGCGTGCGCGACACACGATCTTCGAGTTTGTCCTGTTCGACAACGACCGGGTCTACGCGGTAGGTCGACTGGAACTTGATTTCGTCAATCGCCTGCAGATTGGTTGGGTCTGAAACGGCGAGAAAGAGTCGTTTGCCACGCAGTGCGAGCGGTAGCACCTTGTGTTTGTTGATCAGGTTTTGGTCAACAGACCGCACGACATCCAGATCGAGATCAATCGCGTCGAGGTCCATGAGCGGGACGCCGAATTCGTGCGCGGCTGCAACCGCGACTGCACGCGGATCTGCCAGTTCGTTCTCAACGAGATAAGCAACGAGCGGGGTCTTTTTTGAGCGCGATTCGCTAAGCGCTTCCTGAATAGCACTTTCGGCAATAATGCCGTCCTGGACCAGCCGCCGAGGCAGACCGGAAAGCACGTTTTGAGAGGCGGTTGCTGCCATTTAGGTGAGGCTCGAACTCAAAGGAATATGTTCAAACTCTAGTCTCACCGATCCCGACAGGGGGATCAACCGAAGAGTGTGTGCCAGGTCACAAAAAGCCCCGACACATCAAGAAACTGTGCGCTAGTTCGCTAGCGACAGCTGGATGGAAGGAAGCGGTCCTCAACCGTTGAGACGGCGTAGACGGACGCGTTGCCGCCCCCGTTGGTGCCCATGGGTTGTAACCCTGGAGGTGCTACAGAAGACCCACAACGCCAGACAACACTCCCGTCAGGGGTCTCATACGGCGTCAGGTAAATCAGCTGCCCGGCGATCTGGATGCTCGCATCATTTCCGAAGGTGACGCCCACCCGGCCGTTTTCTACTTCAACGGCGCTGACATATTTGCCGCTAGTATCCACCGCGTTCGGGCTCATGCCGGCTTCGGCCCGGTTCACTGGCGCTTCTCCGCGATCGACGAAAGCTTCAACGATACTGCCCTTCGCACTCGTCGCCACGCGGATGCCCTCAGCGACTTGAGCGCGGACGGTATAGGTCTGGTAGGACGTGATTGCGAGTGCTGCGAGAATACCGATGATTGCCACAACAATCATTAGTTCGATCAACGTAAAGCCCGATTGTTGGCTCGGAGCTGGCCTTGTCGTTTTGTATTTCACGGTATGAGTCTACCAAAAGCCGTTTAGGGAGTTTCCCGCATTAAGTTCATTTCGTCTGAACCCAAAAAAAGCCCTTGCGGGCTCTTTTCGGTGAGACCACTGCGGTCGAGACTCAGTCCCGACCGCAGCGTCTTACATTACCGATTAACGGCAAGATGAAGGCAAGTACTTGCTTTCAACTGACGTCGCGCCAGCAGCTGCACCAGAACCGGCCAGAGCAACTACGCCAGCGTTAAAGTTCGCTGCCGCGTTACCGCACAACCAGGTTACAGACTGGTCAGCGGTCTGGAACGGCTGAATACCCAACGTCTGCCCGTTGATGATCGCGTTAGCGTCGTTACCGTAGGTGATTTGAATGGTGCCGTTCGTGACGAGTACTTCGGTCACGTACTTACCAGACGTGTCAGCGGCGTTGACGGACATGCCAGCAGCTTCACGGTCGACCGGAGCAACACCCGTGACGAGTACGGTTTCAGCGATAGCGGTCTTGGCAGCAGCTGCCAGGTTCAGGCCTTCAGAAACCTGCGAGCGGATCGTGTAATCCTGGTAAGCCGGGATCGCGATAGCTGCAAGGATGCCGATGATCGCAACAACGATCATGAGTTCGATAAGGGTGAAACCCTGTTGGACTTTCTTCATTACTGTCTCCCTGGACATTTTTAAATTCAAAATTGTTGGAGTGTCGTTTCCAATCAAGCGTTACCGCCTGTCGGATACACAGGAGCAAGCGACGTGCCAGTTTTTTCAAATGTCGTATAAGCGACTGAAAATAAAATACAAATTGAAAAAAATGTGCGGCGGATCACACTGCCGATGCGTCTCCGGGATGTGACAGTGCCCCGAATCGCGTGTCACCAAGTGACAAGAAATGTCACAAAGTGCCGTAAATTGCCGAAGTGTCAGTCGATGCCGAACTTCTTGATGCGGTAGCGCAGCTGCCGGAAGGTCAACCCTAGCAACTTCGCCGCTGCAGTTTTGTTATAGCGCGTCTTTTCCAAAGCCTCGAGGATGGCCTGCTTTTCCATGTCTTCAAGCTGCGGCGTTAACGGTCCGGTTGAGATCTCACGAGACTCACGTGCACCGGAATCGACACCCTGCGCCGGATGCGCCGGGCCGAGCTGTAGGTCGCTGCGATCTATCACCTGGTTAGGGCATAGTGTCACTGCACGCTCGATCGCGTTTTCGAGTTCGCGCACGTTACCGGGGAAAGAATAGTGGCGCAGCGCCTCTCTGGCGTCAGCGGACAAGACCTTGGCTTCACTGCCACGCCGCCCCGAGAAGCGTTTGAGAAACGCCTCCGCCAGCAAGATCACGTCTTCGTCTCGCGCCCGTAGTGGAGGTACAGGCAACTCGATCACGTTCACCCTGTAATACAAGTCTTCGCGAAACGACTGCGCTTTCGCCAGCGCGCCCAAATCCTGATGGGTCGCACTGAGGATGCGCACGTCGACGCTAATCTCTTTTGCGGACCCTACTGGGCGCACCGTTTTTTCCTGGATCACCCGCAGTAACTTCACCTGCATGCCCAGCGGCAACTCGGCAATCTCATCGAGGAACAAAGTGCCGCCATCCGCCGACTGAAACAGCCCCTGCTTGTCGCTGACGGCACCCGTGAAGCTGCCGCGCTTGTGGCCGAAGAACTCGCTCTCCATGAGGTCGGGTGGGATCGCACCGCAGTTAACCGGAACGAACTCACGATCACGTCGGCCGCTGGCCTCGTGGATCATGCGAGCTACCAACTCCTTACCGGTACCCGACTCGCCACGGATGTGAACCGGAGCCTGGCTTCGGGCGACCTTGGCGATGATGTCGCGTACCGAGTCCATCGCAGCACTTTCGCCGAGCAGAGAACTGCCGGTCCCCTCAGGCGCATCATGCAGCTCCAGCGCCGTCGCGATAATCGCGCGCAGATTATTAAGGTCTAGGGGTTTGGACAAAAAATCAAAGGCGCCGTGTTTGAGCGCGGTCACCGCCGATTCGACGCTGCCGTGGGCTGTGATCACGGCGACGGGCATCGCGGTGTGCTGGTCAGAGATATGTCGTACCAGATCGAGTCCATCGCCATCAGGGAGCCGCATGTCGGTCAGGCACAGATCAAACTGCTTCTGCTGCAACGCGGAATGCGCGTCGGCGATTGATCCAGCGGTGCTGGTCTGCAGCCCCATGCTACTTACCGTCATGTCGAGCAGATCCCGGATGTCCGGTTCATCATCGACAATCAGCACCTGTTTTTTTTGTTGGCTCAAACGGCTTCCCTTGATACTAGCTGATACCGGTCCAGCGACTGGGATCGGCAAACACGATTCTGAGGACGCTGCCGTCATGCGTCCCATCCCGATAGCTTATCGTGGCGCGGTTCAGTTCGCACAGTTCCTGGCAAAGGAACAACCCGAGCCCGGTGCCTTGATCGTGGTTGGTGAAAAAGGGCTCGAAGACCTGCTCGCGGTATTCCTCCGGGATGCCAGGGCCGTTGTCGATCACATCGAGGTAAGGGCGGCGTGACCCGGCGACGCGTGCCCATTGCAGCCGGACGGGGGATTGCGGGCTCGCAGACGCATGCAACCGCGCATTGTCGATTAGGTTCGTCAGCACCTGGCGAAGATGATCGGGATCGAAGATCACCTCCATGATCGCCTCTTCGCCATCCATGACCACTGTGCCCGCATCGGCGTCGCTTGTGGCGAGGTAGTCGTTGCAAAAGTCAATCAGCCACTCCCCAAGCTTCAAGCGTTGCGGCCTGCCGGTATCGCGACGCGACATCTGCATGATGTCCTCGATGATGCTCGAGATACGACCGGTGTTACGCGCGATGATGTCGGTGAGCTTTGCGGCTTGTCCGAGATCGCTTTGCTCTGAAAGTAATTGGGCAGCGTGACTGACAGCGCCGAGTGGATTCCGGATTTCGTGTGCGATGCTGGCCGACAAGCGTCCGAGCGATGCGAGCTTCCCTTGCTGGATTCGCTCTGCCAGAACGCTGATGTCTTCGAGAAAGATCAATAGCGGCGCCGACGTCTTCTCAGCATCACCAAACTGCGCGATGTGCACCTGCAGTCGTGATCCGTCTTCTCCAGGCATACTGGTCTGGGTCCCTGGGGCTGCGATTGTGCCGCCGCTGCGCCATCGATCGACCAGTTCTGCCAACGCAACGGATTGCACGCGCAAGGGTCCGGCGGCCACTGCTCGACCCACTCCGAGGTGACTCGCTGCCGCGTCGTTCAGCAACCGGATGTTGTCATCGCCGTCCACCACGATAATGGCCTCTCGCAAGTGCTGGACCACGTACCGATTCAGCTCAGCGAGATTGGCGATATCGGCCGTTTGTTGGCGCGCGAGTGCCTCGCTGGCCGCCAACCGCCGTGCCAGCGGACCGATGGCCAGGACCGAAGCGAACATCACCGCGGAGAGCAGTCCGGCCGCGGGATATTGCACGAGTTCGGCTGCACCAATCACATTCAGGTAGGCCTGCACACCGAGTACACCGAGCGTTGCCAGCGCCGCGTAGAACAGCGCGGTCAGCGAGGTGAGTATGAATGCACCGCCTGCCATGAAAATAATCAACAGTCCCGCGACGCCGCTGCTGGCACCGCCGCTGGCCAGCGACAAAATGGCGATGGCAACAATATCGATCAGCAGTAGCATCTCGGTCTGGGAATCGACGGGTATTGAGCGGCTGACGCAAGCGTAGGCGCCGATCACGCCAGCAACGAACCACATCAGCACAGTCACGATGAACGCCTGGGGGAACAGATCGCCAAAAAAGCGCGGCGAGTCGCTCGACAAAAATACCCCGGTCAGCAAGACCGCGATCAGGAGTCGGAATACGGCGATAGCAGCCAGCGCGCGCCATCGGATGTCCTGCTCGGGCGCTATTGGGAGCGATTCCAGATCCGGGGCGCGCACGAGCGGCGCAGAGACCAGTTTGCGTATGGTGTCGTCGGACATGGCAAGCCAGTGTACAGACCGTCGTCAGCAGTACGAGGACTTCTTCACGGTTTTGCGCCCAAAGTGGCTTTGCTCCACAATACGCGCCGGGACAGATGCGGCGCCCTGCCGCATTCATCAACAGATAGGGACAAGCATGAATTTGCATGAGTATCAGTCCAAGAAAATCTTCTCGGACTACGGCATTCAGGTACCCAGAGGACAGGTCGCCGGAACACCCGAGGAGGCCGTTGCTGCGGCACAGGCACTCGGCGGTGCGCTGTGGGTGGTCAAAGCGCAGGTGCACGCTGGCGGGCGTGGCAAAGCCGGCGGCGTAAAACTCGCTAAGACCCTCGACGAGGTTCGCGAGTACGCGGCGGGTATGCTCGGCCAAAAGCTGGTTACGCCACAGACCGATGCTGAGGGTCTGCCGATTGAGAAGGTTTATGTAGAGTCGGGATCTGACATCGATCGCGAACTCTACCTCTCGATGGTCGTCAACCGGGACGCTCGCAAAGTGGCTTTCATCGTGTCTGCCGATGGCGGCATGGACATTGAAGAGGTCGCCGAGAAAACGCCCGAGCGCATCACTACAGTGAACATCGCGCCCGAGGTCGGTCTGGCGGAATATCAGATTCGCGACATGGCGTACGGTCTCGAGCTGACGAAGCCGCAGATGAAAGCGTTCGCGAAAGTCGCTCGCGCACTCTACAAGATGTTCATCGACATCGATGCGAGCCAGGTTGAGATCAACCCGCTGATCACGACCGGCGAGGGCGAAATCGTTGCGCTCGACGCAAAAATTAATATTGAAGAAAACGCACTCTACCGGCAGTCGACGATCGCTGAACTTCGAGACCCGAGTCAGGAAGACGAAAAAGAAGCGCGGGCAGCTGAGCACGATCTCAACTATGTCTCGCTGGACGGCGATATCGCGTGCATGGTGAACGGCGCGGGACTTGCGATGGCGACAATGGACGTAATCAACGTGCACGGCGGTGAGCCAGCTAACTTCCTCGACGTTGGTGGCGGCGCGACTGCCGAGCGGGTCTCCGAGGCCTTCAAACTGATCCTCTCGAATGATCGAGTGCGTGCCATCCTTGTGAATATCTTCGGCGGCATTGTGCGGTGCGATCTGATCGCAGAGGGCATCATCACCGCAGTTAAAGAGGTCGGTGTCGAGGTACCGGTCGTTGTCAGATTGGAAGGTACCAACGTGGAACAGGGGCGTCAGAAACTCGCGGACAGCGGGCTGACCATCATTACTGCCGAAGACCTGACCGACGCTGCCAAAAAGGCAGTCGCCGCGGTCGCCGCGTGACAGGAAAAGATAATGAGTATTCTGGTTAATAAAGCGAGCCGCGTAATCTGTCAGGGCATCACGGGCAAGCAAGGTTCTTTCCATACCGAGCAGTGCATCGACTATGGGACGCAAGTCGTTGGCGGCGTCACGCCCGGACGTGGTGGTGAGCAACATCTCGGCGTGCCCGTGTTCAACACGGTCGCAGACGCGGTCGGTGAGACGGGCGCGGATGTCAGCATGATCTATGTGCCGCCACCGTTCGCAGCAGACGCCATCCTGGAAGCGGCTGCTGGTGGCATCAAAACGATCGTCTGCATCACGGAAGGCATTCCGGTGCTGGACATGGTCAAGGTACGCGCCGCACTCGCGGACTACGATTGCCGCCTGATCGGTCCGAACTGCCCAGGGATCATCACCCCGGGTGAGGCGAAGATTGGCATCATGCCGGGCTTCATTCACATGCCAGGCAAAATCGGTGTGGTCTCGCGCTCCGGTACTTTGACCTACGAGGCAGTATTCCAGACCACCCAGGCAAAGCTCGGTCAGAGCACCTGTGTCGGTATCGGCGGCGACCCGATTCGCGGTATGAACTTCATCGATTGCCTCGAGTTGTTCGAGGCTGACCCGGACACTGCCGGCATTATCATGGTGGGTGAGATCGGCGGTTCCGATGAGGAGGCTGCAGCGGCTTATATTGCCGATCATGTCAGCAAGCCAGTGGTCTCGTACATCGCCGGCGTAACCGCACCGCCAGGAAAACGCATGGGTCATGCGGGCGCTATCGTTGCGGGTGGCAAGGGCACTGCCGACGCAAAATTCGCGGCGCTTGAGGCTGCTGGTGTGACCACCGTTCGCTCACCGGCGGATCTTGGTGACGCGATGGTCTCGGCACTCGGCGGCTAGTGCAGCAAACGGCCGGGTACTCATGAGCGGACCACTGACGCTGTGCATGGCGCAGATCAATCCGCTCGTGGGCGATGTCCCCGGCAACCTCGAGCGCTGTCTCGCGGCGGTGGAACGCGCAAGGAACGAGTTTGGGGCACGCGTCGTCGTGCTGCCCGAACTCGTGTTGTGTGGCTACCCGCCGGAAGATCTGCTGTTTCATCGTGATCTTGAGCGCCGGGTACTCCAAGCGCTCAAAGTACTGGCGAATGCATCCTCGGATATAGCGATCATTGCCGGGGCACCGGATTACACCGATCACGGTTTGTTCAACGCAGCCTACGTGTATGACGGTGGCCGTGAAATCGCGCGCTACCATAAGACTCTGCTACCGAACTATCGAGTTTTTGACGAAGCGCGTTACTTTGAGGCCGGCAGCGATGCGTGCGTGGTCGACATCGATGGATTCAACATCGGTGTCATCGTTTGCGAGGATGTCTGGGAGGCGGGCCCTTGCGAAGCTGCAGCTGCTGCCGGCGCTGAGGTTATCGTGGCGATTAATGGATCACCGTATGCCATAGGCGCGCAAGAGCGTCGTGAGCACGTTGTTGCTGCACGTGCTCGCTCGACGGGGTTACCGCACGTCTACGTCAACATGGTTGGCGGTCAGGATGAACTGGTCTTCGATGGCGGTTCGTTCGCCATGAATGCAGCAGGCGATACGCTCGGCCGTGCTCCTGCGTGTGAGGAGGACTTTACTCCCGTGTTGCTTCGGCGGGAGCAGGATGCAGTGGTCCTTGAAGTCGAGGATCACCACACGATTGCCGAGGATTTGCCGAGCATCTACGCAGCGCTCGTCATGGGGACACGTGATTACGTTCGGAAGAACGGTTTCCCTGGAATCATCCTCGGCTTGTCGGGTGGCATTGACTCTGCGCTGACGTTGGCGATCGCGGTCGACGCGCTCGGTGCGGAGGCTGTGCGCGCTGTGATGATGCCTTACCACTACACCTCGGAAATGAGCAGGACCGACGCTGCTGAACAGGCCCGACGTCTCGGCGTGGAATACGACGTGATTTCGATCGAGCCGATTGTGACCGCAAGCATGCAGCAACTGCAGCCAGCGTTCGCGGGCACCGAGGAAGACGCTACTGAGGAGAATATTCAGTCGCGCGCACGCTGCGTGATCCTGATGGCACTGTCTAACAAATCGGGTCGCATGCTGCTGACCACTGGCAACAAGAGTGAAATGGCGGTTGGCTATGCAACGCTCTACGGCGACATGGCGGGCGGCTTCGCGCCGATCAAGGATTGCAGCAAGACTCAAGTGTTCGCGCTCGCGACTTGGCGCAACTCGCAATCGCCGGACTTGCAACCGATTCCGCAGCGTGTGATCGATCGCCCGCCTTCGGCAGAGTTGAGGCCTGATCAAGAGGATACCGATTCACTCCCGCCATACGATGTGCTCGATCCGATTCTGCAAGGGTTCATCGAGCACGACCTATCTGTTCGGGAGCTCGAAGAGCGCGGGTTTGATAGAGAGACTGTTGTGCGCGTGTTGAGTATGGTTCGCCGCAACGAGTACAAGCGCCGTCAGGCGCCACCGGGTGTGCGGATAACGGACCGTGCTTTTGGTCGGGATTGGCGCTACCCGATTACGTCAGGCTACGGATTTCCCGGCGACTAGTGGATTGTCTTGTTCAGCCTGCGGGAAAGTTGATGTCGAGCACTTCCTGGGTTGCGTTCGCAAGATCTGACATACCGAGCTCGGTGTAAGCGTCGATCATGATCTCGAGTGAGCGCTCGTTCGCAGGGGTACCGTTGTAGGTCAGCAAAGCCTCTCGTGCGCGCTTCAGTGCAGCCACATAAGCACCGCGCCGAAGATAGTAGTCCGCAACATTGTTCTCGTACTTCGCAAGATTGTCCTTGATGTAGCGCATGCGCAAAACCGCATCCTCTGAGTAGTCGCTAGCGGGGTAGCGCTCTACCAGCTGTCGGAATGCCTGGAAGGCGCGTCGGGCATCGTTCGGCGGTCGGTCGGCGCGATCAACACGAAACACCGAAAGGCGAGAAAGCGGTCCAGGCTCCGGGTCGAAGAACGATAGACCTTTAATGTACAGCGCGTAGTCGACCCGCGGATGTGTTGGATTTTCGCGAGCAAACTGATCCGCTGCATCGACAGCCTGTTCCATGCTGCCGCTCCGGTAGTAGCAATACAGCAGATCGAGCTGAGACTGCTTGCCCACGGCGCTGAACGGGTAACGCGACTCCAGCTGCTCGAAAATGAATATCGCTTCGCGAAAGTTACCGTTGTTCATCGAGCGTTGCGCGCGCTCGTAAATCTCGGTCGCACCTCCGAATTCCTGGTTGCGAGCTGCCGGGTCAGACGCGCAACCGGTTATCAACACGGCGAAAAGCGTGATCAACAGCGCTGTGGAAGTCTTGAGATGCATGGAAAAGTCGTTGTTCTAATTAAAATTTTTTGAGCTGGCTCGCGCCCGGCGTGGCGTAACCGCGCGCGCGAGTATACCGTATCCGACAACATAGACCCGGATTGTTCCCCCGCCATGCCACGAATTGCGCTGAATGCCACCGTACCCGACGCGATGGAGGGACTGCGCCTTGATCAAGCGCTCGCAGAACTGTTTCCCGAGTACTCGAGATCCCGATTGACAGGTTGGCTGAAGGCCGGCGAGGTTCTCGTCGATGGCTTGATGTTGAAGCCTCGGACTCGTGTGGCGGGGGGCGAGCAGATCGAAATCGAGGTAGACCTCGCGCCAGTCGAACGGGATCAACCTTCCGATCTCGGGCTCGATATCCTGTTTCAGGATGCTGATCTGATCATCGTGAATAAACCCGCCGGGCTGGTGGTCCATCCCGGTGCGGGCAATCCGGATGGCACGCTGGTCAATGGCCTGTTACACCAGTTTCCTGAACTGGATCTACTGCCGCGCGCCGGATTGATTCACCGGATCGATAAGGATACGAGCGGCCTGCTTGTGGTGGCACGTAATCTGGAGAGCCACACCGAGTTGGTCCGGGCCATGGCAGAGCGCACGATTAGTCGCACCTATCGCGCGGTATGCCACGGTGCCCTGACCGGTGGGGGCACCATCGATGCCCCTATAGGACGTCATCCGAAGGATCGTCTCAGAATGACCGTTCGTCCCGATGGTAGACCCTCGGTGACGCATTATCGGATTCATGCGCGGTTCCCTGCAGTCACAGCAATCGACGTCACGCTGGAGACTGGACGCACGCATCAGATCCGAGTGCATTTCGCGCATCAGAGACATCCGCTCGTCGGCGACGGACTGTACGGTGGGAGACGTCGGATTCCGCCTGGAGGCAACGAGAGCCTGAATCAGCTGCTGACTGAGTTTCCGCGCCAGGCACTGCACGCGATGGCGCTCAGCTTTGCGCATCCCGGAAACGGTGAACCCGTCGCGGTCAGCGCACCCTTACCGAGTGATATGGTTCAATTGGAACAGGCGTTACAGGATTTGGAGTCGTGAAGCCATGCAATTGATCAAGCCGGGCTGGGCAGCGCCTGGTGGGCTTTTAGCAAGGCGCGTGCAAGCGTTCACGACATCCCGCGAAGGTGGGGTTAGCCAAGGGCCTTACGCAAGCATGAATCTCGGTGATCACGTGGGCGACGCCCCGGCCGCAGTCACCGAGAATCGAGAGCAATTGGTGCACGACGCCGAGCTGCCCGCGCCACCCCTGTGGCTTAATCAGGTGCACGGTAACCATGTTATCCATGACAGCCAGTGGCTGCCGGGGATCGAGGCCGACGCAATTATCTCGAAACGGGCTGACGTGGCGTTGACGGTGCTAACGGCCGATTGCCTGCCCATACTTCTCGCCGCGACGGAGGGCGATGAGATCGGGGCGATTCATGCGGGTTGGCGCGGACTCGCGGCGAATATTATCCAGAACACGGTCGCGGCGATGTCCACGCCCGCAAGTGCTTTGGTCGCCTGGATCGGGCCTGGGATCTCTCAAGCACACTACGAAGTCGATGACACTGTGCGTGAGGCTTTCATCACGGAAGACCACCTCGCAACCAATTGCTTCGCGCCGAACGAACGTGGTCGCTGGCAGGCCGACCTAAAGTCGCTGGCGGTCATCGCATTGCGATCGGTCGGTGTGCGCCGAATCACCGATGCGGGCCTTTGCAGCTTCGCGCTGGATGATCGGTTCTTTTCCCATCGACGTAGCGCCCCGACCGGGCGTATGGCGAGCCTCATCCGCTTGTTGCCCGGCTAACCTGGCCGCTTGAAAACTCGGTCAAACGTGCACATATCAAGAGGAGTTTAGTTTGACCTGGGGGTGTCCAGCATGCGAATGGACAAGCTCACTGCAAAATTCCAGCTTGCGCTAGCGGATGCACAATCGCTGGCGGTCGGCCGGGATCATCAATTCATCGAACCTATTCATGTTCTGCTCGCCATGCTGGATCAGGACGGGGGTACCGTGCGCGGACTGCTCACTCAGGCCGGCGGCAACCTCAACCAACTTCGCGCAGGGCTCGGCGAGGCTCTTGAGCGGCTGCCGCAGGTCGAAGGGGCAGCAGGTGATGTGCACCTCGGCAACGATACCGCTCGCCTACTCAACGTTACCGACAAGCTTGCGCAAAAGCGGGGCGATAAGTTTCTGTCCTCTGAGTTGTTTGTATTGGCGGCCACCGACGACACCGGCGCAGCAGGGCGTGCGCTTTCAGCGGCGGGCTTCACCCGAGAGCCGATCGCCAAAGCGATCGACGCGATCCGCGGCGGGGATACCGTCGATGATGCAAACGCCGAGGAACAACGTGAGGCACTCGACAAATACACGATCGACCTTACAGAACGGGCGGTGCAGGGCAAGATTGATCCGATTATCGGGCGGGATGAAGAAATTCGTCGTACGATCCAGATTCTGCAGCGGCGCACCAAGAACAATCCTGTTTTGATCGGCGAGCCAGGCGTTGGTAAGACTGCGATTGTCGAAGGTCTGGCACAACGCATCGTCAACGGAGAAGTGCCTGAGGGCATGCGCAACAAGCGATTGCTTTCTCTCGATCTGGGCGCACTGATCGCTGGCGCGAAGTTTCGCGGTGAGTTCGAGGAACGTCTGAAGGCGGTATTGAACGATCTTGCCAAACAGGAAGGACAGGTCATTCTGTTCATCGATGAGCTGCATACCATGGTGGGCGCGGGAAAAGCGGATGGCGCCATGGACGCGGGCAACATGTTGAAGCCGGCGTTGGCCCGTGGCGAGTTGCATTGTGTTGGTGCGACCACACTGGATGAGTACCGAGAGTATCTCGAAAAGGACGCTGCGTTGGAGCGCCGGTTCCAGAAGGTGTTAGTCGAGGAGCCGACCGTAGAGGACACCGTTGGGATATTGCGCGGGCTCAAGGAGCGCTACGAGGTGCACCATGGTGTGGAGATCAGCGACCCGGCGATCGTGGCGGCGGCGACTCTGTCGCATCGTTACATCGCCGATCGCCAGCTTCCCGACAAGGCGATCGATCTGATCGATGAAGCGGCTTCTCGCATTCGTATAGAAATCGATTCGAAACCTGAATCGATGGATCGCCTCGACCGGCGCATCATCCAATTGAAGATCGAGCGCGAGGCGCTGAACAAGGAATCGGACGAGGCCTCACGCAAACGGCTCGATGACTTGCAAACGGAGCTCGACCGACTGGAGCGCGAGTACTCCGATCTCGAGGAGATCTGGAAGGCGGAGAAATCCGCAATGAAGGGCGCAACGCACATCAAGGAGTCAATCGAGCGCGTGCGACTCGAACTCGAAAATGCACGGCGTGCCGGCGATCTGGCGCGCATGTCTGAGCTGCAATACGGCCAACTACCCGAGCTCGAAAAGCAGCTTGAGGAAGCGTTGGATAACGAGACCGAAGCACCGTCGCTCGTGCGCACTTCGGTGACCGATGATGAGGTTGCTGAGATCGTGTCGCGTTGGACGGGTATCCCGGTCTCTAGAATGCTGGAAGGTGAGCGCGATAAGTTGTTGCGCATGGAGTCTTCGTTGGCGGAACGCGTTGTCGGACAAACCGAAGCGGTCACTGCCGTGTCCAACGCGATCAGGCGCTCGCGCGCGGGGCTTGGCGATCCCGGCAGACCGATCGGCTCATTCTTGTTTCTCGGGCCTACCGGCGTTGGCAAGACAGAGCTCTCGAAGTCCCTCGCGCATTTCATGTTCGACAGCGACGACGCCATGGTGCGCATCGATATGTCGGAATTTATGGAAAAGCACTCGGTCGCCCGACTGATCGGCGCGCCGCCGGGCTATGTAGGCTACGAGTCGGGTGGGTATCTCACCGAAGCAGTGCGGCGAAGACCCTACTCCGTGATCCTGCTTGATGAAGTGGAGAAAGCCCATCCGGACGTCTTCAACGTGCTGCTTCAGGTGCTGGACGACGGCCGCTTGACCGATGGTCAGGGTCGAACTGTCGACTTTCGCAACACGGTGGTGATCATGACCTCGAACCTCGGCTCCGACCGTATTCAGGGAATGGGCGAGGAAGCCGATTACAACGAAATGAAGTCTGCAGTGATGGAGGTTGTCTCCACGCACTTCCGGCCGGAATTCATCAACCGCGTGGATGACGTTGTGGTGTTCCATGCGTTGGCGAAATCTCACATTCGCAAGATCGTGGAGATTCAGTTGGAAAGGCTCAAGCAGCGATTAGGGGAGCGAGATCTTGCCTTGCAGATTGAGTCGGATGCCTTGGATCGGCTCGCTGAAGTTGGTTTTGACCCGGTGTATGGCGCGCGACCACTGAAACGCGCTATCCAGACCGAGATCGAAAACCCACTCGCGGAGCGCATTCTTGCAGGCGAATTCTCCGGCGGGCAGATGATTACGGTCCGACCGTCGAATGGCTCGGCTGGCACTCAAAACTTGGAGTTTGAGGCTGCCTGAACGCGTTGCGGCGTTGTACGCCGCGAAAGATTACTTCACTATGCGGCCTGGCGGCGCGCCAGGCCGCGCTGCACTGGAGGTCATCCCAATGCCCATTTACGAGTACGCCTGCCGCGACTGCGGCTACGAAATGGATGCGCTGCAGAAGATTGCAGATGCACCGCTCGTGGATTGCCCGCAATGCGGTAATCCGTCGCTGAAAAAGAAAATCTCTGCGCCGAGTTTTCGACTGAAGGGCCAGGGCTGGTATGAGACAGACTTCAAGACCGACAAGGACAAACGACGCAATCTTGCGGACGGTGGCGACAAGAAGTCGGATAAGGGCACCGGCGAGAAGAGTGAGAAGAAGTCCGAAAAATCTTCGAAATCATCCGGGAGTGGCGAAGCTGCCTGACCGGTTATGAGTTGGTTTCGTCGTTACCTTATCGCGGGCTTGCTGATCTGGTTGCCGATCGGCGTAACGGTATTCCTGGTGCGCATCCTGATCGACCTGACGGACAGCAGTCTCGATGGGTTGTTGCGCTGGCTTCCAGACTCGCCGTTGAAAGAGTTCCTCGGCGATATTCCGGGTCTGGGCGCGATCGTATCTGTGCTCATACTCCTGCTGACCGGACTCTTCACAGCGAACATTGTCGGTCGGCGACTGGTGCTGGCGAGCGAGCAGCTGTTGAATCGCGTGCCGTTGATTCGAACCATCTACTCGGCGGTCAAGAACTTTGCCGAGGTCGTGTTCTCGCCAACAGGCGAGTCGTTCAAGCAGGTTTTGTTGATCGAATATCCGCGAAAAGGACTCTACAGCCTTGCCTTTCAGACATCCTCTGATCTCGGCGAAGTGCAGTCGAGAACCGGAAAAGAGATGATCTGCACGTTTGTGCCGACGACGCCAAATCCGACATCTGGATTCATCATCATGGTGGCTCGGGATGAGGCAATCCCGCTCGATATGGACGTTGAGTCGGCCCTGAAGATGATTATCTCGCTGGGCGTCGTCGTGCCGCCGTGGAAGCCGGACCAGCTGCCACCGGCGCTTGCGGGTGAGATAGACAAGCCCTAAAATCGCGCGGCTTTGCGTCGTGATTTTCACGAAGCACTATCCTTTTATTCCCTGGCAGGCCCCAAGCATGCGCACACACTATTGCGGACAAGTTGACGAGCAACTGGTCGACCAAACCATCACCGTTACCGGGTGGGTACACAGGCGACGCGACCACGGCGGCGTCATCTTCGTCGATCTGCGCGACCGAGAGGGTTTGCTCCAGGTCGTGTTCAACCCCGGCGACGACGCGCTGTTCGAGGCCGCAGAGCGACTGCGCAGTGAATATGTCCTGAAGGTCACCGGGTCGGTGCGGCTGCGTCCCGAGGGTATGGCCAACCCGGCGATGACCAGCGGTAAGGTCGAGCTGGTCGGCAGCGAACTTGAGATTCTCAATGCCGCAGAGACGCCGCCGTTCCATCACGATGAACAGACCAACGAAGAGTTGCGTTTACGCTATCGCTACCTCGACCTGCGTCGCGAGCACATGCTCGGTAACCTGCGTTTGCGCCACGCTGTGACGCGCGCGATGCGCTCGTATCTGGACGAGGCGGGGTTTGTTGATGTCGAGACACCAATGCTGACGCGCGCAACGCCAGAGGGCGCGCGTGACTACATCGTCCCGAGTCGCACGCATCCCGGCAAATTCTTCGCACTCCCACAGTCTCCACAAATCTTCAAGCAGCTCTTGATGATGTCCGGTGTCGATCGGTACTACCAGATCGTCAAGTGTTTCCGCGACGAGGACTTGCGGGCGGATCGACAGCCGGAATTCACGCAGCTCGATATCGAGATGTCGTTCGTCGACGAAGAGGACGTCATGGGCATGATGGAGGCGATGGTGCGCCATCTGTTCAAGACCGTCATGGATATCGATCTTGATGCGCAGTTCCCGCGTATGACCTATGCCGAGGCCATGCACAGATACGGTTCGGACAAGCCCGACCTTCGGATCGACCTCGAGCTGGTTGAGGTTGCCGATCTCATGGACGGCGTCGAATTCAAAGTCTTTGCTGGACCCGCGCGGGATCCCGAAGGCCGGGTAACCGCACTGCGCTTGCCACAGGGCGCCGAACTTTCGCGTAAGGACATCGATGAGTACACGAGTTTCGTCGGTCGCTATGGTGCGAAGGGGCTTGCCTATATCAAGGTCAACGACGTGGACGCAGGTCGCGATGGTTTGCAATCGCCGATTCTGAAGTTCCTGCCGGATGCGGCGGTCACCGGAATTCTCGAACGCACCGGCGCAAAGAGTGGCGATGTTGTGTTCTTCGGCGCCGACAAAGCACGCGTGGTCAATGATGCGCTCGGCGCGTTGCGCGTCAAGCTCGGCGAAGATCGCGGACTGGTTGCGGAAGGCTGGCGACCGCTCTGGGTGGTCGACTTCCCGATGTTTGAGAAGGATGCACAATCCGGGCGCTGGACCTCGCTGCACCATCCGTTCACCGCGCCGGGCGTCGATGATGCCGATGCGTTGCGGAAGAACCCTGGAGATGCGCCGTCTCGTGCCTATGACATGGTGTTGAACGGCTCCGAAGTGGGTGGTGGTTCGATCCGTATCCATGATCAATCGATACAGGCGGCAGTGTTCGAAACGCTGGGCATTTCTGACGAAGAGGCCGAAGAGAAATTTGGCTTCCTGTTGCGTGCTTTGCAGTACGGCTGTCCTCCGCATGGTGGCATCGCGTTCGGTCTGGATCGCCTGGTCATGCTGATGGCAGGTGCCGACAGTATTCGTGATGTCATCGCATTCCCGAAAACCCAGTCAGCGCATTGTCCGCTTACTGACGCACCGGGTGCGGTATCACCGCAACAACTGCGCGAGACCGGTATTCGGCTGCGCAAGCAGGACGCGTGACAGACGGCGAGACTGCTCATGTCGTGATGGTGCATGGGCTCTGGCTCAACGGCACCGAAGCTAACGTAATGCGGCGGCGGCTGACTGACCGCTACCGTTTTGATACGCGCCAACTTCACTACCGCACGGTGCGTGCGACGCTCGAGCAGAACGCCAAACATCTGCGTGAGTTTGCCGAGCACGAGCTAAGGCCACGTGCAGGAAGTCAGTGTCATTTTGTCGGCCACAGTCTCGGTGGGCTTGTCATCCTCAAGATGCTGTCCGAGTGGGATGCAGCACCGCCCGGTCGGGTTGTGATGTTAGGCACACCGTTGGCCGGTGGCGTCGCAGCCGAGCGTATTGCGATGCTGCCCGGCGATGAGAGTCTGCTTGGGCAGTCCTTGGTCGAGGAAGTGCTCGCGCAGGATGCGTCGCGCTGGGCCCCCTGTTTCGACGTCAGGGAAGTGGGGATGATCGCCGGCACGCTGGGCGTGGGTCTGGGTCGCGTCGTCACCGATCTTCCCGAGCCCAACGACGGTACGGTAGCAGTCGAAGAGACCCGGTCTCCCTTGTTGACCGATCACCTCAAACTTGCAGCAACACACACGACGCTCGTGACATCTCGCGAGGTAACTGACCAAGTCGCTGCGTTCCTGAACCACGGTCGATTCAATCGCGAGCGCAAGAAACTCCGCCACATGTCTTAAGGTTTGCGTTTTCCGAGCGTAGCCAACTGATAGATGAGTTCAAGCGCGTCTCTCGGGGACAGCCCGTCAGGGTCCAGACCGCTAACGGCATCGATGATCGCCGCTTCGTTGTCACTCAATCCCTCCGCTTCGGGCTCTACGGCACTGAAGTCGAGGGTCGCCTGGTTTGCATCACCGCCGCCTTGATTCGCTTCCAGATGGGCGAGGTAACGACGGGCGCGCTTGACGACCGCGCGAGGAACGCCGGCGAGCGCAGCGACCTGCAGGCCATAACTCTGGTTCGCAGGGCCTGGCTTGACGCTGTGCAGGAACACCAGACGCCCGTTGTGATCCGTCGCGTCGAGATGCACATTCGCCGCGGTCGGTTGGCTTTGCGGCAAGCCCGTGAGTTCGAAGTAGTGTGTTGCGAACAGCGTGAACGCACGTACGGTCGATGCCATGTGGTCAGCGGCTGCCCAAGCCAGCGATAGTCCGTCGAAGGTGCTCGTGCCGCGCCCGATCTCGTCCATCAGAACAAGACTATGCTCCGTCGCGTTGTGCAGGATGTTGGCGGTTTCGGTCATCTCCACCATGAAGGTGGAGCGTCCACCGGCGAGATCGTCGCTGGCACCGATGCGTGTGAACACGCGATCGATGGGTCCAAGGCGCATTGCAGTTGCAGGCACAAAGCTGCCCATGCGCGCGAGGATCACCAACAGCGCGGTTTGGCGCATGAACGTCGATTTACCGCCCATGTTGGGTCCGGTGATCACAAGCAGCCGGCGTTGGGCATCCATTCTTAAGTCGTTCGGAACGAACCGGTCGCCGAGAGCGTGTTCCACCACCAAATGTCGCCCTCCCTCGACTTCGATGACCGGGTGATCGACGAGTTCCGGCCGGACCAGTTGCAGCCGTTCGCGAACGTCGGCGAGGTTAGTAATGACATCGATTGCAGATAGCGCGCCCGCCATGGTTTGCAAGCCCGGCAATGCCGTCTGTAATTCGTCGATCAACTGCTCGAACAACTCGCGCTCGCGAGCCATCGCTTTGTCACGTGCACCAAGCACCTGGTCTTCGAAACGCTTCAGCTCGGGTGTGATGTAGCGTTCGGCGGCCTTCAGCGTTTGGCGGCGCGTGTATTCTTCTGGCGCATCGATTGCCTGCGCCTTGCTAATTTCGATGAAATAGCCATGGACCCGGTTATAGCCCACCTTCAGGGTTGCCAGACCGGTGCGCTCGCGCTCGCGGACCTCCAAAGCCTCCAGAAAACCGTTTGCGTTATCGCGTGTCTCGCGCAGCTCATCGAGTCTGGTGTCGAACCCGTTCTGGAAGACATCACCGTCGCGCAGGTAAGCAGGCGGCGTCTCTTGAATTGCTTCGCTAAGGTGGTGCGCGAGGCTTGCATGGTCACCGAGCTCAGCACGGAGCGTACTCAGCAACGACGCGTCGAGCAGCTCAAGTGCATGCGCAACCTCGGGCAACACGCTCAGGGTGACGCCGAGGCGTGCCAGATCGCGCGGCCCTGCTCGGCGCAACGCGATACGCGCGAGGATGCGTTCGACATCGCCACAGCGTTCCAGTGCGGTATTGAGCCGCGTTCGCGCACTGACATCGGCCAACGCTTCAATAGCGTCGTAGCGGGCATTCAGCGCTGCATCGTCGGTCAGCGGCTCGCGCAGCCATCGCCGCAACAATCGGCTGCCCATGGCTGTTGCGCAATGGTCAAGAACGCCGGCAACGGTCAGTGCCGGGTTGTCCGACAGGCTCGTGTCGAGTTCCAGATTGCGTCGCGTGGTCGCATCCAGTTTGACGTGCGTGTCGATGTCTCTGACCCGCAGGCTCCTGACGTGCGGTAAAGCACGTTTTTGTGTGCGCTGTGCGTATTCCAGCAACGCGCCGCAGGCCATGATGCGTGCATCGGTTTCAACCAAGCCGAAGCCCGACAGGTCGCGCGTACCGAAGTGCTCGACCAGCAACCGTTCCGCGGTTTCGGGGTCGAAGTGCCAGTCGTGGCTCGCCTGCCAGACTACACTCGGCCACTGCGTCTTCAGCGGGGTGAGGCGCGCTTCATCCGCTTCCCTGAACAACACCTCCGCGGCGCCAAGTCGAGCGAGTTCGGCGGCGATGTCGTCGACACTTGCGCCGACCAGGGACACCTCGAAGCGACCAGCCGCTAGTTCCAACGCGGCAACGCCGGCGCCGTCCTTTTGCCAGCAAATCGCAGCCACGATGCTCGGGCGCGTATCGAGCAGGGATTCGTCGGTCAGCGTCCCCGGCGTCACAATGCGCACGACCTCACGCTCGACGGGCCCTTTGCTCGTGGCGGGATCCCCCACCTGTTCACAGATTGCTACCGACTCGCCCAGCGCTAGTAACTTTGCGATATAGCCGTCCGCTGCGTGATAAGGCACACCTGCCATCGGGATCGGCTGACCGGCGGATTTGCCGCGCGCGGTCAGCGTGATGTCGATCAGCCCAGCCGCACGAACAGCATCCTCGTTGAACAACTCATAGAAGTCGCCCATTCGATAAAACAGGAGTGTGTCCGGGTAGCCGGCCTTTAACGCCAGGTACTGGCGCATCATGGGTGTGTGCTCGGAGGCGTCGGCCATGCGTTGGGAATCGATTGGTCGCAAAACGGCTCTGGATGCTAGCGAGATGTTAACGACAAGTCGAACGTGTCACGATGCGTCCGTGAAGATCGCTCACCTTGAATTCGGCCGGCATAACTACGGCGGCGCCACGCAGGTGCGTTACCTGCTTGACGCTATGCGAGACGGTGAACACGAACATGTACTTGTGACGCCTGAGAACAGCGCACTGCAACAATGGTCGGCGCGTCGGAAACAAACCCATCTGGCACTGCGCTACGCCGGTGAGCATGACGTGTTCGCGGCGCTGCGGCTCTCTCGATGGTTGCGCCGGGCGTCGATTGATCTCGTGCACGTTCACAGTCGGCGCGGTGCGGATTGGCTCGGGCCTCTGGCGTGCACCTTGGCGCGCTGTCCGGCAATTCTGACGCGGCGTGTCGACAACCCACCCGGCCGCTTCTTGCGTGGGCTTATGCGCCGGCGCTTCCGTCGGGTGGTTGCGATCAGTGACGCGATCGCGGATGTCCTGAAAGCGGCGGCTGTGCCCGAGGATTTGCTCCTCACCATCCGCAGCGCGGTCGACAGTGAGGCGCTTGGCGCGGCGCCGACGATAGATGTCAGGTCCATTCTGACTGATTGCTCTGAGGACACGCCGGTAATTGGTGTTGTTGCACAGCTCATCGACCGCAAAGGGCACCGGTTCCTGATCGAAGGATTGCCGGGTCTGCGCGATCGGTTCCCCAAGTTGCGTGTGATTTTTTTTGGTCAGGGGCCACTTGAATCGGAGCTGCAGGCGCAGGTGGCAAACCTCGGTCTTTCCGAGACCGTGGTGTTCGCAGGATTTCGCGATGATCTCTTGCAGTTGATGGGTAGCCTGACACTGCTCGTGCATCCGGCGCTGAAGGAGGGGCTAGGCGTGAGCTTGTTGCAAGCGGGTGCACTTGGAGTGCCTGTCGTCGGCTTCAAGGCGGGCGGGGTCGTCGAGGTGGTGGCGCACGAACACACCGGTCTGCTGGTCGCGCCGCAAGACAGCGTGGCTTTGGCCGCCGCAATCGGACACCTGCTGGGTGATCCGAACCTGCGCGACCAGATGGGCGCAAATGCGAAGCGGCGCGTGGCGGAATCATTCTCGATCGAGCGGATGGTGCAGCGGTATGCTGCGCTCTACGACGTGCTTGCGGGAGAAGTGACTTGACCGGAGTGTTTCCGAGGCCTGGCCAGCCGCCGCTTGTGCAGGCAGAGCGCGCGGTGCAGGGACTAGCGAGAATGCTGACCGAGCGAGGGCAGACACTGGCGGCAGCTGAATCCTGCACCGGGGGCTGGATTGCGAAGTTGCTCACCGATTTGCCGGGCAGTTCCGCATGGTTCGGTTATGGCGTCGTGAGCTACGCGAACGAGGCCAAGATGCAGTTACTGGGTGTGAGTGAGGCTTCGCTGCAAACTCATGGCGCGGTCAGCGAGGCGGTGGTCAAGCAGATGGCCGAGGGCGTGCGGGTGCTTGCGAGCGCCGACTACGCCGTTGCGACAAGCGGCGTGGCCGGCCCCGGAGGCGGCACGCCGGACAAGCCTGTCGGTACCGTGTGGGCAGCCTGGTCATCGGCTGAGGGTACGATTGCGCGCATGGAGCGCTTCCGCGGCGATCGCGACGAGGTTCGCGCAAAGACGGTCGCCTGGGTGCTCTGCGAGCTGGATCAACAGCTTGCAAAGATCAGCTGAAACCAACTTTAAATCCAGTTCAGTCGTCCAGAAACGCCACGCTGCATTTACCGCAGAGTTATGGAATAATCTGTTTATCCATACAGTAGTTTGATGCGGGAGCCAATCTCGCCGGAGCGATATCAATAATGGACGACAACAGAAAAAAAGCACTCGCTGCCGCCCTCGGGCAAATCGAGAAACAGTTCGGCAAAGGCTCGGTCATGCGGCTGGGCGATGGCTCTGCCAGCAAGAACGTCGAGGCGGTTTCGACGGGCTCCATCGGTCTGGACGTCGCGCTGGGCATTGGCGGGCTGCCAAAAGGCCGGGTCGTCGAGATCTACGGCCCGGAGTCCTCGGGTAAAACCACATTGACCTTGCAGGTTGTTGCCGAGGCCCAGAAAGCGGGCGGCACGGCGGCGTTCGTTGATGCCGAACACGCGCTGGATCCGCAATATGCCGAGAGACTCGGCGTGAACGTCGATGATCTTCTGGTTTCGCAACCCGACACGGGCGAACAAGCGTTGGAAATTACCGACATGCTGGTGCGCTCCGGTGCGGTCGATGTGATTGTGGTCGACTCTGTGGCTGCATTGACGCCGAAAGCCGAAATTGAAGGCGAGATGGGCGATTCGCACGTCGGTCTGCAGGCGCGATTGATGTCTCAGGCACTGCGCAAGCTGACCGGCAACATCAAGCGATCCAACGCTATGGTCATTTTCATCAACCAGATTCGTATGAAGATCGGCGTCATGTTCGGCAGCCCGGAGACGACGACGGGCGGTAACGCACTGAAGTTCTATTCTTCGGTGCGCTTGGATATTCGCCGTATCGGCGCCATCAAGAAAGGCGATGAAGTGGTCGGCAACCAGACGCGCGTCAAAGTCGTGAAGAACAAGGTGTCGCCGCCATTCCGAATTGCGGAATTCGAGATTCTTTACGGACAGGGCATCTCCCTGGAGGGTGAGCTGATCGATCTCGGTGTGGCCAACGGCATCGTCGATAAGGCGGGGTCCTGGTACAGCTACAACGGCGATCGCATCGGACAAGGCAAAGAAAATGTCCGCGAATTCCTGAAGACGAACCCGGATATCGCGAACGATATCGAAGCGCGAATCCGCGGCGTGCTTCTGCCGAACCCTGAGGCCGTTGAAGCCGAAGAAGAGAGCGAACCCGAAGAAGCGTGAGCGACCCGAAATCGTCGAGCCTGTCGCCGAACCAGTGCCGCAAGCGCGCGATGGACGCGCTGGCCCGGCGCGAGCATGGATTCGATGAGTTAGTCGACAAACTCTGCGACCGGGGTTTCGAGCCAGAGATCGTGGTCGCAGAGCTCTCTCGCCTGCGCGAGGAAGGGCTGCAGTCGGATAAGCGCTTCGCTGAGGCATTTGTC
This sequence comes from Pseudomonadota bacterium, assembly GCA_038521865.1. Classification (GTDB taxonomy): domain Bacteria; phylum Pseudomonadota; class Gammaproteobacteria; order Steroidobacterales; family Woeseiaceae; genus CALBPI01. The sequence goes on along the minus strand of JBCBKO010000001.1, from coordinate 1,269,750 downwards.
TCGAGCCGATTTCGGCAGGGCAAAGGCCCGCAGCGTATTCGCGCGGAGCTGCGCGCAAAGCGATTGAGCGATGCGCTGGTGGATGAGGCGCTGCGCGACGGCGGGTTCGACTGGGGAGCGCTGGCCCGAGATGTCCGGGTGCGAAAGTATGGCGAGGCCGTTCCCGAGACCTTCGAGCTCAAAGCCAAGCAGATGCGGTTTCTGACCTATCGAGGTTTTTCTCAGGAACAGATTTCGGTCGCTATGTCCTGACAGCCGCCTGTGGAATAATTCGGCGGCTATGAAAACTCTAACCGCTAGCGAGCTCCGCGCCGCATTTCTCGGCTATTTTGCCGAACAGGACCACGCCGTTGTCCCGAGCTCGCCGCTCGTCCCGGGCAACGATCCCACGTTGTTATTCACCAACGCGGGCATGGTGCAGTTCAAAGATGTTTTTCTCGGCAGCGAGCAGCGCGCGTATCAGCGTGCGACAACGTCCCAGCGGTGCGTTCGTGCGGGCGGCAAGCACAACGATCTGGAGAACGTCGGATATACCGCCCGGCACCTCACCTTCTTCGAGATGCTCGGAAATTTCAGCTTCGGCGATTACTTCAAACGCGATGCGATTCGGTTTGCCTGGTCGTTTGTTACTGAAGTGTTGGAGATTCCTGAGGAGCGCCTGTGGGTGACTGTCTTCCGCGAGGATGACGAGGCTGCCGCAATCTGGCGCGATGATATTGGCGTTCCCGCCGACCGGATTTCCCGTCTGGATGAGAAAGACAACTTCTGGCAGATGGGTGACACCGGCCCCTGCGGTCCCTGCAGTGAAATCTTCTTTGATCACGGACCCGAGGTTGCCGGCGGCCCGCCGGGCTCCCCGGATGAGGACGGCGATCGTTACGTCGAAATCTGGAACCTTGTGTTCATGCAGTTTGATCGAGACGCATCAGGTGAACTGACGCCCCTGCCCAAGCCCTCGGTCGATACCGGCATGGGTCTCGAGCGCGTCTCTGCCGTCATGCAGGGCGTCCACACGATCTATGACACCGATATTTTTCGTCGCCTGATTGAGGCGGTTGCGGCAGCTGTCGGCGTGCCGTTCAGTGATAACGCCTCCCTCAGAGTCATCGCGGATCACATCCGGGCTTGTGCTTTTCTCGTGACCGACGGCGTGCGGCCATCAAACGAGGGTCGCGGTTACGTCTTGCGTCGGATCATTCGCCGCGCCATCCGACATGGATACATGCTCGGGCAACGCGAGCCGTTCTTCCACAAGCTGGTTGCGGCACTGGCTAAGGAAATGGGCGAGGCCTATCCGGAATTACACAAAGCGGAGTCGAAAGTTGTCGACGTGTTACTGCGCGAAGAACAACGTTTTGCTGAGACGATCGAGCAGGGCATGAGCATGCTCGAGGCGGCGATGGCCGAGTTGGACGGCGCGGTGCTCGACGGTGAGCTGGTCTTCAAGCTCTACGATACCTACGGCTTTCCGATGGATCTGACCGCTGATATGGCTCGCGAGCGAGGCCTTAGTGTCGACGAGGTTGGCTTTGAGCGCGCAATGGCCGAGCAAAGAGCGCGGGCCAAGGCTGCGAGCAAATTCGGTGCTGCGGGCTCGGATGCATTGAACCTTGATGTTGCGACCGACTTCTCCGGCTACGATTCTGAGCATGACGAGGGGCGTGAAGTCGTCGCCATCTATGTGGACGGCGCGGAGGTTCAAGAGGTCGAGGCTGGGCAGTCTGCGCTGGTTGTGCTCGATACGACGCCGTTCTATGCAGAGAGCGGTGGGCAGGTCGGCGACACCGGGGTATTGAAAGGGCCGGATGGCCAGTTCGATGTTCAGGACACGCGAAAGGACAACGCGGCGCATGTGCATGTCGGATCGCAGCGCATCGGCACGCTCAGCGTCGGCCAGAGGCTGGAGGCGGTTGTAGACGGTGGGCGTCGAGCATTGATCCGTCGTAATCACTCGGCAACGCATCTGTTGCACTCGGCCTTGCGACACACCCTTGGCGAGCATGTCGTACAGAAAGGATCGCTGGTAGACGCAGAGAAACTGCGATTCGACTTCGCGCACGAACAGCCCGTCACACGAGAAGAGTTGGACCTTATCGAAGATCAGGTAAACACCGAGATCATTGCAAACCACCCGGCTGAGACCAACGTCATGGCTTTCGACGACGCGGTCGAAGCCGGCGCGATGGCACTGTTTGGTGAGAAATATGACGACGATGTGCGGGTTCTGCGGCTAGGCGGGACCTCCATGGAGCTGTGTGGCGGGACACATGTCAGTCGCACGGGCGATATTGGCTCGTTCCGAGTGGTTTCGGAGTCCGGTGTGGCGGCCGGCGTTCGACGCATCGAAGCGGTCACCGGATCTGCCGCATTGTCATTCGCGCGACAACAGGCGAAGGCGCTCTCGGAAGTAGCTGCCCGCATGAAAGCGGCGCCGGAAGAAGCCGTAATGAAGGTAGAGCAGTTGCTGGCTCGCGGTAAATCCCTTGAGAAGGAATTGGCGGTCCTGCGCAAGCAGTTGGTGTCGGGTGGCAGTACGGACCTGACCGCCTCGGCGGTAACAGTTGGAGACGTAAAGGTGCTAGCGGCGCGTGTGGATGGCGCGGACGCGAAATCACTGCGCGATGCTGTAGATCAGCTGAAGGACAAACTTGGGCCCAAGAGCGTTGTCGTTCTGGGTACCGCGGAGGGTGACAAGGTTCGTCTCGCAGCGGGCGTCTCCAAACCTCTGATCCCGTCTATAAAGGCTGGCGAGCTCGTTAACGTCGTTGCGAACGGCGTAGGCGGAAAAGGTGGCGGGCGCCCGGATTTTGCGCAGGCGGGCGGAAATCAACCGGAGAATCTCGACGAATCTTTGGCATTGGTTGCTGATTGGGTTAAAGAAAAAACGCGCTAATTGTTACCAAAGGAACGGGTATACCGACTTTCCCTGAGTACGGGAATAAATTCCCCAAATTTTCAGGGTGTTACAAGCAGGTATTTTTCAATTTTACCTTTGCATTATCTATTTCGTTACGCTCTAATTCGGCGGTCTCGAGCAAATAGTGCTCAAGGTGTGTGCATTGTTAGCGCTGTCATAGAACAAGTTCGGAATTTTTAGGGACGACGTGACAGTACTAGCGGAGATAGACAAGCGATACTCAGTGGGCATGTTGAGATGCTTGCCCGATTCGCGAGTCTGGAATGGTCGCAGCCACGGAGAGGCTGTAGCCGAAGAAAGGGAGAGAGCTTCATGTTGATTCTGACCCGACGGGTTGGGGAAACCGTAGTCATCGGCGAAGACGTTTCGGTCACAGTGCTGGGCGTCAAAGGCAACCAGATTCGCCTGGGCATCAACGCACCCAAGGACGTTTCCGTCCACAGGCAGGAAATCTTCGAGCGGATTCAGAACGAATCGACGGACGACGGGCCTGCTGCCGCTGCGTGCGAGTAATCAATTCGCGGCACGTCTTTACCCTACACCCACCAGTGACTTAAACTCTGCGGCCGGCCGCGTGCCGGGAGACCAGAACCGGAGAGATGGCTGAGTGGTCGAAAGCGCTCCCCTGCTAAGGGAGTATGGGTTAATAGCCCATCGAGGGTTCGAATCCCTCTCTCTCCGCCACTTTTTTCTGGCCTTGGATGGGCAGCACTCCTATAATGCGCGGCCTGTTCAGCGGACACGTGTCCGGAACATAAACACGCGCCTGTAGCTCAGCTGGATAGAGTACCTGGCTACGAACCAGGCGGTCGGAGGTTCGAATCCTTCCAGGCGCGCCAAACACCGAATAGCCCCTCATTGAGGGGCTATTTGTTTTCTCGCTCTGGCGGTCTATATCCCAATAAGACCAGAGAGCGCACTCGAGCCGTCGATGAGATTGCGTTGTATTTCCAGTTCTCGCTCGATGCGGGTTCTTATCTGCTGCCATTCGTCTGTTAGAACAATGTCCTGAAGATACGGCGAGTGCTCAATCGCTCCGATATCTCGCCAACCCAGATCGACCGCGCGCGACAAGTAATCGAGGGTCGCAGTTCTATCCTTCAACGCCGCGTATATCTCGGCGAGGCTGATCCGTACCCCTGGCCACGAGTTCCCGCTGATCATCGACGATTCCGCCGACCGGATTTGCTGTATCGCCAGTCGATCACTTCCTTCGAGCACGTCGAGCGCCGCGAGGTCAAACTCACCCCAGCCCTTAGCGGCGCTGAAGTGGGTACGCGCCGTATCTCTGTCACCTAACGCAAGAAAAGCCCGACCCTTAATCCGAGCCAGCCGAAGAGAAGAAATTTCGGAGCTCGATTCTTGTGAGAGAACGGCAAGCGCCGCGTTGGGCGCGCCTGAGTGCAAGCGAGCACTCGCGACTTCGGCTAGGTAAACGACTTGATTGCGAATCAGCGTTTCGGCACGAGAAAACCAGGGCTCTGCCGCAGGGTGGTTAACGAGCTCGAGTGCAACTGCGATTTGTATATCCGCATAACGCGAGTAGTCACGGTCACTCATCGCGCGCGCCTCAAGACTAAGCGCCTCGAAGAATCGTCCACGCACGGATAACAAGTATGCTGCGCTTGACATGGCAGACACGTCAGCTGGGTTCAGCTCGAAAGCACGGGTATACGAACCCAGAGCCTCGTCGACACGTCCTTGTGAATCGAGCGCATAAGCCAAGGCGTGCCAAGCGCTACTCATCCCTGGATCAGTCTGGAGCGCGCTGCGCGCCAATTGTTCTGCTTCCGACGCGTCGAAATCCGTCCCCCGGAATTTTGTAGCCCGTGTAGATAGCGCAAAGCTCAGCGAGACGATGACGTCGATGTTAGACGGGTCGAGCTCGTGAGCTTCGCGAAGCATTTCAATCGCCTGATCGGTCTCGTCCGCCTGCTGAGCCTTCATCAGGCCCCGAGCGCGCTCCAACATAGACAGCATCACGGGCGGAGGCGAAGCCATAGCGACACCGCTTTCATCAATAGGTGCTGTTGCTCGCACAAGATAAACCGCTGCAGCCAGAATAAGCGCCAGGGTCGAGATTCCGACGTTTCGCAGAACCGTCTTTCGGCGTTGCGGGGGTATTGGCGGGGTTCTGCAAAATGACTCTGCAGATGCTACGCAGGCATAGCCCGCGTTACGCACCGTTCTGATATATCGCGGGGACTTCGGTTTGTCGCCAAGAGCGCGGCGCAGTAGCCTGATGCGTTGAGCAACGGTCTCACTCGTTACATGTTCGGTTTTCCAAACGGTACGGGCGAGACTGTCTGCGCTAACGGCTGCCGGTGCCTTTTCAATGAGCGCCATGAGTACGTCAAAGCTCAAATCCGGCAATCGCAACGCTTCGTTGTCCCGCCATACAGAGCGACGTCCGACGTCAATCAGCAAGTCGTCAAGCAAAATGCTGGTTTCCGGTGGTCGCTCAGAGTTTTTGAAAGCTGATTTCAATTTTCTTCAATAATATTTGATTGATTGCGAAGGGTCCGAAGACCAAGCTTGCCTGCGTTACCAGCGGTGTGATGAAGCCAATACTTATGGACCATGATAACCCTCGCGGAACGATCGTCGATATAGCGAGCTCTTTTTTAACCTCGACAGGAAGTTCCTGGAGAAGACTACCGCGCAGTGTTCGGTCTGTCTTGGTGGGCCTGCTCCCAGCTTTATTAATTGTTGCTCCCATCGTGACCATGGCTGATCAGCCTACAAACAACACCCGTCTGCAAGCGCTTTCTGCTCCACGGTTTGAAAAGAAAGGGTCAGAGGAAGCATTCCCTGTTGTCGTGCCGTCGGCCTTCGATTCAACGCTAGGTTGGCTGGTAGTCAAAGAGGATCGCTCCGTTCCGCGCTCCAATGAGATCAAGCTTCCGGTCGCAATAATTCACACTGATGCGGAATCGCCCAAAAGCCCGGTCTTGTATTTGTCGGGTGGCCCCGGTTCATCGGCCATGCGCACAGCGGCTTTTCCAGGCGCGTACCCCTGGCTTGCCGAACGAGACTTCATTGTCATCGGGCAGCGCGGTACCCACTATGCAAAGCCGGCCTTGATGTGTCCTGAATTCCGTATGGCAGTCGAAAGCGGAAGTCGTCTGATCGCCTCTGTTGTCGCCTGCAGGGAAAGACTCGAAAACGCAGGCATCGGGTTGGATAACTACAATAGTCGGGCAAGCGCCGCCGACCTGGAAGACTTGCGAACAGCACTCGGTATTGAGAGCTGGAATTTCTATGGCGCTTCTTACGGTACCCGCCTCGCGCTTACATACGCCAGATATTTCGACGACAGTCTCGACGCAATGGTCCTGGATTCGCCACTCCCGCCGAATGCGATCTATGACGACCAGAGCGCTCGGAATTTGGAAAAAGTCATAAGGAGTATCGCGCGGGATTGCGCGCTACAAGCATCTTGCGATGAAGCATTTCCTGATCTGGAGCAACGGTTCTTTCAGACGCTTGCGGCTGTTTCCGAGTCTCCACTTGAGATCGATGGACTCGATGAGCCGGTTACCGGCGTTGACCTCTTATCTCTCCTGCCGCTGAACTCCAGCGCGGATGTTCGCCGCGCCCCACTGTATATGGACTATCTGGCGCGTCTTGATTCGTCCATCAAGGAGCGAGTCTCTGGGTCGTCCGAAGCGGCCGATTTTGCATGGGGAATGCGCTTCTCGGTTTGGTGCTCTGAAGCACTGCCCTTCAGTATGCGCAGCCAGATGAAGGTCCCCGAACCCGTTCTCGGCGGTTATGAAAGCGCCGCGGTGTCACCGGACATTTGTGAAGCCTGGAGGGTAGAGGCTCTTGACGACAGCGTTGTCGAGCCCGTCAGCTCTGATGTGCCTGTGCTGATTGTTGCTGGTGAGTTTGACCCGTTGACGCCGCCAGCCTGGGGTGAGCTGGCGTCGAGGACTTTGCCAAACAGTCTGTTGGCGGTCGCAAGAGGCGACAGCCATTCTCCAACTCAACAATGGGGTGGTGACGGTTGCGCGATGCAGCTTGCAGCCGACTTCATTGAGGCGCCGGCTCGTGTTTTAGAGGCGCCAAAGTCAACCCACTGTCTTTTCGATAGAACCGCTCCGAACTACGCCTTGGAATAGACCTGTGTAATTCCCAAAGTGAGTAAGTCGCCATGATCAAACAGTCGCTACGCCATGTGATGGTCGCTCTCTCGGCTGGCGTGTTGCTTTCCGCCTGCGTTTCTTCGCCAGCTGATTTCGACCAGCCGCCTGTCAATAAGCCTGTTGAACAGACTGCAATAGAGCGTGCGCTCATCGGGATTGTGTCCTTCAAAGGTGAGGAAGCAAGTCGGCCGACTATCGAGGAGCGAATGGCTGAGCTCGAAGTTCGATCTGCGTCCGTCGCAGTTTTCTCCGGTGGCGATCTTCATTGGGCATCCGCCTACGGGGAAGTCGATGATGTCGATACGCTGTTTCAAGCTGCTTCACTGTCGAAGGCGGTAGCTGCAGTGGGTATCGTCGCGCTTGCGAACGAAATAGGGACAGACCTCGATGCGGACCTGAGAAGTTCCTTCGCTGTTCTACAGGACAAACGTCTCAACCCTGGCGGGGTTCCCGTCACCCTGCGAGGGCTTCTATCGCACTCCGCTGGAGCAACGATTTCAGGCTTTCCGGGGTACAGTCCGGGAGCTGATATTCCGAGTACCCGGGATATCGTTTCCGGTACTAACGGCTCGAACACAGCGGGAATCATCATCGAGCCAGATCGCGCAGGGCAGCGCAGGTATTCCGGTGGTGGTTTTCACCTCGCGCAGCACTGGGCAGAAACGGTTTCTGGTGAGTCTTTTCCCGCCTTGATGAAGCGGCTGGTTCTGGAACCTGTCGGCATGGAGCGCAGTACTTTTGATCTGATCACACCTGACGATGAGCGTGCAGCAAACGTGGCGCCCGGCTACGGCGAAGCGGGTCTTCCCGAAGACGGTGGATGGCTTCTGTACCCTCAAGGAGCAGCAGCGGGTTTGTGGACAACGCCCACGGAATACGGTCGATTCATATCGGCGCTAATTGCAAGCGTCACTAGTGGCACAGACCGCGGAATTCATCCCGATGTTGGGCGCGAAGTGCTGACTCCCGCAATCGGCTTCACCGCTCTCGGTGTCGGTTTCCAAATCCGTCAGGCTCAGGTTCGACTTAGTAACTCTGGCGATAATCGAGGGTACTGGAATCATACGATGTCGTTCCCCGCAGTCGGTGACGTGATCGTGGTGATGACGAATGGTCCAGGCGGTTTCATATTGATGGGAGACATCAATCGAACGGCTGCCGAGGCGTATCAATGGCCAGCGCTTCCGTTAATCATTCGTGAGCGGATGACACTGTCGACGGACGAGCAAGAGCAACTTGCGGGACGGTATGTCGATTCAAGCAGTGGAAACCCAGCATTTACTATTTCAGTCGATCGAGATTCGCGCACGATACTTTCGACCTATGAACCCGCTGACAGCATTTGGTCTCATAACGGAGCATTTGAGCTTGTGAGAACCGGTCCAGACACGCTCATCAACACGCGCTTCGGGAACGACCTGACCGTCAGATGGGCCGATGAAGGGACGACCTCAATCGTTCGACGAGGGGTCACATATAGAAGATCGACCGATGGAAGCTGACTGTTCCGGGCGCATCATTCTTTTGGTATCCGCCTTTTGAATTTCGGGTGTGTTCTTGAAAGCTGAATTCAAGAATCTTCAAGAATATTTGGTTGATCGCAAGCGATCCCGAAACCAGGCTAGCGGCATTTCTTCGTTGCGGGATGAAGCCCATGCTTACAAATCAAACTAGCCTTTACCGCCTAATCGCAGTGACAGTGACCTTGTTGATGACCTCAACAGGATGGGCTGCTGGGAGACTCCAGTGGAGTAACGAGGCCAGTGCCGGACTGACCACGTCAATCGAAAATGGCGTCTACGGTACTGTGACCAGCGTGCTCATACTCCGCGACGGTGAGCGCTTATTCGAGTACTACCGAGAGGGCATGGATGAGACAACCACCCACAACACTCGATCGGTAACAAAAACGATCACGGGCATGGCGTTCGGTCTTGCCATTGATGCAGGCTTTGTAAAGCTCGACGAGCCATTGGCAGGTTTCTTCAGCGAGATCGCGCCTTTCAACAATCCGGATTCAAGAAAAATGCAGATCACTGCGGAGGATCTGCTGACCATGAGCGGCCCACTTGAATGTGACGACTGGAATCAGTTCTCGCGCGGAAATGAGGAGCGGATGTATGTTGTGGAAGACTGGTCGTCGTTCTTCTGGAATCTGCCAATCCGCGGATTCCCCGCCTGGGCATCGAGGGCGCGCAGCGCCCCCTACGAGCGTTCTTTCTCTTACTGTACCGCCGGTGTCCAGGTTTTGGGAGAGGTTGTTGAACGAGCCTCAGGTGTCTCGTTTACTGATTTCGTCGAACGGTACCTGTTTGCGCCCCTAAACATTGATGGTTTTCGCTGGCCTAGAAATGGGCTGGGTCAGGCCCATATGGGCGGTGGCCTTGAGCTGACCACGCGAGACCTTGCGAAGCTTGCGGAACTACAGCGCAACAACGGGATGGTCGGTGGCAACGTTATCCTTTCAGACGAATGGACTAAGGCTTCCGTGTTGCCGAGGACAGTCATACCGGAATCTCCGTACGGGTACGGATACTTGTGGTGGTTACGGTCCTACGACATTGACGGAGAGACTTACCTAAGCGCCATGATGAGTGGTAACGGTGGAAATCGAGTGATTGTGTTTGATGAGTTCGGAGTCACCGCCGTAATCACAAAGACCGACTTCAATACTCCTGGTATGCATGACAAGACTGACGCGTTCATTTCGCAGGAAATCGTCGCGCGCCTAAAGCGCGACTGACGGCGAGCGGGCGCCCTCACTCGGAGGACGCCCGCCGGTCGCCAACTACTTCCGGTTCGCTGCAAGCCGTCGGAACATTCCGACCAGCGCCAGCCCCAGCAGCATCACGATGCCCACTGAACCGCCGCCACCGGTGCTCGGGCGCGGTTGCGTGTACATGGGTTGCGATTCATCCGCGCGCCGGTTGACGGGGCCGCGTTCGGCACGTTTCGCTCGGGCTTGACGCTCATTGCTCACACGGTCGCGGTTCTTGCGTTCGATGTTCATCGCATCGAACACGTCGTCTCGCAGCACGATCATCGAGGTGTAGTCGGTGACCAGGCCGTACTCGATAGCGAGATCCCGGATCGCGTCGGAGACATCGGCGTCCTCACCGAAGTAGTCAAGCTGGCGCTCCAGAGACTCTATGGTGCGATAGCCCCAGAGGCGCTCGAGTTCCGGGTTGTCGGTGGCTGTATCCGGCATTTGAACCTTGGTCTGGTAGCGGACTTCCTGCCCGGCCACGTTGGCGTTCACCTCGACCGATGCTGTTCCCCCTTTCCAGTAGTGCCCCATGAGCACCATCTGTTCGCCGTAGTAGACGCTGCCCAGTCGTTGAGGTTGCACGTCAGAGACGCGGACGCCATCGATGTCGATGTCGACACTGTTCATGCTGTGGTGAACCAGCTTACCGACGGCAAGCTTCAACCGACCGACGATATCGTCGCTGTTTGAGACTGACACGGCGAAGCCATCAGAGACCTCAGTCATTGCCTCGAGCAACGGGCGGTTGGCACTGTTGCCCATGATGAACGTGAACAGGCGCACGTCACGCGCTTCCAGCATTTCGAGGAATTTGCGTTTCTGCGTCACACCAACATTGGCAACACCATCCGTCACGAGGACCACGCCATTTGGACGATCATCGTCGAGTTTCTTCAGGGCGACTCGTAAGCCCTCGTGCAGATTGGTACCACCTCCGGCGGTCAATGCTCGGACCTGATTGATGTACTGCTGGACCGTCTCTGGCGTCGCAGTCACGAAGCCCGGCGTCATTTCGCGCGCGTTATTGTCGAACGCAAAGATTCGGAAGCGGTCATTCTGCTGAAGCTCTCCGAGTGCGCGTTCAACGCCCTCGGCAAGCGTGGCGAACTTACCCTGCATCGAACCCGAGGTATCGAGAACGAAGGTCCAGTCACGCCCGGTTGTGATGACGGGTAAATCGTCGCCGGGAGTTAAGGTCAGCATGAAGGTGCCACGACTGTCCGCGTCAGGCTTGTAGGTGACAAGGTCGACAGAGCCGGGGAGGTTGGGGGTGTGTCGCCAATAGACCACCACGTCGGTATCGAGTCTGACCTCACCCGCGACCGGCACAGGCGCTTCGGCTTCGATCGCGGCGATTTGTTCGTCGAGATCGGCGGCAGTGCCACCGGTTGATCCCAGCGCCACACGCCAGTGTCCGGCATCAATCTGCGTGGTCGTGGCGCCGGGTTGATCGGGCACCCGAACTGCATCAACGGGATATGAGGACTTCAGTTCAAGATCAAACGAGAACGTGCCGTTGACTGCATCTCTCATTTCCCAGAACGAGTTCTGGACTTCGTCGACGCCGCCCTCCGCGAGGGGATAGACGTATCGGCCAACGCCCGTATCGGTGTGCGCGGTTTGCAAGTACACCAACCGCGTGCGGACGTCTTGTCCCGCCCGCACTGGGTAGACGCTGATCTCAAATGTCTTGTAATCGTTTTTCTCAACGAGGGCGGTTTCTCGTCCTGCGGACTTCTCGGCCTCGTAGATGTCTCGCGCTTGTTGTCGTTCGACAACCTCACCCGTGACTGGTTGACCGTCGATCCAGTAGGTGAATTCACCCACTGAGGCGTGCTCGGGCACAGGGAAAGAGTAGATGGCCTCGACATCGTTGCCACCCGCGTTCGAGAAAGTCTGTTCGACCTCGGTGACGACGTAGCCGTCTTCAACAACAACGCGGACCGCATGGTCCTCGATGGCAAGGGACGTGTTCTGACCAACTGGGGTCAGTAAGCCCGCAGCCTGGGCTGACCCCAGCGTGAACAGAGACAGCAGGCCGCCGATCGCGATTTGCCAAACTGATGGTTTTCTAATGCTAGTCATGATGCCACTCCATTTAATTAAACGACGTTCAATAAAGGGCCAAATAAATAGCCGAGAAAATGAACGGCGTTTAATAACGCTACCAGAGAATTTAACAGCGTTCAATAATTTGGTAAGCTCCTATTTTGGTTCGGAAAAATTGAACATGGGCCGGCGAAGTGACCACACGCGCGACGAATTGCGCGAAATGAGCCTTCGAGCAGCTAGGGCGATCATCCGCGGCAAAGGTGTGCAGGCGCTGTCGGCTCGGGCCGTGGCCAAGCGAATTGGCTATACGCCGGGTACGCTCTACCAACTCTTCGATAGCTTCGACCACCTGATTCTGGCCGTGAATGTCGGCACCGTTGCCGAGATTCGGCAGCGTATGGATCGTGCAACACAGAACCTGACCGACGCTGGCGAGAAGCTCAAAGTTGTGGCCCGCGTCTACACCGAGTACGCGATGGCACACCCCGGGCTCTGGCGACTTGCGTTCGAGCACACCATGCCCGATCCCGACAAACCTCCCGGCGCATTGACCGATCAAACCGACGCGATCTTTCTGTGGATTTCTGAACTGCTCAGCCAGGCGACCGACACACCGCGCGCGGACGTGTCCGCCGCTGCGCTTTGGGCGGGCGTTCACGGTGTGTGCCACCTCAGCGTTACAGGCAAGCTCAGCCTGTCGGGAACCGACGCGGCGACCCAGGTGACAGAACGGGTTGTTGAGAGTGTGATCGCGGGCATGTGATTTGGGGTAGGCTGTTCGGGTTCCACGGCGCTTATTTCGCACCATAGGTCGTCGCTCACAAGCGCGGCGTCATCTTGGAACCAGACGACCAAGCTTCATTTGCGCTGGAGCTTCGTGTCCATCATAAGTCCTGAAAAAATACGCGTTCGCGAAGCCGGTCTTTGAGAAACTGGATGGCGACCCGCTGGCGCGGCGTGACAAACCGTCCTTCCGGATAGACCAGACTCACAGCAATTGGCGGCGGCTCAAACTCTGAAAGCACCCTGCGCAGGCGGCCGCTGCGCAATTGTTCTTGCACTTGGTAGGACAAGAATTGACCGAAACCTGCGCCTTGAGTGCATGCATCAATGGCGGTTGAGACCTGGTTGCAACTGAAGCGTCCGTCGACCGTGACATTCAGGTCGTCCGAACCTCGGCGAAATTGCCAGTTGCTTGCTCGGGTGAGATTGCGGACGCGGATGCAAGGCAGCTGCCTCAGGGTCTCAGGTCCACTCGGGACACCAGTTTGCTCCAACAGGGAGGGCGCCGCGCAAACCACCCGCCGTACCTCGCCAATCTTCACGCCGATCATCCCGGAGTCGGGCAGTGCGCCGATTCGCACGGCGAGATCAATGCCCTCGTCAATCAGATTCACATTTCGATCGAGCAGCAAAAGGTCGACCGAGATTCGCTGGTGCTCGGTGAGCAACTCCGTGATCAACGGTGCAACGTGCATCTGCCCGAACTGGATGGGCGCCGTTAAGCGCAACGGACCCTCAGGGTTTTCAATGTCCTGGCGAGCTACCCGTTCAGCTTCATCGACATCGCTAAGAATTTGTCGGCATCGTTGAAGGTAGTCATTGCCCTCGGGGGTGAGTGACATTCGACGTGTCGTTCGCTGCAACAGTCGTGCACCCAAATGGTCTTCGAGTGCTGCCAGCGATCGCACCACGGCGGGCTGCGAGCGATCCAGTTGCACGGCAGCCGCGGTGAGACTGCCGCTGTCCACGATCGCCACAAAAGTTCGCATCGCACTGAGAATATCCATCGATTACTCAAATTAATGCAGTAATTAAATGAAGTATAGTTTATTTATTCGAATTACTGTTATCGGCACACTGACTCCATCATTTTTCCAAGTCGACGGAGTTGATAACGATGAAACAGTTGAGCCGATCGGATCGCTCAGGGAGTAGGGCGCGGTGATGGCGACAACTTCCCCTTTTCATGCCGGTGAGCAAGCCGTGCAGAGTCGCTTGGGAGTGCGTGATGCGATCGAGCCGTGGGCTCGGAAAGTAATCCGCCCTTACATGCCGGACCAGCACCGCGACTTTTACGAACAGTTGCCTTTCGCAGTTGCCGCAGCGCGTGACGAATCCGGTCGGCCTTGGGTCACGCTCCTGACCGGGGAGCCAGGTTTTATCTCATCCCCCGATGCAACGACGCTCGTGTTCAACACTGAGGTGCTGCCGGGTGATGCGCTCGAGTCGGCATTGTGTTCAGGTACCGATCTCGGCCTGCTCGGTATCGAGTTGGAGACCCGTCGCCGCAATCGAGTCAATGGGCGGATCACCGAATCCGATCCGGGCCAGTTAACGTTCACTGTCAGCCAGGCCTTTGGGAACTGCCCGCAGTACATCACCGAGCGAATCTGGTATCCGGTCGATACCGACAGATCGGCCATGTCGAAGACGACCCATAAGCGTCTCAATGAGCAAATGCAGGATCAGATTGAGGGCGCAGATACGTTCTTCATTGCGAGCGGACACGAAGGCGCGGAGCCTTCCGAGAGCAATGGTATGGATGCTTCCCATCGCGGCGGATCGCCTGGCTTTGTGCGAGTCGAACACGACACTCGTATCGTCTTTCCGGACTACGCCGGCAATAACCATTTCAACACGATCGGAAACCTCGTGCTGGATCCTCGTGTCGGGGTCACGTTTGTGGATTTCCAAAACGGAGGTCTGCTTCAGGTGACTGGCCAGGCCTCGATTGATTGGGATTCTCCGGCGGTTCGAGATTATCCCGGTGCACAGCGTCTTGTGATCATCGATATCCACGAGTTGGTCGAGCTTCGTAACGTGCTCCCAATACGATTCTCCGAGCCTGATGCTGGTGTTCGCCATCTGCGTGTAGCCAAGCGAGTCACTGAATCCGCAGACGTTGTGTCCTTCTATCTCGAATCAATGGACCACGGTGCTCTGCCCGACTTCAAGGCAGGTCAACACTTGCCGCTGGAGTTTCCGCTGGTCGGTAGTGACGGGGCGCTCTTTCGAACCTATTCACTATCCAACGCCCCAGGACAGGGCTTGTATCGGATTAGTGTTAAGCGCGAGCTGCAGGGCCTTGTGTCGGGTCTCCTGCACGACCAGGCCGGCGTTGGCACGATGCTCAAAGCGCGTTCACCGGCGGGCAATTTTGTGCTTCAAGAAAGTGATCGGCCCGTTGTCCTGTTATGCGCAGGCGTTGGCGTTACCCCCATGGTTAGTCTCCTCCACGCGTTGACAGCCAAACCGTCAGATCGCCCGGTGTACTTCATCTATGGCGCGCGCGATAGCGATCATCACCCGTTCGCTGAGGAGGTCTCTGAGGTCGTTCGGACAAACCCGAATGTGACGTCTCGAACCATCTATAGCCGTCCGTTGGAAAGGGATGAGCAGGGCGGCGGGTTCGACGCCATCGGTCGAATCGATGCCGACTTCATTCGCAAGACCGTGGCCGACCTCGACGCGGACTACTATCTTTGCGGGCCCGCGAGTTTCCTAGCGGCTTTGAGTGAAAGCCTAACGGAACTCGGCGTCGCGGATGAGCGCGTGCATACCGAGCAGTTCTAACGACCTTGGGCTGAAACAGAGAAAAGTACGGACAAGAAAATACCCACTAACTCATGCGAGTAAGTGGGTATCCAAAGACTAACGGTCTTGACTGTTGGCGATCAGGCCGCTTTTTTGCGGCGCAGTCCCAGACCGATCAATGCGCCGCCCAGCAGTACGAGCGTACCGGGAGCCGGAACACTGACAACGCTGACGCCGTCGAGGAAGTTGCCGACCGTGCCGTCGCGCGGCGTGATAGATGTAAAGGTCAGCGTCGTAGAGCTTGAGTCAGCCGTGAACACGTAGCTGAAAGTGCTCCAGTTGTTTACCGTGTGGTCGTCCATTAAACGATCCAGCAGGCTGCCTTCGCCGGTCAACTGCACTTGGAAGGATTCGTTGTCGTTGCGGCGCGCACCGTATGCGAAAAACAGTTCGTAGACTTGGCCAGGGTTGGTCGCAAACGTCTGGAAGATTGAGAATGCATCGCCGCTGCCCGGGTGTGCATTCAACTCAGCATGCTGGTTGCCTTCGTAAGGACCGATGTTGCCGAAATCCTGCCAGATTTCGATGTTACTGCCTTCCCAGCCATCGACGTTCGAGGACGTGTACCACTCCCATCCGCCGTTACCGTCGTTAACGTCGGTATCTTCAAAACCGCCGTTGACGATGAGAGACGCGTTCGCGGTCATTGAAAGCGCGATTGCGGCGGCTCCAGTTGCGATTTTTGTCACCAAATTCATTACTCAAACTCCGGAAAGCGTGCCCGAGGGCAAATGATAAATACTTGTATAAACAGAAGCAGTTTTCGTGCCAGAAACATAAGTAGTTGAATTAAAAGAAAAAATAGACAGGGCGTCAGCGCCTGCTCGACGGGGGTGTAAGGCAGTCCGACACCTAGATCCGTTCATCGACCCAGGACGTCGAGTACTAGTCAGCAGGGATTTCGACCCGGATAGATGTCGCTCCGGCTGCGAAGAGCGCGGACTCCGACTGCCCACCCCGATCAACGTTCACAAGATTGACCTGATCCGGCCAGATGTCACGCAACGCCCCATGGGATATCTCTAGCGCCGTGATGTCGGTGGGCGCCGGTGTCTCGGCATACACCCACAGGAACTTCCCTTCGATCTCATGCCCAACGCTTCGCAGCGTCAGTGGCTCACCGTCCTGATCTCGAAGACTGAAGTTTGCGTGGGCATAGTCCGCAAACGCCTGTCTAGATGATTCAGAACTCATGAGGTCGGCATCGATGCCCTTTACCCGACGAAGTGCATGCTCTGCGTCGTGCAACAAGAACCGGTGCATCACCTCTATGTTGCCTGTGCGCTCGTTGAACAGCACCTGGGTGACGGCCTCCTTCGCTTGATGTGCGAACGTGGTTGCAGCGACCAGTGCACCGGCCGCGATAACCACAAGGCGGCGAGTTACTCGTCGGTACACTCGCTGTCCTCACTTTCTTCGCAGGTGTTCAACTCTGTCTTGCTGTCTTGCATGATGTCGCGGTACTCAAAGCCCTCGCGCGGCGGCGATTTGAACATCTCGATCCGGGACGGGACGATCTGACGCGGGTAGTGATTGTTGTCCATATTCACGTCTGCAGTTTCCCATCGCGGGTCCGCCGTCACGCTCACCACTTCCTTGTCGGTAACGATCAGCTTCTTGACCGCTCGCGCATTCCGTCTCCAGATCTCGGCCGGGATTTCGTAGCGCATTGTGCTGCCATCGTCGAACGTCAGTTCGAGCGGTATCGGCATGACCAGGCCCCCGATATTCGAGAATTCGAGCACGTAATAATTGCGGTCTTCTGCAACAGCACGTTCGATTGTGGCGCGCTCCCAGTCATCGAGCCCGTCAAGAAACTCCTGATAGGCATTGCGCTCTTTGTTGGTAACGGTGAACTGATCGTTCTCATCATAGAAGTCATCACGACCAGGGTTACGTTCGACCCAGGTTTGCATGCCGGCTTCACGGTTGCGCTGCACCGTCAGCGATGCGGGTTTGTCGGCTTCTTCCTGTCGGCGTCTCGCGAAGTCGATATCCGGGTCTTTGGTATCCAGACGCAATTTCCAGATGCGGTCGAGCGAGATGTCGACATGGTCGGTCGTGTAGAACCAGCCGCGCCAGAACCAATCCAGGTCAACACCCGACGCCTCCTCCATTGTGCGGAAGAAATCGGCAGGTGTGGGGCGACGGAAACGCCAGCGCCGGGAATACTCTTTGAACGCGAAATCGAAGAGCTCGCGACCGAGCACCGTTTCGCGAAGAATCATCAGCGCCACGGTCGGCTTCGAATAAGCATTCGGACCGAGCTGCAATACGCTATCGGACTGGGTCATGATCGGCACCTGTTGTTCCGATTTCATGTAGTTAACGATATCGCGAGGCTCGACACGCCAAGGCATATCCGGGTCCCACTCCAGGCAGGCCATGGCATCCAGGAAGCTGTTGAGGCCTTCGTCCATCCAGGTCCATTGCCGCTCGTCCGAGTTAACGGTCATCGGGAAATAGATGTGCCCAATTTCATGGATAACAACGCCGACCAGAAAACGCTTTTCGGCCAGTGTGTAGGTTCTTGTGCCATCCTCCTGCAGATCGGTGCGCGGACCGTTGAAGGTGATCATTGGGTACTCCATCCCGCCGACCGGTCCGTTCACGGACTGTGCAGTGGGGTAGGGGTAGTCGAATGAGAACCGCGAATACACCTCCATGGTGTGGATGACCGAGGCGGTCGAGTAGTTCGACCACAGCGGCTCGCCTTCTTTGGGGTAGAAGCTCATGGCCATCACTAACGGCTGAACCGAACCGCCTTGCTGATAGCCCTGTGCATCCCAGATGAATTTGCGCGACGAGGCCCACGCGAAGTCACGGACATTCTCGGCTTCAAAACGCCAGGTCTTGGTGTCGTCTGTGCCTTCCGCTTCGTTATCCAGCGCTTCTTCGGGCGTGACGATAAAGACAGGCTCATCGGCCGTGCGCGCCGTCTGCAGGCGCTGACGCTGCGTCGCTGTCAGCACGTTGTTGGCATTTTTCAACTCGCCCGTTGAGGAGACCAAGTGATCCGCCGGAACGGTGATGTCGACCGTGTAGTCGCCGAACTCAAGCGTGAACTCGCCCCGGCCGAGGAATTCCTTATTCGTCCAACCCTCGTAGTCGGTGTAGGCGGCCAGTCTCGGAAACCACTGCGCGATCAGGAAAATGTCGTTGCCACCTTCGCGCGCATCATCCGGAAAGTGCTCGTACCCAGAGCGCGCCGAGACCGCATCTTCTTCGACGATGTTATAGGCGAAGTTCATTCGGAATGCGGTCGACTTTCCGGGTGCCAAAGGGCGATTCAGATCGATCCGCATCAGTGTGCCGACGATCGTGTAGGCAAGTTCGCGACCGTTGGTGTCCTGAACGTTACTGATCTCGTAACCAAGCTCAGTGTCTGTCATGGACTGCTGACGGCGCAGCTCACCGAGGCTCATTTTCGGAGCAGCTTCATCAAAGGTGACGGCTGGGCCGCGACGGCTTGGATCAGCGAACGCTGCCGATCGTTCGGCAAGCGAATCACTTCTGAAGCGATTCTGGTCCAACTGCAGCCAAAGAAAACGCAGCGTATCAGGGCTGTTGTTGGTGTAGGTGATCGTTTGCGATGCAGTGAGACGACGCTTCCCCTCATCGAGTGTCACATCGATGTCGTAGTCGACTTCTTGTTGCCAGTAGCGGTGCCCAGGTTCGCCGCCAGCGGTGCGATAGACGTTAGGGGAGGGCAGCGACTCATCGAGTTGCCGGAACTTGTCAACAAACTCGCCTTTGGTCTGTACGACCTCTGCCCAGGCGCAGGAACAGGTCAGTGCGAGGCACAACGCAAACAGCTTCTTCATCGGTTGGAATCCATTCAGAGGGGGTCGGGTACTGCTATACTATAACGTTCATCGGTTGCTCTGTCGCAACCGGTCGCTTTTGTCAGCGCGAGCGATCGCGCACATTTGCCTGGGACTATGAACCAATGAAGCTAATTCGATTGCTGGCCATTTTTATGGCGGCGTTCGCCGTTGTTGCTTGCGGCGGCGAAACCGAGACCACTGCTGGAACGACCGAATCCGCGTCGACCGAAGCCGATGAGCTGGCGGTCACTGACGCCGAGCTGGAAGGCAACCCCTTCCTTGCCGATTGGGACACGCCGTTTGGCGTGCCTCCGTTTGATGTAATTTCCGACGATGACTTCCTGCCCGCCTTCAAGAAGGCGATGCTGGAACAACGCGACGAAATCGCCGCGATCGTGGACAACCCGGATGCGCCGACCTTTGAGAACACAATCCTCGAACTTGAGTCTGTGGGCGGACTTGCCATCAAGGTCGGACTCGTTTTCGGGAATCTGACTGGCACCGAACTCAACGCGAAGAAGCGCGAGCTGCAAGGCATCATCTACCCGCTGTGGACGCGTGAGTCCGACAAGATCACGTTCAACGATGCGCTCTGGGATAGGGTCAAGACAGTTTACGAAGCACGCGACTCGCTCGATCTGGATGAGCAGCAGGCGCGCCTGCTCGAACTCACACATCGTGCATTCGTGCGTTCGGGTGCGGCGCTCGATGCCGACACGAAAGCAAAGGTGGCGGCGATAAATGAAGAGCTGTCGGGACTGACGACGAAGTTCGGTCAAAACCTATTGAGCTCAACCAAGGCATTCAAGCTCAAGATCACCGACGAAGCGGATACCGCTGGACTGTCTGACTCCTTCAAATCCAGTATCTGGAACGAAGACGAGAAGGCCTGGGTGGTCACTCTTGATCGCTCGGTCTACGAGACTTTTATGACGCAGTCCGAGAATCGCGATCTTCGTGAGCAGGCGTTTGATGGGTATCGACTGCGTGCGAGTGAGGGCGATGTGGATAACGGTCCTATTGCCATCAAGGTGGCGCAGCTTCGGGCGAAGCGCGCAGCGCTGCTGGGTTATGACTCGCACGCGCACTACATCCTCGAATACAACATGGCGCGCACACCGAAGGGTGCCGAGGACTTCCTGCTCCGCGTCTGGGAGCCGGGTCTTGCACGAGCTAAAGAAGAGCGTGCGGATATGCAGGCCATGATCGGAGATGCGTTCACCTTCGCCGGGCATGACTGGTGGCACTACTCCGAGAAGATTCGTAAAGAACGATTTGATATCGATGAAAACGAACTGAAACCGTATTTCGAACTGGGTGCGGTCACCGAGGGCGCTTTCGAAATGGCGGAGCGCTTGTTCGGTATCACGTTTACGCCGTTGGATGCGCCGGTTTGGAACGACGTTGTTACGGCGTACGAAGTCAAAGAGGCGGATGGAACGCACCTCGGCGTTTTCATGTTCGATATGTACGCGCGTGATTCCAAGCGTGGCGGTGCGTGGATGAATAGCTTCCGTCAGGCTTCGAACTATGGCGGGTCGAACATCCGACCGATCGTCTCGAACAACATGAACTTGACGACGCCAGCGGCCGGTGAGCCAACACTGCTTCGTTTCGATGAAGTGTCTACGCTCTTTCATGAGTTTGGTCACGGCTTGCACGGCATCATGACCAAAATCGACTACCCGACCTTCTCCGGTGTTGACGGTCCGCGTGATTACACGGAGTTCCCGGCACAAATCCTCGAGCACTGGACTGCGGAACCGCAAATGCTCGAGCTTTACGCGAAACACTACGAGACGGGTGAGGTGATCCCGGAGGCGTTGGTTGAGCGCATGCTTGCGGCGGCAAACCATAATCAGGGTTTCAGCACGACCGAATACATCGCCGCGTCGTTACTCGATCTTCGCTGGCACATGCTGACCGAGGAAGAGGCGGCACAAATCACGGACGCTTCGGCATTCGAAGAAAAGGTACTCGAAGAGTACGGGTTAATCGATGAGATTGAACCTCGTTATCGCTCGCAGTACTTCAGCCACATTTTTGCGGGCGGGTATTCGGCCGGTTATTACGCCTACCTGTGGTCAGAAATTCTGGACGCCGATGGCTTCAATGCATTTGTTGAAGCGGAAGACATCTTCGATCAAGAGGTCGCAGGCCGCCTCAAGAAGTGGGTGTACGAGGCGGGCGGTTTGCAGGAAGCCGACGCGTTGTATCGCAACTTCCGTGGCGCTGATCCAAGCATCGAGCCGCTGCTGATTGGTCGCGGTTTCGAAACAGGTGTGGGCGGTGACTGATTCGAACACGCTTTGAGCTTGATGAGGGGCGAACGATCAACGGGTCGTTCGCCCTTTTTTTATCCCAGCGCTACGCGTTCGATGGTCCACCACAGTCCTATTAGCCCGATCAAAACTGACGCAGGCCGTGCAACCCAGCTCCGGTAGTTGCGCTCAACTGCGGCTGCGTTGATTTTTGTCCAAGCTGCGAGGCTCAGCCACGCGACTAACACAACACTCAGCTGACCGATTTCGACGCCGATATTGAATCCGATCAACCCGCTCCAGAATTGGCCCTGCGGCAATCCAAGCTCGCCAAAGAATCCTGCAAACCCAAGGCCGTGTAATAGACCGAACCCAAAGACGACAAGCGGTCGCCAGCGTGGCATTTCATCGACCAGAAGGTTTTCGATCGCGACAAATGCGATCGTTGCTGCAATTAATGGCTCGACGATGTCAGCGGATGGAGAGATGACACCTGCGGCGGCCAATCCCAGCGTTACGCTGTGTGCCAGCGTGAAGCAGGTGATTTGAATTACGAGTGGCCTCGCTTTTGCCGAGGTGAGAAAGAGGGCCAGTACAAACAGGATGTGGTCCAAACCGCCGGGCAGGATGTGCCCGACTCCAATACCAACGTAGAGCACCGCCGTGGACGAGGCACTGCGCGGCGCGCCCGTCGCATCAAGGATTGGCTGCACTGTTCGAGCTGAATTACCGTCGGCACTGTCGAGAGCCGCCAGCTGTTCGCAAAGCGCTGGGTCTAGACTGCCCTCCCCAGGCACACAAAACTCGTCTTCCGGATGGGCATAGGTATTGGCTGCGCTGAACGCGAGCGCCAGGCACGCAGTTAAAGACCAACGTGACAGGCGCAAGACCGCGGAGCCGCTATACTCTCGTAACCGTGTTGCTAGTCGGCGCAAATAATCCATGGAAGACACTGACAAAAGAATTCCCGTTACGGTGCTCACCGGATTTCTGGGTGCCGGCAAGACTACACTGCTCAACCGTCTGATCAAGCAACCCGGCAGTCCGCGCTTTCTGGTGATTGTGAACGAGTTTGGTTCGGTCGGCGTCGATCATGATTTGGTTGCGCAGTCAGATATGGATTCGAGTTTTGTAGAGCTCGCTGATGGCTGCTTGTGTTGCACCATCCGTGGAGATCTGACCAAGACGTTGCGCGAGGCGCCGTGGCGCTATTCTCGCAATGGTCAGCGTTGGTTCGATGAGGTGCTGATCGAAACTACGGGACTCGCCGATCCCGCGCCGATTGTGCAGACATTCGTTGCCGATACTGCGATTCGTGACCGCTATCGCTTGAGTCAGATCATCACCGTCGTCGACAGTGTCAATGCCGTTGCAACGCTGAACACTCAGCATGAAGCACCAAAGCAGATTGCGGTCGCCGATTCCGTAATCCTGACGAAGGTGGATCTTGCGAGTGAAGCGCAGTTGTCGGAAACCCGCGAATGGGTTCGAAAACTGAACCCTGCTGCTCGGCTAATTTCGAGTCAGCCGGATCCGAAAACACTCGCGAGCCTGTTGCGCGGTTCCACATTTAATCCGGAGCTTGTCGGGCCGTCTGTGGAAGCGTGGCTTGCCGATGATCAAGTGCCGCATCACGGCCATCATCATGATCTCAACCGGCACGACGAGCGGATTCGGTCGTTCAGTCTGACGTTTGAAACGCCCAAGTCGGCGAGGGTGTTTGATGCATGGTTTGCTGAGCTTGCCCGGTTGCGCGGACCAGACTTGCTTCGTGTCAAAGGGTTACTGAATGTGAGTGAGCTGACAGTGCCGATGGTCGTTCATGGCGTACAACACATCTGGCATCCGCCGGAAATACTCTCGGCGTGGCCGAGCGACGATCACCGCTCTCGAGTCGTGTTTATTGTGCGTGATATTGCGCCTGCGGAATTGCTCGAAGTGTTTTCATTGATCGCGCCCGACGGCGAAGGTTACGAGCTTCAAGGCTTGTCGGAGACAGAACGCCAAATCCTGGGCGGCTAGGCTCCGGCAGGAGTGATCAATTTGGCATCGTGCAATCGGTAGACGGTGCCTTTTCCTCTCTCGATCGGTTCGAAGCGACCTTCCACGACGACTGGATCCCAGGACAACTCAACGCCGTCGGGTGCAAGCACTTCAACCGTGCCGGCTGGGCCGCCAGGTATATCGAAAAAGCAATGAGGCGGGCTCGAGGTTAACAAGAACCAACGCTGCGACGAATCGGCTTCGAGCGGAGTCATGAACCCGGTGATTTTGACCGTCTCGTCGGCGCGCTCCGCAATCGACGCCGGAAACGCCGCAAGCAGCTCGCTGTCCTCATAGGTCAAACGCACCGAGCGAAGTTCATCCCAGGTGATTGCACCTTCCACGACAGGCAATGCGGGCGCCGAAAGCGCCGCGAGGCTAATCACGTTGATCGCGATTTCGGTTTCCGTATCCCCGACTTTGGCTGTTATGACGTCAAGTCCCATGTCGCCCGCCAAAACCACGAACTCGGTGATGCCGTACTCATCAGTCGTATAACCGTTTGCTGAAGGGTCGACGGCACGGACCGTGCTGGTTCCTTCGATCTCGAATTCTGCGACCGCGTCGCTGACCGGCACGCCTTCTTCGCTCATGACCTGTAGCGCGAGGAACGTGGTGTTGCCTTCCAGTAGGTCTACGACCAGTCGGCCGTCGGCATCGAGGTAACCGCCGCGTGCCATCGGTGTTACGAAAAATGAAGACACCTCATCGGCGCTGGTTGCAGGCATCGAGACATCGAGCGACAGTGCTGGGGTGCCGTCTTCCGGTGAGGCTTCCATTTCCTCCTCACTGAGGCCGCCGTTCAAGGTGCTCGTGTCTTGCGCGATGACGGGCTGCTGGACAATACCCAACAGGCAAGCGCCGGCAAGAAAGACGTTCCGTGGGTTGATCATGATGACTCCGACAGGGTTTTGGCGACGTCTGTGCGATACGCCTGCAACGCAGGAATCACTGACGCCAGAACACCTACCGCCAACAGACCGCCGATCAATCCCCATTCTACCGCCAGCCAGGTAAATCCGGTAATCGTGACCCCGCGCGTGGCCGCGAGCCACTGGCCCATGAACTCCACAGCGAAGTGCGCCGTCAGGAATCCGATCAGGATACCCATGACCGTCAACAACAGACCCTCGAGCAACAAGGCGATCAGTACTTCAACACGCGTGGCACCGAGGCAGCGCAGCATTGCGATGTCACCGCGTCGCGCGCGCAGCGAGCCATAAAGCGCTGCGAAGATCGACAGCCCAGCTGAAACGATCAACAGCCACGCGAACGTGCGAAGACCATCGAGGCCCGCGCCGACCAGACGCAACACGCGAGTCACTTCGATAGCTGGCGCGGCAGCCACGAGCGCGCTGTCGGCGTTTACCTGTCTCGGGAACGTGATTGCGGCAGTCGGCGAGCGATATTGAATGAGCATGGCCGTGATTTCACGATCTTCGTGATCGTGCTCTTCGTGATCGTGCTCATGCTCGTCATGGTCATGCTCGTCGTGTTCGTCCGGTCCCTCGTGTTCTTCGTGATCATGCTCATGCTCGTCATGATCACCTTCGTCGTGCTCGTGTAATCCTTCGTGCTCTTCGTGATGGTGCTCATGCTCGTCATGATCACCTTCGTCGTGCTCGTGCGGTCCCTCGTGCTCTTCGTGATCGTGCTCGTCATGACCATGTTCGTCGTCGTGCAGCAGCCAAACGCTTTCTACTGACGTCAGTATCAAACGATCCAACACGCTGCCGGTGGGTTCGAGGACACCCACCACTCGGTAAGGCTCCATCTCATGCTCGTGACCACCTTCGCCGAGCCCATGTGCGCTCTCGAAGCTCGCGCCGACGGAGAGCCCTGACGTCGCTGCCGCCGCTGAACCAATAACCGCTTCGAGTGGGGCATCCCACCAATCGCCAGCACTCATTCTTGCATCGTAGATATTCGCGTACTCAGGCGTCGTGCCGACAATCCTGTAGCCACGAAAACTATCGCCGAGCGCTAGGGGGATCGCCTCTGCGACACGGCGGTCTTCGCCCCAGCGCGTTGCCGCCTCCAACGGGATGTTTCCCGTAGGTGCGTCAGCGTGGTAGACGGTCGCCAGCACCAGTTGAAGCGGACTACCTTTAGCACCAATCACAAGATCAATGCCTTTGGCATCGCGCGACATCGTGTCTGAGAACTGGGCACCAACCAGCAAAAGCGCGACGATACTTGCAGTCCCAAGCGCCATCAGAAGAATGTTGACGATCGAGGTCAGGCGCGAAACGTTCAGGTTCGCAATGGCGAGGCGCAGCCAGCTCATGGCGGTGTCGGGAAATCAAAGTCGTGGTCAAGCGTGCCACGAATCCGCTGGTCATGTGTCACCACCAATAGAGCAGCACCTGAATCGGCGACGACTGCTTTCAGCAGCGCGATCGCCTCTGCGGCGTTGGCGTCATCGAGCGCCGAAGTGGGTTCATCCGCGAGCACGATGCGCGGTGTATTTACCAAAGCCCTCGCGATGGCGGTGCGTTGCGCCTGACCCTGACTCAGGGTTGAAGGCTTTTGGTGCGCAACGTCGCCGATGTCGAGCCGCTCAAGCAACGCATTGATTGCGGGTGCCGTGGCGTCTGATCGGCCCAATTTAATTGCAAGTTCGATATTCTCCCGCACCGTCAGGGCCTTGATGAGATGCAGGCGCTGCATGACCAACCCGAGGTTTGCGCCCCGGAATCGATCGACGGCGGCGGCGTTCATTGACGCCAGATCTTGATCTAATAATCGGATAGCACCCTCCTGCGGGGAAAGCAGCCCCGCAAGAAGATGTAGGAACGTGCTCTTGCCGCATCCGGAGGGACCGAGCACAGCGACACTCTTGCCCGCCTCAAGATCGAATCGATCAACCGACACGCCGGCCTCATCCGCGTATTGGAAACGTACGTTTTCGACCTGAATGGCATGCATGCTGGAATCTGGAAATGCTGAATACTATGTCTTTGGCGATCCCGTCTTGAAGGAGCCTCGTGTAGCTCTCCAAAGGTGTGCCCCAACAAGCAATATTGACCCTGTCGTCGTCAGAAGTTCCTCATGCGCCTCCATTGCCTCCAGAAAAGCAGCGCCCAGTAACAGAGCGAGACCGGTCAGTGCGGTCACAATGAACACGATCCGGTTGCCGCGCTTGGCGTCTACGAAAATGGCATACAAACTGATCGGCAGTGCGATCATCACAAGCACTTTATGCGTGAGCTCACTCTCTACAAAAGGTATCGACAAGGACACAGTCGAGATCAGCAAAGGGAGTGCAAGACAATGCACTATGCACAGCATGGCCACACCGATTGCGAAAAAATCGAGGGTGCCCTCGGAGCTTTTTTCACTTGCCAACGTTCTGTCTTCCATACGGCCTACTTGCCTGACTCGAGTTTTGCAACAGTATTACATCAGTTTGCTGTGGTCGCGACCCGGTGTTAGTTGGACTTGACGCCTTACCGGTCGGTAAGCAATGATTACTTACCAATCGGTAAGTAAAAGTGGGGTGCAGCCGTGGATCGCGCGACCGAAATTGCCTTGGCTGAAGAATTGCTCGAATTGCAGGCGAGCAAATCCGCATTTCTTGATCCAGAGGTCAAAAGTAGTCCTGTTGAACACTACTTCGATGAATCTCGTTTTGAGCGGGAGCACGCCAACATATTCCGCACTACGACTCAGCCGATTGTGCACTCGAGCGAGTTGGCTGAGCCCGGTGCATTCATCCGCAGAAACCTGGCTGGCCTGCCCATACTGTTCACTCGCGATGCCGAGGGGGTCGCGCACGCTTTTCTAAACGTTTGTCGGCACCGAGGTACTCGACTGGTGGACGCGCACAGTGGATGCAAGCGTCGCTTCTCCTGTCCCTATCACGCGTGGACCTGGGACAATCAGGGCAAGCTGGTGGGTGTGCCGCACGAGGCGCAGGGGTTTCCTGGAATCGACAAAGAGGCGATGGGTCTGAAACGCATCGCTTGTGTCGAACGCAATGGGTGGCTTTGGGCAAATGCATCGGAGACTGAATCGCCGGATGTTGCGTCATGGTTGGCGGGGCTCGACAATGATCTGGTCTGGTTCTCATCTGCGGATCATCGTGTGGTGCATTCCGACGAGCTGCTGTGCAACGCCAACTGGAAAATTCTTGTCGAAGGCGGCATTGAGGCTTACCACTTTCGTGTAGCGCACCGGGATACCATTGCGCCGTTCTTTTTTGACAACCTGTCGTCTTATCAACAATTCGGTCCGCATCTTCGCTCTATCCTCGCGAAGCGTTCACTGACCGAGCTAAGAGACCAGCCACAAGACAGCTGGCAGATTCGTGACCACGCGCAAGTCCTCTACGGGATCTTTCCGCTCAACCAATGGCTGGTGCAGTCCGATCATTTTGTCTGGGTGCAATCCGAGCCACTGAACGCGCAGCAGACGCGACTGCGAATCAGCACGCTGGCGCCCGCCGACAAGACGAAGTCGGATGAGGATTTCGAGCACTGGCGCAAGAACCATGAAATCACGATGAACACGCTCACCGAAGACTTTACGATCGGCGAGAGCATTCAGTCGGGTCTACAGACAGGCGCTAACGACGAGCTCACGTTTGGGCGGTTTGAGGGCGCGCTGGCAGCGTTTAATCAATGCATCGACGAGACGCTGTCGCGTGCCGATGGCAGTGGATGAAGGGAGACTCGATCATGGTAGAAATCATCGACCGGCAGTCGTATGGGGATGCCGATCATGCGGGTACCCACAAACAACTAGAACCCAATCCTGAGCGTCAAAGCGACGAAATCGATGCGGACTTCGAGCGCCTGATGCAGGACGGCTACGTGATTATCGAACGGCTGATTTCAGAATCGTCGTGTGACGCGATCAAACAGGCGGGAAGTGCGTTGTTCGGTCATACGGGTCGCAACAGTTTCGAAGGGCACCAGACGCAGCGGGTCTACAACGTGTTGTCGAAGACGCGAGCGCTGGACGGCATCGCGACGCATCCTCGCATCTTGGGTTTAATGGATAAATTGTTCCGCCCTGGTTTCTTACTCTCGCAAAGCCAGATCATCAGTATTCTGCCAGGAGAGGCGCCGCAGGCATTGCACACCGACGACAACTTCTACCGATTGCCAAGACCGCGACAAGCACTCGGCGCTGCCACCGTCTGGGCGATCGATGAGTTCACCGAGCAAAACGGTGCGACGGTGGTGATTCCGGGCAGTCATCAATGGGGCGACGACCGGTTCCCGGCCGAGGGTGAGGCGATACCGGCCGTGATGCCGCGTGGGTCGGTCGTGTTCTTCCTTGGCACAACCTGGCACGGCGGTGGCCAGAATCGTTCGGACAACGCCCGGTTTGCGGTCACACACCAATACTGCGAGGGCTACCTTCGCCAACAGGAAAACTATCTGCTGGAGCTGTCGAAAGACACCGTGCGAGCACTGTCGCCGGAGCTGCAGGCGTTGGTAGGCTATTCCATCTACCCGCCATTTATGGGTATGGTCGAAGGCATGCATCCCTTGCGGACGCTGGATCACGACTAGGTAACCGAGAGTCCTTCCCAAATGGAGCTCAGTGAATACAACCAAGGTGGGGCGGAGCTGTTACCCGGGTTGCTTGGGATCGAGCTCAAGTCCAACCACCTGTCGACGGCGACCGGAGGAGTCGTATCGTGCGTTGCCGAATGTGTACACCGCGGTCGCACCACGCAGGTCTGGACCTCGGAGGTGCGTTCAGAATTGACCGGTCGAACGATTGCAAAAGTCACTTGTACTCAGATGATCCTTTATCCCAGGTAGCCACCCAAAACTGCCTACAAAACACGGTATTGAGTGCGTACACTGGGTACGACGCAGATCGCGAGACCGTTGCAAAACGCCATGCTGGGAATTGTTCGAGAACTCAAACGCCGCAATGTGACGCGGGTAGCTGGTGCTTACGCGGTCGTAGGTTGGTTGGTGGCTCAGGTCGCCGTCACACTTGAAGAATCGCTGGAGTTACCGGGTTGGTTCGATGCGACTGTCGTCTTGCTCCTGTTAATCGGGTTCCCGGTCGCGTTGGTGCTGTCATGGGCGTTTGACCTCACACCCGAGGGCGTAAAGCGAACACCCGATGCTGTGTCCGAGGCAGAGTTGCCACGTGCAGGTGCCGCGGACGTTGCGGTGGTTGTGGCGCTGGTGGCGGTTGTGGGTCTTGTCGGGTACCAGTTGCTGTCGTTCATACGCGGTGACCAGCCACTAGAGAATGCGCCCATAGAGACAGCGTCTATCGCGGTACTACCGTTTTCCGATATGTCCGATACCGGTGATCAGGAGTACTTCTCCGAAGGGCTTTCCGAAGAGATCCTGAACGTGTTGGCTAAAGTCGACGGCATGAAAGTCGCCAGTCGCACCTCTTCCTTCTCGTTCAAGGGTAGTGATGCGGATGTCACGAAGATCGGCGAGCTGCTGGGTGTGCAGCATGTACTCGAGGGCTCTGTGCGCAAAGCCGACAAGCGGTTGCGAATCACCGCGCAGCTCATCCGGGCAGAAGATGGATTTCATGTCTGGTCGGAGACCTACGAGAAAGAGTTGGATGACGTCTTCGCGATCCAGGACGACATCGCTAATCAGATTCTGGCCGAGCTGCGTGGCAGGATCATGGGCGACGCGCCCACTGTTGCGGTATCACGGGCTGAGGTGACTGCCTACGACCTGGTGCTGCGAGCCCAGAAAGTGAGTGAAACGTATTCCCTCCCCGGACTCGAGGCGGGTGCAGAGTTGTACCGACAGGCGATCGATATCGACCCTTCCTATGCGCGCGCGTACGCAGGTTTGGCTGCCGTCGAACTGCTCAATTCAAACGCGACCGGGGCACTAGGTGAGCGGCCGGTCGCTGATGTGATACCCGTAGCCCGGGACTTGCTCAACCGTGCTTTGGAGCTTGCACCGGACGACGCGGCGGTGTGGTCGCGCGTGGGTCTATTGCGACAGTTTGCTGGAGATGTAGCAGGCGCCGAGGAAGCCTATGTGAAGGCGCGTGAGCTGCAGCCCAATGTCAATATGAACAATTACGCCATCATGCTCGGTCAGCAGGATCGCGCGATCGATGCAGCCGCACTCCTTGCGCAGCAAAAGGAGGTGAATCCTCGAGATGAGGCGATCCGAGGCAATTTGATCGCGTCCTATGCGCTGTTGGGTCGATTCGACGAAGCGGAGCGTGAGCTCGCAGAGTTCAAAGAGCAGTTCCCGGACGTCAAGGGTCAGTTTGCTCCCGTACACGTGGAATCCATTCTGAGGATGCGCCGGGGCGAGTGGGCTCGTTCGGTGGAAATCGCGCAAGCGGCATATGATAAGACCCCCAGTGTGCTGCCGGTGGCCATGCAGGTTGGTTTTTCCAGTTTGGTGGTTCGGGATTACGATCGCGCAATGTCGGTCGGCAACCCGATGCTCTCCGTGTTCGTGAATGGCTTCGCTAATGATGCGGGGGTGGCGCTTAGCTTCCTGCAACCGTATCTCGAATCCGGAAATATGCCGCCCATGATCCACAGCTCGGCCATTCTGATGGCCGGCACCGCATCTGACTATGAGCGCATCGCCGATCGCCTGTTACCCTTGTGGCCAAAGGTGGGAGATACGCCTGCGTGTGAAAACATCCAATACCCACACGGCTACGTGGCGCTCGCGTATCTGGAGTTGGAGCGTCAACCGGAATTTAACGACGCAATGTCATGCTGGGACAAGATTCTTCAAGCGAGAGTGGCGCGCGGTAGGACCGACGGGAACATGCATTTCAGTCTGGGGTTTTACAAGGCGCTCGACGGTGATGTTGAGGGTGCGCTCGACGAGATGGAGATCGCATTGTCCGACGGGCAGTACGACCATCCTTTTCTGGACACTACGCTGATCAATCTCGGACTGGATCGAGACCCGCGTGGGCGAAAGTTGATCCAGGACTACCTCGACAAGCTGAATCGCGAGCGTGCCAAGCTTGATTTGCCGCCCATCGAATCGCCGATCGCGATCTGATTCGCACCAAAGCAAGGGTTTGTCCACCTCCTGTTAAGTCCTGGCTGTCTCGGCCGCTACCTCAATCAGGTTCGAAATGACATAACGCAGCTTTGGCGCGTGAGGCGGCGCTGCAACCCGAGGTGAACAAGGAGCGATCACCATGGAAATCAATGACCTGACCAACGGATTGATCTTGCGCAAGCCGCCGACCAGCAGCTTGCAAACCGCACCGAAACTGGCGTCGACAACACCGGAACCCCGCCCGGTTGCGGATAATCAAAGTCGAGCGGTCGACGTGCTCCGGCAAGAATTGCGAGCGGCACTCGATCTGAGGTTCTCCTCGAAACCCAGTAGAACGCAACCGGTTGTGCCTGGTTACACGGTGCCGGCGACGGCCGACGGGATTCAATCAGAGACGCTCGGTCGGGCACGCGGGCTCGCTAGCGAACAGCCAGGTGGGGCGCCTTCGATTGTCGTGCGGTTTCGGGCGCAGGTATCCGAGACTGCATCGTTCTTGCGAAACACACTGTCAACGCGCTCCGATGTCGGCCAGATCGACAGTATTGCCGGCCTCATTGATGCCGGCCTGAGGGCGCTCGGATCAGAGGTCGAAAACAACCGCGTCTCCACCGCCGAAGTACTGAACGTCGAAAGGCGTACGCGTTCTTCATCCAACATTCAGATTCGAACGCAAGAGGGCGATGTTGTGCGTATCAACGTCGTGGATGCTGCCAAATTCAAGGCTGAGGACGCGTTTGCCAGCAATGAGTTTGGCGAGATACGGGAGACCAGCGTCTCGCTGAAAGAACGTTCGGGGCTCCGGATTACCGTCAAGGGAGATCTGAATGACGAGGAACTTGCTGCGATCGAGGACGTCTTCGAACAAGCGTCGGAAATCGCTGAGGATTTCTTCGACGGAGATATCGAAGCTGCGCTCGCCGAAGCGCAGGACTTTGGGTTTGATTCCGACCAGCTGCGTAACGTGCGACTGAGATTTCGCGAGTTCGAAAGTCAGACGGTGACCTTTGCTCGTGAGCGTGTCGAGACCGGTGTCCCGGCTACACCGCAACCCGCATTCTCACCCGTCAATCCCAACGATTTCGCGCCGTTCGTCAATCGACCCATTAGCGCGGCGGGCGGCGATGTCGAGCCGAAAGCGGTAGCGCAGCCAGAACCAGTGACACCCAAGCTGCCTGAGCCGAAAACCGAGGTGGTGTCCGATGATGATGCCGACGATTCGTCTGTCGCCGCCACGCCTGCGGTGCCGGAGGCAGATGCCGCAGAGGATCCGCGAGAAAAATTCCTGAGTCTGATCGGCGATTTCCTGAGTTCGGTCCGAGAGGGATTCAACGGATCAGAGGCCGGCGAGCCGCGTCGCTTTTTCTTCTCTGAGACATTCAAGTTGAAGCTGCTTGCCGAAACCGTGCGCGTTCAGGCACCGGTCGCTGATGACGCGGCTGTGGGTATCGTTGGGGACGCCATCGATGAGGTGGCTGCGAGTCTGGACGTCCAACCGAAGGCCGAAGCAAGCTAGTCCTGCATCGCCTTGAGCAGTTCCAGAAGTGTCAATATTTTTCGGGCAGAGTAACCCGTATCGTCAAACCAGACGATAGTCCCGTCCCGATCTAGGACGAGCACTCTTGCGTTGTTGCCATTCTCCGTCCCGGTTAATTCCGCAATCGGTTTTGCGGCGCTACCGTATACCGTAACGACCACCTTCCAGTCCTCTCGTGGTATGCCCGAGCGCATGCCGTCGTCAATAAACCCGGAAGCGATAGAGGCAATGGCTCCCGGAATTGTTGGCACCTCGAGAATCCGTGCATCCACCCCGCCTTGCAGCATCCCGAGCAACCACCGGTCGATATCAAACTGCGTTTCTTGCAGGAAACCGACCAGAAGAATGGCCGGTGCGCCGGAAAGGTCTTCAGGTAGAGCGACAGTTTGCTCCTCCAGCGTCTGGCCAACGACACTCGGAAATCGTTCACCGGTAGGATTTCGATTGGCTATCGGGCTTGAGCAGGCGCTCAAGAGAGTTAGCAATGCGATCGCAACCGTAACCTGTGACCATAAGCGCATGATGTCTCCATCGAGGGTTGAAACAGAATTGCGTTTAATCGTCACTCTATCAGTCTCCACAAATACCAGCACGCTACCGAACGAAAAGGTCGCCAGCACTCGCTGCGTTTCAGAAACGCTTCGGCGCTGGGCTTTTCTTCGAGATTGTCCAGTGCTTGCATGCCCTTTAGCAGACCTAGATCGCCGGGGGCGGCAACATCTGCGCGCTTGAGTCCAAACATGAGGAACATTTGCGCAGTCCATTCACCGATCCCCGGTAATGTGGTCAAGCGCTCGATAATCAGAGCATCGCTCTGTCTGGCAAGACTGCGAAAGTTCAATACACCGTCATCCACCGCGGTCGCCAGGCCCTTCAGGTAGCGGGTCTTGGATCGGGACAAACCGGCAGACCTTAGTGACTCCTCGTCGGTCTTGAGAATCGCGTCGAAACGCATCGGCTTGCTGCCCGTTGCCATTTCTACACGCCCTTGGATGGTGCGCGCCGCTGCCGTCGAGAGTTGTTGACCGACAATGGCAGTGGCGAGGCTGGCGAACAGAGGTGTATTGCCGAGATGCAGATCGCAGCGGCGCAGACGAGGCAGGTGTTCTGCCAAAAGCGGGTCGACTCGGCGCAGATGGCGGTGCGCCTTCGGCATGATCTCGCGGTTGAGTTTCATAAAAGTGCTGCCTCCATTGAGGTCGAATATACAGGACTTGCTTTTGCCCACTTGGCTACCCACAATCCCGACCCGCTTTAATCCCGGCCGACAGCCATGTGGTTCAAAAATCTTCGCGTCTACCGTCTGACCTACGATACCGGCATGGACCCGGACAAGCTCGAGGAGGCACTCTCGGAGAACGAATTCGCGCCCTGCGGCAAGGTCGACAAGGAGCGCGCCGGCTGGGTACCGCCGATTGCTGCAGGTGGCACGATGCTCACTCACACGGTCGGCGACTGCACCATGATTTGTTTGCGCAAGCAGGAGAAGGTGCTCCCTCCGGCGGCGATCAACGAACAGCTGGAGGATCGGGTTACCGAGCTTGAGTCACGCGAAGGTCGAAAGGCTGCGCGACGCGAGAAGTTGTCTCTGAAAGACGAGGTGA
Organism: Pseudomonadota bacterium; assembly: GCA_038521865.1. Classification (GTDB taxonomy): domain Bacteria; phylum Pseudomonadota; class Gammaproteobacteria; order Steroidobacterales; family Woeseiaceae; genus CALBPI01. The sequence goes on along the minus strand of JBCBKO010000001.1, from coordinate 1,235,012 downwards.
TGCTGGACCTGCTGCCGCGAGCGCTTACCCGATCCGAGCGGGTTTATGCCTACTTTGATTTTCGTCGGCAGTACTTGCTGATCGATGCAGCGAGCGCGGGCAAGGCTGAGATGTTGATCGACTACCTGCGTGCCGTCGTGAAGGTGTTGCCTGTTGTGCCTTTGGATGCGCACGGGGATGTGGCCGACATCATGACTCGCTGGATCAAGAGTCGCATGCCCGACGGATTCACGCTGGACCTCGATGTGGAGCTGCAGAATCCGCAGGAGTCACGCAACGTGGTCCGCTGTCGACATCAGGAGATCGATAGCAAAGAGGTGCTCGGCCATATCGATGCCGGCAAGCGTGTGACCGCTGTTGGGCTGAATTGGCGCGATGCCATCCACTTCCTGATGCATGCTGACTTTGCGATCAAGCGGCTGCGTTTTGATGATCGTATCGTCGATCACGGTGACGCGTCCTCGGATGACGCGGCAGACTCCTTCGATCAGGACTTCGCGGTAATGATCGTGCAGCTCGGCCGACTTCTCGATGAATTGCTCGAAGCCTGCGGTGGCCCGGAGAAAATCTGAGATGGGCAAGCGGGTTGTGTTCCTCTCGCAGGACTCAATGGATGGCTTTGTCTCAGACGACGCGCTCGCGATCGAACCGTTTGCGGATCAAGGACTGGAAGTCGAGACGGTCAGCTGGCGCGCGGATGTCGATTGGTCTGTGTACGACGCCGTGATCGTGCGAACGCCCTGGGACTACATGCACGCGCCCGACGCATTCCTGGCGACGATAGACCGAATCTCAGATGCCACGCGGCTGGCCAATCCAGCCGCGCTCATGCGTTGGAATCTCGACAAGCGATATCTTTCCGAGCTCAAGGAGCAGGGTGTTCCGGTGGTGCCTACCGAGTACGGGACCGCACTGACTGCCGATCGGCTGAATGCACTGTTGTCCGCGTTCCCGGCTGGCGCAGTCATCAAGCCCGTGATCAGTGCGGGCTCGAAAGATACCTTCGCGCTCAAACCGCCCATCGACGCGCATACGCGACAACAAGTGCTCGAGGCACATCGTGAGTCTGCCTACATGTGGCAACCGTTTGTGCGATCAGTGGTAGAGGAGGGCGAGTACTCGCTGTTCTTTTTTTCCGGCGCGTTCAGTCACTGCATTGTCAAACGTCCGAAGCAGGGAGACTTTCGGGTTCAGGAAGAGTTCGGTGGCGAAATCGTCGCGATTGAGGCCACACCGGAGCAACTGGCAGTTGCACGAAAGGTCTTGAACGCGTTACCTGAAACTTTGCTTTACGCCCGTGTTGATCTTGTTCGAGGTGAGCAGGACGAGTGGTGGTTAATCGAGCTTGAGATCATCGAGCCATCGCTGTATCTCAGGACTGACGAGGCCGCAGCTACACGATTCGCCCGCGCTGCGGCCGCATGGCTGTCGGACTAACGCACCAGATGCCACTCGGTTTGACGGTCGGCGAGATAGATCACCTCGTTGCCGTCGAAGTAGGCGCTTTGCTCTAGCTTCATTTGAATCGGCTGGTTGTCGAACTCCGGGATCTCGACAGTGACGTTACCCTCGATGGCGTAACCGGTCATCGGGTAAAGCGGCCAATCGCCTCGAACCGGCGTCGGGCCCTGGTTGTCCCACATCCCGATCGTTGGTCCGGGCGCATGTCCATAAATACCCAAAGGGTGGGTGTAGATGCTGTCCTTGAGTCTCGCCTTGTCCGTTGCTTCGTGGGCGGCCGCCAAAATCTCATTGCCCGTGCGGCCTGTCTTGAATTCGTCTGTCAGGAGGTCTTGCCACCGGTTGCCGACCGCCATCGCTTCGACAAGACCTTTCGGCGGGGCTTGTTCATTGACCTTCAGGACGTACCCCATCTCCTGTGTATCGGTGCACAAACCGAGGTAACAGAGTCCGACGTCGGTGTGCAGTATGTCGCCGCGCTCGATCACCATCTGCTGATCGTACTGACCCAGAAAGGGCGCGTCTGGCGCATAGGTCACGCCCTCACGTTGCAGGTTTACGTCGGGATGAAACCACGGTTCGAGTCCGAAACGCTCGAACTCGCTGCGAATAAACCAAGCCACATCGCCAAGCGTAGTCACGCCGGGAGTAATGACCTCGCTCGAGAAAGCGGTTGCGATTGTTTGCCGTGCAAGTCCAACAGCGCGTTGCCAAACGTCAACCTCAGACTGGGTGCGCGTCTCCATCCAGCGGATAACGAGTGGTGCTGATGACACCAGTCTTTCACGCTGCGACGCATCGAGTACGCTCGTCAGCCTCTGGTAAAGACCGTGACTAAGCCCATCAGCTACCGGCCAGTCGTCGCTTACGTTGATTGCAATTTTCCTTGGGTCTAACTCTCCGATGAGCTGACCGAGCCGTGCCCACTGTGCGTCGAGATCTCCGCCTTCCCAAACCGGTTCGTAGAGCGAACCCAACGGATAACGGCTGACGGTCATGCGTTCCACGCCGGCCTCACCGCCTCGATCGAAAAACACGAGCACAGTGGTGCGTCTCGCTGTAAACCTTGGTTTGGGAACCAGCGAAAGAAACACCGGGTCGTCGTTGTACTCGCGCGCAATCACGAGCCACATATCGATTTCCTGCTCGCGCATCAGTCTCGGCAATAACGTCTCGAGACGCGTCTCCAATAGACGATTCATGACACCGGGTCGATCTCGATAGTCAGCCACAACGAGTGGGTCAGACTTGGCGATGGGGCTCAGCAGCAGAGCGAGGATAACGACGAATGAGCGCATGATGACGTTCCTGAGTAATTCGACCTCGAGTGTACCGATTGACGTTAGCCGATGGGTAATGCGCGCTATACTCGGATGCATGATGGGTAGTTCTTCAGGTCGAGCGGCGTCACACTTTATGCTGTTGCAGGTGCGCTTGTGAGATTAGCGTTTTTGGGTCTCGGGGTCATGGGTTATCCGATGGCGGGGCATCTCACGGCAGCAGGCCACTCGGTAACGGTTTACAACCGAACTCGCGAGAAGGCGGAGCGCTGGTGCGATGAGTTCGGCGGCACGCGCGGTGCGACACCTGCGGCGGCGGCAGAGGGAGCCGAGATCGTGTTTGCCTGTGTCGGCAATGATCAGGACATCGATACGGTTGCACTCGGTATTGACGGGGCCATTGCCGCGATGTCACCCGGCAGCATCTTCGTTGATCACACCACCACTTCGGCCGATCAGGCCCGCAAGATGGCGACGGCAGCGCAACAGGCGGGAGTCGGGTTTGTGGATGCGCCAGTGTCCGGCGGGCAGTCGGGCGCGGAGGCGGGTCGCCTGACCGCCATGTGCGGCGGCGAGGCGGCCGCTTTCGATCGCGCGGCGCCGGTCATGGCGGCCTACGCGACGAATTGTCGACGACTTGGTGAAGCGGGCGCGGGTCAACTCACCAAGATGGTCAACCAGATTTGCATCGGTGGACTGCTGCAGGCGCTTTCCGAGGCTGTTCAGTTTGCAGAGTGCGCCGGACTCGATCCAGAGCAGGTATTCGCAACCATTGGTGGCGGCGCGGCCCAGTCGTGGCAGATGGACAACCGTGCGCTCACTATGGCCGAGAGAGCCTTCGATTTCGGCTTCGCTGTCGAGTGGATGCAGAAAGATCTCGGGTTTGCCATTGAGGCAGCCAGGCGCAACGGGGCGGCTTTGCCTGTGACAGAGCTTGTCGCGTCATACTACGATGAAATAGCCGCAGCTGGGGGGCAGCGTTGGGACACGTCCAGTCTGATTACGCGGCTGGACCGCAAAGGGGATGCGTGATGGCGCTGGAATGGATGACACCGGAAATTATCGCGCTAGCGGTAACCGCGGGCACTATCGGCATTTTGCATACCGCAATCGGCCCTGATCACTATTTGCCTTTTGTCGTGCTCGGGCGTGCGAGACAGTGGAGCGCTCGACGTACCGCGCTGACGACACTCGCTTGCGGTGCCATTCACGTAGTGGGTTCAGTGCTTTTGGGAGTGGTTGGCGTTGCTGCTGGTCTGGCTTTGCGCCGACTCGAATGGATAGAAGGTGTCCGTGGGGATCTGGCTGCCTGGGGGTTGCTTGCTTTCGGCCTGGTCTACCTCGTCTGGGCGTTGAAACGCGGGCAGCGTGCACATGTGCACTCGCACCCTCATGTGCACGCCGATGGTAGCGTCCACACGCACGTGCATGATCACAGCCAGGAACATCTGCACCTGCACGAGCGTGACCATCAAAGTCTCGTGCCCTGGACGCTGTTCATTGTGTTTGCCTTTGGGCCATGTGAGGCATTGATTCCGCTGCTGATGTATCCGGCTGCGGCTGCAAGCATTCCCGGTGCGGTATTCGTCACCGCAGTTTTCGCTCTCGCGACGCTTACGACCATGTTGACACTGGTGATGTTTGGCTACTGGGGTATCACCCGCTTCGCGGGCGGTCAGAAGACCGTTTCATTCATGACGCGCCACGCGCATGCATTCGCCGGTGCTGCTATCGCCCTCTGCGCGACGCTGATGCTCGCGGGACTTTAATAACAAACGAAAAACAGGAGAGGGGCGATGGCACGATTTAAGATGCCACATACGCTGACGTTGTTATTCAGCCTGATCGTGGTGGCTTGGGTTGCCACCTGGGTCGTGCCGGCGGGCAAGTTTGAGACTGCGGTCAACTCCCACGATCGAGAAGTGGTGGTGCCAGGCACGTTTGCCTATTTGCCCGACGCTGAGCCACCTTCCATTCTCAACATCGCACTGGTGATTCCCAGAGCGTTGGGTGAAGCTCAAGGCATTATCTTTTTCCTGTTTATTGTCGGCGGTGCGCTCGCGATATTGCGCTCTAGTGGTGCTATCGATGCGGGTATGGGCGGGTTATTGCGCAGTACTGGAAGTCGACCGGCGCTGTTGATTTTCATCGGCATGCTCGCATTTACGGCCGGATCATCGACGATCGGCATGGCGGAGGAATACATTCCGCTGACAGCGGTTCTGATGACGCTATGCGTGGCGATGCGTCTCGATGTTGTCGCCGCCATCGGTATCATGGTGGTCGGCTACTCCGTTGGATTCGGCACCGCCGCGCTGAATCCATTTACGGTGCTTGTCGCGCAGGAAGTCGCCGGTCTGGAGCCAACGAGCGGCGCGGGCTTTCGGCTTGCGATGACGTTGCCGTTCTTCGCGTTGGGTTTCACGCATGTCTATCGCTACGCCTCACGCGTTCGTGCCGACGCTGCGAACTCGCTGGTCGCGGATGTGCCGGCGGCGCAACCACCCGCACCGACAGACGCGGTCCCGATGACCGGTACCCGTCGGTTGGTGCTCTTGCTGACGCTGGCAACGCTTGCGCTTATGGTTTGGGGGATTAAAACCCACGGGTGGTACTTCACCGAACTGGGTGCGGTGTTTGTCGGGTTCGCGCTGGCCGTTGGATTTATTGCTCGTATGTCGCTCGACGACATGGCGCAGCGCTTTATCGAGGGCGCTGCTGAGCTGACCGGGACAGCGCTATTGATCGGGTTTGCGCGCGGCATCGAGTTAATGCTGAGCGATGGGCAGGTACTGCACACGATCGTCAACGCGCTGGCTGAGCCGCTGGGGGCGATGGGCGCTATGTTCTCCGCGATCGCTATGCTGTTTATTCAGAGTCTATTGAATCTTTTCGTGCCGTCCGGTTCTGGTCAAGCCTACGTCACTATGCCGATCATGGGGCCGATCGGGGATCTGGTCGGAGTCTCGCGTCAAGTGGCGGTGCTTGCGTATCAAATGGGCGATGGCTTCATGAACGCCATCGTGCCAACACACGCCGTACTGATGGGGATATTGGGTATCGCCGGCATCCCGTATAGCCGATGGTTCCGTTTCATTGCACCGTTGATGTTGCAGTTTCTCGCACTGGGCTCGCTGGTGATGATCATTGCGGTCTCCACTGGGTTCTGATTTCGAATTCGGTTACGCTACGCGCTCACCGGGGGTGGCCTTACGGCCTGAGATGCGGTTAGCACCGTGAACCCTTTAAACCTGATCCGGGTAATGCCGGCGTAGGGAGTGCTGTAATGCATCTATCGCTATCGCGTGCGGCCTGCGCGCTACTTCTCGTTGCGTCTTGTGACGCCATTTCTCAAACCAAATCGACCGACGCTCAGAGTATTGACGAAATCGTTGTCGCCGGTTCACTCCAGGAGCGGCCGCTGTCAGAATTGCCGGTCAGCATCGCTGTGATCGATCGACAGGCGATTGAGGATTCCACTGCGACGCACTTTGAGCAACTGAGTTTGCAGGTCGCAAATTTGAACTTCGCTGGTGGGAGCAACCGAGCTCGCTATTTTCAGATTCGCGGTATTGGCGAGCGCAGCCAGTACGAGGGTGCACCGAATCCGTCGGTAGGATTCATCATTGATGACGTGGATTTCTCCGCGATCGGCGGCGTGTCATCGACATGGGATCTTGAGCGGGTGGAAGTGCTTCGCGGGCCGCAAGCGACTCGGTATGGTGCGAATGCATTGGCAGGGCTTGTCTATCTGCAGAGCGTAGCGCCAGGTGAATCGTTCACGAGCCGACTTCGTGTACAGGGCGGAAATGACGATCTGCAGGACATCGCGGTGGCATTCGGTGGACCGATCACCGACACGCTCGGTTACCGAATTGCGGCCCACAGTACCCAGCAGAATGGTTTCCGCGACAACGCCTTTCTTGGGCGCGATGATACCAACGGGCGTGATGAGCAAAGTGTGCGCCTGCGTCTGAGGTGGGCACCTTCAGATCGTACGACCGTCGATTCGACGGTCTGGTATGCCGACTTTGACAATGGCTACGACGCGTTTGTGCTGGACAACGGCTTTACGACTTTTTCGGATGCGCCCGGCCGCGATGCGCAGCGCACGCGCGCGCTCAGTCTGCGCGCGACGCACAGTCCCTCGTCGAACTACACACTGACAAGTGTTAGTGGCTACGCGAACTCCGACATCACGTTCAGTTTCGATGCGGACTGGGGTAATCAGGCGTATTGGGTTCCATTTTTCGCGCCGGCACCGGATGCACCATTCGATCCGGAGTACGGGTTTTTTTCTCAACGCGACCGGATTCGTGAAACCGTGAATCAGGAGTTTCGAATTCAGTCTGGTGAAACAGGACGATGGTTCAATGACACGACAGACTGGATATTCGGTGTTTATACGCTCCAGCTTCGCGAGTCGTTAGACACGTTCGACAGCGGTATTTTCTCCGATGGCACCTTCCCCGGAGAACTGGGCAGCGATACCTCAGCCAGCGATTACTCGGCAACGAGTATCGCGGCATTTGGAGAGCTAAATATCGCACTCACGGAACGTGATACGTTGTCGATCGGTGCACGCGTAGAGCAGCGCGATATTGACTACACAGACTCGTTTGGCCTCTCGTTGTCGCCCGACGAATCCGCAATCGGTGGTCACATCCGATGGTTGCGTACCATCAACGAATCATGGTCCGGGTTTGTCGGACTCTCTAGAGGGTTCCGCCTGGGTGGGTTCAACCTTGGCGAAGTGCCAGACGGGCGGCGTCAGTTCGATGCCGAGTTTCTCTACAACCTTGAAGCGGGCCTGCGCTTCTTCGGTGATCGTTCCAGCTTCGGTGTTACCGCCTTTTTTGCCGAACGCGACGATCAGCAAGTCGATACCTCATTCCAGCTGGATCCAAATGACCCGTCCACATTCGTGTTCTTTGTGGACAATGCAGCGAGCGGTCGTAATCTGGGACTGGAGTTCGATGGACGCTGGCAATTGAGTGAGGCGTGGAGCCTGTCAGGATCGCTCGGACTACTGGACGCCGAATTTGATGAGTTCGTGTCGCCGGAGGTTGATCTGTCCGGACGCGATCAGGCGCATGCGCCGTCCTACACAGCGGCGCTCGGTGTACGGTGGCAAGGACAGCACGGCTGGTTTGCGAGCGCTGATGTCACTGCGAAAGACGCGTTCTTTTTCTCCAATAGCCACGATCGAGTCGCAGGCGATCAGCAGATCGTGAATGCATCGTTCGGTTTTCAGGCGAAGCAGTGGTTGGTTTCCATGTGGGCGAGAAACCTGTTCGATGAGCGCTATGCGACCCGCGGCTTCTTCTTTGGCAACGAGCCGCCCGACTTCGCGCCGACCGAATACCTCCGATTGGGCGATCCGCGTCAATTCGGTGTCAGTTTCGAGTGGGCCTGGGAGTAGCACGTGCAAGCGAGAATCGACGTATCACTCTATCCGTTAAAGGATAACTACATTCCACCGATTGATGATGTCATTGCCCGATTCAAAGCGCATCAGGATATCGAGGTGCTCACCAATCGCATGAGCACACAGCTGACGGGAGACTACGACCGTCTGATGCAGATTTTGTCCGAGGAAATGAAGTCCAGTCTGATGGCGGGAAAATCAGTCTTCGTGCTCAAAGTGCTGTCGGTCGAACCCTAGCGTTGTGATAGAGGCTCTGTGGTCACAGCTAGCCGCGACGAGCTGGCTGGAGAGTGTCGCAGTGGTAATGGCGATCGCTTATCTTGCGCTCGCGATTCGTGAGTCAATCTGGTGTTGGCCTTGTGCGCTCGCGAGCACAGCGATCTATATCTATCTTTTCTATGACGTCGCTTTGCTTTCCGAGAGCGCGTTGAATGTCTTCTACCTGCTCATGGCGATCTATGGTTGGTGGCAATGGCAGCAGGGCACAAGCACTCAACCGAATCGCTTGCCGATCTCACGGCTGGCATGGCGGTGGCACGCCGGGGCGATCGTGTTGATTGCGTTGTTGGCTATTGTTACCGGATGGCAGATGGGCGAGCGCTTTGGAGCAGACTTCGCGTATCTTGATGCGGCGACCAGTTGGACTGCCGTATGGGCGACTTGGCTGACAACCAGGAAAGTCCTCGAGAACTGGTACTACTGGGTGGTGATCGACATCGTGTCCATAGGGCTATACGCAGCAAAGGGTCTCGCAATGACTGCAGTACTGTTCTGTATTTACGTTGTGCTGATCTTCTTTGGAATTCGCGCTTGGCGGCAGAGTCTCGCGTCACAAACAACATGACCGAAGCGGGCGCTTTTCCTGCTGATGAGGTCGAAACGCTGCTGGGCGAACGCGCGCTCGATGTTCGTTCGCTACCCTCATCCTTGAATCATATCTGGCGCGCGAGCGTTGCTGGCGAGCAAGTAGTAATTCGTCGCTCCGGACAAAGACGACCGCCGGCGCCGATCGTGAACTTCAAGCGCGAGTTGCAATTACACGCCCGTGCGGCGCAGTCAGGACTGGCGCCGAAGATCATCGCCCACCAACTCGACGATGAACTCCTGGTTACTGAATTCGTTGGCGAACCGATTTCAGCGGATGCGCTTAAGCATCCACGAAACCTCGAGCGCCTCGCGCAGCGAGTATCGGAGCTCCACGCGCTGAGTGTTACAGATATTCCGCTTGGGCCAACGAACGAAGTGTTGCTGGATACTTACCGCAGTCGGGCACCAAGTCGTAATTCAACCGCATTGCAAATCCCAACGGACGATGGGGATTGCGTGATATGCCACCATGACCTGCATGCCGAGAATGTCCGTGACGGCAGCGCGCTACAGTTTATCGATTGGGAGTACGCACGAGTCGCGCCTCGGATGAATGATCTTGGCGTCTTGTGTGAGAACCTCGCGCTGACAGATCCCCAATCGATGACGGTGCTGGAGGCCTATCTTGGTCGCACTGCGAACAAGGATGAACTGAGGCAACTTCGCTCGTACCGCGATTGGGCTCGAAATCTGTTCTCCCTATGGTCCGCACTCACCTACCAATGATTTCGGAGCTCGCGCAACTTCAAGAAGACTTGTCGTGGGCTCGGCTTCGCAGGTAGGTCAGGAAACGACTCGCGTAGCCGTGCTATGACTTCGGGTTGTTCAAGGCGAAGAAAAGTGTTGATCTCCCGTTCCTGTCCAAGTGTCAGGATCATGTCCGGAGCATCGGTTTGCTCATTGGCTGCATCGATGAGCGCTCGCGCCGCGGCATTGTCAGGCTCGCGGTCCAGTGTGAATCCCAGATTGCCGCCGAGGTATTCATGCCCAGGGAACAGCCGTATGTCGTCATCCAACCGCGACAACTGCGTGTCAAAGGTGTCGAAGAGGACATCAGGGTCACCGCCGTTATGGCAGTTGCCAGCGCCAGCGTTAAACAGCGTATCGCCACTGAACAGGGCAGGGGCATCGCCATGCGCCAACAGACACAAGTGGCACATCGTGTGGCCCGGCGTATCGAGACACTCCAGTTCCACCGAGCGCCCGACGCGAACTACGTCGCCAGCGCTCAACCCAACGTCCATGTCCTTGATCTTCGCACCCGCGTCCTTGTGCGCCAGCAGCTTGGCGCCAGTCGCATTGATCACCGCCTTGTTCCCACCGATGTGATCCGGGTGTTCATGCGTGTTGAGCACCTGCGTGATTTCCCAGCCGCGAGACTCCGCGACGCTGAGGCATTGACGAAAGTCCAGCGGATCGATCGCGAGTGCTTCACCGGTTTCCGGGCAGGCGACCAGGTAATTAAAGTTGCGATAGCTGTTTGCAACCCAGACTTGTTCTACAAGCACAGTGCTACTCCGCCTGATAAACCCGTTTTCCACCGACCCAGGTTTCGAGCGTCTTGATCTGCCAAATCTTCTCGGCAGGAATCTCGAAATAGTCTCGGTCGATCACGATAAAGTCCGCCCACATGCCAGGGGTAAGTTGTCCGATGCGATCGCCTTGGCCGACCGAGCGACTTGCCCAGATTGTGAAAGCCGCGAGCGTTTGCTCGCGTGTGAGTGCCTGATCAGGGAACCAGCCGTTGGGCGGCTCACCATCTTTGCTCTGGCGCGTCACCGCGGCGAAAAGGCCATCAAACATCTCTGGCTTCTCGACAGGGAAGTCTGATCCGGCGGCCATCTTGACGCCCGCTTCGAGCATCCGTTGCCAGGCATATGCGCCTTTGATGCGCTCACTGCCCACACGGTCCTCGGCCATGTTCTTGTCGCTCGTCGCATGCGTCGGCTGAAAAGACGCAACAACGTCCAGCGACTTGAATCGCGGAATGTCCTCGAGCGCGACAACCTGTGCGTGCTCGATACGATCGTTGAAGTCACCCGATCCATCCTGGCGCGCGGCTTCGAACGCATCCAGCACCGTGCGATTGGCAGCATCGCCAATCGCGTGAATGTTCGCAGCAAAGCCCTTCGCGTGCGAAGCCTTAATGTATTCGGTCATCGTTACGGTGTCTTCGAACAGCAGACCCTTGTTGTCGGGATCGTCCGAGTAAGGCTCCATCATGGCGGCACCGCGACTACCGAGCGCACCGTCAGCGTAGAGTTTGACCGCGGTTACTTCGAACAGATCGTCAGCATAATTTCGGATGGGGCCATCGAACTGGGTCAGTACCGGGATTCCGCCAAGCATTGCTGACACTCTGACCGGCATCTCTCCCGAGTCCGCCAGATCCTGATAGAGCTCAACCTCCAACTTGGTGACGCCAGCGTCGTGAACGCCCGTGATTCCCAAAGTGGCTAGCTCTTCCATGGCGGTCTTGAGATAGTAGCGTTGTGTCTGCGCCGGTGGCTCCGGGATCACCGCTTCAACGAGATTCATAGCGGAGTCAACGAGTACTCCCGTGGCGGATCCCGACGCATCGCGCATGATCACGCCGCCCGATGGGTTAGCCGTCTCATTGGTAATGCCAGCAAGCTCCAGTGCTTTCGAGTTCGCCCATGCGGCATGGCCATCGATGCGGTTGAGGAAAACAGGTCTTTCAGAAACGACAGCATCCAGATCCTGGCGCGTTGGGAAGCGGTCCTCTACCCACAGCACCTGGTTCCAGCCACGGCCGAGCAACCATTCGTCGTCGGAGGTCAGCGAATCCTCGAAGCCACCGATCGCGCTCAACGTCGTGTCGAGACTGGTCATTCCCGCAAGATCCAGCGTCTTGCGCAATTTGCCGAGGCTCGATACGTGCCCGTGTGCATCGATCAGCCCGGGCAGGACGCTTTTACCCTCTGCGTCGAGCAGCGTTCCAGGCTCGTAGTCCTCTGCCAACTCCGCACTACCGATCGCCACAACTTTGCCGTCGACGACGACGAGCGTGTCGAACTGCACAAGCTCGGTATCCGACATGGTGTAGCCGTTTGCGTTGATCACAACAAGGTCAGCTTTTGGCAGCGCTGGTGTCGTGTCGCCGCCGCATGCGGCCAGCAAAGTGCTGGCCATGATGGTCAGGATCGTATTTTTCATTCTGCTTTTACCGTTGCCTGCCACGCGATTGCGCGCCATTGGCCGTCTTGCTCCCGGAAGGTTCCTGTATTGAAGTAATAGTTGATCGAGGCATCTTCTGTTTCGCTCTGTGGTGTAGCGACCAGCACAAACGCGACCACAGCGAACTCGCCGTATACGCGGATGTCTACGTTCTCAGCGGAGTAAACCAAGGAAGGGTTATCGGTCGGCTCAGTGCCTGCCATCGAATCAAGAATGCTTTGTTTGTCGGTTCGCGTGCCAGCTGAGGAGGTGTAGACGAGATCGTCGTCCCAGAATCGCTCGTGTACAACAACGTCGCCGCGGCTGGCGCCGGCAAGGAACACATCTAGAAGGCTCCGAAGCTCACGCTCGGCAGCGTTACTCGAATCCTGTGACCAGGCGTGCATGCTCAGCATGGCGAGCAAGACAAACGCCACCTTCGAGAGCGACGGTAACGACGAGGTTCTCATGCAGTTAGCCTCCACTGTTTGACAGGCAGAGCATACACTGTGCGGCATGAGTACTTTATACGTCGTGCGTCACGGTCAGGCGCGCTTTCTGACCGAGGACTATGATCGCTTGTCGGAAACCGGCCACGAGCAAGCGCGCCTTGTGGGTGAACATTTTGTTCGGGAACGGATACAGCCGACACATGTTTGGTCTGGCACCCTGAAACGCCAGCGAGATACGGCGTCCGGCGCACTTGCGGTGCTGGCTGCTGCAGGCGAGCCTCAACCCAGTCGAGCCACAGCCGCGGGGCTTGATGAATATCCTGCCGATGAGCTCATGTCGTTCCTGCTGCCGGTTGCATGCCAAGGTGATCCACAGGTGGAACAGGACGCTCAGGCTCTGCAGCAAGCAGATGATGACCGTGTGCGGTATCGACTGATCCATCGCCAGCTGGAGGCGGTGATGCGTTTGTGGATTGCGGGCGAACACAATGTCGAAGAGGCGGGTGTCCCTAGTTGGGCACGTTGGAGCGGCGGTGTACGTGATGCGCTTCGTGACGCCATGAATGCGCCGAGCGGCTCGACGGTCGTCCTGTTTACGTCCGGCGGGCCGATTGGTGTCGTTGTTCAGACAATTCTTGCGGCACCGGATTTAAAGGCTGCCGAACTGAACTGGCGGGTGTTCAACGCTTCGATTACTCAGGTCACGTTCTCAAATCGTCGTGCGTCGCTGGATTCCTTCAACGAGATCGGGCACTTACCCAAGACACTTCGAACGCACCGATAGCGGTTCGTCTAACATTTTGGAGGCTTGTCGAGCTTTTTGGGCCCAGTGTCCAAAATTTCTCCGAAAAAATGTTTGACAAGGATCTGCGTCTAAGGCAATGTTCGTCCTGCGAGTTAGTCATCGTCCCCACAGCTTCGCTGGTTGACTAACTTCGTTGTCCCCAAAGGTCTCTTCTCCTCGCATTGGAAGAGACACCTGGGCCGGCCTCTCTTCTGACGCCGGCCTTTTTTAATTCCCGCTTCTTTTCTCCCGGCTCTCGCTTGAATTGTGTCTAAACATCGGCGATCGGCAGTCGCTAATCCTAAGACAGCGCAATCAGTGGTGCTGTAGTGAGTCGGGGGCATGGATTGCATTTGCGATCTGCCCCCTTTTTGTTGGTATTGTCTGTAGCGACAACAAACACAAGGAACGGAGATACGCCAACACGGAAGTAGAACAGGAGTTCAGGCATGAAAACGGGAATAGTTGCAATCGTTGTCGTCGCGTTCGGATTGTCCGGCTGCGCGGTATCGATGGAAGAGCTGGTAGCGCAAGCCAACGCGACAGGTGATTGGAGCGCAGTTGAGGCCAGACTTGAGAGACAGGAGCAGCGCGCTGCGCGTGCAGAAGAGCGCAGGAAAAAATGCGCGGGCGGTACGGTGTCGGTGAAGATGCAGACTCGGGAAGCACGCTGCATGGATGCACGCCAGATCGAGGCGATGTTGAGGCCGGCATACCAGCCCTTCGGGTTCTAATCGATTAGACGCAGCCGCACCGGGCCTTTGGCTGTTGACGGGTCGACGGGTTTACCTTTCTGGGTGATTACTATTTGTCCTCGATTCTCGAGGCGCCTCGCCGCGGTCCGTACGGTTTCCATCTCAGTCCGCCAAGCATCGCCGAAGAAGCGTTTTGCGACTTCGCTGGGACACGCGGTGCTGGATCGAGGTCGCGTTCGCAGTGTTTCAAGAATCGCGTCCTCCAGCTCGCGATCGCTGTCGCTGAGCCCGCGCTTTCGACAGGCATCCGAGCAATACCGAACGGCGTCCCAATTGCGTGCCCATTTCTTGCGCCAGGTCATGGTCCTGCCGCAGACCGCGCAGTCTTTTTCGGGTAGCGGTTTACTCACGCGGCACTTAACCGTGATCGCAAGATCAATCCGGCCGCAGCGCAGCCACTGAGCCAGGCGGACTCTATCTTGGCGCCGCCGCCAAGCCAATCACCGGCAACCGTCAGCCCGGCCTCGGCATCAAACAGCGCGCCGCGGGAGTCCGGGTTGACGACGCGCGCATAGCGCCAGCGATGAGCGTTTGCACTGACAATCGAGCCGACTTCCGAGGTTTCGCGAAGCGCTTCCGTCAGTAACCCCACAATCGCTTCATCCGCATCTTCGAGGTGCTGTAGTGACCATTCAGGGGTTGCGTGCACCACCCACTGTTGATGACCGTTGTCGAGCTCGTGAGTGGCGAGCCAGCTTAAGACACTCGAATCGGCAAATGCGCCGCGCCATGGCGGTGGGGTGCTTTCGTTTGTGACCGCCATCAACGCCCAACAGGGGTCGTAGGTGATGCCCTTCGCCATTTGTGCAAACCCTTGGTGAACGGGATCTAGCAAGTCGGCAGCCTGCGGTGCAGGCGCGGTTACGATCACGTTATCGAAAATGCGTTCACGCTCCGGCAGAGCGTCCAGTTCGTCACACAGGCGCCAACCCGCATCTACGCGCTCCAGCGCCGTGATTCGACAGGCACGCCGCAGGTCAATGCCCTCAGCCAGATGCTTGCAGATTGCGTTCATGCCCATCGTGCCCTGCCATCGAGTCTTGCTGGACTTATTGGCCCGGGTTGCAAGGTCGTGAATTTCGCCGGGCCACTTCCTCACAACGCCCGCTTCCTCCCAGGCGTGCAGCTGCGCTTCGAAACGGGGGTCGCTAGCCGTTGCGTACTGTGCGCCATGGTCGAAGCGCAGGTCGTCAGCTCGGCGTGTTGCCGTTCGACCGCCAGGGCCACGCGATTTCTCGAACACCACGACGTCTTGGTTCTGATCAGTGAGCGCTGCGGCCGCCGCCATTCCGGCGATGCCCGCACCGATGACGGCAATCCGGAGTCGCTCGCCCTGCGTGCGGTTCACATGTGCCGCGTACTTGGGCATGTCGAGCCGTTTGGCATGCGCGGCAACCGACCGCGGTCGAATTGTGCCCAAGACAGGCTGCGGTGGATCAAACGGGCGGTCAAACAGTCCGAGTGCCCACAGTAGCCCGCCGTACGAAGATGGGTCGTTACCATCGAGCGCATACCGGTGATTCAAATCCAGTAGGGCGTCAAGTGCCGATTGTGGAGAGTCCCGCCACTCAACAAGGGCCTTTGCCCAAGTCATTCTCAGGTTATTGTGCAACTCTCCGTGAACCAGCAATGACCGCTGTGCCAAATCCCACAGCTCGTGGCCACTGCGTGCCCGGGCAAGCGTATCCATCGAGTAGCTTTCGGTGCGTGGGTCCTTCGCGTGCTCCTCCAGGGTCTCCTGTGCCCAGCCCGGCAGAGCAGAAAGGCTGTCCGGGTCTTTGCAATGTGCACAGAAGTGGTGAGCTAGCTCACGCCAGATCGTGAGCTCTTCGATGAACTTCTCGCTCCCGGGAAGGTTGAGCTCGGCAGCTTCTTTGGCCAGTCGGAAGGGCGACACCATGCCGTAGTGCAGGTAAGGAGACATTCGACTTACGCCGATCGGCCACTGGAGTGCCGCGTCGTTGCGCTTGCGATGGTAGCTCGCGAGACCACGCTCACAGAATGCATTCCAGCGGCGGTAGCCTGCCTCTGTCCCCCCCGGTGTATCGAGGACGGGTCCGATGCGATGATCGATCGGTTGCCGCTCGATTGCTGCGGCAATGTCGGTATCGCTCATGTTCGCGATGTCCAGCGGTTCGAAGACATCCTGCTCCGCTGTCATCACGCGCCAGTCGGGTAGTGCTGGCCAGCCCGCCGGTATGCGTTGTCGGAACTCGTGTTTGGTCTTGTCTTTGAATTTGAATGCGCGCGCAGGAGCCTGATCAAGGAAGGACATCGGTACGATGCAGCGCGCATCGACTTTCAGGATCGCCGCCTCGGTGCGCGTCGCGAGCACTTTCTGCCAGCGCACAAACGGCGCGCCCGGCATATGTTCTGCAACAACAAGTGCCGCACGTGCGGCGAGCGATGCCAACGGTGAGTCGGCGCCCGCCTCGGGTAGCGAAAAGGCGTAGGTGATACCACGTGCCTGCAACGCTTTGGCGACATCGCGCGCGCCCTGCAAAATAAAAGTGTGGCTGCGATCGCTGTCGTAGGCGTGGCCACCACCGAGCCCCTGATAAACCAACAGCGGCTTGTCGAGAGCGCGGGCGCAGGTCACAGCCACGTCGAGAGCGGGGTTTTCGTCGACACGCATCGCGTGATGCATCCAGTACAGCACCCACTCGCCGTCGTTTTGGATGCTGCCGGCGCCGACAAGCTCGCAGCGCTCTTCCAATGCAGCGCCAAGTGTCAAGGTAGAAAATTGACTGTCTAGATTTTGCACAATAAAAACCCATAAAACTTCTTCGATATTTTATAGACACTCGGCGGCGAAGCAGGCTGTATTTCTGTACAGTATCGCAATGCAAGAAGCTCCGATCACAGTGGTTTGGTTCAAGCGCGATCTGCGGGTGCATGACCATGCGCCACTCGCTGCTGCAGCGAGCCTGGGGCGTGTGTTGCCGCTATACATTGCAGAGCCGAGTATTTGGTCCGCGCCGGATCTCGACTGCATGCATTGGGAGTTCGTTTCCGAAGCCTTGCTGGATTTGCGCTCGGAGCTTGCCGCGCTCGGTCAGCCGCTGGTGGTCAGAACCGGCGAGGCAGTCGAGGTTCTGGAATCGTTACGGCACAGGTTCAACATTCACGCAGTCTACGCTCATGAGGAGACGGGCAACGCGCTGACGTATCAACGGGATCTAGCGGTTGCCGATTGGGCTCGCGAGCAAGGTGTCGAGTGGCGTGAGTGGCCGAACAATGGTGTCGTTCGGCGACTGAGCTCACGCGACGGCTGGTCACGGCACTGGTCGAAGCGAATGAATGCGAACCTTGTGGATGTGCCACTGGGTATTCACGGTGTGTCTGGCATCGATCCCGGTTCCATACCTGACGATCGTATGTTGAAACTCACCGCCACCCACCCGGCGGTTGCCGAGCGACTTCAAAGCCAACCCGGCACCTTGGCGGCGGCGCACGAAACACTCGAGAGTTTTCTTGCGGGCAGGGGAAGCAACTACGCTCGGAGTCTATCGGCACCGGTGAGTGCGCGTCGTGCGTGTTCGAGGCTGAGTCCATACCTCGCTTGGGGGCTACTGTCGTTGCGCCAAGTGGTGCATGCGACGGAGGACAGCGATCTCGCCAAGCGCTCACGCAGCGCATTTGTGTCGCGCTTGCACTGGCGGTGTCACTTCATTCAGAAACTCGAGAGTGAGCCTGAGATCGAGCACCGATGCTTCAATCCCGCCTATGAGTCTTTGCGGGGATATCCGGATGAGACTCGACTGCGTGCCTGGTGCGAGGGGCGAACCGGATTTCCGTTTGTCGACGCCTGCATTCGATCGTTACAGCAAACCGGTTGGATCAACTTTCGGATGCGAGCCATGCTTGTGAGCTTTGCGGCTTACGATTTGTGGTTGGATTGGCGAAGCTTCCGGGATTTTCTGGCGTGTCAGTTCATCGATTACGAACCCGGTATCCACATCTCGCAAATTCAGATGCAAAGCGGCACAACGGGCATCAACACGCCGCGTATGTACAACCCCATCAAACAAGGTCATGACCATGACCCGAAAGGCGCCTTTGTGCGTCGGTGGGTTCCCGAACTCGCACAGGTGCCCGACCTTTTCATTCATGAGCCTTGGAAGCTGTCGCCAATCGAGCGCAGCGCTATCAATTTTCGTGAAGGTGTCGACTATCCGGTGAGAGTTGTAGACCACACGGAGGCGATCCGGTTCGCTCGTTCAAGGATCAGCGAAGTACGTAATGATCCGTCGCACCGAAAACAGGCGGCCCGTGTTTTTGATCGACACGGTAGCCGGCGCAAAGCCTCCGACCGCATGACGCAGAAGCAGTACCGGGAACGTCGCGTCGGTGGCGCAGACGCTACACGCTTCGATGCGCCTCGAGTTCACAAAGACGACCAGCTGAGTTTGTTTGACTAACGCCTGTCCTCGCGTACCCTCTGCGCATGCGTGTGATGAGTTTCAGTGTGGACGGGCGCCAGTCGTACGGCGTGGTCAGTGCGGCGGGCGTCGTCGATGCCGGTGTCCGACTCAGTGAACACGCCGATTTGAGGTCTGTGCTTGCTGCAGAGGGTTTGGACCTTCTGAGGACGCTGGCAAGCGAACACACGGCCGACTATGCGCTAGAGGATGTTACCTTTGAGCCGGTCATCCCCGCTCCCGACAAAATCATTTGCGTCGGTATTAACTACAAGCCGCACGTGCTGGAAACCGGACGCGAGATGCCCGAGCACCCGGTTTTGTTCGTCCGCTTCCCGGGAAGTCAGGTCGGTCACGACGAGGCATTGGTGGCGCCGTCGCTATCGCATCGTTTCGATTTCGAGGGGGAGCTTGCAGTCATTATCGGTCGAGCCGGTCGTCATATCCCTGCCCATGGCGCATTGCGTCACGTGGCGGGATACAGCTGCTTTAATGACGGCTCCGTGCGCGACTACCAACGCCACTCGCCACAGTTCACACCCGGCAAGAACTTCTCTCGAAGCGGCAGCTTCGGTCCCTGGATGGTCACAGCCGACGAGATTGGTGATCCTGCGACGCTCAGCCTCGAGACTCGGCTAAACAACGAGGTGATGCAAAAGGCCGAGTGTTCGGAGCTGATCTTCGATGTGCCCGCGCTGATCGCTTACATTTCGTCCTTCGCGGAGCTGTTGCCAGGCGACGTCATTGTGACGGGTACACCGGGTGGTGTCGGTTTCGCACGTAAACCGCCGATCTATATGCAACCGGGTGATACGGTTGAAGTCGACATTTCTGGCATCGGTGTGTTGCGCAATTCGGTGACCTCCGAAGTCGAGACGGTCACGATGCGAGCACTGCAATCGCCGTGAGCGACGAGTCAGCCATGCAGACTGCCGGATGGCGTGAGTGGGTGACGTTGCCCGATCTGCCAATTGGCCCGGTGAAAGCAAAGCTCGATACCGGTGCGCGCAGCTCAGCGCTGAACGCCTGGAATATGGAGGCGTTGGAAGTCGATGGTGTGACCTGCGTGGGCTTTGATGTCTATCGCACACATAAGGACACCACCGATATCGTGCACTGTACCGCACCGATTGTTGATCAGCGTGCGGTGAAGAGCTCCACGGGAAATCGCACACACCGGTTTGTTATCGAAACAACACTGCAGATGGGGGCGCACCGCTGGTCGATTGAAATGACGCTGATAGACCGTCGCGATATGTTGTTCCGTATGTTGGTGGGCCGCACGGCGCTCAGTCATCGTTTATTGGTCGACCCATCGAGCTCCTATCGGGTGGGGGCAAAACCTACAAGACAAGGAATTCGAAAATGAAGATCGGGATTCTCTCGCGCAATGCGAATCTCTACTCTACGCGTCGACTCAAAGAGGCGTGCATCGAACGGGGCCACGAGGTCCGTGTGATCGACCATCTGCGCTGCTACATGAATATTGCCTCTCACAAGCCTGCGGTGCATTACAAGGGCGAGGAGTTATCGGGTTTCGATGCGGTCATTCCGCGTATCGGAAGTTCGGTGACGTTCTACGGCACCGCGGTGGTGCGCCAGTTCGAGATGATGGGTGTGTTCCCGTTGAATGAGTCGGTGGCCATCAGTCGATCGCGCGATAAGTTGCGATCTCTCCAATTGATGTCACGCAAAGGTATCGGCATGCCAGTCACCGGCTTCGCCCACTCGCCGGATGACACCGATGACCTGTTACGACTGACCGGCGGTGCGCCCGTCGTGATCAAGTTGCTCGAAGGTACCCAGGGCGTTGGCGTCGTGCTGGCTGAAACGCAGAAGGCCGCTGCTAGTGTTATCGAGGCGTTTCGAGGCATCAATGCGAACATCCTCGTTCAGGAGTTCATCAAGGAAGCGGGCGGCGCAGACATCAGATGCTTCGTGATCGGGGGCAAGGTTGTTGCGTCGATGAAGCGCCAGGCGAAGGATGGTGAGTTCCGGTCGAACCTCCACCGTGGTGGAACCGCGTCACTGATTCGAATTACCCCGGAGGAGCGCTCGACCGTAACCCGTGCGGCTAAAATCATGGGCCTGAACGTCGCGGGTGTGGATATCCTGCGATCGAACCATGGACCTGTTGTTATGGAAGTGAATTCGAGTCCAGGGCTTGAAGGCATTGAGAAAGCGACGGACAAAGATATTGCCGGCCAAATCATCGAGTTTATTGAGAAGAACGCACGCCATGGGCGAACCAAAACCAAAGGCGCAGGCTAAGACCTCACGGGAGCGAAACCAACGCGTTATCCGCCTTGGTGGCTACGACATTGGACCGGGCGAACGTCGCTCGGTGGCGTTGCCCGTGACCGATCTTTATACGCATACCCAAATGAGCATGCCGGTTGAGGTCGTGAACGGTAAGCGCCCGGGTCCTGCGTTGCTCGTGAGTGCAGCCATCCACGGCGATGAGATCAATGGTGTTGAAATTGTTCGACGCCTGTTGACGACCGCCGCGCTCGACAAGATTCGAGGCACGCTCATTGCGGTGCCCATCGTCAATGTGTTGGGTTTCTTGAACCTCTCACGTTACTTGCCCGACCGACGGGACTTGAATCGGTGCTTTCCCGGTAGTTCCAAAGGTTCAGCCGCAAGTCGACTTGCGCATCGTTTTTGCGAGCAGATTCTCCAGCAGGTTGACGTAGCAATCGATCTGCATACCGCGGCTGTGCATCGCACTAACCTCGCACAGATTCGGGTGACTGCGGGCGACGAAAAAGCGCGCGCACTGGCGGATGCGTTTGCCGCCCCGGTTATCGTGGCTTCTGAGGTGCGTGAGGGATCGTTACGCGCTGAGGCTGAGCGTCAAAAAATCCCCATCATCGTCTATGAAGCGGGAGAGGCGTTGCGCTTTGACGAGTCGAGCATCCGCGCCGGTGTTCGCGGCATACGGCGCGTGATGCGCCAGCTTAAGATGCTTCCCGGCAGGCCGCCCGCATCCTTCGGTGAGCCGGTGTTGGCCCATGATAGCGCGTGGGTCCGTGCGCCGCAGAGCGGCATTCTCGTCAGCGCCGTGAAACTCGGCGAAAGAGTGAAGCGGGGACAGACGGTCGCGACGATCTCCGATCCTGTTGGTGCAGATCAAACGGCTGTCACATCGCCGCATGACGGCGTCGTCATCGGGCGAGTGCAGTTGCCACTGGTACACGCTGGCGATGCCTTGTGTCACATCGCCGAGTTCGAGCATCCGAAGGAAGCGGAACGCACAGTCGCAGCGTTCGTGGAGCATCAGGCCAGTGGCAGCAAAGCCTAATAGGACGTCATGCGTGCGTGTGCTGCTTGTGGCTCTAGTATTGTTCCCCACGGGATGCGCACCTCGGGATCCTGCTCCTGGTGAGGCAGAGCGGCGAGTCCTGCAGGCAATTTCGGTTCTGTGCGAGGTTGACGGTCATCCTGCTGGTGCCCCTTGTGAGGGGACCCTACCAACGAACCCTCGACGCAGTGTTATCGAGTGGAACAGCGAAGCACTAAAGACTGCTCGCGCACATGACCGACAGCCATCATCTGAGTCGCCGCTTTCCGGTTGGCCGGTGTTGTTGAAGGCGAATATCGATACTGCTGACCTGCTGCAAACCACTGCAGGTTCACTTGCGATGTCGGGGTTTATCGCTCAGCAGGATGCGCCACTGGTCGCCAATCTGCGAGCGGCGGGATTGATCGTGGTCGGGAAAACCAATCTGAGCGAATGGGCGAACTTCAGAAGTCGGAATTCCGTGAGCGGTTGGAGCAGCATCGGTGGGCAGACGGCACATGCGATCGACCCTGCATGGAACCCGTGCGGCTCGTCGAGTGGCTCAGCAGTTGCGGTCGCCTTGGGTATTGTTGATCTCGCCGTGGGAACAGAGACGGACGGCTCCATCATTTGCCCCTCGTCGATGAACGGGATCGTCGGCATAAAACCAACGCTGGGTCTGGTCAGCCAATCCGGCATCATTCCAATTGCGCGCAGTCAGGACACGGCTGGCCCGATGGCACGGACGGTGAGTCAGGCGGCCCATTTGCTCGCCGCAATGGCGGGCGCCAACGAAGCCCAAGATGTGCCCACAGGCGTGTTACCACTATCAATTTCGCTTCGGGCGGATGCGCTGGCGGGAAAACGGATTGGCGTCATTCGTTCGTACTACGGAAGCGGTTCAAACCCGGAGGTGGAATCGGCCTACGGGCGCTCGCTTGCACGGCTAAAGAATGCGGGGGCGGTGCTCGTCGATGATATTCGTATAGACACGAGCGGCCTCGGTCGCGCTGAGCGCACCGTACTCCTGCATGAATTCAAAGTTGGCATTAATGCTTACCTTGAGACACATTCCGCTCCGGTCTCCTCATTGGATGACATCATCGCCTTCAATTCAGCGAATGCTGCCGAGGCAATGCCTTACTTCGCTCAAGACATTCTTGAAGAGGCGAATGCAACAAATGGATTAGACGATGATGCCTACGTTGAGGCGCTCGAACAGAGCAAGGTAAAGATGAGCGCTTTGCTCATGCAGGCTTTGTCTGATGCTCGCCTTGATGCACTGGTGGTGCCGAGCAACGGACCTGCCTGGTTGACCGATTACGAGCGCGGCGATGACTTTGCAGTTGGCAGCTCTTCACTGGCTGCAGTTTCCGGTTTTCCCTCCATAACGGTGCCGGCAGGCAAAACTCGAGACGGTAAGCCGCTCGGAATCAGTTTTATTGGTCCACCGTGGTCAGATGTGGCACTGATCGAGTTGGCATTCGCGTTTGAACAGCTCGTATCGCCATAGGCGATGGCCGTCGACGATTCATTCGGTTAGTCTCGAACTATGATGACGTTTCGGCAGTGTGCAGCCGCGTTTTCGTTGGTGGTGATTTCCGCTTGCGTAGCAGTGGCCCGCGCGGACTCGCTCACCTTTGATCCAGACACAGTCGATTCGATCCCGCTGCATGATCTCGTTGAACGCCTTCGTCAAGAGCCGGTCGACCAGACACCGGCACACGTGACAGCCGTCGAACGAATGCTTGAACGTTCGCGCACCGAAGCCGACGGCAAGCTTTTTGCTGCGGTGTGTGCAGAACTTGCGAGACTGCATCACAGGCGCTCGGAGTTTCCCGTTGGCTACGAGGTCGTCTCCGATTGTTTGCGAGACCCGCTCGCACGGCTGAGTCTCAGTGACTTTGTTGATCTTCGCGGTATCGAGGCTGTGCAACTGTTTCTGACCGGCAAGACGGAGGAGTCTCGCGCCACGATGCAACAGATCATCCGGGACGCCCCAGAAGGCGTGAACCCAGCGGTCATGCGGCGGATTCGCGCTAACTACGCCAGCATCATGAAAACCGAGGGCGAAGTCCTCGTTGCACTAACGCTGCTCACTGATTTGTTGCAGGAGGCGTTGCAGGAAGGATCGATATCGGAGCAGTTGAGGATTGGAAACAATTTAGTGGTGACGCTGCAAGAGGAGCAGCTTTACCGCGACGCTGCATCATGGGTACAGCGTCTGCAACCCGCGGTCCGCGAGAGCAGCGACGAGTTTATCGTCATGTCACTCCGCCTGCATGAGCTTCAACTGCAAGGTTTGCTGGGAAATCGTGAGCTCGCTATTGAGCAATTGCAGACGTTCATCGCGCAGCACCGCGATGGACCGCCTGTGATGATTGGCAGTGCTTATGAAGTGCTCTCTGACTTTCTCTTTGAGCTGTCACGGTATGAGGCTTCGAAGCAGGCGGCTTTGACAGCTGTGGACATTCTCTCCACGAACCCACTTGAGTACACAAATGCAGCACTCGCGCTTGCGAGGGCGAATATTGCGCTGAATCGGCTGGAAGAGGCTGAGCAGCAATTACGCGATCTGCGGGCGATCGGGATTCAGGACGTTAACAGTCTGGAAAATCTGGAGTCTCTGGAGTTGCAGCTTGGGTTGGCGAGATCCAGTGATCCAGCGTTGCTGCAAACATACAGAAGACTCCTCGAAACCAACGGACGTCGCCAGCGCCTGAAACAAGAGCAACACACACGCTATTTTGATGCGCAACAGGTGGCGGCGGCCAACGCTGCGGAGCTTGAAAGACTGGAACGCGAGCAGGAGCTGTTGCGCGCTGAATCCGCTGCGAACGAGGCACGCGCCGACTCTGCACGTCAGTCGCGCAATCTGACGTTTGTGAGCGGTGCGTCAGTTGTCGTTTTCGTCGGACTCCTGGGTTATCTCTTGAGCCGACGTCGCTTCGACCGGCGGTTCCGCAATGAGCAGGCAGCGTTGACCGAAGAGCTTGAGTCAGAGGTCAGAGTGCAGTCCGAGGCGTTAGCCAGACGCGCTCACAACGAAGCGCTCGGCCAACTGACCGGCAATGTTGCACACGACTTCAATAATTTGCTTCAAGTTATGAGCATCGCCAATGAGCGTCTCGCTACTGAGTCGATTTCGGATGCCTCACATCGACTGTTGCAAGGGTCCAATGAAGCACTGTCCAGCGCTCGGGGGATTATTGGTCGGCTGCTGGCGTACGCGAGACAGCAGGAGCTAGATGAGCAACCGATCAGCATCCCGGATTTCCTTGACGACGCGAGGCCGCTTCTGGAGGCGGCGCTCGGCACGTCTGTTGCCCTCGAGGTGGTCAGCTTCTTACCGCCCTCGGTTGGCATCAAAGCGGATACGGCGCAGCTAACGTCGGCTCTCATCAACCTGTTGAAGAATGCGGCCGAGGCTATGCCTGGCAGTGGCACAGTTCGTCTTTCTTTCGAACTCTTGGAAGTTCGTGAGGATGATACGGGCGCAGACCACGACCTCGATGTCGGGAGATACATTCAACTCAGCGTCTGCGATGACGGCGTCGGGATGTCTGAGGATCAGGTCCGACGTGCGATCGAACCCTTCTTTTCGACGCGAACCGACGTATCGGGAACTGGCCTCGGGCTAAGTTCGGTCTACGGTTTTGCGCGTCAATCTGGCGGAGACCTGCAGATTACGAGCGTACTTGGACAGGGCACGACTGTGTCGCTGTATTTTCCGGTGGTTCCCGTGTCGCTGGTTAGTCGCAACGAGCCTGAAGCGGTTGAGGTCGAGCACTCGGAGCTTGGCGCGTTGGTTGTCGAGGACAACGCAGTTCTGGGCGAAGCGCTGGTGGCCATGCTTGAGTTCATGGGAATTTCGCCGCAGCTTGTAACGTCGGCAGAGGCGGCGATGGCCGAGCTGACTGAGCGACCTGATCAAGTCGACTTTGTCATTTCCGACATCCGCATGCCGGGGCAGTACGATGGACTGATGCTGGCCGACTGGGTGGAAACGAACTTTCCGGCGTTGCCGATATTGCTGATGAGTGGCTTCAGTGATTCGGAGCGTATCGAGTGCCCAGTACTTCGCAAACCGTTCACGCAAGCAGAGCTCGAGGCGGCGCTAGCACGAATTTCAAGGGTCGATCGACCCATCGCCGGCGAAACGTTGAATGATGGTCGGGGTGAGAGGATTTGAACCTCCGGCCCCTGCCTCCCGAAGACAGTGCTCTACCAGGCTGAGCTACACCCCGACAAATCATTCATTCGATGCTGATTGCGTTAGCTGGCCGGGACCTCAGCCGCAGATCTAGAATCGACGGGCCACCGAGAATTCTGCGATAGCCTCAAGTGCATCCCGGTAGTCTGAAGCCGGCAATACACTCAACGCTCGAATGGCTGCGTCTGCAGCCTCTTGAGCGCGGACGCGAGTGTACTCAAGCGCGCCAGTGGATTCAATTGCCGAACAGATATCAGAAAGTCGTTCGATACTGCCTTCGCGCACCGCGTCAACGAGTAGCGCGCGCTCGGAGCCGACACTTTCCCGGATGGCGTGGATGATTGGCAGAGTAGGTTTACCCTCAGCCAGATCATCACCGAGATTCTTACCCAGTTCCTGCTCGCTCGCACTGTAATCCAGTGCGTCATCGACGAGCTGAAATGCAACGCCCAGTTCGCGTCCGTAGGTCGCGAGTCCTTGACGCACGTCAGCTGGCGCGTCAGTGATGATCGCTGCGATGTCGCCGCCGGCTTCGAACAGTCTCGCCGTCTTGCGATAGATCACCTGACGATAAGCGTCTTCGGTGGTGTCAGGATCACCAACGTTCATTAGCTGAAGGACTTCTCCGGCCGCAATCGTGTTGGTCGCATCGGCCAAAACCCGCATCACCGCCATATCATCGATGTCAACCATCATCTGGAAGGCGCGGGAGTAGAGGAAATCGCCAACAAGCACGCTCGCCTGATTGCCGAATACCGCATTGGCGGTTGCTCTGCCGCGACGCTTCTCCGAGCCGTCTACGACATCGTCGTGGAGCAGAGTCGCGGTATGAATGAACTCAATGATCGCCGCCGCGGCAACGTGGCGTGTCCCGCCAAGATCCGGACCCGCAATGGCTCGCGCCGCCAGCAAGACGATCAGAGGTCTGAGGCGTTTGCCTCCCGCACTAACGATATAGTTCGCTACCTCTGCGACCAACGGAACGTCGGTGCTGAGTGCTGAGTCGATCAGAGTGTCGAGGGCGTCGAGGTCACCGGCACAGAGGGCCCGAATATCCTCGAGCGTTACGACCGGCGATGCGGTGGTCGCTGCATACATGGGCGGAATTGTGCCTGAAATGGGTGCGCTTAGCCACGCTCGACAACTGTTGATGCATGAAAGCTCGTGCATCTGGACGTTGACCTACGCGCCATGGGTTCGTACTATTTCACGTCTTTTGTGCGGGCCGCTGTCTCCGTGATTGCGCGATGCTCGCCTAAGCCTTTGTTTTTACTAAGGCTTCAGCAATTTTTGAGTACCGACGTGTATTCGTTCCCGACCGCCGAGTCGCGCGAAACACGTCGTGGAGCAATGAATATGTACGCGGTTTTCAAAAGCGGTGGCAAGCAATATCGTGCGACCAAGGGTGATCGGTTAAAGGTCGAGAGGCTGCCAGTCGAGACGGGCGCAACCGTCGAGTTCGACGAGGTCCTACTGGTCGGCGATGGCGCGAATGTGAAAGTGGGCGCGCCGACCGTTAAGGGCAGCAAGGTCAAGGCGAAGGTTCTGGATGTTGCGAAAGGCAAGAAAGTGACCGTGCTGAAATTTAAGCGCCGTCAAAATTACATGCGTACCAAAGGTCATCGCCAGTGGTACACAGAAATTGAAGTCACCGGTATCACCGGCGCACCGCGTGCCAAGAAAGCGGCAGCGGCTAGCGAAGAAGAGTAAGAGGTTAAAGCGGCATGGCACATAAGAAAGCAGGCGGCAGTACCAAGAACGGTCGCGATTCAGAGTCCAAACGACTTGGTGTGAAGCGTTACGGTGGCGAGCACGTCATTGCAGGCAACATCCTGGTGCGCCAGCGCGGCTCGCACTTCCACCCGGGAGCAGGCGTAGGAATGGGGCGTGACTACACCTTGTTCGCTAAGGTTGACGGTGAAGTCACGTTTGGTACGCGTGGTCCCAGAAACCGCAAATATGTGAGTGTTGTTGCTGCCGGTTGATCCAGCGAGCGGCGCTTACGAGCTGAAAACCCCGCCGCTGAGCGGGGTTTTTTGTGCGTATGGTTCAGGAATTGATGCGTGAAGTTTGTTGACGAAGCGACAATGCGGGTGCAAGCGGGTAGTGGTGGCAATGGCGCGCTGAGCTTCCGTCGCGAAAAATATATTCCCCGAGGCGGGCCAGATGGGGGTGATGGCGGCCATGGTGCCGACGTGATCCTGCAAGCGGACGCAAGCATCAATACATTGGTGGATTTTCGGGTGCAGCGCCGATTCAAGGCTCCCAACGGTGAGCCTGGTGCGGGTCGAAATCGCACGGGTGCGTCCGGCGAGCACCTGGTGATCGCGGTGCCGGTTGGCACGGTCGTGGTCGATATCGATACACGCGAGACGATCGGTGACTTAACTGAGGATCAGGCCACGTTGCGCGTTGCGGCAGGCGGGCGTGGTGGGCTTGGCAATGCCCGATTCAAGAGCAGTGTAAATCGCGCGCCGAGAAAGACTACAAACGGTACGCCTGGTGAGGCGCGCCACCTCCACCTCGAGATGCGACTGATTGCCGATGTGGGCCTGCTCGGTATGCCAAATGCCGGCAAGTCGACGCTGATCACGGCCATGAGTGCAGCTCGGCCTCGCATCGCTGATTATCCCTTTACGACCCTCCATCCGAATTTGGGTGTCGTATCGGTAGGCAATGCTCAAAGCTTCGTGATGGCGGATATTCCCGGGCTGATCCCCGGTGCGGCCGATGGCGCAGGCTTGGGCATCCGATTCCTGCGACATGTGCAACGTACACGGTTGCTGCTACATCTCGTCGATATTGCGCCACCCGAAGGTTCTGTCGCACCGGCGCAAGCGGTTCGCGACATTGCAGCCGAACTTGCCAAGTTCGACGAGGCACTCGCGGCACGGCCGCGCTGGCTTGTCATCAACAAGACCGACTTGATGCCGGAAGAGGAGGTACGGGACCGGACCGAGGCGCTGGTTGGCGCTCTGGATTGGGACGGGCCCGTCTACACAGTGAGCGCCGCAACCGGGTTAGGAACAGATGCGTTGGCTGCGCACATCATGGCGTGGCTAGAGCAGCACGCGAGCGAGTTTGCTGAGGAAGACAGCGCCGCCGTGGATGACAGCGCACAAAGCGAATAACGGTCTGGCCGTTAGGCGCTCATCGCCTTGACCATCTTGTTCAGACGGCTCTTGTGGCGTGCAGCCTTGTTCTTGTGAACAATGCCTTTGCCTGCCATGTTGTCTATGACAGGTACGGCCGCTTTGTAGCTCGCCAGTGCTGCGTCCTTGTCGCCGCTCTCTACATCCGCAATCACCTTCTTGATAAAGGTACGCATGCGTGAGCGCTGGGCCATATTCGCAAGACGTCGTTTTTCTGCTGTACGAGCGCGTTTGCCCGCAGATTTAATATTCGCCACGTTTGTTACTCCGAAAGAACGTGTCAGGCACGCGCCAGAGTAGGGCGTGCGAAAAACAGCCCGCGATTATCGGGCTTCGACGGGGCCAAGTCAATAATGCCGCAGGCGATTTGCACCTCCGGTACACTTCGAGCGCCATGAGCCCTGCAACGTCCCGAACCAGCCAGCGCGAGTCCGATCGTAGCCTTTTGAGGCGCACCGGCATCGTCGGAACGATGACGTTGCTCTCGCGTTTCCTCGGTCTTGCAAGGGATATCTTGTTCACGCGATTGTTCGGCGCGGATTGGATGATGGACGCATTCATTATCGCGAATCGAATCCCGAACATGCTGCGGCGATTCTTCGCCGAGGGCGCGTTGTCACAGGCATTTGTCCCCGTACTGGGGGAGGTGCGCGAACACGAGGGAGATGAGGCCGTGCGGCGGCTCTCCGCCAGGGTGGCCGGTACGCTTGGCGCCCTCCTGTTTGCGCTGAGTGTGGCAGGCATCGTGTTCGCGCCGCTGATCGTTTTGATGTTTGCCCCCGGATTTGCTCGGGACGAGGATACGTTCTCGCTGGCGACTCTGATGTTGAGGTTCACGTTCCCCTACATTCTTTTCATATCGCTGACGTCGGTGTGTGCGGGTTTGCTAAACACTTACGACCGGTATGCGATCCCGGCGGTTACGCCGGTCTTGCTCAATGTGGTGCTGATTGGCTTTGCGATTTTCGTATCGCCCCAGTTTGAGCGGCCCACACTGGCACTCGCGCTGGGCGTATTTGCTGGTGGCGTGACCCAACTGGCTTTTCAACTACCGTTCTTGATTCGGGCCGGTTTACTGAGTCGTCCTCGTTGGGGTTGGCGCGATTCCAAGGTGCAGAAAATTCTGACGTTGATGCTGCCGGCGATACTCGGCTCCTCTGTAGCGCAGATTAACCTGATCGTCGATAACATTTTTGCGACGTTGCTCGGGGAGGCGCGGACCACGTGGCTCTACTATTCGGATCGACTGATGGAGTTTCCTCTGGGTGTCTTCGGGATTGCCCTTGCAACCGTGGTGTTGCCGAGTCTTACGCGGAGCTTTAGTCGTAACGATACGGACGCGTTCTCTGCAACGCTCGATTGGTCGTTGCGCCTTGTGTTTCTGATCGCACTGCCGGCGACAATCGGTCTTGCTCTGTTGGCAGGTCCTCTGGTGACAACTCTGTTCTTCGGCGGTGCGTTCACCGCATTCGATGTGCAAATGGCTCGGGCCAGTCTGTGGGCGTTTTCGGGTGGCCTGACTGCCTTTATCACTATCAAAATTCTGGCACCAGGCTATTTCGCGCGCCAAGACACGAAGACGCCCGTCAAGGCAGCGTTGGTTGCGATGGTTGTGAACTTCCTCGGTAACCTTGCCTTTGTGGCGTTGCTGACTCGATGGGAGATCGCGGCAACCCATGCTGGCCTCGCATTCTCGATGACGCTTTCGGCGGTGGTTAATGCCGGTTTGCTTTGGATCGGTCTGCGCAGGCAGGGGATCGTCTCTCTGCGCCCCGGGTGGCGGCCATTTTTGTGTCGCCTGCTCCTTGCCAACGCCGCGCTAGCGACGTTTTTGTTGCTCGGCTCACCCGCCCTGGACTGGTGGCTGGCCGCGGAACTTGCGCAGCGACTGTTGAGACTTGGCGTGCTGGTTCTCGGCGGCGTTTTTGCCTACCTCGTATCACTGGCAATAGTCGGGCTACGGCCGCATCATTTGCGGCTTCAATCACTGACGGGATCGACTGGCTCATGAAACTGTGCCGCGATATCTCCAGCATGCGCGCGTTTCGCGACGGGCGCCGGGTCGCACTTACGATTGGTGCGTTCGACGGTGTCCACCTGGGACACCAGGCACTTCTTAACCGCGTCAGTGAGTTAGCTGCTGAACAAGCGCTGTTGCCAGTAGCAATGAGTTTTGAGCCAACGCCGAAAGAGTTTTTCTCAGAGGGCGAGGCGCCTGCGCGACTGACCCGATTCCGAGAGCGCTTTGAGCTGATGCGCCAGGCAAGTATGGCTGCGTTTTTCTGCGCACGATTCAACAGGCGCATGGCGGAAATTTCCGTGGATGAGTTCGTCGAATCGCTGTTGGTCGATGCGCTTGGCGTGTCGCGCCTCGTCATTGGTGACGACTTTCGGTTCGGGCACCGAGCCGCTGGCTCGGTCGCTGATCTGCGGGCTGCGGGCGAGCGTCTGGATTTCTCGGTAGAGCAGATTCCAAGTGTCGAGGTGTCAGGTATGCGCGCGAGCAGCACTTGTATTCGAGAGGCGCTGGCGCGGGGCGATCTGCAATTGGCAAACCAACTGCTTGGGCGCTCATTCCGGCTTTCAGGCAAGGTGATTCGCGGTCAGCAGCTTGGACGCACACTGGGCTACCCCACGGCCAATATTGCGTTGCACCGGCGTTCGAGTCCCGTTCAAGGCATTTTCGCGGTCCGGATAGATGGTATCGACGAGCACACTTATGAGGGCGTCGCGAGTATCGGTACTCGTCCGACAGTCGCGGGTGTGGGTGTATTGCTCGAGGTGTTTGTATTCGAGTTTTCCGGCGATCTTTACGGAAAGCGTCTCGATGTGGAGCTCGTGAAGAAACTCAGGGACGAGCTCAAATTCGATTCTCTCGACGCGTTGACGGTACAGATGGATCAAGATGCCGCGGACGCTCGTGCGGCGCTCGCTGCTGGTACACTCTGGCGATGAGCGACACCACTCCTGCCCAAACCGACGCAGCTGACAGCCTTTCGAAACCGCAAGGGCGCAGCAAAATGCTGTGGCTCTGGCTATCGCTGAGCGTTGTTGTTGTCGATCAGTTCACCAAGTGGGCCATTGTTGATCGGTTTGTGTTGTACGAGCGCATCGAGATCAACGCGCTGCTTAACGTCACTCGGCTACACAACTATGGAGCGGCGTTCAGTTTTCTGGGTGATCAGGGGGGCTGGCAACGCTGGTTGTTTGTTGTGCTTTCGATCGTGGTGACAGCGATCATCCTGGTTTGGTTACGCCGCTTACCTCGCGCCGGTCACCATTGGCTTGCTGCTGCGCTGGCATGCATTGTCGGCGGTGCCATCGGCAATGTGATCGATCGAGTCCAGTACGGTTACGTCGTCGATTTCATTCAAGTGCATTGGCAGGATGCCTACTTTCCGACGTTCAATGTCGCCGATATTGCGATCAGCGTTGGTGCGTTTTTGTTGATTGTCGACAGCTTCTTGGGCAGTGGCAGAGCCAGCGACGCCTGACGCCGCGTAAGCATTCTTTACAATCGCGGAGCACTATCGAAACCAGCATCGGTCCGGTTCGGCTGGACCAGAGGCGCGACGGTGTGATTGGTCGACCGAGAACCATTGGCACTCGGGATCGGTCTGCACTGCAATACGGGTTGCACGAATGACGAAACCTCCGTCGTCGGCTGATATCATTTCGAGATTAAACCGCCCACCTTCAGTGGTCGATATCGCAGACGAATGACCCAGTTCGGTCATGTCGCTGGCGTAACGTCCATGCACAATGAAGTAGTTGACCTGTGCGGTTGCGTGGCGGAGCAACGCGAGGCGACCTTCGTTGCGCTCTACCCGAATTCGGCTATGGGAGTAGGTCGGGAACGCCATTGTCATAATGATTGCCGCGAGTGCGACTGCGATCAGCATCTCCAATAAAGTAAAACCTTTTCGGTGTCTCATTCCGGTACATCCCGCCAGGAAACCAGCCGGTTGCGATTGCGGGAATCGATCGGCAAACAGATCAGCATCGTTTGAACTTCTGTGACAAAGCCGCGCGTACCCTCCGTACGAAATTCTGCACAGGTGCTTGCGGGCCAGTGCTCTGTTTCCGCATGAGGTTCGAATAGTGTCATCGTCGTTTGTGTTCGAACGCCACCAGTAGAGTGCAAGACCGTAGCGTCGATAGGGGTCTGATCTACGGCGAAGTTGCGCACGGTGTGCCGCAGATTCTGTTCAACGGTTTCTTCAACGAGGATTGCGTCCGACTGCCAACGCACATCCAGTGCCGAGATACCTGTGCCGCGAAGCGCGCTCGCACTCATCAGCCCCAACATGGTGAGCATGATCAATGCCATTAGCATCACCATGCCTTGCGGTCGACGTGTCATAGGTTTGGTGATGCGTTGCGTACCCACACCGTCTGGCTCGCAACGAACCGGAGCCGACCATCATCGGGCGGCAGGTAGGACCGGCGACCCATTGCGAGCGCGCGAGCCTGGCCATTCGACCATCCACCGGTTTCGCTGCGAACGACGAGCCAAAAGCGGACACCTAGAACTACAAGTTCGGAGATCCCGTTTTCGCGTCGACGATCGAGTCGTGGGTCGCCCGGTTCCAGCGTCATATCGGCTGCGCCATCCGCATCGCTATCGACGAGTACAACGATTTGCAGGGTCTCAATACCTTGAGCGATTTCCTCGTCGAGTACATACGGCCGGGACGACAATGCACTGAGCGTCATCCGTCTCAGAACGGGTTGATCCGGGAACAGCGTTGATCTTGCAGCCACGTAATAGCCGTGTACTGAAAGGTTGTGTCTTTGCGAAAGCGGGTGTTGAGAAGAAAAGTCATCGAGCCGCGCTTGAACAAGGCCGTAGCCAGGCGTGGTGATGACCTGGAGGCGTGGCGAATCCGCTGGAACAACACTCGGCGCGAGACTGCGCAACGCGATCGCATCGGATAGTGGGACAGCGTTGGCACCGCAGCCCCAGATCTCTGGTGTGTCGGACACCAACACCGGGGCTCCAAGATCGAGGACGAAATCTGCGTGGCATCGTCGGGGGAGGGCAAGCCCAAGAGGGTTCGTGTTTCCGGGAATGCTGCGACCTTCGATATTTTGCGCTGATCCTGCAAGGCTCCAGTGGCCTGCCATTCGAATGTCCTCAGTCAGGAATCGAATAGCGACGTCTGCCTGCTCTTGCATGAAAGCGAGAGTCTCGGTCCGTCGATAGCCATCACTGGTCAGCGCCAGCGCTTGCGCAATCGTGCCCGTGATCGCAACGCCTATTCCCAAGGCAATCATGATTTCAACCAACGTGATACCGAATTGCCGACGCAAACTCATGGCAATACCTCCTTACGATAGACTTCGGAATACAGTGCAGAGACGGGCTTCCAGCTCACGGAAACACGCAACCGACCATCGCCACCGCTATTCGCCGTAATGGTGCCGTTAGGCAGCGTCTGTGCTGCCCGTCGATCATGTTGTTGCAGTGCCAGAACAAACTGCGCCTGTAGCTCGCATGCGCTCGTGTCCCCGTCGTCGCACCGGCGCTCAAGATCCGGCTGCACGGCGTTAATTGCACGACATGATTCGGCGACGCTCGTCGCCAGGTGCATGGCAACTTGTCGGTATCTTGTGTTGGCGTGTTGGTGGAGTGTGCGGGCGAACAGTTGATAGGTGCCGGCCAATGTCAGACTCACGACAACAGCGGCGGCAAGCACTTCGAGCAGCGTAAAACCCCGTGCGAATGCTGACCGTGTCATTCGCACAGTCCACCGGGGAGGTCGGATACGCGCCCTCGTCCGGTATAGCTCACCACCAAGCTTCGCGGGTGGCTGTTTGCGGTCTCATCGCAGGCAGTGAATGTGCCGTTGGTCGAGCGCCTGTGAGGTGGGGCGAAGTAGAAGAACGTGCGGTTCGCCTCGAGACGCACGCCCGGCGCGGGACGGCCTTCAATCAACACGGGCTCAAGGTCATCCCTCACGGCTGGCCGGTCATTGTCTGTGTTGACGAAGACGAGCCACCCGTTCGAGAAATCGCCGGTTGGCGCGCAACCTCTGCTGAGCGTCTTCGCGCACAGCGTGATGGAGGTCGAATGGCCTCTGGCGAGGCGTCGCGCATGCGCGATATCCTGCGCCAGATCGAACAGCGTTGTGCGCACTCTTGCCCTAGCGGACCACTCTGACCACGCGGGCGCCCCAATCGCGAGGAGCAGCCCGGCGATCGCGAGTGTGACGAGCAGCTCGAAGAGGGTGAATCCGTTCACTCGTTTGCTGGAGTTCCTTTCCATGCCGACTATTCTCAGGGCGGCGCGAAGCGCGTAATACCGGCTTTACTCCGGGAAATTCCCAAATTGACACGCAGCTCAAGTGCGGTACTCACGAATTGCGGTCGAGCTGTCAAGTACCTATAATCGCGTGCCCCACAAGGCCGATGTAGCTCAGTTGGTAGAGCAACGCATTCGTAATGCGTAGGTCCGCAGTTCGAGTCTGCGCATCGGCACCATTAAATCAGTCACTTAGCCCACCTTGGATATTCCCTGATTCACTTTGTGCCTGTTTTTGTGCTGAGTCTTTTCCCTTCCGTACCCGCGCAGCGTTCTCCACGTAGGCTGTGCAAAGAACGTGATCCTGATAATTCGCGATCGTTGTTCGGTTGCAATGAGAAGTCGCCCTGTTGATCGCGTTGGCCAACCGGAATGCTTCAGCTTTGCTGTCACAGGTATGCACGTAATCCGGACCTGCAACTTTGACGAGCCAGATATCTTCAATGGTTTCGTCTGCCTCGAGCATGATCGCAGACCCAGGCGGTAGAAATGTGGTGCTCATGCCGATTTCTCTCCGGTGACTACCGATAGCAGCTGGACCCTGTAGCGGTCCAGGTTGATGTCTCGACCGTCTATCTGCCATTCCTTCGGGTCGAATGTGCTCTGCTCCAGGTGGAACCCAAGATCAGAAAGCTCTGCGTCTCGCCAGTAGTAGCCGTGTCGGACTGACCATGAAGCCACGAACGTTACTTTGCGACCTGTGGCCATAGCGGCGGCTATAAGCACTACAGCGCGTGCAAGTTCCTGCTGGCTATGTTGTTGACCGATAGACGAGCCAAATCCACTCATGCAACGTTCCCGGCCCATTGGCGGTGTGTTGCTGGTGCGAGGTGTGCGTACTTGAGCACCATGTCGAGTGACTTCCATCCACCGAGCTCTTTGAGTACGTGAAGCGGTGTGCCGTTCTGCACATGCCAGCTTGCCCAGGTGTGGCGGAGGTCGTGAAATCGAAAATGATCCAGGTCTGATGCCTTAATCGCACGGCGCCAAGCCTTGTCGACCATCTCGCGGCGCAGCGGTTTACCCTCGTCATCGACGAATACCAAGGTCTCGTCGCGACCGCGGCAGTCGTCGAGCACCTCCATAGCCATCGCATTGAGTGGGATGGTCAGCGGTTCTTCGTTCTTCGACTGCGAGATTCGAATGCGAAGCTCATCTCCCTTTATCTGCGTCCACTCCATCTTGCGTATGGGTGCGCTGCGCAGCCCTGTCGCTACAGCAAACCGTGCAGCCAACTGTCGGGCGTAGGGTAAGTGCTCCACAAAGGCCTCAAACTCCTCTGGCGTCAGCCAGCGCGGCTCCCCTTTCGGGATCCGGTACATGGGAATTCGGACTGGGTGTTCCAGCCAACCCCATTCATTCACACATACGTTGAGCAGGGATCGCAGGAACGCCATAGCGCGATTGACCGTGCTTTTCGTGTTCGGTCGACCAGGAGTGTCGCCGGCTAGTTTCGCCTGGCGCAGCTGGTGGATCACGTCTGGTCCGAAGTCTGTCAGCATGAAGTCGGCCGGCAAATGTTCGCGCAGCCAACGGATATGGCTCTCATCGCTGTGTAGAGATCGCTTGCTCGCTTTCTCATCAAGCCAGCGTGCGCATGCTTCATCGAACGTGCGTTTCTGGATACCGAGGACAATCTGCTCATACGCTAGCTTCCTGTAACGAGCTTCAGCGGCGGCGGCGTCTTTTTTGTTCTTGGTCCGAGTAGACCGTCTAACCGTTTGGTTGCCGACCTGGAATTTGCAATGCCAATTGCCCTTCGGGGTGCGTTTGTAGAGTGACATGGTTCGTTCTCATAGTTCTTCAGATACGCGAGGCAGTCCTCGGGCAGGAACACCCATCGCTTGCCGGGCCGATAGCCCTTGAGCTTGCCAGCGCGGGCCTCCGCCCGGACAGTATCAGGGTGCATCCGAAGGAATCGCGCCGCGTCAGCGACGCCCCATGAGATCACATCAGTGCTCATTCCGCTCGATTTGCCTCCCGATAGTAGGTGCAGCCGTTGGCTAAGTTCCCACCAGGCGGGCGTAGTTCCCCGCGGACAACAAGCCAGTTGCAGCGACTGACAGGGTCGGTGACTACCTGAACAGTGGGAATGACAACTCGATACCCAGATTTCTCGAATCCGAGCAACCAGCCAGTGCAGAACGCGATGATCAGACAGATGACAGCGATAACCATGTGCAATGCGTCTCTGTCACTCATGCTTCGATCCTCTGAATATCGATTACCCACACCCACGGGTTCGCCTGCCAAAAGTGCTTCGCATCTGTTGTGCGCTTATCCCACTGCGCTTGATATCGCTCTAAGGCTTTGCTCTCGGCTATACCATGATCGTCGGATGCAACCTTGCGAGTCAGCTTGCGCATCCCGCTCTTGACCGCATCCTCTGGCTTCATGTCATTCAGGCGTTCGATCCGTATCGCGACAATCTCAAATACCACCCGGGCAGCCCATTTCGGCATTTTCGAGGCAGGCTTCTTACCGATAGTCCGTAGTGCAGATTTGGAAAATTTCCAGTGTGACGTGCCGTCCGGATAGTTCACGTGCCACGCGTATGGACTTTGACCAAACCCAGAATTACCTGCGTCATCGATGCAAATCGACTCTCTCAGGTAGAACTCGCCACCAACCTCACCCAATGGGCAATCGAACTCGTCCTCAACGTTATCTGGGTAATCAGAGCCAGCTATCCGAAAGCGTTTCCCGTAGGGCATCGGATACGTCCAGCCAGGGCAATGTCCTTTTGGAAGCTTGGCAACCCTGCGGATCTGCGTCAGTGCGTCGCACATGAATGCTCGAATCTCTGGATTGCTGAATTGGATTGGCGTAGGTTTCACGCGGTCACCAGATCGAACTCAACAACCCAGACCCAGACGTTTTCATCCCAGCCGTGATCGCCGCTGTGCTTGCTGCGCCAGTACTGCTCAAACTCGTCGACCAGGCCGTAAACCCGGCCCGTCTGCAGCGACTTCATGCCGACCATGCCCTCAGCGATGGCATCGTCGTCGGAGATTTCATGCAGCTGCTCACAACGCGTGTCGGTGATCTTGAGAATCAGGCGAGATGCCCACCGCGGCATCTTGATCGGGTCACGCCATTTCATGCCAGGTATGGCCGGCTGGCGGTCCGCTTTGTACCGGATCAAGTTAGCCAGCGAGCGGGATGGATCTGGCAGTTTGCTCCAATTGTCGAACAATTCTCGGTCGGTGACGCCGAAAGACTCACGGACGTACAGATAGTCACCCACGCGGCCAATAGGACACTTGTCCATGCAGTGATCGACCCTGTAGAACGGGTGAGTCAGGTTCCTACCCTCGGGGGTCCAG
This sequence comes from Pseudomonadota bacterium, assembly GCA_038521865.1. Lineage (GTDB taxonomy): Bacteria > Pseudomonadota > Gammaproteobacteria > Steroidobacterales > Woeseiaceae > CALBPI01. The sequence continues at coordinate 1,196,109 of JBCBKO010000001.1, read as the reverse complement.
TAACCGAGCATGTAGTGATCTAACTCTGTGACCTTGCGCGTCTCAAAAAACGGCTGAGGTGTCATGATTCGTCGGAACTGCGTGCGCTTACCGGCGATGAGGCTCTGCACCTCACGCGTGTCCATGCTTACGGGACGAATCGTGCTCTCTTCAATCTTCTCTGCAGGTACAGCCATCACATGCTCCTGTGAGTTCGTGAAAGGGTTTCTTGCGGTTTGCAGCGATGCTTTCGCATAGAGCCGCCGAAGTGCGGCAGAGCCGTGTCTACCGTTTCTGGATCGGTCGCGATCATGTGTCCCTGCTCAGCCCGCACGAAAGCGATCGGCGCGCCGCAGTACTTGCACTTGTCGATGTCCCATTTGCCGACCATTCGTTTCCGAAAGTGCACCTCGCTGCGATGCAAAAGATCTGCTCTCTCATCTGCGAGCGCGGGTGTCAGGATTCCACCGCGCGTCATTTTGAGGTGACGTTTCCATTCGTTCTGCAGGCGCAAGCCCAAACGTCCCCAATGGATTCCGCAGTAAGGGAGATTGGTCGCTTTGGTGCAGGTCGGGTGCATGCACTGGCCATTGCTGAACCGTCTGCTCACCCAGCACGCCTTGCATTCTGGGCAATGTCGTCGCACATCCGTTGCACAAAAGTGCGCTCGTGACCGATGCGGATAAGCTTTTCGCGACACTCTCGAATTGCTTTGCGGGCGCGTACCAGCTGGTTCGACTGGTCCGCACTCAACTCCTGATCAAGGTAAATCGCTTCATCAATTGCGTTCGCCATCCGTTTTAGCTTCTCAGCCTGCGGGCGCAGTACATTTTTCACGTTATCGCTCATTGCGCTGCTCGCAGTGAGAGTCGCGCCTTGTGCTGCAGGCGGCGTTGTGAGGCTGTGAAATTGCCCGCGATCCACGCGAGCGCGCTAGTGCGTTTCGCTTCTACGTCGGCCTGCATAGGCGCAGGCACAGTGACCAGCGTCTTCGGCAGGTCGATCATCGGTGCATCAGGTGAACGCTTTGCCATGGTTTGCTCCAGTAGTGTTGGAGCGAAATGTACCAAAATGGTACAAAAAAGGTCAATACCAATTTGGTACATGACTGGAATCAACGACACTGATACCGTCAGAAGATGCAAATATCTCGCAATTTTCTGACCACATGCATCGCTGCAGCAGTAATTGTCTTAGTGATGTCTGCACCAGCTGGTGCTCAGTTGGCTATCGATCTAGAGCCGACGGACAAGAAAGGCGATTACAAACGAGTAGGTGTGTTTGAGGTGGCAACCGACGCAGACCGGACCATGCAGGCGGTGGAGCTATATCTGGCTCAGGCCTTTGGGGACGTCCGGGCAATTGATCGGCTGCGTGACCAGGACCGCCGGATGGTGGTCATCAAGCCGGTTCTTATTTATGACGGCAGGTTCTCCGATACGCGTTATCAGGTGACGGCAACGATCGAGTTTCGCGATCAGAGATTCCGCCTGACTTTCGAAAACGCGTTGCTGCTAGATGTTACTGGTGTGGGTAGCAAACCTGTCGAGAGCGCGAACAGGCGCATGGCCTATCCCAACCTCGACAAGTTGTTCCAATCGTTCGGCGAGTCGCTGGCAGCGAGCGCCACCAGCGAGACCGATGACGACTGGTAGTCAGCAGTCCAGAGAGACCTGTACCACGCGGCCGATGTACTCGGCGTCGTCTGGTAGCTGCACCATCGGGTAGATTTCATTCAATGGTTTCAGGTACTTAACACCACCATCAATGATCAAGCGACGGAATACCGCTTCTGACGATCCGTTCATCCTGAACACGCAGTCGGCTCCATGCTCTGCTGGAATGTCTCGATTGACCAGGATGGTAAAGCCTTCCGGATAGGTAGGGCGAACACCAGCTGGCGCATCCATCGAGTCATTCTTCAGCACAGATGCGAAACCGTTGAAATCGATTTTTTTGTTTGTCTGGTGCGTTGGGAGTGCACGCAGATCTTCTTCTTTCATCGTCACGCCTATCATTTCCCATGACATCAATGGCACCCCAGATACATTGATGTCGGTCAGATCTCCCAGATTCCGATCGACTTCCCATTGGGGAATATCGAGCCATCCATGAGGTTTATTCAGTTCCTCTTCAAATTTGCGGGCGCTGTTGCCCCCGATATTTCGGCCATTCTTGCCATCGTTAAAAAACCGCGACAGCTGCGACGGCTCGATCCCTAAAGCCTTAGCCGCAGTAGCGCGTGTCTCGTAGCGAGATTCCAGGATCATTTCCAGATTTCGCCTTCTTATTTCGTCGATATCCATGCCGACGAATCTTAATTGTCTGTGCGCAGCGGGCACATAACCGCTGCGGTATTGATTGGAATGTACCAAAAAGGTACATTGCTCGCCATGACACTACTCGAGTATTGGGAGTCACTGGCGGACGATGATGAGCGAAATGCGTATGCAAGGCGCTGTAACACCTCCGCCGAATATCTTCGAATCCACATCATGCGAAACCCTCCGACCCGTGTCCCTCGGCGTCGGCTCATGAACGCTTTATCGGCGCAGTCATTAGGTTTTGTGTCACGTGCAGATGTTGTATCCCACTTTTTCGACAGTGAGGCCGCATAAAAAGTGCTCGCTTTTACCGATGTAGTCATTCGATTTCTCTGTTCCTTTGATGCCGCAAGGCCTTTTTATTTGAGCTGAAGATGGACCGACAACACCAGACAACAAAGTTGACGCATGTTGCACGTCAGGACGATTTGTTCACGAGCGCTGAGCCGGAACGGCTAGAAGTGCCCGACCAAGTCGTTGCAAATCAACCATCTATGCACGCCGCACTGATGTTGTCAGTCCAGGCCTCCGGGCTTGTTCCGAAGCAGATTTACGAACCGCTCGGCATGGACAAAGCTCGGTGGTCGAAGATCCAAAGCGGTCAAGGATATTTCCCGGTCGACAAGCTGGTGGAGCTCCAAACCCTGCTCGCCAATGACATCCCACTGAGATGGCTGGCCATGCAGGCGCAATGCACGCTGGTGCCGTTGCTGTCCAAAACCGAGGCTGAGCTCGCGAAACGCGAAGCTGAGATCGAAGAGCTCAAGAAAGAAAACAAGATCATCAAGAGTCTTATTCGGCCTGGCACTGCGTAACCACTGCGATGACCACTCATCATGTCGCAGCAGCCTGGCAGGTCCAGTGTTCGACTGAACATAAGCTTGTGCTGATTGCACTGGCTGAGGATGCCGACGAGTACGGCATCGTGATCCCGTTCCTGCCGGCGTTGGCGTTCGATCTGGGCGACAAACGGCTGGTGGAGCGTGCGTCAGTGCTGGTGCGCGAGCTATGTCGCACTGGCTACCTCGAGCGCGTGCGCGGGCGCACGTTCGACCTGTTCGCTGATGATGCGGTCATCCACCAGCCACCCTCCGACGCCTATCGTCTTTGCTTACCGCAGCCGAGCCATTCACGGCCGGTGGCGCCCTGGTTGAAGGCGAGGGCGTCGTAGTGGGTACCCGGGCGGTGTCTGCTGTGCTGCTGTCTGATGCGCCCAAGAGCTGCATTACCGTGGCACTCGTGCTCGCCCACCATGCGAACCGCGATGGGCTTGCCTGGCCCTCTCAGGAGACGCTCTCTCGCGAATCACGGGCCAGCGACAGGGCGGTACGGCGTCAGGTGCTGGAGCTAGATCAGCTCAACATCTTCTCGCGTCACCGCCAGGCCATCGATGGTGATCGGCGCCGGATCATTTACCGGCTCAATCCGGATCTGCTTCGCCGTGCGGACGCTCTCTATCGCTTCGAAGCTGCGGTCCCTGGCGACGGTGTCGTCACCCCTCCCGAGGACCCGGACATTGATCCTGATTCGCCCCTTAATCCGGACAATTTTGAGCTGTCTTCGGGCGTCGATTTCTCGGTTTTGCCGGATGAGATTTCGGGTTTCACGCAGGGGTCTGAGCCTGTGGATAACTCATGAATAACTTGTGGACAAGAAAAATATACCGGCCACTGGTGGCCAAAGTACCGGCCACTGGTGGCCAAGATAGCGGCCACTGGTGGCCAATAGAACCCAATGAACCCAAAGAACCCTGTTGTTATTACCGAGCAGCCTGTGGATAACTTTTCGAATTGGCGGTTTCGACGACTCGCATCACGGCGTGTCTCAGCCGAAGCGCTTGTTAATTTTTCTGGCCATACCGGATGGTCGGAAAAGTTAGCACCCAGACCCATCGATCGGCGGGGTGATCTGCGTTGACTCGCAAGACCCTACAGCTCGAGTCGAAGGAACAGCAGGCGCTGATGGATTGGGCGAAGACTCAGTACGTCAGCTATGAGACACCCGGTGGTGCCCCGATGAGGGAGCAGGTGTTCGATCTGTTGGTAGCGGTACCGAACGGTGCGGTGTTTGGTCACGACAGGAAAGCACAAGTCACCCGTATGCGATTAACCGCTGAGGGGATGAAAGCAGGGGCTGCCGATGTGTTCGTGATGTTTCCCTCCAATGGGCATCCGTTCGCTGTGATCGAGATGAAATGCCAGCGAAAGCACTACGCCAGTCCCGCCATTGCCATCAAAGCATTCAGATCAGAGCAGCAGACATTCGCCCAATCCGTTCGAAACCGCGGCGCTTTGACCGTGTGTGCGTATGGGTGGGTCGAGGCTGCTCGGTTTCTTCAGGGATATCTCAACTTGCAGGGGAAGCTATGACCTTCTTGAACCGTAACCGCAACCGAACCAGCGCTGATGATCTTTCGGATCGCGCGGTCATGAACGCGTTGATCTTCCTGTGTGTCGAATCCTTCCAGAAGGCCGGGCACATCGGTGCGACGCGAGGGCAGATCTACGATCACGTGTGGCCTGCGATGGCGGATCTCTACCGCCCCTTCGACGAAAAGGAATTCGGCGCTCAGCTGACTGGCCTTCTGCACATGAACATTTTGTCGATTCGGCCTACGACGCTGCAGTTCCGGATCTGCGGCACGCCAGGTCGCGGACTTGCCAGTGCGATCGCATTGGTGCGTCCGGTCAATTTCCGAATCAGTCCCGCCGAGGAGGGTGCCGGCCATGCTTAAGATGCTAGATCACATCGCAACAATGCCACGCGAGTTCAAGACCAAGTCCATCGAACGCGGTCGGGAGTCCGAACTCAGTGTCGGGCGCTGGAGTGAGTGCGAGGCAAAGTTTGCCGTCACTCACATCACGCACGAGGAGCTCGACGCGATCGTCTACCGCTCGAACGGTCAGCGCAAGATTTCTGAGCTCATCTTCCGCCAGCGTGGCGATGATCCAGACCTCTGGATGTTCTCACCGCTCAAGCTCGGCAAGAACTACGTTATTCGCTCTGCCAATCTTGAGATCACGCTTCCAGGTGGGTTGATCAAAATTACCGACGCTACGCTGACCGACCTTCAGTTCCACCTGTCTCTTGAGGCTCCTGGTCAGGTCGCGTTTACGTTCAAGGCAACTTTCCGCCACACCGACAGTCACCTGAAGCAGCTTGCTACCTGGTTCGGAGAGTCCTGCCGATTGACGATTCGCAGCGATGAGCATGGCCAGCAAGACATGAAGCTCTCGCATCACGACGAAGAGCCCGAGCTGGATCTGCACTGATGAGCGACGACGTCGAACGGGTACTTACAGCACTCGCTCATGGGACTATTGCGCTCCCTGCAGGCGGGCAGGTGGAACCGAACCCGGATGCCTGGCGCAAGCCAGGTGCCGGCTCGACCGCTGCCGATGGCACCGAGACGGCGAGCCGCAAAAGCAACGGCAGTCGGCAGGAGTTCGCTGCCAACGCTTTGCAGGGGATGTCTGCCCGTCAGTTCGAGGCAGTGAAGTTCTACGCGCTAGAGGACATGGGTGCCGCGCGGCCGCTACGGGCCCGCTATAGGGCCTGGGTCGATCGCCAGCGATTTCACAATCCAACTCAGTGGCCAGGTCGAATTCGTCGTGGTCGCACGCCGAGCGGTCACAACCTATCTCAGGATTGGTTGCCGGACTTAGTCGAGCTCGCACTGATGCAGATACTCGATCGAGAGAGTTTCAAAACCCAGGTCCAGCGCGCTCAGTGGTTTGGTGTCACAACTCAGACATGGAGAAAACAGCTTGAGCGAGCCTGGCAAGCGATACAGCGCGAGATCTCAAACGACATCAATTCAGGACTGCAGCACATCGTGAGGCGGTCCAGAATGAGGGCCTAGTTTTTCTCAGATAACTGGGACAATAATCGTACTGCTTTTTTGAGTTCTTCATTGTCTGAGGCAAGTGTCTCTACGGAAATGATTAGCTTAGTGAGGACTTCTCTAATCGCTTTTGCGTAGTCAAGGCACTCTTCGTCCGAGTGCTCATGGATGCCTCGGCTCAAAGCCTTGTGCAGCATCAAAAGTGGATTCTGCCCCTCTACCATTAGAGAGTCTGGAAGAGCGTGAGTAACGCTCTTAACCGAATCGCTAAATTTGTTTTCATCTCTTGCGTTTTCTAGGTCAGCGATCACCAGATTATTCGGTGACGTATTCTTCACCGCTTTAATCAAAAGATTAAATAGCTCGCGCTTCCGGCCTTCGACAATTTTGCGATAGTAGGAGAAAGCGCCTACTCCGAGGCCTTGAGATAAGCATTTGTCGGCCTTCCGCAGTAGATCGAGATCGCTCCCGGCAACACGTCGCATGCGTTTTGGAACGCCGTAGCCTAGGGCCGGAAGCTCCCCTAGTTTTGTCATAGGATGCAAAAACCCATCTCGTTTCCCAAGGTCAACTTCTCCCGGTTTAAAAGGTGGCTCCACCAACATTGCAAAGTGCTTCTGAACTGAGCGCATGCTGACGCATTCATAGGAAAGCGTTACGACCATGTCGATGCGTAGAGACCGACGTGTCTCGTATTGCATCCGACAGTCATAGAATTCCTGCTCGTTGCACAGTGGGTGCTCGCAATTTAGTCTCAGCCTAGGCAAGTGCCAAATTGAGTGAACCCCTTGATCAGCAGGTCGCACAGGGACAATTACGTTTTTCTTAACGCCAGGTGGCGTCTCTCCCAAAAACTGAGCCAGTTCTATCGCTTTGAGTCCCACGTGCCGTATGTGCCTTAGTAGTTGAATTTGCGTTTCGCTTGAAGTTACCACCTTTTCGGTGTTAAATCCCAGTGTGGCCGAGGTGCGGCCGACCACTTTTTTAGCCCTCTGAGCGCGAGCTCAGGGGGCTTTTTTGTGGAGTACTCATCCCCAGAGTTTTGCCCGCCTTGAGCGGGCTTTTTTTGTGAGGTTCCTGATGTCGCAGGTTGCCGCCGCCCGGTCAATGTCAAAGCTCGACCGCGCCAAGCGACGTGCGGCCCGCAGACGTCGGGCGTCGCAGATCGAGTCCATCCGCAGCGCTATTCGTCAAGCCTCGTACGGCTACCGTCGCAGTTCTAGAGGAGCTGTTACCTCGCGAATCCGCGGCACCACTGGCGGCGACACTGGTGGTGGCAATCCTCCGGTACCGGGTTCCAACGTTGTCTTGCTTGATGACTATCGAAGCAATTCGACGCAGGCCCCGATCCTCACGTATCCGAGACCGGATAGTGAGACGGCAACGTGGGCCAAGCACCGCATGCATCACACTCGAGATGCTTATGAGGTGCCAATCGGTGTCATGTTCGGCAACGGGCCGTTCAATTATGAAAAAATTGCAGGTCCGTCAGCGCTAACTGTTGGCAGATTCTTTCCGGAGGAAACTGAGGTCTTTGCCTGGGAACGCCCAGGAACGTGTGGACTTGTACGCTGGGAGCAGTCTGACCTTGTGATCGGGACCCACACGATCACGATCCGAGTTTACTTTCAGGGGACTATCGGCACCGTTGGGTGCCCGGCGCCAGGCTACATTGATGTTACCTGGACGGTCACTATCCGGGATGATCGCACAGTCTATGTGGATCAAAGCGCACCTGGCGGTGGTGATGGATCATTCTCATCGCCTTTCCAGAGCATTCGTGACGTTCTAGGTCCGAATCTGTCGGACACCACTTACTCGGGTTATCAGGTTTGCTTTCGCGGCGGCACCCACGCAATGGCCCTCACAACGAGCCTAAATGGCGGGGCAACCGGTGGAAACTGGGTTCTGAACTCAGATGACAAGCCCATGGTGTATTTCGGATTTGATGGCGAGACCGTCATTGCCGATATGACAGACACGACAATCAGTGCGGGTACAGGAGGAGGTGCTGGATCGCATCCTTCTGGATCAGATTTCGGTTGGTTCAATATCATCACCGAAGGCGGTCCGCTTGATCGCAACAACCCGCGGCTTTTTTTCTGGCGGAATCTCGCGGCTGGCCCTGAGACCTACAGTGGCCTCTCTTCGGGCGGGTCGCGTTGGTGTTTCCACAAAGCGCATTTCCGCAACTTTGTGAACACAACAACGTCCGCGGACAACAGCGCGATTTTCTGGTGTGCCAACCAGGATCCCAGTCGCCGGCATTATGGATACATATCGCGCGTCACTTTTGAGAACTGCAACGGCTCTGGCGCGAGCGTGAATTTCAACGGCTTCTACATATCGAATTCCGTCAATGTCTTGGAAGAGCACACGAAGTGTATAAACACACAGTTTGGCAAGGCGTCTGTGGTTGCAAAGACCGGCACCAAAGGGATGTGCCATCGATATTTAGATTACTCGCAAGCTCCCGCGCAACGTCATGCGGTGTATGTGGCCGGAAGCTACGATTCTAGTGCAGGTGGTCCGGTTGAGGTGTGGTACCTGAAGGTCAACAACGCCTCCCAATCAGGCAATACGAATGACACTGTCGCGATCAATGGTGGCACAGATGCATTCTCGTCGTCAGATCCTGGTCACTTCGAAATCGTGTATCTGCGTTGCAATGTCTCTCGATCGCCAAACGGTAATCAGTCTGGCGGATTCCGTATTTTGAGTAATTGGGAAGCCAGAATCATTGATTGCATCGTCTGTGCGAACAACAGATTTAGGAACGCAAACAACGCTGTGATCCTAGAGGACTCTGGTCCGACCTTTACTGTGGCGAACGATCCGTTTGACTCCGACATGAATCTCGTAAATCCGGCTCGCTCAGCCCACTTAGGTACTGACGGTGCGGAAATCGCCGTAGCTGGGAGGGCTGCTTAATGCCGAGTGTTATCAGCGTGACGCCTGTTGTATCGGGCGGAACCTATACGATCCCAGCTGGTGCTGAAGTGCTGCTGTTCTCGCAGCATTTGCTGGGCGCTAATCCGATCGGCACTGGCGTCACACTTGGAGGTGAGGCTGCGAGCCCGCTCGGTGCACCGACAGGTGTGTCCGATTCAGGTAGCGGGGACGAAACTGGGACCTACGGGTTCTTTATGCTAGCAGCCGACTTTCCAACCGGTGGTGGACCCTACACCTTGGTTGGAACTGCGACCGGGACAATCACGGACCAGCAGTTTTTTGTGACGGCCCTAGACTCGGTTGATGCAGCTCAGCTGCTTGCTGGCCCATTGGTTCTTGAAAACGTGAGTTCTGGCGTCGCGTTTGATGTTGCTTCAGATGTGGTTACCGCAGCCGGATCGCTGGTTGTCGTGTTCATCAGTCGTATTGCAGCTGCAGCGCCATCCATGTCCGCGCCGAACCTAGTGCTTAACAACTCTATTGAGACGGCGGCTGATCTGGATTGCTACGTCATGACCGGCGCAGGAGATGGGACACCGTTCGACGTCAACTTAGCTAGCGATGGCAACGGAGACTGGACGGTAGTTGCCTTCGCCGTGCGCGATGGTGCTGGTGGCGCTGACGTTACTCCGCCAGATGAGACCGGTGTAGACACGCCTGATGCATCGATCACGCAAGTGCAGGTCTCGATGGACCTTACTGCAAACGAAGACGGTGATGCATTCATGCTGATCCAGGCCGCAGGTCAACCGGCCCCTGCGGACGGACCAGCGCTGGTCGCGCTGTCAGTCGACGGAACTAATGTCATCGACCGAGTAACCAGCGCGATCACGGCAGGAAACGCTGTGACCCTGACTTCACTGATCACTCCACAGTCGGTCGATATCTACACGACTGTACGGGACGGTGCTGGTCTGTATGACGATCTTGAGTCTTATCTGAATAGAGATTTTTCCGATAGCGGACTGCAAAGCGGTGTGGCCGGTATCACTGTTGCTGAACGGCTGTTCGCAATGCTCACCGGGAGGGCACCAACGACATGAACGGACAGAACGTTATTGAGCTCGCTCGCGGCGAAACGGACTGGTCATTTCCATTTCAGTCTGTTGTTGAAGCGACTGGTCTTTATGACTCGAGCACCGCCGGATATACGTTCGAGATCGAGTGGGACAGCGGCGCCAGGAACTCATTCACGTTGGCGGTTCACACCTACGATTCCTCCGAGAACGTTCACAACTGCACCGTTCCGAATAACGTGGTGTGCAACGCTCCTGCTGATTTCGAGACCGGCAAGATCATCATCACGAAAGCGGGTGTCTCGGTTGTTGGGTTCTATCGTATTCGCTGGAGCCGTGCTCGATTCCGCGGTAACCCGACGACGGCAAGTGGAACCACCTTCGTCATTCCGGACTTCACACTCACAGAGGGCATGGTTGTCGTGCCGATGTCAGGTGATGGCGTCAACCAGCCGCCGCTGTTTGTCGTTGGCAATGACACGGTCGACCAAGACGTCGGTGCCCTAAGCACGACGTCAGTCGTGGAAGTGTATGAACGCCTCGCAGTCGCTGCTCCTCGCATCGCTTCTCGGTTGCTTGAGATGCAAGGTGCGGGTTTCGACACGCTCACCGATTCTCTCGAAGCGATCCGAGATCGCGGAGATGCCGCATGGACAGGCGGAAGTAGCCTCACGGCAGCGGACATCTATACGTACTTCAGTTCGTCGAACCGAGAATTGATATTTCAGGCAAACGTGGCTCTGCTAGCAACCGCAGCACAGGTCGCGGCGCTCAACAACTTGTCGACCTCCGATGTCACAAACGCTGTGCCGACAGTTGCCGAGATCTCGACAGCTGTTGAAGCCGCACTGCTCAATGAGGGTGATGGCCAGCAGCTGATCCAAGCGATTATTGATCGAATCAACTCAGATCTCGATATCACGGCTCTCGAGGAGCAGGCGATCGCTGCAGCAGTTCGTTCAAACCTGTCGGTGGAGCTGGCACGAATTGATGCTGCTATCAGCTCGCGTTCGACGCTCACATCAACTGATGTCGAAAATGCGATGAACACGGTATTGAGTACGGCAGGCCTCGCGACACAGGCCTCGATCAACGAGATCCGAGGCGCTGGATTCGACACGCTGACCGACTCGTTGGAGCAGATTCGCGACAACGTTGGAAGCGGCGGGGGTAGCGGTGCATCAGCCGCCGAGAACTATGCCTACTTCACCGAGGCGAGCCGTGCCGATGCATTCAAGGCAGACACTGCGGCACTGCTCACGCAGATCTTCTCCGAGCTGATCGAGCCAGGTGTGACGCTGACGCAGGCCATTAGAGGTGTATTGGCTGTTGTTTCTGGGCGCGTAACGACAACAGCTGGAGCCAGCGATGGCGTCGACTTTACTTTCTACGCGCCGGATAACTCCACGCCACGACTAGTGATCAACGTGCAAACCGATGCAACCCGATCCGTGACGACGCGCAACCTGTAGCGTAGGAGTGCACAGATGCTTGTACTCAGGCCATCGATACAACGACGGCAGCTGCTACCGGCAGGTGGATCGCAAGGACAAGCCCTAATAAAGGCGAGTGCGACTGACTTTGATGTGCAGTGGGGCAACGTTCAAAGCGGCGGCAGTGTATTGGGCGGGGGCCTTGATTGCGGCTTGTTGACCGAACCCGTTGCACCCGGAAACGGCGCCCTTGATTTAGGTTCACTCTGATGTCGGTTGCTCTCCAGTTACGAAGAGCTACGGCGTCTGAGGCGGCAGCAAGCAACCCGGTATTGTTGCCGGGCGAAATTGGCTGTGAAACCGATACAAACCGGATCAAAGTCGGTGACGGTGTAACGGCATGGAGTGATTTGCCCTACGCGAACGCGGACGTCGGGTATCAGCCGTTCGAGTTTACGCAGGTATCGGCGACGACGATTTGGGTCATCAACCACAACCTGAATCGCAGGCCATCAGTCACAGTTGTCGACACGGCTGATGAGACCGTTGTCGGCGCAGTCGTCTACAACTCTCTCAACACATTGACAATCACGTTCTCGGTGCCGATCGCCGGAACCGCTCACTTGGTGTAACGCATGGCAATGAAAGTCGCTGATCAGCTCAATCTTCTGGGTAATCCCGTACTGCAGCTGAATATAGAACAGCTCGCGGCTGATCCCGGCACCCCGACTCTGAGCCGGATCTACTTCAACACTACGGACTCAGAGCTCAGGGTCTACAACGGGACTGCCTGGGTGACGTTGGGCGGTGGCTCAGCAATGTCAGCCAATGACATTTTGGCCGCGCTGCTGAATGTCGACGGCTCAGGGTCAAACCTTGATGCAGATCTTTTGGATGGTCTGCAAGCGAGTGCATTCGCGCTCGCGGCACACAACCACACGTCGAGTGAGATTACCGACTTTAATGCGGCTGTCAACGCGCTGATCAACACGGCAATTGTCGACGGTGCACCCGGTGCTCTTGATACGTTGAATGAACTCGCGGCCGCTCTTGGTGATGATGCAAACTTCGCCGCTAACGTCTCGGCCGATATCGCGACGAGAACTCGAGCGTTTTCGCAGCAAGTTGGCGATGGGTCTGCAACATCGTTCGCGGTAACTCACAACTTGAACACAACGAGAGCGATCGTCCAGGTATACGAGGTCGCGACGGGCGAGGTAGTGTTGTGCCAGGTAGTTCGCAATAACGCCAACCAGCACACGGTGACGTTTGCTAGTGCGCCGTCGAACAATGAGTTCGAAGTGGTGGTGATCGGCTGATGAAGGTTCTGTCCGATTTGGACATGACTGGCAACAATATTGTAAACCGAGGCAATGATCCGTCCGGTGGTGGCGGTAGTGGTTTATCAGTTTCGTTTTTTCAAGTTCAAGACGATGGATCGACAGGTCAGCTTACAACGACGTCGTTTGCTGACCTTGCTGGTTTGTGGGACACACCCACACTCACCTCCGCGGATTTTTCTTGGGACGGTGCGACTGGGATTCTCACGGCACTTCGGGCCGGTGTGATCGAGTTCGATGCAAAAGTAACGAGCCATAACAATGCGAACAACCGTCATGAGCTACATGTCCAGATCGTAAAGAATGCGTCAACCGTGCTGGTAGAGGATTCGCAATACGCCTCTAGGAACAACACTCAGGATGAGGGATCGGCCTACATTCCGGGTTTCAAGGATACGTGTGCGGCGAACGACGAATATCGATTAAGAGTGCGTCACGTAGGCGTGACCGCAACAATCGGTAACGCCAATGTCGATGCAGACTCTTACTTGAGCGCCAAACTGTATTCCACGTAGCAGCGACGGAAGTCGGAGGATAGGTCATTGTATGATTTGCTCTATCTTGCCGATTCGCTATCGGATACCGGGTTATCGATCGTATTCCGCCTCTATGACGCCAACGGCAACCAGGTTGGACCTGATATCGCAGGTGTGGAGCATCCAGGCCCTCAGTATTCCGGTGATATTGAAGGTGTTGCTGCGGGCACTTATATCGTTCGTGTCTTCGACGGAAGCCAGTTGCTCGCTCAGGGATTGCTTGAGAATTGGCCAGGCGATTCAGCGAGCCCGGATAGCAGCGAATCGGAGTCTGTTATGTATTTCGGAACCTATTTTGCAGGCTTCTTTGGCGACTACTTCGGTGCGCAGTCGGTCAGCACACCGCCAACACCGATTGTGCCGATCACCAGCGTGAGAAGGCTGCTCGTTGTTCCAGAGTTTGAGTCGTCTCAAACGTTCAGCCTGCAAGCGCCTGTAGAGCGTTTTCAGAGTGGAGAGGTAGATTTCCTCCGCTTTGTCTGGCGGATGCAGCTGGTACCGCGTTTCCAACCAGATAGAGCCTATTCGGTAGGGGAGATCATCCGGCCGACCCGCAACACCGGGTATTACTACATCTGCAGTGCGTCAGGTGTAACTGATCAACGAGAACCAACCTGGTCGACTACCGTTGGTGAGTCTCAGTCTGTTGGCTCGGTGACCTTCGAAACGATGGCATACGACGACAGCCGAGTACCCTCGATCAGCACCAGCCAATGGGAAACGGACTCGGCTGGATTGGTATTGGACCAGGAGGAGCTGTCCTCCTTCCATACGACTGTGCGGGTCACGGCTAATGATTCATCAGCAGGGGCGATAGTGCGCAACACCATCACCACCAGCGACGGACGCACGCTGATTTACGAGACCACTATCGGTGAGTAGCAGGCTGGTCACCTTTGACCTAAGCGATGATCTAACCAAAGTTTCGGCTTTTGCGTCAGAGGCAGGCAGGAAGGGTAAGGAGCGCGCCCGCTATCTAGCAGCGAATAGGACGCTCAGGTCATTGAACACGGCTGCTGTGCGGGCTATCGCGAAGCATCGGGCTATCAAGCAGAAGGTGATCCGCGGTGAGATGCGCAAGAAGTTTGCCAGCCGCACTGATCCAAACGCACAGCTCTCAGTCAGCGATAAGCCGATCACATTCCGACGATATGGGGCAAGGATCAGGGGTAAGACAGGCCGCCTGGGCATAGCCGTACGCATCACCGATAAGCGCGAGTACTTCAAACACGCCTTTCAGGTGCCCAAGCTCAACAACCAGTTCTTTGAGCGTGACCGCAAGACCGGAAAGCTCAAGGTGTTGCACGGCCCCTCTCTGGGCTCGGTGTGGAAGCTTCCTGCTGTGCAGCGTCAGCTCGAGGAGAAAGCTGTGAGCGAGTTCAAGAAGAACTTCAAGCAACGCATGGAGTATGAGATACGCCTGGCGGCCCGGCGTCGTCGTCGGTAGCAATTAATTACTGCAAAAAGGTACTCCGGAAGCCCTAAAAGACTGCGGTGCTACGAGCTGCCGAATTTTCGTGTTTTTTTGCGAACTGGATTTGACTTCGAGTTCGGTTGATTTCGATGGAGTTCGCTACACGATGGCGCCAGCTACCAGCAAGAAGAAAACAGCCAAGCGAGCCACCAAGAAGAAGCCGGTGGCAAAGAAGAAGGCGGCAAGCAAGAAATCCGTTACTAGGAAACGGACAGCTACTAAAACGAAAGCGGCGAAGTCTGGACCAAAGTCGGCGGTTCGTGGAACGAAGACGAAGAAAACCGGAACGAAACGAGCCTCAACGAAGAAGAAACCGGCCACCAGTGGCCAAAGTCAGCAAGGCGATCTTTTAGGGGGCGCTTCCGATTCAGCAGCAGGATCTGCTTCGATCGATGACATCAGCTACAACGCTGACGTCATGGCTGAGCTGTTCCGGATGACACCTCGCCGAATCCAAGCGATGGCGGAGGAGGGGATCATCCCTAAATCTGGTCGTGGTCGTTATCCGCTGGTGGCTTCAGTCCAGGGATATATCGCGTTCTTGAAAGAGAGGGCGCGAACTGGAGCTCACAAAGCGGATGAAGCGATTCGCCTCAAGTCTGCTCAGGCGGATCTGCAGGAGTTGAAGCTTGCTGAGATACGCGGTGATTTGATCCCGACAGACTACGTGCAGCAGATCTTGTTTAAGGCTGCGACCATCATGCGTAACACCTTCGACGGCGCTGCAGCTCGGATTGCTACCGAACTATCCGGTGGTCCGGAAATGCACGGTGAACTCACGAGGACATTTGATGACATCCTGCAGCAGTTCGGGACGGGCATACGGGAAATTGGCGACGGCGTTGCGCGAGATGGCCTCGATGTTGACGCCAACGAAGCCGCCCTCGATCAGGAAATGGACTAAGGAAAACCGCTTCCTCACAGAAGGTCACGCTGAGCCTGGTCCGATCGATATGCAGCGCACGCCGTACGCGATCTGGATTGCCAACCTCATGCGTTGGGTTCGGAAAAAGCGGCTTGTCGTGGTGATGGGCTCGCAGATGGGCAAGACACTCACGGTGACCAGCGTGATCGGGCATCAGCTGGATACCAAGCCAATCCCAATGATGTATGTCGGTCCGTCGAAGGAATTCAACGAGGACGTCTTCGAGCCCGAGCTGGAGTTGATGTTGACGCAGGCTCGAGGCCTGGCAACCAAGCGCGGCAACGGCAAGTCCGACAACAAGCGCCGCAAGACCGTTGCTGGTGTCCGTGTACGTATGGTCGGCGCCGGCACTGCGACAAACCTGGTCGGTATGCCGGCTGGCAAAGTGATCGTCGATGAGATCGATCGCATGAAAGACGATATCGGGCGAGACGGCAACGTCGTCGAGCTTGCCGATGGCAGACATCGAACCTACGCCAACGGGCAGACGGTAGTAATTTCCACGCCGACTATTGGTGCGATTGATACCGAGCGGCACCCAGAGACCGGCATCTCGCACTGGAAGGTGAGCGAGCAGGTGATGTCACCGGTGTGGGAGCTCTGGCAAGAAGGTACGCGTCACGAGTGGGCTTGGCAGTGTCTTAGTTGCGAGGAGTACTTCATTCCTCGGCGCAAGCTGCTGAGCTACGACGAGGAGGCAGATCCACAGGATCTCAACGCTCAGAACGTAGGCATTGCCTGCGAGCACTGCGGTACGGTGCATTTCGAAAGGGACAAGCGTCGACTCAACGAACGCGGTGTCTATCTGGCCCCTGGTCAGACAGTGGTTGACGGCAAGGTTGTTGGAGATCCACCGCCGGCGATCAGCGACTCAGCATGGGTCTCCGGAATGTGCTCACCATGGGTGGCGTTCTATCGATTGGCCCAGGACTACGTCAAGGCGAAGCAGAGCGGCGACGACTCGAAGCTCAAAGCAGTCGTCAATACGCAGTTCGGCGAGTGTCACGCAATCATCACGGACTCTCCGGAGTGGGAAACGGTCGCAGAGCGCCGTGCAAGTTATCCATTCGGTCAGCTCGTTCGCGAGGACGAACCACTGGCGATCACGATGGGTGTGGACGTCCAGAAAAACCGGCTGGTGTACGCGATTCGCGCTTGGTATCCCGGGATGGAGTCCTACCAGCTGGAACATGGAGAGATCTACGCCTCGATCGGTGGCACCGATGCGCAGGAGGTCTGGGACACACTCGCGGAGTTCCGCGAGCTGCGTTACGGACCGTATAGGATCAATCGCTGCTTTGTCGATGCTGGATACCGCTCATCGCAGGTCTATGACTTCTGTTTGGTGAATGCTTCGTTCGCAGTCCCAAGCCTTGGCCGCGAACGCATGAACAAGGACCTGCATCCGTCAAGAATCGACACGCTGCCGAGCGGCAAGGTCGCAAAAGGCGGGCTGGTGCGCTGGTTGATGAACACGTTCGAGTTCAAGAAATGGATTCACGAGCGCATCGTTCGTGATCCAAGGCTGGACGGTCAGTTCTGGTTGTCTGCGGACACGACGGATGACTATTGCAAGCAGATCGTTGCGGAAGGTTTGGAGACGCTACCGAACGGTGCGCAACGATTTGTGCAGATCAATCGCGATAACCACTACCTGGACTGCGAGGTCATGTGTCTGGCGGCAGCGCACTCGCTGAACGTGCACATGAAAGCAGCGCGAGCTCGGCTCGATCAGAACCCGAATGTCGTGCGCGGTGGAGTCCAGCGCGGCGACGACAATGAACCCGTAGGGCTACGCGACGAAGGCGACGGTCCTCATGATGATTTCTTCCGGAGGCGATGATGCTGCAGACACAGGCTGAAGTGAGCGCTGAGCTCAAAAAGTGGTATGAGGCTCGCGCCAACCTGGCTGGAGGCAAAGCGGTAACGATATCGACGGCGACGGGCACCCGTAGCCTGACCCAGCAGGACGGTGCGTTTGTCGATCAGATGATTACCAAGCTCGAGCGTAAACTGAATACGCCCGCAGGTCAGACTCACAACTTCGCAGTAGCGGATCTGAGTAATCGCTGATGAGTGACGTGCAGCTTCGGCGCACACTGCTGGATCGAATGATCGAATCGCTGGCCCCGGTGTGGGGTGCCCGACGTCAGGCAGCGCGCGTGCAACTGACCGCGGTGCGCCAGTATGAAGCGGCCAAGCAAGGCCGCGAGCGTCGCAATGATCAATCCTTTGGATCAGCAGATCGAGTGCTCCACCAGGGCTTCGAGATCATCCGTAATCGTGCAAGGTACGCGGACGAGAACCATGACCTCGCGAGCGGTGTCCTGGACGTCTTGGTCGATCACACGGTCGGCACTGCGATCACGACGCATCCGATGGCGCGTCTACGCGACGGCAGCATGGCAGCCGATTTTAACAAATGGATGACCGAGCACTTTGAGATTTGGTCCGAACGCTGTGACGTGTCACAGCAGCTAACCTACGGTGATGCGCAACGCTTGTTAGCTCGGTCCAAATTTCGTGACGGCGAGGCATTTGTTCGCGAGTACATTGGTTCTGCTGATATCGACTATCCGACCAAAGTACCGTATGCGATCCAACTGCTGGAATCAGACATGGTTCCAAATACGCAGATGGTTGAACTCGAAAATGGCGACCGGGTGCGCCATGGCGTTGTGGTCGATGCCTACGGCAAGCCGAAACAGTATCTCGTTTTCAATGAGCACCCGGGCGACATGCTCTCGACCATGGGCTTAAACGTCGTTGGCAACTTGGAGTCATTGATCCGGTCCATTGACGGTCAGCTGATTGATGCAGACATGATCATGCATCCTCGCTGTGTGAAACGTATCGGGCAGACGCGCGGTTTGTCGGTGTTGCACAACGTGCTGAACCGTCTCGAGGATCTCAAGGACTACGAAGACGCTGAACGGTTGGCTGCGAAACTTGGTGCCTACATGGCGTTGCAGATCACCAAGTCCAGTGATCTGACGCAAGAGAACAGTTCCAAAAATTCCATCGAGCCTCGCACCTTGCGCTTTATGCCAGGTGTGGTGTGGGACAACCTAAGCCCGGGTGAGAAGGTAGAGGTTCTCGAGAACAAGCGACCGTCGAACAATATCCCGTGGTTTCGAGACACGATGATGGCCGGTGTAGCGTCTGGCGTTGGTGCAGGCAAGTCGTCCGTATCCAAGAACTACAACGGTACATATTCCGCGCAGCGCCAAGAGCTCAAAGAGCAGGAGATCCACTACGCGGTCGCCACGGATCGGATGGTGGGTGAGGTTATCCGTCGCGTGTATCGCCGCTTTGTGCAGGTCGCGATCATGTCGCGGGCAATCCCGCGGCGGTATTACCGCAACGTCGATCAATCGACACTGCTGCAGGCGGCTTTCCGAGGTCGGTCCGTCGCCTATATCGATCCTGTCAAAGAGATCGAGCACGAGATTCGCGCCGTTCAGGCAGGCTTCCGATCGAAGCGCTCCGTGATCATGCAGCACGGCGGAGATCCCGAGCAGGTAGAGGCCGAGATCAAGGCCGAGCGCGAACGCGAGGAAGAGGACGGCATCGTCAACACGAGCAACCCGAAAAACAAGGTCGGAGTGCTAGATGTGACGACAACAGACGAAGACGACACCGACGACACTGGTGGCGAACCGGCAAACCCGCCGGCATCCGACGAAGAGGAGTAAACCATGGACCAACTGACGTTCGGACTGCGCGACAGCGCAGCGCCGCTGCTTCTGCGCGCCTTGATGACACGCGCAGAGGTGATCGATGCCGAGGAACGCACACTCCGGATCTCGTGCTCAAGCGAGTATCCAGTGCATCGCCGTAGCTACTGGGATGGCGAATGGGTCGAAGTACTCGATCACAGTGATGAGGCGATCGACATGGAACGCTTTGAGAGTGGTGCGCCAGTGTTGATGCAACACGATTCGTGGAATGCGGATTCTCATATCGGCGTCGTCGAGCGCGCCTGGATCGAAGACCGTCAACTGATGGCCGAAATTCGTCTCTCCAAGCGCGAGAGCATTTCCGAGTTTTTTGAAGACATCGTGGCGGGTATCCGCTGCTCGGTGTCAGTGGGCTACCTAATCCAGGAGCGCGTACTTGAGCGCGAAACGGACGATGGTCCCGATGAGTATCGAGTGTCGCGCTGGAGTCCACACGAGGTGTCGTTTGTGAGCATCCCAGCGGACCCGACAGTCGGCATGCGCAGCACGGACATCCCTCGAGCAGGAGATATGCCAGAGCGAGCGTTGCCAGAGCTGCTCATCAATCACGAGAAATCAAAACCGCCGGAGGGCTTCCAGTACGAAGTCCGAACGGTCAATCCAGCGGCTCCGGCCGCAACCAAAGAGGAGCGAACTATGTCTCGCAAGAATGGCCAGCCGGCGGCCCAGGATCCGGCGAAAAAGCGTGAAGCAGACCCGGCGACTGATCCGGCACCGACCACCGTCAGTACAGATCCTGCACCTGATGCCAACCGGGGAGCTGAAGTCAACGACCGAATCCAAGAGTACTACGACATCTTCGATACGTTGCCTGAATCAGTTCGCGCTGAGAACTACGATATCGTGAAGCGTTGGGTGCATGATGAGGTCGACCCGAAGGTAGCCTCCCGCGAAGCGCTCAAGCTGATGGCTGAGCGCAGTGGCGCGCCTTCGGATCCGCACGTGCAAACTGGTGAGGATGAAGGCGACAAGTTTCAGCGGTCTGCTGAATTGTCATTGCTCGCTCGCAACGCGTTTACCCGCACGCCAGAGCTGACCAAGGAAAACGAGTCCAATCCAATCCGACACTACACGCTGCGTGAACTGGCTCGAGCCTACGTAGAGCGGGCGGGTGTGAAAGAGGTTCTGGACCCAATGGCCATGGTTGGTCGCGCGTTTACGTTGCGGTCTGCGATTGGCCACAGCACGAGTGACTTTGCGAACCTGCTGCAGAACATCATTAATAAGACCGTGCTGCGTGGATACACTGAAGCGGCCGAGACCTGGCGTACGATCGCACGCGTTGGATCGCTGTCCGACTTCAAAACAGGTACTCGTGTTGGTCTGAATGACTTCGACGATCTTGATCGGGTCAGTCAGGGTGGCGAGTACAAGTACGGCACTATCGGTGATCGCGGTGAGCAGATCCGTCTTGGTACGTACGGCAAGCTGCTGGCGGTGACTCGTGAGACCATCATCAACGACGATCTTGGCGAGCTCGCACAGCTGGCAAGCAAGATGGGCCGGGCGGCCGCACGTGTCCCAGGTGACCTGGTCTATGCCGTGCTAACGACTAATCCGGTGATGTCTGACGGCATTGCGTTGTTCGATGCTCAGCACAATAACCTGGCTGGTGCGACTGCTGGTATCACGGTCTCAAGCCTGACGGCTGCGCGCGTCGCAATGGCGCTGCAGACCGATGGCAGCAACAACGCCAACGGGCTAAACATCCCAATGTCGCGTCTGGTGGTGCCAGTTGCATTGCAGACCACTGCGCTGCAGCTGCGAGAGGCCGAGTACGATCCTGCGAACACCAACAACGTGCGCACGCCGAACCCGTACCGTAACTCCTTCGAAGTTACTGCGGATCCGCGCCTCGATTCCGCATCGTCCACTGGCTGGTACGCAGTTGCTGACCCGAATCAGTTCGACACGATTGAGTGTGCGTTCTTGAACGGTAACGAGACGCCGTACCTCGAAGAGAAGATGGGATGGAACATTGACGGGGCCGAGATGAAAGTCCGGCTTGATGTTGGTGTCGCTGCTCTCGACTTCCGCACGATGTACCGCTTCCCAAGCGCGTAATCGAGCAATCGCCAACTAACTGAAGAGGAAAAACCAATGAGGAACTATGTACAGGACGGCGATCGCATCGATGTGGTTGCCACGACACCAGTTGTCTCCGGCGACGTCGACGTCGTCGGCACCGAATTGCTAGGTGTAGCGGTCGCAGACGCCGAAACCGGCGATACGGCTGCTTTTGCAGTGCGCGGCGTATTCCTTATCCCGAAGGTGTCGGCTGCCGACATCACTCAGGGTGAGGACGTGATCTGGGATGCCAGCGCTAACGCTGCACAGGATGAAGCCTTCTCGCAGGCTGCAGGAGACTTCGTCTGTGGCAAGGCGTGGCAGTCAGCCGGTGTAGGCACCACGACCGTCGCCGTCCGCCTGAAGGAGTCCTGATCTAGGGCTTGTTGATATGGCGTTCCATGAGCTCACCAACAGAATGGACCGAGTGTCTATTGACCTCATGGGGCGCCCGATCATCTATCAAGCCTCGGGCGGAACTCCCGTTCAGATCGATGCCATCGTTGACGACACGACAGAAGCCGATGAAGGCATCGTCACTCCAATCCCACACCGCGGCATGACGGTCATGGTTAATCGGTCCGATATCGCGCCGGTCCGCGAAAATGCAGATCGCTTCGAGATCGATGGTGTGAGCTACACACCGATCGAGACTGTATCCGATGACTTTGATGTTGTGGAAATCAGACTGAGGAAAATCTAATGGACCAACGCATCTATGTGGCCAAGGTCGGCAAGAACAAGCACCTGAAAGAGGTGCAGCAGATCGACACGAATAAGATCCACCGCTATCACAAGCTTGGTTTTGAGCGTGTCGACGACAAGATCGCTAGAGACTGGCTGGCAAAGCAGATCAAAAAGCGTGACGACGCCGGAGTTGCTAACCCCAACGCAACAGTCACAACGACCGCCGACACCAACACCGAGTCAACTCAGACTCAAACCACCTAGAAGATGGCAGACCATCAGGCGCTCGTTATATGCGAGCGCCTCTCTACCATCTTGAAGGATGCCCGCACCGCAGCGGGCAACGGTGTGAGTGCCTTTCGAATCCGAAAGGTCACCGATGCCGTGCTGCCGCACATCACTGTCATGCCTGGCACCAACGTTTCTCTGGATGCGGGCAGCGAAGTCAATGATCGCAGCGATCGCGAGCTGCAGATCATGCTTGCAATCGCCGTAGATGGCTCAGAGCCAATCAAGGATGCGTACAACCTGGCTGCTGAAGCTCAGTCCGCAATCATGGCTGATATTCAGCTTGGGTTGTCTGGCGTCCTGCTCGTTTACCCAGGCGGTATCGAGCCTCCTGATTTTGATAGCGGCGACGCAAACGGCGTCGTCGAACTCACTGTCGAGTATCTCGTGCGCTATCGCACGTCGCTCGTCGATCCAACCCTACCGAGGTAATCACGATGTCCGATCAGCTCAAAGAGCGTCCGGCCGAGCAAGCACGTCCTGCTGGGTCCAAGACGGTCCAACCGAACTCACAGGAAGCTCTCGACATTGAGCGAACGCATCACTTTGACGACATGAAAAAGCCGGGCAAGGAAGTCGTGTCGCCTACTGACACTAGCGTCACTGGCGCTGATGAGGAGGGATAGCGCATGTCTATTGCAGTCCGACAACAGGGAATTCACCTAGTCGCAGAGTCAACACCGGGAACGTATCAGGAGCCTGCGGCGGGTGACGCGCTCGAGGTTGAGAACCTAAAGATCCAACCCTTCGAGCAGCTGCGTCTGGTTGAGCGAAATCCCTATCGCGCGATCTTTGGTCCGCAGGTCCCGGCGTTTGGTGGCTCATTGTTTGGTATGACCTTTGATGTCGAGTTGAAGGGTTCCGGCACTGCAGGTGTCGCGCCTCGCGTTGGTCGTGTTCTAAGAGCCGCTGGTTTTGCAGAAACGATTGTCGCCAACACATCCGTTACGTATCAGCCGACGTCCGAGCTCAACGCTCAGGCCTCACTCTCTGGCGTAGTCCGGGAAGGCCCAAACCTGCGGCGCGTACGCGGTGCCAAGGTCGCTTCCTTGTCGATTAACTGCGAGACCGGACAGAGGATCATGGCGTCGGTGACGCTGCTTGCGCGACGTCAATCCGAGGGGGTTGCCGCTGCACTCGCGCAGACACTGGAAGCGACTACACCGCCGACGTTCCTGAACGCCGCATTCACTGCCGACGGCGCTCAGCGCGCTATCAATGCGTTGGCTATCGAAATGGGTCTACAGGTCAATACAGCACCCGATCCAAACGATCCGGATGGATTCGGCCAGATCCGAATCACTGATCGGGCAGTCACGGGCAGCTTTGATCCGGAAGCGGACAGCATATCGACGTATGACCCGATAGGTGGTCTGCGATCTGAACGCGAGTTTGTGATCCAGAGTGGTGTTGTCGGCGCAACGGCTGGTAACCGTGTCGCGATTAGCATGCCGCGTTGCCGCTACATGGCGATCAGCGACGAGGAGCGCGAGATGCTCAAGGTATGGGGTATCGACTTTGGTGCGTTCTCTACCGGCGTCGGCGATGACGAAATCGCTATTCAGTTCACTTGAGGCGTCGCTATGGATTTCGTACTTGATACGCTCGAACCTGAGTTGTTCACACCGACAGGTAAAGACGGTGCCGATGCAGACTTCTCATTTGAGATTCGTGGACTGACGACGAGTGAGCAGCTGAGACTGCCAATCCAAAAGGATATTGAAAACCCTCTTTTCTCAAATGCGGTGCTCCTGGCTGCCTTTGAGATGGGTACCACTCGAGTATCCAATGTCTTCGTGACCCGGAACGGCAAACGTGAAGAGATCCGCACGGCAAAGCAGTTCGCTGCGATGCCAGGTGTCGTTGAATTTGTCGCTCAAGCCGGAGCGCAAATCATTGCGAAGACCTACCTCAGCGAGGATGCCGAAAAAAAATCGCAATCGCCGTTGCAGTAAGCGCACAGCCGAAAGACTTGGGGTGCAAAGACAACGGATGCAACGGCGTGACACATGAAGGAACTTGGTCCATTCCGGATATCCAGGCCAAGACCAACGCTTGTCCTTTGACGTTGATCGATAGTCTGACGTTCTCAATCCTCGAGCTCCATGATCACTACACAGAAGGCAATCTGCTGGTTGCCGGCGGAATCACCGATCAGCCGCACGCATACCGATGCGCCATGCGGATGGTTTCACGCTGGAAAAGAGAGGCAATGAAGCATGGCTGACGCCAAAGCACGCATTGACATCATTACTCGAACCCTTGGTGACAAGAAAGTCGAGGAGCTCAATCGTAAGCTTGCCAAACTCGCAAAAGGTGTCGCCTTTCTTGGTGGTGCGATGGCCGGCGCTGGTGCGGCGGGTGTAGCGGCGCTGACTACCGCGGCATTTGGGCAGATCGACGCGCTTGCAAAACAGGCCGACGTCGTCAATGCATCAACCGAAAAGCTGGCCGCCTATCGCCTGCAGGCCGAACTGACAGGCTCTGACTCCAGGATCCTGGACAAGGCGTTTGAGAAACTCAACAAACGCATCGGCGAATTCAACGCTACCGGTGCCGGCGCGGCCGCGCCATTCCTAAAGCAGCTCAATATCGACACCAAAGAACTCGCATCGCTGCGCGCTGACGAACAGTTCGAGGTGATTGCCGAAGCCATCAGGGGTATGGACGATCGAGGCCAGCAATTGGCCGCAACGTCTGCACTCTTGGGTGACCGCTCGCGATCGTTGATCACGCTCATCGATGCAGGTGAGGAGTCTTTTGCCCAGACAGAGGCAGCAGCACTGCGCTTCGGTGTGGCGCTATCTCGCGTGGACGCCGCCAAGATCGAGCAGGCGAACGATGCGACGTTGCTTGCAAGTCAGCGCTTTAAAGGCCTAGGCAACGAGCTCGCTGTCCGATTCGCCCCGGTTGTGACCGCGGTATCCAACGCATTCATCAATCAAGGTTCTGATGTCAATGAGCTCGGCGATATCGTCGATTCGTTCATTGACGGAGCGATCGTGGGCTTCGGAATCATCCAGGACGCACTGTTCCGCATCGACCAAGGCTTCACGTTCTTGCGTGGTGGTGTCCTGACAGCGTCGTCTGTCGTTATTGAAGGCTTTGCGTCGATCGAGCGAGCGACGATCCGTCTGAAAAATGCGATGAACGATCTGCCGTTTATCGACGGTGATGACGTGGATCCCAATAGCTCATTCTTCTCTGGCGTTGCAGAGAGTCTGCGATTGTCTGGTGAAGAAGCGAGAATGCTCGCTCTCGACATGAACGATGCAGTGTTACCGAGCCAGAAGCTGCAGGACGCATTTCTGGCCAGCAAACGCGAGCTCGAAGCCAGCGCGCAGGCAACCGCCGAGATCCGCAACAACCTGCGAGATACAAGTGCATTCGTCGTACCCGATGGCGGCGCTGCGTTCCGTGGTCAGGACGCGGTCAACCAGGACGCTGAGATCGAACGAGAGCGTGAGCGTCAGCAGCGGTTGATTGAAACAATCGAGGAATCGTTCCTTACACGCGAGCAACGCGAGATCGATGCGATTTTGCGACGCCAAGAAATAGTCAATGAGTACTTCGATAACCTTGAGGTACCAGAAGAACAAAGACGCAAGCAGATTCTTGCAGGGCTTGAGCAGCAGCATCAGCAGGTCCTAAACGGCATTGTCGAAGCGGGATTGACTGAGCGCGAGCGATTCATGGAGAAATCCACACAGCTGCAAGTGCAGACAGTGTTGGCAGGTGTCGTCGGCATGACACAAGGGGTAGCCAACGGCAACCGTGCGTTGTTTGAGTTGAACAAAGCAGCCGCGATAGCCGAGGCGGCTGTAAGCATGCCGGCGCACATTAGCAAAACGATGGCGGCCTATCCGTATCCGCTTTCTGTAGTGATGGGTGCGATCGCAGGTGCGGCATCGCTTGCACAAATCAACGCGATTCGCTCAGCCAGCTTCGGTGGTGGTACCACACCGAGTGTCGCTGGCACGACTCCGACGCTCAATAACATTCCGGTCGGACAGCAACAAAACCTTGGTGTGAGCGCAAACCCAAACCAGCTCCTGCAGCAACAGGTTCAGCAGGAGCCGCGACGCGTGATTGAGGTCAACGTCATGGGTGATATCAACAGTCCGCAGACTCTCGATAGCGTCGTGCAGGTACTCAAAGACGCAATTGATGCTGACGAAGTCGTCATCCGAGCAGATTCTGCTCAAGCGGATGTGATCCGAAACGGAGGCACCTGATGGGCGCAATCATCTACACGGCAACTGACGAGCTCGAGGCAGGCACAACGTCCGGACAGTCCAAACAAATCGAAACCGAGTTTCAGATGATCGATGTCGACCGCCGCGAGATCGGTGACGAGGTTCGCTCCTTATCGGGTGTCAGCGAATATGAGCTTGATCGATACGATGAAACCATTGTTCTCAAGTCCGGGATCGTCGTTGCGTCTGAACTGCCGCGCTGGCGTGAGTTTTTCTCCTCGGTCGGCGATAGGGCAGTGTTCCAGATTGATCCGGACGGCACGATCGCGACACCGGTCAATGTTCGCAACTGCAAACTTGATGCAGGTCGTTATCGCCCGATCTGGGAAGGGCCAGGTCAGTACACCTTCGAGTTCACAGTCAGGATCATCTGATGAGACTCGACAGTCCTGCGTACATCGGCGCGAACTTCAGTCCAAACAAGAGACCGCGATACGCCATATCCATTGAGTTTGCCGAGAACGATTTCGAGTGGTTCGTCTCTCATCCCGACATCATTGATGCGCCTGCTGGTGCAATCGTTTCGTCCGTAGTCGACTACTCAACGGTTTCGGAAGCGTTCGATGCCGAAACAGGCAGTACATCGATCGGCTCTTTCTCTGTTGACCTACTTGATGAGCTTAGCCAGCTGACGCAGCTTTTCTCGACGCGTCTCGCCGCTGGATTTGGACTGAGAGGTAAGCGCCTGCGGTTCTACAAAGGCTTCGCACCGATATCGTTCAATGACTACGCGTTACGTGCGACCCAGGTCATTAACTCAGAGAAAGGCGACGCCGGCATGCGAACCATTCGCTGCCAAGACCTCAAGCGTAACCTTCGCGAATATGTCTTTGAGCAAGCCGAGACAAGCCTGGCTCAGACGCTGAGTGCAACCGAAACCAACACAATCACTGTGGACGACACGAGCGCGTTTGCACTGATTTCTCATGGTCCGTCGTACACGCATGGTCCGAACGGTGATTGGGGCTACGTCCAGATTGATGATGAGATCATCGGTTTTCAGGGCATTACACCAACGACTTTCACAGGCCTTGAGCGAGGTCTGTTCAACACCCCAATCCAAGCCCACGAAGTCACGCCTTCGGATCCGGCAGAGCGTCGCGAGAAAGTCACGGAGTTCATCTATCTCGAGTTGCCTGGCCCGAAACTCGCACTAGCTGTCATGACCGGAGAGCTCTACGGTCAGTCGGACGGGCAGGGCGGATGGTTAACGCTCCCCGATACCTATCATCTTGGTATCGATCCAGCGCTTGTGGATTATGACTCGTTTCTGAACATCGGCACGGACCTCTGGGATCCGATGAATGATGCGCTCGGCAAGGTCCTGCGTTTTGCAGGTCTGGAGCGACAAACCGGCAAGCGCTTCCTTGAGAGCGAAGTCTTTCAGCTGCTGCAGTTCTTTGCACGAATTCTCGGTGACGGTCGCCTGTCCGCTACTCGTGTGACACCGACTCTGTCAGGGGCCAGTGAGGTCATCACATTGACCGAGGACAACGTTCAATCGGTTGGTGCGTTAGAGCAGATGATGGACCTGGTGATCAACCGCGTCCGGATTCAATGGGCCAGAGTAGCAGGTGAGTTCAGGCGGCAAAATATCCTGATTGATGAGGAGTCTCGAGCGGTCCACTCGGAAGCTAGAACGCGAGACTACAAGTACGCAGGTCTGGCATCGAACCGTGAGACCGCGTCAACACTAAACTCTAGATTCGATGCAATCCGCGATCGGAATGCACAACCGCCGCTGCGTATCCAGGTGAACGTTCTTCGGTCGCTTGACCGATTGACGGTCGGCGACATTGTCAGACTGCAACTGCAGCGTGTTCGCGATCTGACGGGTAACGTTGTCGCCGTCGATCGTGCGTTTGAAGTTCGACGGATTTCAGAAAGCCGTCAAGGGCCCATTCGACTTGAGCTTGAGGGCTCGTCAGCGCCCGCGTCGTCGATTGATCGAAGCGGTAACGCCTTTGTGCTGCCCGATGCCTATTACGGGCAGAGCGGTACAGACATTGCGAGCATCACGTCACTGACCGCCGGTGCGACGTCAGCTGGAACGATTCCCCTCACGGGCGCTGCAGACGCTCGTAACGCGGTGTTTTACTTCCTCGGTGACCTTACGATCTCTGCGGACACAGTGCTGCAGATCTCGCAAAACGTCACGCTCGCTATCCGCGGTACTCTAACGATCAATGGCCGCATCGATGGCGCTGGCCGAGGTCTTGCAGGAGTGAGCTCAGCCGGACCCGGCATCAACGGCGCCGCTGGCACCGCAGGTTATTTCGGCAACACGCATGCGGGACCCGGGCTCCTGGTCGATAACGCTTTGGATGCATTGGACCCACCGTTGCAAACCCTGCAGGCGCTCGACAGCTACACGCTAGGGCAGGTTGGCAGTCTTCCGGAATACGAGCTTTCTGTTCAGGGTCTTACGATCCAAGGACTCCCGGCTGATCTTCGTGGAACCTCTGGTGGTGTCGGGGCCCCCATCGCCAACGACAGCGTTACAACCACCGTAGGTGCTGGTGGCGGTGACGGTGGTGCGGGTCTGACGATCATCAGCCGTCAGCTTGCGTTTGGTATCAACGGTGAGATCGATCTATCGGGCGAGGACGGCGACGCTCCGAACGTCGGTCCATTGTTCTTGGCGTTCTCTGGCTACTCAGGCGGCGGTGCCGGCGGCATGCCAGGAGCTCTTCTGGTACTACTGGATGGTCCTGCGTTGCTTCCGAATGCCTTGCCACGTTTCACCGCGAACGGTGGTTTGACGCCGTATTTGGGTAACTCTATTGGGCCTGGTGTCCCGCGTGTGCGATCAGTGGCAACACCTGCGGCAGGTAATCTTGATCCCTCACGTCTTATTAGTGGTCGGGACTACTCGGAAGCTGCGATCCGTGTGCAGTACATTCCCGAGCCGATCGTTCCCGTGGAAGAGTTACCGGATGTGGAGACGGACACCGAGACGACGGTAGTACGTCTGACAAATGAGTCGCACACGATACAGGCGGCCGCCGACGGGTCTGTTTCGTCATTTGTTGGTGCTGACGGTCGGTTGCAGGTCTTTCAGGGAACCTCGGACATCACACAGCTCGTTGCGTTGAGCGTGGAGAGCGAGCAGGGCTGCGATATCACGCTCAACACGGCCGACAACACGCCGATCAATGGGCAACCCAAAGGCTACTATCGAACCGACTCTATGGCGGCTGATCAAGCGCAGGCGGTGATGCGAGCGATCGTGAATACACTGGCCTATGACGTCACGTTCTCGCTAGCCAAGTCTCTTGCGGGCGCAGATGGCAGTAGCGGTACCACGGCACGAATTATGCGCCTTGATGCTGACGGCGAAGGGTTCAAATTCGACGGCGCTGGCAACCTTGTGTCAGCAAGTACGATCAACCTCACCGCAACACGTCAGAACATCTCAACGGCAACAACTTGGACCACGGTCCCTGCAAATCTTCTCACGAACGTTTCGGGCGATACCGCACAGCTAACGGCTGCGTCATTCGGTGCACTTGAGTCTGTTCGAGTTCGTGTCCAGGCTGAAGGCTTCAGCGACACGCAGACGCTGTACCGTTTTCAGGACGGTGCACAGGGTGACCCAGGGGATCCCGGGGACCCAGGTGATCCAGGCGGTCCCGGCCCAACAGGTCCGGCAGGTCGAGACGCTCTGATATTGGATTCGAGCGACTGGACCGTTCCGTTCTCCGCATCGATGGGTGATTGGTCGTTGTGGACTGGTCAGACCTCGTTGCTGACAATTGCAGTGTCTGATGCTGGTCCAGCGAACCGGAATTCTCGCATCATGACGATTCGAAGTGATTCGTCTTTGAACAGCTGGCAGGCTGCCTTGCGCGGAGATTTTGTTACCGACTCAACGTTGGGCGTCATTGGCTATGTGTGGGTTAGACGCCGCACAACCGATACGGATCGAGGTCTCTACATTGGTTGGAGTACGGCCGGCACGTTTCTTGAAACATTTGCTGGTGCCGGCACATCAAACCCCTACAGCGTTGCCAACATCGGTCCTCAGCTTTCTGCCGGTCAATGGTATCTGGTGGTCTGTACAGTCTACGCGAGCGGAGCGGTGATTAGTCCGGATGTTGCTGGCATCTATGATGCCGATGGTGTGAAAGTCGTCGACGGCACCGACTATCGATGGCTGTCCTCTGCAAACGGCCAACCAAACTTCTGGCGGATGGGTTATTTCGATAATACGACGCCACCTGGTGGTGCTGAGGATGGGTGGGACTTTACCGAGCCGGTGTTGTACCGCCTAAACGGCGGTGAGCCATCGATTGAGTCGGTGCTTAACCTTGCTGCGCAACCTGGGTATACGGTCACACCGCCGTTCACGAGCATCGCAATTTCGACCAATGCATCGGGAGTCCCAAATACAGGCGCGTTCAACGATGCTACCGGACCGTTTCTAGTACTGGCTGGCAACGCGGACGTCACAAGTGATTGTACGTATGCCTTGAGCAATACGAACGTCGTCGCATCGATATCGGCAGCTGGTGTGCTGACGATCACAGCCCTGAACGCTGACCAAGGTCAGATCGTCGTGACAGTGCAGCGTAACGGGGTGACGATTGGTCAGCCGCAGATCACTGTGACTAAGTCACGAGACGGCCGAGGTCAGGTGAGTGCCGAGACGTCCGCAATCTCCGACGTCACAAGCACGACATTCAGCGTCATCTCGGCGGTGATTCAAAACGTTGGTGTGGGCCCTGGTGGAACCATCAGCGCTCAGTTTGCCGCGTCTTACGTACCGTCGGGATCTGGGTTCACTACAGTCACAGCCCGCGCGATGTATCGAGACCAAGATGTTGGTGGGCCATGGATCCAACTTGGGTCGCAGCAAGTCGGTGGACCTGCGTTGAGTCAGCTTGAGCCAGGCGGCATTACGTTGGCCGAGTCTATTGCTGGTCCTGCTCAATCTGAGGTGTACGAGTTCCGGCTCGAGGCGAGGTATTCAGGTGGCAGCTCTGCCGATATAGATACTGGCGCCCTCTTTAGCGTGGAGAGCAACACATGATTGTCGTTGTTGATACGGCTAGCGAGGAAATCATTGCCATTGTCGACACCGTTGAAGGGATGGACATGACGGGTCGACTCGCGCTTCAAATACCGGCCAACATGGCAGACGTTCCCAAAACGCAGCTGCAATACGAGGGTGGGCAGCTTGTCGATCGCGGCATGAAGCCGCGTGCTCGCACGCGCTTTGAGATCAACGGCAATTCCGATCTATTGCTCTTTCGAGATATGGACCCGGAAGAGCTCGAGGATTGGCTTGACGAAATTATCCCCGACAACAGTCTGCCGTTTCAGCGTGTGAAGCGACTCTTCAAGCTGTTGTGCATGGACCTTCAGGATAGGCGGGACACGCGCCGCCCAGGCTACTAGGAGCATGTCATCCGTGGACACTGCGACACAGCAAACCAATCAACCAGGCGACGAGCTCGTCAAATACCGCCTCCGGCGTATAGAGGAACGTGTAGAGGTCATTTACAACGAACTGCATGTAGGGAATGGACGTCCCGCCTGGCGCGACCGAATTGAAACGCTGGAGCGCTACGTAGAGGCACAGATCACACGCGAAGAGGAATCGAAGAACTGGCGCAAGTGGTCCATAGAGCGTGTCCTGATGTTCCTTATCGCAATCACGCAAGCTGTGCTCATCGCTCTCGCTGGACTGTCTTAGACCGGCGCGAAATATTCCAAGAATCATTCCTGCCGCGATCACTTAGCGGCATCTACACAGAGGTAATCCCATGGGAGTTAACCGAGTGCCCCCACCGCTGGTGGGGCAGCGCGACGCTGCGCCTACAAGAAAGATGCAGGCCGTGATGGTCGCAGGAGCCGTGGTCAACATTGGTATCTGGCTGGTGCATGACTACGCCGGCGTCGCTGTTCCGCCCGAGGCGGCCGGATCAATCACAACCCTTGTCGGCATGGTCGCCGGCTACATCGTCAAAGACAGGAGAAACGCATGAAACCCAACAAAGGCGTCAAGGCCTTTTTCGATTCACCATTCGCCTACGTAATTGCTGCATTTCTTGTCGTCCTCATGCTCGCGTGGGCCAGTCAGGCCGATGCTCAGGAAGTGACATTCGAGACCGGCCCATCGATCAACAACGTTGAGGATGCGGTAACGATCTGGATCGACACTCGATGGGAGGACGCGGCGCCAGGTGGCGCAGATATCGCGATCGGCACGTTTCTCACTTCCGAGGGCACTAAGGTCAACGGTGGGCAAGATGTACCGCGTCAGATGGGTGTTTACGGTCAGTTCGTTGTCCAGGCTGGTGATTGGGATCTTGGATTTGGACTCGCGTATCAGAAAAACGACGACGTCGTCGTATCGGACCCGCTTCGCTTCAATTTGCACATTGCCCGCACGTTCAACTGGTCGGACCGAGGCTTGACGAAGCTGCTGCCTGATCGAATCGGCATCAGGCATCTGAGTAACGGCGGATCCGGACCAATCAACAGCGGATGGGACTACGTGACGTTCGGCTGGTATATCGCCTGATGTACAAGTTCTCGCGCTCGTCACAGGAACGGCTTGCTTCCTGCGACGAGCGTATCCAGCGCGTGTGCAAGCGCGTGATCATGATCAAGGACTTTACGGTCCTCGAGGGCACACGCAGCCAAGAGCGGCAAGAGCAGCTGTTCTCGCAAGGCAAGTCAAAACTGCAGTGGCCGAACAGCAAGCACAACACGACGCCATCACTTGCGATCGATATCGCACCGTACCCAATCGACTGGCATGACCTTGCTGAATTTCGATACCTGGCCGGCCTAATGGTCGGGACTGGCCATGAGATGGGAATCGCGCTGCGTTGGGGCGGTGACTGGAACATGAATGGCGCGCTGTCAGATAACCGTTTCAACGATCTACCGCACTTTGAGCTCATAAATTGACAGGAGACTCTGATGCAGAAGCTAGGGGAGTACTTGGGCATCTTTATCGCTGCTATTGCAGTGGCAGCCCTTTGGTTTGCCGACTCACTCGGGAAGATTGGCCGCGGCCGCGGCGGGAAGAAACACCTCGAGGAAGCCAGCACGAGCCGCCGCGCCGAGGCCGCGCGAGAGATCCAGGAGGCCAACGACGAACGGGAAGCCGCGCGCGAGAGCGGCGAACACATGGCGCAGCAATTTCAGGACCAGGAGGACGAACGTGAGAATGATTCGAGCTCTCTTCGCGACCGCGTTGATCGTTTCAATCGTCGGCTGCGTTAGTAGTCCACAACCGCCTCTGATCGATCTTGGGGCACAGGTCACTGACTCGCTGCCGGCGTTGGATTCGCGTTGTGAGTTTCCGGACGTCGATATCGGTGAGATCGATGGCCGCGAGGTTATCTACATCGATGCTGCCGAGTTTACTGAGCTCGAGACCTGCGAAAACGAGCGTGTGACTCTGCTGGGCATGCAAGCTGAGGCATCCGGCCAATACCTGGCTCTGCAGCGTCAGTACAACGCACTGCTCGAGCTGGTGCGGCTGCGCTACGAAATATCCCAATACCAGATGGCGGAGCTCTCCGCCGACCGGCGCGAAGGACTGATCGAAATATGGATACTGCGAGCCGCATTGCTCGCTACCGTCTTGTGAGGTAAGGCATGACCCGACAAGTAGTGAACCTGCGTGCTGATGGCACGGCGACCTTTGATCAAGCAATTGCAAACCAGGCTGCGGACATAACGAGCCCTGCAGGCTGCGTGTCGATCGCAGAATGGAACTCAGCCCATACCAGCCGCAACATCGCCGGCATCGACCTCAACCTAATTGGTCTGGGCGGAACGCTGGCTCAGGAGCTGCAAGTAACTCGTGGTGGCTCGGAGCGTAATCCGTTCCGTGTCCGTGGCTTTGATGCAGTGATGGACGTCAGCGGCATCACGGCCGAGCCGGCTGCTTGTTTGCATATCTTCGGTGATAACCTTGACGGCATCGACGTCGACAATCTGCAGGACATGACCGGCAACGGTGGTCGTGCGGTCGTACGTGTCACCGATA
This sequence comes from Pseudomonadota bacterium, assembly GCA_038521865.1. Lineage (GTDB taxonomy): Bacteria > Pseudomonadota > Gammaproteobacteria > Steroidobacterales > Woeseiaceae > CALBPI01. The sequence goes on along the minus strand of JBCBKO010000001.1, from coordinate 1,161,237 downwards.
ACAGCGCAAGCGGAAACAGCATCCGCCTGGGCATGCTGGCACGGCTGGTGGCGACCGCTAACAACGTGAATGCGTTTTCCGGAACGCAAGTTCGTGATGGTTTCAGCTTCAACGGAGGCGCTCGAGCGAAATGTGGTGTCCTGGTCGCGAACGACTGTGCGGCGCCGACACCGAACAGTAACGACTCATTTAACGGGCTCACGACTCACGAGCAGTGCTTCGTTGAGGTTGATCGATACATCGGTGCACGAAACCACGATCACGTAGCGCTGGTGGGTGGTAGTGAGCTCATGATTCGCGATGTGCAACTTGGCGATGCATACCGGACTGGATTCCTGATTGGTGCCACAGGCGGTTCGTTATCGGTATCGGGCGGAACCCTCGCGATCACCAGTGACGGCGCGAGCCTCTTCCAGGTAAACGATGGTGCTGGTCCAGAGTCGATCCTGGATCTACGCAGGATCGTAATGTCGCTGACTCAGACGGCCACAGCGACCAACGAAGCCAACTTTGATTGCCATGTGATTCTGAACGGGTGCGATATCACCATAGACGCACCAGGCGTTCGATGGCAGGGCTACAACAATGGGGCTCTCACCATGCTGGACGGCATCCTACGTCTGATCGCATGGAACGCCGGCACTTTCCTCGAGAACAATACGCAAGACGGATCTACGTCGATCGACATCAATATGACCGGTACGCGATTCATGGGTGGTGACGGCGTTGCGGGCGGTGGTCGCGTGTTCTTAGCTGGGACCCACGCCGCGGGCTCGTTGAACCTCGCCGGCACGATCTGGGATCAGATACGAAGCAACAACCCTGCTATTCAGGCAAACAGCACGTCAGCCCACGGTGTGAACTTCTCACGAGCTCGTGTATACGATGCCCAAGCGACGGCCGTAAATGCGTTCTATCGCGACACTCGAAGCGGGGTGCCTGATGCGGATGAGATCACTGATGTCACCGGCGCTATCTTTGTGGACTGCCCAGATGCGCTGAACGTTTCCGACTTCAAGTTCATCGCGGGCGAAGAGCTTGCGGAGTATTTGGGATCTACACCCGATGAGTCGTCAAATGATATCGGCGTGAAAGTGTATCGAGACGCGACTACCGGCATTCTTCACTTCGAGTAGTCACGTTCCTGCAATGGGCGCTAATCGCAGTCGCGCTTTTGCATTCTTATTTTCTCTCAGCAGCTCAAAAAACCGATTGTTCAAAGTCAGCAACCATCAAACGTAATGCTTCGCGAGCATCTTTCTCAAGCGCCTGAATAATCTGACTGTATTTTTGGGTCAGAGCATCTCTGCTGCCCGGGTTACTATCTCTCTCCCAATCACGACGAAACTTCTTCCGCCAAACACGCCACGTTTCCAGCGCTAAAGCACGTACGGCAGCACCCTCAATTTGCGAGTCTAGGTACAACCTGACCTCGTTGCGATGCGAGCAAAGTACCCCGTTTGCTCTTTCTTTCCAGCCGCACCGCATCGCGGCGTTCCGTAGGACCTGACGATCGATCACGCCATGTCCTCAACCATCAGCTTGATCGCCTCAAGCGAGTTTTCTTCCATTGCCTCCATCACTGCTAGCCTCCAATCCGATCATTCATGACGTCGTCTATGAATCGATTTGCCAGCGTCTTTAGATAGCGATCGCGGAACGACTTCTCCCAGTGACGCAAGTACACCCGGCCGCCGTGGCTGGTGCGAAGGATCGTGAACTGCATTTCGTCCGTATCTATGACAGCAAAAATTACGATTCCTCGTGGCGTCTGCAAGTAACCCTCGCGCGCGGCAAGTACGGGGCCTTGCTGTACTAGTGAGGTTTTGTGCATGCGACTGCGTTTGTCCTTGTAGTCCGCGCTCTCGGTCATTGCGCGTCCACTGGGTCGGTGTCTATGTAAGCGTCGTGATGAATTTGAGCGTGCCAATTCATCAAGGCGGCCGCAGTCGAAATTGTGTGATGAAGCGCTTTATGTGCGTCACCACTCACGGCCGCTGATGCAGCTTTTTGTGCTAGGAAGCCAATAAGCCAGAACCAGTCGAACGCGGTCTTGCCGCGATCATGCGCTGCTCCCCAGCGCGCTGTTTGATGCGCCGATTCATGACGGACTGCCTCAAGGAAGTTGTCTGTCATCGGATTGTTGATCCTTGCCTCTAGCTTTCGGCATTCCTCAGCCAGTGCAACTGGATCCATATCTTCAAAGCGATCGGTCATTGCATATCTCTCCATTCTCGATATCGGGCCCGTGCTTTGAGTGCGCGATTGATCGCCCAATCGTCGCCGCCTTTATCTGGGTGAACCTTTTGAATTTCTGATCGGAACATCGCTTCGATGTCTTTGCCGTGCAGGTCGGACGGTGATTGATATCCCAGGAAGTGAAACCACTCTTCGTCAGCAAGGTTGGGCAGCGCCTGAAAGCCCACGAAGGCGCGCTGCAAGATCACACCGCCACCATGGCGCTCGATCGCTCGCATTGCGTTCAGCGTTGCTGCAATCGCAGCGATGTTGTCTGCCACACGCAGGTACTGGTCTGTCGCCATGCACCGTTGTTGACCGTCAGCGTCGACCCAGTACGCAGAAACGCCTGGATCTTCTGGCTGTTTCGAACCTGATCGCGGGAAGCCGTCCTGGCGCAACGGCAAGTCTGTCGTGATGATCCATGTCTCAACACCGAGGGAATGCATCTCACCGTCAAGTCGGCCGAGCGCGTCACTCACGGATAGTCTGTCCTGCCAGCCTCGAGCGTTCTTACGACTGAAACGACCGTAGGTTCGGTCCGCATCATCGGTTCGCTGCCAACCGGCAGGCCAGCGCAGCGGATTCCCTGGTGGAAGTCGTTCACTCATCGTTTCACCTCGCTGCCGCGGCCTGGGTCTGGCGGATTCCAGCCCAGGGCTTCGCGGAGGTTGCTATTGCAAGACCCAACGCACGTCGGCTTACGCTTGATCGGCCGTCTCCCGACGCTCTACGGCTCAGCAATCCTGCGTTCCGTGCTATGCCTCCATGGCACACGGTCAGGGTCTCTTTTGAGGAATAAGGTGCCGGTCTTTCCCGGCTGTCAGGGGTTCGGGCACATCTCAGGGGGGAGGGAGATATGTGCCCGCGTTTTGAGGTAGCGCGGGGAGTCGAACCCCGCTTCGCCGCCCGGTGGCTCTCGTTTATGGCCTCCACTGGCTGGCTACCCAAGTGCCAAACGTGCGCACGCTCAGCGCTACCGTTGTTCATTCTTCCGGTGCGCAACCGTTGTTCCTTGCTGGCCATTAGATGTACCCCGTAAGCCTTGTATCTAGACGCTCTTTGACACGTTTATCAAAGTCCGCCTTGTCCCGTGCGTCTGAAGCGTATTGCTCCGCACGCTCGATAATCTGGTCGTCGGTTTCTTCTAATGGAGCCAAGAAAACTCCCGTTCGGCCTTCTGACCGCCATTGCCACTCGATCAAGTGCTCAGAGCTTTTTGAGTTCGGAGGTACCCAGCGCTTTGCCACAATTGACACTGGCGTTACTTCAATCTCAGATCGCTCGTCGCTCATTTGCCTGCCGCCCATGCGATGACAAAGATAAGTGCGCTGAATCCAACCAAAACCGCAACCTCTATCCACAAAGGCGAGACGACCCACCACCATGACCAGTCAATCTGACCTGTCAGTTTTAGACCTACAAACAAGATCGTGAGTAGGCTGGTGGTACTGATCGTGACGCGTGTCGACTTAGCGCTCATGCGTGGAAATATCCTCTATGGGTTTTCATTAAAAACAGGCACATAAAGGCCGTCTCGCCGGAATTTATTTCCAAAGAGCATCTTCGATAACTGATAAGAAACAGCTGCTTGCGCTACTCTACGAGCGTGGCTACGAACCAGGCCCTCTGTCTCGTCTTGAGGAACCGCAGTCGTGTGCCTGTTTTTGTGCTGGGTTGGCGTCTGCTGGGATAGTCTGAGGCCGTGATAAGGCCCTGATTCATCACGCAACTGGTTGCGCTGTGGTGTACGGTCTCGGATTCGTAATGCGTAGGTCCGCAGTTCGAGTCTGCGCATCGGCACCAATCCTCTCGCCCGTATGCTGTGATCATGGCCGACCGCCCGGCATCGACGATCGCCTTTGACGTGTCGCAACACGAACCGGCATCATCGCTCGCTTGAACACGCGACTCATCATTTTGGGGGTGGTGGTCGGTTGCGCTACGGGGCCTTTTGCACGCGCCGCCGAAGCGCCTGTCCCGCTGGAGGAAATCGTCGTCACAGCCACGCGTCACGCCGAGGACGCGGACGCTCTGGCGCAATCGGTGACGATCATCCGTCGTGGGGATCAGCCAAGCGATTTCCTGATCACCGAAGCACTGCAAAACGCGGTGGGCGTCTATGTGCAGCAGACGACACCGGGGCAGGGTGCACCCATCATTCGGGGGCTACGTGGCTCTTCAGTGCTGCACCTTGTCGATGGCATGCGGCTTAATAATGCGATCTTCCGCAGCGCACCGACTCAGTACTTTGCACTGGTGCCAGCAAGCAGTGTTGATCGTTTCGAGGTACTCAGAGGCACCTCTGCATCGGTCTTTGGCACCGACGCCGTCGCTGGCGTTGTGAACGCCGTGACTCGGCGCCCTGAGCTTCAAGAAGCGGGTTGGCAAAGCCAGTCCTCGCTCGATCTGCGTTTCGACAGCGCATCCCAAACGCGTGCGCTGGCGGCAGGCTGGAGTTTTGGTGATGCAATACTGGCCGGTGATTTCAGTGCTGAATACCAGGTTACTGACGACCGGCGTATTGGTGGTGGGTCCCGCGTCGGTCCTAGCGGCTTCGAAGCGTGGGGAGGGCGCGCTGCACTTTCCGGCGCGTTATCTGAGGACTGGATCTGGTTCGCGGATCTGCAGTTTATGGAGCAGCCGTCGACACCGAGGGTAGATGAGCTCGTGCCGGGTTTTGGGCAGACCCAGCCGTCGTCGTCGGAGTTTGCGTTCGCGCCTAATCGTCGAACGTTCTTCCACGCGCAAACCAGCCGGCGTGATGGTTGGCTGAATGCCGACTGGAATATCGATCTGGCCTGGCAGCGGATCGACGACGATCGTCGGACACGCGATCTCGATGCGCCCACCCGATTGCTCGAACAAAACACGAGCGACTTGTACGGTTTGTCTGTCGTTGCGAACCGTGACCGTGATGACGAATGCGTTCGCTGGGTAGCAGGGCTCGACCATTATGAGGATCGCGTGACGAGTGGCCGCTGGGAGCAGCAAGTAGCATCGGGCGCGGTCCAGAGCGTGATGTCTCGATTCCCGGATGGGTCACGAGTGCGTCAAACCAGTCTGTTCGCAGAGATGCAGATCGAGAACCTCGGGCGCTGGCACTGGGGTGGTGGAATTCGGTTTAGCAGCAGTCGCGCGGTGCTGGCTCGCACCGAGGCCACACCCGAAACGACAACATCGGTAAACGATCTCGGCGTCGATCTCTCTTTGCGCTATGAACTCAGTGAGGCTCTGAACTGGGTCACCACGCTAGGCGCGGGGTTTCGAGCGCCCAATATTTTCGATTTGGGTACGTTGGGGGTGCGGCCGGGCAATCGCTTTAACGTGCCGAATGCATCGCTGGAATCCGAGCGAGTGCAACACCTCGATACCGGTCTGCGTTATCGCACGGACCGAGCCCGCTTCGAGCTGGTGGGGTTCTACCTTCACTACGATGACCGCATCGCGTCGGTATTGACCGGTAAACAGACCCCTGAAGGGCGCGATATCGTACAGAGCGCCAATGTGTCTACCAGCGATATTCTGGGTATCGAGTTCGGTCTCGAGTACAGACTTACACCGGCCTGGCGTCTGAACGCGGTATTGAATGCAACGCGAGGTGAACAACGCCAGCGTGGCCAATCCGACGAGCCCGGGGACCGTATCCCACCCGTCAATGCCAGCTTCGCAATCAATCGATACGCAGACAACTACCGAGCCGAATTCATGGTTCGCAGTGCGGCAACACAAACTCGACTAAGTGCTCGTGATTTACGAGACATCCGGATTGACCCGGGTGGCACCCCAGGATGGGTAGCCGTAGACCTGGGGCTTGAGTGGTTCGATGTGGGTGGCTGGCAAATCAACGCGGGTGTCGAGAACTTACTGGACCATCGCTATCGAAATCACGGCTCGGGCATCGATGCGCCCGGCCGAAATCTCTACCTGTCCCTGCGAACCACATTCTGACGAGCCGCACCGACAGAATTGGCTATACTCACCGCTTAACAAAAATCAGGGGGCCGATCTAATGCGTTACTGGATCACGTTTATTGCCAGCATGCTTCTGGCGATGCCGGTGTTTGCACAGGATAAAGAAGACAGTTCACCGGGCTTCAACGAAGCGACCTTCAAGGGACTGGAATGGCGTTCGATTGGGCCGGCACTCATGTCCGGTCGCATCTCGGATATTGCAATCCACCCCGACCGCCAGAGCACCTGGTACGTGGCTACCGGCTCCGGTGGCATCTGGAAGACGGAAAACCGCGGCACGACCTGGGCACCCATTTTTGATGATGAGGCCGTGTATTCGATCGGTTGCATCACGATTGATCCGAACAACCCGAATGTCATCTGGGCTGGAACCGGCGAGAATATTTCGGGTCGGCATACCTCCTTCGGTAATGGTTTGTACCGCTCTCGCGACGCGGGCAAGAGCTGGGAGCAGATGGGCCTGGAAGACTCCGAACGGATCGGTATGATTCGCATCGATCCGAGAGACTCGAACACCATTTTCGTGGCGGCGCAGGGGCCTTTGTGGTCCGGTGGTGGCGAGCGTGGTTTATTCAAAACGACGGATGGCGGCGAGAACTGGGAGAAGATTCTCGGCGATGAACTCGGCAACACCGACGAAGACGACAAGTACACCGGCGTCTCCGAGGTTCACATGGACCCGCGCAACCCCGATGTTCTGTATGCCGTGTCGTGGCAGCGTATCCGCAGCGTCGCAGCACTGATGGACGGTGGTCCGGGTACCGGCATTCACAAGTCTGAGGATGGTGGCGAGACCTGGCGCGAGCTCAAAAGCGGTTTGCCGGGCTCCGTGAAGGGCAAGATCGGTTTTGCGATTTCGCCGCAGAAACCGGATGTCGTGTACGCGACCATCGAACTGGCGAACCGTGAGGGTGGTTTCTGGCGCTCCGAGGACGGCGGGGAGAGCTGGGAGAAGCGCAACGACTACCTGTCAGGCGGCACAGGCCCTCATTACTATCAGGAAATCTTCGCAAGCCCGCACAAGTTTGATCGTGTGTACCAGATGGATGTCTGGATGCACATGACCGATGACGGCGGCAAGACCTTCACCATGGTCAACAGTGACAACAAGCACTCTGATCATCATGCCATGGCTTTCGATCCGAATGACCCCGACTACATTCTGGTGGGTGTTGATGGCGGCATCTATGAGAGCTACGACAGCGCCAAGACCTGGCGTTATGCGGCGAACTTGCCGATCACACAGTTCTACAAGGTAGCGGTCGACTACGACACACCGTTCTACAACGTGTACGGCGGTACCCAGGACAACAACTCTCAGGGTGGTCCAAGCCGCACGATGAACGCCCACGGCATCACCAACAGCGATTGGTTCATCACGTTGTTCGGTGACGGCCACCAGTCGGCGGTAGATCCGAACAACCCCGACATCATCTATGCAGAATGGCAGCAGGGTAACCTCGTGCGCTATGACCGGCGCACGGGCGAGCAGGTGTACATCAAACCGCAGGCCGCAGAGGGCGAAGCGCCGGATCGTTATAACTGGGATGCGCCGATTCTGATCAGCTCCCATGATTCGAAGACGATCTTCTTCGCATCGCAGCGCGTATGGCGCAGTGATGACTACGGTGATTCGTGGACTGCAATCTCGCCGGATTTGACCCGCAACGAGCGTCGTGTTGATGCGCCGATGATGGGTCGCACCTGGAGCTATGACGCGCCCTGGGACCTCTATGCGATGTCGGAGTTCAACACGATTGTGAATATCTCGCAGTCGCCGATTGATGAGAACATCATTTACGCCGGGACCGACGACGGGCTGATTCAGGTCACCGAAGATGGCGGAAAAACCTGGCGCAAGATCGATCGCCTGCCGGGTGTGCCCGAGCGTTTCTTCGTAAATGACATCAAGGCTGATTTGTTCGATGCAGATACCGTCTACGCGGTGGTCGACGATCACAAGAACGGTGACTTCGCGCCTTACATTCTGAAGAGCGAAAACCGTGGGCGCCGTTGGAAACAGATCACCAGTAACCTCCCCGATAATCACATTCTGTGGCGCGTGGTCCAGGATCACGAGAAGTCGGACCTGTTGTTCGTCGGCAGCGAGTTCGGTGTCTTTTTCACCGTCGATGGTGGGGATAACTGGACCAAGCTGAAGGGCTCGGTACCCAACATCTCGTTCCGCGATCTTGCGATTCAGAAGCGTGAAAACGATCTGGTAGGTGCAACCTTTGGGCGCGGCTTCTACGTGCTGGATGACTACACGCCGCTGCGTGACGTCACCACGGAGATGCTGGAATCGGGTGGCACCTTGTTCCCGGTGAGAACCGCACCTTGGTACGTGCCCAAGCGCGGTCTGGGTTGCGCGACCAATGGCTGCCAGGCCTCTCAGGGCAACGCGTTCTACGTGGCAAAAAACCCTGATTTTGGCGCTGTATTTACCTACTACCTGGCCGAGGATATTCAGACCGCCAAGGAACAGCGGCGCGAAAAAGAGAAAGAGCTTGAGGCCGATAATAAAGACGTGAGCTTCCCCGATATGTCAGTGATTATCGATGAAGCACGCGAGGACGCGCCGGCGATTGTCTTTACTGTCCGTGATGCTGAAGGGAACATCGTGCGTCGTGTTGAGGGACCGGCGAAAGCGGGCTTTCACCGGGTTGCCTGGGACCTTCGCTATCCGGCATTGGATGCATGGACGCCGCGTGAGGCCGAGTCTGGATTTGAAGCTGGTCCTGGGGTCATGGTGGCGCCGGGTCAGTTCTCGGTCGAAATGTCACAACGTATCGATGGCGTGACCACTGCCATGAATCAAACGCAGACGTTCGATGTTGAGTCGATCCGTGCCGAACCGGTGCTCCCGGGTTCGTCTCAGGAAGAGCGCGTGATTTTCAATCAGCAGTTGGAGGAGCTGTTGCGTGTGGCTGATGGCACCAGCAGTTCCATGGATTTCATGGACGCCGAGTTGAACGCAGCGAAAGCGGTACTCAAGCGCTTTGTTGCGGGTGAGTCCATGTATCAACAAGCGGTAGCGATTCAGGACCGACTGCATGACCAGGTTGAGCGACTGTCAGGCAACAGCACCCGTGACATCTACCACGATTGGGACATGATGACGGTTTACGACCGCTACTGGCATGCGCGTTTTGCTCCGGGTACCAACTTGTACGGACCTACACCGGCACAACGCGAGTCCTATCGGATCGCTCGTGAGCTATTCGATGACATCGTGACCAACATGGATGCCATCGAGCGCGATCTTGATGCGCTTAAGGCTGCGATGGACGCGGCAGGAGCGCCTTGGTCGCCGGGTCGATAGGCGTGAGGGCAAATGTGATCGAGTCGACCCGCGGGTCGACTCGATCACGACGTCTCTCAGTTGCATCGCTGCTGACACTGTCAGCGCTTGTCTTTTGGTTTATTGCTTGGCCTGCTTTAGCAGACGATGCGCAAAGCAGCGACTCCGCAGAGCCGATGACGATTGACCAGATCGAGACTGTCATCGCTCGCATCGACGAAGGCTATGAGCGCGACGGAAACAGCATCGTTTTTGTATTCGCTGATTACGAGATTTTGTTGATCAGCGACCCCGCTGCCGACCGCATGCGGGTGATGATTCCTATCAATGACGCGAATGCATTGGACGAGCAGGAACTCACGCGTTTGATGCAGGCCAACTTCGATTCGGCGCTCGACGCACGCTATGCGATCGCTAACGATGTGCTTTGGGGCACGTTCATTCACCGCCTCTCAACACTGTCGGAGCTGGATTTGCTATCGGGGATCGGCCAAACGATCAATATTGCGGAGACCTTCGGAACCAGCTACTCCTCGGGAGAATTGGTCTTTGGTGGTGGTGATTCCAGCGCGATTCAGCGACGCGAGCTGATCGAAGAGTTACAGCGTCGCGGAAAGGAAGCCATATAGGAGCATCATGGAATCCATTTTTTCGTTGGCCGTGACCAACCTTATTTCACCCGTGATCCTGAGCTTTGTCCTCGGCGTGGTGGCTGCAGCCGCTCGGTCCGATCTCACAGTGCCGGAAGCCGTTGCAAAGGGCATGTCGATCTACCTGCTGTTCGCGATCGGGTTTAAAGGTGGTGTCGCTGTCGCTAACAACGGAGTTGATGCACAGCTCGTACTGACGTTGCTCGCCGGCATTTCATTGTCTGCACTTCTGCCCTTCATTGCATTCGCCATCTTGCGTACCGTCTCTTCTCTATCTCGAGTCGACGCCGGTGCTGTCGCGGCCCATTACGGTTCCATTTCGATTGTGACCTTTGTTGCCGCAACGTCGGTGATCGACGCGGCGGGGTTGGCAGCCGAGGGGTTTATGGTCGCAGTCGCGGCGACGATGGAGGCACCCGCTATCCTTTCTGCGCTTTGGTTAGTCTCGGTTGGACCGAAACGGTCACCGGGTGAGGCACGTATGGACCCGACGCTCGCGCGTGAGATATTGCTCAATGGGTCTATTGTTTTGTTGCTTGGTAGCTTCCTGATTGGCGCGATTACGGGCGCCGATGGGCTCGCAAAGATCGAGAGTTTTATCGTATCGCCATTCCAGGGCGTGTTGTGTCTGTTCCTACTCGATATGGGGTTGGTTGCAGGACGTGGCTTGAGGGAGAGTCGCGGTAATTTGAGTGGTCCTGTATTTCTTTTCGGCGCGTTGATGCCGTTGATCGGTGCAAGCGCCGGTGCAGCAGCCGGTCTTTTGATTGGTTTGTCCACCGGGGGCATGACACTCTTGATGGTGTTGGCAGCATCGTCAAGTTACATCGCAGTACCCGCCGCAATGCGTGTCGCGTTGCCGGAAGCCAAGCCATCGATCTACCTGACGCTGTCACTCGGCGTTACTTTTCCTTTCAATCTGACGCTGGGCATTCCGCTGTACCTGGCGGTTGCAATGGTATTGAGCGGGGGCGCTTAAATGGAAACTTATTCTGCAAAACGTGTCGCTATCATTATCGAGCAGGTCATGCAGAGCAGACTGCTCGACGCGTTGGATTCCGCAGGTGTTAAAGGTTATTCGGTATTACCGGTTCTTGGCGGGTCAGGTCGTTCCGGTCAATGGCTGCGCGATGGTCAGGTTACACGTGGCACAGGCATGGTGCAGGTAATTTGCGTGGTGCGTCCGGAGCAGCTCGAAGCGCTTCAGGACGCTGCCTTCGCCCACATCGAACATCACATGGGCATAGTCACGATCAGCGATGTTGAGGTGCTGCGTTCGGCACGCGAATCATCGACCTGATGACCTCAGGGGCGGAGCAGCGCTTCTGCCCCTTTTTCTGCGATCATCATAGTTGGTGCATTAGTATTCCCGGCAACGACCTCCGGCATGATCGAAGCGTCGATCACTCGAATATTCTCGCAACCCTTCAGCGACAGTGATGGTGACACCACGGTGAGCGCGTCGTCAGTGTCACCCATGCGGCACGTCCCCACTGGGTGATAGGCGGTACCGAGTTTTGAATACATGTAGCGGGTGAGGTGCTCTCGGTCGACTACATCGGGTCCCGGGGCGAGTTCAGGGCTGCGTACACTATCGAACGCATCGCTGGCAAGCAGGCGCCGCAAGAGCTCAAGCCCAGACAAAAGGCGATCGTGATCATCCGGGTCGGACAACAGATTCAGATCGATATGGAGAGTGCCGTCCGGGTTTGCCAGACGAAGTTGTCCGCGTGATTTTGGTTTAAGTAAGCAAACATCGCTGTAGTAACCGCGCCCCCACACGATCATTCGACCTTCATGTCCCAGCCGTGCCGGAATGAAATGAAACTGCACGTCAGGTTCGACAAGGTGCTTTGCAGTCTTCGCAAACCCACCACCCTCTACCGTGTTGGAAGCAAACATGCCCTTACGACGAAAAAGGTATTGAAAAGGTGCCAGTGCCATTTGCGCCAGCGTGCCAACGCTTAGGCCATAGCCTGTATTGCCTCCGCCATGAAAGACGGCAGTGGCTGGATGGTCGTGGAGGTTCTGCCCGACGCCAGGACAGTCGTTGACTACAGGGATCTCCAAGTCTTGAAGGTGTTGCCCCGGGCCTACGCCGGAGCGCAGGAGTAGTGCGGGTGAGCCGATTGCACCGGCTGAAAGAACCAGCTCACGGTTGACGACGAATCGGCGGTTGTCACTGCTTCCTTTTGCAATGACTGCGACGGCCTTCCGACCCTCGAATTCGATACGTTCGACTTCCAGTCCGGTAAAGACATGGAGATTGTCCCGAGACATCGCGGGTCGCAGAAATGCATCTGCCGCACTCCAGCGGCGTCCCGAACGCATCGTTGTCTGATAGACCCCGAGCCCCTCTTGCGTTTCGCCATTGAAGTCCCGGTTCTCTGAAATTCCAAGCTGTCTGCCTGCAGCTTGCAGTGTCGCGAGTAAGTCATGCGGGGAGGGTAGGTCCTGAACATGTAACGGTCCACGATCACCATGCAACGGATCGTCCGCCAATTCGCGATTGCACTCCTGGCGCATGAAGTAGGGCAGTACGCTTTCCCAGTCCCAGCCGGTCGCACCGAGTTCTGCCCATCGATCGTAGTCGCTCGCTCGACCACGAATGTAGACCATCGAGTTGATTGAGCCAGAACCGCCGAGCGTTTTTCCGCGCGGAATCGACACGACTTTGTCGTTGAGATGATTATGCGGTGTCGACGTAAACCGCCAGTCGAATCGCGGGTGGCTCATCAGCCCTACAAGACCGAAAGGAATCTTGATCCTTGGATCGTTGTCGGGCGGACCAGCCTCGAGCAGCGCGATTGAATGCCGACCGTTGGCGCTCAGGCGATCGGCGAGTACACACCCTGCAGAGCCTCCACCTACAATCACATAGTCGAATCGTGGTTCGGTCATCGGTGGGTGCTAAACCTGTAGTGTCTTTAGTTCGAGAAATTCGGCGAACCCGTGAGGTCCCATTTCGCGACCCAAACCCGATTGTTTGTAACCACCAAACGGCGCAGCGCCGTTGAACGCTCCGCCGTTTACCTCAACGGTTCCGGTGCGCATTTGTCGTGCTACACGCAGTGCCCGGTCTTGGTCGGCAGACCACACGCCGCCGGACAGTCCATAAATCGAATCGTTGGCCAACTTCACGGCCGACGCCTCGTCGTCTACCGAGAAAATCGACAAGACCGGCCCGAAGATTTCATCGCGTGCGATCGCATCGTCGGGATGTACCCCCGCAAACACAGTAGGGCGGACGAAATAACCAGCATCCAGACCCTCGGGTTTACCCGCGCCACCCGTGACAAGCTGGGTGTGCGGCAAAGCCTCGGCAGCAGCGATAAACCGCTGAACTCTGGACCAGTGATCGTGCGAGATCAGAGGTCCCATTCTCGTTGTCGGATCCAGAGGGTCACCTGGTGTCCACTGCTCGGCGAGTTTGCGAGCGACATGGATGGCCTCTTGCTCTCTCGCCTTCGGCACAATGAGTCGCGAATGGGCGGTGCACGACTGGCCACTGTTAACAAAACAGGTATCCAGGACTCCCGCGATCGAGACGTTGAAGTCGGCATCGTCGAGAAGGATCGCCGCAGACTTGCCGCCCAGCTCCATCGCGGTGCGTTTGATGGTCTGTCCAGCGACTGCAGCGATCCGACGCCCGGCGGCGGTCGAACCTGTGAACGACACCATGTCCACGCCGGGATGACCGACGAGATGTTCGCCAATGTCCGGTCCTTCTCCCCAGACTATGTTGAACACACCCTCAGGCAGATCAGCAGACTCAATGCACTGCGCGAGGAGTAGCGCGTTAGTGGGGGCGATCTCCGAGGGTTTGAGCACGACGCAACAACCAGCCGCGAGCGCCGGAGCGACCTTGGCGGCGATCTGCAGCAAAGGGAAGTTCCAGGGCGTGACACATGCTACGACTCCGATAGGCTCCCTCAGTACCGGGGTGTCGCCGAAGTGCTCCTCAAACTCGAAGTGCCGCAAGTAGTCTGCGTAGTAATCGAACTTGCTGATCGCTGCGCCTGCCTGAACGCCTCGTGACAAGCTAATCGTAGACCCGACTTCTGTTGTTATGGATTGTGCGATGGCCTCAGACTGCTCTGTCAGAGCGTCAAAGACGCGCTGCAGGTAGTTTGCTCGTTCGTCAGGTGTCAGCGAGGCCCAACCGAGGAACGCACGCTGTGCTGCGGCAACCGCACGGTCCACGTCCGATAGCGAGCTGCTGACCAGCGTACCGATGACCTCGGCGTGGGTGGGGTTCGTGATATCGAAGCGGCGTTCCCCGCCGGATTCAATCCACCGCCCGTCAATGTAGCTGTGCCCGAGTGACGTCATGAAATAATCTCTGTATCAATTAGCGGTTGTTGTCAGGCCAATGCCAAGAGGGTTTATCGAGCATACCCTGACCGGCGACCTCGGTCTGGCCCAGTTGCTTTTCCAGGTGCACCGAGTTGCACTCGTTCGCACGTTCCAGCGTCGCTATCAGTCGAGGCGCATGGGACACCACCCAAACCTGTGTCTGTGCTGATGCTCGAATAATCAGTCGCCCCAATGCCGGAAGCAAATCGGGGTGTAAACTTGTCTCGGGTTCATTCAAAACCATCAATGGCGGAGGCCGCGGGGTGAGCAGGGCGGCAACCCACAACAGGTAGCGCAGGGTACCGTCCGACAGTTCGGCGGCGCTGAGCGGGCGCAGCAACCCATCCTGGCTGAGTAGGAGATTGAATCGGCCATCCTCCTGAATCCGGACGCCGAGCGTTGCACCCGGAAAAGCATCCTCGATCGCGAGATGCAGTGCCTGCTCATCGCCGATTTCCAGAATCGTCTGTATGGCCGCAGCGAGATCACGTCCGTCGTGGTGTAGCACCGGCGTTCGTGTGCCCAGTTGCGGGAGCCGAGCAGGGGCTTCAGCGTCCGAACGAAAGTGATCATAGAAGCGCCAGCCCTTGATCGCTTCGCGTAGCGTGACGATTTCCGGTGCAAGCTCCGGATCAATCGTCTGTGCGAACATGCTGTCGAAACCACTGACGTGTTGATCGATGACTTTCCAGCTTCTCCCTTCGCGGACTTTAATCAGTGCACCATCGCGATCGACAAGTGCACTGGCAGGTCGATAGGCATTGCCCGCCCAAATGCACTCTCGCTTGATCTCCGGGTCCAATGAGAACGCTGTTGGACCGAGGCTACCGGGTATCGGGATACCCAGCGAAATCGAATATCCAAATTCATCGCCGGAAAATCCGAGTCGAAGTCTGGCAGCATGCTGTTTCGGTCCACCCTGGATCGGCACGCGTCCCTCGCGCATCGCTTTGCTGAGTTTTTCCGGCCCGGCCCAGAATGTTGAGCTCAGTCCACCTTCACGTGCCAGTGAATTGACGACGCCACCCTGTGCGGTCTCCGACAACAATCGTAGCGCCTTGTAGAGATTGGATTTGCCGCTAGCGTTCTCGCCAGTGATCACGTTCAAAGGTCCAAACGGCACCTGCAGATCGCGCAATGAACGGTAGTTGCCAACTGAGAGCGTCGTGATCATCCGTGCTTGAGTTTCGTGAGCCGTTCCAACAGAGTATGCGCCCATGAGCAAGCCCAACAAGAATCTGCGATTGTGGCGACGGCTAAATGGTAACTCAGCGGGTCGCTGGTTATTCGGCAAACTGGTCGGATTTGCAGCGCCCTATTTTCGGACGATCAAGCCGAGATTTCTGACGTTGGAGCCCGGGCACGTCGAAATCCAAATGCGTAATCGACGTGCGGTGCAGAACCACTTGCAATCGGTACATGCGATCGCAATGTGCAACGCCGCAGAGCTGGTCGGTGGTCTTTGCCTCGACGTTTCGCTCGATTCCCGGTTTCGCTGGATACCTGTCGGCATGACGGTGCAATACCTCAAGATGGCCAAGACCGATCTGGTCGCACGCTGCCAACCTGGCAGTGCGCAATTTGATCAGCCTGGCGATGTTGTGATGCCCGTAGGCGTGTTCGACACCAATGGCGTCGAGGTTTTCCACGCCGACATCACCATGCGGGTTTCACAGAAGAAGTGATGGAGCGGATGCGCCCGAGTCGCTTGGTTGCTTTGGCGTGATCCACAATCGATCAGCGTTTTTCGACGGAGCCATCCCGGAACCCAACCGGACAGTAGAGTACTTTTCTATCCTGTCCATGCTACTACCCCGCTTTGTCGGAGTATTGCTTTTGTCCCTCGCATTCAGGGATGGGATTCCTTATCTTGCCGACCGCCTACTTGGAGGCTTCGCGATAGACAGCTTTTTGTGGCGCGAGATTTCCGCATTTGGTTTTTCAGCGATTCTGGTTTTTCTTGTGTTTCTGAGACCTATGCGCAGAGTGATGTGGGGCGATCGGAAGGGCCGGGTTCGACCAAAGGACCCCTCGGAGTTTGAGGAACCGGAGCTGGCAGACCTGTGGCTCTGGTCGATCGACGACACGCAATCCCGGTATCGATTCATCACAGCGGTATTGATGTGGTTTGGTATCGCTGGGACAGTCCTGTTCTCTGATGACCCACTGTACAGGGCACTTCACGGACTGCAGACCACTCCCTCCGTTGCGGCTTCCACTATCGGGCATGGCAACGCATTCGTTGCAGTCGATCGTTTTGCGATCGATAGAGCAGCCTATCGCGACCAGAGTGCTTTGTATCCGCATGAGTACGTTCGAGTGCAGCCGTTTGTGACGAGCAAAGGCCCAGGGCAGGGCCACCAAGCGATTTGGTATGGGCTGCACCATCGAGGAAAATCCTCCACGAAACGCGGCCGCTTGGAAGCCCGACCAAACGCCTATGATTTCTTTGAGACCCACCACCCCGCAGAGACGCGGTATTTCGAGCGGGTGAGAAAGTCAAGAACACTGTCCTTGTTTCAACACGCAATCGCCGGTTCGGAGCGTCTTGAGTCGCAAACCGAATTGTTGGTGTACCAGGCGATGACCGGCTCTTTCGATCACCACATGGCAGAGGAACTCGATAATCTCGTATTATTCGTGCTCGGTGCGACTGCCGTAGTCCTGTTTCTACCCCTGTTCGGTCGAGTGGATGATGATCGCCTTGTCGCACATGCGCATCGTGTTTCGCATACAAACGACAAACGAGTGATACGCAAACTGATGCTGCCGTCGAGATCGCGATTCACGACACCGGCTTTGGTGATCATCTGTTCGGCTACCTATTACCTAGTGGCCGCTTGTGCATACACCACTCCGCTCAGCAGTGCCTATGAGCGCGGCATCTTGAGTGTGCTCTTTGAAGCTCCGACGATTTCGATGTTATCGGCATGGGGTGCCCTCGATCCTGGGTGGGTTCCTCTGGAAACACCATGGCGATTAGCGACCTACGCCCTCCTGCACGAAAACCTGATTCAACTCTCGTTTTCGCTGTTGCTTCTGATGTGGTTAGGGACACAGTTGGAACGTCGATTGACCTCAGTCAGCGTATTTTTGGTTGCGATGTTCTCGGCTATCGGCACTGGTCTTCTCAGTGTCGCGTTGAATTCTGATCCCATCGTTGGTGCCACAGGAATCGGTTTTGGTTTCGGTGGTGCATTGATCGCACTGTTGCCGCGCGGAATGATCACCAATAGAGTCTTGCTTGTAGTACCGCTTCTTCTTTTCGTCCAGGTTTTTTTCCTACCAACGGTTTCAAGTCCGCATTTCTTCGCCAACGTCGCTGGCTTGGTTACCGGCTTGATCATGGGCATGATATTGCCTGCCAGATAGCCTTACACGATCTCAGTTCTTCACGGTAACCGCCTGAAACGCTGCGATACCTTCGGTACGAATGACAGGGCACGCCCTTTCTTCGCGCCCCTCTGGCATCAAGTATTCGCAGTGGTCAATCTCGATCTTGATCGTTAACTCGCTGCAACTCCCGGGGTGATTCAGCATGCTGATGGTGTCGCTGGTGGAGGTACCATCCATATCGGTCGAGCGGAAGACGATCTGGAAAGGGATCGACGTTGTACCGGTAGGCATGATGTATTGCGTGTCGCCTCTCACCGCATAGAGGTTGGAGTCGCCGATCATGGCGCGGTCGAACCGTTTCGGTGTGCAGTTCCCTTCGGCGTCAGTTGCCGCTTCAAATGAAAGCAAGATGCCCTCAAGAGGCGCCTCATCGTCCGATACAGCAACTGCGGCAATCACCACGGCAATGCCAACGACGAGAGGAATGAGAAGTTTCTTCATTGGATTTGTCCTGTTCTTGTTCTTTCGGCTCCGGGCAGTAGTCTACCCCGGCCACAGTCTCTCTCCAGCTTCGATATCATCCCGAAACATTGCCGCTCGCTCAGAGTGTCGACTTCGTCGAAGAATTGGTTGCGGTAGTCTGGCCCAATAGCGCCATGTTTAAACTGATTCGTGTGTCCATTTTGCTGAGCATTCTGGCGTTTGTTGCGATTGGCACCTGGTTGTCTCAGGTACGCAGCACCGACTGGAACAATAGTCTGTGGGTTCGTGTGTATCCGATTAACGCCGACGGCCACCCAGCCACGCAGCGCTACATCGACTCGCTGTCTGTGGAAGCGTTCTCAGGCGTAGAGGGATTTTTCGACCGAGAGGTCCAGCGCTACGGTGTGATGCTCGAGCAACCGGTCCGCGTGGAGCTCGGTCCGCAACTGAACGAGGAACCACCAAAGCTGGGTGAACAACGGAGCATCCTCAATACGATGCTGTGGTCACTTAAAACGCGCTGGTGGGCGAGCAGTGTGACTCGTGGCAAAGAGGATATAGCACCTGATGTGCGCATGTTCGTTCGCTACCACCACCCGGACGCGCACTTTGTTCTTGAGGATTCATTGGGGGTGCAAAAAGGGATGTTCGGTATTGTGAATGCTTATGCCGGACGATCGTACAAAGGCAGCAACAATGTTGTGCTGGTGCACGAGTTTCTCCACACCATTGGCGCGTCCGACAAATATGATCTTTCGACCAATCAGCCGATCGCGCCGATTGGGTTAGCAGAACCAGAGCGGTCACCTGTGTTTCCGCAGCGGTTCGCAGAGATTATGGGTGGTCGTATTGCGTTGTCGCCGAGTGAAGCGGTGATCCCGACTAGCCTTCGGCAGGTAGTGATCGGACCGTCAACAGCACTGGAAGTCGGATTGCTGGACGAGTAGTTCGAGCGACGTAGGCGGTTCGGTCGAGCGTCAGACGATCGACACCCATACTCGTTCTGTTCAAGTGCGCTCGAGACGCTGAATCCAGTCGACGCGATTGGGGTAGTGTGCCAGTACACTCTTAAGAGTATTCAAGCGTTTTTGTTCTATGGACCGGTCAGCGCCGGTCGCAGTTGCGATTTCGAACGCGAGAATTTCTGCTTCGATTCGCTCGATCTGAGTGGGTATCAGGGCCGACAGGCCGTCTGCTGTCGAGCTCAGCCATTCAGCGGCCTGAGCGAGGTCACCAGCCACCAACTCTAGCCTTGCAAATTGAAGTGCAGCTCCGACAACGTCGATATGATCAGGACTGTTTGTCAAAAGCCTGTGGTCATAGCCCTTTTTCAACCAGTCTCTGGATTGCTCGTATTCCCCCTTAAACTTCAGATACTCAGCCATAGTGAGTTCCAGAAATGCCATCTTGGGGTGATCTGGGCCATAACTGTCGAGATACTGGGTGTGAGCCATGTCCAGCAATTCGGCAGCGTCTCGCACGTTGCCTGAGGCAATTTGCGAGCGGACCAAGATGAGGCGCGTTCGAGCGGTAGACATATGATTAGTACCGAGAACGTCAATTTTTGCGGCGAGTGCTTCTCGAAGCCGACGCTCACCTGCAGTCGCGAAACCCAAGTCCAACATCAGCTCGCCAGAATTATTGAGCAAAAACGCGCGATTTCTCGCTGTATTTTGTGAGTTATCGGTCAGGGCGATCCCGCGTTCATAGGTGTCGGCGGCAAGGTTCAGATCGCCCAGGTCACGATGGGTATTGCCAAGATTCACATACAGCGCAGCAAGTGATTGAGTCCCTGCCGGAGCCAGAGCCAACAAGATTGCTTCTGCCCGTTTCATGGTGGTGATGGCCTCGGCATAATCCCCGAGACGCCTTTCTGTCATCCCCAAATTCACAAAGCCAGCGGCTGTTCGTATGTGGTTTTCGCCGAAGTTCGAGAGTGCGACATCGATTTCCAGTTCGAAGTACTTCTTCGCTTCCTCATACTGGCCTTCGTATGCATACGATATTGCGATACCGCTATAGGCTCTCCCAAGCCCTCTGTAGTTAGGCCCTTCGATGTCAAGAAATAGGTCAACTGCTTTCTGTGACCAAGTGCGCACTTGTTCATCCTGCTCGAGTCGACCGTAAATGCCACCGATCTCTACGTAGGCTTCAGCAAGCGAAAGGCTCTGTCCATCGGGTAGGTTCTCGAGAAGCTCGATAGCGCGAGCAGCGAAAACCAGCGCATCGTCGTATTCGCCCAGTTCGGTGTAGGCATGGGCTGCAGCCGTATTCAGCCTCGCGAGCAATCGATCGTTGATCGAATGCTCTGCGGCGAGCGCGAGCGCATCGTTGATCAGCGCCTTGGAGCTTTGGTAATCGCTATTATCTGCGTGGAGACTCGAGAGTTCGCTCAGTGTGCGAAGTACTCCGGGGATATTATCAGTCTCGCGATGCAAGCGTAGTGAGTCACTCAGTTGTTGCTCTCCAAGATCAAAACGACTGAGTTGTCGATTTATGGACCCTTGGAGCAGGAGCAGCTCCGCCTGGATTATCGGGTCGTCGCTGGTCGTATCATCGATGAGCTCTTGCGTTTGTTCGACAACGAATCGAAGCGGTTCATTCTGCAGCTGAGTGTCGTCGGATACAGTTGCCCGCTCCCCACGCGTCTCTATCAACTCGGAATATGCATTGGCAATTAAATCGGACATTGCCTGTAAGAGTCGCGTAGATGTCTCCGCTCGCGTCTCCGCGAGGTCACGCGCTTTTGATACCTGGAGAGTGTGGTAGATACCACCCGATAGAATTGTGGCTACGGCGAGGGTGCCTGCGCCAACCAAAACCGCATTACGCTTCAGAAACTTTCGAATTCGATAGCCTGTCTCGCCGCGAGCGGCTTCCACGGGATAGCCGGTCAGAAACCGATCAAGATCGGCTATCAGTGCATTCACATCCGAATAGCGATCGTCTGGGCTCGCGTGCAGGCACTGCAGGATAATTGAAAGTAAATCGCCGGGGAGTCTCTCTTGCAGGCTTGCGGAGAGTCTTTGATCGCGGCCCGCCGCCGCATTTTGTATGGCTTGCTCGAGTGAATCGCCGGAGCTTGGCGTTTCGCCGGTGAGCACTGCAAGAAACAGGATACCCAACTGATAGATATCGGAACCAGTAGTGATCTCTTTCCCGAGTAGCTGTTCCGGACTGGCATATCTCGGCGTCATGGGGCGACTGGTTCGGGTGAGTCCGTCGTTGCCAGGTTGGATTACTTTTGCAATCCCGAAGTCGAGCAGTTTGGGCTTGCCATCCTCATCGATCAGGACATTTGAAGGCTTTAGGTCTCGATGTACGACCAGTCTCGAGTGAGCAAAACGAACCGCTTCGCAGACGCTGACTAACAGTCGTATTCGGTCCTCGATTGGCAGATCATAGCTGTTGCAATACAGGTCGATGCTCGTGCCGTTCACGAGCTCCATAATAAAATAGGGAGCCCCGTCGTCGGTCTCCCCCGCGTCGTACAATTGCGCGATGAGGGGGTGATTCAGCTTCGCGAGGATCTGCACCTCAGTCCGAAAACGTTCGATCAGATCACGCGAACTGAATGCGCTAGAGACGACTTTGAGTGCGGCCTGCCGCTCAAAGTCTCCTGACACTCTTCTCGCGCTGAAGACATGTCCCATGCCGCCGGAGCCGATGGGTTCGCTGATTTGATACCCGCTGAGGACTTGGGATTTCAATCTCTTGGCTATGATCTCTGCGGGATCCGGGATCGCATCCAATGCGCCGCCTGTATTGAACCGGTCCTGAGTCATTTTCAGTCCCTCCGATCCGATATCTTGGTAGTCTCGCGATGAGTATAGCGTCTCGCCCTTGTATCAATATGCCTCATTCGGACATTACCGATCTACTCAGAGACGTTGGCGCTGGTGACGAAGAGGCACTGGATTTACTTGCGGCCCGGCTCTATCCGGAATTGAAGTCGCTCGCAAGACGCAGGTCAGCATCACATCGCGGCATGGGCGCATCTACGCTTGTCAACGAGATGTTTGTGCGTTTGCTGTCTAACAATCAAATTGCATCGGACAGCCGGCAGCAGTTTTTTGGACTCGCGTCTACGATTATGCGACGAGTGATTGTTGACGAAGTTCGCTATTTGGCGGCGGAAAAACGCTTGGCTCAGTCTGACACGCTGGCTGAGAGTATGATCAGTGACCCGTCCAGCGACAATTACGTATTCCTTATTGATGTGGATACTTCTCTGAACGTGTTGGAACACGATGAGCCGCGGCTGGTACGTGTTTTTGAGTGTCGTTACTTCGCGGGTCTGACTACAGCCGAGACCGCCGATTGTTTGGGCCTATCCCAGCGATCCGTAGAACGAGATTGGGCACGTGTTCGCGCTGAGTTGTCTCGTCTTCTTGATCAGGGAGACCAAACCGCTCAGGAATAGATAAACGCTCGCTCTCGTTGGCGGGTTTCTCTCCAGTTTTTCGATCTTCTTAATTAGGGGAACAGTTCGACGGATTCCCCTTTTGGAGATGGATTGAAAAACAGGAGTAACAAACATGAAAACGAGCATGGCTCGCAGTCTTCTTGCCGTCATTTTTGGGGGGCTAGCTTGGAGTGGAGCGGCATTCGGTGGCGACGCTGCTGAGTGGTCTGTACCTGAAGCAGTGGAAGGCGTTGCAGGAGGGTGTCCGATTGAATCACCGGATGCCAAGACGCTTTTTACCGCTGGGGGTTTCGACGGCACTCTGGATGTATGGATATACGAACGTCCCAACAAGAAATCACCCTTCGGTCCAAGGCAGAAGGTACCGGGCCCGGTAAGCCTGGATGATGCTGGAGACTTTTGCCCGACGCCGCTGTCCAACGATTACTTGTTCTTCGTTTCAGATCGTCCGGGAGAGGACAGCTGTGGTGGTGTCGATATCTTTGTGACGCAGCTTGAGAACGGCATTCCTAAGGGCGTAAAGCGTCTTCCCTGCGCACCGTATGGTCCGAATACGCCAGGACGAGAGTTGGCACCGTCGCTAACCATTGAGAGTGATGGGATATATCTCTATTTTTCGACCAATGGACCGGCTGGAGATCAGGACCTCTATCGGAGCAGGCTGAACTGGGATGGCTCTTTCAGTGTGGGAGAACCTCTGGCTGAGTTGAATACGCCATTCAATGATCAACAGCCGAACCTCAGTCGAAAAGGGAGAGAGATTGTATTCAGTTCAGATCGCGACGGGACTGGTGGCCAAGATGTTTTCAGTGCGAGCAGAACAAGGGTTGGCTGGACAGAAGCGGAGAACTTGAGCAGGAGTGTTGGCTTCCCGACGATTGATGGTAACGAGACGCGTGCCTCGCTATCGCGTGATCGAAAACGTTTGTATTACGGAAGCGGCGGTACGATCTATGTCGCAGAGCGAAGCCGCAAGTGAACTGATCGACTTGTTTCGCTAATCCACCGGCAGCGGGATCATTGCTGCCGGTGGGTTTTCTTGAATACCTCGAGCGCTGCATCGTCACAGCTTTTGCATGACATCTGTCACTGACTCGATTTGTACATCAAAGACTACTGTGTTGACTCCCGGCCAATACCGGCCACGACAAGGAGCAGCACAATGCGTCAGTCAGTTCTCGCAGCCCTCACATTCTTCGCGCTTGGTGCCGTCAGTGCCGAGCCTGCTGGCACTGAGGTCAGGATCACGCTTACAGATATTCCAACCTCCGAAGGCATTGTCTATGTTGGTCTGTGCGATGAAGCCGGATGGGAAAACTTCGAGTGTCACAACGCCATGGTTGAGCCGGATCCGGATGGCGTTGTTCATATCTGGACCGACATCACGCCCGGCACCTACGGTGTGACGGTTCTGCACGACAAGAACCGCAACGGAAAAATGGACTTCAACTTCTTCGGTGCGCCCGAAGAGAAGTGGGGCTCATCAAATAATCCACCGCCACGTATGGGGCGATCGAAGTGGAAAGACGTCAAGTTTGAGGTCGGTGCTGAGCCGATTGCATTGACGATTCGGATGCAATAGGAGCGCATGTCATGTGGGAAGAAATGGCAACGCTCGAAGCCTGGGTCGACTCTGCAGCCGGCATGATGCATTTTTTCTGCGCATTGTATGCCTTGGTCTCAGGGCCCTTTCTATTTGTCTGGCGCAAGAGAGGCGCATTGCACCGCTTTGTTGGCTTCACCTTTATCCTTGCGATGCTCGCGTTAAATGTCTCGGCGTTGACGATTTTCGATCTGGGTCGATTCAATCTGTTTCACCTCTTCGCGATCATCAGTTTGGTAACGTTGATTCCGGGCATGATTGCGATCTCGCAGGCGATTCGCCGTCGCAGCCGACTCTGGTTCACGATTCACGCACACTGCATGGCCTGGACTTACTACGGACTTGCGATGGCGGGGTTTGCACAGATTGCATACCGCACGATCCCCCAGTTCACGGGAAGTTTTGAAAGCGTGGCCGCCTTTTGGGATATCGTAATGCCGGTGGCCTCGCTGTCTACGATTGTTTTGACGTGGTGGCTGATTCCCGGCGTGGTTGATCGATATGCCCCCGGGGTGCGCCGTCAGCCGAAGGTTGCTCACGCCTGACGTGCAGACGACGGAACTCAAACGTTTAAATCAAGGTGTCGGGCTGTTTTACAGAATTCAATTACTTAGCTTGTATTCCTGAAAATCCATGACAGAATGAAGGCCTGACCGCGAGGGGGTCCTTCTAACCAGTGGCCGATGAGGAACTAGCAACGACGGGCGTATCGCCTGCACTCGCTGCGCGGGCGGCGGGCATTGATCAGCCGTCAATCGATGCGCTGTTCACGCAGCTCGCGGTCGCATTGCTCGATATCGATCGTAACGACATCGCCAGTTCGTTGGTCGAACCGGTCAACATGCTTAGAGAGGCGACCCGCTGCGACGCGGTGTTTATTGGGTTGCTCGACCGCGAAGAGCAGTGTTTCGGCGACGTCGTGGCAGCCACCGGAAATTTCGTTAGGGTTCGACCGCAGGTGCTGCAAGGCAAGTCCTTTGAGGCGTGGCCGGGACTCATCGCACGCCTTGGTGAACTTCGTGCGGTAGGATTCAGCGACACTGCTTCCTACCGTGGTCCGATGCAAGCCGCTGCAGACGAGCTTGCACGAATTCATGTGGGATCGTGTTTGATGATCGGTGCGTGCTCTGCGCCCGATGATAAGGATGTGCCTTGCGCGGTGATCGGTCTGGTTAATGAGGCGCCCTGCGAGCGGTGGTCAACCGACTTGACGCTCCTCCTGAAACTGCTGGCAGCGAATCTCGGCGCTGGCCTTCGTCATATCAAATTCGAGATGGATATCGATGCGCTCAGTGAACGCGACGGTTTGCTGCGTGAGACCATGAACGATGGCACGTGGGATTTCGATGGTGACTCCAAGCGCATCGAATTCTCGCCGCGTTGGAAGGCGATGCTCGGCTATGAACCGGATGAAGAGGTCGCTCCCGATTGGTATCGGCTCGTTCATCCCGAGGACATGTCCGCAGTTCAGTCGAAGATGCGCGAGCATCTCGAGGGACGAACTCCGGTGTTTCAAAGCGTTCATCGCATGCGCCATCGCAACGGAAATTGGCACTGGGTCGAGAGCCGGGCAAAAGCGATTACGGATGAGCGCGGTCGACTGTTGCGATTGATGGGCAACGAGCTCGACATCAACGAGCGTAAGCTATACGAGGAGGCGCTCTTTCGCGAAAAGGAGAGCGCGCAGATCACGTTGCAGTCGATTGGGGATGGCGTGATCACAACCGATGAGAATTACATCGTCGAGTACATCAATCCGGTGGCCGAAGAACTCACGGGCTGGAAGGTTGACGATGCCACGGGTCGCCCGCTTGACGAGATTTTCCGATCCTTTCACGAAGAGACCTGTGAGCCGTTAGAAAACCCGTTGGCGATTGCAGTGCGCCGCAGCCGCTCGGTAAAGACTAACCGGCCAACACTATTGATTCGACGTGATGGCAATGAGCTTTACATCGAGAGCACAGCTTCGCCGATTCGCGATGGCGGAAATGTGATTACCGGCGGTGTGTTGGTATTTCATGATGTGAGTGAAGCGCGCGAGCTCAACCGCAAACTCAGTTATCAGGCGAGTCACGACGTGCTGACGAGTCTTGTGAATCGGCGCGAGTTCGAGAAGCGTATTGAACGCGCCTTGCAGAGTGCTGAGTCCCGCGAAGTTTCGCATGTTGTGTGCTACCTCGATCTCGATCAATTCAAGATCATCAACGATACCTGCGGTCATAGCGCGGGCGATCAGTTGCTCCAGGAGTTGGGTCGACTGTTGAAGTCCAAGATACGCTGGAAAGATACATTGTCCCGTCTCGGTGGCGACGAGTTCGGCGTTTTGCTCGAGCGTTGCACCATCGAAGATGCCATGCAAATGGCTGATGGCTTGCGCGAAGCGGTAAGCGAATTCAAGTTCCTGTGGGACGAGCGTAGTTTCCGCCTGACTGCCAGCATCGGATTGGTGCCACTGTCGGGCGGCGAGAATCAGGACGTCGCAAGTATCCTATCGGCGGCGGACAGTGCATGTGCCGCTGCGAAAGATGCTGGCCGCAACCGCGTCCACTCTTACCATGAAAATGACATCGATATGATGCGTCGGCGTCGCGAGATGCAGTGGGCTGCACGAATCAATACGGCACTTGAAGAAAATCGGTTCGAACTGTTCCGCCAGACCATCCTGCCGCTGCAGGAAGCGGATCAGGGTGCGCATTTCGAATTGCTGTTGAGGATGCGCGATGAGAACGGTGCGCTCGTATCGCCGGAGTTGTTCATATCTGCAGCGGAACGATACGGTATCACACCCAACATCGATCGTTGGGTTATCCGTAACGCGCTGCGTTGGCTCGTGTCCGAGGCTGACGAGCGTGCGCGACTATCGTTGTGTTCCATCAACCTGTCGGGCCAAAGTCTTGGCGACGAGAAGTTCCTGCCTTTCGTTATCGAGCAATTCCAGACAAGCGGAATCACACCAGAGAAAATCTGCTTTGAGATTACCGAAACCGCAGCAATCCAGAGTTATGCCCAAGCGAATCGCTTCATCAATTCTCTGAAAGAGCTGGGATGTCAGTTCGCTCTGGACGACTTCGGAACCGGTTTGTCATCGTTCGGTTATCTGAAGCACTTCCCGGTGGACTACCTGAAGATCGATGGTAGCTTCGTGAAGGAAATCCTCCACGACCCAATAGATCGTGAAATGGTGCGCTCTATTAACGAAATCGGCCACCTCACCGGCAAGAAGACGATTGCCGAGTTTGCTGAGAACCCGGAAATTATCAATATGCTCCGGGGCATGGGTATCGACTACGCGCAGGGCTATGGCGTTTCGGAACCACAAAAGCTCTTGCAGGCGATCGCCTGATCGCAGGACAAGGCGTCAGGCGAAGCGAAACCGCATCGAGAAGTCAGTTGCCCTCAGGTGCTTGGTCAGCGCACCAATCGAGATGAAATCTACCCCGGTTTGAGCAACCTGTAATAGCGTGTTTTCCTCGATGCCTCCAGAGGCCTCAAGTTCAACCGGATCACCACTGCGCTTGTTCATCGCGACCGCTACCTCGAGGTCCTCGATCGAGAAGTTGTCCAACAGCAGGCGCTCGACGCCAACGCCGAGAGCCTCTTCCATTTGTTCCAGCGATTCGACCTCGATTTCGACCGGCAGGCGCGGGTGACTCGCACGCACGTTGCGAACCGCCTCGGCGATAGATCCGGCGGAAGCGATGTGGTTCTCCTTGATAAGAATCGCATCGAACAGGCCGATCCGATGATTTTTGGCGCCACCCATTCTGGCAGCATATTTCTGGGCGAGTCTCAGTCCCGGAATTGTCTTGCGCGTATCAAGAATGCGGCATGGGGTGTCTTCGATCAGCTCGGCATAGTGCGCGGTCGTCGTTGCCGTGCCGGAGAGTGTTTGCAGGAAGTTCAGGGCGGTTCTTTCACCGGTGAGGATCGACCGGGCCGGTCCGCGGAGCTCGCACACGGTCTGCCCCGGCTCTACACGCGCGCCATCTTCGACAGACCAAGTCACCTCAACCTCACGATCGACTGCCGCGAAAACGGCGTCGAACCAGGCGACACCGCAGAGCACGGCGCTCTCTCTCACCACCACACGCGCCTCGGCCATTTGTGCACGGCCCACTAGCGATGCGGTGACATCACCCGACCCGACATCCTCGGCCAGTGCTTGCTGTACAGCGCGGTCCCGGTCGGCAGCTAGACGCTCCGACGTGACCTTTGCGTTAAAATGAGATTTCTTCATGCGGCGCGAGTTTGGCATACTTTAGCTATGGTCAACACCGGATCACCTCAATCCCCCTGCATCAGCATCTGCACGCTGGACGAAAACGATCTATGCGTGGGGTGTCTGCGTACGCTGGACGAAATCATGGACTGGACCGTGATGGACGACGCGGCGAAGCAGCAGGTACTCGACAATGTCGCGGCGCGCGCCAGCGAGCGTCAGAAGGCCGGGTAAAGCCGCCGATCCGATTGAATTCAAAGGGACGACGATGGAAATCAACGAACGTATCAAGCAGCAACTGGACGAGCATCCAGTGATTGTCTACATCAAGGGCACGCCCGATTTTCCGCAGTGCGGTTTCTCATCGCAGGCGGTGTCGGCACTCAAAGCCTGCGAAGTAGCTTTCGCCTACGTGAATATCTTCGAAGATGAAGAGATTCGGCAGGGCCTGAAGGTGTACTCGAACTGGCCTACCTTCCCCCAGCTCTACGTCAACGGCGAGTTGATCGGAGGCTCCGACATCATCGTCGAGATGTATCAGTCCGGAGAGCTGAAGACACTTTTGGACGGTGTCGCCGCCTGACCGAAGGCCGGTCTATTCAGATACCGGAGCTCTACCGGCAAAGAGCGGTGCGAATCGATTGACAATCGTGCAAAACAGATCTGCGGTCTTCTCGGCGTCGTACGCTGCTGAGTGCGCTTGTGATTCGTCCCAATCAATTTCCGCTGACTTGATCGCTCGTGACAGCACCGTCTGTCCGTAGGCAACTCCGCCGAGCGTGGCCGTATCGAAGCAGGAAAATGGGTGAAACGGGCTGCGCTTGATGCCGCATCGCCCGATCGCAGCATTCAGGAAGTTCAGATCGAAGAACGCGTTGTGGCCCACCAAAACCGCGCGTGTGCACTCCTGTTCACGCACCTCGGCGCGTACCTCGCGGAAAACTCGGGTCAAAGCATCTCGTTCATCGATCGCTGGACGTAGTGGATGATCCGGGTCAATGCCATTCACCGCCAACGATGCAGGCTCGAGATTAGCGCCAGGAAACGGCTTTACGTGGAAGCGATGCGTGTCGTGTCGAGACAGCGTGCCTTCATCGTCCATGCGCACAGTAACTGCCGCGATCTCTAAAAGAGCGTCCGTGTCGGCGTTAAAACCGCCGGTTTCCACATCCACGATCACCGGCAGGAACCCCCGGAAGCGGTGGCGCATTTCGACCACACTCATGAGCGCTTCAGATCCTTGAAATGCTCTGTCAACAAGCTCACGGTCCAAGCAACCCCAAAGCCTGTGATGTCCGTCGACGCGGCCCCCAGGCCACCTTTGTGCTCTACGGCCGAGAGGTCCATGTGCACCCACGGTATTGTCGTCGGCACGAACTCATTCAAGAACGTTGCGGCGAGAATATGGTCACCGCCGCCGCCCGGTGAGCATTGCATGATGTCGGCGGTCTTGCTCTTCAGCAATCTCAGGAACTCACCACCGATCGTGAACGGCCACACGCGCTCCCCAACATTACGTCCGTGCTCCACCAGCAGCGGATGCAGAGACTCACGATTGGTGAATACGCCCGAGTAGCGCGGCGTGACGGCGTTCATGCAGGCGCCGGTCAGCGTGGCATAGTCGAGCATCACGTCAGGCTTTTCGCGTCCGGCTAGCGTCAGCGTATCGGCGAGGACCATCCTACCTTCGGCGTCTGTGTGAATGGTCTGGATCGTCTTGCCGTTGAGTGCGGTCACCACATCCTGTGATTTGTAAGCTCGGGGTCCGGTGCGATTTTCAGTGACACCCAGCCAGACATCGATCGTGAAGTTTGCGTCGAGCTCATGCAGTGCTAGCAGTGCACCCATTGCAACGGCGCTACCACCCATATCGATGTGCATGTTCAGCATACCGTCGAATGGCTTCAGGTTGGTGCCGCCGGTATCAAAGATGATGCCCTTGCCTACCAGCGCGATATGACCCGTAGGGCGTTTGCCTGACGCAGACCGGCGAAGATGGATAATGCCTGCGCTATCGTCCTCATTGCCTTGTGCAACGGCCGTAAATGCGCCCGCCCCCTTGCGCTTTAGACTTGCTGCCGAGTGGAACCGAAATCGCCATCCATTGCTCTCGGCGAAATGCTCGGCGAACGCGCGATAGCCATAGCCGTCGAGGTGGCTCGGCGGCATTGCCGTCAGCCAGCGTGCAAGGCTGTTCCCGCGAGCGAGGGCCAGCACTGCTGAGGTGTTGGGTCGAGTCTCCGTGTAGAGTGAGATATCCGGGAACTTGGCCGCAGGTGACCGCTTGCCTGTAAATTTAGGCAGCTGAAACGGTGCCAGCAGTAGCGCATAGGCGGCGTCCTCCAGCAGCGTTTGCTCAGGCACTGCGGTGCCCACTACGGCGACGCCGACACGGCCGGGTTTGCCAGCACATGCGACCGATGCGGCCTTGCGACACCGCTCCAGTTGATCAAACCGATCGGTACCTTTCGAAACTTTGCAAGCGACCAGCAAGGTGGTGCGGCCATTAGCCATCGCGGTTGATGCCACGCTTGTCTCACCCTGACGTTCAAGGAGCGCGGTGAGCACGTCCTTGCCGGGTATTGTGGCGTCGCGGAGTGTGCTGATTGTGTCGAAAAACACGATCAGACTGTCGAGACGTTGCAGGGTCTTTTCGCCCGGGGTCGTTCGATAACGCCGAATTGCGGCACTCGGAAGTTTCGGAACGAGAGTTTTGATGTCTGTCATCTGTCTATGCTATCAGCCGCGGGCAGGCGCTGCAGTGTGCGCGCGTATATAATGCGTCGGCTTTTTGGGGACATAGCGAGATAGAGGCATGAGCGAGCACAGCCGCTTTGACGATCTGGACCCGGTGGAAACCCGGGAATGGCTGGAATCGATTGATTCTGTATTGAAGGCCTCAGGGCCTGAGCGGGCGCACTTCCTGCTCGACAAAATGATCGACTTCGCCCGACGCTCTGGGGCTTACCTGCCTTACAGCCCGAACACTGCCTATCTGAATACGATTTCGACGGGCCAGCAACCGGAGTACCCCGGGGATCGGTCGATTGAACGGCGGCTGGAAGCCTACCTGCGCTGGAATGCGATGGCGATGGTAGTACAGGCCAACCGCGAGAACTCCGAGTACGGCGGCCATATTGCGTCGTACGCATCATCCGCCACGCTCTACGAGGTGGGGTTCAACCACTTCTGGCGCGCCCCGTCGGACGCACACGGCGGCGATCTCGTGTTTATCCAGGGGCACTCCTCTCCCGGGATTTACGCGCGTGCGTATCTCGAAGGTAGGCTCACGGAAGACCAGTTGAATCGCTTTCGCATGGAAGTCGGTGGGGGCGGGCTGTCCTCGTACCCGCACCCATGGCTGATGCCAGACTTCTGGCAGTTTCCGACGGTCTCCATGGGTCTCGGACCGATGATGGCCATCTACCAGGCGCGCTTCATGCGCTATCTCGAGCATCGCGGCATGATCGAGCCGAACGACCGCAAAGTCTGGTGCTTCATGGGTGATGGAGAGACCGATGAGCCGGAGTCGCTGGGTGCGATCACGATGCCGGTACGGGAAGGTCTCGATAACCTAGTATTCGTCATTAACTGCAACTTGCAGCGCCTCGATGGTCCAGTGCGCGGCAACGGCAAAATTATCCAGGAGCTGGAGGCGGCGTTCTCCGGAGCGGGTTGGAATGTCGTCAAGGTGATTTGGGGTTCGCGCTGGGATCCGTTACTCGCCAAGGACAACAAGGGACTGCTGCGACGGGTTATGGAGGAGACCGTCGACGGCGAGTACCAGAACTACAAGAACAAGGGCGGTGCCTACACTCGCGAGAATTTCTTCGGCAAGTTCGAAGAGCTCAAAGCGATGGTCGCCAACATGTCCGATGAAGACATCTGGCGCCTGAATCGAGGTGGTCACGATCCGCTCAAGGTCTTCGCGGCCTACGACAATGCGATGAATCACAAGGGCCAGCCCACGGTGATCCTCGCGAAGACCGTGAAAGGTTTTGGCCTTGGCGAGGGCGGTGGTGAAGGTGCCAACACGACTCACCAACAGAAGAAGCTCGATGAAGAGGCGCTGCGCGCGTTCCGCGATCGTTTCAATATTCCGGTGTCCGATGCGGAACTGAAGGATGTGCCGTATTGCAAGCCGGAACCCGGCAGCATCGAGATGGAATACCTCATGGAGCGGCGCGCGAAGCTCGGTGGTTCATTACCGCAACGGAGAACCAGTGCGCCAAAACTGAAGACGCCTGAGCTCGATGCATTCAAAACCCAGCTTCAGGGCTCGGGAGAGCGCGAGCAATCCACCACGATGGCGTTGGTCCGGATGCTGACGACGCTCGTGAAAGACAAGGGAATCGGTAAGCACATCGTACCGATCGTGCCGGACGAGGCACGGACTTTCGGCATGGAAGGTATGTTCCGGCAGGTAGGTATCTATTCCTCCAAAGGACAGCTTTACACGCCGCAAGATGCCGACCAGCTGATGTTCTACAAAGAGAGCAAGGAAGGTCAGATCCTGGAAGAGGGCATCAACGAGGGTGGTGCCTTCTGTTCATGGCTGGCTGCGGGGACATCCTACTCCAACCATGGCTTGCCCATGATTCCGTTTTACATCTACTACTCGATGTTCGGCTATCAGCGGATTGGCGATTTCATCTGGGCGGGCGGTGATATGCAGGCCCGCGGGTTCCTGATCGGCGGCACGGCGGGCAGAACCACCTTGTCCGGCGAAGGGCTTCAACACCAGGATGGACATTCCCACGTATTGATGTCGACCATTCCGAACTGCAGAGCGTACGATCCGGCCTATGCCTACGAGCTGGCTGTGGTCGTGCAGGATGGCCTGCGACGCATGTTCGATGAGCAGGAGAACGTGTTCTATTACATCACGACGATGAATGAGAACTACGTGCAGCCCGAGATGCCTGCCGACGTCGAGGAAGGCATTCTGCGTGGCATGTACCTGCTGCAGAAGGGCTCGCGCGGAAAGGTGCGCGCGCAACTGTTCGGGTCGGGCACGATCTTGAGAGAAGTACTCGGTGCTGCTGAAATGCTGAAAGAGGATTTCCGTATCCCGGCAGATGTCTGGAGCGTCACGAGCTACAACGAATTGCGCCGTGAGTGTCTTGAGGTCGAGCGGTGGAACCAGCTGCACCCGGATGACACGCCACGTGAGAGCTTCCTGGAGTCGTCACTTAAAGACATCAAAGGCCCGTTTGTGGCGGCGACCGATTACATGAAGATTGTCCCCGACCAGATTCAACGCTGGATTCCTGGTCACTACATCACACTCGGAACCGACGGGTTCGGACGTAGCGACAGCAGAAAGGCGCTACGTGAGTTCTTCGAAGTGGACCGACGCTACATTGTCATCACGACATTGAAGGCGATGGCGGACGAGGGTGCCATCGATCAGGCGACGGTTGCTCAGGCGATCGAAAAATATGGAATCGACCCGGATCGACCCGATCCGGTGACGTTGTAGGTGGAGGTGCGCGATGGCGAGTGAAATCGAAATCCGCGTGCCGGATATCGGAGACTTCTCCGACGTCGAGGTCATCGAGGTATTGGTTGCTGCGGGAGATACCGTCGCACTGGACGACGGCCTCGTGACGTTGGAGACGGACAAGGCTTCGATGGAGGTGCCAAGTACCGAGGCCGGCGAAGTTGTTTCGGTGAGTGTTAACGTGGGCGACACCATCAGCGAAGGTGATGTAGTTGCGATCGTGAGGACCGCCGCCGAGTCGGTGGCAGAACCCGAGCCGACCACAGAGCCCGAGGCGCCGGCACCGGAGGCAGAGACCGCAGCTCCGGTTGATGAGGAATCGGCACCCAGCACTGAGGGTGGGTTAGAAACAGTAGTCGTGCCCGACATTGGCGACTTTGACGGCGTCGATGTGATCGAGGTGAGCGTATCGGTTGGTGACGAAGTGGCCGTCGATGATGCGTTGATTACGCTGGAGACCGACAAAGCATCTATGGATGTGCCATCGACGGTGGCCGGCACCATCACCGCACTTCACGTCAGTGTTGGTGATCAGGTCGCAGAGGGTGCGGCTATCGCGGAAATTCAGTCAACGGCAACAGCAGCATCGGATAAAGCTGCCGCGCAGCCGCCTAAGCCCGCAGCCGCTGCGCCGGTTTCAACGCCGCAGCCACCGTCCGAAAGGAAGCCGAAACCCGCCGCACCGACTGCGAAACCCTCCGCCATTAACGAGGCGGGATTTTCGAAGGCGCATGCCAGTCCTTCAGTGCGCAAGTTGGCGCGCGAGTTGGGTGTCGATCTGGTTCGCGTTAAGGGTACTGGGCACAAAGGCCGGATCATCGCAGACGACCTCAAGCGTTGGGTTAAGGAGCAACTCTCCAGTGGTTCAGCAGGGCAAGGCGCATCGCTCCCCGCAGTGCCGACCGTCGACTTTGCGAAGTTCGGGGACATCACAGAAAAACCGCTCACGCGGATTCAAAAGATTTCCGGACCACGCCTGCAGGCAAGCTGGATCAACCTG
This sequence comes from Pseudomonadota bacterium, assembly GCA_038521865.1. Taxonomy (GTDB): domain Bacteria; phylum Pseudomonadota; class Gammaproteobacteria; order Steroidobacterales; family Woeseiaceae; genus CALBPI01. Next base: position 1,126,147 of record JBCBKO010000001.1, on the reverse strand, counting down.
CCACATGTCACGCAGCACGATCTCGCCGACATCACCGAGATGGAAGCACGACGCAAGGCGTTGAAGTCCACGGCTGCAGAGCGGGGTATCAAACTGACGCCATTGGCATTCATTATGCGAGCGGTCGTGCAGACGCTGCAGACTTACCCACGCATGAATAGTTCGCTGAGCGCGGATGGCGGTAGCCTGATCGCAAAGCACTACATGAACATCGGCTTCGCCGCTGATACCGAGAACGGGTTGGTGGTGCCGGTGATTCATGACGCGGACAAAATGGATGTCTATGAGCTCGCACAGGCACTCGCGGAGTTGTCGGCATCGGCGAGAGACGGAAACCTCAAGCCGCAACAGATGCAAGGAGCAACATTCACGATTTCCAGCCTTGGCGGGATCGGAGGCACTGCGTTCACGCCGATTGTGAACGCGCCAGAAGTCGGCATTCTGGGTGTATCAAAATCGAGCATGCAGCCGATCTGGGATGGCGAACAGTTCCAACCCCGATTGATGCTGCCGCTCAGTCTTTCCTACGACCACCGCGTCATCGATGGTGCACTAGCTGTGAGGTTTACGACGCAGCTCGCGCAGTGTCTCGCAAATGTGGATGGCCTTATGCAGGCCATACCCTAGGGAGCGCAACATGGCAGATTCTGAGACAACATTCGATCTGGCCGTACTCGGTTCAGGACCGGGCGGATATACCGCGGCTTTCCGCGCCGCGGATCTTGGTTTGAACGTCGCCCTGATTGAACGCTGGCCATCGCTTGGCGGCGTGTGTCTGAACGTCGGGTGTATTCCCTCGAAAGCGTTGTTGCACGCAGCCAAGGTGATCGATGAAGCCGAGGAAATGTCCGCTCACGGCATTTCCTTCGGTACACCCTCGATTGAAACGGACAAGCTCAATCACTGGAAACAATCGGTAGTGAATCGATTGACCGGAGGACTGACGCAGCTGGCAAAGCAGCGCAAAGTGACCGTCATCCAAGGCACGGGGAAGTTCATCGATGCCCACAACCTGAATGTCGTCGATGAATCCGGGGCTGAGACCATGGTTGGCTTCAACCAGTGCGTCATCGCGGCGGGTTCCGAGCCCATCATGTTGCCTGGCTTACCGGACGATCCACGAATCGTAGACTCGACAGGGGCGCTCGAAATCGACCCGATGCCGGACAGTTTGCTGATCGTAGGCGGCGGTATCATCGGCCTGGAGCTCGGCTCTGTGTATGCGGCACTCGGCTCGAAGGTGACCGTCGTTGAACTCACCGATCAGCTGATGCCGGGTGCGGACCCGGATCTGGTTCGACCGCTCACCAAACGCTTCAAGTCCCGGTTTGCGGACATTCTTCTGGGAACGAAAGTGACGGGCATGACATCGGAGACCGATGGCATCCGTGTCTCGTTCGAAGGTAAGGCGGACATCGACTCTGCATTATTCGACCGTGTATTGGTTGCTGTAGGTAGACGTCCTAATGGCGCTGCGATCGCTGCGGAGGCGGCGGGCGTCCATGTCGATGAACGGGGATTTGTGCCAGTCGACAAGCGCATGCGGACGAACGTGGACCACATTTTCGCGATCGGCGATATTGTCGGGCAGCCGATGCTCGCCCACAAGGCGACACACGAAGCGAAAGTCGCAGCCGAGGTCGCAGCGGGCCACAAGTCGGCGTTCGACGCTCGGGTGATTCCATCGGTGGCGTATACGGACCCGGAGATTGCGTGGGTCGGACTGACGGAGCTCGATGCGAAGCGTGACGGCATTGCCTACGAGAAGGGGCAGTTCCCCTGGGCGGCCAGCGGTCGATCGTTGGCGATGGCCCGAGATGAAGGATTTACCAAGGTATTGTTCGATCCTACCGATGGACGCGTACTTGGCGGTGGCATTGTTGGACCAAATGCGGGCGATTTGATCGCGGAGGTCGCTTTTGCGGTTGAAATGGGCGCAGATGCGGCGGATATTGGTTTGACAATCCATCCGCATCCGACGCTGTCCGAAACGGTAGCGATGGCAGCGGAAGCTTTTGAGGGGACGCTGACGGACTTGTATATGCCGAAGCGGCGCGCGTAGCGTGTTCCGGCAACCTCGGTGAGATTACTGGGGTAACGGCCCACTCGAGAGTGACTTGGCATGCTGGCGTGAAGCCAGCGCTGGAGCAACTCTTGTCCGACTCTGAATTGAGCAGAAAGGGACCACAACTCAGCACGGCGGTCGGTAGGCTCGCACGCAGCATCATGGTCGTGTTGTGTGTGCTCGGTATGGTAGCCGCGATCGGGCATACCATCACGGGCTTCGTCATTGACGTTCAGGAAGCGAACGCCACCACCGTCAACATCAGCGGACGCCAACGTATGCTGTCGCAACGAATCACGTTGATGGCTGAGCATTTTCAGACACAGCGTTCAGAGCTTTTGCGAGCTCAACTGATCTCGGATATCGATTTGTTTGAGCGATCACACATTGGCCTCGTGGAGGGTGATGTCTCGATGAACCTGCCAGACGTACTTCCCGAGGTTGCAAGACGGGTGTACTTCGGCAGCGATCTGCGACTCGACGCGCGAGTGGAGCAGTTTCTGGAACTGGCGCGGCGTGCAGCCGGCAGCGGTTCAGATGCCAGCCAGGCCACTGTCGAGCTGACGAGCAAAGCAATTGGTTCCATCAACGATCGTGAGTCGCTGCTTTATGCGCTGGATGCTGCGGTCGCTGCATTCGAACGCCATCATCGCAGCGAAATACGCAACTTGCGACGTGCACAGGTGGCGAGCCTGGTTGTGTTTTTGCTCACGCTTGCCGCAGGTACTTTTCTGATCGCAAGACCGATGCTGCAGTCGGTGACAACACTGGTCGACGATCTAGACCAACTCAGCGTCACAGATCCAATGACCGACGTATTGAACCGGCGCGGCTTCCTCATCAAGGGTAAGGCATTAATTGACTCGGCACCCGACAGTGCCGTCTTGGTCATGGACATCGATCATTTCAAACGCGTCAACGATAACCACGGTCACGCGGTCGGTGACGCTTGCATACGCCACGTGGCAACGATCGCCTCGGAGGTCTTTCGATCGATTGATGTCTTCGGCCGTATCGGTGGTGAGGAATACGCAGCGGTTTTGTCAGGGGTGAATGCGGATCTCGCGAGCCTGGTTGCCGAGCGTCTGCGCAGTGCGCTCGAGGCTACGCCTTGCGAAGTCTTAACGCACGACAATCAGGTGCTGGCCTTGCCGATGACTTTAAGTGTTGGCGTAGCGCTGCGTATCGAGGGAGAGACCCTCGAGCAGGTGATGCACCGAGCCGATCAGGCGCTGTATGAAGCCAAGCGCGGCGGTCGAAACCGTGTTGTCACCAACACTGCGCAGAGCAGTCGGCGGCTTGCTGATGATGGCGTCGAGTCGGAGCCTGCTCAGGACGCGTAGAGCGCCTTGAGGTCGACGGACAACCCGTCCTCCTGAACGATCGCGCAGTGCTTGCGTGACAGTTGCCGCGGTTCGCTGACGCCGCATGAATGGGCGATCGTCTCGAGCTCTTTATGCATACCTTTCGCGTAACGAGCTACCCGTTTCGCTTTGTCTTCTGCCACCAACCCACGCTGAAGTTTCTTGTCGTGAGTGGTGATTCCGGTGGGGCAGGTATTCTTGTTGCACTGCATTGCTTGAATGCACCCCAGCGACAGCATATAGCCACGTGCTGATTGAACAAAGTCAGCCCCGGCGCAGAGCGCCCATGCGACATCTACCGGGTTAATCAGCTTCCCGCTCGCCACGACGAAGATTCGATCACGAAGCCCATGCTCTGTCAGTAGGTTTACCACAACGGGCAGCGACTGTTCGATGGTAAGGCCCATGTTATCCATCAGTGACATTGGTGCTGCGCCTGTGCCACCGTCGCCGGAATCGATTGTGATGAAATCCGGCGCACAGTCGACGCCACGAGAGTGAATGCGTTCGAACAGTGACTCGAGGTGCGAAGGGTTGCCGACCACTAATTTAATCCCGACGGGTTTACCGCCGAGCTCACGCAGTCGCCCAACGAAATCCAACAACTCATCATCGCTGCTGATTTCCCGATGTCGATTTGGGCTGATCGAGTCCTCGCCTCGAGGGATACCACGGATCTCAGCGACTTCCCGCGTGACTTTGGCCGCGGGCAGTATGCCGCCTTTGCCGGGCTTCGCGCCTTGTGCGAGCTTCAGTTCGCACATCACGACATTGTCATTGGCCATGACTTCGGAAAAACGTCTTTCGCAGAAGTTCCCTTCGTTATCGCGCACACCGTACTTCGCCGTGCCGATCTGGAAGACGATGTCTGCACCTCCTTCGAGGTGATAGGGCGATAGACCACCTTCGCCCGTATTAAGCCAAACCCCGGCGTTTGCCGCACCACTGGAGAGCGCACGAACCGCCGGCCTTGAGATGGCGCCGTAGCTCATTGCGGACACGTTAAACAGCGATCGCGTGACGTACGGCTGACGGCAGCCAGTACCGATGGTGACCTCGGCGATCGGCTCGGCGTCCTGGTCCAAGACCGGATATGGGCTGTTGATCAGAACACGTGCGCCCACTCGGTCCATCGGGAGCGTTGAGCCGAATGCCACCGTATTGTCCTCGCCTTTCGATGCGCGGTAGACCCAACTTCTTTCTGCCCGATTAAAGGGCATCTCTTCGCGATCCAGTGCGTAGAAGTATTGGCGAAAGAATTGACCGAGGTGCTCGAACCAGTAGCGCAAACGACCGATCACCGGAAAATTACGCCGGATCGCATGCTGTGTCTGCGTCACATCGATCACATACAGGACCACTATCCAAAGCACGATCGCGCCGATAGCGAGCAAGAACAGGTTGGTGATTAGATCTACGAATCCGTGTAGCGACACCTTAGGTCTCCCTGTCAGCGCAGGTGGCGCAGTTTTTCAAGATAGCGAAACTCGTCGGGCAAGACATTGTCTCGCTGGGCCTCCCAAAGGCTTTCCGCTAGGCACTCCGACATCACATGTTCAGCTGCGTGTGCCTCGCCGTGCTTCTCTAGCATCTGTTGGTAGACGTCTCGAATACCCGGGGGGCGGTTGGTCGAGACCTGCTCGCGGATCGCAAGATGCAGACCCATGTGCAAAAACGGATTCGATTGACCCCCCTCAACGGTGAAGTCTCGGTCGACGTCCGCTTCGAGCATGCCATGGTATTCGGGATGGTCAGTGATGACTGCAGCGATTTGTTGCTCCAATGCCGACATGGGTTGCCCCGCTTTGGCAAGACGCCAGGCTTGAACATACATCTGGCGAAGTTCGCCTCTATCACTTCCGAACAGCATGCTTTAATTATCGCACACCGCGCGGTGATTCGGTGCGCGAGGTAGCCGTCAATCTGCTTGTTGTGAGCTTGGATGTTTAACTCCATCACTCAGCGCATGGGTCCGTCAATATTACCGCTTCTCGTTAGAGGCGGACGGGAGTATAGGTATGGGTATACTGTCTGCTTATGACCCATTACTGTCGCTCAAATGGGGAAGCTTACGCCCCCATTGCAGGACGATAAATCTAATCGGAATCCGAAATGGGACGAAGCCAAATCCCCGCTCTAGTCTGCCTGATGGTTGCAGCGTTCTCGGTCGACGCGCGAGCAGCGTCACCCTGTTCCATCGACCATGCTTACCCTGAGGTTGCCGCACTCGATGTTGAACAAGGCCGATTGGTTGCGACACTTGGACGGCGATTTGTTCCCATGGGAACTGGAAAGGGTGGCGAGTACGCGTTCCCGGTTTTTGGTCGGGAACACCCGAGACTCGCTTTCTCTTTGGAAGAGGGGTGGGTACATTCCGGTGTCACATCAGAGTCTCCTTATCGCGGAATGACTAAGTCCGCATGTGTAGAGTTCGTCGTCGATGCGCCGGAATTTTGGGAAGGCGTGTTTCCCGCCGAACCCAGTCCCGAAGAGCGTCAGTATTTTAATCAGCGTGTTACTCACTGCTCGAGCGATAACGAGTTCGTTTGGGGTGGAATTTCCTTCTACGCAGGCGAAGGCAGCTGGGGTTTGGGTGGCGTAGTCAAGAAGACCATCGCCACGGGTGAAATCGACGTGATTCGTCCAACGGGTGCTACGAATCTGTCGACCGGACCGGTAGCGCGCTTTGGCGGTGAGTTATTCCTAGGGCAATTCCACGATGGAGAGTGCCAAGGGCCAGCAGCCGGGACTGGGTTAAAGACGCTGCAATTTAATACTTACGCCCAGAGGTATGAATTGGAGCCAGTTTCAGAGGTTTGCGGATTTGCGATTCGTGACTTCCAGGAGTTTGGTGGGTCCCTTTGGGTCGCAACGGATTTTGGTGTATCCCGATTGACGACCGGCGAGTCACCAAAATGGACTAATTTTGTACCGGACCTCGAGAGCGAGACACTAATGCGCGAGGTTGAGTGCGATTCGATATACGCCGAACTCCTTTCTTCCGAAGAATTTGCGGATACGGAGGGGTTCGACCTCGGTTTCGCTTTCGAAGACCTTTGGAAACGCTTGCGGCACCATCGGCCTGATTTTGCTCGACGGCATCTTCGTGAACTGCACGGGTTGGCTCCTTGATGAGAAGCGGTGGCGGACGGTTAAGATTTGCCCAAAGCCGATTAGCGACATGGCCCGAGCCCCTGGGGCGAGGGCGACAAAAAGACGACTTCTTCGCCGCAGACTAAATATGCAACCGTCGGTAGACTCGAGTCCTTCAGGGTAGTCTTTGCTTCGTGAAGTATCTCATCGACGTATTCCGTCTGGCCGAGAAATCGGAAATTAAGAACGTGACTGCTTCGACGTGTCTCGATGTACGTCACCTGAATCGACATTCCTGAATTCAGAAGTTCTATCTCTGTTGTTTGCCCTGGTCGTAATGCAACGGTGGACGACAATTCCATATTGCCCAGGTAAGTCCGTACACCAATTCTCTTTGGATCCGCCGCTGATGGCGGTGAAGCACACGCTCCGAGAAGTACGGAGCAAACCACAACCACTCTGATTAAACGTTCCATATACTGTCCTCGGGATTTAGCGCTCTCTCCAAGATGCGAAACCGACAGGTCGAGTGGCTCGCCTTAGTGAGGCACTTGCGGTTTGAATCGAAAAAAGGGCTGTGTACTAGACGGCATCATCTACGATGTTGTCAGCGGTAACCTTGAGTAGCATATCGCCAACCTGAATTGATGCTTCGGAGCCTTTCTTTACAACCATGGCCGGACGAAATTCCTCCTCACCATGTGCGATCTGGTGTCTCAGGAAGACGGTGCCATCTTCCTGTGTCTCGGCAATTACCCAGAGACTAAACGGGGTACTGTCTCCGCGCCTAAGGTCTATCGATGATTCAGCGCCCTCCTCAACCGCCAGCGATGGCGCAGACACTACTTTGTCTCCTCGAGAGAATTCGTACTCGAGGAAAAGAACCTTATCTTCGGCAATCGCACTGGCTGAACAGAAAAGAAGCACAATCGAAAAAAGTATGGATTTCACTGGTATTTCCCCTACATAGGTTGATGTCCTTCGAGCCCTAGGCACTCCAATGAGACAAATGGAAAGCCTAAACGATCCCGACACCACGAGAAAAATGCCCAGCATGCACCACCGAGCAGTGTCGTTCGTGATTGCAACGCTAGCTATCATCGCCCTCCTGCGGCAGAGAATACTCTGATCTGAGTGACAGTTTCTGGTCGGATCGAGAAATGACTCGAGCGTGGGCTATACTCACGACTGATGGCCCAAATCAGCCCCCAGAATCTCACGGTAAAGCGCTAATGAATATGCTGAGAGCAACCTTGATTGCGGTCGCATTTCTTTGCGGATCACACGCTGCCGAGGCAGATTCAGATGGCTATTTCTGTGTGGGTCCAGACTACTTGGCTTACCAACTTAATTCGCCAGGATTCCCCGGGGCACACAAGTTGTTTGTTATCCCGTTTGATTGGGATCAAACAGAGATAATCCGGTACACCACCGACCTCCCCGATTTTCAGGTTCATGACATCATCTGTAACGAAAAGCACATTCGGGCCATTGGCTGGGAGTCTGTGCACGACGTAACTTGGGACTCAGACGATCTTAATGCACTTAAAGTCATGTCTAGCAAAAAGGTATACGTGCCACCTCAGTACGGTGATCGGAGTCTACCGCTCAGTCTCGTTTATGGTCCTGATCAGGCAATTTCCCTGCGCGATCCAAACAATCGGTATATCTACGTACTTGAAGTATCGCGGAAAGATATTCCTGAGCTTCAATGCACCGAACTGGTGACGGCAAGACTCTCCAAAATTGATGTCGACGTGCTCGTCGATTCAATAATTCTCGTTTCGCACGAGGTTTCAATGGAGTGCGGACGGTAGGACTAGTGGGCTACCTCAATGTCCGCTTTTGGCCGGAATGCGTCAGTTGATTCGATTCCGCTAAACTGGGAGCGACTGACCCGAAACGGACGTTCAGCATCACTCTATCGATCTCAAATTCCATGAATGTAGACGATCCCCCAAATCTCAAAGAAGTAGAGAAAGTTCTAGTTGCGCTCCTAGCAGGGGAGATTTCTAGGGATGAAGCTGATCGATGGGCGGCGAAACGCAGATTGGACGTGTCTTATGAGGACATTCATCCTGCTGTCTGGACTGCGTTAGATCGGCTTCATGGATGTGATCTTACTCACGGACCAGGGCTCGACTATCTTCACTCAGATCAACAAATCGCAGAATGGCTTGAAGATCTCCGAGCAGGAGCGAGAGGTTAGCCGTCCGCTAATGGCTGGGGTTTTGCCCCGTTACCTCGGACAGTTGAGTTAAGTTTGACGCTCTACCACTATCCCAGGTGTGTCGACCGGTACGCGCTTATCAAAGTCGTCTGGACTCCAGCCCAAGACATTGAGTGCTATGAGAACGACTCCATGACTTGTCTGATGGAGTCTAACGTCAATGCAGGCGGCTACCATGCAGCGATCTTGTGCGATCAGCACTCCGACAAGTACAAATCCAGTATTTTCTCCCTATCCGCGGGGCTCGGTCTGTACTGAATCTCCTCTCGCATTCCATCGACGTACCAACTTGGCGCAGCACAGAACCGCTCTGTCGGTACACCTTGTGTGAGCCAGAATACGAATAGATTTCGGAAACGCCCAGAGTCGTTAAGTAGTGCGATAAACAAGACCTCGGGGACACTCGCCTCAATGATCGGTTCAATGCTCCAAATATCGACGAACAGCCTTAGCTCGGACAGTGCACAATCCCTGGTAACGCTCTCAGCGACACTCATCGTTTGTCGATCTGACAAGGGAGTATCGAATTGTTTGGCCATCATGGCGAACATGCCGCATTGGCCATTGCCTGCTGCCCTAACCAATGCTTCGGCACGTGCAGTCTGGGAAGCTTCGGGAAAGAGTTCCAGAGCAATACGGTACGCGCCCGCTCCCGCAGCAAAACCGAGAGCGATATCGATCCATCCGCTATCCATGGCGATTTCCTTGTCGTTTTGCCGCAACCAAGAGAACGACTCGTAGGCGCCATAAGCGGCAGCATAAGTGATCATTGGATAGTCGTACTCGTTGAGCGCAGAAAGCCGGGACTCCTTGATGATGGCTAACGCATCGGCATCACGGTAAGACTCCAACAGTGACACGATCGCTGCATGAGGTGTGACCTCGGAATTCCCTATTCGCTCTTTAATTACCTCAAGTGGCCCATCTGCCGGAATGCGATTGTCAGGAATTCGCGGTGACGAAGCGAACGAGGTGGCGGAAAGTAGACAAATGCAGCAAAGGAAAAATCCAACAAGCAATCTATTCATAGGGACACCTAGTAGATGACTGTGCTCATGGACAAATTACCACAGGCGATATGTGATACGGGCTAAGAACCCTACACGTTTTGGTTGGTGACAACTGTGAATGACGGGGCGACTAGAGAGAACGCCAGCGGCCGCTACTGGCCGAAACCAGCTCCTGGTACTTCTCCAAAAAAGCAGATACTGAGCGACCACTTATCCAGTAGCGCGACAAGCGTTGCTCGGTAAGTTGGTTCTGGTGACGGCGTTAGGCTCCACGGTCTAGTTTTGTCGCTCTGGCGTTGATGATATTTCTTGCCGCGAGTAACGCAGCGAGCGCAAAAAATGCACCCGGCGGCAGCAACGCGAGCAGCAGGCCGCTGTCAGCCAGTGTGACCCCACCGGCCGGTGCTCCAGGAATCAACAGGTCCAATCTCGCAAAGACCGTGCCCGTGCCGATCAACTCCCTGACGGCACCAATTAAAAGGAGCACCCAGCCGAAACCGAGTCCATAGGCCAGCCCATCCACCAACGCGATCATCGGTGGGTTGCGCGAAGCAAAGGCCTCGGCGCGGGCGACGATCGCACAATTAGTCACGATCAATGGCAGGAAAATTCCCAGCCGTGCGTGCAGCGTGGGGAGAAACGCGTTGAACGCCAGCTCACTTGCAGTCACCAACGCAGCAATAATCAATACATAGGCCGGAATGCGAATTTCGCGCTGGAGCAGCGGGCGCGAAAATGACACGATGACGTTGCTCAGCGTCAATACGGCGAGCGTCGCAATGGCCAATCCCAGCGCGTTGACCGCGGTATTGGAGATTGCGAGCAGCGGGCAAAGTCCGAGCAGCTGCACCATGCCGGCATTGTTGTGCCAGAGCCCGTCAGCAAGCGTCTCGCGAATGCCGCTCATTGACTTACTACCTGCCATCGGTCAGGAAATCGCTCGGCCCAAATCAGCGTATCGCGAACGGTAAGGACGATCGCCCGTGGCGTAATCGACGCGCCGGTAAAACCTTCGAAAACGCCACCATTTTGCTGCAATGCCCAATCCGGGTCGTTCGTACCGTTAACGCTGCGTTGGTTGAAGCTTGTGATCCACTCTGAGCGTTCCCGTTCGATGTCATCTGCGAGGCCAGGAGTTTCATTGTGTGAGAGCACACGCACGGCAATGACCTCGCGCTCCGGTGTCATGCCAATCATGAGTCGTATCGGACCGTTGTAACCGTCTGCCGAGACGACGAATACAGCGGCGGCCAATCGGTCGGCAAGCATCGCGTGATAGATTTCAGCAACTTCGTCGCCCGGTAGCGAATGCGGTGGATCGAATCGTTTTGGTGCGTCGTAATCGAGCGTGTCGAAACGTATGCCCCCCAGTACTGCAGCGAACTCCGCCATACGACGTTCGTGTTGGTTGGCGGCAATCGGATCGCGAGTGACTTCCCAAGCGAGACCAACGATCGCGGCAGCAATGCCCGCGATCAGCGTCAGGCGAAGCGTGCCGCCCATGACACTCACGCCCTTATCGCTCATGGCCCATAATCCTCGGCGCGGTGTACTTGTCGAGCAGTGGGACCGCCGCGTTCCATAGCAATACGGCAAACGCGATGCCGTCTGGATATCCGCCCCAGGTGCGAATCGCCCAGGCTGTAAAGCCGATACCGAAGCCGAAGATCAATCGTCCGCGAGGGCTCGTAGCTGCCGATACCGGATCGGTCGCAATGAAGAAAGCCCCGAGCAGCGTGGCACCACTGAAAAGGTGAAAGGCCGGGCCGGGCGTTGTCCCGGAGCTTGCGAGCGTATCCAGTGTTGCTGGAGCCAGCATGCCGACGAGTACAGCCACGGGTATGTGCCAGCGAATGATGCCGCGATAGAGCAACCAGGCACCGCCGGCGAGAATACCGTTGCCGACCCACTCCCAGCCATATCCACCGAAGGTTCCGAACATCGGCGAGTTCCCGATTTCTCCGAACGTCTGACTGGCGCGAAGGCCGGTGCGCACCATGTCCAAAGGTGTGGCGCGTGTAATGGCCTCTGCCGTTAGTGGTGCTGGCCAATTGCCAGTAAAGATATAAGCGAGACGCTCGCTGATCGTCGGCATTGTGTAGTCGAGATCACCGAGGCCCGGTGGCAACCACGCGGACATTGCGACAGGGAATGACACTAGCGCGACAACGTATCCAACCATCGCAGGGTTGAATGGGTTGTAACCGATGCCACCGTAAACATGTTTGCCCAGCAAGACTGCGGCGGCGCACGCGGTAAGCGTCACGTAAATGGGCAGATAGGTTGGCAATGCGAAGGCGATGAGAACGCCGGTAAGGCACACGCTGTAGTCGCTCAACACCACAGTTACAGGCTGCTTTCTCAACATCAATGCCAAAGCTTCGAACGCGGCGCATGCGAGCACGCAGACGGCAGTGTTGAACAGGATACCGAAGCCAAAGAACAGGAAGTAAAGAATCGCGGCGGGAATCAGTGCGAGGCACACCTCGCTCATCATCGCGCCGACGCCAGTAGCGGGTTTCAGAAACGGAGTTGCGGTGCGCGCGAGCTTCACTGTTCCGGCTCTTTTTGCTTCTTACGCGCGAGAATTTCAGAGATCGCATCGCGACTGGCTTTTTGCTTCAGATCAGCCAGTCGCTCCGCTTCTGTGGTTTCGCGATGCTGGTCGCGTTGTTGTCTCGTCTCGTAACGCTCGCGTGCACGACTGGCTCGCTCTCGTTCATAGTTCTGAAGTTGTTGATGCGCCTTCGCATCGCGAAACGTTTGCGTCAGTGGGATATGGCTTGGGCAAACGAGGTCGCAACAGCCGCACTCGATGCAGTCCCGCAATCCCAGCTTGGGTAGGTCGTCTCGATCGCCGATCGTAAAGGCGCGGTGCATTTGCTGAGGTTGCAGTCGCACCGGGCAAATCCGGGCGCACTCACCGCAACGGATACAAGGTCTCTCGGGCTCGGTGGAAGCGTTCTCGGTGATGTCGCGGCTGGTCACGAGGACGCAATTGCATTTCTGCACCACCGGCATCGCGTCATCCTCGATTGGGATGCCGGTCATCGGGCCGCCCATAATCAGATGGCGCGCACGTTCTGTGTAGCCACCTGCTGCGGCGATCAGGTCGCTGATCGGCGTGCCGAACCGCACTTCAAAGTTGCCGGGTTTTGCAACGCCATCTCCGGTTACGGTGACAATTCTTGAGGTCAGCGGCATGCCGCTCAACGCGAGTGTCGCAACACTTGCTGCCGTACCCACGTTGTGCACCAGCGCGCCGATGTCGCTTGGAAAGCCGCCGCTTGGCACCTCGCGCCCCGTCAACAGGTATACCAGCTGATCTTCCCCACCGGATGGATAAACGGTGGGAATCTGAACCAGCATCAGTCGATCGTTGTTGTCGACAGCGGCCGCTTCGTTGAACGCCTTCCAGGCCTCGGGCTTGTCCGACTCAATGCCGACGAAACACTGGCGCAGCCCAAGTGCATGCATGAGGATGCGGGCACCGTAGAGAATTTCACCGGCACGATTACGCATCAATGCGTCGTCGCAGGAAATGAAAGGCTCACATTCCACGCCGTTGAGAATCAGTGTGTCGATACCCGCTTCGCTCGCCTGATTCAACTTCGCAAGGGTCGGGAAAGCCGCACCGCCCAGGCCGACAATACCCGCTGCTCCGATGGCATCGAGTAGCTCGCGAGAGCCCAAGCCAAACGGATTGGGGATGGCATTGCTGTCATCGATTCTTTGATCGTCGCCATCGGTGTCGATGATGATGCAAGGCACGCTCAAGCTCGCACGTCCGGGAACGGGTCGTTGCTCAATGGCTCGGACCACGCCGGAGGACGGCGCATGCAAGTGCGCACTGAACCCGCCTTCTGCGTTGGCGATGCGCTGCCCATGCAACACCCGATTACCGGGCGCAACGATTGGTTGTGCCGCCGTCCCCGCATGCTGTCGTAACGACACAGTCAGTGTTTTTGGCAACGGAACGCCACCGAGTTCACCGGTGGCAGATACGCGTTTGTGTCCGGGTAGACGTAGCCCGCCCGGCAGGCGAAACAGATTTGCCGTTGGGGCGCTGCTCACGCATTACCTCCCGTGGGGACCATTTCAATACAGTCCACCGGGCAAGGTTCGATACACAACTCGCACCCTGTGCAAAGGTCGCTGACGACGGTGTGCATCAATTGATGCGCGCCGATGATGGCATCAACCGGACACGCCGGTAAGCAGCGTGCACATCCAATACAGCGCGATTCGTCGATAACTGCCAGCGCGTCCGGGGGTGTCTCCATACCAGCTTCAAGCGGGATGACCGGGCGATTGAGCAAGCGCGCGAGCGCCTCGATTGTCGCGCTGCCGCCGGGTGGGCACCGGTTGATTCCGACCTTGTTGTTGGCGATCGCCTCGGCGTATGGGCGACAGCCGGGGTAGCCACATTGGGCGCATTGTGTCTGCGGAAGCAGTGCATCGATCTGTTCGGTCAGACTTTCCTCATCACGCGGTAGGGCGCGCGCAGCGAGTGTGAGCGATATACCCGATACCGCTGCAATCCCGCCCAAAACTGCGGCGGCCGTCAGAGCGCTCACCCGAGTTGCCCCATGCCCTTGAACCCGAGAAACGCCAGCGACATGATGCCGGCGGTCACGAGCGAAATGGCTGCTCCCTGCAGCGCTTGTGGCACCGTCGATGTCTCGATTCGCTCACGCATCGCCGCGAACATCAGAGTGACCAGTCCAAACCCTAGAGCCGCGCCGAAGCCATACCAGACGGCTTCAATAAACGATTCAGCGGTCTGCAAGTTCAAAAGCGCAACGCCCAACACTGCGCAGTTCGTGGTGATCAGCGGCAGGTAAATGCCAAGCGATTGCTCCAACACCGGGCTGATCCGTCGAATGGTTAGCTCGGTGAATTGCACGAGAGACGCGATAACCAGAATGAACGTAAGCGTGCGCAAATAGGTGAGCTCCATTGGCGCCAGTACGAAGTGTTCGAGCAGCCACGCGGAACCCGCGGACAACGTCAACACGAAAGTGGTCGCAATCGAGATACCAATAGCGGTATCCAGTTGTCGAGTTGCCCCCAGAAACGGACAAAGGCCCAGGAATCTCGCAAGCACAAAGTTGTTGACGAGAACGGTGCTTACGAGGATCAGCAACCACTCTTGCATGACGCAGCCTCACTTGCCTCCGGGCTATTTGACGCGCATCCCGGGCGTGGCACCCGAGTCCGGCGACAGCAGATGAATACCTTTGCCATCCCCAGCCGCCAACACCATGCCCTCGGACAGGCCGAAGCGCATCTTTCTCGGCTTGAGGTTGGCAACCATGATGGTGAGCCTGCCTTCGAGGTCAGCGGGCGAGTAAGCTGACTTGATGCCCGCAAACACCTGTCGCTGTTCACCGCCGAGGTCGAGCGTCAAACGCAACAGTTTGTCTGCGCCCTCGACATGCTCAGCAGAGGCGATGCGCGCGACCCGCAAGTCCACTGACATGAATGCGTCGATATCGATTTCCGGCGCGAGATCCAGCGCTGACTGAGTCTCGGTCTGGTCGGGGGCGGTGTCCTCCACCACGGAGGCGGCAGTTACCGCTTCGATTTGCTTCGCGTCGACACGCGCCAGCATCGGTTCGAACTTGGCAATGGTGCAGTCGAGTTTCGGTGTCTTTGCCGTCGCCCACGTCCAGTCAGTCTCGTCGAACAACGCTTGGGCCTTGCTTGCGATTTCCGGAAGCACCGGTGCGAGATACACGGCCAGCACTCGAAAGCAGTTCAAGCCCTGGGTGCATACCGGTTGGACTTGTGCGCGCGTCTCATCGGACTTGGCAAGCACCCACGGCTTGTGCGTATCGATATACTGGTTCGCAAGGTCAGCAAGACGCATGATTTCGCGCATCGCCTTGGCGAATTCACGGTGCTCGTAGTGCGTGGCGATGGTCGTCCCGGCCGCGACGAACTCCTCATACAGTGCTTCGTCGGGCAATTCAGTTGACAGCAGCCCATCATGATTGCGCGTTATGAAGCTCGCGCACCGACTCGCGATATTGACGAATTTCCCCACAAGGTCGGCGTTGACACGGGCGACAAAGTCCTCGAGGTTCAGATCGATATCATCTATGCCCGGACCCAGCTTACCGGCGTAGTAGTAGCGAAGATGATCCGGCGCCAGATGCTCGAGGTAGGTTCTCGCGCGAATAAATGTGCCGCGCGACTTCGACATCTTCTTACCATTCACCGTCAGGAAGCCATGGGCGAACACGCTGGTTGGTGTGCGCAGGTCAGCGCCGTGGAGAACAGCGGGCCAGAACAAGGCATGGAAATACATGATGTCCTTGCCGATGAAGTGATACAGCTCGGTGTCGCTATCTGGAGCGATCCAGGACTCGAAGTCCATTCCACGCGCTTCGCAAAGCGACTTGAAGCTCGCGAGATACCCTACCGGCGCGTCTAACCAGACGTAGAAGTACTTGTCTTCAGTGCCAGGGATCTTGAATCCGAAATAAGGCGCATCCCGCGAGACGTCCCAGTCCTCGAGGCCTGCTTCAAACCACTCTTTGAGCTTTGCGACGACGCTCGAGTCCAGATTGCTGTCTTGCAACCATCCACGAAGGAATGTCTCGAATTCACCCAACTTGAAGAAATAGTGCTCGCTATCGCGATATTCCGGCGGTTTGCCTGAGAGTACCGAGATTGGATCGATCAGATCGGCGGGTGTGTACGTGCGACCGCAGTTTTCGCATGAGTCGCCGTACTGGTCTTCAGTGCCACAAGCGGGGCAGGTGCCTCGCACGAAGCGATCCGGGAGAAACATCCCCTCAGTCGCGTCGTAGGCTTGATTGATGGTTCTCGTGTAGATGTAGCCGGCCTCGACCAGGCGCTCGTAAATGCGCGTAACAATCTCAAGATTGTTCTCGCTATGGGTTGAGCCGAAATGATCGAAGCCGATCTGGAAGTCTGCAAAATCCTTTTGATGCGCTTCCCGGTAGCGCTCGACCAGCGCCTCCGGGTCTATACCTTCACGCCGCGCCCGAATCATGATCGGTGTGCCGTGTGCATCGCTTGCGCACACGTAATGGACCTCATGGCCCTGCATGCGCATGAAGCGGACCCAAATGTCGGTTTGCAGGTACTCCACCAAGTGTCCAAGGTGGATATCACCATTGGCATAGGGCAGGGCGCTGGTAACAAGAATGCGACGGCTCATCGCCGCGATTATGCCACGATCAGGTGTTGTCTTTGACGTTCGCGAAGCGTGTCTTGTTGATAGCTTTCTCGTAAGCGTCCCGACCACTGATCATCGCGGTGTCGTAAAGCTCCTGCAGCGCGGTGTCCATGGTCTTCATACCCTGCGCACCGCCGCTCTGGATGGAGTTTTCCAGCTGGTCGATTTTGCCTTGCCGAATCAGGTTGCTGATCGCCGGCGTGTTGATGAGGATTTCCAGAGCAGCAACCCGGCCCGGCTTTCCTTTGGTCGGTACCAGCTGCTGCGAGATGATGCCCTTCAAAGAGGTCGACAGCATCGTGCGTATCTGCGCCTGCTTCTCGGCCGGAAAGGAGTTGATGATCCGATCGATCGTCGGCGCTGCGCCATTGGTGTGCAGCGTGCCCATGACCAGAATACCCATTTCGGCGGCGGTCACCGCGATACTGATCGTCTCGAGATCGCGCATTTCGCCGACCAGAATCACATCCGGGTCTTCTCGCAAAGCCGAGTGCAGCGCGCTTGCAAAATCGGGGCTGTGCTTGCCGATTTCTCGCTGGCTGATCAGGCAGCCTTTGCGGGTGTGCACGAATTCGATGGGGTCCTCGATCGTGAGAATGTGGCCCTTCAAACGATTGTTTAGCTCGTCGATCATCGCGGCGAGCGTCGTGGACTTACCCGAACCGGTCTTGCCGGTCACGAGGATCATGCCCTGTGGCTGGCGGCACAAATTGCGCACCGCCGCTGGCATTTTCAAATCTTCGAGTGTCAGCGTTTTCGTCGGGATCGTCCTCAGGACCGCGCCCATGCCGTTCAACTGGCGCAGCACATTCACACGGAAGCGCGAGAGGCCGGGAATCTCGTAAGCGAAGTCGGCACTGTTTTCCTGCTCGAAATGGCGTCGCACCGAGGGCGACATGATTTCGTACAACGCGTCTTCGACGTGCGCTTGCGCAAGCTCCGAGCCGCTCATGGCGCGTAGCTCGCCATGCACGCGAATGCGTGCCGGATCCCCCGCCATGAAGTGCAAGTCCGAACCACCCGAGCGCACGGTCTCCTCGAGATAAGAGTCGATTTTTCGAACTACGCGTTCTTCTGAGGTCGCCATCGTATGATCGCTTAGCCGTTAGCCATGTCGAGTTGCGGCAGCATTTCAGTGTTGCTGACGAAGCGGTGAAACTTTCGCTTGTCGACGGCGTAGCGATACGCATCGTCCGGGTCGATTTCCGACTTTTGGATACCGTCTAGTAGCGCCATATCCATGGTCTGCATACCAGAATCCGCGCCCATTTGAAGTTGTGATTGGATCTGATGCGTTTGGTCGGTGAGGATCAGGTTGCTAATCGCCTTATTGGAGACAAGAATTTCGTGCTTGGCGACACGGCCTTGTCCGCCCGGTTTTTTGACCAGCACCTGGGTCACCACCGCTTTGAGCGACTGTGCGATAAAGCTCTTTGTCTGTTCGCGCAACTCGCCGGGTAGTGCGTCGATAATGCGATCGATGGTTTTGACAGCGCCGGTCGTGTGCAAGGTCCCGAGAACCAAATGGCCGGTTTCGGCGGCTGTCATCGCCATCGAAATTGTCTCCATGTCGCGCATCTCGCCAACAAGAATCACATCGGGATCCTCACGCATCGCGGCGCGTACGCCAGCAGCAAAGCTCGGGATATGCGTGCCGTACTCACGTTGTACGACCTGGCTGCGTTGGCTGTGATGAACGAATTCGATTGGGTCCTCAAGGCTGATGATGTTGAGGTTCTTGTTCTGGTTCAGGTGATTGATCATCGCCGCAAGCGTCGTAGACTTGCCTGTACCAGTAGACCCCGTTACCAGCACCATGCCTTGATGGTGGTCGCACAGTGTTTCGATTACCGGCGGCAGGTTCAGCGAACTCAGCGTCGGGATATTGTTCGGGATGCTCCGGAAGACAGCGCCGACGCCCGTGTCTTTGCGGAACACGTTGACTCGAAATCGACCGATTTCCTCAGCGACATAGGAAAAGTCGAGATCACTGCCTGTGGCAAACTTTTCCTGCTGGGCCTGGGTCAGGATCTCCGCGACATAGTTGTTAAGTTCGGATTCGCCCAAATCACGAAACTTGATGGGCAGCAGATCTCCACTCATGCGCAACATTGGCGGGACGCCAACGGCAAGATGGATGTCGGAGCAGCCCTGAGCGAGGCCGAGTTTTAGGAACGCATCTATTCGAGCCATGCGCTGACTATCGAACAGCTTTTCTGCGTTGGCAAGTGCGCAGGTCGGGTTTCACCGTTCGAATCAGAGCTTCACCGACTCCAGTGCGTCGCGCACTTCCTGCATCGACTGGTGCCGTTCGGCTTTGTCGACGGACATGAGCTTGGTGACGATGGCGGCGAGGTCGTCGGGGATCTTGTCGTTCAACTCCTGGCAGTGTGCTGCCTTGCCTTGCACGTGTTGGTACATCACCGACATATGGTCACCGCGCGTATACGGCGGTGATCCGGTGATCATCTCGTAGAGAATGACACCGAGGCTGTAGATGTCCGCCGTCTCCTCGACCTTTTTGCCAAGAATCTGTTCCGGGGCCATGTACTTGGGTGAACCGATGACATAGCCGGTCTTGGTGAGCTGTGTGTCACCGCTCTTCGCTGCAGCCGCAACACCGAAGTCCACGATCTTCAGCAGTCCCGTTTCGTCAATCAGGATGTTGGCTGGTTTGAGGTCGCGATGGATAACGCCGGCGCCATGTGCAACACCCATGCCCGTGGCAATGTCATTCGCATAGCCGAGCGCCTTCGCGAATGGCATCGGTTTTTCGGCAGCGATCTCGGCACTCAGTGTGTGCGAGTCAAAGTACTCCATAGAGATCGCGTAGTTGCCTTGGATATGCAGGAAGTCATAAATACGGATCACGTTCGGGTGAGTGATGCGACGCGAGAACTTCAATTCGTGAACAAAGCGTTTCATCATCTCTTCGTCGGACGAAACATTCGGGTTCAGGAACTTGAGGATAAGCTCCTCGCCGACGACGGTGTCTTCCATCAACAGCACCGTGCCAAACGCACCTTTACCAATGCGCTTGACGAATCGGTAACGATTCTCGACCACATCCCCGGGTTCGAGCGTTGAAATGTCCAGCGGGCCTGTTTCGGTTTTCGCAACCTGCTCGGCCGCCTCCTGCAGCGCCTTGTTTGCTTCTTCGTCGTTGAGCAGCAACGTACCGGCCTGACCCTCCGTGAGCTTCTCCGCCTTGCGGTTCTGCTCACGCACTGCCTCGGAGAAGCGAGTCTGCAGGGTTTCCAGGGCGAGATCGGCGGCTTCGGAGAGCTGATGGTCGCTGCCCTCCTGAATATCGATCAGTTTGTCGCGGACAGCGGCTACATCCCCCTCCTGTACGAGCATGGCCACAGCTTTCATCGCCTCAACGCGAATCTCACGATTACCCTTGAGCATCATTGGCGCGATCTTGCCGGCAACACGCCGATCTCCGAGTTTTCCGAGGGCACGAACGACGGTTGGGTCTGATTTTTCGTTCTTGCCGAGCATGCCGGCGAGCACCGGCACAGCGCGCGTATCGCCGATCTCCGCAAGTGCATCTACGGCGCGCTCGCGCACCCACCAGTCGTCGTCCTTGGTCGCATGCAGCAGTTGATCGAAGGCCTGCGGATCCTTTGTTGCGTTGAGAATTTCGATCGCAGCGCGGCGAATTTCCTGGTCTTCGTCTTTGACCAGTCGCATCACGGCTTTGACGACCCGCGGTCCACCGATTTGCGCCAGTGCGTCGGAAGCGCGTGCTCTCACCCACCAGTCGTCATCCCGCACAGCATTCAAGAGATCCTTGATGGAGTCGGGCGTGCCGATCTCGTTCAGCACTTCAACCGCCGCGCGGCGGCTGAATTCGTTTTCGTCTTTGAGCGCCGGAATCAAATGGCGAATGGTATCGGGGTGGTTGATGCGGACGATGACGTCCACCGCCTTGTTCTGCACGTCGACGTCGGTATCGGTCAGCAGTGAGCAAATCAGCTTGATGTTGCTCCCAGCGCCCATTTTGCTGAGCCCGTTCAATGCGGCGACACGGATCATTTTGTTGTTGCTGTTGAGCTGATTTTCTAAGGCGCCGGCCACGTCCGGGCGATTGAATCGGCTCAGGATCTCGATGATGTGCATGCGCACGATCGGGTCTTTACCCGTCAATCGCGCCAACAGATCAGGAATCTGTTCCTCACGAACGATATTCCCGACCATCCGGAACAGCACTGCTTGCTCATTCGGCTGCAGATCGTAGGCCTTGCTCAGGAGTGCGGGTACGCTCAAACGATCTTTGTGCGTGTTGATGACCTCCAGGACCGCGCCGGTTGAGATTTCGTCTTCATCGAGCAACTGCAGGATCGCACTGGGGTCGACCTGTTTACTGCTGGAGAGGGCCCACGCCGTTCCGGAAACCACGCGGGGGTCGCCGTCGGAGAGACCTTCGATGAAATGCTTGAGCGTTTTTGTATTGGCGAGCTCGCTCAATACATCGACAAGCGCCATCGTTTGCTTCTTGTTGGCGCTGGCCAACGCTTCCGTGACGCGAGGGACCGCTGCGCCGCCAAGCTTTTTCAGCTTCGTGAGCGCTTTTTCCGCCGCCGGCTCGTAAATGTCCTCGGCGGACATCAGTTGTTCGATCAGGCGATCGGCTTTGTAAGCGGTAAGAAAATTCATGTACGACTGGTGGCAGAGAAACTGGCTAGACACCGAATTGGTGCGGTCCCCGAAATTTTTGTTGCTGTCTCCTGACGACCATTGATCTCAGCGCGCGAGCACCGTGCATCGCACTCGGATGTTTCGGCGCCAAGGTGTCTGCTTTCCGCGTCAGATTATGCCACATCACAAGGTGCTCAGCTGCTCGGCGGTGCCTTTGAACCCCGTCGTGGTCGAAAATGTGACCCTGCTCCCAATTCCGCTACACTTTCGCGCTTTGCAATGCGCAGGAGTTCGCGGTTTGAACGCGAAAAATACCGGCGAAATCAATCTGGAGCAGGCGATACTGAATGCGGAGCTTCCCGGGCTCGGCCGCTCTTTCGCAGCGCTGGGTGCGCGCATCGACCTCGCCGCAGTAGCCGATCAGTTCGATATCGACATCGTGATGCCAGTCGCCTGTGCGGGTTTGTGGGACGCTATTGAAGCCCGCGTACGGAGCTGTGCAGAAGCTGAGGGTGTGGAGCTTCACGACGTTCGTTTACGCACCGAGATTCCCGCCTATGGCGTGCAGCGCAATCTGAAGCGACTGCCGGGAATCGGCAACCTGATTGCGGTGAGCTCCGGCAAGGGTGGTGTCGGCAAGTCGACTGTGGCGGTGAATCTCGCGCTCGCCTGGCAGGCAGAGGGCGCACGGGTTGGCATTCTCGATGCCGATGTTTACGGGCCCAGTCTGCCGCGCATGCTGGGACTCCCGGCCAAGCCACCGGAAAGCATTGATGGAAAACAGTTCGTGCCAGTAGCCGCGCATGGGCTGCAGGCGATGTCGATCGGGTTGTTGCTCGACGACAGTGCACCCGCGGTATGGCGAGGGCCGATGGCGACCTCCGCTTTGAACCAGTTATTGCGGCAAACCGCGTGGCGCGAATTAGACATTTTGATTATTGACATGCCTCCGGGTACGGGAGATATCCAGTTGACGCTGGCGCAAACGGTGCCAGTTGCCGGTGCGATCGTGGTGACTACCCCACAGGACGTTGCTTTGAGTGACGCGCGAAAGGGGTTGGAGATGTTCCGCAAAGTGTCGGTGCCCTTGCTCGGTATCGTCGAGAATATGAGTATTTATCGCTGTCCAAGCTGTGGCCACACCGCCTCGCTCTTCGGACAGGGCGGTGGCGAGAAGCTGGCGCACGAAACTGGTCTCAGGTTGCTTGGCGAGCTACCGCTCGACCCGGTCGTCGGTGAGGGGCTGGACGCGGGCCAACCGACGGTCGCAGCGGACCCGGACAGCGAGTTGTCGCATCGCTTCCGTCAGATCGCAATCAGCGCAGGCCTGGCGCTGGCGGAAGGGCGACGCGACTACAGCATGGCATTCCCGGAAATCGTGGTAGAGGACACCTGAACAATGAGCATCAAATCTGATCGATGGATTCGTCGTATGGCGGAGTCGGAGGGCATGATCGAGCCGTTTGAACCCGGTCAGGTTCGTGAGGCGGGCGGTCAGCGACTTGTGAGCTACGGGACGTCGAGCTATGGGTATGACGTGCGCTGTTCGCGAGAGTTTAAAGTGTTCACCAACATCAATTCGGCCATCGTCGACCCGAAAGCATTCGACGAGTCGAGTTTTGTGGATATGGAGTCGGACACCTGCATTATTCCGCCAAACTCGTTTGCGCTTGCGCGCACCGTTGAGTATTTCCGGATTCCGCGCAACGTGCTGACCATCTGTCTTGGCAAATCCACCTACGCGCGTTGCGGCATTATCGTCAACGTGACGCCGTTGGAGCCGGAATGGGAAGGTCAGGTGACGCTCGAGTTCTCGAACACGACGCCGTTGCCCGCGCGCATTTACGCCAATGAAGGCGTGGCGCAGATGCTGTTTTTCGAGTCGGATGAGGTGTGCGAGACGTCCTACAAGGACCGTGGCGGCAAGTATCAGGGTCAGACTGGCGTCACGGTACCGAAGACCTGACGATCATCCGAGCAGAGTATCGGCAGGCATCACGACAGGTGCATCCAGCGGGAGTCCGTCGAGCAAGATGCGCTCGGAAGCGGTTTGCAAGCGGCCTTCTGCCAGCCATCTGAGCGCCATCGGATAAATCACATGCTCTAGTTGCAAGACGCGGCGCGCGAGCGTGTCGGCGTCCGAGGTCTCGCCGATGGGCAGCGTTGCCTGAATAATGCCCGGCCCCGCGTCCAGCTCAGGTGTCACGAGATGCACGGTACACCCGTGCTCGATATCGCCTTCGTCCAGCGCACGCTGGTGTGTATCGAGGCCCTTGTGTTTGGGAAGCAGTGACGGGTGAATGTTCAGCATCCGGCCAGCGAATCGACGGGTCAGATCGCCGCGCAAGATGCGCATGAATCCCGCGAGGGCGACGAAATCGGGATTGAACGCATCGATGGCCTTCTCAAGGCCACGCTCGAATTCGGCTCTGTCGGCAAACGCGCGGCGTTCGATACAACGGGCGGGTATCCCGGCTAATCGCGCGCGCTCCAATCCGTAGGCCTGTGACTTGTCGCTGATTACTCCAACAACTTCAGCGGGGAACCGCCGTGAGGCTGTGGCGTCCAGGATGGCTTGCAGGTTCGAGCCGCTGCCCGACAGCATCACGACGACGCGGGCCGGTGTGTTCATTCGTAGTGGACGCCGGTGCCGATTACTACGTCGCCGATTTGCCATGCCGAATAGCCGCTCGCTGTGAGCGCCGCCAAAGCTGCGGTCACCGCCGACTCGCGAACAACGACACACATCCCAACACCACAGTTGAAGGTGCGCCACATTTCATCGTCCGGAACACTACCGTTCTGTTGCAACCATTCAAAAACGGGTGGGCGAGGCCAACTACCCGGGTCGATCCGCGCGCCTAGCTCGTCTCGGAGAACACGCGGCAGATTCTCGGTGAGACCGCCACCGGTGATGTGTGCAATGCCCAGAACATCGCATTGTTCCCGCAACTGCTTGAGCGCATCGACATAAATGAACGTCGGTGCCATGAGTGCGTCGTAGAGCGGGACGCCGTCAAGCGACAGATCGACAACATCGCCAGCGCGTTCGATCACACGACGGATCAGTGAGTAGCCGTTGGAGTGCGGTCCGCTGGAGCCGATGCCAATGACCGCATCACCCGCCGTGATATTTTGGCCGCTAATGATCTCATCGCGCTCGACGACGCCAACGGCGAATCCGGCGAGATCGTAATCGTCACCGGAATACATGCCCGGCATTTCTGCGGTCTCGCCGCCGAGCAACGCACAGCCCGCCTGTTGGCAGCCTGCCGCAACCCCCTCGATGACTTGTTTCGCTTGATCGACATTGAGCGCGCCGGTCGCATAGTAATCGAGGAAAAACAGGGGTTCCGCACCGCTTACGATGATGTCATTGACGCACATCGCCACGAGGTCCACGCCGATCGTGCCGTGACGATTCAACTGCTGGGCGAGGGCAAGCTTCGTGCCGACACCGTCGGTTCCGGAGACGAGAACGGGCGATCGATATCGCGCGACATCGAGTTCGAACAGACCGCCGAAGCCACCGAGATTCCCCATCACCTCTGGTCGAGCTGTGCGTGCGACCGCCGGTTTGATGGCATCGACCAGCGCGTTGCCGGCATCGATGTTGACCCCCGCGTCCGCGTAAGTCAGCGGTTTGTCGCCTGGCTTCGAGCTCATCGCTAAATTATTTCACAGTCTCTCGTATACTTCGCCTATGGAAAGGGGAATTGTTCACTGGCTCGCCGCGGGCGTGCTGTTGGTCGCTGGTCTCGTCGGCACTGTGGCTGCCGTCGAGCCACCGGATCTGTATACCGCCGAGGTTGCCTACGACAGTCAACTGCGCGACGCGCGAGCATTGGCGTACGAGCGCGCGCTTTTGCAGGTGCTTGCGCGGATGACCACTGAGCCTCTGGTTGCGAGTGAGTTGATATCCGATGCGGCAGTGTTCGTGCTCGGTTGGCGCGAGTCCGGCCGCGATTCGCTTTGGGTGTCATTCGACGGCGCCGCGCTAGGCGCGACGCTGCAGGCTGCTGGTGTCCCCGTCTGGGGTAGCGATCGCCCGCTGACGCTAGTCTGGCTTGGCATCGAACATCCGGACGGCACGCGCGAAATACTGCCGATGGCGCCGCCCGCTCTCGAGGATGATCCCTTTCCGGAGTTGCGTGATGACCGTGCGGCACTGCGCGTGGCGTTGAAAGAGGCCGCATCCGCCTTCGGCTTGCCATTGTCATTGCCGGTGCTTGATGACACCGATCAAGCTGCGGTTGCCGTAAGCGACGTCTGGGGCGGTTTCGACAATGTGCTGAGATCGGCCAGCCGCCGTTATCGCGCCGACAGCATTCTTGTTGGCCGAGCGTCACTGGACACACCGGGCGTTATTCGCTGGCGGTGGCTGTTCGGCGGGGATGCAGTGAATTTACAGGGCGAGCCCATGATGGCGATGAGTCGCGTTGCCGGGGAAATGCTCGATCAGTTCGCTGCGCGACCTGAGGAGTCCTCCGAGGTACGTGTCAGCGTCGTCGGTGTGCGCGAGGCCGAGGACTACGCCGAGCTAATGCGGTTTCTGCAAAGCCGCAGCCTGATCGACGACGTCCGCGTTACAACCTTGCGCCAGGACGAACTGGTTGTGACGCTCGACGCGCTGGCGACACGCGACCGTCTCGCCGAACTGTTGGTCGGCGACGAGCTGGAGTCTGTGTCCGCGCCTTTGCTGGCACCGAGTGCGATAGAAACCGCCGATCTGTATTTCCGCTGGCGGATGTCAGCGGAGCAATAAGGCCGATGCTGCGCTGGATTCCAAACCTGATTTCGCTGGCACGAATCATGTTGGTGCCTATGGTCTTTGGCGCGCTGATCGACGCTCGTTTCGGACTGGCGCTCGCACTGTTTTTTGCGGCCGGCTTTTCAGATGGTTTGGACGGGCTTCTGGCACGCCGGTTTGATTGGCACACCGAGCTCGGCGCGATACTCGATCCGATCGCAGACAAGCTCTTGTTGCTTGCAACGTTTGCCGCTCTCGCCTCCGTGGGGTTAGTTCCCTTGTGGTTTGCGGCAATCGTGATCCTGCGCGACCTTATCGTCATGGGGGGCGCGATTACGTATCACTTCGTGGTGGGCGATCTGGAGGGGCGGCCGACACTGGTCTCGAAACTCAACACGATGCTGCTCCTGTTGTACGTTTTGCTCGTCTTGATTGCGGCCGCAGGACTGTTCCCGACGTGGGTACCCGTAGCCCTCCTCCAACAGGGGCTTCAGATTGCGTTGCTCGCGAGTCTTGGTTTTAGCACCTACGACTATGTTCGCAGTGCGCTACAACGAGCCAGCCTGGGGGAGACCGCCTGATGATCGAGTCACGTTGGTTGTGGTTAGGTGCGATTGCTGGAAGCGGGATTCTGTTGTACCTGCTATCGCCGGTCCTGACACCGTTTATCGCCGCCGCGCTGTTGGCGTATCTTGGCGACCCGCTCGCCGATCGATTGCAGCGGATGCGAATTCCAAGACCCATCGCGGTGCTCATCGTATTCGTGATGACGATCCTGACCCTCGCTGGTCTGGTTTTGTTGCTCGTGCCGTTAGTGCAATCACAGATCGCGGCACTGCTGGACGTGTTGCCGCGTTACCTTCAGTTGCTAGAGGAGCGGGTGTGGCCGCATGTTGCCGGATTGCTGGCGGGTGAGGGCGATGCGTCGGAACCGGAGTTTCGCCTGAGCAGTATGCTCGAGAGTCTGGGAAGCTCGGCGGGACAGTGGGGCTCGACGATCCTCACGCAAATCTCGCGTTCTGGCGGTGCACTACTGACTGCTGTGGTCAACGTGTTCCTCGTGCCGATTCTGACCTTCTACCTGTTGCGTGACTGGGACACCATTCTTGCGCGCCTTGGCGCACTGATACCGGCGGGGCAGCGCGAGGCCGCGTTCACGCTCGCACGTGAAACGGACGAGACGTTAGCCGCGTTTCTGCGCGGTCAACTGCTGGTCATGATTGGCCTTGCGATCATGTACACCGTGGGGCTATCGCTGATCGGATTGAAGTTTGCACTGGCGATCGGTGTTGTCGCGGGCCTTGTGAGTTTTGTGCCGTACCTCGGATTTATTTTTGGCATTGCTCTGGCTGGACTCACTGCCGTGAATTCGGATGGAGGAATGGTCACGCTCGCTTTGGTGGTGGTTGTGTTCTGGGTCTCACAGATGGTCGAAGGCAGCATACTGACACCCAAGCTCGTTGGTGACCGGATCGGGTTGCATCCGGTGCTGGTCATCTTCGCCGTGATGGCTTTCGGTCAGCTGTTCGGGTTCTTCGGCATTTTGCTCGCACTACCGGCTGCCGCAGTAATTGCGGTGTTTGTTCGCTATGCCTACCGCAATTACCTGAGCGCGCATCCAGAAGCACAGGATTTTCTCGACGAGTATGAGACCGGAGATTCGGTTGACGATTGAGCGCGGCAGACAACTGCCGCTGCCAGTGCAACTCGATGTGGAGGCGCGTTTCGACACATTTTTTGCGGGCAGCAACGCTTCGGTGGTGGCAACTGTCAAAGCGCCTCCGGCGCCAGGCGTCTGGCTCAGCGGTCGCGCGGGGAGCGGTCGTTCGCATCTTCTACAGGCGCTGGTTGCTGAGCGCGATCCGGGTAGTGCGATGTATCTGCCACTTGAGTGCGCCTTTCCCGCATCTGTTCTCGATGAGCTACCGCCCGATATGGTCGTGTGCCTCGACAACATCGAACAGGTGCTTGGGAATGCGACCTGGGAGCGCGCGCTTATGGTGCTTTATGAGCGACTGTTGATCGGTTCCGGACGGCTGGTGATCGCCGCCTCCGATGCGGTTCGCCAAACTGACATCGCTTTGCCGGATTTGCGTAGCCGATTTCAGGCCTTGGTCGGGCTGCGCCTCGAGTTCCTTGATGACCAAGCACAAGGTGAAGCGCTCAGATTAAGGGCGCGCATTCGGGGGCTGGAACTGCCCGAGGAGACGCTGCGTTACCTCATGTCTCGATTACCCCGAGACCCAACATCGCTCTACGCCTGGCTTGCGAGGCTCGACGAAGCGTCACTATCTGAGCAACGTAAGCTGACTGTTCCGTTTGTCAGCGACGTTATGCGTCGGGAGACGCAATCCTAGTCAGTCCGACGGCGCGTCCGTCTCCACTTCGACCTGGTCCGATTCGTCAGGTATCGGTTCGGACGGTATGGTCCTTATCGCTGGAATCACCAAGAAAAAGGCACCCAGTGCGGCAATCGCCAGTGCGGCAGCTGGCGCGAGACTCGAAGGGTTGGCAATCGCATCCATGAGTCCGACAGTGGCGTACCCGATGGTCGCCAAAAGCGTTATCAGCCACACATTACGAGAGGGTTTCAAGAGTCCGGGCATTACCAGTGCGAACGGGAGGAGCAGGATCAGCCAGGAACTCCAGTGCACCGAGTCGCTAGCGTCCCATAGCCAATAGATCGTGACGGCCGCAAGCGTAAGCCACGCCGTGAGGCCTGTGCGTCGACGTCCAGAGATCGTTTTCATCGCGCGAGACGGACTGCAGCATGCGCAACGCGTGCGCCCAGTGCTTCGGCCAGCGATGCTTCCTCGTCGGTGAGCACGCCGGCATTGTGTGTGCCTGCGACATGCGAGGCGCCATACGGCGTCCCTCCCGACTGCGTCGCCGCAAGCGCGGGTTCGGTGTAGGGCAGACCGCAGATCAACATGCCGTGGTGCAGTAGCGGCACCGCCATGGTCAGCAAAGTGCTTTCCTGGCCGCCGTGCATGGAAGTCGACGACGTGAAGACCCCGGCTGGTTTTCCGGCCAATGCGCCGGACAGCCATGCGCCGCTGGTGCCGTCGAGAAAATACTTCAAAGCCGACGCCATGTTGCCAAAGCGGGTGGGGCTGCCGAGCAGCATCCCACCGCAAGACGCAAGCTCCTCGTGCGTCACATACGGGGGGCCAGACTCGGGTACAGGCGGCAGCTCTGCCTCGGTCTTGGCGGTGACTGGCGGTACTGTGCGCAACCAAGGTTCAGCGTTAGAGACAGTGTCAACGCCGCGCGCGATGGCTCGTGCCAACGCCTCGGTGGAACCGTTGACGGAATAATAGAGGATTAGGATGCCATGCATGATTTTTAAATTATGCCACGCCGGACCTTTCGAAGCAGCGGTGGACAGCGGCTTGACGCTCCGCGCGGCAGTGAGATAATTTTCGGGTAATGTTTTCCGTGAAAACAACAATTTGTGCACTGACCGTGGGGTTTGGCTTGGCGGCCTGCGCGGCGACGCCTCCGATTCAGGAGATGAGCGACGCACGCCAGGCGATCAGTGCCGCCGAGACAGTGGACGCGCAGAGCCTTGCCGCAGAGACTCTGACGGAAGCTGGCTTACTGCTGACCAGTGCAGAGCGCAATCTCAAGATCCGCGCGTACGCAGCGGCCCGCCGAGATGCACTACTTGCGAAAGAGTATGCGATTCGCGCGCGGGACGAAGCCGAGGCTGCCGGCCCGGACGCGTCGAGAGATTAGTCGCGACGCCAACGGCCGCGCAGCCGGTCGAGAACCTTGTTTGAATAGCGCGTGCTACCAAGACTTCCGTTATAGCGGCCAAGCGAGCGGTGAAGATCACCTTTCTCGCGGTCGTAATAGTGGCGGAGGATTGTGCAACCCATCCTGAGATTGGTGTCGATATCGAACAGACTATCGTCGGGCTGTCCGATTTCATCGAGCCAGAAGGGCATGATTTGCATCAGGCCCCGTGCCCCGGCACGCGAGATTGCAAATCGGTCGAAATTACTCTCGATTTCAATCACGGCAAGGATGAGTTCCGGCGGTAGGTCGACGCGCGTCGCCTCGCGGTGTACGCCTTTGAGAATCTGAATCCGCTCTTCGGGATCTTCAACGCGACGACCCAGCCGCGCTGACATGTCTTTCAGCCAAACCTCCGCTTCGAAGCGATCGTCGAACGTCTCAGGTTCTAGCGCAGCTAGGCGAAGCGCCTCTCGAAGTTCGGGATCCGCTTCTGTCGGCTTTGCTGCATTTGCGGGCAAGCAAACGGCGAGGCCGAAAAGGATGATGATCGCCAGTCGATGCAACATCCGGCCATTATGTCAGCTAATACCGATTCGGCTAAGAAGCGCGTCACGCTTCAACATCTCTCGACCGCCTTCCCGACGGTACTGATATTCGTATTCGCCGTCAGCCAGACCGCGATCACCGACGACAACCCGGTGCGGAATGCCAAGAAGCTCCGCATCAGCAAATTTCGCGCCGGGACGCGCATCTCTGTCATCGATTAGGACATCGACGCCCGCGGCTTGAAGCTCCTGATACAGAGACTCGGACGCTTCACGAACCGCGTCGGAGCGATGTGCATTGATCGGGACGATCACCACGAGCCAGGGCGCGAGTGGCTCTGGCCAGATAATGCCGTTCTCATCGTGGTTCTGTTCGATCGCTGCACCGACGATGCGCGTAATGCCGATACCGTAGCATCCCATGAACGGAGTGACGGACTGGCCCGCCTCGTCCTGCACGCTGACCTCGAGAGCCTCAGAGTACTTCTTGCCCAGCTGGAATATATGGCCGACCTCGATCCCTCTCGCGATCGACAGCGTGCCACCACCATTGGGTGATGGGTCACCAGCACCAACATTGCGTAGATCGAAGGGCTCGCCGGACTCTGCATCGCGACCCCAGTTGACGCCGGTCAGGTGCTCATATTTGACGTTCGCGCCACACGCGAAGTCGGACAAAGACCATGCAGCGTTATCGACAATGACGGGAATACGGAGCCCGACGGGCCCGACGGAACCCGGTGGTGCTCCGGTCGCTCTTACGACCTCACCCGGCTCCAGCATGGTCAGCGGTGAAGCGATGAGCGGGTGCTTTTGCGCCTTAACAGCGTTGAGGGTGTGGTCGCCACGGAGCACGACCGCAACCGGTCCATCGGTGCCCGCGAGAATGAGCGTCTTGACTACCCGGTCCACCGGCAGATTCAACGCAGTTGCTGCGTCTTCGATCGTCTTGGCGCCCGGCGTTGGTACTGTCCGAACCGTTTCCGTCGCGCTGTCGCGCTCTCCCGGCGCTGGTGCCGGCGTCAGTTCAACATTCGCGGCGTAATGGTCGGTGTCGCAATAGGCGATGGCGTCCTCACCCGAATCGGCGAGCACATGGAACTCCTCCGAGCGTGCGCCGCCGATCTCGCCGCTATCAGCATCGACCGCACGAAAGCCGAGCCCCATGCGTTCAAACGCTCGATGGTAGGCAGCCGACATCGCATCGTAGCTCGCCGCCATTGTGTTCTCGTCGATGTCGAACGAGTAGGCGTCTTTCATAATGAATTCACGCGAACGCATGACACCAAAACGCGGCCGGATTTCGTCGCGGAACTTGGTCTGAATCTGGTAGAACGAGATCGGCAGGTCCTTGTATGAGCGAAGCTCGCGGCGCGCAATATCGGTAATCACCTCTTCATGGGTTGGACCGACACAATAGTCACGCTCATGGCGATCATGTGCACGCAGCAGCAGCGGCCCGTACTGGTCCCATCGTCCACTCTCTTGCCACAGCTCTGCTGGCTGGATGGTGGGCATGAGCAATTCCTGGGTGCCGATTGCGTTCATCTCTTCACGTACGATCGCCTCCACCTTGCGTAGCACGCGCAACCCGATCGGCATCCATGTGAAGATGCCTGACGTCAGTCGCCGGATCATTCCGGTACGCAACATCAATTTGTGGCTGACAATCTCCGCTTCTGCGGGATCTTCTTTCAAGGTGCGCAGATGAATCTGGCTGACTCGCATGTGATTCTCGTTTTATCGATTCCGGCCGCTATTGTAGCGACGAACGATCTTGGCGGTAGACTATAACGATGCGGAGCTACTCGGTGATTGCCCCTGAGGGCATGTGGGTCTTACTAGCGATTGCAGGCGCTGGAATCGCCACATCGGTGTGGGCGGGTCCGTTGTGGTCGCTGCCTTGGGTGATTTTGTTCGTGTTCGCAATCCTCTTGTTCCAGGACCCTCGCCGTGAGCTTCCGTTGGCGCCCCTTTCGGTGCTGTCGCCGGTCGATGGCACGGTGCTCGATGTCGAGCTGTGTCGCTCGGGATTGTTGGACCGCCAGTCGCTGCGTATCCGCATCGAAAACAACCCGCTCGGTGCTTACACACTGCGTGCCCCGGTAGAGGGGCGCTTGTTAGACCCTCGTGACAATATTGCTGAGGGTGCCTTGGCGACAGGTCGGGGTGGCATGTGGCTGCGCACAGATGAGGGCGATGACGTAGTGGTGTCGTTCTCAGGCAAGCAACGATTCGGCGGTCCGCGCGCAATGTTTCGGTATGGCGAACGCGTGGGTCACGGCCAGCGATGTGCTTATCTACGCCTGGTATCCGTGTGCGAAGTGTATCTCCCAGAGCGAGTCTTGCCGCGAGTTGAGGCTGGACAACGGGTAACCGCAGGTCAGACAGTGCTCGCCAAGTTGCGACGAGAGCTAGACGAGGTAGAGAAAACGCCAGAATCGTCCTGATCCCTGTATCCGTAGTGCTATCGGGCGTGGCACACTGGTGTTCCGCAGTCACCGGTGGCAGTTATGAGTGCACCACGACAGGTTCGCCGGCGAGGCGTGTACTTGTTGCCGAATCTTCTGACGACGCTCGCATTGTTCGCGGGCTTCTACGCGATCGTCGCGGCAATCGATGGCAATTTCGATGCGGCAGGCATTGCGATTTTCGTTGCCATGTTCATGGACGGGGCGGACGGGCGTGTCGCTCGGATGACCAGTACACAAACCGACTTCGGCAAAGAATACGACAGCCTCTCGGACATGATCAGCTTCGGGCTCGCTCCGGCAGTTGTGGTCTATCAATGGGGTGTTGCACGACTGGCGGAATATTCTGTCACGTGGGGTCGGGTTGGCTGGCTAGTCGCGTTCCTGTTCGCGGTCTCCGCCGCGCTGCGCCTGGCGCGGTTCAACACGATGCCTTCCAAGCTTGGAAAGGCGTGGTTTCAAGGTCTGCCGAGTCCGTCAGCAGCGGCGATGGTTGCCGCCTTCGTATGGCTCAGCGCAGAGTATGGCATTGGCGGTTTTGTCGGATTGATCATCGCTTTTGCGGTGACGGCGATGGCGGGTGTGCTTATGGTCAGCAACCTGCGCTATTACAGTTTCAAGCAGATGTCGCAAAAGCGGGTGGTGCCGTTTGCTGTGCTGCTGCTAGTGCCGCTGATCATTGCGCTGATTTCCATCAATCCTCCTGTCGTACTGTTCTTGCTCGCATTTAGTTATGCGCTGTCAGGGCCGGTATTGATGATCGTCAATCGTGAACCCGTCCATCGGGTGATGTTCGATGACGACGCAGATGAGGATGACTCGGACGACAACATCAGGGATTTGCATGGCTGAACGTCTCACTCCAGCGCAGCGCGTCGAGACCCTGGAGGCGATGGGCATCCGGAGCTGGCGTGGGCGTGGCAGTGGGAGCGTTGCAGCGCCAGCGACACCCAAGGCTGTCGCTTCGGTATCAGAGCACATCGCTCCTGAAACGAGTGCCCGCGAGCTTCCCGGCAATTGGCCAGAGTTACGCCACGCGGTGAAGCGCTGTACGGAGTGCCGCCTGCATGAAACACGTACCCAGTCTGTCTTCGGGGTTGGGGATGACAACGCGCGATTGATGGTCATCGGTGAAGGCCCGGGGGCGGAAGAAGATCGCACCGGTGAGCCGTTCGTAGGTCGTGCCGGCAAGATGCTCGATGCGATGTTGAAGGCGATCAACATTGCCCGTGAACAGGTGTTTATCGCCAACGTGGTCAAGTGCAGACCACCGCAGAATCGTGACCCACGGGCGGATGAGGTTGAAGCATGCTCAGGCTATTTACGCGCCCAAATCTCACACGTAAAACCACATCTGTTGCTGGCGGTTGGTCGAGTCGCAGCACAGCACTTGCTGGGTTCAACCGAACCGCTCGGCAAAATGCGCGGACGCGACGATCTTGAGGCGTTCGGTATTCCGGTCATCGTGACCTACCACCCTGCCTATCTGTTGCGCACGCCGGCTCAGAAAGGCCGCGCGTGGATCGATCTGAAACGCGTGCGCCGCGCATTGGGTGACCAAGCGTGAGCGTTGCCGACGAACTTTTGACGCCAACGGTCAGGCCGATGCGCCATGAGGATGTCGAGCAGGTTGCTCAAATTGAAAACCAGAGCTACCAGTTCCCGTGGAGCATCGGCATCTTCCGTGACTGCTTGCTCGCCGGCTATCAGTGCCTCACGGTTGTACAACAGGGTGAGGTTCGAGCCTATGGCATTCTGTCGATGGCTGCTGGTGAAGCGCACGTCCTGAACGTATGTGTTGCGCCTGCATTCCGCCGGCAGGGATACGGCGTGATGCTTCTTAACGAGATGATCCAGGTTGCCCGAGATGCACGCATCCGCCGCATTTTTCTGGAAGTACGACCGTCCAATCTCGCCGCAACCAGCATGTATCATGCCTTGGGCTTCACGACGATCGGGCGACGGAGCAACTATTACAAGGCCGACAACAATGGGCGTGAGGATGCGCTTGTATTGTCGCTCACGCTGTAGCTCCATCAGCGCCTGAGTTATCCTGCGCGCCTGTTTTCTGATTACCCTTTCTCGTTCATGACAGAGCTGCTCGAACAAGTGCAGCGTCGCCGCACCTTCGCGATCATCTCGCACCCTGATGCGGGTAAAACGACGCTGACAGAAAAACTGTTGCTTTTTGGTGGGGCCATCAAGCTTGCGGGTACCGTCAAGGGCCGTAAAGCGAGCCGTCATGCCACCTCGGACTGGATGAAACTCGAGCAGGAGCGCGGTATTTCAGTGACCTCTTCGGTCATGCAATTTCCGTTTGAAGGGCACGTGGTCAATCTGCTCGACACACCCGGCCACGAGGACTTTTCCGAGGATACCTACCGTACATTGACCGCAGTCGATTCGGCGATGATGGTCATCGACTGCGCCAAAGGCGTGGAACAAAGAACGGTCAAGCTCATGGAAGTCTGCCGTCTTCGAGACACACCGATTGTGACCTTTATCAACAAGCTCGACCGCGAGGGTCGTGAACCCATCGAGCTGCTGGATGAAATCGAATCGGTACTCGGTATCGTTTGTACCCCCGTTACCTGGCCTATCGGTATGGGTAGCCGACTGCGCGGTGTCTATCACCTTCCGCAGAACCGAATCTATGTGTATCAGGCGGAAGATCGTCACACCGCCGGCGAAACTGAAATCATCGCGGGGCTTGAGTCTGACGCTGCGCGTGAGTTTCTCGGTGATGATTGGCAGGCGTTCGCCGACGAGATTGAGCTCCTGCAAGGCGTGTACGCCGAGTTTGATCTCGAAGAGTACCTCGCGGCGCGGCAGACCCCGGTCTACTTCGGATCGGCGATCAGCAACTTTGGCGTTCGCGAGTTGCTGGCAGGGTTTGTAGAGCATGCACCGGGACCGCAACCGAGGGCGGCCGAGGAGCGTGAGGTCGCACCGGAGGAAGAGGCCCTAACCGGTTTCGTCTTCAAGATTCAGGCAAACATGGACCCAGGGCATCGTGACCGGATCGCGTTCATGCGAGTGTGCTCTGGGGAATTCCGGCCGGGGATGAAATTGAAGAGCATGCGACTTGGCAAGGACATCAAGTTTCCTGAGGCCATAACTTTCATGGCGGCCGATCGACAACAGGCAAGTTCTGCAGTCGCGGGAGACATTATCGGATTGCACAATCATGGCACGATTAACATCGGTGACAGCTTCACCGAATCGGGCCAGATCAACTTCACCGGTATACCGAGTTTCGCGCCCGAAATTTTCCGACGCGCGGTATTGCGCGATCCCTTGCGGTTGAAAGCGCTACAAAAAGGTTTGGCACAGTTGTGCGAGGAGGGCGCCACACAGTTGTTCAAGCCGATGCGTAACAACGATTTGATTCTGGGCGCAGTAGGCATCCTGCAGTTTGATGTGGTCGCACATCGACTGCGCGAAGAGTACGGCGTCGAGTGCCAGTTCGAGTCGGTCAACGTTCATACGGCGCGCTGGGTGCATGCCGAGGACGACAAAAAACTCGATGAGTTCCGCCGCAAAGCACATGACAACCTCGCTGTGGATCACAGCGATGCGCTTGTCTACGTCGCACCGACGCGGGTAAACCTTCAACTGACCGAGGAGCGCTGGCCGGAAATTCAATTCCGTGCCACGCGCGAACTCTAGACGGAGCACCTATGAGTCTGCGCCTGCTTAAGGAAAAACCGGTACTCGGGTGGGCGCTCTACGACTGGGCAAACTCCGCGTTCGCCCTGACGGTCGTCGCAACCTTCTTCCCGATATTCTTTCGTGACTTCTACAGCGCTGGCGAGGACTCCGCGGCTATCACGTCACGATTTTCGATTGGCATATCTACGGCCAGCCTGGTTGTCGCGTTGCTGGCACCAATCCTTGGTGCGGTTGCGGACTCTGGAGGCACGCGCAAGCGTTTTTTGCTCGGTTTCACATTGCTCGCGGTGGCGTCTGTACTCGGGTTGTATTTCGTCGAGCAGGGCGACTGGGTAGTGGCTCTCGGGCTGTACGCGTGCGCACTGCTCGGTTTTTATGCGGCCAATACGTTCTACGACTCCTTGCTGGTCACTGTGACGACGCCAGATCGCTACGAGCAGGTCTCCGCTTTGGGTTTCGGCATCGGCTACTTTGGTAGTGCGCTATTGCTCGCGCTCAATACCTGGATGGTCTCAAAGCCAGAAGTGTTTGGATTCGCAGATGTCACGGCTGCGATGCGTGCTGCGTTTGCGATAGTGGCAGTGTGGTGGGCCGTATTCACCGTGCCATTGCTTGTGTTTGTGAAGGAGCCCAAGAACGATAGCCCGGGCCTGATGCGCGCGGCGGTGGACGGTTATCGCACCCTGGTTCAGACGCTCCGCGATATCCGGCAGTATCGAAACATAGCGCTCTTTCTTGCTGCCTATTGGCTGTATATCGATGGCGTCCACACACTGATACTGATGGCCACCGATTTCGGAGCGAGACTGGAGTTTGATAGGAATGATCTGATTGCTGCGATTCTGATTACCAACTTTGTCGGTGCGCCTGCCACTATCGCTTTCGGGTTGATGGGGGAACGTATCGGCCCCAAGCGCGCCATCATCATTGGCATTTTTGTTTATCTGCTGATTGCGGCGTGGGGCTTGACACTCAAAGAGGTTTGGCAGTTTTATGCCATGGCGATCGGAATCGGACTGGTTCAAGGTGGCGTTCAGAGTATGAGCCGGGCGATGTTCGCGAGGCTAATCCCGGACGACAAGGCTTCAGAGTTTTTCGGCTTCTACAGCACGCTTGGAAAGTTTGCGGCAATACTCGGACCGTTGCTGATCGGTATTCTCTCTCGCGTCAGCGACGATCCGCGTATCGCGGTAGTCGCAGTCTTACCCCTGTTTATCGGTGGGCTGTTACTTTTGGTTCGAGTGAGCGATACGTCTGAAACGGCTGCGCCAGCGACCTCGAATCCCGAATAGCGTGAGCGGCAGTCTGCGTCTGGCAGTCGTGTTGCCAGCGTAGCGCGCCCTCAAGTAGTGGCGAGCAAACCGTCGTGCCGCGAGACTGTTTTCCGGTTGTTCGCGACCCACTCGATGCGCCCAGCCGGTTGCCGTTTCGCCGCGTCGCGCCAGGATGCCAGTGCGACGTTGGGCCCGTCGGAACAACGCCTGGTAGTAATCGGGTCGCGGCGGCTGATGTGCGATCCAGAGATAAGCCGTGACAACCGTCATGATGCCGACCAGCACGATCGCGAGCATGATGATCATGTCACGCCAGCCAACATCCTGAAGTCCAAGTTTCTCTAATAGTTCGCGTTGTGTCTCGGGACCGTAGCCAAGCACCCACTCGTTCCAGCGCGCGTTCACCATGTCCCACGCCAGCTTCACGCGTTCGAGCATCGCAAGCTCGAACAGCGAGTCGGTGCGTTCTCCGAACTCCCGAAGGGCGCTATCGAGGTTTTGCTCGATACGCTGGGGCGCCACGGCAGCAGTCGGGTCTACACGAACCCAACCGCGCTGCGGCAACCAGATTTCCGTCCAGGCATGGGCATCGGATTGACGGATGATCAGGTAGTCGGCAAAGGGATTGGTCTCGCCGCCTTGGTAGCCCGCCACGACACGCGCTGGAATACCGCCTGCGCGCATCAGGAACGCGTAGCTCGATGCGTAGTGTTCGCAAAAGCCGCGTTGCGTGTCGAACAGAAACTCGTCGACGGCTTCGCGACCGAGCGCCGGCGGCGAGAGCGTGTAGTAGTAGGGCTGTTCTGTGAAGTAGCTGAGTACCGCCTGCGCATAGTCGCGTTGGTCCGGATAGGTCTTTCGAAGTTGATCTGCGAAGGCGCGTGCTCTCGGATTGCTGCCCTCAGGAAGATGCGTATAGAAGCGCTTGGTGCGGGGTAGTAATTCAGGCTCGGCACTGTAATCCAGGAACGAGGTGACCGTATATTCGATGCGCTCATCCACTGGTCGTTGCCGCTGTAGCGTTTGCACGGGGCTGCGGTAAACGCCACGACCTCTCCAGTCGTTTGGCATATCGAGGGCGAATAGCCAATACTGATTGGTGGCTTCCATTCGCACTTTGTAGCGCGCTTCCTGCCCGCGCGCGGTGACGCTTTTGTCCCGCGTGCGGTTATGCACTGGGTCGTCCGAGGCCCAACTGCGCCCATCGAAACGCCCCATTACAATCGCCCGCCAATAGAGCTGATCTTTCGCCGGCGGTATGCCTTCGAATGTGGCGCGGAATGCTACGGTGTCCGACTCACTTAATTGAGAGATGTCCCCCGGGCTCATGGTCTTTGACAGACCCGTATTCGCTTTGCCACTTTCTGTCGGAATCGCCCAGAACGGTCCCGGTACACGCGGAAACAGTACCCACATAGCAATCAGGACAGGAATCGAAAGCAGCATATGTCTGCGCATTTGCCTGAGATACCAACCATCGCTCAGCGGTTTGCCGCGACGCCCAACGGCTAGCCACGCGGTAACGATGATACTCACAGAAATCAAGAGATACGGCCCGCTCCACAAGTATTGCTCAACGAGGAAACCTGCCAACACCATGAACAATGAGATGAACAACAAGACAAACTGGTCTCGTTGTGTGCGCGTTTCGAGGACCTTGAGCGCCGCCATCACCGCGAGCAGTGCGCTGCCAGGTGCCACGCCATTGAGCCCGTTGTAGGTCTGTAGTACGGCGACAAAACAAATGAGACCGATTGGGGTCCGCACCCATGCATTCACAAGCGGCCCTTTGCTTTGCTCAGACCACCAGCGAATGCTCATGCAAAGCAGTAACAGCCCACTGATCCAAACGGGTTTGTTGAGCAAATGCGGCAGATAGGAAATCAGCAGCGCCAGCAGGGTCCAGCTCAGCGATTTTTTTAGTTCACCGGTGCTACGCATGACGCAACTCAGAAACAGGAGTGACCAACGCGAGCGCATTCAAGCATCGATCCCGATGCGCCTTACCTTGGTCGGGTGTGATTTCGCTATCGGGCAGCCTTAGCCCGAACCGTTCGCCGGCACGCTCGGCGTCGATAACCCATCGCGCCATCACAGCCAGTCGGTACTCGAGATCTGCGCCCGGTGTGACGGCGAAATCGATCCATGTCGTGTCCGTACCTCCGCCGCTGAGCTGTCGGGACTTGAGCTGATCACTGCGCGCTAACGTTTTCCAAGCGATCAGACGTGGCGAGTCACCGTCGCGATAGTCTCGCAAGCCGGCGAAGTCGTCGTCGCCTTGATTGCCCTGGGTACCGCGCGCACGCGCTGGGGCGGGTGGTCGTGGCGGTGCATCCGTTGCCGGCCTTGGCCACACAATGCAGGTGCACGGCGTGTACATCCATGTCCACGTATTGAGTAAGCTCATGGGGAACCGAGTACGGATGCCAAAGCGCTCCACGACCGTCTGGCCACGACGCTCGGTCGGTAACGACACGCGCAATCTCCCAATGCCCTCGCCAGGTATATCGTCGGCAGCGCCGATCTGTCGGCCGACGTAGGCTTCGATATCCAATCGCTCGCTGCGCCCCTCGTTGTGCAACTGCAACTCAAACTCAACCGGGTCGCCCGCGAAGACCGGCTCTGCGGTGGCAGACAGGACTCGTATTCCAGCGAGATTCTGATGACAGCGATGCATCGCAACCAAGCCGATTGCTGCCAGCATGAACGTCAGCGCAAAGCCCATGGAGTTGTTGTAGTTCATGGAGCCAAGCAGCATGGCGAGGCACACGATACCGAAGGTCACCCCGACGCTGGTCGGCAGGATGTAGATTCGCTTCGAGCGCAGGGTCAGCGGCAGGTGATCCTCGCCCTGTCGCTTGCGCACCCAGCGTGAGACCTTCGCATCGGCGCCCTTGCGTAAGCGCTCGATGAGGCGCTTGGCGCTAGGGAATCGCCACCGCATCAAGCACCTGGCGCGCCAGTTCGGTCGCGGTTTGACTGCCAGCGTTGTCGCGCGGGACCAACCGGTGTGTGGCAATTGGGGGGAATATGACCTGGAGGTCTTCGGGGTAGACCGCGTCACGCCCTTTCAAAAGTGCATGAGCTCGCGCTGCGTTAGCCATTGCGATGGATGCACGCGGGGACAAGCCCACCATGAAGCTGGCGGACTCGCGAGTGTAGGCAACCAGCGCCTGCAGGTAATCCAGCAGTTTTGGTGCCAAAGTGACTTCCGACACCAGCGCTTGCAGCGCGCGAATTTTCTCGGCGTTCAGGATATTGCCAGTCTCGATAATTTTT
Source organism: Pseudomonadota bacterium (assembly GCA_038521865.1). Classification (GTDB taxonomy): domain Bacteria; phylum Pseudomonadota; class Gammaproteobacteria; order Steroidobacterales; family Woeseiaceae; genus CALBPI01. The sequence continues at coordinate 1,084,799 of JBCBKO010000001.1, read as the reverse complement.
TGCGCGGTGCTGGCGCCCTCGAGTAATTGACGCTCGGCTTTGGCATCCGGGTAGCCGATATTTACCGTCATCAGGAACCGATCGAGCTGCGATTCAGGCAGATCGAACGTCCCGATTTGATCTGCGGGGTTCTGCGTGGCTACAACAAAAAACGGGTTCGGTAAGGGGTGGCGCTCGCCATCGACAGTGACCTGTCGTTCCTGCATCGCCTCGAGCAGTGCGCTTTGGGCTTTGGGAGTGGCGCGGTTGATTTCGTCGGCCAGCAGCATCTGCGTGAACACAGGGCCTGGGTGGAAGCGAAATGAACCGTCCTTCTTTTGGTAGACGGATACGCCGGTGACGTCTGCGGGCAACAGATCACTGGTGAACTGGACGCGCGCAAAATCGAGCCCCAGCACGCTTGCCAAGGCGCGGGCCAAAGTGGTCTTGCCGACGCCAGGGACGTCTTCGATGAGCAAATGCCCATTGGCAAGCAGACAGGTCAGCGCGAGATCGATTTGCTCGGACTTGCCAAGAATGATCTCGTTCAGTGCTTTGGCTGCATCACCCAGCTGCGCGCGAAAATCACTACTCGCCGTAGCGATTGAAATCGGGTCGGACACGCTAAAAATCCCGGAATGAGTCTAGACATCTTCCACTATGGCGAATTCAGGCCGAGAGCGCACGCCCCTCGCGTGCAGACTGTGACCGGGCGCACAGCTCTTAGCGTGCGAGGGCTTCGATCTCCGCGAGCTGTGACTCCAGGCGTTCCAGCGTGGACTGATGTTCAGCAGCGCGCCGCCGCTCCTCGGCGACCACAGCCTCTGGTGCACGCTCGACGAAACTCGCATTGCTCAGTTTGCCTTCGGTCTTTGCGAGGTCCTGCGAGGTCTTGTCGCGCAGTTTTCGAAGTCGATCGAGTTCCTTCTCAACATCGATAAGGCCCGCCATCGGCACGCACAACTTGAGATTGTCGTGGAGTGCCACCGCACATGCTTCAGGTGAGGTTGCGACAAGCTCAAGAGACTCAAGGTTTGCCAGGCGCGAAAGCAATGGCTCGAGCGCTTGTACACGTCGTTCGTCCTCGTCGTTAGCATCCGCCAGCAACACTGGCACAGGTTTGCCGGGCGCGATGTCCATCTCACCTCGAATCTGTCTTACGCCGCCGATTACTCCCTGCAACCAGGTCATGTCCTGCTCTGCCTCAGAGTCTGACGTTCCAGCTTCCGGCCATGGCGCGGTGCATAAGGTTTCGCGCGACAAACTGAGGCGTTCCGCCACCTTCAGTCCGATCTCCTCTGTGACGAATGGCATGATCGGGTGGAGTGCGCGAAGTAGTGCGTCGAGCGTCTCAAGTGCCGTACGCGCCATGCTGGCCTTTGTCGGCGCGGCAGCGCTGTCGTCGTAGAGGGTTGACTTGGCGAGCTCAACAAACCAATCGCAGAATTCATACCAGGTGAATTCATACATCGCCTGCGCCGCCAGATCGAGTCGGTATCGAGCGAACTGCCGGTCAACCTCGGTCACCATCTGAGCGAGTCGTGATTGAATCCAGCGTTCTGGTAGGGAGCCCGCACTCGCCTCGGCGATCTCCAGGTCGACACCCTCAGTCGCTTGCAAAACGAAGCGCGAGGCGTTCCACAACTTGTTGCAGAAGTTTCGGTAACCCTCGATCCGACCGAGGTCGAACCGTATGTCGCGTCCATTGGTTGCAAGCGAGGCGAAAGTGAAACGCAAGGCGTCCGTACCGTATTCGGGGATGCCGTCCGGGAATTGCCTGCGCGTCGCCTTCTCAATCCTGGGTGCAAGATGCGGTTGCATCAGCCCTGTGGTGCGCTTCGTGACAAGGTCCTCCAACTCGATGCCGTCGATCAAGTCGATCGGATCCAACACGTTACCTTTCGACTTCGACATCTTCTGGCCATCCTGATCCCGAATCAGGCCATGGATATAGACTTCACGAAACGGCACATCGCCGGCGAACTTCATCCCCATCATGATCATTCGAGCGACCCAGAAGAAGATGATGTCGAAGCCGGTAACGAGAACGGTGGTCGGATAGAACGTCTTTAGTTCTGCGGTCTGCTCTGGCCACCCCAGCGTTGAGAACGGCCATAACGCCGAGGAAAACCAGGTGTCGAGGACGTCGTCGTCTTGGCGCAGCGCAACGTCGTCCGCGAGCGCATGCTTTTGGCGAACGTCTGCCTCGTCGCGTCCGACGTAAATGCCACCCGCATCGTCGTACCAGGCCGGAATACGATGGCCCCACCACAGCTGGCGGCTGATGCACCAATCCTGCAGATTATTCATCCAATTGAAGTAGGTCTTGGACCAGTTCTCCGGTACGAAACGAATTCGGCCCTCTTCGACGGCAGCAATCGCCGGTTCCGCGAGCGGACCGACACGCACATACCATTGATCGGTGAGGTAGGGCTCCACGACGGTGCCGCTACGATCGCCGCGTGGCACCTTGAGCGTGTGGTCATCGATGCGTTCCAGAAGACCTAGCGACTCGAAAGTCTCAACGACACGTTTGCGTGCCTCGAAGCGATCGAGACCCGCGAATGGTTCCGGCATGTCGCTGACAATATGCGCGTCATCAGTCAGGACGTTGATCTGATCAAGACTATGACGCTGGCCGATTTCGTAGTCGTTAAAGTCATGGGCAGGCGTAATTTTGACGCAACCGGTGCCGAACTCCGGATCTACGTAGTCGTCCGCGATGATCGGAATCTCGCGTCCGACAATCGGCAGTTTGATCGTCTGACCAATGAGGTGCTGGTAGCGCTCATCATCGGGGTGCACCGCCACTGCGGTATCGCCGAGCATGGTTTCCGGTCTCGTGGTGGCCACCGTGAGGGTCCGGCTACCGTCGGATAGCGGGTATTGGAAGTGCCAAAGGTGGCCCGACTCATCCTCCGAGAGCACCTCCAGGTCGGAGAGTGCAGTACGCAAAACGGGATCCCAATTTACGAGTCGCTTACCGCGATAGATAAGTCCCTCGTCGTGCAGACGAATGAATACGTCGCGTACCACTTCCGATAGACCCTCATCCATCGTGAAGCGGTCACGGCTCCAATCGACCGACGCGCCGAGTCTGCGCAGCTGATCGCTAATGCGCCCGCCGGAGGTTCTCTTCCAGTCCCAAACTCGATCAACGAAGGCATCTCGACCGAGGTCATGGCGCGTCTTGCCCTCACCATTGAGCTGACGCTCCACAACCATCTGGGTAGCGATGCCGGCATGGTCTGTACCTGGCTGCCAAAGCGTTGGCACACCGCGCATCCGGTGGTAGCGCGTGAGCGTGTCCATGATCGTGTCCTGGAACGCATGTCCCATGTGCAGGGTACCGGTAACATTTGGGGGTGGGATAACGATGCAAAACCCATCGTCTCCGCTCCCTGCCGCGAAATAACCAGCCGCTTCCCAACGTTTGTAGTGCGTCTCCTCAATCGCTTGAGGTTCATAAGTCTTTTGCATGTGCGCGAGTGTATTCGCTGCTCGCTTCTGCGGCTAGGGATCGGGGGTTGTTGAACCTTCGAGTTCGTCTTCGGGGTTCTCACGGCGCCGGCGCACTTCGTCTTCGATCGCTTGCTCGATCAGAATAGCGAGTCCGGCCTTGGTTTCTTCGCGCAGCTGACCGCGGAGCCGATCGGCTGCGTTGTCTATGACGGCATCCAGCAGCTCCTCAACGCGTGCGCTGATCCGCCCGGCAATATCGGTTCTGAGTCCTTCGGTGAGCGGCAGATGCGCTCTGCGTTCTCGGCGAACAACTTTAGTGAGTACTGGAATATCGTCGTCGGACATAGCGCTAGAGTTTGTGCGTGTCGATTTCGAGCCCTGCATCTCGATAGTGTGCGAACCGGCTTCTCCCGGCTGATCGCGCGGGCTCATCGGCGCCGACGATCTCCGCAATTCGCCACGATCCGGTGGGCGCGGGCGAATCAGCAAGATTGATGATCACTTCGGCATCTGCCGGCGGCTGCGCGGCAGCCTCGGCGATAGTGACCGGTGCCTCTCGTGTTGTGCCGTTCCACAGCTCGTGCGGGAGGAAGCTCTCGTCCTGGAAGGTCCACAACAGCTCATCAAGGTTTTTTGCATCCGCACCATCGTCAGTGCGGATGTGGACCGTGTGATCGAGTGTCACCGCCTTGCTGGTCAGTCGGCAGGAGAACTGCGCACAAGCGTCCGCTCCGGCCTGCGACAAGATATAGAAATCGACGCGCGACATCGTCGCCTAATGCGTGTGCTGGAGTAGATAGTCGACTAGCAATGGGACCGGTCGGCCGGTAGACCCTTTGCGCGCACCACCGCGCCACGCAGTACCGGCGATATCAAGGTGCGCCCAGCGCATCTCGCTAGCGAACTGCGACAGAAACGCTCCGGCTGTGATGGCACCGCCCTCGCGACCGCCGATGTTGGCGAAATCTGCGAAGTTGCTCTTCAACTGATCGGTGTACTCGGAATCCAGCGGTAAGCGCCAGGCACGATCCACAGCGCGCTCACCGGCATCGAGTAGCTCGTCTGCGAGATCGTCGTGGTGGCTCATCAGTCCCGAGCGGTGGTGCCCCAGCGCGATGACACAAGCCCCGGTCAGGGTGGCGACGTCGACGATGGCCGCTGGCTTGAAACGCTTTGAATACGTCAATGCATCGCACAGGATCAAACGGCCTTCCGCATCGGTGTTCAGGATTTCGATGGTCTGCCCCGACATGCTGGTCACAACATCACCCGGACGGGTGGCTCGACCGCTCGGCATGTTTTCTGCGCTTGGCACAACGACGACCAGGTTGATCGGAAGTTTCAATGCGACCGTGGCAGCCATGGCTCCCATGACGGCGGCCGCACCGCCCATGTCGTACTTCATCTCGTCCATCATCGGACCTGGCTTTAACGAGATGCCGCCGGTGTCGAAGGTGATGCCCTTGCCGACGAGTACGATCGGCGCTTCGCCTTTCTTGCCCCCGCGATAATCCATCTGAATCAGCTTCGACGGTTGCTCGGAACCATGGCCAACCGACAGCAGTGAATTCATGCCGAGCCGGCGCATCTGCGCTTCCTCGAGGACTTTTACGGTCAGTTTGGTGTGTTGGGTCGCGAGTTCACGCGCGGTTTCGGCAAGATAGGTGGGGTGGCAGACGTTCGCTGGCGTGTTGCCAAGATCGCGCGTCAGTTGCATACCTTCTGCGATACCGGCGCCATGGGCAGCCCCAAGCTCCAGCGACGCATGATCGGCTCGACCTTTTGCTCCAAGTCCGAGTTTTTTGAGCTTGCTCGGCGGGCGTTTCCCTTTGCTCTTGAAGTCATTGAAACGGTAGTTGTGCTCACCCAGCGCCTGTGCAGCAAGACGCCCACAATAGTAATTATCACAACCGACTACATCTTCGGCAGACAGATAGCAGACCGCGTTCGTGATCTTCGGTAAATCAATCTGGCGCAACGCCGCGCTGACCGCCTTGTGATATGCGCGTCGGTCGAAAGCCGATGCCTTACCGAGGCCGACGACGACAACACGTGGCGATTTCACGCCCTTAAGATCGTTCAGGAGGGCGGTCGCGCCCAGCTTGCTGCTGATGTCGCCTTGTTCGATCAGCTTACTGATTGCGCCGCGGGACGCTGTGTCGATAACGCCGGCCGCGTCGCTGAGTTCCTTCTTGTCGTAGACACCGACAATGACGCAATCGGTGCTGCGCTTCGCTGCACTAGCCGAGGTGGCGAAAAACTTCATGGCTGTGTGCTCCTGCAGATCGCTCGGTGGGCGCCTTCGGCCGGCTCCTGATACCATCGCATCACCCCCTCGCCGCCAAGGCGCCGTGCATCATACTATGCTGCGTATTCTGGATCGATACATCTTCCGCGAAACCGCTCAGACCTGGGTGAGTGTTTCGGGCGTTTTGCTGCTGATTCTTCTTGCCAACCAAGTGGCGCGGGTGCTCGGCGATGCGGCGAAGGACAAGGTGGCGAAAGATGCGGTCTTCGACGTGATTGGTCTCACGGCGTTGCAATACCTCACCATCATTATCCCCTTTGGCCTGTTTCTGGCGATCATGTTGTCGCTCGCACGACTGTATAGCGACAGTGAATTACCCGCGATGCTCGCCTGTCGGATTGGACCTGCAGGCATCCTTAGGCCGCTGATGTGGCTTGCGCTGCCACTGGCCGCCCTCGTCGCATGGCTCGCACTTGTGGTGGCGCCAGAATCACTGCGGCGCATCGAAGTGATCGGTGCGCAGACTGAACGCGAGCTCGACCTGACTGCCCTGGAGCCCGGTCGCTTCGTAACTTTTGAGGGTGGTGCCGGTGTGATTTTCGCCAGCGATGTTGACGCTGCAGGCGTGTTGAGCGATGTGTTTCTTCAACGGCGCGAGGGTGAGTTGGTGGAGGTGGTCGTCGCGCGCTCCGGCACGCAGCGACAGGCCGAGTCTACCGATTCGCGCATCATCGTTTTGAATGACGGTCGTCGGTATTTGGGGCGTCCGGGTGAGCGGGCATTCGAGGTCATTGCGTTCGGCGAGTATGGCGTGCCGTTTGCGCTGCCCGAGCCGGAGGCGTTGGAGCTTGAGCCTGAGGCGCAATCGCTGGCGGTCCTGATCGAGAGTACCGACACGCTGTCGCGGGCCGAGCTACAGTGGCGGCTCAGTATTCCGATCGCGACACTGGTGCTCGCGTTACTTGCCGTCCCCCTATCGCGCAGTCAGCCGCGGCAAGGTCGCTATGGAAAGCTCGCCGTCGGTGTGCTTGTGTTCATCATCTACTTCAACCTCATGGGAGCTGCGAAAGTCTGGGTTGAGCGCGACACTGTGCCTCGCGAAGTCGGCATGTGGTTCGTACATGCGTTGATGCTCGGTGTGGGGCTCGTGCTTCTGGGAATGCAGTACGGTTGGTTCAAATTTCTTGCAAGGCGGCGTACCGGATGAGGCTGATCGCAGGGTATTTGATGCGCACCGTCGTCGGCGGCACCGGTCTTACGTTACTGGTGTTGCTGGCACTGGCTGGATTCATTGAGTTCGTAGGCCAGATGGACGATACCGGCACCGGAACCTACACCACGCTCGGTGCATTGCTCTACACGACCTTGAGAATGCCGCTACTCGGCGTCGATATGATGCCTGTCGCGAGTCTGCTCGGCGCATTGCTCGGCCTTGGGGCGCTCGCGGGTAATAGTGAATTGATCGCAATGCGAGCTGCGGGAATCTCCGCGTGGCGTTTGGCTGGCGCAGTCGTCGCCACAGGTCTTGTGCTGTCCATTGGCAGCGCGGTGATTGCCGAGTATCTCGCGCCCCCAATGGATCAGTTTGCGCGCAAATACCGCTCGGCAGCGCGCAGCGATTCGGAGCTGACCGGCACTCAGAACACTTGGGTTCGTGATGGCGATACGATCTTCAACGTCGAGTCGAATGACGGTCAGCTGCGATTTGGTGGCGTGTTCGTTTTCGAGCTGAACAGCCGCGATGGATTGCAGGCGGTCGGGCGCGCTACCCAAGCGGAGCTGTCGGGCGAAGAGGGCTGGGTCTTGCAAAACTACGCGGAAACTCGCTTCGATGGGTATGCGGTTGAGGCGGAGGCGGAGGATCAACGTCTGCAGAGATTCAACGTAGACGCCGAGCTACTGGGCATCGCGGCTTTGCGGCCGCGCAGCCTGTCAATCACCGGTTTGCTCGCGTACCTGTCTTATCTGGACAACAACGAATTGGACAACCGTTCTTACGCAACCGAGCTGTGGCGAAGAGTCGGCGACGCGATTGCTGTGGTGCTGATGCCGGTGCTCGCGCTTGGTTTTGTCTTTGGGTCCCTGCGACGCAGTGGCGCCGGTGCGCGATTGCTGCTCGGCGTGCTTATCGGACTTGCGTACTTTCTTGTAAGTCGCACCCTGTCCAGCAGCGGTCAGGTCTACGCATTGAATCCTGCACTCGTAGGGCTTGCTCCAGCATTGCTGCTGTTCGTAGCAACCATCATTTCGGTGCGACGTATTCGCTGACCGTGTCAGGTCTTTTTCCGTTTCTTGAGAACGACCATACGAGTTGCGGAAACGCGGTCGTGCCAGGTGCGACCTTCGGCATCCAGGTACTGCCACCAGATGCCGGCGCCAGCGGGTACCCAGGCGAGGATGCCGATGAGCGCGCGTGTGATCAGTTGCGGCCAAGTGAACGGTGATCCATCCGCGCTGACGAGCTCCAGTCGCCACGCTTTCATACCGAGAGTGCAATGCTTCAGGCGCCACGAGACGGCGAAATAGCCGACGGCGAGCGCAAGGTTGTAGGCCAGGTAGATAACGTAGGCGATCCCGTCATCGGTTGTGATGGCGCCGCCATTGATTAGAACCGGCGGAAAGCCCGCAAGTAGGCAAACGGCGAGCACGCCGAGCAGATCGTAGACGAGCGCGCTGGTGCGTCGCAGTAAGGTAGGTTTCAAGGCGGAATCGGGCGGAGTATTCAAGGTTTCGGACTTCTCGGTTAGCAGGGCGAAATTGCCGAGGTGGATGCTAGACTTTCGCTACTCAACACGGCGGGGAGAGCGTCAGTTGGATACCTCGGTTGTGGTTTATGGTGATCAACGTTCGGGAAACTGTCTTAAGGTTGTATGGGCCTTGAAGAAAGCCGACGTTGCGTATGACTGGCGTGAGGTCGACATCATGGCCGGCGAAACGCGAGATCCTGATTTTCTACGATTGAACCAGAATGGCAAGGTGCCGACCGTGCGCCTCGCGGATGGGCGCGTGCTTTGTGAGTCCAATGCCATCCTCTGGTACTTCTGTGAAACGACCGACTGGATCCCTGAGGATGCTTTCGAGCGCGCCCAGGTTCTGCAGTGGATGTTTTTTGAACAATACAGCCACGAGCCTTATATCGCTGTCCGGCGCTTCATACGACAGTATCTGGATTGGCCGAATGAACGTTATGACGACTACATGGCTCGAGAGGCGGGCGGCCATGCAGCGCTCAACGTGATGGTCAAAGCGCTCCGGGAATCTGCGTTCATAGCGGGAGACCAAATGACGGTGGCCGATGTGGCCCTCTACGCGTACACCAGTGTAGCGCACGAGGGTGGGTTCGACCTGCAGGACTATCCGCTGATCCAGTCCTGGCTGGCTCGATGCGAGCAGAACCTCCCGCAGGGAGGATAGCGGTCGAGGTCTGTTATAGTTCAAACAACTCTACGAAATAGCCAAGGTTGACAGAGTTGACCGAACCGGTTGCGACGCGCACCTCTCCGACCATAATTCCAAGGCCGGAACACACGATTTCGCGTAAACACATATCGAGAGCAGCGCTTAAGGTGCTCTATCAATTGCATGAGGCCGGACACCAGGCGTTCCTCGTCGGTGGGGCTGTGCGCGATCTTTTGCTCGGTGGTCGGCCGAAAGACTTTGACATTGCGACCGATGCCGAGCCCGAGACGATTCGTGCCTTGTTCAGAAGCTCACGAATCATCGGCCGTCGATTTCGTTTGGTCCACGTTCGATTTGGCCGCGAAATCATCGAAGTTGCCACGTTTCGGGCGGACGCTCGGGATACGCAGGAGGGCACAACCGAATCCGATGACAAAGGCCGATTGCTCCGTGACAATGCCTACGGTGCCATCGATGATGACGTGTGGCGACGCGATTTCACCGTCAACGCGCTCTACTACAACATTGCCGATTTCTCAGTCTGGGACTATGTCGGCGGCGTTGCCGATATCAAGAGGTCCCGACTTAGTCTGATCGGCGATCCCGAAACCCGTTTGCGTGAGGACCCAGTGCGCACGCTGCGTGCGGTTCGCTTCAGTGCCAAGCTCGATTTCGAACCGGATGAGCCTTTACGGAAAGCCATGGCAGAGCATCGGGGCCTACTTAAGGACGTGCCTGCCGCAAGGCTGTTCGACGAATTTCTCAAAATGTTTCAGGCAGGGTTTGCCAGTAAGAGTTATCGAGCCTTGCGCCAACATTCGGTGTTCCGGGTGTTGTTTCCCGATGCCTCCAAAGGACTGTCCGCGCCTGATGGTGACAAGTTCGAGCGCTTCATTCAGATGGCGCTCGACAACACCGATAAGCGGGTTGCCGAGAATCGCCCCGTCACGCCGATGTTTTTGATTGCGGTGTTCCTGTGGTGGCCAATCAAGGCTCGTGCCCGCGCCTTGCAAGAGGACGATGGCATGACGCCGACGCAGGCACTGGGTCAGGCGACATTCGAGTGTCTCGCCCGCCAGCAGTCGATCATCGCAATCCCACGACGCTTTACGGTGCCCCTGCGCGAGATGCTGACGTTACAGCCCCGTTTCCAGCGCATGCGTGGCGGACGCTCTATGGGCTTTCTGGAACACCGCAGATTCAGAGCTGCCTATGACTTCATGCTCCTGCGTACTGAGATCGGTGAGGTGGACGAGGAGATCGCGAAGTTCTGGACGGATGTTCAAGAGCAGGATCGTGCCGCGCGTGAGAAGTCTTTTGGAATGCGGCACGACACCACAAGTACCAAGGCGCCACGCAAGAGGCGCCGTCGGCGTCGTCGCAAGCCGTCTGGAGATGGCGACTCTGCCGATTGAGATGGTCGAGGCCGGCGACATTTGGACCAGTGCATACGTCGGAGTTGGCGCCAATCTGAAGGCACCTTCGGATCAGGTTGACGAGGCGATTACGCAACTTCGCGAAATCGATACAGTACGAGTATTCGCGACTTCCGCCAAATACCGTACAGCGCCGGTGGGTCCCAACGACCAGCCCGATTATTGCAACGCTGTGGTTGCGCTGATGACGACCCTGGGCGCATCAGGATTGCTCGCCGCGTTGCAATCGATTGAGCAGGCAATGGGCCGAGTGCGTGACGGGGACCGATGGGGACCGCGTGTTATTGATTTGGATTTGTTGCACGTGCCGGGCGTTGCCATGCAAGACGATGCGCTCACCTTGCCGCACCCACGTATTCTCGAGCGCGCGTTTGTATTGATTCCGTGGGCCGACGTTGCCCCGAAACTGGTATTGCATGATGGGCGAACGGTGGCATGGCATGCCGCTTCCATCGACAGCACAGGTGTATCCGATTGGTTGGTGGCAACGGATGAGAACACATGATCAGCGGGTCTGAGATGCCGCGCCTGATTGTGGTCGAAGGGCCTGTCGGGGTCGGGAAGACAGCGCTTGCTAGCCGTCTTGCGAGCGCTATGGATGCGGAAGCTGTGCTCGAAGAGCGAGCAGCGAATCCATTCCTGGAACGCTACTACCAAGGTATCCCGGGAAACGCCTTACCGGCGCAGTTGTTTTTCCTGTTCGAACGGGTACGCCAGCTCGATGCGCTCAGGCAGGACAGTCTGTTTGCCAGTACTCGCGTCGCAGACTTCCTATTTGATCGCGATCGATTGTTTGCTGAGTTGACGCTTGATACCGCCGAGGCCGCGCTCTACGCGCAAGTCTGTGACAGTGTCGCCGTTGATCCACCGTCACCCGACCTGGTGATTTATCTGCAAGCACCGGTACCCGCGCTGCAGGGTCGCTTGTCGCTTCGTGGCGAGGCATTCGCGCGCTCGGTGGACGCGGCTTTTCTCGAGCGCGTAACGGCTGCCTACGCTCGGTTTTTCCATGCCTATGACGAGTCACCTCTGTTGATCGTTAACACTGCCACCTTCGACCCTGTGCAAAACGATCGTGACTTTGCGGCCCTGTTGGACGAGATCATCGCGATCCCGCGTGGCCGGCGCTTTTTTAATCCCGTAACCGCCAACATTGCCTGATTGCTTGCGCTATTATCCGCGCCATGTATACGCAACTTGAACAGCGCGATATGGATCGCCCGCCCGTCAACGTGGCGACATTGCGCAAGATGAAGGGCAACAAAGCACCAATCGCCTGTATCACCGCCTACGACGCAAGTTTCGCGCAATTGGTAGACCGCGCTGGCGTCGACGTCGTACTCGTCGGCGATTCGCTTGGCATGGTGATTCAGGGGCACGACACCACCGTCCCGGTGACGGTCGATCACATGGTCTATCACGCCAAGACTGTCGCTCGAGGCCTGAACCATGCCTTCCTGATGGTCGATATGCCGTTTATGAGCTACACCTCGCCCGAGCAGGCGCTTGAGAACGCGGTGCGTCTGATGCAGGAAGGCGGCGCCATGATGATCAAGCTCGAGGGCGGAGAAGGACAGTTCGAGATCGTTGAGCATCTCGCGCGTCACGATATCCCGGTTTGTGCACACATCGGTTTAAAACCGCAGAGCGTTCATAAAATCGGTGGATTCAAAGTTCAGGGACGGGAGCCCGATCGCGCGGCTGAAATGGTCCGTGCGGCAGAACGTCTGCAATCTTCAGGGGCCGATATCGTGTTGCTCGAGTGCGTACCGAATGAGCTCGGTGCGGCAGTAACCGCGGCGCTGAACGTGCCGGTCATCGGTATCGGCGCGGGCCCGGACGTGGATGGGCAGATACTCGTGCTGTACGACATCCTGGGGATCACGCTCGGAAGAACCCCGCGTTTTGTGCGTAACTACACACCCGGCACCGATTCTCCGCTCGAGGCGATCGCACGCTACGTGGAATCGGTTCGCGATCGCTCGTATCCGGCTCCGGAACACTGCTTCTCCTAGGCGTTCGATAGCACAATGGAGGTTATTCAGGCGGTCTCTGTACTGCGCGAGCAGATTCAGACCTGGCGTGATACCGGCGCAAGAATCGCGTTCGTGCCAACCATGGGTAATCTGCATGCGGGCCACCTCGCCCTGGTTCGCAAAGCCGCTGAGCTAGCCGACCACGTCGTGGTTAGTATCTACGTGAATCCGACACAGTTCGGTGCGAACGAGGACTTCGGGGCCTATCCAAGGACGCTCGCAGAGGACTGCCGGCAACTCATGAGCGTTGGGGCGGATTTGGTGTTCACGCCGGATGAAACAGCGATGTATCCCTACGGCGTTCGCAATGCGACGATCGTGAGTGTGCCGGGCATCACTAGCATGTTGGACGGTCGACACCGACCTGGACACTTCGATGGCGTTGCCAGCGTTGTTTGCCGATTGTTCTCCATGGTGACGCCGGACGTTGCTGTGTTCGGGCAGAAGGACTATCAGCAAGTGCTTGTGATTCGCCACATGGTGCGCGATTTGTCACTCCCAGTGAACGTCGTGAAGGTCGAGACCGAGCGCGAAGTCGATGGTTTGGCGATGAGCTCGCGCAACCAGTATCTCACCGCAGAGGAACGTGCCCTGGCGCCATTGCTCTACCAACAACTGCAGAGCATCTCCGATTCCCTGCTTGCGGGTGAGCGCAACTACAAGTCACTGCGCGCCGAGGCACGCGCCACATTGGAAGAGGCGGGCTTCCTGCCCGACTATGTGACCATCCGCGATCCGCTCACGCTGAAAAAATCCTCACCGACTGACGCACGTTGGGTGGTTCTCGGCGCCGCGACTCTGGGACGCGCGCGCCTGATCGATAATCTGGAAGTGGCACTCACCGATTGAGTACGTTCTAGTCTTCCTCTGCGAGCAGTTCCGCGTGCATCAAATCGTGCGTTGCCTGGTCTGCGGCGTTGGTTACCGGAAATGCGAGCGGCAGGCGCTCTAACGTTATCGCAACGATTTTAGCGACCTCGATACGCATGGCGCGCTTGTCGTCCGCGGGGATGCAATACCAGGGCGCCCAGGGTTTTGACGTTGACTCGATCGCCGATTGATAGGCGGCCATATATTCCGTCCAGTTGCGACGTTCCCGCACGTCATTCGGTTCGAACTTCCAGTTCTTTTCGGGCTCCGAGAGCCGCGCCAGGAATCGCTGTCGTTGCTCTTCGCGCGATACATTCAGGAAGAACTTCAAAATGACCGTGCCGTTGCGTGCCAGGTGCGCTTCCTGTTCACGAATGGAATGCAGGCGATCCTCCCATATCGTGTCGGGATCGATGGGGTAGGGCAGTTGCTGATTGTTCAGAATGCCCGGGTGCACTCGAACGACAAGCACTTCTTCATACTGACTGCGGTTGAACACGCCGATACGACCGCGTTCGGGGAGTCGTTTGGTGGTGCGCCAGAGGAAGTCATGATCGAGTTCGAGCGTGGAGGGACGTTTGAAGCTCCAAACCTGGCAGCCCGCCGGATTAACGCCCGACAACACATTGCGGATCGTGCTGTCTTTGCCGGCTGCGTCCATGGCCTGGAACACCAGCAGGACAGCAAACCTGTTTTGCGCGTAGAGCATTCGCTGAGCCGTCGCAATACGTTGCACGGTACGGCGCAGGGTCTTCTTAGCCGGCTTTCGATCGAGGCGTTCGCCGTGGAGTGTCACCATCCTGCCGAGGTCGAAACTACCATCAGTGGCAGCAAGCCAGGGGTTGTCACTCAGTGAGATATCAGGCGCGTTCATGTACGGACTCCTCGGCGAGCGCACGGCGTTGTGTTTGCCCCCAGCGGGCATGTTCGGCGACCAGTGCGTCGTCGCACTGTGCGAGATGCTCCAGTGCGGCGTCAATCGCGGTGTCGGGATCGTTCGCATTACCGAGCGCTACGGCAAGGTTGCGCCGCCATCTTGCGAAGCCGATTCGACGGATCGCGCTGCCAGCCATGTCCGACAACCAATCGGTTTCTGATTGCATCGCGAGTGCCGCGAGTTGTGCGTCGTTCAAGCCGTGCCGAGGGGCGAAGTCCGTTTCCTCGCTGATGCGCGCAAACTTGTTCCATGGACAAAACAGCTGGCAGTCATCACAGCCATAGATTCGATTGCCGATACCCTTGCGCAGACCTTCGGGAATCGGGCCATCCTTCTCTATTGTCAGATAGGAAATACACCGGCGCGCATCGAGTTCATACGGTCCTGTTATCGCGCGCGTTGGGCACACCTCTATACAGGTCGTGCAACTGCCGCAGTGATCGGTCGACGGTGTATCGACCGGTAATTCGAGATCTGTGTACAGCTCCCCGAGAAAAAACCATGAACCTGCGCGCTTGTTGATCAGGTTGGTGTGTTTCCCGATCCAGCCGAGCCCGGCTTTTTGTGCCAGCGGTTTTTCCATCACGGGCGCGCTGTCGACGAAAGCCCGATAGCCAAATTGACCGATTTTTTCCTCGACCGCCGCCGCAAGCTTCTGTAAGCGCGGTCGCATGACTTTGTGGTAGTCGCGTCCCAGCGCGTAGCGCGAGACGTAAGCTTTGTTGGGGTGGTCAAGCATCGCGATTGCCTGCTCGGCGTCCTCGGGTAGATAGTCGAGCCGCACACAGATTGCACGCACAGTGCCGGGCACCAGTAAATCTGGCTTCCAGCGCTTCTCGCCATGCCGCGCCATCCACTCCATGTCGCCATGCCGATGCTCGGCCAGCCAACGCTGCAGGCGGTCGCCGGCTTGGTCGAGATCAATGTCGCTTACCCCGAATGCATCGAATCCGAGCGCATAAGCCGTTTGCTCGATGGTGCGGTACAGGGATCGCAAACGTGCATTGGATTCGTCTGACGACATTCCCGGAGTATAATTCGAGACGTGATTACCCTGCCGGTTGATATTTTCTCTGCTAATGGTGTGCGCGAGCTCGATCAGCGCGCTATCGATCAGTTCGGCGTGCCCGGCTATACGCTCATGCGCCGAGCCGGCGCTGCTGCATTGTCCGTCATGAATCAGCGCTATCCGGGACTGCGCTCCCTGCTCGTGCTCTGTGGTGGTGGTAATAATGCCGGCGATGGCTACGTGGTTGCGCGGCTGGCTCGTGCCGCGGGATTGGCGGTCCGCGTTGTTGCGTTCAGTGATCCGGAGGACTTAAGCGGGGATGCGGCGCGCGCCTACGAGGAGTTTGCTGCCGCTGGCGGGCGACTGCGGGCTTGGGATCCGGCGTTGGTCGAGGGGGTTGGCATGGTCGTGGATGCCCTTATCGGCAGCGGGTTAAAGCGCGACGTTGCGGACGAGTACGCGGCGGCGATCCGAGTCCTTAACACCGCGGCCACACCAGTGACGTCTCTTGATATTCCGTCAGGACTCGATGGCGATACCGGCATTGTCCGCGGGATCGCGGTGCAGGCCGACCTGACGGTGACTTTTGTTGGGCTCAACAGCGGTCTGTTTCTGGCGGCAGGTCCCGCGCATTGCGGCCGTCTGGTGTTCGCCGATCTGGAGTTGCCGCGCGCGGTGTATGCCGAGACGACGCCCGTCTTGCGTCGCCAATATCGGGACGAAGTTGCAGAGACGCTACCCCGACGCGATCTAAACGCGCACAAAGGACAATTCGGCCATGTGCTTTGTGTCGGTGGCGCTGAGGGTATGCCGGGCGCCGCGCGCTTGAGTGCCGAGGCGGCGCTGCGGGGTGGCGCTGGTCTTGTGACCGTCGCAACCGCAAAGTCACATGCCGCAAGTATGGTCGCGGCCCGTCCGGAATTGATGACCGATGGTGTTGAGGACGAAGCCGCCATCGATCAACTGATTGCGCGGGCAACTGTCATTGCGTGTGGACCAGGTTTGGACGTCACCGAATGGAGTCGCATGCTGCTCGGGCGTGTTCTCGCCTCTGGAAAGCCCATGGTGCTCGACGCTGATGCGCTTAATCTCATGAGTGAAGACAATGGCGTGTGGCGCAGTCTGGAGGCGCCTTGCATCATCACGCCGCACCCGGGCGAAGCGGCACGTTTGCTCGGTACCAACCCGCAGTCGGTGCAATCCGATCGTTTAGTCGCCCTGGCGGAGCTGCAAGCGATGACCGGAGCCATTGTCGTCTTGAAAGGGGCGGGAACGCTGGTCTCCGACGGCGGATCGACACCGAGCATTTGCCCGTTTGGCAACCCAGGCATGTCGGCACCTGGCATGGGTGATGTGCTCACCGGCTTGATTGCTGCCTTATTAGCACAGGGCCTTGCCCCGGCCACGGCGGCGCGCACCGGGGTATTGGTGCATGCATTGGCCGGTGATTCCGCAGCGCGTCGTGGCGAGCGCGGTTTGTTGGCGGGTGAGCTGCTCGGAGAGCTCAGGCATTGGCTCAATCCGCGCCACTGACCTACGGCATTCACCTGACTGACGAAGGCGCCACCACCGCATTCGGTGGTCTACTGGCCGCAGCGATTCAACGCGCGAATGCGACGTCAATGTTACTCACGCTCACCGGTGATCTTGGCGCCGGCAAGACCTCGTTGGCGCGCGGCTTGATTCGTGGATTGGGGCACACTGGCTCCGTTCCGAGTCCGACCTACGCCCTGCTCGAGCCGTATCAACTTGAGTTTTCAACCGTCACCCATCTCGATCTGTACAGGTTGGCCGATGCGTCGGAGCTCGAATTCCTGGGTTGGCGCGATCTCACCGACAGCATCCGCATTGTCGAATGGCCGGAGCGCGTTCCGGAGCTTGTTTCGGACGCAGATTTGGATATTCGGCTGAGACCCGAAGGCGAGGGTCGAGCGGCGATGGTCGCTGCCGGCAGCCCGATTGGGCAGTCGGTATTGCAGGCAGTGCTTACGAATTAAGGTTAGGTTGCAACTCTACTTCTATAATTTAGTTGAGTTTTTATTGAAATCGAGCTGTATGCAGGGATAGTATCCACCCAACATAATGCGATGCGATCGACCGATGATGACGATATTGCGCTTGTTGGGCTTATTTCTGCTCCTGGCACCCTCGGTGGCCGGTGCTGGCGCCGTCGTCAATGGGGTCCGTGCCTCAACCGAGGCCAACCATACCCGAGTGGTCTTCGACCTTAGTGGTCCAGCACGCTACAACCTCTTCACGCTGCGCCAACCTGATCGGGTGGTTATCGATATTGTTGACGGAAAGTTGGGCGCTTTGGCGGATCGCTTGCCCAAGGATATCGGTGTTGTTCGCACGATTCGTGCAGCGGAGCGCGGGCAGGAAGGGCTGCGTATCGTACTGGATCTCGACCACGCGATTAGGGCGCGCAGTTTTCTTGCCGGGCCCGCACGCGGTAGTGCGGAACGTCTCGTGATCGATCTTGGCGAGCGCGCCGCAACGCCAACCGTCAAACGTCTGACTCGCTCCAGTCGCGATATCGTGGTCGTGCTCGATCCTGGGCATGGCGGCCACGATCCCGGTGCGGTCGGCAAACAGCGCACTTACGAGAAGGACGTCGTGCTCGCGATTGCGCGGCGACTGCGCAAATTGATTGACGCCGAGCCGGGTATGCGGGCACTGATGGTCCGCGACCGAGATGTGTATATCGACCACTGGGCGCGGATGGAAATCGCCCGAAGCGCAAATGCTGATTTGTTTGTATCGATCCACGCGGATGCGGTGGAGGATCGGCGGGCGCGCGGCTCTTCGGTGTATGCCTTGTCACTGGAGGGTGCGAGTAGTGAAGCGGCGCGGCGCCTTGCAGCCGATCAAAACGCCTCGCTCATCGGCGGTGTGGAGCTGACCGACAAAGAGCCCGACCTTGCGCGGGTGCTGATGGACCTGTCGCAGACCGCGACTCTGAATTCCTCGATAGAGATCGGCCAACTCGTACTCAATCAAATGGGCGGGGTGAATCGGTTACACCGCCGCACGGTTCAGCAAGCTGGCTTCATCGTGCTGAAATCGCCGGATGTGCCGTCGATTCTTGTAGAGACCGCCTACATCTCCAATCCGCAGGAAGAGCAGAATCTGCGCAGCGCGGCGCATCAGGAGAAACTGGCACAAGCAATCTTTTCGGGTATTCGCGAGCATTTTGTGGAAAATCCACCTGTGGATAGTCTTTTTGCACAGTTGGACCACAATCAGGTGCTCGCACGAACCCATACGATTTCTCCTGGCGACACGCTGAGTGAAATCGCTGACCGCTACAGGGTGAGTCTGGCGCGTCTGCGCCAGGAAAACGCTCTGACGAGTGACCGTATCCGCGTGGGCCAGGTGTTGCGTATACCCGGAGGGTAATCGACCCGGTGCCCATTCAGCAGCTGCCCGATCATCTGATCAATCAGATTGCGGCGGGAGAAGTCATTGAGCGGCCCGCCTCCGTCGTCAAGGAGCTGGTCGAGAACAGTCTCGATGCGCGCGCACAGCACGTTGGTATCTCGATCGAGGCCGGCGGTGCGCGACTGATCGAGATCACTGATGATGGCGTTGGCATCCCGGCGGACGAGTTGCCACTTGCGCTGTCGCGACATGCGACCAGCAAGATTACGAGCCTTGAAGACCTGTCCGCGGTTGCATCTCTCGGCTTCCGTGGGGAGGCGTTGCCCAGTATCGCATCGGTCGCGCGCGTGGAACTCGCGGCGCGCACTGAGTCTGGCGAGCATGGTGCGATGCTCGCGGTTCAGGGAGGCGCCGCGCATGACATTGTGCCGACAGCCATGCGCAGCGGCACTCGGGTGACGGTCCGGGATCTGTTCTACAACACGCCGGCGCGCCGAAAGTTCCTGCGCACGGAGAAAACCGAATTTACGCATATCGAACGGGTCGTTCGGCGTCTTGCGCTGGCACATCCCTCGGTCGCCTTCACGCTTAAGCACAATGGACGCACTTCTTTGCACCTCGCCGCGGTACCGAACGGCGAAGGGCCAGAACGCCGGATCGAGCAATTGCTCGGTACCGAGTTCATCGCGGCGGCCATTCCTGCAAGTCAGCATCGCGAAGGGCTTGCGATCGATGCATGGCTCGCAGCACCGGCGTTCAACCGCTCACAGCCAGATATGCAATACGCGTTCGTCAACGGGCGATGGGTGCGTGACAAAACGATCATGCACGCGGTGCGAATGGGCTATCAGGATGTCCTGTTCCACGGCAGACACCCCGCCTACGTCATGTGGATTTCGATGGATCCGACGCGAGTTGACGTGAACGCGCACCCCGCCAAAACCGAGGTGCGATTCCGCGACTCGGGCGCCATACACACATTGGTGCAACGAACGGTAACCGATGCCATGCAGTCGACAAAGCCAGGAACCGAACGAAATGCGGTAACCGGATCGCCGGCACAGCAGGCGCCTGTATCTCAGTCAGGCCTGTCATTGGTGACGCCGAATTATGCGCACCGCGCAACACCCACGGACACAACCAGCACAACCAACTGGACGAATCTTGTGCGAGAGATGCCGACTGCGATTCCTCCCGTGGTTGACGATGCGCCACCGCCGCTAGGCTTCGCGGTAGCGCAAATTCACGGCGTGTTTATTCTTGCTGAGAATGCTGAGGGTCTCGTGATCGTTGATATGCACGCGGCGCATGAGCGCATTACCTACGAGCGCTTGAAGAAGGCACACGCGGATCGTGCAATGGTTCGCCAACCGCTCCTGGTGCCGTTGCGACTCAATGTGTCGCGCGCTGAAGCAGACTTGTGCGAGGCGAACGCGGAAGTGCTGCAGCAGGCCGGTATGGTCGTTGAGCGCGGTGGGCCCGAGGCCGTGATCCTGCGTGAAATTCCTGCACTGCTCGACACCACTCGTGCGGAGTCGCTGCTACGCGATGTGCTCGCCGATTTTGAATCGCTGGGGCGCAGCGGTCGGATTGCGGCGTTCACCGACGAGTTATTGGCAACGATGGCTTGTCATGCGTCTGTCCGCGCCAACCGACAGCTGACGTTGCCTGAAATGAATGCGCTGCTGCGCGACATGGAAGCGACGGATCGGGCGGATCAGTGCAATCACGGCCGACCCACTTGGACACAGCTTGGCATGTCGGATCTCGATCGCCTCTTTCTTCGGGGGCAGTAGTGGCTGAGGGCGTGCGCGGCACTGTGCTGTGCCTGATGGGACCGACGGCCATGGGCAAGACCGAGGTCGCCATGCGAATCGCCGATCGCTTGCCGGTGGATTTGATCAGTGTGGACTCGGCGCTGGTCTACCGCGGTATGAATATTGGCACAGCTAAGCCATCACCCGAGATGTTAGCGCGCTACCCCCACGCACTCATCGACATCGTTGATCCCGAGCAACCCTATTCTGTGGCGCAGTTCGTACAGGATTGCACAGTTGCCATCGAGGCCAGTCACGCGAGGGGTCGCACGCCGTTGTTGGTCGGCGGGACTATGCTGTATTTCAAGCGACTTCTGGATGGCCTGGCCGATTTGCCAGAGGCAGACGCTGACTGCAGGCGCGAGATTGATGCGCAAGCACAGCGCGTCGGCTGGCCTGGGATGCACCTCGAGTTGATGCGTGTCGACCCCGATGCCGCTGCCAGAATTGCGCCGAATGATGCGCAGCGCATCCAGCGAGCGCTGGAAGTGTATCGATTGACCGGACACCCGATCAGCGCGCTTCAATCAAACCCGAAAAAAATCGACAATGACTGGACGGTGGCGCGAATGGCTCTTTTGACGAGCGACCGTACTGTGCTGCACGAACGGATTCAGCAGCGATTCGAGCAAATGGTCGAAGCGGGTCTCGTTGATGAGGTTAAGGGGTTGCTGAAACGGCCGGGCGTGCACACCGATCTACCCAGCCTGCGAGCGGTTGGTTATCGCCAGATCGCCGCCTGGTTGGCGGGCGACTGTGAGTATGAGCAGGCGATTCAGGACGCGATGACCGCCACTCGCCGTTTGGCCAAACGTCAGCATACCTGGCTGCGGGGTATGCCGGACATACACGTATTCGATCCTCTTGAAAGCGATCCGATTGGCCCCATCTTTAGACTGTGCGAGAGAGTGCTCGCGGCTGAAACCGCACAGATTTAACCTTAGTATTTTCGACAGCGTTGTCTCAAATCCCGGAAACGACGCCGCGAATCGCTGTGCTACCATGAAATGTGATTTAGAGGGCCAAATCGTGCTTGGGCAGCTCGCGAGGTCCTCGTGGGCAAAAAGAAGGAGATTCCTATGGCAAAGGGACAATCACTGCAGGATCCATTTCTCAATATCCTGCGTAAGGAAAAGGTGCCGGTATCCATTTACCTCGTAAACGGGATCAAACTACAGGGACAAATCGATTCGTTCGATCAATTCGTGGTGCTTCTGAAAAACAGTGTTAACCAGATGGTTTACAAGCATGCGATCTCGACGGTTGTGCCGGCGCGCAACGTGCGCTTGCCGCTGAGTGATGATGACGGTCGAAGCGACGACGATTAACTGCGGATTGCCTGTGTTTGACGCAGGCAACAGTCATCATGTTTGAGCGACCGAAATCGGGCGAACGTGTACTCATCGTTCATCCACAATTTTTTGGTCGCAACAGTTGCGACCTTCAAGAGTTTGTCGAGCTGGCGCTATCCGCCGGCGCAGACGTGCTCGACAGTAGTATTGTGCAGCGTTCGCAGCCCGAATCCCGGTTTCTGATCGGACGTGGCAAGGTCGCTGAACTAAAAGATCGGGTACGCCACGAAAAAGTAGAGCTGCTGTTGGTCAGTCACGCGCTGACGCCGACCCAGGAGCGTAACCTCGAGCGTGAATTGAAGTGCCGTGTTCTGGACCGGGCGGGTTTGATCCTCGATATTTTCGCGCAGCGCGCGCGATCGTTCGAGGGCAAGTTGCAAGTCGAGCTCGCGCAGCTGCGGCATCTGTCGACGCGGCTGGTTCGCGGCTGGACCCACCTCGAGCGTCAAAAGGGCGGCATCGGATTACGCGGTCCCGGTGAGACGCAGCTCGAGACGGATCGACGCCTCGTGCGCCAGCGCATTACGCGATTGACTGAGCGGCTGCGCAAAGTCGATCAGCAGCGAGAACTCGGTCGGCGCAACCGGGTTCGCAACCGCATGCCAACGATTGCGCTCGTCGGATATACCAACGCCGGGAAGTCGACGTTGTTCAACGCGCTGACCGATTCCGGCGTTTACGCGGCAGATCAGCTTTTCGCCACACTCGACCCAACACTGCGTCGTTGGGAGCTGTCGGCGCAGCGCGAGGTGGTGTTGGCAGACACCGTCGGTTTTGTATCCGATCTACCGCATGAGTTGGTCGCAGCATTCAAGGCGACTCTGACAGAGACGCGCGAAGCAGACCTGATCGTGCATGTGATTGATGCCGCCGATCCTGAACATGCACTCCGCGAGACGCAGGTGAACGAGGTGCTGGAGGGTATCGGCGCCGGCAAGGTGCGCCAGCTTCGCGTATACAATAAAATAGATATTGAGGGACGGTTGCCACAATTTCGCAGCGCGTCCGACGCGGCTCCTGCCAGCGTCTGGTTGAGCGCGCAATCCGGTGACGGTCTGGATCTGTTGCGGACAGCGGTAGGGCAACTGGTCGCTTTGGATCATGTCCAGGGAACTTTGGTGCTCAGCGCCCAAGAGGGTTTGCTGAGGTCTCGCTTGTTTGATGCTGGTGCGGTTCTTTCTGAGACCTACACGCAACAAGGCGAGTGTGAATTAACAATCGATATGGAACGTGTGGCATTCGAGCAGCTATGTGCGGAAACCGGACTGGTGCTGGATCGAATCGATCAATTGAATCCCGACGCAGAAGCGTCAACAGCGGTCGCGCAGGCGAGTGCTTGAATTTGAACGGGTAACGATATGGCTTGGAACGAATCTGGCAATGGCCAGGACCCATGGGGTAACAACAACCGCCGGCGTAAGGCACCGAATGATCTGGACAAGATGATCGGTAACTTCCAGCGCAAGATTACTGCGGCATTTGGTGGCAAGGGCGACGATGATGGATCCGCCGCCGGTTTGATCGGCATCGTGGTGGTGGCGTTGGTCTTCTGGTTAGCGACCGGCTTCTACCGCGTCGACCAGGCGGAGCGCGGCTTGGAGCTGCGCTTCGGCCAATACACCGAAACCACGAACCCCGGACTGCATTGGCATCTGCCTTACCCGATCGAGCGCGTCGAGAAGGTCAACGTGTCGTTGATCGATCGATTCGAGCAGGAAATCCAGATGTTGACCGCCGACGAAAACTTCGTAGTGATCAACCTTGCGGTGCAGTTCCGTCGCACGATTCCGTCTGACTACGCCTTTAACGTGCGTGATCCTGAGGAGACGCTGCAGGACGTCAGCGAGAGCGCGATTCGTGAAGCGGTTGGCGCCCACCCCGCGGATTTCACCCTGCTCGACAATCGGGCGCAGGTCGCGGATCAGACGAAGGTGTTGATCCAGAGTGCACTCGACGAATACAAGGCCGGTATCGAGATCACCGCGATCAACCTGCAGAAGGTAGACTTTCCAAGGCCTGTTCAGGATGCGGTTCAGGATGCGGTGAAAGCACGCGAGGACAAGGAGCAGTCCAAGTTGTCCGCTGAGACCTACGCCAACGAAGTGATACCTGCGGCGCGCGGTGAGGCCGCACGGCAAAAAGAAGCCGCCGAAGCCTATCGTCAGCGTGTGATCAACGATGCGGAAGGTGAGGCTTCGCGTTTCACCGCCCTCTTGAAAGAGTATCAGGCGGCACCTGAAGTCACGCGTGAGCGTCTTTACATCGATGCGATCGAGTACGTGTACTCCAATTCCAACAAGGTGTTCCTGGACACCAATGGTGAGGGCAACCTGCTGTATCTGCCGGTGGACAAACTGATGGAGAACGCACAAAGGTCGCCACGCTCCGCGACGAACGGTCTGGCACGTCCGGAGCCCATGGCCTCGCCGGGAGGCGGCGCCAATACCAATACTGAGCGGACACGCGCGCGGAGGACTCGCCAATGAAAACCTCAATTTCGGTAGTACTTGTGGTTCTTGGACTAGTTCTTGTCGGGCTGGGGCTGAGCGCATTCACGGTGGATGAGCGCGAACACGCGCTGAAACTCCGCTTCGGTGAAATTGTGGGCGCCGATTATGAGCCCGGATTGCACTTCAAGATTCCGGTTTATAATGAGGTTCTCAAGTTCTCGAATCAGGTGTTGACGATCACACCATCGCCGGAGGACATTCTCACCACAGAGAAAAAACCGGCCTCGGTAGACTTTTTTCTGAAGTATCGAATCAGCGACCCAGAAACCTATTACGTCTCTGCGCGAGGTTCTGAGTTGGTCGTGCGCCAACAGTTGTTGCAGATCATCAAGGCGGCGATCCGTACCGAGTTTGCCAAGCGCACGATGCAGGAAGTGATTTCTTTGGAGCGTAACGAGCTCATGCGCGACATGATGGCTGACGCATCGGCACTCGCCGATGAGCTTGGCATCACGCTGATCGATGTGCGCGTCAAGCGCGTGGAATTCTCTGATCGCGTCTCAGAGTCAGTTTATAACCGGATGCGTGAAGAGCGATTGAGGATCGCCCAGCAGTTGCGCGCCGAAGGTAACGAAGAGGCTGTGGAGATTCGCGCTACGGCGGATCGCCAAAGTACGGTGATTCGCTCGGAAGCCTATCGCGATGCCCAGACCATTCGTGGTGAAGGCGATGCGCAGGCTGCGGCTATCTACGCGCAGGCGTACAACGCGGATCGCGAGTTCTACGCGTTTTACCGGAGTCTGGAGGCGTACCGGAATTCGTTGGGCCAGGCGAGTGATCTTCTGGTGCTCGACCCTGACAGCGATTTCTTCCGCTACCTGAATAATCGCGAAGCAAACTGACCGGCCAGGAGACGCCGCATGCGCTGGCAGCTGCTGCTGACGGGCCTGGCATTGATGATGGTCTTCGAGGGCATGGCGCCATTCGCGGCACCTCGCGCCTGGCGTCGAGCGATTGCCAGAATTGCCAGCATGCCAGATAACGTTATCCGCGCTGTCGGTGGCATTGTGATGGCGATCGGTGCGATGCTGCTGCTGATGATCACCAACGTCTGACTCTCTGGAAATACCACCATGGGCAAGAATGTAGTTGTCGTCGGCACACAGTGGGGTGACGAAGGCAAAGGCAAGATCGTTGATCTGTTGACCGATCGCGTCAGCGCGGTCGCGCGTTTTCAGGGCGGGCATAATGCTGGCCACACGCTTGTTATTGACGGTCAGAAGACGGTCCTCCACCTGATCCCCTCGGGCGTGCTGCGCGAAAACGTGCAATGCCTGATCGGCAATGGGGTTGTGTTGTCACTCGAGGCCCTGTTGAAGGAAATGGATGGGCTCGTCGCCAATGGCGTCCCCGTGTTTGACCGGTTGAAGATTTCGCCGGCATGTCCGTTGATTCTTCCTTGTCATGTCGCACTTGATCAGGCTCGGGAGAAGGCGCGCGGTTCGGCAGCGATTGGCACTACCGGGCGCGGCATTGGGCCCGCCTACGAGGACAAAGTGGCCCGTCGCGCGCTACGCGTCTCCGATCTGTTTCTGCGGGAGAAATTCGCAGCCCGGCTCGGTGAAATCCTCGACTACCACAATTTTGTGCTCAAGCATTATTTCAAAGCGCCTGTTGTCGACTTCAACGAGTCGCTTGATGACGCCATGGCCCAAGCCGAACGGATCGCGCCTTTGGTCGCCGATGTCACCGCGATCTTGCATGATCTCGGCGAGGCAGGGGACAGTGTGTTGTTTGAGGGAGCGCAGGGGACGCTGCTCGACATTGATCACGGGACGTTCCCGTTTGTTACCTCGAGCAATACCGTGTCGGCAGGCGCGTGCACCGGGACCGGCATCGGCCCGGATCGCATCGACTATGTGCTCGGCATCGTAAAGGCCTACACCACACGCGTCGGCGCCGGCCCGTTTCCCACGGAATTGCATGACGATGATGGTGCACACCTCGCACGGGTCGGTGCTGAGTTTGGTGCGACCACAGGCCGGCCGAGACGGTGCGGTTGGTTCGATGCTGTCGCGTTGCGACGCAGTATCATCAACAACGGGGTGTCAGGTCTGTGCATGACCAAGCTGGATGTGCTGGATGAGCTTGAGACGATACGCATTTGTGTGGGCTATCACATCGACGGCGAGGAAATTTCCACGCCGCCGGTGATCGTTGACCGCTATGCCGAGGCAGAGCCAATCTACGAAGATATGCCGGGCTGGCAACAGAGTACGGTTGGCGTGACCGATATCGATGAGCTGCCGAATGCTGCGCGCAACTACATCGCACGAATCGAAGCGATCGTGGAGACACCGATCGATATTATTTCGACCGGCCCCGGTCGTGAACAAACGATCATTCGCCGCGATCCCATAAACGGTTGAGCACATGTCGCTGACCGATAACGTGCTCGCGGTTCGCGCCGGACCGGGCGCGCTCGAGCATCTCGAAAACAACGGACTGCAGCCGGAAGATATCCGAATAATGGTCGGCGCTTCGGGCGGTGCGAAGTGGTTGAGTCTTGTCGGACTCGACCACGCCATTATCCGTTCGATCCTGCCAAATCTGAGGCCGGGCGTTCATCTGTTGGGCTCATCAATTGGTACCTGGCGATTTGCCTGCTACACCCAGCCCGATCCGCTGGCAGCGCTAACGCGTTTCGAGCGCGGCTACATCGAGCAGACTTACAGCGCAAAGCCGGATACTGACGAGATCACGAGAGTAGGACGGCAGATGGTCTCTTCGATGTTGGGTGACGGCGGTATCGCCAACGCGGTCAATAGCGAACGTTTCCATTTGCATATCATGACCGCGCAGGCGCATGGTCTCACCGCCAGTGAACGAACGGTGCCACTGCTTTTGGGTTTGACTGCAGCGATGGTTGCGAACCGCGTCAACCGGCGGCATCTACGTCGCTTTTTTACGCGTGCGCTGGTGTCGGACCCGCGAGCAGATGGACCATTTCACCAGGCCTCGGATTTCCCTATGCAGCGCCTGGATCTCGCCGAAGATAACCTGATTGATTCGATTCTCGCCTCCAGTGCTATTCCCTTGGTTTTGAATGGCGTCAGGAATCTCGCTGGCGGCAATCCGGGGGTGTATCGCGATGGTGGGATCATCGACTACCATTTTGATTTGCCGGTGTCGCATGAAACGGGCTTGACCCTTTATCCGCATTTCTATCCGGAGCTGACCCCAGGATGGTTCGACAAGGGCTTGCATCGACGTCCCAAAAGAGAACACGTCGATCGTGTCGTGCTGGTTGCACCCTCCGCAGAGTTTGTAGCCGGTCTACCGGGCGAGAAGATTCCGGATCGTGGTGACTTCAAAAGTATGGATGCGTCAACACGAATTTCTGTGTGGAATCGTGTCGTCGCGGAGACTCAGCGTCTCGGCGATGCATTCGAATCGCTCTTGCAGCGTCAGGCGTTTGCCTCTGTGGCTGAGCCGCTGGAGACTTCCTGACGCGGCAAAGTTCTGACCGTGGCGTCGCGCCGATAAGCGGCCCAGTGTGTAAAGTGGGGGACCGGTGCCTGTTCAAGCACCTGTTGAATCTTGTCCAATTCATCATCCATCAGTGCAGTGGACGGATCTTTCCAGCCTTTCAGCATCACCGCGTCACGAGGTGTCACAATCAACATGTCGTTAGGCCCAACGGTCGCGGATTGCCAACCGTGCACCACGAGCACCGTGCGGACGCGACAGGCGACGCCGCTTTCCGCTTGTAGCCAGTGCTGCAACTGGGCGGTCCGCGAGCGGATCTCATGCAGGTTAATGGCTGCACGTGACGCCGGTAGTGCGAGCGTGTTGCGGTCTCGGAGAAATGCGCCGGTGCCGTCGAAACGATCGGCTAGTGTGAACACCGCATAGATTCCGGATGCTGCCGTCAAAACGTGTGCAATGCTGCCACCTGTGCCGGGGATCACATCATGAAAAATTCGCTGTGAAGGCAGTCGTATGGTTTCGAGTCTGGCGCCTGTCGAATGCCTTGCCAGGACGTCACTAGCCGCTTTGCGTTCTCGCGGCCAACGGCGAAGTACGATGGTCAAGCACGCGGAGACCAGGATGCATAGGCCCACCGCACTAAGACTGTCGACACTTTCGATCTGCACGAATTCTGGCGCGGGTGACGTGAATAGCGCCGTCAGTGCGCCGCAGACTGCGACCAGCGTAGTTTGCATAGCGGCACGGCGCTCGCCTGCCAGTGTGGCGCCGAACGCTAGCGCGGCAGCGCCCGCCTGCGCGGGCAGGTGCCGGCGTCGGCGAAAGCGTAGCCATCGTCGGAGCGCCGTAGCAGACCAACTCGTGAGGAACACCAGCGCGGACAGCGCGAGCGTCACCGCAAGCGGGGAAAAAGGGGGTAGTGCTGGCATTCAGTCCTCCAGATTAGAGAGTAATTCCGGTCAGCGTCGGTCTCTGTGATCTACCTCACACTGGCATGGCAAAGACAATTTGCTTCTGCTGCGTTACTCTTCCGGGGTTTCAAAGTGGGGGAAGCCATGAATATCAACGATTTGTTTGACCGCCTGCCGGGCGCGTTGAACGCCGACGCCGCCGCCGGTCTGGATGCGGTCATCCAGTTCAACACCTCGGAACCGCGTTATGTCCACATCAAGGACGGTGCGGCGACCGTGACGCCGGGTACCAGCGAATCGCCCAAGGTCGCAATCACGATGGCCGATGACGACTTCGTAAGTCTGATGTCCGGATCACTGGATGGCATGACGGCGTTCATGACCGGCAAGTTGAAAGTTGAGGGTGACTTGATGTTCGCCCAGAAAGTGAGCCATCTGTTCAAGGGCTCAAGTCTGAAAGACGGCTGATTTCAAGACCAGCCGCACTAAAGGAATCACGATGAACCTGAAGACGATCTGGGGCGTGCTCGCCGCCGTCCTGCTTTTTGCGCCTGCATATGCAGATGACGAAGAAAAAGCCGAAGAAGAGGAAGAGGCGCCGAAGACGATTGCGGACCTCACCGAAGGCTATACCCGAATGGATGGCTTGGTGACGTTGTTCCGCAATGAGGAAACGGGCGAACTGAAGATGTTGGTGCCGGGGGATCTCATCGGCAACGAAGTGATTCATGTCGCGCAAGCCTCGGACGGTGTCGTCCAGGTAGGCTACTTCCGCGGTGCTTATCTGGCCGAACAGATCCTGAGTTTCGAGCGGCGTTTCGACAAGCTCGATATCGTGATTCCGAATACCTCGTTCTACTTCGACCCCGACAGTGCGTTGGCACGAGCGAGCAGCGCGAACACCAGTAATGCGATCCTGGCGACCGAGAAAGTGCTGGCCGAGGGCGATGAGGGTGTACTCATCAACGCGGACAAACTGTTCAAGTCTGAGTCGCTCTTGCAGATCAAGCCGTCGCCAAACCCGGATGCCAATCCGCGAGCGTATTCGCTTGGCTCCTTGTCCGACAGTTCAACACGCGTTTCGAACCTTCGCAGTTATCCGGACAATACGGATATCGAAGTAACCTACGTCTATTCGAACCCTGCACCGACCGGAGCCACGGGCGGTGCCATCGCAGATCGGCGTCACGTCGAGATTCCGGTGATGCACAGTTTCGTGCGTATGCCCGACAACGGTTATGAGCCGCGCATGGACGATCCGCGAGTCGGTTTTTTCATGACGCAAGTCACCGACCTGACGTCCTTCAGTGCGACGCCGTATCGCGACATGATCCATCGTTGGCACCTTGTGAAACAGGATCCAACCGCACCGGTTTCTGACCCGGTCGAGCCGATCACGTTGTGGATCGAGAACACCACGCCGGTTGAGTATCGCGATATGATTCGTGACGCCGCGTTGCAATGGAATAACAGTTTCGAGAAAGCCGGTTTCACCAATGCCGTACAGGTCAAAGTGCAGCCGGATGACGCGGAATGGGACGCAGGTGACGTTCGCTACAACGTGCTGCGATGGACTTCATCTCCGAATCCACCCTTCGGTGGTTACGGCCCAAGCTTCACGAATCCGCGCACAGGCCAGATCATCGGCGCGGACATCATGCTTGAGTACTCTTTCCTCGGGCGATTCCAGTTCGCAAAATACATAGTGAGTGACGCATCCACTCTGGTTGAAGACTTCAGTGTGCCCGAAGGGTTGGCAGCGGCCGAAGCGTTCTGTTCGCTGGGCGCTGGCCTGCGCGCCGAAACTCACCTCGCGCACACGCTGGGTCGTGCACTGCACGGAGAGACCGGTAAGTACGACGAGCAGCTCGTGCATGACTCCATGTACTACCTGATCCTGCACGAAATCGGTCACACGCTGGGTTTGAATCACAACATGAAAGCGACCCAGCTTCTGTCTCCGGAGCAAGCGTTTGATCCGGCAGTGATTGAAGATGGCGTGCTCGCCGGTTCAGTTATGGATTACCCGGCGGTGAACTTCGCGCCGATTGGAACCGATCAAACGTTGTTTTACACGGTGGCACCAGGGCCGTATGACGATTGGGCGATCCAGTTCGGTTATGACCCTGACCTCAGCGACCCGCAGAAGATGGCGCAGCATTTGTCGCGCTCCAACGAGCCGGAATTAGCTTTTGGCAACGACGCAGATGACATGCGCTCACCTGGTAAGGCGATCGATCCTCGCGTGAATATTTACGACATGTCGAATGACGCTGTCGGTTACGCCTCCGATCGGATGGCATTGATCGTGGAAGGGTTCACTCAGTTGGCGGAGCTACCGCCGGAAGACGGTAAGTCCTGGCAGGAAACGCATGATGCCTTCGGCACGCTGATTCGGAGCTGGGCTCGCAGTGGCGCCGTGGTATCGCGCTACGTAGGTGGCGTCTTGCTGAACCGCGGTATGGTCGGCCAAGCGGGGTCCGATGCGCCGTACACTGTGGTTGATGCTGACACTCAGCGTCGTGCAATGGCGATTTTGTCGGAGCAACTGTTCGCGCCGGGTATTGTCGATCCAGCAGCGCCGGTGTTCCGCTATCTTGCGCAGCAACGTCGCGGCTTCGATTTCTTCAGCGGTACTGAAGATCCGAAAATTCATGACGCTGTGCTTTCGGTGCAAGGCAGTGTGCTTAATCATCTGTTGCATCCGGCGACCATGAAGCGCATGACGGATACATCGCTGTATGGCAACGAGTACGCGTTGACCGACATGGTCGGAGACTTGACCGATGCGGTGTTCGCAGCCGACATTCGCGGAGACGTGGACACGATCCGCCAGGGACTGCAAATCGATTACGTACGTCGACTTGCGGCCATCTCCTCACCGACCGGCGGCTACGACACCGCGAGCCAGTCCGCTGCGGTTTACGCGTTGCAGAACATCGAGCGTATGATCTCCCGCAATCGCGGTGGCAGCGCGTCGACTCGTGCACACGTTGCACACCTCAAGCTTTTGATCGAACGCGCGTTGAGCACGGATTGAGGGTACGGTGGCTGGCATGGCGTTGATGCCGTGCCAGCCACGCTGTGTCAGAGAGGCATGCCCAGCGGCGCGATCTAGCGGTGAAAATGACACATCTACGTGTCGAGAGTGGTGCCCAGGAGAGGACTTGAACCTCCACCTACTTTCGTAGACATGGACCTGAACCATGCGCGTCTACCAATTCCGCCACCTGGGCACAGGGTGCAGGTACACTGGTCGTGTACTGGTGAGGCGGGCGACTGTAGCGGAACCATCACAGACCTGTCAACGAACGATGGCGGGTCAAAGCAAAGGAAAACACTGATTGAGTGAATCATCCGGGCGCAACAAGAAAGGCGGCGCCTATAAACATCCAGTCCCCGATCGCGTTCGCATTCTCGATGCGCTAGAGCAGGCCGGTCGGCCGCTCGATTTCGATCAAATCGCACATCTATTTTCCCTTAAAGGAAAACGCCAAAAACGCTCGCTCTCCGAGGTGCTCTCGCGGATGCTGCGTTCCGGGCAACTCCATCTTAATCGGCAGGAACAGTACTGCCTGTCCGAACGACTTGAGATCATCAATGGCTCAGTCAGGGCGCACCGCGATGGGTTTGGGTTTCTGATTCGCGATGATGATGAGGAAGACATGTACCTCTCCCCGCGCGAAATGGCGCGCATCATGGATGGTGATCGGGTTGCCGCAAAGCTGAAGCGGCGCACGCGACGGGGTTCGGAGGCAATGATTCTCGATATTCTCGAGCGCGCACATCAGGAGGTCGCCGGACGCTATATCAGCGAGCGCGGCATCGGACTTGTCGTGCCCGATAATCCGCGCTTGACGCAGCGTCTACTAGTGCCTCGCGGCAAGCATGGCAAAGCTAAGCCCGGTGATGTCGTGATTGCGAAGATTCTTGATTATCCGGATCGCGATCAGTTAGCGACGGCGAGTATTTCCCGTGTCCTCGGCGATCCAGAGAAACAAGGTATGCCGACGGATCTTGCGATCCACGCGCACGGTATCCCGCATCGCTGGCCCCGGGCGGTGGGTGCAGAGGCGAAGCAGTTTGGTGCCACAGTACCGACACGCGCGAAGCAGGGACGCAAGGATCTGCGTAAGTTGCCTTTGGTGACGATCGACGGTGCGGATGCCCGCGACTTTGATGACGCTGTTTATGCGAAAAAGAAGGGCAGTGGCTGGCGGTTGATCGTCGCTATCGCCGATGTTGCGCACTACGTAACGCCCGATAGCCCCATCGACAAGGAAGCGATCAATCGCGCAACCTCGGTGTACTTCCCGGATCGGGTTGTGCCGATGCTCCCGGAAGTGCTTTCGAACGGGCTTTGTTCATTGAATCCGCGCGTCGATCGGCTTTGCATGGTTTGCGACATGACCGTCGATGCCAAAGGGCAGGTGACCCGGTCAACATTCTACGATGCAGTCATGCGCTCGCATGCCAGGCTGACCTACTCCGAGGTCAAAAAATTCCTGGACGGCGAGCGCAGTCACAAGGCCTTGCGAGGCGAAGTTGCCGAGAGCGTACGAACGTTGCATGACTTATATAAGGCGTTCGCAAAAAGGCGCAAGATGCGCGGTGCCATCGAGTTGGATCTGCCTCAGCTTCGCATCCGAACCGATGACGATGGCGAGGTACGCGCCATCGCGGCCACGCCACGCAATGACGCACATCGATTGATCGAGGAATGCATGATCGCCGCGAATGTCGAGGCGGCGAAGTTTATTCTCAAGAAGAAGGTACAAGCGTTATTCCGCGTTCACGCCAAACCGGATGAGGATCGGTTTGATGAATTTCGGCGATTCATGCTGGAGCTTGGTTTTAAGGTGCCGCACTCCGCGCACCCGACGCCGAAGACATTGCGGGCTCTGATGTCCAAGGTGCAGGATCGCCCCGATGCATATGCGATCAACATGGCACTGCTGAGATCCTTCGCCCATGCTGAGTACACCCCGGACAATATCGGTCACTTTGGTCTGGCGCTCGACGCCTACGCGCACTTTACTTCCCCGATTCGACGCTACCCGGATCTACTCGTTCACCGTGCCATCCGACACATGACGTCCGGGGGCAAGGCGCGCCAATACCGCTATGATGGCGAGGCAATGGTGAGACTCGGCAAGCTCACGTCGGAGCGAGAGCGTCGTGCCGAGGAGGCCACGCGCGAGGTGGAAGCGCTGCTCAAGTGCCAGTACATGTCGAAGCATCTCGGTGAACGATTCCACGGACTGATCAGTGGCGTCACGCATTTTGGACTGTTCGTCCAGATCGGCGATTTGCAGGTGGACGGCCTGATACATGTATCGTCGCTAGGGAGCGACTACTTCAAGCACGAGCCTGAGCGGCAGCGACTCGTCGGTAATCGCTCGGGGCAGGTGTTCCAGCTGGGCGATATGATTGAGGTGATCGTGAATCGAGTGGATATGGAGTCCCGTCAGATCGATTTCGTCCTGTACGACCGCGTTGAACGAACCTCGTCCAGACCGGAACGCAAGAAACGGCGAGGCAGATAGGGTGGCGACGGGTGGACAGTTCAGCGCCGGCATTCACGCTGTGCAGCGCCTGATACGTACACACCCGACCAAGGTACGGAAAGTCTTTGTCGATGAGCGCAGCCGCAACGAGCGCGTGAAGGCAGTTGTTGCAGAGGCGGGTGCGCGTGGTATCCAAGTTCACCCGGTACGCAACTTTCGCCTGGACGACATGGCGAAGGGTACTGCCCATCAAGGTTTAGTAGCGGCGCTAAAGAATCTTGACCCCTGGGATGAGGCCCGACTGAGGACTCAGTTGGAGCAGGCTTTGCAAGCGGGCGAGGCGCCGCTCTTGTTGGTACTTGACGAGCTGCAGGACCCGCACAATCTTGGTGCGTGTCTGCGCACAGCCGACGCCTGCGGTGTGCTTGCTGTGGTTGTGGCTCGTGACGGTGCGGCCAGGATGACACCTGCTGTGCGCAAGGTCGCATCGGGAGGCGCCGAGTCTGTGCCACTGGTCACGGTTCGCAACGCCGGCAAGACCCTGGAGTGGTTGCGAAGCTATGGCGTGAGGATCATTGGCACGAGCGATGCGGCGGATAGCACGTATTGGGACGCTGATCTTGTCGGGCCTACGGCGATTGTCATGGGAACCGAGTCAACCGGGTTGTCGGATTCGCTCGCCCAGCGATGTGATCATCTTGTCGCCATGCCGATGAAAGGGCTTGTCGAGAGCTTAAATGTTTCTGTGGCGACCGGACTGATGCTCTACGAGGCCCAGCGCCAACGTCGCGACTGACGCTTGCCGCAAAAGCCCAGATTCCTGTATCCTTGCCGGCTGGCGAGCCCCTCGACGGGTCGCCTAAACAATTCGGATTAACTCCTTGCCACACCAAGTGTATGGGTGGCAAACCCGAAAGGAGCGTCTCTTGAGACACTATGAAATCGTGTTTCTGGTCCACCCTGACCAGAGTGAACAAGTCCCTGGCATGCTTGAGCGTTATCAGAAGCTCATCACCGATACGGGCGGTGTCATCCACCGACTCGAAGACTGGGGCCGCCGCCAGCTGGCGCATTCCATCAACAAGGTACACAAAGCGCACTACTTGCTGCTGAACGTTGAAGCGGGCAAAGAAGCGATCGAAGAGCTACGCGCTGCCTTCAAGTTCAATGACGCCGTACTGCGTCACCTGATTATGAGCATGGATCGTGCGTTTACCGACGCGTCTCCGATGGCTAAGGCTGTCGAAGACGAGAAGGCAAAAGAGCGGGAGTCTGCGCGCCGTCGTGAAGCGAAAGCTGCAGCTGAAGCACGTGCACGCGAAGCCAGTGAAGCGCCAGCAGAAGCCGCTGAGGCGGCGCCCGAGGCGGAAGCCACCAACAATGAAGGAGAGGCAGCATGAGCCGTCATTCACGTCGCCGGAAGTTCTGTCGATTTACTGCGGAAGGCATCGAGCAGATTGATTACAAAGACATCAACCTGCTGAAGGGCTACATCACGGAAACCGGCAAGATTGTGCCGAGTCGCATCACAGGCACCAAGGCGCGTTACCAACGTCAGTTGGCGACTGCAGTTAAGCGCGCTCGTTACCTGGCGTTGTTGCCGTACACGGATCAGCACTAGGGCATAGGGCGCGATCGTGAAAGACGCCGCGATCTGGATCATGGGCTCGAAGCGTCATCAGAGCATTCTGATCACGCTGATGTTCTTTCTGGGCTTCGGCATCGTGATCGCCATGGGCATTGCGACCGCATCGGTGCTTGCCTACGGAGTCAGTGGTTCGTTGCCGGTGTTGCTAAGCAGTCTGGTGATTCTCCTTATCGCAGGGCTCGTGGGGCCAGAAGGGGGGCTTGCATTACCGATTCAGGCGGGCGTCGCGTTCATCGCCGCGGTCGCTATGGCGATGGCACTGAAGCGAACTCGGTCGCTGACGTTCACGATTCAGTTGAGCTTGCTCGCGTTTCTCGCTGGAGTGGTCGCTTTCTGGATCATGGTCGATGATCCGCCGGCATTTTGGTTACTGGTTTTTGAAACGATGCTGGAGCCGATATGGCGGACGGACTTGACCAACGCGGAGACATTGCAGTTGTCGGCGCGCTTGAGGGAGCTGTCGACGCTGGCGACCGGCGCGGTTGCTGGGGGATTCTGGCTGATGTGCACAGCTGCACTGAGTGTCGGTAATTTCCTGTGGGACACGGGCAGCGATCGCTCACGCGAGCGCTATGGACGATTTTGCGATGTAAATCTCGGTCGAGCACTTGCTGTGTTGCTGTTGGTGCTCGCGGTGGTGGTCTCGTTGATTGGTGAGCCGGGCCTGTTGATGAACCTTGCGATTGCGTGTTTCGTGGCGTTTGTTTTGCATGGTATTGCGTTGGCACACTGGTGCAGGGTTCGGTGGGCACTACCGTGGTTTGCGTTGGTTCCGGTCTACTTGGCGTTTTTGGTTGCCTGGCCGATTTACCCGGTAGCAGGATACATCGACGCATGGTTTAATTTTTCGCAGCGAACGCCTTCGGACGGCTAAGCTGCGGTTGAATGCCCATTAGGGGCAAAGAGGCAGATAAAGATGGAAGTGATTCTTCTTGAGAAAGTAGAGAACCTGGGTGGCATTGGTGACAAGGTCACCGTGAAGTCAGGTTATGGTCGCAATTTCCTGTTGCCGCAAGGCAAAGCGACGTTGGCAACGCCTGCAAACCTCGAAGAGTTTGAAGCCCGTCGGGCAGAGCTCGAAGCGAAAGCTGCTGAAGAACTCGCAGCTGCGCAGAAGCGTGCAGAGGAACTGGAAGGTGCCCGCGTCGAAATCAAGGCGCTAGCTGGCACTGAAGGCAAGCTCTTCGGGTCCGTCGGTACGATGGATATTGCCGATGCGTTCACGGCGGCCGGTTTGCCGATCCAGCGCTCTGAGGTTCGTCTTACCGACGAAGGGGCGTTCCGTGAACTGGGTGAGCACGAAATAGGATTGCATCTGCACGCCGACGTCGATGTGATGGCGACGGTCGTCGTCGTCGCCGACGAAGGCTAGTCAGCGTCTTGTCCAGCGCATTCGAGCGCGGTCTCGAAGCGGAGCGTCAGCTCCGCGTTCCTCCGCATTCGATAGAGGCCGAGCAGTCATTGCTCGGCGGCTTGATGCTGGACAACACAGCCTGGGACCGTGTCGCCGATGTGGTCACGGCAGACGATTTCTATCGTCCCGACCATCGGCTGATATTTACGGCGTTGGGATTGCTCAATGAGGATCGCCAGCCCTGCGATGTGGTGACGGTCTCTGAGTTCCTCGACAACCGTGGCGAGCTTGAGCAATCGGGCGGTCTCGATTATCTCGCGCTGTTAGCTAACGATACGCCGTCGGCGGCTAACATTGTCGCGTACGCGAGAATCCTGCGTGAGCGGTCTGTGTTGCGTTCGCTGATCACCGCGGGCAACGAAATCGCCGGCAGTGCATTTGAGCCTGAGGGCAGAACCGCCACCGAGCTCGTTGATGAAGCGGAACGGGCAGTGTTCGAGATCGCGGATAAGGGTAATCGGCGTGGTGGCTTCCAGGCGCTGCGTGATGTGTTGCCAGCGACCGTGGATCGCCTCGACCAGTTGCATCAGTCCGGTGGGGACGTCACCGGTCTGCCGACCGGTTATGCCGAATTCGACAAGATGACCGCGGGTTTGCAGCCCGGCGATCTCGTGATTATTGCGGGACGCCCCTCGATGGGTAAGACGACCCTCGCGGTCAACATCGCCGAGAACGCCGCCATCGGCTATCAGAAGCCCACCGCGATCTACAGCATGGAGATGAGCGCTGACCAGCTGGCGTTTCGCATGATCTCATCGCTCGGTCGGGTCGATCAGACACACTTGCGGACGGGAAAGTTTCCCGACGAGGATTGGTCTCGGATCAATACGGCAGTACAACTGATGTCGGAAGCGCCGATCTTTATCGATGACACTCCGGCGCTGTCGCCGACGGAAGTCCGAGCACGGGCGAGGCGACTCAAACGTGAACACGGATTGGGTCTTATCGTGGTCGATTATCTCCAGCTCATGCAGGTACCAGGAAACACCGAGAATCGCACGGCGGAGATTTCCGAGATCTCGCGTGGTTTGAAAGCGCTCGCCAAAGAGCTCGAAGTTCCCGTGATTGCACTCTCGCAGCTCAACCGTAGTGTCGAGCAGCGAACGGACAAGAAACCGGTGATGTCTGATCTGC
Source organism: Pseudomonadota bacterium (assembly GCA_038521865.1). GTDB lineage: Bacteria > Pseudomonadota > Gammaproteobacteria > Steroidobacterales > Woeseiaceae > CALBPI01. The sequence continues at coordinate 1,046,320 of JBCBKO010000001.1, read as the reverse complement.
GCGAGTCAGGAGCGATCGAGCAGGATGCCGACTTGATCTGCTTTATCTATCGCGAGGAGGTTTACGATGCCGACACGCCGCGAAAAGGTGTGGCCGACATTATCATTTCCAAACAACGCAACGGCCCGACCGGTGAGTTCCCACTGACGTTCGTTGGCAAGTACACCAAATTCGAAAACTGGGTACCCGACAGCTACGCGCAGGACGTTCCGCAGTTTTAGCAGACGATTTAGCGACCATGGATTTCGCCGCTACCGCAATCATTGATACGGCGGCCTTGAAGCACAATTTCGAGGTGCTGCGACGTGCTTCACCGGGTTGCAAGGTCATGGCTGTCATCAAAGCTAACGCGTATGGCCATGGCTTGGTGCCTGTCGCAACGGCGCTTGAGAGCGCCGACAGCTTCGCGGTGGCCCGCATCTCCGAGGCTCGCGCACTACGAGAAGCCGGCGTGCGAACACCGATAGTGCTGCTGGAAGGTGTGTTCGACGCATCAGACCTGGAGGCAGCGCTGGCGCTTGATTGTGAGATTGTAGTTCACTGCGACGAGCAACTCGCGTTGATGGCTGCCAGCGACCGCCAACCAGGCATAATCTGGATCAAAGTCGATAGCGGCATGAACCGGCTCGGTTTTCCGCCGGATCGATTTGCTGGTGTTGTGGCTCAAGTGAGCGCGACTTGCGAAGACGCAGAGCTTCGATTGCTGAGTCATTTCGCCAGTGCTGACCTTGATTCGAATTATCAGACGACAGCGCAGCTGCAGACCCTAAAACCCTTAATCGAGAGTTGGGGCGGCGGGCTGAGCCTTGCCAATTCACCGGGGGGCCTTCGTGGCTTAGCCGCGGGCGGTTTCAGTGCGACGGACCGGGACGTCTGGATTCGACCCGGCATTGGCCTTTATGGCATCACGCCGTTTGAGGACAGCGGTGCGCCCCAACATGAGCCGCTCGTTCCCGTTATGGAATTCAGTGCAAAGATTATCGCGACGCGCACGATCGGAATTGGCGATCGCGTAGGCTATGGTGGCAGGTTCCGTGCGGACAAACCGATGCGAATCGGTATCGTCGCCGCCGGTTATGGAGACGGTTACCCGCGAATGCTGCCAGATGGTGCACCGGTCCTCATCGACGGAGCGCGCGCTGGACTCGTCGGGCGAGTCTCCATGGATATGCTCGCCGTCGACCTCACCGATCTGCCCGACAGCGGCTACGGGAGTGCGGTGACGTTATGGGGAAAAGCACTGCCGGTCGGCGTGGTCGCCAACGCCCTCGGCACGATTGGTTACGAGCTCGTGACGCGGGTTTCTGACCGGGTGACGCGCCGGTATCTCTGACCGAAGGCTGGGCTTCAGCGATCAGGTCAGATAAAAGCCCATCTTCACGCCTGCAAGCTCCAGCACGTCATTGTCCTCGAGCTTGCGCGCCTGTGCGGCGAGCTCTTCGCCGTTGACGGCCGGCGCGCTTCGGCCTTCGGCGCTCTCGACGTGAACAATGTAGAAGCCTTCACTGCGCCGTGTGATCGCGGCAACCTGGATGCCGGGGCGTCCGAGGGTCGTCAGCGCTTTGCTTAGCTCAAGTTCGCGCCCTGCAAACTTGCCGGACAAGACTTGAAGCTTTGCGGTCGGCAGTGCGGAGGTCTTGGGAGGCGCACTTGTCGCAGCGGTCTCAACCGCTGCAGTTTCTGTCGCCTTGGGTGTGTCGACTGGCGCTTCGTCAGCGGTGGTTTCGCCCGCAGCTTCGTCGGCCTCTTCGGAGGCACCTTCAATCGCTTCGGCTGCGGCCTGAATCTTGGCCGAGTCCGGCTTGGTCTGTGAAATGACCATGGTCGCTTCGAACTCTTCCTGTTCCGGGTCGCTGACCTGACTGTCTACGTAGCGCAGTTGGTGATGGCCGATGGTGATCGTGTCGCCATTCTGCAAGGCATGCTTCTTGATCAGCTTGCCACCCACGTAGGTGCCGTTGGTGCTGTTCAGATCCTCGAGGAACGAATCATTCAGGATATTGATGATCAAGCAGTGGTGTCCGCTGACCGACGGGTTATCGATGCGCACATCGTTATCCGGGAGTCGCCCGATCGTGTAGCGCTCTTTGGTCATGTTGTACTCAGCGAGCACTTGATCACCCAGACTCAGAACCAGCCGTGCCATATTCGTTCCATTTCTCTTGGTTGTTATTGATTCGAGACTGCGTCAAGAACCACTGTAATCCGTTCGTCCACCAACACCGTGCGGCCAATCACCCGCCGAACAGCCCCGACAGCCGCTGCATTAAGCTGCGCTTAGCGGGAAACGGTTCTTTGATCCGCGCCAACATCACCGAGATATTGTCACGGCCGCCATGTTCATTTGCGAGGGTAACCAATTGCTTAGCTGCTACTTCAAGGTTATCACTAAACGTACTGATCGTTAAATGAATATCCTCGTCCTCGACCATGTCAGGCAGGCCGTCAGAGCACAGCAAATAGATGTCACCGACCTCGACCGCCGCCTCCTGAATCTCAACCTCGACCTGCGGTTCTACGCCAAGCGCGCGGGTGACGTAGTTTCTGTTGGTGGAGCGCTGAGCCTCTTCTTCGGAATAAAAACCGCGGTCAACCAACTCTTGAAGCAGCGAGTGGTCGAGCGTGACCTGTCTCAGCTCGCCTCCGCGCAGTCGATAGAGTCGAGAATCGCCAACATGCGCGACTGATACTCGATCATCGTAAAACAGGGCAGCTACGATAGTTGTGCCCATGCCCTCGCACTGAGGTTGGCTTTGCGCGGTTTGATGGATGATTTTGTTGGCTCGGCGCACGCCGTCGCGCAGTGCGATGGACTGGCGCATGAACCCGGTTGTGGACTCGATGTCGCCGCGCTTCTCTCGCATCACAGCGTCAGAGAGCAGGCCGTGGACGGTTTTCACCGCAATACCACTGGCGACTTCCCCGGCGTTATAGCCACCCATGCCATCTGCCAGCACCAACAAACCGGCGTCCACATTGGTCGCAATGGCGTCTTCGTTGTGTTCCCGCACCCTGCCGGTGTCGGTCACTGCGGAGAACTGGATTTTTCCCTTCAAGCTCATCGCGGTGCTTCTACTTACTGGTTCGCCGCCAGTCCGAACATGCCGGACACGCATTCGCGCATCGCAAATGCCATATCGTGGCCCGATGCGAACCGGTTTTCAGGCTGCTTCGCCAGCGCCTTCTCCATGAAACTGTCGATCACGGGCGGCATTCCCGGTCTCAGTGACGAGACAGATTGCGGTGTCTTGTTATTGATCGCTGTCATGAGCTCCGCAACGCTTTTCCCGCGAAACGGAACCTCCCCAGTCAAAAGTTCGTATAGAGTAACACCAAGCGAAAACAAGTCGGAACTGCCATCGACTTGTGCGCCGCTCGACTGCTCCGGTGACATATAAGTCGGTGTACCCAGGATAAGGCCGGTCTGAGTGCGCTGCGCATCGACTAATCTCGCGACGCCGAAATCGGTGACTTTGATGCCGTCGGTGCTGGCGTCGTAAATCAGGTTTGCTGGCTTGATATCCCGATGCACTACATGTTCTGAATGTGCGTAATCCAACGCCTCGGCGACCTGAATCATCGAACGCATCAGTGTCACGGGGTCGAGCAGCGTGTCTGAAGCGGTGTAGCGCACCATCTGCACACCGGGCGCATACTCCATCGCGATATAGCCAAGCCCGTTCTCCTCGCCGGAGTCGTAAACCGCGGTAATGCTGGGATGCGTGAGTCGCCCGGCAGACTCGGCCTCCTGGAAGAAGCGCGCACGAGCTTCGACTCGGGTTGCTTCATCGCTAATCTCGTCGAAAGAGACGATTTTCAATGCGATCAGACGATTGATTCGCGGATCACGACCGAGAAAAACACCGCCCATCGCGCCACTGCCGAGCGGGCGCAGAACCTCGTACCTTCCGAGTGTCTCCGGGATGTTGTCGGGCGTCGTCGGTGGTCGGCGCATCGTTGTCGTAGCGCCTCCCGCATTGGGTTGTGCGACGTTGCTCTTGCCGTCCTTGCGGCCGGCCATGTGCGCGAAGACCGCTCGGGCTTGCTCCGGCTGAGATCGTTTTTCGAAAGCGATGGCGAGCTTGTAAAGCGTCGGCATCAGGCTGGGGTGTGTTGGGCAGCTCTTGAATACGCGGAAAGCAGCATCCAGCTTGCCGTGGCGCAGATACCTGAGGCCGCTCCGGAAACTTTCGCGCCGGTTCGATTTGCGATCTGGAGTTAGCCAGAAACAGATCGCAAAACCACACAAGAGGCTGACGATCACGACCAACACGTCGACCTGTAGCTGCGCCTGCGTTGCGAGCGTCCACTGAGCAACCAGCAAGACAGAAGTCGTGAGACCAGCGTAAGTCAGGATTATACGTCGTGATTCGCGCCACAAGAGAGACACCAGAAGGAACATGCCGATGGTGATTGCGAGCCAGTTTGCGGTCGTCGCCCAGCCAGGCTGACGCAGGATTTCGCCGCTTGCGAGTCCTGCATGGTAGCGACCGAAAGCGGCGAGTCGATCGAGGTTCTCTCCGCCGATGTAGACGTGCCGGGAGGCAGTCTTGCGAGCCAGAGGCATCTCGCGGTCACCCAGTGCGGCGGCCGCGTTTTGGATCGGTGCGTCGAGTCCGCGCATCGCGATGATGTTGAGATCGGGTGCGAGACTGCCTATGCCATTGCGTTCACGCCAGCGCGAGTCTGGCAGCAGCGGCATCAGGGCAGCGCTCGCGCGCATGGTGTTGCCGCTCAGATTCCAAGCTTGCAACCCGGCGTGGATTTCGTTGGTCTGCGAAGGCAGCTGGCCATGCGCGATGCCACGGGCAGCCGCTTTGAAGACCGCTGCGGACTCTCTTCCGTCCGGATCCGGTGTGTCCGTAATGTAGGTCGCGCCGTTGAAGCGCACCGCTTCGGCGAGCGCGTCGCTAGCGTCGGGCAGCGGATCAACGATCGTGACACTGGCAGCATCATCCATTTGCGCTAGAAGCGCGCGAATTGTTGCATTGTCCGTCGGCCCGCCATCAATCAAAATCGGCTGTTGTGATCCCGATACGATCGCGCTGGGGGAGAACACTTGCCGCAGCATCAAGTCGCCTTTTTGCAGCAACGGGAGCATAGGGCCGTACGCGAGAGTTGCCGGCAGCAGCACAAAAACGCTAACCGCGACCTGAATCTGGCGTCCCAGTGGAATGTTGAGCACTGACTTCATAAACGCCCGAGAGCTTAGTTTGCAAGTCTTTGAGTTACTGCGAAACAGGTACCACTTTGGCGTATTCTGGTAAATCGGGGAATATGTGGAAATAGCGTGGAAATGGCCAAGAAGTCACCAAAATATCAGTGCACCGCCTGCGGAGCGATCGCGCCGAAATGGCAAGGGCAATGCAGCGATTGCGGGGCGTGGAACACGTTGGAGGCTATCTCGAGCGTTGCGGCTGTGGGTACTGCGCGAAGTGGATACGCCGGGACTCAAGCGGTTTCGCGATTGTCTGCATTGGCCGAGGCGCCCGAAGATGTCAGCGCGCGATACCCAACGGGGTTTTCCGAATTCGATCGGGTGCTCGGGGGCGGTCTGGCGCCGGGCGCAGTGACCCTGCTAGGAGGTGACCCTGGAGTCGGCAAATCCACTCTGCTGTTGCAGGTCACGGCGCGACTCGCTGATGTTCTGGGTGTGCTCTACGTCACCGGCGAAGAGAGCGTCAACCAGGTGGCCGCAAGAGCGAGAAGGCTCAACGTTGCTGATAGCAAGGTGACGCTGCACGCCGAGACCGAAATTGAGACGATCATCGCAACCGCGGCTGCAGAGCGTGCACAAGTGCTGGTGGTGGATTCAATGCAGACGTTGGTGTCATCGGCACAGACGGGCGCGGCGGGCGCCGTCTCACAATTGCGTGAGTGCGTGGGTGCGCTCACTCGCTTCGCCAAATCAGCGGGCGTGTCGGTGTTTGTCGTCGGCCACGTGACCAAAGAGGGCGTCATCGCAGGCCCGCGTGTCGTCGAGCACATGGTCGACACCGTGTTGTACTTCGAGAGTGATCCCAGCAGTCGATACAGTCTGGTGCGTGCTGTCAAAAACCGATTTGGCGCCGCCAGTGAGATGGGTATGTTTGCGATGCAGTCGGATGGTTTTCGTGAGGTATCCAACCCGTCGGCGATTTTCCTGTCGCGAGATCAGGTCGATGCGCCTGGCAGCTTGGTGACCGTCACCTGGGAAGGAAGCCGACCGCTTCTGGTGGAGGTCCAGGCCTTGGTCGCCGATGCGCACGGCGGACACCCAAGACGGCTCGCTCAAGGTATCGACCAGAATCGCCTGGCACTTCTGCTGGCGGTCTTGCAGCGACATGGTGGCGTTTCACTCGCTGGCGAGGATGTGTTTGTCAACGTGGTTGGTGGCATCCGGATCCACGAAACAGCAGGAGATTTACCCGCGTTGCTCGCAGCGCTATCCAGTTTTCGAGATCGAGCGTTACCGCAGGGTACGCTCGCTTTTGGCGAGGTTGGTCTGGCGGGAGAAGTTCGTCCGATCAAGTTCGGTGAAGAGCGTTTGCGAGAGGCTTCGAAACAGGGCTTCACGCGGGCGATTGTGCCGCGGGCGAACCGCCCGAGAGAGGCGATCAAAGGCATCGAGGTTATCGGTGTTCGGTCGGTCAGCGAGGCTATCGAACTCGGCTTCGATTAGCGCCGACAACTGACGTTATCCTTCCGTTGCCTCGCAAAGGCGTACTTCCAACACCTTGTTATCCGAGCAGGCGAGCACCTCGATGCGGTAGTCGCCAATCGAAAGCACAGTGCCGGCCTCCGGAATGCGCTCCAGGGTTTCTTGTACCAGCCCGTTGATGGTTTTCGCACCGTCGGTCGGCAACTCCCAGCCCACCTGGCGATTGAGTTCACGAATGTTGGTGGCGCCTTGAACCAGCAAGGCACCGTCCTCGGACTCACGTACCTGATCGGTCGCAGCGCCTGGATCGGTAGTGAACTCGCCGACGATTTCCTCGAGGATGTCCTCGAGGGTGACCATCCCCTGAATGTCGCCATACTCGTCCACTACGAGTGCAAGTCGCGCCTTGCGTTTTTGGAACTGCACCAGCTGGATACTGAGCGGGGTTCCCTCCGGCACGAAATACGGCTCCCGGGCCACGCTGCGAAGGAAATCCTTGGTAACTGATTCCCGCCGCGTCTGCCTGACGAGGCTGCGCATGTGCAAGACGCCAACGATCTGATCAATGTTGTCCTCGTAGACGGGCAGTCGGGTATGAGCGCTCGATTCAATCGCCTTAAGAATGTCGTCGAGATCATCATCCAGATCGATGCCGACGATATCGTTGTGCGGCACCATGACATCGTCGACGGTGACTTTTTCCAAATCGAGAATACCCGTCAGCATCGTGCGGTATTTGCGAGAGATCAACGCGCCTGCTTCGTTAACTACGGTGCGCAATTCCTCGTGGCTAAGCGCATTGCCATCCACTTCGCGAGGACTCACACCAAATAGGCGCAGCACCGTGTTCGCCATGAGATTGACGAGCATCACGATCGGCCACGTGACCTTCAGCACCGGGTAGTAAAAATAGACTGCGGGCATCGCAACTCTTTCGGGATTCAGTGCAGCGAGTGTCTTGGGTGCTACTTCCGCAAATATCAACACGACGAGCGTCAACAAACTGTTGGCGATGGCGAACGCCGCGCTCCCGCCAAGGCGCTGCGAAATGATACCGACAAGAGACGCGGCGAGAATGTTGACCACATTGTTGCCAAGCAGAATCAGACCGATCAGGCGTTCGGGCTTTTGGAGCAAAGACTCGGCCATTCGTGCTGAGCGACTGCCGGATCGGGCTCGGTGTCGCAACCGATAACGATTCAGGCTCATCAGCGCGGTTTCTGAGCTCGAGAAAAAAGCGGAACAGACGAGAAGTCCGGCAATGATGCCGAACATGACACTGACGGGGATGTCGTCCAAAGACGCGGAACCTCCTGACCCGAAGATTCAATAACAGCAGTCTGTGACTGCCGTTGTCAATTAGTGCTTAGAGATCAACCCCAGCTACGTTGGAGAATCACTTCGAGTACCAGCTTGCTGCCGAAATAGGCCAGAACCAGTACAGCGAAACCTGTGAGGTACAAATGCAGCATGCGCCGACCTCGCCAGCCGGCTGCCTGCCGACCAACCACGAGCATCCCAAAGATGACGAGGGCGCCTAGCGACAGGACACTCTTGTGAGCCAAATGTTGTGCGAACAGGTTGTCGACAAAAACGAAGCCGCTGGTGACGGCCATCAGCAGGAAAATAAACCCGGACGTCGTGAGTGACGCAAGCAGTTGCTCGGTGGCCAACAACGGCGGGAGTACCGAGGAAAGCTTGCTGACTCGCGCGGCCCTCAACTGCGCATCCTGGATCAGTGAAGCGGCCGCCAGAAGCGCCCCAGCGGCCAGAAAACTGTATGCAGTTAACGAGAGGATCGCGTGAAGCTTCAGTTGCCAGGTGAGCGGGGACGCGCCCGCGGCGGGTACAATTAAGGTGAGGGCTACCAACCCTGCGCTCAATCCGAGCACGATACCGGCGAGCACAGCAAAGCCGCTCTGCATACCGGCGAACAGCCCAATGGCCGCGAATAACCAGGCGATAACGCTCAAGACGTCGGGCAGCCCAAGGCCAGTGCCCGGGCTGAGCAGTACTCCTGAGAGGAAGACTGCGCCGTGGACGCCTATCGTAAGAACCAGCAGTCCCGCGAGCCATCCTGGCAGCGTCTTGGTCGCCTCTCCCCCTTGAGCTTGCCGAATCAGCGCAATCCCGATGGCTGCGTAGGCGGCAAAAATTGTGAACGCAAGCACAGAATCTCCAGCTGCTCTAGCCTAATTTTGCGAATTATACGGAGATGATCGCACAGGGAATGCCTGCGGTTAAGTCATGGCAGGGTGCAACACTCCGATGGAGCCGGTGGACCGGTTAACTGGCGCATGAGGCGCCACAGGCGGTATCGATATGCAAATTAAAGTGCTGGGATGCAGTGGTGGTATAGGGCAGGGAGCGCGTACCTCCGCACTATTGGTCGATGAGGATGTCCTGCTCGATGCAGGAACCGGCGTCGGAGATCTCTCTCTACCTGAACTACGCAGGATACGACATGTGCTGCTCACGCACGCGCATCTCGATCACATCGCGGGACTCCCGTTTCTCATCGACAGCGTGTTCGATGCGCGCCTCGGCGACCCGCTGACGGTCTACGGGCGCCGCGAAACGCTCGCTACGCTGCAAAAGCATATTTTCAATTGGGAAATCTGGCCGGACTTTGCCCAGCTTCCCGACCTGTCTAATCCCGTAATTAAGTACCAGACACTTCAGCCTGGGGAAGTGGTTGATATCAATCGACGCTTGTTCCACGCGGTCGATGTTCGTCACAGCGTGCCAGCGCAGGGCTACTGTGTCAGTGGTCCGGACGGCGTATTCGCCATCAGTGGAGACACGACAACCAACGCAACGCTTTGGCCATTGCTGAATTCGTTTGCCGATTTGAAGGTGCTGGTGGTCGAGGTCTCGTTCCCCGACGAGCAGCTCGCGTTGGCCGAAGCAGCCGGACACTATACGCCTCGAACGTTAGCGGCTGATTTAACCAAGCTCACCCATACCCCTGAAATCTGGCTGACTGCCATGAAACCAGGCGATGAGTCCACAATCCTGCGTCAGGTTCAGGACGCGGTGCCCTCACGGCCGGTCCAGATGCTCTCAACCGGTAACACGCTCATCATCTGACCCGCGCTGCGGTAAACTCTGGATCAGTATTTCTGATCGGGCCTGCGCATGTTTGACAACCTTTCGGAGCGCCTGCGGCGTGCCACCCAGCAGCTGACCGGTAAAGGTCGGATTACTGAAGACAACGTCAAGGACACCTTGCGCCAGGTGCGCATGGCGCTGCTCGAGGCGGACGTTGCCCTGCCGGTGGTGAAGGGGTTCATCGATCGTGTGCGCACTCAGGCTCAGGGTGAGTCTGTAATGACGAGCCTGACTCCGGGTCAGGCGTTCATCAAGATCATCCACACCGAACTCACTGCTGTCCTCGGTGGTGAAGGTGCCATGCCGCTGGACCTGAAAGTTCAGCCACCGGCCATCATTTTGCTGGCCGGGCTGCAAGGCGCCGGCAAGACCACCACCGCCGCGAAACTGGCCAGGCGGCTCATTGAGCGCGACAAGAAAAAAGTCATGGTGGTCAGCGTCGATGTTCACCGACCGGCCGCAATCTTGCAGCTACAGACCGTTGCGCAGGAAGTCGGAGCGATATTCCACGAATCAAGTGCCGACGAAGCCCCCGTCGCTATCGCGGCTCGGGCGGTTGACGATGCGAAGCGTCAATATGCCGATGTGTTGATTGTCGATACCGCCGGGCGCCTGCACGTCGATGGCGAAATGATGGCGGAGGTCGCTGAGGTGCACGCCAAGGTCGCGCCGCATGAGACGTTGTTTGTCGTCGACAGCATGGCGGGTCAGGATGCGGTGCAATCGGCAAAGGCATTCGATGATGCCCTGGCATTGACAGGCGTGATTCTTACCAAGACCGACGGTGACGCACGAGGCGGTGTGGCGCTTTCGGTCCGGGAAACCATCGGCAAGCCGATCAGGTTTATCGGCACCGGCGAGAAGACCGATGGCCTTGAGATGTTCCACCCGGAACGCATGGCATCGCGCATTCTCGGCATGGGCGACGTCCTGACGCTCGTTGAGGAAGTCGAGCAAAAAGTTGACCAGCAAAAGGCCGAACGGCTCGCCAAAAAGCTCAAAAAAGGGCGAGGTTTCGATTTGGGCGATCTGAAAGATCAGCTTGAACAAATGCAGAACATGGGCGGATTGGGCGCCCTGATGGAAAAAATGCCGCTGCCCGGGAATCTGAACGCGGGTGCGCTGAAGAATCAGATGAATGATAAGCAGATCGCTCGCCAGATCGCTCTGATTAACTCGATGACGTTCGACGAGCGCCGTTTTCCCAAGAAAATCAATGGGTCACGAAAAAAACGTATCGCTCGCGGGGCTGGACAACAGATCCAGGATGTCAATCGCTTGCTAAAACAGCACCTGCAGATGGAGAAAATGATGAAGAAAGTCTCCAAGGGCGGTATGAAAAACCTGATGCGGGGTATTGGTGGGGGTGGCGGTATGCCGCCATTCGGGCGTTGATGGCTTTTTCGACAATACGTATTCCCTAGCGGGCCTCGCCCCGTTACAATGGCGGGCTGTTCCGAGGCGAATTGGTGGTCCCAGCGTTAACGCTCATTGGATCAGGGCCTCGTTTCACAAGATCATTATTTGGATTTGTACTTATGGTTACGATTCGTTTGTCTCGCGGAGGCGCGAAAAAACGGCCGTTCTACCACCTCGTGGTAACCGACAGCCGCAACCGTCGCGATGGCCGCTACATTGAGCGTCTTGGATTCTTCAACCCAGTTGCTAAAGGCAATGCAGAAGGTCTGCGTATCGACATCGAGCGCGCGGATCACTGGCTGAGCCAGGGCGCGCAGCCTTCCGAGCGTGTTGCACAACTGCTGAAGCAATACCGCAAGGCTGCAGCTGCCGCCTGAGCGGCAGGAGCTCGGTCGTGGTACTGACCGATCGGCAAGTGACGGTCGGTGAGATTCGAGGGGCGCACGGTGTTCGGGGCTGGGTGAAGTTATTTTCTTTCACCGATCCACGCGACAACCTGTTGCGCTTTTCGCGTTTCAAGAGTCCTGAGGGCCGCGAGTATCGGTTGCTTGAGGCTCGGACGCAGGGCAAAACGCTGGTGGGCCGAATCGAAGGAGTTGATGATCGAGACACTGCACTGGCCTTGAACGGGACGGTGCTACAAGTACCTCGGTCGGCGCTTCCGGAAACGGACGTCGGTGAGTACTACTGGTCCGACCTGATCGGTGCGGTGGTGACGTCTCAGGACGGTCACTTGCTCGGGAAGGTGGACCACTTGTTGGAGACTGGCGCTCACGACGTGATGGTCGTGAAGAATGCCAACGGCGCAGAGACGCTGGTGCCCTTTGTGATGGAGCGCTACGTACTCGATGTCGATTTGGAGGAACACGCGATCCAGGTGGACTGGTCGGGTGTGGCAGAAGACGGTGACTCCGCAACTTGAGCGCGTCACGGTCATTACACTGTTCCCGGACTGGGTCCGGACGGTGGCAGAGCACGGCGTAGTAGGCCGGGCGATTGCGGATGGCGCAGTTTCACTAGACTGCATCAATCCGCGCGATTTTGCCGAGGACCGGCAACGTCGGGTCGATGATCGACCCTTCGGTGGCGGCCCGGGCATGGTGATGCAGTTCGCGCCGATGGTTGCGGCTATCCGTGCGGCAAAGGCGGCCTCGGAAGCCTCGCATGTTGTGCTGATGAGTCCGCAGGGTCAGCAGCTGACGCAGGCGCGAGCAGCGGCCATGGCCAAGCGACCGGAGTTGGTGCTGGTGGCTGGCAGGTATGAAGGCATCGACGAGAGAATTGTCGATGCCGAGATTGATGAGGAAGTATCGCTGGGCGATTTCGTGTTGTCTGGCGGCGAACTGGCCGCGATGGCGGTGGTGGACAGCGTAGTCAGATTGCTCCCCGGAACACTGGGGCATGCCGACTCCGCGGTTGAGGACTCGTTTTCTGATGGGTTGCTTGACTGTCCACACTACACGCGGCCGGCTGAGGTTGAGGGTCGGCAAGTGCCGGCGGTGTTGCAAAGCGGTGACCATGCGGCGATAGCGCGCTGGCGACGGCAGCAACAACTCGGCAGAACGTGGTTGCGTCGTCCAGACCTACTCGAAGGTCTTGAGTTGGATGCGAATGATCGCGAACTGCTCGAACAATACATGGCGTCGCACGCGGCGCTTGGACGAGATCGGGATTAGAGAAACGGGCGCTTGGTGCGTCATTGGAAAGAGAACGATGAGCAAGATTATTGATGCGATCGACGCGGAACAAATGACTCGGGAGATTCCCGAATTTGGTCCGGGTGACACCGTAGTGGTTCAGGTGCGAGTCAAAGAGGGCGAGCGCGAGCGTCTGCAGTCTTACGAAGGTGTTGTGATTGCGAAGAAAAACCGCGGCCTGAACTCTTCATTCACGGTTCGCAAGATCTCTCACGGTGAGGGTGTTGAGCGCGTATTCCAGACCTACAGCCCAATGCTGGGCGACATCACGGTGAAACGCCGCGGTGACGTTCGTCGCGCGAAGCTCTACTACTTGCGCGGCCGCACCGGTAAAGCTGCACGTATCCGCGAGAAAATCTAACGCGATTGCGATGCTGACGGCTCCGTCTTCTGCTGCGAGGGTCGCTAAGGCCCTGGCGGCTTTTGTGATCGTCACAACCGCTAGCGCATGCGGAGGCCTGGTGTCGTCTATCGCCGGCGGGTTTGCAGAGGACCTCGGCAGTGCTGTGTTCAATCAGCCGGACCCACGCATCGTGGAAGACGGCGCACCGGCCTACCTGTTGCTCCTCGACAGTCTTATTGAGGGCAACCCCGATTCCGCCGTTGCGCTGGCTGCTGCGGCAGATCTGTACGCGGCCTACGGTGCTGTGTTCGCCCGCGAACCCGACCGTGCCAAGATCCTGACCGCGCGGGCACTCGAATACGCCGAGCGTGCGGTTTGTCTCGAGATCGATGATGGCTGTGATTGGCCGACCGCGACCTTCGACGAGTTCGAGGCCGGGCTTGATGAAATCGACGATGACAACGCGGCGCTGGCGGAAACCTATGGCGTTGCGTCACTCGCCTATATTCGTGCGCACAGCGATGACTGGGCGGCGTTGGCGCGTTTGCCACACATCGAATCGTTGCTGCTGGCTGTCGTGGATGAGACCCCGGAGGCGGATCGTGGCGCCCTTTACAACTACCTTGGCATCCTCAACACGCTTCGTCCGCCTGCCCTGGGTGGCAAGCCAGAGGTCGGCCGTGATTATTTCGAGCGCGCGATCGCACTGACTGAGGGTCGTGATCTTGCCATCAAGGTCGAGTACGCCCGAGGCTATGCCCGCCTGCTATACGAGCAAGAATTGCATGATCAATTGTTGAACGAAGTGCTCGCATCGGAGGTCGAATATGACGGGTTGACCCTGACGAATACTCTGGCGGTTCGTGACGCCAAGCAATTGCTGGAAAGCGGCGCAGACTACTTCTGATCGATTTCCGATCTTGTAACAACTGCTTCAGTTCGTCGGTCTACGGTCGCAAGCGACTGAGGGCGTGCAGGGTTCACAGAATCTTCACGATCTGCCCAGTATTATGGTCAATACGACATCCGGCAATGACCGGCACTCACGGAGACGAGTAGTTATGAGTTACCGAAGCAGCGGCCTGTTGGCTGCTTTGTTGACAGCAATTCTGGCGGTGTCAGCGACGACGCCTGTCGCGCACGCCGAAACATTCAAACTAGCAACGATCGCGCCCGAGAATTCGGAATGGATGCGCAAAATGCGTGCGGGCGCTAAAGAGATCAAAGAACGCACCGAAGGCCGGGTCATCATCAAGTTGTTCGGTGGCGGCATCCAGGGCAGCGACAGCAAAGTGTTGCGCAAGATGCGGATCGGTCAGTTGCATGGCGGAGCCTTCACCGCTGGCAGCATGATGAGTTTTTATCCGGATCTCTCGATCTACGGGCTGCCGCTCGTGTTCAACTCGCAGGAAGAAGTCGACTATGTACGGTCGCGACTCGATGCAGATTTGAAGCAGGGTCTCGAAGATGCGGGCTTTGTCAGTTTCGGTTTTGCGGGTGGCGGTTTTGCCGTGATTCTCGGAAATACGCCGGTTCGCGGACTTCCTGATCTCAAGAACAAGAAGGTCTGGGTGCCTGAGGGTGACGAGATCAGCTACGCCGGGATGCAAGCACTCGACCTGGCCCCGGTCACTTTACCGCTGACTGACGTGCTTACTGGGCTTCAAACCGGTCTGCTCGACGTCGTGGCAACACCGCCGGTTGGTGCACTAGTGCTTCAGTGGCACACGAAAGTGAAATATGCGACCAACGTGCCGTTGGTCTACACGATGGCATTCATTGCCATCGACAAGAAGCGATTCGACCGTGTCTCGGCCGCGGATCAGGCGATCGTGAATGAGGTCCTGACGAGGATCTACACAGAGTTCGATGAAGGCAATCGCGCTGAGAACGACAATGCATTGGCAGCGCTGGAAAGCGTGGGCATCGAGTTTGTTGAGCTCGACAAAGGGCAACTTGAGAGCTGGCGCAACGCCGTTGCCATAGCCAATGAAGCGCTCGCCGATCGAGATGTCGTCTCGCGTGAGATGTTCGATCGCATGCTCGGTTTGTTGAGCGAGTATCGGTCCGAGCGCGCTGCCGCAGCCTCTGACTGAAGACCGATTCGATGAAGCAACTCGCCCGCTGGGGCAAGGCGGCCGAAGATGCCGTACTCGTCTTGTTGCTGGGTGCGATGATCGTACTGGCATGCAGTCAGATCGTGCTGCGGAACTTCTTTGATGCCGGATTGATCTGGGGTGATGAGGCGCTCCGCCTCATGGTGTTGTGGTTGGCGCTCGCAGGCGCGGTGGCAGCAAGTCGCGCCGATAAGCACATCGCCATCGACGTGATGTCTCGCTTCCTGCCACCGTGGGGACGCAGACTCACGCGTGTGGTCACCAACCTTTTTACCGCAGTCGTTTGCGGATGTGTCGCCTGGTTTGCTGCAGATTTCGTTCTGCAGGCTCGTGAGTATGAGGATGAACTGCTCGGTGGGCTCCCGGCCTGGTGGTTCCAGATCATCATGCCGATCGCGTTCGCATTGATGTCGTGGCGGTATTTGGTGTTCGTGATTCTCGACATCGCCGGTCGCCGACCCGAGTCTGAACGGTCGGTTTCTGACGCATGATTGTTTTCGGTGCACTGCTGCTTTTACTGGCTATTTTCGGTGCGCCGCTCTTCGCGTTGATCGCTGCAAGTGCGTTGTACTCCTACTCCCGTGAAGACATCGAATTGTCTGCACTTGCGATTGAGTTTTTCTCGATCGCAGAGATGCCGGTTTTATTGGCGATCCCTTTATTCACGTTCGCTGGTTATTTGCTGAGCGCGAGCAAAGCGCCGAGCCGATTGGTGCGCCTCACGGATGCACTATTGGGTTGGATGCCCGGGGGGCTCGCCATCGTTTCGTTGGCTGCTTGCGCGTTCTTTACAGCATTCACAGGCGCATCGGGCGTCACGATCATCGCTCTCGGTGCCATTTTGTATCCGGCACTGAAGCAGTCCGGCTACGAACCGAAGTTCAATTTGGGCCTGGTGACTTCCGCGGGATCGCTCGGACTCTTGTTCGCACCGTCACTTCCCTTGATTCTCTACGGCATCGTTGCCGGTATTTCGATCGACACGCTGTTTCGAGCCGGTGTGCTCCCGGGGATGCTCATGCTCGCCATGCTTGCAGGGTGGTGTCTGTGGGTGAACCGCGGTCAGAAGCAGACCCTGAAGCGATTCTCCTGGAAGACCGTCGGCAGCGCGCTTTGGGAAAGCAAGTGGGAGCTGCCATTACCGATCGTGGTCTTGGGCGGTATCTACTCGGGCTATTTTGCGGTGTCGGAGGCGGCTGCAGTCACTGCACTGTACGCATTGATTGTTGAGGTGATCGTGCTGCGAGAAATCAGCTTCAAGCAATTGCCAGATCTCATGCGCGAGTCGATGCTGCTGGTAGGTGGCATCCTCGTGATTCTCGGGATGTCGCTCGCTTCCACCAACATCATGATCGATACCGGTGTGCCGCAGAAGCTTCTCGGTTGGGTTAGTGGCTTCGTCGACACACAGACGAGTTTCCTGATCCTGCTCTTGCTGTTCCTGTTGGTGCTGGGTGCAATTCTGGATATCTTCTCAGCGCTCGTTCTCGTCGTGCCGCTGATTCTTCCGGTGGCGGCGCAGTACAACGTCGATCCTGTCCACCTTGGTATGGTGTTCCTGTCGGCGATGCAGTTGGGCTATCTCACACCACCAGTCGGTCTGAATTTGTTTATCGCAAGCTATCGCTTCGAGCGACCGATCACCGAGGTCTACAGCGCCACGTTCCCGTTTCTCCTGATTTTGCTGCTATCGGTGATCGTGATTACGTTCTGGCCGCAGCTCTCGATGGTGTTCGTGTAACAGCCACGCGCGATCGCCTGATTTCAGGTAGTCTTGCCGGTCCCCACTCTCGTTCAAACCAAATTACGTTATGTCTGACAAACCCAACCTGTTGTTTCGCCTGTTCGGCGGTATCTGGAGCCTGATTAATGGCTTTCGGAAAGTGTTGCACCTTGTATTGTTGCTGGTGCTGTTTTCGATTTTCATTCGCGTAGTCACACCGTCGGATATCGTTTTGCCAGAACGCGCGGCCCTGGTGGTCGCGCCGGCCGGCGTGTTGACGGAGCAATTGTCAGGCACACCGTTGGACCGAGCGATCGCGGAAGCCACCGGTGACACGATAGCTGAAGTGCTGGTGCGTGATCTTGTCGATGCGATCGATCTTGCCGCGAACGATGATGCAATCGAAATGATCTATTTGCGCGCAGATGTTCTTGGCGGTGGAGAGCTCACGAAACTCCGTCAGGTGGGTGAGGCGTTGACGCGCTTCAAGGAGAGCGGAAAGAAGATTCTCTCGTTCGGGGCCTACTACTCCCAGGGCGGTTTCTACCTCGCTTCGCATGCCGATGAGGTAATCCTCGACCCTAATGGCGTCGTCATTGCGGATGGGTACGGCACTTACCGAACCTACTACGCGGAAGTGATTGAGAAGCTCTCAATCACCTGGAACATTTTTAAAGTGGGTACGCACAAGAGCTTCATCGAACCCTACACACGTACCAGTATGTCGAATGAAGACCGCGGACAGCGAGTACGCCTGCTCGATGCGCTCTGGTCAAACTACAAGAGCGACGTTACCGCTCAGCGCGATCTGGAGCCGGACACGATCCAGAACATGGCTGATAATATTGCCGATGAGCTTCGTAAATCCGGAGGTAACTTCTCCGAGTTTGCTTTGGCAAATGGTCTGGTAGACGAGCTCGCATCTTCGAGTGCCGTGCGCGAAAGAATGATCGACCTGGTCGGCGAGGACGCCAACAACCCAGGCACGTTTAATCAGGTCGGCTACCGTGCATACCTGAATGCCAAACGGATGCTCGAGCCTTCTATTGAAGCGGATGATGTCGTAGCTGTTGTCGTGGCTTCCGGCAGTATTGTCGATGGCTCCGCACCTCCGGGCATGATCGGCGGTGACTCGACGGCAAGACTCCTGCGTCAAGCGCGCCTTGATGATGATGTAAAGGCGGTCGTACTCAGAGTCGATTCGGGTGGTGGCAGTGCGTTTGCTTCCGAGGTGATATCGGACGAAATCCAGAACATCCAGAAAGCGGGCAAGCCGATCATTGCATCGATGGGTGGCGTTGCTGCGTCGGGCGGTTATTGGATTTCGATGGCGGCGGATCACATCGTCGCACAGGAAAACACGATCACGGGCTCCATCGGGATTTTTGCGATGTTCCCAACGTTCGAAGAGTCGTTTGCCCGACTCGGGTTGTACACCGACGGCGTGGGCACGACACGGATTGCGGGTGCGCTCAGAACCGATCGTGCGATCGATCCGCAGGTGCGTGATGTACTGCAACAGAATATTGAGCACGGATACCGCGAGTTTGTTGGCAATGTCGCCTCATTCCGGAACATGGAATTTGATGCGGTCGACGAAGTTGCCCAGGGTCAGGTCTGGATCGGCCCTACGGCATTGCAGTATGGACTGGTCGATAGCATCGGAACGCTCGAAGATGCGATTGCGATTGCCGCTGAGTCTGCGTCGTTGAGTGAGGGCGCGTACAGCACCCGATTCATTGAGCCTCAGCTCTCCGAAGAGCAGCAGTTATTGATGAGTTTGCTTGCTACCGGCGGGAAGCTCGGCATCGATCTCGGCCCACTGCTGAAGCGTCACGAAGGCATGTCGGAAGTCGGAAGGATCGTCGAAGACGTATATAAGGACTTTGCGCGCTTCAACGACCCGATGTACCGCTACGCCGAATGTTTCTGCACCATCCAATGATCATTACCGACTGGGTGGCTCAGGCCGCCCAGTCGAGAATTACCTTGCCGGATTTCCCGCTGTCCATAATGCGGAACGCCTCCGCGTAATCCGCCAACGGAAAGCGATGCGTGATGATCGGTGAGAGATCCAGTCCGCTTTGCAGCATGCTCGACATCTTGTACCAGGTCTCAAACATCTCGCGGCCATAGATGCCCTTGAGATTGAGTCCTTTGAAAATGATTTGATTCCAGTCGACCGCGGTGTCATCAGGCGGAATACCCAGCAGGGCGACATTGCCACCGTGGTGCATCACGCGCAGCAACTCACGCAGTGCTGTGCCGTTGCCGGACATTTCCATGCCGACATCGAAACCCTCAGTCATGCCGAGTGATTGCATGGCCTCATCGATTGTCGATTCTGCGACGTTGACGGTGACTGACGCACCCATACGTTTGGCCAGTTCGAGTCGATAGTCGTTCACGTCGGTTACGACCACATGACGCGCTCCAACAAACCTCGCGATGGCCACAGCCATGATGCCTATGGGTCCGGCGCCCGTGATCAGAACATCCTCGCCGACCAGATCGAACGACAGGGCGGTATGCGTTGCGTTGCCAAACGGGTCCAGGATCGAGGCCATGTCGTCGCTGATGTCGTCCGGCAACGGAAACACGTTGGCCGCAGGTACTGCGATGTACTCGGCGAAAGCACCGGGTCGATTGACGCCAATACCCACAGTGTTAATGCACAGGTGTCGGCGGCCTGCACGACAGTTGCGGCAGACTCCGCAGGTGATGTGACCTTCCGCGGAGACCCGGCCGCCGACCTTGAGGCCATAGACTTCGCTGCCGAGCTCAACGATTTCTCCGGAGAATTCGTGCCCGACCGCCATCGGCACCGGGATCGTCGCGCGCGCCCAATCATCCCAGCGATAGATGTGGATATCTGTGCCGCAGATGGCGGTTCGCTGAACCTTGATCAGCACATCGTTCGGGCCAATTGTCGGTTCCGGGATGTCTTCTAACCAGATACCGGGTTCAGCGTGTTTCTTGGTCAGTGCTTTCATGCCGCATCGCGACCGATAACGCCGAATCGCTTGCCTACCGTTTCGAAAGCGGCAATCGCGCGGTCAAGCTCCTCAATCGAGTGAGCCGCGGACATCTGCGTGCGGATTCGAGCTTCACCCTTGGGTACGACCGGGTAGGCGAAGCCAACCACATAGACGCCCTCTTCAAGCAGCGCATCTGCCATGTCGGTCGCAAGCTTTGCATCTCCGAGCATCACAGGAATGATCGGGTGTTCTCCGGGCTTCAACTCGAAGCCAAGACGTGTCATCGCGTCGCGGAAATACCGAGTGTTTCGCCAAAGCTGATCGCGCAGCGTGCCATCGCTCTGAAGAAGATCCAATACGGCAATCGACGCCGCGGCAATGGTGGGCGCTAGTGTGTTGGAGAACAGGTAAGGGCGCGAGCGCTGGCGCAACCAGCCGATGATTTCCTTGCGCCCACTCGTATAGCCGCCCGAGGCGCCGCCCAGCGCCTTGCCGAGTGTGCCTGTGATGATGTCGATCTTGCCGATCAAATCGTGATGCTCGTGAGTGCCTCGCCCCTTGGCTCCGAGAAAACCAGTCGCATGGCAATCGTCCATAAACGTCAACGCATCGTAGCGTTTTGCCAGATCAACAATTGCGGGCAAGTCGGCGATGGTGCCATCCATGGAGAACACACCATCGGTGGCAATCAGGCGCATTCGAGCGTCGCTCGCTTCGACCAGTTTGGATTTCAGGTCAGGCATATCGTTGTGCTGATAGCGGTAGCGCCGCGCTTTCGATAGACGGATACCGTCGATGATCGAAGCATGGTTGAGCGCATCGCTGATCACCGCATCTTCTGCGGTCAGGATGGTCTCAAACAAGCCGCCGTTAGCATCAAAACACGAGGGGTAGAGAATTGTGTCCTCGGTGCCGAGGAATTCGCTAATGCGGCGCTCTAGCTCTGTGTGAACCGTCTGTGTGCCACAGATGAATCGCACGCTGGCCATGCCGAAGCCATGATCGTCCAGTGCCCGATGTGCTGCAGCGACAACGTCCGGGTGATTGGCAAGTCCCAGATAGTTGTTCGCGCAAAGGTTGATCACCTCATGTGCGAGTCCGTCCACATCAACGCTGCCCTCCTGGGGGCTGGAGATGCGTCGTTCGGTCTTGAATAAGCCCTGATCGCGGAGCGCCTCGGTATCGGAGGCAAGTTGCTTGAGGAAGCGCTGGGTCACGTTATCATCTCCTGTCGCGTCCGGCCGGTTGGCTCGGCCCGGCGAATTATATCTCAGGAAACCGTCCATGGCCGATACGCTTCGGATCGACAAGTGGCTGTTCTTCACTCGCTTCTTCAAGACGCGAGGGCAGGCCAGCGCAGCCGTCACCGGCGGCCACGTCACGCGCGGTGGAGAGCGCGCAAAACCCGCGCAGCCGGTACGCGTGGGGGACGAACTGGCCATCACACGCGGGCGCTACACCTGGCACGTGACCGTCCTTGGGATTCCGCCGCGCCGGGGACCTGCACCGGAGGCGCGCGCCTGTTATGTCGAGTCAGAGGAGAGCCAGGCGGCCCGTGAGGCGCTGGCCAATGCCCTGAGTCGTGATCGCTTGTCCATGCCGCAGACGCAGGGCAGACCCGATAAACACACGCGTCGCAGACTGCGTGAGTGGAAAGACACGCAGGACTGAGTGCTCGCAAAAGCACGGTATAATTGGAGACCGCCGGCCGCACGGTAGTTCTTTCGCCATCATCGTCGTGGAGTGCAATTATGGTGACCGCCCGCCAAACTCAAGAGTCAGCTGCCCGTAAGCGGCAGAGGTTTGAAGCCGATTACGCCCGGTCTGGTGACACCAAGAACCTCGGCGGGGAATACCTCGCCGATGAGACCGCACTGGTGACGCGTTTGTTGGCCATCGCCGGCGAGTCAGAATCCGAACGTGCGAGCGTCTACAAGACAGCGCACAGCCTGGTCGAACATGTTCGCAAGCAGTATGAGGATCGCAGCGGGATCGAGGCGTTCCTGCAGAAGTATGACCTTTCGAGTCAGGAAGGGATCATGCTGATGTGTATTGCTGAGGCGTTGCTTCGCATTCCAGATGCGGATACCGCGGACGCGTTGATTGCCGACAAGATCACTGCCGCCGACTGGTCCTCGCATCTTGGCTCCAGCGAATCGCTGTTCGTAAACGCCAGTACTTGGGGCTTGATGCTAACGGGCAAGATGCTGACGCTGGATGAAGCGCACCAGCGAAACCCGCGCGAGTTATTCCGCCGATTGGTTAGCCGCGCCGGTGAACCCGTTGTTCGCAGTGCGATGCGTCAGGCGATGAAGGTGATGGGGCACCAGTTCGTGATGGGGCGCGATATCGGCGCGGCCATCAAGCGCGCAGGGAAAGGCGACAACAAAAACTACCGCTACAGTTTCGACATGCTGGGTGAGGCTGCCCTCACTCGGGCGGATGCCCAGCGTTACTTCGAGGCCTATGCGGCCGCGATCGATGCGATCGGCAGTGCGCCTTCCGGCGACGATATCTTCAGCACGCACAGCATCAGTGTGAAGCTTTCCGCACTTCACCCTCGATACGAATTTGCTCGCCGGCAACAAGCGATGGACGAGTTGGCGCCGCAACTCCTGGCGCTCGCGCAGCGGGCTCGTGACGTTGGCATCGGCCTCACGATGGACGCCGAGGAAGCCGATCGGTTGCAGCTCTCTCTGGACATCTTTGGAGCGGTGTTCCGCGATCCATCGCTTGAAGGTTACGAAGGGCTCGGCCTTGCAGTGCAGGCCTACCAAAAACGCGGTCTCGCTGTGGTCGAGTGGCTGGCTTCGCTCTCACGCGATGTGGGGCGCAGGATTCCCGTCCGCCTCGTCAAAGGTGCGTACTGGGATACCGAAATTAAACACGCGCAGGAGCTGGGTCTTGCGGGCTACCCGGTGTTCACGCGCAAGGTGAATACCGATGTGAGTTACCTCGCCTGTGCGCGCGCGATGCTGG
Organism: Pseudomonadota bacterium; assembly: GCA_038521865.1. GTDB lineage: Bacteria > Pseudomonadota > Gammaproteobacteria > Steroidobacterales > Woeseiaceae > CALBPI01. The sequence continues at coordinate 1,023,313 of JBCBKO010000001.1, read as the reverse complement.
ATGCTGGTGACGCCATCTATCCGCAGTTTGCGACCCACAACGCGCACACGCTCGCCTACGTGTTCCACCATGCCGGCAGCCGGCGTGACTACGAGTTCCAGCGACTACACGGTATGGGCGAGGAGTTGTACTCTGCAGTCATCGACCCGGAGCGCTACGACCGCCAGTGCCGCGTATACGCGCCCGTCGGCAGTCACGAAGATCTGTTGCCTTATCTGGTCCGGCGCCTTTTGGAAAACGGTGCGAATACGAGCTTCGTCAACCAGATTGTTGATCCGAATGAATCGATTGATGAGATCGTCGCAGACCCGATCCTCGCGGTTAAGGCGCTTGATCAAATCCCGCATGAAAAGATCGTGCTGCCCGCTGCCTTGTTCGGAGACGAGCGCAGGAATTCGACCGGCGTGAATCTTCCGGATCGAGCTACGGCCAGCGCGCTGTACGACGCGATGGCGTCGCACGCGCAACAGTCCTATTCGGTCGGCCCGGTGATCGACGGTCGACGGGCTAAAGGTGCCGCGAACCAAAGCGTTAACCCCTTCGATGTGACCGAGACTATCGGAGAGGTCGAGTTTGCGGATGGCGCGACACCGAAAACCGCTGTGGACGCAGCTGTCCAAGGGTTTGCCGCGTGGGACGCGACACCGGCGACGCGGCGCGCGGACATTCTCGAGGCCGCCGCCGATGCCTATGAACAGCACCTCTCTGAGCTGTGCACGCTGTGTATCCGTGAGGCGGGCAAGACCCTGCCCGATGCGATCGCGGAGGTTCGCGAGGCGGTCGATTTCCTGCGCTATTACGCAGCGCAGGCACGTGCCCGGTTTACTGAGCCACAAGAGTTGCCGGGTCCGACCGGTGAGCGCAATGTATACGGGCTTCGCGGGCGCGGTGTTTTTGTCTGCGTCAGCCCGTGGAATTTTCCGCTCGCGATTTTTACGGGTCAGGTCGTTGCCGCGCTGGCTGCTGGGAATAGCGTGATCGCCAAACCTGCAGAGCAGACAAGCATCATCGCCCATCGGGCCTGCGAACTGCTTTGGCAGTCCGGCGTGCCCGCCAGCGCATTGCACTTCTTGCCCGGCGAGGGTGGCAGTGCTGCCGCGCCGGCCATTGCGGACCCACGGGTTGCGGGCGTTGCGTTTACAGGGAGCACGGAAACGGCGATGGTGATCAATCGCACGCTGGCAGCGCGCGAAGGACAAATCGGTACGCTGATCGCCGAGACCGGTGGCCAGAATGCAATGATCGTCGACTCCAGCGCGCTACCCGAACAGGTGGTGCTGGATGCCGTTCAGTCCGGGTTCAACTCCGCGGGACAGCGCTGCAGTGCACTGCGGATATTGTGTGTTCAGGAAGACATTGCGCCGCGGGTGATCGAGCTGTTGAAGGGCGCTATGGATGAGCTTGCGATTGGCGACCCTGCAGATCCCCGAACCGATGTCGGTCCGGTCATTGACGAATCGGCACGTGCGGTGTTGGAAGCGCACGTTGCGCGCATGCGCGAACAACAAACAGTGCTGCACCAGTGCGAATTGCCTCTGTCGACGGAGGCGGGTGTGTTCTTCGCGCCGACGCTGATCGAAATCGATGCGATGTCTGCGCTGGAGCGTGAGGTCTTCGGACCGATCGTGCACCTTTATCGCTTCAAGGGCAGCGAGCTGGATGCGCTGGTCGATGAGATCAATTGCAGTGGCTACGGATTGACCTTCGGCGTGCATACGCGGATCGACGGTCGAGCCGGACAGTTAGCGCAGCGCATTCGCGCTGGCAACGTCTACATCAACCGCAACATGGTAGGTGCCGTGGTCGGGGTGCAGCCGTTTGGCGGTCTCGGGTTGTCCGGCACCGGTCCCAAGGCTGGTGGCCCCAACTACCTAACCCGGTTCGCGACCGAGTACGCGGTCAGTAACAATACTGCTGCAGTCGGAGGCAACGCGAGCCTACTCAGTCTCGATTAGTCCGGGCTTGGGCCACCCGGTCGGCAGGTAACCACCGGTGGCTTGCAACGGCGCCTGTGTCCGACCGTCAGTGACCCATACCGCAATTGCAAACTGCTCGGCGCCCACGGAACTTTCGGGCAATGGCGCGGAGACCGCGTAGCCGTCTTCGACCGGGGTCAACGAAGCGGACGTCACATCCAGCACAACGAAATCGTGGCGGAGTTTTTTGCCGCGGTTTTCTCCTGCTTTGACGCTGCTCGACAGCGACATCCCCAGGAGTGCGACGCTCGCAAGCGGCTGTGCGTCGGTCGTCTCACCGTCCCAGTGCACATTCACGGTGTCCGTGGTGACCTCGGCGCGCAGAACGCCGGGCATACCGCTCGCTTCAGCCGGCAAACCATCACGACGCCAGTTTCGCCATTCCTTGCCACCCGCGAAGAATCCTGGCGTGTAGACCACTCGGACGCCGCCCTCGAGTGCATAGCGACGCTGGCGATCGGAGTAGTCGGCATTTGCGAAGCGGTCCTGCCAACCGAGGTAATCCCAATAATCGACGTGGAATGCCAGCGGCACGAAGTCGCGCCACAACCCCTTGTCGGTCGTCAGGTTCGAAAGATGCCGATCTGCAGGTGGACAACTATTGCATCCTTCTGAAGTGAACAGCTCGACCAACGTGACCGGTTCGCTGCCGCTGGAAAGCACCAGACTGTCTGCGTTTGCCTGGCCCGCTGCACTCAACATCAGTCCCAGCGTCAGCAATGCTCTCGGGTTCATAGACTCCACTCCAACTCGGCTTCCTGTCAGTAGACCCGAGCACTGCGTCGATCGTTACAAGCACGCTTGTCGATTGTGCGAGTCAGGGGGCATCATGTGCCCGGGGTCGGGGATGCTATGCAACAACTAAGAACAATCCTGCTGTATTCGGCCATGCTGGTGGCCGGAGTTTTTGCGCTGCAATGGCTCGAATACCGGTATGTGGCGCGCGCTATCTCGGGGCCCTGGTTCGCGGGGGTGGTCGCGATTGTATTTGCAGGGGTCGGCGGCGTGGTCGCGCTCGCGGTGCTGCGAAAGCGACAGGGCACGGGTTTCGAGCGCAACGAGCAGGGTCTGAAGGCGCTGGGAATCACCGACCGAGAGTATGTCGTGCTTGAGGCGCTCGCGGCGGGTCAGACCAACAAGGAGATCGCGCGTACGCTCAATGTGTCGCCGAACACGGTTAAGACGCATGTCGCGCGGCTATTCGAGAAGCTGGAAGTGGGCCGCCGCACTGCCGCGGTGCAGCGAGCGCGCTCACTACGCCTGATCCCGTGAGTCCTCCAAATGCCTGAATTTATTGAAATCACCCATTTGGGTGATGGTCTGATAGGCCTTTTTGACCGAATCTGAGCCCGTCGATTACAGGAGAACGGACATGCAGAAGTACATTATCAAATTCGGTCTGATCAGCGGTGCGGCGGTGGTGCTGAGCATCATCGTCGAAATGGTGTTTGTTGAGGGCGCGGGTAGCGAGTTTTTCGGCTACACGGCCATGTTCATCGCACTTTCGTCGATTTTCGTGGCGATTAAGCGATATCGCGACTTCGAGTTGGGCGGCGTCATCCGGTTTTGGCCCGCGATGGGGCTCGGTCTCGGGATTTCAGCAGTTGCCGGGCTTGCTTACGTGGGCATCTGGGAGGTTTACCTTGCTCTGACGGACTATGCTTTTATCGAGCAGTACGTCGAGGGCGCGTTGGCGAGTGCCAAGGAGCGTGGCGATTCGCCAGAAGACTATGCGACGCTGGCCGGCGAGCTTGAGTCGATGGCCGAAAACTACGCCAAGCCCTGGTTCCGTTTACCGATTACCTTCATTGAGATCTTCCCGGTTGGGGTTTTGGTAAGCATCTTCTCTGCGGCGCTGCTGCGCCGCAGCGAGGTGCTTAACGCGCAGGCTTGAGAGCGACACAACACCTAGCGGGTGATAACGCCACTCGCGTTCTTGGGAAAGTCGTATCCGACGACGGTGTGCGCGACGTAAGGCAGCTCATCCCAGCTGCCGAGGTCTGCCGAGATGGTCAGCATGCCTGCAGTGGGCATGTTCACCACGAGCCCATTGCTCAACCGCTCTGCCAGTTCTGATATTCCTGGATTGTGGCCGACCACCAACAGATTCTGAAACTGCGCGTCCTGCTCGCCGATCACCTTCAGAATTTGCTCTGCACTCGCGTGGTAAAGCGTCTTTTCAATGTGAATAAACTCGGTGGGGAAGCCGATGGTCTGGGCGACATGGCGTGCGGTATGTCGAGTCCGCGTTGCCGAACTGGCCACCAGTGCCGATGGGCGTATCCCTCTTTCTTTCAGGCGACGACCCATTTCCGGCGCATCCCGGTCGCCGCGTTCGTTTAACGGCCGATCATGATCACTCAATGATGGATCATCCCAACTCGACTTGGCGTGGCGGAGCAATGTCAGCGTGTATCCGCGGGACATAGCTCAGTACATCATGCCGGTTTGTAGTCGCGCCTCATCGCTCATCATCATGTGGTTCCAGGGCGGATCGAAGACCAATTCAACTTGCACCGATTCGACTGTGGGTACGATTGCGACTTTTTGACGTACGTCTTCGATGAGGATGTCACCCATGCCGCAACCGGGCGCGGTCAATGTCATATCCACCTCCACCTTCCGCACCCCGTCTTCCGGATGGGATATCTCAACTCGGTAGATCAATCCCAGCTCGACAATATCGACAGGGATCTCCGGGTCGTAGCAGGTCTTGAGTTGCTGCCAGATGATCTGCTCGAAGTCCTCGTCGCTGATGTCACCTGGCACTTCCGGTGGCTTTACGGGATCCTTTCCGAGTGCGTCGGCATCCTTCCCGTCGATGCGAAAGAGGCTGCCGTCAACGTAGACCGTAAAGTTGCCACCGAGGCCCTGAGTGATGTAGCCGTTCGTGCTCTTTCGGAGCGTAACGCTCATGCCGGCAGGAATGATGACGGCCGATACGTCTCTTTGGAGGGTGAACGGCTCGCTTTCGTTCGAATACATCTGTGGCTTACTCCGTTGAAACCGGGTCTGAATCGCCTTGCAAGGCTGCGGCCATTGCGTGCCAGGCGAGCTTTGCGCATTTCACGCGCGAAGGGTAGCGGCGCACTTCACCGAGTGCCGCGATCGACAGGTCTTGCAGATTGATGGAAACGACCGAGTCCGCAGACTCGGCCAACATGGCGTTCACCTCGTCAACGAGGGTGCCTGCCGTCGCTGTGTCGAGGCCTGACAACAACTCAGACATCATGGATGCAGAAGCCATGCTGATCGCGCAGCCAACGCCGTGAAATGAGACGTCTGTAATCGTATCGCCGTCGATGGTGACATAGAGATCGAGCTTATCGCCGCACAACGGATTATTGCCGGGCACGTGCCGCGCGTGTTCCACCCGTCTGAAGTGAATCGGGTCGCGTGCGTGTTTGAGTACTTGCTCGCGGTAGAGCGAAGCGACGCTCATCGAAAAAGACTCCGCACAGTCGCAAGTGCCTCAACCAACGCATCGACGTCCTCGCGCCAGTTGTACAACGCCAGCGAAGCACGCGCGGTTCCAGGCACTTCGAGCAGACTCATAACGGGCATCGCGCAATGGTGACCTGTGCGCACCGCAATACCGCGCTGGTCCACGATAGTACCGAGATCATGGGGGTGCACGTCATCCATCAGAAATGAGACGACCGATGCCTTTTTCGGTGCGGTACCGATGATGCGAATATCGTCCTGCGCCAACATTTGCTCGGTCAGATAATCGAGCAGAATTCCCTCGTAGCGCTGGACGTTATCCATGCCAATATCTTCGAGGTAGTCGATGGCCGCGGCCAGCCCGACCGCACCCGCAATGTACGGCGTGCCCGCCTCAAATTTATAAGGCAACGAATTGTAGGTTGTGCCTTCGAAACTGACGGTTTCGATCATATCGCCACCGCCTTGCCAGGGGGGCATCGCATCCAGCAGCGCCTCGCGACCCCACAACACGCCGATACCCGTCGGTCCGGTCATCTTGTGACCGGAGAACGTGAAGAAATCGGCGCCGAGGTTCGCGACATCGATGGGTGCATGCGGTGCATGCTGTGCCCCGTCGACCAGCACCGTAATGCCGCGATCCTTGGCGGCGGGAATGACGGTCTCCAGCGGCAGAATCGTACCTAGCGCGTTCGACACTGAGGCAATAGCGAGCAAGCGCGTGCGGTCGGTGAAGCACTCGATCACACGCTCGGCGATCACATCGCCGTTCGCTTCTACCGGCGCCACGACAAGCTCGATACCGATGCGATCGGCGAGCATTTGCCAAGGCACAATGTTCGCATGGTGCTCAAGGTGTGTGATCACCACCTCGTCGCCAGCCTTGAGATTGCTCACGCCCCAGGTCTGCGCGACAAGGTTGATGGCTTCGGTCGTGCCTCGCGTGAAAATGATTTCACGGACGCTGCCCGCATTCATGAACTGTCGCACGCGCTCGCGCGCGCCTTCGTAGGCGTCAGTCGCTCTGTGACTCAAAGTGTGAACACCGCGGTGTACGTTCGCGTGGTCATGCGACTCGTAGTGCCGCATCGCTTCGATCACGGCATTGGAGCGCTGTGACGAAGCGGCACTATCCAGAAACACGAGCGGTTGGCCGTTGACCTCTTGGTGCAACGCCGGGAAGTCATCACGCAGCGCACGCATTCGGGTCTCAAGAGTGTCGTCCGAAATCAAGTTATCTACAGAAGCTGCATTCACGCAATTGCCTCCAGGGCGGTGAAGTTCGGTATCTCTGCGGCGATTGCAGAATCCGCAAGTCGCCGCACCTCGTCGTCGCTAATGGCCGAGGTGATCTCGCGACAAAACGCGTACGTCAGCAACTGTGTCGCCATCGCTCTGTCGATACCGCGGGATTGAAGATAGAACAGCGAGGTCTGATCGAGTTGGCCTACGGTCGCGCCGTGCGCACACTTGACGTCGTCCGCATAGATCTCAAGTTCTGGCTTGGTATCGATTTCCGCATGATCGGACAGCAGCAGCGTCGCGTTGGATTGTGCCGAATCTGTGCCATCCGCACCTTCATGCACGAGCACCTTACCGTTGAAAACACTTCTGCTGCGATCGCGCAGGATGCCGCGATAATTCTCGCGGCTAATTGTGTTCGGGCTGACGTGATCTACCTGCGTGTGGTTGTCGATGTGTTGGCGATCGTTGGCGAGGTAAATGCCGTTCAGATGCGCCTCAGCACCCTCTGCATTCAGTCTTAGGTTCAGGTCGTTGCGCACCAGCGAGCCGCCACTGTCCAGCGTGAGCGTGCGGCAAATCGCTGCTTTCGCAATGTCCGCGTCAAAGCGGGTATAGACGAGCCCGGCTGCCGCCGCATGTTGTAGTCGCGCGTGATCGAGTTGTGCCTCGCGACCAATGTCTGCAGTGGTGATGAGCGTCTGCATGCTCGCGCTAACGCCACCATCAAGCACATGGTCGACAAGAGACAAACGCGCTTCGGGGGCGATTGTGAGGTGTATGCGAGTTTGTGCCAGTGAGTTTTCGCCAGCGGGCAGATGCACACAATGCAGCGTCGATTCGACGACATTGTCAGCGCTGATTTGATACCGGCCATTCGCAGCTGCAGTGTTCAGCCACACGAGTGCGTCCGCGGCGTCGCTTTCACTGCCGATCGCAGGTGCGACATCAATCGCTTGAATGGCAATTCCGTCTGGGAGATCGCTGAGCTCGTCGTCAAATACGCCACCAACGAAAACGGCGATTGCAGAAGCACCAGTTTCGGACTTCCAGTCACCCAGGATCGCATCAGTGTCGGTGCTGTAAGCGGAATCGCTGGCCAAGGAAGCCGCCGCGAACTTCGCGAAGGGTTCACTGCGGGTGTACTTCCAGCGCTCGGATTTACGCGCCGGGAATCCGTGCGAGGAAAGCGCCGCCAGCGCTTTGCTGACATCGCTACCGCCCCCGGCCGGCTTCAACGCATCGATAATCTGTTCGACGCTCATGCAGCGGCTTCCTCCAGCACCCAGTCGTAACCGCGTGCCTCGAGCTCAAGCGCGAGCGACTTGTCACCTGAGCGGATGATGCGCCCGCCAGCGAGCACATGCACAAAGTCAGGCTCGATATAGTCGAGTAAGCGCTGGTAGTGAGTGACCATCAGGAAAGCACGCGAGGGATCGCGCAAGGCGTTCACCCCCTCGGCGACGATTTTGAGTGCGTCGATATCCAGGCCAGAGTCTGTTTCGTCCAACACACACAGCGACGGCTCCAGCACCGACATCTGGAACACCTCGTTGCGCTTTTTCTCACCGCCCGAGAATCCTTCGTTCACTCCGCGGTTCAAGAAGCCGGGATTCATCTGCATGGCTTTCATTTTTTCACGCGCGATCTTCATGAATTCGACGGCACTAAGTTCCGGCTCGCCTCGTGCTTCACGCACCGCGTTCAATGCAGCTCGGAGGAGGTAGGTGTTGTTGACGCCCGGGATTTCGACGGGATATTGGAAAGCGAGAAACAGACCGGCTTGCGCGCGTTCTTCCGGTTCCAGGTCCAAAAGATCCTTGCCGTGGAACGCGACACTACCGCCGGTCACGGAATAGTCGTCGCGACCGGCGAGCACGTTGGCCAGTGTGCTCTTGCCGGAGCCGTTCGGGCCCATAATGGCGTGCACCTCACCTGCGTTCACCGCCAGGTTGAGGCCTTTGAGGATTTCTGTTCCGCCGACCGAAGCGTGGAGTGATTTGATATCTAGCATGCGTTGCGTTCCTTAACCTACCGCGCCTTCGAGGCTGACATTCAGAAGTGCTTGTGCTTCCACAGCGAACTCCATTGGCAGCTCGCGGAATACGTCTTTGCAGAATCCGTTAACGATCAGGTTCACAGCATCTTCTTCACCGATGCCGCGCTGGCGGCAGTAAAACAATTGGTCCTCACCGATCTTCGACGTCGTTGCCTCATGTTCCACCGTCGTACTCGCATTGCGCACCTCCATGTAAGGGAAGGTGTGCGCACCGCACTCCGATCCGATCAGCAGCGAATCGCACTGCGTGTAGTTACGTGCGTTGCTCGCCTGCGGCATGACTTTGACCAGGCCACGGTAGGACTGTTGTGCACGCCCCGCCGAGATACCTTTTGAGACAATCGTGCTCTTCGTGTTCTTGCCGATGTGGATCATCTTGGTGCCGGTGTCCGCCTGCTGCAGATTGTTGGTCACTGCAACCGAATAGAACTCACCGACGCTGTCGTCGCCGCGCAGAATGCAGCTCGGATATTTCCAGGTGATCGCCGAACCGGTTTCCACCTGTGTCCAGGAAATCTTCGCGCGATCTTCGCGGCAGTCGCCACGCTTGGTCACGAAGTTATAAATCCCGCCGCGACCTTCTTCGTCTCCCGGATACCAATTCTGAACCGTCGAGTACTTGATCTCGGCATCCTCAAGCGCGACGAGTTCGACAACCGCGGCGTGCAGTTGGTTCTCATCGCGCATCGGTGCAGTGCACCCTTCGAGGTAGCTGACGTAGCTGCCTTTGTCCGCGATGATCAGCGTGCGCTCGAACTGGCCCGTGTTCATTTCGTTGATGCGGAAGTAGGTCGACAACTCCATCGGGCAGCGCACGCCCGGTGGGATATAGACGAACGAGCCGTCGCTGAAGACCGCAGAATTCAACGCGGTGAAGTAGTTGTCCGAACGCGGCACCACAGTACCGAGATATTTCTTGATGAGCTCAGGATGCTCGCGCACCGCTTCCGAGAATGAGCAGAAAATCACACCCGCTTCGGCGAGCTTGTCGCGGAAGGTCGTGGTCACGGAGACAGAGTCGAATACCGCGTCGACGGCGACGCCCGCGAGTCGCGCACGTTCATGTAACGGAATGCCGAGCTTGTCGTACGTCTCAAGCAGCTTCGGATCGACCTCGTCGAGACTTTTCGGCTTGTCGTCGTCTGACTTCGGTGCGGAGAAGTAGGAGATTGCCTGGTAGTCGATCGGTGGATACTCCACATGCGCCCACTCAGGTTCGGTCATCTTCTTCCACGTCTCGAAAGCCTGCAGGCGCCACTCGAGCATGTACTCGGGCTCTTCTTTTCGAGCCGAGATGGCACGAATGACATCTTCGTTCAGCCCGGGCGGCAATGTATCCGAATCGATATCGGTGACGAATCCATGTTGGTATTTCTTGCCAACAAACTCGCGCGCATCGGCGCTATCAGTGCTCATCGCAATGCATCCTTATGCAGAATCTGTTTCATGGGCAGCAGCGGCATTTCAGTGGGGATAGGCCGCTCGCCCTTCAAGTCGGTCAGGCTGATTTCGCGCAGCGCATTCCGGATATTCGAGTTAATTTGCTGCCATGCGGAACCGAGCCCACAAATGGCCTCAAGGTCACAACCGTGTCCGTTGTCGGAGCAATCAGTGATTGCAACCGGCCCTTCGATCGCATCGATAATGTCGGCGGCGCTGATCTCGGAAGGTCGGCGCGCCAGTCGATAGCCGCCGGTGGCACCGCGACGCGCGGTGACCAGGCCCGCGCGAGCGAGTGACTTCAAGAGTTTACTGACGGTCGCAGCACCAAGGCCCGTGCGTCCCGAGATCTCGCTGGCAGCCGTTGGCTGGTCGCCCATCTGGGCGAGGTGCGCGAGCACGAGCGTGCCGTAATCGGTCATTTTGCTGATTCGAAACACGTCGCTTCCTTCTCGGGATCGTCAATGCGGACTATTTTAGTCCCATTTAAAACTGATCATCAACTGCTTGGGGTGTTGCTATAATGTCAAACATTGAGAGGCCAAAAGCTGACGGTTACGCAGCTTACCCGAGCCTTATGTCTCCAAAATACAACAACGTTGCTGGGCCCGCGCGCAGCATCGGACACGAATATGCAGTCTGACAATGTGGTCGAGATCGAGGACCTGCACTATGCGCGAGGCTCTCGTGAGATCTTCAAAGGCCTGAACCTCGCGATTCGCCGCGGTGAAGTCACGGCAATCATGGGCCCGAGTGGCACCGGTAAGACCACACTTTTGCGCCTGATTACAGGTCAACTGGTGCCGGACAAGGGGCGCATCCGAGTCGATGGCGAGTGGCTGGACCAGCTACGCCGCCCGGGGCTTTACAGTTTGCGTCGCCGCATCGGCATGCTGTTTCAGAACGGGGCGTTGCTGACTGACTTCGATGTCTTTGAGAACGTGGCGTTCCCGTTGCGCGAACACTACGACCTGCCGGACCGACTCATCCGTCACATCGTTTTGACCAAGCTGCATGCCGTCGGATTGCGGGGCGCGGCCTTTATGCAGCCGCAGGAACTTTCGGGCGGTATGGCGCGCCGCGTCGCTCTGGCGCGCGCTATGGCGACTGACCCGAAAATCCTGATTTACGACGAGCCGTTTGTTGGGCTCGACCCAATTTCTATGGGTGTGATCGTGCGGCTGGTGCGGCGCATGAACGATGCACTGGGCATCTCCTCCATTGTCGTGAGCCATGACGTGCAAGAAATCAGCTCGGTGGCTGACTCGAGCTATTTGATCTCGGACGGCAAGGTGGCCGCCGGCGGCAGCCCCGACGAGCTGCATAACGCGCAGTCGGAGCTTGTGCGCCAGTTCATGCATGGAATGGCGGATGGGCCGGTGCCGTTCCATTTCCCTGCCGAGGACTACGCTTCGCAGTTGTTCGACGATGGTCGCATCAGTAAGAGTCCGCAAGATGATTCGTGATTTATTGGCGACATTCGGTGGGTTCGTTCGCACTTTCGGCGCGTCGCAGCTGTTTTTCTTTCGGCTGCTGGCGGAATCGCCGCGCGTACTGCTAAGACCCTCGCTCGTATCGCGTCAGGTGTATAACGCCGGTGCGCTGTCCTTGGTCTTGATTATGGTGTGCGGCTTTTTTGTCGGCGCGGTGATCGGCCTGCAGTCGTATTCGAACCTCGCGCGTTTCGGTGCTGAGGATCAGGTCGGTCCGTTTTCGGCGCTGGCTTTGATGAAAGAATTGGGCCCCGTGATCACCGCATTGTTGTTCGCGGGACGTGCGGGCACGGCGTTGGCGTCGGAGATCGGCTTGATGCGGGTCACCGATCAGCTCTCGGCGATGGAAATGATGGCGATCGACCCCGTGGTGCGCGTGGCTGTACCCCGATTCCTCGGCGGTGCGATCTCGATGCCATTGTTGGTCGCGATTTTCACGAGCATCGGTATTTTGGGTGCGTACATGGTCGGTGTGCCGTTGATGGGGCTGGACTCAGGCGCATTCTGGTCAGAGATGAAGCAGGGCGTTGCTGAGGCAGATGTCTGGGAAGGCATCATCAAGAGCATTGTATTCGGCGTCGCATCGAGCTTTGTCGCGGTCTGGGAAGGCTATAACTGCCAGCCAACTGCGGAAGGTGTCGGCAGGGCCACCACCCGCACTGTCGTGATCTCGGCAGTGACGGTGCTTATTTTTGATTTCATGATTACGGCAATCGCCATTTAATTGAGGACGTTGCTATGCAACAGACAAGATCGGTTGAAATCGGTACAGGCGCATTCGTTTTGCTGGGTTTTGCTGCGTTGTTTTTCCTGACCACGCAGACGGCGAACCTCCAGAGCTTCGATGATGGTTACTACGACGTCACGGCGCACTTCGACAACATTGGCGGGCTCAAAGTGCGATCGCCGGTGGCGATGGCCGGCGTGAAAATCGGCCGCGTCCAATCCATCGATTTCGATCCAGAACAGTTCGACGCGTTGGTGGTACTGCGAATCGATGCCCGATACGACGAGCTGCCGGAAGATAGCGATGCCAGCATCCTGACTGCAGGATTGCTGGGCTCACAGTATGTCGGCTTGCAACCCGGTGGCTCGGACATATATCTCGAAGAAGGTAGCGAGCTCGAATTCACCCAGTCCGCCATCGTGCTCGAGAACCTGATTGGCAAATTCCTGGTGAACGCTGGCGGCGGAGACTAGTCAAACAACTAACGCGGCCTCGAATTACGACGCAGCGCGACGAAGATAAATAATGGACAAAATCATGAACACACTGTGGAAACCCGTTTCGACCCTGGTTGCACTGATCCTCGCTGTTGGATTTGTAGCTCCTGCGATGGCGCAGGAAGAGGGCACGCCGATGGACGTGGTCGACGCTGCTATCGAAGATATCAAGGCTGGGCTTGCGGAGAACCGTGAGCTTTACCTCGAAGACGAAGCCGCGTTGATCGAGTGGGTGGACACGCTGCTAGCGCCGAGGTTCGACCGCAACTACGCCGGTCGTCTAGTCTTGGCGCGTCATTGGCGCGATGCGAGCAATGAGCAAAAGCGGCGGTTCATTCAGGGCTTCTACAGCGCGATGCTCCAACGCTACGCAACCGGCATCCTCGAGTTTCAGGAAGATCGTTTGAAAGTGTTGCCCGAGCGCGGCAAGTTGTCGGACAACAAAGCACAGGTTTATACCGAGGTCACGCTGGACGATGGCAGCGCGGTTGCGGTCGAGTATCGGATGGTAAAGCGCGGTGACGCGGGCTGGCAGGTATTTGATGTTTCGATTGACGGCATCAGCTACATCCGCAACTTCCGCGCCGAGATCGATTCCGAGATCAAGAAGACTAGCCTCGATGCGGTGATCGAGCGTCTCGAAGCGGAAGCAGGATCGGCACAGGAAGACGACGAGGCGGCCTGATGCGAGCAGCAATCGCCGAAGGCGATGAAGAGGGTACGTTTTCGATCGAAGGCCCGTTGACCTTTGATTCGGTGGGTGGGTTGCTCGATCGTGCGACCAAATTGTTCGAGCCGCACAGCCGGATTGTCGTCGATCTGTCCGGTGTCACGGACTCAGACAGCGCCGGGCTTGCGCTGCTGATCGAATGGGTGACTTGGGCCAACCACAGTGTTCGCGAGATGATTTATGAGAACACGCCCGAGAAGCTGCTGAACATCGCTGCGATCAGCGAGGTAGAGGGGTTACTGGAGGCAGGCGAGCGCTGGAAGGGGTTTATGTAGACCTCAAAGATCGTCGTCGAAGCTATCCAGGTCTTCGTCGAAATCATCCTCGAATTCGTCTTCTTCGATCGGCGGGTTCCCGTCGTAGATCACGAAATTGCGGTTCTGCAGATACGCTTCACGCACGAAGATGTAGGGATCATTGGATGCGGCAATCTGGCTGTCGAGCGCCAGAAGCGATGCACGACCAGTGATGATTTCGCTGATTAAAAGCTTATCGCGTACGCCGGTATCGAAGAAATTTCGACCGTGTGCCAGCTGATTAGGCAACAGACCCACGGCGCTTCTCACCGTCGACGGCCCCCAGAACGGTAGTACGAAATAGGGCCCACTCGGTACGCCCCAAACCGCCATCGTTTGACCGAAGTCTTCGCTTTTTTGATCGAGTCCCATGGCGCTTGCCGGATCGAAAATGCCCGCAAGCCCAATGGTCGAGTTGACCACCAGTCGCCCTGTCTCTGACAACGCGGAGCCCGGTTTGCCCTGCAATAGATTGTTCACGATGCTGATCGGTGTTCTCAGATTGGAAAACACGTTCGAGACACCGCGTTCGACGGGATCGGGGGTAATGAACTTGTAGCCCTTGGCGAGCGGTTTGAGCAACACGCGATCCACGCCATTGTTGAAGCTGTTCACACGGCGGTTATAGGGTTCCCATGGATCGCCCATCGAGACTTTCTCACCGGTGCTGGCACATCCCGCGAGGGTTAAGCCCGCCAGTGCAACGAGACACACGCCCCATCTATTCCCTGTCGTTTTCATTCGTGATGCCTTGTGATGTACGCTCGGATCGACTCAGGAAGAGCCACGGTCGCGCCGGACCTCAACCCTCTGTGCTTCGGATAGGTACTCGCTGACGAAGTCAGCACGCGCCAGAAATCTTGCTCTCTGGATATCCGTTACGCCAGCCAATCTGGATGCACGGCGCAGGAGGATCACGGCCTGCACCAGGTTGCCGGTCATGATGTTGTATTCGGCCATGTAGTAATGTGCTTCAGCCGTCTGGCCCGAGTCGATCGCAGCGCGTGCAATCAGACGAACCTGTTCGGGCGTCGGCGGCACATTGTTCAGAAGGTCGAGGAGCAAGGCGTGCGCCTGCTCAGCGCGGCCTGTATCCAGCAAGATCTTGGCGTAGCGGATCGTTAGCGGCACGTTACGTGGGAAGAGCTCTTGCGCTTTAGCGAGTGTGTCGAGCGCTCTTGGCACATCATCGGCGGCCACTAACGCTTGTGCGAGCGCGATGTGATACGGGATGACTTCTTTTTGGTCTTCGATTAGCTCCTCGAAGATCTCGACAGCATCGAACGGCTTATCCTCGGCGAGTGCCACCAAGCCGCGACCGTACAGGCTCGCATCGGTTTCCGCATTGAAGTACGCCAGTGCTATGGCGGTTGAGTCGCTGAACAGCGCGTGGGTACGGGCCTTCATCAAGCCATAGCTCACGCTATCTTCGCGCGGCTCAATAGGCCGCATTTTACGGGCCCGTGCTTTGGCTTCAGCAGTCCGCGAGCTGGAAACCGGATGCGTGCGCAGATACTCGAACTGATCGAGGCTTGTGTTGAGTGAGCTGTTCGTGCGTTTGCCCATTCTCGCGAAAAAGTCGGCCATCGCGTCTGCCTGGAAACCGGCCTGCGCGAGCGTGTTGATGCCGACGCGGTCAGCCTCATACTCGTAACCACGTGTGAAGTTGATCTGGCTCTGCACTGAGACAGCCTGCGTGGTGGCAATGGCGCCTTCGATCACCTCACCACCGGCGCCGGTGGCCGCAGACAACGCAATCGCGCCGAGCATCGCCGCCATTGTCAGGATGCTCGCTCGGGAGTTGTCGTGGATCGTGCGCGCGATGTGACGTTGTGTGACGTGGGCGATTTCGTGCGCGAGCACACTCGCCAACTCGTCCTCACCGCGAGTGAGTTGGATCAGGCCCGTGTGTACGCCGATGAAACCACCCGGCAACGCGAATGCGTTGACCGAAGGATCGGCAACGACAAAGAACTCGAAGTTGTAATCGCCGTTATTGGCGTGGCCAACCAGTTCGTTGCCGAGCGCGTTGATGTATTCGGTTAACTCGGGGTCATCGACGACCATGTCGCGCGCATAGAACATACGCATCATCTGGCGGCCGATCCGGGCCTCTTCATTGCGCGGCAGTAGAGCGTCGGCCGGGCTGCCGATGTTGGGCAGTTCGAAGTCCTGTGCGTTGGCGTCAGGCGCAGCGCTGCCCGCGAGCGCGACCAGAATGGCCGCACCAAGGACAGTCAGCAGTGTGCGAATCGCTTGCATCAGGAGTTCAGACCCTCATCCGCTCAGTGTGTTCCGCATCAGCCTTTGTTCAGTGCTTTCGCGGCCTCCAGTACCGCATCAGCATGACCAGGCACTTTTACCTTACGCCATTCTTCGCGAAGTTTGCCATCGGCATCGATCAAAAATGTGGAGCGCTCGATACCCATCACCTTCTTCCCGTACATGTTCTTTTCCTTGATCACGTCGAAGTACCCGCAAAGTGCTTCGTCCGCGTCGGAAATCAACTCAAATGGCATCTCAAACTTCGCCTTGAACTTCTCATGAGATGTAATCGAGTCTCGCGATATGCCAAAGATGACCGTGTTGGCCCGCTTAAACTTACTGTTCAACGCAGAAAAATCCTTGCTCTCGTTGGTGCAGCCCGGGGTGTTGTCTTTCGGATAGAAGTAAAGCACCACCTGTTTGCCGCGCAGCGCCTTGAGATGTACTTCGGTTTCGCTGGTCGCCGGCGCCTTGAAATCCTTAACGACGCGGTTGAGTGCAGGTCCTGCCATGGGGGTGTTCTCCTTAGACTTTGATGGGTTCGAGAATGCCGTCGATGTTCATGTGGTCACAGAACTGCATGAACTCTTCACGCAGAGGCGCGATGCCCATGCTGGCCGGGATGTGTACCGTGGCCTGAACGCTGAACATCGGCGCGCCGGTGTGGGCGGCTGGGTAGCTGCGCGTGTTGAACTCGCCGATACCGACGCTCCGTGAGCTGAAGAAGCCCGACACGTTGTAGACGATGCCTTCCTGGTCGAGGCAGACGATATCCACGGCATACGGGATCTCGGGTTCCGCCTCGCTCTTGCGAGTGGTCTTGCGCACGCTGATCGACAGGTCGGCCGTCTCGCCGAAGGCGTCGAGGGCGGATTCTAGCTTGCCGATGGTGTGCCAATGGCCGGAGACCAGCAACAACATCGCGAACTCACTGCCGAGATTGACCATACGGCTTTCGAGGATGTTGCCGTCATTCTTCAGGACCACTTGCGATAGGTCATGAACCACACCGGTTCGATCCGCGCCGACGGCCGAAATAACAATCAGTTGTGACATAAATTCTGGGGCGGCGGTGAGGGGCCGCCAGATCGGGGAAACCCTTGATTGTACGCCTATTCCCGCTTGCCGCGAAGTGATCCGTGCGATTAAACTTGCCGGCTTGAATTTCCGGAGCCCCGCATGTTTTCAGGCAGTCTAGTCGCGCTCATCACGCCTTTCGAGGCCGGTGGTGACATCGATTATGCGACGCTCAAACGACTGATCGACTGGCACGCGAGCTCCGGCACCGACGGTTTGGTGATCGGCGGGACGACGGGAGAGTCGGCGACGCTGACACGCGATGAGCATGCTGAGCTGGTAGGGCGGTCGGTCGAGATGATTGCCGGGCGCATGCAGGTCATCGCGGGCACGGGCTCAAACTCGACTAGTCAGTCGGTCGATCTGTCAGCGGCGACCGATATCGACGGTGTCGACGGATTTCTGCTGGTGGTGCCGTACTACAACAAGCCACCGCAGCGCGGGCTGGTGAATCACTTTACGGCGATCGCAGATGCGGTGAGCAAGCCGATCATGCTCTACAACGTGCCGGGCAGAACGGTCGGGGACATGCTTCCAGATACGGTGGCCGAGTTGGCGCAGCACGAGCGAATCGTCGCGATCAAGGACGCCACGGGCGATCTGGATCGCCTGGCGGCGCAACAGGCGGTATGCCCCTCCGATTTTGGGTTCTTCTCGGGCGATGATTTCACCGGGTGTGAATTCATGCTGAGAGGGGGGCATGGTGTCGTGTCGGTGACCGGCAACGTCGCGCCTGCCCTGATGAGCGATTTGTGCAAAAAGGCAATTGCCGGCAAAAAGAAAAAGGCGAAGTTGATTGATGCGCGGCTGGCGGCATTGAACGAAGCGATGTTCGTTGAGTCGAATCCTATTCCGGTGAAGTGGGCGCTGCACAAGCTCGGATTTGGCGACGGGTCGATACGCTCGCCGCTCGTGACGCTCGCTGACGAACATCATGAACAGGTCGTCACGGCTATGAAGAATGCGGATTTGATATGAGAGTGTTAGTGCTTTGTCTGGTGGTTGCTAGCGTCAGTGCGTGCGCCGGTCCGGGTCGATGCGAAAACCGGACTGACTATCAGGGTGTGCAAGAGACGCCACCGATCCGCATTCCGGACGCAGAGGATGGTTTACCGACCGAATCGCGACTCGAGATTCCGGTAGCCAGCACGCCGCCAGACGTTAGCAGCGAATGTCTGGAGAAGCCGCCACGGTTTGCAACGGACGAATAGGCCTGTAGCATGCGCGGCCCATGTCGCTAGCTAGGCAGACACGGCGACAAGTAACAATTCGGAGAGGTGGCTGAGTGGTTTAAGGTGCTCGCCTGGAAAGCGAGTGTGCGGTGATACCGTACCGGGGGTTCGAATCCCCCCCTCTCCGCCACATGGGTCGCCTAAGCGACTGTTTTAGATAATAAAAAACCAGGTGACCTAGGGCGTATCCCACAATGCGTCCCACATTTTTCCACTGAATTAGAGACTAGTTCCTTACGGACGCAAGTCGTGTTTCGCGCACGAATAGACTGCTGATTAGTGCTTGGCGGCCCCTCCGTTTGAGACCGCCGTAGTGCCACAAAACGAACGCTACCCCTCGCTAAGGCTGTTCTGATGAATCGCCTATCCGACTAATTCTGTACGCCATTTAGGCGCCATTGCCGGTACGGATGCGTGCGTTGATTTCTATCGCCGATTGCGCGACTCTCACTGGGAGATAGGATCCTGCGAGTTCCTTCTAAAAAAACCAAAACAAAGAACAAAGGTTTCGCGATGCCCCTTTCATCTCTACTGCGCACGTTAGCGTTTGCGGCTCTTCTGGCAATTGTACTCTCTGGATGTGGGGGAGGTGGTGGAGGAGACGGAGGCAACGCTGGCGGCGGTAATACCGGAACAACACCTGATCCAATCGATATGACGGTCGCTAGTGTCGAGATTGAAACAAGTTCGATTTTGCTTCCGGGTATTAACCAGTCCTTGACCTTAGAGGCGCGGGTCGTAAATCCGGATGGGGATCAACTCGGTACGAATGTTAATTGGGCTTCTAGTGACCCCAACGTACTGTCGATTACTTCTCAGAGCGGTCAACAGGTAACCATCACCAGCGTCTCATCTGCAGGTACGGCGCAGATCTTCGCCCAGGCGGGAGGCGTCGAGGCAGCGCCAATTGATGTTCTCGTGGCAACTACCGCGCCGAATAGTACCGTACTTTCCGACACTGATATCCAGTCGGAGCTTACTCCCGTAGATGTGAATGCTGATCCTGGGCCTGGGTTCCGCTATGAAGTAAACCTTGCGAATGTGTCCGTCGCGGTGGGTGACGTTCTTTTGCACACAGGTGCAGATGCTTTCGGCGGGCGTGTAGTGGCTGTAACAGCAAGTGGTAATCGAACAGTCGTGACTTTAGAGACGGTCACCGTTCCAGAGTTATTCACTGAGATAGTTGTTTCCGAGACCGATCCGGTAACGCCTACTGAGGACGATATTTCTCAAGAGATTCGGGATCTCTATGACATCGAGCAACTCCCTGATGGTGAGATCATTTTCACGCTTAAGCCTGCGTCTGCACCGATACGAACCGGAGAAGCAACAAGGACGATTGGCCCCTTTGTTTGTGAAGGCGGCAGTGAGGAACAAGGTAATCAGGTGCGTCTCGACGTACTTCCGACAGCTTTCACACTAAAGTCGGATCTTAATCTTAAATATGATTACAACAGCAGTCTCGGCGGGTTACAGGAGCTAACACTGAATGGCCCGATCGAAGCGCAGTTCGCGATTGAGCCTCAGATTCCTGCTCAGTTCGACGCAAATCTCGATTGTGCTGCGACACTAGCGACGCTTTCGTTTCCCGCGCTTCCTGCCCCATTAGGTCTGCTCGCGCGTCTCTCGATTCCGTTGAAAGTCGGTTTTGAGATAGGCGGGACCATCGGTTTAGATGAGCCTATCGGTACCAAGATTGGCCCAAAGGTTACAAGCACTTTGAGCGTAGGGTACAAGTGTTCGAGTTCCGCAGATTGTGGGACAGTCTTCGACTTTGACACTAGTTCGGACGCTGACTTTGACTTCCTCTTTCCTAACCTGTTTGCGTTAGATGAGGCACTTCGGATTGAGCCTAAATTCTCTGGGTATTTTGGCACAGGTTTCGATTTCGAAATCGGTTTCTTTAAGACTCTCAAGCTTGACGCGCTTGAAGGCAAGGCTGGCATCCAGCTGACTGCAAATCTGGCGACGATAGACGGTCAGATCGCAGACGATGAATATGAATCTGATTACAAGATATCAGCTGTGCTTAGCGGCAAGCTTGGGCCTGGAGGTACTGAGTTCATTCGTCTTCTTGAAGAGTATGTGTTTTTTTCGTCAGTTTCTGTAAATCCGATCGAGCTGAATATCGAAGCCGAGTTGCTTCGATCTCCATCGGCAAAGCCCGGAGGTTTAGGTACCAACGCTACGGACTTTAGCGTCGGGCAAGAGGTGACTTTTCTTGTCAATCTTGACCCAGAGACTGTCGAGTTCGTAGCTCCAGGTCGTCGCGATGCGCTGGTGCTATATAACGTCCGTGACGTCGTCATTTATGAGGCCGAGGATGACGGTCTATTCTCGATAAGCTCGCGAGAGATCGCGAGGACGACCGCTAGCGATGGGCAGACCGAATTCACATTGACCTGGCAGGCGGACAAGAACGGTCAGATAGGCAGTAGCTTTTATGCATTTGTCGAAACAAGGTCTTTGCCGATCCGCTATTTTGGAGAATTGGAGCTCGGAGAGATCCGATCTGGGTCAAACGTCTTGGCGTATCAGGAAATACGCGATCAAATTAGAGGTATTGATGGTGGCTTGGTCAGCAGTTTCCCGGACGGAAGCGATCGACGTGTCGTCATACCTTTTTCGGATGACACGACAGTTCAGACTTATCCAAAGTGGTCACCTACCGGTTCTAAGATAGCTTTCCTTGAGATCTCGAGCGATTCAGGGGGGTTGTTTGATCTCTACTCGGTCAATGCAGACGGCAGCGATCTTACGCTCCTCGCGCGTGATGTTAACGAGGGCAGTTTCGACTGGTCGCCCGACGGCACGAGGATTGTTTACAGTGGGTGGATTGATCGAGAGACCCTACAGGTCAGTCTCTTTACCGTCTCAGCTGATGGTTCGTTTCGAAGACGATTAACAGATAGTGAATGGCGAGATCTTGCTCCGCGATGGTCGTCCGACGGCTCTCTAATCGTCTTCAACAGACTCCGCACTCAGAACTTTGAGGACGAAGGCTTCGGTCGTCTTTCGGGCAGTTACATTTACACCATATCGCCAAATAATCCTGGGTCGGAGTTTGAGGTAACAGAGGATCTGAATTTAGAGAACCGGGAAAGAGAACCTGACCAAGGAAGAGACGATTTTTATCCGCAGCGGGGCGATTTGTTCCCTGTCTGGAGTCCGGTCTCCGATCAAATTGCTTTCGTCTGTACCGGCACAGAATATGGCACAGAATTTCCCGACCGGAGTGACTACCGAGGGGAGATCTGCGTTATAGACGCGAACGGTGAAAATCTTCGACGATTGACACCAAATGTCACGCTGACAGACTCGGGTGTCAGCAACAGCGCGCCGCGTCTGAGCTGGTTTCCCGACGGACGCAGTATTTTAGCCGCCGTTGCTATTGATTCGAGCCTGGCGGACAGTTTGCTGCGTGTCTTTGTTGACGGTTCAGGTTTGGCGCAGATACCGACATCGGCTCCTATTGGTGGGAGTATCGTTGGGCGGACTCAACTGCGTAGTTGGCCGACAAGCATGATCTCGCCCGACGGGACGCAAATTGCATCGAGTGTCGATGACAGGACTTTGGACGGTACTGGCATTGCTGCCAGAGTTGTCGTTATTGATACAGCTGGCGAGACACTATTTGAGATTGACAATGCGCTATATCCAGCGTGGCGTCCTACGCCTCTGCCAAGCGCCGAATAATGGATGTCTACTGTGGTTGTAAAACAATCATACTTGGGGGCTACGAGGGATTGATTAGAGCCTTGGGATGACACTTCTGGTCGCTCAGCGTTTTTTTAAGGTAGCTAACACTTTTGGTGCCAGAGACGAGCATGCTTTGGCGTTGCCATTTTGGTCTAAACGTCGATCGGGCGGAGCCTTCCTCCGCCCCGTCGTGCACCTAAGGTACGGATAGATATGGGTAAAACGGATAGATATGGGTAAAGTTGCAACCAATAAAGCTGCGGCCCACAAAGCATCCCACAAATACTCCTTTTCCGATGGCCGTTTCCTAACGGCATATAATCGAGAGCGACCGCTACTGGCCGAGTCCAGCAGCATAAGCGGCCTGAGGTAGACTGGTCCGAAATCTTGGGGCCAAACCAGTTGTCTGACCATTCGCAATAACGGGATTAAACTCGTCGCCCCTTTTTGCGGCAAAGCGGTTAACCTCTAGCCAGTTGACACCGCACTGGTGAACCCGATGCCCCGTCTTTCTTTAACTCGATCCGTAACTCTGTTGCTCATCAGTCTCTGGGTGGGTGCGCAAACGAGTGTTGCGCACGCCGAGCTTGTTCCCGTTGCGCCCGAGCACATTCCCTTTTCCGGTGACGGAATATACAGCTCATTGAAGGGCTGGACACTCGATGTGCGGGCACACTCCAAGAACCGCATTGTTTACGCACGCGACCGATTCAAAACGGCCAGAGTCCTGTCGATCTCAACGCCCGAGCTTGATGCGTCGACCAGTCCAGGACTATTCCGAAAAGCTGTTAGCAACGCTCTACAGCTTGAGGGGTTACAAGATGTGCGTTTCGATGCGATCAAAACCATCGAGAGCCCAGTTGTAGAAGCTTTTCGGAACGAGTCGGGGATCACCGACGGTGTATTCAAGGCTTGGATAGTTACGGCTGACCATCAGGGTGTCACTTATGCAGGTGCGGGCTTATCCGTGATTTCGTCTGAGGGCACCTCTGTTGAGGTATTCCTCGCGGAGAAGAACGAGTACGAGCATCTCGGCGGAGTTGTCGTCCCTCTTGCTCGTTACTTCGCTCTCGAATTCACTGATCCAAACCCTGACGTTTTGAGGGCGGGCAAAGCCAGTACCTCGGAGGCTGTCGGTGCTCTGGCGATGCGCTTTGAGGAATGGATGCTGAACATGGTCAAGGCGAAGATCTTAGCGGGCAGCGCTACACAACAAACCTTAGGAATGTCGCTTGGACTGGATCAGACATCCGATTACGGACTCCAGGATCCGCTGTACGACTGGTAGGTGTCTCGCTTAGTCTGTGCGAAGACTGTTTTCGATTACGGCGATGAAACGAACGATGAAGAAGACCGCGTTACCCGTGATGTTGGTTGCGTTGATGAGTATGCCTGCGGCACCGGTCAAGGCTGATGCTGAATTGGACCAACTTCGAGCGGTCATTGTCGACAAATGGGGTGAGCTTGAGCCAGAGCAAATCACGCCGAGCACGATGGAAGGTTGGTATGCGATCGATCTCGGGCAGGGTCGCCTCAACTACGTCTCATCAGACCTCAAGTATTTGCTGCGTGGTGAATTGATCGATCTGGATGCTGAGTTCGCGGTGAACGAGCGACAGTATTTCGAGGCGCAGACCTCGCTGCGTAAACCTAACCCCGCGGAGCTCGCATTCTGGAGAGCGCGGAAGCTGGCTATGGCTCGTTCTCTTCGCTTGTATCCGTCCGAAACCGAAACCACGTTGGACCCACACGAGTCTTTTGGCTCGAATCCGTATCTGCCGGATTGGTATCAAGAGTTGCCCGCGCAACAGCGAGCGATTGTGTGGACCGCTGGTCCGATTCCGGAGTGGTCGATGGCGGCGAGCAGCTTCCCGATCCCGTATGCCAACAGCCGAATGCTGTTCTATGTATCCAATGATGCGAACTTCGCGTTCCTCGGCGAGATTCTGAACCTCGATGACAACACGAACCTGACAGCGACGGATCGAAACCGGATCACGGCAGAGGGCAGGGCGTATATGCAGAACAACCTCTCGGATCTGCGGCCAGAGCAGTTGGTGGTGTACTCACCTGAACGGCGTCGCACGTTCATCACCGTGTTCACCGACGTCAATTGTGGGTTCTGCAAGAAGTTGCACAACGATATGGACGTGCTCATGAGTGCCGGTATCGAGGTTCGCTATATCGCGTATCCCGCAAAGCCGGGCTCGGCTGGCATCATGGCGCGTATCTGGTGCTCACCCAATCGCAAGCGCGAACTCACAGCGGCAAAAAATGATCTGAACTTTGATGGCTTTTACTGCGATGAACAGAGTCAGGAAAAGCAGGATGAACTCACAAGGCTCGGCATCGTGAAATCATCGTTACCCAGCCGATCGTGGCCACCACCGTCGCTGCTGCAAGGCACGCCAATGATCGTATTGCGAAGCGGTTGGATTATTTCGGGGTATTCCTCGGCCGAGGATTTGATCGCGCGCATCGGTCAGCTGGGCGGGTAGGTATTCGCGCTTTCCGCGCCCTTACTCAGAAGCCGCTAAACGCATGCAGAAATCGAGTTCGGACTGGCGTGCACAAATGCCGGGCGCACCGCGAGTTACCCAGTATTTGAAGAAGCCGAGTCGTTCGAGATATCCGGCGAATCGATCGTCGTAGCGCATGGCGCCCTCGCGCTCGAAGAACAGAATCACGGACGTATCGAAATATCCATTGAGGGAATCGCGATCCAGCATTGCGATCGCGGCATTGGTAAGGCCCGCTTGATCGAGCATATGCACACCTAACCATCCGGGTAAGCCGCCCTCGTACGCACGCATGACCGCAGCGGTTAGCGCAGCACCGTCAATACCGGCGCCTGCGTGGTAGGCGACGTATGCGCGGAATGCCTCGGCGTAAGGTCGAAACGGGGTTGCGTCGATCCAGACGGCTGCCTGCTCGAAATCGTCGTTCTCAATCATGATGAACCACCGACCGATCCAGACGATCGGGGTTTCGACACCAAGATCCAGCCATAAATAATCGAGCATGGCGCTCGCTGCTTGCACGTCGCCGAGGTGGAACGTGTTCATTGCGATTTCCGCGAGTATCGGTGGGGAATTAGGTTCGAGCTGGTTGGCTGCTTCTGTGAGCCGCACCGCCTCATCGATCCACCCAAGGTCACGGTAGTTACCGGCAAGCCATAGCAGAAGCGTCGGATTGTCCGGATCTACCTCCAGCGCTTCTCGGAAAATGCGTTCCGAGGTGAGCCAGTCGCCACGGCCTTTCGCGATTGATGCCATGACGGAGCGCGCCTGCACGAGGGAAGGGTCGAGCTGCAGCGCGCGGTCTGCGGCCAACAGCGCCTCTGTAGTCGTGATATCCGTGTCAACACTATCCGAGTAACTGGGCAGCGTGAGCCAGGCAGACGCGAGCGCCACCCATGCACTCGCGTACGTCTCATCAAGCGCAACCGCTTGTGTCAGGAGTTTGATCGCTTGCCGATTGTTGGCTTCACCACGTTGACGCCACAAAGCGGTGCCACGCTCATACATGTCTACGGCAATGGGATCTCGCGCTTCGTCTAGGGAGAGGTTCGCCGGCAGGTTTTGCCAAACCAGAATCACGGCGATCAGTGCCACCACCACAGTGGCCGACGCCAATAGCGCAAATGTCTTCGAGGTCTGCGGCACCCGCGGGGCCAGAGGTTCGGCGGTCTCTGCGAACTCGGCGCGTGACGCCAACCACCGGTCCAACTCTGCTGGAAGTGCAAACACCGTGCTGCGCTTGTCGTGTTGTTGGCGGTGGACGGGCAGGGCTTCCTCACGCTCCCAGCGTCTCGCCGAGCGTTCACTACATCCCAGGTAGTTGCCGATCCGTTTCCAGCCAACGAGGCGGGACTCGAAGTCTTGTGAGGAGTCGTCGGCTGCCACGAATGCGCGGTTCCTTGAAAAGAGGCGCCTAGGATACCGAAGGCGGGGCGTGTGGTGCATATGGCCAAGTGCGGTCATTAGCGGCAAGCCCCGGATTCCAGGGGCTGCCGCCATTGCTGAGACGCGCTCGCCGGCGTCCACTGGAGGCCGGTTCACGGAGGTCTATCGCTATGTTGCCGTTCCCAAATGCCCATCGATTTGTTGTTTTCTTCCTGCTGTTGACGTTCGCAGCGTTCCTTCCCCGCTACTTCGCGGTGCTATCGACGGCGCCTTGGCTACATCATTTGCATGGCATCACGGCCACCGCGTGGATCGTGCTGGTGGCGACCCAGAGTTGGACGGCACATCGGTGCAAATGGAACGCGCACGTGTGGTCCGGCATGGCGAGTATGGCGCTCGTACCTTTGTTCACTCTGGGTGGGCTACTGGTCACACAGCGCACCCTGCAATCGGAGCGCTTGTTTCGTGAACTGTTTGGACAAGCATTGTCCGTTGCAGACATCGCCCTGTCCGTGGCTTTTGTTGCGCTTTACGCCATGGCGCTTCGGCATCGTCGGACACCCGATCTGCACGCTCGATACATGCTCGCCACGTTGATCGTTTTGAGCGGCCCTGCGGTCAGCCGGTTTTTCGCGAACTACGTGCCCGGTTTTCTGGTGCGAAGTGCTGAGACGCTCCCGAAATTCGGCGCCGCGATCAATGCGTCATTCATCATTGCCACGGCATTCTGTCTGTTCCTGATATTCAAGGATCGCGCAAACGGCAAACCGATTGCGCCGTTTATCGGCGCACTTGTCGCGACTGTCGCAATGATCGTTAGCTACTACACCATCGGCCGCAGTGACTGGTATGCGGGGGTCGCCAACTGGATCGCTGACCTACCGATGTGGCACGTCGCTGTGTTTGCGTTATCGACCTCAACGACTGCGGTTGCTTGGGGCTGGCGGCATCCGAGCAAGCCGGTTGTCCGGCAGGTCGTTGCCGACAGACTGCGCGGGATAACCACGTGACCCGGCACCCCGTGTAATCAATTCGCGAGGTTTGACTGACGCGGGTAGATTCAATCCGCTATATTCAGAGCATGAACCTGTTATCGCCGGAGTCACGGGACCGACTGGCTCGCTTGCATAGTGAAGCGACGACTGAGCTTGAGAACCTCGAGCGCGCGCTGGATGACGTGCCGATTCCGGTCGATTTACTCCGCCTGACCGACCGATTTTTTGATGTCAACCTGCGTGGCGAGCAGTGGCAACCACCGGAGTCAATGACGCCCGTCGAAATAGCGTGCCTCGACTACTGCGAGCAGTTTATGAGCTCGGTCGCCAACATTGAGGATGCGCAGGTTGCGGCCTTGCGCGAGCACCTATCTCCCGATCAGGTCTATCTCTATGCGAACGCCGTGTATCTGATTGAGATGTCGAAGCGATTGGACCTGACGCTGGAGGCGGTATTGCCATGAGTACACCATCACCCCGCATAGCGGCCGATGAACTGAGTTTTGGCGCATTCTTTGGCAGTGAGCTTGAGCAGCATATCGGGGCCTTTGCTGCGGCGGCTGTCAGAGCCCGGTCGATTGATCCTGTAACCACCGAGATCATTCGACTACGTTGCGCCCAGATGCACGATTGTCGTCTCTGCGGATCGCTGCGTGTGCGCGAGGCGCTCGACTCGGGTTTCGATGAGGACATGCAGAAAAAAATCGGGGCATGGGAGTCGAATAACTTCAATCCGAAAATCAAGGCGGCGCTCGCATTGTGTGATGCGATGATCATGCGCCCGGGTGCGATTGATCCTGCGCTTCGCAAGTCCCTGTCGGAGCATTTCAATGCAGCTCAGATTGCCGAGATTTGCGTGGATGTGATGAAGTGGAGTCAGCAAAAAGCGTTGGTGTCGTTGCGGATTGAACCACCAGCATCAGAGGACTCTCTCACCGAACTGCGTTTTAACGAAGCAGGCAATCCGGTTTTTGGAGCGGCACTCGACTAAGCGCGGCATGCACGAGCCTGATTCGACCACAGCAGAACAAACAGAGCGCGATCGCCAGTTCGAAGCGTTTCGCGCTGGAGATGCCAACAGCAAGGATCTTGTGGTCCGGTGTTTGGTCGTCGCGGCGGTGGGTGTCGCGTTATGGTTCGCGACCGATCAGCTCGTGATGTTGGTTTGGGGTTTTGGCTACACCGTCGTTAACCTCGTTTACGCGAGCTTTCTAAGGCGCCAGGTATTGCCTGTCAGTCAGGCTAGCCTGCTTATCACAGCACTCCTGAGCGTGGTTATGGCGTCTTGGTATACGGCGATGGTGATCTACATTGTCACGTTGCCGGATCCCTACTACTTGATACTCGCAGCCATCGGCGTTGTTGGGGCGGGTATGCATTGCTTGCTGGCAAATCGCGAGTGGTCGTACTCCACTTACATTGATGTGGTGGCAACCGTGGTCCCCGCAGTCGCTGTCGCAGCCATCGCAGCAAACGACATTCCTACGCCATCAATACGTGTTGCTACCGCGCTAGGCGGTGTCTTTGTTGCCGGCTATTTCTGGCATTGCCTGAAAGAGATTATCGCCGAGCGCGAGGCTTTCGAAGCCAGTATCAAATCGGATCTTCAGGATCAGAAAATGCGAGCGCTCGGACAGCTCACAAGCGGTGTCGCGCATGATTTCAATAATCTGTTGGCGATTGTCCTCGCTAATATCGAACTCTCCAAGACCGATAGCGATCGGCGTCGAATCGAGAAATACCTGAACGATGCAGAAACCGCAGCGCAAAGCGGCGCCACTTTAATTCGGCAACTCATGGCCTATGTGCGCAAGTCGCGACTCGAGGTGACTGACGTCAGTCTGCTTGCGCTCTTTTCGAGGCTCTCCTCGGTATTGAGCCGAGTGTTGCCACCGCAAATTGAATTGAAGGTTGCTATCGGCGACGAGGATCGCCACATCCGAGGTGACGCCACACTTCTGGAGACCGCCATTCTGAATCTTGTGATCAACGCACGAGACGCCATCGGGGATGCAGTCGGGAGGATCACAGTGAGTGCGGAAGAAAGCGCAGCTGCTGGTTTCGTCGTTATCTGTGTTAGCGACACAGGTCCCGGGATGGATGCCGAGACGATCGAGCGTGCATCTGAGCCTTTCTACACCACTAAGAGGAGCGGAGAAGGTTCAGGGCTTGGTTTGTCGATGGTCAAGGGTTTTGCCGAACAGTCGGGCGGGCAACTATCGCTACAGAACGGTCCGTCCGGCGGACTGATCGCAAGCTTGAGTCTGCCGCACACCGCTTAGACTGCAGCTAACCTGTGTACTGAAATACTGTTTCCAACGACTCATCGAACACTCGTGCGATTCGAAAAGCGACCTCCAGCGAAGGCGAGTACTTCCTCGCTTCGATAGCGATCACTGTCTGGCGTGTTACGCCTATGGCATCCGCGAGCGCTTGTTGTGTCATCTCGCCGTGCTTTGCACGGAGCGCTCGTATCGAGTTATCGATGGGTAGTTTCGTCTTCCCCATCACACGCCACGTCGATAGAACAGAATTCTCAAGCCCATGCACAGCAGCGTGCTTAGCAACAGCGCCGCGAGTAGACCGTGGGCTATCAGTACCGTGTTGATCTTGAACACCATCGCGGTGATTGCCCCGATAATGCCGAGTCCCATAACCCATGAGGACAAGTACTCCGACCGCCAGGCGATCATGCGATCGCGCTCGTCGGCCTGATCGCTCTTGCTGGTTGCAATCGCGACGATATTGCCAGCGATCAGAGTGACAACCAGCAGCACGACGCTGATCGAGAACACCGGAACGTACGCGCGGATGTCGTTGACGCCAGCGCTGTACATTTTTGTTGCGGCAAAAAAGTAGCTCCCGAGTACCAGCACTAACGCACCGAATTGCACCCATGCCGATTTTTCCTCGAATCCCGCGTTCATTACTCTCTCCGACCACTCGATTCTTAATGTAAAAGATATTTGACATTTCATCCTTTGTCAAAGATTTTTTACATCCACGCGGCGAGCGGGGTCGAACCCACAGGCAGAATTGACATTAGAGAAGTCATGACTCAACGCTCAATTGAAGACCGAATGGCCAAAGGCGATGGCCGCGACCGGTTTTTTCTCTGGATGGCGCTCGCGCTACTCGCGTTCGTAATTATTGGTTTCGCCCCTTCGTTTTTCCTGCGACCAATAACGGATGTGCCGCCATTGCGTACTCATATCCTGATCCACGCCGTGTCATTGACTGCCTGGTTTGTATGGTTCGTCGGACAGTCCGCGATGATTCAGACCGGTAGGGTGCGTCTGCACAGGACGCTTGGAATCGTCGGCGCGCTCATCGGCGCGGTGTGCGTCTTCACCGGGCCGCTGGCGACCACGACGGCTATAGAGTCGCTGCTCGCCACCGGGGTGAGCTGGGAGTCGGACATGAGCGAGGAACCCACCCGGGGCATTGAAGGGATATCAGTCGCGCAATTCGGACCGGCGCTGGTGTTTGGCAATATCGCGAGCACGATCGCGTTTGCAGTCTTATTGGCTGCGGGTGTCCATTTTCGCAATCGCAGGGACTTTCATAAACGCCTGATGCTGCTCGCCTCAATCAGCTTCATCGGTCCGGCCATCTCGCGAATCGCCCGTTGGCCAGTGTTCCGCGGAGAAGATGGGTTGTTCATTCCGGTGGCGTTTGGCGGACTGCTCATGGCGATATGGCTGTATGATCGGAGATCGCTAGGTTACATCCATAAAGCCACACTGCTCGGGTCGCTGACCTTGGTGGGTTTGCTGATCACGGGGCTGGTTTTCTCGGCAACGCCATGGGGGTTGGCAATCGCTAAATCCATGGCGTGAGTCGTGGGCCCCTCAGTTAGAGGACATTCACAATGGAAATCGATCGTCGCAAAGCGCTATTTGGGCTTACCTCAGCTTTGATCCTCCCGCGATGCGTTGCCGCTGATCTTCGCGGTCAGTCTTTTTCGAACGAAGTATTCCTGCACGGTGTGGCCAGTGGTGACCCTGCACAAGACAGTGTTGTCCTGTGGACCCGCGTATCGGGGCAGTCTGGCGAGGTTGCTGTCGACTGGTCTGTTGCGACTGACCCTGGCATGCGCAACACGGTGACCCAAGGCACGGTCCATACCTCAGAGATTCGTGATTACACCGTGAAGGTCATTCCTGAGGGGCTACCGGAAGGGACGCAGCTGTATTACCGATTCGTCGTCGGCGGTGTGGTCTCGCCGGTGGGGCGTACAAGAACGCTGCCAACCGGCGAAGTTGACTCGCTGGTGATCGCGGTCGCGAGTTGCTCGAACTATCCTTTCGGACGATTCAACGGATATCAGGCGATCGCCGACGACCCGGACGTTGATATCGTCGTGCACCTCGGCGATTACATCTACGAGTACGACGAGAATGGGTACGGAGCTGATGCCGGGCGCGCACTGGGACGCGTGCATGAGCCGCGCCACGAGACCGTAACGCTATCCGACTATCGGATACGCCACGCACAATACAAATCCGATTCCGGGTCGCTGGCGATGCATGCGATGCATCCGTTGATTGCGACCTGGGATGACCATGAGTCGGCGAACAACCCATGGTCCGGCGGTGCACAAAACCATCAGGATGGCGAAGGGGAGTGGATTGATCGTCGCAGTATCTCGCTCCGGGCCTACTACGAATGGATGCCGGTTCGTGAGCCGGGCGTCGGCGAATCGCGAGAGTCGCGTCGCGCCCACTTTCGCTTCGGTGATCTCGCGAGTCTTTTCGCGGTCGAAACACGCCACATGGCGCGCTCGGAGCAAATCGACCTCGGCGCGAATGAGGACTCACTGACATCGCCAGAGGCAGCCGCAGAATTCTACAAACGTGTGGTTGGTGACGAGAGTCGCGAGATGCTGAGCCAGTCTGACGAGACGTTTCTCGCGGAAGGACTCAAGGCATCAGTTGAGGCAGGTCAGCCTTGGCGAGTGTTGGCGAACCAGACGATTCTTGCCCGGGTGGTGGCAGCGCCGCTGAATGATCCGGTTTTTCTCGAAGCCACCGAATCGCTTGAGGGCTGGCTTGCGGACTACGCCCGGTCACTAATTCGGGTGGGTGAGCTTGAGATTCCCGCAAATATGGATGCCTGGGATGGCTATCCCGCAGCGCGCGAACGGCTGTATGCATTGGCAGCCGCGGCGGGTGCGCGTGACTTGCTGGTCGTCACCGGCGATACGCACGTGTTTTGGCAGAATCGCTTAAACACTGAAGCGGGCGAGCCTGCAGGTCTTGAACTTGGCACCAGCGGTATTTCGTCGCCACGCGGTCTATACGAGCTCGGCGATGCGGCCAACAACCGGCATGACGAGTTGCTCGTGGAAACCAACGATAGCGTAGAGTGGATGGACGGGCGTTATCGCGGTTTCGTCAAGCTGACGCTTGAGCGAGAAAAAGCCCGCGCAGAATTCGTGGGGCTTTCAACGATCGAGACCCGGAGTTTTGACACTGCAGTCATTCGTTTTGTCGACATCGTTCGACGCGATGGTAGGCTCGACTACGTCTAGTTTCTTTTCCACAGGGATTGCGCCATGGAAACGATTGCCCGTGATTTGAGAGAAATGCGCCGCACGCCGCTGCATGAGAGCCATGTCGCGGCGCTGCGAGAGATTTCAGAAGAGGTTACCTACGAGAAGGGCGAGATTGTCGTTCGCGCTGGCGAGATGGCCAGTCAATTCGTGTACGTACTCGAGGGCGAGATCGTCGTATTGCACCCGATCACGGGGGAACGTCATTTGGAAGCCTCGCTTGGACCGACCCAGTTCGCCGGTGAGATCGCCTTAATTTCCGGGACGGCGCATACGATGTCGTTACAGGCTTGTGCGACGACCCGGGCTCTGGTTGCGCCTCGTGAGGCACTGCTCGATTTGATGGCGCGCATCCCGGAGATGAGTGACATCATTATCACGGTCCTTGCCGCACGCCGTCGTCGTCAGCTTGAGGACAACGACGGGAGTCTCACGCTTTTGGGTGCGGAGGTGGATCGCGGCGTCCGTCAGGTTGAGGCATTCGCAACGCGCAACCGCTTACCGTTTCGACAAGTCGAGCTCGGCACCGCCGAAGCTGATGCACTCGCGGCGAGTTGCAAGATCCCGACAAACACACCGGCGGTAATTTTCGGAAAAGAACATGTCATCGAAGATGCGACCCCATCATCGGTTGCCCGATACCTCGGAATGGATATGTCGGTGGACTGCGGGGAGACGGTTGACGTATTGATCGTCGGTGGCGGCCCATCCGGTGTGGCAGCGGGTGTTTACGCAGGCGCAGAGGGGCTCAGTGCAATAGTCGTTGAGTCCTTGGCGATTGGCGGTCAGGCGGGGACGTCCTCGCGCATTGAAAACTACATGGGTTTCCCGACCGGTATTTCCGGCGCCGATCTGGTTTGGCGCGGTGAGGTTCAGGCGATGAAGTTCGGTACGCGTTTTCTCGTCCCGCGCCGCGTCAGTTCGCTGGAGCGAGAGGGTGATCTGTTCGTCGCTTCGATTGATGACGGTCGCAAGGTTCGGTCACATGCCGTGATCATCGCGACGGGCGTTCAGTATCGCCGGCTGCCACTTGATCGGCTTGAAGACTTCGAAGGGGCGGGTGTCTACTACGCGGCCACCGAATCGGAGGCCAGGTATTGCCGCAACACCGAGGTGGTCGTTATCGGTGGCGGGAACTCTGCCGGTCAGGCGGCGATGTTCCTGAGCCGCAGTGCCAAACATGTTCACGTTTTGGTTCGAGGTCAGTCGCTCGCGGCGTCGATGTCGGAGTATTTGTCGAGCCGGTTATATGCGGATCCAGCGATTACCGTGCACTTCCAATCTCAGGTCACCGCACTCACCGGCGATGAATCGCTCGAACAGGTGACCTGGCACAACAAGGCGACAGCGCAAGACACCACCATCCCCTGCAATGGCGTTTTTGTCATGGTGGGCGCTGCCCCCAATACTGGGTGGCTGAGCGACCTTGCCGAACTCGATGATCGCGGTTTCGTGCTCACTGGCGATTCCGTCAAACAGCACGATTCTTACGCAACCTCATGTCCCGGTCTGTTTGCCGTTGGCGATGTGCGCGCGACCTCCGTGAAGCGCGTCGCCTCGTCAGTGGGAGAGGGTTCAGTCGTGGTGTCGCAGGCCTGGAATTTTGTCAATCGAGACGAGGCCTAGCGGCAAGCACTCGGGAGATACTTGAGCTCCACTGTTGTGCGGTTTTCCCCCGCCGGTGTCATGCCTGGGGGAATGTCATGCATCCCGCAATTCCACGATATCGGACTGACGGGACTCTCCGTGACGTACATCGGGCGCAATGAAAGTATCTTGTCTGCAATGAGTACATTCACGTTGTGCCCGAAGGTAATGTGCAGTGCACCTTCGGCGACTTCGACACGTTGGGTGTAGTTGCCGATCAGATGTTGCGGCGCCGGGACGCCCGCGTCATCGTTATCGACCGGGAAGGTGCCTCGATAGCGATACGTCTCGCGAATCTTGGGCTTGAGTTCCTCAGAGATCGTGAATGCCTCGACGATCTGCGCTCGGATCGTGTAGTCCTGATACGCAGGTATTGCGATCGCGGCGAGGATGCCGATGATCGCAACAACGATCATCAACTCGATTAGCGTGAATCCTTGGTTTCTCATATCAATAAGCCCTATATGACGGTGCCGAGGCTAAAAATCGGTAGGTAGCAGGCGACGACAAGAATGCCGACCACCAAATAGAGGAGCAGACGCATCGCCCAGGAAAATGAATCGCGTGTTTTTGTGAGTGCAGTCGCGAGTGTCGCCGGATGGAAATCGCACTGTGCTTCGAGCTCGTTGCGGAATAGTCCGAGACTACGAGCGATGCGCAGCTCAACCAGATTGGGCAAGACTTCGTGATCACCGGCGGGTGTATCCTCATTCAACAGCACTGCGGCGTCGATACTCGAAAGCTCTTGCGAGATGCGAACAGCGTGTTCTTCCCCAAGCCCCGACTCGATCAGGATGCGAGTGAAGTTCAAAAACAGACTCATATTGTAGGCAGCGACCGAAGGGGAGAATCCGGGAATGTATCGGTGCCAATGCCACGCCGGGGCAAGACTCGCGATGCGCTTGCTGAACGTGGCGATTCCAATAATCGCCACCGCGGCAGCAACAGCCCCAGCCAACACCAGAGCACCAAACCAGAGCCCCTCCATCTGGAATACGGCGCGCGTCAGCCCGGGTAATCTCGCGTTATAGGTTGAGAACATGACCTCGAAACTCGGGATCACGATGCCTGACATAATGCTGGCTACCAAGACCGCAAC
Organism: Pseudomonadota bacterium; assembly: GCA_038521865.1. Classification (GTDB taxonomy): domain Bacteria; phylum Pseudomonadota; class Gammaproteobacteria; order Steroidobacterales; family Woeseiaceae; genus CALBPI01. Next base: position 987,936 of record JBCBKO010000001.1, on the reverse strand, counting down.
CAATACGACCCATCCGAGATACCACATTTGGCTAACCAGTCCCGCCCAGTACGTTGAGAACAGGCTGCGCTGCTGATCGACAAACTCAGACACTCTGGGGAACAGTCCAGACCGTGCCGATTCCGGTAGTGCTGCGGCCAGACGTGGGTAGGCGGAAAGTACGGATTCACCCGGCGTACGCTCTGGATTTTTGGTGCTGATTACGATGTCTTCGAGACGTCCGAGGTCCGCCTGATAGGCCTCGGGCAGCTGTTTGCGAAGCTCCGCAATCGCATCTGGCATCGCCTGATCGGCACTGAGTGCACTGAGCTGTCGGCTGAGAAAGGCGAGGTGCTCGGCGGTTCGATTGTGAGTCATCAATAATTCTCGTCTTGCAGTTCAGGGCACAAAGGTTGTCGTGAGATCACGGCAGACATGGGGAAGGTACTTCGGACTGATGTTGGTGCTCGGGCCGGGCCGGGTTTCGAAACCGACGGGCGTCTTCCAATTACCGCAAACCCAGAGCATCGGTGCTGCCGGATCCGATGCGTTAGTCGCAGGTCGGAAATACAACATCTCGGTTTCGCTGGACTCAATTTCAGTCCGCAATTGCACGGCGAGGAGTCCGTCACTCCAATCCACGCTTTTGACGAAATTTCCTGAGGTGTCCGTGGGGGAGTCACGGCGCATGGACTCACGGCTCGCAGACCATGAGCCGGAGTACGCGCGTTCGGTTGCCATTTCCACGCGCTGGGTGCTGGTTAACATGAGTGCCTCGCTGACCTCGGCGCGCCGCACCATTGCTTCGGTGGCCGGCAGTATTCCGACCATCATGACAAAAAATACGACCACTATAGCGAGCCCTAACTCGCTGATGTTGCGCATCCGGTATTCATTGTCGCTGGCAGACAGCAGCGCGTTCCAGTTCATGGTCGGTAGCCCCAGATTCCAACATGTTCCCTGGCGCCGTAAAACAGGACGTCGAGGGTCTCCTCGGTGCCTACAGCCAGCCAGGTCAAGGAGAGAGCGACACCGGCCAGCACCGCGGAGCAAGCTACAAAGTGCAATGTGGCTTTGCGAGTCGAGTATCCCTGGACCGACGCCAAACCTTTCACCAGAATCCACCAGCTGATTGCGATGATTTCTAGCGTCGCGATAAAGCCAACATATCTCACCCAAGGTTCTACAACGCCGCGAAGAGCATCGGCGAGCGCCTCCCCGACGATGAACAGTGGGATACTGATCACGCCCAGAATCGCGATCGGTAAGCGACTCCACGCAAGCGCTGACACGATTGCGTTGAAGCTCGCGCGACCGCCAAAGCGACGACTGGAAGCGAATAGCATCCAAGCCGTGACGAACTGCAATGGCAACTCAACCGTGAAATTGAAAGAGAGCAGTGCCTGCCAGAACAGCCCAACCGGTTCGTCAGGATCAAAGCCGGCCAGCAGGAGCCCGGGCCAAATGGCGAAACTCGCTAGAACCGGCAACACGATGATTCGATAACCGGGGTTCTCATGGGCAACGCGCGAAACGGTCAACTCCGGCGCAAACCAGATCTCACGTAGCGGTCTCACTTTCCCTGTGATGTTTGACATGAGTTCGAACTCTGTGTGCGTGTGCGAGCCAGCCCGATTAGACTACGCTGATGAGTAGTGAAGCAATCCTTGTTCTGGGAAAAGGCGTCATCTGGTTTCTGCTGCCGATTGCGTTTTGCGCGTGGGAGATCTGGAAACTCCGAGATCGTTAGTCCACCCGGTCATACCGGTGTTCGACCAAGGTCGACCAGCCTGACTTAACCTCGCGTTCCACGCGCCAGCCCAGTCCACCGTCGCCGTGCGGCCAGTAACACTGGCGTGCAATGCCGGCCGGCATTTCAGCCTGAAAGCCGACAGCTTTAGGGTGAATATCGGAAACATCGGTAAGCGTGCCTTGCGACTGCGTACCATCGTTGATGAATGACACGAAACCGAGTGCACCGTCTCGCAGGACACCGAAATAGCAGCGCTCGATGTAGTCGCTGCCACCCTTGCCGGTACCGATCCACGTAGCGTCCAATACCAACCATTGGTTGTTCAGGTCCCACGCAAAGTGCCGGGTACAGTCGACCGGGCCCATGGGACTATCGCCGGTATACCGCCATCTCCCGACCAGTGGATGTAGGGGGCCGCGTTTGCCGCGACCTTTTTTCCATTCCATGCTCATAACCCAACAGAGCAGTCGAGATCGTCGCCGACCCATTCGCAGTCGTCGGGCACGATACCCGACTCGCGATAGAAAGCCAGCAGTCCGGACTTTTCTAAAAGTTCAGGGAAGGAGGGGTGTTGTCGCAATTTCCGACCCGCGGCGCCCCAAAAACTTCTCGCCGCACTCGCCCAGGTGGGGCTCGCCACCGCTTCCTGTTCGAACATTTCTACCATTCTGTCGATTTCGTCGAGCGCCGAGAGAAAAAACGTGACGGAAGGATCGTAGGTCCAGGTCTCGAGATAAGCGATGAGGTCACGTCGAGCGGTCGCTTTAGCCTCAGGGTCTGCCGCATTCACAAACGGTTGAAGCTTGTCGATCAATTCCTCGGGGCTCGGCCAATCGTCACGAATTTCAAAATTTTCAAGAATGTCCAGAGTCTTGGCCCAGTCTTCGTCGTAGAGGCTGCACAGCACGCGAACATACTGTCCAAAGTCGTGTCCCAGAGACAATGCAATCCGGGCAGGTGATCTCATAGACTCGCAATCGCCCTTGATCATGTATCCGCCGGCGAGCCCGACATGAGCGCCCGGTGACAGTGGGTCGAGCTCGACGGCGCGACGGGAGAATGCCATCGCTTCGTCGATCTTGCCGATATCGGCGAGGTGCTCGGAGTACCACAACACGAGCGTCACATCGTCCGGATCGATATTCAGCCCCTTTTGATAAAACCGTTCGGCATCCATCCAGCGCGAGTCGAGTCGTGCCATGTCGCCGAGTGCGGCGTAGGGTGCGACGAGGTCTGGATCCAGTGCCATCGCGTTCTGTGCGTGTATAACCGCCTTTGCACTCGTGGCGTTGGTGAGTTCGTCCCACTGCTCGCTGGAGGTAACGTACGTGTAGGAGGGCAGGGTGATGTACGCATTTGCCAATGCAGCTTCAGCACGCGCGAAGTTCGGTTCGAGCTCAATCGCACGCTCCAGATGCCCGATCGCGGCTCGGATATTCGTCTCGCCACGCCTGGCCCATAGCGTTGTGCCCAACAGAAACTCCTCGTAAGCCTCGGGGTTCGCCGTGGCCTCAAAAACCTGATCGATGTTCGACTCTGTCTCATCCCCGATCACCACCTTCAACGCAGACGCGATCTTGCGCGTGATGCCGGCTTGCAGTGCGAATGCATCGCCCATCGGTTGGGTGTAGCTCTCGCTCCACAAACGCTCATCGGTGCGCACGTCAACAAGCGCCGCTTCGATACGTACCTCTTGCCCGGATCGCTGGATCGACCCTTCGACTACATGGTCGACGTCGAGCGCCTCCGCGATCTCCGCAATGCTTTTGCCACTGTCACGAAACGCGAACGACGAAGTCCGGGAAACAACACGCAAACGATCGACGCGATGCAACGCCGTCATCAATTCCGTCGGTAGCCCATCGGCGAGATGGCGTTGATCCTGCGCCGGGCTCATATCGATAAAGGGCAGCACAGCAATGGAGGGTTCAATCGAACCTGCTGCCTGCAGCGCGTCGGTGACTTCGGCTACCGATGTCGCTTCGGCTTTGTCGCTCGAGCCCGATTGCAACGTGAAGGTGAGCGCGAACATGCCAAGACCCAATAGGACGAACGCCGCAATCAGGGCATTCAGGCGCTTCTCGGTGCGGCGTTGGTAGACAGGCTCGGAGTGACCATCGTGGTCGATTTGAAGGCCCTCGGGGCCCAGCTCAAGAATCCAGGCAGCGGCCGCTGCAATGGGTAGCCCGATAAGCAACAGGACGAGAACAGCCTGCATCGCCCAATCCGGTGCATCGAAACTGTCGAACGCGAGATCTGCCACCTGGGCAACTGCCCACGCACCCACGATGTAGGCGGCGCTGACACGAAGCACGTTCCGCCGCTTTAACTCACCAAGCAATGACAACGTGTAGGCACCCTACAACTCACATCGCTGGAGTTTAGCGCATCAGCGCAGTAACGGGGCACCGCATCGGCGACAGTAGCGCGTGTCGGCGGAATGCTTGATATCGCAGGATTTGCAAAGCTTGAACGCCTTCGCTTTCGACCGTTCGCGCTTGGGTCTAGCGCGGGTCTCGGCACGCGGGGTCGTCGCGCCTGCGTTTTGTGCGATGTCCTTGAGCGCGCGGCGCACGCGCGGAAGCACTACAAACACCGCCCAGGATCCAACGAATAACAGCAACACAAGAAGGGTTTTCCAGCTGCCCGACTCCAACAGCGCCCCGAGCACATTGATAAAGAAAAAACCGCCGATCACGTAGGGAATGATCGAGGAACGTCTTTCCTTCAGTTTCTCGGCAATCGCGCGATTGATCGCTTCGGGATCTTTCACTGATCGCTGGAGGTAATGGTCTGCAGGCGGGCTGCGTACGCGCGTGCGAATTCGTCGCGGATAAATGGCGGCAGTTCACCAGCGTTGGAGTGGCCGAGAGCCTCGATGTAACGGCAAAAATGATCCCAGAGATTCGCTTTTTTCGCGGCCGAGAACATGCCTTTGCCGGCTCCGAGCGTCTCGAGTCGCTCCTTTAAAGCAGTCGGCTCGAGCATCGCGATGACTTCCTTGAAAGCGGCCTCTGCTGCTTCCTGAACCGCAGTGCTGTGATGCTGCAGTCGGCGGAATTGGTCGCGTACATTGTCAGCAGGATGAGGATAGAGTTGACCCCGTCCCAGCAAGAGGTCGGCGATATCGTCGGTGATGTCGGTCGGGGTCAGATCGTCCACATCCTGTTGCGTCTGTGAGATGCCCAGTCGCTGTTTTGCGCGCGCACGCTCAGAGCGCATCGCCTTGGAGGATTCGAGTGCTGTGCGAAGCGCCTTGCCGACGGCATAGGCGACTTCATCAGCGGCGCGAGCTTCGAGTGTCGCAGGATCGAGACCCAGGCCGCGCAGCATCGCTCGGTAGGTCGATACGTCGCGGCGCTCATTGGTGACGTCAGCACTGCGTCGCGCGCTCGGCAACCGATGAACCGTGGCGGTATGTGGTTGTGTTGAGTCTGTGAACTCGTCCATCGAATCGGCAGGCGATGCATCGAGTGCCGCGCCGGCGATTTCCTCGAATGGCGAATTCGTCACCATCGACATGTTCGCGGAGGCCATCCGGTCGTCGAGGAGTTCTTCGAGATCGAGCTTATCGGCCATCTCATCTTCGACCAGTAACTCTACAGAGAGCTCCGCAGAGGGTTCGATTGCAGCATGATCCTCAAAAAGGTCGCTGCGCAGCATCGTCTGTTGGTCTTCATCGAGCTCTGTCTTGATCTCGCTGACGACCATGCGGAAGCTGCCCATGCGAAGGCGTGTGCCGAAGGTGAGCTTGTAAGGCTGTGTCGGTCCGAGCGGCTCTTTACTGCCGTTGACGTAGACGCCGTTCATGCTGGTGTCCACCAGGTAAAAGCCGCCATCACGAGCTTCGATGCTCGCGTGCACGCTAGACACATAGCGATTGGTGTCCGGCAGCACCCAGTCGTTGTGCGCAGCCCTGCCGATCGTTCCACCACGATGGTCGAAAACGTGTTCGGCATGCGCTCCCAACTTCTGGCGCAGCTCGTTACTTACCTGTAGTTTCAATTGCATAGCGTCGATACGCTCAAAGCAGACGGACCCTCAACCAATAGTATGGACGCAAGGTGCACACGAAACCGGTATCGGGTCACATTTACATAAAACGCGGCTGCATTACCGGCTTGAACTTGGCATTCTTGGCCTTACCTTGCTGGTGCAAGGAGGAATCGATGAGCAGACTTTACCGTATTTCGTTCGCAAGCCAAGGGCGCATCTACGAGGTGTTCGCCGAGTCCGTAGGCCAGGCCGATTTGTTCGGCTTTCTCGAGATCTCTGAGCTCAAGTTTGGTGAGCGCAGTGCGGTGGTCGTTGACCCCACAGAAGAACGCATCAAGAGTGAGTTCGAGGGCGTGAAGCGCACGCTTATCCCTATGCACAACGTGATTCGCATTGATGAGGTCGAAAAACAGGGGGTGAGCAAGATTTCGAAGATCGACGGATCGAATGTCACCGCGTTCCCCACGAGCGTCTATACACCGGTAAAAAACGACTGAAGACGCCCCCGTCACGTGTTGAGACAGGTATGATGCGCGCGAGCGTCAGAACTGCGCAAAGCGTGACACCATGGACAACAAAGGCACCGCCCCCGCGTTTATCGAAGTAGCCGGGGCTTCTGCCCTGACCGGCTTTCAAAAGGATCGCCTCGAGAGGCGGCTGAAAGCCCTCGCGCCGCAGCTAACCGGCATCGAAGCCCGCTACTTTTTTCTCGTGCATTGCGAGGGCCAACCCGACGAAGACGAGCTGAACCAAATAACCCGTGTTTTGACGGGTTCGCAACCCACCGAGATGCCACGCACGCCCGCAACCGTCGATATCGGGCCGCGTGGCGGGACGATTTCTCCATGGTCCAGCAAAGCGACCGATATCCTGCATCGTTGCGGGCTCACCAGCGTCATTCGCGTGGAGCGTTTGCGCCGCATTTGGTTGCAGGGCGTTCATTCAATGTCGCCGCCTGTCGGGCAAATCTTGTTCGATCGCATGACTGAGTCGACGTTTGAGCCCGGCACCGCAGCCGCACAGCTGTTCGCGCAGCACGCTGCACGGCCATTGCAGACCGTGTCGCTGGGTGACGACTCGCTGCGGGCGCTGGCGCAAGCCAACCAATCGATGGGGCTCGCATTGTCTGATGACGAGCAGGGCTATCTCGCGACGCACTACAGCGAGATCGGCCGTGATCCCACCGATGCTGAATTGATGATGTTCGCGCAGGCTAACTCGGAGCACTGCCGCCACAAGATCTTCAATGCGGCGTGGCGAATCGACGGCGAGGATCGCGAAGAGCGATTGTTCGACATGATTCGGCACACAAGCTCGGTGTCTCCAGAGGGGCTCTTGAGCGCCTATTCCGACAACGCCGCGGTGATTGAAGGCGCCGAGGCGCCGCGGCTGTTTCCTGATGCGTCGGGCGTGTGGACCACGCACACCGAGTCGGTCGATATTGCGATCAAAGTCGAGACGCATAATCACCCGACGGCGATATCGCCGTACCCTGGCGCTGCGACAGGCGCGGGCGGTGAGATTCGCGACGAGGGGGCAACCGGTCTCGGTGCTCAACCCAAAGCCGGCATCTGCGGGTTCAGTGTCTCAGACCTTGATATACCGGACTGGCGTCAGCCGTGGGAGCTCAGCCCCGGGCGACCGGAGCGCATTGTCTCTGCGTTGGACATCATGCTTGAAGGGCCTATCGGCGCTGCGGCGTTCAATAATGAGTTCGGCAGGCCGAACCTAGGCGGCTACTTTCGCACGTTCTTATCGCATCGTGACGGTGGGCAGTTTTGGGGCTACCACAAGCCGATCATGATCGCCGGTGGGCTCGGCAACGTGCGCCGGCAGCACGCGCTGAAGCGCGATGTCCCAAGCGACGCACTGCTGGTCGTGCTTGGTGGGCCTGCAATGTTGATTGGGCTCGGCGGTGGGGCTGCGTCGAGCATGGCGAGTGGTACTAGCGATGCCGAACTCGATTATGCGTCTGTACAGCGCGGTAACCCCGAGATGCAACGACGTGCGCAGGAGGTGATCAACCGCTGCTGGGCACGGGGTGACGACAACCCGATCCTGCTGATACACGACGTGGGTGCCGGTGGACTATCCAACGCGGTCCCTGAGGCGGTGGACCATTCATCGCTGGGCGGCAAGTTCGAGATTCGAAACGTGCCGAATGATGAGCCTGGCATGTCGCCGATGGAAATCTGGTGTAACGAATCTCAGGAGCGTTATGTGCTGCTGATCGACGCGAGTGCGGCGTCCGAGTTTGCAGAGCTCTGCGAGCGTGAGCGTTGTCCGTTCGCCATTCTGGGACAGCTCGAACGCGATCCACAGCTGACGGTTTCCGACGCGCTGCTCGGGGATGTGCCCGTCGACATGCCGATGGATGTGCTGCTCGGTAAAACGCCGCGTATGTTGCGGGACGTCCAGCACGTTGAGCAGCCCGAAATCGCTTTCGATTTCGAACAGGTGTCTTTGGCCGATGCCTGGCGTCGAGTACTCGCTGTGCCGAGCGTGGCGGACAAAAGCTTCCTGATCCACATTGGAGATCGCTCCGTCGGCGGCCTCGTCGCGCGCGATCAATTGGTGGGCCCTTGGCAGGTACCGGTCAGCGATGTGGCGGTCACGTTGTCGACGCACACGGCCACGACCGGAGAGGCGATGGCGATGGGCGAGCGAACGCCTGTTGCCTGTGAGGCGCCTGCCGCGGCGGCCCGACTTTCTGTTGTTGAGGCACTCACCAATATTTTGGCGGCTGATGTCGATTCGCTAAGCGACATCAAGCTGTCGGCCAACTGGATGGCGGCGGCCGGTCAGCCCGGCCAGGACGCGGCGCTTTTTGATGCGGTGAAAGCTGTTGGGCATGAACTGTGCCCAGCGCTTGGAATCGCCATTCCAGTCGGCAAAGACTCTTTGTCGATGCGCACCGCATGGAAAGGTGAGGATGCCACGGAAAAAGAGGTCACCGCACCGGTGTCGCTTGTGGTGACTGCGTTCGCGCCGGTTGGCGACGTGCGCAAGACGCTGACACCAGAACTGCGAGGTGACGCAGGCAGTCGTCTTTTGTTTTTGGACCTTGGCGAAGATGCCGCCGCTCTCGGGCGCAGCGCCCTCGCGCAGGCTTGGCAGCAGCAAGGAGGTAGGGCCGCTGACTCGGCACCGCCAGAAGTGATCAAGGCAGGGCTTGAAACCCTCATCGAGCAGCGCAAAGCCGGGCGGCTACTCGCCTGGCACGACCGTTCCGATGGTGGTTTGCTAGCTACGGTGTGCGAGATGATCTTCGCCGGACGCCGCGGTGTGAGACTGGACCTGCCACAAGACTCAATGAGCACGATGGGTTGGCTCTTCGGTGAAGGACCGGGAGTCCTGGTGCAAGTCGGCGAGACGGAAGTGACCGCGGTCTTGGAGGCATTCGACGAACAAGGGCTAGCGTCGAGAATTTATCCTCTGGGTACCGTGACTGACGACGTGGACCTTGTGGTCGTCAGGGATGGCCAGACGCTTCTTAGTGTGCCAAGACGCGAGCTGCAACTCGTGTGGTCAGAGACCAGTTTCCGCATGCAGGCATTGCGCGATGACCCGCGCTGCGCGGCGGAGGCGTACGAGCGGATTGCTGATGATGCGGACCCAGGCTTGATTGCAGCACCTGCGTTCGATCAGGACGCCCTTCAAGTGCCGTATGTTTCGACGGGCACCCGACCACGCGTCGCTATTCTGCGAGACCAGGGGGTCAATAGTCAGCAGGAGATGGCCGCGGCGTTCATGGCTTGCGGTTTCGAGGCGGTCGATGTGCATATGACCGATATAGAGTCCGGCAGAAGAACGCTGGATGGATTCCAGGCAATGGCGGCCTGCGGTGGGTTTTCGTTTGGTGACGTGCTCGGTGCGGGTGGCGGTTGGGCAAGATCGATTCTCGAGGTCACGCCGTTACGCGATGCGTTCGCAGCTTGGTTTGTGCGTTCAGACACACTGACGCTCGGTGTTTGTAACGGTTGCCAGATGCTCAGTCAGCTGACGGAATTAATCCCCGGCAGTGATCACTGGCCGAGATTTCTTGGCAATCGTTCCGCGCAATTCGAAGCGCGCCTGTCGCAGGTCCGGATCGCCGAAGTCCCCGGTCCCTGGTTTGAGGGCATGCACGGTTCGGTGATTCCCGTTGTCGTGTCGCATGGAGAGGGCCGCGCCGTGTTCTCGGACGCGCCGAACGACGTGGCCGACTGCATCGCAGCGACTTACGTCGAGTCGAATGGCACAGCAGCGACGCGCTATCCGGCGAACCCCAACGGGTCCGAGCTGTCGGCCGCGATGCTGACGAGCCGTGACGGTCGTGTTGCGATCAGCATGCCGCATCCGGAGCGCACCCTACGCACCGCGCAGCACAGTTGGCATCCCGATGATTGGGGCGAGTTTGGCCCCTGGAGACGGTTGTTTCTAAATGCGCGAGCCGCGTTCGACTGATCGTTTCAGCCGCGTTTCGGCATCGCTTCCGCAAGGCGCTGGTGGCGCACGAATGCCTCGTAGAGGATATCGCGCAGCAGTGCGAGCAGCACCTTGGCCGCGCTGGCAGATAAGACGGGCAGCGGCTTGGAGTGATCTAGATTAAAGAGAATCTCCCGACACAGCCGGGTGAGGGCGTTGTCGATGCCAGCCTGTTCCGCAGCAAAAGTGACTGCGTTGAATAGTCTTAGGCGCCCATCGGCGCCCAGTTCGTGGGCACTCATGTCCGTGATTCTGTGGCTCAACAGGACGAACGCCTGATAGTAGCCGTCGCGATAACAGCTCAACGCTTCGGTCACTGTATCGACGATCGACGCGGGGAGAAGATCGAGCTCAAAGCGCTCGAGCGGCTTCAGGACAGGCTCCCATGAGCCTTCCAGAGTGATCTGATCACTGGAGTAAACGGCGGGCCCACTGATCAGGAACACCGGTCGATGACACGCGGGACACAAAGCGCTGACCCCGATTCTCTTCGGGCGGTGCGACATCAACCACTGCCACGAGGGCGTCGGTTGCGGAGTCATCTGCGCGAACACCTCGCAATGCGGGCAGGTCAGCGAAAGTTCTGGCTCCAGCAGCTGCTGCAGGCTGTGGTGTTCACGGATTTGCTGCAGCTCGGACATACTCAGGCAGACAGACGCTTGTATTTGATGCGACTCGGATTAACAGCATCGTCTCCCAGGCGGCGTTTTCGATCCTCGATGTAGTCTTCGAAGTTGCCCGAGAAAAACACGACTTCACTGTCGCCTTCGAAGGCGAGAATGTGTGTGGCGATGCGATCGAGGAACCAGCGATCGTGAGAGATCACTACGGCCGATCCTGGAAACTCGAGCAGTGCTTGTTCGAGCGCACGAAGGGTTTCTACATCGAGATCGTTCGTGGGTTCATCGAGCAGCAGCAGGTTGCCGCCGGATCTCAATACCTTAGCGAGGTGTACCCGGTTGCGTTCACCGCCAGAGAGCAGGCCAATTTTCTTTTGTTGTTCGGAACCTTTGAAATTGAAACGACCGACGTAAGCGCGAGAAGGGATTTCGTAGTTGCCGATCACGATGTTGTCCTGACCGTCCGAAATCTCTTCCCAGACGGTCTTGCTGTCGTCCAACGAGTCGCGCGATTGATCGACGTAGGCCGCCTTGACGGTTTGCCCGAGCGAGACCTCACCGCCGTCCGGGGCTTCCTGCCCGGTGATCATTCGAAACAGTGTGGTCTTGCCTGCACCGTTTGGCCCGATGACACCGACGATACCGCCCGGCGGCAGTTGGAACGAAAGACCGTCCACCAGCAGCTTCTCCCCAAAGGCTTTCTTGACGCCCTCGGCCTGAATCACGACGTCGCCCAGCCGTGGTCCGGGCGGGATGTAGATTTCATTGGTCTCGCTGCGCTTCTGGTATTCCTGCGATGAGAGTTCCTCAAAACGCTTGAGCCGGGCCTTGGCCTTGGCCTGCCGACCTTTCGGATTGGTGCGAACCCATTCAAGTTCCTGTTGCATGGCTTTCTGTCGCGCCGCCTCGGTGCGTTCCTCGGTCTGCAGTCGTGCCTGTTTCTGCTCGAGCCAAGAACTGTAGTTGCCTTCCCAAGGGATGCCATGTCCACGGTCAAGCTCGAGAATCCAGCCGGCAACGTTATCGAGGAAGTAGCGATCGTGGGTGACCGCAATCACGGTGCCCGGATATTCTTCTAGGAAGCGCTCGAGCCACGCTACAGATTCCGCGTCAAGGTGGTTAGTCGGCTCATCCAGCAGCAGCATATCCGGCTTCGAAAGCAGCAGTCGGCAAAGCGCCACGCGCCGCCGTTCGCCACCAGACAATTTGGTCACATCCGCGTCCCACGGTGGAAGACGAAGTGCATCTGCCGCGATGTCGAGGGTACGTTCAAGCTCCCAACCGCCGGCCGCGTCAATCTTGTCCTGCAGCTTGCCTTGCTCAGCCAGCAGGTCGTTCATTTCATCGTCGGACATTGGCTCCGCGAATTTCATACTGATTTCGTTGAAGCGATCGAGCAGCGCTTTGACTTCCCCTACGCCTTCCTCGACGTTACCGCGCACGTCTTTGTTGGGATCGAGTTCCGGTTCCTGCGGCAGGTAGCCGATGTTGATACCGGGCTGCGGTCGCGCTTCGCCGTCGAACTCTTTATCCACACCGGCCATGATCCGGAGCAAAGATGACTTGCCTGAGCCGTTCAGGCCGAGCACGCCAATTTTGGCGCCCGGAAAAAATGACAGGGAGATGTCGCGAAGGATCTGCCGTTTTGGCGGCACGATCTTCGAGACGCGATTCATGGTGTAGATGTATTGCGCCACTGCGCCACCTTCATGCGTACGTTTAGATTGCCGAATTATGAGGTGTTGCAGCCGTTAACGGCAATCGTCGTGCTGCGTGTTTGCGAGGTGTCAGGTACAATTTTAGGATGTTGAGACGTGCTATCGCGAGCACGCACGGAGTAGCTACGATGTTTGATGACACCTTCACAATCGCAGGATTCGACGACGAATTAGCAGAGGCTATGGCGCGGGAGGCCGTGCGTCAGGAGGAGCATATTGAGCTGATTGCCTCCGAGAACTACGCGAGCCCCAGGGTGCTCGCTGCGCAGGGTTCCGTGCTTACCAACAAGTATGCAGAAGGGTATCCCTCGAAACGCTACTACGGCGGTTGCGAACACGTCGATGTGGCGGAGAAGCTCGCCATTGAGCGCGCGTGTGAGCTTTTCGGGGCGGACTACGCCAACGTTCAGCCACACTCTGGTTCGCAGGCCAATGCTGCGGTCTATCTCGCGCTGCTCGAAGCTGGCGACACCATTCTCGGCATGAGCCTGTCGCACGGCGGTCATCTGACTCATGGCGCGAAGGTCAACTTCTCCGGCAAGCTGTTCAACGCGGTTCAGTACGGTGTGGACGACGACGGTTTGATCGATTACGACGAAGTCGCACGGCTCGCCGAAACGCATAAACCGAAATTGCTGATCGGCGGGTTCTCGGCGTATTCGCGTGTCGTTGACTGGGCGCGACTTGCCGAGATTGCCCAATCGGTCGGCGCCTATTTTCACGTTGATATGGCTCACATCGCCGGACTGGTTGCCGCCGGCGTCTATCCGTCGCCAATCCCGCACGCAGATGTGGTCACCACCACGACCCATAAGACACTGCGAGGGCCGCGTGGCGGCATGATTCTCGCGCGTGAGAACGAGGCGCTGACCAAGAAATTCAACTCGCTGGTCTTCCCGGGTACGCAGGGCGGACCTTTGATGCACGTCATCGCCGCCAAGGCCGTTGCCTACAAGGAGGCGTTGGAGCCCGGTTTTCGCGCCTACCAGGAACAAGTGATCGCTAACGCACGACGCATGGCGGAAGTGCTCCAGGATCGCGGCTACAAGATCGTATCCGGTGGCACGGACAATCATTTGTTCCTCGTGGATCTGATCGACAAGGACATCACCGGCAAGGCCGCAGATCGTGCGCTCCATGCAGCGAACATCACGGTTAACATGAATACCGTGCCGAACGATCCACGGTCGCCGTTCGTGACCAGTGGCTTGCGGATGGGCACGCCTGCGATCACGACCCGAGGATTCGGCCTTGAGGAGAGTGCGATGCTCGCAGGCTGGATCGCCGATATTCTCGATGACATTGAGGACGAGGTGCGCCAGACGCGGGTGCGCAACGAGGTGCTGGCCCTGTGCGCGCGATTCCCGGTTTACTCCGACGCGAACCTGCAGACGGAGGCGCGCAACACCGGCGCGTGAGGCATGCACTGCCCGTTCTGCGGTCACGAGGAGACCAAGGTCACTGATTCGCGACTGGCGGCGGACGGGGGGCAGGTACGCCGACGCCGCCAGTGTCTTAACTGCCGTGAGCGATTTACGACATTCGAAGTGGCGGCGCTGGTCATGCCGAGGGTCATCAAGAGCAACCAATCGCGACAGCCATTCGATGATGTGAAGTTACGCGCCAGCATGACTCGCGCCCTGGAAAAGCGTCCGGTCCCGGCCGAGGCGCTGGAGGCGGAGCTCAACCAGATCGAGCACGAGTTGCAGACCATGGGTGAGCGGGAAGTGCCTTCGAGCTTGCTCGGTGAGATGGTGATGAATGCGCTGCGACGGCTCGATGAAGTCGCTTATGTGCGCTACGCATCGGTCTACCGCAGTTTTCAGGACGTGACCGAGTTTCAGGAAGAGATCCGACGGCTGGAGGCAATGTCACGAGCCGACGATCGTGAGCAAATGTCCCTGCTTCCGGATGGGCCTCGCGCCAAGTCGGCGACGCGAACACGGAAACCCTGACCCGTGACTGAGTTTTCGGCGACCGATCGTCAACACATGCGGCGAGCGTTGGAACTCGCAGCGAATGGTTTGAATACGACCACGCCGAATCCGGCGGTGGGATGTGTTATTGCCGATGGTGAGCATGTGATCTCTGAGTCCTGGCATGAACGCGCAGGCGAAGGGCATGCAGAAGCGCGTGCACTTGCGCTCGCCGGCACCCGATCCGCCGGCAAGACGGTCTACGTCACTCTGGAACCTTGCACCGTACACGGCCGCACACCACCGTGCGTGGACGCGTTGATCGCCGCAGAGGTTAACGAAGTCGTGTGTGCCATGGGCGACCCAAACCCTGATGTGAATGGTCAAGGCTACGAGCGGTTGCGCGCTGCTGGAATCGCTGTGCGGCATGGCTTGTTCGCCGATATTGCTGCCGGCCAGAACGAGGGCTATATCTCCCGGCAAAGTCGCGGCCGTCCTTTCGTCACGCTTAAATGGGCGCAGAGTCTGGACGGTGCCACTGCCATGCGCAGTGGCGAAAGCCAATGGATCACCGGTGATGCGGCTCGTGAGGATGCTCACAGACTGCGGGCCAGAGCCTGTGCGATCCTTACCGGGGTTGGCACTGTTTTGGCTGATGACCCCTTGATGACCGCAAGGCTGCCGGGGGTGGTCAGACAACCTCGTCGAGTGATTGTCGACTCTCAACAGCGAACGCCGAAGCAAGCTCGGATCCTGGCGCCTGACGCGGACGTTTTGATGGTCAGTCCGCTAGCGTGCGATAATTGGGAATTGGCCGATGCGGTTGAGTGCTGGCAGAGTCCTGCAAGCAGAGATGGTCGTGTGGATCTGGCCGCGTTGCTTCAGCATCTTGCGGCGCTTGGTACCAACGAATTGATGGTTGAAGCGGGAGCGACACTGACCGGGGCTTTGATGGCCGACGGTTTGATCGATCGTATTGTGGCCTACGTTGCCCCGACTGTGCTTGGCAGCGAGACCCGTGGAGTAGCGATGACACCTTCCTGGACCGCATTGTCGGACGGCGTGCGATTGACCATTGAAAACGTAATAACCGTGGGACGTGATCTGCGCGTGCAGCTCGTCCCCGAGAGCGAGACAAACTGAAGTGTTTACCGGAATCATATTGGCGAAAGGGCGCGTTGCCGCGCTGGACCCTAAAGGCGGCGATGTCGTGATCCGCATCGAATGTCCTGAGCTGGATCCGGAGCGATTCGCAGAGGGCGAGAGTATCGCCGTGTCCGGTGTTTGCCTGACGGCACTGAATATTGATGCGCAGGGCTTTTCCGCTGACGTCTCGCGCGAAACACTGAACGTGACTGCACTCGGCGATTGGCGCGTGGGTTCTCATGTGAATCTCGAACCGTCTCTCGCTATTGGTGACCGATTGGGCGGACATCTGGTGACCGGCCATACCGATGGCGTTGCTGTGCTGGAGTCGCGGCACGACGATGCGCGGTCAATCCGATTGCGATTCACCGCGGATGAGAGTCTGTTGCCCTTTATTGCGAAGAAGGGCTCAGTCGCCGTCTCCGGTGTCAGTCTGACGGTGAACGAAGCCGATAACAGCGGGTTCGAGGTCAACATCATCCCGCATACGGCCGAAGAGACGACGCTCGGCGATCTGCAAGCGGGTGATCGAGTGAATATCGAAGTGGATCTGTTGGCGCGCTATGCCCAACGACTGTTGGGTTTCGCCGGCGCCAACGGCAGCATCGATGAGGATTTTCTTCGCCAGCATGGTTTTGCGGCGAGCAGCGACCGGGGGGCCGCGTAACAATGACTTTGAAGCCTGTAGAAACAAACCTGCACAATTTTGCTGACATCGAGGACATCCTCGCGGCATTGCGTGAGGGCCAAATGGTCATCATGGTCGATGATGAAGATCGCGAGAATGAGGGTGACCTCATCATGCTTGCGAGCAAAGTGACCCCGGAAGCGATCAACTACATGGCACGTTACGGCCGTGGCCTGATTTGCCTGACGTTGACGCAAACGCGCTGCGAGCAACTGCGTTTGCCGTTGATGGTGAGTGGGACCCACGTCCAGCAGACCACGAACTTCACGATTTCGATCGAGGCTGCGGAAGGGATCACGACCGGAATCTCGGCACACGACCGAGCTCGAACGATTCAGGCCGCCGTGGCTGATAACGCGCGACCTGGCGACCTTGTCCAGCCGGGTCACATCTTCCCGATCATGGCGCAGCCCGGCGGCGTACTTATCCGTGCAGGACACACGGAGGCGGGGTGCGATCTTGCACGGCTGGCCGGAGAGTCTGAGCCGGCAGCGGTCATCGTTGAAGTGCTCAACGAAGATGGAACGATGGCACGTCGTCCGGATCTTGAGACCTTTGCTCGAGAGCACGGTTTGCTGATGGGTACGATCGCTGACCTGATTCGCTACCGCCTCGAAAAAGAGGTTGCAGTCGAGAAAATCTACTCCGTGCCGGTCGCAACCCCGGAGGGTGAGTTTGAGCTGCACGCCTACGAAGATCACGTGAACCGAAACGTGCACCTCGCGCTCGTGCACGGTGATTTGCAGGCCGCCGATGCACCGCTGGTGCGTGTGCACGTCACCGATACGCTTGGGGATATTATCGGCGTCAATGATCGCAGACTGGGATGGCCGATTCGTGATGCCATGGCGCGTGTCGTTGCCGACGGGGCTGGGGTGGTGGTCGTTCTTCGGTATCCGGAGGGTCCTCGCGAGTTGATCGACGGACTTCAGATGTTGACCCAGGCAGAGCCGGTTGAGCGCAGCGAGCCTGAACCGGTCAACGAGTTGCGCCAGTACGGTGTCGGCGCACAGATTCTGCGTGAGTTGGGTGTGCGACGTATGCGCGTGCTTTCGGCGCCGGTGCAGATGCATGCAATCTCGGGCTTTGGTCTTGAGATTGTTGAATACATAGATAACGGCTAGCGCGACGAGCAGGGATCGAATGATGACAGTGTATGAAGGCAGCCTGGTTGCGCGCGATGGGCGCTATGCGATAGTGGCTTCGCGGTTTAATGACTTTATCGTCGATAAGTTGGTCGCAGGCGCACGTGATGCACTGATGCGCAGCGGCGTCGATGCGGGCGGGATCGACTTGGCATGGGTGCCCGGCGCCTGGGAGCTGCCACTCATTGCTGACAAGCTTGCAGGTACACGACGCTACGATGCGGTGATCGCGCTTGGTGCGGTGATTCGTGGCGCCACGGCGCACTTTGAGTACGTCTCCGGTGGTGTCGCCAAGGGGCTGGCAAGTGCCGGAGAGCGCCATGGATTGCCGGTGATTTTCGGTGTCCTCACCGTCGATACGATTGAGCAGGCGATTGAGCGAGCAGGCAGTAAGGCCGGAAACAAAGGTGCGGAAGCGGCGCACACGGCGATTGAAATGGTCAATTTGCTTCGATCGATCGATTAGATGTCCTCTTCACCCAAATCCCATCGCGGTCGCAGCTTTGCGCGATCATTGGCTGTGCAGGCGCACTACCAGCAGCAGTTGAATGATTCAACACGTGCGGAGTTGCTCGAACAGTTTCGCGACAAGCGTGAGCATGAGCGTGTCGATCCGGAGTACTTCACCATGCTGGTGGAGCGGTCAATGCACTTGTTGCCTGAGCTGACGCAAGATATCGAGCAGCATGCGGATCGAGAGCTCGAGCAACTTGGACCGGTCGAGGTGGCGATACTCAGAGTGGCATTGACCGAACTTCGCGAGCGCATCGATATTCCCTTCAGAGTGGTCATCAACGAAGCAGTGGACCTTACACATCGCTTTGGCGCCGACGCTGCTCACAAGTACGTGAACGCTGTACTCGATAAGGCGGCAGAGCAACACCGCGCGATTGAGATGCGTGCCGCGAAGGCTTCGCGGTGAGGTGACGGTCGCCGTGAGTGAGTTTGATCTGATCCAACGGCACTTCGCGGGACATGACAAGGGTGCACGACTTGGCGTAGGCGATGACGCTGCACTGTTCGATGTCGGTGGCACAACACTGGCGGTTGCGACCGACACGCTCGTCGTTGATGTGCACTTCCCGGAGTCCGCCCCGGCCGAGTCGACGGGGCACAGGGCCCTTGCAGTCAACTTGAGCGATCTTGCATCAATGGGCGCAACGCCTCGGTGGATGACACTGGCGCTGACGCTGCCTGAGTACAGCGCCGACTGGGTGTCCGCATTTTCGTCAGGCCTTCTTTCGCTCGCCGAGCGTTTCGGCGTGGGGCTGATCGGCGGTGATACGACGCGTGGCCCGCTCACTATTTCGGTGACGGTGTTTGGCGAGGTAGATGACGCGCTCCAGCGCTCGGGTGCGCGCGTTGGTGATCAGATATGGGTAGGTGGTCAGCCAGGGGACGCAGCCGCTGGTTTGGCTTGCTGGCCTCGTCGCGGCGCTGCCGATGCCCGAGTCGATGAGTTGATCAGCGCTTTTCTGTATCCGCAACCTCAGGTTGAACTGGGCCAGAGTCTGGTCGGTCACGCGAATGCAGCGATCGACGTTTCCGACGGTCTGGTCGCCGATCTTGGGCATATTTGTAACGCCAGTGATTGCGGTGCGGTCATACACACTGAGCGTCTGCCGCTCTCAGATTCGCTGGTGTCGACCGTCGGTCGCGAGCGCGCTGAGCAGTTAGCGTTGGCAGGTGGTGACGATTATGTGTTGCTCTTCACGGCCCCGGCCGAGTCGCGGTTCTCGAATTGCAGTGTGATTGGCGACATTGTGTCAGGTGATCGCGTTGAAGTCCGTCGCGATGGCTCAGCAATCAGTCTCGACAGCGTGGGTTATGAGCACTTCCGCGTCTCCTAAACACACAGCGCCAGCCGCTCGCGTCGTTTTCGGTGATCCGGTGCATCTGCTCGCGTTCGGGTTTGGTGCAGGGCTTGCGCCGAAAGCGCCGGGCACCGCCGGGAGCATCTGGGGTGTGTTACTCGCGTTCGCGACAGCAAGCTGGATGTGGCAGTACGAGTTAGCGCTTGCTGTCTTCATTACCCTCATTGGCATCCCGATCTGTGGCGTGAGTGCCCGCAAACTAGGCGTGCACGATCACGGCGGCATTGTCTGGGATGAGATCGCTGGCGCCTACCTGATTTTCCTGCCTATCCCACGCACCTGGCCATGGCTGATTGCGGGGTTCGTCACGTTTCGGATTCTGGATATTGTTAAGCCCTGGCCGATAAGAGAACTGGATCACAGACTCCATGGCGGGCTGGGAATTATGCTCGATGACGTTCTGGCTGCCCTGATTGGCGCGGCCATATTGGCAATGATTTCGGGGTGGTTAGTGCCCTGAGCTGAGGGGCACATGGCAACTACCGCGGCCAATTCCATTCGGGAAAATGAGATCCCGGAGAAGTTCGGCAAATACGTGATCGTCAACGAAGTGGGCAAGGGCAGCACGGGCACCGTGTACTTGTCTCACGACCCCTATTATCGTCGCGACGTCGCCATCAAGGTCTACAACATCGGCTCGGAAGACGACGAGGCGGAGCGTGCGCGCGTGACTCGCAAGATGTTCTTCAACGAAGCGCACATGGTCGGGATGCTCCAGCACCCGAATATTCTGCCGATCTATGATGCAGGTGAGGAGAGCGGCAAGTACTACGTCGTCACTGAGCACATTCATGGTGCCAGAACGCTAGCTTCCTACTGCAAGCCAGACCGACTGCTGCCTGTGGATGACGTGATCGAGATCATCTACAAGACAGCAAAGGCACTTCACTACGCGCATGGGCGCGGCGTGATTCACCGCGATATTAAGCCCAGCAATATCATGTTAACGATGGACAATGACGTTCGAGTGATCGATTTCGGAATCGCGATCATCAAGGACGCCGAAGTGTCTCGTATCGAGGGTATCGCCGGTTCGCCGAGCTATATGTCTCCCGAACAGGTACAAAGCGAAGAGCTGAGTAATCGTTCGGATTTGTACTCACTGGGTGCTGTCATGTATGAGCTTTTGACCGGCTTCCGCCCGTTCCGCGCCGGCAACTTGTCGAAGCTCCTGCACCAGATTGTGTTCGCAACGCCACCGCCGATTCATCGTTATCGGGAAGATGTTCCGGATGAGCTTGAGAATATTGTCGCTGTGCTTTTGCAGAAATCTCCAGAGAAGCGCTACGCCAATGGTCTTGCGCTCGCCGCGGAGTTAACCCAGGTCTATCAAACGCTGCGAGCCAAAGCCGATCAGTTTGATAACCAGGAACACTTCGATCTATTGCGTCGGCTGAGTTTCTTCCATGATTTCTCACATGCTGAAATCTGGGAGGTGTTGCGCGCGGGCGAGATCAGCGAATACGAAGCGGGCGATGAAATCGTCCGTGAGGGTGAGATCGATGATCGCTTCTATATCATCGTTACCGGAGAAGCGGATGTCGTTGCCGGTGGCGACGCGGTCGGCGAGCTCGGCCGTGGCGACTGTTTTGGGGAGTCGAGTTATCTCTCCGAGGCTAAGCGCAACGCTTCCATTCGGGCGAGGACACCGGTGAACTTGCTGCGTGTCAGTGCGACCTTGATGGAGCAGGTCTCGTCCAGCTGTCAGCTGCGTTTCAACAAAGTGTTCTTGCGCTCTTTGATCGAGCGGCTGCAACGCGCCGGCGGTCCGAGAACCTAGGGTCCGGGAAAGCGCTAATCCTCATTCGCCTCAAAGGGCACGGCGTCATCATCGAGACCCGCATCGGCGAGCAGCATATCGACCTTTTGCTCGGCAGCGCCCAGCGCCGTCTGGCAATCCCGAGTTAGCTTAACGCCGCGCTCGAACCGCTTCATCGCGTCGTCAAGCGACAGCTCACCGGTTTCCAGCTCACCTACAATGGTTTCGAGCTCCTCGAGTGCTTGCTCGAGATCGAGTTTTTTCGCCAATGTCTTTTCCCAATTGCTTACGGCGCGAAGTGTAGCCAAAAGGCGGTGAATTTTCCCGATTTGCCGTGTCGAACCCGCGTTGATCTGTGGAAACAGGGTAATGGCTGGTCGTGCATGCCGCGGCTGCTATCATTGGTTGTTATCCCGGGTTCCAGGTAAGCAAGAAGGTTATGGTCAAGGATATCGTTATTGTCGGTGGTGGAAGCGCAGGCTGGATGACTGCCGCTGCGCTCGCCAAGCAGCTCAAGGGTGTCAATATCTCGCTGATCGAATCAAGCGACATCCCGATTATCGGGGTCGGAGAGTCGACGATCGTGCCGATGGTCGACTACATGCGAAACCTCGGACTAGAAGAGGCGGACTGGATGCCGCACGTGAATGCGACCTACAAGAGCGCAATTCGCTTCAACGACTTTTATGAGAAGGGACACGGCTACTTCTATACCTTCGAGCCGATGCAGCAGGTGGAGGGTCGTCCGATCAACCGCTTTTGGCAGAATCACTACTTGAACGATCCGACCAACGTGGATCGTATGTCTTTTTACGACTACTGCTTTGTGACTCCTGATGTTCTGAACCGGGGCGGTACGATCCGCTCCCTGATGCCTGCTGGGCCTTCCTACCACGTCGATGCGGGACTGTTGGGAGACTTTCTGGCCAAGTATTCACAAGAGCGAGGCGTCACCCGCATCATCGACACCATCACCGGCGTTGAACTGAACGAACACGGTGGCATTGGCACACTCCATCGCGAAAACGGTGAGTCAATTACGGCAGACCTGTTTGTGGATTGCACCGGCTTTAGCTCGATGTTGCTTGGCAAGACGTTGGAAGAGCCCTTTGAGGAGTACTATGACTACCTCTTCAATACCCATGCGGTTGCATTACGGTTCCCATATGAATCGCCTGAGAAAGAGATGATCTCCTACACCAACTGCACGGCGCAGTCGGCAGGTTGGATTTGGGAAGTGCCGCTGTTCTCCAGACGCGGCTCCGGTTACGTCTACTGCGACCGCTACATCTCCGCGGATGAGGCGGAGGCAGAATTCCGTCGCTACCTTGGCGAGGATCGTGTGAAGGACCTCGACGCAAGACATATCAAGATTCGTGTCGGTAAGCACGAGCGGGTCTGGGCGAAAAACTGTGTCGCGATTGGGCTGGCTGCGGGCTTCCTTGAGCCGCTGGAATCGACGGGACTATTTGCCGTGCAGTTGCAAGCGGAAACGTTGGCCAGAATGCTCAGTGGTGGCCGCAACGACTACAACGTTGGTGACGTGACGATGTACAACAGAATTGTCACCGACTTCTTCGAAAACGTTCGCGACTTCCTTTGCGCGCATTACATGTTGACCGCTCGTGAGGACACGCCTTACTGGCGCGACGTGAAATACGGCATGAAGGTTTCCGATCAACTGGCAGAAATTCTGCGTTACGCGCGGTTGACCTTTGTTGACGCGCCCGTCGTGCGACAGATCTTCCGACCGACGTTTGCGGATTACAGCTTCACGGATGGTTGGGAAGCCGTGCTTATCGGGATGAATCACATGCCGATCAACTACGGGCAATTCCGTGGTGGCGCAGGACCTTTTGAACCAGCGATCACGAACAACCTGCCGAAGGCGAAGCTATTCCAGCAGGAAATGTCTGCCTACAAACAGCAGGAAATCGGTAAACTTCCGTCTCATTACGACTACCTGCGCGCCAACATTCATACCGAGGCGAGCTAGATACCACCGCAGTGGAAGGCTGAATGAGCAAAACCTACAACGCCGCTGACATTGAAGTCCTCAGCGGCCTTGAGCCTGTGCGCCGTCGCCCAGGTATGTATACGGATACCGCACGCCCGAATCACCTTGCTCACGAGGTTATCGACAACAGTGTTGATGAGGCGCTTGGCAAGCATTGCGATCGCATCGATGTCATTTTGCACAAAGACGGTGCGTTGGAAGTCTCGGATAACGGGCGCGGTATGCCCGTCGACGTCCATCCGAAGGAGAAGATTCCTGGCGTTGAGTTGATCCTCACTCGGTTGCACGCCGGCGGCAAATTCTCGAGCGACAACTATCAGTTCTCTGGTGGTTTGCATGGCGTCGGTGTCTCGGTTGTGAACGCGCTCTCGGAGCTGCTCGAGGTTTGGATCAAGCGCGGTGGCCAGAAGCACTACATTGCGTTTTCTGGTGGCAAACGCACGAAAGCATTGAAGGTGGTCGACAAGGTAGGCAAGGCGAACACCGGCACAACCGTTAAGTTTCTGCCCGACGCCCAGTACTTCGATTCGGCCAAATTCTCGATCTCGCGTCTTCGCCATACGCTTCGCGCGAAGGCAGTGTTGTGCCCAGGTCTGCGAGTCTCATTCAAAGAGGCGAAATCCGGCGATGAGACGGTCTGGCACTATGAGGGCGGACTCGAGGAATATCTGTTGGAGGCGATCGGTGAAGGGCCGGTGCTGCCGGCCGAAACGCTGTCTGGCAGCGTGGCAGAGGCAAATGCCGCGATCGACTGGGCGGTCGCATGGCTGCCGGATGATCGACCGCTGGTGGGCGAGAGTTACGTCAACCTGATTCCCACAGCGCAGGGCGGCACGCACGTGAATGGACTGCGAACCGGCCTGACAGAAGCCATTCGAGAATTCTGTGAGTTTCGCAATATTTTGCCGCGTGGTGTGAAGCTTGCACCTGACGACGTCTGGGATCGTGTGAGTTACGTCGTTTCCGTAAAGCTTGAAGATCCACAGTTCTCCGGACAGACCAAGGAACGGCTGTCCACGCGAGAGGCAGCGGGGTTTGTCACCGGTGTCGTCAAAGATGCGTTCGCGCTCTGGCTTAACCAGCATCCGGATGCCGGAGAGCAAATTGCCCAAATCGCGATAGCGAAAGCCCAACAGCGGATGAAAGCCGCCAAGAAGGTCGTTCGCAAGAAAGTGGTGGGCGGGCCGGCGCTCCCCGGCAAGTTGGCAGATTGCGCCGCGCAGGAACCTGAGCGCAGTGAGCTGTTTCTCGTGGAGGGTGATTCTGCCGGTGGTTCTGCCAAGCAGGCACGTGATCGCGAGACACAGGCGATCATGCCGTTGCGCGGCAAGATTCTGAACACATGGGAGGTCGAGACGGGTCAGATTCTGGCCTCGCAGGAAGTGCACGACATCAGCGTGGCTCTGGGCGTCGATCCCGGCGCAACGGATACCTCCACACTGCGCTACCACAAGGTTTGTATCCTCGCGGACGCGGACTCGGATGGTGCGCATATCGCGACGCTGTTGTGCGCGTTGTTCCTGAGACACTTCCGGCCACTGGTCGCAGCGGGTCACATCTATGTTGCGATGCCGCCACTGTATCGAATTGATGTTGCGAAAGAAGTCTTCTATGCGCTGGATGAGGCCGAGCGCCAGTCCATCATCGACAGTCTTCCGGCGGAGAAGCGACGGGCGAAAGTTACCGTGACGCGCTTCAAGGGACTGGGGGAGATGAGTCCGGGACAGTTGCGTGAGACGACAATGAATCCGGACACGCGACGTTTGGTGCGCCTGACCATCGAGGCCGATGCCGACACCGACAGCACGCTCGATATGCTCCTTAGCAAAAAGCGCGCTTCTGATCGGCGATCATGGCTTGAGTCGAGCGGTAACCTGGCCGATGTCTGAAGGATAGATCGATGCAGGACGAATTGAACTTCGAAGGGATCGAGCAACTGGCGTTGCGTGACTACACAGAGAAGGCATATCTCGATTATTCGATGTATGTGATCCTCGATCGCGCGTTGCCACATATCGGGGATGGTTTGAAGCCGGTACAACGTCGCATCGTCTACGCGATGAGCGAGCTTAATCTCGGCGCGAGGTCCAAGCCGAAGAAGTCTGCTCGCACAGTGGGGGACGTGATCGGTAAGTTCCATCCGCACGGCGATTCCGCCTGTTATGAAGCGATGGTGTTGATGGCGCAGCCGTTCTCGTACCGCTATCCCCTGGTATTTGGGCAGGGCAACTGGGGTTCCCCGGATGACCCCAAGTCGTTCGCCGCGATGCGCTACACCGAGGCCAAATTACAGGCCTATGCGACGACACTTCTCAGCGAGTTGGGGCAAGGTACCGTCGATTGGCAGCCCAACTTTGATGGCACGATCGACGAACCGGTCGTTCTACCCGCCCGACTCCCCAATTTGTTGCTTAACGGCACAAGCGGAATCGCGGTCGGCATGTCCACCGATATTCCACCACACAATCTGCGTGAAGTTGGGGCGGCGCTGGTGCATCTCATTGAGAACCCAAGGGCGGATGTCGATGAGCTGATCGAATTCCTTCCCGGACCGGATTTCCCGACCGGTGGTGAGATTGTTTCGCCACGTGCTGATATTGCGAACATTTACAAAACGGGTAACGGAACGCTTCGTGTACGTGCGGTATGGCATCGCGAAGATGACACGGTTGTGATCACCGAGCTGCCGTTCCAGACCTCGGGAGCGAAGGTCGTCGAGCAGGTGTCGGCGCAGCTTCGGAACAAGAAACTACCGATGGTCGAAACGATTCGCGATGAGTCCGATCATGAGGCGCCAGTCAGACTGGTGCTTGAACTGAAGTCGCGTCGTGTCGAGGTGGAGCCCCTGATGGCCCATCTATTCGCGACCACCTCGCTCGAGCGCACGGTCAGAGCAAATCTCAACGTCATCAGTCTTGCCGGTACGCCGCGGGTGTTTGATTTGCGAGGGCTGCTGCGTGAGTGGCTGCAATTCCGCAAAGCCACGGTCGTCAGGCGCCTCGAGCACCGTTTGGGTCAGGTTGATGATCGCCTGCACATTCTCGAAGGTCTGCTGATTGCTTATCTCAACATTGACGAGGTGATTGCAATTATTCGGGAACACGATGAGCCCCGTCAGGAGTTAATTCAGCGGTTCGCACTTTCGGAGCGACAAGCTGAGGCCATTCTGAATCTCAGACTGCGCAACCTCGCGAAACTCGAGGAGATGCGAATTCGCGGCGAGCAGGATGAGCTCGCTAAGGAAAAGCAGGAGATCGAAACGATACTCGGCTCTGATGCACGACTGAAAACGCTGATGAAGCGGGAGATCAAAGCTGACGTGGACGAATATTCGGATGCACGTCGAACTCAGATCGTCGAACGTGAGCCGGCCAAAGCGCTGGACGAGACAGCGCTGGTCGCGAGCGAGCCAGTGACTGTCGTTCTGTCCGAGCGGGGTTGGGCTCGAGCAGCCAAAGGGCATGAGATTGACCCGGCAGCATTGAACTACAAGGCGGGCGATGCGTACCTTGCGTCAGCGCGCGGCAGAAGCAATCAGACTGCGTTGTTCATGGACAGCACGGGTCGTGTTTACAGTGTACTTGCACATGCATTGCCCTCTGCGCGCGGCCAAGGCGAGCCGTTATCTGGCCATTTCAACCCACCGGACGGTGCGACATTCCGTGGTGTGCTGTTTGGCGCTGCAGACTCCCGATGGTGTGTGGCGACGAGCGCTGGCTATGGATTCGTCGTCAATACCAGTGCATTGGTGAGTCGTGCGAAGGCCGGCAAGGCCATGCTGACGGTGCCGGAGGGCGCTGCCGTACTGGTCCCGCAACCGGTGGGCGAGGGTGCTAGCCATCGCGTTGCCGCGGTCAGCAATATTGGACGCCTGCTTGTGTTTGATCTGGACGATCTTCCCGAACTGGCGCGAGGGAAAGGTAATAAGCTGATGGACATCCCTCGCAAGAAATTTGTCAACGGTGAAGAGCACATGGTTGCTGTGGCAGTAGTTGCTGAGGGTCAGGCTTTGGTCGTTCACTGCGGCGAGCGACACATGACGCTCAAAGGTGCCGATCTTGATCGTTACGTGGGAACGCGTGGCAACCGAGGCCAGATGCTGTCGAGAAACTACCGTCGTGTTGATTCGCTAAGCGCGGGCTAGCCGCCGGCACGCTTGGCCGGTGGCATGACTTCTGTGCTGTCGGGGTCGTCCGTCGACTCCAGCTCCGCGACGTCAAGCGATGCGGTCCGCTGACTATCCTCAGCAGCGCCGAGATCATCTTCAACGGTTAGTGAAGCGGTGAATTCTGCTATCGCAGCATCAGCCAGATCGAGCTCTTCGACGCTGACCTCATACTCGGCTGTCGGCATGTTGACGGTGTCATCTTCGGTCGACGCGGTCGTGCTGCGCTGCTCGACGATGTCGGCACGCAGTTTCAGCGCAGCCTCTGCCAACTCTTTTTGGATTTGTTGCGTGCGGGACATCTCCGCTTCGTAGTCCTGCTCCAGCAGATTCTGAGTATCCGAGTCCATCCAATCGACTTCTTCGATTCCGGAGAATGTCGTTGCGCCGATCTCAAGATCGAGATCGGGCGTCTGCTTAGGTTTGAACTCGTAATCGATTGTCGCGAGTCGGTCTTGCGCTTCAAACTCCACGACGTGCTCAGGTTCGGCCATGTACTCAGGTTTTTGCTTCGGCGTGTTTTGTGCTGCCGGCTTCTGCGCGCTTCGCGCTGCAGTCGGGATCGGCGCAGTCTCGAGGCGTGCCGGTGTTGGCCGACGTGTTGGTTGCAGATCACGCGAGCGCGCAATGCGTCGTTTACGAGCCGCGATACCGAGCATCAGCTGGTAGGCAACATAGCCCGCAATCGCGATACAAATGCCTGCTAGCAACGCGCCGAGTCGTGCGCCCCAGCTCGGTTTCGCGTCCGGCGGCGCTAGCAATGCTCCGTCTTCGACTGGGCTATCGGTTTCGATCGGTGTTGGTGCTCCGTCTACAGCCGGTTTTGGTGCGGGTACATCCGCTGTCACGGGCTCAACTTCTGCCTCTTCATTCTTGAAGGGGCTCGAGGGCTGACTTAGCACACTGAGAAGCGCTGCCGTGCGTTGTGCCTCCTCACCTTCCGGTTCATTTCGCGTGCTTTGATTCGTTTCGGCTGCAGGGTTTGCCAACGCAATTTCTACCGCGCCGTTATGCGTCTCGCCCGATTCATCAAAAGCGACCGCGGTTGTGTTGGGATCGATTGTTTCCTCGACGGCAGCGACGGATGCCACCGGCGTGACACTTGCGGGCAGGCTGAGCACGGCACCACCGATCAGCCGGTCAGCATCACCGTTTACGAAGGCGTCGGGATTTGATGCAACGATCTCGTCGATCAACGCCCACCGTGATGCGCCCTTAGCGCCCAATTCCCCGGCGATATCCCATAGCGTATCGCCGGTGTTGACAGTGTAGCCCCCAGACGGCGATGTCGTTGCCGCGGGCTGCTGCCTACGTATGCTCGTGCGCGCTGGGGCGCTGCGACGATCTGGCTCGGATTCATTGAGAGCTGCGATCACTCGTTGCGCTTCTGATACACGGCTCGCCGGATCCACAAATAAATCGTAGCGCCGCGACAGTCTCGCCTCGCCAGCGCAGGATGCACTGAGCGTGAAGCTCAGCAACGGCTCGCGGACAGCCTGCGTGGTTCGAATGATCAGCGCTGTGCGACGACGCTCAAGTCGGTAGAGACCAGGAACATAGCCGTCTCCCTGGACGATAAAACAGCTGGTCGGTGTTGTGTCATTGGCTGATAGCGGAATTTCCGCAACCAGGCGCTCGCCGAGCGCCGAGCGCACCGTCGCTTCGCCGAACGACAAAGCATGTGCTGGGTTGGCAGCGCATAGGAGGCCACCGGCGAGACCTGCGAGCTTGAGCGTATGCCACTGCGTCATGCCGACTCCTGCAGGACGACTTCTGGTTCTTGTACGTAATGTCCCTGCATGTAACTGATTCCAAGCTGCCATAGTGCCGCCATTGTGTTGGCGTCCTCGACTTTCTCTGCGATTGTATTGATACCACGCTGTTTGGCAATTTCAACGAGCTTTGCTGTTGTTTCATGCGCTTCGGCATCGCTGGATAGGGCGGAAATTAGTGCGCCATCAATCTTCACGAAATCTAGTGGGAATGACTGCAGTAGCTTCACTGATTGAGGTGCACGCCCACAGTGCTCGATGGCGAAGCTGCATCCCATGGATCGAACAAGCTGCGAGACCCGACCCGACGCTTTGAGATATTTGATGGCAATCGTTTCCGGTACCTGGAAGCACAGCACGGACGGCCTCAGCTGGCTGCGAGAAACAATCGCTTTAAGCCAAGGCAGGAAAGACTTGTCGGCCAACGACTGTTCAGACAGTCGGATGAAGACCATTCCGGGCTTGCGCTCTCGGCAGAGCGCGAGTGCTGCTCCGACCACCCAGCGGTCCAGAGCCTGCATCATGTTATTGCGGCGCGCGACGGGCAAGAACTCGGAAGGGGCAACGGATTCGCCCTGTTCGTCGGCCATCCGCACCAACAGATCGAACAACGATTGTCCTTCTCCATCAAGCGCGGCGATCGGTTGTTGTAATAGTCGAAAGCGATTCTCTTTGAGGGCACTCGTCAGGCGCTTGACCCATATCGCATCATGGCGCCGCATGCGCGTATCTTCTTCACTTGCCGTTTCAATCTGAACCGCACCAGGATCGCCGGATTGACGAGCTAGTCGGTAGTTGCTTTCTGCTTTTTCAATCAAGGCGGCGGGTGTTTTGACAAGGTCCCCGAATGGGCACAAGCCAATCGAGCAGCTCAGACCTATTGACCTTTCTCCGGCTTCGAACGTGTGGTCCTTGACCATCTGCACGAACGCATCACCCCACGCGATGGCGTCTTGCTCTGAGCCCCGCTCGAGCAGCACGGTGAATGCAGTGCCTTCGAAACGGCCAGCGATGTCGCCCTTCTCCAATCGCTTGCGCAATAGTTCGGCAAAGTCGGCGATCGCCTCTTCGCTGCGGATGACGCCGAGATCGTCACGTACGCGTTTGAACTCATCGATGCGAATCCAGGCGAGGAGGCGCATACCGCTCTCGAGCGGTTGGCGCAGGCGATGGGTCATCATCTTCAGGAAGTGCTGCCGGTGGTAAAGGAAGGTGCTCTGATCCTTATTCACCGCATCGCGCATCAGTGACGCGCTGCGTTTGTCCTCTTTGACCTCAGCTTTGATCGCGATGCGCACGGCAGGCTCACCGTCGAAAGTCGCTGCCTGCAGGCTCATTTGAACCTCACGATTTTTTCCACCTTTTTGCAGAATGCTGACCGTCAGAGGTGCATCGCCCCATTTATTTTTTCCTACGGCAACTAACGCGCCCTTGATGGTCGCTTGGTTGTCGCTGTGAACCAGATCCATTACAGGGGTCGCAATGCAGTCTTCGTCATCGTTGAAACCGAACAGTTCCTGCCAGGCTTTGTTGACTTCAACGACAATACCTTCCTGGATGTGCGCGATCGCATCTGCCGCGTTATCCATCAGGCTTGTAATCTGTTCCTGAACCTTAACCGCAGCGGTACGATCCAGTGCAACACGTTCACTAAGTCCTATGTTGCGTACGGTCCGAATGAGCGTGCACTTGAGTCGCTGTTCGTTCTGCAGTGTGATGATGTCCTCCGCTCCGAGCTGCATAAAGTCACCGGCGGTGTCTTCGTCAAACTCGTTGCATAGTACAAGGATGCGGCAGTCAGGTGCGTTTTGTCGTACCGCTTCGATGATCTCGTTGTTGTCGTCGGCTGGACGTATCACTACGAGACTGTGACCGTCCATCTGTGCCGCGCAGAACGTCGGTACATCCGGATGCCAGGTA
The DNA here is from genome assembly GCA_038521865.1 of Pseudomonadota bacterium. Classification (GTDB taxonomy): domain Bacteria; phylum Pseudomonadota; class Gammaproteobacteria; order Steroidobacterales; family Woeseiaceae; genus CALBPI01. The sequence continues at coordinate 957,001 of JBCBKO010000001.1, read as the reverse complement.
CAGCGCGCTGCAATATGGCTCTCGCGCAGCGCACGGTTGAGCCGCTCGCTGTCCTCCTGGACTGGCGAGATCACGTCGACATCGATGCTCAGCGGCTGGCTCAAATGCGGGTTCCTTTTGAGGCGGAGCGCCCTGCGCTGCGCTCATCATATGGGACATATGTTATTACAAGGGGGTGCGAGGCCAGGTCAGGTCGCCGCCAAAACGTGACGCAGTTCCGGGTTAGCGCCGCCCTGACCGCGAATTTGGTCGCACTTCCGTGGATCGGATCGATGAGCGGCCTCGTGCAAGCAGGGGGATTGCACTGTTACCATGCCGGTTCCAAAGAGCATCGGATTGGCGACGCAGCATGGCGACCTACAACACAAACGAGTTTCGTTCCGGCCTGAAAATCATACTGGACGGCGATCCCTACAACATCGTGGAAAACGAGTTCGTGAAGCCCGGAAAAGGTCAGGCGTTCAACCGGGTAAAGGTGAAGAACCTCAAGACGAGCAAGGTGCTCGACAAGACCTTCAAGTCAGGCGAATCGGTTGAGGCGGCCGATGTCATGGAAACCGATATGCAGTATCTCTATGCCGATGGCGAATTCTGGCATTTCATGGATCCGAACTCTTACGAACAGTACGCCGCGCCAGAGGCCGCAGTTTCCGATGCGTCACAATGGTTGAAAGACCAGGATATTTGCAGTGTTACGCTTTGGAATAACGTACCGCTTGCTGTCGAGCCACCCAACTTTGTTGAGCTGAAGATCGTCGAGACGGATCCGGGATTAAAGGGCGACACCGCGCAAGGTGGCGTGAAGCCAGCGCGACTGGAAACAGGCGCTAGCGTGCGCGTCCCGCTTTTTCTCGAAGAAGGTGAAATGATCCGCGTGGATACGCGCTCTGGCGAGTATGTGTCTCGCGTCAAGTAGACGCTTTAAACGTTAGGTTAGCCCCAAAGACCGTACGTCTTCGTTCAGCACCTTCTCGATCACGCAGACGATCTCGTACAACCCTTTCTCGTCGTCCTCGCTGAAACGATCCTTCACAGGACTATCGACATCAAGCACTCCGACGATCTTTCCAGCGCGACTCAGTGGAAACACAATTTCTGATTCGCTAGCAGCGTCGCAAGCGATATGCCCCGGAAAATCGTGTACATCGGAAACGCGCTGCACACGTCGCTCGGAAACCGCCGTGCCGCAAACGCCGCTGCCGACGGGGATACGCACACACGCGCTCTGACCCTGGAACGGACCGAGCACAAGTTCGCCTCGGCGCATCAAGTAAAAACCCGCCCAGTTCACGTTAGGGAGCGTGTTGTAGATTAGCGCGGATACGTTAGCGAGGTTGGCAAGGGCATCGCTCTCGCCATCACAGAGCGCTTCGGTTTGTGCGACGAGCAGTGCGTAATCGACCTCGAGATCAGTCATGGCTGTGCCTCTTGCTGTGGGCGAAGGTTACTGTCTGACCGATATGTGCGGTCTCCAAAGCGAACATCAATACCCGCTCGATCCCTACCGCAACACCGGAACATGGTGGCAATCCCGCCTGCAGCGCTTCAAGGAATGCGTCGTCGATCTCCAGCGGTGGTAAGCCACGCGCGATTCGTACTGCGTTGTCGCGCTCGAATCGCGCTCGCTGCTCCTCGGCGTCCGTCAGCTCTACAAACCCATTGGCGATTTCAAGACTGCCGAGGTAGATCTCAAACCGCAGTGCGCGCCCGCTGTGTTCTTCAATCGTCGCCAGCGCTGCCTGAGAGGCCGGGAAGTGGGTCACGACCGAGAACTTGTCTTCGGCGAATGTGCTGGCGACGTGGGTGTCAAACAGCCAGCCGAGCAGGGCGTCGCGATCTTCCCCAAACGTGCGGGTAGTGTCCGGTCCCGCAAGCGTGCAGATTGTCTCCATTGCGCAGTCGCTCATAACGTTCACCTCCTGCATGAGCCACTCATCATAGGTTTTGGCGACGGTTTGGTGGACGGTGCGGCCACCTGAGCCGACAAGCGCAGCCTCGAGTAATGCGACGGTGTCCTCGACGATTTGTGGCAGTGAATAATCGTGTCGATACCACTCCAGCATCCAGAACTCGGGTTGATGTCGATTCCCGACCTCACCGTCCCGGTACACCGGCCCCAACTCGTAGATTTCCGGCCAGCCGGCAGCGAGCAGGCGCTTCATCGCATACTCGGGGGAAGTGCGCATGAACCACTTTGCGTTCACTGTGCGACCGTGTGCCGTCAGGCTTTCAATGTTTGGCTCGGTCACCGGTGCCGTCACCAGTGTGGGCGTACTCACTTCGAGCACTTCTTGGCTCGCCATGTACTCGCGGATCGCAGCTAACAAGCCCGCGCGCGCCTGACTAGCCGCTAGTGTGGATGAAGGACGCCAATCCATTATTCAGTGACAGGTTGAGCGATCGCTTGCCCCGTGCGCATGACTGCTCCTGATTTTACATCCGCTTCAAGTCTGACACTGGGTGGCAGTACCAGAATTACTGTTGACCCAAGGTTAAACCACCCCAGTGTGTCACCTCGTGTCAGTCGCTCCGGGGGCAACGGCAACGACGTCACGCTGTGCAAAGCACCGGCCTCGCTATCGGCGCCCCACGGTGTAGAGATACTGCCGACATTCAGTGCACCGACCATCACGAGCGCAGCCTCGCTACCCGCACTGCCGAAGCAGAAAACGCGACGCTCATTGCGCGAAAACAATCGCGGCACAGCCGCAGCGGTAGCGTTGTTCACGGAGAACAATTGTCCGGGAATGTGTCTGTGTGTCGTGATCAGTCCGGTGACCGGCGTGTGCACGCGGTGGTAGTCGCTCGGTGCGAGATAAATGGTCACAAACTGCCCGCCGCGATAACTTGCGGCCACATCGTCATCTCCCAACAGCTCGGCCAGCCTGTAGCGAAAGCCTTTTGCTTGGAGCAACGTATCATTCTCGATATCGCCGCATTGACTGACCACGCCGTCGCATGGGGAAACCCAGGCCGGCGCCAGCGCCAGTGGGCGACTACCCGCACGCAACTCTCGAGTAAAAAATTCGTTGGCTGAAGCGTAACCGTCGGGAACTGCCCGATCCGCTTCGGCGATGTTGATGTCAAACATCTGCGTCAGGCTCCGAATAATCAGGTTTTTGACCCATGGTGTTTGCCGGGACGATAGCCAGCGCATCCCCCGAGTCAACAGCAGCTGGGGCAGCACGTATTGCATCGTGATGAATAGCGCACGCCCCGCACGTTGCAGAAACTCCATCAAGGTGCCTGTCGCGAAACGGTCAGATTCAGCTCAAGTACCGGTTCGCCGTTGGACAGCAACGTCAGCGGAATTCGCTCACCCTCGGTAATCGGAGATGTGGGCTCCATGAGCATCAAATGCAGTCCGCCTGGCTGGAGTTCAAGTTGGCCGCTTGGCGGGATGCTCAGTTCCGGGATCATGCGCATCTGCATGACGCCGGCAACCATCTGTGTTCTGTGGATTTCGATGCGCTCGAATTTCGAACTGCGAACCTCGGTCAGTACGAGATCGGTTGATGCATGATTGTTGATCGTCATGTAAGCGGCTGAATTGCTGCTCCCGGGTGCAGGCAACCTGACCCAGGCATCCGAGACAGACGCCGGTGTATCCGGGGTGCAACCTGCCATCAGGAGCAAGGCAGTCAACAGCACTGTTTTGTGCAGAGTCATGTTCAGGTGTCTCCCAATAATAGTTCGAGGTCACTGACAAGCGCACTCCTGCGCAGGGGCGGACTAAAAACTGCAGCCCACTCACCTTGAGGGTTGATCGCGATGACCGCACCAGTGTGATCCATCGTGTAGTCACCGTCCTCGAGCGGGATTCTCTGATACAGAACACCCAGGTTTTTTGAGAAGCGCGCAAGCTCGTCTTCAGATCCAACGACACCACGTACGCTCGGGTCAAAGAACTCGGTGTAGGCAGCAAGACGCGACGGTGTGTCGTGCTGCGGATCAACACTGACGAGGATGATTTCCGGCAACTGTGACCGATCGAACGTCGCTGACAGGTCGTTCCGCGCGTCGACCAGGAGTTGCAATGTGGTTGGGCAAATGTCCGGGCATCTCGTGAAACCGAAAAACACCAACTGCCATTGTCCAATTAACGACTCGTTATCAAACCGAGCTGTCTCGTTGGTCAGCGTGAAGCTGGCGATTTCGCGTGGAGGCTCGAGCAACGTTCCGGATTTTAGCGCGGTTAGCTTGGGCTGAGAGTTCACAAGGCTCACCGCGACGCCTCCCGCCAAACCGATGATCGCTGCGCAAACGAGTGCAATTCTGTTCATAATTCGCAAGAGCGTTCGGCGAGGGTTGCCGCACGAAGAGATATAGAGGAAGCGCGGATTATTTCACATTGCCCTCAAATGAAGAAACCATTGACGCCCTCAAATGAAGAAACCATTGACGATGCGGTGGGGTCGCAGTGGCCATGACTGACGGCGCAACCGAGCTTCATGATCTCTTCGGCAAATCGGTCTCTGGTGCGCACTGGATCAAAACACTTGCGGCGTCGTTCACGAATGCGGATTTGTACTTTGGCCATGGGACGACCAATGCCGCGGATGAAGCAGCGTGGTTGGTCGCAGACACGGGCGGTATCGATTACGCTGATGCCAATTGGCAAGCGCAATTTGCGGATCTTGTCGGGCGCTCGTTGACGCAAGCAGAACAGGAGCGAGTCATCGCTCTCGCCGAGCGCAGGATTCACTCACGGCAGCCGCTGGCCTATCTTCTCAACCGTGCGTGGTTTTATGGCCACTCTTATTTTGTCGATGAGCGTGTGCTGGTGCCGCGCTCGCCAATCGGTGCGCTGATCGATGCGGGGTTTGAGCCGTGGTTGGATGCGACATCGGTGAGTCGCGTGCTTGATCTTTGTACCGGCAGTGGGTGCCTTGCGATTAATGCAGCGCATCGCTTTCCGGATGCGTTGGTTCACGCGTCTGATCTGTCGGTTGACGCGCTTGAAGTCGCCAAGATCAACGTGGCGGAACACGACGTCGGGGATCGCGTCACGCTGATGCAGGGTGATCTCTATTCGGCGCTGCCAACACACGAAACCTATGATGTGATCATCACGAACCCGCCTTATGTCGATGCTGAGGAGATGGCTCTGCGCCCGACTGAATTTCGCGCTGAGCCCGAACTCGGGCTGGCTGCCGGTGGTGACGGTCTTGACCTTGCGCGACGGATTCTTCGAGATGCAGCGGAGCGACTGCGGCCCGATGGACTGTTGGTGATGGAGGTGGGCGCGAGTGACGAGGCATTGCAAGCGGCTTATCCCACGGTACCATTCACGTGGTGGTTATCGGACGATCAGGGATACGGAATTTTGATCATTGAGCGGGAACAGTTGCAGGCGCATGCGGTGGCATTGAGGTCAGCATGACAGGCAACACCTACGGACAAGCATTCCGTGTCACGACATTTGGTGAAAGCCACGGCCCCGCACTCGGTTGCATCATCGACGGATGCCCCCCGGGCATGGCGCTGGAGGCCGAAGATATCCAGATCGATTTGGAACGTCGGCGCAGTGGTAAATCCCGATATACAAGTCAGCGAAAAGAGCCCGATGCGGTCGAGATCCTTTCCGGGGTGTTCGAAGGCGTCACCACAGGCACGCCGATCGGTCTGCTGATTCGCAACACCGATCAACGATCAAGAGACTACTCGAAGATCCGCAATACGTTCCGCCCTGGTCATGCTGATTTTACTTACCAGCACAAGTATGGCGTGCGCGATTATCGCGGTGGTGGTCGTGCATCGGCGCGCGAAACCGTGATGCGAGTCGCGGCGGGCGCCGTGGCCCGCAAATACCTGCATAGTGAGTTTGGCGTTAGTGTTTCGGGCTATCTGACTGCGCTCGGGCCGTTCGAGCTAGCAGCCAAGGATCTGTCGATCGTCGACGACAACCCGTTCTTTTGTGCTGACCCGGAACAGTTGGATGCATTGGCGCAGTACATGGACCAGCTGCGTCGCGACGGTGATTCAATCGGCGCCAGGATTACGGTCACGGCCTCGGGTGTACCGGTCGGCTGGGGCGATCCGGTGTTTGACAAGTTAGAGGCGACACTCGCGCGCGGGCTGATGAGCATCAATGCCGTCAAAGGCGTCGAGTTCGGCGCCGGCTTCAAGGTTGTCTCACAAAGAGGCTCCCAGCATCGCGATGAGATCACGCCGGATGGCTTCACGAAGAACGATGCCGGCGGTACGCTGGGCGGCATCTCGAGCGGTCAGGACGTCGTCGCGAGTATCGCGCTGAAGCCGACCTCCAGCATTACGCAACCCGGTAAAACCATCGACCGTTCGGGAGAAGCGACCGATGTGGTTACGACCGGCCGCCATGACCCGTGCGTGGGCTTGCGTGCGACGCCCATTGCCGAGGCGATGATGTGCCTGACACTGATGGATCACGCCATGCGCCAACGTGGGCAGGTAGCCGCTTCCGATCTTGCGGCGGGCAATGCCGCGGTCCCGGTTTTCGAGGCCGAAGGTAATGACTGAACGAAGCATTGATGTTGCCGTTGTCGGTGCCACGGGTGCGGTCGGCGAAGTTATGCTGGACATCCTTGCCGAACGCAAATTCACCAAGGGTGAGGTGCACGCACTTGCCAGTGAGCGATCTGTTGGCAAACGGGTCAGTTACGGCGATCGCACACTAAAGGTGAGCGATCTCGCCACGTTCGATTTCTCCAAGGTGAGCATTGCCTTGTTTTCTGCGGGTGGGAGCGTTTCCGCCACTTACGCGCCCAAGGCGGCAGAAGCCGGCTGTGTCGTTATCGACAACACATCCCACTTTCGACAGAGTGAGGGTGTTCCTCTGGTCGTCGCAGAGGTCAATCCACAGCGAATTGCTGACTATAAGAGCCACAACATCATTGCCAACCCGAATTGTTCGACCATGCAGATGCTGGTGGCGCTGAAACCGATCCACGACGCTGCGGGTATTGCTCGAATCAATGTTGCGACCTACCAGGCCGTTTCGGGCGCCGGTCGAGCTGCCATCGAGGCGCTGGCGGGGCAGACCGCGCGACTACTCAACGGCAAGCCGCTGGACCTCGAGGAGGGTGAACCTCAGTTTGCATTCAATGCGGTCCCGCACATCGACGTCTTCCAGGACAATGGTTACACACGCGAAGAAATGAAAATCCTCTGGGAGACACGAAAAATCCTCGAGGACGACACCATTATGGTCAATGCGACTGCCGTTCGGATCCCGGTGTTCTACGGACACTCCGAGGCGGTAAATGTCGAGACACGAACACCGATCAGTGCCGAAAAAGTCCGTGAAATCCTCGACTCGGCCCCTGGTGTTTCTGTGATGGATGAACCAGTTTCTGGCGGATATCCGACGCCCGTCACAGAAGCTGCGGGCCATGATCCTGTATTTATTGGCCGCATTCGAGACGACATAAGCCACCCGCAGGCGATTAACCTATGGATTGTGGCGGACAACATACGTAAGGGCGCGGCGCTAAATAGCGTGCAAATTGCTGAAATATTGGCGGAAAATCATTTATGAGCTATCATTGCGCGCGCTTGGGCGGACAGATTATGTCTTGCGGAAAACCCGCCAAAACAAAGAAAACACCTGCGGACGGGCAGGCTGGAGATAGGAATATGCATCGTTGGTTGGCTGCGCTGGTTTGTGGCCTGACACTCATGTTGTCGCAGACCGCAGCAGCACTGGGCCTCGGGGAAATCACAGCGCGTTCCGCATTGAATGAACCGATGCGAGCAGAAATCCAGCTACTCGGCGCAACCCGAGACGAGCTTCGTAACCTCGAAGTCAGATTGGCGCCCGCGGAGACTTTTGAACGCAATGGCATCGTTCGTGCCGGCTTTCTCTCCCGGTTGCGGTTTCGGGTCCGTCCCGAGCGTGCGGTCGTTGAAGTCACATCAACACAACCGATCACAGAACCGTTCGTAACCCTGCTTGTGGAGGTGGTCTGGCCGCGTGGTCGACTGCTCCGCGAATACACCATTTTGCTGGACCCGCCGACCTATGCGGCGCCCACTGCGAGCGGTTCGGCACCCGTCACGCGCAATGCAGCACCAGCGCCAGCATCTGGCGGCGTGATTCAGCGGCCAGCGCGTTCGTCGAGTGCCACGAGCCCTGCGCCTTCGAGTCGGCCTGCGTTCAACGGTTCTCAATACCAGGTGCAGCGTAACGACACGCTCTGGGAGATCGCGAACCGCATCCGGCCGCAGGGAACCGACATCAACCAGATGATGCTCGCACTCTACGAGGCAAACCCCGGTGCATTCGACGGCAACATCAACCTGTTGCGCGCTGGAGCGACGCTACAGGTCCCGACCGAGCAGGAGCTTTTCGCCATCAATCGGCAAAACGCCCTAGCCGAGGTGCGTCGACAGAACCAAAGTTGGAGAGGCACGGGCTCGTTGACGCTCGTGGCGCCTGACGAAGATACCGAGCTCGGCGGTTTGGGGAGCGGATCAGCGTCATCCGGCGCCAGAGCAGGTGATGGTGTTGAAGCGCAGGCACTGCGTTCCGAGCTACAGGCTGCAGAACGCCAGCTCGCCCTGCGCAATGCAGAGCTTGCACAGCTGCGTGAGCAGCTTGCCGCGCAGCAGCGCGCCGAGTCAGAGGCAGCAGAAGAAGACGACGAGCCTGTCGTTGCAGCCGTTGAGCCCGAGCCAGTCGTTCCCGAGACGACCGAGTCAGATGCGCCTCTATATGGTGAGGATGAGCCAGCTGCAGACGGTGCGACCGAGGTGTTTGCTGAATCTACTGATGCTGCCGAGAGCGACACGACAGAAGTCGCGGCAGACCCCGAGCCGGAGCCGGTCGCAGCACGACCACAGGTTTCGACGCCGACCGTCACCACAACAACATCTGGCTCTGAAAGTCTGATCGATAAAATTCTCGGCAGTACGTGGACGTACGTCGCAGCAGGTGCTGCACTGGTGCTTGCATTGTTGGGTGTTGCCGCTGTGCGCCGCCGTTCAGAGTCCGATACGACCGGCACCTGGGAAGCACTAGACGCCTCTGATCTGGAAGATCTCGATGGGACGCTGGCCGCGACCGGTCGGCTGCGTGAACTGAACAAAGGCGGAGACACGATCCGCAAGCCGATCGAGGCGCCATCAGTCGAAGATGCGATGGAGCAAACCTCGCCGGTCGAGGCCGTGCCGACGCCTTCTGCCGCGCCAGCCGCGTCCAGTGCGCCGAGCGAAGAATTCAACATTGAGGACACCTTCAGCTCCGATACAGCGATCAACCTCGATCAATCCGATCCACTGGCTGAGGCTGATTTCCACATGGCTTACGGGCTGTTCGACCAAGCGGCGGACCTGATCAACGGTGCGCTGGCCGTAGACAGCTCTGATGTTCGCCTGCAGCAGAAGCTGTGCGAGATTTACTTCCAGTGGGGCAAACAGGACGGCTTCGTCGATGCGGCGCAGAAACTTAAAGCGAGTGTCCCGGCGAACGACCCAGCGTGGAACAGCGTCTTGATTATGGGGCAGCAAATCGCCCCCGCACACGAGTTATTCAGCGGCGCAGTGGTATCCGGCGGCAGTGGCGATCTCGATCTCTCGTTCGATGAGACACGCGCGCTCGAGGCGGCAGATATCGACGCGGCGATTGAACCACCATCGGGCAATACCGGCACTTTCGAGGAAGTGTTCAGCGGTGACGGGGATACCGGCACGGTTGAACAGCTCGCTGACATGAGCGGCATAGATTTCGAGTTCGACGAGACTCTCGCCAGCAGCAACGAGTCCAATGACGCAACCGAGGAAGCGCCTATCGATTTCGGCGAGGATGATGCCTCGATCGATTTTTCGCTGGACGGACTCGACGATGAGTTGGAGACCAGCTCCGGTGGCGACACCGTTGAGCAGCCGGTAGACCTGGATGACCTGGATACAGACGTCGAGAACACAGCGGAACGTGAGGGCATCGATCTTTCGTCGATGAGCGTTCTTGACGAGAGCACGGAGGCGATGACCGCGACTACTGGCGATGCCACCGCGGAAATCGGTGCAGATTTGCTCGACGCGACCGGTGTTACATCGGTATTGCCGGACGACTTTAAGGTCGATCTGCCGTCCGAACCTGCAGACGTTTCCGGCGATGCGGAGACGCTGCTAGCGGACACTTCGGGTCTGGTGCTCGACGATCTTGACCTTGACGCTGGAGAATCAGCGGATTCGACCAACATCATGCCTCTGGCCAACAACGACGGCGGAGTCGATTTGGATGTCGCCGATCTGACCTCGGAGCTGCGTGTCGACGACATCAGCGAGGCGACGCAGGAATTGCCGGTAGGGAATGGTGATGCCACGCTGTTTTCCGATGAGGTTTTTGCAGGCGACGCTGACAGTGACGCAGACACCGGTTTGAATTTAGCGTTGGACGATACCGGCGAGACCAATGTTGCTGAAGTCGGTACAAAACTGGACCTCGCTCGAGCATACGTCGACATGGGCGATCCTGAGGGTGCGAGAAGCATTCTGAAAGAAGTCCTGAACGAAGGTGATGATTCACAGCAGGCCGAAGCCCAGAAGCTGTTGGAGGCACTCGGCGCCTGAGTGAAGCCGGTGCGCCGAGCGTGCCTGTGTGTCGAGTACGACGGCAGCCGATACCATGGCTGGCAATTTCAACGTCACTCGACGAGCGTCCAGGCAGTCTTGCAAACGTCGCTCGGGCGGGTCCTTGATCACCCGGTGGAAGTCGTCTGTGCGGGGCGCACGGATACCGGAGTTCACGCTACGGGTCAGATTGTTCATTTCGATACTGATGTCGAGCGCTCTGATCGCGGTCTGACACTCGGTACGAACAGTTACCTGCCAGGCGATGTGTCGGTGCGCTGGTCGCGCTGGGTCGATGACGGATTCCATGCCCGTTTTGCCGCCGTTGAACGGCGTTACCGCTATCTGATTCTGACGAGCGCTAGCCGATCTGCTCTGTATGCTGATCGTGCTTGGGTCCAGCCACATGAACTTGACCGGGCCGCAATGCAGGCTGCCGCTAACGCACTACTCGGCGAACACGATTTCTCATCTTTTCGCGCTGCGGGGTGCCAGGCGAGGCATCCGGTACGCCTCTTGAAACAGCTTCGTGTGATGCAGCGAGGGCCGTGGACCATAATCGACGTTGCTGCGAACGCTTTCTTGCAGCACATGGTGCGCAACATCACAGGCATGCTGTGGCATGTCGGGTCGGGACAAAGGAGCGCGGAGTCGGTGCACGAATTGCTGGGGGCGCGGGATCGCACGAAGGCACCGGTTGCAGCGCCTGCGGCCGGGCTCTACCTCACCGAGGTTCGTTATCCGGGGCATTTCGATCTGCCACAGCCTGATGCAGAGGATGACGATTTGTTACCGCTCGAACCACTCATTCCACTGCGAGCATAGCGCTGCTCCATCCTTTTGCAGATCGCGTTACAATGCGCTGATGAGTTGGTTCGAGAAATTGATGCCGTCGCGCATCACCACCGAGCGGCGCACCAAGTCTGTGCCGGAGGGCATCTGGATTCAGTGCGAGAAGTGCGGTGCACAACTTTACCGCGCTGAGCTTGCGAGAAATTTGCTGGTCTGTCCCAAATGCTCTCACCACATGCGAATGGGTGCGCGCGAACGGCTGATGACGTTTCTCGACGAGGGCAGCATGAACGAGCTCGCCGCCGAGCTGCAACCGCAGGATCCGTTGAAGTTCCGTGATAGCAAACGTTATCGGGATCGCATCACTGCTGCGCAAAAGACGACCGGCGAGAACGATGCGTTGATCGCGGCGTCCGGCAGTCTCTATGACAAGCCCATCACGGCTGTCGCTTTCGAATTTCGATTCATGGGCGGCTCCATGGGATCGGTTGTCGGTGAGCGCTTTGCGGTGGCGGCCCGGCATGCGATTGAGCAACGAACACCGCTTGTGTGCTTCTCCGCAAGTGGGGGAGCGAGGATGCAGGAGGCGCTTTTCTCGCTCTTCCAAATGGCCAAGACAAGCGCCGCACTCGCATCGCTTTCTGAGGCGGGGCTGCCTTACATTTCGGTACTGACGGATCCCACCACGGGTGGTGTTTCGGCGAGTCTCGCGATGCTTGGGGATCTCAACCTTGCCGAGCCGAAAGCGCTGATCGGGTTTGCCGGGCGGCGTGTCATCGAACAGACCGTACGTGAGACGCTGCCGGACGGTTTTCAGCGTAGCGAGTTTCTGCTGGAGCACGGCGCACTCGATATGATCGTCGACCGACGGGAGATGCGACCCGTAATCAGCGATCTGTTGCGAAAGCTCACCAAACAGCCGATGCGTATTTCTGATAACACGGTCAGCATCAAGGCACTGGATTTGAGTGATTCAGATACGGAGTGAGGCCGTCTCACCCCAGCTTGCCGAGTGGTTGGGCAAGATCAATACGCTGGATCCTTCGCGTATTGAACTGGGGCTGGCGCGGGTAAATGCAGTGCTTCCGCGGTTGGGAATCAATCGTGACACTCTCACTATCTCAGTGGCAGGCACCAACGGTAAAGGCTCGTCTGTTCATTTGTTGGATTCGCTCTTGCGTGCGAGTGGCCATCGTGTTGGTCGCTACACATCCCCGCATTTATCGCGTTTCAATGAGCGAATTGCGATCGACGACGAACCGGTCTCGGATTCCGAGCTTGTCCAAGCTTTTGAGACGGTTGCTGCAGCGCAGCTCGACACGCCGCTTACCTATTTTGAATTCACGACGCTCGCGGCGCTTGTTGTTTTCTCCCGCGCAGGCGTGGCCGCTCAGGTGCTCGAAGTCGGTTTGGGTGGACGTCTCGACGCGGTCAATGCGGTCATTCCCGATGCGTGTTTGCTGACTGGCGTCGACTACGATCATCAAAAGTGGCTCGGCAATACGCTCGAAGCGATTGGGCGAGAAAAGGCCGGGATATTCCGCGCGAGTGTGCCAGCAGTAGTGGCGATGCCGAATCCGCCACGGTCAGTTATCGAAACCGCACAGGCAATATCTGCGGATCTGTGGCTGGCAGATACTGATTTTACGGTCGTCGGGGATCACTACAGGGGGCGCGATCGCAAACTGAAACTCCCAGAGTCGAATGACTCGGTGCAGCTGCAGCTTTTGGCGGGTGTGCTGGCGGTGCTCGAGTCGTTAGGGCTTTTAGTGCGTATCGATACCGACGATATCCAGTCAGCGCTGCGAGCACCGGTTCCTGCACGTCTTGAATTGATCACGCGGGAGCGAGAAGTGCTCCTCGATGTCGCACACAACCCGCAATCGATTGATCGGTTGGTGGCGTGGCTTGAAGCCCATCCTGCGCCTCGCGGTAATACGTTGGTCATGGGTGCGATGCGAGACAAACCGGTCGCGCGATTGGTCGAGCGTTTAGCGCCGGTGATTCATAGATGGGTTGCAGTGGCCGCGGATCTCGAACGCGCCATGGCGAGCACTGAGCTCGCCTCGATCATGGCGCAGGTAGTGGGTGCACCTGCGCTTGTCGGTGGATCGCCAGTCGCCGGATTCCGCAGTGCAGCGAAGCTGACACCTCAGGATGGCAGAATTATCGTTGCCGGATCGTTCCCGGTCGTCGGTGCCATTCGAGCAGCGCTATAATTCTGGATATGGAGCGCGCAATGAAAGAACGACTGATTGGGGCGGTGGTGCTTGTCACGGTGGCGTGGTTATTGATACCCGTGTTTCTGGATGGTAGCCCGGATGCGCCAGATGCCCTGACAACGCGTACCGTCAACCTGCCGGGGGTTGATGACCCATCCAGCGACACGGATGACCAGATGCGCACGATAACCCTCCGTTCGCGCGAAAGCGCGGCACCGGAGCAGGCACTCACCGAGCCGCCAGTCGAAATCGAGCTACCTGCACCGGAACGCACGGTCGAGCGCGTCGAGGATACTGACGACCCAGTGGAGTCGCTGCCCGACGACGTCGGGCTCGAGGCGCAAACGTCCCCAAATATCGAGCCGGAGCCTGAAACTGAAGCCGAGATCGTTGCGGATGTCGAACCGAAGCCGGAGGTATCACCACCACCGGCCGTGGTCACATCGCAGCCAACTCAAGCAGATACCTCGACATCTCCAGATACCTCGACATCTCAGAGTGCTGAGCTATGGGTCGTCCAGGTCGGCAGTTTTGGTCAACGCTCGAATGCTGAGACCCTTATGAAGAAACTGATCGCTGCGGGTTTTCCCGCGTTCGTTAGCGAGATTCAGACCTCCGGCGGCACCATGCATAGAGTGCGCGTGGGGCCACAAAAAAACCGAGCAGCTTCAGATGACATGGTGACGAAGCTGAAGAGTGCGGGCCAGAACTCCGCACGCAGCGTCCCGTATCCCTGAATTTTCCGTGAGGCAGCCTACCGTGGGTTTGGTAACATGCGCGCTGCGGATGGTGTGTCGGATCGACTATGACGGTTTTTGACTGGGTATTCACGGCGATTCTTGCGATCTCGATGGTCGTGGGCGTGTTCCGTGGTTTCGTGAAAGAAGCGATTTCTGTGGGCTCCCTGCTCATTGCGGTTTGGGCCTCTTTCACTTTCGCACCAATTGGCGAGGACCTGCTGGCGGAGTGGGTTGGCTCAGCTGCAGCGAGAGTGTGGGCAGCGCGAATTATCATCTTCACACTGGTGCTGATGTTGGGTGGCCTTTTTGGCTGGGCAATTTCACGATTCATCAACCAGGTCGGTATGTCGGGTATTGACCGAACGCTGGGACTCGGCTTCGGTCTTGCGCGTGGCGCGTTAATCGCCGGCTTGATTGTCCTCGTCGGCCCTTACCTCGAACTGGATCGCGATAGTGCGTGGCAGGATTCACGAATGATGCCGTACATACAAAAGGTGGCGGACGGCATTGCTATCCTCGCACCGCGCGCGCTCGACTACCTGCGAGAAGAGATCACACTGCCAGCACCGACGTTGCAGCCCGCTGCGCCAGAAGCGCCATCGGACTCCGAGGAGGACGTCTGAGATGTGTGGTGTGGTCGGTATCGCGGGCGGGAGCGCGCCGGTCAACCAAGCGATTTACGATGCCCTGACCGTCATGCAGCACCGTGGCCAGGACGCCGCAGGGATCGTAACGACCGACAACCGCAACGTTTTCGCGCGCAAAAAAAACGGACTGGTTCGTGATGTTTTCCAGCAGCGCCACATGGAGCGTCTTGTCGGCAATGCCGGTATCGGACACGTGCGCTATCCCACCGCCGGTTGCTCGAGCTCTGGCGAGGCGCAGCCTTTCTATGTGAACTCGCCTTACGGCATCGTGCTTGCCCACAACGGCAATCTGACCAACGCCGATGCGCTCGGCGATATGCTGGTGCAGAGCGAGCGCCGTCATATCAACACCGGTTCCGATTCTGAAGTGCTGCTTAATGTGTTCGCGCATGAGTTGGCAGCGGCGACAGACGAGGAGGGATTTCGCCCAGGCACGCTCTTCGCGGCGATTGAGGCAATGGCAAAGCGATGTGTTGGTGGTTATGCCGTAGTTGCGATGGTGATCGGGCATGGTTTGGTCGGGTTTCGCGACCCTTGGGGTATTCGACCGCTGGTCTTAGGCAGTCGCGAAGATCATGGACGCACCGAATACATGATTGCATCCGAGTCGGTTGCGCTTGATGCGTTGGGCTTTACTCGTGAGCGAGACATCGCGCCCGGGGAAGCGGTGTTGGTTGATTCAAACGGTCGCTTGCACGCGCAACAGTGTGTGATGCGACAGTCTTACTCACCGTGCATATTTGAGTACGTGTACTTCGCGCGACCGGATTCGATCATCGATAACATTTCTGTCTACAAGGCGCGCTTGCGGATGGGTGATTGTCTGGCCGAGAAAATTCTGCGCTTACGGTCGGACCACGACATCGACGTTGTTATCCCCATTCCTGATACCAGCAGGACAGCGGCAGTGCAGGTTGCGCATGGTTTGGGTGTGAAGTATCGCGAGGGCTTCATCAAGAACCGCTATATCGGCAGAACCTTCATCATGCCCGGTCAGGAACAGCGTGAGCGTTCAGTACGCAGAAAGCTGAACGCTATTGATCTTGAGTTTCGCGGCAAAAATGTCCTCTTGGTCGACGATTCAATCGTGCGTGGCACAACGTCACAACAGATTATTCGCATGGCGCGAGAAGCAGGTGCGCGCAATGTGTATTTCGCCTCGGCCGCACCGCCTGTGCGCTACCCGAACGTTTACGGCATCGATATGCCCGCTGCGCATGAGCTGATTGCTCACGAAAGAACCGATAGTCAAATCGAGCAGGCTATCGAGGCGGACTGGTTGATCTATCAGGATCTCGACGGTCTGATTGAATCCGTTAAACATGATCATGCTGGAATCCAGGAGTTCGATACTTCCTGTTTTTCGGGTGACTACGTCACAGGGGATGTCACGGATGACTATCTTCAACGCGTGGCGAACCAGCGCGGCGAACGACCTGCGTTGAAGCACGTCGGGGGTGCGAAACATGCGGCGGGCTAAGCAGCAAGAGGACAGTTTCGCAGCAGAGGTTCCGGAGGCAATTCGGCAATTCCTGCAAAAGCCTTCGTCACGAGAGTGGGCTGAAGCGGCTGCTGCGGATTTGTCGACGCTGTTGATCGATCACGGCAATTGCGAGTTAAAAGCGGCGAGTACCGCGCTTTCGCTATTGCACAAGTATCCGCAACACGATGCGTTGGTTTGGCGCATGTCACGCCTCGCGCGCGAGGAGCTTCGTCATTATGAGCAAGTCCGGCAAATCGCTGGTGAGCTCGGTATCGAGTGGGGACCGAGGAGCGCGTCGGTATACGCGGCGGGGCTGCGCGCGGAGATCTCACAGAACGAACCGCAACGCTTGATCGATACACTGATTATCGGTGCTTTCATTGAGGCACGATCCTGCGAGCGTTTTGCGTTGATTGCGCCCGAACTACCGGATCGACTCGCGCGCTTCTATCGTGGTCTTTTGGCTTCAGAGGCGCGCCATTTCACGCACTATCTTGAGCTGGCGCAGTCGTTTTCGCAGGAACCGATCACCGACCGAGTCGACACGATTCGACGCCGTGAGCAGGGCCTGATCGTACAGCCAGCCGCTGATATGCGATTTCATAGCGGCCCGCCATCGATTGCTATCGAGGCAGCGATTCCAGCCTGAACCCGGCTTTATCCCAACGACCTACGCTTCCCTGGGTGTACCAGTCGCCGAGCACCAGGCGTTGCGCCGGCTGCCCATCGGGTAACGTGAGATCATGAACCGCGGGCCGATGGGTATGTCCGTGCAATATGCACGTCACGTCGTGCTCGACAAGCGCCGCTTCAATGGCCTGAGCATTCACGTCCATGATGTCCATGGACTTCGCGGCGTTTGCTGATGCGCTCTCACTGCGGGCCTGCCCGGCCATTTGGCGTCGCGCCTCAATCGGTAGCGATAGCACTTGCTGCTGCCATGCCGGGTCGCGCACGGTCTTGCGCACCGCCTGATACTCGATGTCATCGGTGCAGTAGCGGTCGCCGTGGCTTAGCAGCACACGCGTGCCCTCGATCTCATGCACGACCGGGTCAGCCAGCAGCGTCATGCCGGTGCGTTGCGCGAATTGCGCGCCGACGAGAAAGTCGCGGTTGCCGTGCATGAAGAACGTAGGGATGCCCAGACTGCTAAACGCCGTAAGCGCCTCCTGAACCATGGCGTAGTGGGGTTCGGGATCATCGTCGCCAATCCACGCCTCAAACAGATCGCCGAGTACGTAGAGCGCGTCGGCCTTCTTGGCATCGCCCGCCAGAAATTCGATCAATTGTTGCGCGATCTCCGGTGCACCTGGATCAATGTGCAGATCGGAAATAAATAGCGTCGTCACTGTGACTCTTCGAGCGCCTTCAGTTCAGCTTCCGCTGCTTCACGCGCAGCCTTAGCGCGGTCAGCGATTTCCTGCACTGATAGTTTTCTGGCGCTCTTGATTAACACTGGGAGCGAGGGGACATCCCCGGCAAAAGGTCCGGCGGGACCGGTTGGCGCGGCAGCAATCTTATCGATGGTTTCCATGCCCTCAATGACGTTGCCAAAAACGGTGTAGCCCCAACGCTCAGAGCGCGGGTCAAGACCTGAGTTGTTCTTGAGATTGATGTAGAAACTGGCCGTGGCGCTGTGTGGATCATCTGTTCTCGCCATAGCGATGGTTCCGCGCTCATTACTTAACCCGTTGCCGGATTCATTAACTACCGCAGGTGCCTCGTCTTTGGTTTGCATTTCGATGGTGTGACTGCCGCCCTGAACGACGAAGTCCTTGATGACCCGATGAAAAATAGTCGCATCGTAGTGATCCGCTTCGACAAGCTGCAAGAAATGCCTGACCGTAAGGGGGGCCCGGCTCGCTTCAAGCTCCACGATGAATTCTCCCTGCGTCGTCTCAAACAAAACCTGCGGAAATCCGCCGGGTAGGCTTCCGTGCGGCCCATTGTGCGCCTGGATCGCAGGAG
Organism: Pseudomonadota bacterium; assembly: GCA_038521865.1. GTDB lineage: Bacteria > Pseudomonadota > Gammaproteobacteria > Steroidobacterales > Woeseiaceae > CALBPI01. The sequence continues at coordinate 938,598 of JBCBKO010000001.1, read as the reverse complement.
CCGTTAACAAGGCTGCTAGCAGCGTCACTATGAGTTTGTTTTTGAGTGCCATTTTAAACTCCTGCAAGAACTCGCTACTGGAGCGGAACATAGCAGAGCAGACCATTGATCGGTACCCGCATCGTTGACGCTGCTTCGTTCGCGCGCGCATAATGCGCGTCGCAAAAGCGTACAAGCATCCGTAACCGGGGCATGGCGCAGTCTGGTAGCGCATCTGCTTTGGGAGCAGAGGGTCGGGAGTTCGAATCTCTCTGCCCCGACCACGGTTGTACCGTTTTTGCACAGAGGATCCGGACAACGCGCCCGTAGCTCAACTGGATAGAGCATCGGCCTTCTAAGCCGGCGGTTGCAGGTTCGAGTCCTGCCGGGCGTGCCAGGGTCCCGGTTAGAGGGGAGGCGCAGAGCGCCAAAACATCTGTGGTGGGCGTAGCTCAGTTGGTAGAGCCCCGGGTTGTGATCCCGGTCGTCGTGGGTTCGAGTCCCATCGTCCACCCCAACTTCCCAGGGAGGGGTAACATGGGATCTGACGCCAGGAAAGGCGGTGACACCAAGCTTGCGATCAGCAATGTCATGCTGATTGATGACTGTGAAGTCGACCGGATGCAGTGCGCACGCTTGCTAGGCAAGGCAAGATTCGCGATGCGCTTATTTCGATATCCGGCTGCGAAGCAGGCACTGACCGACTTGGTCGACCGCGCTTCGCACAATGATTCTCCGGATATGGTCCTTCTTGACCTCAATATGCCATCTATGGATGGGTTCGAATTCCTCGATGCAGCGTCGCAGTCTCTTGGTGATTCGCTCGGAGGCACTAAGGTGGTGATGATGTCGGACGCGATGATAGAGGCCGACCGACGCCGTGCAGAATCGCACCCGGCAGTCCGCATGGTTCTGCACAAGCCCCTGGATCGCAGCGATCTGGATCGAATCACTGACCTTGCGGTTAGCACGCCTCGAAAAGCCGACCTTTAGAGGCGTTCTCCAAGCGAACGTCCTGCGTTATACTAGCGGGCTACTTTCAGGCACAGATGCGAGAGTGGCGGAATTGGTAGACGCGCTGGATTTAGGTTCCAGTGGGGTAACCCGTGAGAGTTCGAGTCTCTCCTTTCGCACCAGCCTTTGCTCCAAAACGGTGTGCTAGGTATTGCACACCGCCCGTTAATCCCCGGTAACAGAAGAGATCGGAAGGTAATCACCGATGATGGTATCCGTTGAGTCCAGCGGCGCACTTGAGCGCCGGATGCGAGTTCAAGTCCCTGCGAATGAGATCGATCAAAAAGTCTCTGAGCGTCTAAAACAGGTAGGGCGAAATGCGAAGGTCGAGGGCTTCCGACCGGGCAAGGTTCCGGCCAAGGTTGTGGCAAAGCGCTACGGACCGCAGATTCGCCAGGAGGTGATCTCGGAGGTGATGCAGTCGAGCTACGCGCAAGCGATCCAAAAGGAAGCATTGGCGCCCGCCGGTAACCCTAGCATCGAGACCGAGGCTGCGGATGCGGGCGAGGACTTCACCTACATCGCGACCTTTGAGGTTTTCCCGGAAGTTGAGCTCAAAGATCTTGACAAGATGTCCATTGAGTTGGCTGAGGTCGAAATTGAAGACGCTGATGTCGACAGAGTGATCGATAGCCTGCGCACGCAACGGTCAACGTGGGAAGCGGTTGATCGCGCGGCAGGCGATGGCGATCAGGTCATTGTGGATTTCGATGGAAAACTGGACGGCGAAGAAATTCCCAACGGTTCTGGCAAGAACGTTCCGGTTGAGCTGGGCGCCGGTCAGATGCTGGATGACTTCGAGAACGCGCTGGCTGGTATCGCAGCGGGCGAGACGCGAGAGTTTGATGTCTCTTACCCAGAGGACTACCCAGCGGAAGAGCTGGCAGGGAAGGTCGGGCAGTTCACTGCGACCGTAACCGCGGTTAATGAGCGCATCGTTCCGGAAATCGACGAGGAGTTTGTGAAGTCGTTTGGTGTGGAAGACGGCAGCCTCGAAACGCTGAAAAGCGAGGTCCGGCAAAACATGCAGTCTGAGCTTGATACGAAACTGGCAGCGGACGCCAAACAGCAAGTCTTCGAGCAGCTGCTCGAACACAATCCCATCGAGGTGCCCAACGCGTTAGTTCATCAGGAGGCAGCGGCCATGCAACAGCAGGCCATGCGTCAGATGGGTATTGAAGATCCTGAGAAAGCACCGGCACTGACCGAGTTTTTGTCGGGTGCGACGCGTCGCGTGCAGATCAGCCTCCTGATTCAGGAATTCATCGGCGCCGAGAAGTTAGAACTTGACCGGTCGAGAATCCCCGAAAAAATCAAATCTCTATTCGCTGGCTATGATGAAAACGAGGAGATGGTCGCTAACTACGCGAATGATCCTCGTTTCTTGCAGCAGATCGAACCGATGGTGATGGAGGAGCAAGCGATCGAAGCGCTTCGAACGAAGGGCACGGAAAGCAGCAAGAAAGTGGGTTTTCAGGAATATATGGACGCGCGCTGAGTTATGCATAGAACTCATAGAGCATTAGGTCGTCTAAGCGTATAGTTCGAAACAACTCGAAACAGAAAAATTGGTAGTGGAGCACATGCAAACAACCCCGACCGCACTAAACCTGGTCCCAATGGTGGTAGAACAGACCGCCCGTGGAGAGCGTTCTTACGACATCTATTCTCGACTATTGAAGGAGCGAGTGTTGTTCATGGTGGGTCCCGTCGAAGACCACATGGCGAATCTCATTGTCGCGCAGCTGCTGTTCCTGGAGTCGGAGAATCCGGACAAAGATATTCATTTCTATATCAACTCGCCGGGCGGTGCGGTGACAGCCGGGCTCGCGATCTACGACACGATGCAATTTATCAAATGCGACGTCAGCACGATCTGCGTAGGTCAGGCGGCGAGTATGGGAGCGTTGCTGCTGTGCGGGGGCGCTGAAGGCAAGCGATTTGCACTGCCTCATTCGCGCATCATGGTGCATCAGCCGAGTGCGGGTTTCTCAGGACAGGCCACCGACATCGACATTCACGCGCGCGAAATCCTGGAGATGAAAAAGCGCTTGAACGAAATCATGGCGCGTCACACCGGACAACCATTCGACAAGATCCAGCAGGATACCGAGAGGGACAACTTCATGAGTAGTGAAGCAGCTCGCGAGTACGGTTTGATCGATACTGTCCTGGAGCGTCGCCCGGAGAGCATGTCGACAGGAGATTGACGCCGAGGGTTAGGCCTCCAGCATCGGATCTGTGATAGGGCCCCCAAGGCGGGTTTCAGATTTTGCGGCGGCCGTGACAGGCGTGTTATATACGAGCTTATAGTCCGGTCTCTTTGGGTGAGGCCGGGTCAGAGGTAACAGCAGGTATGACAGACGAGAAACGCGGCAAGGGCGACGACAGCAAGCTGCTTTATTGTTCTTTTTGCGGCAAGAGCCAGCACGAGGTTCGCAAACTGATCGCGGGCCCATCCGTATTCATTTGTGATGAGTGCGTCGAGCTCTGCAACGACATCATTCGCGAAGAGCTCGAAGAGAGTTCGGAGCTCGGCAGTCAGAAGCTGCCGAAGCCCGCAGAAATCAATGCAACGCTCGACGACTATGTCATTGGTCAGGCGCGCGCAAAGCGCGTGCTTTCGGTTGCGGTCTACAATCACTACAAGCGGTTGGAGAGCAAAGCGAGTGACCGCGGCCGCGATGAGGTCGAACTCGCCAAGAGCAACATTCTGCTTGTTGGTCCTACCGGTTGCGGTAAGACTCTGCTCGCCGAGACACTAGCGAGACTTCTGAACGTACCGTTCACGATTGCTGATGCGACGACGCTGACCGAAGCAGGTTACGTTGGTGAAGATGTCGAGAACATCATCCAGAAGTTGCTCCAGAAGTGCGATTACGACGTGGAGAAGGCGCAGACCGGCATCGTTTACATCGACGAGATCGACAAGATTTCGAGAAAGTCTGACAACCCTTCGATCACCCGAGATGTTTCGGGCGAGGGCGTCCAGCAGGCGCTGCTGAAACTGATTGAGGGCACCGTAGCTTCGGTTCCACCACAGGGCGGTCGCAAGCACCCGCAGCAAGAATTTCTGCAGGTTGACACCTCAAACATCTTGTTCATCTGCGGCGGGGCATTTGCTGGTCTTGAAAAGATCATCCGAGATCGCTCCTCGAAGAGTGGCATCGGATTTGTTGCCGAAGTGCGCAACAACGAGGACGACGGTGCGATTGGCGAGCTGTTGCACGATGTGGAGCCTGAGGATCTCATCAGGTTCGGCTTGATTCCTGAGTTCGTCGGCAGGCTCCCTGTCGTCGCCACACTGGAAGAGCTGGACGAGGATGCACTTGTCACGATTCTCGTCGAGCCTCGAAACGCCCTGACCAAGCAGTACAAGAAGCTGTTCGATATGGAAGGCGTGGAGCTTGAATTCCGCAAAGACGCACTAACCGCGGTAGCGCGTAAGGCCATGGAGCGCAAGACAGGTGCTCGAGGATTGCGGACGATTCTTGAGAATGTCTTGCTTGACACGATGTACGATCTCCCATCTTTGACCAACGCCAGCAAAGTCGTTGTCGACGAGTCGGTGGTCGTCGGTGAGAATGCTCCGTACATCATCTACGAGTCGGATGATCCTGAGGTTGAGCCCCGGGCTACTGGCTCAGACTGATATCGCGAAACTAAAGCCGGGGTGCGCCAGCGTGGTGCACCCCGGCTTTTTTTGTGCTTGATTCTTGTGACTAGAGCCCCCATCTCGTTCTGTGAGTGGTACCCTCAATTCATCGCTTGCGGTTTCACGCACGCCGACGCCCACCGGAGCAATTTCTAGTGACCGATCAACAGACTAGTAGCCTATTTAACGACGAGCAGAGATCGCTCGTGCCGGTATTGCCATTACGTGACGTAGTGGTTTACCCGCACATGGTAATTCCTTTGTTTGTCGGCCGCGATAAGTCCAAAGTGGCATTGGACCTTGCGATGGACAGCGGTAAGGAAATACTGCTGGTTGCCCAACGCAGTGCTGACCTTGAAGACCCCAAACCTGGAGATCTTTACGAGATCGGCACCTTGGCGACGATTCTTCAGCTGCTCAAAATGCCGGATGGCACCGTCAAGGTGTTGGTTGAGGGCGGCTCACGTGCGCAGATCGACGCTTTGCACAGCGGGCCGCACTTCGCTGCTGAGATCACCGTTCTGGAGGAAGAGACGCGCTTTGACGAGCGGGAAGTCGATGTACTGACGCGCTCGATCATTTCGCAGTTCGAACAGTACGTGAAGCTGAACAAGAAAGTGCCGCCGGAGATTCTGACGTCGTTGAACGGCATCGAGCAGCCGGGCCGGATGGCTGATACCGTCGCAGCGCATATGGCGCTCAAACTCGACGATAAACAGAAGATTCTGGAAATCGGTGATATCAAAGGGCGCCTCGAGCAGGTGCTGTCGTTGATTGAGGGCGAGATCGATCTGCTGCAAATTGAAAAACGTATTCGCGGCCGTGTGAAGCAGCAGATGGAGAAGAGCCAGCGCGAGTACTACCTGAATGAGCAGATGAAGGCGATTCAGAAAGAGCTCGGCGAAATGGACGATGCGCCCAACGAGTTAGCGGAGCTCGAGAAGAAAATCGATGCGGCGGGTATGCCCAAGGATGCGCTTGAAAAGGCAACATCCGAGCTCAACAAGTTGAAGTTGATGTCGCCGATGTCGGCCGAAGCGACGGTCGTGCGCAACTATATCGATTGGCTGGTCAAAGCACCCTGGAAACAACGCAGCAAGATTCATCGTGATCTCGCGTTGGCGGAGTCGGTGCTTGAGGAAGATCACTACGGACTTGAGAAGGTTAAAGAACGGATCCTCGAGTACCTTGCGGTTCAACAGCGGGTTAAGAAACTCAAAGGGCCGATTCTGTGTTTGGTCGGACCACCGGGGGTCGGAAAAACGTCGCTCGGCAAGAGCATCGCGCGTGCGACCAACCGCAAGTTTGCGAGGATGTCCTTAGGCGGCGTCCGTGACGAGGCGGAAATCCGCGGTCACAGGCGAACCTATATCGGCTCGATGCCCGGCAAGGTCATACAGAACCTCGCCAAGGTCAAAAACCGCAACCCGCTATTCCTGCTCGACGAAATCGACAAGATGGCGATGGACTTCCGTGGCGATCCGAGCTCGGCGTTGCTGGAGGTTCTGGATCCAGAGCAGAACGCGACGTTTAATGACCATTACCTCGAAGTCGATTTCGATCTCTCAGATGTGATGTTCGTTTGCACTGCGAACAGCATGAATATTCCTGGTCCGCTGCTAGACCGGATGGAAGTAATTCGGATTCCGGGCTACACCGAAGACGAGAAGCTCGCGATTGCAGAACGTTATTTGCTGCCGAAGCAGATCAAGGAAAACGGATTGGAGGATGGGGAGATCAGTGTTTCGCGAGCAACGCTGACTCACGTGATCCGCCATTACACCCGAGAGGCAGGCGTCCGGAATCTCGAGCGCGAAATCTCGAAGTTATGCCGTAAAGCCGTCAAAAAGCTCCTGCTTGAGGAGCGCAGCAAGCATGTACGGATCACACCGAAGAATGTTGGAAAGTTCCTCGGTGTGGAACGATTCCGGCATGGACAGGCCGAGCAGGAGGACCAGGTTGGCCAGGTGACTGGTCTTGCGTGGACTCAGGTGGGCGGCGATCTCTTGACCATCGAGGCGACGACCGTTCCTGGCAAAGGCAAACTGATGCACACCGGGCAACTCGGCGATGTGATGCAGGAGTCGATCCAAGCGGCAATGACTGTTGTGCGTAGCCGTACGCAGACTTTGGGTCTGGATGAAGAATTTCACCAAAAGGCGGATGTGCATATTCACGTTCCGGAAGGTGCAACACCGAAAGACGGACCTAGCGCAGGTGTTGGAATGTGCACGGCGTTGGTCTCAGCATTTACAGGAATTCCGGTACGCGCTGAGGTTGCCATGACGGGTGAAATAACGTTGCGTGGCGAGGTGCTCCCGATCGGCGGCTTGAAAGAGAAACTGCTAGCCGCGCATCGGGGTGGCATCGAGACGGTCGTTATCCCCGAGGAAAACGAAAAAGATCTGGCGGAAATTCCGAAGAACATCAAAGACAAGCTGAACATTGTTGCAGTGCGTTGGATTGATGAAGTGTTGCAGGTGGCGCTGCAACACATGCCTTCACCGCGCGAGTCGGAATCTGAAACCCAAACCAGCAAGAAGCGTTCGAAGCCTCGCAAGGGCGGCGTTACGGCACATTGATACCTGAGTGCACCTGAACACTTTGTTGACAGTGTTTTTTTGCGCTTGGTATAAAGATTCGAATCTGTGATTAATGTCCAATCGGGCATTGAGGCACGAGGGGGAGCAGCAAGAGATTCGATCTCACAGATGCTGCGTTTTGAGCACATATAAGGAATTCAATATGAACAAGGGCGACCTGATTGACGCTGTGGCATCTGCTGCGGACATCTCCAAAGCTGATGCTGGCAAAGCGGTTGATGGGGTGCTGGAAAGCATCACCGGCAGCCTGAAAAAAGGTGACAGCGTCTCGCTCGTCGGCTTTGGCACCTTCAGCGTTAAGCATCGTGCAGCACGTATGGGTCGCAACCCACAGACGGGCGCCGAGATCCCTATTGCGGCTAGCAATGTGCCTTCTTTCAAGGCTGGCAAAGCCCTGAAGGATGCCGTAAACTAGCGCGCCTTCGCAGCGGCGGGGCAATCGAACGGGCGAGCCGCTCGGCGGTCCAGCGCGACTGCGACGCACGCTGACGGGTGCTTAGCTCAGCTGGAAGAGCGTCGCGTTTACACCGCGAAGGTCGGGGGTTCGATCCCCTCAGCACCCACCATATTAGGAGTGGTAGTTCAGTTGGTTAGAATACCGGCCTGTCACGCCGGGGGTCGCGGGTTCGAGTCCCGTCCACTCCGCCATTGAACGACAGCCGCCTGTATGACAGGCGGCTTTTTTTTTGAACGACAGAAGTGTTGGGTTTGGGGCACTGGGAATAGATCACGATGTTGCAGGATATCCGCGAAACCTTCATTGGCACTACGGGCAAGATTGTGCTGGGTGTCATCTTGTTGCTGCTTGCCGGGACCGGTCTCAATTACACGATTACGCCGAAGCAATTTGCCGCAAAGGTCAATGGCGAAGAAATACCGGCGGTTGAGTTTGATCGGGAGTATCGAGGTCTGGTCGCTCAGTTTGGTGATCAGCAAATACCGGAGTTTTTCCTCAACCAGCTACGTGATCAGGCCGTTGAGCAGGTATTGCAAACAAGAAGCGTACAACAACACCTCACTGACGCGGGTTATGCCATTTCCGATGAGCAAGTACGCGATTTTCTGATCCAGGTACCGGGTTTCCAGATAGATGGTCGATTCGATCAGGAGACCTATCAGGTCACGCTCGCCAACAACGGGTTCACACCGGCGCAGTACGAAAACAACCTGCGTCGTGTACTGGCAACCCAGCAGTACCTCGGTACGTTGATTGGCACGGAGTTCGTCACGCCTGCCGAAATCCGCGAGTTCATCGAGCTTCGCGATGAGCAACGAGAAATCGAATATGCCGTGGTCAGTCCCGATGCGTTTATCGACCAGGTGACGGTCACCGATGCCGATGTAACGGCATACTTTGAATCGAAACCGGACAGTTACCGCACGCCTGAGATGGTCGACATTGACTATCTCACTGTCGATAGTGCAGCCGCGCGCGCGAACCTCACGTTCACTGGGGAGGCACTCTCCGAGTACTTCGAATCGGTGGCTGAGGAGTACACAGCGCCCGAGGAACGGCGTGCTCGCCAAATCCTCCTGGCCATCGGTGACGATGCCGAAGCCTCAAGAGCCGAGGCGGTAGCATTGCGCCAACGTCTTGTCGCAGGTGAATCCTTCGAAACGCTCGCCAGCGAGTTCTCGATCGACGGTGGTAGCGCGCGACAGGGAGGGGACCTTGGATGGGTTCGACCTGGTGATTTTGTCGGACCGGTCGAAGACGCCGTGTTCGCGCTCGAAGTCGGCGAATTGTCTGAGGTCGTGCAAAGTGAGTTTGGCCTGCATATTTTACGACTGGACGATGTGCGCGGCGGCGGTGCGGCAACGCTTGCCGATGTTCGCGAGGAGGTTGAGGAGCGCTACCGGGACTCTTTGGTCGATGACGCGTTGTTCGATTTGCAGGCACGGGTTAGTGATTTGGAGTTCGAGGGTGCGACCCTCGAGTCGATTGCTGAGCAGACCGGTCTCACCGTAGAGAGTTTTGAGGGTTACCACGAGCGTCGCCAGCAGCCGTTCGGCGAGGTCGCTGAAATCCGTAATGCTTTGTTTGGTGACGGTGCCGCCGAGAACGACGCGAGCACTCGCTTTGTTCAATACGACGAGGCATCGGTGCTGATCCGCGTCAACGAACGGCGGGCCGCCGGTCGCCAGCCCATCGAAAACGTGGCTGGTCAAATCCGCGAGTTGCTCACCGAACAGGCAGCGCAAGCAGTTGCCGATGAGCGCGGTGCGCAACTATCTAGCGTGCTGTCGACTGATCCGAATATCAGTTTCGAGGCACTCGTGTTGAATACCGAAGCGGAGGCGTTCGAAAAGCAGCTGGTCAGCCGCAACTCGTCGATAATTCCGGCAGCGTTGGCCGCAGCAGTGTTCGATGCCCCCAGCGACGTAACGACGGATGCACCGCACACGGGCAGCGTTGCCGCACCAGGGGCCGGGTTTGTGATCTATCGAATGACGCGCGTTGTCCCGGGTGACCCATCTGCGTTGCCTCAGCAGCAATTGGACGCGACACGCAACCAGATCGCGCAACAACGCGCTGCGTTGCAGGTGGACGCCTTGGCTCGGGCATTACGCAGGTCAGCAGATGTCGAGATCGGTCCGATCCTTGAAAGACAGACTGCGACACCGTAATCCGTATGCGCAAACTTGAGCTGCATTGGCAGATTCTGCTTGCGATTGTCCTCGCGGCAGTCATCGGTGGCGTCGTGGGAGACCAGGCAACGGTCGCGGGCTCTTTCCGCTTTGTCGACCTTTTCGACTTTATTGGCACGCTTTTCCTGAATGCCTTGAAGATGATCATTGTGCCGCTGGTGACGTCGTCCATTGTTGTTGGCGTTGCAGGCATTGGCGATTCCGGCAATTTGGGTCGCCTTGGCGGCAAAACGATTGCGTTTTACGCCACGACCACGCTGTTGGCGATTTTGATCGGCCTTGCGTTGATCAACGTGGTTGGGCCAGGGTATGACAGCAACGGCGAGCCAGTGCGAGACATTCTGGCACTGACCGAAGACACGTCCGATGTGCGCGACAAGATTGAAGGCAAAGGGGCTGGCGATTTTGCAGGTGTGTTCCTTCGCATGGTGCCGCCGAACATTTTTGCGGCGGCGACTGACAATGGCCAGTTGTTGGGGCTAATATTTTTCGCGTTGCTGTTTGGTTATTTCCTCACGCGATTGCCGGATAGTCATCGCGATCCGATGTTCACCTTCTGGGATGGCGTATTCCGTGTGATGACTAGCATCACTGAGTTCGTGATGAAGCTGGCTCCGATTGGCGTGTTCGGGCTGGTGGCAGAAACAGTGGCCCAGGTGGGCCTCGAAGGTTCGGACAAGCTGCTCGGTGTGCTACTCACCTTCTCCGCGGTCGTGGTGGCGGCGTTGGCGTTTCACGTCTTCTTGACGCTCCCTCTGCTGATGCGTGTTGTCGGGTTACGTCCGTATTCGATGCTCGCGAAAATGAGTCCGGCGATGCTGACCGCGTTTTCGACGGCCTCATCGTCAGCGACACTCCCGGTCACTATGGACTGCGTCGAAAATCGGGTGGGCGTATCACGACGAATTTCGTCTTTCGTTCTGCCACTCGGCGCAACAGTGAACATGAATGGCACGGCATTGTACGAATGCACCGCCGCAATGTTCCTTGCGCAAGCCTACGGACTCGAGCTTGGGTTCTCGGTTCAGGTCTCAATTGTTCTGATTGCGCTTCTGACTTCGATCGGTGTCGCGGGCGTACCTCACGCCTCACTCGTCGCCATTGCCGTGATTCTTGAGTCTATTGGATTGCCGGTTGAGGCGATCGGCGTGCTATTGGTGTTCGATCGCGTGCTCGACATGGCGCGGACCGCCGTCAACATTTTCGGAGATTCGTGTTGCGCTACCATCGTTGCCCGCCTTGAGGGCGAGGAAACCACGGTGGCGAGTACGCCCATCGGGGCGGTGCGCCCCGAGGATATCGTCGACTCGTAACCGAGCCACTTCCGATCAGTCGAGCGACATACCGATGTGGCTGTAGCCGCCGTCGACATACACGATCTCGCCGGTGATGCCGGCTGCAAGATCAGAGCACAGGAACGCGGCCGTGTTACCAACGTCCATGATGGTGACGTTTCGGCGGATCGGCGAGGTTTCCTCGGCGTGCGACAGCATCTTACGAATACCCCCGACGCCCGAGGCTGCCAAGGTCTTGATTGGACCTGCAGAAACGCCATTGACTCTAATCCCTTGAGGTCCGAGGTCCGCCGCCAGGAATCTCACGCTCGCCTCAAGACTCGCTTTCGCAAGCCCCATCACGTTGTAGTTGGGGATAGCCCGAATGGCGCCGAGATAGCTCAGTGTCAGCAAAGCACCATCGCGTCCTGCCATATGCGGTTTTCCAGCCTTGGCCAATGCGGCGAACGAGTACGCGGAAATATCATGCGCAATCTGGAAGCCCTCTCGGGTAACGGCATCTGTAAATCCGCCCGCGAGTTGTTCACGAGGCGCAAAGCCGACCGAATGCACAACGATATCGAAGCCGTCCGACCACCGGTCGGTGATGGCGCCGAACGCATTGTCGATACTCTGATCCGAGGCGACGTCCATCTCTGCGGTAATGTCGGATCCGAAATCCGCGGCCATCCCCTTGACTCGCTCGCCAAGCTTCTCGTTTTGGTAGGTGAGGGCGAGCTCGGCACCTTCTCGCGACATCGCGCTTGCAATGCCGTAAGCGATCGATCGCTTGCTGGCGAGTCCGACTATTAGCGCGCGTTTACCCTGCATAAAACCCATGGCGTTCCCCCCTATCGAGTGCGCGAGAGTTTAGCAGGATTTCAGTTCGGTTCAGCTGGATTGGCGAGTGACGTCAACAAACATAGTCAGCTTTTGACCGGGTCTCAGAATTTTTTCGACGTCCAAATTGTTCCAGCGGGCGAGGTCGGCGACACGCACCCGGAAACGAGCAGCGATTCTCGCGAGCGAGTCTCCGCTGCGAACCGTGTAGTTCACCTTGCGCGTCATAGTGCTACCGCCCGGACGAGACGCGACCGGCGCGTCAGTCCACACCACAAGGGTTTTGCCGACCGACAGAGTGTCGCGTGGCGCCATGCCGTTCCAGCTTGCCAGTGCTCTTGTGCTCACCGAGTAACGTTGGGCAATTGTCCAAAGGCTTTCGCCAGAAACAACGCGGTGTTCGATGCGATTTCCGCGGCGTTCGCGATTTTGTTGTCGCGACAACCGTGCGGCCGCACTCAGCGCGTAGCTTCCCTTCGGTGCGCTTGCGGTTGGCACGAGAAGATGCTGGCCTGCACGAATCATCGAACCGGAAATCTGGTTGGTCTGTTTAAGTGTCGCGACTGTCACGCCATATTGCTCGGCAATTTCGGAGAGTGATTCGCCGTCGCGAATCTTGTGTCTTTGCCACCGCATTTTTTGGTCGTCTGGCAGCTCTGCAATGGCTTGCTGGAATCGGGGTTTAGCGACGATGGGTACGACCAATTGATGGGGGCCTGAGGGTGCCGTGGCCCATTGGTTGAATCCGGGATTCAGTTTGTACAGTGTCTCGATATCGATACCCGCAAGATCTGCAGCAAGCGCGAGGTCGATTTGCACGCCGGTATCCACCACCGCAAGTTCCTCAGTGTCGGCGATTTCTGGCAACGTAATCTCGTAGCGTTCCGGGTTAGCAACGATGTCGGCCAACGCGAGTAGCTTGGGTACATAGCTCGATGTTTCCCTCGGTAGCTTCAGATCCCAAAAGCTAGTGGGCTTACCGGCCGCTTTGTTACGCCGGATTGCCCGGTCGACAGTGCCTTCGCCCGAGTTATAGGCAGCAACCGCGAGCTCATAGTCGCCGTCGTAGCGTTCGGCGAGAAACTCGAGGTAATCCAGAGCAGCGCGCGTCGATGCAATCACGTCGCGCCGACCGTCGTACCACCAGTTCTGGTCGAGGCCGAATCTGCGTCCGGTTCCTGGAATAATCTGCCAGAGACCGGCTGCGCGACCGTGGGAATAAGCAAATGGGTCGAAAGCACTCTCAACGATTGGCAATAGCGCAAGTTCGAGCGGCATACCCCGACGCTCTATTTCCTCAACGATGTGGTGAAGGTAGGGGCGGCTTCGGTTAAACACGCGTTCGAGGTAGCTTGGATGCCTGACGTACCAGTTACGCTGTGCGACTGTGCGGGAATGATCAACAACCGGCAGCTCAAAGCCACCGCGCATGCGCTGCACGAGGTCGCTGTCCGACGCCAGTTTTTCGTTTTCCGCGTCATCCTCGGTGGTCGCGCGGAACCACAAATCGGAGTGCTGGTGGGTAGCCCACGTTTCCAGCCCTGGTAGGCCGCCCTCGGTGGCGGGAGCCGACCCATCTGCGCCAAGCGGCCCACCGCTGGCCGTACCGGCCAATAATAGTGTGATGAAGGACAAAATGACCGCCGCGCGATGGTTTGTTGCGCCCATCGCACGGGTCTCAGGAACTTTCTTGCACATCACCGTGATCCTACGGATGAGGCAATGCTTTGCAAGCGTCCCTTCACTTTGCAGGTTGGGCGCGCTAGGGTTGCCGTATGAAATCTTGCGCTACGCAAACCCCGGATGCGTATCCCGTCTGGCTTCAGAACGGCGTCGGATCAGTATTGATGGGCGCCGAAACCGACCGTTTGCGTACGCAATTGGAAGGGGTGTTCGGTGAGCATCTGCTGCAGGTCGGACGTTGGGGGTCCGTTGAGGGCGTCAAGCCATTCGCCCGGACTCAGACAGCGACGACCGTTTACGCAGCAGGTGAGGGCGGCGACGTGAGCGCCGAGTTCTGGCGACTACCGTTTGTCACCGGCAGCGTCGATGCCTTGGTCATGCCGCATACTCTGGATTTTTCAAAACGACCCCATGACGTATTGCGTGAATCGCATCGGGTTCTGCGCTCTGAGGGCAAAATGATCATCCTCGCGTTCAAACCGTTTGGGTTTTGGGGTCTCAGAAACCTGGTCACGCCTGGTGGATTTCCTGCTGGCGCGGAACGCCTGCATGGCGAGCGCAACCTTCGGGATTGGTTTGCGCTGCTGAATATGCGTGTCGACGACTACCAGCGATTCTTTTTCCGTCTGCCTGTCGATCGGTTGAGCGGTTCATTGTCGCTGCGCTGGGAAGCGTTTGGTCAGCGTTGGTGGCCCGAATTCGCCGCTTGCCAGCTGATCACAGCCCGCAAGCGTGTTGCCGCTGTGACGCCCGTCCGTCCCAGCTGGCGCACGCGTGCTCGCGTGGTCGGCGTCAATGAATCGGGTTTGCGCCCGGTGGCCAGGGTTGGCGATAGCACACCCGGCGATCACGATCCTACACCTGGCTAATGTCTGATCCAGTGACGATCTACACGGACGGTGCCTGTCGCGGCAATCCGGGTCCGGGGGGATGGGGTGCGCTGCTGCGTTATGGCGATAATGAGCGCGAGATCAAGGGCGGCGAGTTGGAGACCACCAATAACCGGATGGAGCTTACCGCCGCGATAGAGGCTTTGCGTGCGTTGCGGCGCCGTTGTGTCGTCGATTTGTATACCGACTCGACTTACGTGCGCGAAGGTATCACCAAATGGCTGACCAATTGGAAAGCGCGCGGCTGGAAGACCGCGGCAAAGAAACCCGTGAAAAACCAAGACCTCTGGATGGCGTTGGATGAAATGACGGGCAACCACGAAGTGCGATGGCATTGGGTCAAGGGCCACGCGGGTGACCCGGGTAATGAGGCGGCGGATATGCTCGCTAATCAAGGCCTTGACGCGCTTTTGGAGCAATCGTGAGTCTCAATCGTCAAATTGTTCTTGATACCGAAACGACCGGTCTGGACCCGGCGCATGATCACCGCATCATCGAAATCGGTTGTGTTGAACTCGTCAATCGTCGCGTAACCGGCAAAACCTGGCATCGTTACCTCAATCCCGATCGGCGCATCGACGAGGGCGCGATCGCCGTTCACGGCATTCGCAACGAGGATCTGGCCGATCAGCCGCGCTTTCCGGATGTGGCCGATGAGTTCCTCGAGTTCATCGTCGGCGCTGAGTTGGTCATCCACAACGCGCCATTTGATGTCGGGTTCATCGAGCACGAATTGCGACGAATGGGCCACAAGCGGCAGCGCCTTTCCGACCTTTGTCCAGTGTTGGATTCATTGGTGCTGGCACGCGAGAAACACCCAGGGGCGCGCAACAGTCTCGATGCGTTGTGTAAACGCTATCAGGTCGATAACTCCGGCCGTGAGTTGCACGGTGCACTGCTTGATGCACGCTTGTTGGGCGATGTGTACCTGTTGATGACCGGTGGCCAAAACGCCTTGTTTGACGACAGTGCTCGTCAAAGCGCCGAATCGGCAGATCATGCAGCACCGTTGGATCAGCGGGTGCCGTTGCCGCGTCTGCACACGCCCGTAATTGAGCCTACTGCCGAGGAGCTTGCTGCTCATGCCGCCCTGCTTGAACGGATTGCCGAAGCTTGCGGCGGGGTGCCCGTATGGTCTCGATCCGGAAAAGTGACTAAATAACTGCACGTTACGGCCGCTTCCTTTACAATCCGGCGGTCGCGGCGACCGAGCCGCAGTCTCCGCCTATAGTTGAAGGAATCAGCCCAATGGTTAACAGCCTCGGTCAGGCGCTACGCGCCAATTTTCTGGGAAAAGCCCCGGACTGGTACAAACTTACGATCATTGGGTTCCTGATTCTGAACCCGATCCTGCTATTCATCGCCACACCATTTGTCCTCGGCTGGGTGTTGATTGCGGAATTCATCTTCACGTTGGCAATGGCGCTGAAGTGTTACCCGCTTCAGCCTGGCGGACTGCTGGCTATCGAGGCGCTGGCGCTCGGATTGGCAACCCCTTACACGGTATTGCACGAGATTGAGCACAACCTTGAGGTGATCCTGCTGCTGATGTTTATGGTCGCGGGGGTCTACTTCCTGAAGACCATGTTGCTGTACATCTTCACCAAGATTCTTCTTGTGATTCGTTCGAAAGCGCTGTTGTCTCTGTTCTTCAGTGGTACAGCTGCCATCCTGAGTGCATTCCTCGATGCATTGACGGTAACTGCGGTCATCATCGCTGTCGCCGTAGGCTTTTTCGGCGTGTACCACCGCTATGTCAGTAGTGGCAAGCTTGATGATCGTGTCTACGATCGAAACGACGATGGCAATGTCGCCGATGAACGTCGTCAGGACCTCGAGCAATTCCGCAGTTTTCTTCGCAGCCTGATGATGCACGGTGCCGTCGGCACGGCGCTCGGCGGGGTCACGACGCTTGTTGGCGAACCGCAAAACCTCCTGCTAGCCGAGGAGGCGGGCTGGGGCTTCACCGAATTCTTCCTGCGCGTCGCTCCAGTCTCGATGCCGGTGCTTGTCGTCGGGCTCGTGACGTGCTTGTTGCTTGAGAAGCTCAAGTGGTTCAGCTACGGCGCAGAGTTGCCGCAGAGCGTGCGTGAAGTGCTTGAGGATTTCGATAAGAAGGAAACCGAGAAACGCACACCTCAGGACGTCGCGAAGCTCGTCGTTCAAGGTGTGGTCGCAGTTTTGCTGGTGGTTGGGTTGTTCACGCACGTAGCGACCCCCGGCATTATTGGCCTTGGCATCATTATCCTTGCCACCGCATTCAACGGTGTGATTGAGGAGCACGACCTTGGTAAGGCGTTCGAAGAGGCGCTGCCATTCACCGCCCTATTGGTTGTATTTTTCGCGATTGTCGGGGTCATTCACGAGCAGCATTTGTTCTCTCCGATTACCGACGCGCTGTTGGACTACGAAGGCAAGACACAAGCGGTGCTGTTCTATGTCGCCAATGGCGTACTTTCAATGATCAGCGACAACGTGTTCGTGGCGACGGTCTATGTGGGTCAGATCAAGGAAGCGCTCGATAGCTTGATCATCGATCGCGCCCAATTCGATATGCTGATTGTGGCCATCAATACCGGCACCAACATTCCGAGTGTCGCAACACCTAATGGCCAGGCCGCATTCCTGTTCCTGCTGACGTCTGCTTTAGCGCCGCTGATTCGGTTGTCTTATGGTCGAATGGTTTACATGGCATTGCCGTACACGATTACAATGAGCCTTACAGGCTTCTTGGCCGTGATCTATCTCTTGTAGGTAACGTCGGGGATTAGCAATGCGAATGCTGGATGAGGTCCGACTCGGGATCGTCGGGCTTGGTTACGTGGGCTTACCGCTCGCGGTCGAGTTCGGCAAGCAGTATCCAACGGTTGGGTTCGACCTCAAGTCGGCGCGTATTTCGGAGCTGCGCGCAGGCGAAGACAGCACACTCGAGGTGGAGCCCGAGCTGCTTGCGACAGCCAGGCACCTTTCCTATACCGACAGTGCTAATGATCTTGGCGACTGCAACGTCTACATCGTGACAGTGCCGACTCCAGTGGGGCAGAACAACAGGCCGATCCTCGGACCTCTGAAGTCGGCGAGTGAGACGATCGGAGCCCTACTGAAGCCGGGCGATGTCGTGGTGTACGAGTCGACGGTATACCCAGGCGCGACTGAAGAGTTTTGTGTGCCGATTCTCGAAGCGCAGTCGGGTCTCAAGCTCAACGAGGATTTCTACGCAGGTTACAGCCCCGAGCGGATCAATCCCGGCGACAAACAGCATCGATTGCCAGATATTCTGAAAGTGACCTCAGGTTCGAGCGAGGCGGCTGCGAAGTTCATCGATGATCTGTACTCGACAATCATTACGGCGGGTACCTACCAGGCCACCTCAATCAAGGTTGCCGAAGCGGCAAAGGTCATCGAGAACACCCAGCGTGACGTAAATATCGCGCTGGTGAACGAGCTTGCGATGATTTTTGATCGCGTCGGTATCGATACCGAGGACGTGCTGAAAGCTGCGGGTACAAAATGGAATTTTCTGCCATTCCGTCCCGGCATGGTTGGCGGGCATTGCATCGGCGTTGACCCTTACTACCTCACGCACAAGGCGGTAGAGCTCGGTTATCACCCGGAGATGATCCTTGCTGGACGACGAATCAACGACAACATGGCGCTGTACGTTGCGGGCAGGATCATCAAGCTCATGATCGGGCGGGAAGTGCGACCTAAGGGCGCACGGGCGCTCGTGCTTGGTCTGACCTTCAAGGAAGACTGTCCAGATGTTCGAAACACCAAAGTGATCGATCTGATTGCTGAGCTCGAAAGTTATGGTGTGAGCGTCGATGTTCACGACCCATGGGCAGATGCGGCTGAAGCCAAGGCCGAGTACGGCATCGAACTTCTGGAAGCGCCAGAGCCCGCTAACTATGACACCGTAGTGATCGCGGTGGCACACCATCAGTTCCGTGAGTGGGGCGCCGAAAGAATTCGTTCCCTATGCAAGCCACACGGCGTAATCTACGACATCAAATACTTGCTGCCTGAGGACGCGACTGACGAGCGCCTGTAGGCACGGAGAGCTCCATGAACGTCCTGGTGACCGGTGCTGCCGGCTTTATTGGTTTTTTTACCTCCCGTTACCTGCTCGAGCGCGGCGACACCGTGATCGGTCTCGACTGTGTTAACGATTACTACGACCCATCGCTAAAAGAGGCACGCCTCAAGCTGCTCGCTGACTACGACCGGTTTACACTGGAGCGTGTCGCGTTGGAGGACCGGGAAGGCGTGGAGCGCGTGTTTCGCGACTACGATATCCAGCGTGTCGTTCATCTGGCCGCGCAAGCGGGTGTGCGCTACTCGATTGAGAACCCGCATACCTACATTGAGAGCAATATCGTGGGGACGCTCCACGTATTGGAAGGGTGTCGCCACCACGAGGTTGAGCACTTGGTGTATGCCTCGTCGAGCAGTGTTTATGGTGCCAACGCCAAGATGCCGTTCTCCATTCATGACAACGTTGATCACCCATTGGCGTTGTACGGTGCGACCAAGAAAGCCAACGAGCTCATGGCGCATTCGTATTCCAATCTCTACGAGATGCCGACAACGGGGCTCAGGTTCTTTACCGTCTACGGCCCTTACGGCCGCCCGGACATGGCGCTGTTCCTGTTCACGAAGAACATTATCGAAGGTAAGCCCATCGATGTTTTCAATTACGGCAAACATCGTCGCGACTTCACCTATGTTGATGACATTGTCGAGGGTGTCATCCGCACGATGGATAATGTGGCCGAGCCGAATGCGGGCTGGGACCCTATGGCTCCGGATCCCGGTACGAGCAAAGCGCCGTACCGTATCTACAACATCGGTAACAATGAGCCAGTCGAATTACTGCGCTACATAGAAGTCATCGAGGAGTGCGTCGGCAAGAAGGCGGAGAAAAACCTGCTGCCGCTGCAGCCCGGGGATGTACCCGACACTTACGCTAATGTTGAGGACTTGGTCGCGGATGTCGATTACAAGCCAGCGACACCCGTCGAGGTGGGTATCCGCAACTTCGTCGATTGGTATCGGGAGTACTACAAGGTATGACGACACGCACACCGATGAGTGCTCGATACCCAACCGATCTCCCGGCCTGGCGCAGACTCAAAGATGAAGCGAAAGCCGTGCGAAAGCTCGGCCTCGAGAAAGTCGTGGCACGTGACAAGCAACGCTTTGATCGATGCAGCGTAAAAGGTGCAGACCTCGTCCTCGACTTCTCGCGACAGCTGGCGCGTACCTCAACGTTGAAGCAGCTCGTCATGCTCGCGCGCCAATGCGAAGTCGCTGAGCGACGCGATGAAATGCTCGCGGGCGCGCCGATCAACAACACCGAGGGTCGTGCCGTACTGCACACCCTTTTGCGTGCTGGAAGACTGCCCTCGACTCACGATTTGTCGGAAGTTTCGAGAGAGGTGCAGTCGGTTCTACGACGTATGTTGCGTTTTGTCGACCAGGTGCATAACGGCGATTTACTCGGCAGTTCCGGCAAACGGTTCACCGACGTCGTGAACATCGGGATCGGTGGCTCGGACCTCGGCATCGTGATGGCCGCTGAGGCGCTGTCACATGCTGGCACGGGATTACGCCTGCACGCGGTTTCCAATGTTGATGGTACGCAGCTAGCCGATCTACAGCGGCGTCTTGATCCGGAGACGACATTGATCGTCATTTGCTCAAAGACGTTCACGACACTCGAAACCATGACGAATGCCGCCGCGGCACGCGAATGGATCGCGTCAACGCTCGGTAAGTCTGCAGTTGCCAAACACTTTGCCGCGGCATCAACCAACCACCCGGCCATGGATGCTTTCGATATCGATCATGAGCGCCGATTCGGTTTCTGGGACTGGGTCGGGGGCCGGTACTCGCTTTGGTCCGCCGTCGGACTCTCGATCGCCCTTGCAGTTGGGTCAGGGGCTTTTCGGGAGCTCTTGAGCGGTGCGCGTGCGATGGACCGACACTTTGAACAGGCGCCGCTAGATCAAAATTTACCAGTATTGCTCGCGATGTTGGCGGTCTGGAACAACAACTTTCTCGGTGCGACCACCCACGCGGTGTTGCCATATGACAATCGACTCCATCGTCTGCCTGCTTACCTGCAGCAGTTGCAGATGGAGAGCAACGGCAAGTCGACACGACGCGACGGCAAGCGGGTACGGTGTGAAACCGGTACGGTTATCTGGGGAGAACCGGGCTCCAACGCTCAGCATTCGTTCTATCAACTGCTGCATCAAGGTACTCGCGAGTTTTCGGCCGATTTCATTCTGCCGGCGCGCTCATCCGGAGCATCACAAGCTCAGCAGGATCTCGCCATCGCCAACTGCCTTGCGCAGGCCGATGCGATGGCCTACGGATTCGACGAGAAGGCGGCAACCGCTGAACTTAAGGCGCGCGGTTTGCCATCAACAGAGGTTCGAAAACTGGCGGCTCACAAGGTCCATCCGGGGAATCATCCCAGCAGCATAATTATGATGAAGTCGCTAACGCCAAAAACACTCGGACAGTTGATCGCACTTTACGAGCACAAGGTGTTCGTCGAAGGGGTGGTGTGGGGCATTAACAGCTTTGATCAGTGGGGCGTTGAGCTAGGGAAAAAAATGGCCTCAGCGCTGGCGCCTGCGGTTGCGAGTCCGAAGGCGGCCGATTCGACAAACGTAGTTACTCAGCAAACACTGAAAATTCTGCGTCGGTGGCGGACATAATCCGCGTCTGCGCAGTCTCGTCTAGGCTTTGTGAAAGCACAACCTCTGATCATGGGTGACAGAGCTTGTGGGTTGGGTATAAGCCTATGCTATGTTTGGGAAATACATACTGCGCGTCGTCTTAAGCGTGCGTTTTGATTGCGTTTTTCAACAAGGGGAATACTTGTGAGAACTCTTGCCACGTGGCTTTTGGTGGCGCTGCTACCGACTTCCATTGCTTTCGCTGAAACCTCTGTCAAAGACTTCGTCAAGCTACCGAGTTTCGGTGTAGTCGCGATGTCACCGGACGGTAAGCATCTCGCTGCTACCACCGACGTTAAGGGTGACGCGGCCATGGTTGTGATGAACATTGAAAACCCGAAACGGCCGGATGTGGTTCTGCGGAAGAAAGCGGCTAAAGGGCAATCGATTGCGTCAATCCGTTGGGTTTCCGATGAGAGGCTCTTGTTCACCACTTCCGAGCGGAATGGCACTCTCGCCCGACCGATTGGTGGCGGCATTGTCTACGCTGTCGACTACAACGGTAAGAATGAGTTTCGACTCGGTGCAGGGCGGTCATACTTTGCGATGAATCAGATTCTGGATCTGATTCCGGATGATCCCTACCACATCCTCATCGTCTCGTACGGGCAGGGAAGAGGCGCCTTATTCGAACGAGTTAACGTTGTGAATGGCCGCCGTAACACGACGCAGACCTCGCCCTTCGATAATGGTGGTTTGCTCGCTGACGCGGATAATGTCGCTCGATTCGCGGCCGGCATGGACGAGAGCACCAACAGGCCGTACTACTCATATAGAGCGAGTGAAAATGATGAATGGGAGACTTTTGAAAGCCCATTCGCAGGTGGCGTATTCCCTGTGTCTTTCGAGGAAGACACAGGTCATATCCTGATGGCGACGAATGATGAGAATAGCTTCGGCATGGGTTCGTTCGATCCTGTGAGCCGTGAATACACGCCAATGATCTCTCACGACAAGGTTCCCGCTAATGAACTTTTGGTCGGACCAGATGGGTCAATCGTCGGAGCAGAGTTTCTCCCAGGATTGCCTGAAATCCAGTATCTGCCGGGGGATAGCGATGGACATGTCTTGTGGAAACGATTGCACGGCGCCTTCCCGGATTACCAAGTACGCATTGAGGATTACACGCTAGAGGGCGATCAAGCGCTCGTGCGCGTATGGAGCGACGTGCAGCCTCCACGATTTTTCTTGCTGGACACAGAGGCGTTTACGGCGCGTTACTTGTTCGATACACGTCCGGAAATCGACGGTAAAGAAATGCGGCCGAAGACGGCGCACTGGTTGAAGGCCCGTGATGGCGTCGATTTTCAGGTCTACGTCACGAAGCCCGAGGGAGAAGGTCCATTCCCCACGGTTATGCTCATCCACGGCGGTCCTCACGGGCCGCGCGATGAGTGGGGCTATGACCTCGAAGCGCAATTGCTCGCCAGTCGCGGTTACGCGGTAATCCAGCCCAACTATCGAGGCTCGGGCGGGTTTGGTTATCAGTTCGAACGCTCTGGCTATCGGCGCTGGTATCTCGAAATGCAGGACGATGTCACCGACGCAACCCTATGGGCGTTTGAGGAGGGAATTGCAGACCCGAACCGCACTTGTATCTATGGCGGTAGCTACGGCGGTTTTGCCACGATGGCCGGTGTGACCAAAGAGCCGGATTTATATGCATGCGGCTTCGCGTTTGTTGGCGTTTACGATCTTGAGATTTTCCTTACTCGCGGAGATATTCCTGACCGTGAGTCGGGTCGAACCTATCTGACCCAGGCAATTGGTCGAGATAAAGAAGACCTGCAAGCAAGATCACCGGCAAACCATGTCGATAAGATCAAGGCGGCACTCTACGTAGCACACGGCAAGGCGGATCAACGTGTTCCTGTGGTGCAGTACTACAATCTCCTGGAGAAATTGGATGAGGCGGAAATCGAGTACGACTCGATGCTCGTTCCGCGTGAGGGTCACGGCTTCTACAAGCTGGAAAACCGCGTGAAGTACTACAACGCATTATTGGATTTTCTGAACAAGACGATTGGTCCGGACGGTCCTGGTAAGGAACGGTTGCACGCTGGTCTTTAGTTTCGGTCGGGAAACCTGATCTGGAACCGCGTGCACGAAAGCGCACGCGGTTTTTTTTTGCTGCGCAAATGGTCGCTTATTGGCAAACTACCGAGCGTGGGGGATTGAAGGACGTTGTTTGATGAGCAACCGACAGGAACAAAACAGCGGGACTCGTCCGGTTCGCGAAGCGCACCGAATCGACGAGTCCCGGCTTTTTGAATATCTCGGTGATCACATCTCCGAGTTCGAAGGTCCGCTGACGGTATCGCAATTCAAGGGCGGGCAGTCCAACCCCACCTACAAGCTTGAGACACCGAAACATTCGTATGTGCTCCGGCGTAAACCGCCCGGCAAACTGTTGCCGTCCGCGCATGCGGTTGATCGTGAGTATCGCGTCATCAGCGCTTTGTATGAAACAGGGTTTCCGGTCGCAAGACCGCATCTGTTGTGCGAAGACGACGATGTCATCGGAACGATGTTTTACGTGATGGACTGCGTTGACGGACCGATCTATTGGGAACCGGACTTACCCCAATGCGATACCGAATCACGAGCGGAAATCTATGATTCGATGAACCGCACGATCGCGCGTCTTCACTCGATCGACTTCAAGGCGATTGGTCTTGAAGACTACGGGAAAGCGGGCAACTACTTTGAGCGGCAGATTTCTCGTTGGTCGAAGCAATACATTGCCTCCGAGACCGAAACGATCGAGCCTATGAACAAGCTGATGGCATGGCTGGAGGGCAACGTACCTTCGGACCAGTCGGAGAGTATTGTCCACGGCGACTACAGACTAGATAACATGGTGTTCCGCCCGACCGGTAATTCTGTGGCGGCGATCCTCGATTGGGAGCTGTCAACCATCGGTCATCCGCTCGCCGATTTCACTTACCACTTGATGGTGTGGCAGATGCCGGACATCGGTATCGGTTCCAGCGGACTCGTTGGCAAAGATGTCTCCGAGCTCGGCATACCGACAGAACAAGCGTACGTTGAGGCGTACTGCGAGCGCACCGGCCGCAACGGCATCGAGAATCGAGATTTCTATTCAGCGTTCAACTTTTTCCGTATCGCCGCCATTCTTCAAGGAATCGCGGGCCGCGTACGAGATGGTACTGCGGCGAGTGCACACGCTGCGAACGCGATTGCCGGTGTTCGGCCGTTGGCTGAGACTGGATGGCACTACGCGCAGCGCGCCGGCGCCGCGGGTTAATCATGGCGCTCGATGCGCAACGCTTAAGTTCGCTTGCCCGTAAAGACCTGCCGTTTAGCTGGCGTTCTCACCAGTCCTGTTTGTACGCGCTTAGTATTGGATTCGGACGTGAGGTGGATGTTCGTGCGGAGCAGGAGTATCTCTTGCCCGGTGCGACACAACGCGCTGTACCGACCATGGCTTCTGTTATGACCGTCAATGTCTTCGAGCAAGACTACGGTTGGCAGTATGAACAGATGCTGCATGGCGAGCAGTACCTTCGCCTTCACCGACCATTGCGACCGGCAGAAGACCTGCTTGCAGATTTCTCCGTCGATCGAGTCCACGACAAAGGGGTTAACCGCCCTGCAATGATTGTCACGCGCGTCGACGCGAGGCGGGCATCCGATGGCTCGCCGTTGTTCACGCTTGGCTCAACACTGGTCGCACGCGCGGATGGCGGCTTCGATGGACCGCAGGATGCATTGCCATCACTGCACGTGGTGCCCGACCGCTCACCGGATCTAACCCACCATGCGCCTACCCGGCCTGAGCAGGCGTTTCTCTATCGCTTTAACGGTGACCACAATCCGCTGCACTTACGCTCAGATGCGGCGCGACTGGCGGGCTTCCCGAAACCGATATTGCAGGGGCTATGTACCTACGGTTTCGCCTGCCGCGCGATCCTGGAAACGATTTGCGATTTTGATCACACCCTGATCGGTGAATTCAATGCGCGGTTTACGGGGCCGGTGTTTCCCGGGGAGGTCATCACGACACTAATGTGGCAAGAGGGTGAGGATGTTTCATTCCGCTGTCGCATCGATTCGCGCAACGTGACCGTGTTGGACCACGGCTACTGCAGACTGCTCGTGTAGGAACGAATCAATCTGCAGTTTCGGAGCTCTTCGCACGCGATAGTCGTTGTGCATTAATTTCGTAACGCACCGTCATTCCATCGGCCACTCTTACCGCGCCGCCCGCCGCTGAAAAGGGTGTTAAACCGAGCTGCTCGTGTGTCAGGGTTACTTCGCCAGTTACCTGGAGTTGGTTCTCGGATTGCTGTAGTGAGAGGGGCATGCGCAAGGCGACGGTCCTACCGATGACGGTAATGTCACATGCCGCTGTCGCGGGTTCCGTATCCATTTGGATATCGCGACAGGCGACCCGAATGAACGCGTGGTTATCCGCATCGAGAAAGTCTGCCCCCAGCATGTTGTTGCGTGTGCCGACCCGATCTTTTTCCGGTACGGGTGCTTCGAACTCCGCCCCTTCCTCAGCACGCACAGCGGGATCATCCACGACAAGCGTGGTGACTGGCAGCACAATGCGTGCGATTGTTTCTTCGAGTTTCGGTGCAACCCAAACTGTGCCCGTCAGTCCGGAGCTGCTGATGGCATGGTTGTGGCCGAGTCGTGCCATCGTGCCCGCGCGAAAGGTCAGCACCGTGACGCGACTATTGGCCGGAACCACGGCGAATCGTTCTGCGTCTGGTGCCGGCTCCTGTACGGGTTCAACCCGCGTCACACCATCTGCGCTCTCTACCCCAGGGGCCGTGGACTGCGTTACCGGCGCGCAGCCCGCAAGCAACGCGGTCAGCGCGATTATGAACACTACGATTTTTCGCATGGGTCGAGTCGCCGGGAAAAAGGGGCCCCAAGGCCGATGTCGGTATAATACCTGCCAACTTAAGGGGAGTAACCAATGAGCGAGCGCGTTCTCATCGAAGAGCAAGACGGTATTGCCGTTGTCACACTAAACCGACCGGAAAAACTGAATGCACTCGACCCCGAGACGTTCGATGCACTCAGCAAGACTGGCGCGGACATTTCGGCGCGACCAGACCTGCGTGCGGTCATTCTTCGCGGGGCAGGCGGCAACTTCTCTGCCGGTCTGGATGTCTCGGGTATGGGTAGCTCGGCGTTGAGTGACTTCCCGGATCAGGCGTTCAAAGGCTTGATGGGCACCCCCGCCAATCGATTCCAACATCCGGTCTGGGTGTGGCATGCCATGCAGATTCCGGTTATCGCGGTACTGGAAGGCATCTGCTTTGGTGGCGGGTTCCAGATCGCATCGGGTGCCGATATTCGCCTAGCGGCCCCGGATGCGCGCTTTTCGATCATGGAAAGCAAATGGGGCTTGGTCCCGGACATGGGGATGACGGCGGTCCTTCGCGGCGTGGTGCGCAGAGACGTGTTGAAGCGCCTTTCATGGACCTCGGAAATCATCGATGCCCCGTCAGCGGCCGATTACGGTCTAGTCTCTGAGGTGTGTGATACGCCGATGG
This sequence comes from Pseudomonadota bacterium, assembly GCA_038521865.1. Taxonomy (GTDB): domain Bacteria; phylum Pseudomonadota; class Gammaproteobacteria; order Steroidobacterales; family Woeseiaceae; genus CALBPI01. Next base: position 911,728 of record JBCBKO010000001.1, on the reverse strand, counting down.
ATGCGGCGCTTGCGCTGGCGAAGACGCTGACCGAACGCTCGCCGGATGCCGTACGGGCGATCAAGACGCTGATCGACACTGCGTGTGACGCGGAACCGGAGACCGCGCTCAAGATTGAGGCGCATCTTCAGTGGGCGATGTTGCAAAGCGCGAATCAGAAGGAAGCGGTCATGGCGAACCTGCAAAAACGTGCGCCCGAGTTCAGCGATCCCGAGAGCGACCCGAAAAAAGTCCTCGACGCGCTTTGACGCGTCGTTTGCTCTGCCACAGGCGCTGTACAAAGACGAGACCGACACTTAGGCCGTAGTCCTGTCGGAACAACGGGGAATCCTCGTTGGTGCTGTCGTTCAGGAAGGCGTAGCTAACACCTATGGCTGCGAACCGGCCCTCGCCGCGCCACTGCAAGCCCAGCCCTAGGCGGGTCTGCAGGTAACCACCGCTGGCGCTGAAGCTTGGCCGGTCAGCAGTGGCGAATTCCGGGGCGACATCAAAGAAATACGATTGCAAGCGCTCGCTCGCGAACGCGGGTGAAACGCTGATCGACCATTCAAATTGTCGATCCGCAAACTCATGCTCGTATTCCAGCTCTGGGTTGAACACAAATCCTCGGTCCCGCAGCCCATCGTCATCAAAGGAAAATGCAGCGCGGACGGGTAGCTCGAGCTCAATACGACGTGTGCCCTCGGCGAACTGAGCGAGTTGAATCTCAATCTCTGGGCCGACCTCGAACACGAAGCCAAGATCGGGCATGCCGGCGCGCGCGCCCACATCATCACTCTCAGCATCGAAAGAGCCGTTCAGGCTGATTCCGAAATCGACTTTGTCGTTCTGGAATAGCTGGCCTGAAGCAACATTACCGTCACCAATACGTAGGAAATTTCCGCGATAGATGACGACAGGGAGGGGCAATCCGCGTGCCGTCTGCGACGTTGCGCCGGGATAATCGGGTGTCCACGCACCACCCACCCCAACGCCAACTTCCCAAAGGGGCAACCCCTCGCCGTTGGCACTGCTGCTCGGTACTTGCATGGACTGCGCGAACGCCGCAGTGGACAAAAGCCATCCTGCGGTTGCAATGAGGAGTCTTGAGATCACGCGCCGAGGCCACGCGTCAGGTAATCCGGGAAGGTAGCAGCAACGCGTTGCGCAACCGCGTCGTCGCCATGAAACCATTTCGGGATCCAGTTGATTGCGCCCATGATTGCGTTGCCGGTCATTCTTACGTCGCATGCGAGGATACTGCCATCCTCAATGCCTCGCTCGAGCACTTGCTCAAAACGTGCGCTGTGTTCTCGTGAGAGGGCGAGAATGTGTTCGCGATCATCGTCTCGCAGTGAGGGAATCTCGCTCATGATCGCGATAGGTCCGGCGCTGCCGCAGTGCGCGTCCACGTGGCGCCGCACGTAATCGCGGGCGATATCCAAGCCGCTACCGCCGTTCGCAATCGCATCGTCCAGCGCTGCTCGCCCAATATCGGCTGCGCGGCGGTAGCACTCGTAGACCAACTGTTGTTTGCCATCGATGTAGTAATAGATCGCGGCGTCAGTGAGGCCGAGATGTGCGCTCACATCCTTCAGCGAGGTGCCGCTGTAGCCCTTCTCATTGAAGCAACGGGCCGCCGCACGCAGCAGTTGCTCGCGCTTGTCGCCAAACGCGGAAGTAGCGGATTTGGTTGAATTTGAGACCATCGTTCCGTATTTTAATCGTCATTAAAACCGAGGGCTACAGCTCCCGGTTTCGAGTTGTCCCAGCCAAACCCCGGGGGGTTCCCATGAGCGTTGTTGCTAACGAGGCTACTTCGACGGCGTCCCGCCGTGAAGCCGTGCCGCTCAGATTCGTCACCGCAGCCTCTTTATTCGACGGCCACGATGCTGCGATTAACATCATGCGTCGTCTGATTCAGAGCAAAGGCGCAGAAGTTGTGCATCTCGGCCACAACCGTAGCGTCGCAGACGTCGTCCGCGCCGCTATTCAGGAAGATGCAGACGGCATTGCGATCAGCTCCTATCAGGGCGGACACAACGAGTACTTCCGCTATATGGTCGATATGCTCGCTGAGCACAACGCAAGTCACATCCGGGTATTCGGCGGCGGCGGTGGCACGATTACGCCCGAAGAGATCAAGGACTTGATGGACTACGGGGTAGCGAGGATCTATCACCCCAATGACGGGATGAACATGGGTCTTGACGCCATGATCGAAGATCTGATCACCAAGACTCGCGAGGGGCGGGCTACCCGTGCGTTGCTCAGTGCTCCCGAGGAGCCAAATCCGAGCGACATGGCGACGCTTGCGGCGATGATTTCGGCGATCGAGCAACAGGGTTTCGACCTCGACACGCTCTCGCACTTAAGAAAGACATGGTCGCTGTCGGCAGCGGTTCCCGTGATCGGTATTACCGGGACGGGTGGTGCTGGCAAGTCGAGCGTTACCGACGAGCTGCTCAATCGCTTCACACAGTATTTTCCGGAGCACAAGATCGCCGTTGTTGCGGTTGACCCGACGCGACGTCGCACCGGTGGCGCATTGCTGGGCGATAGAATCCGCATGAACACACTGCGTCATCCGAACTTGTTCATGCGCTCGATTGCGACGCGCCGCCAACACCTCGCCACAAGCGAGATGCTCGGCGATATTGTGGCGTTTCTGAAACACTCCGGTTTTGATCTCGTCATTGTGGAGACGGCAGGTATTGGGCAAAGCGATAGCCAGATCGTCGATCTGGTCGACTTTGCCATGTATGTGATGACGTCTGACTATGGCGCGGCAAGTCAGCTTGAAAAGATCGATATGCTGGACTTCGCGGATCTCGTTGTTCTCAACAAATACGACAAACGCGGTGCGGAAGATGCCCTGCGAGATATCCGTAAACAATGGAAGCGCAACCGGCTCGAGTTCCAGATGGACGATGAGGCTGTCCCGGTCTATCCAACCATCGCCAGCCAATTCAATGACCCCGGCCTGACCTGGATGTTCTCTCAGCTATGCCAGCGCTTGGCAGACAAGCTGCATCTCGATGCAGAGCGTTGGACGCTGGATGTGGCGCCAGGTGATAAAGAGCCTCGTGCCACGGCGTTGATTCCCGGCGCCCGTCAGCGGTATCTCGCCGAGATTGCAGAGCAGGGTCGAGCGATCAATGAGAGCGTTGATCGCCAGGCTGAGCAGGCCGCAGCCGCGCAGCACTACTACGAGTCTCTGAGCGCGCTCGAAGATGCGCACCTGCCGCGTCCCCGCGGTCGGTATGCGCCCGAAGCGTTGACCGGCGAGGGCGATGCGACACTGCTGACTTTGCGCCAAAGGTACCAGGAGGCGATCGGCTCGCTGACTGGGGAAGCCCAAAAGCTACTCGACGAATGGCCGGAACGTCGCGAGGGTGTGACCGCGGAACAGTTCGAATACTCGGTTCGCGGGAAGACAATCACCGGCAACAACTATCGTGAAACCCTCAGCCATCAGCGCGTTCCGAAAATTGCGCCACCGCGAACCGAAAGCTGGGGAGAGCAGCTACGTTTCCTGATGCGAGAGAACTTGCCGGGCGCATATCCGTACACAGGCGGGGTCTACCCTTACCGTCGTACCGGTGAAGACCCGATTCGTATGTTTGCGGGTGAGGGGACTCCAGAGCGCACCAATCGGCGGTTCCACTTCTTATCGAAGGGGCAACCGGCGGCGCGATTGTCGACGGCATTCGACTCCGTCACGCTGTATGGTGAAGACCCGCACGAGCGACCTGACATCTTCGGCAAAGTTGGAAACTCCGGCGTATCGATCGCGACGGTCGATGACATGAAGAAACTGTATTCGGGTTTTGATCTGTGCGCGCCGACAACGTCTGTGTCGATGACGATCAACGGGCCAGCGCCGATCATCCTGGCGTTCTTCATGAACACAGCAATCGACCAGCAGGTTGAGAAACATCTCGACGAAACCGGTGGCTGGGACGCCGCGCAAGCGCGCATCGATGCCTATTTCTCAGGTCGCGAGAAGCCGGGTTATGACGCGGAGTTGCCCGATGGTCACAATGGCTTGGGACTGCGTCTGTTAGGCATTCCCGGACATGCGGTGGTTGATGCCCAGACGTATGAACGCATACGTGTCGAGACATTGAAGACGGTCCGCGGCACCGTTCAGGCGGATATACTAAAAGAGGACCAGGCGCAGAACACCTGCATCTTCTCGACAGAGTTTGCGATGAAGATGATGGGTGATGTGCAGCAGTACTTCATCGATCACAAGGTCAGAAACTACTACAGCGTCTCGATTAGCGGATACCACATCGCAGAAGCCGGGGCGAATCCGATCTCCCAACTGGCATTTACGTTGTCCAACGGCTTCACCATCGTCGAGTACTACCTCGCTCGCGGGATGAATATCGACGACTTCGCGCCAAACCTCTCGTTCTTCTTCTCCAATGGGATGGATCCGGAGTACACGGTGATTGGACGCGTTGCGCGACGCATTTGGGCGCGGGCGATGCGCGAGCGCTACGGGGCGAGTGCAAGAAGCCAGATGATGAAGTATCACGTCCAAACTTCCGGGCGTAGCTTGCATGCACAGGAAATTAGCTTCAACGATATCCGAACGACACTGCAGGCGATGTATGCGTTGTTTGATAACTGTAATTCCCTGCACACCAATGCGTTTGACGAGGCGATCACCACGCCGACCGAACAGTCAGTACGGCGCGCTGTTGCGATCCAGTTGATCATCAATCGGGAGTTGGGTCTGAACTTCTGCGAAAACCCATGGCAAGGCTCTTACATTGTCGATGCGCTTACAGACCTCGTGGAAGAGGCGGTGTACCAGGAGTTCGAGAGAATCTCCGAACGCGGCGGCGTTCTGGGCGCGATGGATACGATGTACCAGCGCGGCAAGATTCAGGAAGAGAGTCTTTACTACGAGAGTAAGAAGCACGACGGCAGTTTGCCGCTCATCGGTGTAAACACCTTCTTGCCTCCGGAAGGCCAGGAAGACGAGATCCATGAACTTGAGTTGATTCGATCAACGGACGAAGAAAAGCATCAACAAATTGGCTCGTTAAGAGCGTTCCAACGAAACTCTGAGGCCGCAACCAAGGAGGCGTTAGCCAAACTACAAGCGGTCGCTCGTGAGCGCGGAAACCTGTTTGACGCGTTGATGGACGCAGTGCAGGTATGCTCTCTCGGCCAGATCTCCGATGCGCTCTATGCGGTCGGTGGTGAATACCGCAGGAATATGTAGTTCGATGGCGACGGGACATGAGCATTTGGCGGTCGAGCGAGACGGCGCTGTACTCACGCTGACACTGAACCGGCCTGATGCGCTCAACGCATTGACACCGCAGATGCTCGAAAGGCTCGAGTCCGAATTGCTCGCGGCAGAATCGGACGACGGTCTGCGCTGCGTGGTGATCACCGGCGCAGGCCGTGCCTTTTCCGCCGGCGTTGACTTGAAGGCGCTCGGTGGCCGCCCGATAGAGCGCGGTATGGTCGGCGACATTCTCGATGTTCCTGCACGATCAGCCATTGAGTGCATGGCGCGCATGCCGCAGGTCGTGATTGGAAAGATCAACGGGCATTGCTTTACCGGTGCACTCGAGTTGGCGTTGGGCTGTGACCTCTTGTTCTCGTCGTCGAAAACCAAGTTCGGCGATACCCATGCGAAATGGGGCGTGCGTCCAACCTGGGGTATGTCCCAGCGGCTGCCACGGCGCATCGGCTATGCGAGAGCCAAATATGTCGGTCTGACAGCTCGCCCATTCAGCGCTGCGAAAGCGCATGAGTGGGGCTTGGTCAGCGGGGTTGCTGAACCGGAGGCGCTGGATGCGCTCGTCGATGATCAGATTGAGGCGATCCTCGACAACAGCCCCGATGTGATTGCTGCGTACAAAGATCTCTGGCGCCGCAGCGAAGGCTTGGCACTGGACGAAGGCATCGCGATTGAGACCGGTGCTCAGTATGACATCGCAGACACTAACGAACGACTGGCAGAGTTTCTGAAATGAAACAGCCGATGTCGTTGGAAGACTTGGGTATCCCAGACTACCTCGGTACCTATCTCGATTTTCTCGACTTCCGGATCGTCGATGCCAAGCCGGGTTTGGTGCGTATGGAAATGCCGCTCAACAGGCAACACACGAACACAATGGGTATGGCGCATGGTGGCATCATTATGAGCATGCTGGACATTGCTGGTGCGTTCAGTGCTCACATGCATAGTGATCACGATCAGGTGTCCATTACGGTTTCGCAGAACACGAACTTCATTCGACCCGTTACGGGTGAGGTTCTGGTTGCCGAGGGTCGTGTTGTGCGGCGCACCGGTTCAACGGCCTTTACCGAGTCTCACATTCTGGATCCCAGTGCCGGTGATAACCGTGAGACGCAACTCTGCGCGCAGGGTCAGTGTGTTTTTCGACTTCGCGATCGAGATCGCGCGAAGGTGCGCTGAGCGCCGGCTTAGCCGCGGGGCGTCAGTACCAGGGGTAAACCGTCTTTCGGTTTGGGGATCGGAATCTGCTGCATCTTCAGCTCGTAGCTCTCTGGCAGTGAAACCTCGAACTGATTAACCAGCTCACGTAGGAACACCTTCGCCAGAATCTGTGCGAAGTGCATGCCGATGCATTTGTGTGCACCACCTCCATAGGGCACAAACGCAAACGGATGTCGCCGATGCTCAGCCCGTTCCTCCGAGAATCGTTCTGGATCGAATCGCTCGGGCTCGGTCCAGTAGTGTTCGTCGTAGTGCGCGCCGTCGGGTGACACCCCGACCTGGACATTGGCTGGAATTTTGACCCCTTCAAATTCAAACTCTCGCACGGTACGACGAGGGATGTAAGGGACTGGTCCCCACATTCGCAATGCTTCGTTAAACAACATCTCGCTTTGCTTCAGCTCGACCTGATCGTCATAGCTCAACGCGGCATCGCCAAACCCCTCGGCCTCGTTGCGTAGTCTTTGCTGCCATTCCGGGTACTTTGCCAGCGCGTGCACGGCGGTGGTCAGCGAACTGGTGACGGTGTCATGTGCGGCCATCATCAAGAAGATGATGTGATTGACGATGTCTTCGTCGGAGTAGGGGTTCCCGTCTTCATCGACGGTCTGGCACAGTCGCGTGAACATATCCTGGCCATCGCCTGCTCGACGTGCGGCTATTTGCGTGCGGAAGAAATTCTCGAGCTGCTTGCGCCCGCGCAGTCCGCGCCACAGCGAGAGTCCCGGTATCGGTACGCGGATGACGGCAAGCGACGCCGCGACGGTGTCTACGAATGCCTGATTCAACGCATCGGCGCGTTCATCCAGTTCGATCCCGAGAAACGCAACTGCCGCATTGTCGAGGGTCAATTGTTTGATGGCCGGGTAAAAGTGGAAGTCTTTCTGGTGACGCCAAGACTGGATGTGTTGGCGCGCAATGTCGTGCATCGCCTGCATGTAGTGCACCAATGCGTCTCGCTTGAACGCGCTCTGCATCATCCGGCGGTGCAGGCGGTGCTCATCAAAGTCCATGAGCATCAGGCCACGCGAGAACAGTCGCCCGATCGAATGGTCCCAACCACCGGCGCTGGAGAAATTCTTTTCGCGGTCCTGAAGCACCAGCTGGAGTGCATCGGCACCGGTGAGGGCCACGGTACGCTGGCCCAGAAAGCGAATGCGATAAGCCGCGCCGTAGGTATCCCGCATACGCCGTGACATCCCGCGAGGGTCGGTCAGGAATTCGTATGCCAAGCCGAAAAAAGGTATGCCGTCTTCACCAGGGATGTGCATCACATCGTCGCTAGCTCGAGTCCCTGCCGTTGATTTCAGCGCTTGCTCCGCCATCCTCCGCGTCCCCCGAAGTTTGATGATGCATCGATGTTAGGTTACTTGCTTGTTGACAACAAGTATTCTGAAGCGCAGCATTGCACTGCGTTTCTCCTTGGATACGGATCCGCTTTGACACAGCCCAAGACTGCATCGACCGTACAAAATAGCGCCGGCAAGACGCAGGCCCAGCGTGTGGCGGCGTCGGACAAGGCCATGCTCGATGCGGCGATGGCGTTGATACTGGAAAACGGTATGGACGGTACGACGCTGGCGGCCATCGGGGAGCGCGCCGGCTACAGCCGTGGGCTTGCTACCTACCGGTTCGGTTCAAAAGCCGGCCTTTTTCAAGAAGTTTCCAGCAATATCCAGCGACATTGGTCAGATTATCTGAACGCTGCAGTCGGCGAGGATTCCGGGATCGACGCCTTATGCAACGCGGCCAGCGCTTTTCACCACTTTGTGCTCGAGTTTCCTCAGGAAATCCGAGTCCTGCACATCCTGTATTATGGCGGTGCGTCGCCGAATTCCGATGTGCGCGGGCTGGCCAAGCAGGCCTTCTCCCGCCAGGTGGCTGACGCGGAACGCTGGGTAGAGGATGGCCTTGCGTCCGGATCGATTCGTGAGGACGTCGATCCACGGTCCATCGCGGCACAGTATGTGGCGCATATCGCCGGCCTTACCTACATCTGGTTGCTAAACCCCGGGGACATTGATTTCACCCGGATTCATCAAGACTTTATCCGCACGTTGCGTGAGCGACTGGCGGCCTGACCACCATAGGGAGACTCACAATGGCTGACGCCTTTGTCTATGACCATGTACGCACGCCGCGGGGGCGCGGCAAAGCCAGCGGTTCGCTGCATCCCATAACGCCGGTCGAATTGACCTCACAAATGCTGTCTTCATTGCGTGATCGCAACGAACTGGATACCAGCTACCTCGACGACGTCGTACTCGGCTGTGTTTCACCGGTGGGTGAGCAAGGCGCCAACATCGCGCGTGTCAGCGTGCTGACGGCCGGCTACGAACAGAACGTACCGGGCAAGCAGCTCAACCGTTTTTGTGCGTCCGGGCTTGAAGCGATCAACACGGCCGCCTCGCAGGTCATGGCCGGTCAATCTGATCTTGCGATCGGTGGCGGCGTTGAATGTATGTCACGCGTTCCGATGGGTTCGGATTCCGGCGCAATGGCCGCCGACCCGCGCGTCGCGTACGACACCTATTTCGCGCCGCAGGGCATCAGTGCCGATTTGATTGCGTCCAAGTACGGATTCTCGCGCGACGATGTCGACGGCTACGCCGTAGAAAGCCAGAAGCGCGCCGCGAATGCGTGGGAGCAGGGCTACTTCAAGAAATCGGTTGTTCCCGTTGTCGATCGATTGGGCATGACGGTGCTCGACCACGACGAACATATGCGTCCGGGTACAACGAAAGACGATCTCGGTAATTTGAATCCAGCGTTTGTGATTCCTGGCGAACAAGCTGGTTTCGATGCTGTCGCACTGCAGCGCTACCCGGAAGTCGAAGCGATTCACCACGTGCATACGGGTGGGAACTCCAGCGGTATCGTCGATGGCGCAGCAGGGGTTCTCATTGGCAGCAAGGACATCGGGGATGCGTTGGGCCTGAAGCCACGTGCACGGATCAAGGGTTTTGCGTCAATCGGTACCGAACCCACCATCATGTTGACTGGCCCCGCGCCTTCCGCCGAGAAGGTGTTGAAGCGTTGCGGTATGACGACCAGCGATATCGACCTATTTGAGCTTAATGAAGCGTTTGCGTCGGTGGTGCTGTTGTTCATGCAGCAGCTGGATGTCGATCACGACAAGATCAATGTGAATGGTGGCGCCATCGCTATGGGTCACCCGTTAGGTGCGACCGGTGCGATGATTTTCGGCACTGTGCTGGATGAGCTGGAACGTCGTGACCAGTCGACTGCGCTCATCAATCTTTGCGTTGGCGGCGGTATGGGTACCGCGACCATCATCGAGCGCGTTTAAGCGCCCGTCATTCTTGAGGACAACACTATGAAAACGATTCGTTTTGAAGTCGACAGTGATGGGATTGCGCTGCTGACGATCGACGTGGCGGAGCGTTCAATGAACGTTTTGACGCCGGAGCTCCAAGCGGACCTTTCCGAGAGCATCGACAAGATTTCTTCGGATGAAGGCATCAAGGGCGCGGTCATTACCTCGGCGAAATCCTCTTTCGTCGCAGGCGCTGACCTGATGTCGATGGTCAATGCCTACGAGGACGGTCGCTCGGCTGCTGAAAAGTACGAGTACGCTCGCGGCTTCCAGCAGATCCTGAGACGCCTCGAGACGTGTGGCAAGCCGGTCGCTGCGGCGATCAACGGCACCGCACTCGGCGGTGGGCTCGAAATCTGTCTTGCCTGTCATTACCGCGTCGCCGCGGATGTCCCGAAGTCGGTGTTGGGTCTGCCTGAAGTGCAAGTGGGCTTGCTGCCGGGTGGCGGTGGCACGCAGCGTTTGCCTCGCCTGATTGGCCAACAGGCTGCGTTGCAGCTGATGACGCAGGGCACGCACTTGAAGCCGAAGGCCGCGCTTGAGCAAGGCATTGTTCATGACGTTGTCGCACTCGATGACCTTGTACCTGCGGCGAAGCGTTGGGTACTTGAGACCGGCGACCCGGTTCAACCCTGGGACAAGAAGGGCTTCAAGGTGCCGGGTGGCGCTGGTCTGATGCACCCGGGTTCAATCCAGACGCTTATGGTCGGCAGCGCATTGATCGCTAAAGAAACCAACCATAACTATCCTGCTCCGATCGCGATTATGTCCTGCGTCTACGAAGGCACGGTGTTGCCGATTGATGCTGGTCTCGATATCGAATCGAAGTACTTCGTGACGCTGCTGATGGACCCGGTGTCGCGCAACATGACGCGCACTTTGTTCATCAATAAGGGCGCGGCAGACAAGCTTGTGCGACGCCCGCAGGGCATCGATAAGACCAAAGTCACCAAGCTCGGTATGTTGGGTGCCGGGATGATGGGTGCGGGCATCGCTTACGTGTCTGCTTATGCCGGGATGAAGGTGGTGCTGCTGGATCGCGATCGCGATGCGGCGGAAAAGGGCAAAGACTACTCCCGTGCGCTGCTGCAAAAACGGATCGATCGCGGCAAGATGGCACCGGAGAAAGCGCAAGAGATTCTTGAGCGTATCGTCACCACTGATGACTATGCGGAGCTTGAGGGTTGCGAGCTCGTCATTGAGGCGGTCTTCGAAGACAAGGGCATCAAGGCGGACGTCACGGCGAAGACCGAAGCGGTGATTCCCGAAGATGCGATCTTTGCATCCAACACCTCCACACTGCCGATCACGGGTCTCGCCGAAGCGTCACAGCGTCCCGAGCAGTTCATCGGCATTCACTTCTTCTCACCTGTCGACAAGATGCCGTTGGTTGAAGTGATTCTGGGTGAGAAGACAGGAGATCGCGCGACAGCTGTGGCGCTCGATTACATCCAGCAGATCCGCAAGACACCGATCGTCGTCAATGACAGTCGAGGTTTCTACACCTCACGTGTGTTTGGCACGTACACCAACGAAGGTATGACGATGCTCTCTGAAGGCATCTCGCCGGCGTTGATTGAGAATGTGGCGAAACAAGCTGGTATGGCCGTCGGACCGCTAGCGGTGATGGATGAGGTGACGCTCGAGCTTGGCTATCACGTCGGTAAAGCGACAGCCGCTGCGTTGGGCGATGACTACAAGCCCACAACGAGTTCACCCGTTATTGAGCGATTTGTTGAAGAGCTCGATCGTCGGGGCAAGCGCTTCGGTAAAGGGTTTTACGACTATCCGGAAAACGGCAAGAAGCATCTATGGCCCGGACTGGCAGAAGTCTACCCATTGGCCGACCCACAACCGTCGCCGGATGAGGTACGCAAGCGCTTGCTCTACGTGCAAGCGCTGGACACCGTCCGTTGTCTTGATGAGGGCGTACTGACCCACCCGGCCGATGGTGATATCGGCTCCATTCTCGGGTGGGGTTTCCCGCCGTATACGGGTGGCACACTCTCGTTGATCGAGACGGTAGGGTTGCAGACTTTCGTTGATGAGTGCGACCGAATGGCGGCCGCTTACGGTGAGCGCTTCGCCGTACCGGACAGCCTTCGCGAGCAAGCAAAAGCGGGCCGTGGTTTTTACGCTGAAGACAGCGTGACCGCGCGAAGCGCAGCGTAGGAGCTGTCATGAGCGATGACACGGTGGTGTTGTACGAGGTCAGTGGTGCTGTCGCAACGGTCACGTTGAATCGTCCGGACGCGATGAACAGTTTCGACCAGCAAATGCGGGCTGAACTCACTGATGCATTGCGCCGTGCGTCGAGCGATACCTCGATCCGCGCGGTTGTCCTGACAGGTGCCGGCAGAGGTTTCTCTGCCGGTGCCGATCTGACCGCAGGATTCCCGGAGGACAAGACGGTTGAGGCCCAACTGCAACGGGAGTACCGACCGTCGTTCGACGAAATTCGAACAATGCCAAAACCGGTTATCGCTGCGATCAATGGTGCGGCGGCGGGCATCGGGATGTCCTATGCAATGGCGACCGATCTTGCCGTCATGGGCGAGGGCGCCTTCCTTTTGGCGCCGTTCTCCACGATCTCCCTGGTACCCGATGGCGGGGCAACGTGGTTGCTGCAAAAGCAACTTGGGTACCGACGCGCGTTTCAGCTAGCGGTCGAGGCTGAACGTATCGACGCACAGCGTTGTCTCGATTGGGGTTTGGTCAATCGGGTTGTGCCTAACGAAGATGTGCTTTCCGAAGCGCAAGCCTGGGCGCAAACGCTTGCCGCCCGAGCGCCACTCTCGTTGCAGGCGACCAAACGCACAATGCGTCATGCGGAGGCGGGCAGCTGGGAGTCCGCGTTCGACATGGAGGCGCAGATTCAAACGAGCCTGATTGGTTCAGAGGACAACGTTGAAGGTGTCGCTGCATTTTTTGAGAAGCGGCAACCACAGTTCAAGGGCAAATAAAGAGGTCGCCGCCAACGCGACCTTTCAGCAGAGTAAATGACGGGGAGTCATCATGGAACGTAATTGCTATAACGAAGATCACGAGATGTTCCGCGACGCGGTGCGTCAATTCATGATCAATGAGATCGGTCCGCATGCGGAGGCGTGGCGTGAGGCGGGCATTGTTGATCGCGAAGCGTTCAGAAAGGCCGGCGAGCAGGGGCTTTTATTGATGTGGGCCGATGAGCAATACGGCGGTGCTGGTGTTAAGGATTTCCGCTACGAGCAGGTTCTTATCGAGGAGCTCACTAAACATGGAGATCCCGGTTTCTTTATGACGCTGCATTCGCGGCTGGTTGCGCCCTACATCGGAGAGCTTGGCACCGACGAGCAAAAAGCACGCTGGCTGCCGAAGTGCGTGTCGGGTGAGAGTATCCTTGCGATTGCGATGACAGAACCCGGCGCCGGAAGTGACGTCGCTGGGATGAAGACCCGAGCGGTTGATGCGGGCGACCACTGGGTACTCAACGGATCGAAAACCTACATCTCCAATGGCATCAACGCAGATCTGATTCTCGTGGCCGCGCGGACCACCGATGCGTCACATGGGCTGGGTTTGTTCGTTGTTGAACGCGGAATGGAAGGATTTGAGCGAGGCCGGAACCTGAAGAAGATGGGCTTGAGTGCGCAAGACACCGCTGAGCTGTTCTTCAACGACGTGAAGATTCCGAAAGAGAACGTACTTGGCGATCCGACTCGAGGGTTCTATTACCTCATGCAATTCCTTGCCGAGGAGCGGTTGCTTGGTGCCGCGGGCTATGTCGCTGCCGCTCAGCATGCGTTTGATATTACGATGGACTTCATCAAGGAGCGCAAAGCGTTTGGACAGACGATTGCAGACTTCCAGAACACGCGCTTCAAGATGGCGGACATGCGCACAGAAATCGATCTGGCACAGGTGTTTCTTGACCGGTGTGTTGAAGAGCACAACGCCGGCAAGTTGACCGCCGAGCTGGCCGCACAAATCAAGCTTTACGGTAGTGAGTTGGAAGGTCGCGTGATGGACGCCTGTGTCCAGCTACATGGTGGCGCCGGTTACATGGACGAGTACAAGATTTCACGCATGTATACCGACGCAAGGATTTCCAGAATCTATGCAGGATCGTCGGAAATCATGCGCGAGATTATCGCCCGTTCGATTGGTCTTGATCCGCGTGCCAAGAAGCCGAAGGCCGTCGACAGCAAAAAGCAGCAGGACGCAGCTTAAGGAGCAAGCAACCACCAGGCGGGCCCACCGTTCGGGCTCTCCTGGTGGTCCAGCAATGCGTGTGTGGCTGACTGCTCATTGACCCAGTTCGACACCGCCGAGAATTCCGATATGCCGCCGGCATGACCGCGGTATGCCATCAGGCTCAACACACCGTTGTCACTTAACAGCCCTATCGCTGAAGCAATAGCGGTCAACGTAGTCTCCGCTTTGGTTGTCAGCGTTTTATCACCGCCTGGAAGGTAGCCGAGATTAAACACGATCGCGTTCACGCGCCCGTGCGCTGCCTCATCGATTTGCAAGGGCAGATTGACGTGGCTGTCGCAAATCAATGAAACACGGTCGAGTAGCTGTCTTGAGGCTAACCGATGCTCTGTTGCTGCTATTGCGCGCCGTTGAATGTCGAAAGCGTAGACGTGGCCGGTTTCGCCCACGCACCTGGCCAGGAAGCTTGTGTCATACCCATTGCCGGCGGTGGCATCGACCGCGATACCACCCTCCGGTATGTGTTGTCGCACAATTTGATGTGCAATCTGTGTGAGCTTCATGAATGATCGATACGCTGCCTGTAATCAAACCTAGCAGGAACTTCGCTGTCGTTCACGATTTGCTCGGCCAAAAGCTCGCCCAAGCTGGGCGCGTAAAGGCTGCCTTTCGAACCAAGACCGTTGAATATCCACTGTGGGTTTAAAGCGTCCAAGCGGCCGATCACGGGCTTGCGACCCTGGACGATCGGTCTTACGCCCGCGCGCTGGCCTGTGATCCTATAGGGCACATCGAGAACGGCATCCAATGTCTTTGCGATCTCGTCGCGTGCCTGGTTTGTTGGCTTACCGTCAAGCACATCCCAACTATAGGTTGCTCCTGCCAAAAACTGGCCATCGCCGTCCGGTGTGACCCAAATACCGCGTGCGTGGAGTGTGCCGGGTAACCCCAACTCATCAGAGTGAATCACCACAATTTCACCTTTCGCCGGTCGCCACTGTAGTGCTTGTGCTCGGTTGGCTTGTGATTCGTGAAAGCCGCAACACCACACCACCGAGCCCTCAATGTCATCGGGCATCGCATGCAGCATCTCGTGTGTCTTGGAAAGTGCCTGCCAGGAGGCGTCGAGATAAGAACGTGTATCCAACCGCGCGGCGAGCGGCATCAGCAGCACTTGCCCAAGCGTTTGGAACCCCGACCACTCGGACGTGTCTCCTTGCTGCATCAGTGCAAGCGGAGTCTCTGTGGTGCGGTCGAGGGCAGCAAGCTCGCGCTCGGACTCGAGCAGTCGGAGCGCCGGACGTTCGAAAAAGCAGGGCACATCTGTCAGGCGTTCGATCGATCGATAATGTCCAACCGCGCGTTTCCGCAGATTTAGAAAATCACTCTCGGGTTTGAGCTTCTTGCCAGTAACGGGTGTGATCAGCCCTGCAGCGACCTTCGATGATGCGCCATCCAGATCCGCGTCGAATACACGCAGGCGCAGTCCGCGCTCATGAAGTGCCCAAGCGATCGCTGCGCCCGCGAGGCCGAATCCAACAATGGTGACGTCGACAGATGTCTTCAAAGGTGCTGATCGTCGCTGATTACATACCGCACGGACTGTCAGGGTCGGGTTCGTGTTTCAAACCAGTCGACGCCGTCGTCATCACGTCGCACTGTCAGTACATCGCGGTCGACGAGGTAGTTGAGGTGTGCGCGGGCCTCACCTGTCGCCATAATCAGATTGCCGTCGTTGATTCGGCTTCGGAACAGCAATTCAAAGGTGTCCACAACGCGCTGCGGCTTGCGGCACAGATCTTGTAGTCCGGTAAGGTTGTCGTCGTGCTCGTCAATTAGCGCCTGCAATCGAGCGGGCGCACCACGGAATGGTTTGCCATGTGACGGCAACACGAGTGTCTCATCATCGAGCAGCGCCTTCAGCTTGCGGCAGCTGCTGATCCAATGCCCTAAAGGGTCACTGTGGGGCTCCGTCGGCCACACACTGACATTAGACGAAATCGTCGGCAATAGCTGGTCACCAGCGATAATCATGTTCCGGCGTTCATCATAGAGTGACACGTGTTCAGGGCAGTGACCGCTGGTGGTCACCGCACGCCACTCGTGCCCGCCAATGTGGAAGACGTCATCTTCATAAATTCGGCGATAGGCATCGGGCATTGTGTAAACGGCACGCCCGAACATACCGAACTTGTCCTTGTAACGCTGCAAGGCGTCTTCATCGAACCCTGCACTGCGGTAGAACGTGACGCCGGCTTCCGGTGCGTCCTTGCCCGTATCGGCGACCAGGACCCTGCACATCAGATATTCCGCGCGGGACATGTAAAGCGGCACGTCGTGTTGTTCGACCAGCCAGCCCGCGCTACCGACATGGTCGGGGTGCATGTGCGTGACAATGACGCTCTTAACATCCCGTCCATCGAGCAACTGTGTCCAGAGCTCGCGCGTCTCTTTGCTGTTCAGTCCCGTGTCGACAATTGTCGTGGCGTCGAGTGTCCCGAGTAGCCAAAGATTGATATGCCCCAACATGAAGGGCAGCGGCATCCGAAGCCACTCCAGCTCATCGGCGAGAGACACAGCCTGACCGGGCTTCGGAGGTTCAATTTCTGAGTAGAACAATTCGCTTTTGGCGACTGCCATGATCGATATCTCTTTTGACGCATGACTTGCGCCAGTTAAGGACCTGGCGCCATTATATCGGTGGGGACCATTGGAGGGGGGAAACAATGCATCCAAGCGTGCACGCGAAGTCGCGGCCGGATCATCCGGCGATCATCATGGCGAGTACGGGCGAGCGCCTGTCCTACGCCGAAGTCGACGAATTATCCAACCAATACGCTCAGCTGTTTCGCAGTCTCGGTCTGCAGCCGCGCGATCACATCGCGATTTTGCTCGAGAACTGTCTCGAGTATTTGCCACTGGTTTGGGCCGCGCAGCGCACTGGGCTCACCTACACGCCGATCAGTACGCACCTTCTCGAGCATGAAGTTGCGTATATCCTCGATAACAGTGGGGCCAGGGTTCTTGTCACCAGTGAGCGATTGGCACGCGTTGCCTCTGAGGCTAAGGGCGCTTCACCGGGAGTTGAGAAGGCTTTCATGTTGCGTGGTGAATCAGACGGATTCGTTTCCCTGGAAGCAGCTACCGCGGACATGCCCACTACTCCTGTCGCAGACGAAGAGGCCGGGACGGTCATGATGTACTCGTCTGGTACGACTGGACTACCCAAAGGCGTATTGATGGCGCGTCCACCCAACACGCCGATCACAGAGCATTCCAGAGTCGCGCTTGCACTGGTCAGCAACTTTGGTATCGGTACTGATTCGGTATACCTGTCTCCGGCGCCGCTCTACCACGCCGCGCCGCTTACCTTTAACACCATTTCCATGGCGCTCGGTGGCACCAGTGTGATCATGGACAAATTCGATCCGGAGGCTGCGCTCGCCGCGATTGAGCGATATGGTGTGACGCATAGCCAGTGGGTGCCGATTATGTTCGTGCGCATGTTGAAGCTCCCGGAATCTGTGCGGCACAAATACGATCTCTCTTCGCAGCAGATTGCGATTCATGCGGCGGCCCCTTGTCCCGTGGAGATCAAACAACAGATGATTGATTGGTGGGGGCCGCGACTGTTCGAATATTACGCATCGACAGAAGGGGCAGGATTCACAGCGATCGACTCGGCAAACTGGCTACAACATCGGGGGTCTGTCGGCGTGCCAGTCGGATGCGAAATTCGCATTCTCGACGATGATGATGAGGATGTGCCGACCGGAGATGTCGGTACCGTCTACTTCTCAGGAAACGATCAACCGTTCCACTATCACAAGGAGCCGGAAAAAACGGCGCAGTCCTTTACACAGGACGGGTGGGCAACGGTCGGCGATGTCGGCTACCTCGATGACGATGGTTTTCTGTACCTCACCGATCGCAAGCACTACATGATCATCACCGGTGGTGTGAACGTGTATCCACAGGAAATCGAGAACGCGTTGGTAACGCATCCCGAGGTAGCAGATGCAGCCGTTTTCGGATTACCCGATCCGGAGTTCGGTGAGCGAGTTCACGCGGTGGTCCAGCCAATGAATCAAGCGATTGATCAAGCGTCGTTAGAAGGGCGCCTGATTGCGTTTCTTAGGGATCGCCTTTCACACATCAAAGTGCCAAAGGCCATTGACTTTGATCCAGAGCTTCCGAGACATGACAATGGGAAGCTCTACAAGCGCCGGTTACTGGCGCGATACCAGTAATCGACGGTGGGTTGAACCCTAAGCTGAGATTCCACCTCGAAGAGGCGCATAAGTTGATATTTTCGCCAGACGGATCTCGGGTCAGGAATGATTGCTGAACTCGGCGGCCGCTCACAGCGCGATACCCGAACCTAGGACGGCCGCGGTGGAGATATACTCGACGACTGCAATTGACCCATTGCTGCCTCTCGAAATATTTCTCAGCTCCCGACGAAAGTGGTCAAGCAGGAAGGTATTTAGAGAACTCAGGCCGTATCAATCCGTGGTCATTATTCCTACCCGAGGTGCAATAAGTCTTGATGCATGCCCGTCTGAAAGCCGTCTTGAATGCACTAATTGAGCGGCGTTGGTCGTTTGTTTGCAGAGGTTCTCAATCAGGACGGGCCGGTCGCCTGTTTGCTGTTGAATGTAGGATTGGCGCTGCAGCAGACTACATTCCCGGGTGGTTTCCTGCGTCGATGAGAACGGTATTCACATATATGAACGGGGCAGAACTCTTCTCTATCCCAGACCGGATAGAGACCGGCCTCATACTGTACTCGGTGAAACAGATAGAGCAGGAGACAACCGAATTTAGAGACTTGCTGATCGAGTCTATGGCAGAAGATATGCCGGTGGAAACTGTAGATTGGTACAAAAGCCTTGTACCTATCGGTGCTGTCTCTGATTCCGGCGATAGAATTGTCCTGGACTTATCATCTATTGACGATGGGTCGGAACCGATCCTTTATTTTGATCACGAGTGCTACTACCAAGGCGTCGCAGATCCAGAGAACATCGAGGAATATGCTAGCGACTATATTTCCTTCCTAGAAAAGGTCACTTCTGAACCGCTAAAGGTCTTGCAATCAATTTGGCGAGAGAAGGCAGACGGGGAGTTTTGGTTCCCGCTCGAGGTGGTATCCCGCTAGCTTAGCTCTACTAGCTAGACAAACTGGTCATACGATCTAGTGGGCAACCGCCAGATCGAGATCCGCACCGAAGGCACTAACTCTGGTGCTGACCTGCTTGACCTATTGTGATGCTGTCTTCGATAAGGATTTTACGTACTCATTCCGCGTGAGGTCGTTCAGGCTGGAGTGACAGGTTTTGGCCGTGAATCGAGGCCCGGATCTCTTCTGCCTGATTTTTCTACACATCTTCCGTCAGCTTTAAGCATCTCTGTTCATAGACTGTTGGAGCAACCCGTCCGTTATGCATATGGCTCAGTGTCGGGTTGGGTGCTGGTTCAGACGGTCCGGGCATATCGATGATGAGGACGAGCACCCGTACATTCGGAATTCGACGTGGGATCAGCAATTTGTTCCGCTCGTTTGATGCAACTGGTCATTAGCGCGGAGGAATCTTGTGGAAGCGCTTAGCGTACTCGTTGCAATCATTTCTGGTGGTATTTTGGTGGTCAGCATACCGATGGTTGCGTTCTACACAATTTGGATGGCGATGCACCGGCGTGAGGATGCACCAAAGAGTTGGCATGATCTTTGGGGACTGAACAGCGCTCACCTCATTTTTTTCCGCATCTTCTGACCGATAAGGGGAAGCAGTTGCAGCGGAAAGCTGCTCGCGCCGGGGTTTGGCTCCTAATCGGAGTCGTGCTGGGACTGTTTGCGGTGGAGGTCTTGGGGTTACCGGAAAATGGGGTTTAGCGACCCGATACAGCTTGGCTACGCCAAATTGTCGTGGAGCACGGGAGTCCGAGGTATCTTATGACACGTGAGTCTGCGATTTCGCCTTACTAGTGCAATGTAGTCGTCACGGAGGTCATGCGGTGAAATGGGTAACCTGTCTCTGCAGCTACTTGGTGCTACTCCTAGCCAGTGGCTGCACGTCTGATAGGCGTTCTATCAGTGCCATTGAGTCTCAAATTCATGATCATTCAAGCGCATCAGCGGTTTGTCTTGGGGTCATTGAAGAATACGCTACAGCGAATCCAGGGACGACCATAAACCCAAGCGGCAAGCCTGAGGCGTACACGATAGAAACGCGTGGACGGAAGCCGGTGGAACTGGACAACACTGCACTGCTTGAAGCTATCAAATGCGGTAGCGTTTTCTCGGTACGCATTTCCGAGAATGCGTCTGTAAGCCTTACGATAGATCTGCCAATATCAAGACTCGATAAAGATCATTTTGACTTTGTTTTCCTCGAAAGCACCCGGAGGAAACCCGGTGTAGTGGATTGCAATCGAATACAGAAACTTGAACGACCAGTGGAATGCTACGTCAATCACCCGACGGCTGGTGGATGGCACTATAGGCTCGCTCTACTATCCTTTTGAGATCAGATGCTCTCGTAGTGTTTTCTTGTGCCTGACCTGCTGCGATTTTTCGGTCTAATCAGACCTGAAAATGAGTGACCGCTATTGGCCGAATGCCGACATTCGCTCTCGTACCATAGGAGCGGCTGGCTAAGAAAGGATCTGCCGTTAAGCGACAAAACGATCTAAACACTGTCGATACGCAAGAAAATAGCCCAGAGACAAGAACCTGGAAAGGGGTGTCTCTGGGCTAAGTGGTTTTGCTAGTCGCAACTTATGCGTAAACCCACACCGACAGCTCTGCGGATCAGATGGTCATTGCGTCAACAAATTCGTTGACTGGAGTCGCTTCAAGTGTGGACTGATCGGAGCATATCTCGATGATGCGTGCGGTCTGCGCCGCCGGAAAGCGGGTCGCGAGGTTACGCGCGAACTTTGCCTCAAGTACGGGTATACCTTCTTCTCGCCGGCGCTTGTGGCCAATCGGGTATTCGATCTCGATGCGGTCCGTCTTGCTACCGTCCTTGAAGAACACTTGCATGGCATTTGCGATCGAGCGCTTATCCGGTTCGTGATACTCGCGACTGTAGCGCTCGTCTTCCTCAACGACCATCAGCTCGCGTAGTGCGTCCACACGCGGGTCTGCCGCTACATCGTCCTCGTAGTCCTCTGCAACAAGGTTGCCTTTCAAGAGGCCGATCGCGGCCATGTATTGCAGGCAGTGATCGCGATCTGCCGGATTGTTCAGCTTGCCTTCCTTCGAGATGATGCGAATAGCAGACTCATGGGTAGTCAAAACGATACGGTCGACTTCATCGATACGATTGTGAACGGCCGGGTGCAGGCGAACGGCGGCCTCGACCGCGGTTTGTGCATGGAATTCCGCCGGGAACGAGATCTTGAAGAGCACCTGCTCCATTACGTAGCTGCCGAACGGGCGTTGGAAGGAGAACTGGTTACCCTTGAATGACACGTCGTAGAAGCCCCAGGTCGGTGCGGTCAGTACGCTCGGATAACCGATTTCACCTTTCATCACGAGCATGGCAAGTCGCACAGCTCGACTGGTTGCGTCGCCGGCAGCCCAGGACTTTCTCGGACCTGCATTCGGCGCGTGCCGGTAGGTTCGAAGGCTCGAGCCATCCACCCAAGCATGAGAGAGAGCATCAATAATCTGGTCGCGATTGCCGCCGAGCATCTTGGTGACCACCGCCGTTGAGGCGACACGCACTAACAGTATATGGTCGAGACCCACTCTATTGAAGCTGTTGTCGAGCGCGAGTACGCCCTGAATTTCGTGTGCCTTGATCATTGCAGTGAGCACATCGCGCATGGTCAGCGGTGCTTCACCTGCAGCCACGCGTTGTCGACTCAGGAAATCAGCAACCGCGAGAATACCGCCAAGATTGTCAGACGGGTGACCCCACTCGGCGGCCAACCAGGTATCGTTGAAATCCAGCCAACGAATCATGCAGCCGATGTCCCAAGCGGCCTTCACCGGGTCCATAACGTGTTGCGTTCCGGGTACTCTCGCACCGCCAGGCACGACAGTGCCGGGTACGATGGGGCCGATGTGTTTTGCACACTCGGGGAATGACAACGCGAGGAATCCACAGCCGAGCGTGTCCATCAGGCAATGGCGCGCGGTCGTATAGGCGAGTTCGCTGTCGATTTCGGCGTTCGCGACGTAGTCGGCGATGGCGACCAGCTCCTGATCGGGATCCGGTCGAACGTTGGTCTCTACTCGATTACTCATTAGTGTTTCCTGTTAACTCGATCGTTTATCGAGCGGTACGTAACTGCGTGCGTCCGGACCGACATAGTCGGCACTCGGGCGGATGATTCGATTGTTGCTGCGTTGCTCCATCACATGCGCTGTCCACCCACTGGTTCGCGACATCACGAAAATGGGTGTGAACAGTTTTGTGGGAATCTGCATGAAGCGATAAGCGGAGGCGTGGAAGAAGTCGGCGTTTGGAAACAGCTTTTTCTCATCCCACATCAGCGTTTCAATCGCTTCGGAAATCGCAAACAGCCTGTCGTCGCCGACCGCATCCGATAGTGCTTTTGACCAGCGTTTGATGAGTGCGTTTCTGGGGTCACTCTCTCTGTAGACGGCGTGACCAAAGCCCATGATCTTGTCCTTGCGCTCGAGCATGCCGAGGATTCCGGACTTCGCATCGTCAACGCTCGAGAAGCCATCGATCAATTCCATCGCCGCTTCGTTGGCACCACCGTGCAGCGGACCGCGCAGCGAGCCGATTGCGCCGGTGACGCACGAGTGCATGTCCGACAAAGTTGATGCACATACTCGAGCCGTAAAGGTGGATGCGTTGAACTCGTGTTCGGCATACAGAATTAGTGACACGTCCATCACGCGTTTGTGCAGTGCTTCAGGCGTCTGTCCGTGAAGCAAAGTCAGGAAGTGTTCGGCGATATTTTCGGCTTCTACTTCTGTGTCAACGCGCACGCCGTCATGCGAGAACCGATACCAGTAGGCGATGATGCCGGGCAGGGTGGCCAGAAGGCGGTCCGCGATGTCTTGCTGATCCTCGAAGCTGTGTTCTGGCTCGAGGTTGCCGAGCATCGAGCAACCGGTTCGCATCACGTCCATCGGATGTGCTGATGCAGGAATACGCTCGAGCACCTCGCGTAACGCTATCGGCAGCTTCCGAAGTCCGGACAGTTTTTCCTTGTACCCAGCGAGTTCCGCGGCTGAAGGAAGTTCACCGTGGAACAACAGCCAGGCGACTTCCTCAAATGTCGAGTGCTCCGCGAGTTCGCTGATGTCATAACCGCAATACGTGAGTCCGCTGCCGGATTTCCCGACAGTACACAACCGTGTCTCACCGGCGCTTTGACCCCGAAGTCCTGCGCCACCAAGTTTCTTATCAACCATAGTCTTCTCAGTTCTGCATGAATTGTGTGAATATCAGCCTTGATCGTTTGAGCCAAACAAGGCGTCCAGTTTCTCTTCGCATGCGTGGTAGTCGAGAAACTCATAGAGTTCCTCGCGCGTCTGCATCTGCGACAGCGCATCGACCTGCGTGCCGCGTTCTCTGATCTCGCGGAATATTTTCAGTGCCGCAAGATTCATGGCGCGAAAGGCAGACAACGGATAAAGCGCCATTCGGATACCCACCGATTTCAGCTCGTCGATGGTGTACAGTGGAGTCATACCGAACTCGGTCAGATTCGCGAGCACGGGAATCTGAACGGTCTCGGTTACTTTCCGGTATAGCTCGATATCGGTCATTGCTTCAGCGAAAATCGCGTCGGCGCCTGCTTCTTGATATCGATGGATACGTTCCAGCATTGGCTCCATGCCCTCCACCGCAAGCGCGTCGGTTCTGGCCATGACCACAAAATCCTCGTCCGTCTTTGCGTCGACAGCAGCCTTGATCCGATCGGTCATTTCGTCGGCGCTCACGAGCGACTTGTTCGGTCTGTGGCCGCAGCGTTTCTGACCCACCTGGTCTTCGATGTGCACGGCTGCAACACCTGCCGCCGTCATTTCTCGGATCGTCCGTGCGATATTGAACGCGCCGCCCCAGCCGGTGTCGATGTCGACCAGTAACGGCGTTGGTGTCGCGGCTGTGATTCGACGCGCATCCTCCAGCACGTTGTCCAAAGAGGTCATGCCGAGATCCGGCAGCCCATAGCTCGCATTGGCGACACCGGCACCTGAAAGATAGATTGCACGGAACCCAGTGGCCGTTGCCATCATCGCGGCGTAGGCGTTGATCGCGCCGACGATTTGCAGCGGTTGTTCCGCCTCAAGTGCTGCCCTGAAGCGTGCACCTGCGCTTGTGTTGCTCATGGTGTTGTCCTCCTTGTGCGCGCTAGAGCTCCCCGTTATGCCAACGGGCGTCGCGCGTCTCTATGTTTTTTCGAAGTCCCGATTCGAACCCTAATCTCAATGACTCATCGACCGCCCCATGCGGAATCTCCACCACGGTGTTGCCACTCGTGTCGCAGATAACGGTCCTCGGTCCGTTGTCCCGCCACAGGTGAATCATCCGAACCAACCAATACAGGCTGAGAAGGGAAAGCGCAGGCGCGAGTAGCGGCAGGTCTGAACTGAATGCCGAGAAATGCACGATCGCCGCCAACGCGAGCGTCAGCAAAAAGTGACGACACGGATGGTGAAGTACTGAGAGATCGTAGGCTTCAAAAACAAACAGGGGGTTTAGAAGCAACAGGTCATGACGTTCTACGCGTTGTTGCCTACCCATTCTCGCTTCAATGGCGAGCATGGCGTCACCATAGCGCAGCGAATATTGACGCCAGGCTCGGCGGAACTGGAGCGTTTTGCGCGGAGCCTTCAGCGGGGTGATGTTACTGAGGTTGGTTTTGTCCATAACGTCTCAGGCATGCACCGGTGGTAGCGCGTCCCGCCACGGTGCTGCTTCCTCAAGTTGGTAGGCCAGTTGCAAAAGCGCAGCATCACCATCGATCGCGGTGGAGAGCTGTGCACCGATAGGTAAACCTGATTCGCTGCGTCCCGCTGGAACCGACATCGCCGGTGTGCCGGCAACGTTGTGAGTAGCTGTGAAACTCGCAAACTCGGTTACTCGCTCGGAAAGCAGATCAAAATCGAGCGCTGGATCCAGATGACCGATTTCTGGCGCGGTTGTGCCCGTCACCGGGGAAAGCCACGCATCGTACATATCAAAGAACTCTGCGACCTCGCGTTGATACAGGCGAAAAAAGGCGAGCGCATTGTCCATCGCTGAAGCAGGAAGTTTTCCGTAACGCTCCGCCAGCGTGATTGTTGCCGGCTCCAGTAAACCTGTTGCCAACACATCACCACCGGTCTGTTCGGCGATTTGCTGGACGATGGGGAAAACCCCTGCACCCCAGAGCGTAAACAGGTGCCCAGCGAGCTCCGCATTCGCATGCGGAGTCTCCTCCGTCTCGATGATTTCATGTCCGAGTGTGGTCAGTACACGCGCCGTCGCTCGAATCGCATCCGCAATCTCAGGTGCCGCAGGTCCTGACGCCGTAGTCAGGCTGAGCGCGATTCGCAGTGGTTTCGTTCTCTCTCGAGTCACAAAACCGACAGGCAGTAGCGGTCCGCCTTCCGTCTGTTCGGTAAGTGCAAGGATCAGCGCGCTGTCGCGCACAGAGCGGGTGAGTGCGTGCTTTACAGAAATCGGCCAGGCTTGCGCGCTGTGGCCTTGATCAGGAAAACGGCCGATCGACGGCTTCAACCCAAACAACCCGCACTGAGCGGCGGGTATTCGAATCGACCCACCGCCGTCACTGGCCTGTGCGGCTGGCACCATTCGGGATGCCACGGCAGCGGCCGCACCACCGCTCGACCCGCCAGGCGTGTGATCGGTATTCCATGGATTGCGCGTCGGCCCATGAAGCTTCGGTGACGTTGAAGGGAGCAGGCCAAACTCTGGCGTGTTCGTTTTGCCAATGACAACCAGCCCGGACCCATCGATACGATCGGTGTACGGCGTCTGCTCGGTAGTGATTCGATCGCGATAAAGTGCGGAGCCGAAAGTGGTGCGCATATCGCGGTACGGATTCAGATCTTTCAGCAGGTAGGGCACACCTGCAAGCGCCCCCTCGGCAACCTGTGCCCGCGAGAGGGCTCGATCATCGTCCCGAGTTACCACCGCATTTAACTGTTTGTTGACCACGTCAATGCGGTCGATCGCAGCGGCGACAAGCTCTTGCGCAGTGAGCTCCCCGGTGATCACGAGATCATGCTGGTCGATGCAATCCAGGTCCGCGATTGAATGGACTGAAACGCCGCGTTGTTTGCCGCCGCAGCCGGTCGCCGCGGCAAGCCCGCCGAGGGCTAGCAATCGCAGCAGATCACGTCGATGCACGCGTCGCTCCCTGGTGGTAGATCAGGGCAGGGCGGTCAGGAGTAGCAGCGAAGTCGACTACCTCTGCGACAATAATCGTGTGATCACCGGCATCATGTGTCGCCACGGTGCGTGCGTCGAATGTGGCACATGCGTCGCGAACTGCTGGATTGCCTGACACGGTCGTTTCGAATCGGTCATCGTCGGCAATCGCGTGCTGCCCTTTTCGCGCATAGTCTTCGCACAGCGCTGCCTGATCGGCGGCGAGTACGCTGACTGAGAAGTCCCTGCTCGCCATCCAAAGCGAGTAACTTGTGGACCTATGCTGGATGCACCACGAAATCAGACGCGGCTCGAGAGACACTGAGACGAACGAACTGACGGTTATCGCGAAAGGGTTGGAGTGTTCAACGCATCCTCGACTGCTGACAATACAGACTCCTGTCGGGAATTGTCCCAGCGCGCAGCGATAGGCTGCCGCATCCTCTTCGCGCGGCTTTCGGGTGCTTTCAGGCATCGCGATATTGTACCGAACTCCGACCCAACTTGGGGGTCGAAATATGCGTTATGTCGTCGCCTTCGGATCGGGCGGTGGTATGATGCGCGGCTGATTTGAGAGGTATTTGAGTGACGATGTCGAAACTCCCGTGGAAACCGATTTCGAAGATACTGCTCCTTGTGACGGCGGTCATCGGTGCGGCCTGTACCGACACGCCCGAAGAGGCGGCCGGGCAAGGCACCGCGCAGGCCATCAACGCAATTAGTGATGTCAGCTCCGTCGCATTCCTGATCGAGGAGACGCAGCTCGAAAACGTGTTGTTCCTTCGGACCACGCCATTCAACATATTTGATGCGCTCGAGTACGACTTTAATTTCGACTACGCGAGCGGTGTGACCGGCGATCAGGAACGACTCGTTTCGATTACACAGACTCTTGATGTGAATACGGCCTATACCTTCGTGCTACACGGGACGGCTGCGGCACCGAGGGTTACCGTCCTGCAGCAACCCGAACGGGATTTCGCTGTTGGAGGTACCGTTCTAGACATCTGGTTCTCCCATTTTTCGCCGACCGCGCCAGCCGTCGATTTCTACCTCGGTCCGGAAGGTTTTGATCCCGCGACGGTCGCGCCACTGGCAACCGCCATCACCGAAACCACCGCTTCGGCGATCGTGGAAATCGAGGCGCAGAGCGGGGAGTTTGTGGTCACGGAAACCGGCGATCCAACTGCGGTGTTGTTTCGATCTGAGCCGACTGGCGTGGCGGCTGGCGAGACTCTACTTGTGACCCTTCTTGATGCTTCCAAAGAGGTTTTGGGTGACTACGCTCTGAGTGTTGGTGGTACAGTCAGTACAGGTCTGTTGATCGACGATCGCGCTTTGCCAGAGGCACAATTCAGCAACGCCTCGTTTTCGTCCGGACCGGTCGACATCTATTTGACCTCAGATCTGCAAAACCCATTGGCAACCAACGTTGGCCCCGGGGAGATCACGGCGCCCGTCATACTGCCGGAAGCCGACGACGGCGCCACCGTCAGCCTCTCAGTGACGCCTGCTGGGGATTCCGGTGTCATTCTTGTGGAGCGAGAGCTAACAATTCCTGATGCGCAGAACAGCATTATCTTTTTCACTGGACGACAGGCGGACGACAACACACTGTTGCTCGCGCTTCCCAGCAATCAACGGGTGGTTTTTGATGCCGCGCGCTTGGGCATCTTCAACGGCGTTCAGGACACCATCGCCGTCGACTTCTTCCTTCTGGAGGAGGACGAGGAATTCGAGACGGAGCGAGCACAAGCGCGACTTGAGGGATCAAGGAGCCAGCCCGAATCGGTATTCCAGCCACAGACTGTGGATATGTTGGTCGTCGATTCGATTGAACAAGTCACGCGCTCAGAGCGTATTCCACTTGAGCTGTTGCCCGGTACAGTTGTGCGCGTGATCATTCTGGACACGGCCGATCCGAGCGTCAGCGAAATTGTAGTTGTGGATCCACTCAATCCCTGAAGGCTAACTCTCGATTTGACCGAGGTTAGCGTGGATTACGCTGCCATTGATCACCGGGTTTTGGACGCAGAAAACGATCGTGGCGGCAATTTCGTCCGGTGTTGCCAAACGTCCAAGGCACATGTTCGTTGCCAGCGCCTCGAGAATACTCTCGTCATTGCCCACGTGGTTGCGCAACATTTCGGTGTCGGTGAAGCCGGGGCTCACGGCTGCCGTGTGCATACCTGTTCCAGTGAGATCCTGACACGTGGCGCGCATCATTCCATTGACCGCATGCTTGCTGGTGACGTAGCTGAACGCGCCAGGCACGGCCTTGTCGCCGAGCGTGCTGCTAACAAAGATAATGCTGGAGCCGGGCTTCATGACCGGTACGAAAGCGGCATTGAGTGCCGCGGGTGCGACGACGTTGACGTTGAGCGAGCGCTGCAATTCAGATCGGTCGAGTGTGGCGGCGGTATCGGAGCTCAGCAATCCTGCGCAATGCACTACGGTGGAAACGTCCGCCGCTGCAAGCTTACTACGTAGATTGTCGACAAGTGCCGGATCCACGGGATCGGCAAGATCGACCGGGTAGGAGACGACACCGTCGAGTTCGCATGGGCGTCTTGAGAGGTTGACGACGTCATAGCCGGCTTCGAGCATCTGTCCCGCGGTCGCATAACCGATGCCAGCACTTGCGCCGGTGATGATTGCCAATTTGTTCACAGGAAGCCCTCACCGAGGCGCCATCGCGTACTGGCTGATTGACCCTCTCCCGAGCCAACGTAAACCACCGCTTCAGAAATCTCGTACTGCTTGGCGACATCGCCCTCGAGCAGGCGAGAAAGCAGCCACCAGGACAGTTCCTCGGCGGTGACATTGGCGAGTGGCAGGATCTGCGTATCGGCTGCCACGAAATACATAGTCTCTTCCCCGTACTTCGCGATCACCGTCTGCTCGTCGTCGCTCTTGGCGACCTCAAGATGCGGGGAGTGCTCCGGCAGCAACATGTACTCATCGAGACTGTCGCACAACGCACGCAGCTTTTTCTTCATCACGTTGTAATCGAAGCACAGTCCGTCGGCGCCAACGGCGGCGGTGATATCCGCCCGAACCGCAAAGTTGTGGCCGTGCAGGCGCTCACGCTCCTCGCCTGAGAAAATTGTGAAATGGGCTGCCGAAAACTTGAGGTACTGATTACGGATGTGGATGGTAGTTTGTCGAGACATCGTGGGCTCACTCCTTGGGAGGCGACATCTTGCCCTCTGTGGTGGTCGATTGCACTTCGCAGCGCAGCTCACGTCGATTCAGTCATAGACTCATCGATGCGGGAATCCGGTGTCCTTTCCGGTCTGGCTTCCTTTACGCTCGTAGAAATTAGCTCGAATGCCGAGAATTATTAATGTTGACAATTACTTAGATAGGGCGAATCTCATATTGTAACTTTGTATCGTTACTGCCTGACTGGCTTGGCGTTTCTGGCATCGCCATATTGCTTGCTTTAGTGTGGTCGGATTAACACGGTCAGGGGCCGTGGGGTTCGCTATTGTTCAGAGGGTCACTTAGATGGATCGACGCAAATTCTTGAAAGTCGCCGGCGTAGGTGCGGGCACGATCGCACTGCCAATCACCGGCCAGGCGATTGCGGCGGAGGAGCTGCTCAAGCCTGCCAATTCAGCCGCGCAGCAAATGCTCGCAGACGCAGCACTGAAAGCCGCCAAGGCCGCGGGTGCAACCTATGCAGACGTGCGAATCGGGCGGTACCTGAACCAGTTTGTGGTTACCCGCGAGCTCAAAGTTCAGAACATTGTGAACACTGAGTCGGTCGGCGTAGGCGTTCGCGTAATCGCGAAAGACACATGGGGTTTCGCGGCCACGTCGAGTCTGACGCCTGAAGCGGTAGCCGAGGCAGCACAGAATGCCGTCGCCATTGCCAAGGCCAACGCGGTCTACCAGACGGAACCCGTGAAGCTTGCGCCGGTAAAAGGCGTAGGCGAGGTGAGCTGGCGCACACCGATCAAACAGAACGGTATGGAAATCCCCATCGCCGACAAGGTTGACATGCTGATGGCAGTGAACGAGGCGGCCCTCGATAACGGCGCTGACTACGTAAACTCCACGCTCTACCTTGTAAATGAACAGAAGTACTTTGCGTCAACGGATGGCTCCTACATCGATCAGGACGTGCACCGAATCTGGGCGCCGATGGGCGTCACCGCTGTAGACAAGGAGACCGGCAAATTCCGCAGTCGGAATGGTCTGTCTGACCCGATGGGTATGGGCTGGGAGTACTTCTCAGGTGATAAGTCGGAGAAGATTCCGGGTGTCACCACCCGTTATCGCTACGCCTACGATATGGTGGAGGACGCCACGCTGGCCGCCCAGCAGGCGCGCCAGAAGCTTAGCGCGCCGTCCGTAAAACCCGGCAAGTACAGTCTGGTACTCGATCCGACACACCTGATGCTCACCATCCATGAGTCTGTCGGACATCCGCTCGAACTGGACCGGGTGCTCGGCTATGAAGCGAACTACGCGGGCACCAGCTTCGCGACACTCGACAAGTGGGAGAGTGGTGAATTCGAGTATGGCTCGAAGATCGTCAATCTGTTCGCGGACAAGATTCAGCCGCACTCGCTGGGCGCGGTCGGCTACGACGATGAGGGTGTGAAAACCAAGAAATGGGACCTCGTCAAGGACGGTATCCTCGTCAACTATCAGGCCATTCGCGATCAGGCGCACATCATCAACGAGGAAGAGTCACATGGCTGTTGCTACGCGCAGAGCTGGAGCGATGTTCAGTTCCAGCGGATGCCAAACGTATCTCTCGCACCAGGCGAGGAAAAACTCTCTGTCGATGAGATGATCGCAGACGTCGAAGACGGTATTTACATCGTCGGACGCGGCTCTTACTCGATAGACCAACAGCGCTACAACTTCCAGTTTGGCGGCCAGTTGTTCTACGAGATCAAGGATGGCGAGATAACGCAGCAGATTGAAGACGTTGCCTATCAATCCAACACGCAGGAGTTCTGGAATTCCTGTACCGCCATCTGTGACGAACGTGACTACCGTCTCGGCGGATCGTTCTTTGACGGCAAAGGACAACCCTCGCAGGTCAGTGCGGTTTCGCACGGCTGCTCCACGACGCGCTTTGATGATGTGAACGTCATCAACACCGCGCGTAAATTGGGCTAACGGGTCCGCAACGGATAGAGAGAGAAAGACATGACGATCATGACACGTGACGACGCACGTACGATCCTTGAAAAAGTAGTTTCCCTGTCGAAAGCGGACGGCTGCGAAGCAAATCTGTCGGGTTCCGTGGAAGGCAATATCCGGTATGCACGCAACAGCGTGTCGACCGCCGGTGAGACCCGTAATGTGGACTTGGTGGTTCAGTGTAACTACGGCAAGAAAGTGGGCACTGCGACTATCAACGAATTCGACGATGCGTCTCTTGCAAAAGTAGTAGCGCGCGCCGAGGAAACCGCCAAGCTCGCACCAGAGTCTCCGGAATTTATGCCGGTGTTGGAACAACAGAAGTATGCTGAGAGTAAGGCCTTCGTTCAGGAGACTGCGGACATCAAACCCGACTACCGGGCCAAGGCTGCTGCGGCGAGTATTGCGCCAGCTGCAAAGAGCGAGGCAACCGCGGCAGGGTTCTTAAACGACAGCGCTGGCTTTAGCGCGATGATGAATAGCGAAGGGTTGTTCGCGTATCACACAGAGACAAACGTGAACTTCACCGTCACTGTGCGCACGGATGACGGCACTGGGTCGGGCTGGGCCTCGAGTGATGACAATGACGTATCGCGGATCGATACTTCCGTGACGTCGGAGGTGGCGCTGCAGAAAGCACTCGCATCGCGCGAGGCGAAGGCGCTGGAGCCGGGCAAATACACCGTTATTCTCGAGCCGAATGCGGCGGGCCAGATCCTTGGTCGCATGTTCTTTGCATTCGGCGCGCGTCAGGCTGATGAAGGTCGTAGTTTCCTCACCAAGAAGGGCGGAGGAAATCGTCTGGGCGAGCAGGTCTTTGATGAGCGTGTCACCGCTTATAGTGACCCTCTTGACCCGCGAGTACCCAGTGCGACCTGGAGCGGCGATGGGCAGGCTCTGAACAAGCTCAGCATCATCAAGAACGGTGTTGTAGACAACATGTTCTACAGCCGCTATTGGGCGGCGCAAAAAGATGTTGAGCCCGTGCCTCAGCCGAGCAATATCATCATGGTCGGTGGCACCAAGTCTCAGGCAGAACTGATCAAGAACACCGAGCGCGGCATTCTTGTTTCGCGCCTTTGGTATATCCGCGGACTGGACCCGCAGACCCAGTTGTACACGGGGCTGACGCGTGACGGCACGTTCTACATCGAGGATGGTGAGATCAAGTATCCGGTCAAGAATTTCCGCTTCAACGACAGCCCTGTAATCATGCTGAACAATCTCGATGAGCTCGGCGAGAGCGTTCGTGTGAATCTGTTCGGCTTGCCGGTCATGATGCCGTCGATGCGAATTCGCGAATTCACATTCTCAAGTTTGTCCGACGCGGTTTGATTCGGCCGCGCGTTTCACGTCGAAGGTTCCTGACGGAGGCTGCCAGCGTTTCGGCGCTGGCAGCACTGCCGTTTAGCGCGAGCGCAAACGGCTTTGATTTTTTCTTCACCCGCTTGATGTACGAATCGGGCAACTGGGGAGTCGATCCCCGGATGCCGATCAACGTCCTCAACAGCCTTGTGGAATACACCACGCTCAACGTGGATCCGGAAGAGCGCGTGATCGCCCTGTCAGACCCAGCCATGCTGCAATCTCCGTTTTGCTATATGGCCGGGCACAAGCTTGTCGAGTTCAGCGATCGTGAGGCTGAGATGTTCGTGAACTATGTGCAGCGTGGTGGGTTCGTGTTCGTTGACGATTGCAACCACGATATCGACGCGCTTTTTGCGACGAGCTTTACACGGCAGATGGAAAGACTGTTCGGTGTCGATTGTCTTCAGAAGTTACCGGAAGACCATCCTGTCTATTCCAGTTTTTTCGATTTTGATGGTCCGCCGACAACCAGCTTCGAATTGAACGGGTGGGGAGATGATCTCGTTCACGACTACTTGCGTGGCATTGAGGTCAATGGTCGCACTGCCGTGCTTTACAGCAATAAAGACTATGGTTGTGAGTGGGACTACGACTACCGCAACAAACGGTGGCTTGCCGTGGATAACACCCAGTTCGCCGTCAACATCGTAATGTACGCACTGAACTATTGATCATGAGTCAGGATCAGGAAATCCAGCAGACACTGGAACGCCTCGGTGCGGTTCGCGCGAGCGTCGCCCAGGTCATTGTCGGTCAGCAGTCGGTGGTAGATGACTTGTTGGTCGCATTGATCGCTGGCGGT
The DNA here is from genome assembly GCA_038521865.1 of Pseudomonadota bacterium. GTDB lineage: Bacteria > Pseudomonadota > Gammaproteobacteria > Steroidobacterales > Woeseiaceae > CALBPI01. The sequence continues at coordinate 878,021 of JBCBKO010000001.1, read as the reverse complement.
CATTGTTTGCTGCAGGGCGTGCCGGGACTCGGCAAAACCCTCTTGTTGCGTACACTCGCGACGGCGCTGGATTTGCCGTTCGGTCGGATCCAGTTCACTCCGGACCTGATGCCGGCAGACATCATTGGCAGTGAATTATTGGTCGAAAGCGAATCCGGTGGGCGCAAGTTTGAGTTCCAGGAGGGGCCTGTTTTCACATCGCTCTTGCTGGCGGATGAGATCAATCGAACACCGCCTCGCACCCAGTCTGCGTTGCTCGAGGCGATGGCGGAGTCGTCAGTTACCTGGGCTGGAAAAGTACATGCGCTTCCGGACCCGTTCTTCGTGATGGCGACGCAGAACCCACTGGAACAAGCCGGCACATACCCGTTGCCCGAGGCGCAGCTCGATCGCTTTTTGCTGATGGTCAACATCGACTACCCGACGCTCGACGAGGAAATCGAGGTGCTTGAGCGCACGACGGGAACGCACAAGGCTCGTGCTCGTGCCGTCATGAATCGCGAAGATATCGCGTTAGCCCGAACGCTGGTGCGTGAGGTGCCGATCAGTTCGGAGTTGATCCGGTATGCCGCGATGCTGGTGCGTGCGACGCGACCCGAGGATGCGCTTGCCACGGCGGCGACCACGGAGTGGATTCGCTGGGGTGCGGGGCCGCGGGCCGGACAAGCTCTGGTGGTTGCGGCGAAAGCGCGAGCGATGTTGGATGGTCGGTTGGCCGTTACACTCGCGGATTTGCACGCGGTCGCCCCCTCTGTTCTGCGGCATCGCCTGATACTGAATTTCCACGCACAGTCCGAGCATCACACCAGTGATCAGGTAGTGCAGGAGCTGATCGGCGCTCTGCCGGGCCCCGCTGATCCGCTGGAAGCCGCCTCAGAACAGAGTGCGTGATGCCAGGGATCAACTTTGGCTGCCCGGGGCAGATCTGCGGCAGCTGATCTCGCGATTCGTAATCGCACCACAGCACAGAGTTGAGAGTCCAGTTCGCGCTGCTAACCCGAGTGCTCACCGTGATGTAGGCACCGAGTTCCAACAATACCGAAGCTTCCAGCCGGGAGATGATCTGCGTCGCGTTGATTGGCGTGCATTTGGGCGCAGCGATCGTCTGTTGGTGCGCGAGGCGGAACGCGAGGGTCGTCTGACGATCGTATTCGTTCTTGATCTCAGTGGCTCGATGTCCATGGAAGATGCCAACGGTCAATCCCGGTACGAATATGCCTGCAAGTTAATCGGTGCGTTAGCGTGGTTGGCCAATGAACAACGGCATGACCTCATGCTGCTTGGGCTTGGTGGTGGGCGTCCACTGGTCGTTCCCTCGGGGTTTGGTCAAACACAGCTGGAGCGCATGCTTCGGATTCTGTCCGAGGAGACGCCTGAAGGGCCGTCACCCACATCGGTGGAAGTACATAATGCCCTTGAGCAGATTCCCGCAAGGAGTGCTTTGATCGTACTGAGTGATTTCCTCTCGACGGATGAACAGACGACCGATAGTCTCGCGAAACTCGCGAGTCGTAGTTTTTCGATGACCAGTGTGCAGATCTTGCTGAACCAGGAGTTGAGCTTGCCGAGGGTTGGGCAGGTAAGATTAGTGGAGCGCGAGCGCGGTAGTACGCAGCTATTCGATGTGCGTGCTTTCCGTGCTGATTACGAAAAACGCCTGGAACAAATGTTGCGCGAGATGCGACGAATGCACGTTGGCATGGGCGCCCGCTTTGTGCGCGCCAGTACGGATACGCAACTCAGCTCGACTCTACGTGCCGTCTTGCACCCGGAGTTGCCCGGCAGCAAACGACTGCTGGTCTCGGTAGGTGACGCATGAGTCCAACAGTTATCGCGCTGCTTGGTATCGGTGCCGGTGTTTTGACGATCGCGATCCACTGGTTGTTCCGCGGGGCCCGAAAGACGCTTGAGGTTGCCACGCTAGAACCCTTCGACGATCTGGTCCGGCCTCGCTTGCGTCTGACACGTCTGTACGAGCCGCTGCTGCTCCTGATGAGGTTGCTGCTGCTGTCATTGGTGATCGTGGTGCTGCTCACATCACTGATTGACTTCGAACGAGCACGCTTCGGAGATCAGGTTGTCCTGGTTACTCCGAATACCTCGGCAGAAGTCGCACTTTCGATTGCCGCGTCGGGGGGCGATGTCCGCTGGCTGGACGCCGACCTCACACCTGTTTCGCAATCACCGGTATCTGCAGATTGGGTGCAGGCGCTGCTGGATGCGGATCGCAAGATTCCCCTTTCGTCCAGCATTCGAGTAACTGGCTGGGCCGCAGCACGTGACTGGCCCGTGAGGTCGCCTGTGTTACGACGTGAGATCGGATGGGATTGGATAGCTGAGGAGCGAATGCCAACGCTTGAGACGTGGCCTGAACGACTCCAGTTGTTGGTTGACACCGACGAGCATCGGTCCGCGCTTGAACAGGTGATTGACGTATGGCGGAACTACGGATTACTCGACAAGACGGACGTTCGCTGGATTGAACCGACTGCGGTGTCAGCCGATCAGCCGGTGATTTGGTGGCGCGGGGGTTCAATGCCAACAATTCCATTCGGTGTTGTGGTTGCGGATATGCGCACCAGTGTGGGTGCGGGCTGGGAAGTGGTGGCACCGCCGACGCCGGGAGAGAGCATTCAGTTCGCCAATCGTTTGTGGCGTGCACTCATTTCATTCGAAAGCGCTCGGCCCGTCCCGGCGATGCCGGCTCGACTGAGCGCCGAGATTAACCCTGATCTGCAACCGCTTTTGCCGAACCCTTCCCGAGAGGTAGCCGGCCTCTCCGGTGCGTGGTGGCTGATTGCGCTGCTGTTTGGTGTCGAGCGATTGCTTGCAGCACAGGCGGGTCGGCGATGACAGGCGCGCGCTCGACCATCAAACGTTACGCGTCAGTCAGGCGCCGACGTTGGCTCGTGCATCAGCTGTGGTGGAGTCTGCCGCTGGCAGTGTTGGCGTTTGTCTTGGCTCGGTGGACATCGCTGACGGTAGCGGCTGCGTTGATATGCGGTGGCAGCATTGGATTGCTGTCCGTGTTGGTGTTCGGTCTGGCACGCCGTTGCTCCTACCCCACGCTGTCTCGCGTTTCACAACATCTGGACCGGCGGTTCGAGGAGCTGCAAGACAGTACGCACCTCGTGTTCGCGAACGATCAGGGATTATCACGCGTTGCCCGGCTCCAGCAGCAGCGGGTTGCGGCCACCATCAACGAACTCGAGGCGCGTGGTGCGCTGTCGCATGGTGCTGCCAATATGGTGCCCATGACGGCGGCACTGGGTGCTTGTGCGGTGTTGCTGAACCTCGGCTGGTGGTTGCCTCGCAGTGTTTCAGTCGACGTCGGGCGACCAATAGGCTCAACCGAGCCGGTAGTGATTTCCGTGCAGGTAGATGAGCGTCCAGCCGAATACACTGGCCTGCCGGCCATTAGCCACGCATCTCTGTCCTTCGATGCCAAAGCCTTTTCGATGCTCCGATGGACCTTGCGAATGGAAGGCGATGCGAGGTCGGTGAGCATCCAATCGCAAGACGATCAGCGCTTTGATCTGTATGCCGCTGCCGATGGTTTTTGGCAGAGTGAGTGGGTGCCTGCAACCGCCGCCAACTATCAAGTGTTGGTCGATGGCGTTCCACAGGAACTTGAGTCGAGCATCGAGCATCGAATCATTGTGGTTCCGGATCGCCCGCCGGCATTGCGCATTGTGGCTCCGGTTGATCGGATTCGTACGCTGACAGAATCGGAGCCGCGCACATTGAGCGCGACGCTGTCACTTTCCGATGACTATGGCGTGAAGACACTGAACGTGGTTGCGACGACTGCAGAGGGCGACGGCGAGCAAGTGACTTTTGAGCGTAAGCAGCAAGATCTCAGTGGCCTGATTCGTGACGACGACGAGGTCACTACGACTCTTGATCTCGAGTCCCTCGGCGCCGCACCGGGCAGAGAGGTTTACCTTGCGTTCGAAGCCGAAGACGGTCGACCGGAGTCGCCCAACAAGACGGTCAGCACGTCGCTGATTGTGCGCTGGGATGTTGAGAGAGGCAGCCCCGATATTGTCCTCGACAACCAGATCGTGGTCGTCGAACCCGAATATTTCAGGAGCCAACGGCAGATCATCATTGACAGTGAAGCGCTGTTGGAGGCCGAGGATACGATAACCGCAGAGATGTTTTCTAACCGCGCGCAGTCGCTTGCGTTCGACGAGCGGGCGTTACGTTTTAGGTACGGCGAGTTTATGGGTGAAGAGGCGTCCGGTGAGCCGGTCGCAGGGGCGCGTCAGCTCGGCACGCAGGGCCATTACGTTGGGGATGGTCACAATCACGACGAGCAAGAGTTTGCTCTGGAAGCGAGGCGCGAGTTTGGCGATGCCATGGCAGCGATCTCGCCCTATGCGCATTTTCATGACCAGGAAGAGCAGGCCACTATTTTCGATCCGGAAACCCGCGCATTGCTGGGTCAGGCGCTTTCTGCGATTTGGCGTGCGGAGGGGTTTCTGCTTCAGCATGACCCGAAGAACAGTTTGCCTCATCAGTACCGCGCCTTGGCATTGATCAAACGGGTTCAGGATCGCTCGCGCGTCGTGGTCAACAAAGTGGGGGTCAGTATTACCCCAATCGATTTTTCTAGAACTCTGACGGGAGAGCTGGATGAGATTCCGGCGCTTCGAGATCTCGATGCAGGGCAGAGTGCGATCGATGCATCTGCAGTCCCGAGCGAGGCGGTTGTCGCCCTGATTGCAAGTAGCGACTTTCGGCCGGAAGACGCGGACGAGGTCCGCAACTGGGCGCGCGCTCGCTCGACGGAGGCGAGCGCAGCGGGCGATGTGGATACGGAGCGCGACTTCCGCGAGCTGCTCGCTGCGCTGGCCACCTGGCAGAAAGTGGCGGAGTGCTCGGACTGCCGACAAACGGTGCAGACAGTCTGGCAACGCCAAGGCCCGGTACCGACAGCACCGCCGGCGCGGCAGCGCCAACCGACAAGCTGGTTTGATGGGTCCGCAAGCCCATGATGTGGCGCGAGTGGTTTGATGTCTGGAGTGGGGCAGAGATGTTGCCCACGCTCCTCTGGCTAATAGCTACTGCGCTTTTTGCGTCGTTCATAATTTCTCGCCGACTTTCGTGGTTGGCGCGTTGTGTCTGGTGGCCGTTGCAACTGGCCGCTGTGTTCTGTCTGTTGTTGATGGTGTTCCCACCTAGCAGGCCAGGGGAGTCCGGCGAAAGTGTGTTGCTGACGATGGGCGGTGACGTTGAGGGTGTAACAGCCGATCGCGTGATGCCCGATATGCTGGACGCCGAGCGGCGGATTCGGCAGCAAGGGGGTGTGCTCTCCGAGAATCTGACCGTGGTGGGTCATGGGCTGACGCCGCAGCAATGGTATGAGTGGCCGAGGCCACAACGTGTACAGCACGATGCGACCGATCCGGATGGACTACTTATGCATTTCGATCTTCCGACCGAAGTGGTGGCGGGCCGTTCTTACTCTGCAGTAGCAACGTTGGCCGCCGAGTCTGATGGCGTACATGTCGACATTGTCGACAGGCAGGGCGAGCGTCTCGCAACATCTGATTCGGGTGACCGTCGAATTCTACCGCTTCCAGCGCTGCCTGCGGGCAGGCGAACACTTGATTTGGTTGTTTCTCGTGATGACGTGGAGTTGGAGCGTGTCGCATTTGGTGTTAACGCGATACAACCGGAACTGGCCCGAATCCTGTTAGTGCAAGACGCACCCGGATTCGAAGGACGCTACTTCTTTGCCTGGGCTGGTGCCACAGGTGCTGCGGTCGCAGCGCGCACACAGGTTTCAGAAGAGAGATTCATAACACGGTTTGTGAACCGCAATCGCGCCAGTCTGGATAGTCTCAACGACTCGTTGTTGGACGCCGTCGATCTTGTGGTGATTAGCGGGGCAGCACTCGGGGCATTGAGTAGCGAGGAGCGCGAAAGTCTTCTTCGCTCGAAATCGGGTGTTGGCGTCCTCGTGCTCATTCACGATACGGACGACCTGAAAGCGGTTAGGTCGCTGCCTGGTCTTGTTGCTCGAGAGAATCCATTGGATGTGATCTATCAGGTCAAAGCGAGTGTCGATCACATCGAATCGGGGCTCTCAAGATTGAACGTCAGGTTTGAAAGTGCGTTGTGGCGTCCGATAGTGACTGATCTTGCGGGTGATTCGTTGATTGTCGTGCGGCGAGACAATCCTTCCTTCGCAATATCGCTGATTCGTGATTCGTTCCGAATTCAGGGGGCTGGTGGTGTCGAGGCCTACGCGGAGCTCTGGTCGCCTATCATCGAGCGCATGGCGCGGCCTTCAGATACGTCTCAACTGATGGTGTCTCCTGCAAGACCCGTGGCATATGAGCGACTGCGGGTTTGCGCACCCCCCAGCGGGTCTGCCCGAGCGCTGCGAGTAACGTCGCCAGGCGGGAAGGGCAGCGAGCAGCGGCTGTTTAAATCTCCCCTTCGCCTTGGGCAGCAGTGCGCTTGGATTTGGCCCGAACGGGCTGGATGGTACCGATTCGAAACCGACGGCCTGAGCGCCGAGCGCTATGTTGCGAACAGCCAGAGTTGGTCTGGAGCGCGTTCACGAGCCTCCCTGTCGGTTACCGGCGCCGTTGCCGGCACGGTCGGAATCGGTGAGGTTGTGCAGCAGGCTCCACGGCAAATGCGGCGTGAGACCTTCCTGCCATGGTTGCTCGGCCTGTGGCTGATCAGTTGGTTTGTGCAGAGAATCGCATTGACGCCGCGCGCGACGTCAGTCTGAGGGCACTATTGCGCGCTCTGGCGCATGCTCGCCTCGGTGACGTTGGTTTGCGGTTGTCGCGGTTTAATCAAGCTGCCATCCCCGCGATAGATGAGATAGCTCGAGTCATATTTCGCCCACGCTTCGTCGGCATCCTGCTCGATCTTTCCGAGCATCTTGGTCAGGTTCTTGCGTGTCTGTCGTGCAACCAACCCGTCGGGCACGATGCCGCCGAGATCTACGGTCGCGTGCACCATGACCAGAGTTCGGTTTGGTCCTGCAGCGCCCATCACCCAAGCACCATTATTTAGCGGTAGTGGTACAGACTTCTCTGCCTGCTTGGCGGAAATACCGGCAAACGCGCCATCACTGAAAAGCTCACTCACCCGGCTGGATGCACTCGGCACGAGTGACCACCGGTGCTCCCACAATCGATTCGCTGAATTGTGCGCAAGTGTTGTGTTCTTCTCTGTGCGGATAAGCCAGTGCCGATCCCGCAGCGGCCACGGCATGTCGAGGTGTTGATACCAATCACCACCCCCGAGGGCATTGGTCTCCAGCAGTCGCTCAGTGAGGCGGCTGCTATATCCCGCGTCGAAAGCGAGAGCTGCAAGCCATAGCGGTTCCCTGGCTTGTTTGATCAATCGATAGCCAATCACTCGGAGCGACGTTGTTTCCTCGCCGTTATGGCGCTCAGTCACCGAGACCTTACGATAGACCACCGCACCTTCGTATAGCTTCGATAAGCTGTCCTGATCGAGTCCACTTACCGCAACGCCAGACGCACGCTGATACTCGATCAGCAAATCGATGATGGCCTCATCAGCCTGGGCCATTCCCGAAAGTAACAGGCAGAGCGTGGCGACGAATCTACGCATGAGCTGGATACTATCAGACTATTTTGCTGCGGCAGGTTGTGTCAGCGCGCGTAACTCTTTAATCACTCGTATCGCACCGGGTGGTCGGTGACCAGACTTGGCGAGTTGCGCGCCTATTTGCCACGCAGATGCCCAGTGGGCGCAGGTCGCCTTGAGACCGTCGAATAAAGAGGCGCCCGGGTGATAAATATGTGCGGGCTCGGAGGTTAATCCGTTCAATTCGACGATGGACAGCGATCGTCCTTCGGTCAGTGACTCAGGATTTGGAACAAACAGATCGAATCGGCCGAGGAAAAAGCCGTCGAAGTGCCCCGTTATTTTGTCGAGTGTTTGAACCAATTGCTCGCTATTCAGATGACCAGCATCTGTGAATATGCTGCCTCGACTGTGCGTGCCGATGGCATTCAGTCTTACGGGCTCGCCGTTGGCGGGCACACCCTGGAGGTCTCGCGAGTGCGTGTTGAGGAAAAACGGTGCCATATTCACCGCGCGATCGTCGTCGAGAATTAATTGCTCAAGCGTCGACGCACCGTCGCCCGTAACGATCGTGTGTCCTTTGTGAGCGATTGAGGTCACGCTGCCGGTAGCGGCGTTCGGTAGCCGGCAGTACATGACCCCGTATTCCTCGCCGCTAACCATCTGTTGCGCAATGATCGTCCCATTTGCGTTCTTCAGATAAGCGCTAGCCTGCGCATCGCTGTGTATGACCTCAACTTCTCGACCACGCTCACCCGCATCGGGTTTCATTACGATCGGATAGCCTCCGTGTGCAGCAACGAATTCACGGATTAGGTCCAAGCGAGTGTCAAGCCTGTCACCTTCGATCGTGGTGAATGCGGCCACAGCCCCTGAGGGAGCAAGCGCACTGAGAATTTGTGACTTGGATTCACCAGTGAGACCGCTGAGCGGGATTGCCGGGTTGGCGATCGTGAATAGCGTCAATGAGCGATAGCGAAGCGCCATCCCAACGTTGAACAGGACTACGGGGGCGTAATATGCCCAGCGCGGCCAATACTCGAAACGTGTCATTCGGCGCCACTGTCCCAGAGCTAGCCGACGTCCTCGCCAGGTGAACAGTGGCGGCAGGATGCGCGCGGCGAACACCAACAACAATGCGCCACCGAGAAATAACCAGATGGCCGACGCCGCATATTCCTCGAACCACCGTTCAACAATTGCGCCATAGGTCGCGGCGGCGCCAACCAGGATCGGTGTCCAGATCACTGTTGCCAGCGCGAAGTAACTCACGAACACCGGCGTTGGCATGCGTAACGCCCCCGCAACCAGATAGGTAGGCAGTCGGGTGCCGGGTGTGAATCGACTCATGATGATCACCAGCGGGCCGCGGCGGGTAAGCCAGTCTGTTGCCCGATCGATTGCTGAGTCGCTGACCAGTCGCTTCACTGCAGGCGCGCCAAACCAGCGGCCAACGAAAAACAGGGCCACATCGCTCGTAAACAGTCCGATGAGGCAGGCGAGAATTGCTATGGGCAACGACAAGATGCCTTGCGCGACCAGAAAGCCAGATGCGATGCAGGTCAGGTCTTCGCTGACGTAGGCCGCGACGACAATAGCCAGAACAAGCACTACCAGCGGGAATCCCGATAGTGGTTCGCGCTCACCAACGACATAGGGTAGCTCGGCCGCTTTGAGTCGTGACGGATCAGCCGTCGCGCGAGTATTTTCTTCGCCGGCATTTACCCGGTTGATGAATGCCCGAATTGCCGGCGTCGCAAGCTCCGGGGTTCCGTAGCCGATTTCATGTCCAGCATCGACGGCGACCAGTGTGCTCTGCGGTACAAGCCTGAAGTGTTCTTCGGCAGCTGCAAATGGCACTAGCCCGTCGCGCTCACCATGCACAATCAACGTCGGTACCACGATGCGAGTCAATTTCTCTCGCAGCACTCGCTGATCGGTATCGACAAGATTTTTTGCATAGCCACGCCCGAGGATCGCACCGTCGAGGAAACCGAAGTGTGGCAAGAGCCACTCGCAGGCATTGATCAGAGCGAGTTGTCCTGCGTACACGGCATGATTGACGGGGTAGCTGCCGAACAACTCCAGCTCCTGCACACCGATTGCGGCTAGTAGCGTCAGGCTCTCAACGCGTTCAGCATAATCGCTGGCGAGGACAATGGCGGGCGCGCCACCCTGACTGTAGCCAATGATATGGGCCGACTCGATGTCCATAGCATCGAGCAGGTCGGCGACGTAGTGACCGTGTGTGATGCTGGAATAGTCAGCGAGTTTCAGTGTTGAGCGGCCAAACCCGGGCAAGTCAGGAGAGATGACATAGAAATCCCTTTCGAGTAACTCAGCCAGCGAACGTAGTGCCGGCGATGCAACGGGTGTTCCGTGAAGGAGCAATATCGCTGGCTTGGTTGGATCACCATAGCGGCGTGCGGCGACCTCGATAGTGTCGCCCGTCAGCACACGCCCGTCGCGCTCAGCGAGCGGTACGGCAATTTGATCCGATTGAAGGGGAAGTGCGTTGTCGCTAAGTAGTCGCAGACCATTGGATGCAAGCAGCAGTATGAGCCACAACCAGAGAAATCGACGCATCGGGTGATCAGGTGCCGCTTGCGTGGCGCAGGGTCGAGGGCGCTACTCCAAAGTCAGCGGTGGTGGTCAGCGAAAGCTGGGCAGCTGCGGCAGCGATCAACGCGTCATGATGTACGGTATGGCTCGCCAGGAACTGAAGCTCTCGTTGCAATGACGTCGGTGCTGCAACCTCTGTGCTTTGTGTCGAGCCGCAATCCATGCACACCGTCAACGCGAGTGCCGGATCGACGTTTTGAAGTTTACCCAGTCGGTCGACTTGATCGTCGATCCGTTGCAATGCGTAATCGACATCCTGTTCGGTCCGAGGATCGCGTTGACGTTCGTCGTAATTGATATGCCCGCGCTCCAGACCAATCCACAGTGCATCGTAGTGATCCAGGACATGGCGTACATGTGCACCAATGCCACTATCGCAGGGGCTCACTGAGGCTGTGTATTGCTTTGCCGTCATTTGAGCGACAACGTCACGCAGACGTCGCAGTCCAGCAATGTTGTCAGCGTGCAGCGCGATCATGGTCGTGGTCCTGGTGTTGTTCATGAATTTTCAGTGCGTCGTTAGCCGATCTTGGGATGTCTCCAGATTCGATTGTCGCCGCGTCGGGAAAGTTCTGGAGCTGCAGTGCGTGTATATCCTCACGTACCTTAAGCGCTAATTCTTTGCGATCTGTCGCAAGTTGCTCATTGTGTGAAAAGCGGACCGTCGCGGTGAACCCGCGCAGATGCATTAATCTCCATACATGCGGCGCGAAAGCCATATCGCCGTAATAGCAGATTGCGCGATGCGCGTGAGGATCGCCGGCGTGGGTTTCGAAGTAAATCGCTGCCGTGTTGACCGGGTAGTTATGCCGCGCAGGCATCTCGAGAAGGGAAGGTCGGATCGGTAAAACAAAGTCGGATTCAGAGCTCGTGCCTTCCGGGAACAGGACGACGCCGTCGCCGCGCTCCAAGGCCTCGCGAATCGTTGCGTTCGCGCGAGGGATATCCCGGTGGCGCTCGCGGTTGATGTAGAGCGTGTCAGCGAGTCTGGTCAGCATGCCGATCACCGGCCAGTGCTTGACGTCTGCTTTCGACACAAAAACTGCCGGCAGCTTTTGCGCCAGAACGACGATGTCGAGATAACCGAGGTGATTGCTCGCGAGAAAGAATGGCGCTTCGGGGGGCGTTCCGTGCCAGACCACACGCCCACCGATGAGCGCAATAACGCCACGTGCCCAGATGGAGAAGTGCGCAGAGCGCCATGCTCGACGCCGACTCGGCCAGGGTTGCAGCAACGCGCGTCCGCTCGACAGGGTAATTACGATCGACAGCGTGAATCCGGCGATGAGCATCAAACGCCATAGCGCGACGCATCGCCTCCAAAGGCTAAAGCTGTGCGATTGCTCGACCATGCTGTACGAGTGACCTAGCGAGGCTCCAGGAAGAGGCGCTTATGCTCATCGCTCAGCGCTTCCATATCAAAAAGTGCCAGATAGTCGATGGTGCGAAACTCGTGGTCCATTGCTGGGCCGCTGACGATCGTCGCACCATAGCCGAGGTACAGGCGCATCAGCTTGGGAATTCTCACGTCCGGTCTGCCGGCTCCAGCCGGCGGGCAAGCGTACTCTGATTGCACGGTCACGCGCTTTTCGCGATCAATATGACCTTTGCTTACAAGTACATCATAAAGTGCGTGCCCTTCTGCCGGGTCGGTGCTCGTAAGTGAACAGCAACCGAAGAAGTAGCGGTTCCCCGTCGCGTTCATGTATGCCGCGAGTCCACGCCAAAGCAGGAAAAGTACCCGAGTATTGCGATGCTCACGAGCGATGCAGGCTCGACCAAGTTCTACGGATTGTCCCAGCAATTCCTCGCCGAGCAGCGTCAGGTCAAACTCTGCTTGCGAGTAAAACCCGGGCCCCTGGTTGGCCATTCGCCCATCCTGCAATCGGTAGGTCCCGACTACGTCTCCCGATTCGAGGTGTTCGACCAGCAGGTGATGGCAGAACTGATCATGAGCGTCTTGATCGAGGCCTGTCTGGTAGGACGCCTCAAGACCTTCCTCGAGTTCGAGATTGAAGACCTCGAAACGCAAGCGATAGAGAGACTCGGCGTCTGCGGCATTCATCGCCAGCCGAAGCCGGTATTTGCCGATCTCCTGCGACACCGCAGAAACGAGATCTGCCTCAGGTGGGCAGATGTCTATGCCTTGTCGATTAAGTTGCGTTGAGCTCATTACCGATTCCCCCTCGAAAGATCGACGCAAACCTTTGCTGCCGGCCATGTTGGTTTGACCGCCATACCGCCCGAAATATCACGGAGGTAGTGCAATTCGTCTGACCAGTCTTGCTTTGGCCGCTCGTCAGGGAATTCCCAAAATGCCGGCCGAAGCTATCCCAGCGCGGAGTTTAACAGCGATATCGTCGTGTGCGCAGATTGATCACAGGACACTGATCAGTAGGCGAATTGCCGCCGCAATCAGGAAAGCGCCGAAAATCCGCTTGAGTCCTGTGGGCGACACTCGATGTGCGAGTGCTGCGCCGACCGGGGCAAACAATGCTGCCGTTACCGCGAGCAGCCCAGCCGCAGGCCAATGCACGTAACCGATCGTCTGAGCAGGTCTCAGCGCTATGCCCGTACCGCCGACCACGTAGCCGATCACCGCGGGCACCGCAATGAATAAACCCAGCAGCGCTGAGGTGCCAACTGCGCGCCGAACGGGTAATCCGAAGCCGGTCAGAGTTGGTACCGAAAAGCTGCCGCCGCCGATGCCGAGCCAGGCAGAAAGCGTGCCGATCACCGCGGGTATCACCGATCGATCCGCCGTTGCGGGTAATCGCAACGCGGACTTACTGCCGAGCAACATGCGTGCCCCGATGAAGGCGGCAAGACCGGAGAACAAAAGCCGCAATGCACTCCCGGAGATATAACGCGCCAACAGCGCACCCGTGATCGCGCCTATGGCCATCGGCAGCCCCCAAAGCTGAATTCGCGGCCAATCGATTGCGCCGCGCCGGTGGTGACTCAGGGCGGACGCCGGCGCAGTGGCAAGCATCGTCGTCAGTGCGGTTGCAATGGCGATGTGTGTTGAGACGGTGGGGTCGACGGCGCTGGCCTCTAGCCAGACCACGAGAACCGGCACAAGCACGATGCCGCCGCCGATGCCGAGCAGCCCCGCCATAAGGCCGGCAACGACGCCTGCACTGATCAATAGCGTGTAGGAAAAAGTCAACACGGGGTGATGCCGTTGGACGAGAGGCGGTGAAGTATACTGACGCGCTACATTCTTCGCTAAAGGTATGTCATGAGTGAATCACAACAAAGCATCGTCCTGGCTAGCCGCCCTGACGGTTGGGTAAAGCCCGAGCATTTTGCATCGCAGTCAGCGCCTATGCCGTCAGCGAAGACCGGCGAGCTTTTGTTGCGCCACCGCTTCCTGTCAGTGGATCCCTACATGCGCGGACGCATGAACGACGTCAAGAGTTACGTACCACCATTCCAGATGGGCGAGCCGATCGTCGGGGGTGGCGTGGCTGAGGTCATGGAGAGCCAAGCCGAGGGTTGGCAAAAAGGTGATCTTGTCGTCGGCATGCTGCCATGGACGGAGTACTCGGCGATGCGCCCGGACGGTCTGCGTAAGTTGCCGGCCGTCAATGCGCCGCTATCCTGGCACCTCGGCATTCTTGGTATGCCTGGCATGACCGCGTATGTGGGGCTGATGGAGGTCGCGAAACTCCAGCCTGGCGACAGTGTCTTTGTGAACGCGGCGGCCGGCGCGGTTGGCTCGGTGGTGGGCCAGATCGCTAGAGCGATGGGCTGTCATGTGGTGGGCAGTGCAGGAGGACCGGAAAAAGTCGCGCATCTGACCGACACGCTCGGTTTTTCGGCTGCCTTTGATTACCGCGCAGAGAGCGATCTGCGCAAGACGCTGCGCACCCATTTCCCGAAGGGTATCGATGTCTTGTTCGAGAACGTCGGTGGGCCGCAATTCGAAGCAGCGATTGCCAATATGGCCGTTTTTGGTCGGATCGCCTTGTGCGGAATGATCGCGGACTACAACGTGGAGCGCGACGCGTTGCCCCCGGGGCCGAAAGGCATGACGCAGTTGATCGGCCGAAATGTGATGCTTCAGGGCTTCATCGTCAGCAATTATCCAGATGCAGCCGCGAAGTGGGCAGCGCTGGCCGGGCGGTTACTATCGACCGGACAACTGCAATATCACGAGACGGTGTCCGAGGGTCTCGCGAGTGCGCCAGAGGCATTCATCAGCATGTTGCGTGGCGGCAACCTCGGTAAACAGGTCGTGCAGGTGGCTGCTGAATGATGCCTGTCTGGTCACGTAAGCTTAGCGGGTTACTGCGGTCGCTCGGTGCCGCGACGATTGTGGTGGTGATCGCGGGGCCCGCAAAGGTTCTTGCCGAGCCCGCTTCGATTGAGCCGATCATCGACTACTCGACGCGGCATCACGCGGCAGTGGATTCCCGTGGCATGGTTGCGGTGCAAAATGCGATCGCCGCAGAGGTGGGCGCCGCAGTTCTTGCCGAGGGTGGAAATGCCGTCGACGCGGCTGTCGCTGTCGGACTGGCTTTAGCGGTCACTCTGCCGCGTGCCGGGAACATTGGCGGTGGTGGGTTCATGCTGATCTACGATGCCGAGACGAAAGAGACGATCGCGCTCGACTACCGCGAGCGAGCGCCGGCCGCTGCATCGCGCGATATGTTTATCACCGAATCCGGGAAGGCCGATGATCGCGCAGCACGTTACAGCTACCGCAGTGTCGGTGTGCCGGGCACGGTTGCGGGCATGTATAAGGCGTTGCGCGAACACGGAACGCTGAGTTGGGAAGAGGCGATTGCACCGGCTATCGAGCTTGCACGTGATGGCATCCGCGTGAGCAATGATCTTGCGACGAATCTTGCGAGCGAGCGGGAGTGGCTAGGCTCGCATCCGGAGACCCGCCGCGTGTTCTACAAGCCAGACGGTCGCAGCTATGCGCCAGGCGAGATTCTTCGCCAACCGGATCTTGCCTGGTCACTGCAGCAACTTTCTGACGAAGGGCCCGATGCGCTCTACCGTGGTGCGGTAGGCAAGAGGATCGTGGCGGATATGCGCGCCAACGGTGGCTTGATCACCGAGCAGGACCTCGCGGATTACGAGGTGGCGGTGCGCACTCCCGTGCGAGGCGACTATCGGGGTTACGAGATCGTGTCCATGCCACCACCAAGCTCGGGTGGTGTTTTGATTGTCCAGATGCTGAATGTCCTCGAGCAATTCGATATGCGCGGTTTCGGATTCGGCAGTGCAAGGACGATCCACGTGATGACCGAGGCGATGCGAACGGCCTATGCGGACCGCAGCGAGCATCTTGGTGATCCCGACTTCTACGCCGAGCAATTCGAGTGGCTGATGAGCAAAGCCTATGCGCGCAATATTGCCGACCAGATTGACGTGCGAGAGGCACGAAAGTCGAGCGATGTGGCGCCGGGGGTCAATCAGAGCTACGAGAGCCCGGACACAACGCACTATGCGGTTGTTGATGCGGCGGGCAATGCGGTGGTGAACACCTACACGCTCAACTTCTCCTACGGGTCAGGGATCACTGCGCGCGGCACCGGCATTCTCCTGAACAACGAGATGGATGATTTCTCGGCAAAGCCTGGTTCGCCGAATGGCTACGGCCTGATCGGTGCCGAAGCCAATGAGATTCAACCGGGCAAGCGCCCTTTGTCATCGATGACGCCGACACTGGTATTCAAGGATGGACGTCCGGTGCTGCTGACGGGTTCTCCCGGAGGCAGCAAAATCATCAGCACAGTGCTTCAGGTGATCGTCAACGTGATCGACCATGAGATGGCAGTGCTGGACGCGGTGGCGGCTCCCCGGTTTCATCACCAATGGTTGCCTGATCGCCTGGAGCTGGAGCCCGGTTTCAGCCCCGATACCATCGATTTACTCAAAGCAATGGGTCACAATGTCACGGAGCGACGCCTAACCCAAGGCAGCGCCCAAACCATTTCAATCGATGGCGATTTATTCCGCGGCGCTGCAGACCCGCGCAGACCCGACGCGCTAGCACTTGGACCGGATGGTCTTGACTGCAGAACCAGCGTGACACCCTGCTCATTCTAGGAACACACAATGACCACGCCTCTGAAGCTTCGCAATATTGCGATTATTGCGCATGTCGACCATGGCAAGACCACATTGGTCGATCAGTTGCTGAGCCAGTCAGGAACGCTCGATGCGCGCGCCGACGCACCGGATCGGATCATGGATTCGAACGACCTCGAGCGCGAGCGCGGGATCACGATCCTGTCGAAAAATACGGCGATCGCGTGGAATGACTGGCGCATCAATATTGTAGACACGCCAGGGCATGCCGACTTCGGTGGCGAAGTTGAGCGCGTATTGTCGATGGTTGACAGCGTGTTGTTGCTGGTGGATGCCGTCGAAGGGCCTATGCCGCAAACCCGTTTTGTCACGGCAAAAGCATTTGCGCGTGGCTTCACGCCGTTGGTGGTGATCAACAAGATCGACCGCGATGGTGCACGTCCCGACTGGGTGTTGGACCAGACATTCGATCTGTTTGATCGACTTGGTGCGACGGATGAGCAACTGGATTTCCCGGTAATATATGCAAGCGGCCTTGCAGGCTATGCCAGCGAGGATGACACCGTTAGAGAGGGTGACATGCAGCCGCTGTTCGATGCCATTACGCGTCACGTCCCGGCGCCCGATGTCGACGCACAGGGCGCACTGCAGTTGCAGGTGTCTAGCCTCGATTACGACCCCTACGTCGGTGTGATCGGCATCGGCCGTGTCAGTCGCGGCCAGGCGATCCCGAATACACCGCTGACTGTTGTTGATGCCATGGGCAACGAGCGCAACGCGCGTATCCTGGAGCTGTACGGATTCCATGGACTGAATCGTGTGCGTATCGATGAAGCCAACGCGGGCGACATCGTTGCGTTCAGTGGCGTCGATCCGCTTTCGATCTCGGATACGTTGTGTCCGCGGGGAGAGGCGGATGCACTACCCGCGTTGACCGTTGATGAGCCCACCATCAGCATGACCTTCCAGGTCAATCAGTCTCCAATGTCAGGTCGCGAGGGGAAATACCTGACCAGCCGACAAATCAGTGAACGCCTGCAACAGGAGCTCAAGCACAACGTTGCGCTTCGCGTTGAGCAATTGGACGACCCTGATAAGTTCAAAGTGTCGGGCCGAGGCGAGTTACATCTGTCAGTGCTGATCGAAACGATGCGGCGCGAGGGTTATGAGCTTGCGGTATCCCGCCCGGAAGTGATCGAGATCGAGCGTGACGGGCAGGTACTAGAGCCCTACGAGATGCTCACAGTCGATTTTGACGATGATTATCAGGGTGCCGTCATGACCCGGCTAGCGGAGCGTAAGGGCGAGTTGCTTTCAATGACGGCCGAGCAACAGGGCAGGAGTCGACTCGAATACCGAATCCCTTCTCGCGGTCTCATCGGTTTCCGAACTGAATACTTGAGTGCAACCGCGGGAACAGGGTTGATCTATCATGTGTTCGAAGCCTACGGGCCCAAGGTCGAACAGGCGATTGGTCAGAGAAACAACGGTGTCCTGATTTCAAACGTGGCGGGCAAGGCGCTAGCGTACGCATTGTTCAATCTCCAGGAGCGGGGCCGATTGTTTGTCGATCATGGTGCCGAAGTCTACGAGGGTATGCTCGTCGGTATTCATAGTCGTGGAAATGACCTCGTCGTCAACCCAACCAAGGCAAAGCAACTAACGAATATCCGTGCTGCCGGTTCGGATGAGAATCTGCTCCTGACGCCGCCCGTTAAGATGTCTCTCGAACAGGCCCTCGAGTTTATCGACGACGATGAACTCGTTGAGGTCACACCGACCAGCATCCGACTGCGGAAAAAACTACTCGGAGAATCGGATCGAAAACGCGCCTCGCGCCAAGCCAAGGCGGGTTGACTGGCCAAGCGTGTACCGATGTGCGTAGTATCGGCACCTTGATCACGTCGCCGGGGGGTCGACATGTCTCAGGAGTCCGGTCGTATAGACCCAAGAGCGTATTACGCGCTCGGCATTCTTACCGTTGTCTACACGCTGAACTTCATTGATCGTCAGATCATATCGATCCTGCTGCCCTCCATTCAGGAAGAACTTGTTATCAGCGACAAACAGGCCGGCTTGCTGGCCGGGGCGTTCTTCGCTCTTTTTTACGCGACGCTGGGTGTACCGATCGCCACCATTGCCGACCGCGGCAATCGACGCAATCTGATTGCGATTGCATTGACCGTCTGGAGTGCGATGACCGCACTCTGCGGCATGGCGCAGAATTTCGTGCAACTCGGGCTTGCACGAATGGGCGTCGGTGTTGGCGAGGCGGGTTGTAGTCCGCCAGCGCACAGCATGATTTCCGATTATTTTCCGCCAAAACACCGAGCCACTGCACTCGGTGTTTACTCGTTGGGCATCTCGCTCGGCATCATGTTCGGATTGTTCATCGGCGGACGTATCGATGAGCTCTATGGCTGGCGCGTGGCATTTTTCATCGTGGGCATCCCTGGCATTCTGTTGGCGCTGATTTTCAGATTCACGGTTTGGGAGCCGCCCCGCGGTCACTCCGAGGCTCGGGAGACTGGGGAAGGGCGGCCGAGTATCGTCGATACCTTCGAATTCATGCTGCGCCGACGCTCGTTCGTGCATCTGGCATTCGGTGCCGGTTTAGCAGCGTTCACCGGTTACGGCGTGGTCACCTTTTTTCCGACTTTTCTCGTTCGAACGCATGCCATGCCGACTGGGGAAATTGGATTTTGGTTGGGTTTGATTTTGGGCATATCCGGTGGGGCTGGCATATTCTTTGGTGGCTACGCCTCCGATAAATTCGGGCTGTCTGACGCTCGGTGGAAACTGTGGACGGTCGTTCTTGCTGGTGTCATCTCTCTCCCGTTCTCGATCGCGGTATACCTCGTTGACAGCCCCTATGTCGCGCTCTGGATTTTTATTATTCCTGCGGCGCTGAGTAACTTTTATCAAGCGACCAGTTTCGCTCAGACACAGAGTCTTGCGAATTTGCGAATGCGAGGTATGGCGGCAGCGGTATTACTACTGATCATCAATTTGATCGGATTGGCATTAGGTCCGTTGGTTGTCGGCGCAGTATCCGACTTCCTGGCGCCGCGATATGGCAACGACAGCATGCGCTATGCATTACTGTCTTTAAATCTCATCGCAGTGTGGAGCATGTGGCACTTCTACCGCGCGGGCGTGCATTTGCCGGGTGACTTGGCTCGTGCGAATGATTCCACCTAATCGACGGGTTTGAACTGGTCCGGGTGGGCATCAATAAACGCTGGCTCGTTTAGACAGCGATGCTCGATTTTGCTGATTTCAGGATAGCGCGCCAGATCAACCTCGAATCGTCGCGCGTTGTACAGCTGCGGCAACAAGAAACACTCGGCGATTGTGGTGTGATCACCGACGCAATATCCCGGTGCTCTATCGGTACGATTTAGCAGTGCTTCGAAGGCAGTGAATCCTTTTGACATCCAATGGCGATTCCATGTGCCGATCGCTTCTGTGTCGGCGCCAAACTCGGCGCGCAAGTGTTGCAGGATCCTGAGGTTGTTGATTGGGTGAATGTCGCAACCAATCAAGGCGCTGAGCTCGCGCACCCGTTGACGCGGGGCGATGTCAGAGGGAAGCAGTGCGGGTGCTGGGTAGTGCTCCTCAAGATAGTCAATAATCGCCGGTGACTGCAGCAGTTCCAGACCGTCAATTTCAAGCACAGGCACCCCCGCCATCGGGTTCATCTGCATGAACGCTTCGTCGTGTTGCGCGCCTCTGTCCAGACGAATATCGATACTCTCAAATGCAATGCCTTTCAGATTCAGGGCGATCCGTGTCCGATAGGTCGTAGAGCTGCGGTAGTAACCGAGTAGTCGGACTGACGTTGATTCAGCCATGGTTGTCCCCTTCAGATGTCGTGGCCGGTATCATGCGCAGGGCAAAGGTGGCATGCAACCGAGGTAGTGAGTGCGGCACAAGAATAGGCTCTTCAGGCAGTTCGAAATCTGGCGAAATGATGGCCATGAGATGGTGTTTGCCCTGGTGGTTGCCACCTCTGGTTCTACGTATGCCAAGCCCGGCGATTTCATGCTGATCACCGACAGCGGCCTGTTCCAGGGGTTGCTGTCCGGTGGATGTGTCGAGGGCGATCTTGCCCTTCGCGCTCAGGATGTGTTGCGAAGTGGTGGTGCCGCTATTGTCGACTACGATCTTGGAGGGGAGCACGATGCGCTTTGGGGAATGGGCGCCGGTTGCGATGGCCGCCTTCAGATTCTGCTTGAGTGTTTGCGAGGCGACGCGCTGCGTGTGTTTGTTGAACTTGCGAAGCGCTACGCGGATGGCAGACTGTCCAAGGTAACGCTCGAAGGCAGTTTGGGACAGCTGCAATGGCACCTTGTCGAAGCCGCGCAAGGGTCGACATCATTTGAGCTCTCGGACACTTGGATATCAGGCGGTTTCCTGATTACTGCAACCCCCAACGTCCTGGTGTGTGGCGGCGGCGAAGACGTCTCGCCGCTCGTCGATCTGGCAACGGCTATGGGATGGCGAGTGACGGTGGCAGAGCACCGTCCGCACTACGTGGATTCGAGGGCTGCGGAAGGTGCGGTCGTAATCACCGGTGACTCAGTCGCTGAGCTCACCCGAGACCTTGAGATGCAGCATTACGACGCGGTTGTCGTAATGAGTCACCATTTGGAAAATGATATCGAGTACCTGACCGCGATTGCCCGGCACGCTCACTGGCAGTACATCGGTCTTCTGGGGCCGCCGCATCGGCGAGAGCGCCTCGTTAAAGCAGTGCCTCAAATCGAAGCGCTGGGTGAGGTGCTGTACGGACCGGCGGGACTCAATATTGGCGGCAGAGAACCTGCCAGTATCGCGCTATCGATGATTGCTCAGATTCACCAGTGCCTGGTCGCGACAGGCAGACTGACGGGACCAATTAGTTCTCGAGGTTGAATTCGAGTCTAACCCTGGCGCGTGTAGATGCGTCAGGGTCGTTGGTTTCCAAAGGCCGATACTGCCACTTTTCCACCGCGTCGATCGCGGCACGGTCGAAAACGGATCCAGGCCGGCTTTCGAGAACTACGACATCGCTCGTGCTGCCGTCAGCATTCACCGTAAACTCCACATCGGCCCAACCTTCGACCCCACGTCTCTGAGCAGAACGAGGATAGCTCGGTGGCTGCGCTGACAGTTGAACGAGAGTATAGGTTGGCGCTTCTTCCGGCTCCGGCTCGACACGCGCTGTCTCACGTGAAGGTGCCGTCGTGGCCGTCGGTGTCGGGGCAGCTTCAACTTCGGTCGGCGTCAACGCTGACGCCAGAGACGCTCTCAGTTCACGGATCGCCTCTGGATCGGCACCAGCAACTTCAGCTTGCGCAATCAATCGACTGGCTGCGTTGGAATCATTCTGGGCGACTGCTGTCTGTGCTTGCGTCACGAGCATTGATGCCACGAAGCTGATGCCCTGCGTGGCGATCGGATTGCCTGGGTCTTGAGCGAGCGCAGCAGCGTAGTAGTCACGCGCGCTGTCGCCAGCTGGCGTTACGAGATTGCCGGCGGCCATCCGATCGTTGGCACGAGCGAGCAAGTCGCTTACGTCGGGTCGTGTCGGCTCAGATTCTGTTGTCGTCGTTGCGGCTTCGGGACTGGAATCACTTGTATCGGTTGTCTCTGCGGGAGGCGTTTGCTGTATGGCGCTGGCCGATTCAACGCCCGCCGGTTGGGCGGCTGGCGCATTGATCGGTGAAGTGGCAGGCTGCGGTGCAGTTTGTGCGTCACGCAAGTCTCTGATTCGGGCGCGCGTTGATTCTACGAGACTCTGCTCGACCGTGCCTGATGCAGCGATGCCCTCCAGTCTCGACTCTGCCGCGTTGAGGTCGCCGTTAATCAGGTCGCGTTCGATCCGTGAGAATTCCTGACGGGAAACCTCCCGACTCAACTCTCGGTTCAGGAACGCAAGTCTGGGATGACTAGGCACATGCTCATTCAAGACGCCGAGAACCTGACCAACACGGTCCAGGTTGTCGGCCAGGAAATCACGTTCGACCTGCGAGAATACGTCCTCGAGCACAGCATCCAGACGCGCGCGGGGGAGCGGATCCTCTCGTTGCAGGCGCGCGGTAGTTGCGTAGTGCAGCACCGCGTTGTCATCGGTGGGCAGTACTAATCGACCAGCACGCCGTGCCGCGTCTCCCGCGGCCATGGATTCCGAAGCCGCGATCACCGGGTCTTTCTCTGGTGCAGGTGCGGATTGAACCGCCTCCGTGCTGCGATTAGTCGCGGGGGTATCGCTTGGGTCCGAACCGCGTCCTAGAACAAACGCCAGCCCGACAACGATGACTGCACCCACGGCCCAGATGATCGGCGGAACCTTAGACAGCGCCCCAAATAGGGACGGCTCGAGTTCGTCATCGAGTTCGGGTGCCGCGAGACCGGTCTCGCGTACGTCTGTTGTGCGAAATAGCCCTGAGTCGAAGGTGACGCCTTTGATGATGCCGGTCTCGGTCATCTTCTGCTGCACGTCGGCAGGCGATAGCGGCACATCTGTGGCGTTCAACGTTAGATGCTTCTTCGCAGAAGCTTCGATTGCCAGGCGCGACCGGCCGGGGCTCACCGGCTTCAACAGGAAACGGTAGACCAAGCCATCGCTGATCAGGCCCATCATTTTCTCACCGTCCTCACGCCGTCCTGCAACGATTGTCACTAGAGACGGTATGTGTTTACGCAATTGCGCGGTGATCGTCTTGACGTCCTTTACAGCGACCGCGGCATCGGTGATCAGGACACCGGCTGCACCTTCGCGCGCGATGTCGATGGCTTCCTGCAAATTCGGCGCGTGATTGACGACGTGGCTGGTGCCCGCAGCTGCGCGAATGGTCTTCAGGAAGCTTGCATCGTTGGTCAATACAACGATCTCAACGTGGCTTATTGCGTGTGCCGAAACTTCGGCATCGGCCGAGGGTTCGATCACCGGGATGTCGCTTAGCGCCGGGAATGAACCGGTCGAGGCGGCATTGGTTGTACTCGACGCAAGTTCCCGTGCATTAAGCCCGGGTGAGGAGTCATTGGCAGGTACAGCGAGCGCCGACACGGTCTCGCCGCGCAGCGTGGCATGAATTGCAGCACAAATTTCGTCCGGCGAGCTCTCCGCACGCAACACCTGGTTGAGATGTCGGACATTGACCAGAGCAGCTCTATCGTCCTCGGTCATGTGGCGTGAGGCGACCAAGATGGATCGTGTATCCGGGGACCGCTTTTTCGCTTCTTTCAGGGCTTCCTGGCCCGTCATGCCCGGCAGATCCTGCGCAGACACAATGATGTCGATTGGGGTGATGCCGAGCGTTGTCAGCGCCTCGGTCCCCGACGCGGCCATATGCACAGAGAATTCTTCACCCAGCCGACTGGCACATGGCTCCATGAGCGCCGGCTCGGGGTGCAGAAACATCACTTGTGTCTTGAACCGATCTACCATGTTGGCCTCGAACGGGGGGGTCCGCCGCACCGCGCGACCAGATATTCTCCCTGCACGCAGTATATGAAGAGACAGAGCGCGACACAGCACGCATCGCATTCTGGTCAGTCAAACTGTGACCGATTCCACATAACGTACGTGCGCGAGCGCACAAACCCGCTATATCGCGGTGTCCGCGGGCGATCTAGGCGCCGGTGGCGCGCGAAACGATTTCCTCGTTCAGGGAGCGGATGCAGTCCTCGACCGTCATCACTTTCTGCCCCTTGCTGCCGAGACGCCGCACCGCCACTTCGCCGTTCTCAACTTCGCGCTTGCCGACCGCAAGGATCACGGGAACTTTGGCGAGGCTGTGTTCACGAACTTTATAGCCGATTTTTTCATTCCGCAGATCCGATTCCGCTTCGATACCGGCGTCACGCAATTGCTCGGTCAGCTTGGCTGCATATTCGTCCGCATCGGAAGTGATCGTCGCGACCACAACTTGCGTTGGCGCAAGCCATAAAGGCAGGTTACCGGCATAATGCTCCAACAGAATGCCGATGAAGCGCTCCAGAGAGCCGAACATGGCTCGGTGGAGCATGACGGGCACGTGGCGCTCGCCATCTTCACCGATATAGCTCGCACCTAGTCGGCCCGGCAGGTTGAGATCGACCTGCAGCGTGCCGCACTGCCAGTCGCGACCGATAGCGTCGCGCAACACGAACTCGAGTTTCGGTCCGTAGAACGCGCCTTCGCCCGGGTTGTGCGTGTACTCAAGTCCGGTGGCCTCAAGTGCCGCAACCAGCGCCGATTCAGAAGCGTCCCAGATCGCATCGTCGCCCACGCGAACTTCAGGTCGATCAGCAAATTTGATGCGAACGTCCTCGAAGCCAAAGTCGCGATAGATGCTGAGGATCAACTCGCAAATTGCGACGGATTCGTCGGTGATCTGCTCCATCGTACAGAACACATGAGCATCGTCTTGCGTAAACGCGCGCACCCGCAGCATCCCATGCAGCGCTCCAGATGGTTCGTAACGATGAACCTTGCCGAACTCCGCAAGGCGCATTGGTAACTCCCGGTAGCTGGTGATGCCTTGCTTGAAAATTTGCACACTGCCCGGGCAGTTCATTGGTTTGAGCGCGTAGGTACGACCGTCCTCTGTCGTCGTCGTGTACATGTGCTCGCCGAATGAATCCCAGTGTCCAGAAGCCTCCCAGAGTGCCCGGTCCATCACCATCGGCGTGTGGACCTCGCGGTAGCCTGCTTTGCGCTGCCGCTCTCGCATGTAATCGACCAATCGTTGGAACAGTGTCCAGCCGCGTGGATGCCAAAACAGTGCGCCCGGTGCCTCCTCCTGGAGATGAAACAAATCCATTTGGCGACCGAGTTTTCTGTGGTCACGCTTTTCCGCCTCTTCAAGTCGACGCAAATATTGGCGCAGCTGCTTGTCGGTGGCCCAGGCCGTCCCGTACACACGCTGCAACATCTCGTTCTTGGAGTCTCCTTCCCAGTAGGCGCCGGATACGCGGAGCAACTTGAAGGCCGTGCCTAGCCTTGCTGTTGATGGCAGGTGCGGGCCGCGACACAGATCGATGAATTCGCCCTGTCGATAAAGCGTAATTGCTTCGTCTTCAGGAATTCGTTCGATCAGGCGCGCTTTGTACTCCTCGCCTTGCTCGCGGAAGAATGCGACCGCGTCATTGCGGCTCCAGACTTCGCGCGTGATCGTTTCGTCACGCTCAACGATCTCGCGCATCCGAGCTTCGATGACCTCGAGATCATCCTCGCTGAACGGTATTTCGCGCGCAAAGTCATAGTAGAAGCCATTATCGATCGCCGGGCCAATCGTGACCTGGGTTTCCGGATACAGCTCCTTAACGGCTTCCGCAAGCACATGCGCCGCATCATGCCGCAGGACCTCGAGACCATCATCGCTATCGCGGGTCACGATTGCGACCGGAACATCGGTCTCGATCTCACGGTTGAGGTCGTACAGGTGCCCGTCGACCTTCGCCGCGACCGCTGCCTTGGCGAGAGAGGGGCTGATATCGTTGGCGATCTGAAGCGCCGTGACGGCGTCCTCATAATCGCGTGTTGACCCATCGGGGAGCGTGATTGTTGGCATGCTGACTCAAATCTGCGTCGGGTGAATTGCCCGGTCGTGCTGCGCACACCGGCTGGAAGCGTGCAATTGTAGCCAAGCGACCGCGCCCAGACTATGCTTTAGGGGTACGAAGTGTTCTTTGCTGGTGGGGATCTGAATGGCGCGAGGGGCCCATAATCATCAGGTTTGTGTCGATACGGCGTTGGAGCGCGCCGAGCTGGTGTGCGCGAAGCAGAATTTGAGGTTTACCTCGCTCAGAAAGACTGTCCTTGAGCTGGTGTGGAAAGGCCATGAGCCGGTGGGTGCCTACGAGTTGTTGGACGAGTTGGCAAAGCAAGGTAGAAGCGCGTCACCGCCTACCGTTTATCGCGCGCTGGAGTTCCTGCTTCAAGCCGGGCTGGTACACAAGCTCGACTCACTCAATGCATTTGTGGGGTGCGCAGATCCCGAGTCGGGCACGCACAGCGCGTTCCTGATCTGCCGGTCCTGCAAGCTGGTCGATGAGCTCAGCGCTGAGACGATCGAGCGCGATATCGCTGCACTTTCGGCATCGCATGATTTCTTTCCTGAGCGACATACTGTTGAGGTAGAGGGCTTATGTGGCGCTTGTCGCGAAGCTGAGCAGCAGTCAGCTGAGAAGAGTTGACGTACAATCGAGCGATCAATTCGACTGACCTCGCTTAAGAGCGGAATCCATGAATGTAGAAGAAGAGAATGGCCGGGCCTTAGGTCTGGACTTCATTCGGCAAATTATTGCTGACGATGTCGCACACGATCGTCTGCCGCAAGGGTTGACGACTCGCTTTCCGCCGGAGCCGAACGGTTTCCTGCACATCGGTCACGCGCTGTCCATTTCGTTGAATTTCGGCGTTGCCAACGAGTATGGCGGCAAGACATTTTTGCGATTTGACGACACCAACCCCAGCAAGGAAAAGCAGGAATTCGCCGACGCAATTCGCGACGACGTCGCCTGGCTCGGTTACGAATGGCAGGCGGGTCTTACACACGCTTCGGATTACTTCGAACGACTTTACGGTGCGGCGCTAGAGCTCATCCAGAGTGGTGATGCTTATGTCGACAGCCAAAGTGCGGACGAAATTCGTGAAACCCGTGGCACCCTCACTGAACCCGGCAGGAACAGCCCGTTTCGTGAACGGTCAATCGAGGAGAACCTGGATTTGTTCCGACGCATGCGAGCTGGCGAGTTTCCCGATGGGGCGCAGGTCCTGCGTGCGAAGATCGATATGGCGTCACCGAATATCAATCTGCGGGACCCGGCGCTCTATCGGATTCGCCACGCTGCACACCAGCGGACGGGTGACGAATGGCCTATCTACCCGATGTATGACTTCGCACATACCCTGTGTGATGTGTTCGAAGGAATAACGCACAGCCTCTGTACTTTGGAATTCGAAGATCATCGGCCTTTGTACGAATGGTTGGTAGCTCGGGTACCACACGAGTATCCACCGCGCCAGATTGAGTTTTCGCGATTGCAGGTCGCGTACATGGTGACCAGCAAGCGGCGCCTTAATGAGCTAGTGCAGGGCGGGCATGTGAGCGGTTGGGACGACCCGCGCATGCCGACCATTGCGGGGCTGCGACGACGCGGCTATCCGGCGAGTGCCGTGACCCGATTCTGTCGTCAGGCGGGGGTCACCAAGAAAGCCAAGCTGCTAGAGCTCGGGATGTTGGAGGCAGCAGTCCGGGATGAGTTGGCGGACGTTCCACGCCGCATGGCGGTGCTCAATCCGCTCAAGGTGACGATCACGAATTTCCCTGAGGGCGAAACCGAATGGATGACCGCTCAGAATCATCCTAACGACCCGGAGCAGGGCTCCCGCCAAATCCCGTTCACGAAAACACTTTGGATAGAACGCGATGATTTCATGGAGGATGCGCCTAGGAAGTTCTTCAGGCTCAAGCCCGGCGGGGAAGTTCGGCTGCGCTATGCTTACATTGTACAGTGCGATGAAGTCATCAAGGACGCTGATGGCGAGGTGGTGGAGCTACTTTGCAGTGTCGACCCTGAGACCAAAGCAGGTGGCAGTGCCAACGATCGCAAGGTGAAAGGAACGATTCACTGGGTTTCAGCTGAGCATGCGGTCGCTGCACGCGTGAATCTGTATGACCGGTTGTTCAGTGTGCCTGCGCCTGCGAGTAGTGACGATTTTATTTCGGCACTCAATCCCGAATCGCTGACCGAGAGGGACGCGTTTGTCGAACCCGTACTGGCGGAGCTTGCCGTGGATGCGCCCGTCCAGTTCGAGCGCTTAGGGTTTTTTGCGAGGGACCGAGAAACGCCCGATTCACTCGTGATCAATCGAGTGGTCACACTGCGTGACTCGTGGGCGAAACTCGAGCGTCAGGCGATGGCCGAACTGGAGCAATCAGCCTGACACTCGATAATCCGATTGATTAGATCGGGTATGCCTCTAGGTGATGGTCGGCATTGCCAAACAACGTGTCGATCATCGTCAGACGTTTGAAGTAGTGGGCGACGTCGAGCTCCCAGCTGACGCCCATACCGCCATGCAGCTGTACTGCTTCCTCGCCAAGGCGCCGACCTTCAGTACCCACCTGCACCTTGAGTGCGTGAATGGATGCTTTGGCGGATTCCCGATCATCTTCGTCTTGAGCCATGACCGCATGCAGCAGCAAAGACCGCGTCTGTTCGGCGATCATAAACATCTCCACCATGCGGTGCTGCAGCGCCTGGAAGCTCGCGATGGGCACACCAAACTGCACTCGTGATTTGGAGTATTCCAGCGTGCGGTAGTTCAAAGCTTGCATGATGCCCACGGCTTCTGCGGACACACAAATGATCGCGTCATCGATCACGGCGCTAAGAGTCTCAAGCCCGTTATCGATGCCCCCGAGCAGCTGTGCCGAAGGCACGCGCACGTCGCTCAGGGTGATGTCCGCCGCCTGTCGGGCGTCGACGGTGGGGTAAGCTTTACGTTCGATGCCGGCGGTGGCCGCATCGACCACAAATAGACTGATACCGCTTGAATCGGTGCGCTCGCCGCTGGTGCGCGCAGAGACAACCAGCGTATCGGCTGCGCCACCGTTCAAAACAACGCACTTAGTGCCATTCAGTACGAAGTCATCGCCATCGCGTGTCGCGGTTGTTGCGGTGTCGTTAAGATCGAAGCGCGCCTGGGGCTCTGCGTAGGCAAGCGCCGCCAATTTGCTTCCTTCGATGATAGGCGCTAACCACTGCGCTTTCTGTTCATCGCTGGCGGTTCGCTTCAAAACGCCACCCGCCAGGACGATGCACGGCAGGTAGGGTTCGATAACGAGTCCCTTACCGAACTCCTCCATAAGGAGCATCAGTTCTACGGGGCCGCCATCGAGGCCGCCGTCATCTTCGGCAAATGGTACAGCCGCCCAGCCGAGTTCCGTGAACTCGGTCCAGCGGTCGCGAGAAAAGCCTAGATCGCTGGCTGCTGCTTCCTGGCGTGCGTCAAAGTCATAGTCGTTTTGAATAAACTTAGCGACGCTATCCTGGAGCATCGCCTGATCTTCTGTAATTGAGAAATCCATGCCGTGTTAGTTCCTACAGGCCGAGCACGTGCTTGGCGATGATGTTCTTTTGAATCTCGTTCGAACCGCCGTAGATCGAGGTCTTGCGGTAATTGAAGTAGTGCAGGGCGCTTGTGGGTTCAGTGCCATCCACGAGCCGATCATCGAGGTCAAAGCCTGAGCTGTACTGTTCGGGTACGAAAGGCATGGCGTAGTAGCCAGCTGCTTCCATAAACAGGTTGCTGAGTTGTTGCTGTATTTCAGTGCCCTTGATTTTGAGGATGGAGCTCTCTGGTCCAGGGGCCTTGCCAGTAGACACCGCGGCAAGCGTCCTGAGGTCGGTGTACTCCAACGCCTTGAGTTCGATCTCCATTCGCACCAGCTTCTGCCGGAATGTCGGCGACTCGATGAGTGGGGTTGCACCGAAGCGCTCGCTCGACGCCAATTTCTTCAGTTTCTTGAGTTTGAATTTGGAGCGTGCGACCGCGGCGATGTTGGTTCGCTCGTGCTGCAATAGCACCTTCCCGTACGTCCAGCCACGACCTTCTTCGCCGACCAGGTTTTCGACGGGGACCCGTACGTTTTCGAAATGCACTTCATTGACTTCGTGACCGCCTTCGATCGTGATGATCGGACGCACGGAGATTCCGGGCGTATTCATGTCACAAAGAATGAAACTGATCCCTTCCTGGCGGCGCGCCACGTCGGTGTTGGTGCGAGCAAGTACGAAGATCCAGTCGGCATGTTGACCGAGGGTAGTCCAGGTTTTGGTGCCGTTGATTACGTAATGGTCGCCGTCACGGTCAGCCAGGGTCTTCAGTGAGGCGAGGTCAGATCCGGCACCCGGTTCTGAGTATCCCTGACACCACCAGACATTGCTTTCGAGAATGTCCGGCAGAAAGCGTGCTTTTTGCTCATCGTTGCCGAACGTGTAGATGACGGGACCGACCATGTTGACCCCGAAAGGCACCACGTCGGGCGCGTTAGCCTCTGCCATCTCGGTGGCGAACAAGTACTTTTGTACGGGCGTCCAACCGGTTCCTCCGTACTCGACCGGCCAATTCACGGCCATGTAGCCGTGCTTATGGAGAATTTTCTGCCAGCGGACGAAGTCGTCTTTGTCCAGACGAACGTTGTTGTCCATCTTCTCTTTGATATCGGCAGGATATTGGGTGGCGAAAAACTCGCGGACTTCGTCGCGAAACTTGAGCTCTTCTGAAGAGAAACTGAGATCCATAGTTGATTCCAGGCAGGCCATGAACATGGCTTTCGGGGCAGGGATCATTTGAGTGCACGACAACTGCCGGCGGCGGATGCGCCCCCCATCCGACGACCGAGTATAGGAGGGAATGCTGCGGCGCACAACAAAGCCGGACGGGCTATACTAAACGATCGTTTGTTTCGCTCTGCTGCTTTGATGACCAACCCCAAAGGCCTCAATCACCCCACGGATCGTTTGGATCGACCGATTCGTGATCTGAGAATCTCGCTGATCGATCGATGTAATTATCGATGCCCTTATTGCATGCCGATCAGTGAGTTCGGGGACGATTACGAATTTCTCAAACGGGACGCACGCTTGAGTCACGAAGAGATTGTCCGTATGGCGACTATCATGGTGGGTCTCGGTGTGACCAAGCTGCGGCTCACCGGTGGCGAGCCGCTGTTAGACAAGAACATTGTGAACTTAATCGAACGGCTTGCGACAATCCCAGGTGTCGACGACCTCGCAATCACGACGAATGGTCAGTTACTTGCGCCGAAAGCGCAGGCACTTAGAGATGCAGGGCTGAAACGGATTACGTTAAGTCTCGACAGTGTCAACCCTGACCGATTTGCGCAAATGAGCGGAGGGCGTGGCGATCTCGATGCTGTGCTCGCTGGTGTTGCAGGTGCCGAGCTTGCGGGTTTTTCGCTGAAGATCAACACGGTGGTTCAACGCGGCGTGAATGACGATGGTGTGCTCGATGTTCTTGAGTATTTCCGCGGGACTTCGCATGTCGTTCGGTTGATTGAGTACATGGACGTCGGAAATCGCAACGGATGGCAACGCGACCATGTGGTGCCGTCATCAGAGCTGCTAGGGCATATCAACGCGCGTTGGCCGGTGGAGTCATTGCAGCCGAACTATCGTGGTGAGGTCGCTCGCCGTTATCGGTACAGCGACGGTGGCGGAGAGATCGGTTTCATCTCATCCGTGACCGCGCCGTTCTGTGGCAGTTGCCATCGGGCGCGCCTCGCGGCTGATGGCACGCTCTATACCTGTTTGTTCGCGACGCAGGGCACCCGCTTCCTTGAGCCATTGCGGTGGGGTGCGAGCGATGAAGAGATTGGCAACATGATTCGACGAGTGTGGCTCCGGCGCGAAGATCGCTACAGCGAACAGCGGGCGATGAGCGAGCAGCCACTACTGCCTAAAGTGGAAATGCACCGTGTCGGCGGATAACGGACTCACCCATGTCGCGGCGGACGGAACGCCGATGATGGTCGATGTCACCTCAAAGCATGAAACGCTGAGGACCGCTGTTGCGGTATGCGAGGTCGTGTTGCCAGACTCGGTGATTGAGGCTTTTGGTGCGGATGACGGTGCGCTGGTCAGCCCAAAAGGATCGGTACTTACGACCGCGTCGATCGCTGGTGTGATGGCGGCCAAGAGAACGCACGAGCTGATTCCCTTCTGCCATCCGCTGGGCTTAACGGGGTGCGACGTGGACCTCATCTTGCGTGGCAACGTTGTTGAGATACGCTGTGAATGTCGTGTGATGCATCGCACTGGCGTGGAAATGGAAGCGCTTACGGGTGCGAGCGTCGCGGCCCTCACGGTATACGACATGTGCAAGGCGCGCTCTCACGACATCGAAATCCGGCGTACCCGCCTCCATTCAAAGACTGGTGGCAAGAAGGACTTTCATCGTGAGTGATCGGCGCAGACTGGCTCTGGTATTGGCCGGCGGCCGCAGTCGGCGCATGGGCGAGGACAAGGCAGCGATTGCCGTGGGTGGCGAAACCCTGCTCGACAGGACTGTAGCACTCGCCAAAGAATTCGCCGACGACGTTTGGGTGAGCGTAAGTGCAGACCAAACTGCGGATTCGGTCAGAGCGCGCCATCCTCAGCTCGTGGATTCTCGCCCTGGTGAGGGCCCTCTCGGCGGTATTCTTACAGCGTTTGATCACGATCCCGAGGCGGAATGGTTGGTGCTGGCGTGTGACATGCCGGGTCTCAGTCGGGAGGGTCTTGGCGTGCTTGTCAGTGCGGCCTCCGAAGACACGACCTCGATCGCTTTGGCGAGTGCTGCTGCCGGCAGCGACTTGCCGGAACCGCTCTACGCAATCTGGAGACCGGAAATGCGAGATCGAGTGGCGGAGGCGTTGGATGCGGGAAGACGGTGCGCCAGAAAGTGCCTATTGCAAGCAGGTGCGACGCTGGTCGAGGTCTCAAGTGATCGCGAAATTACCAACATGAATACTCCCGAGGAGCGGGATCAATGGATGGAGGCGCAACGATGAAATCAGTGTCCGTCGAGTATTTTGCGTTGTTTAGGGATCGTGCCGGGCGCAGCCAGGAAACGGTTGAGACTACTGCCGAAGACGCGCTGGCTTTGTTCCAGGAGCTGGAACATCGACATGCAACGTCTGATCCGAGAGGGCATTGCAAGGTCGCGATCAACGGCAAGATGGCGGAGTGGTCAGACGCGGTGAATGACGGTGATACCGTGTTGTTGTTTCCGCCGGTTGCAGGAGGCTAGAGCATGAGCATGGAGATTTCTTACGCGCCGATCGATACCGCCGGACTGCGCCGTGAAATGGCGGACGTGACCGCTGGCGGCTTTGTCGTCTTCGAAGGGTGGGTCCGCAACCATAACGAGGGGCGCGAAGTACGCGCCCTCGAATATGAGGTCTACAAGCCACTCGCGATCAGCGAAGGGGAGCGCATTATTGCCGAAGTCATCGAGCAGACGGGCGCCATTGCAGCGCGTGCAGTGCATCGCGAAGGCGCGCTGGAGCTTGGTGACAGCGCGGTGTGGGTTGGCGTGATATCGGCGCACCGCGATGAGGCGTTCCGTGCCTGTCGAGAGATCATCGATCGGATCAAGGTGGAACTGCCGATCTGGAAGAAAGAGCACTACGTCGACGGCGATTCCGGTTGGGTCAACTGCGAGCGTTGCGCCAAGCACGGTCACGCACACGCGCACTCACATTGAGCGTAGCTCTTTTTTGAGTAACGCCTCAGCGTTCAGGCGCCCTTGCTCGTCATCAATATCGTGCTCGGCGCCGGGCACACTCACCGACACCACGCGCTGATGCTGACGCACAATGGTCCTGGCGCCAACGTCTCCACTTAGCTCCCTTAACGCATCGAAGCAGCTGCTCGGAAAAATGGCGGGTGGACCATTGGATGCGTCAAACCTACTGACCGCGATGGCGTCGGGATCGTTGCGACTGGCCGTTACGAGTTCACGTAAATTCTTCGGCTCGATCAGAGGCTGATCGACCAGCGCCAGCATGCAGTGGGTGGTTCGCTGAGCTAGCACGCGCACTCCAACCGCAATACTGCGGCCCATCCCGGATTCCCAGTCACCATTGTGTACAAAAGGACAACCAAGTCGCTCCAGAGCGTTCAATACGGCCGTATGGTTCGCTCCGGTAACGACTACCGGATTACACGCCGTACCGCGCCGGATCTGTTCGACAGCACGCTCTAGCAGTGTTTGCCCGCCAAGCTGGGTGAGCGGCTTGTTGCCACCGATACGACGACCGCCGCCAGCGGCGAGCAGGAGCACAGACAGCTGATAATCATTGTTGAGCTTAAACATCAGTCTTTGAGGTTTTGATCAATCTCGGGCATCGTGCACTTCGTAGTCAGGTGAGTTGCTCAGGTCTCGTATCGTGATAAGGATAACCTCGGTAGAGGATGCGCAGGCATTCGTAGGGCGGGAAATTGGCGTGTCCGATTGGTATCCGATCACCCAGAAGGATATCGATCAGTTTGCCGAGGCGACCGGGGATGACCAGTGGATACATGTGAATCCTGAGCGCGCGGCCGAAGAGCTGCCTGGCGGGCGAACCATTGCGCATGGCTATCTAACTCTGGCTTTGATTCCTCGGTTGACCCGCGATTTCGTCGATTTTGTGGGTTTGGAGAGGACCATCAATTTCGGCTGCAACAAGGTCAGATTTTCCAGCATGGTGTGCTCGGGAGACCGAGTCCGGATTCGTACCAAACTGGCACAAGCACGCAAGCGTGCGGGTGCGTTGTACCTAGTGTCCGAGCACGCGATCGAGCTCGAGGGCGCCCGCAAGCCCGCCTGCACCGCAGACACGATCGGTCTGTATTTTCTCGCGGAATAGTCGACCCGGTCAGGTCCACAAACCAGATTCCTTGATCGCGCTTGCCACGCGCGAGTGCAATTCGGGATCCCTTGCTACGAGAAGGTCATGTCGTGATTCGGGGTTGAACCGGTCGAGAAACTCCAGCGGTGTGCCATCGGGTTTGGAAGCGATTCCACCCGCGCGTTGGACCGCGAACGCGGTTGCACCAATGTCCAGAATTGCGCAGTTCAGCATCAGATAGCCACCTAGCTCACCGGTAAATACGCTGTTGAGGCAACAGCGGGGATCATCAGGATCATAGTCCAGGCTGAAATCAAAGGTCGGGTGCACATCCGCCACTACTGAGCGCAGCGCATCTCCCGTCTGATAGGTGCCGATCGCCGCATTCACAACCTTGGGTGTCGGCAGCAGCGTGGTCTTCGCGAGCTTTGCGCCGGACCGCATATAGTTTGCGCCAAAAAGGTTCGCACCAAGCAAAAGTTCTCGGGCCGGGTGGTAGCTCATCGTCGCGACGATCTGTTCGCGCCAGCTGAGTGATACGAGCACATCAAAGAAGATGCTCTGGTCCCGGTATAGACGGGTGCCGTTGATCGGATCGAGCATCACACAAGCGTCGGCATCTGAAGGGAAGTATCCGGTGTTGCTTGTGGATTCATGCTCTTCACCGAAAAAATTCCACGATGGGAATTCGGCAAGGACGAACGCTTCGAATACCTGTTGTATGCCGATATCGGCATCGGTTAAGGCAGACTGCCAGGCGTCGCCGGTTTTCACGTGTTGCTCTTGTTTGAGGCGCGACTGTAGCCGCATGGCATAGCGGCCAGCGATGAGCAGCGGCTCAAGCATTCGGTTTTGAAAATCGAACACGGCTCGCCGCATAGCCGTACGTTCGCGCCCCGATGGTGCCGACCGGTCAATCACGTTTCTGGCTCTTCATCGTTGAAAACCGCGGGTTTGAGCCGCGCCCGGTTGACGCTCAGCTGCAGTACATCCGGCCTAGCATAGTGTCCGCTTGGATCGAAATTTTGACGTTCACGGTTGATATCTTGACGATCCAACTCGACGACGAACACGCCGCTTTCGTCAATGACCGGTTCGAGTAACCACTCCCCGTCGGGACCTGCGACGCACGATCCGCCGTTTGCGAGCGTTTGGTCTGCGTGCCATTGCGTGTCGGGCATTGCATCAGAGTTCAGGTCCTTGGCGCGCATCAATCCGGAGACTGAGACCACGAAACTGCGTGACTCGCGTGCAATAAACCTCGTGATCCACTCGGTATTATTCAGGTTGCCTGGCCACACGGCCACATGCAGGTTCACGCCCTGTGCGTAAAGCGCCGCGCGTGCGAGTGGCATCCAGTTCTCCCAACAGTTCAGCCCGCCCACCCGAAACTCGCCGAGCTCGTGTGCGACAAGTCCATGCCCGTCGCCGGGTGACCAAACCAGCCGTTCTTCATAGGTTGGCATCAGTTTGCGATGTACGCTCTGGATTTGACCGGCTGCATCGATATAGACCAGCGACGCGTACAGGCTGTGTCCGCCACGCTCGATGGGCTTTTCCATGATCCCGAGATACACGGCGAGACTGAGCTCGCGTGCAAGATCGCAAACGACCGCAAGATCGCCAGCGTCGATATCGATGGCCGCGCTCAAATAGCGCGAATACCATTCCTTTTGGGTATCGGAGTTGAATCGTGCACCGTCCGTACGCTCAACCCAGAACGGATAACCTGGGAGCAGACCTTCCCCAAACACAATGAGTTGAGCATCGCTCGCTGAGTTCATCGCGTCACAGATGCGGGCGAGTGTCGAGTCACGGTCCAGCAAAACCGGTGCAATCTGGGCTAAGGCCACCTTCATCGTCTACCCTCAACAGCGCGTCGTCAGTCTCTAGCGCAGTATACTAGGCAGATGGCGCTTCTTCGTTTTGATGATATCCGAGTCGAGTTCGGCGCGGACCCGGTACTCGATGCGGCCGACTTTTCTCTCGAGCCGGGAGAGCGCGTGTGCGTCGTAGGGCGCAATGGCGCGGGCAAGTCGACGACACTGAAGCTGATTTCAGGGGCGCTCATACCCGACGACGGCGAGATCGTGCGCAAAGAGGGTTTGGTCGTCGCGGAACTGCCGCAAGCCTTGCCTCCTGCAAGCGAGCAAACTGCTTCAGAGTTCGTCGGAGAAGCACTGTCGTCATTGCTGGAATTACGCCGTCGCTTCACCGAACTGACTGCTTCAGGTGCCGCAAACTCGGATGAAGTTTCTCAGCTGCAGAGCGAACTTGATGCTCGCGATGCCTGGAATATCGAGAAACGCATCGAGCGAACTGTGAGCGAATTGGGGCTCCCTGGTGACACACCGCTGAGCAGGCTGTCGGGTGGTTGGCGTCGACGGGTGGCGCTCGCCCGTGCACTGGTGCTTGCGCCAGACGTATTGCTCCTGGATGAGCCGACCAACCACCTTGATATCGACACGATCGAATGGCTTGAGCGGCGTCTGCTCAGCTTCCCGGGCAGCATCGTCTTTGTGACGCATGATCGTGCATTTTTGCAGAAGCTCGCGACACGCATCGTCGATATCGATCGTGGGAAGCTGATTAGCTGGCCCGGCGATTTTCGCCAGTACCTCGAGGCCAGACAACAAGCCTGGGAAGAGGAGGATGAGCAGAACGCCAAATTCGATAAGCGCCTTGCTGAAGAAGAGGCTTGGATTCGACAAGGGATCAAGGCCCGTCGGACGCGAAACGAAGGTCGCGTCAGAGCGCTGCACGCGATGCGTGACACAGCGGCACAACGCAGAAAGCGGCCGCAATCGGCACGGGTACATATTGAGACGGCAGAGCAGTCAGGACGAAAGGCGATTCAGTTGCACAACGTCTCTTTCGGCTATGGAGAGCATCTGCTGATCGACAAGCTCAGCTTGACGATACAACGCGGCGACCGAATTGGTCTGGTGGGCAACAACGGTGTCGGCAAGAGCACCCTGTTAAAACTGATGTTAGGCGAGCTTGAACCGCATGGTGGGACGATCAAGCACGGCACTAATCTTGAAATCGGCTATTTTGATCAGTTGCGTCGGGAGCTCGATGGCGACAGGACGATTGCCGAGGTCGTCGGCGAGGGCAATGACTACATCGTACTCAACGGCAAAGCACGACACGTGGTCGGGTATCTTCGAGGGTTTCTGTTTTCACCGAAGCGGATCTTGTCCCCAGTGTCAGCATTATCCGGCGGCGAAAAAAACCGGGTAGTGCTTGCAAGACTTCTGAGCCAGCCGAGTAACCTTCTGGTGCTTGATGAGCCAACCAATGATCTCGACGTGGAGACGCTACAAGTTCTGGAGACACAACTGGGCGCGTACACGGGGACGTTGATTGTGGTGAGCCATGATCGTCAATTTCTCGACAATGTGGTGAGCAGCACTTTGGTGTTTGAATCCGGCGGTAAGGTCGAGCGTTTCGTCGGTAATTTCTCAGACTGGATGCGGAAGGGGCGAAAGCTTGCAGTCAGTGATCGGCCGCGCCACAAGGGTGACATTAATCGCGATGACGGTGAGCCTCGCCTTACCAAAAAGTCATCCAAACTCTCGTATAAGGACCAGCGGGAGCTCGATGCACTGCCCGAGCAAATTGCACATTTCGAACAGCGGATGGCGGCGCTGCAGGCGCAGACGGCTGACCCCGGCTTTTACGAACAGGACTTCGAGCAAACCGTGCAACCTGTACTCGATGATCTTGCGCAGACCGAGGCTACCTATGAGTCTTTGTTGACGCGCTGGACTGAACTCGAAGACCTCGCAGCGTCGCTACGCCAGAAGTGACGTCCGGGGTGGTGAGCAATTACGCTTTCATGCACACTTCGACAAGTTAACTCACACGGCATTCGACCAAAGGGGGGAGTAATGCGTGGATTGATGATGGACCAGCCGCTGCTGATTTCGAGCATCGCTGAGCATGCCCTGAAGTTTCATCCCGACTCTGAGATCGTTTCGGTCACCGCAGACAATCCGAACCATCGGTATACCTACAAGGATTGCTTTTCGAGAGCGAAGCGCGTCGCCAATGCGCTCGACGCGATGGGTCTGGAGCATGGCGACCGAGTTGCCACGCTAGCTTGGAATGATCACCGCCACATGGAGGCCTACTACGGTATCTCCAGCGCTGGCTACGTATGCCACACAATCAACCCGCGACTGTTTCCCGAACAGCTTGTCTACATCATTAACCATGCTGAAGATCGCGTGCTTCTCGTAGATCCGATGTTCCTGCCGCTGGTCGCTGCGATTCGTGACAAGGCGCCAGGTCTCAAACACATCATCGTTATGTGTGACGATGCTTCACTGCCACAAACCGATTTGAACGTCCAGAGTTACGAGTCCTGGATCGCCTCTGCATCCGAGGACTACCAGTGGCCTGAGTTCGATGAGAATACGGCTTCTGCGCTCTGCTACACCTCTGGCACCACGGGTAACCCCAAAGGTGTGCTTTACTCACACCGCTCGACCGTTCTGCACGCGATCACGGGACTGATGCCGGACGTGTTGAACATTTCACGTCGCGACACTGTTCTGCCGGTCGTGCCTCTATTCCACGTCAATGCCTGGGGTATTCCATACTGCTGCCCGATGGTCGGCGCCAAGCTCGTTATGCCGGGACCCAAAATGGGCGACGGCGAAGCGCTCTACCAGCTGCTCTCCAACGAAGAGGTGACCCTCGCGCTGGGCGTACCGACAGTGTGGCTCGCCCTGCTCGACTATGCGCGCAAGGCTGGCGTGAAGCTCGAACACTTACAGAGGACCGTTGTTGGCGGTGCCGCTGTGCCTGCATCCATGATCGAGGCATTCCGAGATGAGCATGATGTTGTGCTGCATCAGGGATGGGGGATGACCGAGATGAGCCCGCTGGGCGTGACCAACACGCTGCTGCCCAAACATGATGCGCTGTCTCCCGACGAAAAGGTGGCGATTCAGGTGAAGGCAGGGCGCGGTATCTTCGGTGTAGAAATGAAGATCGTCGACGAGCAGGGCGCCGATCTGCCCTGGGACGGCGAGGCGTTCGGTGCATTGCGTGTTCGTGGGCCCTGGATCTGCAGCGATTACTTCCGGCTTGAGAACGAAAGTGAAGCACACGCTGATGAAGGTTGGTTTGATACCGGCGACGTAGCGACCATCGATCCGGACGGCTTCATGGCGATTACGGACCGCACCAAGGATGTGATCAAGTCGGGCGGCGAGTGGATCAGTTCCATCGACCTCGAGAATACGGCAATGGGCCATGAGGCTGTTGCCGAAGCGGCCGTTATCGGTGTTGCACACCCGAAGTGGACAGAGCGGCCGTTGTTGATCGTCGTCAAGGCGGAAGGTGCCGACCTCGACAAGCAGGGCGTACTCGATTACCTCGACGGCAAGATTGCGAAGTGGTGGACGCCAGACGACGTTGTATTTGTCGATGAACTGCCGCACGGAGCGACTGGCAAGGTGAAGAAAACGACACTGCGCGAACAGTTTGCTGACTACGAATTGCCGACGGCGAGTTAATCAACAGCGACGAGGCGAGTCTTGGAAAAAATTCGTGCGTTGCCGTTGTTGCTGTTCGTGATCGGTGCTTTATCGCTCGGTCAGGCAACATGGTGGGCCGTGTTCGAAGAAGCGCGAACTGTGCATGCGATTGCGGGGTTCATCGTCGGTATATTGTCGACGATCAGTGCGGCGGCGTTGCTCGCTGTCCAAAACGATAAGGGAACAGGCTAGTGCAGGAAAAACAGAGACTCCATCAAATGCGTGCCGTGGTGACCGGCGCCGCCACCGGCATCGGTGAGGCGATCGCGCGTGTGTTTGCGCAGCATGGGGCAATCGTTGTAGGCGTGGATTTACCCGACTCGGGTATCGAGGAGCGTTTCTCAGGAGTCGCGAATGTGACCGGGCACGTCCTCGATGTATCTACAGACGATGCACCGGAGCGCTTACTCGAGCTCGTCAACAGCGATCTTGGTGGTCTCGATATTCTCGTGAACAACGCGGGCATCAGCAATATGCAAAGCGTTGAGAAGAGCCCGGATGAACTCTGGGATACCGTGATGGCGAATAACCTTCGACCTGTGTTTCGCTTGTCTCGAATGGCGGTGCCGCTCTTAAAACGCAGCCCGGCCGGCAGGATTATCAACCTGGGTTCGATCTATTCGTTTATGGGCGGGCGATTCCTTTCTGCGTACGTGGCGTCCAAACACGCCGTGGCGGGGTTGACCAAGTCGCTTGCGGGCGAGGTCGGAAAGCACGGTATCACCGTGAACTACATCCAGCCGGGTGCGATCATGACCAACATGACGCGTGAGGGATTCCGGCAGAACCCTGAACTGCGCGACGCATGGATTCAGAGATGCTCTATGGGACGACTGGGCGAGCCGCTCGACGTCGCTCGCGTTGCGCTATTCCTTGCGAGTGACGATGCAGCATTCGTGACCGGTACTGGCATTGTCGTAGACGGTGGTACGGTGCAACAGACATGAATAACGCCGAATCGTCAGAACTCTCGTTCGAATCCTTCTCCCAGTTTTATTCATACTACCTGGCCGAACACGCCGACGTTAACTGC
Source organism: Pseudomonadota bacterium (assembly GCA_038521865.1). Taxonomy (GTDB): domain Bacteria; phylum Pseudomonadota; class Gammaproteobacteria; order Steroidobacterales; family Woeseiaceae; genus CALBPI01. The sequence goes on along the minus strand of JBCBKO010000001.1, from coordinate 836,808 downwards.
CGGAGAATGCATTTCATCGGCACAACCGGAGTCCTCGGCATCATCGCCTTGGTAATCGCGACAGGTAACCTCTGGTGGCTGTTGTTGATGCCGATCTGTGGCTACGGATTCGCGTGGGTGGGCCACTTCGCCTTTGAGCGAAACAAGCCCGCGACGTTTAAATTTCCGCTTTACAGTCTTGCTGGAGACTGGGTCATGTACCGCGATATTTTGATCGGCCGGGTTTCTCTGCTGCGTTAACCCGTACCCAGCACAGTCGCCAGATCATCGAGGTACTTGGCGATTCGGTCCGCGTTTGTACCGAGGTCGCTTTGACCCACTCGGGACTTCGATCGCACATCGATGCGAGACCCACTTGCTGATTCGGTGACTCGAATAATAATGTCGTCTTTGTAGCCGAACCAGAACGTCACGTCGGTGGCTTCAATTTGATTGCTACCCGCCTGGCGCATGACGGAATTCCAACCTTGTGCGACGGCCGTAGCCTCAGCGAGATCGAGGATCTCATCAATATCCTTGTTGGTGACCTCTAGCGGCGTGATGTCCGGATAGGCGTCGCGCTGTTGATCCGCGAACTCGGCGCCAGGATAAGCGTCAGGATTTGCAGCACCGGCGCGCGCCCCTGCCAGCAGCTGGAACTGCGGCGGGTTCGTGAGATCAGTCGTGATGTCGTGTATTTGCGGTACCGACGCGCCCTTGATCGTCCACGAAACGAGTGTGGCGCTGAGCGCACCGCTGACGATCAGACATCCGGCTAGCATGCCGGTGCGACGGTTCTGGGACGGGAGCAATAGCGCCGCGATCGCGCACAGCAGGGCGATGGCACCTAACAGCAGCGCGGCGAGGCTCAGCAATACTGCAATCTTCGTCGGGATGAAACCGTAGCGATGACCGGGGCCTGCAACCAGTAACAATGCGACCGCACTGAAGGTCTCAAGTTTTGCGATCATGGCGAGACGATCGCCGAGTGTGCGTTTTCCAATCATAGTGATCTCCCTGAAGCGGCGTGAGGATAACGCTTCAGGCTTTGGGGGTCTAATCGCGGCCCTTGTGCTCTAATACTGAGCTGACGTGTTCGGAGTGAACCATGGACCCAGTGCTAGCAGATCTTTGTCAGTTGCTGACGCTAGAGCGAATCGAGTCGAATATTTTTCGTGGTGAGAGCCGGGACATCGGCAGCGAGCAGGTGTTCGGCGGACAGGTAGTCGGCCAAGCATTGTCGGCGGCACAAAACACCGTCGATGACCGTTGCGCCAACTCGTTACACGCCTATTTTCTGCGCCGCGGAGATATGGAAGCGCCGATCGTCTATGAAGTTGACCGCCAGCGCGACGGTCGCAGTTTTTCAGTACGCCGTGTCGTTGCGATTCAGCACGGACGACCGATCCTGAACATGGCCGCTTCCTTCCAGGTGCCAGAAGCCGGTTTGACGCATCAATTCGATATGCCGGAAGTGCCAGTGCCCGAAGCGCTCGCTGATGCTCGGGATATCGCGCGCGACGTTGGTGATCAGCTTCCTGCGAAGATGCGCCGTTTCATGACGGAGGAACGTCCCTTCGAGTTCCGTCCTGTCGAGCCACCGGCATTTGTACATCACGGGGAGCGGGCGCCTTACAAGCACGTCTGGGTACGCGCGGTTGATCGCCTGCCCGATGACGCAGATTTGCATCGCGCCATGCTGGCGTATGTCTCGGACTATGAGCTACTTGGCACTAGTGCGCTGCCGCATGGACTGCGCTACGGCACCGGGCAAGTACAGATGGCGAGTCTTGATCATGCACTCTGGTTTCACCGTCCGATGCGAGTCGACGACTGGTTTCTCTATGTGATGGACAGCCCAAACGCCAGTGGTGGGCGTGGTTTCGCGCGCGGGCGGATTTACACGCGCGATGGCATTCTGTGCGCAAGTACATCGCAAGAGGGGGTCGTGCGGGTATGGGACGAACGACGCGACCCGCCGAGCCACCCTGCATCACAGGAATGATGGTGGTCAGAGGGGCTTGAGTCCCGTTGCAAAACGACGTGCGTTGGCCACGTAGTGCTCGGCACTCAATTTGAGATGGGCGATCTCTTGCTCAGATAGCTCGCGAACGACTTTGGCGGGTGTGCCCATGATCAACACGCCTTCCGGGAATGTCTTGCCCTCGGTTACCAGCGCGTGCGCGCCGACCAGTGAGTTGGCGCCGATGATAGCGCCGTTTAGCACGGTAGCGCCGATGCCGATGAGCGCACTATCGCCGATTTGGCATCCGTGTAGCATCACTCGGTGACCCACGGTGACACCTTCTCCAAGCACCAACGGGAACCCGGCATCGGTATGCAGCACGCTGTGATCTTGGATGTTCGTGCGCGCACCGACAGTGATTCTTTCCATGTCGCCACGTAGGACGCTGCCAAACCACACGCTTGCGTCGGCGTGCAGCGTCACCTTGCCAATGACGTCAGCCGTGTCCGAAACCCACTGTCCGTCGCCGACGAGCTCCGGGCGATTGTCGTCAAGTGCGTACATCATTGCGATTTGCCTTGATTCGCAACGGCCGCTGCTGCTGCGGCGATCGCGTCGGGATCACCCAGAAACTCTCTTGCAGTCGGTTTGAGTTGATCGTCGAGGTGATACTCGAGCGGCACTCCCGTTGGAATATTGAAGCCCGTGATCTCTTGCTCTGATACGTCATCCAACATCTTGACGAGGGCGCGCAGGCTGTTGCCATGAGCGGCAATCAAGACGTTCTTTCCTGCCTCGAGGTCTCTGCTGATTGTTGTGTCCCAAACCACTCTGACGCGTTCGAGTGTCAACGCCAGCGATTCAGTCGCCGGTAAGGTATCGATTCCGGTGTAGCGCATATCAAAGCGTGGGTGGCGCTCATCGTCGTCTTCAATCGGGGGCGGCGTAATGTCGTAAGAGCGGCGCCAGATGTGCACTTGCTCATCACCGTACTTTGCAGCTGTCTCCGCTTTGTTCAATCCTTGTAGTGCGCCGTAGTGACGCTCATTCAGTCGCCAGTCGCGGTGCACGGGCAGCCACATCCGATCCATCTCATCGAGCATCAGCCACAACGTGCGGATTGCACGCTTGAGTACGGATGTATAGGCGACATCGAATTCGTACCCGCCTTGCTTCAGCAGGGTGCCCGCAGCGCGTGCTTCGGTTTCGCCTTTTTCCGTCAGATCGACATCCGTCCAGCCAGTAAACAGGTTTTTCAGGTTCCAGTCGCTTTGGCCGTGTCGGCACAAGATCAGTTTTCCGGTCATCGTAGTCCCCAGGGATTCGTCAGTCGGCGTTGTCACCGACCAAAGTTGCAATTTCATTCACGGCGACAGTAAGCGAGGCAAAGTCGGTGCTCTCGCTCTCGCGCATCTGTTCCAGAAGATCCTCGGTGCGCTCGAAGCGTCCCAGCCGGGCCTTTCGGAGCGCGTCTATGCCTGATTCGGCATTACCGCAGCCGCTAACACTGAACACTTGACCTGCGAGCTCACGCTGAGCGCCGACAATACGGTCGCGAAGTGAGCTGCGCGCACGCGCCTGCCAGATACCATCAACTTTCAGTTTGTCGATTGCACTGCGAATCCAGTCGAAAGGCAGTCGTTCGCCAAGCATGAAGTAAGTGTTCGCCATGTCTTTGGTGTTACAGCCGGTGTCGGTCGCGATGCGAACAATCTCAAGCGCATCTGTGATGTAGCCCAATGCGCTGATACGTCGAGACAAGCGTTCCGCAACGCCCATGCGCAAATGCTGGCGTACCGTGCGTTCCAATCGCCGCGCTCCAGACTTGGACATGAGGTCCGGCAAGTCCTTGAGGATTTCCTGCACCGGCATCGAGATGCTCTCAGTCAATGCGTCAACATCGAGAGGGCCACTACAGTTGCGCAGAATCCAATAACAGCAATGGCGCAGTTTGCGCGCAATCTCGTACATCATCGAGTACTGGATATTGGTTGGGATGCGCGTATCGAGTCTCTCGATATCTGCCCAGAGACTGCGCGCATCGGCGATATCCCTGGCGATGACGTAACTCTGCGCAACACGGTCGACCCCGCTGCCCGTTTCTTGCTGCGCCCGAATGGCGAAAGCCGGCCCCATGCGATTGACGAGGCTATTGGTCAGCAGCGTTGTCACGATTTGTTGCGCAAGCCGATGCCTGGAGACGAACTGAGCAAACTGCTTTTGTAATGGCGTTGGAAAATAGTTCAACAGTTCCGTGTCGCGGTAGCCACCGAGTTCAACGCCGGCGCCACTCAGTTGCTGGTAAAGATCGAGCTTTGCGTAACTGAGCAGCACAGAAAGCTCAGGCCGGGTAAAGCCACGTTCCTCGCGCTTGCGTGCATCCAGCGCCTCGTCGTCAGGTAGACCCTCCAGTCGACGATTTAGCAGACCACTCTTTTGCAAGGTTTGAATGGTCGCTCGATGTTCGCTCAGTCGCTCCACAGCACGAGCCTCCATCATGCTGATCGCCTGAGTCTGTAAATAGTTATTGCGAAGGACGAGTGCAGCCACTTCGTCGGTCATCCGCGCAAGCAACTGGTTTCGCTTGCCACGAGTCATGCGCCGTTCCTGACCGATCAGCGCTAACAGAATCTTAATGTTGACCTCGCGGTCGGAGCTGTCGACCCCCGCCGAGTTATCGATGAAGTCGGTGTTGATGCGGCCTCCGTTGGCCGCGAACTCGACTCGGGCAAGCTGGGTTAGCCCGAGGTTTCCGCCTTCTCCGATCACCTTGCACTGAAGCTCTGTCGCATCGACGCGTACGCTATCATTCTGACGATCGCCGGCGTCGCTATGGTTTTCATAACTAGCTTTGGCGTAGGTGCCGATACCGCCATTCCACAGCAAATCAACAGGCATCCTCAGGATCGCCTGAATCAGTTCGAGCGGCGAAACACGAGATGTGCTTATGTGCAGCAGTTTCTGCGCTTCCGGCGAGAGATCGATCGACTTTACGTTGCGGTCAAAGATGCCACCGCCGGGCGATATCAAGCTCGTGTCGTAGTCATCCCAGCCAGAGCGCGGTAGCGCGAATAATCGCTCTCGCTCGGCAAAGCTTGTCGCAGGGTTCGGTGCTGGATCGATGAAGATATGGCGGTGATTGAAGGCTGCCTGCAGACATAGTGTTTCGGACAACAGCATCCCATTGCCGAAGACATCTCCGGACATGTCACCGATTCCGGCGACGGTGAAGCGATCGGTTTGTGTATCGACGCCCATCTCGCGGAAATGTCGCTTCACGGCTTCCCACGCCCCGCGTGCGGTGATGGCCATTTTCTTGTGGTCGTAGCCTGCACTGCCGCCTGATGCGAAGGCATCGCCCAACCAAAAGCCGCGCTCGACAGCGATTTCGTTCGCGATGTCTGAGAATGTGGCTGTCCCCTTGTCGGCCGCAACGACGAGGTATGGGTCAGGATTATCGTATGCGACGACACCGTTCGGCGGGGCGATATCACCATCGACCAGGTTGTCAGTCACGGAGAGCAGGGCCGTAATGAACATGCGATAGCAGGTAATCGCTTCGCTCATCATTGCGTTCCGATCCCCCTCAGGGAGTTGTTTCGGATAGAAGCCGCCCTTTGCCCCAGTGGGTACGATCACTGTGTTCTTGACGGTCTGCGCTTTCATGAGGCCCAACACTTCGGTTCGGAAATCGTCCCTGCGATCGGACCAACGCAGCCCGCCCCGTGCGATGTCGCCAGCCCGCAGGTGGACGCCTTCCACTCGTGGCGAGTACACGAAAATCTCGTGCGCAGGACGGGGCAAAGGCGCCTCTTCGATCTTCGAGGTATCGAGTTTGAATGCAAGCGCTTCGGTGCGCAGATTCTCGATCCCGGCAAAAGCGTTCGTTCTGCGCGTTGCGCTCATGACACTGAAAAGTGCGCGCAGTGCTCGGTCGGCATCCAGACTGCGTGCATCGGCAATGCCACTCATGACGCGTTGTTCGGTTCTTCGCAGCCTACCGCGTGACGGATTCGCGTTGGGATCGAAGCGAATCTCGAACCAATCGAGTGCTGCGTTCAGAACGTCTGCATGTTCCGCGAAGATCTCCTCGAGGTACCTTTGACTGAACGGCAATCCGAGCTGCAAGAGGTACTTGGCATAGGCCCGCACGATCGTGATTCGGTCGCTCGAAAGCCCACCGGCCGCCACGAGCAGATTGTATCGATCGCGCTCGATCTGGCCATGCAATTGCGCGTGAAAGCTCTTGATCAACTCGGGTGCGCAGTCGCGAAGGCGCTTCTGCGGCGCGTTATTGATCGACTCGAGCTCGAAGTCCTGCAGCCACGCGCGTTGTTCGCGCATACGCAGTTGATAAGGGCGTTCGGTCAGCACGCGCATGCCGAGATTCTCAAGCAGGGGCAGCGCATCGGAAAGCGCAAGCTGTGCATCGACACGGAGCACAACGAATCGTAATCGACCGTCTGCTTGTACCGTGAGTTGATAGCTGGCAGCCGGATCGGCGCCGGGCGCAAGCTGGCGCTCAATGAAGTCAAGATCCTGAACGGCTTGCGTGGCGCTGGCATCTTCCTGGTAGGCGAGTGGGAATACGCCCGAATAGCGCTCAAACAAATTGGCGCCGGACTCTTCGCCATGCGCTTTCACAAGCGCGCGCCTCAGTCGATCACTCCAGGTGATAACAGACTCTGAAATCTGGTTCTCAATGGTGCGCAGCGATACCTTGTTAGCCGCTGTGCTGTCGGCGTAGACCAACAGGTGCACTCGCGCTAGCGCTGAGTCTGAGAGTTGTACGTGCGATTCGACCGTATCGCCGTTGAGGGCCGTGCGGAGAATCTCCTCTGTGCGTTCACGCACCTCGGTGTTGTATTTCTCGCGTGGAATGAACACAAGGCATGAATAAAAACGGCGGAACGTATCTCGTCGCATGAACAACTTTACGCGCCGTCGTTCCTGCAGATTCAGGATGCCCGTGATGGTGCGTGCGAGATCAGGTACGGACGCCTGAAATAGCTCGTCTCGAGGATAGTTATTCAGAATATGCATCAAGGCCTTGCCCCGATGACTGGTTTGGTCCAGGCCTGCTCTGTCGAGGATTTCCGCGATTTTCTTTCGAATCAGAGGAATCGACTCGACGGGTTCGCTGTAGGCCTGGGAAGTAAACAATCCGATGAATCGATGCTCACCGTCAGGGTTGCCGTTCGTATCGAACGACTTCACGCCGACATAGTCGAGGTAGCTCGGTCGATGCACGGTGGAGCGTGAATTCGCTTTGTTAATCAACATAAGCTCCGCCGAGCGCTTGTAGCGCTGCATGGCAGGGGAGAGCTTGTGTGTTCTGCCACGGCGATCGCCGATGGTATTCAGTCCCAGCGCCGATCCGCGGATCGGTTTGAGCTCCGGAATCTCCGGCGTCTCATTTAATCGGTAGCGGCGATAGCCAAGGTAGGTAAACCGATCGTTCGCTAGCCACTTCAGCAGCTCGATGCTCTCGTCCTTGGCGTCTGCGCTGAGGTTGGGCTGTTCCTCCAGACTCGCGATGACCTTGCGCATCCGCGCTCGCATTGGCTGCCAGTCCTGAACCGCGGCACGAACATCGGCGAGCGATTGCTCGATGGTCTGCTGCAATGCCTGAATTTGCGCTTTGCGTGTTTCGCGGCGAATTTCAAAACGAATGAAAGACTCAATGTTACCGGCATCGCTCTTGTGTGGCAGGACCTCTTTCAGCCGCCCCGCGGGAGTCCGCGCGCAACGGATCAGGGGGTGAACGGTAAGTCGAATCGCAGAGCCGGCGCGATCCAATGCCATGCTGACCGAATCGACGAGGAACGGCATGTTCTCGTGTACGAGCTCAACAACGGTGTTCGGACTCTCCCAGCCATGACGTGACAGACTTGGGTTGTAAACCCTGAGACGATGTTCGCCCGATGCACGATTGCGCCCGAAGCTGAGGTGAGACATCGCGGCGGCAGCCAAGGAGTCCATGCTGGACATCGTGACGTCGTCGCTACTGAGATTACGGTAGTACTCACAGATATACCGTCGAACCGCGCGCCGATCCGCAAGCGGTCGATTGTCTTCAACCGCAGCAGCAATCTGACGCAACAGCTCGTCCTGACGGTCCCCGCGCCGTCGGTCCTGTCTGGGCATCGCCATCCTCCGGGACACATCAAACTCGAGTGCCCTGTTTCGCGCGCGCAGTATACCGCATGGTGCGGCACGAATAGGGTTGTCCGAGTGGGTGTTTGGTTTACTATCTGGCGACCGGCGGCGCGTGCAGGAGGGACGAACGTGACGCAACGTGAACTCGAGCAGGGAATCCACACAGACCTGCCCAGAAGCGAGAATTACTCCGCTTACCTGAAACTGGATGAAATGCTGGCGTGCCAGGTACCTCTGAGCGAGCCGGCACATCACGACGAGATGCTATTTATCGTTCAGCATCAGGTCGCAGAGTTGTGGATGAAATTGCTCATTCATGAACTGGAGGCTGCATCCGCTTACCTGCGAGAGGCACGTTTGCGGCGTGCTGCGAAGTGTCTGGCACGGGTCAAGACGGTCCAACAGCAGCTGCACAACCAATGGAGCGTGCTAGAGACTCTTACGCCCAGTGAATATGCGGAATTCCGGCATGTGTTCGGCAACGCTTCAGGCTTTCAGTCGCCGCAGTATCGGATGCTCGAAATCTTGCTCGGCAACCGCAATCGGCAATTGCTCAAGGTCTATGCACATCGTCCGGAATGGCACGCGCGACTCGAGCACGCTATCAGCACGCCCGGCGTGTATGACGAGTTTCTAAGGCTCCTGAGTCGGCGTGGCTACGCTATTCCCGACCGCGTAATCGATCGCGATTTCGCTGAGGTAAGACCGGTCGACGATGACGTTGTGCAGACGCTCCTGACTGTGTACCAGGACCCAAGGGCGCATTGGGACGCCTATGAAATCTGCGAGACCATGGTCGATATCGCCAACAATTTTCAATTCTGGCGTTTTCGTCACATGAAAACTGTCGAACGCATTATTGGGCACCGGCCTGGCAGTGGCGGCTCTTCCGGTGTGTCTTTTTTGCAGCGCGCCTTGTCTCAGGAGTTCTTTGAAGAGCTGATCGCAGTGCGAACGGCGATTCATGCGGACTCATTGTCGTGCCCTGTCGGCGACTAGACCTCGGGCGCGCCAAGCATGCGCATGCGCGCGAGCATACGATCGACCAGAAGGTTCAAGGTGGCGATCTCTTCGCCAGTAAAGCCCTCGAGCAGCTCAGCCTCGATCTTGAGTGCCATGGGTACCACTTGTTCATAGACTTCCCGCCCAGCGGGTGACAAATTCAGGATCGATCGGCGCTTATCCTGGTCGGCGAACTCGCGTGTGATGCGTTCCTGTTTCAGCAATTTGGCAACCGCGCGAGAGACGGCAACCTTATCCATTAGCGTGCGCGCCGCAACCTGGGCGGCCGAAAGGCCGGGGCTGCGCGCAACCACTGCCATCACGCGCCATTCGGGAATCGATAGATTGAACCTGCGATCGTAGGCGGATGCGATAGTGCCGCTCACCGTATTAGAGAGAATCGACAACCGGTAGGGCAGGAAGTCCTCGAGTGCGAGCGTGGGTCGGTTCGGCGTTGCATCGTTCATGGCGCATTCTCCAGAAAGGATCAGGAAATCCTACCGCTTCGTCGGGTTGCTGCCCAGCGCGCTACGGACGATGTGCCAACGCATGGTATTCGGATGACTGCATTTCGATTAGCCGGCTGACGGTGCGCTGGAATTCAAACGCCAGCTTCTTGCCGGTGTAGAGCTGATCGGCCGGTACTTGTGCGCAAAGCAACAGATTGACTTGTCGATCGTAGAATTCATCGACGAGCATAATGAAGCGGCGTGCCGCATTGTTGTCGGTGTCATCGAGAATAGGTACCGACGATATGAGTATCGTGTGCAGGCGTTTCGAAAGTGATATGTAATCGAGCTGACTCCTCGCCGTTTCGCAGATCGCGGCGAAACTGAACCAGGCCATACCAGGCGCTCTCCCCAGCAGCGCAATATCGCGATTCAGTACGGAGATGCTGAGGTCTCCGATCTGAGCAGTTCCAGCAAGCTGCTTCAGGCGCGCCGACGCCCATGCCTCGCAACCTTCCTCGCACACGTGGTAGGTCTCGCCCGTACTGAGTAGCTCGAGGCGATAGTCTCTAGTGCCACCCAATTCCAGCACTTCGCAATGGGCTTCCATCAATGCGATAGCTGGCAGAAATCTCGCACGTTGCAATCCGTCTTTGTAAAGGCCACTCGGCGGGATATTCGACGTCGTGATCAACGTCAAGTTTTGCGCGAACAGTTTTTCGAACAAGCGCCCGAGGATCATCGCATCGCCGATATCGTTCACGTGCATTTCGTCGAGGCAAAGGATTCTCGACTTGCTAACAATGGCGTTGGCAACACTTTCTAGCGGGTCTTGCTCGTGCTCGATTGCACCGAGTGCTTCGTGGACTTCAGACATAAACCGATGGAAGTGTTTTCGCTCGACCACAGATGCATCGAAGGTGCTGACGAACAGGTCCATAAGGAACGTCTTACCGCGGCCAACGCTGCCCCACAGGTACAGCCCTTTCACGGAAGGTGCACTCTCCCAGAACCGCCAGCGTGGCCGCGATTTGGCATTGACTTCGCGAGCAATGCGCTCCAGCGACTGAACCGCTTCCCATTGGGCGTCGTCACGCGCCCAGCCATTCGCCTCCAGCGATGAGAGGTAGCGCTCGCTTAATGTGGTGGTGTCCATGTGTTGTCCGCTGTCCCAGCGATGAAATGCGGACGTCCGACCCCCGCACAAGCCGCTCGAATGGTACCATCCGCTGCCGTATTCACTCAGGAAGGTCTTGTAATACATGACGACAGAACGCGAATCCATGGAGTTTGATGTGGTGATCGTCGGTGGCGGTCCCGCGGGCCTTGCTGCGGCGTGCAGATTGCAGCAACAGGCCAACGAAGCTGGCGAAGAGTTGTCCGTGGTCGTCGTGGAGAAGGGTGCTGAATTTGGCGCTCACATTTTGTCAGGCAACGTATTCGAGCCTCGAGGACTTGAGGAGCTATTCCCGGACTGGAAAGAAAAGGGCGCACCGCTGAACACGCCAGTCACTCGCGATGACGTCTACTACATGACAAGTGAGCAGAAGGCGACACGGGTGCCGGGACCGTTTGTGCCGAAGCCGATGCATAACGAAGGCAACTACGTCATCAGTCTCGGGCGTTTGGTGCAATGGATGGCCGAGCAAGCGGAAGAATTGGGCGTCAACCTGTTTCCGGGATATGCGGCGGCCGAAGTCTTGTACGACGAGTCGGGTGCGGTTCGTGGTGTCGCAACCGGTGACATGGGCATCGGTCGAGACGGAAATCCTAAACCGGCACACGAAGCCGGTTACGAGTTGCTCGGTCGGCAGACCATCTTCGCTGAGGGGTGCCGCGGCAGCCTCGGCAAAGAGTTAATTGGTAAATTTACTCTCGACGCGGATTCCGACCCCCAGCACTACGGCATTGGGCTCAAAGAAGTCTGGGAGATCAGTCCGGAATTGCACGAACCAGGTCTTGTGGTGCACACGCTCGGTTGGCCGTTAGAGAGTGATACCGAAGGCGGTGGCTTCCTCTACCACGCCGACAACAACCAGGTATATCTCGGCTACATCATCGCGCTCGACTACCCGAATCCTTACCTCAGTCCGTTCGATGAGTTTCAGCGCTGGAAACAGCATCCAAAGATTCGGCAATACCTCGAGGGCGGACAGCGGATTTCTTACGGCGCTCGTGCGGTCAATAAAGGCGGCTATCAATCACTACCCAAAGTCACCTTCCCAGGCGGTATGTTGGTCGGTTGTGAGGCGGGCTATCTGAACAACGCGAAGATCAAGGGTTCGCACACCGCGATCAAGACCGGCATGCTGGCAGCAGACGCGGTCTTTGAGGCGTTGCGCGGCGGTGCTGAGGGCGGTGCTGAGATCACAGCCTATGCCGATGCTGTTGATGGGTCGTGGGTGATGGAAGAGCTGAAAAAGGCAAGAAACTTCGGTCCCGCGCAGCATAAATTCGGGAGGTTCCTCGGATCAGCGTTTATTTTCCTCGACCAGAATATTTTCGGTGGACGGCTGCCGCTCACGCTGCGCAACAAGACGCCGGATCATCAAAGCTTGAAACCCGCTTCACAGTGCAAACCCATCGACTACCCGAAACCTGACGGCCAGATCAGTTTCGACAAATTGTCATCGGTGTTCCTGTCCAGCACCAACCATGAAGAAGACCAACCGGTGCATTTGCGGCTGGTTGATAACGAGGTGCCAGTCGCACATCACCTCAAGGTGTTTGCAGGACCCTCTCAGCGTTACTGCCCGGCAGGCGTCTATGAGTTCGTCGAGGAGGAGGGTGAAACCCGCTTCCAGATCAATGCCCAGAACTGCGTCCACTGCAAAACCTGTGACATCAAGGACCCCGGCCAAAACATCAACTGGACGGTCCCGGAGGGCGGCGGCGGACCCAACTACTCGGGTATGTAAGTCACATACCCGAGCAGCGGCTATTCCGTTATTTCGGCTGCATGCGAATGGCGCCGTCGAGACGAATCGTCTCGCCGTTGAGCATTGTGTTGGTGTAGATGTAGGCAGCGAGGCTTGCGTACTCTTCTGCGGTGCCTAGCCGCGACGGAAACGGTATCTGTTCGGCTAGCGATTGCTGCGTTGCTTCCGGCAAGCTCGCCATCATCGGCGTCATGAAAATCCCAGGTGCGATCGTCATCACTCTGACGCCGAACCGTGCGAGTTCGCGAGCCATTGGCAAAGTCATGCCAACGACGCCGCCTTTCGATGCTGAATAGCCGGCCTGCCCGATCTGCCCCTCGAAGGCAGCCACGGAAGCTGTGTTGATGATGACGCCGCGCTCATTGTCGGCAGCGGGCGTGTTGTGCTGCATGATGTTCGCGGCTTCTTTCGCGATGTTGAATGATCCGACCAGATTGACCTGTACGGTGCGCGCAAAATAGTCGCTAGCCATCGGTCCTTCGCGCCCAAGAACGCGTCCTGGTGCGACGATGCCCGCACAGTTGACTGCGAAGGTAAGGCCGTCCATGTGCTCGGCCGCGTCGGTAACCGCGGTTTTAACGGCGCTCTCGTCACTGACGTCGGTGCGGATATAGCGTGTAGCGTTTCCGAGTGACGCCGCTGCCTCGGCGCCTGCCTCGTCGTTGATGTCCAGAAGCACCGCGCGCCCTCCCGCATCGACAACCGCGCGTGCGGTCGCCAATCCAAGGCCCGACGCGCCGCCAGTTACGATTGCTTTAGCCTGATTCAATTCCATGATGAATTCCTGATTTCTGGTTTCAAATAAGTTCAACGGCGACGGCGACGGCTTCACCACCGCCAAGGCAGAGCGATGCAATACCACGCTTGCCGCCGCACTGTCTCAGCGCATGAAGCAGAGTGACGACGATTCGTGCGCCGCTGGCCCCGATGGGGTGACCGAGCGCACAAGCGCCGCCATTTACGTTGACCTGTGAATGATCGAGATGGAGGTCGTGAATCGCTGCCATGGTGACACACGCGAACGCTTCGTTGACTTCGTAGAGATCGACGGTCTCAGGCGTCCACCCGAGCTTTTCGTGGAGTGCACGAATGGCACCCACGGGTGCGGTGGTGAACCACTCGGGCTCATGCGCAAAGCCGCTGTGGCCGACGATACGCGCGATGGGTTCCAGACCGCTTTTCTCAGCATCGAGGGCGCTCGCAAGGATCATGCTGGCAGCGCCGTCTGAGATCGACGACGAGCTGGCTGCGGTGACCGTGCCGTCCTTTGCAAAAGCCGGGCGCAGTGTAGGGATGCGTTCGGCATCGGAACGTCCTGGTTCCTCGTCGATCGAGACCACGGTTTCGCCCTTCCGATGCTTCACAGTTACAGGCGCGATTTCGTCGTCAAAGCGATTCGACGCTTGCGCGTCGAGCGCGCGTTGCAAGGACGCTATAGCAAACCTGTCCTGTGCTTCTCGGCCAAACTCGTATCTCTGCGCGGTGCGTTCGGCAAACACGCCCATCATATTGCCGTCGTACGGGTTCTGCAGGCCGTCAAAGAACATGTGGTCGAGCACTTCCTGATGACCCATTCGGTATCCGCTACGTGCTTTAGGCATCAAGTAGGGCGCGTTGCTCATCGATTCCATGCCGCCCGTCAGTACGCGTGTTGCGCTGCCTGCTTTGATCAGGTCTGCCCCAAGCATGATCGACTTCATCCCGGAGCCACACACCTTGTTGATGGTCGTCGCGCCGCGAGAGTTGGGTATACCCGCTGCGAGGGTAGCTTGACGCGCAGGCGCCTGCCCGAGGCCGGCCGGCAGGACGCATCCCAGGATCGACTCGTCGAGACTTTCTGGATCGATGCCCGACGCGCTGAGCGCAGCGCGCGTTGCGGCTGCGGAGAGTTCAGGTGCGCTGGCGCCACCGAGCGCTCCCTGAAAGGCGCCGATCGGTGTGCGTTTTGCGCCGAGAATGACGATATCGTCAGCTGACATGGGGGGTCCTTGTCGTGAATTGGGCACCATATTTTGAACGAATAGGGGGCGAGATGCATGCGCTTCACGCTTGGCGCTAGTCTTTGAACACGCTTTTTTTTCGTGGTCAATTCTGCTAGCTTCGGTCGGCGTAAAACAGGAGGCTTGTTGCTTCCAGCCCACAACAGTGGCCTGTGTCTCGGGGGGTTCCGGTACGGCCGGAAACACTGCTGCGGGTGGTATTACACATAATCAAGATTCAGAACGTCTGTAGGAAAACACTAATGCTGATGTCGTTTTTTAGCGGCGGCCGGAGCCGTACCGTGGTCGGGGGCTTTTTTGCTGCTGCCGTAATCGCTCTCGCTAGCCCAAGCGCCTTCGCGCAGCAAGCTGCGAAGCGGGTCATTGATACCCAAGAAGACTTCGATCGGGGGTCGAGTGCCTCTCAACAGCGAGTCGATCGCTACGCACAGCAGACTTCGGAACTGCTGAGCGAGTACCGTTTGGTGCTCCAGCAGTTGGATCGAGTGCGTATCTACAATGACAACCTGCAAAAGGTTGTTGATGACCAGAATGCGTCGATCGCAAAGATGGAAGACGATCTTGAGAATTTCGATCAAACAGAGCAGGGCATCGTACCGCTGATGCTCACGATGATCGCGGATCTGCGCCAGTTCATCGAAGCCGACATGCCGTTCCAGAGCGAATCGCGCATGCGCCGTATCGAGAACCTCGAAGCGAACATGACGAGCTCCGAAATCACAAACTCGGAGAAATACCGGCAGATTATGGATGCCTACAGAATCGAAACTGAATACGGCGACACGATCGAGGCCTACGAGGGCACGATCGATTTGAACGGCGTCGAAACAACCGTCGATTTCTTGCGCGTCGGTCGAATTGTGCTGGCCTACCAGACGCCGGATCAGAAGGTCACCGGCATGTGGAACAAGCAGTCCGGCACTTGGGAAGTACTCGATAGTGGCTATCGCCGTGCCGTCAGCGACGGTCTGTCGCTGGCCCGCAAGCAGGCACCACCGCAACTGCTAAATCTTCCCGTTCCCGCTCCGGAGGCATCGCAATGAGTTTCGCTAAGATGATCAAGGCGCTTGGCGCACCCGTAGTTTTATTGTCGGTCATCGCTGGCTCTAATGCGGACGCGCAGTCTTCTTTGAACGACGTGCTTGACGAGGTCCGTAAACAAGGCCAGGCGGTGAGTGCGGAGAATCGGCAGCGCGAGCAGGAGTTCATTGCACGGCGCAACGAGCAGCAAGCGCTATTGAATAGCGCTCAGCAGGCTCTGGCCGAAGCGGAGCGCCGCAGCGATCAGTTGAAAGCAGCCTACGATGCGAATGAGCAGACGCTGACTGACCTCACGGAAACGCTGCGTGTCAGGACCGGTGACATCGGCGAGTTGTTCGGTGTCGTCAGACTGGCGGCGGGTGAAGCGTTAGGTATGGTTCAGGGCTCCATCATTACCACGCAGAAACCCAGTCGAGGCGAGATAGCCGAAGTACTGGCTGAGGCCGATGGATTGCCGTCGATCGCGCAGTTGCGGGAACTCCAGTTCTTGCTGCTTGAGGAAATGGCAGCGTCTTCCAGTGTCGAGAAATTTACAACCGAGATTAGTGCCTCCGGAGGCGCCAAAACGCAGGGTGAAGTCGTGCGAGTCGGTGCCTTCAACGTCGTCAACAGCGATGGCTTCCTGACATTCAGTAACGAGACGGGTGGTTTGCAGGTGCTCGATCCGCAGCCGGCAGCTCGATTCACCGGCCCCGCGAAGTCTCTGGTATCCGCATCAGCTGGCACGCTGGTGGAGTTTCCGATCGACCCTAGCGGGGGCACGTTGCTGAGTCTCGAGACCAAGAAAGCGACCGTCGGTGAGCGCATCAGCCAGGGCGGCCCGGTGGGTTACGTCATTATCGGCATCGGCATCATCGGTATCGGCATCGCTTTGTGGCGTCTGCTGATCCTGTCCGGTCTCGGTGGCAAGATGAAGCGCCAGCTAAAAGGTGGCGAGCCCAAACCGGATAACCCGCTGGGTCGCGTGCTCGGTGTGTACGCCGAGAACCGTAACGCGGACTTTGAGACCCTGGAACTCAAGCTGGATGAGGCAATCATGAAAGAGGTCCCTCCTTTGGAGAGTGGCCAGTCGCTCATCAAGGTTTTTGCTGCGGTGGCTCCGCTCCTGGGTCTGCTCGGAACGGTTGTGGGCATGATCAACACCTTCCAGGCAATCACGCTGTTTGGTACGGGTGATCCGAAATTGATGGCGGGCGGTATTTCAGAAGCGCTGGTCACGACGATGCTCGGTCTGATTGTCGCTATTCCGCTGGTGTTTATGCACACATTGGTAACTAGCAGAAGCCGTTCGTTGATCGAGGTACTCGAAGAACAGAGCGCCGGCATCATCGCGCGCCACACGGAACGCACCTGACGGAGTCGCTGTGTATTTCATAGACTCCATTTGGATTTCACTCCGCTCGTTCTTCGAGTTGGGCGGGCCTGTGCTGTTCCTGATTCTGATCGCTACGATCATCATGTGGACGTTCATCATTGAGCGTTTCTGGTTCTTGTCAAAAGGACTGCCGCAAGAGATGGCGCGCGTGAAACAGGAGTGGGAAGCTCGCGCTGACACCGATTCCTGGTATGCGCAGGCGATCCGTTCCCTGTTGATCTCCCAGATCTCGGTCCAGGCACGGCAATTCCTTCCGATCATTAAAACGATCATGGCATTGCTGCCATTACTCGGCCTGTTTGGCACCGTATTCGGCATGATCAAGGTATTCGAGGTCATGGCCTTCCACGGCACCGGGAACGCGCGGTTGATGGCGGGTGGCGTGTCGCAGGCGACGATTCCGACTATGGCCGGTCTGGTCGCAGCGTTATCGGGCCTTTACATCTCAGTCCAGCTAGAGCGACGTGCCAATCGTGCGGTCGCTCGGCTCGAAGATGCGCTGACGAGGCACTGAGGTAGGGCATGTCCAAGAGAAAACACAGAGCTGAGGAAGACGCGGAAATCAACATTACGCCGATGCTGGACGTGGTGTTCATCCTGCTGATCTTTTTCATCGTGACCACCTCGTTTGTGAAAGAGACGGGCGTTGACCTGTCTCGTCCGAGTAACGAGCCGCCGAAAGAGAAAAAACTGTCTGACGTCATTGCGATCAAGATCGACGACGCCGGCAGGATTTCGGTCAATAACCGACCCACGGATGTTCAGGCGGTTCGCGCCAACATCGAGAGCGCGCTTGCGACCAAGCCCGAAGCGTCGGTGGTCGTAGCCGCCGCACGAGAGGCTGATGTCGGTTTGCTGGTGACGGTGGTCGATCAGGCGCGAGCGGCGGGGGCTGACAAAGTCTCGCTCGCGGCAATCAACAAATAGGAGTTCTCTGTGGCCAGACGACACAGCGAAGAGCAAGACGATACCGAAATTAACATCACACCGATGTTAGATATCGTCTTTATCATGTTGATTTTCTTCATTGTTACGACTTCATTTGTGAAAGACACGGGGATCGATCCGCTCCGTCCGGAGGCTGAGACAGCTGTCTCGAAGTCACGTGGTAACATTTTGATCGGTGTGACCAAGACCGGCGATATCTGGTTTAACAAGCAGGAAATCGAGGTTTCGGACGTTCGGAGCCGGGTCGAGGAGATCAAGGCGGAAAGCCCGGAGAGCTCCGCGGTCATTATCGCGGATGTAGGTGCGCCGACGGGCGTCGTCATCGACATCATGGATCAGGTGCGTCTCGGTGGTGTGATCAGCATCGCAGTAGCAGCTGAAAACGAAGGGTCCTGACGGAGGATTTCGTGAGAGCCAGGAGGCGAATTACATGAGATATGCCGTAGCTATCGTATCTGGCGGTATCGTTGCGACGCTGCTGTTTCTTCTGATGCATGCGTTGATCGCAGGTGAGCCGGAGCTGAACCGCGACGATGATCTCGCGGCGCAGTTTGACTTCGTAAAAGTGCAAGACGAAGAAATCGAGAACAAGCGCGATCGCAGGAAGCCACCGGAACCCGAGAAGCCGAAAGAGCCGCCACCGCCACCTAAGCTCTCACAAGAAAACAACGACAAGCCCCCACCGCAGCTGCCTAACATCCAGACGCCTAATATTGATATTGGTGTTGCCGGTGATGGAATCTGGATTCCCGGAGCTCCGGGCAGTGGCAACCAGGAGGGCGACGTCGTTCCGATCTTCCTGATGCAGCCGCAGTATCCGCGCGAGGCCGCGCTGGACGGCATCGAAGGCTGGGTCAAGATGGAGTTCACCATTGAAGCCGATGGCTCGGTATCCGATGTCGAAATCCTGGAATCCAATCCACGGAGAATCTTCGATCGGGCAGCGAAACAGGCGATGTACAAGTCGAAGTTCAAGCCCAGAGTGATTGATGGCGTTGCGACCGCTCGTCGCGTCTCCATGACCACCGAATTCAAGTTCTAGACTGACTCGAGTCTGTCCCGGCAGCAGAGGGTGAATACATGAAGTACGCGATGTCTGTTATATCAGGTGCGATTGTCGCAACGCTGCTGTTCTTGCTGATGAATGGCCTGATTGCCGGCGAGCCTGAAGTCGACCTTGAGCCAACTCCGCCTGAACTCGTCGACATTGTGATGGCAACGGACCAAGAAGCCGTCAATAAAAAAGTCCGCGAGAAGCCGCCTGAGCCGAAGCCCCCGAAGGAGCCGCCTCCGCCAGTAACGGAGCCAGATCCGGATAGAACGAAGCCGCCGCCAGATTTCCCGGACATAGAGACTCCGGTCATTACCATCGGATTGGGGGATGGACCTTACATCGGTGATCGCGGCGAAGCTGGTCAGCGAGAAGGCGATGTCGTTCCAGTGTTCCTGATGCAGGCGCAGTATCCGCGTGAAGCCGCTCTGGACGGCACCGAGGGATGGGTCAAGCTGGCCTTCACAATCGAACGCGATGGTTCAGTGTCCGATGTCGAGGTGGTCGAGTCATACCCACGCCGAGTGTTCGATAGCGCGGCGGTCACTGCAATGTACAAATCGAAATTCAAGCCGCGCGTGGTGGACGGTGTGCCTGTCGCCCGGCGGGTATCGATGACCACCGAATTCAAGTTTTGAAGCTCACTTTCAACGTGTGAAAACTGAGATAAGAGAATGAAAATTAAGCAGTATGCGTTTGCAATAATTGGCAGCTGCCTTCTGACCCAGACATCGATTGCGCAGGAAGAGCTTTCAGACGACCGCCAGGTTGAAGAGCGCGAGATCCGCCAGCAGTCGATCAGCCAGCCATTCTACAAGCGAATCACGGCGATCCAGGAGCTGATGGATGCGGACGAGACGCGTGCCGAGGCTTTGGAGAGCGCCAAGGTTCAGGAAGGGAACGGACGCCTGAACAATTACGAGCGTGCGCTGTTATTCCAGACGATTGGTTTCATTTACACCAACGAGAGTAATTACCCGGACGGCATCAAATACTTTGAGAAGTCTCTGGCTGAGGATGCACTGCCCAACGAGGCTCAACAGGGCATGTTGTTCTCGTTGGCGAGTCTCTACATGCAGGTCGAGGAATACCGAAAAGCAATCGACACCGCGCGCCGTTGGTTCAAGTACGAGCAAAATCCGTCGGGTGAGGCTTACATCCTGATTGCTCAAGCCTATTCGCAGCTGGGCGAATTCAAAAATGCACAGCCCTACGTCGAGAAGGCGATTGAGGTAAAAGAAGAGCCTCAGAAGTCCTGGCATCAATTGTTGCTGGCCGTGTACTTCGAGACTGACCAGAAACCAAAAGCGATCCCGTTGTTGCGCAAGATGGTTCAGATTTGGCCTGATGAGAAGCAGTTCTGGCAGACCCTTTCGGGCATCCACATGGAGCTCAAGCAGGACCAGGAAGCGCTGGCCACACTGATGGTCGCCTATCGAGGCGCGCTTCTCGACGACGATGAAAATGCACAGCTGACCTTGGCGCAGCTCAACATCTTTTTAAACAGCCCGTATACCGCGGGCGTCATCGTGGAAAAGGGACTAGCCTCCGGCGTCATCGAGCGAAACAAAAAGAACCTGGAGTTGCTGCAATCGGCTTGGTCTGGTGCTCGTGAATATGACAAGGCGCTTGCGACGATGGGCGATCTTGGCAACCTAACCGGTGATCCCCTTTGGGCATTCCGGCAAGCGAAAGTCTACAACGAGCTGGGCAACTGGGATCGGGTGGTGGAGACCGCGCAGGTGGCGATCGAACGCAATTATGAACGCCCGGGTGAAGCCTACATTTTGATCGGTATTGCTCACGCGGAATCGGGTCGGCTACGAGATGCCAAGACTGCATTCCAGTCGGCAACAGAGTCGGACAACGAAAACGATCGCAAGAACGCGGCGGGGTGGCTCGCCTACATCAACGATCGTTTGAGCACCGGCGCAAGCAGCTAAGTCTGTTCGGCCCGCGCAAGGGGGCCACGCCCTGTTAATCGGCCGGTCCAGCGTTTTTCGTCGATAGCAGGTCAGGTTCGTCCAGTTTGGCTGCGATAGCGTCGCGGGCCGCTTTCATGGTCTCAACCGCCGTGTGATTACTCACAACTTCAGCAGGGATCGGCGTCAATACTTCTACTTGTAGCCTGCTTGGGTAAGGCAGCCATCGATCGGCTGGCAACAGCCGCCGCGTGCCGCGAATGACCACCGGCACCACCGGCAGCGCGGCCGTACGTGCGGTTGCAAAAGCACCTTTATGGAAGCGCTTCAATCCCGGGTTCTCGTCGAAAGTGCCTTCGGGAAAAAAACCGATAGGTCGACCCTGAACTGCGGCGCGCATTACCTGGCGAGCCGATTTGGCGCTGCTCTGAACATGCTCTCGTTGGACGAAAAACGAACCCAGACGCTTGAGCACAAATCCGGCGAGTGGAACCTGTTGCATCTCTGCCTTGATGACGAACGAAAACCCAGTCGGAAGGATCGAAAAAAGTAGCACCCCGTCGATGTAACTCGCATGGTTCGCCACGACCACACTGGGGCCTTCGGGTAATTGCTCGAACCCGAAACGTTTCGCGCGAGTGCCGGTCAATAAGAAAACAGCGCTAGCGCAGGCCCGCGCGGCGGCTTGTCGCCAGGCCAATACGGGGAGAATGGTTACCAGCAAAACGCACACTAATGCGCAAACAAGGAAGGTTAGCCAGTACGCGACACCGTAAAGCGTGCCAAGGATCACATGCATTTTTGTGACGCCGATCACTTTATGTTAACGCTCTGGGCTTTCTGTGACCGTGGTCACGGCAGGCGGCAGGCGGGCTGTGAATACTCCGGATTCGTGTGCTGATCTCCGATGTTTGGAGGGCAGTGCGATCCGCCAACGATGATAGGCGCTATGGCGCCGCGATACGCAGTATACAGATGGCTTTGATGGCAACAAACGACGAGAGTGGTAACGGCGGCAAGCTCGCAGCAGCCGAACAGATCATCGATAAATTCCTCGATGCGATCTGGATGGAGCGCGGTTTGTCAAAGAATACGCTCGGTGCCTACCGAGCCGATCTGATGTCGTTGGCGAAGTGGCTGCAACAGCAAGACGTAGCTGTCGAGCGGGCAGACAAGGATCACCTGCTTGGCTTCATCAACTGGCGTGTGGAAGAAGGGGCTAAGCCTCGATCGACTGCTCGTCAGCTCTCGAGCTTCCGCCGCTTTTTCCGATATCTGACGAGCGAGTCGGTGCGCGAGGATGACCCGACCGTCGATATCGCAATGCCGCGTATTGGCCGCAGCCTTCCGAAGACACTGACTGAGGATGAAGTAGAGGCATTGCTTGCTGCGCCGAACGTAGCCGAGCCGCTCGGCCATCGCGATCGCGCGATGTTGGAGTTGCTTTACGCAACCGGGCTGCGCGTGACCGAGCTGATCAGTTTGAAGCAGTCGCAGGTCAACCTTAATCAGGGTGTCCTGCGGATTGTCGGAAAAGGTGATCGCGAGCGTTTGATCCCGCTCGGTGAGGAATCGCAGCGTTGGCTGCAGGAATTCATCGAAGGGCCGCGGCTCGAAATCCTGCTCGAACGCCAAACCGAATACTTGTTCCCCACACGTCGCGGGGACCGGATGACCCGTCAAGCGTTCTGGCACATCATCAAGCGCTACGCTCAAAAGGCTAATATTCCGGATGGTCTGTCGCCTCACTCATTACGACACGCGTTTGCAACGCACCTGTTGAACCATGGTGCTGATTTGCGGGTGGTACAGATGTTGCTCGGCCACAGCGATTTGTCGACGACACAGATCTATACTCATGTTGCCCGTGAGCGCATGAAAGAGTTGCACGAAAGGCATCATCCTCGCGGCTAGACGAAATATTTCACTCAACGCCCGGGTCAATTGATGTACCCTCGCTTCGCGCGAGTTGTTCGCATCAACTTAGGCCATGTCATAACCCGGAGCGTCCCCCGATCATGAAATTCTTGTCATTTTTTGCCGTACTCGGTCTAGCATTTGCCAGCACTGATTCCGCCGCACAGGAAAGCTCGGCCACGGTGTCTGCGGACGCGCAGCTTGAGTCTGTGCGCACTAAGGTGAAGGAGCGCTTCCCGCGCGTGGATATCGAAAACATTGTCATGTCGGAAGTGCCAGGTTTGTATGAGATTCGACAGGGTGCCAACGTCGCTTATGTGACCAACGACGGCCGTTATCTGCTTCAAGGTAGCGTTCTCGATCTCGAGACTGATGTCGATATCACCGAGCGCAGCATGTCCGCTCTGAGACGCGAAATTTTGCAGGACATTGATATCGAGGGCATCGTTTTCGGTCCTGAAAACCCGAAGTACACGGTGTCGGTTTTCACGGATATCGATTGCGGCTTCTGCCGGCGTATGCATAGGGAGATCGATAGCTACACCAACGCAGGTATCGCGATCCAGTATTTCCTGTTGCCGCATGGTTCCCCGAACACACCTTCATGGACAAAGGCCGAACAGGTTTGGTGTGCGGCGGATCAGCAAGATGCGATGACAAGAGCCAAGAATGACCAGAGCCTGCCGCCGGTTACCGATTGCGACACGGGTCCGGTCCAGGAGCACGTGATGACGGCAGTGCGTGCGGGACTGCGCGGTACTCCGGCTATCGTTCTTGCGGACGGCACCTGGATCAAAGGATATCGCCCCGCGCAGGTGTTGCTTGCTGAGCTGGAGCGTGATGCCGGGGCTGAGAGCGCAGCAGCGGCTGCGACTAACTAACTAGCGCTCCAGATACTCGAGCTTGTCTTCGACGTCTTTCCAGTCATCTGCATCGGCCGGCGGCTCTTTCGCCTCGGTGATGACCGGCCACTGGGCGGATAGCTCCGCGTTCAGTTCCAGGTAGTTTTCCTGTCCGGCAGGAATCTCGTCTTCAGAGTAAATCGCCTCGACCGGGCATTCTGGTTCGCAGAGCGTGCAATCGATGCACTCATCGGGGTCGATGACGAGAAAATTCGGTCCTTCGTGGAAACAATCGACCGGGCAGACCTCGACGCAGTCGGTGTATTTGCACTTGATGCAGGCTTGTGTGACCACAAATGTCATGACCAGTCCCTAACTCTGAATATCATTACTAAAATCGTATCGCCTGTGCGCTGCAATTAGTAGATGCGACGCTCGGCCTTATGAAGGTGGACGCCACGGTCTCGTCCGGCATCTTCCACCCACTTGCGCAGTGCGAACGTTCCGCTCGGAAACGCAATCTCGTCCCATGGTATGTCCGCTGGATCCACCATCTTGCATTCAAGACTCTCGGGCCCTGGGGCAAAGTCCGACATCAGCGACGCGGTGAAGAAGACATGCACTTGACCCGCGTGCGGTACATCGACTGCCGCAAAGAGGCGGTGGATTTCCACGTCAGCCAGAGCCTCTTCCTGAGTCTCGCGTGCCGCCCCTTCCGCCATCGACTCTTTCAGCTCCATGAAGCCGGCAGGCACCGTCCAATAACCCTTGCGCGGCTCGATCGCACGCTTGCACAGCAGAATCTGGCCATCTCGCTCAGGCACACACCCGACCACTACGTTCGGGTTCTGGTAGTGGATCATGCCGCAGTCCGGGCATACCCAGCGCTCGCGGGTGTCGCCTTCGGGAATGGCGCGGGCGATCTTGTCGCTACCGCAGTTGGAGCAAAAATTCATGTTGCGCTCGCCTTGATGGAGATCAGGCTGAGGGATAGTGGTACCAGAGGTCGGACTCGAACCGACACGCTATTGCTAGCAAGGGATTTTGAATCCCTCGTGTCTACCAATTCCACCACTCTGGCAGTGTAGGCCGTAATTCTAGCCTAAAGCGGTCCGAAGGTAAGCCCGATTCGGTGGAAAAAAATATATGGTCACTGCGACCTTTTGGATCGGTAGCGCATCTAACACCACCATGAGCGGCTTCTCCAGCGTACAAATTGACGAATTGACCCAGCGCCGAGCGTGTGCGGGCGATCGAAAGGCCTTGTCCGAAGTCTGTCGCGTATTCGCGGCTCCGGTGCTGACTCTGTGCTACCGATTGACCGGCGATAGAACACTCGCCGACGATTTGACCCAGGAGACTTTCGTGGAGGTGCTTCGAGGCCTCAGCGGATTTCGGGGAGACGCGAGTCTTGCTACCTGGGTGCGGCGTATTGCGGTAAGCCGTTGCCTTATGCACCAGCGTTCAGCCTGGAATCGCAAAGTCAGCCCGATACCGGAGACGATGGAGTTGGCGGGAGCGGGCACGCCGGAGCAGGCGTTTGCGGTAGGGCACGACATCGCGCGGGCACTGAAGCAACTGCCCGACACCTACCGCGTCGTTGTATGGCTCTACGACGTAGAGGGATACACCCATCAGGAGATCGCTGAGGCCACCGGCAAAAGCGTGAGTTTTTCCAAATCGAGTCTGTCGCGTGCGAGGGCTGCATTGCGACGTATTCATGAGTCAGAGGCCGAGCCGCTGGTAGGAGCGGCTTGCCCGGCAGGCTGAGGTCAACGAAATGAGTATGTACGAGCAAGAGCAGGACAAAGCGGTGGCTAGCGCGCTGCGGGAATTGCCCCAGCTTGAGCCAAGCTCGGAGCTGCTAGCGGGTATTGATCAGTTGGTCGCGCAAACGGAGCAGTCGTCGGTATCGGCATCAGCAGCGCCCATGCGTTGGGCCATCGCAGCCGCCGCGCTGCTGTCCATGTGCGTTGGGCTTTTGGTATGGGACTGGCCCGATACGCCTGCGAGTGACGTTCCGAGCGTGGCTGACGTTAAGCAAACCGAAACGAAGGTTTCGGATGAATTTGCGGATCTCAGCAAGCTGATCGCTCAGTCCGCATTGCTCGACGAGGTCAACGCGACGTTGCCAGAGCGCCGACGTGTTCGCGACGTCCGATCGGCGGGTCAAATCGTGATGCTTGAAGACAGAGTTGCCATGCTCGACGTGGCGCTAGCGAGTCCAGCAGTTGATCAGGCGCAGCGAGAAGCATTGCTCCGACGCCGTGTAGGTTTGATGGATACGTTGGTCGATTTGCGCAGCGGCCGGCAAACGCAGCAATGGCTTTGATGGTTTAGATAGAGAGAGGTATATGATGAATATTGTGAGACTCTGGTGCGTAGCGTTAACGCTGATTGCTGCGCCGGTATTTGCACAGGAAAGCGAAGCAGACCGCGAGAAGGTCGGAGCAGAGTTGCGAGTTGCGGAGGAGCGTTTGCGGGCTGCGGAGATGCGGCTGTCCGAGGCTGCCGAGGAGGTGGCGCAGTTGTCGGGGCAGGTAAGACTTCGCAGTCTGCGAATCCCGACAGAAGGCACCATGGTGATCAATACCCAGCGGCGCCCGCGCCTTGGCGTGCAGCTTGCAGTCCGTGAAGTTGACGGCGTTCGTGATAGCGACGGTGTGCAAATCGTTCGCGTAATGCCGGGCAGTCCGGCGTTGGCGGCGGGTATCGAGGCGGGCGATGAGCTGCTCGCACTGGAAGGTGAGTCCCTTCGCCAGCTATCGGTCGAAGAGGCGATCGAGCGGATCGGTGGGTTATTGTCTGATCGCGAGGCGGGAGACACCGTCACCGCATTGCTGGAGCGCGATGGCGACGAACTCAGCAAGCAGATCGAACTGCAGGAGAATTTGTTCGCGGACGTCGAGCGTGACTTCCAGGTCTTTTCCTTCAACGGTGGGCCCGGCGAGACTCGCGAGTTCATTGTTAATGGTCAGGGTGTCTTCCCGGAGCGAGGTCTGGTTGAGCTCGCGCAGGAAGTCGAGCAGCCTTTCTGGTTCATCCAAGGTGACTCTACCTGGGGCGACATGGAGCTGGTGGAGCTGTCCGAGGCGCTCGGCGATTATTTCGGTGTCGATGAGGGTTTGCTGGTCGTGAGCGCACCGTCCAACGAAGCGCTCGGATTCGAGGATGGTGATGTCATCCTCAGTATCGGCGGCCGCAAGCCGGGCGATATCGATCACGCAATGAGAATTCTGCGCTCGTATGAATCGGGTGAGACACTCGAAGTGCAGATCACGCGGAAGCGGCGCTCAAAGACGCTCAAGATCGAGGTGCCGGAGACTTCGAACACGTTTCGCTACGGACAGGGAGGCTGAAACGTTAGTCGCCCAATGACCCCAACAGTTGGGGACGCAATCCAATCGGGTTGCGTCCCTCCCACCCTGCAAGTCGGGCTGGTAGCATTCGCGCCATGCAACCCGACGACTTTGACTATGAGCTCCCCGATCATCTGATCGCCCGTTACCCGACAGAGCGGCGTACCGACTCGAAGCTGCTCGTCGTGCCGGTCGACGCAGAGCGTCTGATTGACTCGAATGTCGCGTCGATGAACGAATGGCTTCGCGAGGGTGACTTACTCGTCGTCAACAACACGCGGGTGATAGCCGCTCGGTTGTTCGGTCGTCGAGCAACGGGCGGACACATCGAGTTGCTGCTGGAGCGCCAGCTGACCGAGGACCGGGTGAGTGCACAGCTGCGCGCGAATCGCAAGCCGGCGACCGGCGAGGCCATCGAAATTGTCGACTCATCTGGCGCGACGGTGGCGAGCGCGACATTGCTCGGGCGCGATGATCGTTTTTTCGAGCTGCAATTTGACCGTTCGGTTGAGTCAGTCACAGAGACGGCCGGTCATATGCCGCTTCCGCCCTACATCGACCGACCTGATGAGGCGCTTGACCAGGAGCGCTACCAGACGGTCTACGCAAAGACGCCTGGCGCCGTTGCCGCGCCGACCGCGGGCTTGCATTTTGACGAAGCATTGCTGAAGTCACTAGAGGAGCAGGGCGTATCGCGCACGAGCGTTACATTGCACGTCGCTGCCGGTACGTTTCAGCCGTTGAGCGAATTGCAGCTCTCGACCGGGAGGTTGCATAAGGAATGGTATGAGGTGCCAGAGCCGACTGTAAACGCCGTAGCGGCGACGCGAGAGCGCGGCGGGCGTGTGATCGCTGTGGGCACAACCGCAATGCGAGCACTGGAAAGTGCAGCCTTGAGCGGGCAGCTGTTGCCATGCTCAGGCGATACAGATCTGTTCATTCGGCCAGGATTTGAGTTTCAGGTTGTGGACGGGCTGATGACCAATTTCCACTTGCCCTGTTCGTCCTTGATGATGCTGGTCGGGGCGTTCGCGGGCGTTGAGCGGATCATGGGCGCCTATCGGCACGCTGTGCAAAACCGATATCGATTCTTCAGTTATGGTGACGCCATGTTGTTGTGGCGACCGGCGGGCAGGACTTGAAGTTTTCTTTGAACCAGACGAGCGGCGGCGCAAGGCGTGGCGAGTTGAGTTTCGCGCGTGGAACGATCCAGACGCCGGTGTTCATGCCCGTGGGCACATACGGCACCGTCAAGGCGATGCGACCCGACGAGGTAGAGGCGCTGGGTGCTGAAATCATTCTCGGAAACACGTTCCATCTCATGTTGCGACCGGGTACGAGCGTCGTTCGCGAGCACGGCTCGCTGCACGATTTCATGGGTTGGCAAAGACCGATCCTGACCGATTCTGGCGGCTTCCAGGTGTTCAGTCTGTCAGAGCTGCGCAAGCTGAGTGAGGGGGGCGTGCTCTTCGCATCCCCGGTCAATGGCGATCGGATCATGCTGACCCCGGAGAAGTCCATGCAGGTGCAGCACGATCTCGGATCGGACATCACCATGATTTTCGATGAGTGCACCCCCCATCCGGCGACACATGAGGAGGCTGAGCGTTCGATGGAGTTGTCTCTGCGGTGGGCTGCTCGCAGCCGCAGTGCTTTCGACGCACTCAAGTCCGACGAGCCTGAACGCGGCGATGCGTTGTTCGCGATCGTTCAAGGGGGGATGTACGACGATCTTCGCCGGCGTTCGCTGGCCGGCCTCGAGAGCATCGGCTTTGATGGTTATGCGATCGGCGGATTGTCGGTTGGCGAGTCCGAGTCCGAACGGATCTCAGTGCTCGACGGCTTGCAACCGATCATGCCTAGTGACTCACCGCGCTACCTTATGGGTGTGGGTACGCCCTCCGACATCGTGCAGGCGGTCGCCAGGGGTGTGGACATGTTCGACTGTGTCATGCCGACGCGCCACGGCCGCAACGGTTACTTCTTCACGAGTGAAGGCACGATCAAGATCAAGAATGCAAGATTCGAGAAGGACACACGACCGATTGATGAGTCTTGTGATTGCTACGCATGCCAAAACTTCTCGCGCGCCTACATCAAGCATTTGTTCAAGTGCAATGAGATGCTCGGGCCGCAGCTTGGCACGTTGCATAATCTTCGCTACTACCAGAGGCTGATGGCGCGGATCCGCGAGGCGATCGAACAGGACGTTTTCCCCGAGTTCGCTAGGAAATTTCTCGATTCAGACGAGGCAGGACGCGCGACTGTGGCATAATGCGCGCCACATTTTTCCGCGGATTTAGATACCAGCCATGATGGATTTCCTGATTCCTACCGCTTGGGCACAAGGCGCACCTGCCGCCCAGCAGAGCCCACTGGGGTTTTTCCTCCCGATGATCATTCTGTTTGTCGCGTTCTGGTTCCTGTTGATTCGGCCGCAGCAAAAACGCCAGAAGCAACATCGGGAATTGGTTGAAGGCGTATCGAACGGCGATGAAATCATGACCGCCGGTGGTCTGGTCGGTGTGGTTCGCGAGACTTCCGAGCAGTTTGTCACGGTTGAGTTCGCACCGAATGTATCATTGAAGGTCCAGCGAGTATCCATTGCGGCGGTGCTGCCGAAAGGCACTGTCGACGCCGCCTGAGGAACCCCATGAACCGTTATCCACTCTGGAAGCACTTGTTGGTGCTTGGTGTCGTTGTGTTCGGCCTGCTGACGGCACTGCCCAATTTTTATGGCAGCCTGCCCGCACTGCAGGTCGGCAATGCCGACGGTACACCACTCGATGAATCTGAAGCAGCACGCGTTGAACGCGCGATAGCGGGTGTGACGCCCGCGGCGGACCAGCAATACCTTCGGGACGGCAAGTTGTTCGCCACATTTACCGACATCGATACCCAGTCAGCTGCGTTTGAGCAGCTGTCGGCGCTCGATCTCGAGGGTGTGAGTCTTGCGAAGACGCTCGCGCCACAACAACCTGCGTGGCTGCGGGCGCTTGGCCTCTCGCCGATGAGCCTGGGGCTGGATTTGCGCGGTGGTGTCTACTTGCTCTATGAGGTTGACCTTGACGATGCGGTCGCGAGCCTAATGAAGGCCTACGGCGACAATTTCCGAGTGGCGCTTCGTGATGCGGATATCTCGCATCGGGTAAACGTTCAGAACACCAGTGTCATTGTTCAGGTTCGAGATGCTGCGGATCTCGCAGCGGCACGCAGTCTCGTGCGCGATATTGATCTTAATCTTGTGGTCAGCGAAACCGATGCGCGCAGTCTCAGAGTCAGTCTCAGCGAGACGCAGATCCGCGAGCGGCAAAACTTTGCGATCGAGCAGAACATGACCAGCTTTCGCAACAGGATCGACGTGCTCGGTGTTGCTGAGCCAGTCATACAGCGTCAGGGGCTGAAACGGATCGTGGTGCAGCTGCCTGGTATTCAGGATCCGAACGAGGCTATCCGAATTCTCGGCAATACTGCGACGCTTGAGTTCCGTCTTGTGGAAACCGGCGCTGCGACCTCCCGGGGCAACACGTTCCCGTTCATCGAGGGGGGTGTGAACCGCGGTGAAGTGACGCTAAAACGCGAGGTGATCGCCTCAGGCGACCAGATCATCGATGCGAGCGCAGGGTTTACCGACGGGTCACCTTCGGTCAGCGTCAGACTCGACAGTGTCGGTGGCAAACGCATGCTGGAGACCACACAGGCAAACCTGCAGCGCCCCATGGGCGTGCTTTACATCGAAAGTGAACGTGTGGGGCCTGATGAGGAGGGCAACTTCCGCACGGTCAAGCAGCGCCGCGTGATCAATCGCGCCAATATCAACGGCGTATTCTCGACGAATTTCGTGATAACAGGTTTGACGGCCAACGAAGCGAAAGATCTCTCGCTGCTTCTAAAAACAGGGGCGCTGGCAGCGCCGGTGTTCCTTGTGGGGCAACAAACCATCGGACCAAGCCGTGGTCAGGACAACATCGATCGCGGCTTTAAGGCGATCCAGATCGGGTTTCTTGCCGTGGTCATTTTCATGGTGATCTACTACCGGGTGTTCGGCCTGATCGCGAATCTTGCACTGCTCACCAACCTCGTGCTGATCGTCGGCGCGTTGTCCTTGCTGCAGGCATCCCTGACGTTGCCAGGCATCGCCGGCATCGTTTTGACTGTCGGTATGGCGGTGGATGCAAACGTACTGATCTTCGAGCGCATCCGCGAGGAGCTGGCGGCAGGCAGTGGGGTGCAGGCGGCGATCAACTCTGGCTACGAGAAAGCGTTCTCGTCCATTGCTGATGCCAATATCACCACGTTTATCGCCGCTTTGGTGTTGTTCCTGTTTGGTACGGGCCCTGTGAAAGGGTTTGCCGTGACGCTTGCCCTTGGCATCGCGACATCGATGTTCACGGCCATCGTCGGTACGCGGGCGGTGGTCAATTTGATCTACGGCGGGCGGAAGCTCGATAAACTGGCGGTGTAGACATGCGAGTTTTGTCACGCGAAACGCACTTCAAATTTATGGCGCGACGCGGTGCGGCGGCGGTGGTCTCGGCCATTCTGGTCGTTGGATCGATCGTTGCGTTGTTTTCTCAGGGGCTGAACTTCGGGATCGAGTTCACGGGTGGCGTTGAACTCGAAGCGGGCTTTAGCCAACCGACTGACGTTCAGGTTGTGCGAGATGCGCTCGAGTCCGCAGGATATGCCGACTCGCAAGTGCTCTATTTCGGGACTCGTCAAAACATCATGGTCCGGATCCCGCCACAAGAGGGCGGCGATAGCACCGCACTGCGCGACGCGCTGATGTCGGTCATGTCTGGCGTTGATTCAAACGTTGAAGAGCGCAGTTTCTCTGTCGTGTTCCCACAGATTGGTGCCGAGGTTGCAGAGGCCGGTAGCCTCGCGATGATCTTCGTACTGATCATGATCTTCATGTACATCATGTTCCGCTTTCAGTGGCGGTTTTCGCTGGGTGCGGTGGCGGCGCTGGTGCACGACGTCATTCTGACCGTCGGGTTTTTTGCGCTGTTCCAGTTTCAGGTCGATGCATCTGTGATCGCCGCGGTTTTGGCTGTGGTGGGTTATTCGCTGAACGATACGGTGGTGGTGTTCGACCGGATTCGCGAGAACTTCCTGTCCATTCGCGGCGAAGACTCGGCCGGTGTAATCGATCGCTCGATCAACCAGATGCTGGCAAGGACCATCATCACCGGTGTCACGACACTGCTGGTATTGACGGCGTTGCTGGTGCTAGGTGGCGAAGCGGTGCGTTCGTTCTCGATTGCGCTGATCTGTGGCATTGTGGTCGGCACATACTCGTCGATCTACGTAGCGAGTGCCGTGGCGCTTTGGCTCAATGTGAGTGCGAAGGACTTGCTGCCGCCGGAGCCTGATGAGTCTGGACTCGACGATTTGCCCTGAGACTAACTGAGGTCGGAGAGCGTCTCGATCGCTTTCTGAGATTTGTTAGCAAGCAGCGTCGCCAAAGCGGCGTAGATCCTCGGCGAGCCCGCGAGCACGTGGCCTCGATCGAGATAGTCTTCGCCACCATCGATGGCGCTGACGATACCGCCTGCTTCCCGGATTAGCAGAGCACCGGCTGCGATGTCCCATGATTTGAGGCCGAACTCCCAGAATGCGTCCAGGCGACCTGCAGCGACATACGCCAAGTCGAGTGCCGCGGCGCCCGCGCGTCGAATTCCTGCGCTGTTCTGTAGCACTAACGACAAGAGCGACAGGTAGGCGTCCAGTCCGGCAGTTTGTGACTCGCGATAAGGGAAGCCTGTTCCGATCAGTGACTCTTTAAGCTGTACCCGACCACTAACGCGTATGCGCTTGCCGTCGAGTTGTGCGCCATCACCTCGGGAAGCGGTGAACAATTCTTGCCGCATCGGGTCGTAGACGACGCCTTGTGAAAGCCGGTTGTTGACTTTCACGCCGATCGAAACGGCATAGGTGGGAAAACCGTGGATGAAATTGTTGGTGCCGTCCAGAGGGTCGATGATCCATACCACCGAATCGTCTCGGCCCGGCTCGTGACCCGATTCCTCGGCAAGAATGCCATGCTCGGGGTAGTGCTTGCGGATCTCCTCGATAATCCGTGCTTCAGCCGCGCGATCGGCATCGCTGACGAAATCGTTGCGACCTTTGGCGCTGACGTTCAGCTCCTCAAGGCGCCGGGAGCTACGAATTAGTGTGCTGCCGCCTTTGCGGGCAGCGGAAACGGCGACGTTCAAGAGCGGATGCATTGTGGTGGGTTCCTGTCAGCGATGGTCAGTGCATCGCGATTGGGTCAAGCGGGCGGTAGAATAGCAGACCCGCAATAAATTGGAGTTTGTTGCGTGCGATCTGGACGGTATTCCTCATGAGCGAATCAACTCTGCCGGTGCGAATTGTGCTGGTCGGCACCACACATCCGGGCAACATCGGTGCAGTAGCCCGAGCAATGCGCAATATGGGTCTTACCGATCTTGCGTTGGTGAATCCCAAGACATTTCCGAGCGCACAGGCGGTGGCCCGAGCATCGGGGGCTACCGACGTGTTGGACAATACGCAGGTCTTCTCTTCGCTGGATGACGCGGTTGCCGACTGTGGATGGGTGATTGGAACCAGCGCACGACGTCGTAGCATTGCGTGGCCCACGCTGCTTGCAAAAGAGGCGGCTACAGCGGCGATTGAGAAATCAGCGCAATCGACGGTCGCGATTGTATTTGGACCCGAAAAGACCGGACTATCGAATGAAGATATGGACCGGTGCGCCGCGCTCGTTGCCATTCCCACCACCGACTTCAGTTCTCTGAATCTGGCGATGGCAGTGCAGGTTGTTGCGTACGAGTTGTTTGTGCAGCGTGATCAGTTTGCGATTCAGCAACCCAAAGATTCGCCACCGGCGACGGCCGAGGAGTTGGAGCATCTATATAGCCACATCGAACGTATCGCGTTAGAGAGCGGATTCCTTAATCCTGAAAATCCGCGGTATCTGATGCGCAGGATTCGGCGGCTATTGTCGCGTGCCGAGCCCGATCAGAATGAGGTCAACATTCTCCGGGGCCTGTTCGCGCAATTAGAATCCGAATACTGGAGGAAGGGCTAGTGTTTGGTTGGCCCAAGATCGCTCCTGTGTATTGTGATTACGCGGCCACAACACCCGTCGATGGCGAGGTTGCTGCAGCGATGCATGCGAGTCTGATCGCGCACGAAGCGTTTGCGAATCCTTCTTCGACGACGCACCACTTCGGCCGTGCCGCGAGCGAAGCCGTGGAAGCGGCGACAGACACGGTTGCCGGTGCGTTGGGCGTGCAAAGCGAGGAGATTATCTGGACCTCCGGTGCAACGGAGGCCGATAACCTCGCGATCCTCGGTGCGGCACGGTACGCGGGGAAGGGTCGTGGCCATATTGTTTCCAGCAAGATTGAACACAAGGCGGTGCTCGACCCGGTAAAGGAACTAGAGCGTGCCGGATTCGAGGTAACCTGGCTGGCCCCGGATCCCGAGGGACGTATCGGTGCTGATCAATTACGCGCCGCGTTACGCGACGATACGCGTCTCGTGTCGCTTATGTGGGTGAACAATGAGCTTGGCACGATCAACGACGTAGCGGGTTATGCAGAGGTTCTCAGCGGGCATGAGGCGATCTTCCATGTGGATGCGGCGCAGGCGTTCGGCAAGATCCCGGTGCGAGGCTTACCCTCGCGAGTCGACATGGCTTCGTTCACCGGTCACAAGTTCTACGGCCCCAAGGGTGTGGGTGTGCTCTACCTTGGTGCTCGCTCCGGGGTCAATATCTCCCCTCTGTTGTTCGGGGGTGGTCAGCAGCGCGGGTTGAGGCCAGGGACGCTGGCGACGCACCAGATTGTTGGGTTCGCGAAAGCGGCAGAGCTTGCCATGGATCGGCTGGAGCGTGACTACGATCGGCTTACCGGCCTCGGTGAGCGTCTCGTGGAGGGGTTGCTTTCGACAGACGGTGTGACGATCAATGGACATCGAGACGAGCGGTTGCCGTGGCTGGTTAATGTCAGAGTGAACGGCGTGCATGGAGATGCGTTGATGCGCGGCATCTCGCCGGTTGCGGTGTCGGCGGGATCGGCCTGTAACTCGCGGGATCGGTCGCCGTCGTTTGTGTTGAAAGCGCTCGGACTGTCAGATCTGGAGGCAGCAGCGTCCCTGAGACTTTCGCTGGGTCGGGCCACCTCCGAAGAGGACGTTGACTCGATCATTCGCCATTTCAAAGACGTCGTGAAGCGCTGCCGTGCGCTGGCCGGTGCGCTTTCCCCTTGAATATGGCCGAATTCGACGCCATTTTTTTGGAAGAACTGCATCATCTGGGTGTGTCTGAGTCGGCAATATCAGCCTCGGCCGGCAGCGCAAGGCAAGGTTGTGCGGTACAATTTGGAATGGTAAGCGAGCCGTCCCAAGTAGCGCCGGGTTTTCACGCGTTCGCCGGCCCGGAGATCGTGGCTGTTTGCGAGTGGGTATGTCGTCAATGGGCTGCCGAGGGCGGATGGACCGAAGTCGACTTGCCAACGCTACAAGCAGCGACAGGACTGGATCGCTCCTGGGCTGCGGATCTGCTCGTTGTGGTAGACGCGTCGGATAACTTGGGAAAAGCGCTGGCCACGAAGGTCTGACCGCAATAATCAATTTGAGATGACACGATGAGTATTTCACTTACAGACAGCGCCTTGAGTCGAGTACGTGACCACATCACGCGGCGCGGTGATGGTATTGGGCTCCGGTTAGGCGTGCGCAAGACCGGATGCAACGGTTTCTCGTATGTGATCGACTACGCCGACTCGGTGACGGATACTGACACAGTATTCGAGCAATCCGACATCAAGGTCGTGGTTGACAATGACAGTTTGCCGTTGCTCGACGGAACACAGGTTGATTTCGTCAAGGACGGATTGAACGAGATGTTCCGTTTCAGCAACCCGAATGCTGCGGGCGAGTGCGGGTGCGGCGAAAGCTTCAACGTCGACGAATAATCGGCGGGCGCTAAAAGCGGCGCCTGATTTCAATAACGCAAGGTGTTTTGCCGGCGATACCGCCGGCTTTGTTTATGTTTGAGGAAAGCAAGAATGGCAATTGAAACCACACTGTCGATCATCAAGCCGGACGGCGTCCAAAAAAACCTGATCGGCGAGATTTATGGTCGCTTTGAAAAGGCCGGGCTCGAGATCGTCGCTGCGAAAATGATGCACCTGTCGCAGGAGCAGGCGGAAGGCTTTTATGCCGTGCACAAAGAGAGACCTTTTTTCGCAGATCTCGTGAGCTACATGACGTCAGGCCCGGTCATCGTGCAGGCGCTTCGTGGTGAGAATGCCGTCGCGCTGCACCGTGACTTGATGGGTGCAACGAACCCGAGCGAAGCGGCCCCTGGCACGATTCGTGCGGATTTTGCTGCGAGCATCGAGGAGAATATTTGCCACGGTTCCGATGCTACCGATACCGCGGCTAACGAAGTCGCATTCTTTTTCCCGGAAGGTGTCGTGGATCGCACGCGCGGCTAAAAGAAAATGGCAGCCACTGCTGACAATTTGCTTGGCATGCCGCGCGCCACGTTGGAGGCATGGTTTGATGAGCGCGGGCATAAGAAATTTCATGCCCGCCAGTTAATGCAGTGGCTGCATCAGCGCCAGATTCTCGATCCGGCACAGATGACCGACCTGTCCAAGGGGCTGCGCGCAGAGCTCGGCGATGCGGCACGCTTTGAGCCGCCAAAGGTCATCACGCGCCACGATTCCTCAGACGGCACCGTGAAATGGCTGCTGGCCGCATCAGGCGGTCAGGCAATTGAGACCGTGTTCATTCCCGAGGCAGATCGAGGCACGCTTTGCATCTCCTCTCAGGTCGGTTGTGCCCTCGATTGCGCATTTTGTGCGACCGCGCAGCAAGGCTTCAACAGCAACCTGACCAGCGCCGAAATCATTGGTCAGGTTTGGCATGCGATCCATGCATTGCCTCGTCGAGATAACGGTTTGCCTGCCGTGACGAACGTGGTCCTTATGGGCATGGGTGAACCGCTTGCGAATTATCGGGAGGTTGTTCCAGCAATGCAGATCATGCTGGATGATTACGCGCTCGGATTGTCGCGTCGGCGTGTAACACTGAGTACCTCGGGGTTGGTTCCGCAGATCGACAAACTCGCCGTGGAATGCAACGTGTCACTCGCGGTTTCCTTGCATGCCCCGACCAACGATTTGCGGGATCGATTGGTTCCAATCAATCGCAGATACCCTATCGATGACTTGTTGTCGGCGTGCTGGCGCTACGCGGAGGCACACACCAAAAGACACATCACTTTTGAGTACGTCATGCTCAAAGGTGTCAACGATGGCGCAGCGGAAGCCAATGCGTTGGTGCGATTGCTCCGCGGTCGACCGGCTAAAGTGAACCTGATTCCATTCAATCCGTTCCCGGGGACCGAGTTTGAACGCAGCAGTAACGCAGCGATTGATCGGTTCCAAAACATTCTGCGTAAACACGACCTCACGACGACGGTTCGACGTACGCGGGGCGATGACATTGATGCCGCTTGTGGACAACTCGCCGGGAAAGTGAAGGATCGCGTCACGCATCGTCTGAGCGCGAGAGTGCCCGGCCGCTAGAGTCTGTGCGCTGTTGCGCTTAATATCGAAGGGTCTCGAATAGAGGGGATGGGGTATGCGCCGTCTTTTTGTTGTCGGTTGGCTGAGTCTCGGTTTATTAGCTGGCTGTGTCACTGAAGGTGAGGTTCGCCAGAGCAAAGCATCGCCAACCGATGCTGCTGCCTATAATTTACAGCTCGGCGTTGAGTATTTGCGGGCAGGGAAGCTGAGTCAGGCACGAGATCGTCTCGAGAGCTCGGTCAAGCAGGACCCATCGGTGGCCCGAGCGCACTTCACGCTCGCGATTCTGTATCAGCGCATCAATGAACCCGATCTTGCGGAACGCTCTTTCCGCAATGCTTTGCGCACTGATCCGGACGATGCGGCGGTGCAGAACACCTACGCCATCTATCTGTGTGGCAAGGGCAAATACGATCAGGCGACCAAGTATTTCACCGAAGCGGCGACGAATCCGTTGTACACGACGCCTGCCGTTGCGTGGACTAACGCGGGCGTGTGCATGCGCGATAAGGGCGACCTGGACGCTGCGGAGCGCTATTTCCGTGAGGCGCTGAAGGTCGACGGTCGCTTTGCCGACGCGCTACTCGAGTTAGCAATACTGAAACTCGAGACCGGGAATCCCCTGAGCGCGCGAGCCTTTCTTGAGCGCCACATGGCGGTTCGTGAGCCTTCGCCTCAGACGCTGCTCCTAGCCTGGGAGGTGGAACGCACTCTGGGTGATGACGCAGCCGCTGACCGGTTCGGTCGACAATTGCGCGAGTCTTTCCCGGACTCGGTGGAAGCGGAGCGAGTGGCCCGCGGCGGTTAGGCCGATCACATCGACCTGATGGAAGAGCAGACCCCAGAAGCGGAAGAGGACGTGACAGTGGCGGCAGGGGTCGGTCACTGGCTCGCCGAGGCGCGTCGGGATCGAGAGCTAACCAAGGCCGGGGTCGCGCAGGCGTTGCATCTTGATGTGCAGATTGTCGAGGCGCTGGAGTCGGAATCGTTTGACAAGCTCGGCGCGACTGTTTTCGCAAAAGGGCACTTACGTGCAGTGGCCGGCTATCTGGGGTTAGATCAGGAAGAAGCGGCGCGACGATTTCATGCCTCGTCCGGCATTGGTGAGGACAAACTTCCGGAGCTCATCGTTAGTTATCACAGCAAACCTCCCCGCGAGCGCAAGTGGCTGGTCGGAGGTTTGATCGCGTTGTTGGTGTTGCTCACGTTGGCGCTCGCCTGGGTGATCTGGACGCTTGTGCAAAACAACATGCAAGACGGAGACACAGAGGCGGTCACGCCGATTTCAGAGCCCGAAATTAGCGAGCGGGCCTCCGCGATAGAGGCAGCTGTGGGTACGGCGGACGCCCGGCTTGCTGCAGTGCGCGAGCAACTTACAGAGTCACCCGTGGAATCCGCTGATCTCCCGCAAGGTTCTCCCGTCGACAGGAGCGTGAGTGACCCTGCGCCGGAGCCTGTCGAGACCGGCGTTGTAGAATTGCGATTTGCGGAATCGTGTTGGTACGAGGTGCGTGATGCGAGCGGCAATCGCGTGGCGTACGGGACGGCCGAGCCGGGACTTGTGCGCCAAATCGAAGCCGACCGCCCACTGCGCATTGTCCTCGGTGTTGCCGATGCCGTTTCGATTGTGGTCGACGGGCAAGCTTTCGAAATCACGGACTCGATGCGCAGAGGGCGGACAGCACGGGTAGATATCCCTTAGACCCGGATTGGCGGGAGCGACTATACTCTCGCGCCCCGACCCTTAACTACGGAGTCCACATGGCCACGAATGTCCGGCCAGTTCGAGGAATGAACGACCTGTTGCCACCCGATGGTGACCGCTGGCTTGCGCTTGAAGCGCGGGTGTCGGCTTTGTTGGCGGAGTATGGGTTTCAGCACGTTCGCGTCCCGCTGCTCGAACAAACGGCCCTGTTTCGTCGTTCGATTGGCGAGGCAACCGACATTGTCGAGAAGGAGATGTACACCTTCGACGACAGGAACGGCGAGAGTCTGACTCTACGCCCCGAGGCGACGGCCGGGCTTGTGCGCTCTGCCATCACCAACGGGTTGACGCACAACCAGAAACACAAGCTGTGGACGATGGGCCCGATGTTCCGCTATGAACGCCCCCAGAAAGGTCGCTATCGGCAGTTCCATCAGATTGACGTAGAGGCGTTCGGATACGAAGGGCCTGACATTGATGTTGAGATGATCGCGATGTCGGCTCGCTTGTGGAAGTCACTTGGCATCCGGAGGGTCAAACTGGAGCTGAATTCGCTGGGTACGCCGGAGGCGCGTGCTGCGTATCGAGAAGTGCTTGTGCGCTATTTTTCAGAGCATGAAGACTCACTGGATGACGACAGCAAGCGACGACTCGGCACGAACCCGATGCGCATTCTGGACAGCAAAAATCCAGCGATGGCGGAGATGATCGGCAACGCACCGTTGTTGACGGAACATCTGGATCCGGAGTCGCAGACACACTTTGAGGCTCTGCAAAAGAGTCTCGACAGGCTTGGTATCGAGTACACGCTAAACCCGCGACTCGTCCGGGGACTGGATTATTACTCGAGGACGGTATTTGAGTGGGTCACCGATGCGCTTGGCGCGCAGGGCGCGGTTTGCTCGGGCGGTCGCTACGACGGGCTGTTCGAACAACTCGGCGGCAAGCCGGTTCCTGCCATTGGTTGGGCTATCGGCGTGGAGCGCCTACTGGCACTGTGCGAGGAGGAGGGCGCGAGCATCGGTGTTCCCGCGCCCGATCTGTACCTGATCGCAGAGCCTGATCCAGAGTGCGAACAGCGCGTACTCGAGCTGTCGGAATCCTTGCGCGATACCCACCCTGGGATCCGCGTGCTGAGGCATCTCGGCGGCGGCAGTATGAAAAGTCAGCTCAAGCGCGCGGATAAATCGGGCGCTGCCTGGGCACTGATTGTCGGCCAGAGGGAACTAGAGGGCGAGATGGTCAGTCTCAAACCGCTGAGAAACGAGGATACGCAGCGCATGGTTGCGCTAGCGGAGCTGACTGCCGTACTTCAGAACATAATCGCGCGTTGAACGTTTCGAAAGTGGCCCGCAAAGGCTAGAATACGCGGCTTTTGCGTCGAGAGAGAAAGTGGAAGACCTCACAGAAGATCAACAAGTCGAGCGCCTAAAAGCGTGGTGGGCCGAGAATGGCACGTCGATCATCGCTGGCGTCGTGTTGGGCGGCGCAGGCCTGTTCGGCTGGAATTACTGGCAGGCAAGCGAGCTGGCCGCAGCACAAGCCGCGAGTATTCAGTTCGACAAGGCCGCTGAGGCGGCAAGCGCTTCCGACCTGACCTTGCTCACGCAGGCGGTGAATTCGCTGCGTGATGATCATGCCGAATCGCCTTACGTGGTTCAGGGGCAGCTTCAGTTGGCCGCCTTGCATGTACAACGCGGTGAGACCGAAGAGGCTCAGACGGTCCTTACGGATGTATATGCTAGATCCAAGGGTATGCCGGAACACGCGATGATCGGACTTCGCCTCGCTCGCGTGCAGTTGTATCGCGACGATCCCGACAGCGCGCTTGCAACGCTTGAGACGATCAACGACGCGAACTACGCCTCGCTGGTCAATGAGATCCGCGGGGATGTCTTGCGCGCTCAGGGACTGCTGGTTGAGGCGCGCGACGCGTACACACAGGCGCTGAATGAGCCCGGCGATCCTCCGGTGATTGACGCGACGATGCTGCGCATGAAGCGTGCTGCACTTCCGGTAGCCGAGGTTGACGAGACCTCGTGATCCGATTTCCACGCGTTTTTCGTTGCCTGATGATCGGTGCCGCTGGTGTCACACTGTCGGCGTGCTCGATTTTCGGTGACGATGACGAGGTCGCGGAGCCGCCCACACCGATCGCCGAGTTCACGCCATCCGTTGAGCTCAAGCGGGTCCTATCGACGGGCGTCGGTGATAGCGGTGAGCGATTGCGGCTCGCGCTTCGACCCGTCGGTGACGGTAGTCGGGTGTTTATCGCCAATGCGGAGGGTGAGGTATCCGCATACGACGCCGAGAGTTCGAAACGCGTTTGGCGGCGTAAAGTTGGCGAATTGCTTTCCGCCGGTCCCGGCGTAGGCGATGGGCGCGTCATCGTTGCAGGGCGCGATGGCGGCATCATCGCGCTAAATGCGGCGGACGGCGAGGTCCTGTGGGAGCGGGATATCTCCGGTGAAGT
Source organism: Pseudomonadota bacterium (assembly GCA_038521865.1). Taxonomy (GTDB): domain Bacteria; phylum Pseudomonadota; class Gammaproteobacteria; order Steroidobacterales; family Woeseiaceae; genus CALBPI01. Next base: position 795,092 of record JBCBKO010000001.1, on the reverse strand, counting down.
TCTTGCTGCACCGATACTGGGCGCCAATCGTGTTTTTCTAAGAACGGTCGACGGCCGCCTGTTGGCACTGGATGGGCGAAGTGGCTCTGAGCAGTGGTTCGTGGAACAGCCGGTACCGGCCTTGACCCAACGCGGAGTCAGCGAGCCCGTCATCTCCGGTGAACTGGTGGTTTCCGGGTTCGATAACGGACGGATCGTCGCGGCCAATATGCTCACCGGCGAAATCGCCTGGGAATTACCTCTGGGCATACCGGCCGGGCGCACAGACATCGAGCGCATGGTCGACTCCGATGGTGCCATCGCAGCGCTCGGCAATGACTTGTATATGACTGGCTTTCAATCACGAACGGCGGCGGTGGCGGCTGAGTCCGGCCAGCCGTTATGGGCTCGTGATTTGTCGAGCTACGCCGGCGTAGGTTTGGACTACGCCAAAGTGTATATCACGCTGGATAACGATCGAGTGATGGCGTTGGGTCGCAATAATGGGGCCCAGGAATGGAGCAGCGACGATTTTTTGCGCCGCAAGCTCACTGCTCCGGTTGTGTTTGGGGAGTATGTCGTTGTCGGTGATTTTGAAGGCTATCTCCACTTCCTGAGCGCGCGTACTGGCGTGCTTGCTGGGCGAGTGCGTGTCGGAGAAGGGGCGATCATTATGCGTCCCTACGTGATGGGCGAGACACTTTATGTGCAGACAGTGGAGGGCCAGTTCGCTGGCTTCCAGGTCCGCCGCAACGATGGTGACTGACGATGCTGCCGGTGGTTGCACTGGTCGGTCGGCCGAACGTCGGCAAGTCCACACTCTTTAACCGCTTGACCAAGACCCGCGATGCGCTTGTCGCTGACTATGCAGGTCTGACACGCGATCGCCAATACGGTTTTGGCAAAGTAGGTCCGCGGCCTTACCTGGTCGTCGACACTGGCGGTCTCGCCGGAGCGAGTGATGGCATCGAATCACTCATGCAGGAACAGGCGCTTGCCGCGATCGACGAAGCGGATGTCGTGGTGTTTCTCGCCGATGCTCGAGATGGCCTTCTTGCCGGTGACGAGGAAATCGCAAGCATGCTGCGCAAGCGCGCGGACAATCTCGTGCTCGCCATCAACAAGGCGGAGGGGCTGGATAGCACATCAGCAGGAGCGGACTTCCACGCGCTGGGTCTGGGCGAACCGGCGGTGATTTCTGCGGCGCACGGTGATCGCGTATCGGCGCTCATGGATCTTGTGCTCGAGTTGTGCCCTCCGGTGAGTGAGGAGGTCGACTCCGATGCCGACAACGGTGTCACGGTCAGCGTCGTCGGGCGACCCAATGTTGGAAAATCGACGCTGATCAACCGTCTTATCGGTGAAGATCGACTCGTGGCCTATGATCGACCCGGAACGACTCGAGATAGCGTGTCCGTCCCATTTGAGCATAGCGGCAAACCCTACACGCTGATTGATACCGCAGGCGTTCGACGGCGCGGAAAGGTCAGAGAGGCGATTGAGAAGTTCAGCATCATCAAGACGCTGCAGGCACTTGAGAAAAGCAACGTGGCAATCATGGTTCTCGATGCGCGGGAAGGTGTCACCGATCAGGATGTGTCGCTGCTGAGTTTGATTATCGAGCAGGGTAAAGCGCTGATTGTGACCCTCAACAAGTGGGATGGGCTAAGCGGTGACCAGCGTCGTGAAGCGCACGATACTCTGGAGAGAAAGGTGGGCTTCACCGAATTTGCGCCACGCCACTTTATTTCGGCGCTGCATGGTTCCGGTGTCGGGAAACTGATGCGAGAGGTGGACAGGGTTCACGCGGCGGCTTGCAGAACCCTGCCTACCGCAGAGCTGACAGATAGCCTTGAGGCCGCGGTAACCGCACACCCACCACCGATGACCCGCGGGCGTCGTCCGCGCTTGCGATATGCCCACCAGGGTGGGCGCAATCCCCCGGTCATCGTGATTCACGGTAATCAGGCTGAGCGACTGGCTGCGGCGTATCGCCGTTACCTGATCGGTCACTTCCGTAAGCGCTTCGATCTGCGTGGAACACCGGTTCGGTTGCAACTGAAGTCCGGGAAAAATCCGTATGAGGGACGACGGAATAAGTTGACACCACGTCAGGAAGCCAAGCGTAAGCGTCTGATGAAACACGTGAAACGCTCGTAGGAAATCGATTTGCACAGCATGCGCCGATAGCATCCCAATGGTATCTGGCGTGCTACCATTACGCCGGTTTAACGTTTCAGTTGGGGAGTAGAAACGATGAGTATTCTTGAGACCATCCTTAAAGCAAACAATGGCGGTTTGGTGAAGCAGGTCGCCGGCAGCCTTAACTTGAATGAAGGCCAAGCCGGAGCAGCGATCGCGCACTTGCTGCCGGCGCTCACAGAGGGCATGAAGAAAAACGTTGAGAAGCCGAACGGTCTTGAGGCGTTGCTCGGTGCAATCCAGACAGGCGGTCATGACCGCTATGTCGAGCAGCCGGAAAAAGTCACGGCAGACGATGCGATTTCGGACGGAAACGGCATCCTCGCTCATCTGCTGGGCAGTAAGGATGTCAGTCGGAAAGTCGCATCCGAGGCGGCCGCGAGTACCGGCCTGGACACCACGGTTTTGAAAAAGATGCTGCCGATGGTCGCCACGATGGCGATGGGTACGCTTAGCAAGGAAAGCAAGGGCGGCGCGCTGAGTGCGCTGCTGGGCGGTGGCCAACAGCAGTCACCTGCTGCAGGGTTGCTGGGCGCGTTTCTGGACAAAGACAAGGATAAATCCGCCGTTGATGGTCTCCTTGGATTGGCGAAGCGTTTCCTCTGAGGTCGACTATTTCGTTGCGAAACGCGAGCGACACGAACGACCGCACTCTTTAGCCGCGTACTGATATGAGCTCGAATAGGCCTGCCGGAGCGCGGAAGACGCTTTCCGTCACTACTGCGCTGGGATTTCATCGTGGCGGTGCGCTACGGCAGGCCGAATTAGCCTACGAGACATGGGGTCAGCTCAACGAGCGCGCCAGCAACTGCGTGGTAGTGTTCACCGGTTTATCGCCATCAGCGCACGCGGCCTCATCGCCTGCGGACCCTTCGCCGGGGTGGTGGGAGCCCATGATTGGACCCGCACGACCGATCGATACAGATCGATTCTTCGTAGTGTGCGTCAACTCGCTAGGCAGTTGTTTCGGTTCCACGGGTCCGGCGAGTATAGACCCGGTTAAGAAAAGTCCGTATCAGATTGATTTTCCTGTTCTTTCGCTTGAGGATCTTGCGGTAGGCAGCGCGTTGGTGCTCGACGTTTTGGGGGTTCGGCGCGTTCACACGGCGGTTGGGTGTTCGATGGGCGGCATGACGGCACTTGCCTTCGCAATGCGATACCCGGAGCGAGTGGAGCGCCTCGTCTCGGTTTCTTCGGCAGCGCGTGCAGCGCCGTTTGCAATTGCGCTTCGGTCCTTGCAGCGCGAGATGGTGCGCCGTGACCCTGACTGGGAAGAGGGCAGATATCGCGGCGTTGGGCCTGTTTCCGGCATGAAGATGGCGCGCAAGCTCGGCATGATTTCTTATCGGTCAGCACAGGAATGGCTGACGCGTTTCGGCAGAGAGCGTGTATCTGCGGAGCGGCGTAGCAACGATGCGTTTTGTATCGACTTCGAAGTGGAGAGTTACCTTCAGGCACATGCGGAGAAATTCACTGGCGATTTCGATCCAAATTGCTACCTCTACCTCTCGCGCGCCATGGACTTGTTTGATGCAGCAGACTACGGCGGCTCGGTTGCCACGGGCGTCGCCCGTACCGACTTGTCCAAGGCACTTGTTATCGGCGTGACCACCGACATCCTGTTTCCCGTGTTCCAGCAGCAGGAGCTGGCGGACGCATTGCGGGCCGCTGGTAGCGAGGTCAAATTCGAAGTGCTGCCTTCTCTGCAGGGGCACGACTCGTTCCTGGTTGATATGGATCGCTTCCGCCCCGTCATCGGAGAATGGTTCGCTAGCCAGTGATCAGTACGAAAAAGTCGAGAGTTTTTGCCTCGGTGATCAGGTGGTATTTGCTATGATCTTCGAATGGTTGCTGCAACCGACAAACTCCTGCATCCAGGACTCCAGCCGCTCGTCGCCTTGATCGACGAGGCGGTCATGTTGGATGGCGAGTCCGCAATCACAGATGCCATCAAGAACGAGCTTTGCCGGATGATCCGGACCAATGCGTTCGAACTTCCCGTTGGTGTCATGAGCCCACTAGCAGATCGTTATGCGCGTCGTCTTTTGCACCGCGATCCGGAGCGTGGCTACTCGATCGTGGCGATGACCTGGGGTGCCTGTCAGTCCACGCCGATCCACGACCACGCTGGCATGTGGTGTGTCGAGGGTGTCTGTGCAGGCACCATCGACGTACAACAGTTTGAGCTCATGGAGCACGTCGAGGACGAAGGTCGGTATCGTTTCGAGCCGCGAAACAGCTACATGGCGGGCATTGGCAGTGCGGGCTGCCTTATTCCGCCTTACGAATATCATTTGATTGCCAATCCGTGCGATCGATCGCCCGCCGTCTCGTTACACATTTACGGTGGCGATATGGATCACTGCCATGTGTTCGTTCGAGAGGGCGAGACCGATTGGTACCGCCGCGTGATGCGCGAACTCTCGTTTGACGATTAATCGTCCGTCTCGCTCGACACAACCCGGCTCACTGTAGCTTCAAAGCGTCCCCCGGACATCAACACCTCCGCCTTTGACCCTGTGCGGACTTGCTCGGCCCTGTGCAGCGCTGTGCCGTGTTCGTCTCGCACGATCGCGTAGCCGCGTTCCAGTGTCGCCAGGGGGCTGATGGCGTTCAGATGCGTCGCGACGACGCTCAGCCGGGTGCGCAACCGCTCCAGACGCTGAGACTGGGCGGTTCGCAAGAGGACTGTTGCGTGCTCGAGGCGTCGACGCTGCGCGCGAACGCGAACACCTGGCTGCTGCGCAATCAGTTGTGCGACCAATACCGCGACGCGCTGACGGCGTTGAGCAACGAGTTGCCTCAAGCTCTGTGGCAAACGTTGTCGTGCGACGTTCAGGCGCTCACTCTGCATCTTGAGACGAGCGCTAGGCCCAGCAAGTCCCAGTCTTCTTGCGAGGAAGTCCAGGCGTTGTGCATCGGCGTGGTGTCTGCGCTGTTGTGCGTTGGTCAGCCTTCGCTGCAACGTGCTGAGTTGCCCGCGCAGCGCGGCCCCATCAGGTGTTGCGATTTCGGCTGCTGCACTTGGCGTTGGCGCTGCTTTGTCCGCCACGAAATCAACAATGGTGGTATCGGTCTCATGACCTACGCCTGTGATCACCGGGATTTTGCAGTCAACAATCAGACGCGCCAGTGCCTCATCGTTGAATGCAGCGAGATCCTCGATCGAGCCGCCACCGCGAACCAGAAGCAGCACATCACAGGCGCCTTGTGCACTGGCCCGTTGCAACGCGTCGCGCAGGGCCGCTGGTGCCTCGGCGCCCTGTACGCTGGCCGGATAAATTCTCACGGGAATCGACGGCATTCTGCGGCGCAGTACCTTGAGCACGTCCTGCACAGCCGCACCGGACGGCGATGTGATGACACCGATGCGCGATGGCAGGGTCGGCAATGCCTGCTTAAGCGAATCAGCGAACAAACCTTCGTCGGCGAGTTTGCGCTTCAGTAGCTCGAATGCACGACGTAGTGCACCTTCACCGGCCGGCTCAAGATGCTCGACGATCAGTTGATAGTCCCCACGAGGTTCATACAGGCTGAGGCGCCCACGCACCAATACCTGATCGCCGTTGGCGAGCCCACGAACGCTGCCGCGTTGGCGCTGTCGAAAGAACGCAGCACGCAGTTGTGCGCTCGGGTCTTTCAGACTGAAGTAGAGATGGCCGGAGGCTGGGCGTGCGAGGTTGGATATTTCCGCCTCTACCCACACAGTGCCGAATCCACTCTCGAGCAGACTTCGAACCTCACGGTTGAGGTCACTAACCTGCCAGACTTGGCCCGATGCCTGTGTGAAATCTATGCGCATAACGGAAGGGTATCTGCTGAACGCAAGATGCGAAACGCGGTGACTTCAATGGTCTATTCGCGGTATTATGGCGGGTTAACCCCCAAGTTTTGGAGAGTGTCATGAGAATCGCCAAGGAAGCGCTGACCTTCGACGACGTTCTGTTGCAACCGGCATACTCCGAGGTGCTACCAAGAGAGGTTTCGCTCGCAACCCGACTGACTCGCTCAATTAGCCTTAACGTCCCGTTGCTGTCGGCAGCGATGGACACAGTGACCGAGTCGAGACTCGCGATCACCCTCGCACAAGAAGGCGGCATGGGCATCATCCACAAGAACATGACGCCCGCGGAGCAGGCTCGCCAAGTCCGCATTGTGAAGAAATACGAGAGCGGCATCATCAGCGACCCTATTACCGTTGGGCCGACGATGACGATCAGGGAAGTGCTGGCACTCACCCGCGCGAAAAATATCTCCGGTGTACCGGTTGTCGACGGCAACGAAACGGTCGGCATCGTGACCAACCGCGACCTTCGCTACGAGACGCAACTGGAGGCGCCGGTGTCGACTGTGATGACCCCGAAAGCGCGTCTCGTGACGGTCCGAGAAGGCGCGCCGGACGAGGAAGTGCTGTTGCTGTTGCATAAGCACAGAATCGAAAAGGTGCTCGTTGTCGATGATAGCTTCCAGCTCAAGGGTATGATCACGGCGAAAGACTTTCAGAAGGCAACCGATTTTCCGAGGGCTTGCAAGGACGTGCGTGGTGCGCTTCGAGTGGGCGCTGCTGTTGGTACAGGCGGCGATACCGAAGAGCGCGTCGCCCAGTTGATGGCGGCAGGCGCGGATGTTCTGGTCGTGGATACTTCACACGGATATTCGAAAGGAGTTCTCGATCGAGTCGCCTGGATTCGTCAGCACTATCCAGATGCACAGATTGTCGCCGGCAATATCGTGACGGCTGATGCAGCGCTGGCTCTGGTGGATGCGGGTGCCGACTGTGTGAAAGTCGGTATCGGCCCTGGCTCTATCTGTACCACACGGATAGTGGCTGGAGTCGGTGTGCCGCAGATCAGCGCGGTGGCTGAGGTGGCAGACGCGCTCAAAGCAAAAGATGTGCCTCTGATTGCTGATGGTGGTGTTCGCTACTCAGGAGACTTGGCCAAGGCAGTCGCCGCAGGTGCCTACGCCATCATGGTCGGCAGTCTGTTCGCAGGCACCGAGGAGTCCCCGGGCGAGGTCGAGCTCTTCAAAGGCCGGTCCTACAAGTCCTATCGGGGGATGGGCTCGCTGGGCGCGATGGCGCAAGGATCTTCCGATCGCTATTTTCAGGACACGACGGACGAGCTTGAGAAGCTCGTGCCCGAAGGTATCGAAGGTCGAGTTCCCTACAAAGGTTCCATGGTAGGCATCGTACATCAGCTGATGGGTGGATTGCGCGCCGCGATGGGGTACACAGGGTGCGCCGATATCGACGCTATGCGCACCAAGCCCGAGTTTGTCCGCATCACGGGTGCGGGCATGCGCGAGAGCCATGTGCATGACGTCACGATTACGAAGGAAGCACCCAACTATCGAACCGAGTGACGGTGCCATCGGGGAAGACTGTATTGAACGACATTCATGACGAACGCGTCCTCATTCTTGACTTCGGTGCGCAATACACACAGCTGATTGCACGTCGCGTGCGTGAGGCCGGGGTGTATGCCGAGATCCTGCCATGGGATCTGTCTGCAGACCGGATTCGCGATTTTGGGGCAAAGGCGATCATCCTTTCCGGCGGTCCCGAGTCGGTCAATCTTGAGGCGCCGCCACGCGCGGCGGACATTGTGTTTGAACTCGGCGTACCTGTGCTGGGGATCTGCTACGGCATGCAGACGATGGCTGCTCAGTTGGGTGGGGCCGTATCGGCGTCCGCCCATCGCGAATTTGGTTTTGCCGAAGTCGACACCACGCCGTCAGTCTTGTTGGACGGTCTTAGCGATAGCGAGACGCCAATTGAAGGTGCCGAGGGACGACTACAGGTGTGGATGTCGCATGGCGATAAGGTCGATGCGCTCCCCGAGGGCTTCAGGGCGATCGGCCGTTCAGGCAACTCTCCGCTGGCTGCGATGGAGGATCCGGACCGACGATTCTTCGCCGTGCAGTTCCATCCCGAGGTAACTCACACGGTTAGCGGTGCGGCGATTCTCAATCGTTTTGTTCGTGAGATCGCCGGCTGCCGTGGTGACTGGACAACGCCGAACATCGCGCGCGATGCGATTGCACGCGTGCGCGACAAGGTTGGGGATGAGCAAGTGCTGCTTGGATTGTCCGGTGGAGTGGATTCCTCTGTGGTTGCGGCGCTTCTGCACGAGGCCATTGGAGACCAGCTCACCTGCGTATTCGTCGATCATGGCTTACTGCGCGAGAACGAAGGCGATCAGGTGATGCAGACGTTTGCCCAAAACCTCGGCGTCAAAGTCACCCGAGTCGATGCCAGCGACCGATTTTTTGCGGCGCTGGAAGGAGTGAGCGACCCTGAAGACAAGCGCAAGATCATCGGGCGAGAATTTGTGGCGGTGTTTGAAGAGCAAGCGAATCTGCTTACAAACGTCGCATGGCTGGCACAGGGAACGATCTATCCGGACGTGATTGAGTCGGCGGGTGCAGAAACGGGCAAGGCACACGTAATCAAGTCCCACCACAACGTCGGCGGGCTGCCAGCGCATATGCGTCTGAAGTTGCTCGAACCACTGCGCGAATTATTCAAAGACGAAGTGCGAGAGTTGGGCGTGCAGTTAGGGTTGCCGCACGACATGGTGTATCGGCATCCGTTTCCGGGCCCAGGTCTCGGCGTGCGCATACTGGGTGCTGTGAATCGCGAGTTCGCGGACTATTTGCGAAAGGCGGATAAGATTTTCATTGATGAGCTCCGTGCGGCTGATCTGTACAACGCGACGAGTCAGGCATTCGCTGTATTCCTGCCCGTCAAGTCGGTGGGTGTCATGGGGGACGGACGCGCATATGACTTCGTGATCGCGTTGCGCGCAGTGGAGACGATCGATTTTATGACTGCGAGATGGGCACGCTTGCCGTATGAGTTTCTGGAGAAGGTCTCGCTCAGGATCTGTAATGAGGTTCAGGGTATCTCGCGAGTGACGTACGACATTTCAGGCAAGCCGCCGGCGACGATTGAGTGGGAATGAGGTCATCGTCTGTACACGGACGACCTTCTGACGGTCGAGCTTTAATTCGCCCGGCTGATCATTTTTTCATGCTGCAGGCGCTAGAGCTGGCGGATGCTGCGGCCATGGAGAACGAGGTGCCGGTTGGGGCGTTAGTCGTGCGCGATGGAAGGGTGCTCGCGAGCGGGGAAAATCGTTCGATTCGAGACAATGACCCGACCGCGCACGCGGAGATTATCGCACTGCGTCGTGCTGGTGCGGTGCTCGGCAATTACCGAATCAATGACGCGACGCTCTACGTCACGCTCGAACCGTGCGCCATGTGCGCGACAGCAATGGTGCACGCCCGAGTACAGCGAGTTGTGTTCGGCGCTGGTGATCCGAAGACCGGTGCGCTCGGAGGTGCGATGGACCTGCTCGCATCGAATGCGGTAAACCACCGCTACGAATGCACAGGCGGTGTGTTGGCAGGGGCATCAGCCGAGCTGTTGCGACGTTTTTTTCGAGCGAGAAGGCTATGACAGAGTCCACTGAGCAGCGCGCCATAATTCGTACCGCACGAGCGACTGATGAGGCGTCGGTACTGGCGCTGATGCCCGAACTAGCGGATTTTGAGCTCCCGGCGTGGCGAGATCCAAAAGATCTCTGGGCGGGCGACGCCGAATTGGTGCGCAACCATTTCGCCGGAACAACAGATGGCGTGACTCGCTTACTGGTGGCAGTCGATGGCTCAGATAATGTGCTGGGTCTCGCGTTGATGACGCTTGGTGAAGAGGCACTAAGCCATCGGCCGGGTGCACATCTGGAAGCGATCGTCGTTGCCAAATCCGGAAGAGGGTTAGGTCTTGGGCGGCGACTGATGGCGGCGACTGAGTTGCTCGCCAAAGAAGCGGGCGCCCAGACTCTGACACTAAATGCATTTCGTCAGAACCTGCGCGCCCGGTCGTTGTATGAATCCATCGGATTCGATGGCGAGTTAATCCGCTACATAAAGCGTCTCGATCCGGCCGCGCCGTCTAGCGAGTCCCAGTAGACCCATTAGCAGCGCCAGTCCTGCGACCCCCGTCGCACCACCGCCTTCGTTGCTGACCACAACGACCGGCTCATTAGGGCCGTCGAGTGAGATGCTCTCCAGAGGCAGGTCGAAGAGCTCTGCGGACTCTGCGGGTCCAAACTCAGCTACAAATCGACCGTCGAAAGCATCGTAGATCTCGATAAGGACATCGTAGTAGCCGGTCGGAAAACCCGAGACCAGATCGGCATCGTAGAAATACTCGTCGCCGCCGCTCGTGCCGAAAATCCTGAAGTCCTCGGTGCTGCCATACTCCGTCCAGGGTCCCCCTTCGAGCGATAAGTAAAGCACCGCGAACACATCCGCGCTGTTGTATATCGTATCGACATCGAACGTAAGCTCAACGCGCGTGAAGAACCCGTCAAAGTCGAAGTCATCGCGAATATTCACGAATGCATCGAAGACGTAGAAGTCCTGGTTGATTCGAGCACTCTCCACCGCGGCACGACGTGGCGTTCGAATCCCATTGCCGCGTTTCGGAGTCTCTTTGCTCACCTCCTGCGGTAGGGCGGCGCCACGGGCTGAGCTTGATCCCTGCGATGCAAGGGTTTGGGCTTGCTCTGTCGCGGGTGCTTCAGCCATTGCCAGTGAGCAGGCGCTCAAAAGGGCCAGGGCGATCATCTTCGCTTTCATTTATCTGCTCCGTCTTTCCCAAGGTGCAGATGTATTAGGCGGGAGCGCGGCTGAACCGTTGCTGAACCTGCTTCTAGCGTTGCGCGACGATCTCTGCGTCTTCGGTCTCGGAAGGCGTCTCTTCAGGCGCTTCGGGTCCTGTCGGCGCTGCATCTCTCCGCTCAAGCCACTTCAAAATGGAGCGATAGTTGCGAATATTTTCAACATAAGTCACGGGTTCCCAGCCCCGTGCATATCCGTGCTCAACACGCTGGTACCAACGGCGTTGCGCCAATAGTGGGAGTGCCGCTCGGACATCGACCCAGCGGTCGGGGTCACCCTGTTGCATCCGGACAATTTCGCGGGCGTCCTTGAGGTGAAAGAACCCGACGTTGTAGGCCGCGAGCGCCATCCAGGTGCGATCCGGTTCGGGGATGTCGTCGTTGAGTCGTTCCTTGAGTCGTGCGAAAAACGCAGCGCCCCCGGCGATGCTCTGAGCCGGGTCCTCGCGATTGTCGATACCGAGATAGTCTGCTGTGGCGCGCGTCAACATCATGATGCCTCGCACCCCGGTTGGTGAGACCGCCGAACGTCGCCAGTGAGATTCCTGATAGCCAATGGCCGCTAGCAGCGTCCAGTCCAGTTCGTGCTGTGCCGCCGACTCCCTGAACAACGTTTTGTAGTTAGGCAGGCGCGACTCGTAGTGACGAATAAAGGCGCGCGTGCCGACATAGTCGAAATCGTCGTTATGGCTGTAGTAGCGATCCAGAATGCGCGTTAGCTCGCCGTTACGACGAATCTTCTGCAGGTATTGGTTCGCGGCGTCGACCAGTGATCGATCTCGGCCTGAAGGAAAGGCCCAAGCTACAGAGTTGGCGACCTCGAGGTCCAACCCGATACGAAGTTCGGGGTGGAACTGGCGATTGATATTGAAGTCGGTGGAGTCGGCAATCGTATACTCGATCGTGCCGTCAGCGACGTCCTCAAGAAGGTCTGCGCTCTCTGCGCCTTCGTCAGATCGCCATTCAAGCAGCGGCAACTCATCGTCCAGAGCGTCGAGCGTTTCTGCATGGCTTGAACCCGCCATTACAACGATCTCTTGCTCTTGAATATCGGCCAAAGACTGCGGTTTTCCGGTGCCTCTACGGTAGATCAGGTGCTGTTCGACCTGCTGATAGGGTTGGCTGAAATTGACTTGCTGAAGTCGTTCTTCGGTGATCGACAGCCCTGCGGCCACCATGTGTGCATCGCCGGCTCGCACGGCAGGAATCAGGTCCGCAACCGCGCGCAGTGGTCGCATGGTCAGCTGAACCCCGAGCTCCTCCGCGAAGCCGAAGACCAGATCGTACTCTGGTCCGGTCGGGGCGTCTGCCCCGATATAGTAGGCGGTGGGCGCATTGCGTGTGACAACGCGCAAGACACCCGTCTCGAGCACTTGCTCAAGCAGCGGCGGGGGTTGTTGGACTGTCATGAGCCCAACCACAGATACGAGCGCGATGACTAGCCGCATCGGCTTCCCTCTGTATTGATGTTCCCATCAACCATATCGACATTATACCTCTGTCCGGCGGGTATTCGCGGTCACAAGGGGGGTGAAAGCGCCGCCTTCGCCTGAGATACTATCGGTTGGTCCGCGCCGGCTACCCCGCGACGGTCAGCCGTGAACCCCGTCAGGCCCGGAAGGGAGCAGCGGCAGCGGTCATACCGGGTGCCGGGGAGCAGCTGGTGCGGGCCTTTCTTTTTCACGGTGTCGGATTGCATCCGGTCAGAGTTGTTCATGAGTTATCTCGTCCTAGCACGAAAATACAGGCCGACCGGCTTCGCCGATGTAGTCGGCCAGGAGCACGTTTTACGCGCGCTTTCGCATGCGCTGGACAACGAGAGACTCCATCACGCCTATCTGTTTTCCGGAACGCGCGGTGTTGGAAAGACCACTTTGGCTCGAATTCTCGCCAAAGCACTGAATTGTGAAGTCGGTGTTTCGTCCACGCCATGTGGTAAGTGTGCCGCGTGTCTTGAGATTGACTCAGGCAGGTTCGTCGATTTGATCGAGGTGGATGCTGCCTCTCGAACCAAGGTCGACGACACGCGTGAATTGCTCGACAACGTGCAGTACGCGGCCACGCGCGGTCGCTATAAGGTGTACCTTATCGATGAAGTTCATATGCTCTCGACGCACTCGTTCAATGCGTTGTTGAAGACCCTCGAGGAGCCTCCGGAGCATGTGAAATTCCTGCTGGCGACGACCGATCCGCAAAAATTGCCTGTGACCGTATTGTCCCGATGCCTGCAGTTCAATTTGAAGCGAATTGCTCCACCGATGATCGCGGATCGATTGGCCCAAATCGCGACGACCGAAGGGGTCGATGCGGAGCCCGGTGCGCTCAGAATGCTGGCGAAAGCGGCCGATGGCAGTCTGCGTGATGCGTTGAGTCTCATGGATCAGGCAATTGCGTTCGGCGGTGGTGCACTGCCGGAGCGAGAAGTCGGGAATATGCTGGGTGCGTTGGACGACTCGTTCGTCACCGCTCTTTTGGATGCACTGATCGCCGACGATGGCGCCGAGTTGATCAATGTCATCCGATCTGCAGATGAGCGCGCCCCCAACTACGGCGCCTTACTCGACGAGTTGGCGCGCGCACTTACCGATATCGCGCTTCAACAAGCGAAGGCGGTGGACACGCCCCAAGACGGTGATTTCCCCGCGCACGAATATGCGGATCGATTGGCACCGGAGGTGGTGCAGTTGTATTACGAAATTGCGGTCCATGGACGCCGAGACTTGTCTCTGGCACCAGATATGCGCACCGGCGTGGAAATGACGCTGCTACGGATGCTCGCATTTCGGCCGGAGCATGGTGACGCCGATACGATGACAGAAACCACCACTGGGCATGTTCCGAGCGCGCCGGTGCGCAAAGCAAAATCGAAAGCGACCGCTGGCGCTGCACCGAATTCTCCTGACAGTGTTGCGAATAAGGCCGTCGCCTCGACGGATACGGCGGGTGTGTCCGACGATGACGCCCCGTCACGCCAGTGGTACCGACTGGTCGGTGCCTTGGAGCTGGATGGCGTGGCTCGTATGCTGGCCGCCAACTGCGCGTGGCGAGAAGAGCGCGACGACACGATTTTCCTCTCGCTGGACAAACGTAGTGCAGCGATGCTCACAGATGCGAGAGTGAAAGTGCTCGAGCAGTCTCTGACGCAGCATCTCGGTCGAGATATTCGCGTCTCGATTGCAGTAGCCGGTGAAGCACCTGCAGATACTCCAGTGCGTCAGCAGGCGCGCGATGCGCAGTCTCAGAAATCGGCTGCGGTCGAGGAGCTGCGCAAGGACGCGGGGGTGGCCGCGCTGGAAGAATTGATGGACGCGACGCTCGACCCTGAGACCGTCAGGGCTGGCGACGCAGGATAGTTTTTTTGTCGGCGGTGCCGACAGGAGGAAGGGATATGAAGGGTGGTATCGGGCAGCTGATGAAGCAGGCCAAAGAGATGCAAAGCAACATGGAAAAGTTGCAGGCAGAGCTCGCCGATATCGAGGTGGTCGGCGAAGCAGGAGCCGGACTTGTGTCAGTAACGATGACCTGTAAGCACGAAGTGCGACGAATCCAAATCGACGACTCACTGCTCGGCGATGACCGTGAAATGCTCGAGGATCTAATTGCCGCAGGATTTAACGACGCATTGCGCAAAGCCGAGGCAACAAGTGCCGAGAAAATGGCCGAGGTAACCGGTGGTCTGAATCTGCCTGCCGGAATGAAACTGCCGTTTTAGGCGATTCGCACACGCAATGGCTTTCACACCGCTCTTGACTGAGTTGATTGACGCGCTTCGATGCTTGCCCGGGGTCGGGCAAAAATCGGCACAGCGTATGGCATTTTCATTGCTCGAGGGTGATCGCTCGGGGTCGGCAAGACTGGCAACCGCGCTAGCCCAATCAGCCACCGGTATTCGCAATTGCAATCGTTGCCGTATGTACACGGAGAACGAGATTTGTGAGTTCTGCAGCGATGCATCGCGAGATGCTTCATCGCTTTGTGTTGTGGAATCGCCAGCGGATGTGCTCGCGATTGACAGCGCGACAGGGTTTCGCGGTCGATACTTCGTCTTGCTCGGGCACCTTTCGCCCCTGGACGGCGTTGGGCCGTCGGAGTTAGGGCTCGACCTGTTGGCAGCGCGCTTTCGCGAACCGGACCTAAAAGAGGTCATCATTGCGACCAACCCCACTGTCGAAGGCGATGCGACTGCGCACTATGTCGCCGAACTTGCGGATGCGCAGGGTGTGAAGGCCAGCCGAATTGCGCACGGCGTTCCCGTGGGCGGCGAGCTCGAATTTGTTGATGGCGGCACTTTGTCGCACGCATTTAGCGGCCGTCGTAGTCTTTTTTAGGGGTGCGATATCGATGACTGAAATGGATCCGGATTGCTTGTTTTGCAAAATCGTAGCGGGTGAGATTCCAGCCGAACGTGTTTTCGAGGATGAACACGTGCTCGGATTCCGGGACATCAGTCCACAAGCGCCCGTGCATGTGTTGTTCATCCCGAAACCACATATCGCAACCGTCAACGATATTCGCGACGATCAAGCGACGTTGGTCGGCCGTTTATTCCTGGCAGCGCGCGATTTTGCGGCAGAACAGGGTATTGCAGAAAAAGGGTTCCGCCTGATTGTGAATTGCAATGCAGACGGCGGACAGACGGTGTTTCATTTGCACATGCATTTGCTCGCAGGCGCGAAAATGCCAATGGGGTTTGGTCACTCGGGCTAGTAGCGATCCGCGCCCAGTTGGCGATTGATCTGTGCCAATCGCAAGTAGCTCCTGTATCGACGGTCGCTGATTTCGCCGGATCTAACTCGTGCTTTCACCTCGCAGTCAGGTTCTGCACGATGCATGCAGTCGGCGAACCGGCAACCAGCAGCGGCCGAGTGAATCTCGCGGAAGCCTTGCGCGACGGCACGCGGCTCAATCAGCCCTGGGGCGTAGTCTCTCACGCCGGGCGAATCGATTACCTGAATGTCGGAGTCGAGCATGATCAGTCGAGCAGATACGGTGGTGTGCCGACCTTCAAGATTGGCGCCGGAGACGGATCCGGTTCGTTGAATGTCGCCTCCTGAGAGCGTGTTGACGATCGTTGACTTACCGACGCCGGATTGACCGACAAGGATCGACAACTCGCCACGCATAATCTCTCTCAGGGCGTCAATACCGTCTTTGTTCTTCGTACTTACGTTGACCACGTCGTATCCGAGCGCGCGGTAATCGTCCAGCTCAGCATCAGGTGGTGAAATATCGCTCTTGTTCCACACGATGGCGGCTTTGCATGGCATCAACTCGGCTGCGGCGAGATATCGATCAGCGATGAAGAGGTCCGGTTGTGGCTGCGGTGCGAGCACGATCACCATCATTGACACGTTGGCAGCCAGCAACTCGCGTCTTCCGCGAGTATCGGTCCGATCAAGCGCGCTGGCACGTTCAAGCACTTCCTCGATCTGCCAGTCTTTCTCGCCCCGAAGTGGACGCGCCCGCACGAAGTCCCCTGCAACCGGTTTGAGTTTCTTGCCTTTCGGACGCGCGGGTATTGGGTCTGCACTGAGTGGGCCGTCCGGTGTGAGTTCGAAGCGGGCGCCGAAACTGGCCGCCACGCGCATCACTTGACCGATGTTTTCTGGGTCTTTGCTCACCGCCGCATTATGCCAGTGCGGACGCGTGATGCGGGTCTGCTACACTGACGCGATGACAAATTTGCCACACGACCGGTTGATATGGATCGATCTTGAGATGACCGGGCTCAGTCCGTCACAGGATCGTATTATCGAGATCGCGACGATTGTCACCGATCATGATCTGAACGAAATCGCTGCTGGTCCGGTGCTTGCCGTCAGACAAAGCGAGGAACGCCTTGAAGGCATGGACGAGTGGAATACACGCCAACATGGTGGGTCGGGACTGACGGCGCGGGTGCGCAAGAGCGGCTACGACGAGGTCGCGGCTGAGCGCGAAACCATCGCTTTTCTGGAACAGCATGTCATTCGTGGTAGCTCGCCAATGTGCGGTAACAGCATCTGCCAGGATCGACGATTTCTTGCACGTTATATGCCGGACCTGGAATCGTATTTTCATTACCGCAATCTTGACGTGAGCACGCTCAAAATTCTCGCTCAGAATTGGGGGCCGGAACTTTGCCGTGGGATTCGGAAGCAGGGCTTGCACCTTGCGCTCGAGGACATTCGGGACTCCATTGAAGAACTGCGACACTACCGAGAGCAGTGGCTTCAGCCCGGCATAGACGTTTTCATGGCGGCTATGGGAGCAGAATGATCTCGCGTGGATCCGACTCCGGGCGAGGCGCGCTGCGCTCCTCACCGTCGTGCGAGCGAAACCAGGAGGCTTTGGGTGCCGTGCTTGAGATGTGGCTGACTCCGGGGACGCTTCTGGAAGTGGGGAGCGGCACAGGGCAACACGCCGCATATTTGATCGACCGACTCGATGGGGTTCAGTGGCAACCCAGCGATCGGGTGCCCGATCATGGCAGCATCAACGGTTGGGCAGCGACTGCTGTGTCATCCGATCGAATCCGTCCAGCGCTTGTGCTCGATGCGAGATCGTCGAGTCAATGGCGTCAGCTCCCGGATTTCGATGCTCTGCTGACGGTGAATACGCTTCACATCATGGATTGGGATGCCGTGAGCGCACTGTTTTCGAATGCGGGGATGCAAGCTCGGGATGAGACCCGCTTTTTGGTGTACGGGCCATTCCATGTCGGGGGCAAGCCGACCAGCGAAGGCAACGCCGTCTTCGACGTGCAATTGCGGGCGGAAGAGAGCGGTATGGGGATTCGAGATATTGGTGAGATGAGGGCGCTCGCGTGTCGCACGGGCTGGGTAGAACTTGCGCACTATCACATGCCGGCCAACAATCAGATGCTGGTGTTTGAACGCAGGCGCACGCCGGACGCTCCATGAGTGAATTGGTCGATATTAATGGCGGTTGCCACTGTGGCGCAGTGCGTTATCGAGTGTCGGTGGCGAAACCTCTGCTGGCACATGCATGTAATTGTTCGATATGCGCGCAGTCCGGATTCGTCGGGGCCATCGTGCCAGAGTCGGATTTCGAACTCGTTTCCGGGGAAGACGCGTTGTCGGAGTACCGGTTCAACACCGGCATCGCACGGCATTTGTTTTGCCGCGTTTGCGGCGTCAAATCATTCTATCGACCGAGGTCAAATCCTGACGGCGTCAGTGTCAATCTCGCCTGTCTCGAACTGCCGGACGGATTTCCGGTTGAAGTCGAACCGTTCGACGGCCAACACTGGGAAGCGCATGCAGCGAGCCTTGCGCATCTGTCCCGGAATTGATGTGTTGCCGTTCTACGACAGTGTACAAACGTTCGCACACCACTTAATCTCGCGCGCATGAAGACCGTACTCAGACCCATTCTCTTCGCGTTAGCGCTGTCGGCGACGCCTGCCAACGTATATGCGCAGTCGAGCGAAGAGCGCCAATATGTCACCGACATTTTTGAAATCACAATGCGGCGCGGTCCGAGCACGCAAAATGCAATCGTCAGGATGCTCGAGTCAGGGACCCCGGTGGAAGTGTTAGAGCAAGACGCAGAGAGCGGCTACAGCCGAGTACGACTCACGACCAGTGAAACCGAAGGATACGTGCTCACTCGATACCTGATGCCTGATCCGGCTGCCCGGAGCCGAATCTCGGCGCTACAGGGACGCGTAGACGCTTTGCGCAACGAGAGTGGCGACCAGGGCCGGGAACTCGACGATTTACGTACGTCCTATGCCTCTGCGCAGCAACGTCTTCGCTCGCTGGAACAGGACAATGAGCGCCTGAGCAGTGAGCTTGCCGACTTGCAACAGAAAGCGTCTAACGTGCTTGCAATTGATCGCGAGAATATGACGCTGAGAACGGATTTGCAGGAAACCGAAATTGAGCTTCAAGGGCTCCAGCAGTCCAATGCTGACCTGCGCAGTCAAAGGGCCTTGTACGGCTTCGTCGTAGGCGCGGGCGTATTGTTGCTCGGTATCGTGCTCGGTTTGATTCTGCCGGGACTGAAACGCCGCAAACGCGGCGGCTACGGATCCGGCGATTTACTCTAGCTGCCTTGGGTAGATCAAACTCGCTCGCCGGCGAGATACAGCCATGTCTCGATGACAGTATCCGGGTTGAGTGACATCGATTCTATGCCCCGATCAAGAAGCCACTTGGCGAGTTCGGGGTGATCTGACGGTCCCTGACCGCAAATGCCAACATATTTGTTTTGCCGCTTGCACGCACTGATGGTGAGTTCGAGCAAAGCCTTGACCGCTTCGTCACGCTCATCAAACAGGTCTGCGATGAGTCCGGAGTCGCGATCAAGTCCTAGTGCGAGCTGAGTCATGTCATTCGATCCTATCGACATACCGTCGAAGTACTCGAGATATTGGTCAGCCAATAGAGCATTGGTCGGTAGCTCGGACATCATAATCAATCGCAGTCCGTTCTCGCCGCGCGACAGGCCTTCTTTAGCGAGTAACTCGGTGACCTGCCTGGCCTGATCCACCGTTCTGACGAATGGCACCATCACTTCAACGTTGGTAAGGCCCATGTCGTTGCGTACCCGGCGCAACGCCTCACACTCCATCTGGAAGCAAGGCTGAAAGTTCTCATCGAGGTAACGTGCCGCGCCACGGAAACCCAACATCGGATTTTCCTCGTTCGGTTCGTAGAGCTCGCCACCGATGAGGTTGGCGTATTCATTGGACTTGAAGTCCGACAAACGGACGATTACCGGGTGTGGTGCGAAGGCGGCCGCGATGGAGCTCACGCCCTCAGCCAGTTTGCTAACAAAAAATTCACGAGGCGACGTGTAGCCGGCCATTTGTTCGTCGATCATCTCGCGCGTATCGGCGTCGATATCGTCGTAGTCGAGCAGGGCCTGTGGGTGCACACCGATCATTCGGTTGATGATGAACTCCAGCCTTGCCAGACCAACCCCGCGATGCGGGATCGACGCAAAATCGAATGCTCGGTCAGGGTTGCCGACATTCATCATGATTTTAACGGGAACCTCGGGCAATGCATCGAGCTCGATCTGGTGTTTTTCGAACTCAAGCACACCGTCATAGATGAAGCCTTCGTCGCCTTCGGCGCATGAAACGGTGACTTCGGTACCGTCATGGATCAGGTCCGTGGCATCGCCGCATCCGACCACCGCGGGTATTCCTAACTCGCGGGCGATAATGGCGGCGTGACAGGTGCGTCCACCGCGATTGGTGACGATGGCAGCCGCCCGCTTCATGACAGGTTCCCAGTCCGGGTCGGTCATGTCGGCGATGAGGACGTCGCCACTCTGTACGCGCGCCATTTCACTCACGTCGCGAATCACCTTGGCC
Organism: Pseudomonadota bacterium; assembly: GCA_038521865.1. Lineage (GTDB taxonomy): Bacteria > Pseudomonadota > Gammaproteobacteria > Steroidobacterales > Woeseiaceae > CALBPI01. The sequence goes on along the minus strand of JBCBKO010000001.1, from coordinate 774,893 downwards.
TTACCGGCACCAATTTTCTGTCCGATGCTGCGACCGCTGGCGATCACTGTAGAGCGCTTCTTCAGGGTGAATCGCTGTAGCGTGCGCCCGGATCGAGACTGAACCGTTTCGGGTCGCGCTTGCAGGATGTAGATCTTGCCGTCTTCGCCGTCCTTACCCCATTCGATATCCATTGGTCGCCCGTAGTGCGCTTCGATGGCCAGGGCATGACGGGAGAGCTCCAGCACGTCTTCGTCGGTAATGGAGAATTGGCGACGGGCATTGCTATCCACGTCAATCGTCTCCACGCTCTTGCCGGCGCGCGCGTCATCCGAGAACACCATCTTGATCGCCTTGCTACCGAGGTTGCGTCGCATGATCGGCATGTTCCCGGCCCTAAGCGCAGGCTTGTAGACGTAGAATTCGTCTGGATTGACCGCACCTTGAACGACGGTCTCGCCGAGGCCCCATGATGCTGTGATGAACACCAGATCGCGGAAGCCGGACTCGGTGTCCAAAGTGAACATCACACCGCTCGAACCGCGGTCACTACGAACCATGTGCTGGATGCCGGCGGACAATGCGACTTGCTCGTGGGAATAACCCTGGTGCGTGCGATACGCGATGGCACGGTCATTGAAAAGCGAGGCGAACACATCCCGCATGGCTGCGATGACGTTTTCCAGTCCGCGAATATTCAGGAAGGTTTCTTGTTGGCCCGCGAATGATGCGTCGGGAAGATCCTCTGCGGTTGCTGAGGATCGAACCGCGACGGCGATATCGCGACCATCCGCCATTTCCGCCCAGGCTTCGGCCATATCGGCCTCCAGTTGGGTTGGCAGTGGTGCCTCACGAATCCAGCGCCGGATGTCGTCCCCCGCGGCCGTCAATGCCCCAATATCGTCAACGTCGAGGTCTTGCAGGCGTTCGGCAATCTGCGTATCCAAGCCATTGTCGCGCAGGAAGACCCGGTAGGCCTCAGCGGTGGTGGCAAAGCCGCCTGGAACGGTGACGCCGAGTCCGTGCAGGTTGCTGATCATTTCGCCAAGCGAGGCATTCTTGCCGCCAACGCGCTCAACATCGCCCATGCCGAGCTCAGAAAAAGGAATAACAAACCGGTTCACGCTGATCCCTCGTTACCGTGGATACATAAAGCCCGCCATTATACCGCGCCGTGACCATGTGCGCTTTGTGACATCGGTCGCGAGCCTAAATACGGCAGTTGGGTTATGGTAAGCGCCGGTTACGGGAGCGGTGATGGCCACGCGGACAGTCTTTTTCATTTCAGATCAAACAGGTGTGACCGCCGAGACCCTGGGTCACAGTCTGATGACCCAGTTTGTTGGCGAGACTTTCCGGCAGGTGACTGTCCCATTCGTCGATTCGGAGGCGAGAGCGTTGGAATTGAAGGATCGGATCGACCGTGCTGCCGCTCAAGATCAACATCGTCCTATTGTTTTCAGTTCGTTGGTACACGATGCACTGCGCGAAATCATTCGCGAAGCAAACGGTCTATACCTCGATATCTTCGACGCTTTTGTCGATCAGCTCGAATCTGAGCTCGAAACCAAGGCGTCACACGCCGCGGGCAGGGCGCATGGAATGTCCGACGCGGATACCTATATGAAACGCATCGAGGCGACCAACTATGCGCTTGCGAACGATGATGGCGGTGTCACCCGCAACTACGATCAGGCCGACGTGATTCTGGTGGGAGTATCACGCTCCGGAAAAACGCCTACGTGCTTGTATTTGGCGCTGCAGTACGGGGTCTATGCGGCGAATTACCCAATCACCGATGATGAATTCGAGGGCGGCACCTTGCCTGCGCGTCTTCTTGAACACCGCAACAAGCTTTTTGGTCTGACGATCAATGCCCGACGATTGCAGCAAATTCGCAAGGAGCGGCGTTCGGCGGGACGTTATGCATCGGCGCAGCAGGTCAATTTCGAGCTGCGTGCTGCGGCAGCACTGTTCTCCAAGTATCGCATTCCACATGTTGATACGACCGAGTTCTCGATCGAGGAAATCTCCAGTCGAATCCTTGAGGCGACTGGCGTTGAACGCCGCGTTCGTCCGTAGAGGTATCGTCTAATTTCACGTTTCGCGGCAATTGGCGACACCCTGTCAAGAGGGCAAGCTGTGCTAAGCTGCACCGATGCAAACCGACAGTAGAATTGTCCCGCAGACTCAGGTGAAGCCTCGCAGCTTCGCGGGTCTGATGAGTGTCTACGAGAGCAACTACTTGCGTCTCTGGATGCTGGTTCCAGGGCTCGATCGACTGGACGGCACGGTGGTCTCGACAGGCGCGGCAGATGACCTGCCACTGCACTGTACTGTCGAGGAGCGCACGCGATACACACTGACGCTGCGTTTGACCTATCTTTTCGATACGCCGGGAAGTGACGGGGAGATGGCTTCCATCGCTGATCCGGATTTGCGCCTGCGCGTATATTTTGACGGCAAGTTGGCCGAGGTGATGAGCATGAGTGCCCAACACCGCCATCACATCCTCCGGGACATCGCGGCGTCGCATCGCGAGACGCTAGACTCACGTTGGCGCCGTAACGTGCTGCTCAACAAATGGCTTGAATACTTGCTAGACGCAGGGCATCGAATAGCCCCCTGATCCGAAAACTGTGCGGCAGGTCAAGCCGATTACAGCAGGTTATGTGTAATCTCTCGCTTGGTGCTAGCAAGGGCATGACGAGAGATTCCGTTCAGCGATGGTCGCTGTCAGTCAAAACATTTCAGCCGACACCGCATCCTCTGCGATCGATGAACACGAGCGCCTGTTGCGCCTGTTTTCCAATCGGGTTGCGCTCAAGAAAGCCTATAGCGATCTGCGCCAGCGCGAGCGTCAGCTAAACCAATCGTTGGCCGGGGCGGAGCAACATGGCGAGCGGCTCGAACGCAAGCTTGCCTATCTGGAGGAGTTGCTGACCGGTGAGAATACCGCGCTGGGCACGATGCTGTTCTATCACCTGCGTGGGTTGTGGCGACGGTGTCATCAGCATCTTGTTACTGCTGCACATCAAATGGCCACGCGGACCAGCGGCAAACGCCGAGTCGAGCGGATCGAGGAGTGGCGTGCTCAGCATGCCGAGCGCGTCGCAGCTGTCGAGCAGCAACTCGTTTCAGAGAAGGCGTCGATTATGTCGTTGCGTCAGTTGTTGCGTGATCTGGAAGCTCAGTATCTGCGAGCTCGCTATCCGTGGCACTGGTGGCGCCGACGACGTCTGACTCAGGAAAAACGTGTCGTAACTGAAGACCTGAGAGCTCATGTTGCTGCGCATGATGAGACCCTCGCTACCGCACGCGAGGTGCGGGTCGAACGTCCACCCGCAGATCGAGCCTTACCGATTGCCGATCAGCGCGTCATCAATCTCCACCTGCTGGCGATGGCCCAATTCATGACCCGGTTCTTCGAATCAGCAGGAGATCTTGCGGCAAAGGCACGATTGGCCTATCACCGTGAGGTGGGCGCGGTAGATTATGGCGATGATGCACAGTGCCGGCGCTTGATGAATATCGTCGACCAGTCGTTTACTCGATTTCGTGATTTCACCGCGACCGAAAACTTCATGGCACTGTTGCGTGCCCAGGTCCAGTGGCTCGCCAAGCGTGCGCAGTATGCTGCCGACAACGCGGTCATACCCGACCCGTTTGATGCAGACCCGCTCAACATGGTGGACGAAGAACGGCAAGCGCGTTTCACCCCCATTGTTGAGGTGCTGCGCGACGATCAATGGTCGGTTTCGAGAGCGCTGATCACCGACGGTTGATCGTCGCCCACAACGTGGCGCCTATCCCGCGCTTGCCGGTTCGGGCTTTGCTGTGCGTCGAGTCGCATGGCGCCAGATACCCAGACTCCAATTCCTGAACTTATCCAGACCGATGTACGCCATGGGTACTGCAACCAGTGACACGATGGTCGAGAAGGCGAGGCCGCCAATGATGGTGCGTGCCATCGGGTAGTACGCAGGGCCGCCAGAGCCGACTACCGTATTACCTACGGCCAGCGGCACAAGACCCAGGATCGTCGTTGCCGCGGTCATCAGAATCGGACGGAATCGGTCTCTTGCGCCCTGTACCACTGCCTCATCGCGAGGGAATCCCTCCCGCCGTAGGTTGTTGATGTGATCGACCAGCACAATGCCGTTGTTCACGACTACACCAATCAGAATCATCATGCCGACCATACCCATGAAGGTGAAAGGCGTGCCCGTGAGTGCCAGGAACCACACAACGCCAACCATCGAGTAAAACAGCGACATGATGATCGACAGCGGGTAGAGCATCGACTCGAACATAGCGGCCATAACAATGATGATCAGAAGCACCCCTAGCAGGATGTTCTCGGCCATCATGTTCTTGGTGTCCTCGCTGCGTTCGAACCCTCGGCCAAAGCCCCATTGATACCCGGCAGGTAGTTGCAACTCATTCATGACGGCCTCGACCTTGGGTCGTAACTCATCCATGTTGGTTTTTGGGTCAACGGCTGCATTGATCGAAACGGACGTCTTGCGATTCGTGCGTTGAATCGTGCGTGCACCGCGCGTTTGTTCTAGATCGGCGATCTGATAGAGCGGTACAGAACCGGGGGTGCCATCGGGTGACAGGACTGGCACCATCAGGTTGCCAAGTTGGTCTACGGTCTGTCGATCGTTATCGCGAAGCGCGAGTCGCATCAAGACCTCACCGTCTTCGCTTCGGTATTCGCGAAGTCGCTCGCCACGCAGCGCGATGCCGACAGCATCACCCACCGTTTGTGCGCTAGCACCTATTGCCGCCGCCTTTTCCCGGTCCAGGCGAATCTGTACTTCGCGCGCACCCGCTGTCAGATCCGTACTGAAGTCGAACAGTCCATCAATGTTCTCGAGGACATCCCAGGCATCGTAGGTCAATTCACGAAGCCGCTCAGTCGACTCACCAGAGAGCGTGACGCTGAAGCCTTCTCCTACACCATTGTTGCTGCGCTCAAACGCAGGATCGCCGATCGCAATATCCGGCTTCTCGGCGAGAATCATTTCCATGATCTTGCGAGAGTCCAGCGTCGCATCGGCGCCCTGGGTCAAAAGGATCGTCGTTTCCGCGCGGCCTTGTTCCCAATAGGAATACACGGAACGAATCTCGAAGCGCTCCTTGTTGTCGAACAGGAACTGCTCAATCTCGTTCACGCTTTCTTCGACCTTATCCAGCGAATAGTAATCGTTCATGTTGTAGGGCAGGAACAATCGACGCGTGGGCTCCTCGGGGAAGGGATCCATCTTGAACATCTCTGTCTGGATCGGAATGATCGGAGAGAGAAGAATCAAGAATGCAATCGCGGGTGCGATGATGCGCTTCCAGCCGCGTGCATTGGTAATCCAGCTAAGCAGCGCGCCGTAGCGGCGAGCGACGGCGGGAATCAGCTTGCCGCTGTGTTCCCGTGGAATCTTCTTCAACTTGCTCGTGAGCAGCGGAATGAGCGTCTGAGCGATGACGAGCGAGCACAGGATTGCGACGGAGATTGTGATCGCAACATGGCGCAGAAAGACGCCTTCCTCGGATTCCTGACTGAAGATCAGCGGCGCGAAAACGCAGATTGACGTGACGGTGCTCGCAATCACGGCGAGTCCAACCTCGCGGACACCTTTCATGGTTGCGCCGGACGGGTCGGCGTCGTCTTCCTGACGATAACGGAAGATGCTCTCGGTCACGACAACCGAGTTATCAACGAGCATCCCGATTGCCAGCATCAGGCCCATCAGCGTAAGCACGTTCAACGTCAAGCCGCTGAAGTACATCGCGCCCAGCGTGATGATCAGCGAAAGTGGCACCGAAAGTGTGACGATCAGAGTGGTTGCCATGTGACGCAGGAAGAAATACAGCACAACCACTGCGAGCAGGGCACCGATCAGCCCCGAGCTGACAAGATCACGCAGGGACTGGCGCACGGAGTCTGCCTGGTTATCAAGACTGAAAATCTCGATGCCGGTCATGGCCGGTGTCTTGCCTATCGCCTCGATCTCCTCGATGACGCGATCAGCAACTTCGACCATGTTGTAACCGCTTGCGCGACTCACTGAGATACCGATTGCGTAGTTCCCGTCTAGGTGACGGCCGTAGTTGCGTTCCTGTGAAGTCATGCTGACGTTGGCAACGTCGCGAAGGCGCAGGTTCCGATTGTCGATAACAAGATTGCGGATGTCGTCCAGACTCTTGAACTCGCCGTTGGGTCGCAACGTCCAGCGTTCGTTGCCCGCGGTGATCTGCCCGGCGCTGACGGCGAAGTTACCCCGTCGCAGCAGGTTTGCGAGCTCATTGATGTCCACACCGTGCGCCGCCACTCGGCTAGCATCCAGTCTCAATCGCACCTCCGGCGGCTCCACGCCTTGAATCTCCACCTGTGAGACACCGGGGAGTCGCTCGAGTCGGCGTTTTACCTGCGTGTTCAGAAGGTCCCACGCATTGGAAAGGTCACGATCACTCGAAACCCGCAGTTGCATGATAGGGCGGTCGTTAATCGAGCCACTGAAGACCTGGATGCGTTCAAGGTCGGTCGGTAGCTGATCCCGGATCGCGTCCAGTTTGACCCGCGCCTCCACTGCGGCGGTGCGCGCGTTAGAGTTGAATCCGTACTGCATCCAGATCTCAGCACCCGACTCCCGTGAGCCGGAATACATGTCGCGAACACCGGGTAATGTCGCCAGAGCCTCTTCGGCCGGTCGCGTGATCTGTCGCTCGGTTTCCTTGGGTGTTGACCCGTCGTAAGGAATGTTGACGAAGAACCCGGGTATATCGATGTCTGGCGTCTCTTCGAGCGGCAACAAACGCGAGGAGATCAAGCCAACGGCGAGTAAGGCCGCAAACACCATGCACACGGTAACCGGCCTGCGTAGTGAAAACTCTGTGTGCTTCATGCGGGTTGTCCGTCCGTTGACATCATGGGTGTACGTGATGCGCCTGGGGTATTTTCGCGCACGTCGGCCTCGGTTTTCTTGCGGTCAAGCAGACTGTACACCACGGGAATCACGATCAGCGTGAGCAGCGTTGAAGTGAGCAGACCGCCGATCACCGTAATCGCCATCGGGGTACGAACCTCGGCGCCCTGGCCGAGTCCGATTGCCATCGGCAGCAAACCTAGGGCGGTCGTCAGTGTCGTCATCAGGATGGGTCTGAGACGTGTTCGGGCACCCTCAAAGATCGCGGCTTCACGAGGCATGCCGCCATTGCGTAGCTGATTGATGGTGTCGATCATCACAATGGCATTGTTCACCACAATGCCTGCCAGCATGATCATGCCGATGAACGCTACGACGTTCACCGTTGTGCCGGTAACCCAGAGTGCGAGCACCGCGCCGACCATAGCCAGCGGAATTGTGAACAAGATGACAAACGGATGCGTCAGCGATTCGAACTGCGACGCCATGACCAGGTAGACCAGGAAGATCGCCAAAGCGAGCGTGAACTGCATTGATGTCAGCGAGCGTTCCATCTCCTCGCTCTGCCCGAGCACTTCAACTGTCATTCCCTCCGGTAGTGAGATTTCATTCAGACGTGCTTCCAGAGCTTTGGATACCGTTCCAAGGTCACCGCTCGTCAGTGAGGCCGAAACGACCGCCACGCGCTCCTGGTCAAAGCGGCGAATCTCCGAAGGGCCTGTCGCCAAACGGATGTCGGCGACATCCGTCAATTTGACAGGCCGCGCGCTACCGGGATTGACGATCAACTGTCGGACGTCATCGATAGAGGCATTCTGCGATTCGACGCTCTTGACGGTCACATCAATCTTGCGATCTCTCCAGCTGTACCGCGTCGCCACGTTGCCGCGGACGCTAGTGACCACGCTGTCGGCGATATCACGCACCACCAGACCCAACGAAGCGGCACGTTCCTGATCGAAGGTGATTTGAATTTCCGGGTTTCCGCCCTCGACGTTGGTGCGAACGTCCGCGAACTGCGGATTTGCGGAGAGCTCATTCGCGAGTGTTGTCGCACGTTCACGAAGTTGATCGAGATTGTAACCACGATAGACGATCTCGAGCGGTGTACTCAGCGCCAGCAGGGCAGGGCGTTCGAAGTCGTAGGCGAGTCCCGGAATCGTGTCGAGTGAACGGCGCAGCCTCTGAATAACGGCGTCTTCGGCAGCACGATTGCTCCCAGGCGCCATCGTGATGTTAAGGACGGCGGTATGTTCACCAGCATCCACCGGATTCGCATCCAGCCGATTGCCAGTCCCTGTGACCGAGAACGTCCGGTCAATATCACTGATGCTCTTGGTTGCTGAAAACGCAGATGCAACGACATCGTCGGTCTCATCCAATGGCGTGCCTGGTGCAAGTCTGAGGTTAACTGCGAACTCTCCTTGCGAGAGCTGCGGTATCAGCTCACTACCGAGTCGTGGTACCAGACTCATGGTGGCAATAAACAACGCAACGGATGCACCACAGACTATGAGGCGGTGGCGCATGGCCCAACGCAGCGCGGGACCGTACGCGGATGCAAACACGTGGTTGATCCCACCAAAAACGAACGTGAATACTTTGCCCACAAAGCCAAGAACAAAAGAGACCCCTCGGACCACCAAAACGAACATGCGAATCGGGAAAGCGATCAGGCGCGCGAACCAGCCGGCTTTGCCAATGTCCTCTGATTCGGCGTAGCCCTTGCGTGCGCCTGCAGAGGCCAGCATCGGGATCAATAGCACGGCCAGTAGCAGCGAGAAAGACAATGCAAAGGTGACCGTGAGTGATTGGTCGCGGAACAGCTCACCGGCGATGCCGGTGACAAACACCATCGGGAAGAATACGGCGACGGTGGTGAGGGTTGCGGCGAAAACTGCACCCGCTACCTCGCTGGTGCCGCGTTCTGCCGCCTCCACCATCGCGAATCCTTGTTCTCGTTTGGCGTAAATGTTCTCCAATACGACGATCGCGTTGTCGACCAACAAGCCGACCGCCAACGCAATGCCACCGAGCGACATGATATTGAGGCTGAGATCGGTAAGATTCATCAGCGCGAATGTGCCAATGACGGATACCGGGATAGTAATGCCGACGATAAAAGTGGCGCGCGCGTTGCCGAGGAAACCGTAAAGCACGATAACGGCGAAAAGGCCTCCCCAAATCGCAGCGGACTTGACGTCATCCACCGCCGAGCGGATGAACTCTGATTGATCAGCGATTTTTACAAGCTGCAGATTTTCCGGCAGTTGGTCGCCGATCGAATCCAGTCGTCGGTCAATATTGTTGGCTACCTGTACGGTATTCGAGTCGCCTTCTTTGTAGAGCGCGAGCTCGATGACCTCGTTGCCGTCTACTCTCGTGATGGCCTCGCGATCCTTGAATCCGCGAGTCACTTGGGCGATGTCTTTCAGGTAGACGGGACGACCCGCGCGGGTTGCGATGATAGCCTCGCCGAACGCTTCTACCGATTCAAACTCGTTGATGGTGCGAACCAGGAATCGTCGAAGCCCTTGCTCGAGTCGCCCACCGGCGAGGTTCACGTTTTCCGCCTGCAAGCGGTTAGCTACCTCGGCGATGGTCAGGTTGAGTTGAGAGAGTTTGATCTGGTCGACAACGATCTGGACTTCGTCTTCGAGACCCCCGCTGACTTTCGCGGCAGCAACACCATCAACCGACTCGAAATCATCTTTGATGTCGTCCTCCGCGACCTGTCGCAGTCGCTTGAGACGTTCGTTGGTCATCATCGATGCATCCGTCTCGCCCAGCGCCAGCCGCATGATCGGTTCGCTGGACGGGTCGAATCGCAGCAGAAGCGGTCGACGCGCCTCCAGTGGCAATTCCAGAATATCGAGTTTCTCGCGCACGTCGACGCTCGCGAGGTTCATGTCGGTGCCCCAGTTGAATACGACGGTGACATCCGACTGCCCTGTGCGCGATACGGAGCGCACCTGGCGCACGCCGCCGATAGTGCCAACAGCTTCCTCGACGGGTTTGGTGATCAGGCTTTCCAGCTCCTGTGGCGCAGCGCCGGGAAGTTCCGTGCGGACCGTCAGGGTGGGGTAGGACAGGTCCGGCAAGAGGTTGACCGACAGTCGGCCAAGCGAAACATAGCCGAACATGACGATCGCAAGGAACAGCATTAGTACGGTAACCGGGCGCCCTGTGGCCAGCCGGACCAGCCCAAGGCTGCCAGCTTTCTGTTTCTGTGTGTTGCTCATGGTTTACCGACCGATGCTAGCGACGGCGCCAATTGGCTCGCCTTCAGCTTCCTCATCTTCGGGAAGCGGATCGCCGATGACGCGGACTTTCGACCCATCTCGTAATGCCGCTTGGCCAACGACGACCACTCGCGCGCCATCCGTCAGGCCATCCAGCACCGCGATATCATCATTCCAGCTGTAGCCTGTCGTGACGTCAACGCGCTTGGCGACTCCGTCCGAAACGGTAAATACGATCTTGCCCGCCGTGGTTTGAATCAAAGCATCCTGAGGCAGCAGTAGGGTATCTTTTTGTTCGTCATAGATAACGGCGAAGCGACCGAACATGCCGGGCTTCAGACGTTGCGAGGTGTCGCTGATTTCGACGGTCGCTTTGAACGTACCGGATTCCGCATCAACCGTCGGGCTGATGCGAGCAACAATTCCGTCGAATTCCTCGCCCGGGAGCGCATCAATCGAGAGCTTCACCGCCTGATCTGCTTGAAGTCGTCCGAACTCGCGTTCCGGCACGAACAGATTCGCGATTAACGGATCCATCGCGGTTATCCGGAACGTCGGCGAGTTTTGCTCAATCGTGTTGCCGACTTTGATATCCCGGCTGGATACAACGCCGTCAATCGGAGCACGTATTGTTGTGTACTGGTAACGCAGTTCTGCAAGCTTGTTCGCTGCACGCAGTGAATCCACCTCGAATTTGGTGGTTTGAAATGCACTTGCGGCAACCAGACCACGTTCGTGCAATTCGAGGTTTCGCTCGTATTCCTGTTCCAGCTTCGCGAGATTCGCTCGAGACTGTTCGAGTTCGAGCCTCAGCTGATCCCCATCCAGTCTTGCGAGTACATCACCGCGTTTCACGCGATCGCCTTCCTCGACCAGAATCTGTCGGACTTCACCACCCACTTTGGCGACGACGGTAGCTTCGTCGAAAGCCTCTAGGGACGCCGCAGCGGTGTAGGCTGCGAATACATCGCCTCTGTCGACGTCGATCACTTCAACGGGGATCACCGTCGTATCTTCTTCCTCTTCTGCTTCTTCCGAAGTCTCCGTGTCTCCAGTGTCGGCGACCTGTTCGGTGGTATCCGAAGCATCAGGCGTACCTCCGCATCCCGGCAGTGTAGTCAGGATCATCAGACTGGTGATAATCAGTGCGAATCTAAGGAGCAATGACATTGTGAGTTCCCTGTGACATCTGGTTGTTCGTTTTCTTCCCGAGCATTGGATGCCCGTGGTGGTGAAATGGTTGCATTTACGGGTACGGGATTCGGCCGTTGAACAGTGCTAGCGGCGGCCGCCGTCGGTTTCTCAACGGGTGCAAACTCAAGCTCCGGCAGGAATGCACGGGCGACGGCTGGGCGTGTTTTTGTGATTCCAGGTTCTGGTTGCATGAGTCTGTCTGACAGCTTAATCGTGCCAATAGCGACAAGAGCGGAACACAAGAGGAGCGCAACGCGCGCGATTTCCTGGTTCGCGGAGGAGGGACTCTTATTGGAGTTCTCGGGGGTAGCCATCGCGCTATTCCGATTTACTGTACTAGTGTTGTAGTAAGATATAACACTAAAACAATTTAGCGCAACCCTGAGACCAAAAAAAACGGGCCTTTCGGCCCGCTTTTCAAGGGATTGTGCGGCGGAACAGTGGGTTAGCTGCCTTGCTCTGCAGCCTGCCGAAGTTTCGCCATGCCTTGCGGTGTTGCCATCTCGATCATATCTGCAACGACGTCGGCAGCTTCATTCAGGACAATATCTGGGGTTTCAGCCGCCTCCAAAGCCTCAAGATCTTCAAGCGGTTCGAGCCCATTCGCCTCGCGACGCGTGTTTTCACGCTCCAGGCGAGCTTGACGGAACTCGGCACGCTCACTCTTGCGAGTCTCAAGGTTCAGCGATACTTCCTTCCGATTGCGGTTATCTGAAATTGCCTCCAGATCGTTCAGCAAAAAGAGGTGGTCAGGATCGTTCGCAGCCCGGGTTTCGAGTGTTTCTGCCAGGAGGGCAATCTGGGTGTCCAAAGGTCTGCCCGCACTAAAGCGTGTGCGCTGGATCTGATCCCAGGGTAGGGCACGCGGGCGCGTGCTCTCGCCGAACTCCTCGACGTCGATCATCGAAGGGAGCTCGATGTCCGGCAACACGCCGCGATTCTGCGTGCTATCACCGGTGACTCGGTAGTACTTGCCGATTGTCAGCGTGAGCTGGCCCAGTCCATCACCTTCGCTCCTCGGAACGAATTGATCGAGGTTGTAAAGGTTCTGTACCGACCCTTTGCCGAAGGTTTGCTGGCCGAGCACCACACCGCGCTCATAGTCCTGAATGGCGCCGGCAAAAATCTCCGATGCCGATGCACTGAACCTATCAACGAGCACTGCGAGCGGACCGTCGTAGGCTACGCTTGGGACCGGGTCTTTCAGGACTTCGACTTTTGCATGCGAGTAGCGCAGCTGTACGACGGGACCCTGATCGATAAACAGCCCCGAAAGCATCGTCGCCTCGGTCAGGTGGCCGCCGCCGTTGCCCCGCAAATCCATAACCACGCCGTCGACTTCTTCTTCCTTGAGGGTCTCCAGGATGCGCTGAACATCACGTGTGGTGCTCTTGAAGTCTCGATCGCCGGCCTGTTGGGCTTGGTAATCGCGGTAGAAGCTCGGCACCTCAATCACACCGATACGCAGGGTCCGATCATCTCTCGGGACTTCGATGATCTCGTGTTTGGCTGCTTGTTCCTCGAGCTTGACCTGACCTCGAGTGATTTCGAGAACATCCATTGAATCACCAGGAATCGCACCGCCAGGCAGGACCTGCAGTCGAACTACGGTGTCCCGAGGGCCGCGGATGAGCTGTACAACGTCGTCAAGTCGCCAGCCGATGACGTCTACAATTTCGCCACTCGATCCCTCACCGACGCCCACGATGCGATCTTCGGCTTTCAGCGTGCCGTCGATTGCGGCAGGCCCGCCGGGAATGACGTTCATCACCTTTACGAAATCGTCTTCGATTTGGAGCGACGCGCCAATGCCGAAGTACGAAAGACTCATCTGTATCCGGTACTCCTCTGAGTTTCTCGGAGAAAGGTAGCTCGAGTGCGGATCCAGCGTCCGTGCAAACGCGTTCATGAAGATCTCAAAGACATCGTTGGAGTTGACCTGATCGACCTGGCGCGCGAGGCGTGCATAGCGCTTGCGCAATTTCTCTCGGCTCTCATCCAGGTCGGTGTCGGTCAACAACAGGTTGACGAGATCATTCTTTACGCGCTTGCGCCAAACTTCGTCCAGGTCGCTCTTGGTCGTTGCGAACGGCATTTCATCGCGATCAAAAACGAAACTCTCGTCGATGTCGAAGGCTTGATCCTGCTCCAACGCCGTCATGGCGAATGCCCAGCGCTCGCGGGCGCGCGTCTGGTAAATGCGAAACACTTCAAACACGGGATCAAGAGATGCACCGACAACCATGTTGTCAATGCGGTTCCGATACGTTTGGAAGCGGGCAATATCCGACTCGAGGAAGTACAATTTGTTGCCGTCCAGCGCGTCGACGTAGCTGTCGAGGACTTGACCGGACAACGCGTCATCGACCTGGGTCCGCGTGTAATGCGATTTCTCGATGAAACGTGTGACCAGAGAGCTGATTCGGTGATGTTGGACAGTGGGTTCCAGCGGTTCTCTCTCTGCTTCCGACGCGAGCGTTGCGCCGAGAACCAGAATCGAGGCAGTAAGCCCTGCGATGACGCGGGCGGTACGCTGGATCAGACTCATATAATTACTTCCTGACTGTAGGTTTGAGACTTGCCGAAAAGAACTTGTAGCACTGTTCCCACAGACATTACTAGGGCAGAACCCGCAATGGCAAACACGCCGCTGAAGTTGGCGCTGAATTTTGAGGGCAGTCTATGCGCCCTTTAACCATAATCACTGGCATTGTCATGGGTTCGTCGGTGGCAATTTCTCTCGGGTTGGTGGTGGTGATCGTGTTGTTTCTCTTCACGGGTCTCGATGAGCCGAGGATCAAGGAAGAGTTTCCAGCGCTCACCGGCAGCATCGTCTGGTTTATCCTATTGACCGCCGTTAGTGCGACAAGTTTCGCGACACTGCTTCGCGACCATCGCTGGCGCTGGCAAGCTCAGGTAGCGATGTGGCTAACGCTGGTGCTCGTCGCCTCTCGCTACTGGCCAGCCAGCTGAATGGCGCGACGGTAAACGCGACCTAGCGCGGCGGCGGTTTCTCCAGACCCGAGCGTCTCCACTCCCGGCACCTCGGCCATCGCCGCTTGTGCGGGGGTAGCGTAATGCGGCAGCTCGTTCATTAAGGCCAAAGACTCGTAGTCGTCAGCTAGCCGCGAAAAGTCCGAGCGTGCGGTTCGGCGCTGCTCATCGTCCAAGTCTGAAACCAGCGCCTGCGCAATACGCAATTCAATATCTGAGAGTTCCAACCCGTATGTTCAGAAAATCGAAAACGGAGTCTTCATCTTGCCGCCGGTGGAGCTTCGACGACGTCCGCCACGACGCCGGCGCCGCATTCGGGAATGCAACTCAGCGCGACGACCTGAGAGCCACTCTTCGCGTGTAACCTCGTCATCTTCGGCGCGAGTCGTTTCCTCGCGAGCACGAAACTCGCAGAAGTCCTCGTAGGCTTCGATCTCGTGCTTCAGCTCACGCACGACCAGTTCAACCATGATCGCGTCATCAAGGAAGCCGAGGCCCGGTATGTGATCAGGAATCAAATCCTCGGGTTCGCTGAAATAGGCGAGGGCGCTGAGGACCCGCTTAGTCTCTTCCGAGGGCAGTTGCCATTCACTGTCGGTGAGCATCGACGTCATCACACGCAGCTTCAACAGTCGCTCGGTAATGAAGTCGGGAACTTTCGACTCATCGACCTCTTTCAACAGGTCTTCAGCAGCGCCGATGATCTCCGCTTCGGAGAGCGTGGTGGCGTTCTTGGACGCCTGGCGCATGATCATGCGGAAGTGGTCAAGATCCTTATCGCTAAGGTCGAACGAAATACGGATGCTCATGCTGATCCCTGGAACGTCTGGATGAGGTAACGCCGTTGAGCCTACGTGCCGCTCCAGACGCCGTCAACCACGGCATCTGGGGGCGACACATCTGCGAAATCGAGCGCTAGTCTTCGAGCAGGCTTCGCAGCATCCACGCGTTCTTCTCATGAATTTGCATACGCTGAGTGAGCAGATCGGCTGTTGGCTCATCGCTGGCTTTCTCAGCTAGTGGCATGACAGTCCGAGCGGTTCTGGCAACGGCTTCCTGAGCCGCAACCAGCTGCTCTAGCATACCTTTCGCATCAGGGTTTCCTGTCTCTTCCTCGATCACCGAAAGCTTCGAAAATGCAGCGTACGAGCCGGGAGCAAACACGCCGAGGGCACGAATCCGCTCAGCGATCTCGTCCACCGCGGTGGATAGCTCGGTGTACTGGGTCTCGAACAGCGTGTGCAGGGTTGCAAACATGGGGCCTGTGACGTTCCAGTGGAAGTTGTGCGTCTTCAGGTAGGTGGTGTAGGAGTCCGCGAGCAGGCGCGAAAGTCCCTCTGCGATCGCTTCGCGGTCCGCTTTGTCAATGCCGATGTCAATGTCCATACCATCACTCCTTGGTGAGTGTGTTTCGAATATGGGCGCAATGATACGGACGGCCTGACAGACTTCGCCAGTAGATTTCCTGAATGCGCCCGATAGATTCCCTAAAGGCTCGGGCTGCACTCAATTCTGGTTGTAAGGATCGAAACCCTGGCCCTCGAGCTTCTCGATGGCGTCCTCGGTGAGAATCAATAGCTCTTCCGTAGGGTCGTCCGCAGACGCGTTTTTCGCCGAACGCGTTGTCTTGGGCGGAATGGTTCGGTCTTCGGCGGGCAGAAGATCAGGTGCAAGGCCTCTGCCGATTCGGGTATCTGGTGGCAATACATCCACCGGCGCCGGTTCAGAGCGCAATTTTCCAAAAATACTTTTGAGCCAACTAATCACGATTAGAGCTGCTCCCGCTATGTTCTTGTAAATATACAGGAAAAATCCAGCTTGTCTTGATGAGAGACTATTTGATCTGTCGTGCCAGCCTGATCCCTAAGCGAACGACGCTTATAGCGATCAACGGCGTGGCAATGAAAAACCAGACTCCCGCATCCCCTCTGGTCAGCGCACCAAATACGTCGCCGACATATCGCCCTAGTGACCCATCGTCTCCATAAGGTCCCAGAGTCTTGTTGCCGACGGCATACACCAACGGCACGAGCCCGATCAACGTTATGAGTACGATCGATCCCGCGATAATGAGTTCACGTTGGAATGTCTTCATGTCCGACCGGTTTTTCCCGTCCCTTGAGGGCCGGGATGCTGTGCCAGTCGTTGCGTGCCGTCAAGTTTGAGTTGCAGTTGCGCTCTGGCCGGCTCGTGCCCGCAGGCGTTTGAGCAGGATAGAGACGCCGGCGTGTGTGCCGACGGCAGTGACCAACAGGCAGTGCGGCAAGACCCAGTACCACTCGGTGATATACAGCGAGGTGAACAACGCGCCAAACCCTGCGAGCAGGTACAAGTACGGCAATGCCTCGTAAACGATTTCAGGCAGCCAGACCTTATCTCTATCGCCGGCCTGCCGGTTCAGGGGTTCGGTTTTCTTGCTGCTCTCGGACACGGGAGGAACATTCCAATATCTATGTATCGTATGTCGCAAAATACCGACATCGTGTCCGTATTTCCGTGATCGAACTCTCACGATGAATCTGTTCTCGCCGATTATGTGATGTCAGTCAGCTGCGACGGTGCGCCCCGAGGCCCATGCTCGTAGCTCGGCGATTTTCTCACCCATCACCACGCTCAGTGGACTGGTCTTGCCGATCTCATCCAGCAGGTATTGCGTTGAGATGCCTGTTCCGTCGGCGTGCGCGGCATAAAAGGCACTAACCACCAGTTGCTCGAGCTCCGCGCCACTAAAACCGTTTGTCTGCGCAGCGACAGCCGCTAAGTCAACGTCGGTATCCAGCGCGCCACGGCGTTTGAGGTGGATCGAGAGAATCTCGGTTCGGACATCCTCTACTGGCAAGTCCACAAAGAAAATCTCGTCGAACCTTCCCTTTCGAACCAGCTCGGGCGGCAGAGCCGTGATGTCGTTGGCGGTTGCGACCACAAACACTCCAGGCTGGCGCTCTGCCATCCAGGTTAGAAATGTGCCGAGTACGCGCTGTGAGGTGCCGGTGCTGTCGTTGCCGCTGGATAGTCCTTTCTCCAACTCGTCGATCCAAAGGACGCATGGCGCCATCGTCGCAGCGAGCTGCAGTGATTCCCTGAGGTTACGTTCGGTCTCGCCGTGATACTTATTGAACAGCGCACCGAACTCGAGCCGCAGAAGCGGCGTACCCAACGCACCCGCAGTCGCTTTGGCCGCGAGGCTCTTGCCGCACCCCTGCACGCCCAACAGCAGAACACCCTTTGGTTGATCAAGGCCCGGTGGCGGGTTTTCATCGACAAACGCCTTGCGGCGTGCCCCTAACCACGATTTCAGCCTACGCATGCCTGCGACGGCGCTAAAGCGCGCCGTGTCGTACTCGAAGCTGAGCACACCATCACGGTTAAGCAACTTGTACTTCGCCTCCATCACACCGCGAACATCGTTGCTGTCGATCACGCCGTCGTCAGCAATTGCGTTGTAAGCGAGGCGCTTCACGTCGGTTTGGCACAACCCGGCCAGGTTTCGCACCAACATCTGTATGGCGCGTCGATCAGAGCTAACATTGCGCCCACTACGCTCTCGCCATTCGCGTGCCGCTTCCTGAACCAGTCGGGTGCGCTCGATCTCGTCCGGCACTCGCATTTCGAACTGAACAGAGAAATGCTTGAGCTCTTCCGGCAACTCCAGGCCCGCACTGAGCAGCACGAGTTTGCCGCCGTTTTCCTGAAACGTCAGGCAGATGTCTTTGATTTTCCGAACGTGCAGCGGATCCTTCAGATAAGGATGGAAATCGATCAAAACGTAATAACCCGGCTTACGCACCGCACGAATGTGCGCAAGCACGTCGGTAGGCTGGCTGTTAAGTGTCTGCGGCTCGAGTGCGATGTCCATTCTCTGGAGCCCATCGGTCACACTCCAACGGAATAGCGGCAGATAATCTCGAGTCGGGTTCGCCATCACTTGTTGTGTCAGCAGCTCAAGAATCCCTCGCTCATCGCGCGAGTTGATCGCGATAAGTGGGATCCGGCCGCGAAGCAAAAGGCCGAGTTCGTGCTGGTCACTCAAAGTCGAGTTCCTTGTCGGAGAGGGAGGTCGATTCCGCGCCGATCACCGCTTGTGTCGCTTGGCGCAACTCAGCCAGTGTCAGACGGGTCGAATCTTGTGAAATTTCTCTAACGACGTCGTCGAGCGATTTCTCATTGTTGGTCGCCGACCGGATTTCCTCGTCGAGCGCCGCAAATACACCAACCGCGCGCCACATAACGGGGCCCTGAGCGGACTCCGCTCGCAAATCTGGCCGAGACTGCGCGTATTCGGCGAACCAGGCGAGGGTGCGCTGCTGGCGCCTTCTTGTGATGCTGCCTGAACGGGCCAGCAATTCCTGACTGTAGTACTCGGCAAGACCCTCAACAATCCAGTCAGCCCCGTCAGCTGCGGATCGGCCCACGCCGATGTGGACCAACTCATGCAGTAGCGTGCTAGTGCCATTCCCGCTAATGAACGGACGGTCGCTGTGCAGAAATAGTGAGTTTGGCGCAGATAACCCGCCACGGAACATCGGATCACCCGCCATCGCAATCAGCAGACGGTCCGGAAAGTTGGGGAATAATGCGCGGAAGCTCGGGAGATGCCAGGCAACAAAGGCCATTACATCCAACTGACGCGCCCCAATCCCCCGAGGTGCGGCGATCGCGATCCTGGTATCGGACAACCGGTCTCGCCGCACGGCAAGCTCGCCGGTAACCAACCACCCCTTCGGCAGGTCGAAACGACGGTTGTCGTCCGAGACAAACCAAGTATCGTCGCGGCTTGGGTAGGCACTTACCGCAGACCATCCCGACGGCGGGTTGAATACGACCCGAGTGCGGGCGAGTGCGGACTTTAGGGTCCGAGTCGCCATCGGTGGGATCAGATCTTCGAACCGGAGCACTGCCCAGGTCGCATCATGGTGCACGGTGGTGTCATTCGCTGTATCGGGTTTTGCAGTCCAACTAAGCACGCCGCCAAGCTCCGATGGGTTCCAGGTCAACGCGCGATCATCGACCGATAGACCTGAATCGGCCTCAAACCCTGATAGCGTGCTTGGTAACCGGTCAACGCGGACTTCACGCAACAGTCTGCTCGACTGGGAGACGAGCATCTGAACGTCGTAGGTCCCGTCTTTAGATCCATCGATGGTGAACCGGATATCGTATTGCGCAGATTGACCATAGGCGGTCTGACAAAGCAGAGCGATCACAGCGAGCAAAAATCTGTGCGCCTGCTGTGACACGATTCGTAGCTGACATAATTCCATACGTGGATGATAAGAGTGTGCGGGGCACGGTTTCATCCCTCGTTCAGAAAATCGTGCGCAATATCCCATCAGGAGGCGGAGTTATGCGTTGGATGGTGATTTTGACAATCGCGGGCATTGCGACCGGATGTGCGTGGGAATCCGCGAACCCGCCTGCCGGACACGTTGGTAATCAGGTTGAGAAAATTACCGAAACGATTCGACCGGGCGACACCGTTGGGAGCAGGGACAATCGAGCCGGTAGTATCGGCTGGATTGTCGCGAGCATAGCGCAAGAGCAAATCGGGGTGCCGTACCGTTTTGGAGGCAGTACACCGAGCGGCTTTGATTGCAGCGGCCTCGTGCACTACGCCTATGCGGGTGCAGGTGTCGACGTACCTCGAACCACCAGCGCGCTTTGGCAGGCCTCACGAACAGTGGCTCTCGCCGAGGCAAGACCTGGCGATGTGTTGTTCTTCGATATCGACGGTAAGCCGTCACACGTTGGCATTTATTTGGGTGATGGGTTCTTTGTTCACGCGCCCTCTAGCGGAAAACGCGTCAACACACTGAGGCTCGACTCGAGCTGGTACCGAGATCGCCTCCTGCGCGTCGGTCGGCTCACCCCGTAGACCACACAGACTGGTTCGCTGGCTATTGGCGCTGCTAAGCTTGCGCGAGGGGATGAAAGCGCACGCTTTCAATCGAGGGACACATTCCAGCAAGGGGAAGACATCATGAGCGTTGCACGCGTTACGGAAATCATTGCAGGCTCTTCAAAGAGTTTTGAGGACGCGGTCAAGACTGGCATCAAGCGAGCCAGCGAGACACTGGACAACATTGAAGGGGCGTGGGTCAAGGATCAGAAAGTGATCTGCGAAGACGGTAAAATCAAAGAGTTCCGTGTTGTTCTTAAAGTAACATTCATTCTTAAGTAACAAGATTCCAACAGGGGGAAACTAGGTATGGATCTATTTGGTTTTGCACGCGACATCGGTCGTCGAGTCTTCAATACGGAAGACGAGGCTGTCGGTAAGATTAAGGAACTCATTGAGCAGAACAATCCTGGAGTAACGGACCTCGGTGTAGAGTTTGATAACGGTATTGTGGGCTTGTCGGGTACCTGCGATTCCGTAGCTGCTATGCAAAAGTGTGCTTTGATCGCCGGCAACGTCCAGGGCGTCGCCGACGTTTACACCAATAAAATGGTGATCAAGACACCTGCCGTGACCGAGGGTAGCGGCGCTGAGGGCAGTGAATCAGCCCCAGCCGCAACGCCGGCTGAGCCGAAAGTCGAGCTCTACGTTATTGAGAGCGGCGACACCCTAGGTAAGATCGCGCAAAAATACTACGGAAAAGCAAGCGCTTACATGAGAATCTTTGAAGCGAACAGAGAAGTGATCGAAGACCCGGACAAGATTTTCGTCGGTCAGACGATTCGCATTCCTCTAGACTAAATGAACGGTCGGCTGGGGCGTGTTTGCCTCAGCCGATCCATCTAGCGTCAGGCCCCGACGTAGCTACTAGCCGGCACTCCCGATGTAGTCCTTTAACCTGCCTGCGAGGTCCTTGCAGGCGGTGTTCTTTGTGCGCGCTAGCAATGGAATTGGGATCACGATCGCGGGTAAATAGGAGGTCCCGGTGACCTGCGTTTCCACGCTGCCCGCTTCGGTTACGTCTTCGACATCCCAAACCGATGCATCGTAGTCCGAGTCGGACTCCCACCATGCGAATCCAAAACAACCGGCGCCGCCTGGCCCGGCTGCGCAGGACAGGCTACCACCCCCGCCAGGGCGCTCCGTGCTGCCATCCAGCCAGACCACATAGCGAACGCCCGTATCCCGCATTCGCTTCGCAATCGCTGGGTTACGGAGGAGCTTTGGCATGTCTTCGATTTTGTTGGGTACGGTGCGGGGCTCGAACCAGGGATACATAAGGTCAACAAATTCATCCCCAGACAACACGTTGAGGCCGGTGTCTCCCTTTTGAACTGATTTTACGACGCAATCCGTAAATTCGGTCTCAGTTTTGTTGCCTGCATGGTAGCTCTTTGTCATGACGACCACGGATTCGCCCTGATAGTCGGGTAGGTCGCTTGAATTCACGAGATCGGTTCGCGCTGTCGAGCACCCTGCCAGCCAGAGACTGGCGAGGAGCATGCCAATGAGATGTTGCATATTTGCCTTGGTCATAGGTATTGCTCCGATAGTTCACTTTCCACAACGTCGTCGGCGGTTGTATCCGGGTCTTCATTGGACGGTTCAGTCTGCGCTGGTGCAGGCCTCTCTGCGACTTGTACTGGCCGCAACTGACGCCCTTCCAACTTGGCATCTGCCACAAACCGGGTCAATAGGACAGTAGACGCATCTCTCAGTGCCCGCATGGCTGCCTGAGTCAGCGCGCCCTTAGTGCCGCCGACCAGGGAGTCTTTCGGTGCCTTTCCGTAGGCGGGGATCAGGTAGTCAGCCTGAATTTTTCCCGTAGAATCATAGACCTTAATCTGATACTTGATCCAAATTGCATAATCGTTAGAGATTGTTTGAGAGGGTACGACGAACTCTAGTGCGCTGAGCGTCGGCTCGATCAATATATCGACCGGAGGTACCTCTTCTCCCGGTGGGACCAAAATCATTTCCTGGAACAGGTCGCCAAAAGTAGAAGTCAGCATTTCGGCGGAGGCGTCGTCGAGATCGATCGAGTAGGTGCCGCCTGTTGCGAGTTTCTCCTGATAGGAGAAATCGGTGATCGACTCGTCGAATCGCACCCCAACTCGCAAGGGTAGCTGTTGAACGATCGCATCGGGCATTTGGCCCGAACGGACCTTGATGGCGGTGCCGCAACCGCTCAAAACCGTCGCAATCAAAGCGGTGATCGCGAACCTGGTGGCATGCCTCAATTTGACCTCCGTTATCCGGTGACGCCCATAGAGGGTTCTGGTCTGACGCACTTTTGTGACAGTGCGAAGTTCGACACTACCCTGCGCCGCCCCCGCCTTCAACCCACTAGCGCTAAGAACGAGGCTATACAAGGATTCGACCCAGCGATTCTCCTAAATATTTCAACCACCGTGCCGCTTTCCCCTCTATGCGCCATAAACTTCTACTTCTCGAAGATGTGTCCTCCGCCGAGGTCGCAGATACGCTGCACGCTCACCTCAATCAGATGGCGGACTACGAGGTCAGTCGACAGTCTTACGAAGCCGCCAAGATCGAGGCTCTGCAATCCAACGATTCCTGGGATGGCGTCCTTTTGGCGACCGTGTCCGTTGCGCCCTGGCTATCTCAGCGCCTATCGGCACTCGTCAACAGTGTGTCGCCCGCTACAGTGATCGTCGCCACCAAACAGCCGGAACTCGTCATGGATGATGTTCTGAAATCGGGTGCGGACGATGCCTTCGATCCATCGGAGCTGCATCCGGCGAGTATCGGCAGGCTGCTGCACCGTAGCATCGTAAGACGATTTCAGCGCGTACATATTTCAACGGCGCGTCATCAATACGAAGAGCTCTACAACAACATGCCGGTGGCTACGCTCACCGTCGATGCGTCGGGAGCAATAAGCCGTGCCAATCGAGCACTCCTCAATTTCCTGTCAGTGGAAACCGCGGAGCAAGTCTCGGATCACCACTTGCATGGGTTGCTGGCGGGTCTCGCGCAGCTTCAGAGCATGCGCCCTGGCTCGATTCCAGAGTATCGCGACAGTCATATCGTCACGGACGAACACGGGAATCAACGACACGTGGCGGTCTTCGCCAGGGCGCACCCCGCAGACGGTGTTGCTGCAATGGATGTCTACCTGACCGATGTCACCGAACAAGAACAGCAGGCGAGGCGGGCGATGGAGGCCGAGAACTACCGGCGCGAGATCTACGACAGCTCGCCAACGATGATGGTGAGCCTCAATCTCGATATGGAGATCGTCGACTGCAATCGGATTTTTCTCAGCACGCTGGGTCGTACCTCGGATGAGGTTGCCGGGCACTCGCTCACCGAGTTCTTCAGCGAAGACACCGATACCTCCGTGTTCGCCAAGACCAGCGCGAAGATTGAACGTGGAGCGATCGTTCGCGATGTACCGGTTACGCTGCATACCGGCGATGGCGATGTGATGGAATGTGCCTACAGCGCCTCACCACACGTCGACGCGAACGGGATGGTCGTTGGAATGATTGCCATGCTCGCGGATGTCACAGAGCGTAATCGCGCTCAGCGTGAACGTGATGAGCTGCACGCACAGCTCCAACTCACTCAAAAGCTGGAATCCATCGGTGAGTTGTCGGCCGGAATTGCCCACGAGATAAACACGCCGGCGCAGTACGTGAGCGACAACCTTTCGTTTTTGCAGGAGTCGTTTGCTGATGTCGATGGCGTATTCGCGGCCATCGATCCACTGTTGAGTGCGATTTCAGAATCCGGCGACTTGGCTGCGTCATCGCAGGCCATGCGCAAGGCGATGGACGAGGCCGACCTCGAATATCTGCGTGAGGAAATTCCTGGAGCGCTTGATCAGGGTAAGGCCGGTATCGGGAAAATTCGGGAAATCGTCCTCGCATTGAAAGACTTCTCGCACCCTGGTTCGGGTACCCCGGAGCCATCCGATATAAACCGCTTGGTTGAGAGTACGGTGACGGTCGCACGCAACGAGTACAAGTACGTCGCAGACGTCACCCTCGATCTGGATGCGGATCTCGGGCCGGTGTCGTGCATGCCCTCCGCACTAGGCCAAGTTGTGCTCAATATCGTAGTCAACGCCGCTCATGCGATCGCCGAGCAGCCCGATCGAGACGGGCGAGGCGAAATCATCGTCAAGACACAGTCCATCGATGAAGATCACGTCGAAATCAGTATCACCGATAACGGACCTGGCGTACCTGAAAAGATCAAAAGCAAGATCTTCGATCCGTTTTTCACAACCAAGGAAGTTGGGCGTGGCACTGGCCAAGGTCTTGCGATCTCAAGACGTGTGGTAACCGAGCAGCATGCTGGTCGAATACTGTTGGAGAGTGAACTCGGGAAAGGTGCAACTTTCCGAATTGTTTTGCCGCGCAAGAGCGGGCGAAGCAGCGATGCGCTGGGAGCGGTCGCATGATGCGCGTCATTTTTGTGGACGATGAGCCTAACATTCTCAATGGACTGCGCCGCATGTTGCGGCCCTTGCGACATGAGTGGGAAATGCTTTTCGCCGAGGGTGCACTGGAAGCGCTTGAGATCATGGCGGAAGCGCCTGTCGATATCGTCGTCAGCGATATGCGGATGCCGGAACACGATGGTGCCTATTTGCTCTCGGAAGTAAGGCGACTGTATCCGGGTACGGCACGAATCATATTGTCGGGGCACTCGGAGCAGGAATCCACAATTCGTTCTATCGCGAGCGCGCATCAATTTCTGGCGAAGCCCTGTGATGCCGACACGCTCCGCGAAACCGTCCTGCGCACCTCTAAGCTGCGCAATCTGATGCAGGACGGCGAGCTGCGTAAAATCACAGCGGAGATCGGGCAGCTGCCGAGTGTGCCATCTGTCTACGCGGCCTTGAATCAGGAAATGGCCAAAGAAGACCCCGATATGCCGAAGGTGGGGGAGATCATTGCCGAGGACATGGCGATGAGTGCGAAGATCCTGCAACTTGTGAATTCGGCCTTCTTTGGGCTGCGCCGAAACGTGAGCTCGATACAGCACGCAGTGACCTATCTCGGCCTCGATGTCATCCGGTCTCTCGTGTTGTCTCAGTCCGCGTTCCGTATGTTCGAACACGAGCGAAGCGCAGTCTCCGTCGAGCAATTGAGCCGGCGTGGACAACGCACCGCTTCCTTGGCACGTGCGATTGCAAAGAAAATGACGGACAACGCCGTCGAGGTTGAGGAGTCCTTCCAGGCGGCCATGTTGCACGAGCTCGGCAAGTTGATCCTGTCCGGCGAAATCCCGGACCGCTTTGAGTCGGTGCAGCGAGCGGTTTCAAATGGTTCTGGGCGCATTGACGCGGAGCGGCAAGCGCTCGGTGTTACGCATGGAGAAATCGGTGCCTACCTGCTGGGCCTTTGGGGGCTATCCGACGGCATTGTCGAGGCAATTGCGTTCTACGCCGAACCGCAGAAAACACCGGTTACCGCCTTTGCCCCCATCGTGGCACTGCACGTCGCTCGCGCCTTGCACGACGAGCTCCACGATGATGGGGAACTCACGCTCGACGAGGACTGGCTGCAATCGCTGGGCCTCGGTGAGCACATTGCAGATTGGCGCGAGAGTGCCCTAAAACTCTTCGAAACGAGGAATGCAGCATGAACAATCGAGTATTGTTTGTAGACGATGAATCCAACGTCCTTGACGCGATCAAGCGCGCAATTCGCAAGGACTGCAACGTCCACATTGCAGTAGGCCCGGAAGAAGGGCTTGCTAAAATTGCAAATGAGGAGACGTTCGCGCTGATTGTTTCGGATATGCGAATGCCTGGAATGGACGGAGTAGAGTTCCTCCGCGCAGCAAAGCAGTTGTCGCCGGATTCGGTGCGCATGATGCTGACCGGAAACTCCGATCAGCAGACCGCGGTATCCGCGGTAAACGATGGTGAGGTCTATCGCTATTTGACCAAACCGTGTGACGTTCAGGGCCTTCGTCAGGCGGTATCACAGGGGCTGCAGCAATACTCGTTAATCACCGCCGAGAAGACGCTTCTGGAAGAGACGCTTATCGGTAGCATAGAGGTCCTGACCGACCTCTTGTCGCTCGCAAGACCGGACGTGTTTGGGCGAACTGGAAAGATCCAGTCACGGGTCGATGAGTTGCTGCAAGCCATTCCGGAACTCAATGACAAGGATCACTGGACGATCCAGACTGCGGTGCTTCTATCGCAGATCGGCTGTGTTTCGCTGCGCGCCGGTACACTCGCAAAGATAAACGGTGGTATTCCGCTTGAAGATGAGGAGCGACGTGTCTACTACGCGACGGCAGACCGTGCGGCGGAGCAGCTCGAACGCATACCGCGTCTGGAAGCGGTTGCGGAGACGATCCGCTACCAGCACAAGCATTATTCCGGTGACGGTTGGCCAGAGGACTCGATCCGAGCGGAGTCGATTCCGATGGGCGCTCGCGCTTTACACCTTGTCGCCTCCGAGGAGGCGCTGCGTGCGCGGGGATACGATCAGGACGAGCGAATTGAGGAACTCAAACGCCGCTCCTCCGAGTTTGATCCCCGGTTGTTGTCTCGCCTGGTTGAGGGTGCTTCAGCGGCGACACCGGCAGAAATCACGGAAGTGACTGCACTTGAACTGGAGGTGGGCATGACGATCGCCGAGGATGTTCTTTCGACATCCGGGAGCTTGCTGGTTTGTGCAGGGCAGGGCGTAACCAACGCCGTGATCGAGCATCTCCAGGAGTTTCATCAATCCGGTGGACTTGATCAGGCGATCCATGTGACTGGTGCGGCCGCGCCTGCGGGCGCCGTCGTCAACGGCTAGGTGTGCTACCCGGCTGGCGAGTGCGCTTTGACTGAGAAACTCATGCCCGCGTTGGTTTGAAGTCTGTCGATGAGGTCATCCCCCATAGCCGAAGCGGGTGTCATGAATCCGCCGTGTCCGCCTCGACGCTGCTTCCTCTTCGCCAGAGCGACCGCGGTTTCGCCGAGCATTCTGCTGGTGGCGCCATAACCCGGGTCGCGATCGCCTGTGACGCGCGCGGTGATCGAATCGCCGTGCTCAGTGATGCCGACGAAGTCGATGACAAACCCACCGCGTTTTCGCGCATTCTCATCCGGGCCCTCACCGGGGTCAGGTAGGACTCTTCGGAGCAGCGCTCTGGTTGGCGGAATTGCAGCTCCTGTGAACAAGCTGACCATAGCGGCGCTGATGGCAGCCGCTTTCAACGCAGCTCCAGCACCGGTGCCGGTAGAAATAAACTCTGAGTAGCGGAAGTCATCACCATAGAGCGGACTGAGCAGGGCGGCACTGCGCCGCACGACACGGGTGTTAATCGAAGCCATCAGAAACGGCGCGACCCACTGACCCGAGAGCTCATCGAGTCCAAACATCAAACTTTCGTTTTTGTCATCACCGCCGGTGTTTTCCGGATTGAGAGAATAGGGGTCGAGCAGTAACCGACGGCAACGGGCGCTTTTTTGTGCCTCTGCAGCGATTTCCAGCATGCTTGTCGCGGTACCGCCGCTGATGCCGCCGTCCGCTTTTCGGACCAGCATGTGAATACGCTGTGCTGGCGTGCCAAAAACTGCAAGTGCCTGCTGTTGCAGATAGAAGGTGCCGAGGTCTGAGGGGATGCAATCGAAACCACTCGACGGCACGATCACCGCACCAGACTGGGCAGCGGTTTGTTCGTGCGCGTCGATCATGCGCCTGACCCAGGGCACCTCTCCGGCGAGATCGCAGTAGTGTGTGCCGGCTCGTGCGCATGCTGCGACCAGTTCGTTACCGTATAGGCTGTAAGGTCCGACGGTCGTTGCGACGACTCGAGTACGCTCTGCCAACGACTGCATAGCCTCGACGTCGCCGGCGTCGCCCACAATGACTTCGGGGCGTGCACCGTCACGTTCCAGAGTTGCACCGATCTGCGCTAACTTGTCTGCGTTGCGCCCGCCGATGGCCCATGAGAGCTCACCATCGAGGCCGTAGGTATCGGCCAGATGCTCCGCCACGAGCCGACCGGTGAATCCGGTTGCGCCCCAGACGACGATATCGAATTCTCTTTTTGCAGGCATCGGTGAACTGTCCTTGAGTGTGAGTAGTAGGTACGAAGTCGCTATTATAGGGACTGGATGGCGGGCGCAGCACCTGCGAAGGCTGATCAGTATGTCACGTGCGGTAGTAATGGTTCTCGATTCGTTTGGCGTTGGCGCAACACCCGACGCGGAACGCTTCGGTGATGTCAACGCGAACACGTTTGGGAGTATTGCCCGCTATTGTCGAGATGCATTCGAGCGTGGGGAGCGCGCGAAGCCACTAACGTTGCCGAACTTGTCTCGTATGGGTCTCATGCACGCCGCCCGTCTGGTCACGGGGCAGTGGGTTGACGGAGAGCCAGAAGTTGAGCCGGATGCGGCTTGGGGTTGTGCTGCAGAGCTGTCGAGTGGCAAGGATACGCCTTCGGGTCATTGGGAGATCGCCGGCTGTCCTGTGATGTTTGATTGGGGCTATTTCGAGAACGGTCAAGCGGCATTTCCGCCTGAGCTGCTGGATGCGTTGATCTCACGGGCGCAGCTACCGGGTGTGCTTGGGAATTGCCACGCGAGCGGTACGCAGATCATTAGGGAGCTTGGCGAAGCCCATTGCACAACCGGCAAACCGATTGTGTACACGTCGGCGGACAGCGTCTTTCAGATCGCCGCACACGAAGAGACGTTTGGTCTCGACCGACTGTATTCGCTGTGCGAACTTGCGCGAGAACTCGTGGATGAATACCGGGTCGGACGCGTCATCGCGCGACCGTTTGTTGGCGATGACGCGGAGTCTTTCACGCGCACCGGAAACCGCCGCGATCTAACAACGCCGCCGCATGCGCCAACCCTACTCGACAAGCTGACTGAGTCCGGTGGAGAAGTGATCAGCGTCGGGAAAATCGCCGACATTTTCGCGCACCGAGGTATCAGTAAGACCGTCAAGGCGACGGGCAACGAGGCACTGGTCGCTGCAACGCTCGATGCGATCGAAGGGGCGGGAGAGCAAACGCTCGTATTCACCAATCTTGTAGATTTCGACATGTTGTACGGTCATCGGCGTGACCCTGCCGGTTATGCAGAGGCTTTAGAGAGCTTCGATGCCGTTCTGCCAAGGATTCGAGCAGCACTCAAGCCAGACGATCTTTTGATTCTTTGTGCCGATCATGGATGTGACCCTACGTGGCCTGGCACAGATCACACACGCGAGTACATTCCGGTGCTGGTCGCGGGTGGTGGTGTCCCAACGGGCAGTATCGGTAAACGTGAGAGTTTTGCCGATATCGGCCAGTCGTTGGCGGAGCACTTCGGTCTTGCGCCGCTGGCTTACGGGCAGCAGTTTCTCAAGGCTGGGTGACGGGGAGGTCGAGCGCCTCAGCGATGCGGGTTCGCCAGTGCTGCACATCGCTCGCGAGGGCTGACTCGTCGATCGTTTGAATCTGGCGCTCGCGCATCAGGATCTGCCCGTCAACAATAGTGGTGACAACATCAGTGCTGTCGGCGACGTAGACAAGGTGGGAGTAAATATCGTAGAGCGGGGCGTGTCGGGTCTTGCTGAAATCCACCTGAATCAGATCAGCCCGCATGCCTACCGTGAGCTGGCCGACCCGGTCACCAAGGCCGATCGCCGCCGCACCTTCGCGTGTACTTAATGTCAAAACAGTCCGTGCCGGAAGATCGGTCGGGTCCATAGAGCGACCTTTTGCAAGTAATCCGGCCAAGCGTATCTCCTCCCACAAATCGAGATCGTTGTTGCTTGCGGCCCCGTCGGTACCTAGTCCGACGCTAACGCCGCCATCGCGAAGCTCGGTTACAGGTGCCACACCAGACGAGAGCTTCAGGTTGGACGTTGGGTTGTGGATGGCGCCAACGCCGTAACGCGCGAGCAACGAGATATCGCCTGGACTCGGGTGCACGACATGCGCCGCAATGACTGGCTGTCGGAGCATACCCACCATTTCCAGCACCTCGACGGGCGTCTTGCCATAGGAAGACTTGATCTGGTCGATCTCGGCGAGTGATTCGGAAACGTGAATCGCAATTGGCGCATCAACCTCATGTGCTGCATCAGCAATTTTACGCAGCCCTGATTCGCTGATTGTATAGACCGAGTGTGCACCGACAGCAGGAACAATCCGCTCCGATTTTCCTTGCCAACGCAGAACATAGTCGGTGGCTTGCTGTAAGGACATCTCGCCATTCGCCGCATCGGGCGATTGTTGCTCGATAACCGACGGAGCAACCACAGCGCGCAATCCACATTCCTGTACGACTTGCGAGACGGTCTCCGGAAAGAAATACATATCAACGAAGGCGGTGGTTCCGGACTCAATCATCTCCCAGCACGCGAGCTTCGTGCCGATTCGGACGAACGCCTCATCGACCACTTCAATCTCTGCCGGGAAGATGTAGTTGGTCAGCCAATCCATCAGTTGCAAGTCATCAGCTACGCCGCGTAGCAACGTCATGGCGGCATGCGTGTGCCCATTAACAAGACCTGGCATGACAGCGCGTTGCTTTCCGTCGACAGCTACGTCAGCAGAGTAGTTAAAGTCGATTTCCGCCTGCGAGCCAACCGCAACGATGAGGTTGTCATCTATCGCAACTGCACCATCGGTTATCGGTGCGTCGTCATCGGCCATCGTCAACACATAGTCGCCGTATACAATCAGATCGACGCTTTGCCGCTGATCGACAGTTGTGCAGCCGCAAAGCGACGCGATCAAAAGGGCTCCGGTCAGGGCCGATCTACTCAAGAGACTCATAGCAATCCGGTGTAAAGCGTGGAACACAAAAGCAATCGAAAACGAGATCCTCATCGCCGGTACTGAGTACCTGCTGTGAGGCACCGGCGGGAATACAAACCCGATCGCCCGGTTTAATGATGATCGGTGCTTGTTCAGCCACTCGAAGTTCGCCGATCCCCTGCCTGACGAGATACCACTCGGTCACGGACAGTCGGTGCTTTTGCGTGGTGGTGCCGA
Source organism: Pseudomonadota bacterium (assembly GCA_038521865.1). Lineage (GTDB taxonomy): Bacteria > Pseudomonadota > Gammaproteobacteria > Steroidobacterales > Woeseiaceae > CALBPI01. Next base: position 743,679 of record JBCBKO010000001.1, on the reverse strand, counting down.
CAACGACACGGCACTGCGCCAGAGAAGCTTCTGGTTGATCAGGTGTGTTGATCCACTCGCGAATGAAGCAGCGCTCTTCGGTGTAGAACTCGTCGGGCATCGTGTCAGCGTGGAAAGGGGTCATCTTCGCGGCCTTGCTCGCCAGCGGTGTATCATGCGGACATAACCGAAGCGGAGCAAATAACATGGCCACAAAGCACATGAATGCCGCACCCGGGGACTTCGCATCAACGGTATTGATGCCTGGGGATCCGCTGCGTGCCAAGTACATCGCCGAGAATTTCCTGGAAGAGACGCGGGAGGTCACCAATGTGCGGAACATGCTTGGTTTTACCGGTAGCTATCGCGGCCAGCCAATTTCAATCATGTCGCATGGCATGGGCATTCCGTCGGTATCGATCTACGCGCACGAGTTGATTGTTGACTACGGCGTCAAACGACTGGTCCGTATAGGGAGCTGTGGCACTGTACGCAAGAACATGCCGCTCAGAGACCTGATTATTGGTCAGGGAACTTGTACAGACTCTAACGTGAATCGGATTCGATTCGGTGGATACGATTATGCCTGCATCGCGGACTTCGGTCTTCTACGCGGTGCTGTAGATGCCGCGGTCGCGCAGGGTGTGTCGCACCATGTCGGCAACTTGTTCACATCCGATCTGTTCTACACGCCCGACTCCGACATGTTCGACACGATGGAGCGCTTCGGAATTCTTGGCGTAGAAATGGAGACTGCTGGCCTCTACCCGATTTGCGCGGAGTTCGGTGTTGCCGCATTGGCGATGTGTACGGTCAGCGATAATATTCGCACGGGCGCTGCGCTCAGCACTGACGAGCGCGCACAGACGTTCGACGACATGATCCGGGTCGCGCTGGCGACCGTATACCCTGAATAGGCGCGGCGTCGATCAGGCGCCTCGGATTAGCTGACCAATGCGCGAAGCGCTGCCGGTTGGGGGCGAGCGCCGACCTGCTGTATGGCGAGTGACGCGCAATTCGTGCCAAGCTTCGCAGCCTGTGACAGGGTTTGCCCTTGAGAGAGAGCGAATAAGCATCCCGCGACATAAGCATCGCCTGCGCCGGTTGAATCGATAACCTGTTCGATGGTGTCGGCGGCTTGCTCAGCTGCATCGCTGCCTTGAATGATCACGGAACCTAGTTCGGAACGCGTCATCACAAACAGCCGGCCGTTCGCTGCTGCCGCTGCTCGTGCCTCATCGAACGTTGCGACTTCGAACAGCGCTTTCATCTCAGCTTCGTTGCCAATTACGATGTCGGCGCCCGCATTGGATAGTGTGCTGAACGCGGCGTGATGTCGCTCAACGCAGAATGAATCGGACAGCGACAGCGCTACCCGGTGTCCGTTAGCCTTGGCGATCCGCACCGCTTCAGCCATCGATTCAGGGCCTTCCGGTGTATCCCAAACATATCCCTCCAGCAACACGATCTGTGCATCCCCGCACGACGCTTCGGTGATGTCACTCGGTGCGATCTCGACGCACGCGCCAAGATAGGTTTGCATCGTTCGTTCGCCGTCCGGAGTGATCAGCACATGGCAGCGTGCCGTTGGCGCTTCTCTTGTTTCCGGTTTCAGTCTCGTATCTACGCCGATCGACGTCATGTCGTGTTCAAAAATCCGGCCCAGTTGGTCTTCGGCGACTCGGCCGACATAACCGGCGCTGCCGCCAAGACTCGCGAAGCAAGCAACGGTGTTCGCAACGGAGCCGCCCGCGCTTTCAACGGCCGGGCCCATACGCTCATAGAGGCTTACCGCCTGGTCGCGATCAATGAGCGTCATGGATCCTGGCGGGGCGCCGAGGTCCTGGATGAATTCAGGTTGAACGTGGCAAAGCACGTCGACAATGGCATTGCTAATACCAACAAGGGCTACTGATGAACGATTCATGCAAGTGGGGTCCGTAGATTCCGGAAACTCGGAATTCAGTCAGGGGTCAAAATGTGGCAGCGGTGTTTTGACGGTTTTTAGAATGTTGGCTAGCTCAGGCTTGTTGGTCTCGAGATCTTCGCGCGTCAAACCAGTTAACTCGTAAGGCAAGACAAGCCAATCCTGAGTCTCATGGACGTAGAAATCGGGCGGTCGCAGCGTTTGTTCGGTCTCTCTGTAAAAAATGGTCGCAATCCGAATGTCGCTTGGCAGGTTTTTGCGTGATTTGCGTGCGAGCTTATCGATCACTGCCTGAGCGCTGGAGCCCGTTGAAAACACATCGTCCACGATCAAGAGTCGGTCTTGCGAGCGTACCTTTTCCAGCAGATACCGCAGCCCATGTACACGGATTGCAGACTTGCGGTCCGCACGCTGCTGTTGGTAGGCGGCGAAGCCCTGGTAACTCGTGCGCACGGCGATGTGGTCAGTGTCGATCCCAAAATGGGACAGCCCTTCCTGAACGGCAATGCCAACGGCGCTCCCGCCGCGCCATAGACCGACGAGAAAATTGGGTCGAAAATCGGATTCGAAAATTTTTGCTGACAGGCGGAATGAGTCAAGCAGTAGGTCGTCTGCTGCAATGTACTGCTTGTTTGGCGGGGCGATGCTCATTTGACCCTTGCGTGCGAAACTGGGTTAGGATGCGCGAGTATAGCGACTTGGCAAGCGCTGTGCGCTGCAAGCTTCTGAGTGGGGGATATGCAAAAAACGGTGTTGACCGCCCAGGGTCTGCTTGAAGACTCGATGCGGCTCGGTGTCCAGATATTGGATTCTGGTTTCAAGCCGACGATGATAATCGCGATCTGGCGTGGGGGAACGCCGGTTGGCATGGCTGTTCAGGAGTTGTTGTCGTTCGCAGGCGTCGACTCGGACCACATCGCAATCCGCACCGCCTCCTACACAGGTGTCGACGAGCGCGCCAGCAAGGTAGCCATCTTCGGATTGGACTACATCATCAATAAAGTGACTCCGGATGATCGGGTGCTAATCGTCGACGATGTCTTCGATACGGGAAATACCGTAGTCGCCGTGATCGAGGAGCTACACCGGCGCGCACGCGACAATATGGCTGATGACGTGCGGGTCGCCGTGCCCTGGTTCAAACCGGCGCGCAACCAGACGGACATCGTTCCTGATTATTTTGTGCAGGAAACGGATGATTGGCTCGTCTTTCCACATGAGCTGGATGCACTCAATCCTGAAGAACTCAGGCAATCGCGCCCCGCGTTGGCCAGCGTGATTGAACGCGCACGGTCTCTACGACATTCCAGCCAGGACCAATAGATGCCTGCACAACTCATTAGCCTCGTGGGCATTACTGTCATTCTTTTGCTGGCGATCGCATTCTCCGACAATCGGCGAGCGATACGTCCCCGAGTGGTTGGCAGCGCGTTTGCATTGCAGGCATTCATTGCGTTGCTCGTACTCAAGCTTCCGGCAGGCCAGAGGGGGCTGGAGGTGATGAGCAACGGCGTGCGTCGGGTGATCGGCTACGCCAATAGCGGTATCGAGATGATTTTCGGTTCGTCGTTGCTGCAAGGTGGTTCGTTTGCCGTCACGGTTTTGCCGGTGATCGTGTTCTTCGCGGCGTTGATGTCGGTGCTCTACCATCTTGGCATCATGCAACTCATCGTGAGGGTGCTCGGACGAGGCTTGCAGTTTCTGCTGGGGACTCGCCCCATCGAGTCCCTGAACGCGGCCGCCAACATTTTTGTTGGTCAAACCGAAGCGCCGCTGGTTGTGAAGCCCTATTTGAGCAAAATCTCGCGCGCACAGTTGTTTACCGTGATGGTATCCGGCACTGCATCTGTTGCGGGTACGGTCCTCGCGGCCTATGCGGGCATGGGTGCGAAGCTGGAGTATTTGCTCGCCGCGAGCTTCATGGCCGCACCGGGTGGCTTGCTAATGGCAAAACTGATCATGCCGGACACTGAAACGGTGACCGATGCTTCAGAGGTTGTCGGGGTACAGATTCCCAAGGAACGAAACGTCTTTCTGGCGGCCGCCAGCGGCGCACAAGAGGGCGTACGCCTGGCTGTGATGATCGGCGCAATGTTGCTGTCCTTTGTCGCGTTGATTGCGCTGTTTAACGGTGTGGTTGGCGGCATATTCGGGCTGGCCGGCATTGAGGGCGTGACGCTGGAGCGTATTCTTGGCTACATTTTCGCGCCCCTGATGTGGTTGCTGAGCGTGCCTTGGTCTGAGGCGCAGGTGGCAGGTGCACTATTCGGTGAGAAGTTGATTCTCAATGAGTTCGTCGCCTTCCTGCATTTCGGCGATCTTGTTGGAGCATTGTCGCCGCGTACTCAGGCGGTGGTGACGTTCTCGCTGTGCGGTTTTGCAAACCTGTCGTCGATCGCCATCCTGCTCGGCGGTCTGGGTGTGTTGGTGCCTGCACAGCGCGAGTTGATTGGGGAATTTGGACTGAAGGCGGTGCTCGCAGGGTCGCTGTCGAATCTGATGAGTGCGGCGCTCGCCAGTCTCTTGCTGACGTTTTAGTCTGCCTTTGCTCCTTCGGCACAAACGCTGCTCATACGAATGAGCGGCGCTTGCTTGCGTTCGCTGCTGAGGTAGACAGATCCCGCTTCATCCACAGCGATCGTTTCAGGTTGCGCCAGTAGTGGTGACCCGAGTGCGCAGAGCTCCTGGTTCAATGCGATCAGCCAATTTCGATCTTTACCCAATTCGGTTACGTAGGCTTCACCGTAGGTCATGATCGCAATGGTTCGTCCATCTGGTGCAAGAGATAGCGATGTCGGTTGGTTGCGGTATTTTCCGTACTTGGGAAACAGCCGCATCTCGAGAGCCGTGGGTTCTGGAATGCTCGACACCTCACCAAGCTGCTCTGCCACAATTTCGCTGCGACCAGATTTGGTCAGATCAGGCAATGGGACTCGATACAGGATCGGCGGTTTGTCTCTCTTGCTGAGAACGTAGATATGTCTGCTGATCGGGTCTACCGCGAGACTTTCGGAGTCACGCGCGCCCCCCGGGTACTCGACCCTTATCGTATGAAAAACCTCAACACTGGTTGAGTCTTTCGGGGGTTCGGGGAACAGGTAAATCGAAACTTGCTTACGAACGGCCAAGTTGTCGCCGATATCAGCGACAGCAATCCAAGCCTGACCGTCGAGTTGGAATACTTCGAGATCTTCCCAGTCTCGGTTCCGGACACCCTTCACTTTGATTTTTTTGTAGTTAAAGTCGGGTAGATCCAGTCCGATCAGCTCAGGGCGGTTACCCGCATCATTGATGAACCAGAGTCGCCCATCGATAGACGGAGATACACCCATCCCGGACGCCTCGGGCAGCATCCGATAGTTCAGCTCGCCCAATCGCTCATGCGGCGCGACCGCACCTGCGCACATCACAGCGCCGAGTACGAGCAACGCCCGGCTAACGCGCTTGATTGATGAGGCTTGTGGCATGCTTGGTGAACCTGTTGGGTCGAGCTGTGAGTATACCGTCGCACCTCGAGTTGTCGCATCAGTGTTTACGGGGACACCATTGGCAAAGCTCTATTTCTATTACTCTTCGATGAATGCGGGAAAGTCTACGGCTTTGCTGCAGTCGAGTTACAACTACATCGAGCGCGGCATGCGCACGCTCATCCTCACACCATCCCTGGACGATCGCTACGGCGCTGGGAAAGTGACATCCCGCATTGGAATCGATGCACAGGCTCAGATTTTCAGTCGAGACGCAGACCTGTACGCCATGATTGCGCAGGAACATATGCTCGCGAGGCTAAATTGCGTGCTGATCGACGAAGCGCAGTTTCTGACACGCGATCAGGTTTTCGCGCTTGGGCGTGTTTGTGATGACCTTGGCGTGCCGGTTCTGGCCTATGGGTTGCGGACTGATTTCCGTGGCGAGCCGTTCGAGGGTAGCCGCTACCTGCTTGCATGGGCGGACAATCTCAAAGAGATCAAGGCGATTTGTCATTGCGGCAAAAAGGCGACGATGGTGATCCGGCAAGACGCGGCCGGCGCGACGGTCACTGACGGCCAACAGGTAGAGATCGGTGGCAATGACCGGTATGTCTCTCTCTGTCGCAGGCACTTTAACGCCGCGTTTTATGGCGCAGGGGCCGCGGTTGAATAGATGCTTCGCCGCGCAATGACAGCTAGCGAACGTGCACTTTCCCAGCGCGCATCACGAACGCCATTTCCTGTAGGGCTGCAATATCTTCCAGCGGGGAGATCGCAGTTGCGATGATGTCCGCTTGTTTGCCAGGCTCAAGAGTCCCTAACGCGTCGCTCATGTCAATGAGGTCAGCTGCATTCACCGTTGCCGCCACAAGAATATCCATGGGCGCCATGCCAGCCTCATACATCAGCACCGCCTCACGTGCGTTGGTGCCATGTTGCGACACGCCGCTGTCAGTGCCGAACGCGACGCGTACGCCTGCCTTGTGAGCCCGTTCAAAATTCCCGGCCATATCGGCCCCAACGCGCATCGCCTTCGCCTTGATCGCTGGGCTCATAAAGTTTGAACGCTCGGCCATATTCATCACCGTTTCTCCAGCGATGAGGGTCGGCACGAGATAGGCGCCCGTCTTTTTGAACAACCGAATGGCTTCGGGGCCTGTGTAGGTCCCGTGTTCGATCGAGTGCACACCGGCCTCAAGGGCAGCGATGATGCCATCTTCCTGATGCGCATGGCTTGCGACTTTGCGCCCCATGCGTTCCGCAGCCAGCACGACCTCTCGTAGCTCATCAGCCTCCATTTGCTGGCCTGTCCCAGTCGCTCTGTCGGTCAGCACCCCACCGGTAGAGGTGATTTTGATGAGATCAGCCCCATATTTTATGGCGTGGCGGGTGGCGCGGCGGCAGTCGTAGGGACCATCGCAGATTGTCTGGGAGGTGTACTTGGTCATCAGGTCAGGTTTGATCCCGCTGACATCAGCATGGCCGCCGGTGATGCCCACACCACCGGCGGCAATGATACGCGGTCCATCGACCCATCCATTGTTGATGGCATCGCGCATGGCATACATGGCTTGAGGTTGGGAGCCGACGTCGCGCACGGTAGTGAACCCGGCGTGCAGTGTCTTCTGTGCGTAGTGAAGACTGCGCATTGCCATCAATTCATCTGACATCTTGAGGGCATCACGATCGTTGTCAGGTCCAAGCTCGCCCTGCAGATGCACGTGCATATCCATGAGCCCCGGCATCACGAAGTGCTCGCGCAGGTCGATCACTTCTGCGCCTGGATACTCCGCCGGATCCGCATAGCCATCAACGATGGCTTTGATGACGTCATTCTCGATGACAACGGTTTGCTCCTTAGCAACCGACTCACCGGGTACCGCCAGCAACTCACCCGCATGAATCAGCAGTGTTTCCGCCTGTAGTGTCCCCGACACCGCCAACGCAGCGATCACGGTAATCCAGTGCTTCATCCGAGCCCCCAATCTTTGATTTTTTTCTTGAACAGCCATCACTGTGCCACCACATCCAAAAACGCGCCACTGACCGTGGCGGCGGATGAGTGACATCACCCGTGTTGGTGACTTGAAATTCCAAGCGGATGTCACCATCTCAATTTTGTCTGGGGTCGTCTCTGACGAGAGGCCTCGGGCTAGTCAAAAGACAATATTGCTCAATGGAGAATATGAAATGAAAACAATCGATTTGACCCCCCTGTATCGCCACACTGTCGGTTACGACCGCCTTGCAAGCCTGCTCGACAGCACGCTCCGCACAGATTCGGTGTCGGCTGGATACCCCCCATACAACATCGAAGTGACTGGCGATGAGCGCTATGCCATCGAGATCGCAGTAGCAGGCTTTGCTGAGTCCGATCTCGAGATCAGTGTCGAGAAAGGTGTCCTGACTGTGCGCGGCCGCAAAGGCGACGAAGTGGAACGTAAGTTCCTGCATCGTGGCATCGCGAATCGTACGTTCGAGCGCAAGTTCACGCTGGCGGATTATGTCGAAGTCGTAGAGGCCGGTCTGAACAACGGGCTGCTGACGATTAGCTTGCGCAAAGAGCTGCCTGAAGCGATGAAGCCTCGCACGATTGCGATCAACGGTGTGACACCGGCTGCGATTGAAGGCGAAAAAGCCGCTTAATCGAAACCTCTCGTCACCGAGAAAGTGAGCCTCGATAGTTCCGACTATCGGGGCTTTTCTCGTTACACTGCGCGCTGCACAAGCTAGGCAGTGAAGATGGCAATGTCAGAGCGAGTTCTCGGTATTGATCTGGGTACCACCTACAGTGCTTGCGGGGTGTGGGAAGACGGCCATGCAAGGCTCATCGAAAACGCCTACGGCGATACCTTGACGCCTTCGGTGGTCGGTGTTGATGGGGATGGCACCTTGCTGGTCGGCAAACCCGCGAAGGAGCGACTGGTTTCGCACCCGGAAAGCACAGTTGCCTTCTTTAAACGTGCAATGGGCACCGAGCATGAGATAGATCTTGGGAAGCGCCGTCGATTCACTTCGGTAGAACTCTCCGCCATGGTGTTGCGCAGTCTGAAAGAGGATGCCGAACGCGCACTGGGACAGGAGATCAAGCATGCCGTCGTCAGCGTGCCTGCCTACTTCAACGAGGCGCAGCGTCAGGCGACCCGCGACGCGGGGCAGATTGCGGGACTGAGCGTCAACCGACTCATTAATGAACCGACGGCGGCAGCGATTGCACATGGGCTCGCGGTTGGGGCAGAGCAACGCTTCATCGTGCTCGACCTTGGTGGTGGCACGTTCGACGTGAGTATTCTTGAATTTTTCGACGGTGTGCTGGAAGTGCACGCCTCGGCAGGCGACAGTGCACTCGGCGGCGAAGACTTCAATGCGGCGATACTGAAGCACTTTCTGGAAGCGCACGATATTGATCCGGCGGATCTGGCCCCAACAGAACAGCAGGTTTTGTACGCCAGAGTGGAAACTGCAAAGCGCAAGATGCGGCGAGACAGGTCGCCAGAAATTGAGCTTCGGCGCGGAGACACAGAATACCGAACTACGCTTGACGATGAATTCATTAAGGCAGCGGCAGCGCCGTTGCTGGTTCGATTGAGAGCGCCCATTGAGCGTGCACTTAGCGATGCGGCAACCGCACCGAGCGACATTGACGAGGTGATTTTGGTCGGAGGATCAACGCGACTCGCCGTTTTCCGTTCCTTGGTGACATCGTTGTTCCGGAAAATCCCGAGGGCAGACACCGATCCGGATTTGACGGTGGCTCGCGGTGCCGTGTTGCAGGCGGGTCTGGCAGCACGTGACGAAGCCTTGGAAGACGTCGTGCTGACCGACGTGTGTCCGTTCAGCCTTGGGGTCGGTGTGCAGTCACCCGATTGGCCACGAGTCCGAGAGCTGATGTTCAGCCCGATATTGGAGCGCAACTGCACAGTGCCAGCCAGTCGCCTCGAGCAGTTTTGGACCGTCGAGGATAATCAGGACAAAATCGATTTGGGCGTCTATCAGGGTGAAAGTCGCTGGGTCAGCAAGAACCTGTTTCTCGGAAGCCTCACGGTGCCGGTTCCCAAAGCGCCGGCGGGTCAAGAGTCGGTATCCGTACGCTTCAGTTATGACGTCAATGGTCTACTGGAGGTCGACGTTAAGGCGGATACTACAGGCGTTCAGCGATCAAAAACGATCGAGAATCGCGCTGGAAGCCTGTCACAACTTGAAAAGGACAAATCAGCAAAACGACTTGCTGGTCTTAAAGTGCTGCCTTGGGAGCGTGCTGAGATCCGCGCCTTGACAGCGCGTGCAGATCGAATATACGGGTCTCTGCTTGGTGCTCGTCGGGAATACCTTGGACAGGCGATGTCGCGCTTTCAAGCGATTCTGGAACGGCAAGATCCCAAACAAATTGAGCGAGAGTCCAAGGCGTTTTCCGAGTTGCTGGACAGTCTGGATGTGGATATTTGGTCATGAAGGATTGCTGGGAGGTGCTGGGCATTTCGTCGGATAGCGATGAGCGCACTATCAAGCGCGCTTATAGCGGTCTGCTTAAAAAGACGCGACCTGAGGACGATCCAGCGGGCTTCGAACAGTTGCACGCTGCGTACAAGGCTGCTCGTCAGCACGCGCGTTGGATGCGCGAAGACGACGAGTTGGAAAGCGGCGAAGTCCACATGTCGCTTCCGGAAATGGCTGTCAACGAAGCCGAAGAGTCTCACGAAGTGCCGCATGCCGAGCTCTCAGAGCCCTCGAGTCTCGTGGCGCCGATTACGGAGTTGACGTCGACTCAACGGGCAACGATTGAGGCGTTGATGGAGCGCTTGGAAGAAATGCGTTCCGTGCCGATGAGTCTTGGTTTGATCCCGGCGTGGGAATTCATTCTTTCGCATCCGGGCAATGTTGACGACAGCTTCCGCCTCGCATTGGGGCAGCGAGTTTTGGATTTTGTTGTGGAGGTTGAAGCGACCGCGCAGCGGCAAGGTAAGGCCGGTTCGCCACTGCACACCGAATTAATGGCGCGATTGAACATGGTTTTTCTGTGGACCTACCATCACTACGAGTACGATTGGCCGGATGGCGACATTAATGGGCTGGTAGCACGTATGAGCGAATCACCCCGACCAACGACAGCAGTTAAACCGTTGGGTGGCCATTTTGTTGAACGTCTCAGCGAGCCCAATTTTGATGATCCCAATCGGCCAAGCAGAGAGATCAAGACGAATTGGGAAGATCTGGCGTTGAAAGCTGTGGGCGGTTTTTATGTGTTCGGGCTTCTCGTGTCCCAGTGCTCATAAGTTGGACGAGTCTTCCGTGCATTGCTGCGCCAGCGCAGGGTCCTGTGTCAGCACCGCGACGATGCCGCTCACGATCCATGAATACGCGCGCGTCTCGCCGTGTTCCATCCAGTAATCCAGATATGCATTGAGCAGCGTTTCGTTTGAAGGGATCGCAAAGTCGACCAATACGTGCGGCGTGAATTGTCCTTGCGTTCGGTTCGACCATTCACTCTCTATGAGCTTCGCCACCACTGGGTTTTCGATATCGAAGGTCGGGCGAGTTTCGTTGTTTTGGCGAGGCAGATTCAGGAACTCTCGGGCGATGTTCTCTGTGATGCGATTGATCGGTCTCTCGAGTAGCACTTCGAAGTATTGGTTACAGGCGGCGACCCATGCTAAGTCACGTTCTGTGCGTCTACGGCTGCACTCACGGAAGTGGCGTGATGGATTCAGCGTACCAGCGGTTCGGAACGCAGCATCGACGCGTGTGCGATCATCAAAACTCGTTGCGGCATCGAGTCCGTAGTAAACAGCTCGCACCGTTTGCGGGAAGATCTCTCGTGTATTGGGAGCGCTTCCAGCCTGTTGCATGGCAGAAAGCGCCTGCTCCTGTCGGCCGGCACTCGCGTAAATCCCGGCAGCGAGCGCCCAGGCCTCACTGTTGTCGCCATCGAGCGCCGTCAGTTGGCTAACCCAGGTGAGTCGTTCGCTACAGAGCTCATTGTTGAAAGGGTTATCGCAGGCAAGCAGCATGTGCTGGAGTGTCAGCACATCGGGTTGCTTGGCAGATTGTAGCTCCCGGATCACATCGAAAAATCGGTAGCGATCGCGTTTCAGTAATGCCAAGCGTGTGAGTTGTGACCGTGGGTCTACCGAGCTGGCGAGCGTTTCGTCAGCAGATTCTGACAACTCATCTAGCGCTTCGACGTCCAGCGGTGAGTACTGCTTTTCGCCCGTGATGTATTTACAGGCTTCGTAGGTGGCGCCGACCAGTGCGGCCGCCTGATCGTACGTGAACCCTTCCCAAAGTAGTTCGAGAGACTCGAGCCGCGATTCAGTCTCGGCGTTGATCGTGTATCTATTTTCCGAGTCTATGCTGTCCGACGGATTGACAGCGTCCCCGAGATTGTTTTCGGCGTTGGTAGAGGCTTGAGCGACCTCGAGCGACGACGTGGTTTGAGGCCTAAAGAGCCACACACTTACACCGGCCGCAATAAGCACCATGGCGATAGCAGATATGGCAAGTTTCATTTTAGTCATGTCATCGCCCTACAGGTCCTCGTAGAACGCTACAACATCGGGAATGCAGTTCAATTCGGGATTGTGTTGAGCGAACGCCGCGAGCGCCTCAGACAGTCGACTATGCGCCGCCGCTTCCCCGTGAACGGCCATTTGATCGAGTAGTAGTGCGAACAAACCAGGGTCGTAACGCACGAGCGCGAGGTACTCGCGATTAACGTTATCGACCGCTTTACTCTGTTCTGCATACCATGCCTTTCGAAGGACCTCCGTAGTTTCCGACTTTCCAAGTGCGTCATGTACAGATGTTTCCAAAAAATGCCCAATCATCTTGCCAAATTGTGTAACCGATCGGGTCTGCAAGTGTTGCCCGTATCCGAGGCACGGATCTGCCCATCGCGGGTCATCCACAACCTGCTGTGCGCAAAGCCTCCTTATTGCTGCACCATCCGACCGAGCGATCAACGCTAGCCTAACAGCCTCGATTATCCGCTCATTTAGCGGCGGATCGTTCAAGGCTGTAAATGCGCGCACGAGCATTTCGTACTGTTCGACGTAGTGGTCGTTGGTGCTAGGTGCGGTTGCAGCTCGACGTAGGGCCTTCAGTGCATCATCTGTTTTTCCTGCTGTGTGCAGGTTTAATGCGATTTGCGCCCAGACCTGACTGTTGTCCCCATCAACATCAAGCACAAGGTCCCGCAATCGCGGAAGATCACATCGACGTTCTGCCTCAGTCACTCGCGAACAGAGCTGGAACGCGGTGAACGCGAACGTAGGATTGGAGCCACCGAGATCGGCGATGCGTTTTGAGAGTTCGGCGAGATCCTGGTCGGCCTGTTTCTGTGCTTTGGGGTCGTCTTGTTTTCTGACCTGCACTGCCGCAAGGAGTAGATGCTCCGGATCATCCGATGCGCTTAGTTTCGTAAGTTTCAATGGGTCAGGATCGAATGAGCCAAAGACCGCCTCAACCAACGCGTCTTGAAGTGCTTCCTCTGGACCTGCTTCGTCCGCTTCATCGACGGCGGAGAGTTCGACCCTGAGGTCATCGATGTCCTTTACCAGTGATGCGCAGGCGTTGACGAAGGACGGGCGTGAAATTTGTTCCCTCAGCGTTGTGGCGGAGCGCGTCTCTCGCGCTGCGTCGGTTCCGGTTGGCTGAGTTGTTTTCGATTTGGTGAGCGCGACGGGTGGTGTTGTCGTGCGAGTTTTCGCAGGCGGCCCAGGGGATCTAAGCAACGCACCCACAGCGACGGCGGTAGCGGCGATCAGTAGCAAACCCAAAACAATAAGTCTTGCTTTCATGATGATGCCAAAGACCCGGTCGTTGGATTGAACCGCTGCCGGTCGAAAACGACCGACCGGCAGGGTAAGGGTGTGGTGGAGGCGGCCGGAATCGAACCGGCGTCCGCAAGCCCTCTGCTCTGAGCTCTACATGCTTATTTCGTCTTTATTCTCGCTACCGGCAACCCGACGAAAGGGGCGAACCGATAACCAGTCTGAGAATTTAATTTAACTATCGAGTGTCAGACACACCCTCAAGCGGTCCTGTGATAATAACCCCTGGGACCGCACGCACAGGCACGAAGCGGGCAGAGGACAATCTACTGGTGTTTAGGCAGCGATTGCGTAGTTGTCGTCGTTTGCAACTATAAGTGTTACAGCTGGATTTACGAGGTGATCTGTTCCTCGACATGCACCCAGAGGTTCGCGACCCACGTCGAAGCCATGTCGCCCCCGGAGAACGTAAATATGCGCCCGGATCGATGCGTTTTCAATGATGACGAGTCGATTTCGAACATGTACGACGAAATGGGCGCCAAAACGGACACAATATCCTGCCGAAACGTGATAGCTTCAGCCGCGGGGGCGCAGGGGAAAAACAATATGAATGAAAGCGATATTTCGCGTCGCCAGTTTTTAGGTGCCGGCTCCTCGGTCACTTTGGCAAAGCTACTAGGCTTGAGTGCGCCCGCCCTCACAGCCATCGTCGAAACCGCACATGCCAGTCAACAGCGTGGCACGTTTGCGGCACTGAGCACTGAAGACGCCGCCGATCTTGCGGCAGTTGCAAGCAGGATTCTCCCGTCGGACGACACGCCTGGGGCCGAAGAGGCCGGTGTGATTTATTTCATGGATGCCGCGTTGTCGCGTGAAATGGCGGGGCAGAAAGCGATGATTGTTGAAGGCATCGCGGGGCTCAACCAGTCTATTGAAGGCGAGACGCGGTTCGCTGACCTTGCTGAGGATGCGCAGGACGCGATGCTCGCCGGAATCGAACAATTGCCGTTCTTCAACTTCGTTTGGACAATGACGATGTTCGGCATGTTCTCGATTCCCTCCTACGGCGGGAACAAAAATTACGTCGGTTGGAAGCTCCTGAATTTCGAAGGCCTTCAAGCGGCCTGGCAACACCCGTTCGGCTACTACGATCGTGCGATCAATGGGGAGGACTCAGCATGAGTGTGGAGCAACCCCGTTACAAGTTGAACGAAGAAGTCGATTTCGCGATCGTAGGATCCGGTTCGGCAGGCGGCATTCTCGCGAAAGAGCTCTCAACGGCTGGCTTCAGCGTTGTGGTTTTCGAACAAGGTCCATATCGCAAGTCCCATGAATTCACCGATGACGAGCTCGGCGTACTTTTCTACGGAGAGCTGCAGGGCGGTGGCAGTCGCAACAACGGTCAAACGTTCCGCGCCGATGAAGGCGAGGTCGCGACGGTCTCACCGCGTCAGCCGGCTGACTACGCACAAACTGTGGGCGGCAGCTCCGTCCACTTTACGGGTAATTTCTGGCGCTTCCGCGAAATCGATTTCGTCGAGCGTAGTGCACTCGGCGAAATTTCCGGCACCAACTTCGCTGACTGGCCCATCACCTACGACGAGCTCGAGCCTTACTACGCCAAGGTCGATTGGGAAATTGGGATCTCCGGCGAGCCAGGACCCAACGATGCGCCTCGCTCGAAACCCTTTCCGTTGCCACCGATTCCTTGTTCAGGATCGGGTGTGCTCATGGAAAAGGGGGCGAAAAAGCTCGGGCTGACCGCCCAGGTGGAGCCACATGCGATCCTGTCCAAGCCGTTTAACGGTCGTATGCCCTGTATGCATTGTGGATATTGCATGTGGTATGGCTGCAAGCACGGCGCCAAGTCGTCCACGTTGGTCTCCATGATTCCGTTGGCCGAGGCTTCCGGAAACTGCGAAATTCGTGCCGAGAGCGCGGTCTTCCGTGTTGAGACCAATTCGGCGGGGCGCGCAACAGGCGTGCGTTACTTCGATCCTGACGGCAACGAGCGCATGCAAAAGGCAAAGGCTGTGATCCTTTCGGCCAATGGCGCGGAGACGCCGCGTTTGTTGTTCATGTCGGCCAACGAGCGCCATCCGGACGGGCTGGCCAACTCTAGTGGTTTCGTGGGTCGCAACCTGATGTTCAATGCGCATGCGGCGGTCAACGGCGTCTACGAGCATCCTCTGAATGACTACAAGGGCGTTCAGGTTTCGCGCATCATCCATGACTTCTACGAGTCAGATCCGAAGCGCGGCTTTTACGGTGGTGGCGGACTGGATGCACGCTCGCTGTTTTCCGCGACACCGATATTCTTTGCGTTTGCAGGTATGCCGCCAGAAGGCCCGCGTTGGGGTAAAGCCTTCAAAGATGAGATAGCGCACAACTTCACTCGCCAGATGTCGATCGTGGCGTCAACGACCTCGTTGCCGCTCGATCGCAACAACATCACGCTGGATCCCGAGTCCAAGGATCGGTGGGGTCGACCCGCGCTGCGCATGACCTATCGCGATCATGACGACGATCTCGCGATGGCGAAGTTCCTGCAGGATCGCGCCTACGAGTTGCACGATGCCGCAGGGGCGGAGAAGTTCTGGCGTTTGCCGATTGAACCGGCGACGGGAAGTGCACACTTGTTGGGTACCTGCCGCATGGGGAACGATCCCGAGACGTCTGTCGTCGATGCGTCGCATCGTTCGCACGATATCTCGAACCTGTTTATTTGCGACGGCAGCAGCTTTGTGACCTCGGGTCGTGGTCAGCCGACGATGACTATAATGGCGCTGGCATTTCGCGCGGCCGAGTTGATCGGAAAAGCCGCGAAAGCTAACGAGATTTGAACATGCCGAAAGGGGGCACATTCATGAGCATGAGAAACCTGGTGTTGACCGCGACGTTGGTCGGCTTGTCCGGTTGCGTTGTATCGGTTGATTCTGACTTCGACGATGATGAAGAAGCTGTGATGCCATCAACTGTGGAGTATTTGCAGGCGCCAGGCACCGAAGGCATGGACCTGCCGTTCTCAGCAGCCGTTCGTTCGGGCGAGACACTGTACTTATCCGGGATGCTCGGTATTCCGCCAGGCACGCGACAGTTGGTAGAGGGCGGGATTCAGCCAGAAACGCGTCAGACGATGATGAATATCTCGCAACGTCTGGAGGATTTCGGTTACTCGATGGACGACGTCGTTAAGTGCACGGTGTTCCTTGCCGACATGGCGGAGTGGGGTGCGATGAACGAGGTATACAAGACGTTCTTCCGCAATCCACCAGCACGCAGCGCTGTCGGCGTTAGCGGTATTGCGTTAAATGGTCGCGTCGAAATCGAGTGTATTGCTCACGCGGGGTGATAGTCGCGTAGGGTGTTCGGGCCCGGCCTAGCCGCCGTGTTTCAGAATGCGTTGCTTCTGTCGGGCCCAATCTTTCTCTTTGGCGTCGGCACGCTTGTCATGCAGTTTCTTGCCTTTGGCGTAGCCAATCGTGACCTTTACGTTGCCGGCCTTCCAATGCATGTCGAGCGGTACGATCGTGTAGCCCTTGCGCTCAACCGCACCAACTAAACGATCCAGTTGTTCTCGATGTAGCAGTAACTTACGACTACGTGTCGGCTCCGGGCGCACGTGGCTCGAGGCCGAGAGTAGCGGCATGATCTGAGCATTGAACAGCCACGCCTCACCCTCGCGCAGTTGCACGTGGCTTTCGGCGATCTGTCCTTTGCCCGCACGCAGCGCTTTGACTTCCCAACCGTGCAATACGATGCCGGCTTCGAGGGTCTCCTCAATGGTGTAGTCGTGGCGTGCCTTGCGGTTCAGGGCAATCACGTTTTCAGGTGTCTTGCGTTTCTGCTTGGCCATGGCCGTGCGCCGAACCGGGTGAAAAAGGGCGCCAAGGATACCGGATGCGTGGGTCGTTGGCATTGCAATCGTGTTGTGCAGTGGGGCTTATTGGCGCAAAATCGCCGAAAAAAATATGACCTGAGGGGGTTTCCGTGGTTCCTAATTCAGCTAACCGGTCGTCGCTGCACGGCCAGTGGTCGTCTCGACTGGCGTTTATTTTGGCCGTAACGGGCTCCGCCGTTGGCCTTGGGAACATTTGGAAGTTTCCCTACGTCGCCGGCGAGTACGGCGGCGGTGCGTTCGTTTTGATCTATTTGCTGTGCTGCTTCGTCATCGGGCTACCGGTCATGATGAGCGAGATCATCATCGGTCGCCGGGGTCGTCGAAACCCGATCGAAACCATGTCCTTGCTCGGCGAAGAGGAGGGCTCAACCAGTGCGTGGGGCTGGGTCGGCGGCATGGGTGTGCTCGCTGGAGTATTGATCCTCTCTTACTACAGCGTGATTGCCGGTTGGTCTCTCGACTATGTCATCCAGTCGCTCTCGGGTGCGTTTCATCAACAGGACGCGGCCGGCGTAGAGGCAGTTTTCGCTGGGTTGACTGGAAGCTGGTCACGAGTGCTTTTGTGGCATACGGTTTTCATGGTTATCAGCGTCACGCTCGTGGCTCGCGGCGTCGAGAAGGGGCTCGAGAGTGCGGTCAAGTTCATGGTGCCAGGGTTACTCACGCTGATGCTCGTGCTATTCGTTTATGCGATGACAACCGGACACTTCGCGCAAGGTGTGAAGTTCCTATTCACGCCTGATTTTTCCAAGATCAACATCGACGCAGTATTGGTCGCGCTAGGACAGGCGTTTTTCAGTTTGTCGATCGGCATGGGTGCCATCATGGCGTACGGTGCCTACCTGCCTGAAGAGACCTCGATTGGAAATGCATCGGTGACGGTTGTGATTGCGGATACATTTATCGCGATGCTGTCGGCACTCGTCATTTTCCCAATAGTCTTCGCCAACGGCTTAAACCCTGGGGCTGGCCCGGGCCTCGTGTTTCAGACGTTGCCGCTTGCCTTCGGTGGCATGACCGGCGGCACCTTATTTGGGACTCTGTTCTTTGTGTTATTGAGCTTCGCCGCACTGACATCGGCCATTGGCCTGATGGAGCCTGCGGTGGCCTGGTCTGTCGAGCGCTTTGGGCTCACCCGTCGCTCGGCAGCGTCTATTGTGGGCGTGGTGATCTGGCTGGTGGGTGTGCTGTCTGTGCTGTCGTTCAACGTGCTCTCTGACGTCAGTGTTGGACGAGGCACGCCATTCGATAACATAGACTTCCTGACGAGCAACATCATGCTGCCGTTGGGTGGTGTTCTGATTACGGTGTTTGCGGGGTGGGTGATGTGCGCTAACTCGACGTCATCGGAGTTGGGTACCCAGGGCGCCGCATTCAAAGTCTGGCGATTCCTTGCGCGCTTTGTGGCGCCTGTCGGCGTGCTGCTGGTCTTGATCAACGGCACTGGGCTCTGGGATTTGATTGCACAGCGATTCGCTTGATGCGACATGCTAGCCGACAAGCGCTGGTTCCTTTTTCGGCGCAACAGATGTACGACCTCGTTGATGCGATAGAGACGTATCCCGAGTTTCTGCCCTGGTGCACTTCATCGGTTGTGCATGAACGGGAGAACAACTCTGTGCGTGCGACGCTCGAGTTGACTAAGGGCGGCATGACCAAGGAGTTCACCACGCGCAATGTGGGTACGCCCGGCGAGCTAATGGAAATGCACTTGGTTGATGGCCCGTTCAGCCACCTGGAAGGTGTGTGGAGTTTCAAACCGCTCGGTGATGCGGGCTGTCGTGTGGCGCTCGACATCGAGTTCGAGTTCTCGTCACCGATGCTGGGTGTCATGCTGGGTGGCTTTTTTGAAAAGACCTGTAATGAACTCGTCGATGCATTTACGCGAAGAGCAGAGCGGGTCTACGGCTAGTGGACAGCCTTGCGGACGAGCAAATCAGTGTGGAGGTGGCGCTCGCTACGCCAGAGCAGCAGGTTGTGATCGCCGTGACCGTTCCGAAAGGCAGCAGTGCTGCGGACGCAGTTCAGCACTCGGATATCGGTACCAAATTTCCTGAACTCACTCTCGCTAAGCTAAAGCTTGGGATTTGGGGTGAAGTGGTTGAACCCGAGCACACACTAAACAGCGGTGATCGTGTGGAACTTTACAGACCGCTTTACATCGATCCACGACGCGCGCGACGAGAGCTTGCGGCGGTCGGCGAAACCATGGTGTCGCGGCAGGACGAAGCCTGACTAGCTGTTCGAATCAGATTCAGGTTCCAACGGCTCCAAGGGTGGCGGATCGTCACGAACGATGCGCGACACCTTGCCGTCTTCGAAGTAAACCGTCAGGAACTTTCGCGTCTCGGGGTCGTTGCGACCCACACGACTCATGAACACATAATCCCATCGATCGTCACTGAACGGATCATCCACCAAAGGGGAGCCGAGCAGGAAGCGGACCTGACTCGGGGTCATGCCCACTTCGACTCGGTCGACGTCTTCCAATTCAGCGATATTGCCCTGCTGGAGCGCCAGTCTGTAGACGCACCCGGAGCACATGGCGAGTGCCAGTACAATGCAAACATTTCTCATTGGTAACTTGATTCCAGTGTTGTCACGAGCGTCCCTGATGGGGATCGCGGCATCTATCTGGACATGATACCTTACCGTTCTCACGAATCGCGATGAGACGCGCATGTCCGGTAAAGTCCAATCCAGTGATCTCCGCCGCGTTGGCCTGAAGGTCACGCTTCCCAGGTTAAAGATTCTCGAAATACTCGAGAGTTCCAGTGCCCGTCACTTGAGCGCTGAGGACATCTATCGGGAACTGTTGGATTCTGGCGAGGATATCGGACTTGCGACGGTCTACCGCGTCCTGACGCAGTTCGAGACGGCTGGTCTTGTGTCGCGGCAAAACTTCACCGACGCGCATTCGGTTTTCGAGCTTGATGATGGGAGCCATCATGACCATATGGTGGATATCGATTCGGGCGAGGTGATCGAGTTCGTGAGCGACGAAATCGAAAAACTACAGCACGAAGTGGCTGAGGCGCATGGCTATGATCTACACGACCACAGCTTGGTGCTGTACGTCAAAAAGAAGCAAAAGTAGCCCTCAGCTAGCCGCGGTCTGGAGCATCTCTCGGGCATGATCACGAGTGGTGCCGGTAATTTCGACGCCACCGAGCATCCTCGCTATCTCCTCAACACGTTCGTCCATCGATAACGGGACGATCTTGGTTTTTGTGGATTTCCCGTCGGTCATTTTGCTGACGCGCAAATGGTGATGCGCCTGGCCAGCGACCTGCGGCAGGTGCGTCACGGCCAGCACCTGACACGCGTTCGCAAGACCGCGCATTTTCTTGCCGACCACCTCGGCGACACCGCCACCGACTCCGCTGTCGACCTCATCAAAAATCATGCTACCAACGCCCTTGCGTTGGCCGGCGGCAACTTGGATCGCGAGTGAGATTCGAGACAGCTCGCCGCCGCTGGCCACTTTGGCGATTGGTTGCGGAGGTTGTCCCGGATTCGCCGCCACCTCAAACCGCACCTGATCCAGGCCGTGTTGGCGCGGCGTGGCATCGATCGGAGATTCAATGACCACCCGAAAACGACCGCCCTGCATGCCGAGCGCCTGCATATCAGTCGTGACTTCCTCACCGAAGGCCTTTGCTGCTCGCTGGCGTGACTTTGATAACTGTCTAGCCAGTTTTTCGTAATCGTCACTGGCGGCAGTGAGCGCGACTTGCAGTGACTCGATTTCGTGCTCGGCATTGTCGATCGTCGATAGTGCGGATCGCAGGTGCTCGGCTTGTTGAAAAACGCGCTCTGGTTCGATCCTGTGTTTGCGTGCCTGAGTGCGAATTTCATCGCTTCGCTGTTCCACCTCGGACAAGCGTGAAGGATCAGCCTCTGCCGACGACAGGAATCGTTGCAGCAGTCCACCGGCCTCACTGATGTTGGCTTCTGCAGCATTGAGTAGCTCAGCAGCTTCTCGGAGCTCGGGCGCCATCTCCGCGAGACTCTCGACCGCCTTTGAAGCCGCTGCGAGCAGCCCGAGTGCATTCGTAGGTTCGCCGTCATACAGCGCTTCGAGCGCGCTTTGTCCGCGCTCAGCGATGGAGGTGGCATTGGCGAGTTTCAAACGCTCAGTCTCGAGGGTTTCGAACTCACCCTCAGCAACCCCTAATGCATCCAGTTCGGCCAATTGGAAACGAAGAAACTCGGCTCGATCGGCATCGTCAGTGGACGCGGTCTCCACCTGTTCCAGAGCGTCTTTTGCCTCGCGCCACCGATGCCATGCTGTCTCGATATTTGTGAGCAGCGTGTCGTAATCGCCACGCGCGTCCAACAGGTCTCGTTGCACCTCGCTTCGTGTCAGCGATTGGTGCTCATGCTGGCCATGGATATTGACAAGTAGGGCGCCCAACTCGCGGAGGCTCTGCATTGTCGCCGGGTTACCGTTGATAAAGCCTCGGGCCCGTCCGTCTTCCGCAATTACGCGGCGCAGATGGCATTCGCCGCCCGCGTCGAGCGCACGTGCTTCCAACCAGGCTTGGGCTGACTCGCCAGGCTCGAAGCTGGCGGCAATTTCGGCTCGCGACTGACCAGCGCGGATCACATCGGTCGACGCACGCTCGCCCAGTACGAGACCCAGTGCGTCGATCAGTATGGATTTGCCCGCCCCGGTTTCGCCGGTCATTACGTTCATACCGGTGGAAAACTCGACCTCGACCGATTCGATAATCGCAAAGTTGCGTACATGCATCATGCACAGCATGTCAGTCTCCGTCCCGTTCCCGGCGCCGGCGAGAATCCGCGCCCCAGTTAAGTTTGGAGCGCAATAGTTCGGCGTGATCGTAGCCTGGCGGATGGAGCAGCCGTAGCTGCTGATTCGCACGTCGCACGATAAGCGAATCGTTATCTTGCAGTTCGCCCAGCAATTGGCCATCAACACTGATCTCGGCAGTGGTTTGGTAGCGCTCGGTGCGCCGCACGCTGATTTCGACCGAGGCAGGCAAAACGATCGGTCGGTCGCTGAGTGTGTGTGGGCACACCGGGACAAGGGCAATTGCTTCGATCCCCGGCTGGAGAATCGGCCCGCCGCAAGACAGCGCGTAAGCGGTAGACCCGGTGGGTGTCGCAAGGATCAGGCCGTCGCCCGCATGGTCATTGAGAAAACGATCATCAACGCGAGTCTCAAAATCGATCATGCGTCCGGTGTCGCGCCGGCCAACCACAACATCGTTAACCGCGAGTGCTTTGGCGATTTTATGGCCGTTGCGAAACACCTCTGCTTCGAGCAACAAGCGCGATTCCTCAATCGCCTCGTTGGCTAGAACGGCAGCGAGCGACCGACTCATTTCATCAGGAGAAATGTCGGTAAGAAAGCCAAGGCGCCCAAGATTGATGCCGAGCACCGGAATCTCGTACCCAATAGCGATCCGAGCGGCGTAGAGCAGTGTGCCGTCGCCGCCGATGGCGATGAACAAATCCGCACGATCGACCAGCGCGGCGCGCGGCACCACCTCCGCAGCTACGCCTGCGATCGGCTCACCCAACAGTGGATCGACGCCCGCGTCTTTCAGGAAATCGGCAACCTCACGTGCCTGCTCCTGAACGCGAGGGTCTTTAGGGTGTCCGAATAACGCTGCGGTCTTGATCATAAGTTTATAGTGTGACGGCTAGTTCAACGTCCAGCAACGCTGTTTTATGGTCTGGTTGACGCCTTGCTGTGTCGCGGTAAGCTTGGATTGGGAATCATGCAGAGAACCTCGGCATTGGCACGAAAGTCTGAACAAGCAGAACTGTCACCCCGGGCTCAGAAGCTGCTTCGGGTTTTGATCGAGCGTTACGTAAAGGACGGCACACCGGTCGGTTCTCGCACGCTCGCTCGCGACGGGGGGCTGGAGCTCAGCCCGGCGACAATACGCAATGTCATGTCCGATCTTGAGGAGCTTGGGCTTGTTGCCGCACCGCACACATCCGCTGGTCGCGTGCCCACACCGTTGGGGTACCGGGTGTTCGTCGACAGTCTGATGCGTGTTCGACCGCTGACAACACGTGCTGTGCGCGAGCTTGAGGCGCAATTGGCCAGCGAGAGTAGCGATACGGCATCACTCGTCTCCTCTGCGTCCAGCCTACTGTCTCAGTTCACGCAGATGGCGGGCGTCGTCACTGTTCCTCGTGCCGAGAAGGTCACCCTGCGCCAGATTGAGTTTTTACCGCTCGGCGATCAGCGGGTCTTGGCGATTTTGGTCATCAATGCTTCCGAGGTGCAGAACCGCATTCTCCAGACTTCACGGGAATACACGCGAGACGAACTGACGCACGCGGCGAATTTCATCAACTCGAAGTGTGGCGGGATGGAGCTCTCTGCGATTCGCGGCGTGATCCTGGAGGAGCTGGAGCGCGCGCGTGCATCAATGAATCAGGCGATGATTGATGTGGTGAGTATCGCTCAAACGGCTCTCGATGCCGGCAAGCCCGCCGAGGCCGAGTACATCATGGCCGGGGAAACCAACCTCATGGGATTTTCGGAGTTGTCCGACGTTGAAAAACTAAGGCGGCTCTTTGATGCGTTCAATCAGAAGCGCGACTTGCTGGACTTGCTCGACCGCAGTATCGAAGCGAGTGGCGTCCAGATATTCATTGGCGAGGAATCCGGCTATCAGATTCTGGACGATTGCAGCGTGGTGGCCTCGCCCTATGCGATTGATGATGAGGTCGTGGGCGTGCTGGGCGTTATCGGGCCCACGCGCATGGCCTATGACCGGGTCATTCCGGTGGTGGATATTACGGCGAAGTTGCTCTCCACCATCTTGAATTCGAGAAACGAGCCCCAATAAGCCCTCCAGACACAAGAATGATGCCGTCGTTTGGGCATCGAACTGGAGATTCAGGCATGACGGATACCGCGAATCAGGCGCAGCCTAACGACAAAGAAACTTCACAGTCATCGGCAGCTGATGACCACGTGGAGATTTCTGACGAGGCACTCAAAGCGGAGCAGGCTGAGTCAGCGGATCCGCTGGCCGCTCTCGAAGCTAAGGCGCAGGAGAATTGGGACAAATACGTTCGCGCTGTAGCTGAGCTGGATAACGTGCGCAAACGCGCGCAGCGCGACGTCGAGCAAGCCCACAAATTCGGCAACGAGCGATTGCTCGGCGAGCTGCTTGCTGTGTCGGATAGCCTGGAGGCCGGAATTGCAGCGGGCGATCAGGCAAGCGCGGAAGCTTTGCTTGAGGGCAGCGCCGCCACCCTGAAGTTGCTGTTGACGACGCTCGAGAAATTCGGAGTGACCGTGATCGACCCGACCGGCGCGCCCTTTGACCCGCAAGAGCACGAGGCGATGACAATGGTCCCGAGCGCTGATGCGGAGCCTGGATCGGTAATCGATGTCATCCAGAAGGGCTACAGCCTGAATGGCCGCCTCATTCGCGCAGCGCGCGTGGTAGTGGCTGCTGAGGCGTCTTGAAACTCGGGTGATTCCCCCCACTTAACTAACAGCTTGAAAAAATGATCGCTGGCCGGAGTGCTGGCTACGGACTGAAGAGGATTTTCCATGGGTAAAGTGATCGGTATCGACCTCGGGACCACCAACTCCTGCGTGGCGGTCATGGAAGGCGACAGTGCACGCGTTATCGAAAACAGTGAGGGCGATCGCACGACGCCTTCGATCGTCGCGTTCACCAAAGACAATGAAGTGCTGGTCGGGCAGTCTGCAAAACGTCAGGCGGTGACCAATCCGACAAATACGCTGTTCGCAGTCAAGCGTTTGATCGGGCGTCGCTTCGAAGATGACGTAGTTCAAAGAGACATCGGCATGGTGCCTTACACGATCGCCAAAGCGGATAATGGTGACGCTTGGGTCGAGGTTGATGGTAAGAAGATGGCGCCGCCCGAGATTTCGGCGCGTGTGCTGATGAAGATGAAGAAGACCGCCGAAGACTACCTCGGTGAAGAGGTCACTGAGGCCGTCATTACCGTGCCGGCTTACTTCAACGATTCTCAGCGCCAGGCGACAAAAGATGCGGGCAAGATTGCGGGCCTCGAGGTCCGTCGCATCATCAATGAGCCGACGGCAGCAGCGCTTGCTTATGGAATGGACAAGAAGCGCGGCGATCGCACGATCGCCGTTTATGATCTCGGGGGTGGGACCTTTGACGTGTCGATCATTGAGATCGCGGAAGTCGACGGTGAACACCAGTTCGAGGTGCTCGCGACCAACGGTGATACGTTCCTCGGCGGGGAAGACTTTGACCTCAAACTGATCGATTACCTCGCCAGCGAATTCGAGAAAGAGTCGGGTATGGACCTGCGCAACGAAGCGCTGGCCATGCAACGACTGAAAGAGGCGGCTGAGAAGGCCAAAATCGAGCTCTCCTCGCAGCAGCAGACGGAAGTCAACCTGCCGTATATCACCGCGGACGCGAGCGGACCTAAGCACCTCAACATCAAGGTAACGCGTGCGAAGCTCGAGTCACTGGTCGGTGACTTGATCTCGCGCACGATCGAACCTTGCAAAATTGCATTGAAAGATGCAGGTCTGAAGGTGTCCGACGTTCACGATGTGATTCTTGTTGGGGGCCAGACGCGTATGCCGAAGGTGGCTGAAGAAGTGCAGAACTTCTTTGGTAAAGAGCCACGCCGCGACGTGAATCCGGACGAAGCGGTTGCCATCGGTGCCGCTATTCAGGGTGGCGTACTGTCTGGTGACGTGAAGGACGTGTTGCTGCTCGACGTGACACCTCTGTCGCTGGGTATCGAGACGATGGGTGGCGTGATGACCAAGCTCATCGACAAGAACACAACGATCCCGGCAAATGCGGAGCAGGTGTTCTCTACGGCGGATGACAATCAGACCGCGGTAACGATCCACGTACTGCAGGGTGAGCGTGAGCGCGCTGGCGATAACAAATCACTCGGCAAGTTCGATCTGGCCGATATCCCGCCGGCACCGCGCGGTATGCCTCAGATCGAGGTGACGTTCGACATCGACGCTAACGGTATCCTCAACGTATCTGCCAAGGACAAGGCGACCGGCAAGAGCCAGAACATCGTGATTAAGGCCTCAAGCGGTCTGTCCGATGAGGAAATTGACAACATGGTTCGGGACGCTGAGGCGCACGCCGAGGAAGACCGTAAGTTCCGTGAATTGGTGGATGTGCGCAACCAGGCCGATGGCCTGATTCACGCGACGGAGAAATCGCTCGAGGACCTTGGCGACAAGGTCGAAGCACACGAGCGTGCGACGATCGAATCGGCAATCAACGATTTGAAAGGTGTAGTGTCTGGTGAGGATCAAGCGGCGATCGAAGCCAAGACGAAAGCCTTGGCAGAAGCGTCCGCTGCTATGGCGCAAAAGGCCTACGAACAGGCCGAAGCGACCGGTGATGATGGCAGTGCTTCCGCATCAGCCGACGACGACGTTGTCGATGCTGAGTTTGAGGAAGTTTCGGACGACGACAAGAAATCAGCCTGATAATCGGGTTATCGAGACCGGGCCGGGCAGGGTGCTCAACCCCTGTCCGGCCTGTCGGTGAATAAAGAGGACCGCATGGCCAAACGTGACTACTACGAGGTGCTCGGCGTTGAAAAAAGCGCCGATGATGCGACGCTGAAAAAAGCGTACCGTCGTCTCGCCATGAAGCACCACCCGGATCGTAACCCCGACGATTCGGAGGCCGAGGCCCGATTCAAGGAGGCTAAAGAAGCCTACGAAGTGCTTTCGGATAGCCAGAAGCGCGCAGCCTACGATCAGTTCGGGCACGACGGCGTTAGCAATAGCGCATCCGGTGGCCCTGGGTTCGATGGAGGTGCTTCCTTTAGCGACGTGTTCGGCGATGTGTTCGGCGATATCTTCGGTGCAGCAGGTCGTCGCGGTGGCGGTGGTCGTCAGGTGTATCGGGGCGCTGATCTGCGCTACGAACTGGAAATGACTCTGGAACAAGCAGTGCGCGGAGAGTCTCGTACGCTCGAGATTCCGACACTGGTAGTTTGTGATACCTGCGATGGCAGTGGTGCCGCGCCGGGCACAAAGCCGGAAACCTGCACTACCTGCGGCGGTGCAGGACAGGTTCGTATGACACAGGGCTTTTTCTCTGTTCAGCAAACCTGCCCGGCATGCCATGGTGAAGGCACTATCATCAAGGACCCGTGCCCCGCTTGTGATGGACGCGGGCGCCAACGCAAGACCCGTACCCTGCAGGTCAAGATTCCCGCAGGCGTTGATTCAGGCGATCGGATTCGGCTGACGGGCGAGGGCGAGGCCGGGCGCAATGGCGGCCCCTCCGGAGATCTCTATGTAGAGGTGAGATTGGCCCAGCATGAAGTTTTTGAGCGTGATGGGCCGGATTTGCACTGCGACGTGCCATTGAGTTTCGTGACCGCTACGCTCGGTGGGTCGGTCACCGTGCCTACTTTGGATGGCGAGGTCACGCTTAAGGTGCCCCCGGGCACGCAGACAGGCAAGGTGTTCAGGCTGCGCGGCAAAGGCGTGCCGACGGTTCGTATCCAGGACCCGGGCGACTTGTACTGCAAAGTGATGCTGGAAACTCCGGTTAATCTCACGGCCGACCAGAAAGAGCTGTTGCGAAAGTTTGATAGCGCTGTTGATCTCGGTGGTGATCGCCATAACCCGCGCACACAGTCGTGGACAGATAACGTAAAGCGTTTTTTCGACAACATCGGCTCGTGAGTGCGCATGACCGTGAGCCGCTGCGCATCGCATTGCTCGGCGCTACAGGCAGGATGGGGCAACAAATCGACGCGCTTGCTGCACAGGCTAGCGATTTGGAAGTGGTTACGCGCTGGAGTCGGGGTTCAGACTTAGTCAGTACGTTGCAAGGCACCGATCTTGCGATGGATTTCACGCAGGCCGATGCCACCCAGATATTGGTTGACGGGCTTTCCCAGTCCGACTGCGCTTTGGTAACCGGCACAACCGGGCGAGACAACCAACAGATCGCGGCGATAGCAAACCTCGCAAACTCACGCCAGGTGTTTATGGCGAGCAACATGAGTATCGCCGTTAATCTATTGCACGCGCTTGTCGAGCATGCCGCAGCTGCGCTGCCGGGCTTCGATATAGAGATCGCTGAGACCCATCATTCAGGTAAAGTCGATGCGCCTTCCGGGACAGCCTTGACCCTTGGTCACGCTGCGGCGAGTGCCAGGGGCTTGGAGGGCTGGAAACCAGGGATTCGAGGAGCAGGTCAGCGCGCCTCGGGTGAAATCGGGTTCAGCGTGCAACGCGGTGGCAATGTGATCGGAGAGCACTCGGTGTCGTTCTTCGGGGGGCGTGAACGCTTGACGTTGTCGCACCGAGCTGAGGATCGGCAGCTGTTTGCCTCAGGGGCTCTGGACGCAGCACGGTGGTTGATTGATCAGCCAGTCGGTCTCTACGGAATGCAGGATCTGGTCGCATCGATCGCTTGAGTCTTTCTTTGCGCGCCCTGCTGCCGTACAATCTTCGCTCAGCAGGCGATCTGCTGACCACAAGCGGAAGCGTCGCGATCAGTGCTCTGCATTGATCAGCTGACCTTCCGCTTTTGTGTGTCTGCCTTTCGCAGTATTCGAAGAGGTAGCAATGGTTAAACCGGCAATTCTCGCCCTGGCGGACGGCACAGTGTTCCGCGGGCTTTCGTGTGGGGCTGATGGCGAAGCTATCGGGGAAGTGGTTTTCAACACGGCCATGACCGGTTATCAGGAGATCCTCACCGATCCCTCATATTGCCAACAGATCGTCACGTTGACCTACCCACATATCGGCAATACCGGCACCAACAGCGACGACTTCGAGTCTTCAAAAGTTCACGCAACGGGTCTTGTGATTCGAGATCGTTCGATTGTGACTTCGAGTTGGCGATCCGAAGCAAACCTCGCCGACTTTTTGCGGCGTGCCAATGTGGTGGCCATAAGCGATTTGGACACGCGTGCGCTGACACGTCACATCCGTGAACACGGCGCCCAGCAGGGTTGTATCGCAACCGCCGAAGACGGCGTCGCAGCGTCGGCGCTTGCGAAGGCAGCTGTTGAGAAGGCCAAGGCAGCGCCGGGCCTCGCGGGAGCTGACCTTGCACAGGTAGTCACGACCGATAACAGCTATCAATGGGCGCAGGGCGAGTCGTGGAATAACCCGGAACCGGTGGTAACCCGACGGATCGCGCCGTTGCACGTTGTCGCTTACGATTTTGGCATCAAGCGCAACATTCTGCGCCTTCTTGTCGAGCATGATTGTCGTGTCACCGTGGTGGCAGCGAAGACGAGTGCTGACGAGGTGCTCGATCTGCATCCCGATGGGGTGTTCTTGTCAAACGGTCCTGGTGACCCCGAGCCATGCGACTACGCGATCGAAGCCATTCGGAAATTGCTTGAGACTGGAATTCCGATGTTCGGTATTTGTCTTGGCCATCAGCTGCTTGCACTGGCACTCGGGGCGAAGACTGAAAAAATGAAATTTGGACATCATGGGGCCAACCATCCGGTTCAGGATCTGGAGTCCGGGCGCGTGCTAATCACAAGCCAGAACCATGGTTTCGCGGTCGCCGAGGACAGTTTGCCCGACGGGGTAATCCCAACACATCGATCGTTGTTCGACGGCACACTTCAGGGCATCGCGCACGAGAGCCTTCCGGTGTTTTCGTTTCAGGGCCATCCGGAGGCCAGTCCTGGACCGCAGGATGTCCGGCATCTCTTCCACCAGTTCTCGCTCGCGATGGCTCAGAGTATTCAGGAGCGCGGCATGAGCGAATCGGGCGAGCGAGCCGCCGAATCGTGAGCCACGCAAACACCACCTACAACAGGAGCCACGGTGCCTAAGAGAGAAGATATCAAGAGCATCATGATTATTGGCGCAGGACCGATCATCATCGGCCAGGCGTGCGAGTTCGACTACTCGGGTGCCCAGGCATGCAAGGCGCTGCGCGAGGAGGGCTTTCGAGTCATCCTGATCAACTCGAACCCAGCGACGATCATGACGGATCCGGAGATGGCGGATGCGGTTTACATCGAACCGGTCCACTGGACTGCCGTCGCGAAGATTATCGAAAAAGAAAAGCCAGATGCACTGCTGCCGACTATGGGCGGGCAGACAGCGCTGAACTGTGCGCTCGATCTTGTGCGTGAGGGCGTGCTTGAGGCAAATGGCGTTGAGCTGATCGGTGCTTCCCAAGAGGCTATTGATACCGCCGAGGATCGTGAGAAATTCAAGAAGGCGATGGATGAGATCGGCCTCGAATCTCCGCGAGCGGCAGTGGCGCATACACTGGATCAGGCCTTTGAGATTCAGAAAGACGTGGGTTACCCGGCGATCATTCGACCTTCCTTCACAATGGGCGGCACCGGTGGCGGCATCGCGTACAACAAGGAAGAGTTCGAAGAGATCGTGAGCAATGGTCTTGACCTCTCGCCCACAACCGAGGTCTTGATCGAAGAGTCCATCATCGGCTGGAAAGAGTTTGAAATGGAGGTGGTTCGCGATCGGGCTGACAACTGCATCATCATCTGTTCGATCGAGAACGTTGATGCGATGGGTGTGCATACCGGTGACTCCATTACCGTGGCACCCGCACAGACTCTGACGGATCGCGAGTATCAGTTGATGCGAAACGCCTCGCTGGCGGTACTCCGACGTATCGGTGTGGAAACCGGTGGCTCGAACGTGCAGTTTGCCGTGGACCCGCGCGACGGCCGCATGGTGGTCATCGAGATGAATCCGCGCGTATCGCGTTCATCCGCACTGGCTTCGAAAGCGACAGGGTTCCCCATTGCAAAAGTCGCTGCAAAACTCGCCGTCGGTTACACGCTCGACGAGCTACGCAATGACATCACTGGTGGTAGGACGCCGGCCTCGTTTGAGCCGACCATCGATTACGTAGTCACGAAAATGCCACGGTTCACCTTCGAGAAATTCCCGGGGGCGGATGCGCGTCTGACGACCTCGATGAAGTCGGTCGGTGAGGTGATGTCGATAGGACGAACGTTTCAGGAATCGATCCAGAAAGCGCTTCGCGGACTCGAAACAGGACTCGATGGATTCGACCGGCAATTGCCCAAGGGGCTGAGTGAGGAGACCTGTCGCGAGATGGTTGAGCGCGAAGTGCGGTCTCCAAGCGCAAGTCGATTACTTTGGGTAGCGGAGGCTTTTCGACTGGGTTTCAGTATCGATCACGTACACCAGTTGTCGGGTATCGATCCCTGGTTTCTCGGGCAAATTCTTGATCTGGTCCGCGTTGAAAGTGGTATCCGCGCGCTTGGTGACAGTGTGTTCCGCGCGGCGAATCTGCGCGAGCTCAAGCGACGGGGTTTCTCCGACGCGAGGATCGGTTACCTGAGCGGTCGCGATGCGGCAGATGTTCGGGCAGCTCGAGTGCAGAGCGGTGTGCAGCCGGTCTACAAACGTGTTGATACCTGTGCCGCTGAGTTTGCGACTGACACGGCCTACATGTATTCCACCTATGAGCAGTATTGCGAGGCGGACGTGACGGATTCGCGCAAGATCATGATTCTCGGTGGTGGGCCGAACCGAATCGGACAGGGAATCGAGTTTGACTATTGTTGCGTTCATGCGTCTTTAGCACTGCGGGAGGCGGGTTACGACACGATCATGGTGAACTGCAATCCCGAGACCGTCTCGACCGACTTTGATACTTCCGATCGGCTGTATTTTGAGCCGCTGACGTTCGAGGACGTCATGAATATTGTGGACTTGGAGAAACCGGTCGGTGTGATCGTGCAGTTCGGTGGACAGACGCCACTCAAACTGGCGGACGCGCTGGCAGCGGCCGGTGCACCGATTATCGGTACCACCGCGGACTCGATCGACCTTGCGGAAGACCGCGAGCGCTTCCAGAAGATCATTGAGGACCTTGAGTTGCTACAGCCGCCAAATGCGACCGCTCGCGACGAGGGTGAAGCACTGGCGCAGGCCGGTGAGGTTGGCTACCCCTTGGTCGTGCGACCTTCCTACGTGCTTGGTGGCCGCGCGATGGAAATCGTCTACAACGACGACGAGCTCAAAAGCTATATGCAACGCAGCGTGGATGTCACCGAAGGTGCGCCTGTCCTGTTGGATGGATTCCTTGATCAGGCAATCGAGGTCGACGTCGATATCGTTGCTGACGGGACCGATGTGCTCGTCGGCGGCATCATGCAGCACATTGAGCAGGCTGGCGTGCATTCCGGCGACTCCGGGTGCGTGTTGCCGCCGGTCTCGTTGAGCGACAAAGTGCAGGCCCAACTTATTGAGCAAGTCACACAACTGGCAGATGCCCTGGATGTTGTCGGCCTGATGAATACGCAGTTTGCCATACAGGGTGAGGACATCTATTTGCTTGAAGTAAACCCTCGTGCGTCGAGGACTGTGCCTTTCGTCTCAAAGGCGACGGGCGTGCCGCTGGCCAAAATCGCAGCCCGAGTGATGGCGGGTGAGACGCTCGCTGAGCTCGGGTACACAACACAAGTCACCCCAGCATTCTTCTCCGTGAAAGAGTCGGTATTCCCATTCAAGAAGTTCCCGCATTCCGATCCGATCCTCGGGCCGGAGATGAAGTCAACCGGAGAGGTTATGGGTACCGGGCTTACGTTTGGAGAGGCATACGCCAAAGCGCAACTCGCGTCCGGTGTTATTCTTCCAAGAGGCGGCACAGCAATTATCTCGGTGCGTGATAGAGATAAGGAAGACGTCGTCGAGCTTGCTCAAATGCTGATCGAACTCGGTTTTGATATTGTTGCGACGCAGGGCACGGCGAAAGCGCTGGCAGCTGCAGGGGTGGAATGCCGCCGTGCCAACAAAGTGAGTGAAGGTCGGCCGCACTTGGTCGATATGATCAAGAACGGTGAGGTGGAACTCATCATCAATACGACCGAAGGCAAGAAAGCGATTCGCGATTCTCAGACGATTCGTGGGGAGGCGGTTGCCCGTGGCGTGACTTACTACACAACGCTGGCCGCAGCTCGAGCAACGTGCGATGCCATGCAGCATATCGCGGACGACGCGGTTAATTGCTTGCAGGATTTGCACGCAACGCGGGCGGCCTGAGTACAGCACTGTAGTTGTGCTTCTGACAGAGTAAAATAATGAATAAGGTACCTTTGACTGCGCGCGGCGCGGAACAGCTGAAGTCTGAGCTCAAGCATCTGAAAAGCGTGGAGAGACCGCGCATTATTCAGGCGATTGCTGAAGCCCGTGAGCACGGAGATCTCAAAGAGAACGCGGAGTACCATGCGGCCAAGGAGCAGCAAAGCTTTGCGGAGGGCCGTATCCAGGAAATCGAGGCCAAGCTCTCAAACGCCCAGATCATCGATGTCACCCAGCTGAAAGCGACCGGCAAAGTGGTTTTTGGAGCGACAGTAGAGTTACTCGACCTCGACAGCGATCAAACGTTGACTTACCAGATTGTCGGCGATGACGAGGCTGATATTAAGGGCGGACTCATATCCATCAGCTCGCCTATCGCTCGAGCGCTGATCGGCAAGAGTGAGGGCGATGAGGTAACCGTGGCGGCGCCCGCAGGCGCTAAGGATTACGAGATCGTCGAGGTGCGCTACGTCTGAGCGGTACTCAACGACTACCGAGCACTACTTTGGGTTGCTCGAGGTTGCGTCGAAAGAAAAGCGCAACGTTACCGGTGCGCTGGACTCGAGTTGCGCCGAAGTCATCGCAAATCGTCGCAATGATTTGGTCGCGAACATCGCGGTCTCCAACTCGAATGCTGATTTTGATCAGCTCATGGAACACGAGTGCTTGTTCGATTTCGTAACGAACATTCTCAGACAGACCAGACTCGGCCACGATGACCACAGGTTTGAGTTTATGACCCAGCCCACGCAGGGTTTTCTTTTGTCGCTCGGAGAGACTGTACACGCGCGTAGTTCCGCTATCGAAGGGCGAGGAAGTATGGACCACCGCCCGGCCACAGTCACGTGTGAGTCTGCACACCAATGAGCAAGCCGCGCGGATCAAATGCCGGTTGGCGTGAGCGACAGGAAAAGGATCCATGGGTCAGGAAGGCGAGGGCAGAAGGTTACCGCTCGAGGGCGGTCTACAAACTGGATGAGTTGACGCGAAACCAGAAAATTCTGAGGCGTGGAATGCGAGTCGCCGACCTGGGCGCTGCTCCCGGCGGTTGGTCACAGTGGGTTGCACGAGCGCTCGACGACGATGTCACCATCGTTGCGGTGGATCTTCTCGAGATGGATGCTTTGGCAGGCGTTGAGTTCATCCAGGGTGATTTCCGTGACGATGACGTGCTTGCCGCTGTATCGAAGGCGGTTGGCTCGCAACCGCTCGACCTTGTAATGAGTGATATGGCCCCCAATATCAGTGGTGTTAAGGCGGTGGATCAGCCGAGGTCGATGTACCTCGCTGAGCTGGCGTTAGAGTTTGCGACCGAAATGCTCGGATCGCAGGGAGTATTCATCTGTAAGGTGTTCCAGGGCGAAGGCTTTGATGAGTATGTGCGGCAACTTCGCCAAAGATTCCACAAGGTTTCGGTGAAAAAGCCGAAAGCGTCAAGACCTAGCAGTACTGAGGTGTATGCGCTGGCGAGAACCCGGCGCTTGGTGTAGTGTCGAAATGAGATCTGTGAAGGAATCCGGGTCGCGTCTATCAACGGGCAGCGTCTGCCCAATTTTCCAAGCAGAAAGTTCCCCATCGTCGGCGATATTGTCGACATCGTGTCCTAAAGAGGCAAATTCGTGAATGATTCAGCCAAGAATATCCTGATTTTTGTGGCGATCGTGCTGGTCTTGATGACCGTCGTGCAGAGCTTTAATGGCGCAGGCATGCGAAATAGTCAGCAGGAGAGCTACTCGGATTTCCTGAACCGGGTCGAAGATAACTCGGTGGAATCGGTGAGTTTTGACGGGCAGACGGTCCGTTACGTGACCAAGAACGGCTCCCCGTTTTACGCCTTCAATCCCGAGAGTGGCGATGTGTCGGTGCTGATTGGTGAGCTTCGTGAGCGAGGCGTCCAGTTCGACATGCCAGAGCCGGAAAGACAAGGCCTGCTGTTGCAGCTTCTCGTGTCCTCGTTCCCGGTGCTTCTCTTGATCGCCGTATGGATTTATTTCATGCGCCAGATGCAGGGCGGTGGTGCAGGCGGTCGTGGTGCTATGTCATTCGGCAAGAGCAAAGCGCGCCTGCTGGGCGAAGATCAGGTAGGCGTTACGTTCAGCGACGTGGCGGGCGTTGAGGAAGCGAAAGAAGAGGTTGTCGAAATCGTCGACTTCTTGAAAGACCCAAGCAAATTCCAGCGGCTTGGCGGCAAGATTCCAAAAGGGGTCTTGATGGTCGGATCACCCGGCACGGGCAAGACCCTGCTGGCACGAGCGATTGCCGGCGAAGCGAAGGTGCCGTTCTTCACGATCTCCGGCTCGGACTTCGTGGAAATGTTTGTCGGTGTCGGTGCCTCGCGGGTGCGCGACATGTTTGAGCAGGCCAAAAAGCACGCGCCGTGCATCATTTTCATCGATGAAATCGACGCGGTAGGTCGCCATCGTGGCGCGGGTCTCGGCGGCGGGCATGACGAGCGCGAGCAAACGCTGAACCAGCTGCTCGTTGAAATGGACGGTTTCGAAGGCAATGAAGGCATTATCGTCATCGCGGCTACCAACAGACCGGACGTGCTGGATCCTGCCCTGTTGCGCCCAGGTCGATTCGATCGGCAGGTGGTAGTGCCTTTGCCGGACGTTCGAGGTCGCGAGCAGATCCTGCGAGTCCACATGCGCAAGGTGCCGCTCGGGGACGATGTGCGTCCGGGCATCATCGCCCGCGGTACGCCCGGATTCTCCGGGGCGGATCTCGCGAATTTGGTGAACGAGGCAGCTTTGTTCGCAGCTCGTGCGAATCGGCGCACTGTTGGCATGGAAGAGTTCGAGAAAGCCAAAGACAAGATCATGATGGGTGCGGAACGTCGTTCCATGGTCATGAACGAGGACGAGAAAAAGCTCACCGCGTATCACGAGGCCGGGCACGCTATCGTTGGGTTGAACGTGCCAGACCATGATCCAGTCTACAAAGTCACGATCATTCCGCGCGGGCGAGCGCTTGGTGTCACCATGTTCCTCCCAGAAGAGGATCGGTACAGTTACTCGAAGCAACGCTTGAACAGTCAAATTGCCAGCCTCTTCGGTGGGCGGATTGCGGAAGAGCTGATCTTCGGGGCGGACAGCGTCACGACGGGGGCAAGCAACGATATCGAGCGAGCGACGGATATCGCACGCAATATGGTTACGAAGTGGGGTCTTTCCGATCGCTTGGGGCCGTTGAGCTACAGCGAGGAAGAAGGTGAGGTGTTCCTTGGTCGCACGATGACGCAAACCAAACAGGTTTCGGGGCAGACTGCGAAAGCGATTGACGAAGAGATTCGATCGATTATCGACCTGAACTACGGTCGGGCAGAACAGATCCTGGAAGATCACAAAGACAAACTCCACACCATGGCAGAAGCTCTGATCAAATACGAAACGATCGACGAGAAGCAAATTGCCGACATCATGGAGGGTCGTGATCCACGACCGCCGGCAGACTGGACGGATAACGACAATCCGCCAAGCGCGGT
Organism: Pseudomonadota bacterium; assembly: GCA_038521865.1. Lineage (GTDB taxonomy): Bacteria > Pseudomonadota > Gammaproteobacteria > Steroidobacterales > Woeseiaceae > CALBPI01. The sequence goes on along the minus strand of JBCBKO010000001.1, from coordinate 707,077 downwards.
GACAGGCGACGGCCCGTCGAAGCGCAAGTCTGACGGTCCGAGTGGATCGATCGGTGGACCAGCGGGACAAAGCAGCTAGGTTCAATCGACATGTCTGAACGGCGATCTGCCGTAGGGGCGCTGCTGGCTAAGCAGCGCCCTTTGATTATGGGCATCCTGAACGTGACGCCCGATTCGTTTTCGGATGGCGGCAAATATCCCGAAGTTGAGGCTGCCGTAGCGGCTGCCTTAACGATGGTCGAGGCGGGTGCTGACATCATCGATGTCGGTGGAGAGTCGACGCGCCCAGGCGCAGCGAACGTCGCTACCGATGAGGAGTTGCGCAGAACCATTCCGGTCATCGAGGCGCTAGCGAGCGCTGCTCCGGCGGTGATCTCCATCGACACGAGCAAGCCAGAAGTCATGGCCGCCGCCGTCGATGCCGGCGCTACGTTAATCAATGATGTCCGTGCCCTACAGGCGCCCGGTGCGCTGGAAGCGGCCGCGGTGGCGGGCGTTCATGTTTGCCTCATGCACATGCAAGGCGCGCCTAGGACCATGCAGGAGAATCCGAGCTATACCGACGTAGTGGTGGAGGTCAGCGACTTTCTGCAAGAGCGAATTGATACCTGCGTGGGTTCCGGTATCGATCGATCCAAGATATTGATCGACCCTGGTTTCGGTTTCGGTAAACGCCTCGAAGACAACATCGCTTTAGTGCGCGGACTCTCGTCCTTCAGCGGTATGGGCTACCCGCTCTTGGCGGGGGTATCGCGAAAGTCGATGGTTGGTGCGATAACGGGACGTGCGGTCGAACATCGATTGGTCGGCAGTGTTATCCTCGCCGCCGCCTGCGTCGAGCGCGGCGCGAAAATTGTCCGCGTGCACGACGTGGGCGAAACGCTGGACGGGCTGAAGGCCCTGGCGGCGATCCACGGCGAAACCTGGTGGGGGCAATAAGCACATGGTAAAGCGCAAGTTCTTTGGTACGGATGGTGTTCGTGGCCGCGTCGGAGATTCGCCGATGACCGCCGATTTTACGTTGCGGTTGGCGGGCGCTGCGGCGAGAGTGCTGGTGCCGGAGGGCGGTACTGTCGTTATCGGCAAAGACACCCGCGTCTCCGGCTACATGTTTGAGGCGGCGCTTGAAGCCGGGTTTACTGCTGCGGGGGTCGAAGTCCTCATGTTGGGGCCGCTTCCGACGCCTGGAGTGGCTTACATCGCGCGGACATTTGCCGCAGACCTTGGGGTCATGATTTCTGCCTCTCATAACCCGTATTTCGATAACGGCATCAAGTTCTTCGACGGAGCCGGCGAGAAACTATCCGACGAAGTGGAGATGCGGATCGAGGGGCTACTGCAGGCGCCTTCGATAACGCGAGATTCGGCGGAACTGGGTTTTGCGCGTCGGATCGACTCGGCCCGGGAGCGCTACGGCGAATTTTGCGCCGGGACCGTAGGCAGCCTCGATCTTTCCGGGATGAAAATCGTACTGGACTGCTCGAATGGCGCAGCCTTTAAGGTCGGGCCGCGCGTACTGGCGGCCATGGGCGCTGAAGTCATTCCAATCGGGTGTTCGCCGAACGGCAAGAACATCAACGATGGCTGCGGTTCGACCCAGCCGCAACTGTTGCAGCAAATGGTGGTTGCCGTTGGCGCAGACCTTGGAATCGCACTCGACGGAGACGGCGACCGGGTACTGATGGTGGATCATCAAGGCAATATCGTCGACGGCGATCAGCTGATCTACATCGTGGCCATGGGGCGCCAACGCAAGGGCGAGTTAGTCGGCCCGGTGGTGGGCACGGTAATGAGTAACCTTGGGCTCGAGCGCAAGCTTGGCGAGCACGGTGTCGATTTTGTTCGTGCACAGGTCGGTGATCGCTACGTTATGTCTGCGCTGCGCGAGCAGGGCGGGATCATCGGCGGGGAGTCGTCGGGACACATAATTTGCCTTGATAAGGCCACAACGGGCGATGGCATCGTCAGCTCGTTGCAGTTGTTGCAGATTGTGGCGGAGAGCGGAAAAACGTTGGCGGAGCTTGCCGCTGATATGCCGATTTATCCCCAAGTACTGGTCAATGTGCGTGTCGCGCAACGGATGAATCTGGAGGAAGATTCTAGGATTCAGGGGGCGAAGGCTGAGATTGAACGTCGCCTCGGGGAGCGTGGTCGCGTGGTATTGCGGGCGTCTGGAACGGAGCCGGTGATTCGCGTGATGGTCGAGGGCGTGGACAAGCAGGAAGTTCGTGCTGCGGCTGCCGAGCTTGCCGACGTGGTCAAACAAGCCGCTGCCTGATCAATTCAATTGCAGAAGGCGCGATAGGGCGCTATTCTCGCCGGCTTTTACGTCGGCGGTCAGTGAACAGGAGCCGGGAGAAACATGCGGCGAACGTTGATCGCGGGTAACTGGAAAATGAACGGGTCGAGCGCCGTTGCACGATCGCTCGCGAGCGCTATCGCGGAAGGCGCGGACGCGGGCGTCGACTGGCTGGTATGCCCGCCGGATGTGCATCTGTCTCAAGTCGCCTCAGTACTCACAGACTCGGCGGTTGCGGTCGGCGGCCAGACAGTTTCGGAGTACGATCTCGGTGCCTACACCGGAGAGACTGCTGCCCCGATGTTGGTGGATTTGGGTTGCCAGTTTGTAATCGTGGGTCACTCGGAGCGGCGTACGCTGTTTGGTGAAACCGATTCGGATGTGGCGGCGAAGGCTGCGCGCGCGGTGATGCATGGGCTTGCGCCGGTGGTTTGTGTTGGTGAGACGCTTGAGGAGCGTGAAGCCGGTGCTACCGACAGCGTCGTTTTGCGGCAGCTGGAGGCAGTAGCGGGTGCTATCGGAGTCTCTGGGATGGCGGAAATGGTCATCGCCTACGAGCCGGTTTGGGCAATCGGTACGGGTCTTACGGCCACACCTGAGCAGGCTCAGGAAGTGCATGCAGTGCTGCGAGGGTATGTTCAGCAGCAAGATGCAGCACTCGCTGAGTCGATGAGAATTTTGTATGGCGGCAGTATGAAACCTGCCAATGCTGCATCCCTCTTGGCTATGCCGGATGTGGATGGTGGGCTAATCGGAGGCGCTGCTTTGAGCGCTGAGGATTTCCTGGCGATTGGCGCTGCAGCCTGACGTTTTTGGAATTACGAGTATATGGGTACGCTTTTTAATGTCTTGTCAGTCGCTCACGCGGCCGTCTCGATTGGATTGATCGTCTTGATACTGATGCAGCGCGGCAAGGGTGCTGATGCCGGTGCTTCTTTTGGTGCAGGGGCCTCCGGCACCGTTTTCGGCGCGCGAGGCTCGGCGAACTTCCTTTCCCGCGCAACAGCAATTCTGGCCACATTGTTTTTTGCTAATTGCCTTGCGTTGGCATGGCTTGCAACGCAACGCGGGGCACCCAGCAACAGTGTCGCTGACGACATTGTGGTTGAGCAGGAACTTCCGGGCGGCGCGCTGCCTGAATTGGAAATGACGCCGGAGGATGCCGCCTCACTGGTAGCGCCCGAATTAGACGACGCTGTCAGTGACGCGGAAGACGTACCGGAACTGGATGTTCCCGAGCCAGCTGAGACGGACGAGGGCGAGTAAGCGAATGATTATGATTGCCGATGTGGTGGAATTGGTAGACACGCTGTCTTGAGGGGGCAGTGGCGAGAGCCGTGCCGGTTCGAGTCCGGCCATCGGCACCACACAGAAAACGGCGCCTTTCGGGGCGCCTTTTTTTTGTCGAACGCCTCACCCTTGAATCGACGATTTATGGCGCTGTTCTCTTCGCCTTAATCCTTCGAAATGGTATACTTGAGCAGCTTTGAGCGGTGCGTCCACACCGTGTCAAAGTTGGGACAAACCAGTCGGGACTGCCGCGTGGGGACGCACGCAAGCGCAGCGCCTGCAGTGGGACAAAATTGTGCTCCAGAACTATGTTCCGGTACTGATCTTTCTCGGTATCGCAGCGGGACTTGGGATCCTGCTAATGACGTTGGGCTTTCTGTTCGGCAGTGGCGGGAAGGACGACGAAAAACTCTCGCCCTATGAGTGCGGCTTCGAGGCCTTCGAAGATAGCCGTATGAAGTTCGATGTTCGCTACTACCTGGTAGCGATTCTCTTCATAATTTTCGATCTTGAAATCGCTTTCTTGTTTCCGTGGGCGATATCTCTCGGAACCATTGGCGGTTTCGGTTTGCTTGCGATGGCCCTGTTCCTGACGGTGCTTGTCGTCGGTTTCATCTACGAATGGAAGAAAGGGGCGCTTGAATGGGATTGAGCGAAGCCGCAACTACCGACGCCGTTGACTACGAGCTGCCGCCCGGCAGCATCCAGAAAAAAGGGATGGTAGTCACGGGTATCGACACCGTAGTCAACTGGGCTCGCACAGGCTCTATGTGGCCGATGACCTTCGGGCTTGCTTGCTGCGCTGTTGAAATGATGCATGCGGGCGCCGCACGGTATGACCTCGATCGCTTCGGTATCGTGTTTCGTCCGAGCCCGAGACAGTCTGACGTCATGATCGTGGCCGGCACGCTCGTCAACAAGATGGCGCCAGCGCTGCGCAAGGTCTACGACCAGATGCCGGAGCCAAGGTGGGTTGTCTCCATGGGCTCCTGTGCCAACGGCGGTGGCTATTACCACTACTCCTACGCTGTCGTGCGAGGGTGCGACCGGGTAGTGCCGGTCGACGTCTACGTGCCCGGCTGCCCGCCGACAGCCGAAGCTTTGATCTACGGCATTTTGCAATTGCAGAAAAAAATCCGCCGCACGAGCACGATCTCACGATGAGCGAGTCCGCAATGAACGCCGGTGCCTCGAAAGCGCACCCTAGTGATTGGCTGCCGGCCGCGATTACCGCTGCGACAGACGCGTGCACCGTGACGGTTACGCCCGAGCGCGAGGTTACCGTTGAAGTGCCAACTGAGCATTGGGTCAGTGTCGCCAAGACGCTGCGTGATACGCCAGAACTACGATTTACGATGCTGGTCGATCTATGCGGTGTCGATTACCTGACTTTTGGCGACAGTGAGTGGACCACCAATCGCGCTACGGGCTCTGGTTATTCCCGGGGTGTCCAGCGCGAAGTTGTGGTGGACGAGTCGTTGGAATTCGATTCGGAGCGATTTGCTGTGGTTGCGCATTTGCTTTCGATTGACCACAACGTGCGCGTTCGATTGAAAGCGTTTACCACGAACGAAAACCCGCCACGGATCGGATCTCTTATTGACGTGTGGCGTTCTGCGGATTGGTACGAGCGCGAGGCATTCGATCTTTTCGGTATCGTTTTCGAGGGCCATCCGGATCTTCGTCGATTGCTCACAGACTACGGATTTATCGGGCATCCGTTCCGCAAAGACTTTCCGCTCACCGGCAACGTTGAGGTGCGCTACGACGCACGCAAAGGTCGTGTGGCTTACGAGCCCGTTTCGATTGAACCACGAACGTTGGTGCCGCGTGTGATTCGCGAAGACAACCGATACGAGGATGCGCTGCGGGAGGATCACGATGGCTGAGATTCAAAACTTCACTTTGAACTTTGGGCCGCAGCATCCTGCCGCACACGGCGTCCTGCGACTGATCCTCGAGATGAACGGCGAGACCATTCAACGTGCCGACCCGCACGTGGGTTTGCTCCACCGTGGCACCGAGAAACTCGCGGAGTCAAAGCCGTACAACCAGAGCATCGGCTACATGGATCGTCTGGACTACGTATCCATGATGTGCAACGAGCATGGTTACGTGCTTGCCATCGAAAAACTACTCGGTATCGAGGCGCCGGAACGCGCTCAATACATCCGGGTCATGTTTGATGAGATCACTCGAATCCTGAATCACTTGATGTGGCTCGGCGCGCACGGACTCGATATCGGTGCTATGTCGATGTTCCTCTATTGTTTCCGTGAACGAGAGGACCTGATGGATTGCTACGAGGCTGTGTCGGGTACGCGCATGCATGCGACCTACTATCGGCCTGGCGGTGTCTATCGCGACTTACCCGAGTTCATGCCGAAATACGAAACCAATCGTTTTCGCAACGACGGTGAAACCTCGCGCCTCAACGAAGCACGCTCTGGTTCTCTACTCGATTTCATCGAGGACTTCACCGATCGTTTCCCCGGATGCGTCGACGAATATGAAACGTTATTGACGGATAACCGAATTTGGAAGCAGCGCACAGTAAATATTGGCGTGGTGACTCCTGAGCGGGCACAGCAGTTGGGTTTCACAGGGCCAATGCTGAGAGGTTCTGGAATCGCCTGGGACCTGCGCAAAAAACAACCTTACGAAGTTTATGATCGGATGGACTTTGACATCCCGATCGGTACTAACGGGGACTGTTACGACAGGTACCTCGTTCGCATCGAAGAGATGCGCCAGTCGAATCGAATCATCAAGCAATGTGTTGCATGGCTGCGGGATAACCCAGGTCCGGTGATGCTCGATGATCACAAGATTTCACCACCGAAGCGTGCTGAGATGAAGGGCGACATGGAGTCACTCATTCATCACTTTAAGCTATTCACCGAGGGTTACACCGTGCCGGCGGGGGAGGCTTACGCAGCGATCGAACATCCAAAGGGAGAGTTCGGTGTGTATCTGATTTCGGACGGTGCGAACAAGCCGTATCGAGTGAAGGTGAGAGCGCCTGGCTTTGCGCACATCAGTGCGATGAATGAAATGGTGAGTGGGCATATGCTCGCGGACGTCGTTGCCGTGATCGGCACACAGGACATCGTGTTCGGTGAAATCGATCGCTAGGTTTTTGAAATGACTACTGACTCGCAAATAGAGACGAATGAAGAAGTGTTGACGCACCATGCGCTTGAGGAGATCGAGCGGTGGCGCAAACGGTTTCCTGAGGAGCAGAGCCGTTCCGCAATCATCGGTGCACTGCATGCGGTCCAGCATGACAACCAGGGGTTTTTGACCACGGAACTCATGGATGCGGTTGCGGAGAAACTCAACCTTGAACCGATTCAGGTTTATGAGGTGGCGACGTTCTACTCAATGTTCGAGACCAAGCCGGTCGCACGTAACAACGTGGCGATCTGCACCAATGTGTCTTGCATGCTCCGCGGTGCAGAGGCACTTGTAGAACACGCTGAAAAACATCTTGACGTGAAGCTTGGAGGCAGCACCAAGGATGGACGCATCTATCTGAAAAAGGAAGAAGAGTGCCTGGCCGCTTGCTGCGGCGCTCCGATGATGATGGTCAATCACGTCTACCACGAGAATCTGACGCCTGAGTCAATGCAGGCCATTCTGGATGAACTCGAATGACAGAAACACAGCACACCAATTCGGTTTGTTACGCCACGCTCGATCAGCCTGAAGGTTGGACGATCGATGCGTATCGCAAAGTCGGCGGCTACGACGCCTGGGAGCGAGTACTCTCCGGAGAGCTCGATCAGGAAGCGGTGATTGAAATCGTCAAAGCGTCTGGCTTGCGCGGTCGCGGTGGTGCTGGCTTCCCGACCGGTTTGAAATGGAGCTTTATGCCACGAAATGCGCCGGGTCAGAAGTACCTTGTGTGCAACTCTGATGAATCTGAACCCGGTACCTGTCATGACAGGGAGATTCTTCGCTACAACCCGCACTCGCTGGTTGAGGGCATGGCAATTGCAGCCTACGCGATGGGCGCCAGCGTCGCCTACAACTATATCCGCGGGGAATTCATCGAAGAGCCGGTGCCGAGATTCGAGGCCGCGGTGAAAGAGGCCTACGCGGCGGGCTTGTTGGGTGAGAACATCCGCGGTACAGGCATCAGCGTTGATGTCGAGACGTTTGTCGGAGCGGGGGCCTACATTTGTGGCGAAGAGACTGCGCTGCTTGAGTCGCTTGAAGGCAAGCAGGGCAAGCCACGATTCAAACCACCGTTTCCGGCGAACTTCGGCCTATACGGAAAGCCGACGACCATCAACAACACACAATCGCTCGCGAGTGTACCGAGCATTGTCGCAAAAGGTGCGGACTGGTTCCGCGATCTCGGCGTTGAGAACAGCGGCGGTACGGCGATTTTTTCAGTCTCGGGTCACGTCGAAAAGCCGATGAATGTCGAGTTGCCGATGGGCATTCCGTTCAAGGAGCTGCTCGAAATGTGTGGCGGCGTCTGGAAAGGGCGCAAACTGAAAGCGGTGATCCCGGGTGGATCATCCGTTCCCGTCGTGCCTGGCGACATCATCATGGACTGCACGATGGACTACGATTCGCTGAAAGCAGCGGGCTCGTCGTTCGGTACCGGCGCGGTCATGGTCATGGACGACACCACTTGCATGGTGAGAGTTCTGCGACGTATCTCGCGGTTCTACATGGCTGAGTCGTGCGGACAGTGCACGCCGTGTCGCGAGGGTACGGGTTGGATGTATCGCATGCTGACCAGCTTCATTGAAGGTCGCGGAACCGAACAAGATCTGAACCGGTTGCTGGATGTTGCGAACAAGATCGAGGGCCACACGATCTGTGCGCTCGGCGATGCAGCGGCGTGGCCGGTACAGAGCTTCCTGAAGCACTACCGCCACGAATTCGAATACATGGTCGCGAACGGCGGCCGCAGTCTGGTCGATGCACAGCCTGATAAGGCGGCGTGACTGTCATCGGTGAACATGAACTATGAGTGACGACAACACGATCAAGCTTGAGGTCGACGGCCAGGAAGTCGAGGCTCGTCGAGGCCAAATGTTGATTGAAGTGACGGACAAGCTCGGCGCCTACGTGCCCCGGTTTTGCTATCACGAAAAGCTTTCGGTAGCGGCAAACTGCAGAATGTGTCTTGTCGAGGTGGAACGTGCGCCGAAACCACTTCCCGCGTGCGCGACACCGGTTGCTGATGGCATGAAGGTCTCGACGAAATCGCGCTACGCGATTTCGGCGCAGCGTGCGACGATGGAGTTCCTGCTCATTAACCATCCGCTGGACTGCCCAATCTGCGATCAGGGCGGCGAGTGCGAGCTTCAAGATCTCGCCATGGGGTACGGCCGCGATATCTCGCGCTACACAGAAAAGAAGCGTGTCGTTAAAGACAAGAATATCGGTCCGTTGGTTTCAACCGACATGACACGCTGCATTCACTGCACGCGTTGCGTTCGATTCGGTCAGGAGATTCAGGGTATCCAGGAGCTCGGTACAACGGGTCGTGGCGAGAACATGCGAATCGGCACATACATCGAGAAGAACGTTGACCACGAGCTGTCGGCCAACATCATCGATCTATGCCCGGTTGGTGCGTTGAACAACAAGCCGTATCGCTACAGCGCTCGCGCTTGGGAAATGGTTCAGGAACCGATGGTCGGAGCACACGATTGCGTGGGCTCGAATCTCTATGTGCACAGTTTGCGCGGTCGGATCAAGCGCGTTGTACCGCGCGGCAATGATGCGATTAACGAGACATGGATTGCCGATCGAGACAGGTTTTCCTACGAGGGCGTCTACTCCGATGCTCGTCTGAAGGCGCCGATGCGCAAGTCAGACGATGACTGGGCAGAGCTGAATTGGGAAGACGCGTTGACGCTGCTCGCGAAGACTTTGGTCGGGGCAAACGGCGACGTTGGGTTCCTGGTGGCACCGACCGCAACACTCGAAGAGGGTTTCTTGCTGAACCGCATCGCAGCGCACCTCGGCAGTGCGGATATCGACTCGCGGCTGATGCAGCGTGACACAACGAATCAGGACTTTGAGCCACTGGTACCAACTCTGGGCGTAGCAATCGAAGACATCGAGCAGCAAGACCACATCCTGCTGGTTGGTGCGAGACTTCGCGAAGAGGCACCGATCCTTGCCCACCGAGTTCGCAAGGCGACGCTCGCGGGCGGCACAGTCTCGACCATTGATTTCTCCGAGAGCGAATATTTGTTTGAACGCACTTCGGCGGTTACCGGTGACTTGCTGGCGGAATTGCAGGATGTGCTCGCTGCCGTACGTGCCGAGTCGGAGAGCAGTTCGAACGCCGGGCGTATTGGTGCTGCCTTGCGCGATGCGGATCAGTCTTTGATCGTGCTTGGCGTTGCTGCAAGATCGCACCCGCATTACTCAACCTTGCGAGAGGTTGCAGCGGAGCTTGCACGATTGACAGGGGCGACTCTGGGTGACGTCACTGATGGTCCCAACGCGGCGGGACTCGCGATGATGGGCGTGCGGCCGCATCGCGAGTTAGGTGGGGCACAGAGAGATAAGCGAGGCCGTTCGGTTGCGGAAATGCTCAACGAGCCGCCGAAGGTGTTTGTTCTGTGGGGCGTTGATCCGGAGGTTGATCTCGGTGAGGTCCATCCTGCGGCAGCAGGCGCGCTGCGCAAGGCGGATACCGTGATTTCGATATCGCCCTTTTTTGATGATGCGATGGGTGACGCGGTAGATATCGCGCTACCGATCGGTACCTTTGCCGAAACGGCGGGCACGTACGTGAACGTCGAAGGTCGGCAGCAGTCGTGGCACGGTGTGGCATCTCCCGTTGGTGAGGCGAGACCGGGCTGGAAATTGCTGAGAGCGCTGGGTGATTTGCTCGAGGTCGAGGGCATCGCCTTTAATGATGCTGATTCGGTTCGGCATGCGGCGCTAGCTGCGCTCGAGTCTGCGGTACCGGTGGTTGTAGATCCGTTGCCTCAGCCGTCCGAACCCACGACTACGGCAACAGTCAAACCTCTCGAACGCGGTCTGTACGCGTGTGACCAGGTAGTGCGCCGAGCACATGCATTGCAGCAAACGCATGCGGCGCTCGGTTTGAAGCCCGAGACGTCGACGACCGACCTGGAGCAAAGCGCGTGACCCGAGTGCTAGCCCTTATCGGCGCTTTGGCACTCTCGGTTCCGGCGAATGCCGCGATTGAGCCGCCCGCATGGTTCGGGTTGCCGGAGATCATCCGCTACCCGGCGTGGGTAACGATCCTGATTGGCATGGTTACCGTTGCCTTGATCTTGTGCGTGGCTTACATGACTTACGCGGAGCGTAAAGTCATTGGTTACATCCAGAATCGTGTTGGCCCGAATCGGGTCGGGTTCAAGGGGCTGCTGCAGCCGTTTGCCGATGTCTTTAAGCTGCTGTTCAAGGAAATTGTGGTTCCGGCGAATTCCAGCCGCTTCCTGTTCGTCATTGCGCCGTTACTCGCCATTACGCCTGCGTTCGCGACTTGGGCGGTGATGCCAATCTCCGATACCTTCGTCTTGGCTGATATCGATGCAGGGCTTCTGTACGTACTTGCGCTGACATCGATGGGCGTTTACGGCGTGATTCTTGCGGGCTGGGCAACGAACTCGAAATACGCATTGCTGGGTGCGATGCGCTCGGCAGCACAGATCGTCGCCTATGAGATTGCAATGGGGTTTGCGCTCGTTGGTGTTTTGATGGCTGCGGGCAGCTTGAACCTCGGTGACATCATCGAGGCACAGAGTGGCGGGACGCTGCACTGGTTCATGTGGCCGCTGCTGCCGTTATTTGTCATCTACTTCATCTCCGGTGTCGCCGAGACCAACCGTGCACCCTTTGATGTTGCGGAAGGCGAGTCAGAGATCGTCGCGGGCTTTCATGTCGAGTATTCGGGCGTGGCTTTTGCGGTGTTCTTTCTCGCGGAGTACGCAAACATGATTCTCATCGCGGCGCTGACCGCGGTGTTGTTTGTCGGCGGTTGGTTGTCGCCGTTTGAGGGTCTTCTGGGTGCAGACAGCCTCCTTGGGCAACCCAGTTTCTTCTGGTTTGCGCTGAAGACCTCGTTCTTCCTGTTCTGTTTCCTGTGGTTCCGCGCCACCTTCCCACGCTATCGCTACGACCAAATCATGCGCCTGGGCTGGAAGGTGTTTATTCCGGTCACCATTGTGTGGATCGGCGTCGAAGCGGTACTGATCTGGATGCAGTTGGGATGGTGGTGGCCCGAAATGAACGTAGTCGCGGGATGATCCTATGAGTGCTGTTCGAAATTTTGCAAAAACCTTTTTTCTGACCGAGTTGGTCAAAGGCCTGGCGCTGACCGGCCGGAATTTGTTCAAGCGCAAGGTGACGCTGAACTATCCGGAGGAGAAGGCACCGCAATCGCCGAGATTTCGCGGGTTGCATGCGCTGCGTCGCTACGCAAACGGCGAGGAGCGCTGCATCGCTTGCAAACTGTGTGAGGCGGTTTGCCCGGCCTTGGCGATCACGATTGAGTCTGATGTCAGCCAGGACGGCACGCGCCGCACAACGCGGTACGACATCGATCTGTTCAAGTGCATCTACTGCGGCTTTTGCGAGGAAGCTTGTCCGGTCGATGCGATCGTCGAAACGAGAATCCATGAATACCACATGGAGAATCGTGGCGAGAACATCATGACCAAAGACAAGTTGCTGGCGGTTGGTGAGCGCTACGAGACGATGATCGCTGCCGACAAGACTGCTGATTCGACTTACAGATAACAGACTGAGATAAATGCGAGTGGCGCGCAGTCCGCGCCTGGGGATGACAACGTGTTGGTGACCCTTTTGTTCTACACGTTCGCTGCCGTACTGGTTGGGGCAGCGATCGGTGTAGTGGCTTCCAGAAACCCGGTGCACGCCGTGATGTTTCTGGTGTTGGCGTTCTTCAATAGCGCCGTTCTGTGGTTGTTGCTGGAAGCGGAGTTTCTGGCGATCGCTTTGGTGCTCGTCTACGTCGGTGCTGTCATGGTGCTGTTCCTTTTCGTTGTGATGATGCTCGATATCAACGTCGAGGTCCTTCGAGAGGGCTTCACTCGATATATGCCGATTGGGTTGATTGTGGCGTTGATCATGATCGTAGAGCTGGGTCAGGTGATTTGGGTGCGCAGCTGGGGCATCTCGACGATGACGGATGCACCGCCTCTGCCTGAGGGGTACAGCAACACCAGAGCTTTGGGTGAGGTGCTCTACACCGAGCACGTGTTTGCGTTTGAGATGGCTTCGGTCATCCTGTTGCTTGCGATTGTTGCAGCGATCACGCTGACCATGCGCAAGCGGCCGGGACTGAAGGTGCAGAACGTGGCGAAGCAGGTCGCTGTACGTCGTGAAGACCGTATTCAGCTTGTCAGCATGTCGGCGGAGGAGAAGCAATGAGCATCGGCCTCCAGCACTACCTCACGTTGTCCGCAATTCTATTTTCCATCAGCGTTGCAGGCATTTTCATCAACCGCCGCAACATTATCGTATTGCTGATGTGCATCGAGCTGATGCTGCTAGCGGTGAACTTTAACTTTATCGCGTTTTCGCGTTACCTCGGCGACGCCGCAGGGCAGGTCTTCGTGTTCTTCATCCTGACGGTGGCTGCTGCGGAGGCGGCGATCGGTCTGGCGATTCTGGTTGTCCTGTTTAGGAACCGACGCAGCATCAACGTGGAAGAGCTCAACGAGATGCGAGGGTAGGCACATGCAATCAACGCATCTCACTATTGTTTTGGCACCCCTGATCGCGTCAGCGGTTGCGGGACTGTTTGGCCGGCAAATCGGTCGTACAGCAGCGCACGTGATCACGATCGCTGCGGTAGGGCTCAGTTGTTACCTGTCTTTTCGCGTGCTCGCCTATGTCGGTCTCGGTGGCGCGGCGGAGAATTACACGCTCTACACGTGGGCAGTGACCGACGGTCTTCGCATGGAGATCGGCTTCCTGATCGATCGACTTACCGCAATGATGATGTTCGTGGTCACGTTTGTATCGCTGATGGTGCATATCTACACGATCGGATACATGCGAGAGGACCCCGGATACCAGCGGTTCTTCAGCTACATCAGTCTGTTTACGTTCGCGATGCTGATGCTCGTGATGTCGAACAACTTCCTGCAACTGTTTTTCGGTTGGGAAGCGGTCGGTCTGGTTTCTTATCTCCTGATCGGTTTTTACTACAAAAAGCCGACAGCGATTCTTGCGAACCTTAAAGCGTTTCTCGTGAATCGCGTTGGGGACTTCGGTTTCCTGCTCGGGATAGCAGGCATCGTTGCACTCACTGGATCGCTGGACTACGCGTTCGTGTTTGCGTCGGCGCCTTCGCTGGCCAGTGAAACGATTGCCGTGTGGGGTGATACCCCCTGGCATGCGTTAACCGTTATTTGCGTGCTGTTGTTTATTGGTGCAATGGGCAAGTCCGCACAAGCGCCGCTGCATGTTTGGTTGCCGGATTCTATGGAAGGTCCGACACCGATTTCGGCTTTGATCCATGCCGCCACGATGGTTACCGCCGGAATATTCATGGTGGCTCGGATGTCGCCTTTGTTCGAGCTTGCGCCAGGTGCCTTGGAGTTCATTTTGGTGGTTGGCGCTATCACTGCCTTCTTTATGGGGCTACTTGGCATCATTCAAAACGATATCAAGCGCGTCGTTGCATATTCCACACTGTCACAACTGGGCTACATGACGGTCGCACTCGGCGCCTCTGCGTACGCTGCAGGTGTTTTCCACTTGATGACGCATGCGTTCTTTAAAGCGCTACTGTTCCTTGCAGCCGGTTCGGTCATCATCGCGATGCACCATGAGCAGGACATCCGCAAGATGGGTGGGCTGCGCAAATACATGCCGATTACCTACGTCACGTCACTGATCGGCACGCTGGCATTGATCGGCTTCCCGTTTACGTCAGGCTTTTTCTCGAAGGATGCCTTGATCGAAGCCGTTGCTGAGGCAGGGCACCTGCGTCACGCATGGCCCTACACGCTGGCCTACTGGAGCGTGCTCGCCGGCGTCTTCGTCACCTCGCTGTATTCGTTCCGTCTGTTGTTCGTGGTCTTCCACGGAAAGCCTCGCATGGATGAACACACACGTGAGCATCTCAAGGAGAGCCCATGGGTCGTGACAGTGCCATTGGTACTGCTCGCGATTCCGTCGCTGTTTATCGGCTACATCACGATCCAGCCGATGCTTTTCGGGTATTTCTTCGACGGCGCAATCGTGCCTGCCGCTGCTACGGACCCGTTGCTGGTCATGGGGGATCATTGGCACGGACCTGTCGCATTTGTTGTCCATGCGCTGCAGGGCCCAGCAGTCTGGCTCGCGTTTGCCGGCGCCTTCACAGCTTGGTTTATCTGGATGAAACGTCCGTCGATTGCGGTTGCGGCACGCGAGCGCTTCTCGGCGATTTACCGACTTCTTGAAAACAAGTACTACGCGGACGACTTGTGGCTAAAGGGCTTTGCGGGAAGCGGCCGCTGGCTTGGCAAAGGGCTCTGGAAAGTGGGTGACCAGGTGCTGATCGACGGTGCCGTGGTTAACGGCAGCGCCGGATTCGTAGCTGCAACGGCTGGCGTCTTGCGTCGCCTGCAGGCGGGTTATTTGTACGTGTACGCATTCGCAATGGTAATTGGACTGACTGCTTTGCTCGGCTGGTTGCTGTACAGCGCCTGAGCCTGATTTCGGATTCGAACGATAATGACAACCAATAATTTATTGAGTCTGTTGATCTGGCTCCCGATCGTTGCAGGATTTGCTGTGCTGCTGATCGGTGATGGAGGCGACCGTGCGTCATCGCGCGCATCTGCGATGCGATGGTTCTCGCTCATCGCGTCACTTGTAATTGCCGTATTCTCGCTGCCTTTGCTACTGGAGTTTGATCGGGCGACGGCCGCAATGCAGTTCATTGAGCAACGGCCATGGGTACCACGCTTCAATGCCGAGTATTACCTCGGTGTTGATGGCCTGTCAGCGCCTCTGATTCTGTTGACAACATTCATCACCCCGCTGGTTTTGATCTCAGCGTGGGAAGTCATCGAAACTCGCAGTGCGCAATACTTCGCAGCATTCCTGATTCTCGAAGGTTTGATGATCGGCGTGTTCTGCGCGCTCGATGCGATGCTGTTCTACATCTTCTGGGAAGCCATGTTGGTACCGATGTTCCTCATCATCGGCATCTGGGGTGGCAAGCGCAGGATTTACGCCACGATCAAGTTCTTCTTGTATACGTTCCTCGGATCGGTGTTCATGCTGGTCTCGCTGATCTACCTCTACACCAGAACAGGCAGCTACGATCTGCTGGAATTCCATAAAGCGCCGATCGGGGAAACAGCACAGACGCTGATCTTCCTCTCGTTCCTCGCAGCCTTTGCGGTGAAGGTGCCGATGTGGCCTGTGCACACCTGGTTGCCGGATGCACACGTAGAGGCGCCGACGGGCGGTTCGGTGGTGCTTGCAGCGATCATGTTGAAGATGGGTGGCTACGGTTTTGTCCGTCTTTCGCTCCCAATCGCGCCTGATGCGAGCGCCAGCCTTGCCTGGTTGCTGATCGCGATATCGCTGGTCGCAGTCGTATACATCGGTTTGGTTGCGCTTGTGCAATCGGATATGAAGAAATTGATTGCGTACTCGTCGATCGCTCATATGGGCTTTGTGACCCTCGGATTTTTCCTGTTCTGGAGCATCCTCTCCAATACCGGCAGTCCTGATGGCGCTGCACTGGGGATCACCGGGGCGATGGTTCAAATGATCTCGCACGGCTTGATCAGTGGGGCGATGTTCCTGTGCGTGGGGGTGATGTACGACCGAATGCACAGCCGCAACATTGCCGACTATGGCGGTGTCGTCAACACAATGCCGTGGTTCGGTGCTTTCATGGTGTTGTTCGCGATGGCCAACGCCGGGTTGCCAGGCACGTCGGGTTTCGTGGGTGAGTTCATGGTGATCTTGGCCAGCTTCAAGGCGAACTTCTGGGTTGCGCTGTTGGCCGCGACGACATTGATTCTCGGTGCCTCGTATACGTTGTGGATGGTCAAGCGTGTGCTGTTTGGCGAAGTCGCTAACGACAATGTTGCCGCGCTAAAAGATCTGAACGGTCGCGAGTTCTTGATGCTGACAGTTCTGGCAATTGGGGTCTTGGTGCTTGGTGTCTGGCCTGAGCCACTGGTGCAGATGATGCAGCCAAGCGTGGATGCATTGGTCGACCATATTGGTCGCAGCAAGCTTTGAGTGGGACGGATAGACTCATGAATTTCGTTACTCCTGATTTCTTTCCTGCTCTGCCTGAGATCGTCTTGCTCGGCTTGATCTCCGTTGTGTTGATCGCCGATCTTTTCATTTCGGATGAAAACCGGGTCGTCACGTTCTGGCTCTCGATGATCAGTTTGGCTGTTGTGCTAGCCTCGGTGGTTTATGCAGCGCCGGACGCACGTGTAGAGACGTTCTCCGGGAGCTACGTCTCGGATTTGTTGTCGACCGTACTCAAGTTTGCTGCGACGGTGTGTCTTGCGTTGGTCTTTGTTTACTCACGTGACTATCTGATGCGCAATGGCCTGAGAAAAGGCGAATTCTATTTGCTGTCTCTCTTTGGGCTACTCGGCATTTTTGTCATGATCTCGGCGAACAGTCTTCTGACGCTTTATCTGGGGCTCGAAACACTCTCCTTGTCTTTGTACGCACTGGTTGCGTTCGACAGAGATTCAAAGGTCTGCGCAGAGGCGGCGATGAAGTACTTCGTTCTGGGTGCGATCGCGTCAGGTGCGTTTCTTTATGGTGTGTCACTGGTCTACGGGATCACCGGTACGATCAATTTCGTGGAGATGGCAGAAGCCGTTCGCACGGTCGGTTCGGACGACATTGCGCTATGGTTCGGTCTTGCATTCCTGATCGTTGGCATTGCCTTCAAGTTCGGTGCGGTTCCGTTTCATATGTGGGTCCCGGATGTCTATCAGGGCGCCCGCACGCCGGTCACGCTCTACATGGGCTCGCTCTCAAAACTCGCCTCATTTGCTCTGGCCGCGCGAGTGCTGATCGATGGGCTGCCCTTGCTGCATGAGCAGTGGCACCAGATGTTGGCGGTGCTGGCGATTTTGTCGTTAGCCATTGGCAACATCGTGGCGATCGCTCAAACCAACATCAAACGCATGTTGGCTTATTCAACGATTTCGCATGTGGGGTTCATCCTTCTCGGATTTTTTGCCGGAAATGCAGAGGGCTACCAAGCGGCGCTGTTCTACACGTTGACCTACGCATTTACTGCGGCCGGCGCATTCGGCGTCGTTGTTTTGTTGTCACGCCAAGGGTTCGAAGCTGAAAACCTTGAGGACTTCTCGGGATTGAATGCTCGCAGTCCGTGGTTTGCAGCAATTATGGCGTGCTTCATGTTGGGTATGGCGGGTATTCCACCTTGGGTCGGGTTCTGGGCGAAGCTGCACATTATTGAGGCGGTACTACAGGCAAGCCGGACCGTGGGTGATTCCGCACCGCTGTATGTTGGCGTGGCCATTACGATGGTCGTGTTCTCGGTGATCGGCGCCTACTACTATTTACGTGTCTTGAAATTTATCTATTTCGACAAGCCAATCGATACCAATCGCATTGTGGCGGCCCCGGACATGAAGCTCGCACTAAGCGCAAACGGGCTCGCAGTTCTTGCGTTCGGGATGGTTCCTGGCGGGCTTTTGGCGCTGTGCGCACAGGTTATCGGGTAGGATTCATAAATCGGTAACAATTTGTTGCGCCGCAGTATCGGCATCTGTATATTCCCGTCTTCCAGTTGCGGGGTGGAGCAGTCTGGCAGCTCGTCGGGCTCATAACCCGAAGGTCGCAGGTTCGAATCCTGCCCCCGCTACCAAAACATTAAAAGGGTCCCATCGGGACCCTTTTTTGTCGGTGGACAAATACCTCCACGGGAAGTGACTCGATGGCATTTTCGGCAAGCGGCATGGTAGGGCTGCTGATGCATGTTCCAACCGCGTTGTTCCCCATCGCACTCGGTCTTGCAGGTGTTAGCGCGGCACTCACCATGGCCGCCAGATCTTTCGAATGGACATTACTGCAAGTATTGGCAAATGGTCTTCTTTTCGCTGCCAGTATTGTGCTGGTGATTGACGTTCTGCTCTATCTCTTGAAGCTCGTACGAGACCGTGCCGAGGTCATCGATGATCTGTCCACGGCGGACCGAGCGAACCTGATCGCACCAGGATTAATGGCGGCTATGTTGATCGGCGGCGTGCTGGCCGAGAGCTCGATGTTTGGTGGTCCGGTGTGGCTCATCGCGACGCTGGGCCACTTGGTACTACTACTGCGATTTGTTGGCCAGTGGCTCAAGCGAACGTATATGCCGGAAGACCTAAACCCAACGTGGTTCTTGCCTGCTGCAGGAATCATGACTTCAGCGCTGTCCTGGCCCGGATACGGTTCCATAGTTTTGCCAACGTTCACGTTTGCGATCGGAGCTATGCTTTGGATCATGCTGCTGCCGCTGGTGTTCCGACGCCTCGTGTTTGAACCGGCTATTGAGCCGCGACTTCGTCCAACTCTGTTTATCGTTGCGGCCCCATTTGGTCTATTCGCCAACGCGCTTGTAAGACTACATCCGAACACTGAGCCTGTGATTCCTGCAGCGTTCGCCTTTGGTGGCGCGTTCTTTATTCTGGTTCTTGTTGCACAAATTCGTTTCCTGTTTGCTGCAGGTGTAAGCCTCAGCTGGTGGGCTACGACGTTTCCCGTAGCAACAGTCGCAGCAGGATTGTTGAGAGTCGGTCCGGAACTTGGCAATCCAGTCTTGGTTCTTGGGAGCGGGATGCTGGTGCTTGCATGTTTTATGACGGTTTTGGCGATCATAGCGACGTTCCGCTCGGCCTGGCGGACATGCTTGAAGACCGTCGACGATACCCGTAAAGACATTGCCGCAATGCACGGGTACCGCCGTTAATCGGTATAACGTGTGCGAAAGACTTGTGGCTTACCGTCGTAGGTCTAGTCAAACCCTGGTCTTTCGGCCAGTGCACCATCGAATCTGACTCACTAGTCTTTACCCATCAAAGCTAGCGAATGCCGGCAGTCCTGGATTTCTATCTGTCTTTAGATAGTGGCAACGCTGTCCCAGGTCTCTTCGGTAAGACTTCTTTGTGATGAGTAGAAAGAAATGCTCATTGCCGACACACGAACTAATGAGTCAGGAGATTTATTTATGAGCGTATCAAACAAGAATCTTGTCGAGCGGTGGCTCGAGGAAAATCAGGATCATGGCCTCCCCGTTACGGGTTTCGACGTGGCCAAGGATCGCACGGCTTTGGTTGTCGTCGATCCGCAAAAAGACTTTCTGCATCCCGAAGGTGTTGCATGGGCGGCTGTAGGTCAGAGTGTTACTGACAATGACACTGTCGCCAACATTGAACGTTTGATGCAGGCTGCTGTCAGTTCAGACACACCCATTGTGGTGAGCCCTCACTACTACTACCCAACTGACCACAAGTGGGCATTTGAGGGAACGCTGGAAAAGCTCATGCACTCGATCAACATGTTTGATCGTAAGGGTCCATTGAACCTGGATGGATTCGAGGGCAGCGGCGCAGATTGGATGGATGAGTACAAGCCCTACTTGAAGGACGGTGAATCGATTATTTGCAGTCCGCACAAAGTCTACGGACCGGAGAATAATGACCTGGTGTTGCAGCTTCAGAAGCGCCGCATTGACCGGGTGGTCTTGGCTGGTATGTCAGCCAACCTATGTGTCGAGTCGCACCTCAGAGAGCTACTTGAATGCGGTTTCGAGGTTACTGTGGTCGCCGACGCGACGGCAGCGGCGCAGGTTCCGGGGCACGATGGAATGCTGGCGGCACTGGTCAACTACAGAATGCTCGCGAGCGATGTCTGGACGACAGAAAATGCCGTAAGTGCGTTGACTGACGATCAGGCGACCGCAATGACATCCTCTGCAGCGTAAGTCCTTTCTTCAGGTATATCAGGGTTGCAATTCGACGCGGGCGGCAGATTGGATCGCTCTCGTTTGATGAGTCGCTCAGGCCAGTCACGGTGTAAGAAAGTTCAAAAGGGTCCCAATCGGGACCCTTTTGATTGGACTTTACTTGGACTTGGCTTCCAGATGGTCCGCTACTGCCTGATAAGCAGGTAGAGAGGTGGGGTCGATCAGTCCATTCTTAGCCGATGGGAATGATGCGAATCGGACGATGACCATGTTCGCAGTCGGGTCGACATAGACTGTCTGGCCGTGCACACCGCGGGCTGCATATGCACCGTGATCGTTGTGAAAGACCCACCACATGCCTCGGTAGCTGCCACCCTCGAGCGTCTTGTAGCCGGCCTTTGCAAACTTCGCTTTGTCGCCACCGCCCTCAATGGCGTCGACCACCGATGCCGGGAAGAGGCGTTCACCATCGATCGCACCTCGGTTGAGCATCAACAGGCCAACGCGGCCTAAGTCGCGCAGTCCCGCCGTCAGCCCACCTCCAGCGAACGGGACGCCAACGCCATCGACGGTCATGTAAGCGTCCTGCTCGGAGCCGATACGCTGCCAGATGCGTTCGGACAGGAGCTCGGTCAACTCCGCGCCCGTTACTCGCGAAACGATCCATCCGAGAGCATCGGTGTTGATCGTTTTATAGCCGAATGCTTCACCATGGTCGCCGCTTTGGCGTACGGTCTGCAGATACTCAAAGTAGCCCTCTGGTCCGTCATAGTCGGCAGGCTTGGGTAAAGGGCTTGCTGCCGCCGAGTAGACCCAGATGTCCGCTGTCGGATCGGCGTAGTCCTCGCTGTAGTCGAGCGCCGTCGTCATATCCATAACCTCCCGGACCGTCGCCTTGCCAAAGGCGCTGGACGCGAGTTCCGGGATGATGGTCTCCACCAGTGCCTCATCGTCGAGGGTGCCCTCGGCAACCAGAATCTCAGCGAGCAAACCGGTCATCGATTTGGTCATCGACATAGCGGCATGTTTGCCGAGCTCATCGAGGCAGCCGGCGTAGTATTCGTAAACGATGTGGCCACGATGAATAATCAACATACCGTCGGTGTAGTTGACCGCCAGTGAGTCACGCCACGTCATGGGCTGGTCACTGTCCATAGGCGTGAAGGTCAGCTCATCGATCGCCTCGTCGAGTGCATAGGGCAGCGGCGAGGGCGCTCCGATACCTCGGCTAACGACCTCGGTCGGCAAGAACTCTCGCAGGTGACAAACCGACCAACGCAGCTTGGGAAAACTGAAATAGTTTGCATCTGGTTGAGTGATCAGCTTGTCCGGTGAGGGCGGGAAACCCTCCATCCATCCGATACTCCGAGGGTCAGACGCCTGTGCATCTGGTGTCTCAATTTGAGCGAACACCGGCGTATTCTGTGCGGCCATTATCAATGCTGCTGTCAGGGCGGTGCGTCGAGCGAGGTTGATCAGGTTCAAAGTGAACTCCTGTGCGCCTGTTGATACCCGAATATGGCGGAAAGTTCGCGCCACTGCTATACTGGCGTGCTGACGACATGCGAACTCCCTCGGCCCAGCCGACAGCAACGCATTTCGCCTTTGCAATCGCCTTCACTGGCAGCAACGGCGCGTCAGCAAAGCCCCGTCGGGGCTTTTTGTGTTTTTGTGGGTGGTCCCGTTGGTGGGCCAACGCGGTATGGGTGGGCTTCGGCCCATTTTTTGGTTTTTGGAGCCTGATATTGCTGATCGACAAGCTCAAAGCGTTGTTGAAGCCCGAGGTTGAGCGCCTCGGATACGAGCTTGTGGATCTCGAATATGCGGGCAACAACCGCAGTGCGGTCTTGCGCATCTTTATTGATCAGGAAGCCGGGATTACGTTGGACGACTGCGAAAAGGTGAGTAATGAGGTCGGAGCGGTATTGGATGTCGAGGATCCGATTCCCGGCGAGTACAACCTCGAGATCTCCTCACCAGGATTAGATCGCCCACTCACGGAGCCAGAGCACTTCGATCGCTATCGCGGCGAGCGCGTGAAGCTCCGGATGGAGAAGAGTTTTGTGGGTCGCCGACGGTTGACGGGACTCCTTGAGGGTATGGAAAACGACGAGGTCGTTCTCAACATCGATGGTGAGCAGCACAGCGTGCCCTTCGCCAGCGTAGAGATGGCCCGATTAGCACCGGACTATGACGCCGAGCTACGGCGCAAATAAGAGCGGAATATGAGCAAAGAAATGCTGATGGTGATCGAAGCGGTCTCCAACGAGAAAGGTGTCGAACGCGACATTATTTTCGAAGCGATGGAAGCGGCGCTGGCTTCAGCCACGCGCAAGCGCCATGGAGAGGATATCGACGTTCGCGTATCCATTGATCGTGAAACGGGCGAATACGAGACGTTTCGGCGTTGGAAGGTTTTTGCAGACGATTCGACCGAGCTCGAGGTGCCAGATCGCGAATTGCGGATGATCGATGCGGTCGACGTGAACCCTGAGGCTGAGGTGGACGGCTTCGTGGAAGTGCCGATTGAATCGGTTGAGTTTGGTCGAATCGCGGCGCAAACCGCGAAGCAGGTCATCGTGCAGCGTGTCCGTGAAGCAGAACGCCAAAAAATCGTTGAAGAATTCGAGCACCGGGTCGGCGAGATGCTGAGCGGACTCGTGAAGCGGGTCGACCGAAACGGCGTCTACGTGGATCTCGGTGGAACCGCGGAAGGCTTTATCCCTCGCGAGAACATGCTGCCACGTGAGCCGGTGCGCCAGCAGGATCGCATCAAGGCACGTCTGGTTGAGGTGCGCTCTGAGCAACGCGGTCCACAGCTTTTCATGAGTCGCACGGCGCCGGAGTTTCTGATCGATCTATTTCAGTTGGAAGTACCGGAAGTTGGCCAGGGTCTCATCGATATTCTGGGTGCAGCCCGTGATCCCGGCCTACGCGCCAAGATTGCGGTCCGCAGTAACGACAATCGCATCGACCCGGTGGGCGCATGTGTGGGCATGCGCGGGTCTCGTGTACAGGCAGTTTCGAACGAGCTGGCCGGTGAGCGTGTGGACATCATTCTCCACGACGAGAACCCGGCGCAGTTTGTGGTGAACGCCAT
Organism: Pseudomonadota bacterium; assembly: GCA_038521865.1. GTDB lineage: Bacteria > Pseudomonadota > Gammaproteobacteria > Steroidobacterales > Woeseiaceae > CALBPI01. The sequence goes on along the minus strand of JBCBKO010000001.1, from coordinate 683,452 downwards.
GTCGCCGGCCGAGGTGGTTTCCATTGTTGTCGACGAAGACAAACACTCAATGGACATTGCGGTCGATGAGGACAAGCTGTCCCAGGCGATTGGTCGCGGCGGACAGAATATTCGTCTTGCCAGCGAGCTCACCGGGTGGGAGCTGAACGTGATGACCGAGGCGGACGCCGAGGCGAAGAGTGAAGCCGAGATGCGTGAGCTATCCGACGTCTTCATGAAACAGCTCGATGTCGACACGGAAATCGCGACGATCCTCGTACAGGAAGGGTTTTCCACGATCGAGGAGATTGCCTACGTTCCGGCTGGCGAACTGGCTGCGATCGACGAGTTCGATGAGGACATGGTCGATGAACTACGCAGTCGCGCGAGGGATGTCCTGTTGACGCAAGCGATTGCGAACGAAGAAGTCATCGACGGCGCGGAGCCGGCTGCTGATTTGCTCGAAGTGGAAGGTGTCGACAGCGAGCTGGCGGCACACTTGGCAAGTCACGGCATCGTCACTCGCGATGACTTGGCGGAACAGGCCACGGATGACCTGCTGGAAATTATTGATACCGATCCGGAGACGGCGGGCGAGCTGATCATGGCAGCGCGTGCGCACTGGTTCGCGGAAGAGGAACAGAGCTGAGCATTGAGAGCTCGGTTGCGGAGAACACTACATGGCTGACGTTACGGTCACACAATTCGCTGAAGTACTGAAGGTGCCTGTCGACAAGTTGCTGGAGCAGCTCGACGAAGCGGGCATTTCAGTCGAGGGTGCGGATGACACGATCAGTGAAGATGCGAAAATGGAACTGCTCGGCTATTTGCGCCGACAGCGTGGCAAGAGCGAAAGCAAACTCGCTGCCGCCCCTCGCAAGATCACGCTGAAGCGTAAATCGCAGACTGAACTGCGCATGTCCGGCAACAAAGGCAGCTCGCGTACGGTTGCTGTTGAGGTTCGCAAGAAGCGTACCTATGTGAAACGCGACGTGCTCGAAGAGCAGGCGAAAGCGCAGCAGGATGAGCTTGAGAAAGCGCAGGCAGAGCGCACGGCTCAGGAAGAAGCCCGCAAGGCCGAGCAAGAGGCCGCGGAGCGTAAAGCTCAGGAAGAACGCGAGCGCGAGCAACGCGAAGCGGAAGAAGCGGCGAAGCGACGTGCAGACGAAGAGGAGCGCAAGCGTGCCGAGGCCCAAAAGGTCGAAGACGAACGTCGCAAAGCGCAGGAGGCTCGCGAGCGAGCCGAACGTGAAGCGAAGCAGCGCGACGCGAATCGTGGTGGCGCTAGTAAGGACAAAACCAAGTACGGCCGCAAGGAGCTTCACGTCGCTGGCGACAAGAGTGGTCGGCGTAAACGTAAGCGTCCGGCGCAGCGCAGACGCCCGAGTTCGGTCAACGTTGAGTCACAACATGCGTTTGAGAAGCCAACCGCACCGGTAATTCGTGATGTAGAGATCCCCGAGACGATTTCCGTTGCTGACCTGTCACAGCGGATGGCCGTAAAGGCGACTGAGGTCATCAAGGCATTGATGGGCATGGGCGCGATGGTCACCATCAACCAGGTCATCGACCAGGACACGGCAACGCTCGTCGTTGAGGAGCTGGGTCATAAAGCAATTCCGATTAGCGATAGCAGCGTCGATGACGAGCTGCTGGAAGCCGTATCCAATGAGTCTGGTGATGCGCAGTCCCGACCTCCGGTTGTGACGATCATGGGCCACGTAGACCACGGTAAGACTTCTTTGCTGGACTACATCCGCCGCTCCAAAGTCGCTGCGGGCGAAGCTGGCGGCATTACTCAGCACATTGGTGCTTACAAAGTTGCAACCGACAACGGCGAAGTCTGCTTCCTGGATACCCCCGGTCACGCAGCGTTCACCGCTATGCGCGCGCGTGGCGCGCAGGCTACGGATATCGTGATCTTGGTGGTCGCTGCCGACGATGGCGTCATGCCGCAAACCATTGAGGCAATCCAGCACTCCAAAGCCGCTGAGGTGCCACTTGTGGTTGCGGTCAATAAGATCGATCGCGAGAACGCAGACCCGGACCGAGTGCGTACAGAGCTGTCACAACACGAAGTCATTCCCGAAGACTGGGGTGGTGACTCGCAGTTTGTGAATGTGTCTGCGCACACAGGCGAGGGCATTGATTCACTGCTTGAGGCGGTGTTGCTTCAGGCGGAAGTGATGGACCTTAAGGCGGTTACAGACGGCCAGGCGAAAGGTCTTGTCGTTGAAGGATCGCTTGAGAAGGGCCGTGGTGCAGTAGCGACTGTACTCGTGCAAAGCGGCACACTTCGTCAGGGCGACTACATTCTGGCGGGCGAGGAATACGGACGCATTCGTGCAATGTTCAACGAACAGCAGGAATCCGTGCAGGAGGCAGGCCCCTCAACTCCCGCTGTGGTGCTTGGCCTGTCCGGTGTACCGGCGCCCGGCGACGAGGTGCTTGCACTCGAGGACGATCGCAAGGCCCGAGAAGTTGCGGAATACCGCCAGGCGAAAGCGCGTGACACGAAACTGGCACAACAGCAGGCAGCCAAGCTTGAAAACGTCTTCAACCAGATGGCCGAAGGCGAGAAAGTGTCCGTTTCCTTGTTGATCAAGGCCGACGTGAACGGCAGTGCGGAAGCGCTCAAGGATTCTCTCGAGTCGATTTCGAACGACGAGGTCACCGTGAAGGTGATTGCGGCCGGTGTTGGCGGTATCACAGAATCGGATATCACCCTAGCTTCCGCGTCGAACGCGATTGTCATCGGCTTCAACGTGCGTGCGGATGCGGCGGCGAGAAACCAGATCAAGGAATCCGAGGTCGATCTTCGTTACTACAGCATCATCTATGAGGCTATCGACGATGTGAAAGCGGCCGTCAGTGGTCTGCTGTCACCCGAGGTTCGCGAGCAGATTGTGGGTCTTGCGGAAGTACGCGAGGTGTTCAGATCGCCGAAACTTGGAAACGTAGCTGGATGCATGGTCGCTGACGGATACGTCAAGCGCTCGCTGCCGATCCGCGTATTGCGAGACAACGTGGTGATCTACGAAGGTGAGCTTGAGTCGTTACGCCGGTTCAAAGACGACGTCAATGAAGTGCGTGCTGGCACCGAATGCGGTATCGGCGTTAAGAACTACAACGACGTTAAGGTCGGCGATCAGATCGAGTGTTATGAGCGCGTGGAAGTCGCGCGCAAAATCGATTGATGCGGCGCGATTTCTCTCGTCAGGATCGATTAGGTGGCCAGATTCAGCGTGTGCTGAATGAGCTACTTCGGTTTGAGAGCAAGGACCCAGCACTCGCGGGCGTAAGCGTCACGGCGGTCGATTTGAGTCGCGATCTGTCGGTTGCCCGAGTTTTCTTTTCAACACTGGACCCGGACGGTGATCCTACACCGGTCTCTGGGGGACTTCAGCGTGCTGCCGGTTTCTTGCGCGGACGTCTCGGCCATGAACTGAATGTCCGTCGTGTGCCAGAGTTGCGCTTTCAACATGACGACAGTGCGGCGCGTGCAGAGGCGCTTTCTGCATTGATCGACGGCAGCGAGACTTCTGACCCGGAGTAATTTTGGTTGGCTCACGAGAGGCGGGACCTGCATGGGGTGATACTGCTGGACAAACCGCAGGGAGTGTCCAGCAATCGAGCGTTGCAACGCGTAAAGCATTTGCTTCGAGCGAGAAAAGCTGGCCACACCGGCAGTCTCGATCCGCTTGCCACCGGCATGCTCCCGATTTGTTTGGGCGATGCAACGCGGTTTTCGCAGTATTTGCTTGACGCCAATAAGCGTTACCGCGTTAGCGCAAGACTCGGGCGTTCCTCCACAACGGGTGATGGCGAAGGCACACTGTCAGCCCCTGTTCCTATCTCAGATTTCTCTCACGATGAATGGCAAACAGTCGCGAATCGATTTATTGGCGAAATCGAACAGACCCCGCCCATGTATTCGGCGCTGAAACATGATGGTAAGCGGCTGTATGAAATCGCACGCCAGGGGAAGACGGTTGAACGCCCTTCGAGACGCATCACGGTAGTTGCCTGCACGGTGATCTCGATTGATGAGGACGTACTGGAGTTGGATGTACTTTGTTCGAAGGGCACCTACATTCGCACTCTGGTCGAGGACATCGCCACAGCAGCAGGTACTTTGGCGTGGACGGAGCGCCTTCACCGTACGGCTGTGTCGCCGTTTCACCAGCCGATGATCTCATTGGAATCACTGGAGACGGATGTCGAGCAGGGCCATGATCCTGCGAGGCACCTCTTGCCGGTTGCCAGTTGCATCGAGACGATGCCCTCAGTGGACTTTGACCAGGCGGCATCGCTTGCTTTTTGCGAAGGACAGGCGGTCGATTTGGAGTACCCTGAAGGGCGCTACCAGTGCGTGGGTCCGGAGAGCTTGCTGTTGGGTGTTGTCGAGATCGATTCAGATGGGAAGATAGCCGGGCGCAAAGTGCTTTCGAGTGCCCGCGAGACGCTTTCACGCTGATAAAACCCCTATATTCCCGATGCGAAACGTTGTTTCAAAAGTTACGACCGAGTTACAATAAGGGGCTTTTTATTCAAACCACCCGGCATTGCCTAGCCAGGTGACTGACAACTACCCCTGAACATCGGTGTTTCGCCAGGCATGAAATAGGCGAGATTTCTGGTGAGGGCGGTGAATTGACTGGAGTTTGACACCATGCCACTGACCACAGAACGCAAGAACAGCATCGTCGAAGAATATCGGCGCGACGACAACGACACCGGATCTCCCGAGGTTCAGGTTGCACTTTTGTCAGCACGAATCGCTGACCTGACTGGCCACTTCAACAGTCACAAGAAAGACCATCATTCACGCCTCGGGCTACTGAAGATGGTTAACAAGCGTCGCAAATTGCTCGACTATTTGAAGAAAAAAGACCAGGAACGCTATTTCGATCTGATCAAGCGTCTCGGTCTGCGTCGCTGAGTAACAGCTCGACGTGACTACCCCATCCGCGCCCCTGTTGACTGGAAACAGCCAACCGGGGCGCTTTGTATTTGCAGGCAGGAAAGAAAGAAAAATTAAGGAAACAGCGTGAACGCGATAACCAAGACATTCCAATATGGCGAACATGAGGTTCGTATCGAAACCGGCGAGATCGCAAGACAATCCGACGCGGCCGTTCTGGTCAGCATGGGCGATACCACGGTACTGGTAACCGCGGTTGGCAGAAAAACCGCAGACCCAGGTCGCGATTTCTTCCCGCTCACCGTGAATTATCAGGAAAAGACCTACGCGGCGGGCAAGATCCCAGGTGGATTCTTCAAGCGGGAAGGGCGCCCGAGCGAGAAAGAAACGTTAACAAGCCGACTGATTGACCGACCGATCCGTCCGCTGTTCCCGAAAGGCTTCACGAACGAAGTTCAGGTTATCGCGACGGTCATGTCGCTGGATCCGCAGATCGATCCGGATATTCCGTCTTTGATCGGTGCATCGGCATCGTTGGCGCTGTCGGGTATGCCGTTCCAGGGCCCAATTGGCGCAGCACGAGTAGGCTACGTCGATGGAGACTATGTCTTGAACCCGACGACGGCGACGTTGGAAGGTTCTTCTCTAGACCTGGTTGTCGCAGGTACCGCAGACGCCGTGCTAATGGTGGAATCAGAAGCTGACCGGCTCTCGGAAGAGATCATGTTGGGCGCCGTTGTTTACGGCCACGATCAAATGCAGGTCGCGATCAGCGCGATCGCCGAACTCAAGAGCGAAGCAGGCCAACCCGCCTGGGAGTGGGCCCCTGCCGAGGAAAACACGGCTCTGGCGGCCGCGGTTGCGGCCTCCGCTACCGATGGGCTGACAGCTGCTTACCAAATCACGGAGAAGCAGACTCGTCAGGATGCGGTACGCACGGCCAAGTCCGAAGCGATGGAAGCGCTTGCCGGTGGTGATGATGCTGAATACACCCCCGAGGAAGTGGGCGGTGCGCTATCGAAACTTGAGAAAACAATCGTTCGTGGTCGCGTGCTGGATGGACACCCGCGTATCGATGGTCGTGATCTGACCACGGTCCGCCCGATCGCGAGCCGCGTTGGTGTACTGCCTCGCACACACGGCTCGGCGCTGTTCACTCGTGGCGAAACTCAGGCCATCGTGGTCGCGACACTCGGCACTGGCCGTGACGCCCAGATTATCGATGCTTTGGAAGGTGAGCGTAAAGAGAACTTTATGCTGCACTACAACTTCCCGCCGTACTGTGTTGGTGAGACAGGATTTATTGGCAGTCCTAAGCGTCGTGAAATCGGTCATGGCAAGCTTGCGCGCCGTGGCATTCAGGCCGTCTTGCCGACGATCGAAGAGTTTCCGTACGTGATCCGCGTGGTCTCGGAAATCACCGAATCCAACGGTTCGAGCTCGATGGCGTCGGTTTGCGGCAGTAGCCTCGCATTGATGGACGCCGGCGTGCCGACCAAAGCGCCTGTCGCGGGCGTCGCCATGGGGCTAGTGAAGGATGGAGACCGATTCGCGGTTCTGACCGATATTCTGGGTGATGAAGATCACCTCGGCGATATGGACTTTAAAGTCGCGGGTACCGACGACGGTGTGACCGCCCTGCAGATGGATATCAAAATCCAGGGCATCACGAAGGAAATCATGTCGAGCGCTTTGTCGCAGGCTAAAGATGCGCGATTGCACATCCTCGGGGAAATGGCGAATGCCATTACGAAGCCGCGTGAAGAGATGTCCGATTGGGCGCCAACCATCATGTCGATCAAGATTGACCCTGAGAAGATTCGTGATGTCATCGGTAAGGGCGGTGCGGTTATCCGTGCAATCACCGAGGAAACGGGCGCTACGGTCGATATCGATAATGACGGTACAGTTCGGATCGCATCGGTTGATGGGGCTTCCGGCAAAGAAGCGCGTCGCCGCATTGAACTCATCACCGCGGAAGTTGAAGTTGGCGCAGTCTACGATGGCCGCGTGGCGCGACTGATGGATTTCGGTGCTTTCGTGACCATCCTTCCCGGAAAGGATGGACTGGTACACATTTCGCAGATCTCGAACGAACGCGTCGAGAAGGTCAGCGACAAGCTGAGCGAAGGCGACATCGTTCGCGTCAAAGTGCTTGAGGTAGATCGTCAGGGACGGATCCGCCTCAGCATGAAAGCGTTGGCCGAGGAAGAAGGCCAAGCCGCCGGCGAAGAAGAAGAGTAAGCGCAGGGCCGGCCGGTCACTCGACCGGTCGGCTCATCCTCTCGAAGTGCCAGCAGAGCCGCTCTGGCAACCAAAATGAGAGTTTCCCAGGCATGGGTCCCTGTACGAAACCGACGTGTCCCCCGTGTTCGGTGTACTCCAAGGTGACTGAGTCGCTGATATCACCGGAGGTCGGTAGTAGCGAGCGTGAAATGAAAGGGTCATCCAGTGCGTGGATTACAGTGGTAGGTACCGTTATATCCCGCATGAATTGTTTGCTGCTGCAACGGCTGTAGTAGTCGTCTTTACCAGTGAAACCATGCATGGGTGCGGTCACCATGTCATCGAACTCCTCGAAGGTTTTGGTTCGAAGCGCCGCTGCCAGATCAAATGCGACGGGATCTCGCCCGAATTTACGGACGAGCGATTTTTTCATATTCCGCATTAAATGCCACTGATAAAGTCTTGAAAATCCGCGCGAAACAGAATCCGAAGCGCCTTGTAGGTCAAATGGAACGGAGACTGCGGCAGCCGACCGAACCGGGGTGTTACTCCCGCGTTCTCCGAGATATTTCAGTAACGTGTTCCCTCCCAGCGAATAACCACATGCAAACAGCGGGATGTTCGCGTATCGATCGCTAATGACGTCAAATACGCCGCCAGGGTCCGATGTTTCACCCGCATGGTATCGGCGAGGCATCGTATTTGGGTGTCCGCCGCAATCGCGTGCATGGAGCACGACACTGAGCCATCCACGACGATAAGCCTCGTCGGCGATTCCTCGGGCGTAACTTGACTCACTGGAACCCTCAAGTCCATGGAGAATGACCAACACTGCGGTTGGATTTTGATCTGGTGGCAACGGGTGCCAATCTAGGGCGACCGTGTCTGAATCGGGTAGTCGGAAAACTTCGCGATCCCATCGGATATCGGGCGCCCGGACCCAGCCCAGCGAAGGGAGCAAGGTCTGAACATGGTGATGGGCAAGCCACGGCGTGGGCCGGAAGGGCTGACTCATTTACGTGACGAGCGTTCCTCTGCGGACGACTCGTCGTCATCATGCGCCTTGGGGTCTTCAAGTCGGCCGCTGATCAGTCGGAACACTTCCTCCTGAACTGCGCGCCAACGGGAGTAGTTTCGCTGCGCCAGATTCGTCACCGTTTCAACTGGGTCGATACCGACCACTTTGCGGATGGTATTGCGCGCTTGTGCCTGCTGAGTCATGAACATTCGCAAGGATTGTTCCAGGTAATTGCTTACGACGCTGGGCATTGCATTGTTATAGGTTCGAATCACCTGCGACAGGAAATCCTCCGTCATCACCGGCTCGCCTTGTTGTTCTTGCTCAGCGATCACCTGCATTAGGATCGTGCGAGTGATGTCTTCACCCGATTTTTTATCGATAACAACGAACGGCTCTTTCTCCAACACGAGGTCCTTCACGTGCGCCAGCGTGATGTACTTGCTGAGCTTAGTGTCGTAAAGGCGGCGATTCGGGTACTTCTTTATCGTTCGCACAGGGCTATCCGGTTCTAGTCTGAGTCCAAGTGTAGCGGAATCGAAATGATATTGGACGTTCACTCGTCAATGGATATAGCGATCGGTTTTTGACTTAACCGATTTGGGTCGTATGCAAGGCAGGCCCATTGCAGAATGTCCGCTGGGTCCGCGCCTGACATTTCAGCAGGTAAGGACATTCCCATGAGCGAAAGGCAGTGCTCGAGATTCTGCGAGGGGCGAGCGTCATCGATCGGAGGTGCGCCGGTTTGCTTGCTCAGTTTTTGTCCGTCGCTGCCATTGAGCACGGGAAAATGCGCGTAGCGCGGCGTCGGTAGATTGAGCAATTGCTGTAAATAGATTTGCCGCGGTGTTGAGCTCAGCAGATCAACGCCTCGTACGACGTCAGTGACGCCTTGGTACGCATCGTCTACGCATACCGCCAATTGATAGGCAAAAAGGCCGTCTCGCCGACGTATGACGAAGTCACCGGGACTGGCTTTGAGGTTTGCCGCTTGAACGCCTTGCCAGCGATCCGTGAATCGAATCACTTCATCCGCAATGCGAGCACGCAATGCGCCTTCACCGAGCGCCTTATCCCGGCAGATGCCGGGGTAGGGGTCGAGCTGGTTGCGCGCTCGCAGCTGCCTGCGAGCGCACTCGCAAAAATAGGCAGCACCGTCGGACTGAAGATGAGCGACGGCATCAAGAATGCGAGCGGTAGATCCACTTTGGTAGACAATGGGCTGGTCCCAGAGTAAGCCGTGCTTCTCGAGCGTCGCAATAATTGCGTCGGTTGCGCCTTCGACCTCGCGAGGGGGGTCAATGTCTTCGATTCTCAGCAGCCACTGGCCTTTCGCATGCCGGGCATCCAGATAACTGACAAGTGCAGCAAATAACGAACCGAGATGAAGCGGGCCAGTCGGCGAGGGCGCAAACCGGCCAACGTAACGATTAGCGGTAACGATCGTCCCGGTCACGGAATTGGCGTTCAGCCAATTCGCGTCGTTCCTGTGCTTCAAGGCAGAGCGTTGCGACAGGTCGCGCCTCGAGTCGCTTCAGCCCGATTTCTTCGCCGGTCTCGTCGCAGTAACCGTAGGTGCCTTCGTCGATCCTGGTCAGCGCCGAACTGATTTTTCGTAACAGCTTCCGCTCCCGGTCACGCGTACGAAGCTCGAGGCCAAATTCGGACTCTTGCGTGGCACGATCGTTCGGATCGGGGAAGTTCGCGGCTTCGTCCTGCATGTGGTTTACCGTGCGATCCACCTCTTCCATGAGTTCGCGCTTCCAGGCTGACAGGATTTCTCGGAAATGCTCGAGCTGTTCGTCGCTCATGTATTCCTCACCGCGCTTCGGCTGGTAAGGAGCAATGCCGTGGATTGGACCGGAAACGATATCCGCACGAGAGCGTTTGGGCGCAGTGGTTCTCTTGGCCGGTGCTTTCTTGGCCGAAGCCCGTGCAGTCGGCGCCTTTTTCACAGTCGCCTTTTTCGCCACTGTCTTCTTCCTCGTAGCCTTCTTCGCAGGTGCCTTCTTCGCGGTTGTCTTTTTCGCAGTGGCCTTTTTGGCAGGGGCTTTCTTCGTCGCTGCCTTCTTCACCGTCTTTTTGGTCACCTTCTTATTGGCTACCTTTTTCGTCGCCTTCTTTTTCGCGGGGGCGCGTTTGGCCGCAACCTTCTTGGTTGTGGTCTTCTTCTTAGCCGTTGTTTTAGCAGACTTTTTCTTAGTCGCCATCAGGAACCTCCGCGGTTGGTATCCATTTCGAGCGCCGCGATTATACAGGTTATGTTCGACAAGGGAAGCGAGTGAAATTCACGGTTTTTACAGACTCTGTGAGCCATTCGCCGCCGCAGCAAGATGAACTGGGCTGTTGCCTTCCCAGCCGTCCTTGCGATGTTCGACGACCACGTTGGTGTAGACGCCGCCCCGAACATTAAAGTCGGTGGTTACCCGCATGAAGCGTGGGTCTAGCGCGGCCACCAGGTCGTCGAGCATCTTGGCGGTCACCGCCTCATGAAATGCGCCCTCTTCACGGTAAGACCAGAAATAGAGTTTCAGCGACTTCAGCTCGACGCACCGCTCATCCGGGATGTACTCGATGTAGATGGTTGCAAAGTCCGGTTGATCGGTTTTCGGGCAAAGGCATGTGAATTCGGGTGTATGAATCCGAATGACAATGTCACGATCAGGGTTGGGGTTGCTGAAGGTCTCGAGGTCTCTCGATGGTCCCGGGCGGGGCGTTTTGACGATCTCGTCGGTCATCCAATTCTGCTCCATGAGGGTGCCGTCGCGCTCTCGCGACAAGCGTCGTTTTGGTAATCGATTTAGTTTACAGTAGCGGGCTGTCGAGCGCCGCCCATGGCGCCAGAGAATATGGCCGACGGATCAGAATGCGCCTCACCAAGATCAAGCTAGCTGGGTTCAAGTCTTTTGTAGAACCCACCACTATTGAGTTTCCCAGCAATCTCGTTGGCGTCGTGGGGCCTAACGGATGCGGTAAATCGAATGTCATTGATGCGGTGCGTTGGGTTATGGGCGAGAGCTCAGCCAGCAGGCTGCGTGGCGATTCTATCACCGATGTGATTTTCAATGGTTCGAGTGCGCGTAAGCCGGTCGGTACAGCATCCATCGAATTGTTATTCGATAACTCCGACAGCACGGTCGGCGGGCAATACGCGAGCTACAACGAGATTTCAGTTCGCAGAACAGTTTCTCGAGATGCGATTTCGACGTACTACCTGAACGGTACCAAGTGCCGGCGCAAAGACATCACGCAGATTTTTCTCGGCACCGGACTCGGGCCGCGTTCCTACTCGATTATCGAGCAAGGAATGATCTCGCGCCTGATCGAAGCCAAGCCCGAGGAGATGCGAGTCTTCATCGAGGAAGCGGCGGGCATCTCAAAGTACAAAGAGCGGCGTCGCGAGACTGAGAATCGCATCAAACACACGCGTGAGAATCTTGAGCGTCTCACCGATCTGTTGGAAGAGGTCGAGGCGCAGCTGCGACGGCTTGGGCGACAGGCCAAAGCGGCAGAGCGCTACAAGTCTTTGAAGGCTGATGAACGGCGTACACAGGCGGAGCTTCTGGCGCTGCGACTTGGTGAACTTGAGGTCATTGCGGGTGAGCAGGAGCGTGCGCTCGCTGAGCGTGAGAACGCCGTTCAAGCTGCGATTGCTGATCAACGCAAGTCGGAAGCGGCGATCACAGAAACGCGGGAGCGTCTCACCGAAACCACTGAAGTGTTTAACGATGCCCAGGCCGCCTTCTATAAGGTCGGTGGGGAGATCGCTCGCCTTGAGCAATCGATTGAACACAATCGCCAGACAAGCGACCGCCGCGCGGCCGACCTTGAGCAGGCTGAAAGTGGTGTATCGGAAATACTGGCTCATATTGAGCAAGACGCATCGGCGCTTCAGCAATTGAACCTGACGCTCGATCAGCTTGCACCAGATCTCGAGAGTTCGAAGAAGCAAGCCGAGGCATCGGTCCAATCTCTGCAACGTGCGGAAGCTGCCATGACCGAATGGCAGGAGGGCTGGGATGCATTTAACGGACGTGCGAGCGCTGCGGAGCGGGCGACGCAGGTCGAACAAACTCGGGTCGAGCAGTATGAGAGCCAGATCGAGCGTCTGAATCGCCGACGCGATGTCGTTTCCGAGCAAAAGGAAGCGTTGCCGGTCGCAGCTTTACGCGATGAAGCGGTGCGACTTGCCGGTGTTGCTCGTGAACGTCAGGCGAGCGCCGAACAAAGCGATGCTGCGTTGAAAAGTGTCGAGGAATCGGTGAGAAAAGGCGCGTCGGATATCGAAGCGCTTCGGAAACAACTGGACGAGATTCGCTCCACCATGTCGGAGCAGCAGGGTCGAGCAGCTTCGCTGGAGGCGTTGCAACAAGCGGCACTCGAGTCTTCCGAGCAGGGAGTCGGTGAGTGGCTTTCGGAACATGCCTTGGCCAACGCGCAGCGCGTCGCTCAACGGCTGCGCGTCAAGGGCGGATGGGAGCGCGCTGTCGAGACCGTGCTTGGTAGCTGGTTGCAAAGCGTTTGTGTTGATGACGCCGGTACACTCGTTAATGAACTCACACAATTGAACGCGAGCTTGACTCTGGTCTCGTCCACAGGTGTCAGCGCTTCTTCCGGCGAAGGTTCTCTGTTAGCTCAGGTCGACCAGGCACCGCCGGCGGTCGCTGATGTTCTGTCTCAGGTCAGGTGTGCCCCGAACGCCGCCGATGCGCTCGCCGTACGCGCTCGCTTGTCTGCGGGCGAGTCGGTCATTACGCCCGATGGATTGTGGCTCGGGCCACAGTGGGTGCGCGTATCGACGGCCGATGATCCGGCCAGCGGCACGCTCGGTCGCGAACAGGAACTTCGAGACCTCCGGCACACCTTGAGCGCACTCCAAGATGAACAGTCTTCTTTGGACAGTCGACTGGTTGCGGCACGCGAGCAGATCGGCACGTTGGAGCAACAACGCGTCGCTGCACGTGAGGCTGCCTCCGAAGGCGCTAAGGCGGCTGCTCAAGCGGTAGCCGCTGCTGGCACTGCTGACGAGCGGGTCAAGGAAGCAGCGCAGCGGCTCGAAAAAATTGACAGTGAGCTCGCCGAAATATCCGGTGAAGTGCAGCGTGTCGAAGAGGCGATCGGCAACAGCAAGCAATCACTGGCCGAAAATCGAGCGTTGCTCGAGGGCGTCGACGAAGAGCGCGCGAAGCTGCAGTCACAGCGCGATCAGCTGAGGTCAGATCTCGAGCAGGCGCGGGGTCGTTCGGCGCAAGATCGCGAAGCTGCACAAGCCCTAGCCCTACGGTATGAGTCCAGACGCAGTTCGCGCGAGTCTGCTGAACAGAGCTTGCAGCGCATGCAAACTCAGCTCTCGCAGTTCGAGTTGCGAAAGGAGCAACTGCAGCAGGAAATCCAAAACGCATTGGCGCCTCTCGAGGGTATGGAGCAGTCGCTGAGCACGCTTTTGGAGCAGCGCATTACGGCGGAGCAGGCGCTTGGAAAGTCCCGCGAACATGTAGAGAACGCGGAGTCTCAGCTGCGTAACCTGGAGCAAGATCGCAGCGATCATGAGGCGAGCGTTGTTGCGGCGCGCGAGGCGCTCAGCGAAATGCGCGTTAACCAGCAGGAGAACAAGGTCCGCCTCGAAGGCATTAGTGAGCAGTTCAACGAACTGCAGTTCAGTCTTGAGGAAATTCGGGCCGAACTGGACGAAACGGCAAACACAGAGTCTTGGTCAGAAAAGCTCGCGACCATTGGTCGCAAGATCGATCGACTAGGTCCGATTAACCTCGCGGCCATCGATGAGCAGAGAGAACAGCAGGAGCGGAAGGAATACCTGGACGCTCAGCTTGCCGATTTGAACTCGGCGTTGACGACGCTGGAGAACGCGATTCGCAAGATCGATCGGGAGACGCGAAACCGGTTCAAAGAAACCTATGACCGGATCAACAGCGGATTCCAGAGACTCTTCCCGCAGTTGTTTGGTGGCGGGCAGGCGTATCTCGAACTCACAGGTGATGATCTGCTGGCGGCGGGCGTGACGGTAATGGCTCGACCGCCGGGCAAGAGAAACAGCACGATTCACCTGTTGTCGGGTGGAGAGAAGGCGCTGACTGCAGTGGCCTTGGTGTTTGCGATCTTCGAGCTGAACCCGGCGCCGTTTTGCATGCTCGATGAGGTTGATGCACCGCTCGATGATGCCAACGTAGGACGTTTTTGCCAGATCGTGAAAGCAATGTCGGAAACCGTGCAGTTTGTCTTTATTTCGCACAACAAGGCGACAATGGAGATGGCGCAGCAGCTGATGGGCGTGACAATGAACGAGCCCGGTGTGTCCCGTCTGGTCGCTGTGGACTTGGACGAGGCTGTCAAGATGGCGACTGCCTAGGTTTGCACCCGTGGATGAGCTGCGACTTGCGCTTCTAGTTGTCGGGGTCGTCGTGGTTGCGGCGGTGTACCTCACGACGCGTCGCAAAGACGCCGCAGAGCTGCACAATTCTCTGCCCGACACTCGGATCGAACCTAGTCTCGATGGCGCCGATGTGCCGGCGGACGCGTCGTCAGAAATTGATGAGTCGATGCCGAGTTTTTCAGCCGAAACAGAAGACTGGGTCGAACAGGTTGCGGAGTCCGAGCCATTAGAAGCAGAAGCGCAGACGCCCTCAGCCGATGTCCCCGAGAAGGTCATCACGCTCAGAATCGTTGCTCGAAATGGCGGCGACTTTTCCTCGGAGCAGGCTGTGCTTGCGATGCGTGATACTGGGTTGGTCCATGGGCGTTTTGGCATTTTCCACAAGCTCTTCGAAGATCAGCCAGACGGGGAAACTGTCTTCGCGGCGGCAAATTTGGTGGAACCCGGCAGTTTCGACTTGAAGAATCTGCGCGACCAGCGAATCCCGGGCTTGAGCTTCTTTTTGGTTCGACCTGGGCCGGGCCGAGGCGTAGATAGCTACGACAAGATGGTCGAAACCGCTCGTTCGATTGCGATTGCGTTGAGCGGCGAGCTCGTAGACGGCGACGGGAGCACGTTCAGCATTCAGCGTGAGCGGTTCCTGCGCGAGGAGCTGATCCAATACGAGCTTGAGCACCTCAATCTCTCGTGAACACGCCTGTCCCTGAAAATCTCGACGCGGCGAGAGCCGAGGCGGACGAGCTGCACGAGGCGATCAACGGACACAATCATCGCTATTACGTGCTGGATGAGCCCTCGATCCCCGATGCCGAATACGACCGTTTGATGCAGCGCCTGCTCGTACTGGAGCAGGCTTACCCGGTGCTTGTGTCTGCGGAGTCACCGACACAGCGCGTTGGGGCCAAACCGGTATCTCAATTCGCTGAGGTGCGTCACGAGTTGCCAATGTTGTCACTGGACAATGCGTTCAGTGATGAGGATATGGAGAAGTTTTTCGGGCGCCTCGCAGAACGTCTTGAGCTTGAGTCAGGCAGCGAAGGTCTTGCGATCAGTGCTGAGCCAAAAATGGATGGGGCGGCGGTTTCAATCACCTACGAAGGAGGGCGGTTGATTCGTGCGGCAACGCGGGGCGACGGTACGGTAGGCGAAGATATCACCCATAACGTGCGCACAATTCAGAGTGTGCCGCTCAAGCTACGTGGCACTGGCTATCCTCGCATTCTTGAAATCAGAGGCGAGGTATTCATGCCGAAGGCGGGGTTTCACGCTTTTAATAAAAACGCCGAGGCACGCGGCGAGAAGACGTTTGTAAACCCCCGCAATGCAGCAGCGGGCAGTCTCCGTCAGCTAGATCCAAAACTCACCGCAGTCCGTCCGCTGGATATGTATGGCTATGCCGTGGGGTACGTCGAAGACGGTGATCTACCGGACAGGCATTCGGAAATTATGGAGAAGATCCGTGAATGGGGTTTTCCGGTAAATCCTGACGCCAGAACGGTCGGAGGGATTGAGAATTGTAGACAGTATTTTGTTGAGCTTGGTAAGCGACGAGACGCATTGCCATACGAGATCGATGGCGTTGTATACAAAGTCGACGAGCTCACGCTGCAGACAGAATTGGGGCAGGTATCTCGTGCGCCGAGATGGGCAATTGCCCGTAAATACCCCGCGCAAGAAGAACTGACCGTTGTCGAAGGCATCGATTGGCAGGTGGGCAGAACAGGGGCCCTGACACCGGTCGCGCGGCTCGAGCCGGTATTCGTTGGTGGGGTCACGGTCAGCAATGCAACGCTGCACAATATTGAGGAGCTCCAACGCAAGGATATTCGCGCCGGAGACACGGTGATCGTGAGACGCGCCGGGGATGTGATTCCGGAGGTGGTGAGTTTTGTGCCGGAGCGACGTCCGTCAGACAGCATTCGGACGGAGCTGCCCACCGAGTGCCCGGTATGTGGGTCGGCAGTACGAAAAACGGATGACGAGGCCGTGGCGCGATGCACAGGCGGCCCCGTAATTTGTCGTGCTCAGCGGGTTGAGGCGTTAAAGCACTTCGTCTCTCGCAAAGCAATGGATATCGAAGGTCTTGGCAGCAAGCTGATTGAGCAGTTGGCTGACGATTTTGTACACAAACCGGGCGATATCTTCCGGTTGGGTGTCGAACAGTTGGCGGGGCTCGACCGAATGGGCAAGAAATCGGCAGAAAATGTCATTTCGAGTATCGAAAGGTCCAAGTCCACCACGCTTGGGCGTTTTTTGTTTGGTCTCGGTATTCGCGAGGTAGGTGAAACTACCGCTCAGAATCTGGCGGCTCATTTCGGCGGTTTAGACCCAATCCGGAACGCTACAGAGCAAGATCTCCTGGCCGTTGAGGATGTTGGCGAGGTCGTGGCGGGTCGCATCATCGAGTTTTTCGCCGATCCCGAGTTGAGTGGTGTTGTCGACGATCTGTTGGCATCGGGTGTCGAGTTCGAGGCTAGCGACGCCAATCAGCTCCCAGTGGGTGAGGTTTTTTCCGGAAAGACCGTCGTGTTGACTGGAACCCTCAGCCAGATGACCCGTGCGGAAGCGGGTTCATTGGTTAAACGTTTAGGCGGCAAAGTTTCAGGCTCGGTATCGGCTAAAACATCACTTCTGGTCGCTGGTGAGAAAGCCGGATCGAAGTTACAAAAAGCGCAAAATCTCGGTGTAGCGGTCTGGACCGAGCAAGACTTCGTAGACGCCGTTGGTGATTTTTTGACCAAATGAGGTGATCTGCCGAGGTGCAAATCCCCCTGTTTTCAAAGCGAAATATGGTCGAATCGACCAAATTTCTAATTGAAAAACATGTTGCGCGTTTTTTCCCACAAATTGGGCACTTATTCCCAACTCCCTGATTTTGTTGGTACCAAATTTGGGCGTGACCTAGTATTTCGCGCATGCGAACAACGATTCAAGACAATATCCTCCAAATTCTTTTGCGAGCTTTGCAGCCGCTTGTACATCTCCTACTTGAGGCTGGAATTGGACATAGAGAGTTTTCTGAGATTAGTAAGAAAGCCTTCGTCAAAGTCGCGACCGACGAGTATGGGATCAGGGGTAGGGACACAAATATATCTAGAGTCGCTGTTATGACTGGGTTAACGCGAAAGGAAGTAAAGAAAATCCGGACCAGCCTAAATGCACCCTCTGATTCGGTCGACGAACGTATCCGCCCCATTCCAGCAAGCGTCGTGTTATTCGCTTGGCATTCTGACCCGGATTATTCCGACGCTGGAGAGCCTCGGACCCTCCCATTTAGCGGCGATGGGGGAAGCTTTACGTCTTTAGTTAAAAAGTACGCGGGCGATATCCCTCCTGGAGCAATTCGTGCGGAGCTTCGCCGGACCGGCGCAATTGAGGTGTTAGAGTCAGGCTCCGTTAGGGCAGTGCGGCGTGGTTATATTCCGGCCGAAGGCAATGACCGACTAGCGAGGGCACTGTCGCGACCACTTTTTGGATTGTTATTAAACCTTGGCAACAACAATCTTCCAGGTGGAACTTCCATAGCCGGTGGCATAGGTTGGCCAGAGGGAATTGTGAATATTTCTGGTATTCGAGAGGCAGATATCCCACGAGTGCAAGAACTGGCGAAAATCAGGCTCGAGAATTTTGCGCGCAGCCTTGATGACGAACTACAAGCCTTCGCAATCGATTCCGAAACAGGCCGGGGTAGTGAGCTCAGCCTAGGAGTAGGCTACTACTACTTCGAGAATTAAGCGAAGTAGCAGAGTTTCTGCGCAGCTCACGAAGTTCCGGTCCCAATGCGACAAGTTTTTGCAATCTGTCCCCTAGGCCGCACTATCTGCACGGCATGCCGGCGAGTCAGGCCGATAAAGCTCTGAGTCTGGAAAATTCGTATCTTTTTCAGGCATTTCCAGCCTGAACGATTGCTCCTCAGTCGCTGTTCTATCCGCGCTTGCTTCTCGCAGAAAATCAATTGAGTTGGACATAATCCAAATCTGCGAAAAAAAAGAAGTTACGGCTCTTTATTTGTTTACATAACAATGCTTTATTTTGCATAATTGAAAGAGGCGGTGCGGTGCCAAACACAATAAATGACAACCTGAATCGGGCTCTAAGAGTTCTTTTGAAGCCGATCGCCAAGCTACTCATTGACCAAGGAATCACTCACAGAGATTTCTCGGAAGCTGCGAAGGAAGCATTTGTGGAAATGGCGTTAAGGAAGCAGGTCGCCTCGGGGAAGGTCAACAGATCGCGAGCGGCCATTGTGACCGGACTAACTCGCAAAGAAGTAGCGCGCGTAATTTCCCGGGCCAAAGCTAAAGCCGATGATGGACGGAGCTATTCTCGTCCAACCAGAGTACTTCATGGCTGGCACAACGACCCCGAGTACATCGGTCCGTATGGGGTGCCATTAGATATTCCCTACGATGCTGGATCTGGATCGGCAAGTGGGCCGTCTTTTATGCACTTGGTGCGTGTTTACAGCGGAGACCAGTCGCCGCTGCAGATGCTGGAAGAATTGTTGCGAGTCGGCGCAGTCAAGCAGCTCGAAGACGGCGTGTTGAAAGTGTTACGTCCAGACTTCGAGCCCGCAAGCCTGTCTCCGGAGTTGATCGAACGATACGGTGATGTGTCCTTCAAGCTGTTGACCAGTCTTTCAGCAAATATCCAAAAATCTGGGCTCGGTGAAGGAATCTTCGACCGAGTAGTTATATCGGATCAGCCGATGACCGACTCTGAGTTGCAAGGATTCGAGAGATATTTGAAGACTCGGGGTCAAGACTTTTTGGTTGAGATTGACAACTGGCTGACTCGCTCTGTTTCAGTCAAAAAGAGTGTCGATTCGTTTGACCCGTCGAACCCGTCCTATGACAGCGGCGTGGCAATGATTCAGTACGTTGTGCGTGATCCTAGCGAGAAACAGACGTTACAAGAGTTTCTTGTTAGTCATGGAATTGCGGAGGAATCGGAAGAGTAGCTAGGACAATTCCTCCGCGTCGGGAGTTTATAAATCGATGCACAAGAGAGGGAGCTAGCTGATCTATTGGGAGAGACGCGCGCGGAAAGCTATGTGCGCAGGAGCGATATTGATGTATCTGGGTAATTCGGCGGAAAAATCCGCCATAGTCTCTAAGCTGCTTTTGTGGGGTGCACTGATGCAATTTCCCACTGCCCTAGCAGGGATATCAACCGGGGGAGCACCCTTTGATCGTGACTTTGCTAGTGGCGCATTTCCAGTGGGTATAAACATCGGCAGTGCGCCTTTAGAAGGTATCTCCACCGGTAGTGCACCGCTAGAAGGTATCTCTACTGGCAGCGCGCCTTTACAAGGTATCTCCACCGGCAGTGCACCGCTAGAAGGTATCTCTTCTGGCAGCGCGCCTTTACAAGGTATCTCCACCGGCAGTGCACCGCTAGAAGGTATCTCTACTGGCAGCGCGCCTTTACAAGGTATCTCCACCGGCAGTGCACCGCTAGAAGGTATCTCCACCGGCAGTGCACCGCTAGAAGGTATCTCCACCGGCAGTGCACCGCTAGAAGGTATCTCCACCGGCAGTGCACCACTAGAAGGTATCTCTACTGGCAGTGCGCCTCTAGAAGGTATCTCTACTGGCAGTGCGCCTCTAGAAGGTATCTCCACCGGCAGTGCACCGCTCGAAGGTATCTCTACTGGCAGCGCGCCTTTAGAAGGTATCTCCACCGGCAGTGCACCGCTCGAAGGTATCTCCACCGGTAGTGCACCGCTAGAAGGTATCTCCACCGGTAGTGCACCGCTAGAAGGAATCTCTACTGGCAGTGCGCCGCTCGAAGGTATCTCTACTGGCAGTGCGCCTTTAGAAGGTATCTCCACCGGCAGTGCACCGCTCGAAGGTATCTCCACCGGTAGTGCACCGCTCGAAGGTATCTCCACCGGTAGTGCACCGCTAGAAGGAATCTCTACTGGCAGTGCGCCTTTACAAGGTTTCTCCACCGGTAGTGCGCCGCTAGATGGGATCTCCACCGGTAGTGCACCGCTAGAAGGAATCTCTACTGGCAGTGCGCCTTTACAAGGCATCTCCACCGGCAGTGCACCGCTCGAAGGTATCTCCACCGGTAGTGCACCGCTAGAAGGTATCTCCACCGGTAGTGCGCCGCACTCGATTATGGTTTCTTTCTCTGAGGTCGGACAAGAAGTTCTCTCACTGTCGTCCGAGTACGTAGAGGAACTTGAATCAATAGGCGTTCAGCTTGTGGTAGCCGGGCCTGTTGAGAGCGTCGATTTGGCATCTGGCAGCGTGAGGATACTCGGCCAAAGAGTTAATTTAGACCTCCATGTCGCATCGTCCTTAACCGTTGGGGATTATGTTGGTGTCTTGGGACGAGTTTATGAAAATGGGGAACTCGAGCCCCATTTGGTAGGAGTTTACGCGCGAGCTTATTCTCCCGGCGTTTCTCCTGTTGTGCGGTCATTTTTTAAGGGTTCGACTCCGCAGTCCCTGGGCAATGCGCCGTATTTTGGTATAGACAGAAGTGATTCTTTAAGGCTTGCGTTTGGAACCCAGTCGATACTTGGTGGGGGCATCGAGGATGCCTATATACTCGATAGCTGGTAATGCAACCGATGCGGGAGCTATCGCGCCTTCATTATTGATTGCTTGAGTGACTCGGTCGATGCAGGTCGCCTAGCGTAGCGAGGGATTATTCAAATTGTTCGTTTTGCTAACGCACATTGTTTCGAGCTAGAAGTAAAATTTTTTCACTTGCGACCGGGGTGGCGGCAGTCACCCTTATCTATGCTTACTACCTAAGCGACGCACATGAATCAGCATCGGAAAATTCTGAAATTGCCTCGGAACACAAGCTCTGGAGGGGAATAGACAGTTTTCCGGAAACCCTCGATGCGCAGAAGTACATATCGAATCAGGCGTTAGCTGTGCTGCGGGACATCGGCGAGGGATTGGTCTCGTTTCGCTCTGATGGTGCGCTCGTTCCTGGGGCAGCCAAGTCTTGGGAAGTGTCAGAGGATGGTCTGACTTATACATTTAGGCTGAGAGAGAACCTCAGGTATTCGAGTGGAGAGCCTATTGTGGCTCAGCATTTCAAGAATGCGTTCGTTGCGCTCTTTGATGCAGATTCGGCGGCGCCATCACGTGGCTATTTTTCAATTATTGAGGGTGCAAGCGCCACGCTGAATGGAGACGCTGATCCAAAAGACATAGGGGTAGAGGTAATTGCGACTGACTCGCTCAGGATTAAGCTCGCTTCTGTAACGCCATATTTTTTGGAATTGCTAACACTGCCGGTAACTTTCCCGATACTGGAAATGGACGGAAAGTATGTGCCGAGTAATGGGCCTTATGTTGTTGAAAAAAACAATGCGCCGTTCTCGATTGAACTTACGCGGAACACCGAATACTGGAACGACAGTGCGACTTCATTCGACAGGGTGGTTTTTCTACAGATGGAGCCTGAAGCGGAAACCCGCGCGTTTCTTGCCGGCGAGTTGGATATAACAAGTACAGTTGCCGCCGGTCAGCATGAGCGTTTGCGTAAAGAGCGTCCTGAAGAGCTCAAGGTGGGTCCCGGGCTCGGTGTATTTTATGTGGGCATAAGTATGGCAGCGGAGCCACTCAACCGGTCTTCTGCCATTCGCGCTGCACTTGGTGCTGTAATTGATCGCGACGAAATTGTTGAGAAGGTAACAAAGCGTGGGGAGGTTCCTGCGATGTCGTTTGTACCGCCAGGAATAAGTGGCTACGCCAGCCCACAGCCTGAGTTTCTAAAGCAAAGCCTGTCCGCTCGAATTTCTAATGCTAATGCCATATTAAAAGAGGCCGGGTATTCACCAGAGACACCACTGTCTTTCACACTCGATTACTACTCGAGTGGCCTGGTGGAGCGAGTTGCATTGGCGATTAAGAAGCAATGGGAAGAGCATCTGCCCGTCAGCATCGAGCTGAATTCACAAGAGCCTCGTTTGTACGTCTCTAAGCTACGTACACCGGGTGAGATCGAAGCATTTATCGGGCTATGGACAGGCGATTTCCGAGATCCATCGGCTTTTCTCAAACTGTTTTCTTCAGATCACCCAAATAACTTCAGCTACTTTGATGACAAGAGTGTCGAGACTCTACTCGGCCAGTCGGCGAGTGAAAGTGATGTGGGCGAGTTAATGGCTCTGTATCAGCAGGTTGAGGGCCTGATTCAAAAAGAAGTACCGGTCATCCCAATTTACTATCCAGTCTCAAAACGCTTGGTAGCGTCTGACATTGCCGGCTTTAGCAGCAACCCGTTGAATGTGGTGCTAAGCAGCTCCCTTTATAGAGTGGGCGACACCGAGTGAGTGTGTTGTTTTTGAGCGCTCTCATCACGGCAAAAAAAGACCGACCACCTGAAGGAAGGGGTCGGTCAAAGTTGCCTCATCGTTTAGGAGATGTGAGGTTAAGACGTTCCCGCCAGAGCGATCAAAGCGGGAACGTTCTTAACAGTACGCTGTAGTCATCCGGCTTGCGGTGACGTCGTTCACAATTCTCTCCGTACGGAAAACTTGGGTTATTCAGGTCGTTCGACGCTGACGCCTTCGCGGATACCTTCGAGATATTCATTGAACTGTTGTTGAGTTAATGCACCCCGGATTTGTTCTTGCACTTCTGCAAATCCCGGCAACGAACCATCTCGCGTTCCGACTCTCAAAATAACGTGCCATCCGAAATCCGTCTTGACTGGAGTCTGGCTGAAAGCGCCGTCCTCGAGTGCCTGAACAGCAGCGCTGAACGGGGGCACCATCTGCGTAGGACCAAACCAACCGAGGTCTCCGCCTTTCGGGCCTGAAGGACCGGTCGATTTTTCGGCTGCGAGTTCAGCGAAGTCAGCGCCACCCTTTAACTGTTCAATTATGGCCTTCGCCTCATCCTCTGACGCGACTAGTATGTGACTTGCTCTCAATTCGGTTGGTGTTGCTACGCTTCCAATCTGTTCGTCGTAGGCTGCTCGAACAGCATCATCGGCAATCGGGTTTGACTCGACGAAATCGACGATGGCCGCTCGCGCTAGTACATCGCGACGCTTCGCTTCGATGGACGCCGCAATCGCATCAGTCTGATCGAGCTTTTTCTCGATTCCGATATTCGAAAGCGCAACGACCGTGGCGATCTGCTCGATAATCTCTTCGCGATTCTCGTCCGTAGCCGGCGCACCGGTGAACTCCACAGCATATGCTTCGAACTCAACCTCCGAGATCGCCAAACCATCAACGGTCACGACGGTCTGACCGTTGGCTACGGTGCTCAGCATTAGCAGTGCTGCACACAGCAGACCGCTTTTAGCAGTTGTCTTCATTAGTCTCTCCTTAAGGGCTAGATTAAAAAGTGTCTATTCGGTTCCGCTCGCCTTGATGGAGAGCGCATGAATATCTGTTGTCATAAGATCACCAAGCGCTTTGTATATTGCTTGGTGACACGCGATTGGACGCTTGCCATTAAAGGCGGCCGCGGAGATGTTCACCTTAAAGTGTCCTCTTCCGTCCTGCGCACCTGCGTGTCCGGCATGTAAATGCGACTGGTCGATAACTTGAAGCGTTTCAGGTGCGAAAGCGTCCTCGAGAAGTCGTGTAATCAATTCGACACGTGCGGCGTTCACTCAGAATCGACTCTTGCGGAGGGTTCGCCGTCGGTGCGGTTCTCGATCATCCGGCCTGCAATCCAGACGCTTTGGCCGATGACAAAAGCAAACGTCAAACCTGTGATGCCCCATACCTTGAACTGGAACCAGGTTTCCTCGCTATAAGTCGTAGCGACAAAGATATTCAACGCACCCAGAAAGACGAAAAAGCTAGCCCAGATGTATCCGAGCGTTTTCCAGGCGGTTGGTTCCATTCGAATCGTGCCGCCCAGCATCTTTTCGATGAGGCTGACTCCAGCGAACTTCTGTGCGAGACCGAAGGCAGCGGCGAGCCCAAAGTAGAGAATGGTCGGTTTCATCATCACGAACCGCGGATCACGAAACATCAGTGTCGCGCCGCCAAACAGCAGTACCAATCCGGACGACCACAGGTGTATCTGGGACACCGGCTTCCCGAGCAGTTTTTGACCCAATGGGATTAACGGCAGTGTCACCATCAGGACGATCGTCGCTGCGTAAATGTCGAATTGCTTGTAAGCAACCAACGCGAGCAGCAGCGGAATAAAGTCAATAAGTGCTTGCATGAAGAAACGTTTTCGCTAGCGCCGGCGCATGGTAGCGGAAACCATACGCAGGCCACCAGTAATGGGTAAGTGTTCTCGCGCTAACGTACACTATGGGTATGACTGAGCTGATCTCAATCCACCCTGAAAACCCCCAGATGCGGCAGGTCGCACGCGTCGTCAGTCTAATGCGAGCCGGTGGATTAATCGCATACCCCACCGACTGTAGCTACGCACTGGGATGCCATATCGGCGACAAACGCGCGATGGAGCGTATCCGGCGAATCCGCCAAACCGATAAGGACCACAACTTCACGTTGGTTTGCAGTGATCTATCCGAGATTGCTACTTATGCTAGGGTCGACAACTGGGCCTACCGCCTCCTTCGTACGTTTACTCCGGGGCCCTACACCTTCATCCTGAAGGCGACCGGGGAGGTTCCAAAGCGGCTCCAGAACCCGCGGCGTAGAACGATTGGAATCCGAATTCCAGACCACCCGATTCCCTTGGCGTTCCTCGAACACCTCAGCGAGCCGATAATGTCATCTACTTTGCTGATGCCGGGCGACAATGAGCCCATGACCGATCCACGTGAGATGCTAGACAGGCTTCAAGGCAAGGTAGAGGCCGTTATCGACGGTGGCGCTGGCGGTATGGTGCCCTCGAGCGTGGTTGACCTGACCAGCGGGTCGGTCGAGATTCTCCGCGAAGGCAAAGGCGATACCTCGGCGATCGTCTGAAGTGGCGGTGCCAGTGCCGCTGGAATAGGACTACAATAGAAGATTGCCTCGCAGCGATATCGCGGAATTCCCAGTGACCGAAACGCCTCCAGAGCCCACAACGGAGAATCTGCTCCAGCAGCCCGCGCAATCGGAAATGCCGTTTGCTGTGGTTGAGGGGGAGCCGGTTACGGAGTTGCCGCAGGACCTCTACATCCCGCCTCATGCGCTCAAGGTGTTTTTGGAAGCATTCGAAGGTCCGCTTGACCTGCTTCTCTATCTGATTCGCCGACAGAACCTCGACATTCTGGATATCCCTATTGCCGAGATTACCGAGCAGTACGTGCAGTACATCGAGGTGATGCAGGAGCTCCAGCTTGAGCTCGCAGGAGAGTATTTGCTGATGGCTGCCATGCTGGCGGAGATCAAGTCTCGCATGTTGCTGCCTCGTCCGGTCAGCGAGGATGCCGACGAAGAGGATCCGCGGGCTGAGTTGGTCAGACGGCTTCAAGAGTACGAGCGCTTCAAGAAAGCCGCCGAAGATCTCGACGAGCTGCCGCGCGAGGAACGTGACACCAGTGTGGTTAACGCCAGTATGCCAAAGCGTCGTGTGGTGACTCGACTGCCGGACGTCAGTCTGCGCGAACTGTTGGTTGCTTTTAAAGAAGTCATGGCGCGCGCTGAGATGTATTCCAACCTGCATCTGCAGCGCGAGCCGTTGTCCGTGCGCCAGCGCATGACCGAAATTCTTGATTTGACGAATGCCGGAGGGTTTTCCGAGTTTTCGTCGCTGTTTGACCCGGAAGAGGGTCGCATGGGGGTGACCGTCACCTTCATCGCGATTCTGGAGTTACTGAAAGAACAGCTTCTCGAGGTTGTGCAGAGTACAAACTTTGCACCTATCCACGTTCGAGCCGTCCAGGCCGACGATGCCGACGAGAAACTCGCCAATATTGAATTGGAGGCTGATTAGTGTCCGCGACCGAACCACAAGTACCCGCGATACAGGAAGCAAAGCCATCTGCGGAAGAAGACCATGCTTTGGAAGTATTCTTCGAAGCGGCGCTGCTCGCCTCGGATGCGCCACTGAATATCGAACAGCTGCAGAAGATTGCCAGCGCGCGGCCGGGAGCCACCAAGGTCTCAAAACCTGAAGTCAGACGGGCGTTGGAATCCCTCGAATCCCGTTTTGAAGATCGTGGTGTGACGTTGGTTGAGGTGGCCTCGGGGTTCCGCGTGCAGTTGCGTCAGGAGATGATGGCGGAATTGACGGGACTATTCGAAGAGCGACCGCCTAGGTATTCGCGCGCATTCTTCGAGACCCTCGCACTGATCGCCTATCGACAACCCATTACTCGCGGCGAAATCGAAGACGTCCGCGGCGTGGCGGTGAGCAGCAACATTATCCGTAGTATGTTGGAGCGCGAATGGATTCGTATCGTTGGACATCGCGACGTGCCCGGCAAGCCAGCGATGTTTGGCACTACACGAGCATTTCTCGACTACTTCAACCTAAAGACGCTGGACGAGCTGCCGTCGCTCGCTGAACTAACCGATATCGAGAGTCTGAAGATCCAGCTTGACCTACCCAGCGTTGAGGACGGCAGCAGCAATCCTCCAGCGATTGCGCTTGAAGAACCTTCCGATGAACAATCCGCAGAAGCCGACACCGAAGAAGGCTGAGCGCGCGCAAAAGGTGCTCGCTGCCGCCGGTCATGGCTCACGGCGCGAGATCGAACGGGCAATTGCAGCGGGAGAGCTTCTGATCGACGGGGCAGTGGCGGAACTTGGCGCCACAATCAGCGGCGACGAGGATCTCGTGCTGCGAGGTCGCAAAGTCAGCGTCAAAGCCGCACGCCACGCTCGGCACAAACACTTGCTCTATCACAAGCCGGCAGGAGAGGTTTGTACTCGCAGTGATCCAGAGGGCCGAAAGCGTATTTTTGACAGTCTCCCGAAACCGGGTATGCAGCGATGGATTGCGGTCGGTCGATTGGATATTGCGACGACTGGATTATTGTTGCTCACCACCGATGGCGAGCTTGCCAATCGACTGATGCACCCGAGCTTCGAAGTGGCTAGGAGCTATTCGGTCCGTGTGCTGGGAGATCCGGATGAGGCTGTGCAACAACAGCTGTTGCAGGGAGTCGAGCTAGACGACGGTTTAGCCAAGTTTGATAGTCTGACGCCCGGTGGTGGCAGTGGCGCCAATCGCTGGTTTGATGTCACGCTGCATGAGGGTCGAAATCGCGAGGTTCGCCGCATATGGGAAGCGGTGGGCTTTACCGTCAGTCGGTTGGTGCGCACAGGTTATGGTGCCGCGCGACTGCCGCCCAAGTTGCGCCGCGGTGAATTCATGGACATTCCGTATCCTGTGCTTCGCAAACTCTACCAAGCGGTCAGCCTGGAAGCGCCCGCACCGCCGGCGGATCGAAGCCGTCATCCGGCTCGGCGGCGTAAAAAACCGCGCCGCAGCGGCTAGCGTTTGTCCTTCACGTCGACGCTGAGCCCGGTCAACGTCTCGTCGGTACTGTTCAAAAAGTACAAGTAAGCGGGTGCAACGGAGTCCGGGGTAGGTACTTTTTTCGCATCTTCCATCGGGTAGGCCTGCGCTCGCATATGCGTGCGGGTCGCGCCCGGATTAATCACGTTGACGCGAATACCACGCGGCTTCTGCTCCTCAGCAATGACTTGAGCGAGACCTTCGACGGCGAATTTGGAGACCGCGTATGCACCCCAAAAAGCGCGGCCTTTTCGGCCGACGCTGCTCGTTGTGAACAACACGTCGCCTTTCGCTTTCGCAAGTAATGGCAGCAGCACCTTGGTCAACGCGAAACCGGCCGTGGCATTTACGTGCATCACCTGTTGCCAGATCACAGCGTCGTATTGTTCAACCTCGACCATTTCGCCGAGTATGCCTGCGCAATGGACCAGCCCATCCAGTTGTCCAAAATCGCTCTCAATCTGCTCGGCGAGCGTCAGGTAAACACCGCCTTCAGCTTTCAGAAAGTCCAGCGGGATGACGATTGGTCTGAGCCCTCCGGATTCAACGATCGCATCGTGTACCGCATTCAACTTTGCTTCCGAGCGCCCCATGAGCAAGACAGTGGCACCTGCGAGCGCGCATGACTCAGCAACAGCGCGGCCGATGCCGTCGCTCGCGCCGGTCACCAGAATGACTTTGCCATCCAGACTGCCGGGTGCCGCTTTGTGCTCACGAAGATCAGAAGGTGAGGGCGTTTGCGTCATTGATTTTCTCCGGTTTGTGCTCGAGCGGCGCGCCAGGCACGAAATACGAGCGGCAATGATCGCACTTTTCTACCCTCTGTCAGACGTCCGAGCGAATATTCCAAGGTAGCCGCCAGAGCGACCCAGGCAACGGGCAAAGAGGCGCCACAAACCTCGCTCAGCGGTCGACGGATGGACGCTACCTCGGCCGCGACATCTTGGGCGGCTATGCCCCGATCCAGTGCGTCGAGCGTTGCAAGTGCACAACCCAGATCGGTTGCCGTCGAGCGTTGGGTGGTTTCCAGCGGGTCGTCTGTGGCGATCAACAATGCGACTGCGAACTTTCTGAATGCATCGATACGAAAACTGGTCCGGGACTCTGTTCCCGGCTGTCGCCGAGTTCGAGCGTGTACGAGCCATTGCCGCAGCAAAGGGAGGTGTTCGATGTGTAGTGGCCCGGGCAACAACGCCTTGGTCAACGGGTGGCGAGGTGAACCGGTAGCGGTGCGACGGAGTTCGTCTTCCCACCATTGCATCTTGACGGGACGTACCTCCGGACTGAGCGAGGGATCAGCCAGTGCGAACACTTCGGCTGCAATTTGAAACGCAGCTTGTTGCCTCGCTTGCGCGCGGTCGTCGAGATAAATCGCGGCAACGTCCAGGCAACGCTTGGCCGATGGTGACAAGAGCACGTTCATTGCCTATTGATCTTCGGAATCCCGCGAGGACGGCGATTGCAGCTCGCGCGGTGCGGTTTCAATTTGCTGAAGCTCGTCGATTTGCTTCTTGGGCTGGATTCCGAGTTCTGTAAACTTTCTCGCGCCGGGCAGTACGTTGCGCTCGAGCGACCCCACCGCTTGGTTGAACGCTTTGGTGCTGCCTTCAAGTTGTCTGCCGACTTTGGCGAGGTGATCACTGAAGACGGCGAGCCTGTCGTGCAAATCGATCGCCAAACGTCGAATCTGTTCAGCATTTTCTGCGAGCGACAGTTGTCGCCATCCGTAGGCAACCGCTTTGAGCAACGCCACAAAACTCGTAGGCGTCGCCAGAATGATGTTTTGCCGAAGCGCATCGTCAATTAGAGACGGTTGTTTTTGCACCGCAGCCGAAAGGAACTGGTCGCCCGGGATAAACAGAATCACGAATTCCGGACTCTTCTCAAATTGCGACCAGTAGGACTTTTTGGCCAATTCGTCGATGCGCTCTTTGACTTTGCGAGCGTGCTGAACGAGCAGTTGATCGCGCTCTTCCGGACGCTCTGCCTCGATCGCACTGAGATAGGCGTCAAGAGGAGTCTTCACGTCTACGACCAATTCGCGATCATCGGGCATCCGCACAATCATGTCGGGACGTATTGCTTTGCCGTCATCGCTTCGTTGTGTCGACTGCTCAATAAAATCGCAGTGCTCGACCATACCGGCCATCTCGACGAGACGGCGCAACGTAATTTCGCCCCACTGTCCTCGAACCTCGGGGCGCCGCAGCGCCGTCACGAGATTGCGTGTCTCTTGGCTGAGACTACTGGCAGCTTGCTGCATGTTGGCCAATTGCTCGGTGATGCTACCGTACGCCTGACTCCTGGCCTTCTCGAGCGCCTGAATTTGCGCTTCGGACTTTTGCAGCGCGTCACGGATCGGTGCGACGAGGTTTTCGACCGCTTTCTCTCGCGCCGCCATCTCACTGTTGGCGATTTCCTGACGCTTGCCGAGGTGTTCCTGTGCGAGTTTCAGGAACGTGTCACTGTTGCGCTGCATGGTTTGTTGCGCGAGGTTACCGAACTCCCCGGACAATCGGCTTTCGACGAGCTCCACCAATCGTTCACGTTCGCCGATCAGGTGCTGCTGGCTATCTACCCGAGTTCTGAGCTCCACGAGTTCGACTTCTTTTTTGGCAAAAGCTGGGCGGGTAAACAGATACTCCAGCAAGATCCCAATGGTTAAGCCCACCGCAAGCCCGGCGAGCGCAAAAAGCCACGCACCCGGTTGCTGCGTGAGTTCGGCAAGTTCACTCATAGCGCAAGCCGCGCCCGCTCGCGCATGATACTTGAGAGTGCCTCAGGTGTTTCGCACACCGAGTCGGCTCCCCAGCTATAAGGGTCATCACCCTCAAGGTTATAGCCATAACCGACTGCGATCGCATACATACCCGCTGCATGGGCTGCATCGATATCACGCTTGTGGTCTCCGGCGTAGAGACAGTCTCCCGGCGTCTTGCCCAGTTGCTC
Organism: Pseudomonadota bacterium; assembly: GCA_038521865.1. Classification (GTDB taxonomy): domain Bacteria; phylum Pseudomonadota; class Gammaproteobacteria; order Steroidobacterales; family Woeseiaceae; genus CALBPI01. The sequence continues at coordinate 652,598 of JBCBKO010000001.1, read as the reverse complement.
GGCGGCAAACACTAGCGGTGCCGGATCCGGTTTTCTTACCGGCAGCGTATCGGCGGCAACAACGCAGCCGACTCGTTGTGAAAGGCCTAGCGCATCCAGTAGTAGATGGGTCAGGTATTCAGGCTTGTTGGTAACGATGCCCCAGGGTTCTGCGAGCTGATCAAGCGTCGGAGCGATGGCAGGGAATACGTGCGAGCCCTCAGCAATGTTGGCGGCGTAGTAGTCGAGAAACCAGGCGTGAGCAAGCTTTTGCGCGGTTTCGTCGTGCGTGTGAAATGCGAGCTTGATCATGCCGAGCCCGCCATTGGCAACCTCGCGACGTGCGCGATCCTGTTCGGGGCGCTCAACACCAAATTGATCGCACGTGGCGAAGAGTGCTGCGACGAGGTCAGGTGCGGTGTCGATCAGCGTTCCATCGAGATCGAGTAATACGGTTTGGTGCGTGCTCAAGCTAGGCGCCTGACATCTTATAATGAGCGAAATAGTTTACGTCGATGTCGTTGCCGAGACTGAATCGATCGGATAAGGGGTCGTAGGACAGTCCGGTAAGACCTTGGAGTTGAAGCCCGGAATCACGTGCTGCCTTATCCAGTTCGGCCGGACGGATGAATTTGGCGTATTCATGGGTACCTCGTGGGACCCAGTTCAGGATGTACTCGGCTCCGACGATTGCAAGGGCGAATGCCTTGGCGGTGCGGTTGATGGTAGAGAAGAATACATCGCCACCGGGTTTGACCATCCGTGCGATTGCCGCAACGACAGCTTCTGGTGCGGGTACGTGCTCCAACATCTCCATGCAGGTGACGACATTAAACGCTGCCGTCTTGTCTTCCGCTAGCGACTCTGCGGTCGACAGCTGGTAGTTGATATCGAGCTCGCTCTCGTGCATGTGCAGTCGCGCAACCTGAATCGCCTTTTCCGACATATCGACGGCTGTCACGTTTGCGCCTGATTTCGCCATGGCCTCTGCGAGCAGTCCACCACCACAGCCGATATCAGCCGCTCGCGCGCCGTCGAGCGTCGCACGTTCGCGGACATACTCGAGGCGAATCGGATTGATCCGATGGAGGGCACCGAACTCGCCCTTTGGATCCCACCATCGACTCGCAACGGCATCGAACCGCGCTAGCTCTGAATTATCTACATTTTCCATTGATTGGTTTCCCGGGCATCAGCCGCGAATACGGTCATGCCACTCTTGAGTGCGTGCCTGAATTCTCTCGGCATCCAAAGTTGTCGGTTCGCCCTGTTCGAGCAACGCTTTACCCGCTACCCAGACGTCAGTCACGTCGGATCGGTTTGCTGAGTAGAACAATGCAGCGATCGGATCGTACACGGGCTGACAATGCACTGCACCGAGATTCACAACAGCTATGTCAGCCCATTTTCCGGATTCCAGCGAACCGGTTTGCTCAGCGATTCCCAGCGCCTGCGCGCCATTGATAGTGGCCATCCTCAATAGCGTAGCGGAGGGCAGCACAGTCGCATCGCCTTCTCGGCCTTTGGCAACCAGTCCCGCGAGTCTCGTCTCGGCGATCATGTCGAGCGAATTGTTCGACGCCGCACCGTCAGTGCCAATAGCGACATTGATTCCGTAATCGAGCATCTCGGCGATCGGGGCCATGCCACTTGCGAGTTTGAGATTGCTGCTCGGGCAGTGCACGACATTGCAGTAATGATCGCGAAACAACGCAAGGTCATCCGACGTGGCTGCAACCATGTGAGCTGCGAGAAAGTTCCTGTTGAGCAACCCAATATCGTTTAGAAATTCGGTCGGGCGCTTACCGTTAGTCGAAAGACCCTGGTCGACTTCTCCTTGAGTCTCTTGCAAGTGTATGTGGACCATGGCATCGAGTTGGTCGGCGATAGTGCGCACTCGAGTTAGCGTGTCGGGTGTGACGGTATAAGGAGAGTGCGGCGCAAACTGTGTTGTGATCAAGGGATTTGCGCGAAGCGCATCCAGGGTGTCCTGTGCTTTGGCGAGGTACTCATCTGCGGTGGCAGCCCACGCGGTTGGGAATTCGATGATCGGCAAACCGAGCGATACGCGCATCCTGGCGGCAGAAGCCACTTCCGCGGCGACATCCGGGAAGAAGTACATGTCGTTAAAACAGGTCACACCACCCTTGATCGACTCCAGCATCGCCAGTCGGGTGCCGTCGCGGACCATCTCAGGGCCGACATGCTCGGCCTCGATCGGCCATACGCCGTTCTCCAGCCATTGCTGTAGTGGCAAGTCTTCGGCGGCACCCCTCAATAGCGTCATCGCGGCGTGCGTGTGAGCGTTGATTAATCCTGGGATCAGCAGGTGAGAATCGCGGGATACCAGCCTGTCAGGCTCGAATTGCTCGAGCAGTTTCGTGCGGGTATCGACTGCGACGATTCGTCCAGAATCGATGGCAACAGCGCCATCGTCGATCACGATATTGTCCGGTTCAACAGTCGCTACCCAACGGGCACAAATGAGGGTTTCACAACGCTTCATCGGCGCATTATAGCGGGGTGTTGGAATCTTGGGTCGTACCCTGTTTTTCAGGGCTTTTCGGGGGTGGTTTTGTGCTAGAATTTGAGTAACAAAAGCGGTGGCGCCTGACGGTCGTAAACGCCTGATTTTCGGGCTGAAGAAACAACAGGTTCGCCATTAAAACACTAGAAAAACGCTTGACTTTCTGTTCCCTGAATTCGTCCGAATAATCCATGTCTGAAATTGCCCAGGAATTGCTCTCCGTAACGATCGAAGAAGAGATGCGCCAGTCGTATCTCGATTACGCGATGAGCGTCATCGTCGGGCGTGCATTGCCCGATGTTCGCGATGGTCTGAAACCGGTTCACCGGCGCGTGTTGTACGCGATGCATGAGCTCGGCAACGTCCACAACAAGCCCTACAACAAGTCGGCGAGAGTCGTCGGCGACGTCATCGGTAAATACCACCCGCACGGCGATTCCGCGGTTTACGACACCATCGTTCGAATGGCCCAGCCATTTTCAATGCGCTACATGCTGATTGATGGGCAGGGCAACTTCGGTTCGGTTGATGGCGATGCGCCAGCTGCCATGCGTTACACCGAAGTTCGGATGGCAAAGATCACGCAAGAGTTGCTGGCGGATATCGATAAGGAAACGGTCGATTTCGTCCCCAACTACGACGAGAAGGAAACTGAACCGTCAGTACTGCCGACCCGGATTCCGAACCTACTCGTCAACGGCTCGGCCGGTATTGCGGTCGGTATGGCCACAAACATCCCGCCGCACAATCTTGGCGAGGTGATTAACGCGACCCTGGCGCTGATGGACAACCCCGAATTGGACGTGCCAGGACTGATGGAATACATGCCAGGCCCGGATTTCCCAACGGCTGGCATCATCAATGGGTCTGCGGGTATCTATCAGGCGTACAAGACCGGGCGTGGCCGGGTCTATATCCGCGGGCGCACACACATTGAACCGCTGGACGGTAAGTCACGAGAGGCCATCATCGTGACAGAGCTGCCGTATCAGGTGAACAAGGCGCGCTTGATCGAGAAAATCGCTGAGCTAGTGCGCGACAAAAAGCTTGAGGGTATCAGTGGTTTACGCGATGAGTCTGACAAAGACGGTATGCGGGTCGTTATTGAGCTCAAGCGAGGTGAGAACAGCGAGGTAGTGCTCAATAACCTGTTCAAGCACACGCTGCTGCAGACCGTTTTCGGCATCAATATGGTGGCGCTGCGCAATGGACAGCCGCAGTTGATGAACCTGCATGATGTTCTAAACGCGTTTATTGGTCACCGGCGTGAAGTGGTGACTCGACGGACGATATTCGAGCTTCGAAAAGCGCGGGCGAGGGCGCACGTGCTGGAAGGTCAGGCGGTTGCACTCGGCAATATCGACCCCGTGATCGAACTCATCAAGACTTCTCCGAGTCCCGCAGAAGCGAAAGTCCGCCTCTGTGCACAAGACTGGGCGCCGGGCCAAGTGACTGAGATGATTTCGCGGGCGGGCAGTATCGACACCCGTCCTGATGGTCTCGATGAGTCGTTCGGGATTCGCGGTCAGGGTGATGCAGTACGTTACCGACTTTCCGAGACTCAGGCTCAGGCGATTCTGGACCTTCGACTGCACAAGCTCACCGGGCTTGAGCAGGATAAGATCCTTAAAGAATACAGTGACCTACTTGAAAAAATTAAAGAGTATTCTCTGATTCTTGCTGATCCTGACCGCCTGCTCGAAGTGATTCGGGAGGAGCTCGCAGCAGTGCGTGAGCAGTTCAACGATGAACGCCGCACAGAGATTGTGGAGGACCACAGCGATCTCAGCATCGAGGACTTGATCCCTGAGTCCGATGTAGTGGTGACGCTATCGCACGCTGGCTATGCCAAGGCACAGTCCCCAGATACTTATCAGGCGCAGAAGCGGGGCGGGCGTGGCCGATCTGCAACGCGGATGAAGGATGAGGATTTCATCGAACATCTGTTTGTAGCGAACACGCATGACACTCTGCTGTGTTTCTCCAGCCGCGGCAAGGTTTACTGGCTAAAGGTCTATCAGCTGCCACAGGCCGGACGAGGATCCCGCGGCAAACCGATCGTAAATCTTCTGCCGCTCGAGCAGGATGAGCGCATCAATGCGGTCGTGCCCACGCGGGAGTTTCCGGCGGATCGTTACGTCATTTTTGCAACGCGCAACGGGACTGTGAAACGGACCTCTCTGGAGGCGTTCTCTCGTCCGAGGAGCAACGGAATTATCGCGATCGACATCCGCGAGGACGATGCGCTTGTTGATGTCGCGATCCTTTCCGCCGGTGAGGATGTGATGCTCTTCGCTAACTCAGGCAAAGCAATACGATTTGCGAGTGATGATGTTCGGGCCATGGGGCGTGGCGCCGCCGGTGTTCGAGGTATCAAGGTCTCGTCCGACCAGGCGGTCATCGCGATGCGTGTTGTACGGGATGAGGAAGTATTGCTCATCGCTACGGAGCACGGTTTTGGCAAGCGCACCGCGGTTGCTGACTTCAATGTGCAGGGTCGTGGCGGACAGGGCGTGATCGCAATTCAGGCTTCTGACCGTAATGGGCGGTGTGTCGGTGCGTTGCGTGTGGCCGAGGACGACGAGGTCATGTTGATCAGCCATCAGGGCACACTTGTCAGAACCTCTGTCAGCGAAATCTCCCAGCTCGGACGCAATACGCAGGGTGTCACGCTTATTCGACTGGACGAGGGTGACCTGTTAACCGGGCTTGCACGTATCGAAGCGATCGACGACGAAGAGGCCGAGTAATGGAACGTATTTTCAACTTCAGCGCTGGTCCCGCAGTGCTGCCAGAGCCTGTGTTGCAACGTGTTCGCGACGATATGTTGAGCTGGGGTGAAAGCGGCATGTCGGTGATGGAAATGAGCCACCGCGGCAAGGAGTTTGTGGGCATCGCTGAGCAGGCGGAGGCCGATCTGCGTGCGCTGTTGAAGATCCCCGATGATTATAAGGTCTTGTTTTTGCAAGGCGGCGCGACGCTGCAGTTTTCAATGTCGGTTATGAATCTGGCTACAGCTGACGATACGGTGGATTACGTCGTCACGGGAAGCTGGGGCAAGAAGGCCATCAAAGAGGCGCAGCGCTACGCCCGTGTAAATCTGGTTGCTGACGCTGCGGACAACAACTACACCGACATACCGCCTGTCGAGGATTGGAAGGTCTCCAACGCTGCCGCGTTTTTACATTACACGCCGAATGAAACCATTGGAGGCGTTGAGTTTCATGACATTCCGGACGATGCTACCGACGCACCGCTCGTCGCGGATATGAGTTCAACGATACTGTCCCGACCCATTGAGGTCGATCGATTCGGTGTGATTTATGCGGGCGCTCAAAAGAATATTGGCCCCGCCGGGCTTACGATCGTTCTGATCCGGGAAGACCTTCTGGAGCCGCGTCGTGAAGGTGTACCGACGATGATGCAGTACGCCGCCCACGCTGCTGCAGGTTCCATGAGCAACACTCCCCCTACATTCGCCTGGTATGTCGCCGGTCTGGTATTTCGTTGGTTGATCGACGAAGGTGGGTTAGATGTCATGGCCCTGCGTAACCAACGCAAGGCCGAAACGCTATACGGTGCGATCGATCAGTCTGACTTCTATTCGAGTCCGGTTCCCGTGCGCTCGCGCTCGCGCATGAACGTGCCATTCACGCTGGCGAATGCCGAGCTCGATGGACAATTTCTGAGTGAGGCGGCAGATGCCGGGTTGGTCACGCTGAAAGGACATCGGTCGGTCGGTGGAATGCGTGCCAGTCTCTATAACGCGATGCCGCAGGAAGGAGTCGACGCGCTCGTCTCGTTCATGCAGGATTTCGAGAAACGTAACGGTTAGGCGAAGCGCTATGTATAGAGTTCAAACCCTGAACAATATTTCCGTCGCCGGATTAAAGCGTCTGCCGCGCGGGGATTATGAAGTGGCGTCTGCGCTTAGCGATCCTCATGGCATTCTCGTGCGCTCGCACAAAATGCACGATATGCAGATTCCGGATTCACTGGAAGCTGTTGGTCGTGCTGGCGCGGGCACGAATAATATTCCAATTGATGCGCTGAGCGACCTTGGCGTACCGGTATTCAATGCGCCTGGCGCCAACGCCAATGCGGTCAAAGAGCTGGTATTCGCGGGTGCGCTGATGGCTGCTCGCAACATCCAGCCCGCACTAAACTATGTCGCAGGCCTCGAAGGCGATGCGGCGACGGTAAGTAAGGCGGTCGAGGCAGGCAAGAAACAGTACGCAGGATTCGAGCTACCCGGTAAAACCCTTGGGGTGATCGGTCTCGGGGCGATCGGCGTTGAGGTGTGCAACACTGCGCTCGCTCTCGGCATGCAGGTGATGGGATTCGACCCTCACATGACGGTTCGTCGAGCATGGCAGCTTTCAGCTGGGGTGGAGGAATCATCGAGCATCGAGCAGCTCCTCTCGGCGGTCGATATCCTGACGGTGCATGTTCCGCTCAGTGATGCGACTCGTCATTTGCTCAATGATGAGCGCCTCGGGCTTATGAAAAAGGATGCGGTGCTAATCAATCTGGCGCGCGGTGGCATTGTCGATGACGCCGCCGTGATCCGCGCCCTGAACGAAGACCGACTGCATGCGTACGTGACCGATTTCCCGAATCCAGACACCATCGGACACCCGAAAATCATCGGTTATCCGCATCTGGGGGCGTCCACAGGGGAGGCTGAGGACAATTGCGCGGTGATGGTTGCCGACACCCTCAAAGACTACCTGGAAAACGGCAATATCCGACATTCGGTGAATTTTCCCGACGCGAAGTTGCCGCGAGTTGGGGAAAGCTGGCGCGTCACAATCGCGAATCGGAATGTACCGAACATGGTCGGTCAAATCTCAACCATAATCGCAGGAAATGACCGTAACATCCTAGATTTATTGAATAAATCAAGAGGTGAGGTCGCGTATACAATCATCGATTTGGATGCGCCACTCGCGGAGGACGCGCTGGGGGCCATGCGTGACATCGATGGGGTTCTCCGTGTCCGAGTGCCTGGTGTGTAGGACCTACATTTGCCATGAGTGACTCCGATAAAACTCAGGCTCTGAGCGAGGTCAGGGTGGCCATCGATGCCATCGATACCGAAATACAGTCGTTGATTGCACGTCGTGCAGAACTGGCACAACAAGTGGGCATTGCAAAGCGAGATGCGCCAGACAACTCGGGGTTCTATCGGGCAGACCGAGAAGCTCAAGTGTTGCGTCAAGTCATCGAGCGGAACAAGGGTCCGCTGTCGGACGAGGAAATTGTGCGGCTGTTTCGCGAGATTATGTCAGCTTGTCTCGCTCAGCAGGCGCCTTTAAAGATTGCCTACCTTGGGCCTGCCGGCACGTTCACCCAGAGCGCCGCGCTGAAGCACTTTGGCCATTCCATTAATGATTTGCCTTTTGCGACAATTGACCAGGTATTCCACGAAGTTGAGGCGGGCGACGCCGATTTCGGTGTTGTTCCGATCGAGAACTCCACCGAAGGCACGGTGAACCACACGCTTGACCTGTTTGTGAGCTCACCGCTGAAGATTTGCGGGGAGATCGAAATTCCAATTGAGCAGCATTTGCTCGGTACCGACGGTCAAACGCTTGAAGGTATCCAGCGGATTTGCGCCCACCAGCAGTCTTTAGCGCAATGCCGAGCGTGGCTCCGTGAACATCTGCCGAAAGTCGAACTCATCAGCCTGAGCAGCAATGCGGCAGGAGCACGTAGAGCGCGTGACGAGAACGGTACTGCCGCGATTGCAGGGCAGGCCGCGGCAGATGTATACAGTTTGAAGAAGCTCGTCTCCAATATCGAGGATCGAGCCGACAACACCACACGTTTTTTGGTGCTCGGTAAGAAGCTTTTGCCGCCCAGCGGTGATGACAAGACCGCGTTATTGTTGTCAGCAAAGCAGTCGGACGGTGCCGGCGCCTTGTACCGATTACTGACACCGTTGTCAGATGCAGGCGTCAATATGAGCCGGATCGAATCTCGACCTTCTCGACGTGGCGTTTGGGATTACGTGTTCTTTATCGATCTGGATGGGCATCCTGACGACGATAATGTGAAAACGGCCGTGGCGGCCATGGAGTCCGTCGCGTCATTGTGCAGAATAATTGGCGCGTACCCGCGTGCGGTTCTTTAGCGATGGGGCAAATCTTAAGGAGCAGTCGGGTATTGACGCCGCTCGGTGGATCGCTGCGGTTACCCGGAGATAAGTCAATTTCGCATCGATCTTTGATGTTTTCGGCGCTGGCGGAGGGCACCTCAAAGATTGAAGGGTTGCTTGAGGGAGAGGACTGTAAGGCGACCGCCAAGGCGTTAGAGCGAATGGGGGTCCAAATAAAGCGGGATAGCGGCGGACTGTATACAGTGCACGGCGTTGGGCTCAGGGGTCTCGTCAAGCCAGATGGGCCGCTGGATATGGGCAACGCCGGCACCGGGATGCGTCTGTTTTGTGGTCTGCTTGCAGGCCAGAAGTTCGATAGTGAGCTCATCGGTGACGAGTCGCTGTCGGTCCGACCCATGGCGCGAGTGGCGGATCCGCTCAATGCAATGGGTGCGAACATTCGGACCACCGATGGACATGCACCGATTCGCGTTTCCGCCCCGGCCGGTGCGCTTTCGGCGTTTTCATATGAACTCCCGGTGGCGAGTGCGCAATTGAAGAGCGCGCTTCTCATCGCAGGACTGTATGCAGTTGGCCCAGTATCGGTGATCGAGCCGGCGGTAAGCCGGGATCATACAGAGAGAATGTTGGGCGCGATGGGCGTCGTCATTGAGTCGGAAGACAATACCGTTACGCTCACACCGCCTGAGCGGCTAAGCCCCGTCGATATCCAGGTACCGGCAGACCTATCCTCTGCAGCGTTTTTTCTTGTAGCTGCATCGATTGTGCCGCGAAGTAACCTAATCTTGCAGCAAATTGGTGTTAATCCGACTCGCGATGGTGTGCTTAAGATCCTCGAAATGATGGGGGCAGAGATACGTCAGTTAAACCCCCGTATGTGCGGCGGCGAACCGGTCGCAGATTTGCATATATCCGGTTCGAGTCTGAAGGCGATTCACGTCTCAGATGAGCTGGTACCGCTCGCGATCGACGAATTCCCCGTGCTGTTTGTCGCGGCGGCTGCCGCCGAGGGCGTAAGCCGTTTTGAGGGGCTCGGTGAGCTCCGGCACAAGGAAAGTGACCGGATCGCTGCGATGACCACGGGTCTTCGCACGCTCGGTGTGAACGTAAAAGAGGGGCCAGACTGGGTCGAGATTACTGGTGGTGCCTTGCGCGGAGGGCGGGTAGATAGCTTCCATGATCACAGGATTGCTATGGCGTTTGCGGTCGCAGGGGCCGTGGCGGACGACGTGGTAGAAGTGGAGCGACCGGAGAACATCGCGACCTCTTTTCCGGATTTTCAGACACTTGCGGTTGAATGCGGTCTCAGCGTCGAGATTTCTCGATGAGTGACGCACGGGTCATTACGATCGATGGCCCCAGCGGATCGGGTAAAGGGACGACGGCTGCGCGCTTAGCACAAGCGCTGGGTTGGCATTTGCTCGACTCTGGGGCGCTCTACCGCCTGACCGGACTGGCAGCGATTCGACTTGGAGTGGCGCTTTCGGAGGCGGACCGTATCGGCGCGATTGCCCGCAACCTTTGTGTTCGTTTCGTACCGATCGGCGACGAGCAGCAGATTTTCCTGGATGAGCAAGACGTGACCCTGGAGGTTCGGACGGAGCAGATCGGTGACGCTGCCTCCAAAGTCGCAGCACTGCAGCCGGTCAGAGATGCGCTTCTTGAGCGCCAGAGAGGTTTCGCTACCCCGCCCGGACTTGTTGCAGATGGTCGAGATATGGGTACGGTGGTTTTCCCCGGCGCCAGACTGAAAATCTACCTGACTGCGAGCGCCGAAGAGCGGGCTCAAAGACGGTATAAGCAGTTGTTAGACAAGAATTTTGATGTTAATCTCCGCGCACTTTTGACGGACATCGAGCGGCGGGATGCACGCGATCAAGCGCGAGAGGCTGCCCCTCTGAGACCTGCGGATGACGCGGTGATCATCGATTCGTCGAATTTGGACATCAACGCCGTGGTTGCAAAGATTCTCGAACTGAAGGTCGTTCGGTTTGAAGATGTGATGACAGGCGGCGGGGAAGTCCCGAGCGACTGATAGACCGGATACGCCAGTCTGTAAACAGCGTTTGAATAATGTTTTTTGGTTGCACCGCCAGGAGCGCGGTGCATTTTTCGTGGTAACACGTCAGTGCAGGAAGCACCGTACGTCTACTCAATTCAACACAAGGTGCTGCCTTCGGGTGGCTTGGTTCCAACAACATGTCTGAAAGTTTTGCTCAACTCTTTGAAGAAAGCCTCGCGAGTCAACAAATCACTCCGGGGACTATTCTCAACGGCACGGTCATCGAGGTTAACTCCGATGTCGTCATCGTAAACGCCGGTCTGAAGTCTGAGGCCGTCATTCCTGTCGAACAGTTCCGTAACGAAAGCGGCGAGGTCGAAGTCAACGAAGGCGATGTCGTCGAGGTTGCACTGGACGCCGTCGAAGATGGTTTCGGCGAAACCCGTCTCTCGCGTGAGAAAGCGAAACGCGCTCGCACCTGGACGCGACTGGAAAAAGCATTCGAAGCCAGTGAAATCGTTAACGGCGTGATCAACGGTCGCGTCAAGGGTGGTTTCACGGTCGAAATTGAGAACGTCCGCGCATTCTTGCCGGGCTCGCTCGTCGATGTACGTCCGGTTCGCGACCCGTCGTATCTCGAAGGCAAAGTTCTCGAGTTCAAAGTGATCAAGCTCGACCAGCAGCGCAACAACGTGGTGGTATCGCGACGCGCAGTAGTCGAGGAAGAGTACAGCGCAGAACGCGAAGAGCTCCTCAAGAGTCTGCAGGAAGGCAACACCGTCAAAGGTATCGTCAAGAACCTCACAGATTATGGTGCGTTTGTTGACCTAGGCGGCATCGACGGTCTGCTGCACATTACCGATATGGCGTGGAAGCGCGTCAAGCACCCATCTGAGGTGGTCGCGGTTGGCGAAGAGATCGACGTTAAGATCCTGAAATTCGATCGGGAGCGTCAACGTGTTTCTCTCGGTATCAAACAGTTGGGTGCGGATCCGTGGCAGAACATCGCGCGTCGCTATCCGCCGAACACTCGACTGTTCGGTAAAGTCACCAATATTGCTGACTATGGTTGTTTCGTGGAAATCGAAGAGGGCGTTGAAGGTCTGGTTCACGTCTCTGAAATGGATTGGACGAACAAAAACGTTAATCCTCAAAAGGTGGTTCACCTTGGCGAGGAGGTCGAGGTCATGGTCCTCGAGATTGATGAAGATCGTCGTCGCATTTCCCTCGGTATCAAACAGTGCAAGTCGAACCCATGGGCCGAATTCGGCTCGATGTTCAACCGTGGCGATCGTGTCAAAGGCCAAATCAAGTCAATCACAGACTTCGGCATTTTCATTGGCCTGGACGGCGGTATTGACGGGCTCGTGCACTTATCTGATCTGTCCTGGGACGACAACGGTGATGACTCGGTTCGCAACTACCAGAAAGGTCAGGAAGTCGAGGCGGTCGTTCTCGCTATCGATTCCGAGCGCGAGCGCATCTCACTCGGCATCAAGCAACTGGACCGCGATCCGCTTTCAGCCTGGATGGCCGAAAACCCGAAAGGCAGTGTCGTTACCGGCACGATTACCGAGGTCGACGCTCGCGGCGCCTTGGTAGACCTTGGGGACGGTTTGATCGGGTCACTTCGTGCATCGGAGTTGTCGCGAGAACGCGTCGAAGATGCTCGAACCGTTTTGAAAGTTGGCGAAGAAGTGGAAGCTCGCTTCACCGGGGTCGATCGCAAGAACCGAAGCATTGCGTTGTCGATCAAGGCTAAGGAATTCCACGAAGAAGCGGAGGCTCTGCAGAGTTATCAGTCCGAGTCGGCCGCTTCCGGCGGCGCCACGACGCTGGGTGATCTCCTCAAAGAGAAGATGACCGGCGGAAACGACTAACTGGTCTGGGCGGGCTGGCTGCGTAAATCGTGGCCAGCTCGCTTGTCCCCGGCCCGGTTCGCGCTTAATATAGCGAGCGATGACCAAGTCGGAACTCATTGAATTAATTGCTCGCAAGCAACGACACCTCCCCGCGAAGGATGTCGAACTTGCTGTTAAGCATTTGCTTGAGCTCATGAGCGATTCGTTGTCTCACGGAGACCGCATCGAGATTCGCGGCTTCGGCAGTTTTTCTTTGCATTTTCGTCCTCCTCGGCAGGGACGTAATCCAAAGACGGGCGCTGCTGTTGCGCTTTCGGGCAAGCATGTTCCTCACTTCAAGCCGGGCAAAGATCTTCGGGATCGCGTGAACGCCGGGCGTCACCTCGCAATAAAGAGCTGAACAGCAGTTCGGCCACTGGCTTAGGTTAACCAGTGATTCAGCGGATCATCACCATCGTAGTATTGATCGCGGCAGCACTCTTGGCGGCTGTGTTCGCGTCGGTCAATACGGCCGTCGTCGAGGTCGATTTGCTTTACGCGGTCTACGAGCTGCCCAAGTCGCTTATCATCATCGGCGCCATGGTAGTTGGTGTTCTGATCGGACTGTTGTGCGCTTCACTTGTGCTTGTACGTGTGTTCAACGACCGCAGGCGACTCCGGAAGGCGCTAAGAGTGTCCGAGGCAGAGGTGAAGAGCCTGCGCAGCCTGCCGCTGCAAGATGCCAACTGACGGCCTCGAACAAATACTGCTGCTGGCCGGCCTGTTCTTGCTGCTGGCAGCAGCGGGGTTTCTATTTGGTCGCTTCGGTGGCGATGATCCGGATGAACCTCGAGTTCAGCCGCTCAACTCCGAGTATTTGAAAGGTCTGAATTTCCTTCTCAACGACCAAAACGATCAGGCCCTTGAGCATTTCCTACGCCTGGTCCAAGTCGATGACCAAACCATCGAAACACATTTTGCGCTAGGGAGCTTATTCCGCCGGCGCGGTGAGGTGGATCGGGCAATCCGGGTTCACCAGAATATTATTGCGCGCCCAAACCTCGCAAAAAGTCAGCGCGATCAGGCGTTGTTTTCATTGGCGCGCGATTACCTGCATGCTGGACTTCTTGACCGAGCCGAAAACCTTTTTGCGCAGCTGGCAGAGGGCGCCAATCACCGCCTGGAAAGCTTGCAGCATTTATGCCGCATCTACGAACAGGAGAGCGAGTGGGAAAATGCGGTCGTTGCCGCTCGTCAGTTAGAGGCCGCCAAGGTCGATGGTGCCGCCGCGCAGCTCAGTAACTATTACTGCGAACTTGCGCGAATCGCACTGGACGGCGGTGATGTCGGAAAGGCTAGAGAATACGTCCGACTCTCTCAGGCGAGACGCCAGCGATTGACCCGAGGGGCAATCCTGCGCGGCGAGATTGCTTTGCAGCAAGGCGATGTGGCGCTCGCGACCAAGCTGTTTCGACAGGTGCTCGCTCAAGACGGAATCTACCTCATCGAGTTGTTACCGCAGTTGCAGTCGATGTTTGACGGCGAGGAGCGGCGACTCGATGAGGTGTTGAACGAGATCGTTGCCGAACGAGCCGATGCCCGGGAGGAGATCGCCAGAGCGGCGTTACATCACCCGTCGGTCCGAAGTCCGTTTATCGACAATTGCGTGCGCCAGTACATCCTCTCGGATGAGGTGCTCAGCAGTTTCGTCGACACGCGCCAACTGATCGAAGGCGCATCGGGTGAGGTTGCTGCCGCTGCTATCGAGCAGTTGCGCACAGCGATGGCAAAGCTCGCGTCGGGCGCTCCTCGTTATCGCTGTAATCAGTGTGGCTTTGCTTCGCGACAGTTGCTCTGGCAGTGCCCGGGATGCAGGAACTGGGAGAGTTTTCGCCCGATCGAAAAAGTACAGTTCGATACGTTGTTGGGCGCCGATGGCGACGTCAATTATTGATCGCTGCTCCTTATAGCCCGATTTATCCAGATTGACGCGAGTTTTTGGCAGGGCAACCTGAAGACTCACCCTTGAGTATGTTGATGTCGGTGTTTGCCGATATCACCAAGGGAGTATTGCCATGCAAAAATTACGGTTAATCATAGCCGCAGTTCTCGTTTTCTGTTCCTCAGTCGCTTTCGCGGAGCCCGTCAATGTCAACAGCGCGAGTGCTGAGCTCATTGCCGAAAATCTCGAAGGGGTAGGCATCACCAAGGCGCGCGCCATCGTTGCGTATCGGAACGCTAACGGCCCATTCGCCACACCAGAAGCTTTGGCAGAGGTAACCGGTATTGGACCTCGTACGATCGAGGCCAACCGCCATAACATCGTTGTCGAGGAAAGTGGTTCAGACAGCGACGAATAGCAGTTAGGGCAATCGGGTGCTGCGTTCCGGTTTTGATCGGGAAATTCGGTATCATCACGACCTTCACTAGGAGCGTGATATGCCAAAAGCTGTCAGAGTAGCCGTCTTCCCCGTAGCGGGGCGTGGTACCCGTTTTCTTCCGGCGACCAAGGCGAGTCCGAAAGAAATGCTGCCCGTGGTCGACAAACCACTGATCCAATATGCGGTTGAAGAGGCGGTTGCCGCCGGCGCGACGCGACTGGTTTTTGTGACTGGTGCTTCCAAACGGGCTATCGAGGATCATTTTGATAGCGACCCCGAGCTGGAACGTGCGCTCGAAGCGAGCAACAAGCTCGATCTTCTCTCAAGCGTGCGAGATATTGTTCCCGAGGGTGTGTCGTGTATTTACATTCGCCAGGGCGAACCACTCGGGCTGGGTCATGCGGTCTTATGCGCGAGACCCGCTGTCGGGAATGAGCCCTTCTTCGTGCATCTCGCGGATGATCTGATTGCAGGAGAAATGCCCTGTCTTGGCGAAATGGCTGCGTATCGGGAATCACAGGGCGGAGACGTCAGCGTGCTTGGTGTCGAGACGGTGCCGCCCTCGCAGACCGCTAGCTATGGCATCGTCGATATCGGTGCAAACGATGCTGCAAATGGCGGTCGCATCGAGTACATCGTAGAGAAGCCCGCGCCTGAGGATGCGCCGTCCAATCTCGCTGTTGTCGGCAGGTATTTGCTGGAACCAACAGTCTTCGAGAAACTGGAGAACACCGGCAGAGGTGCCGGCGGAGAGATTCAGCTCACTGATGGCATCGCGGCAATGCTGCAAGACCACGCTGTTCACGCAATGCCGTTCAGCGGCACTCGGTATGACTGCGGTAGCAAACTCGGGTATCTTCAAGCGACGGTGGAGTTAGCGCTGGCCCATCCGGAGTTAGGTGATCGATTTAGCGACTATTTGAAGAATCGCTAGCCTAAAGAGGGCCACGGATTCCAGGAAAAAGGCCCGCATAAAGCGGGCCTTTCAATGACTGGCTCCTCGGGCCGGACTCGAACCAGCGACCAATCGATTAACAGTCGACCGCTCTACCAACTGAGCTACCGAGGAAGCGTCCCCCGATCAGGGAGCCGCGAATTCTGGCGAACGTCCTGAGACAAGTCAAGAGAGGGTTTCAAGCAATGATCGCTACAGACGCAAAACCATTTGCCCTGTCATCGGATTATGAGCCTGCCGGGGATCAGCCCACCGCGATTGCGGGACTCACCGAGGGTTTGCGCGATGGCCTGGCAAAGCAGACGTTGCTGGGTGTCACGGGCAGCGGCAAGACCTTCTCGATCGCCAACGTCATTCAGGCGGTTCAACGACCCACTATTATTTTGGCGCCTAACAAGACGCTCGCGGCTCAGCTCTATGGGGAAATGCGCGAGTTTTTTCCCGAAAACGCCGTGGAATATTTTGTTTCCTACTACGACTACTACCAACCTGAAGCGTACGTGCCGTCGTCCGATACGTTTATCGAGAAGGATGCATCGATAAATCAGCATATCGAGCAAATGCGTTTATCCGCGACCAAGGCCCTGATCGAGCGTCGTGATTCGATCATTGTCGCTACGGTTTCAGCAATCTACGGTCTGGGCGATCCGGAAAGTTATTTTTCGATGGTGCTCCATTTGTCTCGCGGCGAGCAAATCGATCAACGGTCGATCCTGCGCCGACTAGCGGAGATGCAGTACAAACGCAATGAAATCGAACTGAGCCAGGGGACTTATCGCGTCCGTGGCGAAATAATCGACGTGTTTCCTGCCGAGAGCGAGCGCGATGCCGTGCGTATTGAGCTATTCGACGACGAGGTTGAGTCTTTGTCGTTTTTCGACCCACTGACCGGCGAGGTTCTTGAGTCCGTTCCCAGGCTGACGATTTTTCCAAAATCGCACTATGTAACCCCTCGAGATCGGTTGCTCGGGGCACTTGTTCATATCAAAGACGAGTTGCGCGAGAGGCTGGCTGTGCTTCGCGATGTCGGCAAGTTGCTAGAAGCGCAGCGGCTCGAGCAGCGGACGATGTTTGATATCGAAATGATCCAGGAGCTCGGTTATTGCAACGGTATCGAGAACTATTCGCGGTATCTTTCCGGGCGTGGTCCCGGCGCGCCGCCACCTTGTCTTTTTGATTATCTGCCGCCAGATGCCTTGCTTGTCGTGGACGAGAGCCACGTAACGGTCCCACAGTTGGGTGCTATGTATCGCGGGGACCGTGCGCGCAAGGAAACACTGGTTGAATATGGTTTCCGACTGCCATCCGCGCTCGATAATCGCCCGCTGCGCTTTGATGAATTTGAAGGGCTCTCGCCTCAGACGATCTACGTCTCTGCGACCCCGGGCAAGTATGAAAAGGAACATGGCGACAACACCGTCGAGCAGGTCGTACGCCCAACGGGATTGGTCGACCCGATCGTAGACATCCGTCCGGTGGCATCACAGGTGGATGATGTGCTGTCCGAGATTCGCAAGCGGGTTGCTGTAGAAGAGCGGGTCCTGATCACGACGCTCACGAAGCGAATGGCAGAGGACCTTACCGACTATCTGCGTGAACACGATGTTGAGGTGCGCTATCTGCACTCTGACATCGACACGGTCGAGCGCACGGAGATCATCAGAGACTTGCGACTCGGCGAGTTCGACGTGCTCGTCGGAATCAATCTGCTAAGAGAAGGTTTGGATATGCCTGAGGTGTCGCTCGTAGCGATTCTTGATGCTGATAAGGAGGGTTTTCTTCGTTCGGAGGGTTCGTTAATCCAGACGATCGGGCGCGCCGCAAGGAATGTGAATGGGACCGCAATTCTTTACGCTGACAAGGTCACTGACAGCATGCGACGAGCGCTTGAGGAAACCGAGCGCCGCCGCGCCAGGCAATTGGACTTCAATGCAGAGCATGGGATCACCCCGAAAACGATCCGGAAATCGGTGGCGGATATCATGGAAGCTGGCAGCATGCGCAAGGCCGGCCGCAAGGGCAGCAAGTCGGGTGGAAAAGGCAAGAGTGTGGAGCTGCCCGCTACGCCTGAGCTGACGATGAAGCGTATCCGACAGCTAGAACAGAAGATGTTCAAACACGCTCGCGAGCTGGAATTCGAGCAGGCTGCCGCTGTGCGCGATGAGATTGAGAAGCTCAAGCAAGCGGGGCTCGGATTGACGTCCAGTGACGTTGCCTGAAACGCGCGCTAAGGGCTTGGTCTCTCGATAGATTTCCGATAAGCTGCGCGTCCTCGCGAGACTTATCGCGACCGGATAGGGCGATTAGCTCAGGGGTAGAGCGCCACGTTGACATCGTGGAGGTCGGTGGTTCGAAACCACCATCGCCCACCAGCCTCGGTGTTCAGGAGCGTTCCTGGCACGAAATACCTGTAGTTTTATGGACTTGTGGTCTTGTTTCAGACTCGGCTGCAGGCGTACAATTGCGGGCTGCACGGTATAGGAGCCATGCATATTATTGGGTTTTTAGGAGGATCTGCATATCGCAGCTGCAAAACGGGCCAGGCGTAACGGGGACATACTCGCGCCACAGGTCAGGGTCATCCGGCAGGATGGAGAGCAAGCGGGCGTTATGCCCATCGCACAAGCACTCGAGCTCGCCCGCGAAGAACGAATGGATCTGGTTGAGGTTTCGCCTAACGCTGAACCACCTGTATGCCGAATCATGGACTATGGCAAGTTCGTGTTTGAGCAGAACAAGAAAAACCAGTCAGCCCGTCGCAAGCAAAAGCAATCGCAGGTCAAGGAAATTAAATTTCGGCCCGGCACGGAAGAGGGCGACTATCAAGTCAAGCTGAAGAAGCTCATTGCGTTCCTTGAGAACGGTGACAAAACGAAGGTGACGCTTCGGTTCCGCGGCCGAGAGATGGCTCACCAGCAAATTGGTGCAGATCTTCTGAAGCGGGTCAGAGGTGATTTGGAAGAATTAGGTACGGTCGAGCAGATGCCGCAAATGGAAGGACGGCAGATGGTGATGGTGATCGCACCTCGAAAGCAGTAGATTCGGCGCCTAGGCGGCGGAATTAGAAAAGTGCGGATTACGGTCCGTGGAAACAAGCAGTCGAAAATTCGACTCGCCAGCAACAGTGGATGCTGTGAACTGGCCAGAAAAAAACAGGAGACCATTGTGTCCAAGATGAAGACTAACCGAGGCGCGGCAAAGCGCTTTCGTCGGACAGGTAAGGGCGGCTTCAAGCGCGCTCAATCGCACCTGAACCATATCCTCACCAAGAAGAGTAGCAAGCGGAAGCGCCAGCTGGGTAACACCCTGCAAGTCGCGGAGGCGGACGTCAAAGCCGTTCGTCGTATGCTGCCGTTTAGCTGAGCCGGAGGATATAGAACATGGCACGAGTCAAACGTGGTGTGATCGCACGTGCGCGTCACAAGAAAGTCCTCAGTAAAGCTAAAGGTTATTACGGAGCGCGAAGAAAGGTCTTTCGTGTTGCCAAACAGGCGGTCATTAAAGCAGGCCAATATGCCTACCGTGACCGGCGTACGCGCAAGCGCGAGTTTCGTCGTCTCTGGATCGCTCGAATCAATGCGGCTGCCCGCATTAACGGTCTCTCGTACAGCCGTCTGATGCATGGTCTCAGCAAAGCTGAGATCGAAATCGACCGCAAAGTGCTCGCTGATCTGGCGGTGCACCAGCCCGAATCGTTCGCAGCATTGGCAGAGCAGGCGAAGGCGCAGCTGAGCGCCTAAGTCGTCCTCAGCGACGGATAAACAGTGTCGGGGCAAAAATCCCCGATCAATAGGGGCGCGACTGTGCAGCAGCTCGACGAGATCCTCTCGACAGCGATGGCAGCGGTAGACGCTGCCGATTCCACATCGGCACTCGACGCTGCACGCGTCGAGTTCCTTGGAAAAAAAGGCCAGCTCACCGCTCTGCTAAAGCAACTGGGTGGGCTAGACCCGGCTGAGCGTCCGGCTGCCGGTCAGGCGATCAACGCAGCGAAGGCGTCGGTCTCCAAGGCGATCGAGGCGCGGGGGGCAACACTTGCAGCAGCGGCGTTAGCGTCGCGGATTGCCAGTGAGAAGATCGATGTCACCCTTCCTGGTAGATCCAAGCCCAAGGGCACGCTCCATCCCGTAACACTCGCTAGACGTCGAATTGAAGAAATCTTCCGCGGTGCCGGTTTCGGGGTCCGTCATGGACCCGAAATCGAGGATGATTTCCACAACTTTACGGCGCTGAACATTCCCGAGAACCATCCTGCACGCGCGATGCACGACACGTTCTACTTCGGTGACGGTCGATTGCTGCGCACGCATACTTCGCCGACGCAGATTCGTACGATTGTGGATGAGGGTGTACCTATCCGCGTGATTTGCCCGGGTCGAGTCTACCGATGTGATTCCGATCAGACGCACACCCCCATGTTTGATCAGGTCGAAGGACTTGTGATCGACAAGGGCATCAGCTTCGCCAATCTGAAAGCGGTGTTGCACGATTTCGTTACGCAGTTTTTCGAACGCGAAGCGACGCTGCGTTTCCGCCCGTCATACTTCCCGTTCACCGAGCCCTCTGCTGAGGTCGATGTACTGATGGAGAATGGCACCTGGCTCGAAATTCTGGGCTGCGGGATGGTGCATCCCAACGTGCTGAAGAATGTGAATGTTGACCCGGCTGAATATGGTGGCTATGCGTTCGGTATCGGTATCGAGCGACTCGCGATGCTGCGGTATGGGATCACCGACCTGCGCACGCTCTTCGAGAACGATGTGCGTTTTCTGGGGCAGTTCTCATGAAATTCAGCAAGCGTTGGTTGGAGTCCATCGTTGGGCAAGAGCTTGAGCTGGATTTTCTGCTTGAGCGCCTTACGCTCGCGGGACTTGAGGTCGACGGCCATGAGCCACTCGAGCTGGATACAAAAGTGGTGGTGGCCACTGTCGAGGGCGTTGAGCCACATCCCGATGCCGACAAGCTGCGTGTCTGCCAGGTCAACGATGGCACTGACACACACAACATTGTGTGCGGTGCACCTAACGTAAGGCCCGGACTCACCGTGGCTCTGGCGCAAATCGGAGCACGTCTGCCGGGCGGTCTGAAAATACGTAAATCGAAACTCCGCGGTGTCGAGTCTGCCGGGATGTTGTGCTCAGGCCGCGAATTAGGTCTCGGAGACGACCATGATGGCATTCTCGAATTGCCATCCGCGTGGACAGTCGGTGCATCGATCGGCGAACAGTTTGAAATGCCGGATACGGTCATCGACGTGGATTTGACCCCTAACCGTGGTGACTGTTTCTCCTTGCTTGGTATCGCGCGTGAAGTTGCGACGTTTGCCGGACACCAACTCGATGCGCCTGCAGTTGCGATGCCCGAATCCACGGACGACCAGGCTTATCCCGTAGCGATTCACGCAGCAGATGGCGCCCCGGTGTTTTCAAGAACCGTTGTTCGCGGCATCGATCCTAATGCGTCAGCGCCGACATGGATGGTGGAGCGGCTCCGCCGCAGCGGCATTCGTAGCATTCACCCGGTAGTCGACATCACAAACTACGTGATGATGGAACTGGGACAGCCGATGCACGCTTATGACCTCGCCAAGCTTGAGGGCCCCATCCAGGTGCGGCGCGCCACTCAGGATGAGCCTCTGAAGTTGTTGGATGGACGCGACATCGAGCTGCCGGCCGATACTCTGGTCATTGCCGATGACTCAGGCGCGATCGGACTTGCGGGCATCATGGGCGGTGACTCTACGGCAGTGACGTCGGAAACAACCGATATTCTGTTTGAGGCAGCCTGGTTCACGCCTGCAACTATGGCGGGCGAAGCACGCAAATTCGGTTTGCATACCGATGCATCAATGCGCTTCGAGAGGGGCGTAGACCCGACCCAGCAGGCCCGTGCGCAGTATCGTGCATGCGCCTTACTGCAAGAGATCGCCGGCGGCACTGTGGGCGAGACCGCAATCGAGGTTGCGGAAGAACATTTGCCGCCACCACGAACGGTCTCTTTGGACGCGACACGTCTTGAACGTATGTTGGGCGTGAAGGTAGCGAACCAAGAGGTCGACCAGATTTTTGCGAGGCTGGGTTTTGCCGCAGAATCCAGCGCCGACGGCTGGACGGTAGATCCGCCTGCGTTTCGATTCGATATTGCCATCGAGGAAGATCTGATCGAGGAAGTCGCGCGCGTCTATGGCTACGACCGTATTCCCTCTATCCGATCCGCGGGCGACACGGTACTGGCAAGTGCACCGGAGGCCACCGTATCCGAAGACTGGATGAGAGACCTTCTATCCGCCCGTGGCTTCAGCGAGATCATCAGCTACAGCTTTGTAGATCCTTCGGTTCATTCCGATATCGATCTTGCGCCGCCCGGCCCGTCACTCCTAAATCCGATTTCGCAAGAGCTGTCGGTCATGCGCGGCAGCTTGCTGCCTGGGTTGCTGAGCACGGCTAACTACAACATGGCTCGCCAGCAGTCGTCAGTTCGCCTATTCGAGGTAGGGCACGTTTTTCGCAAATCCACCGAACCCAATCACATCGGTGTATTCATGGCGGGGGAGGCTAACCCTGAGCACTGGGCAGAATCGGCACGCGAGATCGATTTTTTCGATCTGAAGGCGGAACTTGAGGCATTGCTCGGCGCGATCGCCCCAGATCAGATGCCTGTGTTCAAACCATTGACGGAAAGCTCAGCTTTGCATCCCGGACAGGCGGCACAGGTGATTTTGGGAGAACAAGTCGTCGGTTACATCGGCATGCTGCACCCTGCGTTGTCGGAGGCACGTTTTGACGGCCGAACCGGTGGTGTTTTCGAGCTCAACATCGACATTGCGGTTCAAAGAACGTTGCCAACGGCGGAGGCGATTTCGAAATTCCCATCGGTGCGCCGAGACCTTGCGCTGCTCGTGGATGAATCGGTATTGGCAGAGTCATTACTAGACACTGTTCGCAATTCTGCTGGCCGCTTGCTACATAATGTTTTTGTCTTCGATATTTATCGAGGCAAAGGTGTAGAAGCGGGGCTAAAAAGCGTCGCTTTAGGCTTGATTTTATTGGATTCGTCGAGCACTCTTACTGACGAACAAACCGCTGACGTAGTCGCGAAAGTTACTGGCGAATTGCAGGCGGTCCACGGCGCAAAAGTAAGAGAATAATACGCGATGGCACTAACCAAAGCGGATATGGCCGATTCCCTGTTCAATGAGTTGGGGCTGAACAAACGCGAAGCACGTGAACTCGTCGATATGTTCTTCGAGGAAGTGCGTGCGTCACTCGCTGTTGGGGAACAGGTCAAGTTGTCAGGGTTCGGCAACTTCGATCTCAGGGATAAGAACGAGCGGCCCGGCAGAAACCCCAAGACCGGAGAGGAGATTCCCATTTCCGCTCGACGGGTGGTGACGTTCCGACCGGGGCAAAAACTCAAAGCCAGAGTGGAAGCATATGCTGGAACCGGGAAATAACGACGAACTTCCGCCAATTCCCGGAAAGCGTTATTTCACTATCGGTGAGGTAAGTGATCTGTGTGCGGTGAAGCCGCACGTGCTGCGCTACTGGGAGCAAGAGTTTCCTCAGCTCAAGCCGGTCAAACGTCGTGGCAACAGACGTTATTACCAACGTCAGGACGTCATTATCATTCGGCAAATTCGTAGCCTGTTGTATGAACAGGGGTTTACTATCGGTGGTGCGCGTCAGCGATTGACCGGCGATGAAGCGAAGTCGGATGTCAGTCAGAGTCAGCAATTGATCCGCCAGATGCGGGTTGAGCTAGACGATATACTGAAAATCCTTCGACGTTAGATTTCAATTGCTTACAGCGCGAACTTAAAGTTACGGTCGGGGCGTGGCGCAGCCTGGTAGCGCACCACAATGGGGTTGTGGGGGTCGGAGGTTCGAATCCTCTCGCCCCGACCATTTAGGGACTGCAAGTTGCGGCTTGCACCGCACATGAGGGACAACATGCGAACCATCCTGATTCCTGTAGCTGATCGGCCCGAATGTGCCGTCGCACTATCGTGCGCTTTCGACCTTTCAAAGCGCTTGTCATCCAATCTACTTGGCTATCATCTGCGTCCGCACGTCAGGGAGAAACGCACTGCGGTTGCGGAGAAGCAAATCAAACTCGCGAGCAAGGATGCGCATTCGCTCTTCAATCGAATGGCAGAGGCGCACGGGCTGGAGCTGAAGAAGCGCCCAACAGGCGTGGACCCTCATGGGCAGGCGTTGTGGCGCGAACTGACGGGGAGTCCTGAAAAGTGCTTTCCGTTTATTGGTCCGATGTCCGACCTCATTGTTGTTTCTCGACCGCGCACTGCGAAGTCGGTTACGGCCGGCAAGTTCATGCATGCCGCACTGATGCAAACCGGGACTCCGGTGTTGATGCTGCCTTCGCGCCAACCAAAGACCCTCGGAACCCACGTACTCATCTGCTGGAACCAGTCTGTGGAGGCCGCCGCTGCCGTCAAGGCGAATCTACCGCTACTTGCTGCTGCCGGTGCGGTAACGATTATTGCCGCCGGGAACGAGGACGGAGTCGGTGCGAAGAGCACCCACCTACAACAATATCTACGCCACTACGGCATCAAGTCGAAACGCGTGGCAACGCGCGGTTTGGATGCCGAGAAAGAGATCATGGACACCTACAAAGAGCACGGGTGCGACCTGTTACTCATGGGCGCGTACAGCAAACCTCGCTGGCAGGAGCGTGTGTTCGGGGGAGTCACGACGTTCGTATTGAACAAGACGTCGATCCCCGCGGTGATGCTGCATCGCTAGCTGGATTGCTAGCGAGTAGCGCTTATTCCCAACCCCCGCCCAGCGCGAGGTTCAGGTTGATTCGTTGTTCGAGCAACAGGCGGTTTACGCTTGAAAGACTGCTCTGGGCGCTAATCACACGCTGCTGAATGTTGAGGACGTTCAAGAGTTCTTCTTCGCCTTCGTCGTAACGGAGTCTGGCAATGCGAAGTGCCTCAGCGGCTTCATTCGCCGCTTCTTCGAGTTCCTTGACTCGCTCCGACAGCACGACACCTTGGTCCAGCGAAGTCTCGACCTCGCTGAAGGCATTGATCGCTGCATCTCCGTAGGCGGCGAGGGCGGCCTGCTGCTCCGCGTTGGCAGCGTTGACGGCCTCAGCGCGACGTCCACCATCAAAAATCGGCCCCAACAGATTCGCGCCGGCTGACCATGCAACGTTCGCAGGGTCCAACAGGTTGGTTAGAGATCCGGATGCACCGCCGACGTTGCCGGTGAGGCTGATTGAAGGCAGCTGCGCTGCCCGGGCCTGATTGGTCGAGTTGAATGCCGCGGCAACCTGCCGCTCCGCGGAAACAAGATCCGGCCGTCGTTCGAGAAGCTCCGACGGAACTCCAGTTGGTGGCGGTGGTGGGGGCGAGGGCAGGGATGACTTGACCTCCAACTCGGCGGCGGGGTAGCGGCCGAGCAATGCCTCGAGGGCGCGCTTGGCATCACGGGTTGAACCTTCGATGGTCACCAAGCGCTCGCGAGCAGAGGCGAGGTCGGAATTGGTTAATGCAACGTCCTGCGCCGTCGCCAGACCGTTGTCTTTTTTGACGCCGACGATTCGTTGCGTCTCCTCGAGAATCCCAACCGACTCCTTGAGGATCCGCGTCTGCACTTGCGCCTCAATAGTTGTGAAATACGCCTTGGCGACTCCGGCGGCTAGTGACTGCTGGGCGGCAGTGAGGTCCGCTTGTGCCGCCTGCGCACTAGCAGCAGCGGCGCGATTGCCGGATCGGACACGCCCCCAAAGGTCAAGCTCCCAAGAAACCTGCGTTCCTAGTGAGTAGTTCGAGGCATTGGTTTGCGAAGTGCTCGCAACACCGCCGCGTGCACCGCCACCGGTCACACCAACTTCCGGCACGAGTGCGGCGCCAGCTTGCCGAGCTAATGCTTGGGCGCGCTCGACATTGGCTGCCGCCGCAGCAAGACTCCGGTTGTTGCTCTGAGCTTCGATGACCAGCGCGGTTAAGTCTGAATCATTGAAGCTCTTGATCCATCCGGTCTGTACAGCTCCCGACTCAGCAGCCATGCTCCAGGCCGACGGAGTATCCGGTACTTGTTCAGCCGCAGCATCGTCGACCTGACGTTCCACCGTTTCGTTGGAGGGCGTAACGCATCCTGCAACAAGAACGACGGTCGCCGTACTAGCAATCAAAACTTTATTGGGCATGAGATTCTCCTACCTCGTCAGGACGGATTCTGAAGAAGACTGCGTACAGCACAGGAATAATCAAGAGCGTGAGTACCGTCGCAAACGACAGTCCGAACACGAGTACTACAGCCATCGATTTGAAGAACGCATCCATAAATAGCGGCACGACGCCGAGCACCGTGGTGAGCGCGCCCATCATGACCGGTCGGACCCTGCTGGCGGCAGCGTCGATTACCGCTGTGAATCGGGGTTTACCCTCTGCGATCTCAAAATCGGTTTGGTCAACCAGCACGATGGCGTTTTTGATCAAGAGACCCGACAGCGACAGCAAACCCAGAATCCCCATGAATTCGAGCGGTGAATTCGTTGCGACCAATCCAACAACAACACCGATTAACGCCAGCGGCACCACCAACCAGATGATGATCGGCTGCCGCACAGTGCCGAAGAGAATAAAGACGACGATTACCATCGACCCCAGACCGAGTGGCAAGGTCTTCGCCAGGTTTTCGTTGGACTCTTTAGAGTCTCCGTACTCACCATCCCAGTTCAGTGAATAGCCATCGGGAAGTTCGATCGCTTCGACATCAGCCCTGATTCTGCTCAGTAACTCGGATGCCAGTTCCTCAGGGTAGGGGTCACTTTGTGCCTTGATGGTCCAGATACGGTTTTCGCGAAGCAGCCGACCGTCGCGCCAAATGGTTCGGAATCCATCGGTTACTTGACCGATGGGTACGGTGGCGCCAGTGACGGGACTGAGAACCTGGATGTTGCGCATCTCTTCCAGAATCTCACGCTCACGTTCGGGCGCGCGCGAGATGATCGGAATCAGTTCATCGCCTTCGCGATATACCCCGACAGTCAAACCCGAGTACACCGTTTGCAAGGCGTTTGCGAGATCTTCCCGTGAGACACCGGCGCGTCGACCTTTTGAGGTTGAGTAGATAGGTTCGATAACGCTGACGGGTTGGCGCCAATCGTCTTTGATCGACAGTGCGCCACCGTCGTTGGCCATGACGAGCTTGGCTTGTTCCGCGAGCCCTCGCAGCACGGTGGGATCCGGCCCCTGAAAAGAGGCTTCAATCTTGGAGCCACCGCCAGGTCCAAGCTGGAATCGCCAGACCTTGGCCTGCGCTTCCGCGTAACGCTGGTCCACAAATTCCTGGATCTGTGGGATCAGTCCATCGATCAGCTTGTAGTCGTCCAGTCTGACCAGCAATTGCGCATAGGAGCTGTTAGGCGATTCAGGTGAGTACACCAACATGAAACGTACGCCACCGCCACCAAGCGATGTCAGTACCGTATTGACGCCATCGAGTCCGGAAACGTAATCAGCGATCTGCTCAATATCGACCTTGGTCCGATCCTTGTCGGTGCCTTGTGGGAGCCAATAGTCAACGACCAACTGAGGGGTCGTAGAAGCGGGAAAGAACCCGGATTTAACGAATTTGAATCCCCAAACGGACGCTGCAAAGACGCCAACCACCGCCAGGACAACAACGGGTCTTGCCTTCAGCGAACCGGCAAGCAGTGACTTGTAGCCTCGCATGAGCGCATTCTCAGAACCGGCTTCGGTTTGTTTGGCATCCGCGTCATTGAAGAGCCAGAAGCAGAACAGCGGCGTCAGTGTGACAGCGAACAACCAGCTGAAACCCAGTGAGATGAGAATCACCCAAAACAAATGGCCTGTGTATTCGGCCGTGCTACCCGGTGCAAATCCGATGGGTGCGAAGGCCAGAATGCCGACAAGTGTTCCGCCGAGTAGCGGCCATTTCGTCTGGTCAACAATGCTCTTGGCGATGTCGAGTTTCTTGGCGCCTCGTTGAACTCCAACTAGGATTCCCTCGGTGACTACGATTGCGTTATCGACCATCATGCCGAGCGCGATGATCAGTGCGCCAAGCGAGATTCTATGCATAGGAATCCCGGTGGCATTCATTGTGGCGAGCGTTGCAAAGATGGTCAGTAGCAAAATTGCGCCAATGACCGTTGCCGACTTCAGGCCCATGAAGATCAGCAGCGTTACGATGACGATGACTAGAGCCGCGATAACGTTGACGACGAAGTCTTTCACCGAGGCATCGACGATAGTTCCCTGATTGTAGTAATCGTGGACTTCGATCCCGATCGGTCTACGACTCTCCGCCTCAGCGATCCGCTGATCAACAGCGGCACCGATCTCAACGATGTTGCCGCCTTGTCTCCCGGAGACCGCGAGTGCGATTGCAGGTTGGCCATTCAGGAAGAACTCCCGATTGGGCGCCTCCTGGCTGCGATACACGTTCGCGACGTCACTGAGATAGACAAGTCCGCCATCTGAGGTGGTGGAGACCAGAAGGCTGCTGATTGAGGCCACCGAATCAATAGCGCCGGAGGGATCAATGACGACTTTGAGGTCACCGATCGTGATGTCACCCGCGGCAACCGACGCATTTTGCTGCTCGAGAATGCTGTAGATGTTCGCGATCGACACGCCGAGAGATGCGGCGTTCTCTCTGGATATCTCGATAAAGATCGCTTCGGAGTAGGCGCCCTCAAGCGCCACTTTGGCAACGCCATCCACCTGCAACAATTCACTCTGAAGCGATTTTGCGTAACGGCGCAGTTCCGAAGGCCCATAACCCTCTCCAGTGACAAAATAGTACAGTCCGTACACGTCGCCGAAGTCGTCATACACCACGGGCTGTGTTGCCCCAGGGGGCAGTGTACGTCCGGCGTCGGCGACTTTGTTCCTAAGCTTGGTCCAAAGCAGTTGCAAGTCGGCTTTTGAAGGAGAGAACTCGTAGCGGATATCGACTTTCAGCTCGGCAACACCGGCTGACGCCGTGGTGTAGATTGCCTCAACCTCCTGAAGCTGCTGGATCGCACGTTCAAGCGGGTCCGCGACTTCTTCCGCCACCTCTAATGGGCTTGCGCCGGGGTACTGCACAACGATCTGTGCGGTACGGATCGTAAACTCCGGATCCTCGAACCGAGGCATCGTCTGATAGGCGGTCCATCCACCAATGATCGCCAATAGGATGACGATCACGCTCAAGACCGTGTTCTTGATTGTAAACTCTGCGAGGTTCATGACTTATTCGTCCCAGGGGCGAACCTGCATGCCATCTGCAAGGAATGAAGCCCCCGCGGCTGCGATGGTCTCACCCGGCACCAGCCCTTCCGTGACCACAACGGACTCGCCGATGCCGTCAGCGACGGTCACGGTCCGTTTGGTAACGGTCATGGTGTCTTGGTTAACGATCCACACAAATCGGCTGTTGCCATCGCTGCTCACTGCCGCCAATGGCACTGCGAGACGATTCGGCTGCTCTTGAAGCGACTTCCTCTCCCCGGATAACTCCACAGTCGCGTTCATGCCCGGCAGAATCACCAGCGTCTCTGGCGCTTCGAAGGAAAAAGTGACGGCGTAGGTCTGCGATGCGGTATTCGCTACAAGGTCGATTTCCTTGAACTCCGCGGGTATGCCGATGTCCGGTGCTGCATCGAGGAACACCGTTGTAACGGTGTTCTCGACGTCTTGGGAATCGGCGACCATCGCGGCGGGAACATCGATCTGAACCTCGAGATCTCCTTGCACCATGAGTGATGCGATGGGCTGACCTGCAGCCACCGTTTCACGATCCCGCGCAGGAACCTGCATGACCATGCCCGAAAAGGGCGCACGCAGGACAGCGTCATCGAGTGCCTTCTGTGCGGAGTCGAGCTGCGCACGGGCTACATCTCGTTGGGTCTGACGTTGCTCCAGGACACTTCTGGCAATTGCGTCCTGTTCCGAGAGTCTGACCGCGCGCTGATACTCGTCTTCGGCATTTTGAAACTGTGAGCGTGCTGAATTCAGTTGGTTCTCAAAATCTCGCGTGACAAGTCTTGCGATGAGATCGCCTTCTTCCACCTCCTGAGACTCAGTAACCGCAACCTCGTCCAGTAGCCCGCCTACCTGGAAGCTCAATTCCGAGAAGCGCCCGGCATTGACGACCGCCGGGAATCGTCTGGACTGCAACCCAGTCGCAGCAGACACGGTAAGCATTTTGACTGGACGAACTGTCGGGGCTCGGGTCTGCTCAGGACCGCCGCCGCCGCAGGCCGTCAGGATGAGTGCGGTGCCGAACCAAATAATTACTGTACGAAACCAATGAATCGCGACTTTCATAGTGTCCCACTCTTTTTTGTTCTTAAGATTTGATGTCGATGCCGTCGTCGAACTGTACCGTTTTGACACAGGATTATCCCGCGAAATTTGCGCCCCTAGTCCTTATCGGGTTGGAGAATCCGACGTAACGCCTCGAAGAGAAAAGCAGTATTCAGGCTGAAGAGTATCAGGCCATTTGCGGCAAGAAACCCCGAAAGCAGATTCCACTGTGGTGAGAGCAGGCTGTCGCCGTAGCCCACCGTGGTTGCTGTGACGCTTGCGAAGTACATCGCCTGGTGGATCGTAGTGAATTCGCCGAGAAACAAGAGCAGCGCCGCCCACAACCAGAGTGCAGCAGCAATACCCAACAGCAGCCAAAGGCTGAGCCCTGAAAGCCAGATGGTCAAACGTAAGACCAAGGGGAGCGCCCGAATACGTTTGCCGAACCAGGTCGCGCCCGCCAATGCACCGGCGATAATCGCCGATTCAATAAAGATCGTGAGGATGATCATGCTCGCACCGATTAAGGTCACGGTCATCATGATGCAAGACCTCGGTCACAAGACTCGTCAACCGATCCAACGGCGAAACATGCGAACTGCAATCCGGGTCCAGTCACGTTATCGGTTATCAAACGCCAGGTTCGGCGGACTTCAACCACTGCGCAAGGCCTGGAACGCCTTCGCTAAGGTGTGCCTTAAGGCGTGCGGCAGCCGCCGCTGTGTCATCCTGTCTAAGCAATTCTGCGATCGCATTGCGGTTCGAATCGGTCGGGATTTCGCTTTCGGATTGTCTGAAATAGGCCCGCCGATAGCGCCGCAGGCGCCGGGATACATCACCAATCAACTCAAGAATGATCAGGTTCCGGCAACTGGATAACAGCATTCTGAGCCAGAGCTCTTGCTGTTCAACGCGTTGCGCCGGAGTTTGACTAGACGCGATCTCCTTATTCAGCGCATCGAGTTGATACAGCATGCCAAGATCGGGTGGGCCGGAAATCTCCAGCGCCTCTGCGGCAAGAACTGCGAGGGCAGGGCACAACGCCTCGTATTCCTCGAAAGTGAGCGGACGGACAAAAAACCCACGCCTGGGTTCACTGCGCACTGCGCCTTCAGAGGCAAGACGTGAAAGTGCCTCGCGCAGCGGCGTACGACTCACGCCTAACGACTCTGATAAATGGACTTCATTCACCCGCGTCCCCGGAGCGAGCCCGCCCGAATCGATCTTGTCACGCAATGTGCGTGCAACCTCCAAACTGAGGTTTTGTTGGCGCCGTCCTGGCTTACGCTCGCTCATGCCGTAACTGTATACAGTATTACTTCAGCGAGCAACGCGGTTGCAGCCAAGAAAGGCTCAGGGCTGGAGGTTTGCCTGGGGCAGAGAGATGAGCTCGGCAGTCTGGATTGGAACCGCTTCGTGTCGCAGCGTCTTGTCCTCGATACCCAGCAGGATCGGTTCGGCATTGTGCCGATGAATATTTACCTTCGCGTTGTATACAAAACGGGTGAGCCCATGTTTATCGTTGATCACGAGTTTGCGGATCGAGAATAGACCGGTTGGCGATCGCTCGCCGGTGAGGTAGCACTTGATGGCGGTAACCCGATCTCCAGACAGTTCCATGCCTTGGAGACGACCCAGTGAGCGTTGAGTCTGCTCAACAAACGCAATTGCGTCGGCATGCACGTCTTCCATATCCCGCCGAGTCTCGAAAGCGCCGACGAGAATCTGACCAGGCATCGCCCTCTCGATCATTCTTGCCAACTCAATCGTGACGTCACCCACGATATAGTCATGCGTGGACGGGTTTAGCCCATCTGCCTGATGAAATTCGTAGCATCCACCGACATGAAATGCGGTCCGCAGCAGTGGCACTGAGCGCGCAACCGCTTTGCTCCGTGCGATGGCGTTATCGGCGAGCACAAGCTGCATAAAATGGTAAAGATTGACGTTGGGCGTCGGACCCCGATCTCGGTTCCAGATATAAAAACCGTCGCCACTGGAAGATCGCGCGAAGCTGATTCCGATCTTTCTGTCCAGCATCTTGCTGTGAGCGGCATTTAGCGAGTAAGACAGGCTGTTGAGCTGCGTCATCTGTTCAAATGGGCTCAGCAGGCTAAATCCGACGATATCGAAGAGCGCAACCGCACGGTTAGGGCAATAGTTCACCCCAAATCGCTTCACCATCGCTTCGATCAGTTGCGTCTCTTTCTCGGTTTGCGCCAGTTTATCCCTCAATTGGATGACCTGTGGCTCAACATCGAGCAACCGCGCGACTTTATGTAACCGGTCGAGCGACAAATTACAGGGGCCGGAAATCAGCTCTGTAATGAAGGATTCCGACGGCCGCCAGGGCAGGTCTCCGCCCGCAGGGGTCGCCGTGTACTCGGCAAGCGCGTAATGGGGGACAACAAGCAGACAGATGCCTTGTGGGTGGTGCGCCCAGCTGATGATGCTGTTCGCCCCAAGATTCCACGCATGCTGGAGACTGCGTTCGAGAGCCACGAGGTTGCTTCGCTCACGAACACCAAGCCCGGAGGCCATATCCACCAATGCATCAAGGTGCTGAGAATTCCCGGCAATCTTGGCAATGGCTGAATCTGATAACCGGTCGAGCGGCATCGTTACCTCGTCATCCGTTTCTTCCTGATACGGATTGTTGGTGGGAAAGCGCAGTAGGCACCGACCCTTACGGGATAAATTTCCTAAACTGCGATAGCATACGCAGGCTAATCAAGTGCCCGTGTCGATGCAAGAGCGATTGGGTGATTTGGCTGCGAAGACCTGAAAGATGCAAACACCATCGCGTGTATGAATACTCTCTCTTTAGAAGCAATAGAGGCCACCTTGACGGCGGTCGGGCCATTTGTTCGCAGCACGCCGACGGTCTTGATACCCGCGGATCTGGTGCCCGGTGCGAGCTCTGTCACTGCCAAGTACGAGCTGCTTCAGGTTACGGGCACCTTCAAGGCACGCGGTGCCATGGCGAATGCGCTCGCGTTGAATGAGGAAGCGCGCGCGGCAGGGGTGACCGCCGTAAGCGCAGGCAATCATGCGATTGCAACCGCTTTTGCCGCTAGCCGACTCGGGATCGATGCCAAAGTTGTCATGACGGCCACTGCGCCGACCGTGCGCGTCGAGCGCTGCCGGGCCTATGGCGCCGAGGTGGTACTTGCGCCCGACGTGCACGCAGCCTTCGAGATGATGGCCGACTTGGTGGAGGCAGAGAACCGCACCGCGATTCATCCGTTTGAGGGTCTGCTCACAGCAGCGGGTACCGCCGGTGTCGGCTATGAACTCATACGGGACGCAACCGTTCTTGATGCGGTGATTGTGCCCGTCGGCGGAGGCGGGCTAGCGGCGGGAGTGGCCGCAGCGGTCAAATTGCTCGCGCCAGCCTGCAAGGTATACGGCGTTGAGCCGGAAGGTGCGGATTCCATGAGCCGCAGTCTCGCCGCGGGCTCTGCTCAACATTTGGCGCGCGTCGACACGATCGCCGACAGTCTCGGCGCACCGATGGCTATGCCGATCAGTTTTGCGCTCTGCCAGCAATATCTCGATGATGTCGTTTGTGTCTCGGATGCTGAACTCGTCGATGCAATGCGGGTTCAACATCAGCACCTTGGACTAGCTGTCGAACCGGCCTGTGCAGCCACTCTGGCTGCGGCTACGGGTCCGCTGGCGACTCGGCTTAGAGGCAAAGATGTTGGGTTGATTTTTTGCGGCAGCAACATGGACCCGGCTAGCTGGTTTCGACTCGTTGATGCGCACTGAAGTGGTTTCTACTCTGGAAACACTTAGGACGATCGTTGGGCGTGAGCATGTCCTTGCAAGCCCCGAGCAGAAGGCGCAATACCTCAAGGAATGGCGGGGTCGGTATCAATCGGAAGCTATCGCGGTGGTAAAGCCGGCCAGAACGGCCGAAGTCAGCCGGGTCGTCCGTGCCTGCGCTGAGGCGCGAGTCGGTATGGTACCGATCGGTGGCAACACGGGACTCGTTGGCGGTGCCGTTAGCACGAACGCGCAAGTGCTCATCTCACTGGAGCGCATGCGCCACATACGCCACCTCGATGCGCTTGGCGCCACACTCTCTGTGGATGCCGGTTGTGTTCTGGCCGAGGCACAACAAGCCGCTGCAGGTGCGGGCTTATTGCTGCCCTTGAGTCTATCCGCAGAGGGTAGTTGCCAAATCGGAGGCAACGTCTCAACCGGTGCCGGCGGTTTGAACGTCGTGCGCTACGGAACAGTCCGGGACCAGGTGTTGGGTCTTGAAGTGGTCCTTCCCGATGGGAGCGTGCTCAACGAGATGCGGGCGCTCAGGAAAAACACCGCGGGATACGATCTCAAGCAGTGGTTCATTGGCGCTGAGGGCACGCTGGGCATCGTCACGGGCGTGGTGCTTCGGCTTTTCCCTGCGCCAGCGCAGAGACAAACAATTTGGCTTAGCCTGCGCAATACAAGCGCCGTTCTCGACGTATTTGACCGAATAAGGAGCGCGTTCGGCAGCCTGATGACGGCGTTCGAATTCATGACTTCCGACACGGTCGAACTGATCGGGCGCTATTTGGATGCGTCGCCGCCGACCACGTTAACTTCCGAGGGCGCTCACGTTTTGCTCGAGTTGCATGGTGGAGCGCTTGAGTTAGGTGAAGACGCAGTGCTCGGTTTCTTGTCGGTGCTCGAACAGGAAGGTCTGAGTCTCGAGAGCGTGGTGGCGACGAATGAAAGCCAACGCGAATCTTTATGGCGCTGGCGACACAATGCTTCCGCTGCCCAAAGACTCGCGGGCGTGTGCATCAAGCACGATATCGGCTTGCCCCTGCCATCGATTCCGAGTTTTCTTGATGATATTCAGGCGCCCCTTCAGGCGCTGGCGCCAGGTAGTGTGGTGGTGGCTTTCGGTCATATTGGAGATGGCAATCTCCACTTCACGGTAGCGCAGCCTCCTGAAATGACGTCGGATGGTTTTGAGGCACTGCGTGACCCCATTTCAACGAGGGTACATGGGGCTGTCTTGGAGGCTGGGGGCACGGTGAGTGCGGAGCACGGAGTGGGTCTCGCGAAACGTGACATCCTCGAGACACAAGTTGGCCCGGTAGCCATTAACCTCATGCGATCGCTCAAACGTACGCTTGATCCCGAAGGGTTGATGAACCCTGGGAAAGTGCTGTGAGCGACCGTCAATTCGGCATAGGCGAACCTCCGCAAAGCGTGTTGCTCGCGATCGAACAGCTGATCAGTGGGGAACGTAGCATTGGGGAATTTAGGGACGAACTGCTGAACGTGCTCTACGACAACCCGGGCACATCGGCAGCGCTGAGCACGATGGTGAACGACTACTCTCGTCGCGGCTTGATTCCCGAACCGATCCAGCGCCTGCTTCTGCGCGATATCGATAAGATCACGAATGAGGAACACCCAACAACGCCTACAGAGTTCACTTACGAGGAACACCATACTTCGGACCTTGAGTTAAACAGAACCGACGCCGAGTTTCTTGCTGAGGAAGAAGCGAACGACGTATCAGCTTACGTAGCGGAAAAACCAGCGTTACCTGCTGACGATTTAGCAGTCAGCTCGGACTCACTGGATATTGGCACTTTACTTCGAGGCAGATTCGAAATCGTTGGTCGAGCGACAGGCGGCAGCATGGGTGTGGTCTACAAAGCAATCGACCGTCGCTTGGCTGAGGCCGAAGGGGGACAACCGTTCGTCGCGATCAAAGTACTGGCGCCGGAATATGCCGGACATGCTACGGCAATGCGTGCGCTTCAGCAGGAAGCCGCCAAAGGCCGCTATCTGAATCATCCTTCCATTGTTCGTTTTCTCGATCTTGATCGTACAGGGGACATCGTTTACCTCGTGATGGAATGGCTTGAGGGCAGAGCGTTAAGCGAGGTCCTGAATGAGCGCCCGGGCGAAGCGCTGCCGCAGTCTCAGGCTTTTCAGATCGTCGAGGAAGTCGGCAAGGCGCTGGATCACGCCCATCAAATGGGAGTCACCCATGCTGACGTCAAGCCGGGCAACATCATGTTGCTGGCCGATGGGTCAGTAAAGTTGCTCGATTTTGGGATTGCACGTGCGAGGGGTGGCCATGCGCCGCCGACGCTAGTCACCGATGATGCGTTCATTCGGGCGGCAACCCCTGCCTACGCGAGTCCGGCAGTCCTTGAAGGCAAGCCAGCGCGACCGGTCGATGATGTTTTTTCGCTTGCGTGCCTCGCTTATCGGCTACTGAGCGGTTATCGCGTTTTCAGAAACAAGACGGCCCTCGAAGCTCGCAAGGAAGGCCGGGAGGCCGCACGCTACACCGGTGCCGAGTCACGGATATGGAAAGCGTTGCACCGGGCGTTGGCTTTGGATGAGAACGATCGGACGCCATCGATTTCACAATTGCTGCATGACTTAAAGCTCAGTCATGTTGATGGCGAGAGGTCTAAAGTTTGGACGTGGACCGCGTTTACGGCGGTGAGTCTTTTCGTTCTGGCGGCGGTCGCGATTTACGTGCCGCAGATTGCAGTAACGGTTGAACCTGTGCTTCCCGAAGTGGCTGTCACTGAAGTATCCGACACCGAGGACAATGCGGATATTGAACACACTGGGGTGCCTGTGCCTGTGATTGAATTCACGGTGGAGTCGGTATCGTTCGTTGAGACGCCGGATGTGGAGACAGTGCTCGATCTGGAAATTGGTGGTGAAGTTACTGCGATTCCCGAGGCTGAGCTTTTGCTGCCTGAAGGCGCAGGCGAGCAAGCGATTCGCTTGCATCTTGCCGACGGACTGCAAGAGGACGCACTGGCTCTGGCGTGGCGTCTGGGCAATGAGCCGTCCCGGCGAGCGATCCAAAGAGCGTTGCGCTTGGAAATGGTACCCGACACGTCGGCGAGTGAGTCCGCGACCACGCTACTGATGGTTGAGCATCTTGACGATGCGCTTTTGCAGCCGGAATTGATGACAACTGTCGAGATTCAGCAAGCATTGACGAGAGAAGTCTTAGCTCGTATTTCGCTACGTCTTGAAGACGACGAGATGGGACGCATGCGCGATCAATTGCCACCTGACACGTTGTCATTCAGTCGCGATATCGTTGAGGTCGTCGAATCCGATGGTGCGGTGGCGCTAACGCTCTGGAGACTGAATCCCACTGACAAGCCTATTTCCGCCGAGTTGAGTATCGCGCCGCTTGGTGCGGTGCCTGATGAGGACTACGTCGCACCGGATCAAATTCGACTGGAGTTCGGTGTGGGTGAAATCGCGGAAACGGTGGTGATTCCGCTGGTTTCGGATTCACTTCGGGAGTCGACGGAATTGTTGTCGGTACGGCACAATCAGGCAGGCAATAATCAAGTCGCACAGGGGTCAGTGACGGTGCGTATACTCGACGACGATGAGTAACAACGACGAAAAACGCAAGCATTCCCGAGTCATAGTCGACGGAGTCGCACAGGCGCCCAGCCGAGCAATGCTGCGGGCGGTTGGTTTTTCAGATTCGGACTTCAAAATTCCGCAGGTTGGGATCGCTTCAACGTGGAGCATGGTGACGCCATGCAATATGCACATTGACGATCTGGCCGAACACTCTGCCAGCGGAGCAGCCGAAGCCAATGGTAAACCCGTCCAATTCAATACGATCAGTGTGTCGGATGGAATTTCGATGGGTACCCCGGGGATGCGCTATTCGTTGGTGTCACGCGAGATCATTGCAGACTCCATCGAAGCGGTCTGCGCAGCGCAAGGTTTCGATGGTTTGGTGACTATCGGAGGCTGTGACAAGAACATGCCGGGCTGCGTTATCGCAATGGCGCGCCTGAATCGTCCGTCCGTATTCGTTTACGGTGGCACGATTCGACCAGGCCCGCAGGATCGGGATATCGTGTCCGTCTTTGAAGCCGTTGGAAAGCACTCGAGCGGCGAAATCGATGACGCGGGGCTGGCGGAAGTTGAAAAGACGGCAATCCCCGGTCCGGGAGCCTGTGGCGGAATGTACACAGCCAACACCATGGCTTCGGCGATCGAGGCACTCGGGATGAGCCTGCCGGGCAGTTCGGCGCAGGAAGCCGTATCGACGGATAAACGAGAGGACGCGGCAAAGGCGGGTGCAGCGGTGGTGCGACTCATCGAAAGTGACCTTAAGCCCAGCGACATCATGACGCGTGAGGCGTTTGAAAACGCCATCACTGTGGTTATCGCCCTAGGCGGATCAACCAATGCGGTGCTTCATCTGTTGGCAATGGCGCATGCGATCGGAGTGCCGTTGTCGCTCGACGATTTTACGCGTATCGGACAACGAGTTCCGGTTCTCGCAGATCTCAAACCCAGCGGAAAGTATTCCATGTCAGCACTGGTTGCGATCGGTGGCATCCGGCCGCTAATGAAGACGCTTCTGGATGCCGGACTGCTGCACGGTGAGTGTGTCACCGTCACCGGCAATACACTCGCCCAGGATTTGAGTGAGGTTCCGCCATACCCCGATGGTCAACGCATCATTCAACCGCTGGATGCGCCAATAAAAAAGGACAGTCACCTTGTCGTTCTTTACGGCAACGTGGCACCGGATGGAGCAATCGCGAAGATCACGGGTAAAGAGGGTGAGTCTTTCACCGGTCGTGCGCGAGTGTTCGGCGGGGAAGAACCGGCTCTGCAGGCGATCCTCGACGGAGAGATCGTTGAGGGCGATGTCATCGTTATCCGCTATGAGGGTCCCAAGGGCGGCCCCGGTATGCGGGAAATGTTGAGCCCAACGAGTGCGATTATGGGTCGCGGGCTCGGCGATAAAGTCGCTTTGATCACGGATGGCAGATTCTCAGGTGGCAGCCATGGATTTGTTGTGGGTCACGTGTCGCCAGAGGCGGCCGTTGGTGGCCCGCTAGCATTGCTGGAGGAGGGCGATGAGCTACGAATTGATGCTGTCAACAAGCGCATCGACGTCGCAGTGTCGGACGATACGCTCGACCAACGGCGTGCCAAGTGGGTCGCGCCGGCGCCAGCTGCAACCCGTGGCGCATTGGCGAAATATGCGGCTTACGTCACTTCCGCTTCGCAAGGAGCGGTGACGGACGCCTTCGAAGACTGATGACCACCTCAGAAGCAGCGTTCGCTGCGTCGAAGCAGCCGTCGGACAGCCAGTCCGGCCGTTGGGTGGTGCTGAAGTTCGGTGGTTCGAGTGTTGCGACCCTGCCGAACTGGCAGTTAATTGCAAAACGGCTTCGTGACCGAATCGACACAGGCCATCGTGTAATGGTGGTGCATTCCGCGATTCGCGGTGTCAGCGATATGCTTCAACTCGCGCTCGATAGTGCGGTTGCAGATGAAGATGGTCCGGACATCGCAGACATCCGATCGATTCACGTGCCGCTGGCTACGGCATTCGAAATTGATGTCGACACGGTTATTGGTGGGCAACTTGCTGAGCTGAGGCAGCTGCTTGCGGGTGTTCGTCTGATTCGAGAGGCGACCCCTCGAATTGCAGCACGCGTTATGGCAAGCGGCGAGTTGATGGCAACGGCGATGAGTGCGGCATGGTTAGTAAAACAAGGGTTGCCATTGCACTGGCACGACGCGCGCGATCTGCTGACCTCAGTACCCATCGGCAATCAGCGGCAGGACTACTTGTCTGCCGTTTGCGCCAGCGACCCTGACCCGGAGTTGCAGGCTGCATTGATGCCAGAGGGCATTCATTTGACGCAGGGCTTCGTTGCTCGACATCCCGACGGCGATACGGTGGTGTTGGGGCGTGGGGGATCAGACACCTCAGCCGCGTATTTCGGAGCTAAGCTCGGTGCCAGCCGCGTTGAGATATGGACAGATGTCCCGGGCATGTTCAGTGCGGATCCCCGCATCGTACCGTCCGCCCGCTTGTTGACCGAGCTGGATTATCAGGAAGCGCAGGAAATCGCCTCTGCAGGTGGATTGGTGTTGCACCCGCGGTGTATCGAACCGATGGCGCAGCACGGTATTCCCCTTTATGTTCGCTGCACCTCACGGCCAGAGTTGCCAGGGACACTGGTGGCTAACGCAACGCGCGACGATCGACCGTGCGTCAAAGCGATTTCGATGCGCCAGGGCGTCACGCTGTTGTCGCTCGAGAGCATCGGCATGTGGCACGAGGTTGGCTTTTTGGCGAAAGTGTTCGGGTGTTTTGCTGAGCACGGTGTATCGGTAGGACTGGTATCGACTTCCGAGAGTAATGTCACCGTGTCGTTGGATGACGGACCGGAGGAGGTCGACTCCGAATCGGTCGAGCGGTTGATCACGGCGCTCGAGTCGTTGTGTCGGGTGACACGCCTGAATGATTGTGTCGCCGTCAGCCTTGTAGGTCGCAAGATTCGTGCAACTTTGGCAAGCCTCGGAAGTGCCTTTAGTGTCTTCGAAGAGCATCGGCTGCATCTGATCAGTCAAGCGGCGAACGACCTGAACCTCACTGTGGTTGTCGACGAGGGCCAGGGTTATCGCCTTGTGCAGAAACTGCATCCGGAGGTCATGCGTGGTGCGACTCGCGATCCATCACTCGGTCCGACCTGGGAGTCGCTGCAGAGGACTGTCGCAGAGCCGGAATCGTCTACTCAACCTTGGTGGAAGAAGAAGCGCGACGCATTGCTTCGCCACCTTTCTACGCGTGACTGCGCGTATGTCTATGACACAGCTTCCGTTGAAAGCGCTGTCAGCGCCCTAAGGGCGTTGCGCAACGTCGATCGGGTCTTTTATGCGATGAAGGCGAACAATCATGGCAGCATACTCGATGCGGTATTCGCGGCTGGACTTGGGTTTGAATGCGTGTCACCCGGCGAACTCCAGTCGATTGTTACGCGCTTTCGAGGGATCAGTCCCGATCGCCTACTTTATACCCCAAACTTCGCGCCGCGCGCAGACTACGAGTACGGGTTTCAGCTTGGCGCACATGTGACCTTGGACAACCTGTATGTCCTTGAACACTGGTCGGATATTTTGACGGACCGCGAGGTGTTTCTTCGGGTTGACCCGGGGCAGGGGCGCGGTCATCACGAGCATGTGAAGACGGCAGGCAATCAAGCGAAATTCGGAATTCCCGTCTTCGAACTTGAACGCGCCGCATCGCTCGCTTCTTCTGCAGGCTGCCGCGTGGTCGGCATACATGCGCATTCAGGCAGCGGCATCACTACCCCGGAATCATGGAGCGAAGTAGCAGAGATTCTCGCTGCAGCCGCGAGACTGTTTCCGGATGTCCGAACGCTGGATCTTGGCGGTGGTCTTGGCATTCCAGAGAAGCCCGGAGACCGGTCTCTCGATTTATCGCGACTCGATGCGTCGTTAGGTGCGGTAAGAGCGGAACACCCGGGCTTATCTCTGTGGCTGGAGCCCGGTCGATTTGTGGTCGCTGAGGCCGGTGTCCTGCTGGCAAGAGTCACGCAACTCAAGGGTAAAGGCGGCACCCGCTATGTCGGGATAGCGACAGGAATGAATTCGCTTATCAGGCCGGCGCTTTACGGCGCCTATCATGAGATTGTCAATTTGACGCGCTTGGACGAGCCAGCAACAGAGCTTGTGAATATTGTCGGCCCCATTTGCGAGACCGGCGACAAACTGGGCATTGAGCGCCTGCTGCCGCCTAGTGAAGAGGGCGACGTGATTTTGATTGCCAACACCGGCGCCTACGGTCGTGTGATGGCGTCGCACTACAACATGCGAGCGCCTGCTGAGGAGTCGGCATTAGGAGAGAATCTGTGAGCGTATTTGCACTCGACGATGCCGTTTCGTTGACGCCCGGCAACGAGGCTGGCGTGTTCCACATTAAGGCCGACCAGCGATTCTGGAATATGGATAGTGCGTTCGGTGGTTGGCAAGCGGTTGCCTGTGCGCAGGCGGTGCGACAATCCCCATCGATGCGGGGCCAGATTGTCTCGCAGCAGGTGATGTTTCAGGCGCCGGTGCGGGCCGACAATTTGGTGCTGCGCGTTCAGTTGATGGAGCAGCGGCGTACCCTCGATTTTTGGCAGGTCTCACTCATCGATCCAGAACAGAACCGCATCCTGGCTTCCTGCCAGTTGGTTGCTGGCGAGCGACAGTCAACAACCATTTCCTTTGAGTCACCCGCACCTGAGCTACGCTCGTTTGAGGAATCATTCCCGATTCCGGTGCGCGAGGGCATGCCGACTTGGTTTAGTCACTATGAAATCCGATTAGCGAAAGGTCGTCCGTTTCAGGTGAACACCACGCCGCGCTCCGCGACGTGGGTGCGGGAACGTGATGGCCGACCGCTCGATGACATGGCGCTACTTTCAATCTGCGATACCCCCATGCCACGCACATTTTTCTGCGCGGAAGGTGCGACACAAGCCTCCACGATTGCGCTGGGAACGCATATTTATGCGACCGAGGCACAGGTGAAGGAAAACCAAGAGGCGCCCGTATTGTTGGACACTACCGCCCGGGTGTTACGTGATGGACTGATCAACCAAGAGACGGCTGTGTATCGCGAGGACGGTCTCCTGTTGGCGATGAGTTATCAAACCGGGTTGTATCGAGAGAGATAAAGGCCTTATTGATCGCTATGTCGTCGCGAGAGTTCTGAAGCGACGTCTGCCCAGCCAAGATCGCGGGCAATGAGCAATACGTTTAAGTGATAGAGCAGGTCGGCACACTCGCCAATAAGCGCATCATCCGACTCAGCAACAGCCGCGAGTGCCACTTCCACGCCTTCCTCGCCCACTTTTTGCGCGATGCGTCGAATGCCATCCTGCAACAAGCGAACGGTATAGCTGTCTTTGGCATCAGCATCCGTCTTTCTGTCGAGAATTGTCTGTTCGAGCTTTTTGAGTATTTCCATCTCAGGCCGCCTTTGGGCTTTTCGTGATGCGCACAGCGATCGCATTGTCGGAAAGATAGCTCTTGAGATCAGGGATCGCGATCTCGCCGCTGTGGAAGACGCTGGCGGCGAGCGCACCGTCCACACGGCATTGCTTAAAAACTTGTGCGAAGTGTTCCAATGCTCCGGCGCCCCCTGATGCGATCAAGGGTACTTCGCAAAGATCACGCACGGCACTTAATTGCTCCAGATCATAACCCTGGCGTACACCGTCCTGGTTCATGCAGTTGAGGACGATTTCACCCGCTCCACGCGCCTGGACTTCGACCACCCACTCCCGCGTGAGTCTCGATGTGTTGCTCGTGCGGTCGGGGTCTCCGGTGTATTGATAGACATGCCAGTCATCATCTTCCCAACGAGTGTCGATGCCGACAACCACGCACTGTCGCCCAAATCGTGCTGCTAAATCGTTGATCAATTCAGGCTGTTCAAGGGCAGGTGAGTTAATGGAAATTTTGTCGGCACCGCGATTCAGGACTTCGGTGGCATCGTTGATTGAGCGGATGCCGCC
This sequence comes from Pseudomonadota bacterium, assembly GCA_038521865.1. GTDB lineage: Bacteria > Pseudomonadota > Gammaproteobacteria > Steroidobacterales > Woeseiaceae > CALBPI01. The sequence goes on along the minus strand of JBCBKO010000001.1, from coordinate 609,150 downwards.
GGCTACGCAGAAAGGCAGGTCGAGGACTTCGGCCACCGAGCTCACCCAGCTCCTGTCAACGCTCCGGCCATCCGGGCTCGCGGTGATGTCGTAGAACACAAGTTCATCCGCACCCTCATCACGATAGCGACGCGCCAGTTCGATGATGTCACCAACAATGCGGTGATTCGCAAACTGGACGCCCTTGACTACCTTGCCGTCGCGAACGTCCAGGCAGGGAATAATGCGCTTGGTCAGAATGATCGTATCTCCTGGTCGGTGATTCTGCCCTCAAGCAGTGCGCGCCCTGTGATTGCGCCACTAACGCCTGTCGCACGCAATGCAACAAGATCGTCCAGATTGCTAACGCCACCCGAAGCCTGGACAGCAAGGGTCGGATAGTCCTGCACCAGAGCCTCATAGAGTTCAATTGAGGGACCAGTCAGTGCGCCGTCCCGACTGATGTCCGTACACAACACGTGCGTGAGTCCAATCGGCAAGAATCGCTCTATCAGACGCTGTAGCGTCATCGCGTGCGTCTCAGTCCAGCCATGCGTAGCAACGTTTGCCACGCCGTTGTCGCTGACTCGGACATCGATGGCTAGCACAATCCTGTTTGCACCGAACTTTTCAAACCAACTCGTGACGAGCGATGGCTGCGTGACAGCAAGACTGCCGATGACGACCCGCGCGACTCCCGCGTCAAACAGGGCTTCGACATGCGACAATTCTCGCAGGCCGCCTCCGACCTGTACTTCGGCGTTTGTCGACTCGATAACCATTTTCAGTGCGTCCGCGTTTCGCGGGACTCCATCCAGCGCGCCGTCCAGATCGACAACGTGCAGCTTGTCCAGATCAAGTGACGCGTAGTGACGCGCGAGTTGGGCCGGTTCGACGTCATAGTCGGTCTGCTTGCTGTAGTCCCCATGGAGCAGTCGAACGGTCTTACCACCGCGGATATCGATTGCCGGAATAATCTGCACGCTAGTAAAGCTCCAGGAAATTGCTAAGAAGCTGCGCGCCCGCAGAAGAAGATCGCTCCGGATGAAACTGTGTCCCCGTGAAATTGCCCTGTCGAATTACTGCCGCGAAGTCGCGCGTATAGCGACAACTCGCCACGGTGCTGTTTCCGATGGGAATCGCGTAGCTGTGAACGAAATAAAAATAGTCATCTACCGAGATGTCACGAAGCAGTGGGTCGTCGTCAATCCGGTTCAACTGATTCCATCCCATGTGCGGAACGGTCTCGTCACGCGAAGGCATCAACTGTTCCGTGCGATCGGCAGTGATACCCAGGCAGCGAGCGCCTTGTTCTTCGGAAAACGCTGCCAGCAATTGCATGCCGAGACAGATGCCAAGGACGGGCTGTTCCAGCTTCTTAATGGGTTCGATGAGGTCGAGCTCATCCAGACGCTGCATCGCGTCCATTGCGGCACCGACACCCGGTAAGACAACATGACTAGCCGCGTTCAGCTGATTGACTTCCGTTGTGAGCCGTGTTTCTGCACCCAGACGTTCGAGCGCAAACCGCAAGGAAGCAATGTTGGCGCCGCCTGTGTCGACGATTGCTACTTGTGTGTTCACAGCATCCCCTTGGTTGATGGTAGCTCTTCGCCAGTTCGCTCCAGCGCCGGTCGAAGAGCACGTCCAAGTCCCTTAAAGCAGCCTTCGACGATGTGGTGATCGTTGTCGCCGTCCGCACGAATGTGGATGGCAGCACCCAATGCCTGCGCGAACGATTGGAAGAAATGGGGCAGCATCTCGCTTGCCAGTTCCCCGATGCGCTCACGTCGAAGCTCGACCTCGTAGCGCGTTGCCGGGCGACCTGAAAGATCGACGGCAACTGTCGTCTGCGCTTCGTCCATCGGCAGCACAAAGCCATACCTTCCAATGCCTTTCTTGTCCCCAAGCGCCGCTTTCACTGTGGCCCCTAGCGTGAGCGCGATATCCTCTATGGTGTGGTGATCGTCGATATGCAGATCGCCGGTGCAAGTAAGGGTCAGCGCGAATCCACCGTGTTTGCTCAATTGCTCAAGCATGTGGTCGAGGAATCCGATACCCGTTGAGATTCGTTGTGGTCCCGGCGCATCGAGATCGACTTCACAATCGATCCGGGTCTCATTTGTATTGCGAGAAAGTGTCGCGGTGCGCGGCAGGTCCAGCAGTTGGTGAGCGATGCCGTCCCAATCCAGACCGTCGTCGAGTAGAAAGCCCTTGATGCCAATCGCATCGGCCAATTGCACATCGGTTGCTCGGTCGCCAACCACCGCTGACCGATCCATGTCGATTTGGTTAGCCGCGAGAAACCGGGTCAACAGACCGGTTGCCGGCTTACGGCATTGGCACCCGTCCTCGGGGCGGTGCGGGCAGACAAAAGTCTCGGCAAATGTGATCCCCTGGCTTTCAAATAATTGCACCATGAACTCATGCGGCTCGGTGAACTCCGCCTCCGGGAAGGATTCCGTGCCTAGTCCGTCTTGGTTAGTGACCATGACCAGCTCCCACCCGGCGGCCGTCAGTCGTTGAAGCGCGTTGATAACCCCCGGCACCAAACGTATTTTATCGATACGGTCAACTTGCTCGTCGGCGGGCTCCTCGATGAGTGTGCCGTCGCGATCGACAAACAGAATCGGTCTTTTGCCCATCAGGCAGCACCTCTAGATCGCGCATCGAGTGACTGTAGGATTTCGATCAATCGCGTATTGTCCGCTTCCTTGCCAACCGAGATGCGCAGGCAATTAGGTGTGAGCGGGGCAGCGCTGAAGTCGCGAAGCAAGAGGCCCTCCCGTGCAGCGATGTCCAAGACTGACTGCGGGTCACGAAATTTCACCAAAAGAAAATTGGCGTCACTCGGGTACACCCGCTCGACTAAATTCAGCCTGCCAAGCGCCGTCGCTAGCCGGTTGCGTTCGGTAACTATCCACTCCAGCCTCGCGGGCATGGTCGCCAGCGCTTCTTCGGCAAGCACAGCCAGTGCTGCGTCGGAGCTTGGCGTGGGTACCGCGTACGGTGGCATTGTCTTGGCGAGCAGGTCGATCACTTCGGCCGGACCCAGTGCGGCACCGCAACGAGCGCCGGCGAGCCCGTACGCTTTTGACATCGTTCTCAGCATCACGATGTTTGGTTGCTCCAATAGCGACATCATCGCATCAAGGTCTGCGAATTCGGCATAGGCACCATCGACAACGACAATGCCACGACCATGAATCGCCGCTGCCAATCGAGCAATCTCGGATACCGATTGCGCGTTTCCAGTTGGGTTATTCGGTGAGGTTACAAACACCAATCGGTCAGTCCCACGCCAGCTGTCCACGATTGCGTCTACAGGCAATGTGAATCCTTTTTTTGCGACGAGCGGCACACTGCGAACTGCGGCACTCTGCAGGTTGGCGTATACGCTGTACATTCCAAAAGTCGGCGGTGAAATGACAATGCCGTCAAGATTCGGGCGACAAAAGCAACGAATCATCAAGTCGATCGCCTCGCTACTGCCGCGCGTCACGAAGACGTTCGCGTCCGGCACACCAAAGTGTTTGGCCAGAGTTTGCGTCAGTGCTTTCGGTCGCGCTTCAGGGTAACGATGCATGCCGGCGGAAGAGGTGTCGCCATCGCTGCGCTCAGGTGACTCGTTGGCATTCAGCCGAACCGCACCATCAGCATAGTTGGCAGGCACGTAGGCCTTGAGCTCGCGAACTTCTGGTCGCGCCAGTTTCAGAAGCGACGTCATAACGATTCCAATCGCACACGGACCGCGCGCTCGTGTGCGTCGAGATTCTCCAAAGTTGCCAGTGTCTGGGCAATAGGGCCAAGGGCACGAAGTCCTGACTCAGAGGCCTCCTGCACGGTCACGAATTTCTGGAATTGTTCTACACCTAAGCCGGAGTAGTTTCGGGCGAACCCGTAGGTCGGCAAGACGTGGTTGGTACCACTGCAATAGTCGCCAAGTGACTCCGGCGTCCACGGTCCGAGGAACACTGAACCGGCGTTGGTGATTGCCGGGAGTAGGGCCCTCGCATCACGCGTATTGATGATCAGGTGTTCCGGAGCGTAGCGATTGCTGACAGCTATGGCTTCATCGATGGACGCCACCCGCACAAGTCGACTGTTGGTCATCGCTTCTGCGGCAATAGCGCTTCTCGGCAATGCCTCAAGTTGGGTCTGCAGTTCGGTTTGCACCGCCTCGATCAATTCACTGGACGTGCAAAGTAGTACGACCTGCGAATCCTCGCCGTGTTCTGCCTGAGAAAGCAAGTCGGCAGCGACGACCTCTGCGCGTGCGGATTCATCTGCGATGACCAACACCTCAGATGGCCCGGCAGGTAGGTCCTGCGCTGCGCCGTTGGGATCAGCGGACACCTGTGATTTTGCTTCGGCCACGAAAGCGTTGCCTGGGCCAAAAATTTTTGAGACGCGGGGTATCGATTCTGTGCCGTAGGCCATGGCAGCTATTGCCTGAGCGCCACCCACTCGAAACACTTGCGTTACCCCTGTGCGTTTTGCCACATACAAAATGGCGGGGTCCACCGTGCCGTCCGACCGCGGTGGAGCGCACAGGACTGTATTGGTGCAGCCCGCGATTTGGGCGGGTACAGCCATCATGATCGCCGCTGACGGCAGAGGTGCTGTTCCGGCCGGCACATAGAGGCCTACCGTCTCCATCGGTCGCGTCAGGCGTTCACAACGAACACCGGGAGTCGTGGTGACGTCAATATCATCGGAACTTTGCGCGGTATGGAAGGTTCGCACATTGGCAATCGCCGTCTTGATTGCCCGTCGATCAGGCTTGGTCAGTAGTGACTTAGCCGCATCGATTTCCTCTGACGTGACCTCAAACCGATCGATATCGACGCGGTCGAAGCGGGTAGTCAATTCACGAAGCGCTGCATCTCCGTTGGCTTGAACGTCCGCAATGATGTTGCGCACAGCCTGACGGATGCTCTCATCTTCAATCATCGCAGGCCGCTGCAAAACCGCGTCGCGTTCGGATTCGCTCAGTTCGGCCCAATTGAGTACGGAAACCTTCATGCGAGCATTTTCTCCACCGGCAGTACCAGCATCGAACTCGCGCCTGCTGCCTTGAGTGACTCCAGCGTCTCCCAGAACACATTCTCGCGACAGACGGCATGCACCGCGACGCGATCGTCGAGTCCTTCGAGTGGGAGGACGGTGGGCGCTTCGGTGCCGGGCAGGATCTGAGTGATCTCACTCAAAGCTTCTCTTGGTGCGTGCAGCATGATGTACTTGCTTTCGCTCACCTGCATGACGCCCTGCATGCGTTGCAGCAATCTGTCGATCCATTCCTGCTTGAAGTCAGAGAGCGTGACAGGTGTCTGAATCAGGCAGACTTCACTCTCAAGCAGCGTTTCCAGCTCGTCCAGGCCGTTCGCCGCCAGAGTCGATCCGGTCGAGACCAGATCGCAGATGAACTCCGCCTTGCCGAGGCGTGGTGCAATCTCAACCGCGCCACTGAAATAGACGACTTCGGCGTCAATACCTGTTCGTTGCAGAAAGTCGCGGGTGATCGCGGGGTAGCTCGTAGCAATGCGTTTGTTTTGCAGGCTTGCTGGCCCTGCCCAGTGGGTTCCCTTAGCCGCCGCCAATGATAGCCGGCAGTGCCCGAATCCGAGTTTCCGCAGCAGCTTGAATGGTTCTTTCTCAGAACCTAGCGAACCATTTAGGCGGGTCTCATCAAGAATATTCAGGCCGGCAATCCCGAGATCACAGACGTCTTCCGCAACCAATCCGGGGATATCGTCATCCCGGACCAGAAGCAGATCGATAGGCATGTTTTCGCCGTAGCAAAACAGCTGATCCTTACTGGTTCGGATTTCGAGTCCACATCGTTGTAGCAGTGAGAGCGTCTTGTCGGTCAGGCGCCCTGACTTTTGTACGGCGACGCGCAGTCTTTGCTCGTCCTTTGACATGCTGGTTGGTTCCCTTTATTCGGTTGCGGCAAGTGCACTCAGGGCAGCGTGATAGCCGCCTGCACCTTGGTTTAGACAGCGCGCCACCCGGCCGATAGTGGTCACACTGACGCCGGTTTCAGCCTGAATCGTGCGATACGCTTTACCGGCTTGAAGTTGCAGGACGACATTCCATCGGTCTGCGAGTGCCTGGAGTTCTGCAGGTGTGCACAAATCAATCAGCAACGCGTGGATTTCGTCGGAGCTCGTCACCGCGGCGATGGCGTCGGACAAGGCTTTTTCCGAGCGAATGTCGCTCCGGCTTGCCACTTCACGATTCGGTTTCATTTCGTATCAGTGTATTAGCGTGCTATTACGTTGACGCATACTAGCGCCGACTTGTGTCCCGTGCAAGCAGATTTGGTGTTGACAAATACACGCTGGCGTTAAAACATCTGCCGTGTTCATCGAGACCGGCGGAGGGACAGGCCCTTTGATGCCGGGGCAACCTGCAGATCGACTGCAAGGTGCCAACTCCTGCGGTCGATCTTGAAGATTGGGCGACAGATGAAGCGGTCGAAACATTTCTCAGGAAATGTCGGTCATCCTTCTGAAACGCCGTCCGCAAGTTTCTTCGAGGCGCGTGTTAGGCAACGTCAGAAAGGGACCATTATGACCATCGACACCTCCAAGCTTCGTTACGAAACTCTGCAACTGCATGCTGGCCAGACACCTGCGCCCGGCACCAACGCCAGAGCCGTACCGATTTACCAAAGTACCTCCTATACGTTTGACAACGCGGCCCATGGCGCCCGGCTGTTCGGTCTGGAGGAATTCGGCAACGTTTACACCCGTTTGATGAATCCAACCACCGATGTCTTTGAGCAGCGTGTGGCTGCGCTCGAAGGTGGCGTGGCGGCGCTAGCAACTTCATCCGGGCAGGCTGCGCAGTTCCTCGCGATTTCGACCATTTGCCAGAGTGGCGACAATATCGTGTCGGGCACTTCGCTTTACGGCGGTACCTACAATCAGTTCAAGGTAGCGTTACCAAGGCTAGGCATCGACGTGAAGTTCGTCGAAAGCGGTGATCCTGCCGACTATGCCGCTGCCATCGATGACAACACAAAAGCACTCTACGTCGAAGCGATCGGCAATCCCGGTTTCGATTTGCCGGACTTTGAAGCACTCGCAGAGATCGCCCATGCGAATGGTATTCCACTGATCGTGGATAACACGCTCGGTTGCGCAGGCTATGTTGTCCGACCGATTGACCATGGTGCGGACATCGTCGTTCAGTCAGCAACGAAATGGATCGGCGGTCATGGCACAAGCATCGGCGGTGTGATTGTCGACAGCGGCCGTTTTGATTGGTCTAGCGGCAAGTTCCCAATGTTCACGCAGCCTTCGCCGGGTTACCACGGCCTGGTTTTCGCTGACGTGTTTGGCAAAGACAGCGACTTCGGCAACATCGCCTTCAGTATTCGAGCGCGCGTGGAAGGGTTACGGGATTTCGGCCCTTCACAGAGCCCGTTTAATGCATTCCTGCTGCTGCAGGGGCTTGAGACTTTGTCGTTACGCGTGCAACGACACGTTGACAATTCATTAGCGCTCGCGCAGTGGCTGGAGTCACACCCAGACGTCGCGTACGTTAACTATCTCGGCCTGCCATCCCATGAGCATCACGAGCGTGCGCAAAAGTACCTTAAGCATGGGTTTGGTGCGGTACTGACATTCGGCATCCGCGGAGGACATGAAGCAGGGCAGAGATTCATCGACAGCGTCGAGTTGGCCAGCCATCTCGCGAACGTCGGAGATGCCAAGACACTGGTTATTCATCCGTCCAGTACGACGCATCAGCAGTTGGATGAGCAGGAGCAACGCAGCACAGGTGTTTTGCCTGACATGATTCGAGTGTCGGTAGGCATCGAGCATATCGAAGACATCAAGGACGACTTCCAACAGGCGTTTGAAAAGGCGCGTACATCGCAGGCCGCTTGATCGTGACATCCGACCTCTGCTCGGCAGGCACCGTTTCGCCCGATACACGGTTATGGCGAGATCAGGAACCGTTTGATTGCGAGAGCGGGGCGGTTCTCGATCAATTGCAGCTTGCGTATCGGACGTGGGGCGAGCTGAATGATGCGGGTGATAATGCCGTGCTCGTGTGTCATGCCCTGACAGGTTCAGCCGATGCTGACGAATGGTGGCCGGGCCTTATTGGGCCTGGCCTGCCGCTCGATACCGATCGTGACTTCGTGGTTTGTTCCAACGTGTTGGGGGGCTGTTACGGCAGCAGCGGCCCGATGCAACCTGATGTAGACGGGAAACGCCTGGGCGCCCGTTTTCCTGTGATCACCATTCGCGACATGGTGCGCGCGCAGCGCCGCTTGCTGGACCATTTGGGGGTGAAGCGCCTTGCCTTGGTGATCGGTCCTTCGATGGGCGGCATGCAAGTCCTTGAATGGGCGATGCACGCACCGGAAATCGTTGACGCAATCGCACCAATTGGCGTCTCTGCGCGCCATTCCGCGTGGTGTATCTCCATCGGGGAGTCACAGCGTGCCGCGATCGAAGCGGACGCCGCTTGGCTCGACGGTCACTACGAAGTCTCGGCCCCGCCTCGCAAGGGTCTGGCTGCGGCTCGCATGATGGCGATGGTTACCTATCGCAGTTGGGACAACTTCGAATCCCGGTTTGCACGCAATCCGGATGAGCATTACCAATACACAGCTGCGAGCTATCTGCGCTATCAGGGCAGTAAGCTCACTGAGCGTTTCGATGCGGTGTCGTATGTTCGCCTTACCCAGGCTATGGACTCTCATGATGTTGGGCGAGACCGCGACTCATGCGAGTCTGTGTTGGCTGCGACGAAGCTTCCGGCACTTGTTGTGAGTGTCACATCGGACGTGTTGTATCCACCGCAAGAGCAACAATTTCTGGCGGAACATCTCGGCAACGCTTCTTTGGTAGAGCTCGACAGTCCCCATGGTCACGACGGGTTTCTGATCGACCTCGATCCGCTCGGCGAATCGATTCGGGACTTTCGTGCGGGCCTGTCGCTATCGGATGCGGGCAAAAAGCCCAACGCGCTGTCAGCTTAGAATCTTGCGGCAGATATGTTGACCGAAGGCCTGTGTGCCCACGGTCGAATCGGCGTCGCCAGAGACGTCACGGGTGCGGGTTCCACCTGCAAGCGCATCGGTCACTGCTTGCTCGACTGCCGTAGCGGCCTCCGGGCAACCCAGACTGTGCCGCAACATCATCGCGACGCTGAGGATGGCGCCTGTTGGATTTGCAACATCCTGACCCGCGATATCCGGCGCCGAACCGTGAATAGGCTCATACAGTCCCGTGCCGCCAAGTGCGCTCAACGAAGCCGACGGCAGGAGCCCCAGTGATCCGCTCAACATGGAAGCCTCGTCAGTAAGGATGTCACCGAACATGTTCTCGGTAACCACGACATCGAATGCCGCCGGTTTGGCTAGCAGATGCATTGCGGCAGCATCGACCAACAGATGCTCAAGCGTAACGTCCGGGAACTCATCAGCACAGACTTCAGTAACCACCGAGCGCCACAGTCTCGAGGTCGCGAGGACATTGGCTTTATCAACGGATGTGAGACGGCCTTGGCGCGTGCGCGCAAGTTCGCAAGCGACCCGTGTAATGCGGACAACCTCTTCGCGACTGTATTCACAAGCATCGAAGGCCGTGTCTGTGCCCTCGCGCTTCTCGCCGAAATAGATGCCGCCGGTAAGCTCCCTTACCACCATGAGATCAACACCGGCGAGCCGGTCAGGTCGCAATGGCGAAATGTCGGTGAGGGCAGGGTGCACCGTAACCGGTCGGAGATTCGCAAAAACGCCGAGTGCCGCACGCAAAGCTAACAGCCCTTGCTCCGGTCGTTGTGCAACCGGCAGCGACTGCCACTGTGGGCCACCGACCGCGCCCAGGAAAACCGCGTCCGCCTCCTGACAGGCGGTGCGAGTCGCATCAGGCAACGGTACGCCTTCTGCATCGATTGCCGCGCCGCCAATCGTATGTGAGGTCAGTTCAAAATCGAGTTTGAATTTCTCGCTGACCGCACTCAGAACATCGGTGGCGACCTGTGTGACTTCGGGACCGATGCCGTCTCCGGGCAAAATTACAATTCTGGAGATCATGGGTCAGAGTGCGGGGTTGGTAGTGTCGGCAAAATTGTTCTCGTAGGCAGCAATCGCGTCGGTCTGGCTCTGCAGATAGCCCAGCTGATCGAGACCTTCCAACAGGCAGTAACGAGAAAAACCGTCTAGCGGGAACTCAAGAGTCTGGTCAGTGTTGCCGTCGTCATCAAGGATTGAAAGCGTGCACGTTTCAACAGAGATAAGCACCTTGCGCGAACGCTCCAACAGTAACTTCACTACGTTGTCAGAAACACGAATCGGCAGCAGTCCGTTTTTGAGCGAATTCGAGTGAAAGATATCGGCGATCTCACTGCTTATTACTGCTCGAAAGCCGTAGTCCAGTAGCGCCCAGGGTGCGTGCTCTCGCGAAGAACCGCAGCCAAAATTTCGCTCGGTGACCAGGACGCTAGCGGACGCATGCTCTGGACGGTTCAGTACAAACTCCGGATCGGGTGTCCCATCGGACAAAAAACGCCAATCGGCAAACAGGCCATCGCCCAGACCATCGCGTGTCGTGGTCGTCAGAAAACGTGCTGGGATAATTTGATCGGTGTCGATGTCGGCCCTCGGCAACGCAACGGTCGTGGCCGTAAGTTCTGTGAATCGCTGCATGCGACGCTCCTTAGAGATACTCTCGCGGATCAGCGACATGCCCAGCCAGAGCACTCGCCGCGGCGGTGGCGGGACTGGCGAGGACCGTGCGAGCGCCGATACCTTGTCGACCTTCGAAATTTCGATTGGATGTTGAAATTGCGAGCTTGCCGCTATCCACGGTGTCGCCATTCATACCCAGACACATCGAGCATCCGGATTCGCGCCACTCTGCCCCAGCCTCGAGGAAGATCTCGTGCAAACCCGCAGCCTCTGCTTCCGCCTTGATGGCTTGTGAACCGGGAACGATCAACATGCGCACGCCATCTGCTACCTTGCGTCCTCGCAAGATGTTCGCGGTTGCTTCAAGGTCGGGCATCCGGGCATTAGTGCAACTGCCAACGAACACAACGTCAACAGGGGTTCCTGCGATCGGTTTCCCCGGCTCCAGTCGCATGTAGTCGAGAGCGCGGTCCCAGGAGCCATCGGACGGTCTTTGGGGCAGCGCAACATCAACTGGGGTCACCATGCCCGGGTTGGTGCCGAAGGTCACCATAGGCGCTAGCGATGATGCGTCGATGCTGACTTCTCTATCGAACTCGGCGTCTACGTCTCCGCCCAACCCGCGCCACCGATCGACTGCACGATCAAAAGCTGCAGCTTTGGGTGCGAATCGGCGATTCGCGAGATATTCAAAGGTCGTGTCATCAGGTGCGATCATACCGGCCCGTGCGCCGGCCTCGATCGACATATTGCACACAGTCATGCGCCCGGCCATGTCGAGACTGCGAATGGCATCCCCACGGTACTCGAGCACGTGTCCTGTGCCACCATCGACCCCAATCTCGCCAATGATCGCGAGGATAAGGTCCTTCGCGGTGACGCCTTTCGCGAGTGTGCCGTACACATTGATCGCCATCGTTTTCGGACGGCGTTGTAAAAGACATTGCGTGGCCAATACATGGCCAACTTCGGTGGTACCGATACCAAAAGCTAACGCTCCAAATGCACCGTGCGTTGAGGTATGCGAATCGCCGCAAACGATGGTTTTTCCAGGTTGTGTGGCACCCAGTTCCGGACCGATGATGTGGACAATGCCGCGCTCTTTGTTGTCAAAGTCCCTGAGATCGATCCCAAACTCTTTGCAGTTGAGCTGCATTTGCTGAATCTGCTGTGCTGCAGACGGCCCTACGACCTGGATGTCGGCCAGACTTCGCACAGGCGTCGTTGGCGTTGAGTGATCCATCGTCGCCAGCGTCCGGTCAGGGCGGGCGACCGGCAGACCGCGTTCGCGCAACACCGTAAACGCTTGCGGTGATGTGACCTCGTGTATCAGGTGCAGATCGATGTAAAGGACCGCGGGTTTGTCTGCGGTTTCCGGCACAACCACATGAGAGTCCCACACCTTATCGAGTAGGGTTTTGTCGACCATGAAGTCAGACCGTCGCAGTATTCACGGCGTGGCGACCAGGCCCCTGAAGACCTCGTTCGCGGCGACGCAGAATCCGGTTACTGACCTCGAGCCAGGCGCGTGCGGAGGCCTCTACGATGTCGGTACTGACACCATGACCTCGATAGGTCGCGTCGTCATGCTCGACCGTGATCGTCACTTCACCTTGAGCATCGTCGCCGATGCTCACGCCACGCACGTCATAGTGCTGCAGCTTTAACTCTACACCGGTAATCCGTTCAATTGCGGTGCACGCAGCTTCCACCGGGCCTGCGCCCACCGCCGCTTCGACCACGCTTTGCTCAGCGCCGATGGACTGCATCGTTACGGTCGCTGTCGCATGACTGGCCGTGCTGGCAGTTACGGTCAGATTGGTCAGTTGCCAAGGGCCCTTATCCTCGCCTGGCGCATTCATCAGGATCGCCTCGATATCGCTGTCGTAGATATCCTTCTTGCGGTCCGCCAGCTCTTTGAACTTCTCGAACGCCGCATTCAGCTGAAAATCGTCGACACTAAATCCGAGTTCTTCGATGCGCTCGCGAAATGCATGGCGCCCACTATGCTTGCCGAGCACGAGGTTCGATCGACTGATGCCAACGCGTTCCGGTTGCATGATTTCGTAGGTCGATGCGTGCTGCAGCATGCCGTGTTGGTGGATGCCAGCTTCGTGGGCAAACGCATTATCGCCAACAATCGCTTTGTTTCGCGGAATCGGCATACCGGTAATCGACGAAACCAGTCTTGCTGTCGGGTAGAGGCGGGTGGTGTCGACATTGGTCCGGGCGCCAAAGAATGCATCACGTGTATCCAGCGCCATAACGATTTCCTCGAGCGAGCAGTTGCCGGCCCGTTCGCCAATCCCGTTGATCGTGCATTCGACTTGCCGCGCACCACCAACGACCGCAGCGAGACTATTGGCGACCGCCATGCCCAAGTCATCATGGCAATGCACTGACAAGATCGCGTCTGCAACGTTCGGGACGGTGGCACAGAGGTGTCGGAACAACGCCTCGAATTCCTGTGGCACCGTGTATCCGACGGTGTCAGGAATGTTGATCGTGGTTGCACCTGCCTCAATTGCGGCGGTAACGATTTCGGTCAGGAACTCAGGTTCAGTACGCGACGCGTCTTCTGGCGAGAACTCCACGTCGTCGCAGTGCTGGCGCGCCATCTGCACGGCGCCGACCGCCGTCTTCAGGATTTCTTCCCGCGCCATCTTGAGCTTGTGCGTGCGATGAATCTCGCTGGTTGCCACGAACACGTGGATGCGGGAGCGTTTTGCGGGTTCGAGCGCGCGTGCAGCCTTTTCGATGTCTTCCGGGTTGCACCGCGCGAGGCTTGCTACCGTCGCGTTTTGGACCGACTCTGCAACGGCTGAAACTGAGTCAAAGTCGCCCGGCGAGGCGGCAGCAAATCCCGCTTCGATGATATCGACGCCCAGTGAGTCGAGTGCCGCAGAGACTCGTAGCTTTTCTTTTAGCGTCATACTGCAACCGGGCGCTTGTTCCCCGTCGCGTAACGTCGTGTCGAAAATTCTGACGTGGTCTGTTGTGGCAGTACTCATTGGTTTGACTCCGTGTCCTCAGACTGCTGATTAGTCCTGGTTCAGCCAGGGCATCTGCGAGCGCAGACGCGTGCCGACTTCTTCGATAGGGTGCGCGAGATCTTCGGCGGAGCGCTTCTTGAACTCCGGCATCCCGGCTTCGTTTTCGGCAATCCACTCACGCGCGAAAGTACCATCCTGAATGTCGGTCAGGACATCTTTCATGCGAGCTTTCGCGCTGTCGTCAACAACTCGTGGACCGCTGATGTGATCGCCCCACAGTGCGGTGTCGCTGATGAACTCGTGCATTTTCTTAAGGCCACCCTCATGCAGCAGATCGACGATGAGTTTCAGTTCATGCATACACTCGTAATAGGCGACTTCCGGTTGATAGCCAGCTTCAACCAGTGTTTCAAAACCCTTGACGACCAATTCGGTCGCACCGCCGCAGAGCACCGCTTGTTCCCCGAACAAATCCGTCTCAGTTTCTTCCTTGAACGTGGTTTCGATTACGCCTGCACGGGTGCCACCGATGCCGTCGGCATAGGCCAGGGCACGTGACAACGCGGTTCCGGTCTTATCTTCCGCGATCGCCACAAGGCTCGGCACGCCTTGACCGGCGAGATACTGTCGACGCACCAAATCCCCGGGGCCCTTCGGAGCGATCATCACAACGTCGAGGTCGGCGCGCGGTTCGATCTGTCCGAAATGAATATTGAAGCCGTGTGCGAACAACAACGCCGCGCCCTCGGCCAAATGACCTTCGATTTCCTCGTAGACCGCAGCTTGAGTGGTATCCGGAGTTAGTAGTGCTACCAATGCCGCATCGGTAGCTGCTTCCACCGGTGTCTGAACCGTATGTCCGTCATTCTCGGCTGCAGCCCGCGATCCGCTGCCTTCCCGTAAACCGACAACCACGTTGTGGCCACTGTCTTTAAGGTTGGAGGCGTGCGCTCGTCCCTGACTGCCATATCCGATGATCGCAATCTTCTTGCCCTCGAGAGCGGCTGTATCGACGTCCGCCTTGCCATACATTTTCATTAATCAATTCCTTACAAATGAAACCAGAATCCGGATCCCCAATGAAAAAAACCCCGCGGCCGGATTCAGCTGCGGGGTTTTTCGTGAGTCGCACTGGACAGTATCACCAGCTAACAACATCTCCCTGCAGCAGTGGGATGCGTAAGTCGGTCTAGCAGTAGTGCGGCTACGTTTTGGTGCATCATGTCTCGATACTGTGCAATTGCTACGAAACTGTCAATTGTTAAATAGTAATCACGACCTTGCCCATCGCTTCCCGGCGCGCGAGGACGTTCATCGCTTCGCCGGCCTCATCGAGTGGAAACTCATGACCGATGTGCGGACGTAGCGTGCCGTTAGCAAACGCTACGGCTAACTCCATCATGTTTTCCTGATGTGCCTTGGGCTCCTTTTGCGTGAACGCGCCCCAGAACACACCGACGATCGATGACCCTTTAAGTAGCGGCAGGTTGGCCGGTGCCTTTGGAATTTCGCCGCTAGCGAATCCAATGACCAAAAGACGACCGTTCCAGGCGAGTGAGCGCAGGCAATCGTCAAACATCTCACCACCAACGGGGTCGTAGATAACATCGACACCGGCGCCGTTCGTCAGTGCTTTAACCTGTTCTTTCAGGCTGCCTTCGGTGTAATTGATCAGGTGGTCCGCCCCGCGTGATTTCGCGAGCGCCAGTTTGTCAGCATTGCTCGCGGCTGCGATGACCTCGGCCCCCATCATTTTCCCAAGTTCCACCGCGGCTAGGCCCACGCCGCCAGCCGCACCTAGTACGAGCAGTTTCTCGCCTTTAGCCAGTTGCGCGCGCTGCTTGAGGGCGTGATATGAAGTGCCATAGGTCAGTGTCACGGCCGCGGCGGTTTTATAGTCCATGCCCGGCGGCATTGGCACGACGGCACTTGCGGCCACGTTGATTTCCTCGGCCATGCCGCCGTGCCCCAGGAAACATAGCACTCGATCACCAACCGAAACGCCTTCGACGCCTGAGCCCACCTCGACGACGTCACCCGCCATTTCCGCCCCCGGTGAAAACGGCATCTCGGGCTTAAACTGGTACTTCCCTGCAACCATAAGAACATCAGGGAAATTCACGCCACACGCCCGCAACCGCAGCTTAACCTCGCCATCCCCAGGGGAGGGCAGGTCCACTTCTTCAACTACGATGCTCTCAGGCGCGCCGTATGTCTTTACCAATGCCGCTTTCATCAGATTTGTCCCCCACGTCAAAGATGCGCCGAGCTTAGTGTGTGAACCCGATATCGACAACCGGTGGCGGTGTTGACGGGGCTTGCGTATCCTCGCCGGAAGCTAAGGGGGACTCAGCTCATGAACTTCGATTACACACCTAAGGTCCAGGCACTCCAGGAGCGTCTACTGGCGTTTATGGACGAGCATATCTATCCGAACGAGGCGGCCTATCACGACTACATAGAAAACGCCGAAGATCGCTGGACCATCCCGCCGATCATGGAGCAACTGAAGGCGGAGGCAAAAAAAGCCGGCCTTTGGAATCTGTTTCTCCCGGAAAGCGACCGAGGCGCGGGTCTGACCAACCTCGAGTATGCGCCGCTATGCGAAATCATGGGTCGCTCGCCAATCGCACCGGAAGTGTTCAACTGTGCGGCACCGGATACCGGCAATATGGAAGTGCTTGAGCGCTACGGCACGGAGGCACACAAAGCGCAGTGGCTCGAGCCGTTGCTGGCCGGTGAAATCCGCTCGGCGTTCGCCATGACCGAGCCCGAGGTTGCTTCCTCGGATGCGACTAACATTGCTTGCGAGATTGTCCGAGACGGCAATGAATATGTCATCAACGGCCGGAAATGGTGGACCAGCGGGGCGATGGACCCACGCTGCAAAATTCTCATCGTCATGGGCAAGACCGACCCATCGGCAGAACGCCACGTGCAGCAGTCGATGATTTTGGTGCCGATGGATACGCCTGGAGTTAACGTCCTGAGGCCATTGGGCGTGTTCGGCTACGACGATGCGCCACACGGCCATGCCGAGGTGCTGTTTGAAAACGTCCGAGTGCCGGCTGAGAACATGTTGCTCGGGGAGGGCCGGGGCTTTGAAATCGCACAGGGGCGTCTCGGACCAGGCCGAATCCATCACTGCATGCGTTTGATCGGTCTCGCCGAGCGCGCTCTCGAAGCGATGTGCAAGCGTGTCGATGAGCGAGTTGCGTTTGGTCGTCCACTTTCACAACAAGGCGTGGTGCGAGAGTCGATTGCGGAATCGCGCATTGACATCGAGCAGGCCCGTTTGCTCACGCTGAAGGCGGCAGACATGATGGACAAGGTCGGCAATAAGGTCGCCCGTTCACACATCGCGATGATTAAGGTGGTTGCGCCCACGATGGCTTTGCGGGTTATTGACCGCGCTATCCAATGCCACGGGGGTGGCGGGGTTTCGCAGGACTTTATGCTGGCGTATGCGTGGGCCATGTCGCGAACCTTGCGCCTTGCCGATGGTCCAGACGAAGTTCATCGCGTCACGATTGCAAAGCTCGAACTCGGGTCACAACAGGCCCAGCGGGGGGTGTAAGGCATTTCGGCAGCCAGTTTCGAGCGTAACTAGTGCGGTTAAATTCGGACTGGTCACGTCGAACTGCTGTGGTATTCTCCGCCAACGAGCGCGGATGAGGGTGAACGCGCCGTTTAGTTTGCTGGTTGCTCCAGGCAGCCGGGGTAGGTTCAGGGGTAGAACACACATGACAGCCAGTCATTCGGTTCATGAGCGTGTGCTTGTGGCACACGTTCGCCTATCGGTCGAACCTCAATCTTTTTTAATGAATATAACGATGGATGAGGAGAACTCATGAACCCGTTTGAGATCGGAAAGCGCGCAAGCGTTGTGATGACGGCGGTGGCCGGAATGGCACTTTCAGTGCCGGTTATGGCCCAAAGCGTCGATTCAGTGCTGCGTGCCGAGGGGAATCGGCTGGACCGCCAAGTGCAGTCTCAGCAGCGTGTTGAACGTATCGTTTCCCAGACACGCTCAATCACTGACCAGTACCGCGTGATTACGAAAGAGAAAGACGGGCTCGACATCTACAACGAACGTCTGCAGCTACAGGTTGAGGCACAGCTGGCCGAGATCGCGAAGATTGAAGACTCGAAAAAGCGCGCCTCGGAAGTCAACGTGCAGATCCTGCCGCTGGTTACTCGCATGATCGATCGCCTGGAGCAGATCATTGAGCTGGACATTCCGTTCCTGGCGCAAGAGCGTGCGGACCGTCTGCAGACTCTCAAAGACATCATCGACGATCCGGGTGTGAACACGGCTGAGAAATTCCGCAAGGTGATGGAGGCCTACACGATTGAAGTGAACTATGGCCGCAAAATCGTGACTTACGAGGGCATGATTCCGATCGATGGCAAGGAGTACAACGTCGACTTCCTGCGTCTCGGTCGCGTCGCGTTACTGTTCCAAACGGCGGATCAGAGCGTCACAGGTCGTTACAACCCGACCACCAGGCAGTTTGAAATCGACAACAGCTACCGCGCTGAAGTCTTCAAAGGGCTGCAGGTCGCAAAACAGCAAATCGCACCGGAATTGCTCCTGGTGCCGGTAACGGTCTCGGAGTAATCGAAAAATGAAACAGATAAAAACGATGGTTTTTGCAGTAGCCGCGGCGCTACTGCTTTCAATGCCTGCAGTCGCGCAGGAAGCCTCTTCGCTGAGCGAATTGTTGCGTCAAATCGAGCGCGGCGAGACAGCAGATACCGCCGAAGCGCGTCGTCGCGAGGCGGAATTCCGTAGCCGTCAGTCAGAGCAACAACAGCTCCTGAACCAGGCGATTGCCGAGCGCGATGCAGCACGCGCACTTGGCGAGCGTCTCAGTAACCAATACGACGAAAACGAAGCTGCGCTCGCGATCGCTCAGGAAGAACTAAAGAAAGAACTCGGCAACTTGACCGAGTTGTTTGGTGAAATCCAGCAAGTCTCTGGTGATCTTCAGGGCGTGTTCTCTGCATCACCGACGAACCTGCAGTTTGCAGAGCGCGAAGATTTCCTCGTAGCGTTGGGTGCCAAGATGGGCAGTTCTAGCGAGCTAGCGGAAATCGAGGAGATCGAGCAACTCTGGTTCGAGATGCAGCGTGAAATCGTTGAATCCGGAAAAGTGGCCAAGTTCACGACCGAGATCGTCACCGGTGATAATGAAATCACGACGGCTGAAGTGGTTCGCGTTGGTAACTTTAACGTGGTCGCACCTGGGCGTTTTCTTGAGTATAAAGTACTCGAAGGCGCTTCTGTGCTGAAAGGTCTGCCGAAACAACCGGCAGGGCGCTTCACAAGCGCTGCCTCCGACGTCGCAAACGCAGCTCCGGGCTCGACTGTCATTGCTGGCGTTGACCCGACGGGTGGTAGCGTGCTCGCGACTTTGGTCGCCTCGAAGTCGGTGCGCGATCGCATCAACGACGGCGGCGTGGTCGGATATTGCATCATTGCTTTGGGCATAGTCGGCTTGTTGATCGCTGTATTCCTTTTCGTCAGCCTGACTACTGCAAGCGCGAAAGTGAGCAGCCAGCTTAAAGATGTCGGCAACCCGCGTGATGACAACGCACTTGGCCGCGTACTGAAGGCTTACACAAGCAATAAATCGGTGGATACCGAAACACTAGAGCTCAAGCTGAACGAAGCGGTGCTCAAGGAAGTACCGAAAATCCAGCGCGGAATTCTGCTTGTGAAAGTGATTTCGGTTGTCGCACCACTCGCAGGGCTGCTCGGAACGGTGACGGGTATGATCAAGACCTTCCAGGTAATCACGCTTTACGGCGCGGGCGATCCGAAGCTGATGGCGGGCGGTATTTCGCAAGCGCTAATGACCACGGTATTGGGTCTGGTGGTAGCGATTCCGATGGTTCTGTTACACACAGTACTATCTGGCCGCGCGAAGAGTCTGCTCGGCATCCTTCAGGAACAGAGTGCTGGCCTGATTGCCGAGCACTCGGAAGCAGCCCACAGCGCACAGTAAAGGGGTCGAACCATGCGTTGGTTAGAAGACCAATTTTTGTCGACACGGGACTTCATGGAAGCCGGCGGGCCGCTGCTGACCTGGATCGCGATCACCATCTTTTTGATGTGGTTGTTGATCGTGGAGCGCAGCTTGTTCTACCGACTACAGATGCCGCAGCTAGTCGCCAATGCCCGCAGGAAGTGGGAGGCGCGTGCGGAACGGAAGTCCTGGGCAGCACATCAGATCCGCACGAAGCTGATCTCGGAAGTCGAACAAGAGAGCGAAAAGTGGCTGGGCGTGATTCAGACGCTGGTTGCACTTTGCCCGCTGCTCGGTTTGATGGGCACGGTGACCGGCATGATTCGTGTGTTCGAAGTCATGGCGTTCGCCGGGTCGGGCAATGTGCGTTCCATGGCCGACGGCGTGTCGTCAGCCACTATTCCGACAATGGCCGGAATGGTAGGTGCACTATCCGGCGTTCTGGTTGTTACAGTCCTGACCCGTCGGTCGGAGCGCGAAGTCGGCCTTCTGGAAGACTCGCTCACAATGGATCATTAAGGAGCAAGCGACATGCGTAGAGGAATTGGACAAGCTGGCGCTGAAGAAGAAGAAGCACAAATTGATCTGACGCCCATGTTGGACGTGGTATTCATCATGTTGATCTTCTTTATCGTCACCGCATCCTTCATCAAGGAAACCGGTCTCGATGTGAACCGCCCGGATGCCCCGACAGCCAACAAGGTTGACGATGCAAACATCCTGATTGCTATTGGCGAGAACAACCAAATCTTTATGGATCGACGCCAGATCGACCCACGTGCGGTGCGCGCAAATATCGAGCGCCTTCACGCCGAGAACCCGAAAGGGTCAGTGGTTATCCAGGCGGACAAGAAGTCGAACAATGAGACGCTTGTGATCGTCATGGATGCAGCACGTGCAGCAGGCGTCGAAAACGTCTCTCTGGCGGCGAATAACTAGCAACGCTTCCGCGTTATAGCGGCAGGTTGGAGGCAGTAATATGCGTTACATCATTGGCATCGTCAGCGGAGCATTAGTCACGACTTTCCTGTTGTTCCTGATGAACTTCCTGATCGAGAGCGGCGAAGCTGCGTTGTCCGATCCGCGCGAGCGGATGGTCCTCGACTTTGTGGAAGTCAAGCAGGAAGAGGTTGTGAATCGGCAGGAGCGCAAGCCCGAGCCGCCGAAGCAACCGGAAACGCCGCCACCTGACGTGCCGCCGCCGCCAAGCAGTGACGTATCGCCCGATGTGAGCGCAATTGGCGTTGCCCCGCCACCAATCGCCAACACGTCGGGGTTGGGCATCGGCACACCGGGCGTCGCGGATGGGGAATACCTTCCGATCGTACGAGTGCCGCCGCAGTACCCGCAGCGAGCTGCGCAGCGTGGACTAGAGGGCTACGTCATCGTCGAATTCACAGTGAATGAACTTGGCGAGGTTGTAGACCCCGTGGTGACTTATTCGACGAGCCGACTGTTTGAGCGTGCGGCGATTAAAGCCGTGCTCGGGTGGCGCTACAAGCCGAAAGTCGTCGACGGACAGCCTGTCTCAACACCAGGCGTTGAAACTCAATTGACGTTCGAGTTGACCAAATGAGAAATCTGAACTTAATTGCGATCGCATCTGCTGTGTTGGTACTCGCGACAGCACAACCCCTCGCGCATGGACAGGAAGACGACGAGCCACCACGGCGCGAAACCAAGCGGGCGGAGACGCTGTCGAAGGCAGTTTATGAGGATCTTACCGAGGCGCAGGAAGCCATCGATGCAGAGCCTCAGGATCTGGCAACAGCAACCCGGATCGTCAATAACCTGCTCAGTGACGACATCACCGACTTCGAGCGTGGGAATGTTCTGAACTTCAAAGGGTTTCTGGAGTACACCCGCGGCAACAACGTTGCGGCAATTCGCGCGTACGAGGAGATGATTCAAATCGAATCGCTCGAACCGGGTAACGTGCAAGGAACGATCTACACGATCGCGCAGCTCTACGCTCAGGAAGAGAACTATCCGAAAACGATTGAGTACCTCAATCGGTGGTTTGAGACCGCGACAAATCCGGCGCCTGACGCTTACATTTTGCTCGCCCAATCGTATGCGCAGCTTGAGCAATATCGTCAGATGATCCCGCCGATTGACAGTGCGATTGCGGAGGCGAGAGAGCGCGACCAGAGCCCAAAAGAGGAGTGGTTCAACCTCAAGTACTACGCGTGCTACCAGATGGAGAACTTCAACTGCGTACGTGACACGCTCAAGATCCTGATCGCGGGCTGGCCCAAGAAGACCTACTGGCTTCAACTTGCGGGTATCTTCAACGAGCTTGAGGAAGAACGCAGCATGTTGGCCATCTACGAGGCGGCGTACACAGACGGGCTGCTGACGACAGAATCCGAACTTGTCACCATGGCTCAGTTGTACCTACAAGGTGAGGTCCCGTTCGCGGCGGCTCGGGTTCTGGAATCGGGAATGGAAAGCGGCACAATCAGCGAGAACGCCAAGAACTACCGTTTGTTATCGCAGGCATGGACATTGGCGCGAGACGACGAGAAAGCCATTCCTGCGCTGCGAGAAGCCGCAAAGCTCTCGGACGATGGTGATGTCGGCGCCGGACTCGCAATCGCGTTCCTCAACACAGAGCGGTACGGTGAGTGCATCGACGCTGGGGAAGATGCGATTCAGAAAGGAGGTCTCCAGCGCCCCGATGATGTCCAAGTCACGATCGGCATGTGTCAGTACAACCTCGATCGATTGACGGCAGCTCGCCGCACCTTCAACCGGGTCGCATCTACGGGCAGCGATCGGAACAAGCGTCTCGCAAGGCAGTGGATGAGCGTCATCGACAGCGACCTCACGATCCTCGAAGACCTCCGTCAGCTGCGACGTTCAGTCGAAGAGGCGAAAAAGCGCAATTCGGTACCGGCCAGCGAAGAAGCTGCACCCTAGTTAATTTGTGAAGATAAACGGGGGCGGTGCCTAGCGGGCGCCGCCCCTTAGTCGTTTTGGAAGAGTACGATGCCAAAAATAATTTTCATCGAGAACGATGAGCACAAGGAAGTGGAAGTGGATACGGGCTACACGGTGATGGAAGCCGCCGTGAACAATGGTGTTAACAGCATTCTTGCGGAATGTGGTGGCGCGTGTGCTTGCGCTACCTGTCATGCCTACATCGACGCTGCCTGGGTTAACAAGCTACCGCCGATGGACGACATGGAAGACAGCATGCTTGACGCGGCCTATGAGCGAAAAGACTCGAGCCGACTGACTTGCCAAATCGAAGTCACCGACGAACTCGACGGTCTCGTCGTCCACGTTGCCGACAACGAGAGCTGAGTTTTACCGTAAACCCGTTTCGTTTCGAGCGATCACCATTCTCTGGATCTCACTGGTTCCTTCGTAGATTTCGGTGATCTTTGCGTCTCTGAAGTAACGTTCGACCGGCATTTCCTTGCTGTACCCCATACCGCCGTGCATCTGTACCGCGGCGTGGGTGATGAACATGGCGGCCTCGGAGGCGTACAGTTTCGCAATACTGGCGTTTAGCGTGTTTCTGGCGCCGGTTTTCTTGGCGGCATCCTTCGACCACGCAGCCTGCAGCGTCAATAGTCGGGCGGCTTCAAGTCGCATTTTCATATCAGCAATTTTCGACTGGTTCATCTGAAACGCACCAATCGGTGAACCGAACGCGACGCGCTCTTTGGCGTACGCAATACTTGCTTCGTATGCCGCTCGCGCAATGCCGACTGCTTGGGCTGCGATTCCGATGCGACCCGCATCCAGAACGGTCATGGCGATTTTGAAACCCTGTCCTTCGTCGCCAAGGCGACACTCGACCGGGCACTCATAGTCGGTGAGTTCCACCTCACATGTGGCGGAAGCACGAATGCCAAGCTTAGGTTCGGTTTTTCCTCGAGCGAATCCAGGCTTTTCAGTGTCGATGATGAACGCAGAGACGCCGCCGGCACCTGCATCCGCGTCGGTCATCGCAAACAGCACCAGATACTTCGCGACCGGACCGGAGGTGATCCAGGACTTCTTGGCGTTGATCACGTAGTGGCTGCCGTCAGCGGATAGCACCGCACGAGAGCGCATATTACTGCTGTCCGATCCTGATTGGGGTTCGGTGAGTGCGTATGCACCGATGGCCTGTCCGCTTGCGACAGGTGACACGTATCCCGCTTTCTGTTCGTCGGTACCGAACAGCATGATGCCGGTCCCGTAAAGCGAGTTGTTGACTGAAATAATCGTGCTATGGGCACCGTCAGCTGCAGCAATTTCTTCCATCATGAGGGCGTAAGACACTGCGTCCAAACCGGCGCCGCCGAGGGACTCCGGAACCTCAATACCCATAAAGCCCAGCTCCCCGGCTTTGGCGATCGTATCCGAGGGAAAAGCGCCGCTGGCGTCATACTCGGCAGCAACCGGGACAATCTCGCTTTGTGCAAAATCTCGGGCTGCCGCTTGAATCATTTGTTGTTCTTCTGTGAGTTGGAAGTCCACTAGTAGAGTCTCCAGGCGACGTTTCGTAACCCTAAATTTTAATCTGGTTTAAAATTTTTGCAATGCAGCATTCGTTCATTTGACCGAATATCCGCTACCATCCGTCCCGGAAAAGAAGGTTGTCTCAAGACTGACAAGGAGCACACGAATGACCATTTCAAACGGCGACACGATGCCAGCCGGAAACTTCGGGATCATGACCGAAAACGGACCTTCCGGTTTGTCTACAGAAGCACTTTTCACCGGTAAGAAAGTTGTGCTCATCTCTGTTCCTGGTGCGTTTACACCGACGTGTTCTATGAACCACCTACCGGGATTTGTGGAGCACGCTCAGGCGTTCAAGGATAAAGGTGTGGATACCATCGCCTGCATGGCGGTGAACGATGTATTCGTCATGGATGCCTGGGGTAAGGACCGGTCTGCGGGTGACGATGTCATCATGCTCGCGGATGGAAACGGAGAATACACACGAGCGCTGGGCCTTGAATTGGACGCGACCGGGTTCGGTATGGGAATGCGTGGCCAGCGCTTTGCTATCGTCGTCGAGAACAATGTCGCAACTCATGTTGCGGTAGAAGCGCCTGGTGACTTTAAAGTCAGCGCAGCTGAGGCTGTCCTCGAGGCGCTTTAGTAGCGCCATTGGATGAGGTGTCAGGCCGGGCAGGGTGGCCCGCCCGGCCTGCTTCCGTTCGGTGTTAGCCGATTTCCGCTTCGATCTCGGGGATGACTTTAAACAAGTCGCCGACGAGACCAATGTCAGCGATCTCGAATATCGGGGCATCTTCGTCTTTGTTAATCGCGACGATCGTGCCAGCGTCCTTGATGCCGGTTAGGTGCTGAATCGCGCCGGAGATTCCAAAGGCCATATACAGTTCCGGCGCGATAATTTTGCCAGTCTGTCCAACCTGCAGTTCATTCGGCACGTAGCCTGCGTCTACCGCCGCACGTGAAGCACCCACTGCCGCGCCCATTTTATCGGCGAGGCCGAATATGATGGAAAACGCATCCTCGCTCCCCAGCGCACGTCCACCGGACACAACGCGTGGAGCAGTCTGAAGGTCTGGACGATCAGAAGCGCCCGACTGGACACCCACAAATCGTGTGTGTGTCGGGATATCGGCTACCGTCGCGAGCGTTTCTACAGTTGCAGCTGGTTGTTCGCCGACCGCCTTGTAGGACGCGGCGCGCACTGTGCCTACGACCTTATAACCGTCGGCAACCTGTACGGTAGTAATCGCGTTGCCTGCATAAATCGGGCGTTTGAAGGTTCGCGCGTCAACCACGTCCATGATATCGGATAGCTGGTTGACGCCTAGCAACGCCGCAACGCGCGGGGTCACGTCCTTACCGAAAGTTGTCGAAGGGCCGAAGACATAGTCGTAGGATTCAGCTGCCGCAGCAATCTGGGGTGCCAGCACCGCAGCAAGCGGCGCCGCGTTTTCTGCACGTTCGATTGTGACCACTTTCGTGACGCCGTCGAGCTTCGCAGCCGCATCGGCTACCGCGCCTGCACTATCCGATAGCACGAGGACATCAATTTGCTC
This sequence comes from Pseudomonadota bacterium, assembly GCA_038521865.1. Taxonomy (GTDB): domain Bacteria; phylum Pseudomonadota; class Gammaproteobacteria; order Steroidobacterales; family Woeseiaceae; genus CALBPI01. The sequence goes on along the minus strand of JBCBKO010000001.1, from coordinate 583,469 downwards.
AGCACCAACCTGCGATGCACAAGCAACACATTTTGCGGTCGCGGGATTGAGCGCGCCGTTCGCGTGTTCGGCGATAATCAGTATCGAAGTCATTACAAGAGCCCCTTATCTTTCATTGCGCTAACCAGCGCTGCCGCATCCTGCACCATGATGCCCTTACTGCGCTGCTCTGGCGGCGCGAAGTGGGTAACCGCAAAGGAAGTGTCTGCACAGATGCCAAGACTGCTCGCCTCAATGGTATCTAACGGTTTCTTCTTCGCTTTCATGATGTCCGGGAGCTTGACGTAGCGCGGCTCGTTTAGGCGCAGATCGACGGTGATAACGCCCGGCAAATCGATCTCGATGGTTTCAAGCCCCGCATCGACCTCGCGCGTCACTTTCGCCGTCGAACCGTCAATGACGACCTCCGATGCAAAAGTCGCTTGCGGGCGTTGCCAAAGCGCAGCGAGCATCTGTCCCGTTTGGTTGTTGTCGTTATCGATCGCCTGTTTACCCAGCATGACCAGCTCGGCACCTTCCTGCTCTGCAACGGCGAGCATGGCGCGCGCGGCGTTAAGAGGATCCAATGCCGATTCCGTTTCAATCAGGATCGCCCGGTCTGCGCCCATTGCGAGTCCCGTCCGAAGTTGCTGTTGCGCATCGGACGTACCGATGGATACCACGATTACCTCGGTGGCTTCACCTCGCTCCTTGATTCGGAGTGCTTCCTCAAGAGCGATTTCGTCGAACGGATTGATCGACATTTTCACGCCGTCCGTCTCTACGCCGCTTCCGTCCGACTTCACCCGAATTCGCACGTTGTAATCGACAACGCGTTTCAGGCCAACAATGATCTTTTCCACTAAGTGCTCCTGTTGGTCGACTGTCCCAAGCCGACGACAATTGAAGGGCGGTTAAAAAAACCGCGCGATATTGTCTCTGAGGCCCGCGATGACGACAAGTTAGACAGCAAAAATCACTCTGCGAGTTCCGCGCACCTGGGCGCTTCGCGGTTTCATCGCAGCTGCGTAGGCAGGTAGCGGGAGTATGATTGGGTTCAAAGAACGATCAGTACATAATGTTTTAAAACAGTCTGTTATCGCCTTATTCTAATTATTAATCGAGAAAGTGGAGGCAGGTGGAGTACCATTTTCTGCTGGGGCTGGTATGTTCTCGCCGTAGCACGTCGTCGCTTCGCTGCATTGCAGCAAAAGAGCGCAAACGGTTGTCGTAACGTTGGACCCCGGTTGCAGACAATGAACCTAGCGCGGCTTCACCATCGGTATTCGAGAAGCACGACATGCTTTGGCGACCAGGCACGACGCCAGGCGTCCTAGCCAACGCAAGGTGTCAAGCAATCCGCATTTCTCCGTGCGGACCCGACCCGGGATGCAGCAAGTCTGCGTCCCGGGTTTTTTTTGGCTAGTCATGCGCTCGCAGGATGATAACCTCGCGGTTGTCGGATAACTGTTGGTAACACAAATGCTCACGGTAAGTGCCAGCGACCGTCTGGATGACGTTCGCTATGAAATTCGAGGCGCATTGTCGCGTCGCGCGCACGAGTTGGAGAAGCTGGGGCACGAAGTCGTTCATCTCAATATCGGTAATCCCGGGCGATTTGGATTCCGTACGCCAGAGACCATGCGACTTGCCATGATCGAAAACCTGCCGCAGGCCGAGCCGTACTGTCACCAAAAGGGCATTTTTCCGGCCCGCGAAGCCGTTGTCATGCAGCAGCAGAGCAGGGGGGTCATGGATGTTTCCGCCGAGGAAGTCTTCATTGGGAACGGTGTGTCCGAACTGATTGATCTGACACTCCGGGGATTGCTGAACCTTGGTGATGAAGTGTTGGTCCCGAGTCCCACCTACCCGCTTTGGACGGCCTCAGTTACTCTGAATGGTGGCAAAGCTGTGCATTACCCCTGTCATCCGGATGCCGGGTTCATCCCAAGCATCAAGGACATAAGGGCACTGGTTACTGCACGCACGCGGGCTGTGGTCCTGATCAATCCGAATAACCCGACAGGCGCTGTTTATCCGAAGTCGCTGCTCTCCGATATCGCAGCAATGGCGCGTGAGCATGGACTCGTGATCATGTCGGATGAAATTTACGATCAAATGCTTTTCGACGACGCAGAGTTCGTTCCGATGGCGACGGTTGCCGGCGGCGCAATGTGTATCACTTATGGTGGGCTGTCGAAGGTCTATCGAGCATGCGGTTATCGCGTGGGATGGTGTTCGATAAGTGGGCACACAAAAGACTCGCAGGATTACCTTGAAGGACTCGAATTACTCGCCGCGTTACGTCTTTGTAGCAATGTATCGGGACAATGGGCGGTACAAACAGCACTCGGCGGCTACCAGAGCATCTTTGAACTTACGCGCCCTGGTGGCCGACTCTTCGAAACACGACGGTTGATCATAGAGGCTGCTGAGCGCAGTCGCTGGTTGAGTCTCGTTCAACCCGCAGGTGCCATGTATGCATTCGTCGGCGTGGACGAACAGGCGATTCCTGGTTTTGACGATGAGGAGTTCGCACTCAAGTTGCTGGAAGACCAGCATGTGCTCCTCGCTCCGGGGAGCAGTTTCAATACCAGTTATCGCAATCATTTCCGCATCACGCTCTTGCCCCGCGCTGAATTAATGGCCGAGGTGTTCCAACGCATCGAGCTCGTGCTCGCTGAGATGGCCGAGGCCGCTACCGCGAAGTCCGCCTGAGAGATGCTCGAGCCCGAGATCGAGGCGGTTGCTCTGGGCGATTCGAACGCCGTTATTGTGACGTCCGGCCAACGTCTTGCCAGCACCATACGCTACCGACAGTCCGTTCATGTCGCCGCCGGCGTTGTGGGAAGTTGGGTCGGTCCGGACGTTTGCACATGGGATCAATTCCTGCGCCAGCGCTACGATGACCTGCTGTTTTCACCCGACCTCAGCACGGCGCTACCGTCGATCGTGCCAGCGGAAGTCGAGCGCGTTCTTTGGCAGCAATCCATCGAGAAGACCGCCGAGGCTTGGAATCTAACGCTTGGAAACGTCGCAGCACTCGCGCGTGAGTCCGCAAGAACCTGGCGGAGAGCCATTGAATGGCGTGTTTCCGAAGCCGAGATCAAGTCCAAGAGCACAACTGACGACGGCGACTTCTTTGTAGCGTCGCTCTCCGAGTTTTGTCAGTCGATGCCCACTGACTCGATTCTTGAGAGCCAGATTTCCGACACAATTTTGAGTCACTCGAAGCATTTGATCGGAAAGCTGCCGGAATCTATATATTTTGCAGGGTTTTCGAGATTAACACCGCAACAGCAGTTGCTCTTCGATGCCCTGCCTGCGGTGATGATCGAATCCGATGCGCCACACGCAACCTTGAGCGGTGACTTGCGAGTCATGGAGACGCCCGACGATGAGCTGCGCGCGGCTGGGCAATGGGCTCGGAGATTATTGGAGGAAGACCCACGAGCACGACTTGCCATCGTGGTGCCGAATCTGTCTGAGCGACTCATTCGGTGCAGAGAGAGTGTGCTCGACGGTCTGGTACCGCTTCAAAGTACACGTTTCGAATCGAACACTTCGGGGTGGCTCAACGTTTCTCTAGGAACACCTCTGTCTGACGTGCCCGCAGTTCGAGATGCACTCAATCTCCTCGAATGGACTGCGCACGGTGGCTCGTTCGCTGCGATTTCTCGACTCGATCGCTGCCACAGTTTCTGGGCGGATTCCGTCCCCCTCGAGCGATTACTGCGAAGTAGTCGTGATCGTCATTGGACGCCCGAGAGGCTTGGGGTGGAGTTGGACCGAGTCGGCGTGGACGCACCGGCGTGGTTGATCGCATCACGGGCGTTGGCTGAATTGGCTGGGCAACGACATCGTCTCTCTGCCTGGATACCGAGTATTGCAACGCTTTTGGAATCTTGCGCGTGGCTAGGAGGCGAAGCACTGGATTCGGAGCGCTATCAGTTGCGTTCGCAATTTTATGATGCGGTTGATTTGCTTCAGCGCGTCGATGCGCATCTCGGGCCGATCTCTCTTGGGCATGTGGTGGGTTTGATTTCCTCGCAGCTGGCAGAGCGAACGTTTGCGCCAGAGCAAACAGAGTCGCAAGTGCTTCTTTGCGGTCCGCTCGAAACCGCAGGCATGACGTTTGACGCGGTCTGGATCGCGGGCATGGACTCAACACAGTGGCCACCGCCAGGCAAACCCCTGGCTTTGTTGTCCGCGCTGCTTCAACGAGCGCATGAAATGCCGGACGCATCGCCCGAGCAGACGCGGCGCTTCTGGAGTCACCAATGGCATCGCCTGATGGGCTGCGCGGGCACTACGCATGCGAGCTATGCGGCGTTCGTCGATGGGCGCGAACGCCTGCCTGCACCTGTAGTTTCTGCGTTTGATCAGCATCGACCATTTGAATCCTGTCCCTCGTCACTGCAACGATTGCTGGGCAGTACGCCGGTCAGCCGCGCTGTCGACCATTTCGCTGTCTGGCCGGCCGGAAAACCCGTTCGCGGCGGACATCATGTACTCAGACTGCTCGGTGCGGATCCATTCCTGGCGCAGGTAACCGCACGATGGGGCGTGGCACCGGTGGAACAACCGGAGTATGGGATCGGCGCGCGAACCCGTGGCGTATTGATTCATACGGCACTTGAGCTCATGTACAGCGTCGGTCAACTCGGCGAAGAAATCCCGACAGATGCGGCTCTAGAGCAAGCCGTATCCAGCGCTTTTCGAGGGCAATTTGCAGGCGCCGATCCGACGTTCCGTGCTTTGTTGCGCCAGGAGGAAGCCAGGGCCACCGACCTGATTCGCGAGTTTGTCACACGCGAACGAGCACGAGCACCTTTTCGTATACATGCGTTGGAATCCACACAGGAATTGCGCCTTGGGTCGCTCACCCTTCAGCTGCGTGCAGATCGCATCGATCTCGTTGATGGCGGATTAACGATCATCGACTACAAGACCGGTGCTGCAGATTTTCAGCCGGACGTGCGCAGCGCCGATTTCGATCGGGTCACCCAACTCGCGGCGTATGCGCTAGCGTCAGAGCTTCCGATCTCGGCGGTGGTGATCGCATCGATCCATCCGCGCAATCAAAGCTACCGCGGGTTATACCGAGAGGGGCAACAGCGAATGCCCGACGATGTGATCAGTCGAGGTAGTCCGAAGTTGCTAGAGGATGCCGTACCCAACTGGACAGAGATTGCGCAAGCTCGAGCGGCGATGCTCGAACGCGGGGAAGCTTGGCTCAATCTCAAGACGCCAGCTAAAGACTGGTTGGTGATGGGGCCCCTCAGTCGACTGGCGGATGTCAGGGGTGCTGTGGACCGTGGATAAACCGCTCGATTTCGAGGCGCGAGAGCAAGCGCTGGATATCCAGAAGAGTTTCATTGTCCAGGCCCCTGCTGGCTCAGGGAAAACAGCGTTGCTTACGCGTCGGATTTTGCGTTTGCTCGCCGCGGTTGATGCACCGGAACAGATTCTCGCAATCACCTTCACACGCAAGGCTGCAGATGAAATGCGGGCGCGGGTGGTGACAGCTCTTAGAGAGGCGGCGACCGAGAAGGCCGTCCACTCAGCGTTTCAAGCAGCGATCCGCGCCGACGCAAGAGCAGCACTTGCTCGTGATAGCGAACAGGATTGGGCGTTGTTGCAGATGCCCGAGCGGCTGCAGATCATGACGGTAGACGCGCTGAATGCACGATTGATCGCGGCTCGTCCATTGACCGCAGGACAGCTCGGTCGGCAACTGGTCACTGCCGAACAACGATCCCGTTTCTTACGGGAGTCAGCGGAAGCGATGCTCGACTGGGTTACTGAAACGGGTGCGACTGCTGAGGGGATTCGTGAAGTTTTTGCGAATGCCGATTTCGACATGGGCATTTGGCGGCGACAGATTACGGATATGCTGCACACGCGCGATCGCTGGTTGCCCGTGATTCTGGAACGCTTAGCTGCGTCGCCGGAGGTTCGGCGCGCCGACAGTGAAGCACTGCTGGCGAATATCGCCAACCGAGTGATCGCAAGAGTCACCGATCAGTTAGGGCCTGATCTGCTCGAAGCCCTGTGTTCAGCGGTGACGTTTGCAGCGAATAATCTCGCTGAGTCCGATCCGAGTGTGCTCATCTCGTGGGACGCCACTAATGCTGCCGCCGTGCCCGCTTTCTGGCGCGCAGCGTGCAAGGTGCTACTCACCAAGGACGGTGCGTGGCGCAGTCGGCTCAACGTAACGTGCGGATTCCCGCCATCGGCCAAAACACAGAAGGAAGCGGCCCTCAATCTGTTGAATCAGCTGGCAGGCATTGAGGGGTTGGACGTAGCGCTCGCCGCCACTCGATCCCTTCCGGATTTGCACTACACCGACAGCGAATGGCTGGGTGTCGAGGCCATGTTATTGACGCTGAGGGCTGCGGCCGCGGAGCTCGAGCGCATCATGAGCGCGAATGCTGCGTTTGATTACCCTGAACTTGCGGCACAGGCGCTTCACGCACTTGGCGATGACGGTGCCGCTACTGATCTTGCGTTGCAATATGACTACCGGCTGCAGCATATCCTCGTTGACGAAATGCAGGACACAAGTGCACGCCAGTATCGTCTGTTGGAGCGTCTGATCACTGGCTGGTCCGCATCGGACGGGCGTACTCTGTTTTGCGTCGGTGACCCCATGCAATCGATCTATCGTTTCCGGGGTGCCGAGGTCAGCTTGTTCCTGAAGGCATGGGACGAGGGTATTGGTGGCTACCCACTCTTACCGTTAAGGCTTTCCACCAATTTTCGATCCACTCGCCCAATTATTGAATGGGTGAATTCGAGCTTCACAAGAATTTTTGGACCGCAATCCGATCGTATTGAAGAGTCGGTCGCGCACGCACACTCAGACTGGGCCCCCAATGCAGCGCACACAGGTGAAGTGCGATGGCACTTCGACACGAACGCCGGTCGGGATGAGGCTGAAACACTGGTTGCGATGGTCTTGAGCTTGCTTGATTCAGGCGAAGGGAGCATCGCCATTCTCGGTCGTACCCGACACGCGTTGCAGCCCGTGATTGCGGAGCTCGAGCACCGCGGAGTGAGCTTTGAGTCGGTTGAAATGGAACGGCTCACCGAGCGTCCAGAAGTGCAGGAACTCATTACGCTGACCCGATTGCTTGAGATGCCGGATGACGATGTTGCCTGGTTGGGGGCCTTAAGAGCGCCCTGGTGTGGTCTTGGCTTAGCTCAACTAGACACCATGATGCAGCTCGAGCCCGAAATCCTACCCGTTTCGATTGAGGCGCGAGCACGAGTGGCCATCACTGAGAATGTGTGGCCCGCACCTGAGACTGAGGCTGTCGAAGCGTTCTTGCACCTCGTGAAGCAGGCCAGGCGAGATGCGGCAACACGCACGCTGCGGGAGCGGGTTGAAACGCTTTGGGGTGCGCTCGGTGGTCCGGCGATACTGGTCACAGATAGTCAACTAGATGCCGCTTTTGCCTACCTGGCCGCATTGGACGAGCTTGAAAACCGAGGCCATTTGGACAACCCGGCGCAACTCGAGCATTTGCTGGAAGCTCGAAAAGTGACGGGAGGCAAGGCAGGTGCGCGGGTCGTCGTCATGACGATCTACTCATCGAAGGGTCTCGAGTTTGACCATGTACTGATGCCGGGGATGAATGTCGGCTCGCAGAATGACACTGCTCCAAGTTTGCGCATTGAAGCCGGAGAGGTGAATGGACAGGGCGCAGTCATGTTCTCGGCGATTGCCTCGCGTGCGACGCCGGATGTGGACCCAAAGGGTCAGTTACTTGCTCAATTAGAAACGCAGCGCAGCGAAAACGAGCTCAAGCGTTTGTTGTATGTCGCAACTACGAGGGCAAAACATTCACTTCACTTGTTTGTAAGTACCGAGACAACGGCAAAAGGTGAGCGCTGGAGATCTCCAACCAGAAACACGCTGCAGCGCGCAATTTGGCCAGAGGCGCTGGAACGACTGCCAACACCCGAGTTGTCGATGGGCCACAGCGCGGAGGACGCCCCCGAAACGCCGGTATTCGCAGCGCCGCAGCGCGTGAGAGCTGAGCGACGCTATCAATCGCAATCTGAACCCGTCCCCGTCGGCGGCTCGCCGGTCGTTGAGACGGAAACGGTAAACCTAAAAGTGGAAACTTCGGCTCGCCATATTGGCACCGTGGTGCATGAATGGATGCGACGGCTTGCAGGTCTGGAAGATCCCTGGGGTCAATTCGAAAAATCCATCAATACACGAATGCGAACCAGACAGGCGCTTCAGCGGCTAGGTGTTGTGAGCGAGGAAGTGGATGCGGCAACAGAAAGCGTACATACGTTGCTCGAAGGTGGCGTCAAGTGTGAACAAGGCCAATGGATACTGAGTAACAAGCATCCGGACAGTCAGACCGAATTTCCACTATGGACGCGCACGCCAAGCGGTGTTCGTCGTTTGATTGTTGATCGGCTCTTACGAGACGAAAACGACCGGCTGTGGATTATTGATTACAAGACTGGTTCGAGTGGTGACGACGATTTGAACGCGTTTTATATATCGGAGATTCGCCGGTATAAGCCACAGTTAGAACGCTACGCCGAGGCGGTCGCCCAGTTACCACGCTTTCAGCGTGACGCCGGGGAGATTCGTTCTGCGCTTTATTTCGTCGCCTATGGGGAGCTGGTCGATATTACTCAGGAGCCCTGAGACTGCCTTCCCAGTTGAACGGATACTGGCCCGCGCTATTGGGCGCACCAAGCAACGGCCGGATTGAATTATCCATGCCGCGGGGTGCTTGGTCGGTAAGTTTCAGTAAACCATCCATGCGAAAGCGTGTTCCGCTGCCGAGATCAAAGTTGCCCGAGACATCGAAGGCGCCATCAATGGATTCGATGTTCCCACCGATCGTGTACTCCAGGTCGTCATCAACATCGTTGAATCTGATTCTGTGGCTGCCGAGTGGCTGGTTCCCAATCGCAGCGTACACTAAATCACGAACCTCGAGCGTGCCGTTCACTACCGACTCGGGCCATTGATCCACAACGACTATGGTGTCGGCGGATACCCGAGCGATGCCCTGCGTAGGTCCAATGCTGGAGGAGTAGCGTGTGAACGGTGCAAGATCGATCTGGGCAACGATGCCATCTGCCTTGATACGCCCGGATGGCGAGATCGCTAAATCAGTTTCGACGAAGCCGCCTGGGACCTGCGCCTCGACAGCAACACGAACCTTGCCCGTCAACAAACCTAAGGGAGATAAGGACCACTCGACAGGGCCGACACCAATTCGCTGCGCCTCGATGGCTGAAATCTGTCCATTCCAGATCGTGCCGCTAATGCCGCGAACCGCAACATTGTCTGGCAGGATCCAGTTGATGGCGACGGATGCAGGGAGTCGTGCAAAAAGACCGATCAGCAATACAGGAAGGGCGATGTATAACCCTCGCTTCAACCCCAGGGACATGCTCAACCTCGTTGCAATACAAGACTGGCGTCGACACGCCCGGTTTCGCTGCGGTCCGTCATACGTGCTTGAGTCACGCGCAGACCGTGGGCGTTGGCGAGGATGCCGAGCCACCGCACAAGGTCGTCGAACGCGGCGTTCTCAAAATTTACCCTAATGCCATCATTGGCTGTCGGTGAGCTGCTTCTGTAGGCGTTGCTCAATCCATTTGCGTTCGCGGTGTTAGCGACGATTAGAGTCAGCGAGCCACCTGCACCGGTGCTCGCACCCGCCACTGGCGTGCCGCCTCGACTCGCGATCAGACGATCTGCGCTCGCGATCAGCCGTTCTTTACGCTCAACAGCGATTTCCGAGCGTTCGTGATTCACCATGACCGGCTCGAGCGCGAAAAGGTAGATGGCGGTGGCTATCGCGACGACGGCCGCAGTCGAAACCAGTACCTGCTCACGACGTTGCAGAGTATCAAACCACTCTCTCATAACGCCGCCTCCGTCACCTGAATTCGACCGGCAATCTGCCCTTGTTCCTTGCGCTCAGTGCGCAGAATTCGAGCCTCGAGTTCACCACTCTCCGTGATGGCCTCGCGCAACTCCTCAAGCGCGATATCTGACTCGGTAACCAGTTGCAGATTAAGCGTGCCATTGTCGTAGCTGATCGCTTCAATTTCGGGAGGTGTCTCCGCACCTGCATCGGACAAGGCGATCAGATAGTCGAGAAAATCAACACCGCTGCTCGTCGATTGCGCGCTGCCGTTGCCGCGGCCTGCTTGTCGACGGTTCAAAACGTTCGAGAGTTGCGGCTCAGCACGGCCAGGGTCTAAACGTTCACCGGTCAATTGCGTCAACCTAGAAACGATCTGTTGATCGAGGTTCGCGGCCTGGCGGGACAGTGCTCTCGCTTCGATCGCGGTGGTAGTGAACGCCATCAATCCGACGGCAGCCAGGAGTCCCGCGGCTGCGTACCACGGCCTGATCGCCGCCAGTGTGTCCGCTCTGACCGCGAACTGACCTTGCAACAGATCCGTCCCTCTGCGTGCCATCAAGGCGCGTGCCGCGAATCCGAACCAGCCCTGCGAAAGGGCGCGCCTATCGACGGGTATCGAACCCGCATCCAACGCATCGAGTGCTGATGCGTTGTGCGCCATACCGGCATCGTCCGTATAGATCTGCAGCTGCCGAATCGACTCGCTGTCTTCACCGAGCGATGCGATGGTCGCGTCGATCGCAAGCTGCAGTGGTAGCCCTCGAAACGATACTGGCTCGACACCTGCGCCATCGATAATGGCGATATCATCTGTTAGGAGAATCTGCAGATGGCCCTCAACCGCGTCGAGTGCGTCGGGCAGGGCGTAAGCGGCCCGCGGCGATAGGTTAGCCGCCGCGAGAGTTTCGAGAGCGGTTGCCAAGACATCCCGCGGCACCACCACAACGCCGCGAGTATCGTCTTCACGCTTGTCGCCTGCAGCAAAATGCAGGGTGTCAATCTCACCAGGAAAATGCTCTTCAAGGGCAAATGGCAATGCCGTTAGAAGCTTTTTGCCGGTCACCGGCAAGTCGGTTTCCAACATGGTGATCTTGTCGGATGACAGAATCAGGTGGATCGGCATGCTCTGACAGGCGCTGGCGAGTGCTTGCAGATCGCCTTCACCCGGGGCAGACACAGCGTCACCGCTACTGTTGGCCTGTACCCAAAAGTAATGATCGGGGTCGCTATCGCTTACACCCACGTAGATTATGTCGCTCACACTGGTTGCCTTTGAGTCGCGGAATTCTGGTTATGGCGGGCTGCCGAAGCTGCGTTGGATAACAGCGACTTGTCCCTGTTCCGTGCGATACAGCACAGAGTACATCGTGAACCGGATAGTGCCAATACGGACCACTGAACGCAGCTGGAAGTAACGTGTCTGTGTATCCAGCGTTTCGATCGACTCGTCGCTCAGAATGCCAGCAAAGGTCACGCTGGGATCTTCGATGCCGATCTCTGCGCGCTCTTCCATCACTCGTTCGACATCCGCACCGGAAATATTCTCATCGAGTGTTTGCAGGATGAGCTGAGTGGCCGTATTGACGTTAAGGGCCGTGCGTTCGGGTAGTGCAGCGACATGCGGTAACAGCTGTGGCAAAACATCGGGTGTCAGCCCCTCGACCATCGCGAGTTCTGCGGTTGAGCGAAACGCAAGATTCGGTACTCGTAGCGGCGGCAAACGGTTGGTGTAGATCTCGTCCTCGCCGCCACCAGGGAAACGTGGCTCCGTATCGTTATCGGACCAGTCCATAACCGCCTCGGCGATTTGCGGATCTAGCTCCAATGCACCGAGAAGTCGTCGAAACCGCTCCAGCTCAATCTCCACGGGCGCGCCATCCGCGTCCATGAGGTTGTTGAGATTAAAGCGCCCCTGCAAGTCGATAAGCGCGCCGGCGACCACACCTTCGATGCCGACGCCTTCCACGGGCAGTGGTGGCAACTCTTGCGCCCACAGTTCTCCGAAGTGATCATTTTCGGTGTCATTAAGGTCCTGCCGCAGGATGTCGCCGATCCAGCTTTCCGCACCGATAGCGAATAACCGTGCCTGTTCCTGCCACAGCAGACTCTGCGTTCGTCTCGTCTGGAGCGTCACATCGTAGGCGAGCTTCGTAATCACAGAAATGATCAAGGTCGTAATCAAAAGAGAAAATACGATGGCGACGGCGCCTTGCTGCCGTCTCATGAGCGCACCTCGATGATGCGTCGCAACTCACCCCAGTATTCATGGATCAGAACGATCTCGACTGCGCGCGGTGGGGGTGACCGGGTTGCGTTCAGTGGCGGCCACTGTTCACTCCAACTGTCGTCCGCTTCGCCCAGGAAACGGAACAAAATTTGCTCGATACCCCCAAGCAGCACTGTCTCCTGCGGAACCGTTGCTATGACCGGATCCAGTACTGGCCACTGCGCTCGGACGAGTTCGCCTTCCTCAAACCGGTACGCCACGCGCAGGCTGCTCGCGCGCGGTGCCTGTAGCGGATTGCCGTAGCCCGAGCGCGTTAGCTCGACGATGTAGTTGCTGCGCGAATCCGCCAGTAGCGCAGGTCGCCAGGCGTTGCCAACCGGCTCGCGCACTGGGCGAGGGTGATATTGCGCAAAGTCGCTACTCAGCGTGTTGATCGCGCGCTGCAACGTGAGCAGTTGTTCAACCTCTTGGTTCAGACGATCAGATGCCTTGAAGGCCTGGTCGAAGGTCAACCATGCAATCGTGGCGAGCACCGCAAAGATAAACGCGGCGACCATGACCTCAATGAGCGTGAAGCCGGACTGGCAATTACGGGCTAAACGCTTGATCGCCCGGCCCTCCATCCAACTGCTCATAAGCAGGCAAGCCGACCGACGGCGGTGCCTGCGCACGAGAAATAAACCCCCCGACGGTCCTGATGTTCGTCTCATCTTCGCCACGCAGGACGGTAACGTCGATCCTTCTCAGTCCTTCGATGCCGGATTCCGAAACGACGGATTCGACAATCCATTCGCGATTGGCGAACTCAACCTCGCGGGTCGTCCTTCCGACATCCGGATAGGCACGTGCGAGTCGAAGTTCAGCAAGCTCGTTGCTTGCGATAAATACCGCCATTGTGCGATCACGCAGTCTGAATACGTTGTCCGTGTTTTGCGTGATCGCGACCGCCGCAGCGGATAAGGAGACCGCCACGATGATGAGCGCGACCATCACCTCCATGAGCGTGAAGCCTTGTTGTGCTCGATGAATCATGGCAGTTCTGTAAGCAATTCAAGCTCGCCGAAAGCATCTGCGTTCAGTTGCAAGAACTCGTCATTGCCGAACTGTTCCAGCCTAAGCTGGAATGGGGTCATCTCACCACTGGTAAGCACTACGACCTGCGGAGGTTGCTCAGCGGTCTCTATCGGGTTGCCGAATGCGTCAAGCTGCTCCTCTCCCTCGTCCTCGGGTGTGGCTTCGAGTTCAATCTCACGATCCTCGACGTAGAGTTCCATCACGATGTCGTCAGGGAGAACGACGGGCTCCAGAAAATCATCGTCACTGATGGTCAGCCAGGCACCGGAATCAGGGTCAAGATCGAGAATGACGTAACCGTCGGGTTCGAATCTCAGACCAAAGTTACGTCCCTGCAAGGCGGCTTCATCGCGCATCAATTCGATCGTATCGGCGAGTTCGAGTGCCGATTGCTTGGCCGGCGATTCGTTACGAATCCATCCGAACTGGGGCAATAGTGCGGCAACCAAGATACCGATCACGATAACGACCGCAAGAATCTCGAATAGGGTAAACCCACCGGCGTTCCGGCGTGTCATTAGGGGTCAGTCCCAATTTCCGAGATCGGCATCTGGACCCTCACCACCTTGTTGGCCATCGCGACCGAGTGAGTAGAGATCGAATTCCCCTCGCTGGCCCGGAATCAGGTAAACATATTCGCGACCCCAGGGATCCTTCGGCATCGCATCGAGGTAACCGTCCGCGCTGTAATTGGTAAGGTTCGGATCGTTCGGACGTTCGACCAGTGCGCGCAAACCTTGTTCGCTCGTCGGGTAATTGAAATTGTCCAGACGATAAATGCTCAAGGCACCCTCGATGACCTTAATATCTTGTCTGACGCGGTTTGCGTTTGCCTTGTCGACGTTACCGAAAATCTTGGGGCCGACGGCTGCCGCCAGGATGCCGATAATGACGACGACGACGATAACCTCAAGCAGGGTAAACCCTGACTGGCGTGCGCGTGTCGCGCTTCTTTGCCACTGCATTTGTAGACACTCCGATGCTGGGTTGTGCAGACTGAATCCTGTGCCGGATATGGACGCCCCCAGACTGCAAAAGTTCGCAGCGAATGATACCAGAGCCCTGCAATGCCAACCCTCGAACCTGACCATAACCGCCGAATCCCGGTGTGTCCCGGTACCGCCTGTCTCGCCGCAATCAGCCTGTTAATCCTGTTGGGCGGTTTTTTGCCAGAGTCCCTCTGGGACGCTGCGGCCTACCAACGAGGCGAACTACCCGCAGCGCCGTGGCGCGCGATTTCAGCGCATTGGGTACACCTTGGCGCAGTGCACGCGGGTTTGAACGCCGCGGCGCTTGCCTTGCTCGCTGCGCTCGTGGGGAGGTGCTTGAGCGCGCGTGCCTGGCTTGGGCTCTGGCTAGTTGCAAGCCTTGCCATATCGCTGGTGTTCATGGCGAGTATGCCGTCTCTGGAGCGTTACGTCGGCGCTTCCGGCGTGCTGCATGCCATCGCCACGGCGGGCGGTATTGCCCTGTTTTCGCGGCAACGGCTGGAATCCGCCCTGCTACTGGCTGGCGTCGGTGCAAAGCTCGCGTGGGAACAATTCGAGGGCCCAAGTGCCGCCACAGCCGAGCTCATTGGCGGCAACATTATCGCTGAGGCTCATTTGATCGGTGCGATCTGTGGTCTGGTTTACGGCCTCGCACTCGAGCGGCTTCGCGCCCGCGACGAGTTATGACATCATCGGCGCCCGTTTTTGAATCAGGAAACCACATGAGCATGGCATTCGTGTTCCCGGGGCAAGGCTCTCAATCCGCCGGCATGTTGAGTGCTATCGCAGAGGCACGCCCCGGAGTCCTCGAGACCTTCAAAGAGGCTTCCGCGGCACTGGGTTACGACCTTTGGTCCGTATGTCAGGATGACCCGGACGGACACCTCGCTCGTACCGAGATTACTCAACCCGCGCTACTCACGTCGAGTGTTGCGCTTTATCGAGAGTGGGCGGCAGCAGGCGGGGTAGCGCCTTCCGTGATGGCCGGACATAGCCTCGGCGAGTATTCGGCGCTGGTTTGCGCCGGCGTACTCAATTTTGCGGATGCGGTGAAACTTGTCGAACAGCGCGGGAGACTGATGCAGGAGGCGGTGCCGCACGGCACAGGTGCTATGGCGGCCATTCTCGGGCTGGACGACGACGTGGTCATTGCTGCGTGTGCTGCTGTCGACATCGGCGTGGTAGCACCGGCAAACTTCAATGCACCGGGACAAGTGGTCATTGCGGGTGAAAAGGCCGCGGTCGATCTGGCTATCGAAAACTGCAAGGAGGGCGGCGCCCGGCGCGCGCTCCCACTACCGGTCAGCGTACCGTCACACTGCGAACTGATGCAGCCTGCAGCGGACCGACTCGCAGAGATTTTGGCCGATCTGTCTCTGGACCCACCAAGCATTCGTGTAATCAACAATGTTGACGTCGAGTCTCCCGAAGACACGGCGGACATTTGTGATGCCTTGATCAGGCAATTATTTAGCCCGGTTCGGTGGGTTGAAGTCATGCGCGCTGTGGCGAACCAACGTGTGACCACAATCGTCGAGTGCGGAGCGGGAAATGTGCTCGCCGGTTTACAAAAACGCATCAACCGCCAGATTTCGGTTTTCGCTGTGGAATCGCCCTCGGTTTTCGATGAAGCACTCGATGCGCTCGCAGAAGGGGACCACGAATGAGTCTGTTCACAAACACCGCGTTGGAAGGGAAGGTAGCTTTGGTTACCGGGGCCAGCCGTGGAATTGGCGCGGCGATCGCAGATGCGCTGGTCGCGGCTGGGGCCCATGTTATCGGAACCGCGACATCGAGCACCGGTGCGGATGCGATTTCGGCGCGTCTTGGCGAGAACGGCAAAGGCAAGATGCTCGACGTTTCCAACATGGAAAGCATCGAGGCACTAGTTGCAGACCTCAAGACGACGCCACCGGCGATTCTCGTGCACAACGCCGGTATCACTCGCGACAACCTACTGATGCGGATGCAGGACGATGAATGGGCAGGTGTGCTCAACACCAATCTCACCGGTGTATTCCGTCTGACCAAAGCGCTGGTTCGCCCGATGATGAAGCAACGCTTCGGCCGAATTATTGCGATCTCCTCGGTCGTTGGCACAACCGGAAATCCTGGGCAGGCCAACTACGCAGCCGCAAAAGCGGGGCTCGGAGGGTTCGTGCGCTCGGTGGCTCGCGAGTTGGGTAGTCGCGGCATTACTGCGAACCTCATCGCGCCCGGTTTCATCGAAACCGACATGACAGAAGCGCTGACCGAGGATCAGAAAGCGGCAATGCTGGGGCAGGTGCCGTCCGGGGCACTGGGGCAACCAGCCGACATTGCGGCGGCGGTGGTTTACCTCGCCAGCGGGGCCGGTAGCTACATTACAGGTGAGACCTTGCACATCAACGGCGGCATGGCAATGCACTGAGTGCTTGCATTGTGCCCGCCCACATTTTGTATAATAGCGGGATGCCCGGGGGATATGGGCATCGCGCCAAGCCCCCAAAGCGGCGTAACTGTATAAATTTATGAGGATTCTCAGCCAATGAGCAGTATTGAAGACCAGGTCAAGAGCATTGTTGCGGAGCAGCTTGGTGTTAAAGAGGAAGAGGTAACTAACGCCTCTTCTTTCGTCGATGATCTGGGCGCCGATTCGCTGGACACGGTCGAGTTGGTCATGGCGCTTGAAGAAGAGTTCGAGACCGAAATCCCGGATGAGGACGCTGAGAAAATCACAACCGTCCAGCAAGCTATCGACTACGTGAACGCGCGCAAAGCGAGCTGATCGCTTAGGGCGTGGGGTTCGGCTTTGGGCCGGATCTGCCGAGAAGTAATTGATCCGGCGCCTTACATGGGCGCCGGATGTCGTTTGGGAGCTTCAAATGAGCAAGCAAAGAGTTGTTGTCACTGGGATGGGAATCATCTCTCCGGTCGGAAACGATGTGAAGACCGCCTGGGACGCGGTGGTCGAGGGCAGACCCGGCATCCGGCCAATAGAGAGCTTCGACGTCAGTGAATTCACGACCAGGTTTGGCGGCTGTGTGGTCGGGTTTGATCCCGAGGCACACGGTGTACCCAAGAAAGAAGCTCGCAAAATCGACACGTTTATCCAGTACGGGATCGCGGCTTGCAATCAAGCGCTTGCGGACAGTGGTCTGGAGGTGACAGAGGGCAATGCCGAGCGTATTGGCGTATTGATGGGCGCCGGAATCGGCGGTATCGGCACTATTGAAGCCAACCATGAGAAGTATTTAAGCGCGAGCAGTCCGCGGAAGATTTCACCGTTCTTCGTGCCTGGCAGCATCATCAACATGATCTCGGGGCACGTCAGCATGATTCATGGCCTGACCGGTCCGAATCTGAGCGTCGTGACGGCGTGTACGACGTCGACACATTCGCTCGGCCTTGCGGCAAGAACTATCGCCTATGGCGATGCGGATGCGATGCTCGCTGGGGGCGCCGAGTACGCGACCACGCCGATGGGACTGGGTGGATTCTGTTCTGCCCGAGCTCTGTCGACTCGCAACGATGACCCCATGCACGCAAGCCGGCCGTTTGATCGAGACCGCGACGGGTTTGTGCTCGGAGATGGTGCAGGCGCGATGTTGCTTGAATCCTACGACCATGCCGTTGCACGTGGCGCAACCATCTACGCAGAACTCGCGGGTTTCGGTATGAGTGGCGATGCGTTTCACATTACTTCGCCGCCGGAAGATGGGAATGGCGCTCGCCGAAGCATGCAGAACGCGGTCCGCGATGCCGGGCTGAATCCTTCGGATATCGACTATCTCAACGGTCACGCGACATCGACAATCGCTGGTGACATCGCTGAAACGGTGGCGATCAAACACGCGTTTGGCGATCACGCACAGAAGCTCGCAATCAGTGCGACCAAATCAGTCACCGGTCACCTCCTTGGAGCCGCTGGCGCGGTCGAGGCGATTTTCAGCGTACTCGCATTGCGTGATGGTGTGATTCCGCCAACGGTCAACCTCGACAACCCAGACCCGCTCTGCGATCTCGATTACGTGCCGCATACCGCACGCGAAGCGCAGTTGAACGCTGTGGCATCAAACTCTTTCGGTTTCGGTGGCACCAACGGCACACTGGTGTTTAAACGCGCAACCTGAGACTCCCGTGACGGCGAAGCCGCTCAGCATTGAGCTGTCGGGACAGATTCCGGATCTGTTGCAATTGGTCGCTGCGCGACCGGACAGGTATCCGGGACTCCTGTGTTCGCTTGGCGATGACAACGGTAACGGCATCGACGTCCTGTTCGCGGCACCGACAGGCGGCATCGCGTTGCGGCAAGGTCATCAGCAACGCGTATCGGGGTGGGGTACCGGCGCCGCATATGCCGTTGGCGAGACATTCTTGCCCGCACTGGACGCGTGGTGGGCGGATGAGGCGACGCCATTAAGCGAGCAATCGGGGTTCGAAGGCGGGTGGTGTGTCTACCTCGCCTACGAGCTGGCGGGCGAGATCGAGCCGAGCGTTCCCTTCAACTACGACTCACGACAACCAGTTGCCGTCGCGTTGCGCTGCCCGGCCGCGTTCATCGTTGAACATGGTGAGCAGCCCACGGCAAGGTTGGTTGTCGAGCAAAATCATCAATATCTATTGCCAACACTAAAAAGGGATTATGCGCGTGCGCAATCCCGCGCGCTGGCACTCGGGAGGGGTGTTCCCACCGACCTCTACGGATCTGATCCCGAACGCTTTATGCACTGCGTTACAAGCGCGCTTGAAGCCATTCGTGCCGGCGACATCTATCAGGCTAACCTTTCACGCCAATGGCGTGGCAGCTACACCCGCGATGCAGCGGTCGAACTCTTCCACTCGTTGCGTGAGAAGAATCCGGCACCGTTTTCCGCACTGCTCCGACTCGCAGAACTCGACGTTCTTTCTTCATCACCCGAACGACTAGTTCGGGTGATGGGGCGGGCGGTATCTACCCGACCGATCGCAGGAACACGGCCACGCGGTCAGACGTACGAAGCCGATCAGGCGCTGGTGGCAGAGTTGATTGATAATCCGAAAGAGCGTGCAGAGCACGTGATGCTCATCGATCTCGAGCGCAATGATCTCGGACGCATATGTACGCCGGGCAGCGTAGAGGTGGATGAATACATGAGCGTTGAAAGCTATCAGCATGTACATCACATCGTGTCGAACGTTTCTGGAACCTTGCTGCCAGGTTCGACGCCAGGTGACGTCATTCGTGCGCTGTTCCCCGGTGGCACGATCACAGGTTGTCCCAAAGTCAGATGCATGCAAATCATCGCGGAGCTCGAGCGCCGGGCCAGAGGCCCCTATACAGGGTCGTTGGGCTACCTCAATCGCTCAGGTAATCTTGATCTCAATATCTTGATTCGAACCGTGAGTCTGATTGATAACGAGGTTCGCTTGTCGGCCGGAGCGGGGATAGTCTCAGATTCGAATCCGCAGAATGAACTCACCGAGACAGATGCGAAGGCACAAGGGATGCTGCAAGCACTCGACTGGTCGGCATGATTGATATCAATAATCGCGCGTTCGCCTACGGCGATGGGGTTTTCGAAACCTGCAAAGTGCACGAGGGCGACGTTCCCTGGTGGCCAAGACATCGGGTCCGATTGCAGATGGGATGCGAGACGCTCGGTATTGGCTGGGAAGACGTGTCGGCCAGGCTGGATAGTGGTCGGGAAACGATTCTCGCCGAGCATCCCGATGCCGATTGGTTGAAACTCGTTGTTGCACGAGCCTCGTCGGGCCGCGGGTATAAACGGACAACTACCGATGCGGAGTTGTATTGGGCAGCCGGCACTATGACGCCTTGGGCACCACGTATATCAATCGTTGAATTTGTGACGAACCCGAACTCGAATGCGAGACTTGCCGGCATTAAACATCTCAACCGACTGCCTGAGGTTCTGGCGTCGGATCGTGCGGACCCTGTAAACGGAAATGATGTATTGACCACAGACGTTGACGACCGAGTAGTCTGTGCGTCGAGCAGTAATTTCTTCGCTGTAATCGATGGATGCATAGTGACGCCTTCCATCGAAACGGCCGGTGTCAGAGGCATCATGCGCGAGTGGGTCTGTGAGGTCGATGACGTGCAGATACGAGCACTGTCGCGAGGGTTGTTGACGATGGCGAGCGAGTGTTTTCTGACCAATGCGATAAGGGGCATCGTCAGCGTGGATCGGATCGAGAGTCGAAAACTACCCACACATACGCCTGTCGCTGATCGTCTACGGATCAGACTGGGGGAGACCGAATGGGCATAGCCGTCAAGCGCATCTTTGTCGCTGGCGTTGCTGCATTTGCCCTCTTGGCGGGAGCCGCTTTGGGAGGGTGGCAGTGGCTCAATTCATATGTTGAGACGCCGTTGTTGAACACCTCCGACTATGAATTGACCGTTGAGCCAGGATCGTCTCTTCGTTCTGTTTTGCGCACTCTGGCGCAAGATGGGGTGTTAGCGCATCCGGATGCGGTCAGGATTCACGCGAAAGTCTCTGGAACCGGCGATCGGATTCAGGCCGGTCGATACACGCTGCCCGTCAGCACGACGCCGCAATCATTGCTTGAGCAACTCCGTTCCGGTGGCGTTGATCTGGTGCAGGTGCGCATTATCGAAGGTTGGACAGCAGCGCAGGCAGTCGCTGCAATAAAGCGCCACGCCGATATCGTCGATGACCTTGAGCTTGAAGTGCTCTCTAGGGGTGATGGTCAGCCGTTCCTGGATACCTCCGCGCACGAGTCGCTGGCGCGCCTTTTAGGGATAGAGCAGGACTCGATTGAGGGTTGGTTATACCCGGACACCTACAGTTTTGCGCCGGGCACCAGAGCGAGTGATCTATTGAGGTTGCTGTATAAAAAGCAGCGGTCCGAGCTCGCATCGGCTTGGGCTGGGCGCGAAGATCGGCCGACGCTGCCAGACCCGTACTCGCTGCTAATTCTGGCTTCGATCGTCGAAAAGGAGACCAGCCGAGAGGACGAACGTGCCAGGGTGGCCGGCGTATTTGATCGCCGACTTCAACGCAAGATGCGGCTTCAAACGGACCCCACCGTAATTTACGGTGTCGGTCAGCGTTACGACGGTGACATACGGCGACGCGATCTCAACGACCAGAACCCCTACAATACTTACCGAGTTGCCGGGCTCCCACCAGGTCCGATCGCGTTGCCTGGAAAAGCGGCGCTGCGGGCATCCGCAGAGCCGGCTGATGGGACCGCTCTGTACTTTGTGGCAACCGGCGAACCAGACGGTAGCCACGTATTCTCGGAAACGATCGAAGAGCACGAGGCTGCAGTGCGCGACTACTTGAAGAAGTTGAGACAACGAGGATACTGACGAATGCGGGCAGGGCGGTTCATCACTTTCGAGGGGCTCGAAGGGGTCGGCAAGACGACGGCGTTGAAGATGCTCGTTGAGGCGCTAGAGCGCAAAGGCGTGGAGTGTGTCCAAACACGTGAACCAGGCGGCACCGCTATGGCCGAGAAGATTCGGGAACTGGTGCTCGCGCATCACGACGAGTCGGTATCCGAAACTACAGAACTCCTGATGATGTTTGCAGCACGTTCGCAGAATGTGCAGGAGACCATTCGACCCGCGATCGAGCTGGGTCAGTGGGTGATCTCTGACAGGTTTACTGATGCGACATTTGCCTATCAGGGATATGGTCGAGGATTCTCGTTCGAGCCCATTCAGACACTGAGCGAACTCGTGCACCCTGATTTGTGGCCAGACGCAACGATTCTTCTGGAGGCTAGCGAAGAGACGATGGCGCGCCGCTTGAAGCATCGCAAATCGGCCAGTGATCGAATCGAGGCTGAGCGTGTTTCCTTCTTCAGAAGGGTCGCGAAAGGCTACACCGAACTGGCGACAGCATCGCCTGAGCGGTTCTATTCGGTCGACGCTAACGAGGACATTGATGGCGTTCGACAGCAAATCAATCGGATTGCGGAGGACATGATTGCGCGATGGTGGGATCTATGACGTCTTTCCCGTGGACCGCCGACGTCTCCGAATCGCTGACCCAAAGAATTGAAACCGGGCGGTTAAGCCATGCGCTTCTCGTGTCGGGGCCGTCGGGGGTCGGAAAAATCCAACTTGCCGAGCATCTCGTCTCATCACTGCTCGGCTTACCAGCGCCGCAGAAACTCGAACTCGCGAAGCAATCCGTTCCCGATCTGGTGGTGGTTACGCCCGAGGACAAAAAGACCACGATATCGGTGGATCAGATTCGGGAGCTAGGTCAGTGGATGACCCTGTCCAGCCACGGCCAAGCGGGAAAGGTCGCAGTGGTTGTGCCCGCCGAATCGATGACGATTGCTGCTGCTAATGCGTTGCTGAAGACTCTGGAAGAACCGGTACCCGAACGTTGGTTAATGTTGATCAGTCACGAGCCGAGTCGTCTGCCAGCGACGGTACTGAGCCGGTGCGAACGTGTCTCGGTTGATCCACCAAAACAGGATGTTGCACTGGACTGGCTTAAGACTCAGGGTCACGAGAAAGAAATGGCCACGCATGCGCTGGCCTGGGCCAACGGCTCCCCGTTGGACGCCGAATCTCTGATTTCCTCGGGCAAAATCGAGATACTGCACCGCCTGAACCAGGGTTTGCAGGGTTTGCTGTCGGGACGAGGCTCACGATTTGAATTGGCTAGCGAACTGAACGAGCTTGAGTTTGCTGAGATTCTGAATGCACTTCGTAAAACAGCGATTGAGCTGATCAGAGCGCGAAATGGCGTGGAAATGGGAATCACGTCAGACTTTTCAGGTTATGTCATAGACCTTAGGGGGCTCTTTTGTTATCTAGATGTCCTGAATCGGGCGACACGCTTGCAGAGCGGCAGTTTTAACATGGAGCTGATGCTGGAAAACCTGCTGGCCCCATGGTCGCAAGGGTTCGCCAATGCGGCATAACCGCAACGTTAAATCGAAAAACGACTGAGACATGACGAAACCAGGCCTTCTGCAACTGACAATCAAGGACAAGAGCGCGCTTTACCTCGCGTATATGCCCTTTGTGAAGAATGGCGGGTTGTTTATTCCTACCAACAGTTCATATCGGCTCGGTGACGAGGTCTTCATGTTGCTGAACCTTATGGGTGAAGACGAACGCTTGCCTGTCGCGGGCAAAGTCATCTGGATCACGCCAAAAGGTGCCCAGGGCCAGCGAACCGCCGGTATCGGCGTCCAATTCTCAGAGCAGGACCAGGGGAACACGATGAAGAAAATCGAAAACTACCTGGCCGGTGCGCTTGGTGGGGATAAAGCGACCCACACGATGTAGCGATTGGTAGCGATCAGCCCTGTGCTAATCCGCCCTTCAAAACAAAAGTCTTAAATCCGCGCTCGTTCATGATGTAAGCACCGGCGGAGCTGCGACGGCCCGTATCGCAGCACACGACGTAAGGGGTTGCGGGGTCCAGAGTGCTCAGCTTCAAGCGAATGAAATAAAGCGGCATGTTGACCGCTCCGGGTTTGCTGAAGTTTTGAAATTCGCTCGGGAGTCGGACGTCCAACCAGACCCCACCTCGATCAACGATCTGCTGCGCCTCGGCCATATCGACCCACTCGAGCATGGGCTCGTTGAGCAGCGTGCGAAAGTCGTCTTTATTGAGTCGCATGACCGACCCGTCGGTCGCCATAGTGACGGTGGCGTTGCGTTTGGAGTCGGCGATCAGCGCCTCTTCGCCGAACGTGTCGCCGACATGAAGCTCTGCCAGTCGAATTCCTTCGCGATTCAAGGGCGTCTCACGTGTCACCACCGCAGTGCCGCGGGTCAGCACATAAAAGAAATCGCCGTCGGTGCCCTGCTTGATGATCTGGTCACCGGCTCTGAAGTTGACTTGTTGCATCCGCATGAAGATCGCCTGGATGTTTGCGGGCGGAATCTTGTGAAACGCCTTGCTCCGCAGCAATTTGGTCATCCAATCATCGCCTGTCTCGATCTCCTCCTGGAACTCGCCGACCTCGTAGGTGCCGGTTTGATCCCAGGTCAACATGACATCGAGTAAATCGCTATCGATTTGCAGGTACGAGACCCGGTCTTTCGCGCGAGCGCTGTAGCGCCGCGGCAATAGCGGCGCCAGGGGGTTTCTGGTCCGAGGCGACCCTCCATCCAGAATCTCAACAACACTACCTTGCTCGATAAGCTCAACGGTGCCACTAACGATGTAGTAGGTCTTTTTCTCGGTATCGCCTTCGCTGAACAGCAGCTGAGACGGCTCGAGCGTTCGCACCAGCGTCTTCTTGGCGAGCGCAGTCAGATTCTCGGCTTTAAGACCGTCCAGCGGAGAGAATCTCCGAAGATCGTCGATTTTTAGTGTGTTTTCGGTCATCTGAAAGCTTCAACGTGCGCGCGCAGTCTAACACCCTGAGGCGCGCGCAGCTTGCACATCAACGCGCGTTGGCTCGTTCCTCAAAGGCATCCCAAGCCTGCTGGTTCGGTCTGAAACGATCTCCGTGGGTGTCAGCCAGTGCATTCAGCGCTTGTCTTACCTCCTTGACGCCTCTTTCGCGACAATAATGCAACGGTCCGCCACGGAAAGGCGCGAAACCAGTTCCAAAAATGACACCTGCGTCGAGCAAATCATCATCTTCGACCACACCTTCAGCGCGGCAGTTCACAGCTTCGTTGACCATCGAAAGGATCAAGCGATCGTCGATGTCCGATGGCGCAGCCGAGCCACTTTTTGATTTAACAGGTTTCCCGTCGACCCACTCGTAGAATCCTTTGCCGGTCTTGCGACCCAAATTGCCGGCCTCGACCATAGTCGCGAGTTCGCTACTATCTGCTTCGTCTCCGCCGAGTATGCGGGCAACGCTCAGACCGACATCCAGGCCGACCGAATCCGCAAGTTCAACAGGGCCCATCGGCATGCCAAACGCAACCGCAGCATCGTCAATCGCGGGTAGTGCCACGCCAGATTCTGCGAGGCGGAATGCTTCCCCCATATAGGGTGCCAAAATTCGATTCACGACAAAGCCAGGCGCACTGCTGCAGACCAAGGGCGATTTTCCAATCCGCTTGACGAAGTCAGTTCCGATATCGATCGCACCTTGGGCGGTATCCGAGCTCTTGATGACCTCTACTAGTGGCATCATCGCAACCGGATTGAAAAAGTGGATGCCAATAAACCGCTGCGGTTCCGGCAAGCGCTCGCGAAGTGTTTCTAACGGAATGCTGCTTGTATTGGTTGCGAGGAGGGCGCCGGCTTTCATCTTGGGTATGATCTGGTCATAGAGCGCCAGCTTTGCCTCCAGATTTTCGAAAATCGCTTCGATCACAAGATCCGCTTCGCTAACGTGAGCAGCCTCAACATCTGCTACCAGTCTCGCGGAGACTTCTTTGCGCTTTTGCGGATCTCGCACGCGTTTCTCAAAGAGTGTTTGTGCACGTTCCATCGCTGGCGTCACGTATTGCTCCTCGCGGTCTTGCAGCGAGACATGCATGCCTTGCAAGGCGCACCAAGCCGCAATGTCGCCACCCATCACACCGGCGCCAATCACGTGTACCCGGGACACACGTCGCTCTGGCTTACTGCCCTGTGCCTTCAATGCGTTTTGCAGGAAAAACACGCGAACCAGGTTTTGAGCAGTTTGTCCCACCATGAGTCGGGCGATGGAGCGAGCCTCCGCTTCGTAGCCCCGGCGAACGTTTGCGCCGTGCTGGCGCCAGAGGTCGATAATGGCGAAGGGCGCTGGGTAATGGTCAGGGCGGGCTTTTGCGCGCGTCTCGTCTTCGATTTTGCCCGCAATAAACCCGCGAATCGGCGCGAAATTGAGCAAACGTTGCATGAAGGGTGCTTGACGCTGTGAGGGCTGATCGTTGGCAATCGAAATTGCGGCGTCGCGCATTTTGTCTCGAGCCACCACGCGATCGACCAGACCGATGCGCTGCGCTTTTGCCGGCGTCAGCGACTTTCCGGTCAACATCAGAGGCATCGCCTCGGTCACACCCGCGAGTTGCACAGCACGCACGGTTCCACCAAATCCGGGGTGGATACCCAGTTTCACCTCAGGAAGACCTATCACTTTCTTGTCGCCGTCCGCGGCGATGCGGTAGTGGCAGGCCATGGCGAGTTCGAGCCCACCGCCTAGTGCGTAACCATCGACGATCGCAACGGTCGGGAAGACGGCATTTTCAAGTCGATCGAGGACTTGTTGACCTAAACGCACGAGCTCGTACGCCTGCTGCTCGTTCTCCAGCACCGTAAACTCATTAATGTCGGCGCCCATGATGAACCCACTCTTTTTTGCCGAGCTGATCATCAATGCTTTGGGTGGGTTGGTGTACGCCTCATCCAGCAGCGCATCCAATTCCTGCAATACGGGCCCGCTTAACACATTGGCGCCGCTGTCCGCCTTGTCGATGGTGAGCCAGAGTCGGTTGTCGGCATCGCGCTCGCTACGCCAGTGCCCAAACGTTTTCATGTAAGTCCCCTGAATTCAAGTCGTGACGGTAAAGTCACACACCAATGGAAGGTGATCTGATAGCTGTACATCCGGAATCTCGAAATGATCGATTTGAATCCCGGGTTGATAAAGAATGAAGTCGAGTTCCTTGCGCGGATTGCGGCTCGGATACGATGCCAGTGCGCCCGTATTCGCGCTCTCGAGCCCGGCCGCCTTCTGGAAGAGGTAAATTTCGTTCTGTCCCCAGAACGTGTTGAAGTCACCTATGACCATGGCCGGTTTCGTGCTTTCGGCCACGAGGTCGTACAGGTGTCGGAGCTGCAGGTGTCGATGCCGGTATTTCAGCGACAAATGCACTAAGAAGATCGCTACATCATCGAGTTCCAGTTCGATGATCAGTTTCTTGATGCCGGTATCGAAATAGTGAAACCGCTCATTATGAATGGTCGGCGCGGCAAGAAACGCGTTGCCCTGTTTGCGCAGGATCGGTACGACCTGATTGATCGAGCCCGCACCATACTTGGTTTCGTAGGAACTATGGTGCCCCAGAGCCTCGGCGATCAGTTCCGCCTGATTGACGTTGCGGGAGCGAATCGAACCGGTATCCACCTCGATGAGACCGACAATATCCGGGTCCAATGACTTCAGAAATTCAATTAGCTTGTCGAGGTGTCCGACGTTGCCAAGAACGTATCCTGCGCCGGGCACCGGAAGGTGGGTCGACAAGCCAAAGCCGACGCCATATCGAATGTTGTAGAGGACCAGCCGCATCGGTTGGTTTTTCCGGAGCTTACAAGTTCGCGTAGTTTACCGGGAAATGTCGCCAAACAGTGGGGTACATGGTTACAATTTGCCCAGATCAAGAGTTTCCGCGGGGGCGTACATGTCAGAGCACAACCCGATTCGCGTATTCGTGAGTCATCTGTTCACTGCGGACGCTGACTATTTGCGTGTATTCGAATATCTCGAAAGCGTGGATCGGTTCTACTACATCAATGTGAGTGAGCCCGACACTAAGCCGGCAGGCGGCATGGAGGCTTACAAGGATGAACTGAGACGGCAGATCAACGAGAGCGAGGTCATCATCCTTTTGATGCCGATTTGGAAGGAAAAGCGCGACTGGGCCGAGTTTCAGATCAATGCAGCGAAAGCGATGGGCAAGCCAATACTTTTGATCCATGCTTTTGGACGAACCACGGTGACACCTGGCGACCTCTCGGAACGTGCCGACGACACCGTCGACTGGAACGAGCGCGAGATGGTGGACGCACTAAAGCGTTTGGCTCGCAATGAAGACACGCAGCGCTGGGAAGTCATCGACTTCCCCTGACGGCAGCGAGCGTGGCTGGACCAAGACCGCAGCGTTTCGCGATGCCCATAGTCATCGCACACAGGGGCGCGTCAGGATATCTGCCTGAGCATTCGTTGGCGGCCAAAGCCCTCGCGCATTCCAGTGGTGCCGCATTCCTGGAGCAGGATGTCGTCGCTACACGCGATGATCAGTGCGTCGTCTTGCACGACATTCATGTCGACCGCGTCACCGACGTTGCGATTCGATTTCCCGGTCGTGCACGAGACGATGGCCGGTTCTACGCTCGCGACTTTGACCTTGAGGAACTGAAGCAGCTTCGCCTGACAGAGCGCACTGACGCTTCGGGGAAACCGGTATTCCCGGAACGATTCCCAGCCGGTCCCACTGGCCTGACTATCCCAACGCTCAGCGAGGAACTTGCGCTCATCAGCGGTCTCAATCGATCAACTGGACGCCAGGTAGGGGTTTATCCCGAAATCAAGAAACCCGCATGGCATCACGAGGAGGGCGCCGATTTAGCAGCACTAGTGCTCGATGTGCTTGCGAATCACGGCTATCGCGACCACCCCGAGGAAGTATATCTTCAGTGTTTTGATCTCAATGAAAACATGAGGATACGAGAACAATTTAATCCTCGATATCCAATGGTTCAACTCATCGCCGACGATACCTGGGGCGAGTCTACGACCCGCTACAGCGAGCTGCTAACCGAACCTGGATTAGTTGGACTGAAGGGGGTCGTGAACGCCATAGGCCCGTGGATCGAGCAATTGTATACAGTCGAGAATGAAGCCATTCTTGAAACGTCGCTGGTGGAGTGGGCACACGCCCTCGACTTGCAGGTTCATCCTTACACGCTGCGGCGCGATGCGTTGCCGCAGGGTTTTACGGATTTTCAGGCACTCCATGAGTGGCTGATGAAACAGGGTATAGATGGCGTATTCTCTGACTTCGCGGATCTCAGCGTCTCGCTGTTCACGCAATTGGGTGCGGAAAGCCTATGAGCTCAGTCAAAACATCAGTCACTGCGCGTGCCCATCGCGCGCTGATTCAACCGATTCTGGACGGACCGAAGGGGCCCAAGATTGCCGCAATCTTCGATTTTGACGGCACGATTATCGCCGGTTATTCGGCGACCGTGTTTGTTCGCGAGCAACTGCGCAGGGGAGATTTCACGCTTGCCCAGCTGACCGAGATGGTGAGCACCATGACTCGTTTTGGGCTGGGCAACATCGGGTTCTCCGCAATGATGGCGAGCGCGATGCAATTCCTGCGCGATACACCGGAAGAGAACTACGGTGCGTTCGCCGACGAGGTGTTTCACAAACACATCGCGAGGCTCATCTATCCCGAGAGCCGAGCGCTCATAGAAGCGCATCAGGAAATGGGGCACTCAGTTGCCATCGTGTCTTCCGCTACGCCCTATCAGGTTCGCGAAGCCGCCGCCGAGCTTGGAATCGATCGTGTGTACTGTACACAGTTAAAAGTCGTTGACGGCAAGTTTACCGGCGAAGTTGTCAGACCCACCTGCTTTGGCCCCGGAAAAGTCACCGCGGCGCATGATCTGGCGGAAAAGACCGGTGCTGACCTTGGTAGAAGCTATTTCTATTCCGATAGTTACGACGATATTGAACTTCTGGAGACGGTGCGGTTTCCTCGCGTCTTGAACCCGAGTCGACGACTCCGTGAAGTGGCGGAGCAAAGAGACTGGCCTATCCACACGTTTCGATCACGCGGCAGAGCCAAAGCGTCGGAATGGGTGCGATCGGCGGCGGCAACGGGCAGTCTGGCCGGCGCATTCGTGGCGGGTCTTCCGATCCTCGCGTTAACTCGGTCGAAACGGAAGATGCAAAACTTCTCTCTCGCGATGTTCACGGAGACCGCGAGCGCACTGATCGGGATGGAACTGGAGGTGCGGGGAGAGGAGAACCTCTGGAAGCACCGACCCGCAGTATTCGTATTCAACCACCAGAGCAAGGCTGATTTGCTCGTCATATTGAAGCTGCTGCGTCAGGACGTTGCCGGCGTTGGGAAAAAAGAGATCCGCAACATGCCAATCATTGGGCAGGTTCTGGAGTTTGGTGGCGCTGTCTTGATCGACCGCAAGAACTCCAAAAGCGCGATTGAGGCCATGAAACCGCTGGTTGATGTGATCCAGAAGGAGGGCAAATCGGTCGTCATTGCTCCTGAAGGTACACGATCTCCGACGGGTCGCTTACTGCCTTTCAAAAAGGGAGCGTTCCATCTAGCGATGCAAGCGGGCGTGCCGATCGTGCCGGTGGTCATTCATAACAGCATGGATGTCGCTCCCAAGGGGGACTTCGTGTTCCGACCCGCGAAAGTCGTGGTTGATGTTCTGGCGCCAATTTCGACAAAGCGATGGTCGGGCAGGAAAATGAGTGAGCACACCAACGCTGTGCGTCAGCGCTTTTTGGATGCCTTGGATCAAGGTGACGATGGCGCGGAGGAACTTGCTTGAGTTCACCATGGCCAGAACACATGACGACACCGCCGCTGTTTCTATTGGACGCGGCGCATACACCAGAGGCTGATCATCTTCGCGCGTGGATTGAACAAACGGCGCCCAATAACGAGAAACCCGCGTGTCTGCTGCTCCCCATTGCGAATCGCCAGGAGACGATCGAGGCCAGTGGTCTAGTCCCGTTTCTTGAGCTTTCTCCGGAAACCGAACTCATCCCGGTCCGGGTGATATGGCAAAACCCCGAGAAAGCACATTCTCATCCGCCGCGTTTTCGCGACCTGTGGCAGGGCGACTACCGGCATCCAAGCGCAAAGCGCGCGGCGCGATGGCTCGAGCAGGACCCAAGCCGCGGTGAATGCGTTGCCGGTGCCTCTGCCACACTTCGCGATCTTCGCGCCCAGTTTGAAGCCGATGGCCAATCGATAACAGACCAGCCGGCGTTTGCCGCATTTATTGCGGGCCGTGCGGGGCTGACACTCGACATTGCAGAGCGCAAGCGTCGCGGCGGTCGCTACAAGGTCCCGCGGCGAGTGGCGAGCAACATGAAAGCGAGTCGTCGCTATCAGGAAGCACTGGCCGAGGTTGCGGAGAAAACGGGGCAGTCGATTCCCGATCTCGAGGCGCGCGCAGAGGAAATTTTTGCGGAACTGGTCGCGATTCCCAAGGCGATTTGGCAAGACGGAATCGCCGCCTTTAATCGTAAGGTCATCGGCATGGGTTACGAGCAGGAATTCGTACTCGATCAGGACACGTTGGAACGTATCCGGGATATCGTCCGGAACAAACCGACTGTACTGCTCTGGACCCACAAGACCCACGTCGATGGCTTCGCAGTCTACTCGATGATGTTCGAGAACGATTTTCCGGTACCGCATTTGCTGGGTGGGGTAAACATGGCGTTCGCCGGACTAGGCTACGCGGCACGACGCTCCGGTGGCATTTTCATTCGTCGCAGTTTTCAGGACGACCTGCTCTACAAAATGATCCTGCGACAGTACATCGGCTACCTCCTGGAAAAGCGCTTTCCGCTCACGTGGGCTTTTGAAGGAACACGCTCGCGGGTTGGTAAGTTGATGCCCCCGCGGTATGGGCTGCTCAAATATGTGCTTGAAGCAGCAGCGACCACCGGTTCAGAGGACTTGCATGTCATTCCGGTAGCGTTGAATTATGACCTTATCGGCGATGTTAAAGACTACGTCCGCGAGCAGAGCGGTGCGGTTAAACAACCGGAATCATTAAGGTGGTTTATTGGTTATCTCCGTGGTTTGCGCAAACGCCTCGGACGTATCTACATCGACTTCGGCGAGCCGATCGTCGTCAATGACCCGGAGTCTGTCCAGGATGGACTGAGCCTGAAAAAGCTAGCGTTCGAAGTGGGTGTTGAGGCGAACAAAGTCACACCGATTACGTTGGCATCACTTGTCACGATGATCTTGCTCGGTGCAGCGCCACGTGGTCTTACGCGTCATCAACTCGGGCGTCAGATGTTGCGCTATTTGAAGTGGGCACGTGAGCGCAACATCCGAGTAGCGAGTGATTTCGATCAGGGTTCACCGGACGGACTCAATGAACTGGCGGATGTCCTCGGCGACAGCGGGCTCGTCACTCGCTTTGATGAGGGTCCCGATATTGTCTATACACTCGCGCCCGATCAGCATGGTGTTGCGAGCTATTATCGCAACACGATAGTTCACCATTTTGTGGTGAAGGCGTTCATTGAATTGGCATTGATCTCGCTGCCCCAAGAACTTGAGCAACGTCTTCCATACTTCTGGGATCGCGTCGATGCGCTACGCGATCTGTTTAAGTTCGAGTTTTTTTATGTGTCCCGCGAAGCATTTCGAGGTCGTGTTGAAGAGGAGTTGAATCACTACGATACCGAGTGGAGCGAAAAACTCTCAAGCGAGAATGAGTTTCCGGATCGCTTGCTTAAACAATTGCGTCCATTGGTCGCGCGTGCGGCTTTGTTGCCCTATGTCGAGGCATACGGTGTAGTGGCGAAAATCGTGAAAGGCCTGCGAGGCACCGAATCCATTGAACGCAAAGCGTGCCTCGAACAGGTACTGGCTTACGGAAAACAGGCTTACCTTCAGCGATTGATTACCAGCGAGGCATCGGTTGGCAAACTGTTCTTTGACAATGCTTTCAGCTTGATGGAGAACCTCGGGCTAATCGAGCCCGACGGATCTGATCTCGGACCCGCACGCAGAGAGTTTGCAGGTAACATCGCCGAGCTAGCCCGTTGCATGGAACAAATCTATTTGCTCGATGCACCGGGTGACATGCTCTAGCTCATTCGGAGTCCTGGTTTGATTCGACAATGCTCTCTTTGAGTCCGCGTTGTAACACCTCAAGGGCGGAATCTGTGCGTCCGGTCTCCTTGAGAAGGTCTCCGAGGATCATTGTTGCTGCACTTCTTACCGCGGGATTGGTGCTATTCGCCAGCACATCGCGCAAAACGCCAACGGCGTTAGCAGCCTCACCACGCTCCTCATAGATTTCCTTGATTTTCTGCATCTGCAGAATCGCCGACTTCTCTGGGTCAGAGGCGATATCGTGGGTCGATTCAATGATGGAGAAATAGCCATCCATGACGTTCATGAATTGCTCCATCATCGCAAGGTCTTCCGCATTCTGAGCCAACGCACTTGGACCGGTCCCCAGCATCAGAACGATCGAAATAGCCGCAAGCGATTTTTTAAACCACATCATCTGTCTCCATAGAGTCATCATTTTCGCGAGTCTCATCAGGGGCAAAAACGTCGCCCGCTCGCCTTGGTGTATTCGGAATTGTGGGTGCAATCAGTTGGCCTGGCGTGCGCAGGCCGCCAGAGGAGGGCACACCCGTGGGGATTGAGACGCTGCGAAGCGTGAGCGGCTCGCTCTGATTTTCCGGCAAAGCGATTAGCAACACTGAAGCCACTGCTACAAGGAATGAAGCAGCCATGGCTAGTCGTGTTGTCGTCACGGACCGCGAACGCCTCGCGTTCAGACGTAGCCACAGCTGGTCATCGGCGACGGCCGCGGGCGCATGTGTTGATCGCCAGTCGTTGCTGACAGATTCCAGCGCCTGCTCAAGCGCATCAGAGCCCTGATTCATTGCCATTGTGCTTTGAGCCTCGTGCGAGCCTGACTCAACAGCGCTTTCACGGTACCGGCTCTGCAGCGCATCGCTCGAGCGGTCGCGCTCACGTCCATCCCCTCGAATATTCGCAGGTAAACGACTTCGCGCTGTCGTTCTGGCAGCGCGTCTACCAAGTTACGTAATCGTGCCATGTGGTCGGTAGCAATCGTCCAGGATTCTGGCCCTGGGGCTGGATCGATTTGCTCAAAAGATTCGGCGACGGGTTTCGCTCGGTTGAGTTCGCGACAAACGTTGCGAAGGGTTTGATAAAACCAGGTAAAGGGCTCCGCCCCGAAACGAAACCGAGTGAGGCCATTCAGAGAGCGCACAAATACCTCCTGTGTTGCATCGGCTGCCATGCTCTCGTCAGCCAGCCAGCCTCGCGCAAGTCGAAAGAGCCGGTCCTGATGGCGGATGACAAGCTGTTGCAAAGCCAGCTGATCCCCACGCTGAAACGCACGAACCAAAGCTCGGTCATCGAGCTGATCCGTTGACATCGATTAGAGCATCCACAACTTGACCATCCGTTCAGTCTAACCGGCAAACAGCCCAAGCGGCGCACCGGTTCCCGTCGCAACGAAGCGACGCACATTCGGCAATACCGCAGGAAGTTCGCTGTCGCGAACGCCAAACCACATAGCCAAATCCGCGAAATACTCATCAGTGGACAATGTGGGCGCGTAAATGCCACGCCCAACGTCGAGCGGTGAGTCCTGCGCAAGTATCGGATAGGTACCAAACATTTGTCCGCCATTGACACCACCACCCATGACAATGTGGTGGCCGCCCCAGCCGTGATCCGAGCCGCGGCCATTTGAGGTCAGCGTCCTCGCAAAGTCCGAGATAGTGAATGTCGCAACCTGATCAAAGACAGCAAGCTCTGTAAGCGCATCACGAAACTCTGCGAGTCCATCGCTGACCATGGGTAACATCCGCGCCTGGTTATTCAGTACCTCATCATGGTGATCCCAACCGCCGACAGTAATGAAAAACGTCTGGCGGGTTGCGCCGAGACGATGACGTACACCAATGACTCTCGCAATCTGGCGTAGGGCCTGCGACAGCCCGTTGGCGGAAAAGACAGTTTGCAACGTCGGGGCATCCTGCATTGCAATCGAAAACGTCGTATTCGCATCGATAGCCTCACGAAATCGCTTGACGTATTC
Source organism: Pseudomonadota bacterium (assembly GCA_038521865.1). Classification (GTDB taxonomy): domain Bacteria; phylum Pseudomonadota; class Gammaproteobacteria; order Steroidobacterales; family Woeseiaceae; genus CALBPI01. Next base: position 548,806 of record JBCBKO010000001.1, on the reverse strand, counting down.
GGCTCTCAGCAATTGCGACTGTGGTCTTGCAAGCAATGCGTCGGTCACACTCGTACGGAAGTCTCCGAAGGGTGTGCCATCGTTGTAACCATTGACGGTCACGGCACCATCACCCTCTGGTGTGATGCTGAACTCACTAGTACTGCGCCCGCTTTGAAAGGTATTCGTTCCGGCTAACGAGACGTTCATTGATACGCCATTCGCGAGGTTGGCGCCTTGCATGAGGTCAGCCATGCGACCGCCCCAACCGATTGCTGATCTCAAATCCGGGGTCGCCGTCTGCCACTGTGCAATTTGATCTGCGTGTGAGAATAAGCCGACCGGGAGCAATGCCGTTCCATCTTGCACCGCAATCGGATCGAACGGTTCGAGAAGTGTGCCGACGTTAGCCACCAACGCTGCTTCACCACTGTTCACAAGATCGGCTAAGCGCGTCATTCCAGGATGCAAACCGAATGTCCGCGCGTCCGTATTTGGCAAACTGAGCGGCAGCAACGTCTCGCGCGGCAACGCAAGATCGGATCGGATTGCAGCGTACTCGCCATGTTGCGTTGCATCTGCAGGAACCAGCATGTTGTAGGCGTCATTGCCGCCGGCCAGCAGAATGCAGACCAAAGCGCGGTAATCGTCGGCCTGTTGTGCACTTGCCGTGCGCATCGCGCCTAACGTTCCGAGTGCCGTTCCGGCGGTGGCCCATGAAGCACCTGCGGCGCAGGTGTGAGACAGAAATCCTCTGCGTGTCATCGACATGCTTTTAGCCTCACTGTTGTACGACATAGTCGGGTGAAATGAGAAACAACCACAGCGCAGTCTGGAATTTGAACTGATCGTCCTCTATCGGGTCGAGCGTCGTGATCCAATCGGTGCGAACTTCGGCATTGAGCTGACCTGCCATGAGTAGACTGTCGAGCTGGTCGACCAATACCTCGGTGTTTGCTGCAGTTTCGATCCAGCGAGAAAAATCGAGTGTCGCAGGCGCAAAACCATCCGGCGTTTCTCCGGGGAAATCAGCAAATACAATCGCGTCGATCAAGTTGGGCCAACCGATGATGGTGCTGGCGTTGGTGATCTGAAATTCCGGAGCCACAAGACTCGCATCAGCGATCGGTCCGGCAGGGCTATGATCTGGCAAATAAAAGTTGAATACGCTTGGCGCTGACAACGGGTGTTGTCGCAGTATGGCTTCCGCAAAATATCCGGTCATACCGACCAGGGTATCCGTGCTCGAAATATTGAACTGTCGCAAGATACTGACGTAGCGAACGAGCGGTTCCTGCAGCTTGCCTTTGGCACTGCCGGCGTCGGGTGCCGAACGCGCTTCCGGGTCCAGCAATACTGCCCTGATGACCGCTTGCATGTCGCCGCGAACACCGAAACCGTTGTCGTTAAATGCGGTGGCGACACGCTCGATGTAGTCGGGTGAGGGATTGGACGTCACCAGGCGCTGAATGAGCTGTCTGCCGATAAATGGCCCGACGTTGGGATGATTGAACAGATTGTCGATCGCCATTTCGAGGTCCTGACTACCAGTCTGCCCAGCCGGAACAACAAACCCGTTCAAAAGCCGCTTTTCACCAGGCTCATGCGCCGCATCGAACATTTGCATCGGCACCGAAAAGTTCGGTTCGGCGATATTGCCGAAGAACGCGCCAGGTCCACCAAAGGAAAGTCCGGTAAAGATTTTTGCGAATTCTCGAATGTCGTCGTTGTCATAGCTCGGCACCGGTTGGCCATTAGCCCCCATCTGCACACTGCCGTCGATATTTAATTCGAACAGCCCGATCGAAAAGAGCTGCATTACCTCGCGCGCGTAATTCTCGTCCGGGAAGATGTTTCGGATTGGGTCTGCGGCACGGTTGTTGAGGTGACTGAGGTAAAGCCCCATCGCTGGGCTCAACGTCACTTCACGCAACAGGTCTCGGAAGTTACCAAACGCGTGCTCAAGCAGAACGTCGTAATAAGTGTTCAGCGCGTATGGGTAAACCTCCAACGTGTCGACATTGTCTGAAACGACAAAAATCTGACTGAGTGCATACGCCACTCTTTGGCGTACGGTGTCTCTGGCAGTCAGCGTGTTATGCCACCAGCCGATTCGGCGAGCGAAAATCAGATATTCGATGTCGTTTTCAAACGCATCGAACTCGCCGGCGGCCCGCCGCGCCAGAATGCCCTCCATGGTGCTGCGGTGAAATGTGGGCGGCAGTGCGAACTGCTGATCAAGCCAGCCTTCTGCACCGAGCCGAGTCGCAGACTCAAGGTCAGCGTAATCAAGCCCAAAAGACGCCGCGCGCACCGTTTGGTTCGTCGCATCAATCTGTGCCTTGCTGATCGGTGCTGGACCGGGCGGCGGGGCGCCGACGTTCGATGGTGCACCTCCGCCTCCACCACCGCAGGCGGCAATACTTAGGCAAAGGAAAATCAGCGCGCCTCTTACGTTTGTCGACACTCTCATTACGACACTCCCTGAAGTCCGAGCGTGGACTGTATGGGTGTTAGTGCGATTCGCGCCGCTACGGTTTAGTCAATTTCGGAAAAACTAACGGATAGTGGATTTTTCGTCTCGCGGGGCACGCCGAAAGGGTTGACTCAAAAGGGCATGGAGCCTGTGCTCACCGGGTTCCCGAAAATACTCCAGGCCGATTGTCATGGACTGATGCGATGTTTCCGGCTGAGACTTGTAGCTGCGAAACAGGTAATCCCAGATCGTCAGGCAGAAACCATAGTTCATATCGGTTTCGCGTTGATCAGCCGAATGGTGCACCCGGTGAAAGTCTGGCGTCACAAGCAGACGGCGAAGCCTGCGATCCACAGCAGGCGACAACGCGATGTTCGAGTGGTTAAACATGGCGCTAACGTTCAGGATGATCTCAAAGATCGCAACCGCGAGCGGGGCTGCCCCCAGCGCAGCGATAACTACCATTTTGTAACCCAGGGAAACTGCGATCTCCAATGGGTGAAAGCGAATCGCGGTGGTTACATCAAACTCAGTGTCGGCGTGATGCACACGATGCAGTCGCCACAGGGCCGGTATCGCGTGCATCCATCGATGTTGCCAATAAATCGCCAAATCGAGCGCAACAATTGCAAGCGGTATCGCGATCCACCCGAAGAAACTCACGGCGTTGAAAAGGCCTACGCTGTTGGACTCACACCACACCGCGAAGGCAACCGGCAACACAGGCATCAACAGACGCACGACCATCGCTCCCGAGAGGAACAGTCCGAAGTTCCCGATCCATCTTCTTTGGCGATCGGACACGTCCCGGCGCGGTCGACGCACCTCCCAAAGGGCGAACACGACAATTGCGACGAGAAACGCAATCAGCCGGACACGATCTGCTTGTGCAATCCAATCTGTCATCCGCAACCCGCAGATATCAAAACGAGGTGATAGCGGCGGCCTTCATCTGTGCGTAAACCTGACCACCAGCGCGAATCTTTAGTTTACTGGATGCCGCATTCGTGATCCGAGCAAACAGTGTTGTACCAGAGGCGTCTAATTCCACGAGAGTAAACGGCGAGTCTGGATAGGACGACTGCGCGCGAATCACCGCGGGAATTGTGTTCATGATGCTCGAGTGCGTCTCTGATTTTTCAGTCAGACTGACGTCATCCGCACGCACGCGGATATTGACTGAACTGCCAGGGGGCGCTCCTGCTGCCAACTGGATTCTGAGGCCATCTTTTTCGACCACGGCAAGCCCGTCCACGTTCTCTACTACGGGAATATCATCGATCACCACGCCTAGCTCGCGCCCCAACGCGGCCGTTGGCGGCGACTCGGCAAAAACTTGTTCGGCTGATCCGCTCTTCGTAATCGCGCCGGAATCCATAATGAGAAGGTGGTCGGCCAGCAGTGCTTGCTCATATGCAGAGTGGCTCACGAAAATGCAGGTAGTTCCCGATCGCTTCAGACGCATCAGCACCTGCAATAACGTTTGGCGTGCTTCATCGTCCAAGCCAGTCAGCGGTTCGTCCAGCAGCAAGACGTCCGGTTGGGCGGCGAGCGCCCGCGCCATGGCAACGCGCTGCTGTTCACCACCGGAGAGCGTATCGGCGCGCTGATCACGCAGCGGCAGAAGTCCGAAGTCAGCAAGGATCGAATCGAGCAACCCTGGCTTCGCACGCTTGTTGAAGCCAAGTGCGAATTCGATATTCCCGGTGACAGTGCGGTGCGGTAAGAGTCCAGGCGACTGCAGGACCATAGCCGCACGTCTCCTGTGCGCTGGCAGAAAGTGGTTTTCGTCCTGCCAGATGGCGTCTTTGACCTGCACCGTGCCTGAAATACGACTAAGACCTGAAATGCCCCTGAGCAGGGTGGTCTTGCCGCTACCTGACGGTCCATAAACACCAATGCAAACGCCACTCGGCAGCACCTCGGAGATCGATAGAGGCGCGAGATGCGGCGCCTGCTGCTGCAACGCTATCTGGATCGTCACGCGCTGCTATGCCTCGATTGTGTGAAGACACTGCGACCCCAAACACGGTACACCGCGGTGAGGACCACAAGAGAGAAGATCACCAAGACAAGAGAAAGCTGATGTGCGCTCGCGTAGTCCAGCGCTTCGACGTGATCATAGATCTGCACGGACGCCACTCTGGTTTCGCCCGGAATGTTCCCGCCGATCATCAAGACGACACCGAACTCACCAACGGTATGTGCAAATCCCAAAACGCTTGCGACGACCACGGCGCGTTGACTCAGAGGAATAGCGACCCGCAGCAACAGGGACTTTGAGTCAGCTCCGAGCGTGTTGGACGCATCCAGCACCGATTGGGGGACCGAAGCAAAGCCTGCCTGCAATGGTTGGATCACAAAAGGCAACGAATAGATGACGCTCCCAAATACCAGTCCCGGGAAACTGAATGCGAGAGGCGCAAGTCCTGTCGAAGATGTCAGCGCACCCAAGGGTCCGGACGGGCCCATCGCGATGAGCAAATAGAATCCGATCACCGTCGGTGGGAGTACCAACGGCAGCGCAATCAACACATTTACAACGGTGGCTGCCAAAGACTGGCTACGCACTAACCACCAGGAAAGCGGTAATCCGATGACCAGCAAAATAAACGTCGTGCTTGTTGCCAGCTTCAGTGTGAGCCACAGCGCTTGTAGGTCTTCAACACTCATCGCTTCATGTCCACAGTCTCATACCCGCTGCGCTGAATGATCTGTGCAGCTTCATCCGAGTGCAGGAACCTGACGAACTTTGTCGTCAAAGCACAGTTGGGCTGATTCAGCACCGCAGCCCTTTGCTCGATCAACGGATATTCGTCAACAGGCAAAGCTACGTATTCCTCAGGTCTGATCTCCTCGTTGATGAGCTGGGCTAACGCAACAAGACCGGCGCTGGTATTACCAGTTTGAACATAATGAAAGGCCTGCGCTACGTTTCCGCCGAAAACATATCTGACAGGTTTCCCCGATCTGAGGTGGGTGCTTAGCCAGAAAGCGCCTGCGGCGCCGTAGGGTGCGTGCCTCGGGTTCGCGAGTGCAATGGAGTCTGTTGGGTCGTTCGATTCGAGAAACGACGACGGGCTGCGTCCGGGCGTGTACAAAGCCATACGTCCGATCGCATAGGTCCAGGACTCGCCATAGGTGCGATTCTGTTTGTCGAGCCTCTCGATTTTATCAGCGTCGGCGGAAAAGAAGATATCGAAGGGCGCACCACGGAGAATTTGACTGAATAAAACACCTGATGCTCCTGATATTATTTGAAATTCATCTTGCGGCTCGCGCTCATAAGCTTCGACGAGCGCCTCCATCGTTGTTTTGAAATTACTCGCGACTGCCAACCTGACCGTGCAGGCGGTGCCCAGGTTCGGAATCGCGAGCAGAGTGAGAAAAAGCAGGAGATTGCGCACCAACGGATGGTCTCACAGTGGTCTGAGACTCGCTATGACATCGAGAAATACGAATCATAGACACGTTTTATTCGATTTCGCTCAAATTCAGTGTTTTTCGATGAATCACGTGTAGTACCCTCGGATTTTCCGGTGTAAGCGGAGCGCTAACGATGAGACATCTCAACTACAGCCATCTGCAGTATTTCTGGGCAGTGGCACGCGAAGGCAGCATGGCGGCAGCAGCTGAGGCCATGCACATCACCCCCCAGACCATTAGTGGGCAACTCAGGATGCTTGAGGAGGCCATGGGTCGCCAGTTATTCAATCGTGTCGGACGTCGATTGGAACTGACTGACTTTGGCGAAATGGTCTACGAGTATGCCGATGAGATTTTCACGCTAGGCGCCGAGCTCGCCAACGTCGTACACGGAGAAGCACAGGGCGGTGCCTTGACGTTCAAGGTCGGTATGGTCAGCTCAATGCCAAAACTGATTGCAGAGCGTATTCTCGCGCCGGCCTTCGAAGTTGCAGAACCCATTCGGTTGAAGTGCTATGAAGCAACACTGGGCGAGCTCCTGGGCGATCTTGCGACCCATAAGCTCGATATCGTGCTGTCGGATCAGCCGCTACCCCAGGGGTTGAGTCTGCGGGCGTACAACCACCGGCTCGGCGAAAGTGGCCTGTCCTTTTTTGCATCAGAGGCCATCGCGGAGTCGGCAAAGGTTGGGTTCCCGGATTGCCTTGCCGAGCTGCCGTTCCTGCTGCCAACACCGGCCACTGCACTTCGCCGTCGCATCGATGACTGGTTCGACAATATGGATGTCGTCCCCAACATCGTTGGTGAAATCGCCGACAGCGCACTGATGAAAGCGCTTGGCGAGGCCGGAGTAGGTGTATTCCTCGGACCTTCCGCGATCGAGAAGGAAATCTGCAAAATGTATCGGACAACGGTAATTGGCAGGACAGAGTCGCTGACGGAGAGTTATTATGCGATTTCTCCCGAACGAAAACTCAAACACCCGGCCGTTGTGAAGATTACAGAGCAAGCGAGAATCGATCTGTTTGCCGAGTCGAATTGGCCGGCAGCGGAAGCTTCATGACCGAAACCAAGACCGAAGAAACTCGCAGCAACTCACAAATCCTCATCGCTATCGTCATTGCCGTAACGCTCGGTGCGTTGGTCGCTCTGGGCGGCAGCCAGGGCAGTGCCAGTTACAACGGCCTGCCGGTGTTCGCAATCTGTGCGGCTTTGGCCTACGCCATTAACTGGCTGGTATTCATCCCAAGCTCGATCGCGAAGACAGAAAAATTCTACGATCTAACCGGCGGCTTGAGCTATATCAGCGTCATTCTCGTGGCGGTCAGCTTATCTCCAGAAATGGATCCACGTGCGCGGGTCGCTTCAGCGTTCGTGGTGATTTGGTCTTCACGGCTCGCATCTTTCTTGTTCCGTCGCATATCGAAAGATGGAAAAGACGGTCGTTTCGATGACATCAAGACCCGACCACTAAGATTCTTAATGGCGTGGACCTTACAAGGTTTGTGGGTTGTGCTGACTGTCGCCGCAGCGCTCGCGATCATCACGAGCACCAACACCAAACCGCTCGGCATCATTGGTTACATTGGCATCGTGGTTTGGCTGATCGGATTCATCATCGAGGTGGTCTCCGATCGTCAGAAGTCACGCTTCCGAGAGAATCCAAAGAATGCCGGCAAGTTTATCGACGTCGGCCTGTGGTCGAAGTCTCGACACCCGAACTATTTCGGAGAGATCGTGCTGTGGGTCGGTATCGCAATACTGGCATTCCCGATCCTGGAAGGGTGGCAATACGTCACTTTGATTTCCCCGGTTTTCGTCACGTTCCTGCTAACTAAAGTGAGCGGCATTCCGCTACTGGAAAAGCGCTCCGACGAAAAGTGGGGCGGCCAGGAAGACTACGAAGCCTACAAAGCTCGCACCCCGGTATTGATCCCCAAGCTCTAAAATTCAGGCGACCCAACAGGTCTTGAGGTTCATGAATTCGTACATGCCGATATCGGCGAGCTCGCGTCCGTAGCCTGAGGACTTGATCCCGCCAAACGGGATTCTCGGGTCGGAGGCTGTGATGGTATTGATGAATGTTGCCCCGGCATCAATAGCACTAAACGCATGTTCGATCTCTTGCGCGTCCTGGCTAAACAACACCGACCCGAGCCCGTAGCGACTGCGGTTGGCCAACCTGATTGCGTCATCGAATGTGGCGACGCGAAAGACAGAGGCTACAGGACCAAACACTTCGTCAACGGCTGCAGGCGCATCAAGTGGCACGTCCTCGAGAACGGCCGGTGCACAATAAAACCCTTTTTCGGGAATTGAGATACCTGTTGATCGCAACCGTGCGCCCGCGGTGACCGTTTCACTGACTTGCTGATTAACAGATCCGAGGATTGCCTGCGTTGCCAGTGGACCGAGCGTCGTCGCGGGATCAGTGGGATCGCCAACAACGTAATTTGAAAACCCTTCTATCAGTTTGCCAACGAACTCGGTATAGACCGTCTCGTGCACGATCATGCGTTTTGCCGCGATGCATGACTGCCCGCTGTTTTGAAGGCGCCCGCGACACGCGGCCTCGACAGCAGCGTCCAAATCGGCGCTCGGCATCACGATAAAAGCGTCGGAACCCCCTAGTTCGAGCACCACCTTTTTCAGATGCGCGCCTGCCGTGGCAGCCACTGCCGCGCCGGCGCGCTCCGATCCTGTGAGTGTCGCAGCGGCAACGCGATTGTCAGCCAGAAGGCGCTGCGTCTGATCGACGTCGATCAACAATGACTGGAATAGCGCTTCAGGGACGCCGGAATCCATCAACAGTTGTTCTATGGCAAGGCTGCATTCAAAGGTATTCGGCGCATGCTTCAGCAAAACGACGTTGCCTGCGGCCAACGCCGGCGCAGCGAATCGAAACACCTGCCAATAGGGGAAATTCCATGGCATCACCGCGAGAATAACGCCCAGCGGCAGAGGCCTGACGAAACTGCGACTGGCGGTTGTTGATACCGCTTGGTCCTGCAAGAAATGCTCTGCATTCTCGGCGTAGAACTCACAAACCCACGCACACTTCTCTATTTCTCCTTCAGCCGCTGCCAATGGTTTGCCCATCTCATCCGTCATGATGGCGGCTAGGGCGGTGCGGCGCTCCCGAAGCAATCGCGCTGCTTTTTCCAGCCAGCCAAGGCGATCTGTTAATGCGGTTTGTCGTGCTTGAGCCGTCGCGGCGTGGGCTAATGCCAGTCGTTGCTCAAGTTCAGCATCATCAAGTAACGGAAATTCCGCTCTTGGCAAACCGGTGGCAGGGTTTAGGGTTTCGATAGTCCGTTTTGTCATACCGTCATCTTACACCGCACGCGCTCGCATCCGGCCACGTAAAACTCGCGAATCCACAGGTGCGTATTTCGGACGTTAATTCAATGCCAAACACCAGATCCCGACCGCAGCTTCCTTCGATCATCGCAATTACTTTGGCTTTCGCCAGTGGATGTGGGGCTGAGGTCTCCGAGAGTATCGCGGCGTCTCCTACGCCATCCGCACCCGAATCGCGCTACGAGCAGGGCGCGCCGAACTATGACGGTATTGGAAAGCGATACCTTGGCCGCGAGATTTCCCATGTGATGGGGCATCGTGGGGCCGGCTGGTTGGAACGACCTGAACGCGAGAGAACCGAACGCACCGATCTTCTGATTGAACTGCTGCCCATTGAGGCAGATAGCGTGATCGCCGACATCGGCGCAGGGACAGGCTACTTCAGCTTCCCGATGGCCCGTAAGGCGAGCGAAGGCCGGGTGATCGCCGTTGATATCCAGCAGGAAATGCTGGACATCATCAAAGCGCGACAGGAAAAGGGCGCCCCCGCGAATGTTGATCTCTTACTCAGCACGGAATCCGATCCAAATCTACCTGCCGACAGCGTGGATCTTGTGCTGATCGTCGATGCTTATCATGAGTTCTCCTATCCCTTTGAGATGGGAATCGGCATCGTGGAAGGACTCAAACCAGGCGGATTACTCGCGCTTGTCGAATACCGTGGTGAAGATCCCACAGTACCTATCAAGCGATTGCACAAGATGACAGAAGCCCAAGCCAGGTTAGAGATGGATGCGATTGGCCTGGAGTGGGTTGAAACGATCGACGCGCTCCCGCAGCAACATCTAATGCTATTCCGGAAGCCGGCTGAAAGTCAGGAGGCTTCGCTGAACGATTGAGTATCTTCGGCGTCTTCGTCGACCAACTCGCCGAGCACACGCGGCAACGCCAGATAGTTTGCCGTGCCACTCAGACTGACTGTCCGTTCGGAGGAGTGCAGGCAATTGCGACCGCTGCGTTTGGCCTCATACAACGCATCATCCGCTCGTTTATAGAGGCTATCCATCGATTCCTGACGACCGTACTCAGCCAACCCAAAAGACGCGGTCACAGAGAACGTCTCCTTCGACGCGGGCTTGCGAAGCACCGTCTCAGCGATCGTGATTCTCAAGGTCTCGGCTAGCTTACTAGCGCCAGCAAGTCCGGTGCCGCCCGAGATGATGATGAACTCCTCGCCACCAACACGGTAAAACGCGTCTTGCGGGCCAATGTTCTCGCGAAGTGTTTTCGCAATTGTCTGCAGTACAGTGTCTCCGGTAGCGTGTCCATGCTGGTCGTTCACCGACTTAAAGTGATCCACGTCCAGCATAATTAAGACGAAATTCTCCTTGTCGCCTTTAGCTTTGGCGATTCGTCCCTCGAGGTCTTCGGTCAACGCCCTGCGGTTGCCTGCGCCGGTCAACGGGTCAATCAGTGTGCGTGCGCGCAACTCACGCCGCTGCTCCCACGTGAGTGCTGAGAATGCGACCGATAAACAAATGGTGACCGCAAGCGAAGCAATAAGCACCAAAACTTCACCGAAACTTCTATCACCGAAAATTGCGGGCAAGACCAGAGCCATGGCAATCACTGAGGAGACCGCCGCTTCCTTCGGCTTCATCAAGTAAAACAGTGCCACCAATGCAGGGTACATCCAGACCACCTGATCTCCGCCACGCACTCTCACCGAGACCACCGCCGTGGTAATCGCGATTAAGGCCATAGCAATACTTGCTGCTCGAATGGCGCGCTTCACATAAACGGCCCAGAGAATCGCGACGAAACCGGCGACGAAACCGAAGTCGAACGCCGCGATCACGTAGTCGCCTTCCAAGAGGCGATATACCCCCATAGGCCCTATGCCGAGAACGCCAACAAGGGCGAGCATGACCGGTGGCAATTCTTCCAGACTGAGTTTGCGACGTTCCATCTCAGATGATATCGGCCACGCGATGTCTAACTTGAGCATGGCGGGCGCTCGTGGGACACTCCTATCAGTTCCGAGCGTGCCGGGTTAAGGCCCTAATAATCTTGAAGAAAATTATAAACGAGCTCCGTCGCCGACATGTTTTTCGGGTAGCGGGCATGTACGCCGTTGTTGGATGGCTGCTCGTACAGCTCGCGGGCGAGCTGCAGGACGCCCTAAGCTTGCCCGATTGGTTCGCCGGTTTAGTGGTTTCGCTGCTCTTGCTCGGGTTTCCGATCGCTATTCTGTTTGCGTGGGCATTCGACCTGACACCAGAGGGCGTGAAGCGGACGGAGGCATCAGACGATACGCCAGATTCCGGCAAAGGCTTTCTCGATTTCGCGATCGTCGGCGGACTGGTTGTGATCGGCGGGCTGTTGATAGGGCAGCGCTTCTTGGGAGAAACCGCATCGAGGTCACCGTCCGAATTAGTGGATACTGCTTCAAACCCGGTGCCAGGCAGCCTTCAGTCGATCGCGGTTTTACCTTTTGAGGACTTTTCTCCTGCAGGAGATCAAGAATACTTTTCTGACGGCATCTCCGAGGAGCTGTTGAACGTGTTGTCCCGAGTCGACGGACTGCGCGTTGCATCTCGAACCTCGTCATTCTCTTTCAAGGCGAGAAATGCCAGCGTTTCTGAGATCGCCCAGGCACTAAACGTTGAACATATTCTTGAGGGAAGCATTCGCAAAGCAGGCGAAACACTTCGAATCACTGCGCAGCTAATCAATGCAACATCGGATGAACACATCTGGTCCGACACCTACGATCGGCCATTGACTGCAGAGAATATTTTCAAAATTCAGGACGAGATTTCTCAAGCGATTGTGCTAGAGCTCTACGGCCAGCTCGATATTTTGCCAAATACAGCCGACCGTCCCACCGATTCAACCGAGGCCTATGAGGCGTTTCTGAAGGGTAGGGAGGCCTATGCAGATCGCACGGTCGATGGCATCAACGACTCCATTGATTGGCTGACACGGGCCACAACCCTAGATCCCGAATTCGCAGTCGCTCACGCAAAACTGGCCAGGGCGCACACGCTTCAAAGGGAGTACGGTGCATTGCCGCCTCGGCACAGCAATTTTCGCGCGAAAACTCATATTGAACGAGCCCTATCGCTTGCACCCAACGACTGGGATGTCTTGTCGGAACGCGCCTGGATGATGTTTGGGAGGAGAGACAACCCTCTTGAGCAATTGCGCGCGTTCGATAGCGCGATCGAAGCTAATCCAAATAACGCCAGCGCTTATCGAGGTAAAGGATTGATGTTACTGCGTCTCGGTAACATCGACGGCGCGTTTGTAGCGCAGGAGCGAGCACTCGAATTGGATCCGGAATCGTTGATTCTCAAAATCAACTATCAGGGGACCTATCGGAGTATTTACGATCGCGACGGCGCCGAGCGTGTGATCCGCGATGCGTTACGAATCTCGCCAACTTTTCCACTAGCTAAAGGTGTTCTCGCAAGCTCGTTTCACTTGGCCGGTAACACCGAACTTGCCCACCGAGTTGCCAAATCCTGCGAAGGGGAAATTTATTGCGACGATGCACTCACTTCTATCTATTCGACTATAGGTTTGCCCGATTTAATCCCTGATCCTGATAACGGTGTCTATGCGCGCGCCTTACAGGCGGCACGGGACAGGAATGACGCAGAGCTCAAAACCATCTTTGAACAGGACAACGACCTTCCGCCAAGCGTCATCGTTAGCTTTAGCGATCTGGCAAACCGGCCAGACCAAGCATATGCGATCATCAACGAAAGAGAGGACTGGTTTAAGGTCTTCCTCACTCGCACCGACGAGCGGGTTGAATTCGAGACTGATTTGGTACTCCTTTGGGCTCTGGAGGCCGCGAACGACGCTCGTGCCGACGAACTACGTAAGCGCTTATCGGTACAGCTAGCGAACTTGCGCGACAGAGAATTCCCTTACAGCGCAGGCTACATCGCCTCTGCACGGTGGTTCCTAATGAACGACGACATACCATCCGCAGTTGATGCGCTTTCTCGTATGTACGATGCAGGATTTTTTGCGCCAGTCGGGCTCGACGAGCGCCACTGGGCGTCAGCGCTCATCGAATCGAGCGAATACGCGCTGGTCCGGAAAAAAATGCAAGCACGCGTCGGATCCGTCAGGCAGGCGATCGAAGACCAGCTACAAAGTCCGCCCGATCCATGGTGGGATCCTGCCGAGTTTCTTGAGTAACGATCATCGGCATAGCCGCTCAACAAACGTAATTGCCTGCACTTCCCTCGCAGCGAACGAATCGCCCGAAATTACCGTGAACTGCTTGTTCAGGCGTTCAAGCGAGGACAACAGGGCTTTGTGAAACGCCATCCTCGCGTCGGTATCGAGAATCCGTGTGCCGTCATCGACCCAAGGCACGTCAGGGTCCAACAGCAGGTAGTGAGCGAAGTCTTGAGTGTGCGCTCGCTGCCAGGATGGCGGGTGTTCCTGTCCGAGATAGGTCGGTGCAAACAGCGCCGTCGTAATGGCTTCTGTGTCAGCAAAACACAGTCCATTGCTCAGACGCTGGGCCGTGCGGATCAGCTCATCCTGCATCGACACAATCGCGTCGAAGTCTTCTACTGTGAGGGTGGGGTGCGCCTCACTGATCGTCCGACCCCACTCGTGAGCATAGGTCGTCTCGAAATGCTCAGCCAGCCGCTTCACTAACGTCGATTTACCGGTCGACTCTGCGCCAACCACCGCAATCGTCAGCGCCACATCGGGCTTGGCAACATCACTGACAAGACCGAAGAGTTCATGGGGCGGTGCATTGATATCGCTCGCCGCTACCGGAACCGTCTCGCGATCCGGGTCGACGGGAAACCATTTCGCATCGATGCGTCTTGCAATCTCTGCGCCATACCGATCCGACGTGAATACAATATCAACGCCTTGCAGATGTTTGGCATTTTGTGACAGCCACTGAGACCAGTACGACTCATCAACGACGGTCCCGTGTTCATCCTTCTGCACATCAACGTTCGGATCCGGATCGGGAGTCATCACCAAATCGAGAGAGGAGGGCGGAAGCACGGGCACTAGCAGATCACTAATCCATTGCCGCCGTTGCTCAAAACTGTATCGGTCGTTGTCGGTCGTGCCAACCAGAACAGTCAGCTGATCACAGTGAGCGGCGGCCGCACGCAGGAGTAATGCATGTCCCTCATGCAGCGGAGAGAACTTACCGAGCGTAAGTCCACGTCTACGCGACACCCGTGGCCTCCTTGGTGTTCACGGCACGATAATCGTCGAGCCATCGCACCAGACCCAGTATCGCCAGCCCTAGAAACACAACATATAAGCCAGAGACGACATACAAACCTTTGAGGAAATACACAGGAATGGCGATCACATCCATGATGATCCAAAGCCACCAGTTCTCCAGAATCTTCTTCAACATGAGGATGCTCGCCGCAATGCTCAACATGGTGGTTAAAGCATCCACATACGGAAAACTCGCATCCGTGTGAGTTGTCATGAAGTAGCCAAGACCGGCGGTCGTCGCGAGTACACCAAGCAAGAGGATCGGCCAAAGCCGAGCAGGGAGCACCGCAATCTTCATGCTGTTCCTCGATGTGGGTGCATTGGTATCGCCCATCGTGCGCCCGTACTTCCAGAGGTAGAAGCCTACGATCTGGAGCGGTGCGTAGAACGCCCACTGCAAGAGCATGTCCGAGTAGAGCTTGTTCGCCATCAGCACAAAACCCATGAGAACCACGCCGATGAATCCAAACAGGTAGTTGATCAGCTTCTGCTGACCCAACAGGTAGACGTTGATCAGCAAAAATATCGTGGCAGCCAGCTCCAATGTGCCGATCGGCCAGGAAAAATACTCAAATAACGCTTGGAACATTTAACGTAAGCCACAACCCCAATATTTCATAGTAGCCATCACGCGCAGGGCTGTCAGGATGGTTTTGTGCAGGTTCAATTTTTGTGCCCAAGCGCTTCGGATGGATGACATCCGAGCGGGTTAACGCGCGGCGTACGACACTATGTTCAATACCTTTAGAGAAAACTGAACCGATTGTGATCGCAATCACAGCGGGCGGCGTGAACTGGTGCGACGCTTCACAGGCATCCAAAGTCCTTCCACCAGTCTTTTCTCATTTAGGGGAGCAGTAAATGAGTAATCCGTACGATAGCCCGACTGTTAAGCATCCGTCGGTCCTGGGCCCGACGCTGAAATTCAAAGGTGAGCTTATCGCTGATGAGAATCTCCTGATCCACGGTGAAGTCGAGGGCTCGATAAAGCACTCGTCGTTATTGACCGTGGCAGAACGAGGCCGCTTGAAGGCCAACGTCACGGCCGAATATGTCGCCATTGACGGTAATGTGAATGGTGACATTGGCGGTAGTAAATCCGTTGTGGTGAGCGCTGGTGCAGATGTGAATGGCAATATCTACAGCCCAGTCGTCACGTTGCGCGAAGGTGCAAAATTTAACGGAAGAATCGACATGAGCGGCAAAACCGCGGCGCCCGCAAGCAAGAAGAAATCAACACGTGCGACTGCATCAAAAGGCGAAGCACCGGCGGACGCCAAGCCCACGGACAGCAAAGCCAAAGATTCGGCTAGCGCCGCATAAACCTCAAGGAGAACCGCAATGAGTGATACTGAAATCATGAAGCGTCCAGCCTGGGGTGATGAACCCGCGCTGACCGAGTCGCAAGTCATTAATCTGAAAGATGTGCCGGATTCAGTGCGTCAAAGAGATGGGAATTATGATTCCGCTGGCGACCCAATTGTGTCGACCCTCGGTGAGACCTTGCACTTCAAAGGCGAACTGTCGGCCGGCGAAGACCTCATTATCGAAGGAACCGTCGAGGGCAAGATCGACCAAGGCGCCTGCAGCCTGACCCTGAAACCCAAAGGTCTGATAAAGGCAAACGTCAATGCGACCAAGATCTTCATCGAAGGCACGGTCGAAGGCGATCTTCACGCCACAGTGAGCGTAACCGTACGCGAGTCCGGCAGGGTGACTGGCAACATCGTGTCTCCGGTGGTCGCGATTACCGAAGGTGCGACTTTCAACGGCAACATTGAGATGCGGGACCCGCAAGAAGCCAAGAAATAGATTCAGATACTGATCGCAGCGTCGGCACGCGTGGCCGTTGTCGACGCTGTAACTCTGATCCTAGATAACCAATCATTTTATTTAACATAATATACATTATACGCACTCGGCTGTGTGGCAGCGCGGAAGTCGCCTCCTGATCCGACCTAAGGGTCCGTGGTAATGGCCTGTGAAGTAATTCTGAGAACAAAACGCCGTTATTGCTTCGATCTTGAAGTAAATCTGAGAACAGTCGTTTTGTCATGAAGCAAATTTGAGAACACCGTTCGTTCTATTGCGGACTCAGCGTTTCCTGCGCCGCCAACCATGTCTCTCAGCTGAAAACACCGTCTCCGATGCGAACTAGGACGGCATGGACATCCTTACGGCCTTGCTCGTCGCCCAGCAGAGACTCAGGTGTTTGTCTTCCCAAGGCATCAACCGGCGACGCAAACCAGTTGGCCACCTTAACCGGGTCTCCAAATACTTCGTTTGCCAGCGATTGGATCTGAGCCGCGCTGATCTGATTTGTATCGCTATTCATGTCGTAGCCAGGCCTGTCGTGATTCTCTTATCCGCAGTGCTTTAGCAGAAACCTACCCTCATTCTAAGGCTTCTCGTGCGTTGCCTGGTCGATGCGTCGATTCGGTGGGTTAAGTACACCTGATCGAGTTTCAGCAACTATTCTCGGACACGGCTCCATTCTTAACTATTACATAAAAGTTACGATGCTGGAGAAGGACATATCACTCTGTTTTTGTGAGGATTAAATGATGATTGAGCATGATATGGCTGTTATGCTTGATTAAATTCCTCTTGAGTTTTTCAGCAAAGTGACTATTAGTTAAGTAAATGATGGATTCCAGAGTATCGAGTGCAATTCGAAACTGACCTCCTCCCTAAAAACTGGACCGATCTAAATTAGAAAATCCGGTCGATTCACGTACCCTGATGGCAGGGAGGAGAGGCAGGATGAAGAAGTCAAAATATACCGAAGAGCAGATTGCGTTTGCGTTGCGCCAAGCGCAGACCGGAACGCGCGTTGAAGAGATTTGCCGCAAGTTCGGTATCTCCCAAGCGACGTTTTACAACTGGAAGAAGAAGTATGGCGGTTTGGGCGTTTCAGAGTTACGCCGGCTGAAGCAGCTCGAGTCAGAGAACGCACGTCTGAAGAAGATGGTTGCGGATCTGAGCCTGGACAAAGAGATGCTGCAGGATGTGATTCAAAAAAAGCTTTGAAACCTGCCAAACGCCGTGAGTTGGCGCATCACATGGTGAACTCGTATCGATGCAGCGTTCGGCGCGCGACGTCCTTGACGGGTATCTGCAGGCAGTCCTTCTATTACAAAGCACACCCTCGAGATGATCGAGCCGAACGCAAACGCATACGAGAGATTGCTGAAGAGCGTGTTCGCTACGGCATGTGGCGCATACACAAGTTGATGCGTCGCGAGGGCTGGCCAATCAACCATAAGAAGACGCATCGCATTTACTGCGAGGAAGGGTTGAACCTGCGTCGGCGCAGACCGCGTCGTCGAGTGGCCGCTGCACATCGCATGGAGCGACCAGAGCTCTCTAGCGTGAACGAATGTTGGAGCATGGACTTCGTTGCCGATAACCTGTTCAACGGCAATCGTATCCGGGCGTTAACTGTAGTCGATAATTTTAGTCGTGAGTGCCTGGCAATCACCGTGGATCGCAACCTCCGCGGAAACGATGTCGTGGACGCTGTCGAGCACATCCGCTCGATGCGCGGCGCACCGAAGCGCATCCAGGTCGACAATGGTAGCGAGTTCATCTCTAAAGCACTGGATCTATGGGCTTATGAAAACGATGTGACACTCGACTTCTCGAGACCTGGTAAACCAACGGATAATCCATTCATCGAATCATTCAACGGCAGCTTCCGCGACGAATGTCTGAATCTGAATTGGTTCTTGTCGCTTGACGATGCGCAGGAAAAAATCGAAGCTTGGCGAGTCGATTACAACGAGTACCGTCCACATCAATCGCTCGGAGACCTGACGCCGAATGAGTTCGTCACCGAGCATAGAAACACTTTGGATTTTCTATCACAACGTGTCTAGATAATCGGGAGGGGGTCAATGTGCGGCAGCGCTTCGTGAAGGGTCACTGCAACTTTCTTCCAATTGCCAATGTCATCGCTCATATTCGGCGGCGTGCTCCCATCTCACTTCATAACCTCTAGTTCTTAAATGCCGAACGCACAGGCCAGCCGATACCGGATCAACGAAGGCCGGTTGCTCTGATCGGGTCAGAGCCAGCCTCTGCTGTGTCCGAGACCGGCTGGTCAACTGAACTCGGACTATCTCCTGCGGGCCATCACAACGCTTCAGTAGCTGTAGCGAAGCATACGGGTGCATCTCTGGCCGCTTACTTGACGCGCGAAATACCTTTAGAGTCTGTTTCTTGTGGCCGGCCTGCTGGCCCGACAAGGCCCCAAAACACACCTTCCAGCTCGTCGAGAGGGAGGCCAAGCTCGTCAGCGATTTGTTGCTTGGTCGTTTTCTCCTTCCAAAGCTGTGTGAAAACCATTTTCCAGACTCGCGACTGTTCTCGTTCGATCCCATCAGGTTCAGACTTTCGATAACCTCGACGGCCGAGCTCGATACACGTCGACTTGTATTGCCAGTCAGTTAACAGACCCAGTTTGTGCAAACGATACGCCATCGCCATAGCTGACACGCGCCAACGCTTCTTCGCACGAAGGATGATGTCAGTGCTCAAACGTCCGGGTACTCTGGAACGAACGTCATCCGCCGGCATCAAAAACGCTGACGCGAATGCATCGGCCTCGCGTTCGGCATCTCGCGACAAGTGCGTACCGCCGTGCTTGTGCAATACCAGATGACCGAGTTCATGTGCTGCATCAAAAACGCTATGTTCTGCGGTCTTGAATGTGTTTAGAAATACGTAAGGTACGTCGTCACGCCAAAAGGAGAACGCGTCAACTGCTGCCGTACGCTCGTTTAGGGAGAACACCCTTGCGCCATGTTTTTCCAACAGTCCTATCATGCTTCCGATTGAACGAACGCCAATCGACCAGAAGTCCCGCAGTGTTCTCGCCGCAGCTTCAATATTTGTTTCGTAGCTCAAATCTATGAAGTTTGGCGCAGGGAGCGAGAACCTCTCCCCCAACCAGTCGCTGATTTGCAATGCTATTGCACCAGCACCTAAGGCCGCGTTCCGCTCATAAGCCCTCATCTTTGACAGACTCCTAAAACTCACGGCTTCTGCGCTTAGCTCCTCTAGGTCATCACCAAAGAAAAATGACACAGGGTAGCCAAGTGCCGCACCAAGTTTCTCCACTGTTTCATGATCGGGCTCGTTCTCGCCCTGCTCGAGACGTGAAAGCGTCACGGGAGATATCTCCGCCTTCGACGACAACGCACGACCGGTGAGGCCGCGACGTTGCCGCGCGACCCTGAGCCTCTGACTATTGAACATCGTGACTGCTCTTAGACTTTTCTCATGACCGTTGGCTCAAAGTCGCCATCGACATCAGTGTCCGGTTCAAAATCGACAAACTCCTCACCATCCTCAGGGCCTCTGAGAAATACTCTCTCTACATAGTGCGAGTAGGTTCCATCCTGGACAATCGGTCTGGTCAATTCGGCAGCTCCACGACTGTCCACCATAAGGAAGTATGTCGCGTATGGCTCATCCGGAACTGGAGAAAATTGAGGTAGGTTATCGAACAAGAGCGGCTGGCAGGCCCGCGCTGCTCCGGCACCTTTCCGAGAACGAGGTTTAGGGCCATGCTCGATATTTGTTGCAATATCCACATTCGAGTAGATCACTCGCAGCCGAAGCCGATCATTGCGTATCGCTTCCAGCTGCAGGTATCGATCTACGAGCCAGTCGCTACGAACAAAGATATTCCGGAGCGCGAAGGTACCTTCGTGATACGCAAAAGTCCCAGGAGAGTTTGCGGGGTGGAATGGAGTAGCATTCGCTGCCGCAGCCATCGCCATATCTACGGCTTGAAGTAAGTCCCTGCGGTTTAGGCCAAGCTCCGTAAGCCGGCGGTCAACTGACCACTCATCGGATACTAGTTGAGTGCGTTTCAAGCTCATACAACACCATGTTAACAAATTGTTCCATACAGTATGGGCGAACAAATTAACATGTCAACAGGCACGCAGACCTACGCTATCTGGGTGGACCGTGCGGTACTCCACAACGCAAGAGCTGGTCTCATGCAGAAACGAAAGATGAGTCTATTAGGCCCGTTCTGCGACAACAGCGATGTCGTTCAGCCGAGTAGAAGTGCGCGTACTGCCGGTAGGATGGAAAGGAAGCCCGAAGTCAGATGGTTTTGTACCGCAGACCAGACGCGGTCCAGACCAAGTAAAATGCAGGAATAACGACTAGCGATAGCACAGTGGCGCTAACCATACCGCCTACTATGGGTGCAGCGATCCTTTTCATCACCTCAGACCCAGTGCCGTCGCCGAGCATGATCGGTAAGAGACCGGCAATCGTGGCTAAGACGGTCATCATGATCGGCCGTACTCGCAGGACTGCACCGTCCACAACAGCCTTCCGGATATCCTCCAGCGTCATTTGAAGGTTTTCTTCTTCAGCCATTTGTCTCGTTCGAGCAATGGCTTGATTGAGATAGATCAACATCACAATGCCAAGCTCAACGGCGATACCGGCGAGTGCAATGAATCCCACTCCGACTGCGACCGATAGTTCATAGCCAAGAAAATACATCAGCCAGAAGCCGCCAACGAGAGCCATCGGCAACGTACCGAGGATGATTCCGACCTCCGAGAGTCGGCCAAAACTCATGTACAGCAGCATTACGATGATCGCGAGTGTCAATGGTCCAACGATCATGAGACGTTCCTTCGCTCTGACCATGTATTCGTATTGACCTGACCACGAGATTGAGTAGCCCGCAGGGAGATCCAACTGATTGCGGACGGCCGATTGTGCGTCGGTAACGTATGATCCCAGGTCGCGATCGGCGATATCGACATAGGTCCAACCATTCGGTCGCGCGTTCTCGCTCTTAATGAACGGAGGTCCATCGGCGATGTCGATCGTCGCAACGTCCGCTAGTGCAACTCGAGCACCGGTCTGTGTGACGATCGGCAAAAGTCGAATTTGCTGGATCGAATCGCGAACTTGTTGAGGGTATCGCACGTTGACGGGATATCGTTCGAGCCCTTCGACGGATTCTGTGACGTTCATACCGCCGATGGCTGAGCGAACAACATCTTGAATATCCGACACACCCAGGCCGTAGCGCGCTGCACGTCGTCGGTCAATATCGATATCAACGTATCGTCCGCCCGCTACCCGTTCGGAGTAGACGGATGCTGTCCCGGGCACAGTTTTGACGATACGTTCCAACTCTTGACCGATGTGCTGGATGACAGTCAGCTCTGGACCAGCAATCTTGATCCCGACCGGTGTTTTTATGCCTGTAGCCAACATGTCTATTCGCGTCTTGATCGGCATGACCCAAGCGTTAGTTAGACCCGGAATCTGAACAGTACGATCAAGCTCCGCCCTGATGCCGTCCGACGTCATGCCGGCTCGCCACTGTTCGCGAGGCTTTAGTTGAATCACGGTTTCGATCATGGTCAATGGAGCCGGGTCGGTGGCCGTATCGGCACGCCCTATTTTCCCAAAGACGCGTTCGACCTCAGGGAGAGTGCGAATCAGCTTGTTTGTTTGCTGCAAAAGCTCGCGTGCTTTGTCGATAGAAATGCCGGGATAGGTGGTCGGCATGTACATGATGTCGCCTTCATCGAGTTCCGGCATGAATTCTGAGCCGAGCTGACTCGCTGGCCAAAGGCCAGTGACCAAGATGAACCCGGACAGTGCAATTGTTGTGCGCGGGAATCGAATGACCGTAGTGAGAACGGGCCGATAACATGCGATCAACCAGCGGTTGATGGGGTTTTCACGCTCCGAACGAATGCGTCCACGGATGAAGAACCCCATCAGGACTGGGACGAGCGTCACGGCAAGGCCGGCGGCTGCGGCCATCGCATAGGTCTTGGTGTAAGCCAGCGGTGCAAACAGCCTTCCTTCCTGAGCCTCAAGCGTAAAGATCGGCAAGAAGCTCAGCGTGATAATCAGTAGAGAGAAGAATAAGGCTGGCCCGACTTCACTAGCGGCTTCGCCAATGATGGTCCATCTGTTCTCGTCGGTAACAGACTGTCGTTCGAAATGCTTGTGCACATTCTCAATCATGACAATACCAGCATCGACCATGGCGCCGATTGCGATCGCGATGCCCCCCAGAGACATGATGTTCGCGTTGATACCCTGCAGTCGCATCACAATGATCGCCACCAAGATCCCAATGGGTAGACTGATCAAGATGACCGCAGCCGATCTAAAATGAAAAAGGAAGACAGCGCAGATAAGACCGACAACCAAGAATTCTTCGACGAGCTTGCTTTGTAAATTGTCGACGGCTCGCTCGATAAGCGCTGAGCGATCGTAAGTCTCGATCACCTCTACGCCTGGCGGCAGGCTGGCTTGCAGCTCGTCTAGGCGCTTCTTGACCGCCTCGATAGTCTTTGACGCGTTCTCACCAGATCGCATGACCACGACCCCACCGACGACTTCGCCTTCGCCATCGAGATCGACGACTCCGCGGCGCATCTGTGGACCGATCTGTACGTCGGCGACATCGCCAATCAAGACTGGCACTCCGTCTGTCCCCACCATAAGCGGGATGTCCAAAAGGTCCTGCTGGCCTTCCAGATACCCGCTCGAGCGAACCATGTACTCGGCTTCGGCTATTTCGACAACAGCGCCTCCGGCTTCCATGTTGCCGTCTTGGATGGCCTGTTTGACGGTCGACAGCGGAATGTCATAAGCCCGTAGCCGATCTGGATCGACAATGACTTGATACTGGCGAACCATGCCACCCATCGTTGCCACTTCGGCGACGCCGGGTACCGTTTGGAGTTCGTACTGCAGAAGCCAATCCTGAATACTGCGCAGCTGCGCGAGATCGTGCGCCCCCGTCCGGTCCACCAATGCGTACTCATAGATCCACCCGACCCCCGTGGCGTCTGGCCCAAGAGAAGGCTTTGCGCCGACAGGAAGGTCGCTAGCGACCTGGCTCAGATACTCAAGGACCCGGGAACGCGCCCAGTACAGATCAGTAGCGTCCTCAAAAATGACGTAGACATAGGAATCGCCGAAGAAGGAATAACCTCGAACGGTTTCAGCCTTTGGCACTGACAGCATTGCAGTACTCAGTGGATAGGTAATCTGGTCTTCGACAACCTGTGGCGCCTGCCCGAGATAGGTTGTCTTGATAATGACCTGTACGTCCGACAGATCTGGAAGCGCGTCTACCGGGGTTTGACGCAGCGAATGGATTCCCCACGCAACCACGAAGATCGACGTGAAGAGAACCATCACGCGGTTTTCGATTGACCACCGGATCAGTTGTCGAATCATCAATGATGATCCTCATGCTTGTCTGACGAAGTGGAAACATCTGAAGTCATCGGATGAATAGCAGTGACGACAAAGTCTCCATCCCTACCGCGTCGAAGCTCGACATGCACGCTTTCGTCTGGGGCTAATCCTGATAGGTCGACATCATCGGCCGCGCTGAACATCATCGTCATTCCAGGCATCGACCAAGCCTCGATGGGTCCATGTTTCAGCATCAATGTACGAGCAGATTGATCGACGGCGACCACACTCGCCATTGCCTCCGCTGCGTCCTCATTCGCGTCGGCTGACATATCATGGGCATGCATCGACACTGACCGATCCATCTGAGACAGCTTGTGCAGTGCGGTCGCAACGAAGCGCCCTGCTCCAGGTCGCTCGATGGCTACATGCACTTCGTCCTTAGGACTGATGTCCGACAAGTCGACGCTGTCTGCGACATCAAAGACCATGGTCATTCCTGGCATCGACCAGTCTTCGATTGGTCCGTGCTTCAGTGTGACCAAACGCTGATCGGGATCCACGGCCACGACTGAGGCTTCTACGTTCGCTGAATCTGATTGTTGCGTCTTCATGGCAGAGGCCGCGGTATCAGCGCTATCGTATCGAGCAAGGGCCACATCAATGTTCGATTCTGAATCAATGAGGAACTGCCCTGACGATACGACGATATCGTCAGGCAATAGACCCGATGTAATCTGGATGCGATCGCCGGACTCGATGCCAAGCGAAACCGGTTGCGAACGAAAGCTGCCGTCGGTGTTCGCGACGACCACTCGATCTGCTCGAGCCCCGCGTATCACTGCCTGCCGTGGTATGTGCAAAGCGTGCTGGACTGAATCGGCTGTCACAGTCGCCTTGGCGAACATGTTTGGCTTCAGAGTACGATCAGCGTTATCGAGACGAATACGGGCCTTTGCCGTGCGGGTCTTGGCGTCGATCTCGGGGTAGACATACTCGACAGTGCCTGTCCTGGCGTTTCCAGTTGAAGCTTCAACTTCGATGTCCGCAACCTGTCCGATCTCGATCCACCCGGCTTGTCGCTCAAGCACCTCTGCCATGAGCCAGACTTCATCCAGTGATCCGATCGACATGATGCTTGTCGATTCTGTGATGTATTGGCCCTCCTGCACCCCCAGATCTGTGACGACGCCGTCATGCGGCGAATAGACATTGACTCGATTCTGTACGCGCCGATCTCGATCGAGTCGGTCGATCTCGTTTGCGCTGAAGCCGAGGGAGCGCAGCCGCGTTTGAGATGCTTTCTTTAGCCCGGCGTTACGACTTTGTAGAGCAGCCAGATACTCCTCTTGCGCATTGACGAGTGTTGGAGAAAACAACTCAAAGACCACCTGCCCTTTTTCAACCGGATCCCCATTCGACTCGACATGGAGTTTTTCTATCCAACCGTCGGCTCTCGCGCTAATCGTGTATAGCGTGCTTTCGTCGTAGCCAATTTGGCCAACCGTTTCGATGAGACGTGGGAGCGTCCCTTGCTGAACGGCTACCGTACGGACTCCTAAATTGTTGGCCATGGCAGAAGAGATGCGAACGCCGCTGTCTCCTTCGCTGTTGGCCTCGTCGGCATACACCGGCACCAGGTCCATTCCCATTGGCGATTTCCCGGGTTCGTCCCGGCGATAGTTTGGATCCATTGGTGCCTTCCAGTAGAGAATCTTTCGTTCATTCGATTCTGTACTCGCAGGGCTGGTCATATCGTGCCCACTGGCTTGACCTATCCAGTACCCACCGATCAAGGCTGCGATACCAACTGTTGCTATGGTCAATACCGTTTTCATGGTGTTAACCCTCCTAGATTCGCGAGAACGGAATAGCTTTTCGCCCGTTCAGTTCGTAGACGTACTTGTTGCACCCGCACATCGAGTGCATCGACTTGGCTACGCACAACGTCATCAAAGTCACTTGCGTCGCTTTGATACGACGAAAGCGCTGCTTTGGCTCGTTCGTCCGCCTGGGGCAGGATCGCTCGCTCATACAGATCAACCTGCCTGCTCAAGTCTTGCCAGCGGGCGTACTCTGCCCGCAGTCGCGCTTGAAGTTCACGATGTAGTTGCTCACGCGTCTCGCGGGCGGCCCGCCTTTCCTTTCGGGCAGCCGCAACCGCGCGATCCTGACGGTTGGCTTTGAACAATGGAACGTCAACGGTCACCATGACACTCATAAAGTCAGAGCGTGAGTCACCGTTGGCCAATACGCCATCGCGATAGCCGTAACCGAGGTCGATTGCCCAACCGGGCTTGTACTGCTGCTCCGCCAAAGAGATGCCTGTATTGGATGCATCGATCACCGCATCTGCCGCCATGAGCCTTGGATGGTCATCGAGGCCTTCGATCAAGATCTCTAGCGCAGGCAGTTGATTCCAACTCGGTAACCCTTCGCCTACGCGTTGACTAGAGACGCCCTGTACCCATTCAGATAATCGCGCCTTTGCGCGCATCTGTTGTTGGTTGATATCCAGAAGTCGATCATCCAGGCGACTTAACTCCAATTCCGCCTGCATCACGTCTTGCTGATCTTTCCTGCCAACGCCATAGAGCGAGCGGGCAACGGCAACTAGGTCAACAAAGTACGGTCGCGCATCAGAGACAATCTCATGAGCCTCCTGCCAATAGAGCGCGTCTAGCCAAGCATGTTGGACGGCGGTTCGAACATCGCGCGATCGGGCGTCTGCGATACGACTGAATTCAGTTGCGCGTTGCTCGAACTGCTGCGTTCCCAATGCTCGAGTCTTGCCAGGGGGGAACGCTTGACGAATACCCAATTGGCCTTGAGTCATGGGTTCAGTCGAAAACCCACCCGCTTCGATCGGAAAATTGGCGATACCAAATCGCAGCTGAGGGTCCGGCAGTTGGCCGGCGACGACCGATTGCTCCCGCAAGGCATCGGCTTGGGCAAGTAGTGCCGCACGCCCGGGCTCTTCGCCAAGCGCCTGACGCTCTGCCTGCTCGAGCGTCAGAATAGACTGCGCTGCGGCCGGCGCCGAGCATATGACGAGCGCCAACCATGCGAACGCACTCGCGACTTGGTTGTGCCGCCCCGATGAACCGACAGGACATGGGCATTTGACCTCTTTGTCTCGAGGCCAATGAAGTGCGCGGGTGACTTTCGCGCCGAATTTGCAGTGAAGCATTGCATTGCTCCTGATCATCCAAATGGCGATCGGAGTCGGTGGTCGCAAATGCCGTTGGAGTCTCCGATCGAGCCTTTGTGGTTACACAGCGAGAAACCGCTGCGAACGAGTGCCGTTGCGGCACCACAGACGAGTGGCTAGATCAGCAGCAGTATTTTTTGGGAGACAAGCGTGTGAGTCCAGATACTAACTATATCTGGGGGCGGCCTGGTATCTCGAGGTCGCCAGTCGACCGATGCGCTCCACTCAAGCGGATCACTCGACAAAGAGAACTCGGGGAGATCCTTGGTTGGTGTGGTAATTGACCCAACCAGATCAGTCGGATTCGATGCCGAAAGACTGTCTTCACAATGGGCGCAATCGTGTACGCCTTGATCAGATGGCTTTTCGCTGCCGGAGTAGCTCGCTTGCTCACCGTGGCACGGCGGCATCACGCCATGAGCGCCCTGATGATGCGCGTCCATAGACGGAGCTTCGGTTGGCACGTGATGCGCGACGCTCGCAAAAGCACAGCCACACAGCAGCTGCGCAGCGATAACGCTGGATGCTACAACTTGAGCTATGGCAGAGCGAAAACGTGGCATGAAACGGTCGCGACTTCGATGGATCGACGCTAGAATCTAAACCCCCAGGGGGTATCTGTCAATGAATGAAGTCACACCGACAATTAAACGATTGCGCCGAATCGAGGGCCAGGTGCGAGGTGTCATCCGCATGCTCGAAGAAGGCCGATACTGCATCGACGTTTTGCATCAAATGCAGGCTGTGAAGGCTGCATTAGCGAGGGCCGAGAGTGAAATCCTCAAGGAGCACGCAGCAACGTGCGTCGATTCAGCCATCGAATCGGGCGACGACAAGGTGCAGAGAGAAAAGGTCTCTGAGCTCATCGAGCTATTCGACAAGTTGAAGCGTTGAGCTCTCTACCCTGCCCCGGCCTCCAGTTGAAATTGCCAGTTGAGCGCACCTAAACAGCTGTGTCCCGTCAAGTTCGTATTTTCGCCTGGAATCCCCGCAAAGTACGTATTTACACTCAACGTCATCGTTCGCACTTTCGCTCCGTGGTTTGTCCGGTACTCTTTCTATCAAAGGGTTACATGCCGAGAAAGTTCTTATCGGCAGTCGGACCTACATCGACAGTGCATAAGTAGAGTTTCCGGCTTGATAACGGGCTTCCGCTGGCGTGCGATCGCCCAGTGAGTCATGAGGTCTTTCCTCGTCGTATTCGATCATCCACCAGTGGGTCGCTTCACGGACATCGTCGAGCGTTGCGAACAGATACTGATCCAGTAACTCTTCTCGGTACGTTCGGTTAAAGCGTTCAACATAGGCGTTCTGGTTTGGCTTACCTGGCTGTATGTATTGGATCGCTATGCCAGCGTCCTTGGCCCAGGCGGTGAACACCTCGCCGAGGAACTCGGGACCGTTGTCAGTACGTAGCACTTGGGGCAAGCCATGTTGATCTCTGAGCTTTTCGAACACACGAACCAAGCGTGCTGATGTCAACGATGTATCGATCTCGATGTGTAGCGCCTCACGGTTGAAGTCATCGACAACGTTGAACGCTCTGAAGCGTCGGCCATTCGCCAAGCTGTCGTGCATGAAGTCGGCTGACCAGACCGTGTCAGGTAGCCTTGGCACGTACAGCGGCACGCGTGCTCGCTTGGGGAGTCGTCGCTTGGCAGCGCGCCGCAAGTTGAGATGCATCAGCTTGTACACGCGATAGATCCGCTTATGATTCCAGCCATAACCCTGGCGCCTGATCATCTTGCGACACTTCCAGAAGCCTCTGCTGGGACGACCTTCAACGAGTCGACTCAGTACCGAGATGATCTCAGCGTCTCTGACACTCCAGTGCGGCGGTACTCGGTAATACGCTGAACGATGCAACCCGGCACAGACACAAGCGCGACTGACGGGCAGTCGATGCGCTTTCACCATCGCCTGCGCAACCTCTCGGCGGTGAGCAGGCGTCAGAGCTTTTTTGCAATGACGTCCTTCGTCGCGACGTTCTCGAGTGCCAGATCTGCATACATCCGCTTGAGCTTGGCATTCTCGGCTTCAAGCTCGCGAACACGCTTCAAATCCGACGCTTCCATGCCGCCGTACTTCGATTTCCATTTGTAATACGTGGCATCCGAGATGCCATGTTGACGGCAGATCTCTTTGACCTTCATGCCGGCATCGGCTTCTTTCAAAATCGCAACGATTTGTGACTCGGTAAATCGGGACTTTCTCATAGCATTCTCCTACTAATAGAATGCCAGAAAGCCCTACTAATCGGTGTCGCTTAGACGGGGAAGCTTACGCTGGCACCGCGCTAGGATTGATAGCGATAAAGAAAGGTGGGTACAGCGCCCCATAGAATCAGGGCGACGTAATATGCAGGCACCGGAACGAGGCCATGAACGATCGCGGCGAAGAGCCCGCCGAGCAAGATAATGTGACCCAGAAAACCCCACAATACTGCTGAGAGAAGCAATCTGATGTCGGCTTTCCCAGCACGATGCATTCCGCGAAAGAACGTGATGCTTAAGGGCAAAAACAAAATCAGGGACGTCGCAAGGCCAGCGTTGTAGCTGCCCGTGAAGAGTGCATTCGCTACATGCGCAATACCGTTGACCAACATGATGCCCGCCATGGCCAAGCACGGAAAAGCTCTGGCAGGACTCGCAAGAATTGCCAGGAAACCGGCCGTCCACACCATCCCTGCATTAATGTAGTAGATACCACTGCGATCCAAGATACCGTACTTGTCTTCTCCAAAAAGGCGGGCGATCACTCCGTTTAGATCGTCGTACAGTGGGTACTGGCGGCCAAGAAGATCAACCCAGTGTTCTTCTACTTGGTGAATGAGGTAGCAGGCGGTCAGTAAGCACGCCATCAGCCCGATATCGATCGTCCACGACGGCGCCGCGTCATCTCGCGTCTTAAAGGCAAAGAAGACCACAATCGGCGCGATGAACGCCCCAATCTTCATCCAGTGATCAACCATAAACGCCTGTTGCCCCAGGGGTAACCAGGCCAGTGCAAAGAAAGCAAGCAGACAGAATGAGGCGAGTCGTTGGTTCATAACCATGGGGTCCTGCGGTGTCTTCATAACGTGCTATTTCCGCCCCTCAAGACCTGTCTCCGTTTCCATCAACAGCCGAATAAACTCTGTAACCTTGGGTGACTTGTTGAGGTCTCTGTGCGAAATCACCCAGAGCGGAATGAATTTGTCGTCGTTCATCGGGTCAAGCTCAACCAACTGTTCGTACTGCGATCCGATGTGCCTTGGTAGATACCCAACACCGACCCCAGCAAGAACGGCGGGCAGAACAGCCTCCGGGGTATTCACGATCAACGCCGCATCTTCTAAAGACATATGGGGCTTAATCCATTTCGCGAATCGCTGACGCTCATTGTCGAACACCCAGATGTATGGGAGATCTCGCCAATCCTCGAAATCCGAAGATGACTCATATTTGTACAGTGCTCCCTTTTCTATAAAAGGGCTAAACCTCACCGGTTCTAAGCATCTGACGACGTAGTCCAACTCTGTTGGTTTTGGCCCCCCGCGAAGCGCCACGTGCGCTTCACCGTATTCGAGACGCACAGTTTCTTCGCCGGTAAAGCAATGCACCGAGACGTTTGGATACTTCGCGTTAAACAGTTTTATCGCCGGCATGATCAACGGCAACACGCCCCAGACCGTTGAGATGACAAGCTTTCCGGACTGGGTTGCATGCGCGTTTCTCGTTTTTCCCTTCAGGCTATCCAACATATGCTGGACACTCTGCGTCACTTCGAGCATGTCGAGTCCCGCGTCGGTTAACTCCACACCACGCGGGTGGCGAACGAACAGCGTTGCACCCAAGGTGTTTTCGACAACGTCAATGTGCCTTGAGACCGTTGCGCGATGAATACCAAGCGCCGACGATGCCGCACTGATTGACCCGAGCTTGGCGACAATCATGGCTGTCTTGAATTCCGACCAGTCATTCATAACGCAAAGCGCCAAGTGAAGCTGTACATCTGGCGCACAACCCATGTCATTTTGGCTGTCTTGTGAACCGTCTTCATTAGCGTACCTTTATGTCAATTCAGTTGCGGGGTAGCACGATGAGTCTGAAGCGTCAATGTTCCTGGTCGCAAGCAACGAACTTTCGTCGGGCGCCTGCGGGGGCTCGATCAAAGAACAATTCTGGAAGGGCATTGTCATGAAACTTACGCTGACCAACCTATTTTTTTTCATCTTGGTAGGCACACTCTCGTGTCCAATGGTTGCTCGTGCGCAAGAAGCAAAAGATCCTTTCGCGCCGCCCACGCGGGCCTGGGAACAGGCCGCGATCCACAGAAATTCCGTTCCAACCGATTTCGAAACGCTGATCCTGGCGAGCACGGATGCGGAAAAAGAGATCGCGCAAAAGGTCATCAGGATCTACGAAATTTTTGAAGAGGGGCCAACAAACGAAAATCTGGCGCCCTACATTTCGGACGAATACATTCAACACAGTGTTTTTCTGCCCAACGGCCGAGCGCCTCTTGCCGAGCTGTTTGGATTTTCGGCAGAGCAGTATCCGGTTGCCATCGATGTTCACCGGATCATCGTTTCGGGCAACTACGCCTTCGCCCACGTCAACTTCCGCAATCTTGAAAACGACGACCCCCGCGATCTTGGTATCGCCGCTGTCGATATGTATCGCTTCGACGAAGAAACAGGGCTTTTGGAAGAGCATTGGGATGTGCTTCAGAACGTGCCGTCCCATTCCCCGAATCCAAACGGCATGTTCCTCCTCGCTGAATAAGGACGACACTCTCCATGCGCTCAACAATACTCCGGCTAAAAACCGCGCTGGTCTGCGCGATCCTTGTAACGCCCGTTGCCCTTGCTCAAGTTGCACCGCCACCGCTCGTGGCAGACCAAGCGATGCAATACTATGATCGACATAAGATCGACATCAGTAATCTGCGGGATTTTTATGAAGGGTTGATCACGGCGGACGCGATGATCCACCGCAGTGCGCATTTGGATAGCGTCACTAAGTGGAAGCTTACTCTGCGTCAAATGATTCTGTCCGGCAGCGGTCATCACACAGCAAGAAGCGCGTACCAGTTGTCACTGATGGGCGTACCGCTGAAAGAGATTCGGGCGATTTTCGATCCCGACTACGTTAATAATCTTGACGATCCGCGTCTGAAAGCGGCATTCACCTACATTGACGTGATGGGCAGCTACCCGATCACCTCGTCGGGCGATGTCCACGCACTCTTGCGAACCAACTACACGGATCGAACCATTGCAGAGCTGATGCAGCTCGGCGCGATCAACCATGCATCTGCCACCCATGATGCCGTCCTGCCTATTGTGACGGACCAAGAAACCGTGGATTGGGCGACTAAAAACCTCAAGTCTGTCGGTTGGGAGGTCGGTCATAACGCGCCGACGTCTCTAGCGGAACAGCGCAAAAACCCATTCGTCGGTGATGCGCAAAAGGGCGTCGTGGCGGAAATCGACGCGACTTGGGTCCGTGACGACTATGGCGCAGTCGATCCGGTGTTCAAAACGGATTGGCTCAAGTTCATCACCGGCTACGATGTGCCCATAGTGACGTTCGACGGGGATCTCGACGGGATCGAGCAGCCGTTCGACGCGTTCCCGAGCACCTATCTGAAGTGGCAGACGGAGGAGGCGAAGGCGGCCAATCTGCCTCCGCGCAGGACGTCGCCCTTCAATACGGCCGCCTACGACTACGACTACTATACGGGTCCGATTGAGGTTGAATCGAAAGTCCCCTACAGCGATCGCAATATGTTCGATACGTATTGGGAGCGAGGTGCCGCCTTTGGCACGTTGGCGATGGACGAATACCTTCTGCAAGTTGAACGCACGATGAACTACAAGCAGCTCTGGTCGCTGTTCTTTGTGTATCAACTCGCCTCTGGCTGTGTACATTGCCAAGCCCATGGCGGTTTTGGAATCTGGGACTACACAGAAGCGGACTATTTCCATGCGGAAATACCCGAGGAGGAAAAAGGCCCGCTCATCGCTTATATCCAATCACTGATGGATTTTGAACGCTCTGAGTTCCTGAAGAACGATCCGGCGTTCAAAGCCGCGCTACGTTTCGTCCGCGATGCGGGGCGGTTGCCCTCGCGCGTCACTGCAGCGCATATCGAGGAATTGCGGCGTCACTACTCCGATCGCCAAATTCAAGAAATCCTCGCACTCCCGGTGGTGACGGCATGGCTCTCGGGGTCCATGCAATCAGTGGTGGTCGTCACCGACCAACTCAGCATGTCGTGGGCGCTGCGTAACCTGGGACCCGTCGGTTGGAAGCCAGGCGTTCACCTGGGTTTGCCGAGTGAACAACGGCCGTACCATATGAGTCAGCTCTACGACCTGCTGATCTCTGAAGTTAACATCGGCAAGGTCCCTGATGGCGCGTCGGAATGGAACGGTGCGTATACACCGCCTGCCATTGATACGGACAAGGACGGCGTTGACGACGCGTTCGACGGCTTCCCCAATGATCCGAATCGTTGGGCGGACACTGACCGCGACGGCATCGAAGACGCTCGCGACGAAGACATCGATGGCGATGGTCTCTCTAACGCGCGAGAACTCAGGGTGGGGACCTTCCCCTACAAAGCGGATTCCGACGGCGATGGGAGCGACGATCCCTGGGAAATAGAGGCGGGCACCGATCCGCTTGACCCTCGCAGCTACTAACGTGGTACTCCAAACCCGGACAAGACCGATTTCCAGAATACCGGCCGGGCGAGTTGATCTGTGAGTTCGAAATGGAAGACCGCTGCAACCTGGATAGCGTTGTTGGTGCTTGCACTACCCACCGGTGCAGCGGGTACCGCCCTCGTACTAGGTGTCCCAGCGCTACACGAGAGCTTCGCCGCGATGAATTTCCCGGTGTGGTTTGGGTATTTCATCGGAGCGGCGGAAGTGGCCGGCGCAATCGGCGTCTTGGTGCCCCGGCTATCCGCATTGGCCGCAGCTGGCCTGTTGCCAATCATGTTGGGAGCAACGTACTACCACATCGTCGTCGATGGATCTTCGTCGCTGCATGCTGTGGTTCTCGTGGCGCTTTGCATCGCAGTCATTGTCCTGCGCAGTGATCAGGCACTGTGGCACCCCTTCCAACAAAAAGACAAGTAATCCGACATCCGGTTTCGATGTATCGCGTTGATGGAGAGGCGTTCGACGTTAGTCTGGGTGTGCATGCCTTGGCAATAATCATTGGGTCGACTGCCATGTCGCTCGCCAACGCCGATGAGAGCGTCAATGATTGCCTTCTGCAAGCGATCGACGCAGCAAGCAACCAAACGACAGTGGGTGAGCTCAGGGCGGCCTGCGAAGACAATGGCGACCCGATGCGCGGCGACGAAAGCGCTGCGGGGAATTTGACGGTCTTTGAACAAGGAACCCTGCGAGAGCGAATCGCTGTTGAGTCTGCCATGGAAGACTCAGGATTTTCTATCACGCCGCACTTTCCCAACTTTATTCAGTACTCCTCTTTCGATCCCAATCAGGCGCCGTTCGAAAGTATTACCGGTCTGCCCGATACCGTTGAAGATCAGGAAGCGCTGTTTCAGGTCAGTTTCAAGGCGCCGGTTTGGCGCGATATGTTTGGTACGGATCTAAGCACTTACTTTGCATATACCAGTCGATCGTGGTGGCAAGTTGCAAACGACAATTTCTCGAGCCCGTTTAGAGAGACTAATTACATGCCCGAGATTTTTGTACGTAGCGTCGAGAGACGAAACGTCTTCGGGCAGACG
Source organism: Pseudomonadota bacterium (assembly GCA_038521865.1). GTDB lineage: Bacteria > Pseudomonadota > Gammaproteobacteria > Steroidobacterales > Woeseiaceae > CALBPI01. The sequence goes on along the minus strand of JBCBKO010000001.1, from coordinate 514,163 downwards.
TTAGAAGGCTGGTCGTTCGGGTTCGTTCATGAGTCAAACGGACGTGAACAGGCGTTGTCTCGGAGTTGGAATCGAGCGATGACGCGCTTCGGGCTTCAATTAACGGACGACTTATCACTGCTGGGGCAGGTGTGGTACCGGATTCCTGATGATGAAGACGAAGATGACAATCCGAACGAATATCGATTCTATGGCTACGGAGATCTTCGAGCGGTGTGGACGCCAAACAAGCACACCTTCACCGCCTTCGTGCGTCCGGGTACAGAAGAGACCAGTTTCGAGCTGACATGGAGTTACCCGATTAATCGGGTGTTCCGTGTCTATGCGGGGTACTACAACGGATATGGCGAGAGCCTGCTCGACTTTGACGTCAAGACCGAACGTTATTCTTTGGGCATCGCTCTGAATGACTTTTTGACCGCGTGGTAGCCGTTTCGTCACCGTTCGATCCCGGCGTAAGTCGACTCGAAGGACGGGCACACACTTACAGATGCGCATGTATAGACCGGACCGACATCGCGCAGACAGAGGGTTATAGACCAAACAGGCAAAACGTATCGCTGACACGATGCTTGATGCTGATCCTGGGGGTGAATAATGGTGAGTCGTAGAGGATTTTTGGCTGCCGCATCGGCCTCATCGGGATGGCTGCTCGTTAACTCACCGGGTTTCACCCCGTTACCACGGACGGTTGAGTTACCTTTGTTCTCTTTCGAATAAACGCATTCATTTTTTTTCGTCTTCAGGGTCATCTTTGCTGCATCCACAGCTCAAAGGCCTCCTTCGACATCGGTTTTGCGAATAGATAGCCTTGCAGCTGATCACATCCCAACTCGGCGAGGATGCGTTGTTGATCTGAAATTTCTATCCCCTCCGCAACCGTATCCATTTCAAGCTCCCCCGCCATTGCGATGATCGCTGCACAAAGGTTCTTCGATTTGACGTCATTGACGACCTCATCGACGAAGCACTTATCGATTTTCAGTGTAGACACAGGCAATCGCCTTAGGTAGGAAAGGGAGGAGTAACCTGTGCCAAAGTCATCTATAGCGAATCGTACCCCGCACTTGATCAAGGCCGACATTCCGGCAACGATGCGATCGAGATCCTCTAGAAGAGAATCTTCTACGATTTCAATCTCGAACTGATTCTGCAGATGAGGAACCGTTTCAATTAACTCAACCAGCCAACGTTGGAATATTTCACTCGATAATGTTGGGATAGTGATGTTTGCCGATACCACGAAATCTTTGCCCAGCGATTCGGTCCATTGATCCAACGTATACACAGCCTTTTTTATCACCCATTGTTCTAACTGCACGAGAACATGGGCATCGTTTGCGATCGATAAAATTTCTGGCGGTGGAATGAAACCATATTCTGGGTGCTTCCAACGGACAAGCGCTTCGGCGCCCACGGGCAACGCAGTTCTTGCGGTTAACTTTGGCTGAAAATAAAGCGTGAGCTTATCTTCGGCAATCGCGAGTGGAAGTTCGCGAATGAGCTGCTCAGCACGTCGATACTGCGCTTTGGCCGCAGAATCGGCAAAGCCGAAGCGAATTCCCTCGTGGGGCAACGCACACGAAGATACGTTCTCGGCTATCCGCAGTGCGGAACGAATCTGGAACTTTTCAAGCGAATCGACGATGACGCCCACCGAGATCCTTGGTGAGATTTGATTCGTACCTATCTGTACCGGTTCGCTGAGCAACTTTAGTATTTTGGTATTGATCGCTTCCTGATTCACTCCGTCACATGAGTCGAACGGGAAATGCGCCAAGGCCAGACTGGGGCCTCTCAACCGCCCAATGATGTTGCTGCCGTTTTCCCTAAGGCACTCACGCATTCGCCCTGCGAGCTGGAAGAGAATGTCATCACCTCCCCTGCGGCCGAAAGCGCTGTTCAGATATTCAAAATTCTCTATCTCCAGCCGCACGAGTATGCAGCTCATTGGAGTGTCTGCGCTTAGCGAATATTCCGTGACCGAGTCGATGAATGTGTCGACCCAAAGCCCCCCTGTCACTGGATCAATCTGTGCGCCTCGAAACGATCGAGTATTGTCGATCAAAGCTGATGATCCACGCAGCACCTCTGTTCTCGCAATCCGACCCAGTTTGACAAGGCGTCGGATTTCATCTTTCGAGAATTTTCGTGGTTTGTAGTCAATTAAACAAAGCGTACCAAGGGGTAGACCCTTTTGGTCGCGCAACACTGCACCGGCGTAAAACGCGATCCCGGGATCGCCGGAAACCAAGGGGTTGAAGGAAAACACAGGGTGGGACGTTGCATCTTCAACCACGAGTACTTCGTCCTCGTGCAATGCATGAGCACAAAACGCCTCGCTCCGAGGCGTCTCCGAAACATCAAGTCCACAACGCGAGATGAACCATTGTCGATTGGTATCAACCAGCGATATAACGGCCGTCGGAACCCCAAAGATATCCGCCGCAAATCGCGTGATCCTATCGAATCGCTCCTCTTTAGGCCGGTCCAACAGACCTAGTTGTTTGACCGCAGCGACCCGCCTGGTCTCGCTCTCGTGCAGCGGCGCGCCGTATGCGGCCTGCGTAGCCTCCGTCTTTTGCACTTATGCTCTACCGTCACTTTTTATTGATTCGTGTCACAGTAGCGGCATAAATTTAAATCGCTTAAGCGCTATCGATATGCGAAACCCAGGCACTTACATTCAATTTTGATCCGTCAGAGTTGGTGCAGAAGGCAATCGACAAGAACGCAAGAGAACTTCAACATTACCGCCATGATGACCCAATCTACGAGGCAATCCGCGACTTCGGGTCTCACCGTTTGGATCGCGACTGCTATAGCCGGTGTCGCGTTTCCCGTATTGGCACTACTCGTGAATCGACACGATGCATCAGCCCTACTCGGGTCGGCCGGCCCGGTGCTCACACTAGGCCTGATGGGTGTCGGAATACTCACAACCGCAAATACGGGTCAATTCCGTTCGGGTGTGGTTCTGGCGCTACTCAATATCGCGTGCCTGACGCTGTTGGCACTGGCGCTCGGCATACCCGCTCCGCCACAACCGTTTGCGACAGCGTTTGTGATGGTCATCGCCAGCGGTAGCTTCGCCGCCCGGGGTGCGTTGTTTTGCAAAACCCTTGCGCGCAGAGCATGGCTGATGGGCCTGTTCGTGGTCGCAGGTGAGGCGTCAGTGCTGCTGATTGCCGCCCTCCTCCCGGACGCGCTGCCAACTTGGTTTCTCGCGCTCTTGCCAGCGCAATGGGCGAGCGTCGCCATTCAGACAACGCTCACCGGCGCGAGTCAGTTTTCAGCAGTCGCTGCCCTCATAGCCCTTGGCGGTACTGCAATGACCGCGATGGTTGCAGCCAGGCTCTGGTATCGGCCCTGGCCCTACCCGCTCATGTTTACGACTTGGTTAGGACTATCCGCGCTGGTCTACTTCTGGCCGCTACCGGTGGCGCCTTAACGAAGATCAATCATCATCGATTTGCACGACGCCGGCGACATTGCGATGTCGAATACTGCCACCGGAGTCACTCACGACGGTGAAGCTGCCACCCACATCTTTTGCAGAAATACTGCCTGAGCCATCACGACCAACGTAGACGTCATTCATTATCTGGGTGGCAGTGATGGAACCTGAGCCGTCTTCGCCAATACGAACACTGCCAGCATTCATCACGGTAATGCTGCCGCTGCCATCATCGGTGATCTCGACCGCACCAGGAACATCCATGATTTGAATGGATCCGGAGCCGTCCTCAATTTCCACGGACGCTACGCCGCGGATGATCATTGATCCGCTAGTGTCGGTGATCTTCACGGGATAGCCTGCAGGCACTCGAATCTCAAGATCGAGCCTTGCGTAGCTACTACCCATAAAGCGCACCGACGGTTTTGGAATCTTGGTTTTAAGCGCCAGAGTTGAGCCTCTCTTGCTCGTCTTGAGGGAGAACGCCTCAAGGTCATCTTCGTCGGTAGCGCAGGCTCTGGCTTCAACCTGTGCGGTCGTAAGGCCCCGTTCACCGATGACGATCAGTTTTCCTGCGCCGGCATCGATAGAGATCTCGCTGATGCCGTCAAGCTCGAGTTCCTCTGAGAGCTCCCGACTCTCTCGGCAATTATCGTCCGCAAAAGCCGTCGGCGCCAAGAATCCACCTAAAAGAAAGAGCAATGCGCCGGATATCGCAGGCGCGTGCGCAGTGCTGCGTACGAATTGTTCTCGCATCTTGTTCATTGATTTGCTCCGCACATGGGTAAAGACTTGGGTTGGACGTTGCCACTCCTCAAACGGTTTAGCCGTGCCAATACGATTGTGACAATTTCGCTGCATCCGCCAGACGCCACAGCCCTCACGGCGATTCGGTTTCGCACTCGTCAGCGCCAGTAATCAACTCGTCCTGACCGGGTTGTTGAACCCGAAAGAACATCCACACGCCCTCGACGCGCACGGGAGTGCCACCGACTTTCCTCGGCACAAACTTTTGTTTTCCTGCAGTACGCATAGCTTCCCGATTGAACATTTTGTGCGAACTCGCAACGACTCTCTTCGGTTGCGTGAGGCCATCTTCAAGAATATCGAACTCGACAATGAACGCGCCGTTCACACGGCGTTTCTTTGCGCCGAGAGGAGACCTCGCTGGAATTCTCACCAGAGGCAGATAATCTTCGATGTTCTGGTCGTTCTGGATTGCAAGGTTGGCCTGGAAATCCTCGAGCACCTTGTCTGCCACATCAGAGGGGCATTGAGAGTCACGCATCGACTCGTACGGAATATCATTGCGGTAGAGATCCCGAACCAGCGTCCAACAAACAACCTCAACGGCGTTGCTGTCACCTTTTTCCAGAGCGTCGGCAACAATCTCGTCAGCCAACGGCAGGACTGACTCCGGGGCAGGAGAAGCCGCTACGTAGTATTCCAAAGCGCGATACGTCGCGCCGAGCTTCTCGCATTGATCCGCCGACGCGGTTGTCGTGGATAGCACTGCCACAAAAATGGCAATGCTCGCCCGTTTCGAAAATCGCATTTTCCGTCAGTCCCCAGTGACTGATTAGGTCGGTCGAGCCTAGCGAGTTGACCGTTTGACCGCAACCTACCTGCTTTCAAGCCCTTTTTGGCATAGGCGAGGTATGATTTGCATCCAACAGCAGAGTCTCGCAACTGGAGATACCTCATGGCGAAGAATGTACTGATCACTGGATGCAGCAGCGGCTTTGGACTGGATGCCGCGAAAACACTAGCGAGCAGCGGGCATCACGTCTTCGCCACGATGCGCGACATCGACGGTCGCAACTCGGGTAAAGCTAAGGAACTGCGTGAATTTGCTGATGCGCAAGGTCTAAAGATCACTGTGCATGAGATGGACGTGACCTCGGACTCGAGCGTGAATAGTGCCGTCGCCGAAATGCCGACCATCGACGTGTTGATCAACAATGCCGGCTTAGGTTTCGGTGGACCGGTCGAGACGTTTAATGGTGATGACATACTGGCTCAGCTCGACCTCAACATAGTTGGCACTGCGCGAGCCGCCAACGCGGTGTTGCCGGGCATGCGTGAGCAAGGCGACGGTCTCATTATCCAGGTCAGCTCTACAGCAGGCCGTGCAGCGTTCCCGGGTTTTGGCGTATACAACGCCAGCAAATGGGGGCTCGAGGGTCTCAGCGAGGCGATGCGTTACGAATTAGCCCCGCTCGGCATTGACGTCGTTTTGGTCGAGCCCGGTCCCTTCGACACCAACTTCTTCGCTAATATGAAACAAGGTTCCAAGCCGGCTGCCGGTGCCGCCTACAAGCATGTTGGCGAATTTCTGAAGGGTTTCCAAACCACAGTCACCGAGCTTTTCGAGAACCAGCAGGCTCCGACCGACCCGCACCTTGTGGTCGAGATATTCGAGCGCCTGATCGACACCCCGAAAGGCGAGCGTCCAATTCGAACTATCGCCGGCCTCGATTTCGGCTTCCAGGCTTTGAATGACGCCGCGGACCCTGTGCGTAAAGCCGGACTCGAGTCGATGGGTATTGGCCAGTGGGACGGGCCACGTTCGTAGGCCCAGAGTGACAGGGCTTGTCTGTCTCTATTTGGTGCCAGTATGTCTTGTGCTGTCGTCCGTTTCATCGTTGAGAATCGACGAGCCATTAAAACGCTGTACCAAATATGGATCCGTGCTCGCTGCATAACTCGCTAGGCGAGCCTTGAATAACTCCGCATCGAATCCGGTTGCGTCACTCCCCATTTGCGCTTGACTCATCAGCGGCGAATATTTCAGGTTCAACCCCGAGTCTCTCTGCACGAACAATGCAGGGAGGAAGTGCTCGAAGGTGCCAACCTCTATCACATTATGGGTCTGCCATGCCTCGAAGAATTCCGGTGAAAAATGTCGCGTGATCTTCCGATTCACCCATTTCGCGATGCGATGATCGCCCGATACACCGATAACGATTTCGTAGTGATAGTGAGCACCGATTCGCCGGCCTCGGCGGAAGACATCTTTGAAGTGTATTCGCAACATCATTGCCGGACCGAGTACAGGAATGGTCTTGCCCATAGCCCAGCCATCAACCTCGCAATAATGAACTTGAAGTGTATTGTCGACAGGATAGCGCCATCCATACTTGTCGTACTGCATGGCCTCACGTATGCGAATCTTTGCGCCGGATTGCGCAACGCCATCTGCACCTAGCGACCCTGAGAGCGTTGCGCTGACATGGTCATATGGGTGCCAGAGCCAATAGGCGGGAACCGCAGTGTTGTCGTATCCAGGAACATTCTCGAGTCGCACCCGAATCCGAGTGAAATTTTGAAACCACCAATACAGCATCTCGGCGGTTACACCCCGAAGTAGAGAGTGATTGAGGACAACACAAAACTGACCGTTCGGCCGTTTGTGGATGTCAAAATAGGCGCTAGAGTTCCGCTTTAAGCCCCAACCAAATTCTCTTGCCGGTGGCATATGCATGTCAGTTCGCTCGCTTAAGGAAACCCGATTCACGAAGACTGTTGATAAATGCCTGAACCTTGGCAGTCCGGTGAGTCGCTCCGTGAGTCACAAGCCACACATTCATCCGCCATACACGGCTCGGCGGCATCACCTCTACGAGATGATCCATCTCCCGAGCAAGCTCCTGGGGCAGGAATGCAAGTCCAAGGCCCGCTTCAAGCGCTTGGACGCGACAGTAAAAGTTATTGCTTTCATAGCGATATACCGGCTTCACACGTCGACGGTTCAACCACGTATAAGGACCTGCCGAACGACCGTGCAGTAATCCAATAAATGGATGCTTAGAGACTTCATCCATGGACTTTGGTAGCCGGTATTGATCGGCGTACTCTTTACTTGCGTAAAGGGCGCTCTCCATAGGTTTGACTGGGATCACGACGTAGTCAGGGTCTACCGGCTTCTGCCCTGCCCTGATTGCAACATGTGCCTCGCCATACTCAAGTCGCGCAATCTCCTGTGTGATACTACATCGAAGACCAGATTCAGGATTGTTGGAGATGAAATGATGAAATCCAGGCGCCATAGCCTGTGCAATGACATCTACGGTCGACACCACGAGCTCACCGGAAATTCCCGGGATTCGGGATGTCGCACGCCCAACAAACTGTCTGAGTTGATCCTCAGTCGCCTCCGCCACACTGAGCAAGTCTTCACCGATTTCCGTTAGTGAGTAGCCCTTCGCATTGCGGAAGAACACCTTGCCACCTAGTGAATCCTCGAGGCTATCAATGTGTCGGATGATCGTTGCCCGATGAACACCAAGCGCCTCAGCAGCAGCGGTGACTGTCCCCAACTTTGCTACAAAAAAGGCAGAACGAAACTCATTCCACTTGTCCAAGAAAACGCACCCTCGCTTGATCAGATTCGTTTGAAGTAGAAATCGGCCGACTCAAAACTCAATCGGGTTTAATGGATCTGTCCCTGCTTGCCGCTCAACCAGATCATCGATTCCGTCAGCGTCAGAATCGGCTTTGTAGGGAAACGTACCGAGAGTGAGTTCGTCTTCATTGCTGAGCCCATCTCCGTCGATGTCGGAGTCCAAGCTATCCTCAATCCCGTCTCGATCGGTATCTTCCCAGCGTTTTGGATCATCTGGAAAACCATCGAATGCATCCTCAACGCCGTCATCATCGGTATCTACCGAAAAAGGTACCGTAATCCCAACCCACTCGCTGGCAAAGTCCAGGGGCTTTCCTGCCATCACCAAAGGCAGTGCCATCATCTCAATTTCCGACATGAAAAGCCGTCGCTGCTCGTTTGGCAAACCGAGATGCCCGCCGGGACGCCAACCGACCTTCGGAAGCGCCCGTAGTGCCCACCCCATGCTTGTGCGGTCCGTCACTGTGACATTCGCTTGCTGACCTGCAGATAGTCGACTGCCCGCTGCAACGATCATCATCAACTCTTGAATCTCCCGATCGGCATAGTGTCTTCGTAATTCCTCGATATGCGCTGGGGTTATACGGCTAGGCAGTGGCCCCGCATCTCGGCCAAAACGCAAAGCCGCTTTTTGCGCTGCATCAAAGCGATCCGAACGTTCGAAATCAAACAGGTCATAGATATCTCGCATCGCAGTCTCGGAAACCGTACCTGACTCGCTCTCACTCTCGAGGAACTCATAGAGCCATCGCGTCCCATGGACCTGGCAATGAACACAACCAGAGGACAATTGGTAGACGACAAATACTTGCCAGAGAAATTTCATTGGAAGCGCGCGATCGCCAGCAGAGAAGTAGTTCTCTATCCGAGACGTACCCATCGCGTTTTGCCGTGTCCATTCGGTATCAAATCGAATACGATCACTATACGCGTAGTTCGATTTTTCGTTTCCTGGCGGTTCGTAGTAGGGCCGATCTAAAGCCTCGATCGGGAACGCTGGGGTATCCGGCGATGGGAGGTTTGCTGCTCTCACCGCCGCTCCAGCCCACCGTTGGGGGTCCAGCGGATACGCATCGAATGGGTCCTCTACGCCATCCGAATCGCTATCAAAGAGGACCTGGGAGATATCGTAACCCGTAATTCGATTGAGCCAGTCTGTTTCAAAGTCGGCTGCTGGTGCTGTCACATCATCCCTCACCCAATTTGAGCGAATCTCATCATAGGCGTCCGATATCAACGCACCGGCGAACAAGGCGCTTCTTTGCTCATCTGACGATGCGCTCTTATTTTGACCGACTGTCCAACCCACTCGACTGAGGTGTTTTGTCGCCCAGTCGATGGTCTGCGCGTCTGTAGGTATTGGCAGGACACTGTCCAATGCCGCATTCGAGGCGTTGAACGCGGCCATCTCCATCAGTTCCGCGATTTGGCGATCCGTATAGTGCCTTCGCAGCATTGCGTGAGTATCTGCATTCACACGCGCTGGTAGATTTGAAATAGCGTCGACAAAAGCAAAGGCAGCGCGCAGGCGTTCGTCCTCGATGCGCTCAACATATTTAGGCGACCAAATCGCCCGGATTTCGGACATCGGCACGTTCAAGTAGGCGAGCTGATATGCGCTGCGCGCTTGGAAGTGATTGCTCTTGGCGAGCACCATCTGATACAGCGTGAGCTTCCATTTAGTCTCAGCACTAAACATTCCATCCGCGTGGATCATCATGTCGCCAATGAGAACGCCCTCGTAAAGGTCGCGCAGATTGCACACATCAATTCGGTGGCGATCATAGAAGACTGCTTTATTTGTACGATTCCCATCTCGTTCTTGCCCAAATACGGTTGACGAGAGGCAACAAAGCAAAAGCGTCGAGAGAACAACAACAGGCCCAAAGCGTAAGCACTTCATCAGTATCCCCTTCTTTTTGTACGAATGAGTGAAAGCGTAGTCAGCTGCAGCGCCCGAAGTAGCGTACCCATCGGAACAGCTTTCGGAAGGGCTCACAGCGCACACCAGGTGTGCGCTCTGTCGGATTGTGCGCCTTCTGGTGCAGAGGCAAGATTTTGCGAACGAGACGGGGCGTCAAACTAACTGGAGAATGTGATGGTCTGCGAATTGCGTTATGCCTGTTTTATATTCCTTGCGGCACTTAGTGTGGGTGCTTCGGCAGAGATGACACCGAGTGCGCTCGAGTTCGGAATGGATGACACACTATTTGTTGGGGATTCCAATGCGGGGGTCATCTACGCGTTTGATCTTCCGGAAGACTATCGGGCAAGAAAAGAGGCATCCCCTTACAACTTGTTGGACGTGGATGGTTTGGTACGTGACGAACTAGGCGCTGAGTTCGGCTCTGTGATTTATCATGATCTCGCTGTGCACCCGGTGTCGCGTGACGCGTTTGTATCGGTGACATTTCGTAAGAAGCGCAAAGAGCGTTCGAGTGTTCTTGCAATCGACCGTGACGGATCGGTTCGTGAAATCGACTTCTCCAAGGCATCTAGCACGTCCTTTTCGATCCCGGATGCGGCAGACGCCAGTGTGACGTTCTGGCGCGATATACCCGCTCCGACGCTAACGATTACAGATCTCGACTTCGTTGACGGTGAGTTGTTTGTTTCAGGCATTTCAACTGGGGAGTTTGCATCGACCCTACGACGGATACCTTACCCATTCGACAAGACTTCAAAATCCTCCAACATTGAGATGTTTCACGCCGCCCATGCCCAGACCGAGACTCGCGCACCCATACGTGCAATGACGGTGGTTAATCTGGACGACGTACCAACTGTGGTAGCCGCCTATACATGCACGCCGCTGGTTACCGTGCCAGTAGATCAACTTTCGGACGGCGCCAAAGTGACCGGGAAGACAATTGCTGAGCTTGGCTTTGGCAACACGCCGCTCGATGTAATTGCCTTTTCCGCGGCTGACATGCAAGGCAAGGTGAGCAGCTACGTTCTGGTTGTAAATCGCGAAATGGCAGCCGACCTAATTACATTGGACGCCATTAAAGCCGCTGCGAATGGAAATGGTCTGACGGAGCCAGTGCCTTACCTTGGTGCTACCGCAGGCGTCGCGACAACAACGTTGCCAATGGCTGGCGTTATGCAGGCAGCAGACCAAGACAATGATTTCTTGCTGACAATGCGGCGAAACCTCGACACTGGAAAGACAGAGCTGGTGTCGTTCCGGAAAGGCGCGTTCTTCCGCCTGAGCAACTTTATTAGCGAGTATAACTTCCCCGATTATGAATATCAGGAGGATTCGTTCTCACAGGGCACGCGCATGTTTCAAAATATGCTGAAGGCGGACGAGGGGTTTCCAGACCAGTCACGTTAGCGACATGTTTTCGCTGCGACCTCTGATAGCCGTTCTCCTGAGCGGCATCGTGATCACTGCGCAGGCTTCGTGTGACGAACAGCCGCAAGTCGGCACCGTCGATTTGTACCCGTCGTCGCCGCTTTTGCCGGAAAACGTCCTACGACTCTATCTCTACTTTCCGCGTGAAATGGGGACCGACATTACGGCCTCAGACATCGTACTGCTGGATGATGCAGGCACCGAGCTTGATGGCGTATTCCTACCGACAAGGTACGGGCTTTGGACCCCTGATCGTCGCCGTTTGACCGTCCTCTTGGACCCCGGGCGAGTCAAATCCGGCTTGAAAGCCAGTCACACTTTGGGAAAAGCGTTGGAGGCAGGTCGAAATTACTTACTTCGGGTGCCGGGGGCGCTAGCTGACAAACACGGATGCCCGCTCGGGTCAGACGTCGAATTCCGGTTCAAAGCAACCGGGGCAGATATTTCGAAACCCGCGCCTGAGACATGGAGAGTCTCGAAACCGAGGGTGGGCACGCGTGATGCGGTGATCGTAGATCTGGGTAGTCCCCATGATCATGTTTCCATGGCCTACCGAATTCGCATTCACGATGCGTCAGGTATCCCAATAGCCGGTGAAATACGCTTATCTGAGAACGAGCATATTTGGCACTTTGCACCAACGATCAATTGGAGTGACTCCGGATACGAAATTGCCATAGACAATCGGTTCGAGGACCTCGCAGGCAACCGACCAAGTGGTGTCTTTGATCGCAACATCGATGAACCGGCGACAGACTCGGTCGATACGATTAGCTTCCGTCCGATCGATCCTAGAAAAGAAAGTCTCGAGCAAACAGGGGCGAGACAGGAAATCGGCAGGGTACCGGACGATGCCATCGTCCGGGCCGGGGACTTTACGGGTTCTATCGTGTTACCCGGCACAACAGCTTCGGTGCGCATAGGTGGGTACGTACAAGCTGATATGGGTTTCGACTTTGACAGTCTCGGGTTCTCAGATGCACTGAATCTTCGGACGATTCCGTTGGACGGCACTACCGCCGACGACGAACAGGTCTTCAGGAGTCATGCTCGCTACAGCCGGCTTAACATTGACGTTCGTGATCAGACCCCCATCGGTCAATTCCGTACATTTATTGAATTCGACTTCTTTGGAAGCGGTAGCACATTTACCAACAACTACACACCAGTACTAAGGCACGCCGCAGCGGGGATCGGCAATCTGTACTTTGGTCAGTACTGGTCACAGTTTACCGATCTCGCAGCATTCCCGGAGGGTACATCTAGCCCATTAGGTCAGCCAATCGTGCGAAACCCCGGCGTTCGCTGGCGGTCCGACCTCGGCGATAGCTGGCGTGTGGCGTTCGGTATTGAGGATCCGGCAGGTGACCTATCCGGGGACAGCGCGTTACTGGCGTCCGACTCGTTTCCCAATCTCACCGGATATGGGCAGTTGCAACGACCTTGGGGCCACGTTCGTTTGGCACTGCTCGGTCTTAAACTGGAATCGACCGACGATAGTGTCTACACAGGTGGCGCCCACCTCTCCGGGCGGGTCAATTTTTCGTTCGGCGGTGGAAGAGACAATCTGGCTTTCTCGGTACAGGCGGGCAGCGGATTTGCCCATTATTACGCTACGCTCGCCAACAGCGGACTTGAGGGTCTCGTTGCCGATGACGGTTCTGTGGAGTCGACCGATGTGTTGGCCGGCTATCTCGCTTACCAGCACTGGTGGAGCAATGAATGGCGGTCGACCGTCAAAGTCAGTTCACTTGATCTCGACGGACCTTCCGGATCCGAACTCGCCGCGCTTCAGAGCGGACGCTCTTATGGCGCAAATATCTTCTGGACGCCGGTAAACAATGTCACCTTTGGCCTTGAGTATATCTACGCCGAAAGCGAAGTGATCAGCAGTCAACAGGGCTCCGGCTCTCGCCTTTCCGGGGTTGCGCGATTCGATTTTTAGGCCAATTGCTGGCTAGTTTACTCGGAGACCGACTACCGCCGTGCGCTTAATGGCGTAGTTTCGCGGCTAAACCATTCGCGCCAAATCACGGGCAATAGCGACCAACCAACAATGAGGGTCCAGAGAGTCACCTCACCGAAGATCTCGAACATGCCCGTGGCCAGGACTCCTCCAACGACAATAGCGTGGGCCGAGATCGCCCATAGCGCCGCGACGATCAAAGCACATCTCTCCCAAGGTTGAGTCCGAAGGACGAAGGCAGAGTAAGCCAGTGAGCCCGGAAGCAGCAGAACCAACGCCGTGATCAACCCAGGGTTGTATTCCCACAGAACTGCGGCGTGAATTGCGTGTATCAAGCTATTCACCAGTCCGAGCAACACCAATGCGTGGGATATCATCGGATTCCTCGGTGCTAGCAAGACTGCAAAGACACCCAACAACCAAACCATCGATGCATTCACCACAAACACTGTTGAGGAAAGCACCGACCCATGAAGGAACTCAGCAGTGTTTGCGCTATCTCTCCAATGCTCCTCGACTTGATGAGCGAGTAGACCGACTAGAAACACGGCACTTGTCTTTCGCCGAAACCTGGGTTCCAAAGGCGTGGAGGGATAAACCACAACAAAAGCCAGAAGCACGGGTACGGCGGTCACACTCGCCGCAACCCAATGCTCGACGAGAAACCCGTGTTGGCCCATTGGTATGCACAAAATTCCTGTCAGCAGCAGGAGCAACGTCATCGACTTCGGTACACGCATACAATCGCCAAATCTCCGGATCGACAGTGATTAGACCGACTCTCAAGAACAAAGCCTTCCACATGAGAATCCGCGCTAGTAGGCCTAACACGCGCAGGAGGTGCGCAATATCCTGCGCATCAATGCCATGTCTGGTCCACCATGCAACCGATTGGTGATACAATCGCGCGCGATTCGGAGGGATTGGCTCAGGGACAAAATTTGCCACCCTCTACTATCAACAAAACAGATAACTAATCTGTCGGGGGACTTTCGATCGCGTTCTACTAAGACCCAGGTGCATTCCATCGCGCCCAGCGTCCTTGTGTGCCGCGTCGAACTCCGAACGACAAACACGGAGTAACAATCAGCATGTCAATTGCGATTATTCTGGCCTTGTCCCTTTTCGGACTCGCTGTGGCCTTTTTCTACTCCCGCTCGGTCAGCCGCGTTGCGGTCGATATGGGTGTGGAAGACGCCGACACGCGCAGCAAGCTGCGCAAGATTCACGCGGCAATTGCCGACGGTGCAATGGCATTCCTCAAGCAGGAATACAAGTTCATGGCCATCTTCATGGTCGTGTTCGGCATTGTCATCGCGCTTTTGATCGATGATCACCACACCGAAAACGTGAATGAAGGCCTCTACACAGCCGTTGCATTCATCTTCGGCTCGATCATCTCGATCGTCAGCGGTTTCATCGGCATGAAGATCGCAACCGCAGGTAATGCCAGAACGACGGTCTCAGCGAACCAATCGTTGTCCAGCGCATTCAACATCGCGCTGCACTCCGGCTCGGTCATGGGCTTTGCGTTGGTGAGTCTTGCCTCACTTGGCATGCTGCTCATTTACCTTGGACTCAAGTACGTGCTTCCGGCCGATCTTCCACCGCACATCCTGATGGAAGTCATCGCCGGTTTCGGTCTGGGTGGCTCCGCGATTGCGCTGTTCGCTCGTGTGGGCGGTGGCATCTTCACCAAGGCCGCTGACGTCGGCGCCGATCTGGTCGGTAAAGTTGAAGCCGGTATCCCGGAAGATGACCCACGCAACCCGGCGGTTATCGCCGATAACGTGGGTGATAACGTCGGTGACGTCGCAGGTATGGGCGCTGACTTGTTTGGCTCCTGTGCAGAAAGCACGTGTGCAGCAATGGTCATCTCGGCGATTGCTTTCGCCGGCAATGTGGATGCCCTGCTCTATCCGATCGTCATCTCGGCGATCGGTATTCCGGTGAGCTTGCTGACAATTCTGATGATTCGCGTTAACACCGAAGCGCAGGTCGGACCGGCACTGAAGCGGATGCTGATCATCTCTAGCGTGATCATGGCTATCGTCATGTATTTCGTGACAGATATGTTGATCCCCGCAGACTTCGCCATTGCTGGTGTCGAGTACACCTCGCTGGGTGTATATCTGTGCTTCCTGACCGGCTTAATCGCGGGTCTGGTCGTTGGACTGCTTACCGAGTACTACACATCGGATCAATACAAGCCCGTACGTGAAGTTGCTGAGTCCTGCCAAACGGGCACAGCGACCAACATCATTTTCGGTCTTGCACTGGGCTACAAGAGTGCGGTCGGTCCGTACCTCGCCATTGGTCTCGCAATCTACATCCCGTGGATGTTGGCTGGTATGTACGGTGTGGCGATTGCGTCGCTGGGCATGCTCGGCACGCTGGTCATCGCATTAACGATCGATGCCTACGGGCCTGTTGCCGATAACGCCGGTGGTATCGCCGAAATGGCGGGCATGCCCGAGCACGTGCGCGAGCGAACAGACGTACTGGATTCGGCGGGTAACACGACCGCTGCCATCGGTAAAGGCTTCGCTATCGGTGCTGCGATTCTGACGTCTCTGGCCTTGTTTGCCGCGTTCCTGACGCGTGCTGATCTGTTGCTCAAGGAGCAAGATCCAACAAGCGACCTCCTTGGTTCGATCAATCTGCTCGACCCGATGGTCTTCAGTGGTCTGTTCATCGGGGCGGTCCTACCGGCACTGTTTACCGCTATGACCATGAAGTCGGTGGGCTCGGCTGCGTTCAAAATGATCGAAGAAGTACGTCGGCAGTTCAAAGAGATCCCAGGCATCATGGAAGGCACCGGCGACCCGGACTACGCGCAGTGCGTTGCAATCTCGACGCAGGCTGCTGTTCGCGAAATGGTCGCCCCGGGCATTCTGATCATGGGCGCACCACTGGTCACGGGCTTCTTGTTCGGTATCCAGGCAACCGCCGGTCTTCTGGCAGGCTCATTGGTTGCAGGCGGTGTGCTTGCGATCTCGGCGTCTAACTCAGGCGGTGCGTGGGATAACGCGAAGAAGTACATCGAAGCGGGCAACCTCGGCGGCAAAGGCACCGACAATCACAAGGCAGCGGTCGTCGGTGACACGGTTGGAGATCCACTGAAAGACACCTCTGGCCCTTCGCTGAATATCCTGATCAAACTCTCAGCCATTCTGTCACTCGTATTTGTACCGTTCTTCGTTCAGTACGGCGGCATCCTGCTGAAGTTCATGTAAGCCTTTCCGAAGACTTATATCGAAAAAGCCCGGCCTAGCGCCGGGCTTTTTTGTGGGTCGATGTACCCGCATCCGATAGACTTAACCGAAGAATGATTGGAGGTTTCCGTGATTCCATCGCGCCGTGCAGCACAACTTCTCTTTCTTCTTCTCGGAGGTGCACTGATGTCCGCGTGCGGTACATTGGTTCAGGACTATGTTGTCACCGCCGGCAAGTCTGATTTGCCATCAACGATCGTCGACCCCATTGAGGAAGCATTCCCACCAGAGAACTCGGAACCTATAGTCATCAGACATGAGACAGAGGATGGATTGACCACGTCGTTCGACGAGACTCGCATTGCTGTCGCAATCCAGCCGAGTGGAAACTTCATCTACCGGGTGCGTTTTCGCTGGACACTACCTTCTGCGCCAGCCTCCGGCGGCAAATGGAATCGGTTGGTCAGAAACAAAGATGGCACCGTTACGATTAGTTCTGACTACTCCTCGTTCAGAGGAGACGTTACGATTCCGGTCGATTTCGATCCACTGTATCCCGCCGGCAAGGGCTTCACCCCGTTACCACGGACGGTTGAGTTAAGTTTGTTTTCTTCAACCTTATCCCAACTAGACCAACTGGGTCGACTAGCCACGTCACATTAATTGTATGATCGAGGAATGTGGAACATGGTCGTCAATCAATGATCAATACATGTCGAACCGCACTGGTCTCGCTCGCTCTGTCGCTTATGTATGGCTGCAACGCCCATCATGACGATGAACCAAACGTCCAGCCATTGATGGGTGAACTCGCACCGGGCGAGTATCAGTGGCGCATATCCTCTCTTGAATCAGAGGCAATTCCATCAGGGCCGTTCGCAACGATGACCGACACCATCCGGGCAGACTCTGATATCGGCATCGATGGTGTCGTTGTTTTGTATAAGGGCGCGGTTGTACACGAGGCGTACTTCCGCAAATGGGACAAGGATGACATCCATTCCACTCGATCCGCTTCCAAAGCCCTGACATCCGCGCTTGTCGGCATAGCAATCGACAAGGGGTTTCTCAAGGGTGTCGATCAAAAGGTGTTCCCATTCTTTCCGGAGTACGAGGGATCAATCGATAACTGGGACCCGCGGAAGGACGACATCACGATCGGGCATCTTCTGTCGATGACCTCGGGAGTACGAAATAATGAAGACAACATGTACCCCACTGACGATTGGATAAAGTTCTATCTGGATCAACCTCTACAGGCTGACCCAGGCACCCAATTCTCATACGCGACCAGCGGAGTCGTCACGCTTGGGAACATCATTACCCGAGCGTCGGGAATGCGAATTCCCGAATTCACTGATAGATACCTTTTTGAACCGATGGGCATTACTGAATACAAGTGGCCGATCACAAACTCAAGAGGTAATCAGGGTTTGGCCATGACAGGCGGTGGACTGCACCTCTCGCCTCGAGATATGGCCAAATTTGGATTGTTGTATCTCAACGATGGTCGATGGAATGGACAACAGCTCATTAGTGGCGAATGGGTCAAGGAGTCGACGACCAAACAGTCCACCAGTGATCTGTATGGGGAAGACTTCGGCTACCTCTGGCGCATGATTTATCGCGAGATCGATGACACCACCTATCGCTCAATTGAGGCATGGGGGAATGGGGGTCAATTCATCATGATCTGGCCAGACTTGGATCTGGTGGTTGCATGGACAGGCGAGAACTACGGAAAGTTTCCTGAGATGGAACGACCCTTTGACCTTACCGAGGATTTCATATTGCCGGCGATTATTCGGGCACGAACATGATGACAAACTTTGGCTCTTGCGACAGTCTGAGCCCCTGACCCGACTCATGGCCGAGATCACCTCACTTTATGTGCACAAAGTCTTGGCGCACGCAGGAACAGATGTGCCCGTGCACGACCTGCTCGAACCGTTGGGGATGGTACCGGGTGACCCAATCGATCCCTCCTACATGGTGTCATCGTCTGCCTACTACGACTTTTTTGCGGCACTCGCCGAACGCGATCCGGATGGTCTGACACTGCCGCTTCGAATTGGTGCATCGATGCGAAGTGATGACTATGGTGCCTTCGGGCTCGCGTGGAAATCCGCACCCACGCTTCGCGGCTCCTACCAGCGATCCGAGCGATACGGACAAGTGCTGGGTAGCGCTGAGGCGTACACATTGGAACCCACCGGGAATGGCACTTTTTTCACGCTCAAGAAGTCGGGAGACGGTCGCACTGGCATGCTGCTTTCCAATGAAGCCAGCATGGCGGCAGTTGACGCGATAAGTCGAGAAGTCACAACCGCCGACTTTGTCCCGACCAGTGTGCATTTCAAACACGCCGCGCGCGGGGATACAGCAGTCTACGAGGCGCATTTTGGGTGCTCGGTTTGCTTCGAAACCGGACGCGACGCTTTGCTAATTGAAGATCATTATCTTGATGCGCCAAACCGCCTCGGCGACCAGACGATCGCCCAGTTTTTTGATGCCCATCTCGAGAAAGAATTAGCCGCGAGCACACAATCGGGAAGTCTCGAACACCAATTAAGCGGAGTTGTCGCTAGTGCGTTGAGTGAAGGAGTTCCCACACTAACCCGTGTTGCCGGTGAGCTCGGCATGAGCGGCCGAACACTGCAACGACGTCTTTCCCGAGAAGGCGTTTCGTTTCAGAACGTGGTTGACGGTACTCGACGTGAGCTTGCACGGAAACTGCTTCGTGACACTGACTATAGTCTGGCGGAGGTTTCCTTCTTGTGCGGCTACTCGGAGCAAAGCGCGTTCACCCGTGCATTCCGACGCTGGGAAGCGAAAACGCCACGCGACTATCGGATGGCGGCGCGATAAGGCAAAACTCTGTCGTCGTTGGCCAAGAACAAGAAAACCGCTGTCTCTAGAGTTCGACTTGTAGACCAAACAGGAGCAAGTCAATGACCTCTAAAACCAGCATCAATCACCTCACCCTGATCGTCGGCGGCACGGGAAAAACCGGGCGGCGCGTGGCACAGCGAATGACAGCACACGGGCACGACATCCGGATCGCCTCGCGCTCGACAACGCCCTCATTTGACTGGAGTAACGAGGCGACCTGGGCGACATGCCTGCAAGGCGTCAAAGGAGTGTACCTAACCTATACCCCGGATCTGGCAATGCCCGGAGCACCCGACGCGATCCGATCATTTGTTGGCTATGCGAAACGCGCAGGCGTTGAACGCATCGTCTTGTTGTCGGGACGTGGGGAGCCCGAAGCCCAGGTTTGCGAAGGAATTGTCCAACACAGTGGGCTGCAGTGGACCATCGTTAGAGCCAGCTGGTTCAACCAGAATTTCTCCGAAGGCGCCTTTACCGATATGGTTTTGAGCAACGAAATTACCCTCCCCGCTCGAGATCAAGTGGAGCCCTTTATAGACGTTGATGACATCGCCGACGTCGCCGTTGCGGCCCTCACCGAGGAGGGTCACCACGGAGAAGTCTACGAAGTGACTGGCCCTCGTTTGATGTCATTTGCCGATATTGCCTCGGATCTCTCCGCAGCGACAGGACGCGATATTCGCTATATCGATATCCCGCATGAAGCGTTTGTCTCATCGGTTGCCGAGTCAGGAGCACCAAGCGATGTGGTCTGGATTCTCGACTATCTCTTCGCCACTGTCCTCGATGGGCGCAATGCACAACTGAACGATGGCGTTCAAAGAGCTCTGGGTAGAGAGCCCAAGGACTTTGCCGAATACGCACGAGAGATCGCTGCGACTGGCCTCTGGGGTCAGTCTGATGCGGCGGATTCCAAGCGGGAAAATCGCCATGAATCATGACGCACTAATTTACGCTTGCGTGTTCCTGGCACTATGGAGTGCGGTTATCGCAGGCGTATTCTCGGCATTCTCCGAGTTCATTGTGTCGGCTCTTATTCGCGCCAACCCCGCTAGCGGTATTGAGTCAATGCAGCAGATCAATATCACAGTCCTCAAAACACAGTTCGTTGCAGGTGTGCTGTTGATCCCACTGCTGTCAATCGGGCTCGCTGTCTATGCGTGGGACATGCTCTCAGGCTGGACACGCATGAGCATTGCGCTCGCACCACTCGTATTTGTGCCCGCGGTGTTCTTGGTGACCCTCCTCGGAAATGTTCCAATGAACGAGCGACTCGCGCGCATGACGGCCGACAGCGCCGATGCGCACACCTATTGGCGGCGCTACGGAATAGTGTGGACGCGATTCAACCATGTGAGGGTCCTCGGCAGTGTGGTGACCGCAGTGCTTTATTTGTACGTTGCGATTAGGCTTGTGGAAGGTCCCTGACAGAGGTGATTCGGATGATCGCGAAGCCCTCAAACAAACTGTGTGCGCTAATCCTTCTTTCGGTGTTGGTGTACCCGCAGTCGTTGCGTGCGTCAGAAGAACACCATCGAATCGTCGTCATTTCCACGAGCACATCGGGAGCAGACTTCGGCGATGGACGGAGGCTCAACGAGAGACAACAGGGTCTTCAGTGGCAATCGCCGGACATGGATGTCGCTGCGCTGCGCGTATCGGCAGGCATGCGATATGCCTACACACGTTTCGAGTACGAGAACACTCCTTCGCGTGACCGTGATCTGCACATGCTCCAAGTGCCTCTGTCGGTGTCGTTTGGGTCCGACCAAACACTGTGGCAGATGCAGGTGGCACCGGGAATCGCGACGTCGTCAAACGTCTCGCGCGACCTATTTAATCGAGCGACATCTGAGGATTTCTTTGTTGCCGGTGAGCTAGCCTTTGCCAATGAGCTGCCAACCGGTCTTGTCGTGCTTGGGATCGCGCATGATCGTCGTTTTGGTCGTCCGCTCACGTATCCAAAGCTTGCATGGCGCGGCGAATCGGAGCAATTCGAATGGCAGCTTGGACTCCCCGATGCTTGGGTCGACTTTCGTCCGTGGCAAAGCACCCTTGTGACTCTGGGTGCAGGCCCGGTCGGCATGCAATGGCATACGGTTCGCGATGACTTTCAGAGTGACTTCGAATACCGCACGAGACGCTGGGATGTGCGCCTAGAGGTTCACCAAAACGTTATCGACTCGATCTCTTTGTCACTTCATGCAGGACGTGCGTTCGACAGACGACACCGATTCGAAGCAGACAGTCCCGTGATTCTGGACCTGTCGGCTGACAACGCCTGGTTTGCGGGCATTAGTCTGTCGGTGGGCGCTCACAGCCGCCAGACAGGGTATGCGAACGCCTTTTAGCTAGGCAGCGGTGTTGGCTATCCGAAGGGTGCATCAATCGACGGAGAAAATTCCGTGAATAGTCTCGGACCCTCTTCCGTCATATAAAGACAGTCTTCGAGGCGAATACCAAACTCACCGAAGATGTAAATCCCGGGTTCGTCCGAGAAGCACATACCTGGCGCAAGTGGAGTCGTCTCTCCGCGAACAAAGTTAATGGACTCATGTCCATCCATGCCGATACCGTGACCCAGTCGGTGAGACAGACCGGGTGTTGCATAGTCAGGCCCGAAACCCTCGCTCTCATAATAGGCACGGACAGCATCGTCGACTTTCCCCGCTGGTAAGCCGATTTTCGCGGTCTCAAGCGCTAGTTCTTGACCGCGCTTGCAGGTATTCCAAACTCTGCGTTGCTTCGCAGTCGGCTCTCCAAAAACCCAGGTTCGAGAGATGTCGGACACGTAATCATGAACCGCGCAACCGCAGTCCATCAGAATCACGCTACCCTCTCCTACCACTTGCGGTGCGTCGGACCCATGCGGGTAGGCACTCGACTCATTAAGCAGCACACTCGAAAACTTCACACTCCCACCCAATGCACGGGTCGCGTCACTCATAATGGTCGCAATGTCCCTGCTCGTCATTCCTTTCTCCACGCGCTCGTAGGTGTGACGATAGGCGGCCATCGTGACATTGCTCGCAATCTGCATCAGTGCAATCTCGTTGGCAGATTTGAACATTCGACAACCGAGCGTGACCGGATCCGCAGACACAGTGTCGAAAGAAGGCGCCGACCGATTCACGCCATCCACGATAAAGTGCCTGGTCGTACCCTCAATACCAAGACGACCAGACCTCAAACCTCGGTCCTTCAGGATTCCAGCAACAAGGTCAAATGGGTTCTCATGTTCATGCCACGTACGCACATCATCACCGAATGACATGCTCTCGCGGACCGACGGCTCCTCGAAATAAGGAGTGACAAACGCAAGTTCGCCCTTACTCGGGATGATCACCCCGGTAAACCGCTCAGAACGCCACCATCTCACGCCGGTGAAGTAATTCAGCGCAGTACCCGCCTCAAGCAAGATTGCATCAATCTGATGCTCCGCCATCAGTTTCTGGGCTTTAGCGACCCGTGCTTTTCGCTCTGGGATTGAGATAGGTACCGCCGCACCTGTCATATCGTGAAGCGCACCCCCTGCGTCGGCGACCGCAGCGACCGGCAAAGCGGAAGCAAGTGTTGCCGCTCCTGAGAGTTTGAGAAACTCGCGCTTGTTCATGCTCATGTTGTAATCCTCGAATCGGTAGCGGCATCATCACGACTGAGTCGATGGTGGTGGGAACCACCGCTATGGTCAAGGTTGAGTGTACGACATGAAAATCGAAAGGCTAGCGTCATTCTCGGATGGCGACGTGGGTGGGAATCCGGCCGGTGTACTGATCACCGAGAGGTTGCCCGAAGCGGCAGAGATGCGGACGATCGCAGCCGAGGTTGGTTACTCCGAAACCGCTTTCGCTGCACCCACGGCATCAGCTTGGCGCGTACGCTACTTTTCACCTGAATCCGAAGTACCGTTCTGTGGACATGCGACGATCGCACTCGGTGGTGCACTCGCTTCCAAGTTTGGTTCGGACGTCTACTCGCTGCATTTAAACGATACCCAAATCACTGTTGAAGGGTTTGCCGACAATGACAGTCTCTCTGCTGCGCTTCAGTCACCGCCAACGCACTCAACGGCAGCCGTTGAAGAGGAACTTGCCGCGGCACTCAAGCTCTTTGGCTACTCGCAACATGACCTGGACCCGCGCATACCGCCAGCTCGAATCAATGCGGGCGCGGAGCATCTGGTGATCGCGCTACGTTCGAGAGCGTTGTTGCGAACAATGCAGTACAGCCTCGACGCCGGTCGAGTGTTCATGCGAACACGCGGGATCGTAACCGTGATGCTTGTCACCATCGGATCGAATCAGACCTTCCATTGCCGGAACGCTTTCGCGTCCGGAGGCGTTCTTGAAGATCCTGCAACAGGAGCTGCAGCAGCCGCCTTCGCAGGTTACCTACGCGACCTTGATTGGCTGCACGAAGGTTCGATAAAGATTGTGCAGGGCGAGGACATGGGTCACCGATCTCTGATTACCGCAGAGTTCAGCGAAGCGCCCGGCAGTTCAGTACGTGTTTCCGGTGCGATTCGCAGTATCGTCAATTAACGACTAAGAAGAAACTTAAGCGCGTCGTCGAGTGTCCTATCCCAAACCTCAAACTCATGATCTCCATCGACTATTCTTAGCTCGACGTCTTCGGGCTGGTGCGTACGTAGCCTCTGATACAACACCGTTGCGTGGTATGCGATATCGAGCGCATCGTGATCACCCGAATTGATATAGAACGCGACCATTTGCTCCTGCTCCGTATAGGCATCAATCAACGCTGGATAGTTGACCGATCGCCAAAGCGCTTGATCGAATTCACCTGATTCATCCAGAAACGCCGGATGCTCATAAGCAGAAGAATTCACCGGCGGCAGATCCTCATAAGTCGCGGGGGATAGTGCAGCGCCGGCTGCGAACTTATCGGGATGTTTCATCGCATAGCCGACCGTTCCAAAACCACCTGCCGATATTCCTGCTACGAAACGATCCTCACGTTCCGACGATGCAGACCAACGTCGCTCCACTCGTGGAATTAGCTCCTCAAAGAATGCAGTCTCGGCATTCTCGTTACTGCCATTCATCCACCAACTCTCGCTCGTCGGCATAACCGCAATGACGGGTGGAATCTTCTGTCCGGCGATCATCATGTCCAGTCGCGCTTCAATCGATAACCCTTCCGTCCACATCTCTGCGCTCAAAAACGATCCATGTAACAGGTAAATCACCGGGTATCGCTTCTCACGATTTTCCGAGTACCCTTCCGGGAGATAAACCAAAGACTCGTAGTCTCGCCCAAGCTCTTTTGATGGAAACGAATCGCGAACAACCTCCCCCGCGTTCGCGCTGTTCAACAGCATAAAGACGAGCGCAAAGAGTACTCTTAGACTATCCATAACCAGAATCCATACCGCGGCACTATCGCGTTCGAGTGAGCGCATAAATTGCAAACGAACCCAACCAGTGTGAGCCAACATAGTTCTCGTCAGTGACAAACGGCAGGGAAGTGTCAATATGACGGTCGGCCATATTACGTAGTTGCTGAGCATAGTCCTCACTGTCCAGTGCGTTCGCAATAATCAGTAGATTCCACGCACGACTGAGATTCAAACCGTCCAGATGCACGATCTTCGGGTCGGTACGGTCACTGACATCGACTGGCAGCAAGCCGTCGGGATTGTTCAAATCCGGCAGAAACGTCTCAAACCACTTTTGAAACGCTCCGGGTTTCAAGACCCGCGACATCAACGCAGCCTCTTCGAGGCAAGCGGAGAGAAAGTCCTCACCGCTCGGCTCCCAACCGATCGGGCAGTTTCGATCTTCACCGAAATACCGGAGTGCCGCCTGCTCTAGCGAGGCCGCAAATGCAGCATCACCTGAAGCGATCGCATAGTCGTAGGCAAAGGACATCCCGAACGCCGTATTCGGATGGACACCGGTTCGAACCGGGTAGACCTGCACGGATAAGAAGGTGATGTATCTGTCCCTGAGATAATCAGAAAGCGGCCTTAATGCTGCCGACATCCGCTCGCCTTCCGGTTGTTCCCAGCCCATCAACTCAGTTTGGAGCTGCAGCAGCCAGGCCCAACCGTACATCCGCTCCCAACTCTTCGACTCTTCCTTGAAGTAGCGAAGCTCTGCTGCGATGTTCTCCGGTGTGATCGACATCTCCAGGCGCGAGAGAATGGCCTCGCGGCCAGCCAGCGACGGATACTCTTTAAGTACTTTCACGAGCATCCAGTGTCCGTGCACCGACGAGTGCCAGTCGTAACAACCAAAGAATGCAGGATGAAGGGTCTGGGGTGTCTTTAGCTGACGCTCGTTCGAGAGCAACTGATTCAGCTTATTTGGATACTCCTGCGGTATGCAGGTCATCGCCAACTCAGTAAATCGACCGATCTCGGCCGCGCTCATCCGATTAGTCTCCGCGTAGATCGGACAACAAAAAAGTACGAGCAGCGGCACCAGCGAGAAAAATATGCGCTGCCGAAGCGCGGGTCTACCCGTTATTCGACACCGTGTCTTGGCGACTGCTCCCGAGCAAGTCTGCGAATTCGTGGTTCTTGTCACGATGGCCTTCTTCGTCGTTGCGCACTGCGATAATAACCTCTCGCAGTCGGGCATTCGCGGGCAAGTTCCAGTACTCAATTGCAATCTCAGGCGCCGGGACGTTCTCAATCCGACCCGCATCTACCTCCGCGAGATAATCGGTGTAGCTTCGTACGGCCTCTTCCTCAAAGTATCCGACAATGCGATGCGCGGTCTTTGGTGCAAACAGGTAAATGAAAAAGTACAAGTTATAGAAGATGAACTGCGCGCACATGATCAAACCGCGCTCAAACCGCGACGGTTGTGCAATATGAATGAACGTCATCAGATGCATGCGTTCATTGTCTGCCTCATCGAGAAGCTCTTTAATCCAGCCTTGATCATCCCGAATATGTCGAATTGACTTCAGGTGCTGGAGCAACCCCCCAACCATCCCCGGCACAGCAGCAACGGTTTCAAGCACCACCGCCCTATGGCCATAACGCTGTCGAAAGAACACGTCCGCCAGAAATCGCAATGCACGTGTGAATGCAAGTGCAACGTGGTCTGAAAGCGTGTTAGGTACGTATCGGGTCTGTTTACTCATTGTTGATTGAGCGACACTTTTTACGCGCTCACTCCTTTTTCGAATCTCAAGTATATAGACCGCCCAACATCGAGAAAATTCACTATTTTCACCCTGATTATTCGGTTTTTGCGATATCTCAAGTCATCCACTTCTTGTTAACTCTCAGCAGTATTTTGATGATCAGTACCGGAATCGCATCTTATGAAGTTTTTAATCGGCTGTTTTCTTGCGTTGAGCTTCACGGTCTTGGGTTGTCGGCCTAGCGAGGGTGGCGACACTGAGGTTGCGGCTCCTGCCGCCGTCACAATCATGACGTTCAACGTGGAGAATCTATTTGATACAGAGGATGACCCTGGCAAGGACGATCATGCTTACTTTCCGCGCTCCGCAAAGAACGACGCGGAGCACATCGCCAAATGCGAACCCATCGAGGTGGAACGATGGAAGTGGGAATGCCTGGAGCTGAATTGGGACGAGAACGCGCTTACGTTCAAACTTGAGCAACTCGCCAGGTCGATCTTGCAAGTCAATGATGGGCTGGGTCCGGATATCATTGCACTACAGGAAGTCGAAAACCTGCGAGTATTGACCCGACTCGCCACCGAGTATCTTGCGATTGCCGGATACACCGAAATTGTTCTGATTGAGGGACGCGATATTCGTGGCATCGATGTTGCCTTTCTATCTCGGTTGCCGCTTGTAGGGGAACCAACACTGCATCCGTTTAATGTTTCTGAATACCCCGACAGGGAGAACGATACTCGTGGCGTTCTTGAAGCGACTTTCGAACTCCCGGACGGCAGTGCGATAACCGGTTTCGCTGTGCACTTTCCCGCCCCGTTTCATCCGATTGAGATGCGCGAACTCGCCTATGATCACCTGAATTCACTTCGAGCAAACGTGCCCAATGATCACCTGGTTTTTGCAGCCGGTGATTTCAATACACCGCGACTAGAGAAGACGAACACAACAATCATTGACGATCGCGTACGCCCATACTGGCGTGTTGCCCACGAGCTGGGCTGCGAGGGCTGTCGTGGGACAAATTATTGGAGAACAGGCAGCAGCTGGTCGTTTCTGGACATGATCCTTATCTCACAGACGGACGCGTCTTCGTGGGAGCTGCAAGTTGGTCAAACCTACATTGCTAATCAGTACCCGGACCAAATGAACGCTGACGGGACAGTGAAGCGATTTAATTTGACTGAACGCGAAGGTGTCTCCGATCACCTGCCACTCGTGGTCACGCTGATGGCAAATCGGCCTTGAACAAGAGCTCCTGAAAAAAAGTCTACCCCCTAGGCGTTCCCGCTTCGTCTAATTGGTTTTCGATTCGAGAAATGTCTCGGCTAATCCGAAAATACGCTCGCGTCGATCATCAGCGAGCCGGTCCAAAGCACGGGGCATAAGTGCCAACCTTGGATTCCCAGCGAAAAAATCTCGATGCTTGTCGATGAAACGCCAATAGAGTCCGTCAACAACATCGCACCATTCACCTTTTGGGTAATCACTCATCTTGCGAAGATAATTTGAGCCACAAATGTAAGGTTTGGTTGCGAAGATGCCGCCATCACTGAATAACCCCATGCCATACACGTTTGGTCCCATGACCCACTCGGATGAATCTACGAACATCTCCATAAACCAACGGTGAGCGCTAGTTGGTCGAATTTCACACAGGGTCATCAGATTACCAAGCACCATCAATCTCGGGATATGGTGTGCCCACCCAAGAGATTGGGCGGTTTTGATCGCGTCGTCGAGGGGTACAATCCCAGTAGTGGCATCGTACCAATCGTCGGTTAACTCACGCTGATGTGACCAAAAGTTGCTTTCGTCCTGCTGCTCGCTGAAGTTTTGGTAGATACCCCGGATGAACTCGCGCCAACCGATAACCTGGCGGACAAAACCCTCAACACTTGGTAACGGTGCCGCGTCTGACTTCGCGACGACAGCATCAACGACTTCGTCGGGCAAGAGTAGCCCCATATTGATCATTGGGCTCAGCACACTATGAAAAACCGTTTTGGAGCGCGTTGTCATGGCGTCCTCATAGGGGCCGAACGACTCGAGTCTCGCTTCAACGAATTCAGCCAACCAGGACCGTGCTTCTTTCCGAGTGGTCGGCCACCAAAAGTCACTCGCCGATCCTGGATGATCCGCAAACGTCTCTAAGACCAATTCCATCACGTTTGTGACATGATCAGTTTGCGTAGCCGCGTCGATTATGGGTGGTTCAACGTTACGCGGGAGCTTCTTCCGATTATCGGCATCGTAACTGTATTGACCGCCTTCAGGCTCACCGTCGGCGTCGATCAGAATGTCCAGACGATGGCGTTGCTGCTTGTAAAAGTCTCCCATCAACAAACGTTTCTTGCCGTCTATGAACTGTGCAAAGCGCTCGCGATCACACGAGAACATAGGCGATGGAACCACGGTGTGCGTAAAATCCTCGGCGGCCACCATCGCTTCGACTCTCGCTTCAAATAGCTTGTCCTCGATCTCGAAGTGGACCAGTTCCTTGGAGCCAGCCTTCTGCATTGCAGCCTTTAGGCGCGCTTCGTACGTCTGTTTGCCGTCTACATTAAGCGCTTCATAGTGAACGTCGAACCCCGTGGCTCGCAGCTCATCTGCGTAGCTTCGCATGGCCGCGAGGAACAAAACGATTTTCTGCTGATGATGCCGCTCGTAGGTGCACAGCCCCATATCCTCTGCCATAAAAACTTCATGACCCTTGTAGGCCGATAGGCACTCAGGCGGAAAAAGCTGGTTACCCAGAATCATTAGCATTGGTTAAAAACTCCCTTCGACTTCCAGCCGAATCAGTAAACCGAAATCGCGAAAGCGTTCTTCGGAGAAAGCGATATCGTTCGCAGCGCGATCATTGAAAATGACCCGGGAAAAATCGTTACCCCGATCATTCAGGTTGGCCACACTTCCGCGCATGGTCATACCCAAGACATCCTTATGCTCAACAAACACGCGACTGAACCCACCGGTCGGGGTAAAAAGACTGATTTCATCGAGGCGCACGGAGGGACGCGATTCGTCATAGAAGAACTCAAAGCCGGCTGCCCATTGAGTACGGGGAAAGTCCTGCCGAAGCACGAACTCAAAGTCGAGGTAATCATCATCCGAGATAGGTCGTGAATTACCCACCAGAGGGTCAATGACCGACGAGCGTGTAAATGCGCCTTCAAAATCAAGTCGCGCACCATTCCAACCTAGAGGATCAAATAAGAACGTCAGGTTCGTCGCGACGCCATACCGCTCTGCTGAATCTACATTCCCCGGCGCCTGACCACCTCCGTCGATCGGTATTTGATCAACGATATCGGTAATGTCCTCGTAGAACGCGCTAACGGTTACCGACCCATAGTCGCCCAATGATTGCTGCGCCTGTAGGTCCATAATCCAACTTTGGGGTGGCACCAAATCCACGTTGGATACGTTCACCCGCTCCTGATTGACATTGACCGATGCGATAAAGTCGAAGAATCGGAGCTGCCCTACCCGACGCTCGAGCTGCATCGAAACGTCCAGGGTATCGTTCACCGCCCAATTGAGAGAGACAAACCCCTTCGGACGCACAAAGTCGCGTGTCTGGCCCAATTCGCCCGATTGGCGGATTTCTGAGTATTCGGCGCCGAGCGACACCTGCAACTGAAGCTCGGGACTGAGCAGGCGGCTGTAGCTCGCTGTGATCTCAGCTCGGTCTTCCTCAACGCGCGAAGACACTCCCGGCAGTTCGGCGGGGACAAGTGTACCGGTATCGTCTCGGACCCGAAGACTACCGTCGATATCCAGAAAATTGTGCGTCCCTTCCACGGCCCACTGCCAATCGCCTCCGAATGCAAAATACGTATATTCGCCGCGAAATACCGTTTCCGCCTCTTCGGCGCGGCGCTTGAATACCGATCCGCTCGGAGAGCGCCCATCCTCAAAATCAAACCGAACGCTCGCCTCTGTCGGACTGTCTTCGAACCGGTGCAGACCAATCAGTTTTAGCCGACCAACACCAAGATTGAAGTCATAGTCACCACCGACCTCGAAGTTGAACTCGTCTTCGGTCTCTCTCAGGTCACGTATTTGGGGAACGCCATCCACCGGGTTTCTACGGGATATCTCCTCTGACTCGAAAATGAACCAATTCACTTCCGCTGACAGGTTCAAAACATTGCCAGAGGGGAAAATGTGCGTCAGTGAGCCAGCGATCCCAGGTTGATCAAAAGTATTCCCGCCAAATTCATCACGAAGATCCAGCAGGACACCATCCCCGTCCCTGACAAACTCCGGGCCACGCGAGCCAGTCGGGTTCTGGTCGTTGGCGACTTCCAACGTCCATTCTGTGGCCTCGCTGCCGCCGGACAGCGAAAGCGAACCGTTTCTCCATCTAGACTCCACACTGTCGGTTCGCACCTGCGGAGCGTATGCAAAACGGCCACTGACACCGCCGCCAGAGCGTGTTACCACGTTGAGAACCTGTCCGGACAGTCCACCGATATCCAGGCTCGCACCATCCACAACCTCCAACCGAAGCACATCATCAACGGGAATTCTGCCGAGAACGGCCACGGGGCCATTGGACTTGCCGGAGATGCGACGCCCGTTTACGAGAATATTCGTATCGGCTTGTCCGAAACCGCGCTCTGACTCGCCCTCATCAATCGGGAACCCTGGCACTTGACGCGCCATATCCAAGGCGGTCCGCGGTGCGAAACGCGCGAATGATTCTGGCTCAAAAACCTCACGAACCGACGGGTCTTCTTCGGATTGCGCCATCACGCTTCCGGCATACAGCAAGGTGTACCAAGCGACGGCAACACGTAGGCGTCGCCAGAAATTCGAGGGCTGTCGGGACATCTCGATATTGTATCGTTTTCGACAGCTGTTTCGCGCGTAACTGTTGCACCTAGTTAAGCTCGTACACCACGTCACCGTCGACCATCGTCAACACAATTTGGCCTGCTAGAATTTTCTCCGGCGAATTACCAGCCAACGCAAATGGGTCGACATCCATAGCCGTGATGTCCGCCCATTGGCCCACTTCGATATAGCCCGTCTGACTCTCACGGAAACTCGCATGCGCTGACCACGACGTATACGCACGGATTGCTTCGTCGACCGTCATACGCTGCTCCGGATACCACCCTCCCTCTGGGAGTAGGTTTGCATCCTGTCTCGTGATCGCTGAATGCAGTCCATAAAAAATACTGTGATCGGAGCCCGGGTTGTCAGAGTTGAATGTGAGTCGGGCACCGGCCTCCCGCAGCGTCCTCCAGGCATAAGCACCAAGAATACGCGTTGACCCCAGCCGCTCCTCTGCCCACGCCTTGTCCTCCATCGCGTGCGGTGGCTCCATCGAGGCGATCATGTCGTACTGCTGCAGTCTCGGAATATCTGAATCGGCCAGCACTTGCGCATGCTCTATACGGTGACGATTAGCGATCGTCTCAGGGTAATCGCGGAATACCGCTTCCAGGATATCAATCGCTTCGCGGTTGCCCGCATCTCCAATTGCGTGAATCGCAATCTGAAAACCTGCGCGCATTGCTTCGGCGTTTAACGCCTCATCAAACCCGTAATTGCCGCCGCTGACACCGCGATGGCCTGCCATATCCGAATAGTCAGCAAGCAGTCTCGCGCCACGCGACCCCAGAGCGCCGTCGTAGTACGCCTTGACGGTACGAGTCACCAACATGCTGTCAGTATCGCTATCCGGCCCTTTTTTTAACCAGCGCCGAATCAGTGGCTCATCGCGCAAAGACAACATCGCATAAACACGAATTGGTAATTCACCCTCGGCCTCCATAGCCTCGAGCGTGAGCATCTGCAACGAGTCCAAACCCGCATCATGGATCGCGGTGTAGCCATCTTTGGCCATCTGCTCGAGACCCAGTCGCGCATGACGACGTAGGGTAGCTCGGGTCGGTACGGGCAATACGGAATCAAACATCGTGACCGCACGGTTCATAAACAACCCGCTGGGCGACCCATCTTCGCCCAACTGCATTTCACCGCCGACAGGCACTACAGACGATGCAGTCACACCCGCAAGCTCCAGTGCTTTCTCATTGACCCACACTGCAAAACCATGCCGCCCGCGGAGCAACACCGGATGATCCGGAACCGCCGCACTCAGCTCACGCTTGTCCGGATAGTTGTTCGCCCATGCACCCTCATCCCAGCCACGACCGATAATCCACTCTCCTTCCGGAGTGGATTTCGCTCGCCGACGAACTAATTCGATCGCTGTCGCTGCATCGGGAACATCAATCAGGTTCACTTTGTCGAGAAGTGCGCCCAACCCAAAAATATGGGTGTGCGAATCGACGAGCCCGGGAACTACGGTTGCTCCGTCGAGATCGATCACACGGGTTGAGCCACCCGACAGCTTGATCGCGTCCGAGGTAGAACCCACAAAACGGATAATGCCGTCTTGGATGACAACGGCCTCTGCATCCGGACGCCATCCACGCTCATCCAAAGGCGCATCGCTACTGATTTCACCCTCGAGCGAAGGCTCTTCCCAACTAAGTGTATAGACGCGTGCATTAGTGAGGATCACGTCAGCTTCTGACACA
The DNA here is from genome assembly GCA_038521865.1 of Pseudomonadota bacterium. GTDB lineage: Bacteria > Pseudomonadota > Gammaproteobacteria > Steroidobacterales > Woeseiaceae > CALBPI01. The sequence continues at coordinate 481,188 of JBCBKO010000001.1, read as the reverse complement.
TCGGCAGACGTAACGTCGTTACTGGGAACGGTTTCCGCACTGCATCCCATGAGTGCAACCAACAGCAGTGCAAAAACAAGTGACCGAATGCGCGTCAGCTCATACTCTAGCGACAATTCATCCATCGATAGATAGTCGCAGATGCGTCGCGAGCTTGGCAATGAAATTTAAGTCAGGCGCTGTTGTAGGGGTCGTAGCCACCCGATGCCTTCACATCTTCTAGCAACTGCAACTCATCGGATACTTCCTGTGGTGACAACTCCGGCTTTTCGATCATGACACGAAGCATCTGCGTTGACACCAACGACAACTCATCGAGTTCGTTAACAGACGGACTTTCATCGGCAGTCTCTAGTGCCTTCGCCAACTCGGTGTCGTCAATCACCTCGAAAGATGCATTTTTTGGGTCACGAGCAAGCACACCGCTGCCTGACGCTTCGATGTCTTTTAGCCGTTGACGCACCGTTTCTTCGTCCTCATCGATTAGGACTTCGAGCATCATCGTTGACACCAGTTCCAGTTCGACTGACTCAACGTCATCCACCCAAACGGTTCCGCCAACGTCATCGGTAATGACCTTGGGTTTTCGTTTGATTCGAGTTGTTTCGGTCAGATCCGGGTCCACGAGACTCTCCGACGCTTCATTTGGTGCGCGCACACGAAATGGCAGACGAGCATCTGCCATACGCGTGCTATCGGCATCAGCGCCGGATCATTTAGCGCAAGCCCGCTACCAAAGGCGCAAATCCTGAACCGCAGCCGGCAGACGATGACGCCAGAAATGCTTGCTTGTAGCGGCCGTGAAGTTGGTCACACCCGCCTCTTCGTCCCAACTCGCACGATCGAGTACGGCAAGCGGCTCAAAGCCTGCCGCTACCAACTGCGCGTTAATCGCATCCAGCTCAGTGCCGAGCAATGCATCTCCGGAGGCCATGGCATCGTCGAGTTCGCCAGTCAGCGTCTCAAGTCTGGCGAACTGCGTGGCCGTCGGACGACCGTCGTAGCCAGTCACGTTGCCATACAGCGTACCCAGTCGCTCACGCAACTGTTCTTCGCCCGTGATCATCCCGCCCTTGCTCGAAGACAAAGAGGTGCGGAGGGTTTCCAACGACTCCGCGTAGGCGGCCAGCGCCTCACTGAGCGTCTCGTCCGATGCTTCTGCATAAGCAGTTGACTGGTCGCGAATGGTAATCAAATTATCCGAGAGGAAACTCAGATCATTAATCATTCCATAGAGATCAAGTGCCAACCGTTGCTGCTGCAGCCTGTCTTTCTTGGAGTGCGGCGTGCGCGGATCGGCGACCAATTGCACTGTCGACTCAATCTGCTCTTTACCCTTGGTCAACACCACTCGATACTCGCCTTCGGGCACACGCGGTCCCATAAAACCCGGCACAAGATTGGTGGCGGGTGGGAACTTCGGTGCTTTAAATCGCATCGGCCATTCAACTCGGTTCAGACCGCGACGCTTACCGCCAGGCAGCGTTGTAATCAGCCGATCTTCCGAATCGAATACCTCAATCTTGAGATCACCAAACAGGTGACGCTTTTTCAAGTAGTACACGATAGTTGCAGATTGTGGCGGATTGATGCCGACAAAACCGTCATTCGCACCAAACACCTGGAGTTGCGTATTCAAAACCATCGGCGCCGGACGCGTGTCGAGGATAGCGACGTTGGAATCGATCACTTCCTGAGTAATACCGCGAAGTGGCGTGATGTCATCAATCACGTAAACACCACGACCGTGTGTACCGATAACAAGATCGTGCTCGGTCGGATGTACAACCAGGTCATGGACAGCAACCTGAGGCAAGTTCTCGGAAAATCTTGTCCAGTTCAACCCTTGGTCGAGCGTGATATAGAGCCCCTCTTCGGTACCGAGGAACAATAGATCTGCATTGACCGGATCTTGCTTGATCACCCACGCGTAGCCATCGATTGCGTCTGTGCTGATCGAGCGCCAGGTGTCGCCGTAGTCTTCCGTCATGAACACATAAGTGTCCATGTCACCGCGACGATGACCATCAAAGGTGACGAACGCAGTGGACTTATCGTGTGGACTCGCCTCGACCCGTGATACCCACGTGCCCGGAGGAACGCCATCGATATTCTCAACCACGTTGTTCCAGTCTTTACCGCCGTTACGTGTCAGCTGGACATTACCGTCATCTGTACCCACCCAAATCACGCGGTGATCGAGAGGTGACTCGCTGATGGAATAGATCGTCGTGTAGTTCTCGGCAGTCGAGTTATCGATGGTGATACCGCCCGACTCGGCTTGCCGCTGCCCCTGCGGATCATCAGTGGTCAAATCCGGTGAGATCGCCTCCCACGACTCGCCACGGTCACGACTGCGGAACAAGTACTGAGCACCGTAGTAAATCGTGCCCGGCTTATTGGGGCTCATATGCAACGGCGTATTCCAATTAAAGCGCAGCGGCTCCTGCCCTGTTTCTGGTGCCGGCTGAATTCGCTTGATCTCGGAAGTCTCGGTGTCGACTCGCTTGAGCTGTCCACCCTGGTATTCGGAGTAAAGGAAACGTTCATTACTGGGATCCGGGAATGTCCAGAACCCGTCCCCAAATCCGACATTTTCCCAATGGCGGTTTTGCACACCACCTGGTGCCTGCGACGGCCCCTTCCAGGAACCGTTATCCTGCAAACCGCCATAGATGTTGTAGGGCCAGTCCGAGTCGACGGCAACATGGTAGAACTGACTGACGGGTAGATTTGCTACGTGTCGCCAATGGAAGCCCTTGTCCTCGGAGATATACACGCCGCCGTCCGTACCAAGAACCACTTGCTGTGGGTTGGATGGGTTCACCCAAAGCGCGTGATGGTCAGGGTGGATGGACACGCTGAAGCCCGCGCCAAACATTGCTGAAAACGTATCTCCGCCATCCGTGCTGACCGTCAGGCTGAAGCCCGGTTTATAAACACGATCTGCATCTACCGGATCGACAACGAGTTCACCGAAATAAAACGGGCGCATTTGGACGTTGGTTGAATCGTCCATCTCGCCCCAGGTATCACCACCGTCATCCGACCGGAACAAGGCGGTATTTTCACTCTCGATCGTCGCGAACACGCGCTCAGGTTCGGAGGGAGCAACTGTTACTGCGATACGACCCTTATCCGTCTCGGGCAAACCATCGGTCAACAACTGCCACGTGTCACCACCATCCGTACTTCGATAGAGACCGGACGTCTCGCCACCGGATTCAAAGAAGTCTGGATATCGTCGAACTTGCCAGAACCCTGCATACAGCGTGTTGCCGTCTGGTGTCATTGCAAGATCCGAGCAACTCGTTGCCTCATCAATAGAGAGCACGTTTTCCCAGGTCGCACCGCCATCTTGCGTGCGGAACACACCGCGATCGCCGCCGGACGCCCACAGGTGACCGAGTGCACAAACAAACACGGTGTCGCTGTCATCCGGGTGGACCAGAAGCTCGGCGATATGGTCGCTCTCTTTCAACCCGAGATGTGTCCAGTTCTTGCCACCATCGGTTGAGCGGTATACACCATCACCGGGCGAGACGGTATTTCTAACCCAGCTCTCACCGGTGCCAACCCACACGGTCTCTGGGTTGCTCGGGTCCACGCGCACCGCACCGATGGACTGCGTGTGCCCATCGAACACGGGTTTGTAGACGATCCCGCCATCATCCGACTTCCAGACGCCGCCGCTTGCTGCTCCGATATACAACGTAGTCGCACCGTCATCTCGGGTGACGCCGTCAATCGCAGAGATACGACCGCTCATGACAGCCGGACCAATACTTCGAGCCGTCAGGCCACCAAACGTTGATGAGTCAATTTCAATTGCGGCCTGTGCGCCTGTAGCAAGTAGCAGGGCTGCGAGGCCCGTCTTCATTCGGATCATTCAGAGTCTCCCCAAAGAACTCACCAGCGCCTCGCGGATGTGCGCCGGACCTGGCTCCACCCATTCTGGATGGAGCCTTCCTCAATTAGTTCGCTTCTTCCGGCATTTCTTCGGTCGCAGGCATCGCGAAACGCGCCTCGGTGATGTCGTCGACATTGAGCTCGACGCTCTCGACAGTCAGCGCCTGCTGCATAGCGCCAGGGCCGTCGCCAATCGTACCGATCATGGAGTGCGCCATAACAATGTCGCCGACCTCTTTGTAATCGCCGATGGACTGTGACATCGCCATCTTATTGCCCTGAATATCCTGAACACCTTTCGTGAGGAAGGTCAGGCAATACTCGGTATCGAGATAGTAGGTTGTTTCATCCTCAGAGCCCGCTCGAACCACTTTAATGACATGAGCCTCAGTGCCTTCAATATCTTCAACACCGACCAGCTCTACACTGTGGCCCTTCTCTTCCCAGTCGATAAAGGGTCCTTCCCACTCAGCCATCTCCTGAATCGACTTCAGCTCATCTTCGACCATCGCCTCCGGGGTGGTTTTGCCCATGAATGGCATGATCGCCCAACCATTTTCACCATCGTATGCCTGAACGGCGGTCATGCCCTGGATTTCAAACTCCATCCGCACGCTGTTGGGTTTCTGGAATTCAATAGTGAACGGTGCCTGCATGGGCCCCATGGACATCGTTCCCGTCATTCGAGCCGATTCGACCGCTTTGATGTTCTCAAGTCCGCCCATGGTTTCGAAGTTACAAGTCAGAACCTCATCCAGGCTTGCGGCCGATGCTGTAACGCTCAAGGCCATCGCCGCGGAAGCAAACAATGCACGTTTCATACGAAATCCCCTGTAAAAAGTTGTGGCCGGAGTCTATCCAAAACTCGCAATCGGGCAAATCCGCCCCCCAAACTACAGAGCGCCAACCCTGCGAGCACTACACGTTTATTCTGCGTATTCAATACCTTGTGTACACCGTATCTCAATGAACGTGGCTCTGACAATCGTTGCACGTCGAACCATATTCAACGACTGGAATGCGCAAACCGCCGGCGGCTAGCGGTGATAACTAAGATCTTACTCAGTCTTCCGCGATATTGGTGAACCGCCTTTCAGACGCGACCGACAGGTCTTTCTCGCCCTCGAACGCGTTCAGCAATGCATCTGCGAACGTAACGTCTGCCCAGGAAGTGTTCTCGGCAGAAAGAAACTGGGTGTAGCGGTCACCACCCTGCGCCAGAATTTCCAAAGTGCCGACTCGGTATAAAGCCTCGTCGTCAAGTGGCGTGCCATCGACTAGCACCTCTAGAACGCGGTCACCCGCTGGGCGCGAACTATCGTAGCGAACCGACAGTCCAGAGACTTGCAGCATGCCGCGCTCTAGGGACAACCCTTGCTCGAGAACTGCGCGCAAGACAGAACCTTGCAGCGTCACAATCGCAATCTGGTCTTCGAACGGAAAAGCATCGAGGAGATCGACACGCGTCACGACGCCCTCGCCGATATCTTTTCGCAGTGCGCCGGAGGGCATCAGCCCAATGTCCGCCTCAGCAGCGTCACGCACAATGTCCGCAAACAGATTGCCCATCGACGACTCCGCGTTGTAGCGCCGAGTGATTCCCTCCGCGAGCGTACCCACGGGTTTGTATAAGTCTGCATGCAATTCCCGGTACGCATTAAGCCGCGCCGCAATCACAGGGTCAGCGGGTAACTCATCAGCGTTGACCGTGATCAATCGACCGCCCTCGAATTCCACCGATGCATCACTGACTGTAAACTCGGCAACCCCAAGATGCTGTCCTTGGCCGTACGTCTGCATCACGGCAGTTCCGGTTGACGGTTGTATTAGCGCTTCACGAGTACCCGCATCGGTATGTCCGCCGAGGATCAAGTCGATTCCAACGACCGAACCTGCGAGATCGAGATTAGCTTCGTTCCCCCTTTGAACCGAGGCATCTGCCTCATCATCCGTCTGCATGGGCGCCGTCTCACCCTGATGGGTTAACACCACAATCAGGTCGCACTCAGGCCTCAGCTTTCGCACGAGTGCCGGCACGACATCAACCGGCGCCAGCACGGTGAGCCCGGCAATGTTCGAGGGAATCAATGCAGTTGCCGCATCCTGTCCCATGACACCGATCACGCCAACACGAATGCCTTCACGTTCGAGAATGACCCAGGGTTGCGCGAAAGGGTGATCGGTATCTTTGTAGAATAAGTTCGCGCCTAGAACCGGGAAAGGCACACGATTTTTTTGTTCGGCAAGAGTCTCCCACCCGTACTCAAACTCATGATTACCGATTGCGATCGCGTCGTAACCCATCAACGCCATCAGATCGAACGACACCGCGCCCTGCGTGCGCTTGGCGAGCGTCCCGGTGAAAATGTCTCCAGCATCGAATAAGAAAAAGACTTGCGACTCCGAACGCAGTCGACGAATCAGCGTGGCGAGTTGTGCGATCCCACCGATTTGCTCGATGTCATCACGCCAGAAGGCATCAACGGGATCGTAGGCACTTTCAATATCGTTAGTGAATGCGATGACCACCTGCTTCCCGTCAGCCGACACCTCGCCGATGAGCATCGAAAAGCCAAGAAAGAAAATACAAAGTCTTAGGTACATGGATTTACCTGCTTCTGGTATGCGGACCTGTTACGAGAGCGCAACCGGACGTGACGGATCCTGGATCCACTCGCTCCAGGACCCGGCATAAAGTCGACCTGCTTCCAACCCGGCGACTTCACGGGCCAACAAGTGGTGACATGCGGTCACTCCCGATCCGCACATCATGACCGTCTCACCCTCAGGAACCAACAACTCCCACTCCATGCGCAATTGCTTTGCACTCTTGAAGCGGCCTGTCGGAGTCAGATTCTCTGTGAAGGGTCGGTTGACTGCGCCAGGCACATGGCCTGCAACCGGATCGATGGGATCTGATACGCCTGAAAATCTGTCGGCGCCACGGGCGTCGATCAAGTGGAAGCGTTTGCTCTGAAGGTTTGCCTCGATCTCGGTCGCCTCCACAATCCAGTTATCGTTAGAGTCTGCTGGATATCGATTGACCGGGCCTATTTCGCGCACCTCGCGGGTAAGTTCGTACCCCTCTGCGACCCAAGAAGCGAGCCCACCGTCCAAAACGGCGACGTCTTTGTGCCCCAACCACTTCAGAATAAACCAAGCTCTGGAAGCGAAGGCGCTGTTCACCGCGTCATACACGACAACAGGAGTCTGCGGCGTCACCCCAAGACGACCTAAAGTTGCCGAAATATCGTCGGTGGCAGGCAGTGGATGCCTGCCGCTGGTCTCGTCAATGACCGCCGAAAGGTCGTCTTCCAAATCGATGTACAGTGCGCCTGGGATATGCCCGGATGCGTAGGCCGCTCGGCCTGCTGTCGGATCGGAAAGTTCAAAACGACAGTCCAATACGACCAGTTGTTTATTCCGAAATTTCGTGTTCAAGCCTTTTGAAGAAATCAGCACGTTACTCTCTCCAGCGACCACGCTTCACGCTGTGCGAAGCCCAATGAACAAGGGTACCCTATCGTGCAGGTGCACCAATGAGAGACAAATCCATGACGATGGATCAAATCATCGAGTATATGAAACGCTGGTCCGATGAGTCCCCGCTCATGGCTGCCGCTCTCGGTCTCTTATTGCTGGCGATCCTTGCACTAATTGTGCACAAGATTACGCGCACGCTGCTTGTGCAAGGCATGAGGCGACTCGCCGCACAAACCAAGAGTCACTGGGACGATGCACTGGTTGGTCACGGCATCTTCCGCAATCTCTCCCACGTTATCCCCGCGTTTATCATCTACGCCTCCGTCGATTGGTTCGACCGTGTTCCTGGCGAAATTCTGGAGACCCTTAAGAGGGTCAGCGTGGGTTACGGCGTCCTGTTTGTCGTGCTCGCGATTGGGGCATTGCTGAACGCGCTTTCCGCAATCTACGAGAAGAGCCCTGCTGCGAAGGAGCGCCCACTCAAGGGTTTCTTCCAGGTCGCGAAAATAGTTATCTACTGCGTCGGTGCGGTACTCGTTATCGCAGCCGTTTTCAATCGATCACCGCTTCTGTTGTTCAGTGGCCTTGGTGCACTTACCGCCGTATTGATCTTGGTGTTCAAAGACACGCTGATGTCATTGGTGGCGAGCGTACAAATCGCGAGTACGGGTATTTTGAGACTCGGCGACTGGGTAGAAATGCCTCAGTACGGCGCCGACGGCGACGTCATTGATATTGCCTTGCACACGGTGAGTGTTCAGAACTGGGACAAGACTGTGACCACAATCCCGACGCACCGCTTCATTTCTGATTCGTTCAAGAATTGGCGCTTTATGTCCCTGTCGGGTGGCAGACGCATAAAGCGAGCGCTCAACGTCGACCTCGGCACCGTTCGGTTTTTGACTCCGACCGAAGTTGATCGGTTTCGTGAGTTTGCCCTACTGCGTGATTACATCGACGACAAGCGCGAGTCGCTTCGTGTAGCGAATGCCGATTTCGTTGATGACGGCAATGTCAACGCACGCAGATTGACCAATCTCGGCACCTTTCGCGCTTACATGGTCGCTTATCTTCGCAATCATCCCGGCATCAACAAGGCGATGACGTTGATCGTCCGGCAATTGGACCCCTCACCTCATGGTATTCCGCTCGAGCTTTACGCATTCACCGCGAGCACCGATTGGGTAGAGCATGAACGCGTCAAAAGCGACGTCTTTGATCATCTGATTGCCATCGCTCAGCACTTCGATCTAAAGGTGTTCCAGTCGCCTACAGGCAACGACATTACCGACCTTGGCGAACATCTCCCCAGACCCTAAACGCTGCGAACTGAGCGCCGAGGCAGCGCACTCGGGTTTCAACGACGGACCCTTTAAGCTATGGGTGAGATCTGATGCGAGTACCTGCTGATAAATCAGCCCCTTCACTCGTTGCCTAGGAATCCTCCAGACTGCCGCGCCCAAAGATCGGCATACACACCGCCCTCGGCGACCAACTCGGCATGTGTCCCCATCTCAACGATGCTTCCCTCGTCCATCACAACCAGTCGATCCAACGATGCAATCGTAGACAGCCGATGCGCAATCGCGATGACCGTCTTTCCCGCCATTAATTCGAACAAGCTTTCCTGAATCGCTGCTTCAACCTCCGAGTCCAGCGCGGATGTCGCTTCATCCAGAATCAAGATCGGCGCGTCCTTGAGGAATACGCGCGCGATCGCGATTCGTTGTCGTTGACCGCCTGACAATTTAACGCCACGCTCACCAACGAATGCATCGAGCCCTCGTCGCCCGTTTCGGTCCTCGATCGACTCAACAAACTCCCACGCCTTGGCACGTTGTGCCGCTCTTATTATTTGCTCGTCCGAGACTTCCGGCCGCGAGTAGGCGATGTTCTCTCGAATCGACCGGTGCAATAGCGAGGTATCCTGGGTCACCACACCAATCTGACTGCGAAGCGAGTCTTGGGACACGGTCGCGATATCGGTGCCATCGACACGAATCGCGCCACCTTCGAGGTCATAGAACCGCAGAAGCACATTCGTTAGCGTCGTCTTGCCCGCGCCCGATCGCCCAACGAGCCCAATTTTCTCTCCAGGCTCAATTCGCAAAGAGAGGTTCTCTATCGCACCGGACCCCTTGCCATAGTGGAATCGAACCCGTTCAAATTCGATCGCACCTTCGTGGACCGACAACGAGGATGCTTCAGGTTGATCGACGACCTGACGTTCGCGAGCCATCATGGATGCGCCATCGTGCACCACGCCTATGTTCTCGAATAGCGAAGATAACTCCCACATGATCCATTGCGACATGCCGTTGAGTCTCAGAGCGAGTGCAATCGCGATCGCGATGGCACCGATGGAAACGCTGTCTTGCAGCCATAACCAGATGGACAGCGCCGAAATTCCGAATACTAGAATCACGTTATTCAGATAAACACAGCTTTGCATGAGCGTGACCAGGCGCATCTGTTCATGCACAGTGGTCAGGAACGAATCCATACCCTCTTTGGCGTACTTGGCCTCGCGACCTGCGTGCGAGAACAGCTTCACCGTCATGATGTTGGTGTAGCTGTCTACAATCCTTCCGGTCATGATCGAACGCGCATCCGCTTGGCGTTGGCTCACCACCGAGAGTCGTGGCACGAAAAACCGGACTGCTGTCGCGTAGATCACAACCCATGCAACCAGCGGCAATGCGAGACGCAAATCCGACTGCGCAACCATCACAACTACCGATATGAAGTAGACCAGCACATAGACGAGGACATCCGTTACTTTCATGACGGTTTCGCGAACTGCGAGCGCGGTCTGCATCACTTTCGTCGCTACACGACCCGCGAATTCGTCGGCAAAGAAGGCCAGACTCTGTCCGAGCAAGTAGCGATGCATCTGCCAGCGACTGATCATCGGGTAATTGCCGAGCAGTGTCTGGTGAATGATCAGCGACTGAGCGACTACCGCCGCCGGCAAAACGACCAACAAGAACAGTCCCATCAACCAAAGACGACCGCCCTCCCGCGCAAGAAAATCGACACGATCGGCCGTGGATAGCCAGTCCACCAGCGACCCCAGAAAACCGAACAGCGCCACTTCGCCGACGGCGATGAAGGCGCTCAGGGCCGCCATCAGGACGATCCAGCCAATCACCGGTTGGGTATAGCTCCAGCAAAAGCCAAATAGTGCGCGAGGTGGCGCCTCCGGATGCTCTGCCGGATAAGGGTCGATTCTGGATTCAAAGAACCGGAACACTACTTCACGGCTCCACTTCGCTATTCTCGAGCTGCTTTATTGCAAGGTCGCGCAATCGACTCGCTTCTTCTTGAAACCTGCTGTGAGAATTCGACGCGATGACATCGAGTGTCACTATCGCTTCAGCAAAGTTTCTGTCGCGGACAAATTGTTGAGCTAGCAGCAAACGCAGACCATCGTCATAAGGCGCCAAATAAAGAGCACGTTTAAGGCGCTCTACAGCCTCAGATGAAGGTGGATTCCCCCGGCGGGTAAAATAAAGATAAAACTCGCGTAAAAAGATAGGATGATCCGGCGCGAACTCAAGATGCTCTTCAAGTACACGCGATACCTGCGACCAGCTTTCTGCCGATTGATCCTGCATAGCAAGTTCGGTGTAGGCATAGCTCCGATATATGCGCGCACGAACACTCAGTGGATCTATTTCTAGCGCACGATCAGCCGCGTCGAGCGTGCCCTGAAAATCATCAACGTCGAACCTTGCCTCGGCGAGCACCTCCCACACCGAAGCACTCTCGGTGTACTTACTGGCAACTTTCTCGGCCTCCTGAACCACTTCGACGGCCTCCACGTCGTCGACGCCACGTTCCGAACGGAGCTTCGCGGGAAGAATTGCAGCTTCCGCGTTCGTCAGCTTTCGCACCGAGATATCGCTGATTACAAAACGATCGGCGCTGACCAGTAATGCATTGAGGCGGTTCTGGTTGAGGTAGGTATACATTTCCTTCTGGAGCTGCCAAAGATCTCCAAATGCTTCTTGCGCAGCGGCAGTGTCAGAGATATCACCTTTCAGCAACTCCAGATAAGCGCGTAGCTGCCCTTTGCGTTCCGCCGCAAATTGCAGGTAGTGGAATAGCAACCAACTTTGCCCATAGAACGAATCGTACACACTCTTTTTACGCCACTTCCGGTAGCGTTGCGTGTCTACAAGAACTTCTATCGGAACCTGCCGCGACACTTGTAACTCGTAAAATCGCTCCTTGGCAGGACGACCAAAGATGACACCCCCTTCCTTGTCAAACGCCGCTGCAGAGTAGAACTCCGCAAACCCTTCAGAGAACCAAAGCGGATAAGCAGTGTTGGCAAGGTTAAACATAAAGTGATGAGCGTATTCGTGGAAAAGCGACGCCTCGTTACCCTCAACGGCGAACTTGCCCACGTCGAGTTTTTGGGCGAACGCCACTGAGCGACCGGCACGCGGTATGTAAAAGGCACCGACATACCGACCATCATCTCCGTAAAGCTCACGCATCTCCTTCGCATTCTTGACCACGAAAATCGTCAGTCTGTTGAGACGTCCCAACTTTGCGCACTCTTTCAAACCAAAGCGTAAACTCAAGCCACAGTGGTAGCGCTCAAGCCGCTCTGCCTGTTTGCGAATTGTTCCCTCACGAGCATTTGCGTAGATCACAAAGTTATCGGTTTCGGCGACGCGCCAAGCTGCCGATGCGTCACTCGTGGCCCACAAAAACAGAATGAACACGCAGAGCTTCGGCACCTTCGCTGAACCAATGAAAATTCCTATCACTTCAGAATATCCGTTTTGACACCCGTCATTTCCCACTGCGCAAGACTCATAGGGATACTGTCAATGCGATTCATCTCATCAAAGAACTCGGCCATGACAAACTCCCCTCCGTCCTCCTCCCGCCGCTTGGCGTACTCCGCAAGCATTTGCTCAAGAAGGTATTTGCCCGTCACGTAACTTGTTCCATATCCTGGTTGTCGCAGATACAGATGCTGCTCGAAAATAAGTAGCTCCTTTTCTGTTTTCATCCAGCCGCGCGGCGTCCACTCCATATGCACTCCGCCCGCCTCCTCCATAGTCATCTCATTGGCGTGTGCATAGAGCGAACCCAGCCCTCTGGCAGCACGCTGCGCCAGTAGTATCCAGACAAGCTCGCGCGATCGAGGGCTGTCATCGTACAAACCGGCATGCATGAACATCTCTTCAACGCCGGTTGCGGCACCTTCATTGCGGCTATCGAAAATGTTGTAGAGCAGCGCGCCTTGTCGTACCGGGCTCGGATGTGGCTCTATGTCCATTCTTGCGAGCTCCCACCAGTGGTAGAAATGCGTATACAAAGGCGCTGGGTCGAGGTGCGCTGTGATCCAGAAGAAATTTCGCGTCTCTTCAGGTACGAAATTGCCTAATCGCTCAAGCAACGCCGATTCCATGTAATCAGCGACTGTAAGCATTTGCTTCTCTTCCACGAAGCGCATGATCCGCGCAACTGCCTCTCGGCCCCGCGCTTCGTATTCTTCCTGATTCGTGACCGCAACCAAAGGCGGTAGATCCTGGTTGCGTTGTTCCTCAAGTTTTAGTGAAGTCCACGCACGAGCGAGTTCTCGCTCAAGCAATCGGACTTCATCCTCCCAGGACAACGGCACCAGGTGCACGTTCTGCAGGTACCACGTGTAATTCTCCTTCCCGATACCAGAAGGCCCAGTCTTTTCTGACGCCTGAGACTCCAACCATGCAACCAGGTCTACTGCCGCCGCTCTGGCCTCGGCAATGACGTTGCGGAGCTGCTCACTGGTTGATTTGGTCAGCTGCGATTCAATGTTGTCCAGATCGACGATATCGGAGCGCACATCGCGAATTCCCGTGATCCAGAGATCCCGTGCGTTTCCCGTCAGGTTCACTTTTGCCTGAGCAAACAACGGTGGGATAACCGACAGCTCCCGTGCTAACCGAGCCTCCTCGGCTTCGCTGAGAGGGAACGTGTACTGCCAAAGCTCGACCACCGCGTGATGTGTTGGACCCTCGTGCGCCGGAACGTCGCTACGATAAGTCCAGATAGTGTTGTAGAACGCAGGATCGCGCGTCCACGGCATCAAGACCCGGCGATTGAAGTCGTAACCGTTCATCTCCGCACGCACGAGATGCCAGTCCACTTGCTCGCCCACGGGCCAATCGGCGATTTCCATGCTGTTCAGTGTTGCACGAAGTTTTTCGAACTCTGCTTGGCGGCTTTCGAACTGCGCATGCGTGTAGTCAGGTGCCCCATCCAATAGCGGTGGCTGTTCGAAGGCGCGCCAGGCCTCGAAAAGCGTGATCAAATCGGCATGCTCGTCGGCGACAGCGCAGGACCAGAGCATCAGCAGGGGAATGAGTCGCTTGAGCATCTTCGACCTCCATTACGAATGACTGCGAGCCTACCAGAGAACTCCCACGCGAGAGATTCGAACTTTCGTTCGACAAAATCTTCCGTAGGCCAATACAAAATCTCTAACCTCGTGGGTTGGGCAATAAGGAGCTGAACCATGAAACGTTTCTGCAATATTTTGTTCGTTACCGACTTCAGTGCTCCCTGCGAAGCTGCGCTTGCGCAAGCTTTCGAACTGGCCAGCAACAATCAGGCAAGGCTAACCGTGGCTGGGGTCATCGATGCAAATGAGCACGAAAAATTCGAACATCTCAACGGTACGAGTCCACTATTGAGAGCGATGGTGAATCGGCGTACCGAAGAGCTGAAGACCATGGTTGCTCAAAAGCCCGAAGGTATCGACTCTGTCCATTGCGAAGTAATGCTCGGCAAACCTTTTATGGAAATCATTCGCGATGTTTTGCTGTCTGATCGGGACCTGGTGATCAAGGCGGTCGAACCACTGGAGGGATTGGCACAATTATTTTTCGGCACAGACCTAAAGCTGCTGCGAAAGTGCCCATGTCCGGTTTGGCTGATCAAGTCCACGCAACAAACCGCGTTTCGCGAAGTCATTGCTGCGCTGGACTACGACCCTGAGAATCCGGAGGTTGATGCACTAAACGCCCAGGTCTTGGAAATCGCCGCTTCGGTCGCGCTATCCGAATTCTCCGAGCTTCACATCGTGCATACGTGGATGCTGAGACATGAAAGCTTCATGCGCTCTCCGCGAAGCGGCATATCGAAATATGACGTCGACGCGTTATTAGAGGATGAACAAGCCACACGTCGCGATTGGATCGATCGCTTCGTTGCAAAACACTGCGCGAGTGACGAGAACATGGGTCGTTACCTGAAGCCGACGGTACACCTGGTGCAAGGTAATCCAGGGCAGCGCGTCCCCGAATTGGCACGCGGGCTTGGCGCAGAGTTGGTCGTCATGGGGACGGTTGGCCGAACCGGCATCCCGGGAATCGTCATCGGCAACACCGCAGAAACCATCCTGGGGCAGCTCTCCTGTTCGGTATTGACCGTGAAACCGGACGGATTTGTGAGTCCGGTGACCCTTTAGCCGGCTACTCGAACGCCGCGCCGGTCGCGACAAGCTGGTCCACTTCGGAATTTGAGAAGCCGATCTCAACCAGCAACGCTCGAGTGTCACTCCCCTCGGGTCGCGGCGGCGCCGGTGTTGCGGGTTTCGTTTCAGAGAATTTTGGCGCGGGTGCAGGTTGAACGAGCCCGCCGACATCAACATATGTCTCGCGTTCGCGGTTATGCGGATGCCCCGGTGCGTCCTCGAAGTTGTGGACCGGTGCAAAGCACACATCCGACCCTTCGAGCAGCTCGGACCATTCGGCGCGCGTCTTGCTCAAAAAAACCCGCTCCAAGGCGTCACGCATTTCAGGCCAACGCCGACTGTCGTGCTGATTGGAGAAAAGCTCCGGATCCAAGCTAAGGCGTTCAACCAACAACGCAAAAAACTGCGGCTCAAGCGAACCAATCGAGACAAATTCGTTATCGGCAGTACGATAGACGTCGTAGAAGGGTGCTGCACCGTCAAGCAGATTCGCGGAACGATTCGTGCGCCATACTCCGAGAGATCCGAGCGTATGAAACAAAGACATCAGGTGCGCTGAACCGTCTGTTATTGCCGCATCAACGACCTGCCCTCGACCCGATGTGCTTGCCTCTAGCAAAGCGGCGAGCATACCAACCACCAAAAACAGGCTTCCGCCCGCATAATCGCCAATCAGATTGAGTGGAATCGTGGGTTTCTCATTGTTACCTATCGCAGCGAGTGCACCGGTCAGCGAGATGTAATTAATGTCGTGACCCGCGGCACCACTGAGTGGCCCGGTTTGTCCCCAGCCGGTCACCCGTCCATAGACCAAGCGTGAGTTACGCTTCAGACACGTTTCTGGTCCGAATCCCAGCTTTTCGGCCACTCCCGGCCTGAAACCCTCCAGAAGCGCATCGGACGTTTCCACCAGTTTCAGTAACGCTTCAACACCGTCAGGTGATTTTAGATTCAACGCAATCGAGCGCTTGCCACGCATATGCGCATCCGCTGCGGCAGGCGGCGCCAGTCCACTCGGTGAAGCCGCGCGTTCAACGACGACGACGTCAGCGCCAAGGTCCGCGAACACCATCCCTGCATAAGGGCCTGGGCCTATGCCCCGCACCTCTATGACACGCAGTCCTGCAAGGGGTCCGGCCACTACACGAACCTCATATGTTTTCGCATGGGCAGCTCTCGTATGCGTTGGCCCGTCGCTGCAAAAACTGCGTTCGCGAGCGCTGGAGCCGCGGGTGGCAAGCCAGGCTCACCGACACCCCGAATCTTCTCACCATTTTCGAGAATTCTGACCGCAAAATTCGGTGATTGATGAATTCGAATACCATCGTATTGATGGAAGTTGGTTTGGTCGACTCTACCTTCGCTCACGGTGATTTCACCGCTGATCGCAGCCGCAAGACCAAAGTTCATTCCACCCTGCAGCTGCGCCTCGACATTCCTGGGATCCAGTGCAATACCAACATCAGCAGCTATCCATGCGTTGAGTAGGCGAACGCCACGTTCATCAACCGCAACTTCCATCACCTGTGCGACGGGAACACCAAACGACAACACAAACGCCAGACCGAGACCATGCCCCTCAGGCCGCGCTGAGCCCCATTCGGACATCTCGGCTACCGTCTCAAGCACTTTTCGACTGGCCACATGTTCAATGTGCGCGAGGCGAATATCTAACGGGTCAACACCTGCGCTGTGCGCAAGCTCGTCGATCATCGACTCTTGAAAGAACCCGTTTTGTGAGTTGCCTACAGATCGCCAGGACGTAATCGGAATCATGACTTCCGGGCGATAACCGGTAACCCGATAGTTTGCGAAGTTGTACGGTTGATCCCATGCACCTTGCACGATCGTCATGTCGGAACCCAATACGGGCAACCCAAGGCGACCCAGCTGTGACTCCATCACCGAGGGTGCAGAAACCTTGATGTCGAGCGCCGAGATGCCCTTCGCGTCGATTGCTCCGCGAAATCGTGCGACGGCGGCCGGACGATACTGATCGTGCGTCATATCCTCCTCACGTGACCACACCACACTGACTGGTGTGCCGGCAATGGCGACAGCCGCGTGCACCGCGTGATGAATAAAGTCCATTTCTGCCCGACGCCCAAACCCGCCACCCATGTAGGTCGTACGGATGTGAACGTTATCTTCGTCGATGTCCGCGATTGCCGCTGCATCCTTGCGAGCCTGTGTCGGGTTCTGGTTGCCCGCCCAAACGTCTAACCGGTTGCCTCGAAGCCACGCTGTTGCATTCATCGGCTCCATGGTCGCGTGTGCCAATAAGGGAACGCGGTATTCGCCGCTAACAATATCCGCCTCGATTAATGCCGCATCGACCTCACCGTCATCGCGCATGCGACTGTCTTCGAGGTCATCGTCGATAGCTGCAGCGGTTCGCTCCAACATCGCTTGAGAAGAGTCAGGATAAGTCGGTTCGGACCATTCAATACTGACGGCATCTGCCGCCTTGAATGCACGCCAGGTGTTGTTTGCTACGACGATCACGCCATCGTCCAACGCGACAGCTGCCTCAACACCAGGCATCGCCAACGCCTCTGACGCATCAAATCCGATCATTGCTGAACCGAGATGCGGATTTCGTTTGACTGTTGCAAACCGCATTCCGGGTAGTCGCAAATCCATGGCGTATTCAGCCGTACCGGTGGACTTTGCAACAACATCCACCCGTGGCTGTGACCTGCCGAGCAATCGCCACGAAGATTTCGCTTTGAGCTTCGGTTCCGAGGGCGGCTCGATCTTTGCCGCCGCTTCGGCTAGCTCGGTGTAAGCAAATTTTCGGCCATCGGGCATTACTACGTTTCCGGATATTGTCTTCAGCGCATCCACCGCAACACCACTACGTCGACTTGCCGCCTGCAACAGCACCTCTCGAGCCGCAGCGCCGGCGAGACGCATCTTCGTGTATCCATCCGGGATGGACGCGCTGCCGCCAGTGATCTGCATGCCCAGAAACTTCGCAGGGATTCGGCTGAAGCGCCGTGCGCGCTCGGCTGAGCCACTATCATCCGTCATTGCATAAGGGAGGCTGTCTTCAACCAGCGCTGCATTGAAGTAGGCGGCAGATGCGGGGCCGTGCTCAACGGCCACATCCTTGAGATCGACATCAAGTTCCTCGGCAACCAGCGCAGCCAAGGTGGTATGGATACCCTGCCCCATTTCCGCACGTGGGGTAATAATCGTGATCCCCGATGCATCCAGCCGCAGATACGGCGTGAGTGCGACCTCACCATCCTCAAGCGTCTCCAAAAGCGGGTTCGCATACGGTGTCTTGTAGCGCCAGACGCCGAACACTACCCCTCCGGCTACAGCCGCCGAGCCAATGAGCAGTGCTCGTCTGGTTAGTGTCTTACGTTTTGCCATGCTAGTCGGCCCCCAAACTTTCAGCCGCCGACTTGATCGCAGCACGGATACGCGGGTACGCGCCACACCTGCACAGATTGCCGCGCATCGCGGCGTCGATTTGTGCATCACTCGGGTTTGGCGAGCGTTCGAGCAACGCGGCAGCAGACATGATCTGCCCTGACTGACAGTATCCGCATTGAGCGACCTGATGCTCAATCCAGGCGGATTGAACGGCATGCAGCGCATCGGGTGTACCCAGACCGGAAATCGTTTTCACTGGCCCTTTAACCGCATTCGCTGGATACGAGCATGACCGCACCGCCTTCCCGTCTACGTGGACGGTGCACGCACCACACATGGCAATACCACAGCCGTATTTGGGCCCTGTGATATTCAGTTCATCACGCAACACCCACAACAGGGGCATCTCGGGTTCGACGTCGACCACATGATCGGCACCGTCGATATTCAGTTCGATCTTCATTGCAACAATTCTACATGCCAACGTCGCAATGCAGCGACAAGCCGTGCATAAGTCACCGTTTCGATCAGTAGCTTCTGGTAGCCTCGGGCTCATATCCAGTTTTCGGAGTCGCGCATGGGGAGCTACCGAATCGGACGATGGCTAGGGGTCGGCCTGATTGCAATCGCTGTCAGCGCCTGTGGCGGTGGCAGCAGCGGGGGAACGACGAATCCCCCGGTTGTTGTAAATCCTGATGTCGCCATTAGCGACTCAACGGTGACAGAGGGAGACTCGGGCACAGTCGTGCTCTCGTTCACGGTTTCGGTCTCGGGCACGTTGCCGGCGGGCGCAAGCTTTGCTGACGCCAGCGTGGAATACGCTGTCGCGGACGGCACCGCGGAGGCTGGCACAGACTACACCTCGGTATCCGGCACGCTTCAGATTCCTTCCGGCACCCGTACGGCGTCGATCGACATACCGGTCATTGGCGACAGTCTTGAGGAAGTCGACGAGACACTGACGGTGACGCTATCGTCTCCGGTTAACGCTCAGATCACACGCGCTTCCGCAACAGGGACTATCCGCGACGACGACTCCAGCGCCGTCGCGTTTGGACTCGACACACGACCGGATAACCAGACTTGCGTTGCACCGGCTCGACCTACAGCGGGCTCCAGCGTGGAATTCGTCGATGTCTATCCCGCGATTAGTGATTTCCTGCAACCGACCAAGCTATTGCTGGAACCGGGCCCATCCGGACGATGGTTTGTGCTGCAAAAAATGGGGCAGATCCTGACATTCGATCCTGCGAACCCGAATGCTGCCACCGAATATCTTGATCTGAACGACACCCGCAACATCCGCACCAACTCCGAGGGCGGACTTCTGGGTATGGCGTTTCACCCGGACTACCCGACGACACCCGAGATATTCCTTTCCTATACCGTCGAGCACACCGGACCCAACATGCGTAGTGTGATTTCACGTTTTGTACTTGATGACGTCACTGCGCCGGGTCCTGGCGCGACGGAACAGATCATCATCGAGATCGACCAGGACTTCGACAACCACAATGGTGGTGATATTGCATTCGGACCAGACGGTTTCTTGTATGTCGGTCTCGGTGACGGTGGCAGTGGCAACGACCCGCGAGCGAGGGCGCAGGACACCACCCGATTACTCGGCAGTATGCTGAGGTTGGATGTACAGGCGACCGGGGGTGGCTATCGGATCCCAACAGACAACCCGTTCGCTTCGAACCCGCCCTGCGGGCCAGGAGCCAACTCGGCGGACTGCCCAGAGATCTTTGCCTGGGGACTTCGAAACCCATGGCGCTGGGCTTTCGATCCAGAAGGCTCGACGCTGTGGCTCGCTGATGTTGGTCAGGGCGCGCTGGAAGAGGTAAACCAGATTCGTTTGGCTGGCAACTATGGTTGGCGGTGCAAAGAAGGCACGCGGGAAACTGGCAATGCCAGTGACTGCGACCTCTCAACGCTAATCGATCCCGTCACCGAATATGGCCGATCACTAGGTAATTCAATAACAGGTGGTCAGGTCTACCGGGGGACAGAAATCCCCGACCTGATTGGGCTTTATGTTTTCGCCGACTATGGTTCTGGCCGAGTCTGGGTGGCAAGACCCGATGGCAACGGCGGCTTCACCAATGACCAGTTGGCGAACACAAGCCTCAATCCGACTGCGTTTGCTTCAGGTCCGGACGGTGAGCTCTACCTTGTGGATATCAACGGCAGCAACGGGCGCGGCCGGGTACGTCGTATGCAGCGCGTTGGGGCCGCAACACCCGACACGATTCCCGATCGGCTCTCCGATTCCGGTTGCACGCAACCTGGAAACACCGCGTTGCCCTATTCCGGTTTGCTCCCGTATTCGTTAAACGCCCCTTTCTGGTCCGACGCGGCGGAAAAGGACCGGTATATCGGTCTGCCCAACAACGAGACGATCGGCATCAATGCTGAGGGTGATTTTGAGTTTCCCGTCGGCACCGTGATCGTCAAGAATTTCCGACTTGGAGGTCGATTGATCGAGACAAGGCATTTGATGCGTCACACCGACGGAAGCTGGGCCGGCTATACCTATGAATGGAATGCTGCGCAGACCGATGCGATACGTGTTCAAGGTGGCAAGGTTGCAACCATTGGTTCACAGCAATGGATCTACCCTTCGGAATCACAGTGCATGCAGTGCCACACGTCCGCTGCCGGCTTCGCGCTCGGTCCGGAAATCAATCAACTAAACCGCGATTTTCAGTATCCGTCGACAGGCCGGACCGCAAACCAACTGGAGACGATAGAGCACGTGCAAATGCTGACAGCACCATTACCCGGCGCAGTCAACACGTTGGACGCACTTGCAGATCCCGCGGACACTGGCCAGTCGCTTGAGCGACGTGCACGTGCCTATCTCGATACCAACTGCGCAAGTTGCCACCGACCGAATGGGCCTGTTCCGACAGACCTGGATCTCCGTGCAGAGACAGCGCTATCGGCAACCAACGCTTGTGATGTCACGCCGACTGCAGGGTCTCTTGGCATTGTCGACGCGAGACTCATCGCACCCGGCGATGCCAGTCGCTCAATAATTGTGGATCGAATGCAGCGACGTGATGTACATGGCATGCCACCGGTCGGCTCGAACCTGGTCGACAATGCGGGTGTCACTTTGGTTTCGAACTGGATCGATCAGCTACCGAGTTGCAACTAGTCGGCGCTAATCGTCGGTTACTGGAATTTAAATATCGGAGATCGAATGACTGGAAGGCCCACGATCGATACCGGCCGCACAGAAATTCCAAGGTAGAATGACCGCTGCTGACCCGGAGCGGTCGTTCGTAATTCGCACGGAAGATAATTAAGAATGGGAATACTTGCCGACCTTTTTATAGCTACCCCGCCTGAGGCTGCGGTCTATGAAGAGACTCTTCTTCGCGATTTTTCCGCAGCAGAAGAGCAATACGATCCGACCCATTTTCGCGGTCTTACTGATCTGAACTTTTCCATACTCTGGGCAATGCTCGCGGACGAGGAATGGGACTTAAAGAAGCACGCGCTTACAACGATAAAGCTCGAAGAACCCGGTGAGACATGGCTTTTCCAGTTCCCGCAGCCGTTCTGCGAGAAGCTCGCCGCTCTGTCTGACGAAGAAGTTCGCAGCGTGTCTGAAGCATGGGCCGCGACCGAGGAATTGACGCTCGACCGCTGGACGGTTGACGATGTTTTGCCAGTGGTTGAGCGGCTGCGAGAGTTGTCGAAGCGAGCGATCAACTCCGACGATGCTTTGTTCCTTTGGGGCTCTCTCTGAGTCAATTGCGAACGACCGGATTTGGCCGATAGCAGCGATCCACTGCTGCCCCGATCAAGGCACTCGAACGTCCGCTTTGTGATTAGTTGGCCAGCTCTCTCCGACGCTTTTGATTGCAAGAGTATGTGTCAAACACGACCTACAATTAATGGCTTAGGTGAGTGTTTCCGGCAACTCTAATGATCAGGGAGCACCGTGCAGACCGTGGATCGAGTAAGAAACCGTCTACCGGTGCCATTGTCGAGGGAGAACATGCCGCCCATACCGTTGACACAATCGATGATGAGCTCCGTGTGCGCCCACTTCTCGTATTGTGCTGCGCTCATATAGAACGGCAAACCACCGATTTCGCCTAACTTCACATCGCTGTCGCCCAGGGGAAAATCCGCGCGTGGCAGACACATCGGTGCGCTACCGTCGCAGCACCCACCAGACTGGTGAAAGATCAGATCGTCGCCATGCCGGCCTCGGATCTCTGCGATCAGGTCCAAAGCACCGGCGGTCGCTGTAACACGACCGCCGGTGTTGTTTCCGGTGTTGTTTAAGGACGAATCATCCAACTCAGAAAAAGCCCATGGCATTCGGATCGTAGGAAACCAGGAGATTCTTGGTCTGGCGATAATGACCGAGCATCATCTTGTGGTTCTCTCGACCAATCCCTGATTGTTTGTAGCCACCGAACGCGGCATGCGCTGGATAGTGGTGATAGCAGTTGGTCCAGACACGACCTGCTTTGATCTCTCGACCCATTCTGAACGCTTTGTTGCCATCGCGAGTCCAGACGCCTGCACCGAGACCGTAAAGTGTATCGTTGGCAATCGACAACGCCTCCGCCTCGTCCTTGAAGGTCGTGACCGATACGACCGGTCCAAAGATCTCCTCCTGGAAGATCCGCATACTATTGTCGCCTTTGAACACCGTCGGCTGGATGTAGTAGCCACCCGCCATCTCGCCTTCAAATTCCGCACGACTACCACCGGTCAGCACTTCTGCGCCTTCGTCACGACCGAGCTGCAAATAGCTGGTGATCTTCTCCATTTGCTCTTGCGAGCACTGCGCGCCCATCATGGTTGTGCTATCCAGCGGATGGTCCTGCTTGATCGCTTTGACGCGTTCAATCGCGCGCGCGATGAAGTCTTCGTAGATCGACTCCTGAATCAACGCACGGCTTGGGCAGGTGCAAACTTCGCCCTGGTTCAAGGCGAACATGGTGAAGCCCTCAAGGCACTTGTCGAAGTAGGCATCGTCCGCGCTCAACACGTCCTCAAAAAAGATGTTGGGGCTTTTGCCGCCGAGCTCTAGCGTCACCGGAATAATGTTCTGACTGGCGTACTGCATGATCAGACGGCCGGTCGTGGTCTCTCCGGTAAACGCAATCTTGGCAATGCGCGTACTCGACGCTAGTGGTTTGCCCGCTTCGAGACCGAAGCCGTTCACTACGTTGACGACGCCCGCGGGCAGGAGATCCGCGAGCATTTCCATCAGAACCAAGATGGAAGCCGGTGTCTGCTCAGCCGGCTTCAGGACGACGCAGTTTCCGGCAGCCAACGCAGGCGCCAATTTCCACACCGCCATGAGAATCGGGAAGTTCCACGGAATGATTTGTCCGACAACACCAAGCGGCTCATGAAAGTGATAGGCGTAGGTATTGGCGTCAATTTCAGCGATCGAACCCTCCTCGCCGCGAACGCACCCGGCGAAGTAGCGGAAGTGATCGATCGCCAGCGGAATGTCTGCCGCCATGGTCTCCCGGAGCGCTTTGCCGTTGTCGATGGTTTCGGCAACCGCCAATGTCTGAAGGTTCTCCTCCATGCGATCAGCGATTCGGTTGAGAATCACCGCGCGCTCCGCAGGCGAAGTCCTACCCCACGCATCCGCGGCACCGTGGGCTGCATCGAGCGCAGCTTCGATGTCTGCCTCGTTAGACCGGGCTATCTGACAGAATGATTGACCGGATATCGGTGTCACATTGTCGAAGTACTCGCCAGACTGAGGCGCTACAAATTGCCCATTGATGAAATTGTCGTAGCGCTTCTGTGTATACGGATTTTCCAGATTGAACTGGGTAAGTGAAACCGTAAGCGCCGAAACATCTGTCGCTTTGTTCATGCGTCATTCTCCTTCACGCATTGCTGTCACAAATACGAACAGTCGCTGGTCGCGTTCGCGTCTTGCCTGACGCAATGACGATCAGGAGTGTCCCCCGCATCGACACTACGCTCGCTGACGTATCACGACAATTCAGAGAATCGGAAGGGCCGTCAGAGCGCGCCGAAGCAACACATAAACCATTGTTTTTGAGCTTGAATTTCCCGACCGACCAAAGGAGAACGCGCCATGCTTAGACTAAGGTCTAACGCCCCGGTTACCTCTCGGGCTGCGGATTGCGCGGGGAAGCTAGTCGCGCGTCTCAAAAACCGGTAGCGCGTGCCTCGCACTAATCGCCGCCCCAACCAATGTTCCATCGTCGAAACGCTGCTCATGATTGACGCGCACTTTCATCTCGGTTCCGGCCGGGGTCGCGATCGTGCACAGACGCGTTTCGCCCTCGTAGCGGCTCGACAGTACCGTCGCGTTGCTCTCGGTAGCATCGGTGAGCGCGAGATCATGCGGTCGCAACAACACATCAACTTTGGTGTCGTTGGGAAGCTGCCCTGCTGCACAGTAGTAGGCGCCGCTGCCGAACTCTGTGCTCACGGCGTCGTGCGCAGTGCGACCGGGGATCAGAACACCCTCCCCGAGGAATTGAGCGACGAACCGCGATGCCGGTGCGCGATAACAGGATTCCGCCTCCGCAATCTGTTCTAGTCGACCTGAACGCATCACGCCTACGCGATCGCCTACGGCCAACGCCTCAGACTGATCATGGGTGACCCACAATGCAGGAACCTTGGCAGTCTTCAACGCATCGCGTATACGCCAGCGCAAGTCGGACTTCAGCGCTGCATCCAGATTCGAAAGCGGTTCATCGAGCAACACCATGCTCGGTTCGTGGGCGAGTGCACGCGCAAGCGCAACGCGTTGCTTCTGCCCACCGGACAACGTTTCGGGTCGTTGATCTCTCAATGCAACAAGGTCGAGCTGCTCCAGCCAGAACGTGACGAGGGCGGTGTCCTTGACGCGGAAACCAATATTCTCGGCGACGCTCAGATGCGGGAACAGCGCGAAGTCCTGAAACACCAAACCGATGTTTCGTCGCTCCGGGGGAAGGTGTGCACTCTTATTGACGACTTCGTCCCCAATCTGAATCTCACCGGCTGTAGGCGTCTCGAATCCGGCGACAGCGCGCAGCACGCTGCTTTTACCGCACCCCGTTGGCCCCACCAAAGTGATGATTTCGGCAGCACCAACCTCGAAGCTGACCCCGTCTACCGCAGTGAAATTGCCGTACCGAACAGTCAGATCACTGAGTTTGAGCATTAACTCGCGCCCCCGCTGACTTGTTGCCGTTCGCCTCTCATCATCAAGACGACACCTATCGATGATATGGCGATCAACAGCAGGCCAGGAATTGCCGCCCTACCGAAGTATCCCGCCTCGAAGACCTGCCAAAGCTCCGTCGTCAGGGTCTCAAGACCTGTGGGGCGGAGTAGCAGCGTCAATGGCAATTCCCGCATCACTTCGAGAAATACCAGCGCGCCACCCGAAACCGCTGCCGGAACCAGCAATGGCAGCGAGACACGCTGGAAGGCTTCCCACGGCGAAGCACCGAGTCCTCGCGCGGCCGCGACGAGATTCCTATCCGTACGGCCGAACGCATTGCGAATCGGGCCTACCGCCAACGGCAGAAAGCGCAATACATGCCCTAGAACCAACAACGCGACGGTCTGATAGAACCAGTCGAGTCGAAGGCCGACGTAGAGCAATGCTGTACCCATCACGATGCCAGGAACACCATAGCCAAGCGTTGATATTCGCTCCAGCCAGCGACCCGCCCCGCCGCGCGTTGCGTACATTGCAACCGGCACAGCAGCAACGACAGTGACGACTGCGGCAAGCAATGCCGGGTAGGTCGTATTCCAGATCAAAGCCAGGCTCACGCCGGTCGCACCCTCATCGAGCAGCCACGCGCCAAAAACCCAAGCAGGCAGGCCAATCGCGGCCAGCAAAACCAGCGACATCAGTATCTGAAGTAGACTTCTGGATACTGTATTCAATTCCATTTCAAACGCTCGATGGCCCGATTCTCGGTCAACAGATACCCGTGACTCGAGGAGCAAAACGACGGCGATAATGCCCAGCAGATGCAGCGATAACAGGGCTGCTCTATCGAGACCAAACGCGTTGTACTCAACGTAGATGACGCGCGTGAACGTGTCGAAGCCAAGAATTGCCGGCGTCGCAAAATCGCTCATCGAATACAAAGCCGCGAGCAAAGCACCCGCTGCGATCCCACTCCGCACACGAGGAATAACGACTCGCCACAACGTCTCGGAAAGGCTCGCGCCAAGACATCTGGCGGCCTCAACCATGCGCCCGTCCAACTGACGCAGAGAAGCGCGCGTGGCGAGCAGAACCAGTGGATAGGTATAGAGGGTCATCACGAGTGCTGTGCCAAGGGGGCCCTCTATGTTGAAAAGCGGCTTGCCCATCGCCTCTGCGAGCAAACCGCCCTGTCCAAACGCCGCAAAGTAAGTAAACGCGCCTATGTAGCTAGGGATCGCTAAAGGGGCGACGAGAACAGCGAGCCAGATGCCTCGAAACGGCAAGCGGCAATGCGCAGTGGCAATAGCGAGTGGCACACCAATCAAAACCGAACCGACAACCGTCGCCAGCGCGAGACCCACGGTATTGATGAGCAACCGAGTCGCATCGGCCGTCGCATCCAGCTCCGCACCCCAGCCGAGCAAAAACAGAACAAAGATGGGCGACAAGACCAACAGGGCAACAAAGAGACTGCCCGCCGCGGTAAATGAAAGTCTCGTCACAACACCCCGGTCTGGCGCAACAGAGACAGCGTCGGACGGACGTCTGCCAGTTTCTCGAGATCCACGCGCGGTGGTTGCAGACTCGCCAGCGGCGGCAGCCCTTTCGGATTAGGAACCCCTTCGAGCAAGGGCACTTCAAATGCCTCGCGCGCGAGATAACCCTGCACTTCGTTGGTCATCAGATGCCGAACGAAATCTCGAGCACGTGTGGAAGGCTTCAAGATCACCGTGCCTGATGCGTTCAATAGGCAGCCTGCATCACCACGAGTAAACGCAAGCCCGAGTGGCGTGTCCGGTCGACCCTGCAACAGTCGCAGCGTGTAGTAGTGATTCGCGAAACCGATATCCGATTCGCCTTGGCTGGTACCCATCACTACATTCAATTCTCCAGCGTACGATTTGCTTCGCGCTTTCAGCGATTCAAGCCAAGCGCCGGTGGCGTCGTCGCCTTCCAGCAACCGCATCGCCGTAACAAACGATTGAAAAGCGCCGTAGGCAGGCGCCCAACCAAAGCGCAAATCCTCATCCGGCAGTGTCATGATGCTATCTGGCAGTTCGCTTAAATTGACCGAATTCGGGTTGTACGCGAGCGTTCGGAAGCGTCCGGATATTGGCAACCAACGCTCATACCGATACTCCGGTTTAAGCAATGCGATCAGCTCGTCATCCAATGCCGGAGGTTCCACCGCCTCAACCACGAGACCGAGCGAGCTGGCATCGATCGACCAAAAGACGTCCGCTCTCGGTTTACCGAATCTCGACTCGGCAACCAGCGTATTCGCCAGTGCCGTTGACGGCCCGCGTCGAATCCTCAGTTCAAAATCCGGATTACGCCGCTGGATCGACTCGAGGATCTTCTCGTATAGGCCACCCTCCCCGCGGCCGAGGTACAAGGTCAGCTTGCCTTTCAGTTTCGGTAGGCTCGTGACCGAAACCGGTCCGTCTATACCTACTTCGCTGGCTTCCGAACCCTGCGCAAAGGATGCACCCGGCGAGGCAAAGGCCGCCGGCACTGTGACCAAGGCATGCAGAAGTGAGCGGCGGTCCACAATCAGAATACGGTGCCGCGCTCGGCTTCGACCGCCTCGAGAATCGCCTTAGCGGATTCCAATTTGCTGGTCATTGCAACCACGATCTCGCGGACATCATCAACAGGTGCTCCCGCCTTCATGGCCAGCGGTAGCGTTGCGTTAAAGTCTGCCTCGAGGCTGCTCACGAGTTCCGGATCTTTCGGGATCAAATCGCCTTCCAGGTACTCAAACCGATCTTCATAGCTTTCAAAGATCGCCTTTTCCGCCGCGGCAGTGTCTCCGGCCTCATAGAGTTCAACAGCCCGAGTCAAAGCCGAGATAATTGCGTCGACAGATTCCGGACCAGATAACGGCGCCTCGTCAGAAATCTCTTCGTTGATGAGATCCACCATGGTCGCCGCCATTCGCAACGCACCCATACCTTGCCAAAGTGCCGCCTTCAACGCCTCACCGGCGGCGTCCTTATCACCGGCACTCTCGACAGCGGTCTGCAACTGAATCAATCCCTGCCACACACCCGGATATGCCAGTGTCGCTTTGAACTCAATAGCCTCGTGGACCGCAACGTCTTCCCACTGCTGAATCAATGCATCAGTATCCGACTTGGTCGCGTTTGCGTTGTCGACAATGTCGACGACGGTCGCAATCATCGCTATGACGTCTTGTTCATAGTCATCCAGATGCAACTGGAACTCCTCCAGCTTCTCTTCATCGAGATCACCGTGCGCTTGGGCGATGGGCGCAAGACCCAGCGCGGCAACCGCAGCGAAGGCGGTCAGAAAACTGCCTCGTCTGTTCGTCATCATGATTCCTTACTGCAAGCGCAGACTTGTTCAACCCCATTATTTTGCCAAACAATTAAATGCAAATCACTCTCATTTGCAGAAAATACTCTGGTCGAACTGTTTTTCTACACGACACTTGTCAGCGAATTTCGAGACTGTCGACGACCGCTTCGAACATCGCGTCGACACTGGCTTGATCACCCGTGTCTGGGCGCTGAAGTTGCAGGCTGATAACACCCTGCGGCAGCGAAAGAAGAATAGTCCGCACAAGAATCGGCTCGCCGTCCGACGCCCGGTAGCCCGCGACCACACCGACTCCCGTGTTTCCCGCCAGCTCTAAGGGGCCTACGTCGTTAATCGTCGCTACTGCAAAATCCAGCTCTCGGACAAACCGGGCGATCCATGCTTCGCCCAACGATTCTGGCAGCAGAATCTCCTGCACGACGCTTTCCGCGTCGGGCAGCTCGATATTTCGGGAGAAACGAGCCACGGCAATCACGGTCGTCCTATCACCGCATGGCCTGAAAGCGTAACGCGCTGCGGTCTCATCCCGTGCGATCGCGCACCACTGGTGAGGGGGCGTAAACGCAATCCCCAAAGAGCGACTGGAAATCTCCCCACTGACAGATGGTTTCGAACCTGCACATCCCTGCATCAGGGCTATCAGACCAAGTACCAAAAAGCTGCGCTGAACCAACACTATGGAGACGCCTGAGATTCGAGCCACGCAACGTAGTGCTCCGCCCACCGACGCCCTTGTGGATCGGTCGAACGTTCCAGGTATCGGCGAAACGCCATGTTTGCCTCGTGCAAACGACCGGACCTCAGGAACAAGCGTGCCTGACTGGAAAACGCCTCGGGAACGCCCTGCTCTGTGTCGATTAACCGAGCATAAATTCCTGCAGCGCGAGTCCGATCGCCGGGTGCGTTTCGCGCCTGCAACGCATGCGCTAACGCGAGATCACGATCAGGCCCTGCGTAACCGAGACCTTCCTGATCGAGCAAGAAAACCAAGCGCTCGTGTTCCTGGCGATCGAGCAGTTGCCGGAGAGTTACCTCACGCACGCTCAACAAAAGCTGTGACCAGTCTGAAGGGTCTTTCCACTGCGATTGTGGGCGTTCATCCGCTTCCAACCAACGACGTGATCGGTTGTCCAGATCGGGGTGTGTCACCGCAGCTGCCCGACGGCGGAAGCCGAACGTTTCGCGCTCTTGCATCAAACGCTGGAACAGATCTGCGCCATAGCGAACCGGAATACCGGCAGAGCGAAGCCGCGTGATTGCCGTGCGGTCCGCCTCGGCCTCATTGCGCCGGGCCTCATTGGTATTTTCTGACTCGTGGCGGTGCCAAAGGTGCGCGCCTTCGTGTGCGAGGATCGCTGCCAGCTCTGCTTCACGATGAACTCGTAAGAACAAACCGCTATGTACGAAAATCCGATCGTCGCCTAAGGAGAACGCATTCGCTGACGGATGCGCGACCACCTTTATCGTCAGTGAACCGGACAACTCAGGAAAAAGACGGAGGGTGAGCGATTCGAGATAGCAAGATAGCTCGGGTGCCTCGATGATCGCGCCAACACGCTCCATACGCAGCGCAGCCTCATCGGCCTCCGCAAGGCGCTCACCGAAGCACACCGAGGAACACAGCCAGGCGCACAGTGCGAGCGCACGGATAATCAAGTGGTCGCGGGCACAGCCTGGGCAGCGTGGCGCTCCACACGTGGGTTCATGACCCGAAACCACAAGGGCGGTAACAGAGTCACGAGCACGGCAGTCGGATAACCAAACGGAAGCTGCGGGCTCTCTTCGAAATGTCGGAGTGCCTGATAACGGCGTGAACCATTAGCGTGGTGATCGGAGTGCCGCTGAAGCTGGAACAGAAACAGGTTTGTGACCAGATGATTCGCATTCCACGAGTGACGGGGGGAAATACGCTCATAGCGTCCATTGGAATCACGTTCGCGCATCAGGCCGTAGTGTTCGACGTAGTTGATAATCTCCAGCAGGCAGACAGCGACAAACGCCTGACCGAGGAATAGCGCTACTGCCAATGCGCCGCCGGTAACCGCAGCCAGCACAATGAATACGCCACTGAGGCTCGTCCACCACAGCATCTCGTTCGCCCATGACCACGGATCAATACCCCGGCGCGACAAGCGTTCGGCAGCGAGTCGGAAGCCTCGCCTAGGGTTGTCGCGCAATGCTCTCCACACAAAGTGGTATACCGTTTCACCGCGAAGTGCGGTCGATCCATCAGCCGGAGTCGCGACATGACGATGGTGACCGTAAAGGTGCTCCGGCTTGAACGTCGCATAGCACACGCTGGCAAGCAAAAATCCGCCAGACCATTGTTCGAGTCTCCCGGGTTTGTGGATTAGCTCATGAGCGGTGGTGATCGCTGTGCTGCCGCTCACAACACCGCAACCGAGCAGGTAGCCCAGCTGACCGATGAGCCCGCCCTCGCCCATCACAAACGCATACCCGCAAACCGCAAGGTTCAGCAGCTGCAGCGGCACGACCGCGAGCGTCAAATACCTGAAGAACGAATCACGACTGAGCGCGTTCACCTCACTTTCGGTTGGGTTGTTGTTATCCGTTCCGATCGCCGCATCAATCACGGGCAAAAACACAAACGAAAACGCAATCGGCAACCAGGCAAACAACGCCGCCTCGTCAAACCAGCGTCCAGCCACCAGCGCAATGAGCGGGAGGATCGGTAGCAGCAATGAAAAGAGAAAACCGTAGCGCTTCATCAATCGTCACTCGAGGTTGGTTCAACCGGGAGCTCAGCGGCAGGTTCTTCGCGTTCACCATATGACGCGACCACGGTACGCTCCTCACCTTCAAACCGGATGACATCGTAGGCATCGACGCGCTCACCCATCTCCATACCTGGTGAGCCGATCGGCATGCCCGGTACGCTGAGGCCGCCGGCGTCGGAGCCGTTCTCAAGCAGCGCGATGATGTCCTGCGCCGGCACGTGACCTTCTATGGTGTACCCATTGATTCGTGCGGTGTGGCAACTTCGCAACTCCTCCGGCACCGCATACTCTTTTTTGACTGCGGTCATGTCATCACTATCGACCGCGAGCACGGCGAAACCGTTGTCTTGCAGATGTCGAATCCACTGCCGACAACAGCCACACGCAGGCGACTTATACACGGTGATTTGGTAGCCATCGTCGACGGTCTCTGAACTATCCGCGACGCCAGACACCGGCAGCAACAGACTCAGCGCGAATCCTGCCAAAAACTTTTTTACACCCATCGTGTCGCCATCCACTAACCTTGCAGGTGTTCGATAATAACGGCATCCGACAGAAAATGCCGAAACTGGTCAAACACTCTGTTGATCGGTATGTTGCCGCAGCAATTAAGTAAAGGTGCTCCTGATGATCAAACGGATTCTGGTGGTCCTCCTCTCGCTCCCGCTGCTTGGCGTCGCGCTGCTTTCGGTCACCGGTCATGGCTATATCCTGACCGCGGTGTCGCGCACCTATCTGAAAGGTCACCCAACCGCGAATATCGACGACCACCAATTCTTTGAAACCCGCACTATCAGAGCATCGGATCCAGAGCCGTGGCCGCTGCACCCGGAAAGCATAGGCGATGATCTGCCGCAGCCACTACTCGACTACATGGACAAGAACGAGGCGGTCGCGTTCCTCGCCATTCATAAAGGACAGGTATTCGCTGAGTATTACGAAGCACCCTATGATGCCCGCAGCCGCACCAACTCGTTCTCCATGGCGAAAACGGTGATTACGATGTTGTTGGGCAAAGCGATCGACGAGGGCTTTATATCCGGCCTCGACCAGCCCATCACGACTCTGCTCCCTGAGTTCTCTGATGACCCACTGGCAGCAAATGCCACCATCGGATCGCTATCGACCATGACCTCGGGTTACGACTGGGATGAGCATTACTACAGCCCGTTCAGTCCCACGGTGGCGCTGCTGTACTCTCATGACGTTGGCAAGTTCATCCTCAATCGCGGATTCAGTCACGAGCCAGAAACGCACTTTTACTATTCCAGCGCGTCGACACAACTGCTGACGCTGTCTCTGGAGCGTGCCTTACGCAAGCAAGACCCGTCGCTGAGTGTCAGCGAATATCTCAGTCGGAAACTCTGGCAACCCCTTGGCATGAATGACGATGCTGTTTGGCATCTCGACGGGACCGGGATGGAGCTCGGTTACTGCTGCCTAAACACCAACGCAAGGAACTATGCGAAGCTCGGTCAGCTTATGCTTCAGGGTGGCATGTGGAACGGTGAGCAGTTGTTACCGCGTGATTTCGTCGAGAGAATGCGCACGCCAGGCAAGGTGGAATACTACGGGTACTCGACCTGGATTCACTATGACAACGATCCGGAGTTCTACGCGTTCCGGGGTCACCTCGGTCAGTACATTGTGGTCGTGCCTGAAAAAGACCTGATTATCGTTCGTCTCGGCCATCAGCATCCGGTTCCTCCGAATGGCACCTACAGCGGACTGCCTTTCTACATTGAGCAGATCGTGCCACTGCTACCCGAGGACGCATCGGAAGCAGCAGCGCCGGTCGCCGCGAATGTCCTGAACTAATCGCCTGCAAGTACTGTTTCGAGCACCAAGCCAGCCTCGGCCACGACGAGTAGCGTGGCAGCTGATGCGGCGCAGTCGGTATTGCTATCCTCCCACGTCTCGTTTAATGCGTGAGCGAAGCGAGATATGCCACCTCTTGAGATGGTGACTGCGGGAATACCGAGCGACATCGGGATATTGGCATCGGTACTCGACGCCGTGAGTTGCCCCTCAACATCCATGGCCAACAGCGAATCCAATGCGCGCTTCACTATCGGAGCGTCGGGATCCGTCATCCCGGCTGGCCGCTGACCCACCGACTCGAGCACAGCTGTCACCTCCGAATCATCAACTGCCAGGGAGTTCTCGGCGACCAACGCTTGTTCGACAGCGGCATGCAGCGCCGCGTCCAGCAATGCCATTCGGTCTGGGTCGACGGAGCGCATATCGACCTCCATCCAACTCTCGAAGGGAATGGAGTTCACGGAAGTACCTCCCCCAATTCGCCCGACCGAAAACGTGGTTTTGGGGCCTGGCATTCCCGTAATCGCCCGAGCTGCGGCGCTAAACCGGCTGATCGCGTCGGCGAGCGCTTGATGCGGATGCGCCCTACCGAAACTCCCGTAGCTATGGCCGCCAGGCCCTTTGAAGGTCACGCGATAGCGCACTGACCCAACACTCTGATTCACGATCCAACCGAAGGGTCCACCGTCGATGACCACCGCCGCGTCGACATCCGCACCTCCCGGCCCAAACAACGCCCTGACGCCTCTGAGGTCACCGAGGCCCTCCTCGCCTACCGAGCCCACAAACAAGATATCGGCGTCCGTCTTGAGGGCTGCGCTCTCAAGCGATGCCGCAATATCCAGCATTAACGCAAGACCCCGTGCGTTGTCCCCGATCCCCGGTGCACGGAACGCCCTACCGGAACGCTTGACCGTCACATCGGTACCTGCAGGAAACACTGTATCGACATGCGCGATCACAGCGATCGTTCGCAAACGACTGAGACCCGGTCGCCGCGCGATAACGTTGCCAACCTCATCGATCTGCACGTCTCCGATCCCAAGTGCTTCGAACATCTGTGCAAGACGCAACGCACGGGCGCGCTCCTCAAAGGGTGGCGCAGGAATCTCGTTCAACTCGATCATCGTTTCGATGCTGAGATCATGTCGCGACTCCAAAGCGGTATAGACCTCACGCATGATGGGTGTGCGATGAATCTCGTCCACCGAAGTGACTGTCAAAGAACCGTCGATTTGAGCTTTTGCGCTGCTGCAGATCAGCACCATCAAGAGAGTCAACATAATGCTTACCGCGGACTGGCGATGCTGGTTAGCGGGATAACCGTTGACCTGCGACACACTGATGTGCCAAAACCTCGAAAGCTGATACCGATTCCCTTCTAAATTACTGTTTTCTCTGCTCATTTTACGTTCTTCTCTTTTAAGAAGAGCCTGTACCAGCCGGTTGACCGGAGCTGTTGACACCAGATTGGATCGAGTTGGACCGCGCGCCGACTTTCTGTGACCCATGCACATCGCAAATCATTGTTGGAAATGGATAATAATGAGCGCTGGGGCATATCTAAGGGAGGCGCAGTGATGCTCGGACATTGCATGAGCATGCCACGTATGGCGCGTCGTTACCGCGCTGGCGGCTACACAATTATTGAACTGATGCTGACGATCGCCGTACTTGGCGTGATTGCAGGGTTTGCTGCGCCATCGTTTTTGAACACGATTCGCGTGAACCGAATTGTCACTGACAACAACGAATTCGTCACAGCACTGACGCTCGCTAGATCGGAAGCCATCAAGCGTGGTAGCCGTGTCACGCTCTGCCGCAGCAGCGACCAGGCAACCTGCACAGGCGGTGGTTGGGAGACTGGCTGGATCGTCTTCACCGACCCGGCCAATTTCGGCGCCGTAGACCCTGGCGAGGTCGTGCTGCGAACTTGGGAAGCAGCATCACAGGGCACCACGATTCGCGCTGATGGCGGAGTGACTGGATGGGTCTCATTTGTTGCCAGCGGAGAAACCCGGGCCGCCGGCGCGAACAATGGCACGTTCCGCGTCTGCGGAAGCAACGCTGACATCACCCAGGCCCGTGAAATTCGCGTCGGCCTGATCGGTTATGCCGCAACCAGCAAAGGGACCGCAGCATGTCCATAAGCAAACGTCGTCAGATGCGACACCAGTCCGGCTACACCCTGCTTGAAGTATTGATCGCTTCGATCGTCCTAACCGTAGGACTGATCGGCGTCGCCTCGCTGCAAGTCGGCGGTACACGCCTGAACAACAGCGCGTACCTGAGAACGCAGGCGAGCATCATGGCCTACGACATTGTGGATCGAATGCGAGCCAATATTCCTGCGGCCCGTGTTGGGAGCTACGACATTCTTCTGGCGGATGCGGCACCGGGCGCAACCGCGACTGTGCCAGACATCGACCTTATCCAATGGCGCAATTTATTGAACTATTACCTGCCGGAAGGCACGGGCCAGATAGAGCGCATTGCCGGCGCCGATGCCACCGTACCTTCCCGTTTCACGATAACCGTGCAATGGAACGACGGACGGACTGCGGCGGACGTCGTTCAGTTTGTCGTGACGACAGATATCTGATGGAAGCTCAAACGATGCGATCCAAAGTCCATTTGGGAAGACACAATCAACGCGGCTTCACTCTGATCGAGTTGCTGCTCGCCCTGACGATTGGTGCATTCCTCGTCGGTGGTATGTTGCAGCTGTACGTCGGCAGTAAGAAGTCTTACAACATCCAGTCAACGCTCACGGAATTGCAAGAGCTCGGCAGGTTCAGCCTGAACAACATGATTCAGGACGTGCGCATGGCAGGGTTCCTCGGCTGTGGACGATCCGACGATGTGGTGAATGTGCTGAACGGCGGCACCGTCAATTGGGAATACGACGCGAATAACGCACTCATTGGGTATGAGGGCGGGGCGAGCGTTTTCCCGGCGGAAATCGCCGGCGACATCGTTCCTAACACCGATGCATTCAAGCTGGTGCGTGCGATTCCCGATGATCGATACGTTATTCAGTCGCACTCGACCACCACGAACACATTCACGCTGGATCAGGCGCACGATCTTCAGTTTGGTGACTTACTGATGGCCACCGACTGCCTCAACTCCGCGATGTTCCAGATGACCAATGCAAACCCGGGAAACACGGCACTGATCGTGCAACACAACCAAGGTGCTGGCGTACCCGGAAATTGCACCGCGGGACTGGGCGCACCCCTGGATTGCTCCTCCGCAACAGGCACGCCTTACCAGTTCGGTGAAGACGCTTTCCTGATGCGCATGACCTCCCGCGTGTACTACATCGGCACTGGCGCGACCGGGCGCAATGCACTCTTCCGGCGCGGCATCAATAACAACGGCACACTTGGTCCCGCAATTGAACTGGCTGAGGGTGTTCAGGATATGCAAATCGTGTACGGCCGCGACACCGATGGTGACGGCGGTGTCGATCAGTACGATCTCGCTAACGCCATCGCAGGTGTGCAGTGGGGTGAAGTTGTCAGCATCCAGATCAATTTGTTGCTCGAATCCGCCGAAGACAACATCGCCGACGATCCACAGACTTATGTCACGGTGAACGGATTGGACGGCAGTCTGACCCCAGTGAACGCAGCGGACCGTCGGCTGCGGCGGGTTTACTCTGCGACAACCACAATTAGAAACAGGGCAATTATGTGATGAACAGCAAGATGCTTTCGACAATCTCCGCGCGTCACAAGCAATCCGGTGTGGTGATGGTAATCGCCCTGATCGCACTCTTGTTGTTGTCATTGATCGGCACCACGTCGATCAAGAGCTCGACCATCCAAGAGAGAATCAGCGGCAACCTTCGTGATCAGGACCTCGCGTTCCAGGCTGCTGAAGCAGCTCTGCATGATGCGGAGGATTTCCTGCGTTCGATCACAACGCTGGCGGCCTTTAACAATGTTGCTGGTCTCTACACGACCGACAATGCACCTGACGTTTACACCGCGTGGCCTGCTGATGCACGAGCCTACGCCGGTGGCACGTTCGGCGCGCTAAAGGAAGTGTCGGACATGCCTCAGTACATCATCGAGATACGCGGCACGGTCGATGAGTCTGCCAACGCCGCGCTTAATCTGACCGGCGGCTACGGGGTTTCCTCCGGTGCCGGTGACATCTTTATTTTCAAAATTCATGCGCGAGGAACCGGTGCATCCGGAACCTCGCAGGTTGTTCTTCGTACCAATTTCGCACGACGCTTCTAAGCATTAGCGAATCAGGCAAAGCACTATGAAACAGCAAGCTTTATTTCTCTATCGATCCCTGATCGCCCTGACGGCAGGCTTTGTGACCGTCACAAGCGCGCAGGCTAACCCGGGTGTCATTTCGGACTCTCCCCTGTTCCTGTCGGACGCGGTTGAGCCGAACGTCATCATGGCGCTCGATGACTCTGGCAGCATGGACTTCGAGCTGCTGATGCCTGCGAACGATGGGTCGCTCTGGTGGAACACCACGATCGAGAGTTTTGTCGGTCTGGACGGCAACAATCAGCCGTCTCCGGGCACCATCAACTTCAACGCCTCCGGTGGCTCCAACGGCACCTGGTGGAAGTTCAGCTACTTGTTCCCGAATGGTTGTTGTGACCGTCGGGCGCGACGCACACTGGGCGGTGGACACTACCCTGTCCCGCCGACAACGGAATTCGCCTTTTCGCGCAGCCCCGACTACAACCGCGGCTATTACAACCCGGACATCGAGTATGAGCCCTGGGTAAGCAGCGGTTCACGGACTTTCACCGATCAAACGCCGACGGCCACGCCGTGGGATCCGATCGCAGACAACACCACGTTCCAGATCGATCTGACGCAATCGTTGACAACCGCTCCCGACTGGGCGTGGCAATTTCTATTGATGCCGGGAATGCGGGACGAGAACAACAACCTTTATGTAGGACCACCAGTTTATCGGACCTTCCCGTATTTCCCGGCGACCTACTGGCTAGTCGATGATACGGCGACCATGAACATCGCTGGTACTCCAGTCGACTGCGCCAATCCCACACCGGCAACGTATGAGCTCTTCCGCGCCAATGCGAATCTGGTGACAGGATCTGCCGAAGCGATCGGCCCGGACGGCACCTGTCTCGTTCGCTATGAAATCGAGCCAACAACGCCGGTATATCCGAGCGGTCGTACGTATACGGAAGAACTGCAGAACTTCGCAAACTGGTTCTCTTATTACCGCAAGCGCCATCAGGCGATGCGTGGTGGTATCACCGCAGCGTTCGACGAAATCGACGGCGTGCGCGTTGCAGAATTCACGATCAACAATCGCCAGAACGTGACGATGCGCAGCCTTACTGACCAGCGCGTCGCAATTTTGGACGACATCTTTGAAGCGCGTGGCAGTGGCGGCACTCCTCTTCGTGAGTCCATCGATTGGCTAGGCCGCCAGTTTGAGCGCAGTGGCAGCACCGCGCCGATTACCCAGGCCTGCCAGAAAAACTATGGCGTTGCGTTCACCGATGGATTTGCGAACAACTCAAGTACGGGTGTAGGCAACCGCGACGCAGGTTTCGGCGTACCCTACGAAGATGCCTGGTCCAATACTCTCGCCGACGTCGCGATGGAATATTACGACGATCTGCAAGTGTCCGGTTTTGCCAGCGGTCAGGTTCCAACCCCGATTGCGTGCGGTGATATAACGCCAGACCCGACACTCGATTGCAACGACGAGCTGCACATGAACACGTATGCAGTGACACTGAACGCGCGAGGCACGATCTTCGGCGTGACGCACACAACGCGTCAGGATGCTTTCGACAACCCACCCGCTTGGCCGCAACCGAATCAGCCGCGCAGTCCGCGCATGGTTGACGACCTCTACCACGCGGCGGTGAACGGTCGCGGCGAGATGCTGAACGCTCGCACCCCCGTCGATATCGCCACTCAGATGTCGGCGGTCCTGGCCACGGTTGTCGAAACCGAGGGTACTGCGGCAGCGGTCACGTTCAACACCGGCCTTTTGAGCAGCGACAGCCTGGTTTACCAGGCGAAACTGGATTCGGAGTTCTGGAGCGGTTTCATGACCGCCAGCACCATTGATCCAATCACCGGCGAGGTGGCCGTCATTCCGACGTGGGATGCCGCGGATCGTATGCCCGCTCCGAACAATCGCCAGATTACAACCTACGATCCGGCCTCTGGTGGTGTGCCGTTCCGCGATGTAGGTACGCTGACGGCTCCGCAGCTAGCGGACTTATCAGCTGATCTGCCGGTTGGTCTTGCGGCACAAGACGTCATTGACTACGTGCGCGGCTCACGAACCTACGAGAGCGAAACGCTCTTCCGTCAGCGCGACGCGCGGACGGTACTTGGCGACATCGTTCACTCGAGCCCGGTCCTTGTCGGCGCTCCGCGCAGTGACTGGCCTAATACTGCACCTTTCCCTACGGGCACGGACAACTACGAGACTTGGCAAGCGACACAGATCAATCGTCGTGAGGCCGTTTATGTCGGCGGCAACGACGGCATGCTGCACGGCATCTGGGCTGACGTCGGAAACGCCGACTCTGGTGTCGAGTTCATGGGCTATGTCCCGAATGCCATTTATGATGCGAACGTCGGTGAAGGGCTCCACGCATTGACTCAGCAGAACTATCAGCACCGCTACTATATCGACCTGACCCCTGCCGTCAGCGACGCCTACATTCGTACAGGCGTGAGCCAACCACTGCGATGGAGAACCATACTTGTAGGTGGTCTGCGTGGCGGCGGCCCTGGCCTTTTTGCACTCGACATCACTGATCCGAATGTGATGACAGAGGCCGATGCCAATGACTATGTGATGTGGGAGTTCACGGATGCAGACGATGCGGATTTGGGTTCCACGTTTGCAGAGCCGACCATCGCGCTGATGAACAACGGTCGTTGGGCCGCTGTTTTCGGCAATGGCTACAACAGCACCGGCAGCACGCAGGCGCATCTGTTTATCGTGTATCTGGAAGGCGGAATCGACCGCACCTGGACTCTTGGCACCGACTACATCAAGATCCCGGTCCCCGGCGCTGATAACGGCATGGCGACACCACAGCTCGCCGACCTCGACGGCAACGGCACGCCTGACAGAGCCTATGCGGGAGACCTGTTGGGCAACATGTGGGCGTTTGACTTGGAAGGAACGAGCGACGCTTCCTGGGGCGTGGACTACGGTAGCTTTGGCTCACCTGAGCCGTTGTTCATTGCTTACAACGACAACGGCGACGTACAACCCATCACCTCAAAACCCGTCCTCGCTCGATGCCCGTTCGACAACAGCGTAAACCCGGACGTGATGGTGCTGTTCGGCACAGGTCAGTACATCACTGAAGGTGACAAAACGACCAGCGAAACGCAGACCTTCTACGGCGTGTGGGATCGCGGTGTGCCGACGCTGGAACGCGTCGATATGCTCGAGCAGCTGGCACACGACCCTGCCCTCACCTACGACCAGACACAGATTCGGATTCCTACTGACAATCCAATCGATCCGACCAGTGAGTTCGGTTGGTATATGGATCTGCCGGACAGTGGTGAGCGCGTGGTCTCAAACCCGCTCGTTCGTGGCGATATCACATTCTTCAACACCATCATCCCGGATGCAGGCGACCCGTGCGTCGTCGGCGGTGGCGGTTGGTTGATGTCGGTTCGCATCTGCGATGGTGCACGACCGAACGAAGCGGTCTTCGACCGTACTCGTGACAATGCAGTTGATAACGGGGACCTCGTGGCCGATCCAGTCCTGAGAGATGGCAACGGCAACCCGATTCTCAACGCAGCAGGTGGTGAACGATTCAACCAGTCAGAAGGTCTGCCTTGGCAGTCCTCGGTATTGGGTGATCGGCAGTACACACCAGGCAGTACCGGCAACATTGAGAATCGTGCGATTACTGTGACCAACTCCATCCTTGATGGTCGACTGTCGTGGGAGCAGATCATCAATGAATAAGCGAAAGCAGTTCGGCTACTCACTCATCGAGCTCCTCACAGCGGTAGCGATTGTCGGTATCTTGGCATCAATTATCGTGCCGAGTTACCGCGACTCGGTCCGAAAAGCGAGACGCTCCGATAGTCAGGCAGTAGTGCTCGAGCTCCAACAGTTTATGGAGCGCTTCTACACAGAGAACGGCCGCTACGATCAAGACCGTGCCGGAAACCCGGTGACCGACTCGATCCCTGTTTTGCTTCAGAAGTCCCCCAAAGAAAGTGCGGTGGTGCACTACAACCTGGTGGTCGGAAATCTGACCGAGCGGACCTTTACGATCACAGCGACACCTGCCGGAGATCAGGCATCTGACAAGTGCGGTGATCTGACGCTCACAGAAGCCGGCACCAAAGGTATGAGCGCAACCGGACTTACGGTGGCGCAGTGCTGGTAACCGAAAATCGGGGCTGACTGACCTGCCGTGAAATGGATCGCCGTCTTCTGTGGCTCACGCAGCGGTGCATCCACGTCTTTTGGTGACGCAGCACACGCGTTTGGCGAGCAACTTGCCGCGCGTAACATCGGTCTGGTCTACGGCGGTGCATCAACCGGCTTGATGGGTACTGTCGCCGACGCTGTTCTCGAGGCCGGCGGGTCTGTCATCGGCGTCCTCCCCCACTCGCTGGCAACTCGCGAACGCGCACATACCAAACTCACGGAACTGATATTGGTGGATACGCTCGCCGAGCGTAAGCACCAGATGGCTAAGCGTTCGGACGCGTTTGTCGCGCTTCCCGGTGGTTTTGGCACGTTGGACGAAGTGTTCGAGATGATCACGTGGACGCAATTGCAACTGCAATCAAAGCCCGTTGGAATTTTGAATGTAGACGGATTCTATGATCATCAATTGGCGATGACCGCCGTTCAGGTTGAGCAGGGTTTCGTGCCGCCCGAACACACTGAGATGCTGATTTCTCTCTCAGACCCAGAAGCTTTGATTGATCAGCTGCTTGCCGCTGCCGAATCCATCAACGCCAGCTGAGCACGTGCGGCCGCCAACGGGGCCTCGTACATTGGGATGTGGCCTACCCGCGGCAGGACTAATAAGCGACTGTGGGAAATCTGCTCCACGAATACGTCGGCGCAGCTTACGTGCAAAACCTGATCGCTGTCGCCCCATACCACTAGCGTCGGCGCCTG
This sequence comes from Pseudomonadota bacterium, assembly GCA_038521865.1. Taxonomy (GTDB): domain Bacteria; phylum Pseudomonadota; class Gammaproteobacteria; order Steroidobacterales; family Woeseiaceae; genus CALBPI01. Next base: position 438,692 of record JBCBKO010000001.1, on the reverse strand, counting down.
GATCTCAGCGATCAAATCCGCTATTCGATCGTCCTGCTGCGCTTGTACGAGATCATCAAAAATCTTGCGCCAAAGCTCACCATACTTGAGATAGCGATTCAGCAAGTTCCTCTTAACGAAACTCGGGATAAACAACGGTTTCACGCTCAACATCGAGAGCACCTCATCCAGCTCACCCGGGTTTGTAGGAACCAGCGGGCTTTCACCGGCAATCACTTTAGGCTCCATAAACGATGGCGTCGCACCGGACACGCCAGCCGCGTTCATCAGAGTGAGACTGGCTATCCGTCGAGGCGCAAGTATCGCCATCCAGGCCGCAATAAAGCCGCCCATAGAGCTGCCCACAACATGCGCGGACTCAACCCTCAATGCAGACATAAAGGCCAACAGACGCTCCGCCTGTTGTTTTGGCGTGAAGTCCGAGACCATCTCATCGGTCGCATCCCCGAAACCCGGCAGGTCAGGACAAATCACCCGATAATGGCTACCAAGGTGGGGTACATATCCCAGCCAAGTATCTTTATCAGCGCCAAACCCATGCACCAATAAGACGACGTCAAGATTGCTTTCGCCCTTTTCGAGATAGCGCCACGTCAAATCATCGGCTGCGAGCTCTTTTGACTTGAGTCGGACCAATCGGCGAAGCATCCCCATAAGCAGAGCAGTTGCCTTGCTCGGCGAGGTTTGGGCCCAGGCGTAGAGCGCAGCAATCAGCCCCAGCACGATGAGTACTGTCAGGAGAGCACTATCCATTGGATATCAGGCCGAGCGGTCGAGAAAGAGCTGCTGTTTACGCGCAATGCTAACGAGACGATCTTCGTAACGCTCCTGTATTTCGTCGAGCGTACGACTGATTCGCGTTTGGGTACGAATTTTCTCGACGGCGGGCCAGGTTGCGCGCTCTCCCAGTCGAATCAACTCCATCACCTCTTCGAGCGTACGCGGTGCTAGAAGTTTAAGCGGATTGAAACTCCGCGTAGACGGCAGGATGTTGATATCACCCGTGTACGTCTGGTTCAGCACGGAGCTGTAGACGCCAAGCATTCGGCTCGCGAGTCCTTGTCGACCGAAAGGCTTTTGCAAAATACGAGCGACTGCAAGCGACCAATCCTTGGCTGTCGTCGTTGTCGCCTGACGCACAATATCCCAAACTTGTTGCCGACCTTTGTACTCATTGACGAACGGAAGGACCAACGGATTGGTCTGACTGACGATCGAGTGATTAACACCGTATAACCGCGACAGCCTCTTTACAGGTAAGTCATCGGCGACAGACCCATCCACCCACTGACGACTTTCCAGATACGCACGCCGTCGACCGTTCGAACCACGAGCCGCGAGTGTCACTGGCGGATAGACACCCGGGACCGCGCATGAGGCTAGCACCGCTTCGCGCACCATGACGTTCGGCGACGTAATCGCGTTCAGCAATCTTGATCCCTGGTACTGGCCGGCGGGCGCAACCGATATGTTGATATGGGTGCCGCTGTATTCGTAGGCTTCCTGAAACGTCATGTCTGGGATCAAGCGTTCGATCGCTTCCCAGACACCATCGGCATCCATACGATCGCGCACGAGCAGGAACCTTCGTGGAATTTGATCAAGCTCGGTTGCAGCCTCGGACCGAAGGAACTCGCTCTCAAACAGCTGCGCCATCTCATCGCGCTTGCGCGTCCCGACAATACCGGCAATAAATGCACCGCCACTGGAACCGGACATAATATTAGGCAGCAGTTCCTGCTCCCAAAGTGCCTTGATTACACCCAAGTGGAAATAAAGCAGACTGCCGGCACCGCTCATCATAAGCGCGGTTCGGCCAAAGCAATGGCTTGCACGATGGAAGAAATCGAGCTTCTCGTCGAACGCGATATCTTTCACCTTGTCACTAGCGATATGCTCCAATGCGTCACTGACCGCATCAACATATTCCACGATCAGACGTTTGGTGCCGAATTTTGCACGTCGATAAAGGTCTGGACGACCCATACCGTCCATGTTGCCGTGTATGCCTTCGTTGAGGTTAAAGAGCAGGCCAATATTGTCTTTCTCTTCACGAAGTGCCTTCAGGGTCGTAACGCGCTCGCGAACGGACACAAAGTCGTACTGCGTGGAGTGGTCTTTCTTCTTCCAACGATCAAGCCGGTTTTTTCGATCGTAGGCTAAAGCCGCACGTCGCCACTGCTGATAAGTATCAGCGCGACGCATTTGCAGTTCCTCAACGCTCGGCACATGAAAAGCCATGCACGCTCCAGACGCTCTTCAACAGGCGTTCAAGGATACTCCTTGGAGAAATCCGGAGCCAGCGTTTCAGGGCTTGACTTTACGATGCCAAGCGTGGACTTGTTTGCGTTGAAGTCAGCAAAGAATCCGCCTTTTGCTCAACCAGATCGAGAATCGTGTTGATCGCTTCGACGTCTGTCAGCGGATTCATTAGCGTCATACGAAGGTACGTTGTTCCGCCTACTTCAGCGGTGGTGAGGTGCGCCGTTCGTTCGGCCACCAGTTGATCGCGAATCGACTGCTGAAGCTGATTATCTCCTTCAATACGAAAACAGATGATGTTGGTCTCGGGCACGTAGGGACAACTGAATCGATCGCGCGCAACAATACAGTCATATGCGGTTTTGCCCATCGCATAACGGTCTGCCACAAACTGCCCTAGCGCGTGCTCGCCGCGCAAAAGCAAATTGAAATAAACCTTCACGCCCATAGCAGATTTCGTGCACTCCACCGCGCGCGGCAGAGAATCGTAACCCTCGGCATCCCGCCCGTAGGCCAGGTAGCTCGCTTTTTGCGAGAACGCCACATCAAAGCTTCGGTGATCGCGGAAGAGCACTGCAGCGCACAGCGCCGAGACTTGTAACATTTTGTGTGCATCCCAGATAACCACATCTGCCAACTCGATACCGTCGAGGTGGTGCTCGGTATCAGAATGCAACAACGCACTGGCTCCATGGCAAGCGTCTACATGAAAAAACACATCATTGCTGCGGCAAATCTCTCCCATAGGTCGTAAAGGATCATGCAATCCGGTTGCAGTCGCGCATGCGTTCGCGATCACTGCCATGACCCGGCGCCCAGACGCCTGCGTCTTTTCAATCGTTTGCTCCATGGCATGTGCGTCCACGCGACCAAGTTCGTCACAGGGTAAATGTACGATGGCACGCTCGCCGAGACCGAGGATCGCAACCGCCCTCGCAACCGAGTAATGAGCAACAGGAGAGACAAGAACAGCCAGATCGTTGGGCACACCTTGCTCCCAAGCCTCTGGCGCAACTCGCGCACGCGCGGCTAACAATCCGGTGAGGTTTGCCAACGAACCACCGTGAGTAAGCACGCCTGCGCCATGCTCAAGCCCGACCTCAGGCCGGCGCGGTTGCTGAGCCCATCCGATATGCTTCAACATCCAATTGATGACAACGAACTCAATGGCGGCACCCACAGGGCCCATTTCATAGATCGCCATCGGGTTGTTCATAAACCCGTTTACCAGTGATGCAAGTGCCGATGCTGAATCCGGGATGGCAACCTGGTGCGCGGCGTGCAACGGATGGTGCAACTGAACCGAGTGGCTGAGATAGCCCGATAGAAAGTCGGCAAACTCAGCGTGGGATACCGGCGGCTGTTCGAGCCTCTGCTCCAACTCCAGACCATCGAGCAACTGGCTTAATGGACGATAACCCGTTGCGGGTCTCTCACCCTGTTCGGTCGCCTCAATATGTTCGGTCAGTTGATCGAGTGCGTCGACGAATACGTCTCTCAGGAATCGATTTGATACGGTCATATCTGTATCGTAATCGCAGGTATCGTTTAGTGCTAGCGTGGTCGGTTAGCGGCGCAGCAGGTCCAAGAGTGCTTTGGCCAGCTTGGCACAAACCGCCGCTGTCATCTCATGCAAATCACGCCGCGGGTTGTACTCGACAATATCGGCGGCAACAACGTTGGCGTGCACGGCGTCGAGCACGCCAAGGATGTCCCTCACTGACATTCCGCCCGGCTCGTGATGTGATACGCCCGGCGCGAAGGCAGGATCCAACGCATCGATATCGACCGAAATATATAGTGGCTTTTCGAACGTGAGATTGAGGTCCGGGGGCAACTCGCCTCTCCACTGATATGTCTCCACGCCGTACTGCGCAACGACCGCTTGCTGCTCAGGCGTCAACGTCCTTATTCCAAGTTGCACGAGGCGGTCTACGCACCCGGATTCCAGAAGTCGCGCAAACGGGCTCGCATGTGAATAAGGATTACCGTCAAAGTCCGGGTACAGATCGCCGTGAGCATCAAAATGCAGGATGTCGATTGGCCCAACACTGTCGGCAACCGCTAGCGCCAATGGATGAGTTACCGCGTGATCACCGCCAAAGCTCAATACCCGAAACCCTTGCGACACTACGCGAGCCATCGCCGGGCGCAGCTCCATCACACCTTCTTTCGTTTGAGCTATCGAGAAGTTGCCGAGATCCTGAAGATCCGAGAGGACATCGCGCATTGATTCCGAATAGGCATTACCGGAATCACCGTGCAGCACACGCCGGATAATATCCGGCGCCTCAGCCGGCCCCCTGAGAAAGCTGGAATTTGCATCATGTGGTGCACCGACCAGAGCAACCTTCACCATTATGGCAACACCTTTGTAGCCTCTGCGCGAACGCGTGTGTTGGGCAACCAAATTCTGACGGCGAGACCACCGCGCGTTCGATTGCGCAGGCTGATGTTGCCTGCATGTGCATCTACGATCTCGCGCGCAAGTGACAAACCAAGACCCGAGCCCTCTCTCTTGGTGCTGTAAAAGGGTAACAGCGCGCTTGCCAGAGCCTCGTCACTCATTCCTTTGCCTCGGTCCGCAACCACGATCTCCGTGCCCTGATCGCGCATCTGCAGTCTTACAACAATATCATCCACCGCCGATTCTGACTCGACCGCATTCTTACACAGGTTAATGAAAACCTGTTCAAGCTGTTTCGGATCTCCAACACCGGTCAGACCGTTGCTCTGAGGTTCGTACTGAAATGGCTGCAATCCCTTTAGCGACGTAAAGAACGCATCCCAATCGATGGTCCGAATCTGTGGTGAAGGCAGCTTCGCAAACTTCGAGTAGCTCTCGATAAACTCTTTCAGGCGCTGGCTTCGTTGTGCAATCGTCTCCAGCACCTCTTCCACTCGAACACTGTCCCCTCGCGAGGACAGCAACTTCGCTGAGTGCGCCATCGACGAAATGGGTGCCAAAGAATTATTTAATTCGTGACCAATCAGCCGAATCACTTTTTTCCACGTTGCAACTTCCTGTCGATTCAGCTCCTGGGTCAAGCGCTTCAGCAGGAAGAGCCGATGGTTACGGGCGTTCAGCGTAAATTCGCTGCACGAGAGATGGTAGCGTTCTTGCTCCTTCGCGGCTGTCACGCTAACCATGGCATCTTGCCCAACAGCTAGAGCCTCGCGCAGTTCAACCGGCTGATCGCCAACGACCTCCTGCAGAAATTTCCGACCAGCGAAGCGCTTTCCATTGGCGAACAACTGGCGTGCCGTGCCATTCGCATAAATCACGTGGTCATTCTCGTTGGTCAGCACCAAAGCAAGCGGGGATGCCTGAATGACTGTATCGAGCATAAGCTCGCGCTGATGCAGATTCTGCCGCTCGGTCCGCAGCGTTGACACCATGCTGTTATACGCATTGACCAGAGCTCCGATTTCATCGTCCCGACGATTGGCAATCGTGAAACTGAAATCCGCATCGCGGAGACTATCGGCACTATCGATCAGGGCCTGGATGCGGGTATCGTCTGCAGCGAACAGCCAGCGGGTGATCAGCCAAAAACCAAATAAGGATAGGAGAATCGAAACGCTGATCGCGAGCGTCCATGATTCGGTCCAGCGGATAATCATGAACACGACGCCAATGGTCAGCGCCATGACTAACGTCGATCCCAGGATCATTTTGCCGGGACGGCTGAATCGAAAGCTATTCTGCGTCTCTGTTGGTGGACTCATGCAACCCGAACTTGACCATACGACGATAGAGTGCCTGCCGACTCATACCGAGCTCACGCGCCGCACGTGCAACCACATTCCCATGGTTGCGGAGCGCGACGCGAACGTCCGCCTCACTTGGCTCCGGAAGACTCTTCGACAGCCCGCTACTCTGCAGGCCCAGTGCATCGGTGTCTATAACGTCTGCACTGGATAGCACTTCCGCGCGTTTTACAAGGTTTTGCAATTCACGGACATTGCCCTCCCAGCTTTGCATCTCAAGCACTCGCAGCGCGGCGGCTGAAAACCGTTTTCCTTCATCCAGAAAATAGCTTGCCAGCGCTGCCGCATCACCCGGTCGATCGACCAACGGCGGAATTTTCAACTCGATGACATTGAGTCGGTAGTAGAGATCCTCACGGAAGTCGCCCCTCGCAATCGCCGTTTTGAGATCTGCGTTGGTTGCGCTGATAACGCGGACCTTTACACGTCGCGTCTCCGAAGAGCCGAGTCGTTCGAACTCACCGGATTGCAGAACGCGTAGCAAACGATTCTGCCCCTCGGCCGACAGGTTGCCGATCTCATCCAGGAACAGCGTCCCCCCGTCAGCAGCCTCAAAGCGACCAATTCGTGTCTTCGTGAGGCCCGTATACGCGCCCGGCTCAGCGCCGAATAGCTCAGCCTCGAGGAGCGCACCGGGTAAACCCCCGGCATTCACGCGCACAAAAGGCCCACTCGCCACGCTGGAATTCGCTTGCACGATTTCTGCAAGCTTCTCCTTTCCCGCGCCATTCGGACCGGTGACCAGCACACTGATGTCTGACGCGGCCACCCGACATGCAAGGCTCACCACCTCATGCATGGCTTCGGACACGTACACGATACCGCGAAGATCAAAATCCGCCTCGAGCGACGCACGCGTTCTTGCCCGCTCCAAGGCAAGCTCACGCGATCGACTTCGGGCGGCACTCAGATCGACGAGGTTTCTAACTGTCGTCATGAGTCGATTGTCGTCCCACGGCTTGCCGAGGTAGTCCGCTGCCCCCTGTTTGACCAACGATACCGCCATCTCAAGGTTGGTCCATGCAGTCAGGAGAATCACCGGCATATCCGGGTATTTCACGCGAATCTCTTCGAAGAGTTGCGCGCCCTCACTGCCCGACGTCTTCTCTTCCTCGAAATTCATGTCCTGGATTACGAGATCGGTAGGGTTGGTCGCCAATTCAGCCAACCCTGCCCTTGGCGTCGCAGCCGTGCCGACCTCGTAGTCGCTAAGCTCCAGCAAAAGTCGCAACGCTTCCCTTACACCTTCGTTGTCGTCTATGACGAGCACACGTGTCATTAACTTGTTCTCTCAGATGCTACGAGTTGCTATTGCTGGATCCACTGCTGCCGCGTTACGTGCCGGACCGATGGTCGCGAGCAACCCTACCGCCCAAAGACCGAGCACTGCCAATGGCAGCATGATCGGGTCGAGCTTCGGCAAATTGTACTCGTTGATCAGGAGCGAGTTCAGCGCAAACGTCAACCCCAGACCCAAGACGATGCCAAACGTGGTGATCATCCAGTTCTCAGTCAGGAAGTACCGCAGAATATGGAATCGTTGTGCGCCGATCGCCCGGCGTGTACCGATTTGCTTGCGTCGTTGCATGACGCTGAAACTGGCAAGACCAACAATACCTAGTGCGGTAATTATCACGACCAATGTCATGACCACGGTCAACATCCGATTCATGGCAACGTCACGCTCAAAGGTGTTTGCCACGATGTCCGTGTGTGCACGAGTGTTGCCTACCAAACGCTCACGATCGATCTCGGTCAACGCTTCGTCAATCATCGGAATCAACGCGTCTCGCTGGTCAGAATCGACGCGTAAGACCAGAGGCGCGTTGATATCAACCATCGGGAAAATTGCCGTCGAATAAAAATCACCCCATCCATACCAAGGCTTCGACAGTTGGTCGTAGGTGCCAATCACTTCTACGGCATCACCCAACGAGTTATAGATGAACTTACCAATCGGGTCCTCATCCGGATACATGGTGTCGGCCGCGTAATCCGAAAGGACAACCATAGTGGGTGCGTAGCCGCCGTCGGTATCGTAAGCAACCTCATCATCACGGAACCAGCGGCCACGCGTGATCTCGAGCCCTAGAGTACTGAGCGCGTGAACATCAGACTGGTAGTACGCAAGATTGAGCGATGTCGCGTTGTCAGCATCACTGGCCCTGAATGTGGAAGAGCTACCGCTGTTGCTCAAGGGCATAGTCGAGATCTTCGTCACGCTCTGCACACCGGGAAGCGCACCCAGCACGGCGAGATCATTGTCGATGACAGCTCTCGCGTTTTGTTCGTCATTGAATGTAAACGCGCGAGTCATGATCAACTGATCGACATCCACACCCGTTGGCATCGCGATGGTCTCAGCGCGATCCTGAATAACCACAACCGCGTTTACAACGACCGCCATCGTCAAAGCAATTTGCAGCGCGATCAGTACAGCACCTGTCTTATTACGCAGCAGCGTACTGAGGATAGGTTTGATTTCCATCGTAACTTCTCCTTTTATTGGGTCTTGAGGTGAACCGCAGGCTGAATGCGAGTGATGTGCCAGGTGGGATATAAACCAGCAATCACAGCTGCACCCAGTGCCAACACGACGGCAGTGGCAATCATCTCGGGATTTAATCGGGCCAGATATTCGTAGCCCGTGTACCAGTTGCGCACAGCCAGAAGACCCAGATACGACAAAATGAGACCGCCCAAGCCGCCGAGAAGCCCAATAAACATGACCTCAACCCCGTGCTGGAGCGCAACGTCACGCTTGCTGGCTCCGAGGGCACGCCGAACGCCCACCAAAGGCGCACGATTGAGGAACTTGGCCAGCATCAATCCGACGGTGTTGAGAAGACAGATCAGGAGGAACATCAACGACAAGACAACCAACAGGCGATTGTCGTCACCAACAACTTCCATGTACTCCAGCCAGTCCATGACGTTTGTTGTGCGGTTATCCAGTGGGCGCTGGAATCGACCAAACTCCTTCTGCGAGTTTGCATAACCATCCATGAACGCATGGAACGCTTCACGCTGCTCAGCACTATCCAACTGCACCCAGTGCTGTACCCAAACACACTCACTCTGCAGCGAGTCCTGGTAGTTCTCGACCTTCTCCGGCTTCCAGCAGTTGGTGCTGCCATGTGGACCGTATTCCCAGGTAATAGGGATTTGGAATGGTATGAACATGTCTTCGGTCGAAGACCATGCGCCATTGTTCAGATCATAAAACACAGGCGTCGGTTGCCATGAGTCGATAACACCGACCACGCGGAACGGAACAGAGTCCAGAAAGATCGTGTTGCCGACGGAGTTCTGGCCACCGAAGAACTTTTCATTACTTTCTCTCGACAGTATGACGACCTGGTCGGCATTCTCGTCAGCGCGGTCGTCCCATGGCCCACCGAAAAGGAATGGCACGTCAAACATTGGGAAAAAGCCGTTGTAAGTCGCACGCGCTGACAGACGTTGGAGACGGACGTCCTCGTCTTCCGTTCTCACAGCAAACCCGCGGTGCAACATGGTCGCCTGGTGTGTCGGGATATCCGACTCCATCAGTGCCATAGCGTCTCGGTACGTCATCTGGATTGGCGGTGATCCACCACCCTTTCGATTCGCCGGCTCATCCGGTCCCCAAGTATCCATCTGGACCGCGAACACACGATCGCTCTTGAACGGCAATGGATCAGAGGACATGACATAGAACAGGGTCAACGTTGTCATCGATACGCCAATGCCTAACGCTATTGCGCCGACCATAAGCGATGACAACAACGGGTTACGCTTGAGCGATAACCAAGCAAGACGGATGTAGTAGCTAAACATCTCGATATCCCTCAGGCGACCTGTGCAACAGCATCATCGGACTCCGCAGGGGGAGGCTCAATCGGCTGAAAATCCGATACCTGACCATCCAACAGATGCACATTGCGCCCTGCTCGACGTGCGAGCTCGGGATCATGCGTCACCATGATTATGGTCGTGCCTGCGGCGTTAATTTCCTCAAGCAGCTCCATCACCTGGCGTGCCATCAGTGAATCCAGGTTCCCCGTGGGTTCGTCGGCCAGCAACAGTTTCGGATTACCGGCAAGCGCTCGGGCGATGGCGACGCGCTGCTGTTGGCCACCCGACAACTGCGACGGTAAGTGTTGCTTGCGTGCGGAAAGACCGACGAGATCCAGGGCTTCGTCGATACGTTCGCGACGTTCTTTGCCGGACCAACCGCGATAGCGAAGTGGCACATCTACGTTATCGAAAATATTCAAATCCGGAATCAGGTTGAACCCCTGAAAGATGAACCCAATTTTCTCGTTGCGTGTTTTTGATCGAGCGCGATCACGCATCGTTGACACGTCTGTGCCATCGAGAATGTAGGTGCCTGAGCTAGGCGCTTCCAGCAACCCGGCGATGTTCAGGAATGTCGTTTTACCCGACCCCGATGGACCCGTCACAGCGACGAATTCGCCGGCTTCAACCTCTAGCGACAGGCTGCGCAATGCGTGCGTCTCGATAACACCGGCCTGATAGACCTTGGTAATGGAATTCATGGACAGCATGTTGTGTGTCTCCTGATGAGGGTGGTTATTGGGTGAGCAAAATTCGATCTTGACCTTCAAAGCCCGTGGTGTTGGACAGCACTACGGACTCGCCTGGCGCGAGACCTTCAAGAATCTGTATTGATTGAGCACTCGCCGCTCCTGCAACGATTCGACGACGTACCGCGAAATCGCCTTCGATGACGTAGGCTGCGCGGCCTGCTTCACTGTCGAACCAGGCACCGCGTGGCACCTGAACCGCGTTCGATAAGCGATCCAGCTCAATCTTTCCGGTGAGTCGCTGGTTCTGGCGCAATCCCTGCGGTTGCAAATCACTAAAGCGTAGACGCGTCGCAACGGTATTGTTTTCAACTTCGGGCGAAATCGACGACACGATCGCCGCGTAAATATCGCCGTCATAGCTGACCGTACCGGTCATACCGATTGCGATGTCATCTGCATAGCCCTGCGCCAACGGCACCTCAAGCTCAAGCTGGGTGAGGTCAACAATATTCAAGATCGGGCTGTCGGCGGGCACGGCAGCACGATCCTCTACGGATACCGTGCCGACAATCCCAGTGACTGGCGCACGCACCGTCAGTTCGTCGAATTGTCGCTGGAGCTCTGCGACTCGAAGTGCTTGCTGGCGCACCGTGAGTTCAGATGCCGCCTGTTCAAAGTCGAAACGCTCACGATACAGTTCGGCATCTGCCTGACGATGTGCGTATTCGAGCTCAGCGCGCTCGACCTCGTCCTGCGCTTGTTCCAGGTCCTGGCGCGAAATGACCTTATACTCCCAGGACGCCTCGGCACGTCTCAGTTCGCGTTGCGCCGCTGTGATCGCGACGCGCGCAAGATCCACCGCCTGTTGGTTCTGAAGATCGACCTGGCGCCCTTCAATCGCTGCACGGTCGGCCTCGGTGCGCTGGGCGCTGAGTTCCGCCTTCGCTTGTTCGAGATTGCTTCGTAGCTCCGGACTCTCCACAGTCGCGACTACGTCGCCCGCTGTGACAACGTCACCTGCGGCAACCGCCAAAGTCACTCTTCCCGCAGAGGGTGCAAACACCGTTGGTTTTACGGCAGCGACAATGACGCCCTGTATGGGGATATCCCGGACGAATACCCCTTCTGTCACCGCGCCCGTGCGCAGTCGCTCGCGCGCCACGGATAAGTCGCTCTGCACCCATTGCGATCCGACTTTCCAAACAACGAACGCCAATGCGACTGCCACCAATACTGCGATGGCAAGCCATAACGGCTTCTTGCCCCGAGGGTCGATGACCACATCCTGCGCAGAGGTATCTCGCATCATGCCCTCGCCCTTGCTGCCCGAGACGGGTTGAAGCGCCATTAGCCTTCCCCCCCGGAGACGAAGGTTCTTTCGTCGGCAACTTCGCAGCAGTGCGGTTCGATATCACTGACGTCACGCGACTGTGCAAGATCCCAGACGCCTGCCAGCGCGATTTCCGCCAGCGCCAGTACGATGCCGCCGGCCAAAGTGATCAGTCGTGTGCGAAGTTCCAGTCTCATCATCAAACTCCCGTGTCTCGAGAGCATGATTGCAACGCCTGTGCCAACTTCTGAGAATTCTCAAATCATTGATTTATCGTTTATTTTTTTAGCGCTCGACGAATTTCCACGGACACTAGTGTCCGCCTCGTTTACAGCGGACACATTTGCGGACACTTTGTGCTGCGTAGCCACACGATCTCACTCCCGGCACAATCGCCGTATGGAAAGGAAGACTTCGATTGCATTAGCACTGGGTAGTGGTGGCGCACGGGGGCTTGCGCATATCGGGATTATCCGACGTCTCGAAGAAGCGGGCTACGACATTGGGTACATTGCCGGCACATCGATCGGCGCTCTGGTTGGCGGGATTTATGCGGCAGGCAAGCTCGACGAATATGAAGCCTGGGCAAAGAGCCTGACACGCCGTGACATGCTCCGACTCCTGGATTTCTCTTTTGTACGAGGCTCCATTATCAAGGGCGACAAGGTGATCGAAGCCATCTGTGATCTCGTTGGCGACCCGGAAATCTCAACGCTCGATATCGGCTTCACAGCGATAGCGACAGACTTGAAAGAACAATCGGAAGTCTGGATATCGTCCGGTTCGTTGTTCAATGCGATACGTGCCTCAACCGCGATACCAACCCTGATGTCACCATTGGCTATCGGAGACCGACTCCTGGCTGATGGTGGTCTCGTCAATCCAATTCCTATAGCACCGACGATGAATCACCCCGGCACTATGACTATAGCCGTTGACCTCAATGCACCACGCGAGGGTTTGCAAGACGCGGAACGGGAAAAAGAACCTGAATCCGAAAAATCCACTCCAACGAAAGTGAACCCATACTCGCAGGCAATCAGCGAGTTCGTTGACAAACTGACGCCGAACCGTGAGCCAGCGGAGAAATCACCGTCACCCTATCCAGGATTTGCCCAGTCAGTGACTCAGACTATCGAGATCATGCAGAACGGTATCGCGAGACTGAAAATGGCAGCCTACAAGCCCGACATCACGATTTCTGTTCCGCGCGATGTTTGTCAGTTCTGGGAGTTCGATCGTGCCGAGTCGATTGTCGCATTCGGATACGAACGAGCGGAGTCGGCGTTGGCGAAATTTGAGCAACTGCACCCCGTGCACAAAGAGAGCGAGACATGAAAGTAATCCTTGGCATTCTGATGTTTTATGGCCGATTCGGTCTCAGTTTTTCGAACATTGGATACGCTTGGCGCAAAGGTGCTTGGCAGGACATCGGCGGCACACTGACCAATAAGCATGTCGTGATCACCGGCAGCAGCGGCGGTATCGGGGCCGCAGTCGCAGCCGGGTGCCTTGCCGCAGGAGCTCGGGTTACGGTTGTCGCCCGGAATCCAGACAAGCTCGCGGCGCTGAAAGAAAAACTCGGCGATAGCCTTGAGACTGTGCAATGCGATCTCGCTGAGCCAAAACAAGTCGCTGACCTCGCTGAGCGTCTGAAAACAGGCGGGAAGGTAGATGTCTTGGTCAACAACGTGGGCGTGATGCTGCACGACTTCACAACCAACAGTCAGGGCATGGACAGTCAGTACGCGACCAATCTGCTTAATCAGTTCGTATTGACCGAAGCGATGATTGAAACTGGCACGCTAGCCGAAGACGCCGCGGTCATACAAGTCGCATCCGGCGGCATGTATATGGCACCGCTGGTTGTCGAGAAAGTCAGTGCAGACTCCCAACAATCCCACGATGGGACACAGGCCTACGCCATTCAAAAACGCGCGCAGGTCGCCTTGACGGAATACTGGAACCAGGCATCCCATACAGGTGGACGCCAATTTCATGTCATGCATCCTGGCTGGGTCGATACCGCTGGCGTACAACAGTCTCTACCGACCTTTCGTAAGATCCTGAAGTCAGTGCTGCGCGACGGCATGGCCGGCGCCGATACCATCGTGTGGCTCGCAGCGAAGCGTCCAGAGGCTCTCGATCCGATACAGATCTGGTTCGATCGTGAAGCGCGAGACGTTCACGCCTATGGATTCACCAAGACGCCGTCAGAAACGTCAGCGAAGCTGGTAAAGAAGCTGCAGTCCGATCGGGAAAGACTCACCGGGGGTTAACAGCATCGCCCACTTGAACCTCACCCCTGCCAAGCGGCATCAGGTTCACGCCGAAGACAGGCTTTCCGTCGGACGAACGACGCCTGTCTCGGAGCAGTGTTCTGAGAGGTTCCTTATCGGGGTGTAGGACACCGGTCGCAGGATCGACCGTTGTGAAGATGCAGCGTGTGCATTGTGACGACACCGCAAAGGCTACCTCCCCAAGCAACACTTCAGACCAAGCGTCTTCGACATAGGGAACCTCCGTCTCAACGACAATATTTGGGCGAAAGTGGCTCATGGACACCGGCACCGAAAGGGCTGCGTTCAATGCGTCTAAGGACGCCGTTCCGATCAACAAAACCGGGTAACCGTCGGCGAAACTGACCTCATCTCCAGGCTGAGCACACTTGTCCTCAGAAAGAAGCCGGTGGTCGCTATCGCTTTGGAACACCAGACGCACTGGCCTGCCGAGTCTTTCGCTAAGCCACGTCGCGGCAATATCTCCTGCATCTCGCGCGTCTACGGTATCTCTCCACACAACGACCTTGCTCGCCGCTGCGGACGGTTCCTCAACACACAGCTCCTCACCCTCAAACTGCAACGTCAAACCATTATCGTTCTGACTCGCTGAAATCCTGACTAAATCGGGCATGGTTCGGCCGGTGACGAATCGCTGCGTTTCGTCCACCAGCATCCACCGCCGGTCCCCCACAAGCCCGCGTGCCGATACCTCAGCACGATCGACCGAATTAGCCCTTGTGGATTTAACCGGAAATAGATTTAGCGCGCTGATTTTCATTGCTGGAGTCTGCCATAGAGGGCGCACCATCACTAAAGAGTCTGACAAACAGGACGCTACCTCCAACTGAAAAAGCGTTTGAGATCCACTGGAATGCGAAGGCAGGCAGCAGCATCATGAAAAGCCCACTCGCCTGGCTACGGGGGCTCGGCCTCCAGACTCAGCTGACAATTATGGCAGGCACGCTAATCCTGCTTACCATGAGTCTTGGAAGCTACCTCACGATCAGCGGCACGATTCGTGATGCGAGAGATCAGGCGCTCTCGAGTATTGCCGTATTTGCTGAGGCGACTTCCCGCGGGACCGACTTTGGCCTGAAGACGCAAAACCCGGCTGAATTGGCCAAATCCGTCGCCTTCCTTAACGAGGTACCCATCGTGGCGGGTGTTGAAATCCGCAATATGAATGGCACTCGAATCTATCGAGAAATGTTTGAGGAGTTGCCGCGCGAACAGCTCCTTAGCGCAAAAACTGATGCCTCACAACTTAGGATCAACCCGTTCGGCGCTCCGGAAATCTACCGTGTGACCAACAAGGTCTACGCGCCGCTCGCGGGCGATGCCTTGAGAGACAGCAACGGCATGGGCAAACAGTACATCGGTTCGATCGATACCATCGTTAACCTCAGTGCTACACAACAGCGGCTGCGCAACAGCATCCTGATCACACTCGTCTCGAGCAGCGGCATCGCCATACTCGGTGGCGTGTTCTCGTTCTTCGCCGCAAAAAGCATTCTTAAGCCAGTACGCGATCTGCTCACCGGACTCAAGAATGTCTCTGAGGGCAACTTCTCACATAAACTGCCAAACGCAAATGGTAAGGAGCTCAAGCGCCTCATCAACGGCTTTAACGTGATGGTGGACGGTCTTCGACACTACCGGCGCGAGACGCTACGCGCCCGAGAAATTCTCGAGCAACGTGTTGAAGAACGTACGCAACAGCTATTCGATGAAAAAGAACGTGCAGAGGCGGCGAGTCGCACCAAAAGTGAATTCCTTGCTCGCATGAGTCATGAGATTCGCACGCCAATGAACGGCGTACTTGGCATGACCGAGTTGCTGTTGATGTCTGAGCTCGGTGACTCGGAACGCCGCTACGCGAGAACGATACGAAGCTCGGGAGCGGCCCTGCTCGACATCATCAACGATATCCTCGACTTCTCGAAAATCGAAGCTGGCAAGATGACCTTGGAAACCGCACCGTTTTCCGTCCAGGATTTGGCTGAGGAAGCGGTCGCAATGTTGTCCGGTAATGCTCGCAAGAAAGCGGTTGATCTCGCTGTTGACGTCGACCCGACGTTGCTCGGTAGCGTATCGGGAGATTCGAGTCGGCTACGCCAGGTGTTGGTCAACCTCGGTGGGAACGCAATCAAATTCACCGAAAAAGGCCAGGTCTGGCTGGAGGTGCTGCGCGCCGATCAGCAACCCAAAGACGAGAGCCTCGTAGCGATCCGATTCGCCGTGCACGACACAGGCATAGGGATTCACCCCGACAAGCAAGCTAGCATCTTCGAGTCGTTCATCCAGGAAGACGGCTCTACGACACGTCGCTTTGGCGGCACTGGACTCGGGCTTGCAATCTCGAGACAGATCGTCGAATTAATGGGCGGTCAAATACAAGTGGAGAGTGCACCCGGCGAGGGCTCGGTGTTTTCGTTTACGCTGACCCTGCCCTATCAAGAGGCAACACCATCGGTCCCGGAGGTGGACTTCTCGAAGCTTCGCGTGTTCACCATGTCACCTTTCGAGAACGTCACGCGCATGCTCAACCGTAAGCTCGACTACTGGTCTGTCGAACGTGAGAATTTCGATGCACTGGCTGACGTCGAGCGCGCACTCTATGAGTCTGATAAACAGCCCGATTTGATTCTCTTTGATCACGCTGCGATGAATAAAGGCGTCATTGAGGCCTGGGGCCGCTATCGGGAACGTAATGCAGAATCCGATTGGCCCGCGACCGTCTTGATTACATCGGATGAGTCCATTGACGCCGCCAGCCTCAATGAGCACGGCGTTTCCGATGTTTTGCGCAAGCCATTGATGTCAGATGCACTGGCAGGCCTGCTGCGAGTCATCGCAGGTATCGACGAGGCGCCTACGGTCACCATGAAGGGACAAGGTCTCGCGACCGACGCGGCAGCTGCCATGGGTGCCCTTCGAGTGCTGGTTGTTGAGGACAACAAAGTCAACCAACGCGTCACACGCGCCATGCTCGATAAACTCGGGGCAACCCACGAGATTGCAGAGAACGGCTTGGAAGCGCTGGATATCACAGAGCGCAAATCCTTTGATGTCGTGCTCATGGACTGTCAGATGCCAGAAATGGACGGGTTCACGGCTACGCAGGCAATACGCGACCGAGAACAGGCCAGGGGTCATGCTCGAGTTCCGATTATCGCGCTCACGGCGAACGCGCTGCAGGGTGACGACGGTAAGTGTTTTGCCGCCGGTATGGATGATTACATGACCAAACCGTTCAAGTTAGAGGCGCTACGCGAGAAACTTGAATATTGGCAACGTGCTCCGACTCAGTCACACGTTGCGTGATGCCGTTGATCTGACCTCTGCGCTAGCGCCAGCGATCGGTTGACTCAATCGGAACCCGACGGCGCTTAAGCCACTGTATGCAACGGCGTAGGCCAAGACCGTGGGCCACGAGAGACCCAACCAAACAGCGACTATGCTCGCCCAAATCGGCGTCAATGCAAGCCGGGACCATTCCGCGGCAATCGCCCAGCGCGCACCGTCGGCCAAAGCACCGAGAATCGACAGCAGCGTCCAAAGCTGAAGCGCAATCACAAATGTAATCGCAAGGCCGTGGCTCGCCGCAACCATGCCAATCCAAAGGGTAAGGCCAATCGCCATCGCAAACTGCGCCGCGATGTAGGCGGATTGAGCGCCAACGCGTCTGCCACGATATTTTTCGAACGCGGACAGCGGCGACAGCGTCAACGGTCTGGCCGCCTCGGCGTCCTTTGGACGCCATCCCGTTCTCCCAAACCAAACGCGAAGCTTGTCACGCCATCCTTTGGCATCCTGCCAGTCGGCGACCAGACTCCGATACACATGGAGGTTTGCATTCACCGGGTTGAAACTGTGAAGCGGCTTGCGTACACCAAATACAACCGGTTCTGACTCGGGTTCAAACGTCCCAAATAGACGATCCCAAATAACCAGGATACCGCCGTAGTTTTTGTCGATATAGCGTGGGTTTTGCGCGTGGTGGACACGGTGGTTGGACGGCGTCACGAATACGTAGTCGGCCCAGCCAAGCCTATCGATGTGACGCGTGTGCACCCAGAATTGATAGATCAGATCGACCGCCGACACGGTTGCAAAAACGTGTAACGGCACACCGAGGAAAAACATCGGCAAGTAGACGACCCAACCGATAATGAAATCCGAGCTCGTCTGACGCAGCGCTGTTGTGAGGTTGTACTCCTCGCTCTGGTGGTGAACGCTATGCGCCGCCCAGAAGATACTCATCTCGTGTCCGAGACGGTGCTTCCAGTAGTACATGAAATCCCAGAAAAGCAGTACCGACAGCCACGCCAGGATGCCGCTCGGCGTGAATGCGAACCAGCTATCCGGCATCCGCCAGACCGCAAAGTGTTCCAGCACGAATCCGTAGATAACGATACTGACGACTTTCGTAAAGATGCCGGTCGTACTGTTGAAAGCCCCAGCTGCGAGGCTGCCGATCGCATCGTTGAAACCAACGAAGCCGCTACCACGGGCCTTGTCGTAGAGCGTCTCCACGACAATCGCGATAAGAAAAAAAGGAACAGCAAGACTGATCAAATCCATCTGGCGAGTATACCGGCTTCCCACTCGCACCCGCACAGGACGTGTGGAACAATAGCTATCAGTCACATCAACACGGCCTAGACATGACCTCTGTAATTAAGCACGCGATCACACCGCGACCCCGCGACCTTGGGGACTTTACGGTTCGCCGCGTATTGCCGTCGGGCAACGCGCCGATGGTGGGGCCGTTTATATTCTTCGACCACATGGGTCCTGCGGAATTTCCGGAAGGAAAAGGCATCGATGTTCGCCCCCATCCTCACATTAATTTGGCGACCGTGACGTATCTGTTCGAGGGAAGCCTGATGCACAGAGACAGCGTGGGCGCCGTGCAAAACATCGAGCCAGGCGCGGTCAACTGGATGACCGCCGGTCGCGGCATCGTGCATTCCGAACGCAGTAGCGATGAATTTCGGAGTGCCAATAGTCGAATACACGGCATCCAATCCTGGGTTGCTCTGCCTGCCGAGGAAGAAGAGTGCGAGCCTCGATTCGATCATTACCCGATGGACGTACTACCAACTACCGAAATTGACGGGATCGCGATCCGCATCATCGCAGGGCGCGCATTTGGTTTGGAGGCGCCCGTACCCTTTAGTCATCCGATTGCTTACGCCGACTGTGAGGCACAGCAAGAGGCGACTCTCGAAGTACCAAGTGGCTTTTCGGAGCGTGCTCTCTATGTTGCTGAAGGCAGCGTGAAGATAGGCAGTGAGGTATTTGAAGCCGGTCAAATGATATTGCTCGAAGCTGACGCAGACGTTACCGCAGCCTTGAGTGGCGATGCGCGGGTCATGTTTGTTGCGGGAGAGCCCTACCCCGAGCCTCGACACATCTGGTGGAATTTTGTCTCAAGTCGACTGGACCGATTGGAACAAGCCAAACAGGATTGGCGAGAATGGAATTTTGAGCGCGTCCCCGGGGAGACTGAATTCATCCCGCTCCCGGACTAACGCCAGCATGTTGACCGAAGAAGATAGACGTCGAGAACTGGCACTGCTCAGCCAGGCGCTAGAGACACTTTCCAGAGGATTCGAAACGCTCCCTGAGTTCAATCGCGATACGCAGTGGTCCGAGACTGCCAGAGCGGTGATAGCCGCGGCAGAGCGCATGCAGGACAACTTCCCCTACGCGCATCCCTTCTACGCAGGCCAGATGTTGAAGCCACCTCACCCGGTCGCTCGAGTGGCCTATCAAATGGCGATGTGGATCAATCCCAACAACCACGCCCTCGACGGCGGTCGCGCAAGCTCGGCTCTCGAGAAAGAAGCTGTGGCACAACTGGCCGACATGTATGCTCTTGCGCCTTTCCTCGGTCATTTGACCAGTAGCGGTACGCTCGCAAATCTGGAAGCGCTGTGGATTGCCGGGCAAGAGCACCCTGGCAAAGCCATCGTCGCGTCCACTGATTCCCACTACACACACAACCGGTTGTGCAAGGTGCTTGGGTTGGGTTTTGACGCGATCGAAACAGAGCATGACGGCAGGATGTCACTCTCAGCTCTCGAAGCGCGCCTCTCTGAAGGTGACGTTGGTACGATCGTGGCAACGCTCGGCACCACGGGTTTCGGTGCCGTCGATCCGTTGCCGGAGATACTCGAGCTAGCGCGCCGCTTCGGAGCGCGAGTCCACATCGACGGCGCATACGGCGGTTACTTCAAACTGTGTGACGGTTTGCCATCGAGTTCCACCGCCGCTTATGCGGCAATGTCCGAAGCGGACAGCATCGCTGTTGATCCGCACAAGCATGGTCTACAACCCTACGGTTGCGGCTGCATCCTCTTTGCCGATCCATCCTTAGGCAGGCATTACAAACACGACTCACCCTACACTTACTTCTCCAGCGACGAGCTACACCTCGGCGAGATCAGCCTTGAATGCTCGCGTGCCGGCGCTGCGGCGGTCGCACTTTGGGCAACACAACAGGCGCAGCCCCTTGTGGAAGGCGGCGAATTTGCGACCAACTTAAATCGATGCCATTCGGCGGCAAAGATGTTAGCGGCACATGTCGAAGCTGATCCAGACGCTGCTTTGATCACCGAACCGATGTTGGACATCGTGGTCTGGGCGTTGGCACCGACCAAGACAATGACCGCATCGCAGCTCGCGCAAGCAGTCTTCGATATCGCCGCAACGCTCGACTTGCATCTCGCCGTGATCGCAGTGCCGAGCGAAAGACTACCGGTTTCCTACCGAGTCGCCGGTGAACCGACGGTGACTTGTTTGCGGAGCTGCCTGATGAAACCAGAACACGAAGAGGCGATGCCACGGATCATCGATCTTCTCACTAGCGCGACCTCAGCTGCTCGGAACAAAGGCGAGTGATCGATTATCGAGTAACCCACGCACCGATAAGTAGTCCCGCAACTGACAACAACACACTAGCGGTTGCATAACCGATACCTGCTGCACTGCCTTGGGCGATCGTGATGTCGCGCGTGTGGATGGTCATCGCGGACATTGTGGTAAACGCACCGCAAAAGCCGGTGACGAACAACGGGTAGCCCACGCCGCCGAGCCACGTCGCTTGGCCTGCGGAGCTACTGAGCTGCAGCACGGCGCCCGCGAGGCCGGACCCCACAACATTGGCCAACAAAACGGCGACCGGTGCCGCTTGAAGACCGACTAGAGACTGCAAAAGAAAACGCGCCACCGCGCCGGCGGCACCGCCGGCTGCAACGGCCACAAGCTGCCCGCCCAACGCCAAGCGGTTAGCTCGCTAGCTGGAGGCGTTGGCGTACCGCGTGGTACTCCTCTCGCATCTGCTCAATGAGTTCCCCGACAGGCACGATTTCGTGGATGCTGCCTACGCCCTGGCCCGCACCCCAGATATCTTTCCACGCTTTGCTTTTCGTGTTGCCACCGCTGCCGAAGTTCATGGTGGATTTGTCAGCTGAGGGCAGGTTGTCGGGATCCATGCCAGCGTTTTCGATACTCGGCTTCAAGTAGTTGCCGAGTACACCCGTGAACAGCGAACTGTAAACAATATCGGAGGCGACACTGTCCACGAGCATCTGTTTGTATTCAGGCACAGCGTTCGCTTCCGCCGTCGCGATGAAGCGCGAGCCGATGTAAGCGAGATCGGCACCCATGGCTTGCGCCGCAAGCACGTCCTGTCCGGTACTCATAGCTCCGGAGAGCAAAATAGTGCCGTCGAACTCAGCTCGGAGCTCCTTCACGAGCGCAAACGGGCTCAGCGTGCCTGCGTGCCCCCCGGCTCCTGCGCACACGGCAATGATGCCGTCGACACCCTCGGAGATCGCCTTGCGCGCGTGTCGAAGGTTGATCACGTCATGGAACACAACGCCACCGTAGCTGTGCGTTGCATCCACGACAGCCTTCGGCGGCCGGAGGCTTGTGATGATAATCGGCACCTCATGCTTTACACAGGTTTCCATATCGGCCTCGAGCCGGTCGTTGCTCGCATGGCAGATCTGATTGACCGCAAACGGCGCGATGGGCTTGTCAGGATTTGCCGCACGTTCCGCGTCGAGGGTTTCCTTAATCTGACTAAGCCAGTCATCCAGCAAAGACTGAGGCCGAGCATTGAGCGCGGGGAACGAACCAACAATTCCCGCTTTGCACTGTTCAATAACAAGCTCAGGCCCGGAACAGATAAACATCGGCGCACCGACAACAGGGATGGACAGGCGATTCTCAAGAACGCTCGGTAGTGACATGGCAGTCGAATCCTGAAGACCCAAAGACCCGCGCATTATACGGACATTGGGTGCTCATGCGACGCGCTTACTGCTCGCCACCGACCTGGTAGATCAGGTCAAACGCCTGTTCCTCGCCGGAAACGGATTCAAGCGCGAGCCGGTCATTGATCTGGAACCTCAGCAGTACGTTCGACAATTGATCAAAAACGCCATACGCGTATTGCAGGTAGATCCGCTTTGACAGCTGCTTGCCCGCAAGAATACGCCCATCGCTGCCGCTGCCGTCGACTGACAACTCATCGAGTCCCACGCTACTTCGAATCGCATCGCTCACGCCAAAAGCTCGCTTAAGCCCCAATGTGATTGCGGCATCTGCGAGACTGACACCGTCGTCCGAATCTGTATCCGACAAGCTGCGACCTGTAAGGAGCAAACTCAGTTTTTCGGCATCCGTTCGCTCAGGTTCGGAAAACAGCTCACTAGTGAG
This sequence comes from Pseudomonadota bacterium, assembly GCA_038521865.1. Lineage (GTDB taxonomy): Bacteria > Pseudomonadota > Gammaproteobacteria > Steroidobacterales > Woeseiaceae > CALBPI01. Next base: position 415,782 of record JBCBKO010000001.1, on the reverse strand, counting down.
TGCATCGGGCGTGCCATCAATATCGATACCCACGCGCCCCATATCGATGTCACGCTCAGCGCGCAAGGATAAGACGGGAGAATCGATCGAGCCATTAAAGTCCAGGGTACCGCGAGTGACGCTCAAGGTCTGTCCATATGCCGCGTAGCTCGCGTCACGCAGTGTCAGTCGACCATCCGCTTGCAGCTCAGCATCGGAAAACTGACGAATACGCAGTCCTCCCGTAACGTCGGTTTTGAGCCCAAAGCCCGCCAGCGACACTCGATCACCAAATGAAAGCGCAACGTCAATATGCTGAAACCGTTGCTCCTCCAACGGATCCTCGATGACATCCTGGATGATCACTGCGTCGGGAGACACGACCACGGCACTATCCGGAAGCGATCGAATGACCACACTGGAATCCGCAATCTCGGCTCGACCGCGTACGGCGATGCTGCTCGGATGCCAGTTGATGGAGAGGTCGGACGACGCCTCCAAACGCAGAGCATCAAGATCAACGAGCAATGCATCCTTTGCGTTGAGCCTGCCGTTGACAAAAGGCGCTCCGTCAACAAGTCCCAGCTGCCCGCTAAACTGCGCGCTGCCCCCGCCACTACTGCCAACAACGGTCGCATCGAGCACATCAAACGGGTCACCCCGCACGGTCGCAGACAACTGATCGACCAATATGTTCAGCGGTAAGATCTCAGCTTCCGCATCCTTCAGTCGAACATCGGCATCCAGACGCGGTGTCGAGATACTGCCTTCCACGGATAAAACGCCGAGTACTGAACCTTTTATGGAGCGAACATCCGCGGTGAGCCCATCCCATCGACTCAACTGCGGCAACTCAAATACCACCTCGCCGGAAATCGGCTGAGACGCATCCAACCAGGTTGCTGTCGAGAAGTTTGCACGCAGGTTTGAATTCCCAACCGAACTTACGGCGGCCGTGGCATTCAATGCACCGGATTGCCACTCGACCACCAACTCACCTCGATTGATATCGATGCGCTCCTGATCTCCCGACAGAGCAATACCTGCGTCTATCATTGAAGCCTCGAGCGATCCGCTCAATTGCGGGACTGTGCCGAACAAATCCGCCGCCACACTGACCGCTCCCTCCAGCCTTGAACTATCGTCAAGCGTCGGCAAAATCGCGAGATCAAAACACTCCGATCTTACCTTGAGCATCTCGAATTTTCCGTCTTCCCAACCCGCGGTCGCACATAGCGCCCCGTAAACATCGACCGCAATACACCCTGCTTCCCACGAAAAACTGTCCCTCGCGATCTGCAAACCGGTTGGCGCCTGCAGCTTCAGCGAAAGCGGGTCGATGCGCCCGGGCTTAACAAGAACGGAAAGCGCTTCCAGATTGCCATTCCAGACCGTCCGGTCCTCCAGACGACCATTCGCGATCAAGGCAAGCGAGTCGAATCCAGTGCCGCCCGCCGCAGAAAGCGCGACTTCGTGCAGAGCCTCAGTGCCCTCTATCGTCAACTCGAGATCACTAATGGATTGCCCCTGATAGACCAATCGATTCGCCAGCAATGCCGCGTTCACAACACCGGCACGATCAACAGACAAATCGATCGAAGCCGTATCGAGAATCGCACCCGACAGACTCAGGTTGGGAATCGTGACGTCCGCATCCGCGCTGAATGCATCAACCGTCCCGCTCACCTCGAATATCGCAGTTCCACTCCCCGACGCACCAGGCAAAACAACCCCTACATCACCCACCGAAAGATTCCCACGCAACTCGCCACCACTCACAAAAGACCAGTCACCCGTGACGTCGATTTCAGACTGATCTAGCGAAGCCGTTATCGCCCCGACGACACGCTGCGCAATCCAATCGTACTCGCCACGGAGGTGCGCGCTCCCGCCCGACACGGGTTCCAAAACCAAATCCTCAACAGAGATTGCATGAGATGCTCCAGCAATCGTCCAACGCACCTGTCCGGCCGGCACGATATGGGAACTGATATAGGACGCACCCGTCGATCGCCATTCAGAAAGTCGACCTTCAACACGGATACCAAGGTCGCGCCAGGACACTTCGCGACCATCGCGGCTGACGCTACCGCTCTGCGACTCAAGCGCGAGCACACCCGTGGCAGGCTGTTCAACCGGCAACGACAGAGACCCCTTAAGGCTTGCGTCCAAAAGGTTGTCGATAGCGCCGTCCAACTCGATTCGCTTACGGCTACCACTGAGCTTGATGGAGGCAGAGGGACTTTGATTCTCGGGCGACAACAGGAACACGATCGATAGATCATGCTGGAGAGCGCCACCGAGCTCGCAGTCACCATCGAAAAAGAGCCCGTACGTGTCAGTGATCAAATCAAGATCGAGTCCCCGAACTCGATCCGACTTCAATGCGCCCGATATCGATAACGTTTCCCAATCGAATATCGTCACCGCACCTTGCCTGACCGCGCCGTTCGTCACCTCGAACCGACGAACCAGCACTTCGATCGGCAACTCGATTTTGGGTAACTCCGGAACGATTACATCGCTAATTGGTGTTGGCTGACTGGTCTGTTCGCTTTCGGGAAGTATGACCACCACACCATCCAGATCGAATGCGTGAATCACAACTTGCCGAAAATCGAAGAGGACTTTTGAGGAGACCTCCAGATACGCAGCACTCACACGTACTTTGGCCTCGCCGGCATCAACGTCGATACCGCTGAGCCGGAGACCGCCCAGAAAGCTGCCCTCAATCTGTTCGACGCTGACGAGATCGTCGGTTCGGTCCAATACCTGCCCAAGTACAAATCTGGCGCCGGACGCCGTTCCCAGCGCAAACCACACCAACGTCAACAAGAAAACCAATAACCCGATGACGGTCCACGAGACACGTCGTAACCACTTGGCCCCGTTCATAGGTCTGACCCGAAATTGACGTGGAGCCTAACACCGCGCTCGCCATCTAGTGCGTGGCCCAGATAGGCTCGCAGAGGCCCAACGGGTGAGCGCCACACGACACCGAGCCCGGTTCCGCGTTGCCACTCGGGAGCACCCCCATCAAACGCACTGCCAACATCAAAAAATGCAGCGACACCAAACGTGGCAGTGAAATCGAATTCGTATTCGATACTTCCGACCGCGAGTCGACTCCCACCGATCACGCGCCCCTCGGAATCGCTTGGACCGATAGTCTCGAAATCATAGCCGCGGACACTGTTATCGCCACCCGCAAAAAACCGAATCTCCGGCGGAAGTGCATCGAAATCGTCTCGCCACGTGTAACCCAGTTCGCCCCGGAATTTCAGCCGCCCGTTGTCACCGACGGGTCGCAGATAAGTCTGGCGGACGTAAGCCTGGAAGAAACTGGTCGTGGAGAATGCCGATTCACTGGCCGTACGAAAATTGAAGTCTGTGGCATAACCGGAGCGAGGATTGGTGTCACTGTCGGCCTGTCGTCGACTGAATCCGGCAACCGGCATTAACAACGTTGTCGAATCCTCGGAACCCGCAACAACGAACTCAGTTTGGCTCGCCTGCAGGCCGTAGGTCGCGATCCAGCCGTTGTCGAGTACCCGAATTCTCTCCCAACCGACTTGCGCGATATCGCTCTCCGACGTGTCGGTGCGCTCAGCGCTGGCAGACCACTGATAGGACTCCCATTCCACCAAGGGATTCATCAACGGTCTTCGGTATCGCGCGGAGGCTTCGCTCAACACCGGTGATGCGCGAAGATCTACATCGACTTGATGCCCTTTGTCATTGACACGGCGATTGCGGTACCCCGCCCTGACCCTCGGCCCACGGTCTGTCGAAACGCCGATCCCTGTGAAGTACCCAATGCGCTCTACGGGTTCAATAACAATCTTAATCGGGACCGTCTTCCCGCGGGTGGATTCGGTGTCCGCGGTAACACTGGCCGCAGCAATCAAAGCGCTCGACTGAAGTGCCTTCTGTTGACGTTGTAACGCGGATCGATCAAAGAAATCTCCCGACTTGAGCGTGACGAATCGCCGCACAAGCGCATCGTCAAACGCTTCCTGCTGTATCGAAATTTCGCCGATCCTGTATCTGGGCCCGGACACGACATCCCAGATGACATCAGCCTGCTGGCTATCCAGCGACACCTCGAGTTTCGACGTCTCAAAGTCCGCCTCCAAAAACCCGCGGCTCGCGAGGAGTCGATTTAGCCCACGCTTCGCCTCCGCGTACACACCATGATCAAGTGCAACACCAGAACGCAAAGCCAGTGCATCCAGACGCGCTCGAACGACCGGATCATCTGCCGCACCCCCAACCACACTAATCTCGATATCGCTGTAGGTGACTCTCGGCCCCGGATTCAAATCGACATAGACCGCCCAGCAATCCTCTGCCTGCTCGCGACGAAAGTTGATGGTGGGGGTGTAGTACCCAAGCGCCTGCAATGCTTCCGCAATCTGATCTGGCGCTGCGGCTAAGCCCCGATCAATATCTGCAGCCGAAACATCACATCCGAGCCGCTCAAGTGTCAGATAAGCGGAAACGTTCGCTTGAACCCTCTCGTCGAGGTCGGGATACACAACGCGTGCGTTTGCAACAGAAACGCCTGTGACTACCAGCGCCGCCAGGAGTAGGAAGCGGATACATCTTGAAACTGACGTAAGCAAGAGCGATCAGTCGGGCGAAGCGATCATGAACACCGCTTCGGTCTCGCAAACTACGTCCCCGGACGACACTTCGGTTGCAGTACCTTTCAACGTGAAATGCCGTCGCCTGCGCGAAAGGCACTCGCCCTTGAGTGCCAAAGCTTCACCCACCTTCGCGTGTCGGCGATAACGCACAGACGCTTTAGCGGTGTAGGCAGTCACGGATTGCAGGTACAACCAGTTTGCCATTACATCATCGAGCGCCGTGAACAGGAGCCCACCGTGCACCACATCGTTGTAGCCCACGTGGTGCTCGCCCGGGGTAAATATGGCAACGCAGAACTCGCCCTCGAGACTGAACTTCAACCGAAGTCCGATCGGGTTTGTCGGTCCACACGCGAAGCAATGGTTCGCCGGATCGGACAACGAGTTGCTCATTGCGTAACCACTCTGTCGATCAGCAACGGTAAGGGTGTATCCGGAAGTTCGCTGGCCGACACAGTCAGTGTGCCCAGCAAATCACCACTGCCGCCGATTGGATCACCCGACATCGATATCCGCGCAGTCACCACGAATGCGTCCGCACTACTGAGGTTCCGTCCGGCCAACATCGCATCGTCGTCCGAGAGCGTCAGCGAAAGCGGTAACGAAGTCGGCGGCAACTGGCGCGCAGCCAGTGGCGGGCCCGGTTGACCCGGATCTCGAACAGAAACAAACAATCGTGCAGTGTCCGGAAGATCGCGAACCAGTGCGTCAGCCAAGGTGACTTCGAGCGCCAACTGTGTGCCGCTCGCATTGCTAGGCGGCGTGCCACCGCGCCATTGTGCGATCTGACGTTGCAGAATGAGTTTGACGTCGGCGGGCGGCTCTGAGGCACGAATGAGTCGCTCCCAAACGTCGGCCGCAGCGTCATTGTTGCCCTGTGCTCCGTAGGCGAGACCGGCAGCGAACATGGTATTGGGATCGTCCGGCGCCAGTTGATTTGCCGCAAGATAGAGCTGGACAGTTTCCTGCGTCAGCCCACGCTCGCCGCCCGTCACCTGCGTGAGGGCATCGCCAAGCTTCACCATCAAACCCGGGTCGGGGACTGTTGCGAGATTCATCGCCTTCCGAAGAGCGGATACTGCTTCAACAGGCTGACCGAGCCTGAGCCGTGCTTCGCCAAGCACCACCCACCCAAGGTAGTCGTCAGGTCGCTTCTGAAGGTCTGCCGACAACATGTCGGCTGCAGATGAAAACGTCTCGCGATCCGTTGCCTCGCGAACTAACTGGAATGCCGGAGAACGCGGCGTGTAGTTGCTGGCTATCGGGTATAACAACGTGACGCAAAGCAAGACCCCGCCAGACACGGCGAAAGTACCAAGCAACCGTTGCCCGCGCCAGAGCGGCAGCGTTGCCACCAGTACTCCTGCAAGCACCATCGCGATCGCGACAACCCAAAACGTCGTACTCACATCAGTCTCCGTCGATCGAAATATCGAGCTGGCTACGACGTTTCAGAGTTCGAAAGAGTGCAAATAGTGCGATCGCCATCAGCAGCGCCGGCGACGACCACAGTGCGACGGTCTTTGCGCTTAGCGGCGGCTTGTAGAGTGCGAAGTCGCCATACCGCGCTTGCATGAACGCATAGATCTCGCCGTCACTCGCACCGCTGGCCATTTGTTCTCGAACTTCACGCCGAAGGTCCCGCGCCAACGGCGAATTGGAATCTTTGATCGACTGGTTCTGACAAGTGAGACATCGAATGTTGTGGATCACGCGCTGGTAACGCGCCTGCATATCGACATCTTCGAAGGCAACCTCGCGGTCGATCGCGGAAACCGGACCAACCAAACCGATCGACAGCAGAAACCCGATCGCCAAGCTCGAGATGACGCTGCGCATCATTGCCGCAATTGCGCAAGGCGCGGTTCGAAATCACGCGCCCAGACTTCCGCATTAAGCTCGCCAACATGCTTGTGCACGATGGTGCCGTTACCGTCGAGCAAAAACGTTTCCGGCGCACCGTACACACCGAGGTCGATGGCCACCCTGCCCTCAGCATCGAATGCGGAGAATCGATATGGATCTCCAAGATCCTGCAACCATTGCCGAGCGGCTTGCGGCTCATCGTTCCAGTTCAATCCAAAAACAGGAATTTCACGCGAAATCCGCATCAGAAAATCGTGCTCGCGACGACAATTCACGCACCAGCTTCCCCACACATTCAACAACGCGGGTTCACCTTGTAAATCCGTTGCATTCACGGCCACCGGTGGCTCAGAGAGCGTCTGAAGATCGAATCCCGGCACAGGTCGATCTAACAGTGGCGAGGGAATTCGCGTCGGATCTTCCCCAATGCCCATGACCAAAAAGCCACAGAGCACGGCGAACAAAGCGAGCGGCAGCACGAAACGCATCGGGTTAGGCCTCCACCGCATTCGCAGCAGGCTTACGTTTTCTCACGCGCGATCGGTAACGCACGTCAGTAATCGCCAATAGACCGCCAAACGCCATCACAAGTGCGCCGAGCCATATCAACCGAATCATCGGCTTGTACTGGACACGCACTGACCAGGAACCGTCACCGAGATCGTCCCCCATCGCGATGAACAGATCACGCGCTAGCGTTGCGTCGATACCCGCCTCGGTCATTTCGCTGACTTGAGTGGTGTAATTGCGTTTTTCCGGGTACAGCACCGAGATGGATTCTTCACCCTGCCTCACTGTGAAGGTGCCGCGTCTCGCCACGTAGTTGGGCCCGGTGCCGTCTTCAATACGGTCCATCGTGATGTCGTATCCGGCGACCGTGATGCTCTGTCCACTGCGAATCGCTCTGTCTGTCTCGAAACCAAACGACGACACCACAACCGCACCGACGGTGAATAATCCAACGCCAAGATGGGCGAGGTGCATGCCCGTCTGCGCACGTGTCATCGTCGCCTTGCCGAATGCTGCCCGGATCGGCGTGGCTACGGATGCCAGGATGACCCAGAGTCCCGCAGTAACACCGATCGCGGTCATAGGCATGAATTTGCCGTAGATCAACCACGGCCCTGCAATCGCGATTAACAGGGTCACCAAACCAATCCAACGGTACTGCTTCCAGACCTGGTCGAGGTTGCCGGTACGCCAGGTGGTGTGCATACCCACACCAATGAGAAACGTCAGCGGCAACATGGGAATGATGAATACCAGCTCAAACACCTCCGGCCCGACCGAGACCTTGCCCATGCCTAGGTGCTCGATGATCAGTGGGTACAGAGTGCCGATCAAAATCAGCGTAGCGGCAACCACCAACAGCACGTTATTCAGAAGCAGGAACGTCTCCCGAGCTGTCGGCTGAAACCCTGCCTGAGAGTCCAACGACGGTGCGCGCCACGCGTACAACGCGAGTGCGCAGAAAATAACAACGAACAAGAACGCGAGAATGAAATAGCCTCGCGCCGGATCACTAGCAAAGGCATGTACCGACACAAGCACGCCGGACCGAACAAGGAAGGTGCCAAGCAGGCTGAGCGAAAACGCCATGATCGCGAGCAGAAGCGTCCAGCTCTTGAAAAGCCCTCGGGTCTCTGTAACCGCCAACGAGTGGAAAAGTGCCGTCGCCGCGAGCCACGGCATAAACGAAGCGTTTTCGACTGGGTCCCAGAACCACCAGCCACCCCAGCCGAGTTCGTAGTAGGCCCACCAGCTCCCAAGCGCGATCCCGAGTGTCAAGAAAACCCAGGCTGCTGTCGTCCACGGTCGTGTCCAGCGCGCCCACTGCCGGTCGAGTTCACCCGACAGCATCGCGGCAATCGCGAATGCAAAAGCGACTGACAAACCCACGTAACCAATGTAGAGCATCGGCGGATGAATCACTAACGCCGGGTCCTGCAACAAGGGATTCAGATCGCGACCATCGACCGGTGCGATATCCAATCGAAGGAATGGGTTGGAGGTGAACAGCGTGAATGCGAGCGTGCCGACACTCAACAATCCGAGCACGCCGATGACACGCGCAGCGACAGGTTCCGGCAAGCTACGGGAGCCGACCGCGACCGCGATAGTCCAGATCGAAAGAATCAGAATCCACAGCAGCATCGACCCCTCGTGCGCGCCCCAGACCGCCGCTATGCGGAACATCAAGGGCAGCGCGGTATTGGAGTTGGACGCGACGTACTGAAGCGAAAAATCATTGTTGATGAACGCGGAAGTAAGGATGCCGAACGCAATCGCTACGAATCCAAACTGGGCAAACGCCGCGGGCCGCGCGACCTGCATCCAGACGCTGTCGTTACGATGGGCTCCAACGAGTGGCATCACACCTTGAACAATCGCCAACATAAACGCGATCAAAAGTGCGATTTGTCCTAGCTCAGGAATCATCCTTCTTCAGCAGGCTTGTAGCCTTGCCGCTCCAGAGAATCCGCAACTTCGGGTGGCATATAGTTCTCATCGTGCTTCGCGAGCACTTCCTCTGCGACGAAGCGCCCATCCTCGCCGAGCTGTCCTCGGGCGATGATGCCCTGCCCGTCTCTGAACAGATCGGGGAGGACACCTTTGTAGGCCACCACCAGTTCGTTCTTGGTATCGGTCAGCGTGAACTCGAGTTCCAAACTTCCGGGCTCACGAAACAGGCTGCCTTCTTTCACGAGTCCGCCGACACGGAAGGCTCGATCCGGCGGTGTATCCCCCGCCGCAACCTGATCGAGCTCGAAATAGAAGCCCGTATTTTCTTTGAACGCACCGATACTCAATGCCGATACCAGTGCCAGACCACCGAGCAGCAGTCCAACCGAGAGCATACGCTGTTGTCTTGGTGTCACGACGTGACCTCCCGAAACCCGCCGGGCCGTTCGGCCGACTCATCGGCGTGAGATGCCTTGAGAGAATTCATAATCCGCTGATGCCGTGCACGGGCAAGCACAAGATTGAGTGCAAGCACGGCAAACGTCAGTGCGAACGAAGCCCACACGTAGAATCCGTACCCGCCCATGGCAAGCCATTCCATCATGTCAGCTTACCCCGTTCTGCAACCTGTCCATCGGCAAGGCGACGTACCCATCTAGCACCCGCCTCACGCAACAGCACTTCACCCCGGAGTCTTTGCAACATCACGGCACCGAAGAAAAGGGAAAAGGCGAGGATCATGGTCAGAAGCGGTGTGAGCATGCTTGCTGGCATTGTAGCGTCGGAATTCGCAATGGTCTGCCCTTGGTGCAACGATGCCCACCACTCTACCGAATAGTGAACCAGCACCACGTTAACGACACCGACGATGGCCAAAACGGCACCCGCCCGGTCAGCACGACTGCGCTCGCTGATATTCGAACGCAAAGTCATAAATCCGAAGTAAAGAAATAGCAGGATCAACTCAGTCAGCATGCGCGGGTCGGCCCATTGCCACCAGGTACCCCACATGGGTTTACCCCATAGCGAACCGGTGGCCAGTGCAAGAAACGTAAAGGACGCGCCGATGGGTGCCGCCGACGCCGCCACCGCGTGCGCGAGCTTCATCCGCCAGATCAGGCCGATAACCGATGCGATCGCCATGACCATGTAAGCCAGCAGCGACAAATACGCCGCCGGCACATGAACATAGATAATCCGGAAGGCGTCGCCCTGCTGATAATCGGCTGGCGCCAGTACCAGTCCACCGTACAACCCACCGACCATCAGGAGGACGGACAAACCGAGAAACCACGGCATCCACAATCCTGCCAAACGGTAAAAGTGTGGCGGTGATGCCAGTTTATGAAACCATGTCCACATAGAGCCGTTTGCTCCAACTATTCCATGCTAATTCGCAAAGCCGCTGCGGTCGCCAGCGGGCATAGGAGCGCCGTCAGCACCGCAACCGCCAACACCAAGTAAATGGGACCCTTCGCAACCATATTGGTTGCCTCCAAACTGACCGCACGAGTCCCGAAAATCAGGATGGGTACCATCAGCGGCAAAACCAACAACGCAATTAGGGCACTCGCTCTCTGCATGCCCACCGTCAAAGCTGCGGCCACGGCGCCCAGTGCGCAGATTGCGTAGCTCCCGGCGGCCAGTGTGATCGACAGCACACCAAACACGTTTGTCCCAAGCCCATAACTGCTGGCTACGACGACAGAAGCTAGCACAAGTGGCAGGCCCGCAACTAACCACAGCGCCACAGTTTTAGCGACGCAAATCGCCACGAGAGACTGACCTGATAACAGGTACTGCTCCAGCGTTCCGTCGTCGAAGTCTTGACCATAATGATTGCTCAACGGCAACAGCGCAGACAGCAAGACAGCGATCCACAACACGCCTGGTCCAATCAAAGTGAGTGTTTCGGGCAGCGGGCTCACAGCAACAGGAAACAGGCTCGTCACCACCACAAAGAAAAACAGCGGATTCAAGAGGTCTGCGGGGCGGCGGTATGCGAGCGTAAGCTCGCGCCCAAGCACCGTGCGAAACGTGTCAACAGGTCGCAGAATCGGTGCAGCAGCCTGCTCGAGCAGCCGTGGCGAGCCTTTCATGCCGCCCACTCCAACCGCCGAAGCTCAATATCATCGATGGCGATATCTTGATGCGCCGCAAACACGCAGCTGCCACCGGCCACGGCGTGTTGTGCGATCAAATCCCTGACATACGCCTGCCCGGCGCTATCGAGATTGGTGAACGGCTCATCCAGAAGCCATAGGCGTGCATCGGACAAAAGCACTCGTGCCAGTGCGAGCCGACGACGCTGGCCCGCCGACAGACCCCGCGCCGGAACATCCGCCCGGTGCGATATTCCAAGGCCATTTAGCACCTCATCCAGATGCGCTTTGGGATGCCCCCGACGCAAAGCGTTATCGAACTGGATGTTTTCACGCAGCGTCAGGTCGGCTTTGAGTCCCGCGTGATGCCCTAGCCAGGCCATATTCTGGTGAAACACCAGATTCGCTGAGGGTAGGGGTTCATCGCACCAGAGGATCGTGCCCGCCGAAGGTGCAACCAAACCAGCCATAACCCGCATCAGGCTGGTCTTGCCACAGCCATTCGGGCCAACCAAGTGAACGACCTCACCCGGATTAACCATAAGCTGGAAGTCGGTGAGTAATGTTCTTCCGCCTCTCTGGACGGACACATCGCGCACCTCGAATGAAAACCGCGTCACAGAGAGTCCTGGCAGTGCAAAAAGTGAGTTACTCGGGATATTACGAAGTATACCCGTTACAACAATGAGTTGCCCTGACAAATTCAGGCACTTTGTCGCAAATCCACGTCACTATTTTGCCGTTTTGAACCCTAATGTGGGAGTTTTCCGCCATCCGCAACAGCGTCCGAAAAACCTGAGTTTCCATTCGCAAATTACGTTCTATAGACTCAGCTAAAACTGTGACCGGCGTCGCATTCTGCGAACGTCGGCAGAAAATCGGGGAGAGCCACTGTGGGCGCGAAGGAATCCGCCAACACAAACCAGCTTTATATCGATGCTCAGCGCGAAGAGCTGATCTCGTCCCTGTGTGATGTGTACGACACGCAGCACGGCCTCGCTGTTGTCACAGCCCCTAAGAAATCCGGTCTGACGACCCTAATGAAGGCCTTTGCCCAACGACTGCGCACGCAAAACGCATCCAAAGGCGAAACCGCGGTTGCGATATTAGATGTATCGCAGACCACCGTCGCGGGCTTGCTGGTCGATCTGCTTTCGGCATTTGGCTATGAGCTGCCGCAGGCGACTCAGACCGAGCTTCTCTCGATGACTCAGCTGATCGCTCAGCATCAGGCGCAGGCGGGGCTATCCCCACTGGTCATACTTGAGCATGTCGATAAGGCGTCCCTGCAAACATTGGCTGTTATTAATCAGTTGGCTGCACTACGCCACGCGAGAAAAAGTGCCTGCAGCATCGTGCTGACCGGCGGCGATCCACTGAACCATATCGTGAACGCTGAAGGGATGAGCGAAGTCGGCAAGCGCATCAGTCTGCAGATGAGTATGTCGCCCTTCACGCAGGAGGAACGGCGTGAGTTTATTCGCGTCATTCTGACGAATGCGGGCGTGGCCTTGCAGGAGCCAAGCATCAACAACCTGGCCCGACTGGGAGACGGCTGGCCTGGGTCGATGATCGACGAGATGCGTGCGGCGATTCAACAGCGACGCGCGGCAAAAACACTCGGATCAACGGATACACTCGCGACGCTCGAGCAAGAGCTTGAGCATCGTGCGAAAACGGTGGTGGATCCGACGGGCATTGATGACACCACGATACTGCGCGCATCGGACGCGGTCGCAGCTCCCGCGAGCGAAGAGTGCGAGATTATCGATACACCCGGCAGCGGCAGCTCACTCGGCGAGTTCCTCGTCAACCATAATGGCAAATTGATCGAACGCTTCCCGGTGACTCGCCGAAAAGTTTTGGTCGGTCGAGCACAACACAACGATATCGTGCTCGATTCAAAATGGGTATCGAGGTACCACGCGATTATCGTTTGCCATCGCACTGGCGCATCTCTGGTCGACATCAACAGCACCAATGGTATGACGGTCAACTCGACACTTGTGCGCCAGGGCGACTTGATGCACAACGACATCATCGTGATCGGCGATTACCGTATCAAATACCTGAACCCTGCCGCTGAGCGGCGAGAGGCGACGGATGAGTTGTCTGACACCCGTGTACTGAAGAAGCTCGATACCGCCGATTTTGATGTCACAACGCCCGTTGGCACATCCCGCAAAGACCAAAACGGTTAACCCGCCCTCAAGGACCCACGGTCGAGCTGTCTGCATTTGGCGACAGCCAGCTGTTTGCTGTGGTACCTTCGAAGTGTGCGAAATGCTTTAGCGCTGGAGGGGAGCGCTGCAGTTCGAATGAGGGACCATAGGTGACAGGGAAGGACCCGGAAAAAGAGCGGCGAGACATAGCCGCTGAGAACACTGATCCGATGGTTGCGGGCGCAGGCGGCCTTCAGGCGGTCGCATTTCTCGCGGCAGGACTTGCGCACGAGCTGAGCAACACGCTCGGCCAAATCCTCAGCATCGCTGATTTAGCGAGACTCACAGGACCAACAGCGGAACCTCAACAAGAGGACTTCGAACGCATAGTGGATGCTTGTCTGCATGGGCGCGATGTCATCGAGGACACAATGAAGTTGCTCGATCGCCGCGAGGCCCCTCTGCAGCCGCTATCCATCGAGGCACTGCAAAAACAAATTGAGCGATTGATTAAGCCGAGCATACCGTCGGACCGGGTACTGACACTGCAAGCGGTCGGTGCCCCACCTGATTTCAGTGCAAGCCGAACCCATATCACGCAGATTCTCGTCAATCTCGTCAGCAACGCAGCCGAGGCAACAAAACCCGGCGGCACGATCGATATCACTGTGAATGAAGCGCAGATTGATGAGCCGTTGGAGTTAACGCCGACTGGCACACTACCGCCCGGTAGCTACTTGTCGCTTGCGGTGACCGATAACGGGCGCGGCATCGAGGAAAACGCGATTCCCCGAGTCTTCGAACCGTTCGTGACGACGCGCGACGGTCGGGGCGGCACGGGCTTGGGCCTTGCCGTCATCGAGCACCTCGCAAGCCTTTATCAGGGCGGTGTCACCATGCACTCGAAGCCGGGTTCGGGTACCTGCGTGACGGTCTATCTCGGGACGCGCTAGCGCCCCTAGCACGCGCGCCCTACCCAGCCACGCCACGTGAACGCAGAATAGAACATCGCGACGTCTTTCAACCCCGCTGATTCCAGGATTTGTTGGTCGACCTCGGGGTCGAATATAAAGAGGTGCTCGGCGATATCCTGGCGGCCCTTTTCTGCGACTTCCGGATCGACACCTGATGCTACGGTGTAGGCGGCATGACGACTCAACCAAAGCGCTTTTTGATCCGCACGCTGAGGAAAGCTGCAATAGGCAGTCACGAACGGTGCACCCGGTTTCAGGCGCTGCACGATCTCCGAGACCGCTTTCAATCGCTCCTCTGCGTCGAGGAAATGCAAGGTGAGAAAACTGGTCGCCGCATCGAACGGGCCGGGTGGTGCATCCTCAGCGAAGCCATGATGCAGTGAGACTCGATCGTTGAATCCAGCGAGCCTCACTTCGGCCTGATCCAACATTGCCCTCGCCGGATCAACACCCACGAAAGTCCAGTCGGGGTTAGTGCTTGCGAACGCTGCGATCTCTAGACCACCGCCAGCACCATGAACCAACACCTGTGCATTCGCCGGTGCAGTTTCACGAATCAAAACGCCTGCCATCTGGTGCACAGAGTGAAACCCTGGCATGAACTTCGAAGGGCCTTCCGGATATTGGGCTGCGTGCTCTTCATTGTCGAAGAACTCAATAAAAGGTTTGGAAGCATCGTTCATTCGACGTTCTCCACTGCCAATCGGTTAACGCTTCGGAACGGTGGTGCCCAGGGCGGGACTCGAACCCGCACGTCCTCACGGACAGCGGATTTTAAGTCCGCAGCGTCTACCAATTCCGCCACCCGGGCGAGGGAGTGGAGGCTAGGGTCGGAATCGAACCGGCGTACACGGCTTTGCAGGCCGCTGCATAACCACTCTGCCACCTAGCCATGCACATGCAGGCGCGGAAGGTTAGCACACTCCACGCACAAAAAAACCCGGCCTCGCTGAGACCGGGTTTTTGCAATCTGGAGCGGGAAACCAGGTTCGAACTGGCGACCTCAACCTTGGCAAGGTTGCGCTCTACCAACTGAGCTATTCCCGCAAGCAGGCGCGCCATTGTACGCAGCGCTGGATATCTGTCAAGCAGCCGGGTCCGGATTGTTATCTCTGGACAAAACCGGCCAGGCAGCACTCAGATAGACCCACATTGACCACAAAGTCATCGCTGAGGCGATCAAAAGTGCGGCGAATCCCATCTCCACGATCGGCATGCCCCAAAGGTCTTCTCCCCAGAGCATAAACGACAGCCCGATGAGCTGGAATGTCGTCTTGATCTTGCCCACCATGGACACGGCAACTCGCGAACTCGCCTGCTGGCTCGCCATCCATTCGCGCAGTGCCGATACAGTGATTTCGCGACCGATGATGATCACTGCGATCACGGTCATCATCCAGCTCTGCTGATTAAACACGAGCAACACAAGCGCGACAGTCACAATCAACTTGTCGGCCACGGGGTCGAGGAACGCACCAAATGGCGTCATCTGATCGAACTTGCGAGCGACGTAGCCATCAACGAAATCAGAGATCGCCGCGACGGCAAACACCAGCGCTGCGGCATTCTCAGCCCAACCGAACGGCAAGAGGTACAGCAGCACGCACAGCGGGATCGCGAGTATCCGGACAGCGGTAATCGAATTGGCTAAGTTCAGCTTCAAGACATGCCCCCATCGGCATCGTGATCCGACGCGATCGTTTGGTGAAATTGCAGGTAGATTCGCTCGGCCAACTTGTGACTGATGCCCTTCACCCGCGCCAGGTCATCGATACTCGCACGTCGCACCCCCTGCAGGCCACCGAACTGTGTCAGCAAGGCACGACGACGAGCCGGACCCAACCCCTCGATACCCTCGAGCGCGGACTGCTTTCTTGCTTTTGCGCGACGCCCGCGATGCCCTGTAATCGCAAATCGATGCGCCTCATCGCGAATGCGCTGGATCAGCAAGAGCGCCGGATCGTTGGGCGGCAGGAGAATTGGCGTTTTGCTGTCGACAGTGAATAGCTGCTCGGCTCCAGCTTTTCTAGCCCTGCCCTTGGCGACACCCACCAGCAAAATCTCCTCAAGATCCATCGCGGACATCACTTCAGCCGCCATCCCAAGTTGGCCCTTGCCGCCGTCGATCAGCACAACATCGGGCATTGGCACCTCACCCTTGCGCACGCGCGCGTAGCGCCGCGTCATGGCTTCGTGCATGGCGGCATAATCGTCGCCCGTATCGGTCGATGTGATGTTGAAGCGGCGATAGTCCTGTTTAAGCGGACCCTCCGGACCGAAAACCACGCAGGACGCGACTGTCGCTTCACCACCGGTGTGACTGATATCGAAGCACTCAAGCCGCATGGGCATCTCAGGCCAATCGAAGACCTCTGCAAGCCGGCCCAATTGCTTGTCGATACCGGCCCGACTTGCTGCGGCCAGACTCGCCGACTGCGCCGCGTTATCGCTCGCCATGGCGAGCCACCCTGCTCGCTCGCCACGCACCGAGTGCTTCACCACCACCTTGTGCCTGGCACGCTCGCCGAGCGCTTTGGCGAGCAAACCGGACTCAGGTAGTTCAATCGGCAGAATGACCTCGTCCGGTGGCTCCCGATCAACATAGAGCTGCCCAAGAAATCCGCTCAACACCGTGACGTCGTCATTCCCGGCCGCATTGACCGGCTGGTAGTCACGACTGCCGAGCACCCTGCCATCGCGAACAAAAACGACGGCGATACAGGTCGAGCCGCCACTGCGATGCAGACCCACGATATCCGCATCAACATGCTTGCGGGTCGACACCAGCTGCTCGGCCTCAATCCTTCGCAGTCGCGCCACCTGATCACGAAGACGCGCCGCTGTCTCAAACTCCAGCGACTCCGATGCACTCTCCATGCGCATCACGAGGCTATCGATAACCTGCCGATTGCGACCCTTGAGAAAGTCGATACTGTCTTGGACGTCCTGCGCGTAGTCGGCTTCACTCACCAATCCGACGCACGGTCCGCTGCACCGCTTTATCTGGTACTGCAGACATGGCCGGCTGCGGTTAGCGAAAAAACTGTCGCGACACTGACGTACGCGAAACAGTTTTTGCAACTCGTTCAGCGTGTTTTTGACCGCACCCGCACTGGGATACGGCCCGAAGAATTCGCCCTTCTTTCGACGCCGACCACGATAGAAACTCAAGCGCGGGAATTCATGTTCCGTACTCACGCGAATCCATGGGTAAGACTTGTCGTCGCGCAATACGATGTTGAAGCGAGGTCTGTGCTGCTTGATCAGCGTGTGTTCGAGCAGTAACGCTTCGGACTCGGTCTGGGTCAGCGTAACCTCCATACGGGCCACGCGCTCGACCAGCGCCATTGTCTTGGAGTCTTTGGCCTTACCGCTGAAATAGGTCGAGACCCGCTTCTTCAGGTCGCGTGCCTTGCCGACGTAGATGACGTCACTCTCCGAATCGTACATTCGGTAGACGCCCGGCCGATGTGATAGACCATCGATGAACGCCTTTGAGTCAAAGGCGGAAGCGCTCATCTCGCGCTACCCACACCTGCGGCGCTCGCCGCCGCACTCATGGCGTCCATGAACATCTCCGGCGTCAGTCGCCGGGTATTGGTGTTGTAGCGGCTGCAATGGTAGGAATCGAACAGGCGAATCCCGTTCGGTAGTTCGTGCTCTGCGGCGTGACCAAACACATAGTCTGCCTGGCGAAACCCATAAGCCTTGATGATGGCTCTGTGCGCAATGCCACCGAGCGCGAGCACCACACCGCCGCTCGCCAGCGCGCTGAGCTCCGCCGCTAAAAATCGGTTGCAGGTATTGATCTCCGACCCGATGGGTTTGTTCTGCGGTGGCAGGCACTTCACCGCATTGGTGATCCTGACGCCGCTCAGCTGCAGACCATCGTCAGCCGAGACGGATTCGCTGCGGCTGCAAAGGCCGAGCGTGTGCAAGGTTTCGTAGAGCAAAACGCCGGCATAGTCGCCAGTAAAGGCACGGCCGGTGGCGTTGGCGCCATGCATACCCGGCGCCAACCCAACAATCAGAAACTGCGCATCGTCGTCGCCGAACGGTGGAACCGGCAGCGCATGATAGTCGGGATGCTTCGTTCGAACTTCCTCGAGAAAGCCCGCGAGTCGCGGGCATTCCGTGCAGCCAGCGTCATACCATGAAGACGATTGTCGGCGCGATTCAGTCATCCATATGGCGAATGATCGCCTCGCCAAACCCTTTCGTGCCAAGGAGCGTTGCGCCCGGGATCAGCTGCTCCAACTCGTCCTTCACATCCGACTCGCCGGAAGCAGGCGCTTGCCGCTTCGGCGCACGGATCGCTTCGCGAAGGCGTGCAAGATCGAACGTGAGTTCCTTGTTCGCAATTGTGTTACCGATGCCCTTCACAATCAAATCAGCGGCCTCTGTCCATCCCATGTAGCGGAGCATCATCTCTGCCGACAGCACCAGCGATCCCGGGTTGACCCGATCTTTCCCGGCGAACCCCGGCGCGGTGCCATGGGTTGCTTCGAACACACCAACGCCGTCACCAATGTTGGCGCCAGGTGCGATACCGATACCGCCCACCTGTGCGGCGAGCGCATCGGAGATGTAGTCGCCGTTCAGGTTCAGGGTCGCGATCACGTCATACTCTTCAGGCTTCAGCAGAATCTGCTGCAGGAAGTTGTCGGCGATCACGTCTTTGACGACGATCTCCCGACCCGTACGCGGATTCTTGAAGGTCATCCAGGGTCCGCCGTCTTTAGGCTCGGCGCCGAAATCCTCGGCGGCCAGCTGGTAGCCCCACTGACAGAACGCACCCTCCGTGAACTTCATGATGTTGCCCTTGTGCACGAGCGTCACCGAGTTCAGGTCGTTATCGATGCAATAGTTGATCGCTTTGCGGATCAATCGCTCGGAGCCCTCCCTCGACACCGGCTTAATGCCGATACCGGAGCTGGATGGGAAGCGGATTTTCGTGACACCGAGCTCTTCCTGCAGGAACTTGATCAGCTTCTGAGCTTCCTGTGAACCCGTGGGGTATTCGATACCTGCGTAGATGTCCTCGGTGTTCTCCCGGAATACCACCATGTTGACGAGTTCGGAGTCTTTCATCGGCGTGTTCACACCGGGGAAGTAGCGAATCGGCCGTACGCAGGCGTAGAGATCGAGTGTTTGGCGAATCGATACGTTCAAAGATCGAATGCCACCGCCGATCGGTGTGGCCAACGGACCTTTAATTGAGACAACGTAGCGCTTAAGCGCATCCAGGGTTTCTTCAGGCAGAAACGTCGCACTCTCATAGATCTGGCTCGCCTTGGCACCCGCGTAGATTTCCATCCAGGCGATTTTTCGCTCGCTGCCATATGCCTTCTCGACAGCCGCGTTGACGACGTCGAGCATCACCGGGGTGACATCGATGCCAATGCCATCGCCCTCGACGTACGGCACAATTGGATTGTCCGGGACAACCACTCGGAAGTCGGGCGTTAGCTCAATCGGTTGACCATGCTCCGGCACGGTGATCTTGTCGTAATTCATCTGATGTCCTTTGTCCCCAAGGAACGCGCAAGCCGCTGGTTGCGGCGGGTTCCGAAAGCGGCCGCATTGTACCGCATCCGGGTCGCAGCGAGGCTGCTCTTGAGGCAGAAATCCGATCGATTCAGGCGAGAAATTCGATCGCTTCGACGCTGGTATCGAACATCAACAAGTCCCCCACCTGCTGCAAGGTGCCCCGGATCGAAACGGGGTCCGCGACAAACGGCAAAAGCTCGGGTCCGAAACCCCGCCCTCGATGAGTCAGGATCATCAGCGCGCTCTGCTCGCGGATATCTCGAACGTAGAAAGCGGGCGGAATACCACTGCGAATACAGAGACTTGCGCAGGATTTATGAGGCTTGCCCTCGGATGGATTCATCGCGCCAAACCAGCACTTGGTATCGAGCACCTCGCCGTTCAGCGTGTACGCTCCGAGTGACACGGGCTTGGGCCGAATAATATCGACATCGGAAGCGTCGTCAGCGCCTCGAATCCAATCCATCTCCTCCGACACCGCGATCATGGCATGTGGCCCGCGAACGATAGGCGTGCCGCGAACCACCACTGCACCATCGGCCAGGTTTTTCAGTCTCGCCTGTACGCCGCATTTGGTCTCGCAAACGAGCAACGCTGTTTGCAGCTCGCCAGATACGTCACGCGTGAGCAGCATCGGATAGGGAGATGACATCAGGATCCCTCGGTACTCCCGGGTCTCGGATAGGTTCCACGCGCCGCTACCGACGGGGCGTTGGAAGGCCGCGACGCCCGCAGCGCCAGCTAATGCTGAAATGGAAAGTACCGCGCCAGCCTGCAGGAAAAAACGACGGTCGGACGGTGGCAGTTCGGCCCACCCCACAAAAAATGCCTTGTCTTTATCGGTCATGCGGTCACCTCGAGATTGGCCGGCGCCTGTTGGGTGCCCGGCGGATTCGGTGTGGCACTAACGAACACGACATCACCATCAATGCGTGTCGCATAGGTCGCAACTTTTTCTGTAAATGGCGCAGGTGAACGGCCATCGTGCAGTTGGTACTGAAATCCATGCCATGGGCAGGTGATACATCCATCGACTACCCGACCCTCCCCGAGCGGCCCGCCCTGATGGCGACAGACATTGGAAACGCCATAGAACGCACCGTCATGGAAGAACACGGCGATCGCTTCGCCCCGCTTAGGTCGAACGATACGCGCACCACCTTGCTCGAAAGACTGGGTACTGCCGACCGTCAGCCAGCCCGCATTTGCCGGCGGATGGGTTTCACCGAAATATTTGAGCCCGGTAATCAGGTGCAGTAACGCGACCACCGCTGCCGCGCTAAGCAGAATCGCGACGTAGAGCGGGTGCTTTTCAAACTGAATCACGCCGAGCACAACGTGTGACACCACGGCAACGAACGCCAGATAGACCCCCATGTGCAAGCATTTCCAGACGCCCGGCCCGAGATTGGCATTCCAGAAGTCGTGACTGGTGGATGCCATCAGGAAAAGAATCAGCAACGCCCCGAGACCGAGGCTTTCAAATGGGAATCCCGCGATGCTGTCGTATCGCGGATTGGACACCAGCAACGAAACCAGTGGATTCAAGTCACCGAATCCGTGATACCAGAACACCACGAGCACCGCATGCACAAAGGCAACGCTGAAAGTCGCTACGCCGAGATGGCGGCGGTTGTACATCAGAGGTTTGAACCTTGGCGTGAGCCGGGCCATAGGACCGAGACAAAGAATCAAGGTCAACATGAGAAACGCCAGTGACCCAAAAGCACGGATCAGCACCTGCACCGGATTCGGCGTACCGCCCTGCGTTGCGACAAAGCTCACCGCAATGAAGGCGGCCAGGTAGAGCAGCATGCCAAGCAGCATCCAGCGATCATATTGCCGCTTGAACGGCGTCCACTGGACGCGCTGGTAGTCATGTGACATTACGGCGCCTCCGTGCTGAGTGCTGGTGGCAACGCATCATTCATCGGATCTGCCGGGCGGTTGCTGATACCCAGCCACAGGACAACCGCGAGCGTTGGCGCAACAAGGAGCCAGACCACCGCGTGAGCACGCCGCTGGAAGCGTTTCATGAGACGGGCGGTGCTTTTTGCACCGCGAGTTTATAGAGCATGAGCGGCCACAGACCGATCACCCCGGGGGCAATCAACAGTCTTACGCTCGGTGGCATTCCGCGCCCACGCGCAGCAGGGTCGATCTTTCCGGCACCACCGAACACATAGATGAGGGCAACTAACAGACCCACACCAAAATAGGCGCCACCGATCGCAACTAACGTCTGTGCCGTTTCCAACGTCACGGTGTCACGCCGTGTTGCAAGTTACTTGCGTTGTCATCCACGCGCATCTCTCCTTTGCGTGCCTCGGGCGTTGTACCATGACCCCGAGTCGGCATGAAACATTACGAATGCAATGTTTGTCATGTTTTGCACTCAAGCTGGGTCGGATGACGAAACGCAAGAGGAAGCGCTCATGACAAAAGAAGCCACCAACATCGCTTGGCACAGAGTCGCGACAATCGACGAGATTGCTGACGGTCGCGTGAAGTCAGTAACCGCCGGCACCCAGTCACTCGCCTTGGTTCATTTCGATGGCCAATGGGCTGCGATGGACAACCGCTGCCCGCATCAGGGTGGACCCCTCGGTGAAGGAGCCATCGAAAAAGGTATTGATGATCAATGCTGGCTGCGTTGTCCCTGGCACGGTTGGGATTTTGACCCGTTGACCGGCAAACCGCCCGGTGGACACGAAGATACCGGACAGCAGATGTTCGACGTCGAGATTCGCGGTGACGAGGTCTACGTCGCCGTACCTGCCGCACCTGAGCGCGAACGCAGTGTCGCCGACCTGATGGCCGAGACGATGGTCGATTGGGGTGTGACGTCGGTGTTCGGTATGGTCGGGCATTCGAATCTCGGTCTCGCCGATGCGCTACGCGTCTGCGAAAGCGAGGGTAAGCTGTCGTATTACGGCATTCGGCATGAAGGCGCCGCAGCGTTCGCGATTTCTGGCTACGGCAAACTGACGGGCACACCCGCCGCTGCGCTGACCATCGCGGGCCCGGGCGCGACCA
Organism: Pseudomonadota bacterium; assembly: GCA_038521865.1. Classification (GTDB taxonomy): domain Bacteria; phylum Pseudomonadota; class Gammaproteobacteria; order Steroidobacterales; family Woeseiaceae; genus CALBPI01. The sequence goes on along the minus strand of JBCBKO010000001.1, from coordinate 393,001 downwards.
ACCTGCTGACCGGTCTGTGGGACGCCAAGGTCGACGGCGCACCGGCACTCGCCCTGACTGGCCAGGTTCAGGACCAGGTCATTGGTGTGCATGCCTTTCAGGATATCGATCTCGAAGCCGCATTTGAGAGCGTCGCGGAGTTCTCCGAGACTGTGCACCCACAGTCCGATCACGCCTTGCTGATGTCGCAGGCGATCAAGACAGCGATCTACAAGCGTGGCGTCGGTCATCTGGTGTTCCCCGACAACGTACAGCCGATGCCAGCGCCCGATGGTGCGTCTGTGCAACCGCCCGCCGGACGGGTTGCGGATCTGCACGTCGCCCCCGCCCCTGGCAGTGTGGACAAGGCGTTAGCGGCGATTCGTGCTGCCAAACGACCCATGATCATCGTCGGTTATGGCGCGCTGGAAGGCATGCACACCGTGATCCAGCTGGCTGAGTCTCTCAACGCACCGATCGCCACCACTTTCAAAGCCAAAGGCCAGATCGCCGACCAACATCCGCTGGCCGCAGGCGTACTGGGTCGGTCAGGAACTCCAATCGCAAGCTGGTTCATGAACGAGGCGGATCTTCTGATTGTGTTCGGGGCGAGCTTTTCGGATCACACGGGCATTTACCCGAGCAAACCGACCATTCAGGTAGATACCGATCCTATGCGTATCGGCAAGCGTCACGCGGTTGACGTGCCGGTGTTGGGTGATGTGGGTGTAACAGCCAAACAGATGCTTGAAGCCCTGGCGAAGCATCAGGGCGCAATAGATCAGAAGGCAGAAATTGCCGAGCGCTGGCGCTTGTGGCGAGACGAAAAGCGTAGCCGCCTGGGTGAGGACAACGAGCATGGGCTATCCGCCGCGGCCCTCTTTGATTCACTCACCCGAAATGCACCGGAAGACGCCATTGTCGCCGTCGACGTTGGCAATAATACCTACTCGTTTGGGCGCTATTTTGAACCATCAGGAAACCAACGGGTATTGATGTCCGGCTATCTCGGTTCGATCGGGTTTTCATTCCCGGCGGCGATGGGCGCGTGGGCCGCGACTCAGGAGGATGGGGTTTACGCTGGGCGTAAAGTGATTTCAGTGTCCGGTGATGGTGGATTTGGGCAGTACGCCATGGAGTTCACCACTGCAGTGAAATACAACATGAACATCACTCATGTGCTCATGAACAACGCAGAGCTCGGCAAGATCACGAAGGAGCAAAAAGCAGCAGAGTTTGCCGTCTGGCAAACCAGTCTGGTGAACCCAAGCTTCGCGGCGTTTGCTCGTGCCTGCGGTGGTATGGGTCTGCGTGTCAAGGAGCGATCGGGTCTGGACGACGCAATGAGCGCGGCCATCGCCCATGACGGCCCTGCGCTGATCGAAGTCATGACCGACGCCGAGCTGGTTTGATGAAGGTAGATCTTTTCGTCAGCTAGTGCCCACGGTCCTGCTCAACAAACCCTTCCGGGTTCTGTCGCAATTCACGACGGATGGCGACAAGTCGACGCTAGCAGCGTACGTGGACTTGCCGAACGTCTACCCAGCTGGACGACTGGACTACGATAGCGAAGGGTTGTTGGTGTTGACCTCTGACGGGCAACTCCAGTCGCGATTGGCACATCCGCGACACAAGCAAACGAAGACGTACTGGGTACAGCTCGAGGCGGATGAGGCATCGGCCCGCCTCTGCTGCCAAGCAATGGTCGACGGACTGGTGCTCAAGGATGGCGCTGCCGCGGCCATTTCCGCACAACCCATTGATGAACCTCGGCTGTGGGAACGAAAGCCGCCTGTGCGCTTTCGCGCCTCAATTCCGACGCACTGGATACAAATTCAAATCGATGAAGGCCGTAATCGGCAGGTCAGACGGATGACTGCGGCCGCCGGGGCGCCGACGCTACGACTCGTTCGAATCTCTGTAGGCCCCTTCGAATTGGGCGATCTCGCGCCTGGCGAGTGGCATGAGCTTGATGACCGGGAAGCTTGGCGGCTACTCAAGCGACCCGCCCGTGACTGAACTCACTTAAGACCCGCAATCCGCATCGCGACCTCGAGCGCCTGCTCGTAGTTCAAACGGGGATCGACCTGGGACCGATAGGCTCTTGCCAGATCAGCATCGGTCAGTCCTCGCGCACCGCCGGTGCACTCGGTCACATCCTCGCCCGTCAACTCCAGGTGCACACCGCCAAGATAAGTCCCTGCCGCCTGATGCACTCTGAACGATGCTTCGATTTCCGCAACGATGTTGTCAAAACGCCGGGTCTTGTAGCCGGCCTCCGTCGACTCCGTGTTCCCATGCATCGGATCACAGGTCCACAATACCGGACTACCTGTTGCCTGGACCGCCTCAATGAGCCGCGGCAGGTGATCCTCGACGTTGCCCGCGCCCAGTCGATGGATCAGCACAATGCGACCGGCCTCGTTTGACGGATTAAGGACCGCAAGCAACTCCTGCAACCACTCCGAATCCATCCCCTGACCGATCTTGATACCGATCGGGTTCGTGATTCCACGGAAGTACTCCACGTGCGCGCCGTCGAGCATCGCCGTGCGCATCCCAATCCACGGAAAATGCGTCGTCAGGTCGTACCACCGGTCGCGCCGAAGTCGTGTTTGCGCCTGCTCATAGTGCAGGTGCAGCCCCTCGTGGGCAGTAAAGAATTCTGCCCGACGTGTCTGGTGTATTGCCTGACCTGAAATGGATTCAAAAAAGTTTAATGAACGTGAAATATCGTCCGTTACCTTCTGATATTCCTTGGAAAGTGGAGAGTGATCGACCCAATCCAGATTCCAGTATTCCGGATGGTGGAGATCAGCAAAGCCGCCGTCCACCAACCCGCGGATGAAATTCAGGGTCAGCGCCGAACGCTCATAACCGCGCAGGATCAACTCGGGGTCAGGGATTCGCTCCGCTTCGGTGAAACCAGGTCGATTGACGAGATCACCCCGGAAACTCGGCAGCGTTACGCCGTCTCGGGTTTCAGTATCCGCAGAGCGCGGCTTCGCGTATTGACCTGCAAATCGACCAATCCGAACCACCGGCTTCTGCATGCCATAGAGCATAACGAGGCTCATCTGCAGCAAAATCTTCAACTTCGAGACAATGTTGTCCGAGGTGCACTCTGCGAAGGTCTCAGCACAGTCGCCGCCCTGCAGAACAAAAGCTTCACCACGTTGGGCTGCTGCAATTCGCGCCTTGAGGTTATCGACTTCCCAGGAAGTCACCAGTGGCGGTAACGCGGCTAATCGGGACACCGCATCGCGAAGTCCTTCCTGATCCGGATAGGTCGGCATCTGCCGGGCAATCTTGCCTTCCCAGCTTGCGGGATGCCACGTGTTTTCTGTGCTTGAACGACTCATGCGCGGAGTGTGCCACAGGCATTTTGTGCGTTGCAAAAACTCCTTTGTTCATCACCGGTTACCACTGAAACCACCGACATAACTCAGGGTCTATTAGCACCCCTAGTGTGGCGCTATTGCATGCGAATTGGCACACTGCGCGCCACGTTCGCGCACCGTCACTCGAGCGGCGCGATCACAATAAATACAAGGGACTACATAATGCACAAGGTGCTGATTCTCGGCGCCGGCAAGATCGGTGCGCTGATCTCCGGCCTACTAGGCGATTCCGGTGATTTCGATGTGCAGATTGCCGACGCGAATAAGGACGCTGCTCAGGCGGTTGCTGCCAAGCATGATCTCGACAACGTGAGACCGTTTGCGATTGACGCGACAGACAAAGCAGCGCTGACCGCGCATGTCACAGAGCACCGGCCTGCAGCGGTGATCTCCAGTCTGCCCTTCTACTGCAATCCGCTCGTGGCCGAGGTCGCTCGCGAGCAAGGCCTGCATTACTTCGATCTGACCGAAGACGTCGCCGTCACCGAAGCCGTGCGCAAACAGTCCGAAGGGGCTACGACCGCATTTGTGCCTCAGTGTGGTCTTGCGCCGGGCTTCATCAGCATCGCAGCCAATGAACTGATCAGTCACTTCGATGCCATTCGATCGGTGAAACTGCGCGTCGGCGCGCTCCCGCAGAACCCCAATAACGTACTGAAGTACTCTCTGACCTGGTCAACCGAGGGCGTTATCAACGAATACGCCAACCTGTGCGAGAGCATCGTTAACGGCGAATTGACCAAAGTCCTGGCACTCGAAGGCCTCGAACAAATCCAGATCGACGGCACTGAGTATGAGGCATTCAACACCTCAGGCGGTTTGGGATCGCTGGCCGAAACCTACGCAGGAAAAGTCCAGAACATGGACTACAAGACCATGCGCTACCCCGGACACTGTGAGCAGATGCGTCTGCTGATGAATGGTTTGAAGTTGAAAGACGATCGACAAACGCTCAAACGTATTCTCGAGAATGCGGTGCCGCAGACTCTCCAGGATGTCGTCATCGTCTATACCGCCGTCACTGGGATCCAGAACGGCGTATTGCGCGAGGAAAACTACGTCAACAAGGTTTACCCGCAGTTCGTCGCGGGCAAGCTTTGGTCGGCGATTCAAATCACGACAGCCAGCGGCATTTGTGCGGTTGTCGACAAAGTCATGGCCGAGCCCGAACGCTTCCGGGGCTTCATCGCTCAGGAAGCCTTCACTCTGGGCGAGATTCTCGACAATCGCTTCGGCAGCTATTACGCCGACGGTGGCTCCAGTCAGACGTCCTCACGGGCGATCGCGACGAACTCCAGTAATCAATAAGCGCACAGGACATACCAATGACTCATCCGGTTCTCACCGACCTCGGTCTGCTCGATACCAACCCCGGAAGCTGGATCGGCGATCAGCCGCTGCCTGCCACTGGCAATGGCATTGAATCGTTCAATCCGACCACAGGGGATCTGCTTGGCAGCGTCGATGCCAGCAGCATGGCGGACTATGAAGCCATTATGAACGCCGCGACCGACGCAGCGGCGCGATGGAAGCAGATTCCGGCACCGCAACGTGGCGAAGCAATTCGTCGCGTCGGCGAGGCGCTGCGCGCACACAAAGACGCACTCGGCAGTCTGGTGACACTGGAAATGGGCAAGATCAAAGCCGAGGGTGACGGTGAAGTTCAGGAGATGATCGATATCGCTGACTTTGCCGTGGGTCAGTCGCGCATGCTTTACGGCAAGACCATGCATTCGGAGCGACCTTTGCACCGCATGTACGAGCAATGGCACCCGCTGGGTGTGGTCGGCATCATCTCAGCGTTCAATTTCCCGGTTGCGGTTTGGGCGTGGAATGCGTTCATCGCAGCGATCGCCGGAAACGTGAGTGTCTGGAAACCCTCACCGAAGACGGTTCTGTGTGGTGTCGCGGTGCAGAAAATCTGCAATCAGGTACTCACCGAGATGGGCTACCCGCCTATCTTCTTCCTATTCAATGACTCGGGTACAGAGCTCGCCAACACCTTCGTCGATGACCGACGTGTCGCATTGATGTCTTTCACAGGTTCCTGCGAAATTGGGAATGCCGTCGGCTCGCGTGTTGCACAGCGCATGGGCCGGTCGCTACTCGAACTCGGTGGCAACAACGCACTGATTGTCGACGAGTTTGCCAATATGGAACTCGCTGTACCCGCTATCGTTTTCGGTGCGGTCGGTACGGCGGGCCAGCGTTGCACGACGACGCGCAGAGTTCTGGTGCACCAGTCGCGCAAAGCAGAGTTAATCGAAAAGCTGCGCAACGCCTACGGACAAATCCGCATCGGCGATCCATTGGATGAGAATACACTGATGGGCCCATTGATTGACGAGGCATCAGTCGATCGATTCCTTGGTGCTGTGCAAGCGGTACAAGACGCCGGTGGTGAGTTGATTGTCGGAGGCTCCCGTGTGGAACGGGCCGGCAACTTTGTTGAACCCGCGATCGCTACTGCGAACAATGAATGGCAAATCGTCCAGGACGAAACGTTTGCCCCCTTGCTCTACATCATCGAGTTCGAAACGCTGGAGCAAGCCATCGACATGCAAAACGATGTTCGCCAAGGATTGTCCTCTGCGATCTTCACCGATCGTTTGCAGCATGCAGAGCAGTTCCTTGCCGCGACCGGATCTGATTGTGGCATCGCGAACGTGAACATAGGCACTTCTGGGGCGGAAATCGGTGGAGCATTCGGTGGCGAGAAGGAGACCGGAGGCGGCCGAGAAGCGGGCTCAGACTCCTGGCAGGCGTACATGCGACGTCAGACCAACACCATTAACTGGAGCCACGAGCTTCCGCTCGCTCAGGGCATTAACTTCGATCTGTAGTCGCCAATAGCTCGAACCGGTTGCGTTCCCGGTTCTTGACGACGGTGCCGGCGTCGAACACCTTGCCACTCATGGCGAGGTAGACGCCGGGCGTTAACGTCTGTGCCGCCGCTACCGCCATGCCGATATTGAACACCGCGTCGGTGGTTCGAAACCTTGCGGGCGTCAAAGCACCGGTGAAAACGACGGTTTTGTCACTGACCGGTAGCAGAGCGTTCGCCGTATCTGACATCGTGTCAGTACCGTGCGTTACCACAAACCTTGAGGCGGGGTGATTCACAATCTCCTGACGAATCACGCGACGATCTTCATCGGTCATCTCCAGGCTGTCCTTGCGCATCAGCGCCAACACCTCAAACTCGATATCCACGAGCGCATCCGCCAACACTTGCTGAACCACAGAGTCGCCGATCTCATATTGGCTTGCGGCGTCGAAATACACTTTGTCGATGGTACCGCCGGTCGTGACGAAGACGAGCGGTGATCGGGAGTCTGGCGGTGCGGTCATGGGCGGGGAGTATCGCATGACGGAGGCGGGTTAACCCACTTCAGTCGGGCATCCTCAAAATCTCATCCCATCGCTTCTCCAACCGGCGCAAAGACACCTTCTCGCTGGTTCCGAGCGACTGAGCAAACAATGACACCCGAAATTCCTCGATCAGCCAACGGAAATTGATAGCGGCCTGCTTCTGGTTAATGCCGGTGAATGCGTTCAATGCAACATGGCGCGCCTGGAGGCTGCGAATCATCGCCAGAGAGTCATTGTCTTTGGCGGGGTTACTGGGGATGCGTTGCAGGCGCGTGCTTGCCGCCCGCAGATAACGGGTCAGCGAGTCTATTCGCTCGTGGGGCGTCGCCATCAGAAAGCCAGGAAATACGAGCTGGGCGATTTGCTGTTGTACGTCATCCACAGCCTCACCATACGCGTCCGATGTCTTTGAGAGTTGCTGCCTGCATTGCGCGTGCGCGCCTAGCACCTCCGGGAGTAAGGCCTGTATGCGCATCCCTGTGGGTACCACTTCCGCTGCGCCGTGCTCACAGAGCGCCTGCCAGGCAACCGGGTCACGGACCGTTCCAACGCTCCCACCAAAACTGCCGCGAAACGCTGCTCGAACAACATCGTCAACCAAGGCGGCGCCCCCTTCGTCTTCGAAGGTTGCCCATTGCAGAAGCACGTTGCGGTCCTGAAGCACCGACTTGCGCAAGCTCTTGACCTGATCACGAAAACGTTTGAGCAAGAGGGCGAAGACACCCTCCGCATGCGCATCAGCCGCCGACACCGGATCAAGGAATTCATGCACCACAACACCATCCGGCTGGACGCTCAATGCCGGATAAACGGTAACCTCGGCACCACCGCGTCGAATTGCATAGGGCGACTTGAGCGTTGGAAAACCGAGGTTAGCGCCATCCGTGACCGTTGGCTTAGGCTTGCTTTGCGGTTTCGGAAGCAACGGACCGCACTCCATACGCAACGCCTCTAGATCGCGCCCTGCCGCCAACGGGTTACCCACCTCATCGGTGACTTGTATTCTCGGCAACCAGTGCTCCGGCTCGACCAACGACGACCAGACACCCGGTTCAATCTGTATGCTGTATTCGCGAAGCAACACGCCCTGCAATCGATCATCCAGCCCCAGCGCCGTTTCCGGGAGTGCTGACAGCGTGGTAACAATCGCCGACGCCGTCTGCGCAATCGGGTGCAAACGTTTTCGGTCTTTCTTGGGCAAAGCCTTCAAGCGCGCCGCGACGCGCTGTTGCAGGAACGCCGGCACCGACTGTTCGATGTCTGACGGTGTTAGAGCACCAAGCAGTCCGGCAGGGACTGTCAGTGTGGCGCCATCATCGTCCCGGTCCGGTGAGAACGCGTACGACAACGGTAGCGTGTTGCCCTTCACCGGCGCGGCTTGTGGTGTCATTTCCAGGTCTGGTTTTGCCGCCTCAGATAACAATTGTTCACGGTCGATTCTCAGCGCTAAATCATGCTCGCGGCGATCGGAAAGCCAGCGCTCGAGCGTGGCACGACTGGTTACCTCTGGCGGCAGATGGTCATCAAAGTGCTGCTCGATACGAGCGGCGCGCACCTCAACGGCTCTTCGCAGCTGGCCAGCCAACTGAGCAAGCGCTTCGCGCTCAGCCCGGTTGAAATCAGCAAACGGGTAGTCCTTGCCCAAGCGATCAGCAACCAATGCATCGCGGATGAAAACGCTGCGTGACGCCGCGCGATCGACCGTGTCGTATGGCACACGGCGGTTGCTCACGAGGACAAGACGTCCGAGCAGCGTAGATCGCTTGGACTCGACGCGTCCCTTGCGCGCATTCCAGTAGGGTCGAGTGTATTCGTAGCGCGTCAGATGCGGCGCCGCAGCGGCCACCGAGCCAGGCGAGATGCCTGCCGCATATCTGGCCATCGCCTTGTGTGTGCGAACGACCTCGAGCGCCATGAGCCATTTTGGCGCACGCGATGACAGGGAGGACGCCTTGTGCAGACCAAATGCTCGGCCACTAACACCATCGTAGACTCCGGGCTCACGCAAATGACCGATACGTGTCAGCAATCCCGAGAGAATCGCTTGGTGCAGCTGCCGACGGCGCTCCTTATCAGCAAACAGCGTGGATACGTTCGGATGGGGCTTACTCTGCGCCATTCGCCCAATCTGGCTTGCAACCTCGCGCCACTCGCGCATCCGTCTCGGCGATAAGAAAGACTCACCGCACCATCGCTCCCAAGCGGAACGCCCTTCTCGCCTCGCGTTCTCACCCGCGGCCCAAAGCCGCAACAAAGTCATGAAATCGGATTCCGAATCCGCGAATTCGGCATGTGCCAGATCGGCCGCGCCAGCCGCCTCGACCGGGCGCTGTCGTGGGTCCTGAATCGATAACCCGGCAACGACGATCAACACGGCACCACGTACGCTCTCATCCCTAGCGCTCAGCAACATCGTCCCAAGGCGAGGATCGAGCGGCAGCCTCGCAAGCTTTCGACCGAACCGGGTGATGCGATCGCGATTATCCAACGCTTTTAGTTCACGAAGCTCGCGAAGCGCGTCGTCGAGCCGCCCTGGGTCGGGCGGATCCGGAAAAGGAAACTCCGAAACTGCACCAATGTTGAGCGCAGAAATCTGCAAGACGACACTCGCAAGATTGGTTCGCAGCATTTCCGGATCGGTGAATTCGGATCGAGACGCATAGTCGGCCTCGCTGTAGAGCCGCAAACACACGCCCGGACCCAAACGGCCACAACGACCACTGCGCTGATTCGCGCTTGCCTGTGATACCGCTTCCAGTTGAAGCTGAGTGACGCGCGCTCGCGGCGAGTATCGATTGATTCGGGCCAATCCGGAATCGAGTACAGCACCGATACGCGGCACAGTGATCGAAGTCTCTGCCACGTTGGTCGCGAGCACGATTCGGCGATTCCCGCCGGGCCTGAATACGGACTGCTGATCTTTGTCAGCAAGGCGACCGAACAGCGGGACAATCTCATAGCCTTTGCTCGCCGCGCCGCTTTTGGCTATGGCGCGTTCCGCATCCCGAATTTCTCGCTCACCAGGCAAAAAGACCAGAATGTCCTGCGCCGTTTTCGGGAGCGCCTCCGACAGCAATTGGCGAACGCCGTCGGCGACTTGTCGTGCGAGGCGGCGGCTGTCGTCGATGGCGACCGCCGCATCCGCGTACTCGACACGCACCGGATATCCCCGACCGGATACCTCGATAACCGGCGCGTTGTCGAAGAACTGTGAAAACCGCTCGACATCGATTGTGGCTGAGGTAACGATCACTCGAAGGTCCGACCGTTTGCGCAGCACGCGTTTGAGTAGGCCGAGCAGGCAGTCAATATTCAGACTCCGCTCATGCGCCTCGTCGATGATAATGACCTCATACCGACTCAGCATCGCGTCGCGTTGCGCCTCGTTGAGGAGGATGCCGTCAGTCATGATCCGCACAAGCGTTTGCGGGGCTGTGCGATCGTCGAACCTGACCGCAAAACCGACGCCCTCACCCAGCGGCATATCGGTTTCCTCGGCAATCCTTGCTGCCACCGAACGCGCCGCGATCCGACGAGGCTGAGTGTGGCCAATCAGACGTTCGCGCCCAAAACCGGCCGCCAGCGCAAAGCGCGGCAGCTGCGTTGTTTTGCCGGACCCGGTCTCACCCGCGACCACCAAGACAGGATGTGTACGCAGCGCATCCATGATGACCTCCCGATGCGCATTGATCGGCAGATCTTCATCGAGAACATCAGTGTTTGGTTTTAGTGCGAGACGGCGTGACCTGGCGTCGTCTGAAGGCGAGCTCATTGCGTAATTGTTGCATACGCGCTCGTGAGCTGACTATGACAGCGGCAAGGTGATGACGACGCGCGCACCGTTGAGACGACTGCGCTCGATCGCAACTTTGCCTTCGTATTGCTCAACCAACTCCGCAACTACCGCGAGCCCGATACCGGTACCCGGCACGGTCTCGTCCAGGCGAGTCCCACGCTTCAAGGCCGCAGCAGCCGCTTCCTCAGGAAAACCTGCGCCATCATCTTCGACAGACAACTCGATCACGCTGCCAGTCGCGTGCGTCACCTTGCGTCCTGCGACCAGCACCCTGTTGGTGGTCCACTTATAGGCGTTATCGAGTAGGTTGCCCAGCATCTCAACAAGATCACCCCGGTCACCGGGAAACACCATGTCATGCTCAAAGTCGATTTCCGCGTACACGCCTTTTTCCCGGTAAACTTTGTCCAAAGCACCAAGAATCTGGGTGATCTCAGGTTCTATCAGTGTGCGATTCCCGACCGTGCGGCCTGTGCCGATCGCAGGACGGGCAAGCTGATAGCGCACGATTTGCTCCATGCGCTGCATCTGCGCCTGCAATTCCGGCTTCGTCGTACCATCGTCGAGCAGCGCCTTCGCGGCGGCGAGCGGCGTCTTCAAACTGTGTGCAAGGTTGGCCAACGTTTGCTGATAGCGTGACGTCCGACGCTGTTCGCTTTTCATGAGGGTATTCAGATTTCGTGCGACGCCGGACAGCTCACTCGGATAGTGATCCGACAGGCTGGTGCGCACACCCGTCTCGAGATCCGCGATCTCTGCGGCGATCTGCCCAAGCGGACGCAATAACCAGGACAGCACCAAGCCCATGCCGACAAGAAGCACGCCTGCAACCAGCGCGAATACCGCGAACATGCGGCCGCGAAATTTTTTCAATGGTCCAATAATCGCGCGTTCGCTTTCGGCGGCGCTCAACGCGAAGTAGCGCTCCGACCCGTCTTCAAAGGTCCAGATAATGCCGAGCGTCAGCGTCAGCAACATGTCACCTGTGCTCGTCACTGAACGCGCGAAGACCCGTTCGCCCGGAGCAGGAAGTGGTGTATCCGGTGTGAAGGTCAGGTCGACAGCTGAAACGGATCGCCATAGAAATGCGCCGCTTCTGTCACGAACCTTTGCATAAAATCCGGAATCCGGTGTGTTGAAACGTTGATCCGGTAAGTCGTAGGGCAACCGCAATCGCTCGCCCTCGTCGGGCTCTGCTACGGCCAGAAGCGTGATGATCTGGGAGTCTAGTAATTCTCGCTGTTCCTCATCGAGCGCAGCGCGCACGCTGGAATCGAGGATCGCACCCACAACCGCGAGTGCACCGGCCAGCAAAAGGCTGGTGATAAGAAGCAGTCGAGCTCTCAGCGATCGCACGCTAGCCGTTTACCGCTCGCCATGCCGCTCGAGCGCGAAGCGATAGCCCCTGCCTCGGAGCGTCTCAATCGGTTTGAGTGAATTGTCCGGATCGATCTTCTTACGCAGCCTGCCGACGAAGACCTCGATGACGTTGCTGTCGCGTTCGTAATCCTGATCATAGAGCCTGTCGGTCAGCTCTGTTTTCGAGACCACTTCTCCCGCGCGCATCATCAAGTATTCGAGCAACTGATACTCGAACGACGTCAGCTCCACCGCGGTCTCATCAACAAGCAGTGTTTGCGCCGCGGTATCGAGTTTCACAACGCCGCAGTCGAGCACGGCTGACCCCCAGCCTCCCGCTCGGCGTAGCAGCGCATTGATCCGCGCAGATACTTCCGGGAAGTGAAAGGGTTTGGCGACGTAATCATCCGCGCCCGCCTGAAGACCATCCACCTTGTCCTGCCAGCCGTCTCTAGCAGTGAGTATCAAGACAGGATAGGTGTAACCAGCGCTACGCAGCTGTTTGATCAGATCAATGCCGGGTATGCCGGGCAAGCCAAGATCGACAATGGCGAGATCGATCGGATACTCACGCGCAAAATACAGACCTTCCTCACCGTCCGCTGCCGCCTCAACGCGATAGCCCTGGGCAAGCAGTTGCTCCTTCAGGGACTCGCGGAGGGTCTCATCATCTTCTACAACAAGTAGTCTCATGCGGTTTTCTCAGTTGGCGTTGATACGCACGGTATGAACGCGGCCACTGTCGGTCAGAACCTTGATCACGTGCACACGATCGGCGCCGCGACCACGCGTCTCTGCGCTAACGATGCGCCCGCCATATTGCTTGCGAACGCGACGTACCGCCTGTTCCAACGTGACTTTGTCGGCGAACGTCTCGTCGACGATAGACGGCGTCTCAGGCAACGGTTCGCCGGGGTTGCCGGCAACCGGCATTGCCCACACTGTGGACGACAAGCACAGCACCAACATCGAAAACAAAAGGCGTATTCCCCGCATGTATTGAATTCTCGACATTGGCACTGCGCATTGCAACGATCTAGGCCGCAATCAACGGCCCACAGGTGTCACGCTAACGCGCACGCGAATCCTGTTGCCGGGGTCCGTCTCAGTGCGCGTGACGTAAGTCTCACCGCGATACTGGTAGGTCACACGAAAACCCTCGACCCGCTCGCGAGTCTCAAATTCATAGCGCGTCTCACAGAATCGCTCGGTGCGTACCTCCGGCGGACGACGGTTGCCCTCAGAAGCCGCTGCCGCGCCGATGAGCGAACCGACAACGGTCGCAGCATCACGGCCGCTGCCGCTACCAATCTGGCTACCGAGAACCCCGCCAAGGATGCCGCCCGCAATCGTCCTGCCAACACCGCCACGACGGCGCTCGACGACCACTTCGCGGTCATAGCATTCACGTACGGGAATTTCGACCTGTACAGTCCGAATCAACGGCTTCACATCCAACACGCGCGCATAATCGAAGCGAACCTCGTCTGCGCGACGGTAGCCTTCGCGAACCGGATCGGCGACTGCCGCACCCGATGCGGCGAGTGTTCCTGCGAGCGTGAGTCCAACAATCCAACGACGTGTCAACATTTCAATTCCTCCGTTTCAGACCGGCCGTCAACCAGCCATGGCCCGAACTTTACGAGGCGGCAACTGAACGTTTACTGAATATCGTCGATTTTGGCCTTTGCCCGGGTCCACGCACGCTCCAGACCCTCGGGATCCAACGCATCCAGTTCGGGCGAGTCGGCCTCCATCTGGCGAAAGCGACGCTCAAACTTTTCACTGGCGCGCCGGGCAGCTGTTTCAGCGTCAACACCGTGGTGGCGGGCGAGTTGCGCGACCGTGAACAGAATGTCCCCGATCTCGTCCTCTAATTCCTGTTGGCTTATCGCGCGTTCCAGTTCATCCAACTCTTCGCTGAGCTTCTCTCGGACCCCGTCTACATCCGGCCAGTCAAATCCCACTCTTGCCGCACGTTTACCGAGTTTCTGGGCACGCTGAAGCGCGGGCAGCGCCAATGCCACCCCGTCGAGGGCGCCGGCGTCTTTGCCCTTGTTGGACCGCTCGTCGGCTTTGATGTCCTCCCAACGCTGAAGCTGCAGATCTGCGTCGCCACGCTTCGCCTCGTCACCGAACACATGCGGATGTCGGCGAATCATCTTTTCGTTGATCGATCTCACCACGTCTTCGAAGGCGAAGGCCCGCACCTCTTCTGCCATTCGGGCGTGAAACACGACCTGCAAGAGCAAATCACCGAGCTCATCCTTAAGGTCGTTGAGATCATTCCGCGCGACCGCATCCGCTACCTCGTAGGCTTCTTCTATTGTGTACGGCGCAATCGATGAGAAACTCTGCTCGATGTCCCACGGGCAGCCGGTCTCGGGGTCACGGAGTGCCGCCATTATCTCAAGTAATTTCTCGATTTTAGTGTTATTCATCTGAAATGATTTGACTTATCTGGGATATCACACGGGCCGTCACACCCCAGATATGCCGACCTTCCCAGTCGATCTCTGTGTTGGCGAATCGAACACCCTGGAATTCACGCCAGGACGCTTGGTGGTTGGCGGCGTGGAACAGAAATTCTGCGGGAACCTCAAACGCACTCGCGACTTCCTGGGGATCCAGCGCCCATTCATTCGGCAACGCAGCCGTGGGTGCATAGCCAACGACTGGCGTCATCGCGTATCCGCTGACCGTCCACTGCGTTGGCAAATACCCGAATACGTTCACAGCATCGACCGCTAAGCCGACCTCCTCGTTCGCTTCTCGCAACGCGGTCATCGCCAGACTCTCGTCCTGCGGCTCCACCCGACCACCGGGGAAGCTCACCTGTCCGGGATGGTGCTGCAGGTGATGCGCGCGCTCCGTCAGCAAGACCCTCGGTGCGTCGGGTTCACCCAACAACAACACCAGCACCGCCGCCGCACGCAGCCCACTTTCATGTCGAAGTCGCCATTCCTCAGGCAACTCGGCAACCGGGACGGGCGGCTTCACCGCCAACGGATCATCCGGAGGATCGCGCCGCGCGTGCAGCGCCTGCTCGACACGCGCGACGCTGACCATACTCAGTGCTTGATGCCGCCTTCAGTGAGGCTGGCAGGGTCGAGCAGACGATCCAACTCGTCGCTACTAAGGTCGGTTAGCTCCAGCGCCACGTCCTTGACCGGCCTGCCCTCGGCGTAGGCCTGCTTAGCGACCTTGGCGCCCAGCTCGTAACCAATGACGGGATTGAGCGCAGTCACCAGAATCGGGTTTCGACCCAGCGCTCGTTGCAAGTTGTCGTGATTGACCGTGAAACCCGCGATCGCCTTTTCACCCAATGCCACTGCAATATTGCCAAGAATTTCAATGGATTCCAGTACATTTTTCGCAATGACTGGTAGCATGACATTCAACTGGAAGTTACCTGCCTGGCCTGCCACCGTTACACAGGCATCGTTGCCGATGACCTGTGCGGCAACCATAGCCGCGGCTTCCGGAATCACTGGGTTCACCTTGCCGGGCATGATGCTCGAGCCTGGCTGCAAGGCGGGAAGCGCGATCTCCCCAAGACCAGCGAGCGGTCCGGAATTCATCCATCGAAGGTCGTTCGCGATCTTCATGATCGCCACGGCCGTCACCTTAAGTTGCCCGGAAAGCTCCACCATCGAGTCCTGGCACGAGAGCCCCTCGAACAATGAGTTCGCTGAGGAGAACTCAAGCCCCGTCTGTTCGGCGAGCAGTGTCGCCACTTTTTGACCGAAGCGTGGGTGGGCGTTAATGCCGCTACCTACTGCAGTACCGCCCTGGGCAAGTCTCAGGACCCGAGGCAGCGTTGCTCGCAGGCGCTCGGCTGCGTTGTCGATCTGCGACTGCCAAGCACCCAATTCCTGGCTCATGCGAACCGGCATGGCATCCATCAGGTGAGTGCGACCCGTCTTCACGACATCGTCCAACGATGCCGCTTTCTCACCGATCGCGGCAGACAGTGACTCCAGAGCGGGCAACAGGTGACGCGTCACACCTAAAGCAGCACTCACGTGAATGCTGGTCGGAACCACGTCATTGCTGCTCTGGCTCATATTGACGTCATCATTCGGATGCACCGAGAGGCCGCTGTGGTCGCTGGCCAGATGCGCAATTACCTCGTTGGCGTTCATGTTCGAACTGGTGCCCGACCCCGTCTGAAATACATCGACGGGGAATTGATCGCGGTGCGCGCCTTCCGCAATTTCAAGCGCCGTCTGTTGAATGGCTGCCGCCTTGCTCGACGACAACAATCCGAGCTCACCGTTGGCGCCGGCTGCCGCCCACTTGACCCGTGCGAGGGCTTCCACAAACAGCGACGGCATGCCCTGCCCGCTGATTTCAAAATTGTTGATCGCGCGTTGAGTTTGCGCACCCCAATGCGCATCTACGGGCACCTCAAGCTCGCCCATGCTGTCTTTTTCAATCCGGAATTTCTTGTCTGTCATCGTCCCGTCCCAAACCGATGTCTACTGCGCGACCCGCTCGTCGCGCGTGTATCATTAGAGGTTTGGAACGCATTGTCCAGCGCGCCGCTCGGCAAAGCACAAGCACCCGAGGACAACCATGAGCGACGCCCAACTGCTCGCAATCTCGCCACTCGACGGCCGCTACGCCGGCAAGGTCAATCCGTTGCGGGAGATTGCCAGCGAATATGGTCTGATCCGGTTTCGCACCGCAGTCGAAGTGGCTTGGCTGAAACTGCTGGCGAACAGCGATTTGTTCGATATTACGCTTCCAGAAGCCCTGGATGCACGTTTTTCAGAGTTGGTTGAGGGTTTTACACCGCAAGATGCGCAGGCAATAAAAGAGATCGAGCAACGCACGAACCACGATGTGAAAGCTGTCGAGTATTACCTGGCGGAGTTAGCTGAGGTCAGAGGCGCTGATAAGCGCCTGATCGCGCTGCTGCACTTTGGTTGCACGTCGGAGGACATCAACAACCTCGCCTACGGCATGATGTTGAGCAAGGCCCGCTCAGAGGTACTGCTACCCTCGCTTGCGGCCACCACCGAGCGGCTGGCAGATTGTGCGGCTCGCTGGGCGCATCTGCCGATGCTCGCACGAACACACGGGCAGACTGCCTCACCGACGACGCTTGGCAAGGAATTCGCCAATGTCCTCGCACGCCTTGATCGCGAAATTGCAACGCTGTCGGGCATTGCCATTCTCGGCAAGTTCAACGGAGCTGTCGGCAACTTCAACGCACACACGAGTGCATTCGAGGATGCGGACTGGACCGCTCTGTCGCGCGAGCTCGTTTTGGGTCTCGGGTTGGAGTACAACGCCATGACCACGCAGATTGAACCCCACGACTGGATCGCCAACTATCTGCACAGTCTGAGTCGCCTCTCGACCGTACTGATCGATTTTGCCCGCGATTGCTGGACCTACATCAGCCTCGGCTACTTCAAACAAAAGACGATCGCGGGCGAAGTTGGCTCGTCGACCATGCCGCACAAGGTGAACCCGATCGATTTCGAGAATGCGGAAGGCAACCTAGGGCTAGTGGTTGCGCTGGCGGGTCATCTCGCAGACAAGCTTCCAGTGTCGCGGCTTCAACGTGATCTAACGGACTCCACGGTGCTGCGAAACCTCGGTAGCGTGCTCGGCTATTTCCAGGTGGCGCTTAGCTCCTTGCATCGAGGTATCGACAAGTTGGAAGTCTCGGAGACGGCGCTGAGTAAGGACCTCGACAACAGCTGGGAAGTGTTGGCCGAACCGATTCAAACGGTCATGCGTCGCTACGGTATTGCAGACGCTTATGATCAGCTCAAGGCCCTGACTCGCGGTCAGGCGATCACCGAGTCTCGCGTTGCTGAGATCATCGACGCGCTTGAGCTGCCGGATGCAGCACGCGAAGCGTTGGCAAAGCTCACACCCTCGAGCTACACGGGCCAGGCTGAAGCGTTAACCCACGAATATCTTGCAAAGCGCTAGCACCTCGCCACCGCCGTCACTTGCTCAACAGTGGCAGCACACCGCGTGGACCGGACAATTACCGGGCTTCGCACCGCCGCTTGGCATCGACGAAATTGCCGGACTCGCCCTGCTTGCTGATGTCGAGTCGCTACTCGTAGAAACCAGGCGTTCCGATGTCGGGGTGCGATATGAATGTCGCCAAGGCCCTTTCACCGAGAAAGAACTGACCGAGCTTGGCGATCGCGACTGGACCCTCCTGGTACGCGATATCGATCGACATCTACCGGATCTCGCAGGGTTATGGACCCATTTCGATTGGCTTGCCGATTGGCGGCGTGCCGACATCATGGTGAGTATCGCTGCCCCCGGTGGCTCAGTTGGTCCGCACTTCGACAGCTATGACGTTTTCCTCGTGCAAGGCGATGGTGAGCGAGAGTGGCATCTGGCCCCCGGCGAAGCAGGTAAACCAGTACCAGGCAGCGAACTGCGGCTCGTCGAATGCGATGAATTTAGCGAAGCCTACCGGGCTGGCATCGGTGATACCTTGTATGTGCCACCCGGACATATCCATCACGGCGTAGCGACCTCGCTCTGCAGCACATGGTCTTTCGGACTTCAGGCGCCGTTGCTCGTCGATATCGCTGCGATGCTTGATGTTGAGAGCCCGGACGACATTATGGGCGTTCGGCTGCGTGATGCCGCATTACCGTTGCGGGTGCGCGCCGGGGAGATTCCGGAATCGGCGGGCCAGTGCCTGTCCCTGCCTGGCGTCAGCGAAGCCGAGCTCATCGATGCTATCGGCCGACTGACGTCATTGTTCAAACCGGGCTTCGATACCCGTGCCAGCCGTGTCGACAAACTTCCTGTCAGACTCCACCCATGGACAAGAATCTTCTGGAGCCTGCAAACTGACGCTTTGCACATCTACTGCAACGGACAGCAGGCAACCTTCGATCCTCAACTGCTGGATCCCGTCGCACAATTATGTAAAACAAGAATGCTCACTACCGACGAAGCACGTGAGTTGGTGCCCTGGCTGGCGAGCGTAGGCGCGTTCGCGGAGGCAGATCCCTAATGAGTCGCACAGAACCCGAAATCAAGGTGGTACGTACGCAATGGGCGGACAATGAAGCGGCGCTGCGCGATGTCCGCACCCAGGTTTTTGTCGAGGAACAATCTGTCCCGGAAACCGAGGAGTGGGATGAGTGGGACAGCATCAGCGAACACTTTATCGCAATCTCGACAAAACGTGACGTGGTTGGTGTTGGGCGCTTGCAACCGGACGCTAAGATCACACGCATGGCGGTGCTGCGCGACTGGCGTGGACACCGGGTTGGCGCGTTGCTGATGCAAAGCATGCTACAGCGCGCTGAGGAATGCGGCATGACGCCGTGGTTGCATGCACAAGTGCACGCGCTCGAGTTCTACCGGCGCTTTGGATTTGTGCAGGAAGGCGAACCTTTCGACGAAGCCGGGATCGCGCATTGCACAATGCGCAGGCTGACGAAGGGCTAACGACCACATCCACGCGAGGTGCCGCACTGGAGTGATTCCGCGGTGGGTGCAAACGAAGCACGCAAAAAAAAAGATCAACGCTGGGTGCTTTCATCGCGCTCGGACATGCGAGAAGCGGCCGCTTTGATTTGCCGCACAGCAGAGCGGAAGGTCTCGATCATGACCCGTGATCTTGAGCCTGGCATCTATGACCACCCCGATTTCCTCGAAGCTGTAAAGAAGTTGATCCTCTCGCGGCGGTTTGCCCGCGTCAGAGTACTGATTTCCGATCCCTCACGAGCGATCAAGAACGGTAATCGACTGGTGACGATGGGGCGACGACTGAACAGCTTCATCGAATTTCGTAACGTGCACGATGACTACCGGGAAGTACCCGAGGCCTACTGTATTGCTGATGATCGGGCAATCGCTTACCGACTCGATGCAACGCGTTGGGATGGTATCGCCGACAGCGACACACGGCCCGTTGCGAGGACCTACCTGAACTCCTTTGATGAGATCTGGGCGGCCAGCGAAGTTGAAAATGAGTTCCGTCGACTGCACCTTTAGACGATGTCTCAAACCGATATCACCGTTTCAGCGATCGCGCGGCGCGAGAATCGTTTCCTCTGCATCGACGAGGTGAGCAGTCAGGGCGGTGTCGTACTGAATCTGCCTGGCGGTCACATCGAAGCAGGCGAATCTCCTGAACAGGCCATCGTGCGCGAGGTTCGCGAAGAGACCCGCTGGCGGTTCGAACCGACCGGCTTCGTGGGGGCTTATCTTTGGTGGGACGAGATTCGTGAGTCTCGTTTCGTGAGGCTGGTTTATTGTGGCGAAGCCCTCACCGAACAACCGGATTTGCCGTTGGACACCGGCATTGTCAAAGTGCGCTGGCTGCAACGCGATACTCTGGCACACGAACGCCACCGACTGCGGGCTCCTGTTGTACTGAGCGCAATCGACGATTTCCTCCTCGGTCGGCGCGAGCGCCTGGTCCTTGATGGACGGGTGGAACCGGAGGACCTCCTTCAACGTATCGAACCCCTCGTCCGCCGACTGGAGTCCTGAGGCCTGCCCACCCGCGTGCGCGTGGGGTAAAATTAGGTCATGAACTACTCGCCCCAACCCGAGGATTTATCTGGCCCGGTTATCGTCGGTATGTCCGGCGGCGTCGACTCTTCAGTAGTCGCCTACCTTCTGAAACAAGCAGGCTACGAGGTAGAAGGTCTGCATATGACCAACTGGGAAGACGACGATGGCTATTGCAGTGCCGCCGAAGATCTCCAAGACGCTCGTCTTGTATGTGAGCAGCTCGGGATCACGCTGCATCACGCGAATTTCAGTAGCGACTACCGCGACGCCGTGTTCGAGGACTTCCTGAAAGGTTATGCAGCGGGTCGAACACCCAATCCTGATGTTCTTTGTAATCGAGAAATCAAGTTCGGGGTGTTCGCAGAGTTCGCTCGACGCCTGGGCGGCAGGGCCCTTGCAACGGGACACTACGCACGCCTCGCAATGGACGGCGACACTCCGCTATTGTTGCGGGGCAAAGACCCCAACAAGGATCAGAGCTACTTCTTGCATGCAGTCGAAGCCTCGCAGTTTCAGAACGTATTTTTTCCGCTGGGCGAGCTGACCAAGCCGCAGGTGCGGGAGATTGCGATGAAGGCCGGTCTCGCGAATCGCGAAAAAAAGGACTCGACGGGCATCTGCTTTATTGGAGAACGCCCCTTCAGAGAATTCCTCTCGCAATTTCTGCCTGCCCAACCGGGGGACATCGTCGACGACCAAGGGCGCACGGTTGGCCGCCACCACGGGTTGATGTACTACACCGTGGGTCAGCGCCAAGGACTTGGGATAGGCGGACAGTCACACGCGAGCGACGCACCTTGGTACGTATCGAGCAAGCAACTCGATGACAACACACTGAGAGTGGTCCAAGGTAAAGATCATCCTGCGCTACTTTCGGCCGCCATCACTTGCAACGACCCACATTGGGTCGGCCCACCAGCCGCGGGACTGGAGCACGGGATAAAGGTCGTCGCTAAAATCCGTCATCGACAATCAGACCAGGCATGTGTTGCTGAGATTGACGATTCGGGCCGGCTTCACGTGCGATTTGATGAACCACAGTGGGGCGCGGCAGTCGGTCAGTACGCCGTGCTCTATCTTGGTGATCGCTGTCTCGGCGGTGGCGCGATTGACGCGGTAGAGCCGCACTCTGGACACGACGCTTTGCAGCAGCTATCGGAGGCAAAATGAAGAATTCGTTCGACGCGCGCGACATCCTTTCGATCGGTGGCGCTGACTTCACGCTATACCGACTGAATGCTGTCAAAGACGGACATGTAGAACGCTTGCCCTTTTCGCTAAAGATCCTGCTTGAGAATCTGCTGCGCCACGAAGATGGCCGCGACGTCACCGTCGAAGATATTCGAGCGCTGGCGAACTGGGATCCGGCAGCAACGCCGAAACATGAAATCTCTTTCACGCCCAGCCGGGTTATCCTGCAGGACTTCACGGGCGTCCCCGCCGTCGTCGACCTCGCTGCCATGCGCGATGCCGTCGTCGCGCTCGGCGGAAAAGCCGATGCGATTAATCCGCTGTCGCCCGCAGAACTCGTGATCGACCATTCGGTCCAGGTCGACAATTACGGTCGCGACAATGCCCTCGATTTGAACAACATGATCGAGTTTCAACGCAACCGTGAGCGCTATGCGTTCCTGCGTTGGGGACAGAACGCATTCGACAACTTCAAGGTGGTACCGCCTAACACGGGGATCGTCCATCAGGTAAACCTCGAGTTCCTGTCTCGTGTCGTTTTTGATGTCCCCGGCGAATCAGGTCGCGTTGCTTACCCTGACACGCTTGTCGGTACCGACTCGCACACAACGATGGTCAACGGGCTTGGCGTGCTCGGTTGGGGGGTCGGCGGTATCGAAGCCGAAGCGGCAATGTTGGGCCAGCCGATTACGATGCTCATCCCACAGGTCGTCGGTTTCAAGCTGTCTGGAAGATTGCCTGCTGGCACGACGGCAACGGACCTTGTACTGACCGTTACAGAGATGCTGCGATCGAAGGGCGTCGTTGGGAAATTTGTTGAGTTTTTTGGGGATGGGTTGGCGCATCTGCCGCTCGCCGACCGCGCAACGTTGGGCAACATGTCGCCCGAGTTTGGTTCCACCTGTGCAATTTTCCCGATCGACGGCGAAACGCTGCGCTACCTCGAACTCTCCGGACGTTCCAGTGAGCAAGTTGCTTTAATTGAACACTATGCCAAAGCGCAAGGCCTGTGGCGCGAGGACGGCGCTGAAGACCCCTTGTACTCCGACGTACTCGAGTTGGACATGGCAACCGTAGAACCAAGCATTGCAGGGCCGAAACGGCCACAGGACCGAATCGCACTCAGTGAGGCAAGTACAACGTTCAAGCGCCACCTCGAACCGATGGTCGAAGCACGTGACAGCGACGGTAACGCCGCGTTCCAGATTGATGCCAATGACGTCAAGATCTCGGACGGAGCGGTGCTCATTGCCGCAATCACAAGCTGCACGAACACATCCAATCCCGCGGTGATGATCGGCGCCGGTCTTTTGGCCCGTAACGCCGCCGCTAAGGGCCTCGGCGTAAAACCCTGGGTCAAGACCTCGCTCGCACCCGGTTCACGTGTCGTCACGGACTATCTGGAAAAAGCGAACCTGCTCGATGACCTGGAGGCGCTCGGCTTTCATACCGTCGGCTACGGCTGCACCACGTGTATCGGCAACTCGGGTCCACTGAGACCGGAGATCGACGCGGCAGTGCGTGAGTCAGGCGTTGTTGGTTGCAGCGTGCTGTCGGGGAACCGAAACTTTGAGGGACGCATCCATCCTCTGGTACGCATGAATTTTCTCGCCTCCCCACCCCTTGTGGTGGCCTATGCAATTGCCGGCAACATGCATGCCGATATTCACAACGACCCTCTGGGCGCTGACTCAAATGGTGAGCCCATCTATCTGCGTGACATCTGGCCCGATCCTGTTGAAATTCAAGATACGATCCTGAAAACCATCGATTCAGATATGTTCAAGGCAAGTTATGCGAGCGTCTTCAAGGGGGACGACAACTGGAACCGACTCAATATTCCGGAAGGCAAAATCTACCAGTGGGACGAAGCTTCAACGTACGTTAAGAACCCGCCCTACTTCGAGGGTATGACGCGCGAGGCAGCTGCGCCTGGCGACATCGAGGGCGCACATGTGCTTGCACTGCTCGGGGACTCTGTCACCACGGACCATATCTCGCCAGCCGGCAGCATCGCGCCGGACAGCCCTGCCGCTGATTACTTGACATCGGTCGGTGTGAAGCCGGCGGACTTCAACTCGTACGGGTCTCGCCGCGGTAATCATGAGGTCATGATGCGTGGGACGTTCGCGAACATTCGATTACGCAATCAGTTGGCGCCGGGCACCGAGGGCGGATGGACCCGGCATCAACCAAGCGATGAACAAATGACGATCTTCGACGCAGCCATGCGCTACGCCGAAACCCGGACACCGTTGATTGTGATCGCCGGACGTGAGTACGGCACCGGCTCATCGCGTGACTGGGCTGCAAAAGGGACGTTGTTGCTCGGGGTGCGCGCGGTGATCGCACAGAGTTATGAGCGTATTCATCGCTCGAACCTGATCGGGATGGGCGTGTTACCGCTGCAGTTTCTGGAGGGTGAGAGTGCAGACACACTAGGACTCACCGGCCATGAGCAATTCTCAATCCGTGGCATGGCCAACGCTGAACCGAATCTTGTACAAGTCTATGTTTCTGACGCCAGCGGCGAAGAGCACGCTTTCCAAGCACAGGTGCGAATCGATACACCGAAAGAGTGGGACTACTACAAAAACGGTGGCATTCTGCAATACGTGCTTCGCCAGCTCGTCAACTTGGACGCAGACTAGTGTTTGGAAAGATTTTCGATTGGTTTGCTTTTAGCGAAAGGCGGTGGGTACCGCCGCTGATTACCGGTCTCGGGATACTGCTAATCGTTGCCACGATCGTCGGTTGGTACTGGTCGCGTGAACCAGCCATTTTCTGGGTAGACGATAGTCGCAATGACGAGAGCGCAACCATCGGTTTCGCTACCACAAGCACCCTCATCCGCGTCAGCGAAACATTGATGGAGAAGCCAGGCGGACTGCTCGTGAATGACGTCACGCCGCCCAGCCTGTTTCTGGACAACATGCCAAGCTGGGAGATTGGTGTGTTGCTTCAAGTTCGCGATCTCGCCCGGATTCTCCAAAACGACTACAGCCGATCCCAATCTCAGTCCACGGCGGATCAAGACTTATTGGACGCCGAAGCTGCGTTCTTTATTGGATATGACTCATGGATGTTCCCAGCGGCGGAATCCAAATACCGGGATGGGATCGCATCGCTTCGCAACTATCAAAGCCGACTGTTGGATGCCGGCGATTCCGATGCCCAGTTTTTTGCGCGGGCGGATAACCTGCGTGAGTGGCTCGGTTTGGTAGAAAAGCGCCTCGGAAACCTCTCACAAAGACTGACTGCCAGTGTGGGCCAGGCGCGCGTAAATACCGACCTCGCGGGAGACTCTGCGGCTTCTGCGGGTGGCGGCCGATCCACGAGCGCCGATGTCATCGTGAAGACCAGCTGGTGGGACATCGATAACGTCTTTTATGAAGCGCGCGGTACCGCGTGGGCTTTGGTGCATTTTTTGCGAGCGACGCAATTCGATTTCGCGGACGTTCTCGAAGACAAGAACGCGACTGTCAGCCTGCGCCAGATCATTCGTGAGTTGGAAGCTAGTCTGGCGCCAGTAAGTAGCCCCATGATCCTGAACGGTAAGGGTTACGGGATGTTCGCAAACCATTCTCTGGTGATGGCGTCGTACTTATCGCGTGCCAATGCAGCCGTGATCGACTTGCGCGAACTCCTCGACCAGGGCTAGGACTGCCACAGCCAGCGCGGCACAACATCGTGCGTTCGACCGAGCGCCGTATCGAGGTGTAACGCATCGGGCTCAAATTGCACCACAAATCGCCAGAAGGCGTCCGAGTGATTCATGTGTCTTAAATGCGCGAGTTCATGAACACACAGATAACGTGCAATTCTTGGCTCTAGAAACAGCCCCGCGTAGTTTAGGCTGACCGTTCCCCGACTCGAGCAGCTACCCCATACCGAACGCTGGTTCCGCACCTGGATACGCTTCGGTGAGACACCCATGACCGGTATCAATTGATCGATGCAGGTTTCGTAGTACTGCTGAGCGCGACGCATCAGCTCCCGACGCACCAGCGCCGCAAGGTCTGCCTGCGAGGGTGCCTGATCAGAACCGAAATCAATGCGCAGAACGAAATCACGAGCGGACGTGGATGGACGCAGATTGACTCGAGCACGTCGCGCACCAGTGATCGGTCGAAACTCGAGTTTCCATCGCTCGTCGACAGCCGCCAATCTCAGCGATTGCGGAGCAGCGTTAGCATCGGGGCCTGCGAGTTTTTGCACGCCTTGCAATGAGTCCACAACCCACTGACGTTGCTCGTACAAAAACTGGTCAACATCGCGTTGCCGCGTGCCACGGGGAATCGTCAGCCGAACTTCACCGGATTCAGTAACGCGTAAAATGAGGCGGCGCGCACGAGCGTGGGTGCGCACCGCCACAGTAATTGGGGGATTGGTCGCAGGCAGCGTCCGCTTTATGGCTTGTCCCCGCTGTAACGCTGCATTTCGATATTCTTGCCCTGCACCTCAGCAATCTGCGCCGTTTCATGCACGTAGAGTTCTACCTCCCGCTCGAATATCAAAGGGCCTTCGACCACGACGTTGCGGCCGATGACAACGATCGGTTTGGAGCGCTCTTTTTTGCCCCAACTCCAACCGTAGCTTTTCGTCTTGCGCACCACGACGGAACCACTGACTCGAGTGCCTTCGTCCAGGTAGACACCACCGTTGGTATTACCAATATCGCCCGACACGACGACACCGGTGAGCTGAATCTTCCCATTCACGGTGTCGACATCGCCGCCGACCGTACTGCCTTGCTCAATGGAGACCTGTCCATTGACCGTGCTGACATCGCCCGCAATGCGAACACGTTCGCCAATCTCATTGCGCCCGTTGACGGTCTGTACGGACGCCACGATGCTGTCGTCGCCCACAGAAACCCGGCCATTGACGCTATCGACCGCCTCAGCCTGGACGCCGGACCCGATCCGCACCGTCCCGTTTACCGATTCGACGTCTCCGGTGATGATGGCGCCATCGCCGACGCTCACCTTGCCATTCACCGTGCTAGCGCCATCGCTAGTCGCGCCAGCTTCAATCTTGATGCTCTTATTAACCGACGCCGATGCGCCGACGGCCACCAGGCACCCCAGAGCTACAAGCGCAGCCCATTGAATTTGTTTTTTCACAGTCATCCTCCGATATTAGCTGAATTCAGCTATCGGTTGGATGTCATTCCGGACGGAATGGTTTAGTTAGCGCCCAACCTCGGCCAGCGAGACCTGCGCAAGCTTCATATCGGGCGCGATGAGCAGCGCCTGCTCGAGATGGTCCCGTGCCAAGGACTTATCCCTCTGGAGCTGGGCAATGTAGGCAAGCCAATAGTGGGCGTGTTCCTCGCCCCATGTCGGCCCACCATCCATCGTAGGGTTAGGAAAGCGCTCGAAGCCTGCGACTGCTTCCACAAGCATCTGGCGGGCTAACTCGATGCGATCCGGGTCTTCAAAACGACGCAGCCAGGTCACTGCCTGTAGCATCTTGGCGCGCGGGTTCTCGGGATTGACGACCAGAGCCTGTTTGAGCTCACGCGCCGCAAAGTTTCCAGCAATCAACGCTGACAACGGTTGTCGTTGTGCTGCAAGCCCGTGACAAGCACCGGCAAGCGCGAGCGCCTCAGACCATTGCGGGCGCAGCTTCAGTGCGGCCTTGGTTTGATCGATACACCGATCGAGCAGTACTCCAACTCGCAGCTCTACATCTTCGTCGATTTCAGCCGCTCGGTAGGCCGCCAACGCCGCGTAGTAGTGTGGCAGCGGCGCGGCATCACCACGAGCCTTCTCGTCTGCCAGCAGCATGCTCAATCGAGTTAGGTACCGCCAGTCTCCAGTTTGCGAGGCGTACTCGATGATGGCCTCACGATCCTTCAGATCGGCGACCTTCATCGCGGCTGTCGCACCGTTGTGCGACACAACACCCAAAACAAGTATCAGCAGTTGATTAAAGCGCATGGCAGAATAGTACCGCGGGGGACTGTTTTACACAGTCATTCAGTTCCGAACGAGCTTGAAACTGTGCACTGCATCACCCTTTTCCGCGAGAGGCACCCGCGATGTTGACCGATATCGGCGCGAATTTGGCGCATGACAGTTTCGACGAGGACCTCGTCGAAGTACTCGAGCGCGCCCGAGAGAATGGCGTGGATCGAATTGTGGTGACCGGGAGCTCCGTCGAGAGCAACGATCGGGCTCACTCGCTTGCCGGCAAGCATGCAAGTTTGTACTGCACCGCTGGAGTTCATCCTCATCACGCCGACGAGTATGACGAAGCGATGCACCTGCGTGTGCGCGAACAGATGCGACGCCCTGCCGTGCGAGCCGCGGGCGAGTGCGGTCTCGATTATTTTCGAAACTACTCGGCACCAGACGCACAGGCGAACGCGTTCTCACAACAACTGGATCTCGCTCAGGAATTCGGCCTACCGGTATTTGGGCATCAGCGCGATGCGCACGATGACTTTATGAAAATCGTTCGGCCGCGACTGGCTGGGATCTCCCGGATCGTGGCGCACTGCTTCACAGCAGGTGCTGCTGAACTTGAGGCCTACCTCGCCGAAGACTTCTACATCGGCATCACTGGATGGATTTGCGACGAGCGCCGCGGATCGCATCTGTTGGACCTCGTCAAGCAGGTACCAACGGACCGTCTCTTGATTGAAACAGACGCGCCGTATTTGCTGCCAAGAACCCTTCGACCGAAACCGAAATCGC
Organism: Pseudomonadota bacterium; assembly: GCA_038521865.1. Taxonomy (GTDB): domain Bacteria; phylum Pseudomonadota; class Gammaproteobacteria; order Steroidobacterales; family Woeseiaceae; genus CALBPI01. The sequence goes on along the minus strand of JBCBKO010000001.1, from coordinate 364,676 downwards.
GTCGCTGTGAACCCGCGCATCTGATCGAAGTCGCACGTATCGTGGCGCAAGCGCGAGAGGTCAGCGTCGAAACACTAGCCGAACAGACTTCGGCAGCAGCAGCGACCTTTTTCGGGTTTGATGACGCCGGCTAGTAAGCCCCGATCAGGGCTGCTTCGCGAAGCTGCTGCCACTCCGGATCGAATGCGGCGCGTAGCTGGTTTGCTCGAATGCTGTCCACCTTCGGCACCTCGGCTCTCAGGCTGGTCTCCGAGTAGACATGCGATGGCAACCCTTTAGTGAAATCCGCTTCGGGCCCGAACACAATGCAGCCCTTGACAGGAATACTGGAAACCACCTGCCGGACGGCGGCCACACGATCAAATAATGGTCCCTGCGGATTGGCGATTGTGTAGCGGCGCCCCTTATCGAGGACCGTCCAGGCATGCATCTTGTCACTACCGAATACGATGCCGCTGACGAGCTTCGGATCGATGACGTAGAGACCGCCCGCCGTAAGGACGAGATGTTCAATATGAATCTCGCCGTCATCCGCTTTCGGCAAAACCACGTTCTGCAGATGCTCGAAGGCAATCGAAGCAATCGTGCTCTGTAGTGTGGCGGGTCGCTTGCGACGCCAGACGAGAACGCCCAGTCCAACGATGAGCACAACCACGACTAGCAACAGCACCATGGCTGGCACCGTTTGCTGAGTCCCAAAAACCGAAATGCTGTCGCTAAGTTCCGGCATGATCATGCTTCCCCTGCGAGCGTAGCCGCCAAGCTCGCCAGATCCGCGTCGATGGTCGCAAACGACGACGGTCGATCCATTAAATCTGCCAGCGCCGGCGGCATCTCAACGGTGTGTCCGACCAAGGGTTCGACAATCGTCTCAAACTTCGCAGGATGCGCGGTTGCGACCAAACACCAATCTGAGTTGTCACGGCGCCCAGCATCGAGATCCAGCCACGCCGCCATCGCGGTAGCAGAATGCGGGCACCAGACAAACGGCAATCTCACAGCATCCGATCGAATCCTATCAGCGATCGATTTATCGTCAATCGACAACACATCAAGACCATGGCCGGTTAGCGCATCAGCTTCACCAAATACGGTTCTGAGTCGCTCCAGATTGCTGGGCGCACCCACGTCCATCGCGGAGGCAAGCGTCGCGACACTGTCCCGCGGTTCGTACTCCCCGCTCGCAAAGTAATCCGGTAAAGTCCGGTTGGCGTTTGTCGCAAATCGAATGTCACCAATGGGCATACCGCAAGCGCGCGCTAGCACTGCCGCTAAACCGTTGCCCAGATTTCCAGTTGGTATGACAAACGAGAGCGGTTTACCCGTGTTGCGATGATGGTGGAGCGATGTGTAGGCGTAGTACGCGCTCTGCGGAAGTAATCGACCGATATTGATACTGTTCGCGGAACTGAAGTGGTACTGCTCCGCGAGCGTTGGCTCGACAAAAGCTGCTTTCACCATTCGCTGACAATCGTCGAAACTGCCGCGCACCGCGATCGCTGTGACGTTTTCTCCCCAGCAGGTGAGCTGCTGTTGCTGTCTTTGCGAGACGCGTCCTAAAGGAAACAGAACGACGACCCGAACGCCCGGCCTGCCGTGAAACGCCGACGCCACAGCGCCCCCGGTGTCGCCCGAGGTCGCAACCAGAATCGTGGTGTCGTGATCCTTCGGTTTCAGCCGGGTCAAACAGGCTGCGAGAAATCTCGCGCCGACGTCCTTGAATGCGGCCGTTGGCCCATGGAATAGCTCCAGCACCGATGCACTACCTTCGGCCACAGATACTGGCACTACGGGCAATGGAAAACTGAACGTCTCTGCAGCGATGTCAGGCAGCGCACCACGCAACGAAGACTCAGCAAAAAACGGGGTCAGGTAGGTTGTCGCAACCTCTGCTGGAGACTGTGCGCTCCATGACCGGTAGTCATGACGCGGCAACGATTCCGGGACAAACAAACCGCCGTCGGGTGCCAGACCCATCGCCAACGCATCGTCCAGATCGACGCGCTCCTGCTTCCGATCCCTGGTGCTGTAGAACTTCACGATGTCGAACGCACTACGGCGCCTGGTGCGTTTAATGGCGAGCACCACGAGTTTGCAGAGACCAGAATCGCGCCAAAAGCGTCCACCATGGCATCAGCAACTGCCGACGCAGCGGATTGTGCGCAAATCGCGAACAGACTTGGACCACTACCGGACAGCGAACACGCCAAAGCCCCGGCTTGCTCAGCGGCTGCCTTTACCTCATCAAACCCGGCGACCAGATTCTTGCGCTGGGGCTCGACCAAAACGTCAACGATGTTGGCGGCAAAAACCGGGGCGTCGTTCTCGTAGGCAGCTCGGATAACTGTCGCCAGTCGCCCTGATTGGGTAACCGCGTCCTTCAAATGAACGACTTCGGCTAGCGCCTGGCGTGCCGCAGCGGTTTCCACATGCAGTCGAGGGTGAACCAAAACCGATGCCAACCCATCCGGCACAGGCAGCGGGTAACAGTTGGGCAACCCTGTAGGTGGACACAGAACCAACCCGCCAAAGAGTGAAGGCGCGACGTTGTCGGCGTGTTCAGCGCCACTGGCGAACGCCTCTCCGCGCATGGCAAACGTCAACAACTCCGAAAATGGCAGCGCATCTTCAAGAAGCGCATTTGCCGCGACCACCGCCGCCACGGCCGATGCTGCAGAACTGCCCATGCCCGAGGCCAATGGTGTGCCCTTATTCAATGACAGAGCCAGTCCACCACTGCCGCCGTACGCGCGCCAGAACGCATCGACGGCAATCGCCGCGGTGTTACTGTCGGCCTGAAGCGGAATCTTTGAGATATCACCTGCCGTATCGTCACCGGTAATTTCAGCAATCTGAATTCCCGGAGTATCCGATCGCTCGCAGATCACCGTATCGCCTGCACCTTCAATCGCGAGCCCGAGGACATCGAACCCAACACCGACATTACCGATCGAGGCTGGGGCAAACGCTTCAGCCCGGCGCATTATGCTGGCCCTCGAAGTCGATCTGTCAGTCGCAATAAGTCCGCAAAAATCCCGGCAGCTGTCACTTCAGGTCCAGCACCCGGACCTTGAATCACCAATGGATTGCTGGAGTACCGATTGCTACGTATCCGAATCATGTTATCGGTCAGCGCCAGCCTTGCAAAAGTATCGCTCACGGGTACCGTTCTGAGCGCGACGCTGATACTCCCATGCTCATCCAGCGTTGCGATATACCGCAAGCAGGATTGCTCCGAAATCGCGGACTGGACGCGTTGGTTCATCGCCTCGTCGGCACAGGACAATGCCTCGAGAAATTCATCGACACTCAACGTCTCCATTCCCGCTGGGACCAGCGACTCCACCGAAACCTCACTCAATTCGAGTTCATAGCCCAACTCGCGGGCAACGATGACCATCTTTCTCGCGACGTCCATACCGGATAAATCATCGCGCGGATCCGGCTCTGTGAATCCCGCACTTCGCGCCTTACGCACGATTTCCGAGAACGGCACTGACCCATCAAACTGATTGAACAGATAGGCGAGCGTCCCCGAAAAAATGCCCTGCACCTCTTGAACACGATCACCGGTATCTCGTAGATCCTTCAAAGTGCCCAACACAGGCAAGGCTGCACCGACCGTGGTCTCGTAAAGCAAGTGCGAACCGGATGCGCACGCACGCTCACGCAACGCACCGAGACGTGGCGCGTTGCCGCTGAACGCGCGCTTATTGGGCGTGACAATATGGATTCCGCGCTGAGCCCAGTCCGCGTAGTGATCGACTACCGACTCATCAGCAGTGCAATCAACAATGACTGCATGCGGCAGATGATCAGGGGCGACATGTTCAGTCAATGCATCAAGATCGGTGGCGACACCTTCGCTTTGCATGGCCTCCTGCCAACCTTCCAGATCGAGTCGACCGTCACCGAGCAACATCCGTTGACTCCTCGCCAACGCACGTATGCGCAAGTCGAGGTTGAACCGCTCGCGCAGCGCACCGCCCTGCTCACGCAGCTGTTCCAACAAAGCCCGCCCGACGGTACCAACGCCAATCACACCGATCGATAGCGTCTTGGCCGAAAGATAAAATCCCGAATGTACCGCACGCACCGCTCGAGTCGCGTCCGCGCCAGGTACGACCACCGAAATATTTCGCTCTGACGAGCCCTGCGCGATAGCGATCACATTGATGCCCGCGCTGCCCAGAGCGCTCAGGAATCGACCGGCGACACCCGGGGTTCCCGACATGCTGTCGCCGACGACTGCAACCACACTGCAATCGTGCGTGACTGCTACCGTTTGAATCTGACCTTCCGCGATCTCCGGGGCAAACGTCGCCTTGATGACCGCTTGAGCACGTGCAGCCAGCTCATCCGGGACCACGAAACAAATGGAATGCTCCGAGGATGCCTGGCTGATCAATGCCACCGAGATCTCAGCGGCACGTAGTGCCTCAAAAATACGGTGCGCTGTTCCCGGCACACCGATCATGCCCGAACCCTCGACATTGACTACCGCCATACCGCCAATCGAAGTAATCCCTTTGATCGGGTCTTTCTGGCCTGACGTGTTCGTGACCGCCGTACCACCGGATTCGGGTTCAAACGTACTGCGAATATATATCGGAATGGCCTGCTCTACAGCAGGCCCCATCGTTTGGGGGTGGATGACCTTGGCGCCAAAGTAGGCAAGCTCCATGGCCTCACTGTAGGACATCTGCGAAATCACCTGCGCGTCCGGCACCTTGCGCGGATCCCCGCTCATCACTCCGGGCACATCTGTCCAGATCGTGATGGACTCCGCCTTAAGCAATGCCGCCATGATCGCTGCTGAGTGATCGCTGCCGTTGCGGCCGAGTGTCGTCTGTAAACCAGACTCATCACTCGCAATGAAGCCTGTTACCACCAACACATGCGAGGACTCAGCCTGTAAACAAGCCTCGAGATTCGCCCGAGAGCGAGCCCATAACACCGATGGACCCAGCCGGGTTTGACGCACGGTAATGACCTCCCGAGCGTCGATGAATCGCACCGACAACCCGGCGCTTTCGAGCACAGCTGACAGCAACCGAGCTGACCACAGCTCACCAAAACCCGCGACCACGTCACGCGTTCGTTGTGGCGCTGAACCCAATAGTCCGATCGCACTCAACAAGTCCTCGATGCTCCGACGATCGCTTTGCCACAGATCGATGATCGTTCCGCGCTGCTGTGGATCGAGAAGGCATGCGCAGGTCTCCAGATACCTCCGCTCCAGTAAATCGAGCGGCTCCGCGTGCGCTGCGCCTGATTCGGCGCGGTCGATCAGCTGCAGCAGCAAGTCGGTCATGCCACCCATCGCGCTGACAACGACACAACTGGGCGCAAGCGCCGCCTGTTGATTCACCAGTGCGGCAACGCGTTGGAAACATTCGTAGTCGGCAAGCGAACTACCGCCAAATTTGTGAGTGCGCCACTGCGTCGCAGGCGTACTCACAAAACACCCTCAACGCCAAGACGATCAGTTGAATGGGAACAAGCATCGAAAAGGGAAGTGGTGGGCCGTATAGGGATCGAACCTATGACCAATTGGTTAAAAGCCAACTGCTCTACCATCTGAGCTAACGGCCCGCAGTGAGAATCTGCAGCACTTCCGTTTTCAGGCCGGCCGGCCTGTGGAAAGCCGTGTAGTGTACCGAAAGCGCGGCGAATCTCAAGCCCGTGTATCCCGCTTCTTTCAGGCACCCTTCGCCTGTCTGCGAACGAGATTCTGCCTCGATCGCCCGATATATGCGCCACCAATGGACTCCCTCTACGAGGCCCAATAGGGCCGTCACCTCGTGAATTTAACACGTCGTGCATTTGTCGCAACCGGTCACCACGGAGGGTGCCAATGAACAACTTCAAGAAACTGACAATCATGCTTGCGCTCGCGCTCGGCGCTACCACAAACAGCGCCAGTGCCGCCGACCTGTGGGGAGTATGTACAGGCTGCGAGCGCACTGCCGCGGCCTTCGCTGCAGGCATCCCGGGTGATCGATCCGGAGCGCATACCGTGAACATCATCGACGAGGCTGACGGGCAATTGCGCAGCTTCGATGTCACTGTTTACTTCGACTACGAATTCAGAGCCTGGACTCGATTTGCTCGTCCAAAGACACCCTCGTCGGCGGCCCGCGAAACGCTCACACGCACACGCGATGCTGTTCACTTTCTCGAATCACTTCCGGAAAGGCTCGAACAAACAACGGTCGATATCGCCGATGTCCAGACCTTCCTCGGAGCGCGCGGCGCATTGGACGGCAACGTAAACGAAGCGCTCTTTCGTTCGCTCGAACTCTCAGGGGTGTGGCAGCGGCTGGTCAACTCGAGCGTTGAACTCGCGTCGAATCTCGGGCAACTACTTCGCAGCAATGTAAACCCGAAATTTCGAATCCATTTTAATGATGGGTCTAGCGTGTTGGTCTCCGCGGAGGTCATCGTCAACCAGATTTCAGACTTGGAAATTTCGGTGGTTCCGGGCTCGGCTCGACTGCCTGACGGTACAGAACTGCCGCACGACAGCGACGCGTTCGACGGTTTCGTCGCAATCACACGTAACGCGGAAACGGCCCGTGCGCTTGCTGACTGGGCCATTCTGGTCGGCGGCTATCGAATCCATCAGCAACTCAACGTGCCGCGCGGTGCTACTTATTCATACCTGTTTCGATGTGATGCCAATGAGTGCGTATTGACGGCTAATCTGGATCAGTAGCCTCGTGTCAATTGCTTGGACAGGCGTTCAGCGCCCCCTCTGGACGCACTGTTCAAGCGTAACGCGTTGGATCCGCAAGACCTGCAACGCGAAACCCTTCCGCTCGCAAGCGACACGCATCGCATCGGCCACATGCACGACCATCATCGGTTGCCTGATAACAAGACACGGTCTGCGAGTAATCCACTCCAAGCTCCGTACCTCGGGTCACGATCTCGGCCTTCGACATCTCGATCAACGGTGCGTGGATTTCGACCGGACTCCCCTCGACACCATCTTTGGTTGCCACTGCAGCCAGCTGTTGAAATGCCTCGATGAATGCAGGGCGACAGTCTGGATACCCGGAGTAGTCGACCGCGTTAACGCCGATATACAGACGTCTCGCCCCGATGACTTCCGACCAACCCATCGCCAGAGACAGGAATACCGTGTTGCGCGCAGGTACATAGGTGACGGGGATACCCTCGGTTGGCGATTCAGGCACATCGATATTCTCATCGGTCAGCGCCGAACCACCGATACCGTCCAGATCAATACCCATCGTCCGGTGCTCGGTCACGCCGCGCGCACGAGCGATGCGTCGAGCGGCATTCAGCTCCGCATCATGCCGCTGACCGTAGTCGAAACTGAGTGCGAAGACCTCATATCCATCCGCTTCAGCGATCGCGAGCAACGTGGATGAATCAAGCCCACCAGAGAAAAGCACGATCGCCTTGGGTTTATTAGTATCGTCACTTCCCACGCACGTCGCCCCAAAGATACTTATGCAGCTGCACCTGGAGTCGAATCGGCAGCCCGGTGTCGAGAATCCAATCAGCGAGTTCGCCGGGCGCCAAATCGTCGTGACTGGGTGACATCCAGACCGTACACAGCTCAGTCAGACTCCGGTCATTGATACAGGCAACTGCCCAATCGAAATCCTGCTTGTCGCAGACCACGAATTTGATCTGATCGTGCGTACTCATGAAGTCCAGATTCGCCCAGCGGTTTCGATGAGCCTCATTCGAGGCTGGCGTCTTCAGATCAAGCACTTTCGAAACCCGCGAATCTACCGCCGATACATCCAGCGCACCACTAGTCTCGAGCGACACCTCGTGCCCGCGATCGCACAGTGCCTTTAGCAGTTCGATGCACGCCGGCTGTGCCAGCGGTTCGCCACCCGTAACGCAAACATGGCGGGTCTCGAACGCCTGCACTGTGGCAAGGATTTCATCCATCGACCGGCGCTCGCCGCCTGTGAACGAATACTCGGTATCGCAGTAAGTACAACGCAGTGGGCATCCTGTCAGGCGAACAAACACGGTTGGCGCACCTGCGCTCAACGCTTCACCTTGCAGGGAGCGGAAAATCTCCGTGATGCGCAACCCCGCGGCAGTCTGCGCTACCGTAGACTCTACCGCGGACACTCGAAATTACCCGCGTTCGGAACGCACCCGCTCAAGGCGCTTGCTCGCCAATCGGGCTGCCGTGGTTTCTGGATAATCGGCGACGACACGACTCAACGCGCTTTCCGCTTCGTCCCAGCGCTTCAGCTCATGGTGGCAATACCCGACCTTGAGTAAAGCATCGGGTACTTTGCGCGATTGAGGGTAGCTGTCGATGACGCCACTGAAGATGGGCAGCGCTTCATCGAATCGCTGCGATACATAAAAACTCTCCGCCAGCCAATACTGGGCGTTGTCAGCAAGCTCACTTTCGGGATACGCCACCAGGAACTGCTCGAAAGCACGCGCCGATTGATCATAGCGCCCTTCCTTCAACAGCTCGAAAGCCGCCTGGTAGTTCTCACGATCCGATCCATTGGGCAGTGGTAACTCCCCAGGAGGCAGTGATCCGCCCTGCATGACGTTTTCGCGTGTTCGCGTTTCAACCGCCTGAATGCGCTCATCAAGATCGGCGTACAACGCACGCTGTCGCTCAGCCATTTGCTCGATCTCGTAACCGGAAGTCTCTGAACTTCCGCGCAGTTGGTCGATATCCGCCGCCAATGCATCGACGCGGGTGACCAGTTGCACAAGGCTATCGTTCTGCACGACGCGCTCGACACGCTCCAAGCGGCGTTCGATCTGCGTGAGCTTGATCAATACCGGATCTTCCTCAGGGGGAACCGGCGTTACGCAGCCACTCAGCCAAAGCGCACAGAGCACAAGGCTGCCATTTCTCATCCATTGCGTTGAAGTCTGCATACTGTCCTCTGAATGTGTGGGCGACTCACCTCGCGCGTTAGCGCCAGCTCAGTTCCACACGACGATTCTTTTCGTAATCCGATTCGGTACTGCCTAGCGAAGCAGGCCGCTCCTCTCCGTAGCTCACTGTACTGATCTGGCCCGCCGATGCTCCCGAAATCAGGAGTACCCGGCGTACCGCCTGAGCACGGCGCTCACCCAGACCAATATTGTACTCCCGAGTGCCGCGCTCATCGGCGTGGCCTTCAAGGCGCAGCCGCTGGCCGGGATTCTGCGCCAACCGCCGACCGTGGCTGGCGAGGATATCCGCATACTGCGCACTGACTTCGCTGCGGTCGTATTCAAAATAAATGATCAAAGCGTCGGCAGTATCTTCAACCGCCATCTCATCACCCAGCCCAACACTGCGAATGCTTGAATCACTGGCTCCAGAAGCAGATGCACCGCTATCCGAACCGCCCGTGGAGGACAATAACTCTCCACCGCTGCTGGTTGTGGTGCTCGGCGGTGGGTTGCTGCCACAGGCTGCCAAACCAGCAACCAAGCCAATCAACAAAATGTTTCGCATGACCATTTCTTTGCGCTCCCTATGGGGCTAGCCCCTCTATTCTAGTACGGCGACCAAACCGGCTCACGAACATCGTTGCCGACGGATTTGACGCGACCTGAAATCGCGCCATCAACGCTCACGGTTTCCAACACGCCACGTCCGCCGCGCCGTGTTGCATAAATCAATTGTGCACCATTCGGCGCAAAAGACGGCGACTCATCCAAAGCGCCGTCGCTCAGTACCTGAAGACTGCCGCTGGCGAGATCCTGCACCGCAACCCGGAAATTGCCGCGATCATCGTGGACCACCGCGATCGCCTCGCCGTCAGCTGACACCCTCGGGCGGGCGTTATAGCGTCCCTCAAAGGTCACCCTGGAGACATCACCACCGGATGCAGACACCTGGTAAACCTGGGGTGCGCCACCCCGATCCGAAGTGAAATAGATCGTCTTGCCATCGCGTGACCATGCGGGCTCTGTGTCAATCGATCTGCGCTGCGTCAACCGGGTTTCGCCCGAACCAATCACCGGAACCAAATAGATGTCGAGATTGCCATCGGCATCCGACCGAGTCAGCGCCAGCTCCCTGCCGTCCGGCGACCAAGCCGGTGCGTTGTTGACGCCGGGCTTGTCAGAGACAACACGGCGAGTACCGGTCCGCAGGCTCTGGACGTAGACCTGCGCCCGACCGAGTTCGAAGGAAACGTAGGCCAGCTGTCGCCCATCTGGCGACCAAGCTGGGGACATGATCGGCTCTGGACTCTCCAGAAGGACGAATTCATTGTTGCCGTCGGCGTCCGCGACGATCAGCTGGTACTGCTGTTTCGGGGGCACGCCGGACACTGAAATGTAGGCAATCTTCGTGTTGAACACGCCCGGAATACCCGTGATGGCCTCGTAAACGCTGTCGGCGACTCTGTGGCCTGCGGCACGCATATCGCGCCGTTCGAGCAGAAGCTGATCAGCCACAACCTGGCGACCACCGTAGACATCGAACAGCTGGTAGCGAATAGAAAAGGTCTCGCCCTCCTGCGCCAGCTCGCCCACCAGCACGTAATCGACGGCCACCATCCGCCAGTTATCGAAATCGATATCTACACCGCGCGTTGGCTGCTCGAGCATGTCGGATTGGTCGAGCGCGTTAAACCGCCCACTGCCCGTGAGGTCAGAACGCACAATCGCTGCAATATCCGCCGGTTGCTGCTCACTGCCGTCCCACCCGAATGGCACAATCGCAATCGGTATGGGTCGGGTAGCGCCGCGAGTGATTTCGATGACCAATTCCGCGCTCAATGGCGCGGCTAGCGTAGCCAGCAGCGTCACGACAACAAGGATAAATACTGATGATTTATTCATTTTTTTCAGCGAGATAGTGCATGTATCTAACTATAACTTGAAGAATACTGCTATTCACCCGTGCGAAAGGGAAATTTCAGGTTCGGATCAAAAAGCGATGGCTCTTTCGGCGATGGCAGCGGCGACGCCTTGAGCACCGCTCGCTCAATTGACCGTACCAGCTCCGGTCCGCCCTCACAGTCCACGACCGTCACAGAAGTCACGACACCACCACGCAGTTGCTTAACGGCTACGGTACAGGTGATCCCGTCCGGCACGCCTGCAGGTCTGTTCCACTGGCGCTCGACATCTTGTCGTATCAGCTCTATGTATTGCTCCAGCAATCCAGCATTGATCGCACCCTCGCGCGCTTCCTCAGCTTCCAACGCATCCTGCAGTTGTGCCTCCAACTCTGCCTGCCTCGCGCGCTCGGCCGCCTCCCGACGTCGACGCTCCTCCTCTGCCCTCTGTCGGGCGAGCTCCTCCTGACGCTTTCGCTCGGCTTCGGCCTCTGCCTGACGCTGCCGCTCAGCCTCCGCTTCCGCCTGACGCTGCCGCTCGGCTTCCGCTTCCGCCTGACGCTGCCGCTCGGCCTCCGCTTCCGCCTGGCGCTGCCGCTCAGCCTCCGCTTCCGCCTGACGCTGCCGCTCGGCCTCGGCTTCTGCCTGACGTTGCCGCTCAGCCTCTGCCTCGGCTTGTTTCTGGCGCTCGACTTCCGCTTGTCGCTCGCGCTCTGCCTCCTGCGCCGACACTTCAGGGTCTGGGCCAGGATTTTGTATTTCGACAGGTGGCACCGGTTCTGGTTCCACCTCACGGACTACCGTTGATTCATTCGCCACGAGTCTTGCACTGATCGTGGTTTGAACGGGTTCCGCGCTGCGTTCGCCCATTCCCAAATTAGCCCACAGCAGCAATGCCAAGCCTGCATGCACGGCAAGCGTCCCGACGACGCCGTAGGAGTTGTCGACCCAAACACCTTGGGATTTGCGTTTCATGGGGTGTCTTCGAGCACTCCCGGGTCGGTAATGAAGCCAACCGACTCCGCCCCGGCTTTCTGCAGCAACACCATGCCCTGGACCACCCTACCGTAAGGCACCGCCTGGTCCGCTTTCACAAGGACCGGCGTATCCGCACGGCGCCCAAGCACAATGCCCACGCGTTCGGTGACATCCTCTGCGGCGATCGGTGAGGTTTTGTCTGTCCCCAGGTTCAAGTAAAGCGCACCGTCCGCGTCAATCGACAGCACAATGGGCAAGACGGACTCGTCCTGCGGAATATCAATCGGTGCGGCATCTGCCTTTGGCAACTCGACCTCGATACCCTGGGTGAGCAGCGGCGCCGTCACCATGAAGATAATGAGCAACACCAACATCACGTCGATATACGGTACGACGTTGATCTCGCCCATCAATCGACGCTTGTTCATGACGGCGCTGTCGCGTTGCGACGGGCGTGACGCTCAAGGATGCTGACAAACTCATCCACAAAAGTATCGAATCGCGTCTCGATCCGACCCAATCGGTCAGCATGGCGGTTGTAGAACACCACGGCGGGAATCGCCGCGAACAATCCCATCGCCGTGGCCACCAGTGCCTCGGCAATTCCGGGCGCAACCGACTGGAGGGTAGCGACCTGGCTGCCAGAGCCGAGACTCGTGAAGGAGTTCATGATCCCCCACACGGTGCCAAACAATCCCACGTAAGGGCTCGTCGATCCGATCGTTGCCAATGAGGCCAACCCGTTCTCGAGCGCCTCGGTTTCACGGGTGAGGCTCACGCGCATCGCGCGTCGCGCAGTTTCGACTACCCGTTCAGCAGACACGTCCTCCTGCTTGGTCATACGAGTGAACTCGCGAAAGCCGGACTCGAAAATCGCCGGCATGCCAGGTCCTGCGTGCTGTCCCGAGGCGACATCACGATACAGGGTCGACAGGTCGGCACCCGACCAGAACTCCGACTCGAATCGATCCGCAACAGACTGCGCACGGCGCAACATGCCACGCTTGCGAAAAATGGTGAACCAAGAATAGACGGATGCCGCTAGCAGCAAGAGCATCACACCCTTCACGACGAGGCCGGCATCGAGCATCAGCTCCAGAATAGACATCGGTCTTTAAATCCCCTGGGTAGTATGAAGTTAATCGACGCGCGACGAGTCGTCGAACAACGGTAGCGCTTCGGCTGCGGTGGCTTTCGGCGCGGGCAACCCAAAGTGAAGATAGGCATGGCGGGTGGCCACCCTGCCGCGTGCGGTTCGCATCATGAATCCTTGCTGAATGAGATATGGTTCTATGACATCTTCGATAGTGCCGCGTTCCTCACCGATTGCAGCCGCCAGGCTGTCCACGCCGACAGGGCCGCCATCAAATTTTTCAATAATGGCCAATAACAGGCGCCGATCCATCGCATCGAAGCCGTGCGGATCAACTTCCAGCATGTCCATTGCAGCCTGCGCCGCGGCCAGATCAACCACGCCGTCGGCCTTGACCTCCGCGTAGTCTCGAACACGTCTAAGCAATCGGTTGGCGATACGCGGCGTTCCCCTCGAACGCGCAGCGATTTGGCGTGCCCCCTCTTCCTCGATCGGCAGATCGAGAATACCTGCAGAGCGTTTGACGATACCGGCGAGATCCTCAGTCCCGTAAAACTCGAGTCGCTGCACAATACCAAAGCGGTCTCGCAACGGTGAGGTCAACAAACCTGCACGCGTCGTTGCACCCACCAGTGTGAATGGCGGCAAGTCGAGTTTGATCGAGCGCGCTGCCGGACCCTCACCGATGACAATATCGAGCTGGAAGTCCTCCATCGCGGGATACAACACCTCTTCAACAACCGGACTCAATCGATGAATTTCATCGACAAAGAGCACATCATTCGCCTCGAGATTGGTGAGGATCGCCGCAAGATCACCAGGACGCTCCAGAACCGGCCCTGATGTCTGGCGCAATCCCGCGCCAAGCTCATTCGCAATGATGTGCGCCAGCGTTGTCTTACCCAGACCCGGCGGACCGAAGATGAGCACGTGGTCCAAGGCTTCCGAGCGACCGCGCGCCGCGCCAATAAAAATCTCCATTTGCTCGCGTACGGCCGGCTGACCCTCGTAGTCAACCAGCCGCTTGGGTCGAATAGCTCGGTCAAATGCACCGTCTTCAGTGCGCTCACTGCCTGAGATGATTCTCGATTCGTCGCTCATGCCGCACCTTTGCCAGCGATCTGGCGCAGACACAGCCGTATGTAGTCCTCAGCGGAACCCGGTGCGTCGGATTTTGCGACCGTTGCGATCAGTTTCCTGACCTCGGATTCTTTGTAACCCAACGCAATCAGCGCCTGCAGTGCATCTCCCCGCCCATCGTCAGCGGTCGCGACGGTCGTCGGTTTACCGGCTTTGCTCGAGGCTGGCACGACCTTCAACCGATCACGCATCTCAATGATCAAACGCTCCGCTGTCTTGCGACCGACACCCGGCACTTTCACAAGCGTGGCCACATCATCAAATTCGACGCATTGGCGGAATCCGTTAACGCTGATGCCGCTAAGAATCGCCAGTCCGATTCTGGCCCCGACACCAGAAACCTTCAGCAGATTTCGAAACAGCGCCCGCTCCTCTTCCGTCGAGAACCCATATAGCAGTTGTGCATCCTCACGAACCAGAAAGTGCGTGAGAATCGTGACTTCATTCCCGACTGAAGGTAACTCGAGGTAGGTCGACATCGGCGTCTCAACATCGTACCCAACGCCCCCGACCTCGACGGTGATTGCAGGCGCCTGACGGGCAACGAGCGTGCCGCGCAGATAACTGATCATGAGCGCCCTCCCATGCGCGCCAGTTTCGACTGGAGCTGCATGCTATTGCCATGACAAATTGCAACAGCGAGCGCATCCGATGCATCAGCGGTCAACTCAACTTTTAGTCCGAGTAAAGCGCGCACCATATGCGCCACCTGTTCTTTCGTTGCTGCACCCGTACCGGTTACCGCCTGCTTGATTGCTCGTGGGGCGTATTCCGCGAGTTCAGGTGCCCGCTCAAAGGTGGCACAGATTGCTGCCGAACGCGCCGCCCCAAGCTTGAGTGCGCTCGATGCATTGCGCGCGACGAATACCTGCTCGATCGCAACCGCGTCCGGCTCAAGGCCGTCGACTAACCGATGCACGCCAGAGAAGATCTGATTCAACCGCTCGTTGAAGTCATCACCCTTGGTCCGGATGACGCCGGCGTCCACGTAACTCGCCCGATCGCGATCAAAGTCGACGCAGCCGAATCCGGTCACTCGACTACCTGGGTCTATGCCAAGGATTCTGATATCAGTTCCCCAATCTACAGGGTAGCGAGCACGGATTCGGGAATGTCGGCGTTGCTGTAGACGTTTTGCACATCATCGAGATCCTCGAGCATGTCGAGCAGCTTCAACATGGTTTCGGCCTCTTTCTGCCCCAGCACGGCGCTCGTCGATGCCCGCATTGTGACTTCAGCGGTCTCGGGTTCGAGGCTCGCCGCCAGCATTGCGTCTCTTACGGTTTCGAACTCTTGCGGTGTCGTGATGACTTCGATTGCACCATCATCATCGACGATGACATCCTCAGCACCTGACTCAATCGCTGCCTCCATCACAGCGTCTTCATCCGCGCCGTTGTCGTAGGTCATAAGTCCGACGTGCGCGAACAAATAGGCGACCGAGCCATCGGCACCCAAGTTACCGCCGAACTTGGAAAACGCATGACGGACCTCGGCAACCGTTCGATTGCGGTTATCGGTCATGCAATCGACCATTACCGCAGTGCCGCCCGGACCGTAGCCTTCGTAGCGAATCTCCTGGTAATCGTCACCGTCGAGCTCACCGGACCCTCGTTTCACCGCACGGTCGATGTTGTCCTTCGGCATGCTCTGCGCTTTCGCTTTGTCGATCGCGAGACGCAGTCTTGGGTTCGCATCGATGTCGCCGCCGCCCATGCGCGCCGCGACGGTGATCTCACGGATCAACTTGGTAAACAGCTTGCCACGCTTCTTGTCCTGCGCACCTTTACGGTGCTGGATGTTGGCCCATTTACTGTGTCCCGCCATTCGGTTGGTTCTCCTGCGCGACTCGCGCCCTAAAATTTCAGTTGAATTCCGAGGTGTAATCCGTTGTCACTGGTGAGGTCCCCTGCGGGGTCAAACTCGGTGTTGGTATATCGAGCGCCGATGAACACATCAGCGTTGCGCAAGACGCTGTAGCCTGCCCGCAGCTCGATCTCCTGAAACTGTTCACCATCGCCGAACGACAGCACATCCGGCGCGATATAAGCATGTCCATACAGGTTAAAACGGTTGTACCGCGGAAAGGTGTAACGAAAGAAACCCCCAACCGCGAGTACGGTTGCATCGAGCGGACCATTGTCCGGGCTCACATGAAAGATCTTGCCACCGATTCCGCCGTCGAGTGGCGTATCACCACTTGACGCATCGCCCGTGACATGGAATCCAATGTGCACCACGTCGCCTCGATCCTGATGGTGTAACCATCCCCCATCCACCTGAAAGTCGCGCGTAGGATGGGCCCATTGATAGTTCGCACGCACCGCGTCGTCATTGAGGCTGAGGTCTAGCGCGTCTGCACGCGCAGCCTCGCCTGGCGACAACGCCGCCAGAGCAACGCACAAAACTGTACACAGAATTCTGATTCGCATTTTTGCTCCTGTCGCCCTCTGCCAACAGCACCAAGCGTGATCGGGCACTAATCGCGTATCATACCGGCTTCAACCCATCGGCAAAACGCACTCTCCCAACGGAGCGGTGCACTGGGGACATGGCGCAGCAGCGAGAATCAGTAATACAGTCGAACGTCGAAGCACGCCGCTGGCTCGATAGCGTTGCCGAAACGTTGCCTGCTGATGATGCCGATCGTCTCTGCTCGGACGTGACCGCCTCGGTCATCGAACCACTGGCTCTCGGTGATGACCTGCAACTGACGGCGGCACTTGCGCCAATGCTGCGTGCCGGGCATGTGAGCATTCGCCAGATACAACGCCACGCCGGCAATGACATCGCCGAAATGGCTAAAGGACTGCAACAGCTTTTTGAGCTCTCGCTGCCAGGGCAATGGGCGCCAGGCGAGCGATTGCCTCCTACACAGGGGGAGGCGTTGCGACGAATGCTGTTGGCGGTCGTCAACGATTTCCGCCTGGTCATCGTGAGACTCGCGGTGCAGGTCGCAGACCTTCGTGCGGCAAGAACGGAGGACGCGCATACACAACGCATGTTGGCACGCGACACACGCGAGATTTTTGCCCCGCTCGCGAACCGGCTAGGCATCTGGCAGCTGAAGTGGGAACTCGAAGACTTCGCTTTCCGTTACCTGCAGCCTGACGATTACAAGAGCATCGCCAAGGCGCTGGACGAGCGACGGGAGGAACGCGAAGCCTACATCGATGAGGTCACCACTGAACTCGGTACTCTATTGGCCGGGGGTGGTATCACCGGTCAGGTCTATGGGCGACCCAAGCACATTTACTCGATCTGGCGGAAGATGACGCGCAAACAGGTTGCGCTCGACGCGCTCTACGACGTGCGTGCGGTGCGTATCCTGGTCGACAGTGTCACAGAGTGCTACACGGCGCTCGGCATCGTGCACAACCGATGGCCTTACATCCGCAATGAGTTTGACGACTATATTGCCAACCCAAAGGGCAATAACTACCAGTCGCTACACACCGCGGTGGTCGGCCCAGGCGGACAAGCCGTCGAAATTCAGATTCGCACGCATGACATGCATCGCCAGGCCGAACTCGGCGTCGCCGCACATTGGCGCTATAAAGAGGGTGGTCCCGGCAATTCGGTGTTTGAACAGAAAATCGCTTGGCTCCGCCAGTTGCTCGAGAACGAAAATGAACCCTCGGACAATGACCTCTTAGAAAATCTCAGCGAGGGGGTCTTCGATGATCGCGTGTACGCCATCACCCCCAACGGCGACATCGTCGATCTGCCGGCTGGCGCCACCCCGCTCGATTTCGCCTATCACGTCCATACCATGATCGGCCATCGTTGCCGCGGAGCACGCGTTAACGGACGCATTGTTCAACTAACCCACGCACTCAGCAATGGAGACAGAGTCGAGATCATCACGGCAAAAGAACCATCGCCATCGCGCGACTGGCTCTTGCCACGCGCCGGCTTTCTGGTTTCAGCGCGCAACCGCACCAAGGTGCGCGCGTGGTTTCGGCAGCAGGATCGCGTTCTGAATCGACGTCAGGGTCGAGAACATCTGGAACGTGAACTGCAACGCGTCGGCATTCGCGACTTACCCATAGCGCGCCTCGCAGAGGCAATGAAATTTGAGGATGTCGACGCTTTGTGTGTCGCGCTTGGCGCTGGCGACATCACGACAGCGTCAGTGTTTAATGCCGCACAGCAACTGCTTGCACCCGTCGAGGAATCGGCGCCTCGCGTCAAGCGAAGCCGCAAACATAAACCGCGAGGCCGCGGACGGGTGGTCATCGACGGCAGCGGTGATGTGCTCACCCAGTTCGCGGGATGCTGCAACCCGATTCCGCCAGAACCAATCAGTGGTTACATCACCGTGGGGCGCGGTATTTCTATTCATAGACAGGACTGCAAGGCTCTGGCCCGCCTCGCGGACAAACAGCCAGACCGAATTCTGGAAGTTAACTGGCGCGAAACCGAAGACTACGGCCACTATCCAATCACCCTTCGCATTGAGGCGAAAGATCGCACTGGTCTTCTGAAAGATATCAGCGGCAGCCTGAGCGATGATCGCATCCGCATACTCGCCAACGATTCTCGAATCGACCGAAAAACACTACGTGCGGTGGTTACCGTCAAGGCTGAGATCGACGGACTCGATACGTTGAATCGAATACTGCTTAAGCTCGGCCAATTGCCCGATATCGAACGTGTCGACCGGGTGCATTGACACCCGGCCAGACGTACTTATCGATTGATCGCGTGGAGCGCGCGCTTGTCAGCAGAGAGGCTCGCCTCATGGACCGCCTCTGACAAGGTGGGATGCGCATGCACCGTGCGCTGAATGTCTTCTGTGCTCGCGCGAAATTCCATCGCAAGCACCAGCTCTCCGATGAGTTCGCCCGCCACCGGACCGATGATGTGAACGCCAAGGATTTCGTCATCATCAGCGGCACTGACAATCTTGACCATACCCGCCGCCTGCTCCATCGCTTTGGCGCGACCGCTTGCGGCAAACGGGAAGGTGCCCACCTTGTATTCGCGCCCTGACGTCTTGACCTCTTCCTCGGTCTTGCCGACCCAGGCGATCTCCGGTGCCGTATACACAACAGAGGGAATCACGTCGTAATTGACTTCTGCCACGTCGCCCGCAATCAAGTCGGCCGCCATGACACCTTCTTCGGTGCCCTTGTGCGCGAGCATCGGGCCGCGAACACAATCACCGACGGCGTAGATGCCATCAACGCCAGTGCGACACTCGTGATCCACTTCGATGAAACCACGGCCATCCACTTTAACGCCCGTATCATCGCCCAGCAGGTTATCTGTGTAGGGGCGACGGCCAACAGCGACGACCAACCGATCAACCACAAGTGATTGCTCGCCCTTACTGTCTTCATAAGTGACGTGGACTTCCTCGCCTTTTACTTCGGCTTTGCTCACACGCGCGTTCAGTTGGATGTCCAGCCCCTGTTTGCGGAACTGTCGCTCAGCGTCTTTCGCGATCTGCCGATCCACCATGGCCAGAAAATCGGGCATCGCTTCCAGGACTGTCACCGAGGCGCCCAACCGACCCCAGACGCTGCCGAGCTCAAGCCCAATGACGCCCGCGCCGATGATGCCAAGACGCTCGGGGACCGCATCAAATTCCAACGCACCCCAGGAGTCCACAATACGATCGCCATCGAACGCCATGCCCGGCAGTTCGATGGGCTGCGAGCCGGACGCAAGAATGACGTGGTCCGCGCTCAGTGTTTCCACATCGCCTTCAAGCGGCGTGAACTCGACTTTCTTGCCAGCCAACAGTTTACCGTGCCCACGAAGACCGGTGACCTTGTTGGACTTGAATAGCGCTTCGATCCCCGACGTTAGTTGTCGAACGATACCGGACTTGCGTTTTTGCATCGCCGCGATGTCCAGCGACAAACCCTCGGTGCCGATGCCGTGCTGTGAGAACTCGTGCTCAGCGCGATGATAAAGCTCAGAGGATTCGAGCATCGCCTTGGACGGAATACAGCCCGCGTTCAGGCAGGTGCCGCCGAAAGCGTGCGAGCCGTCGTAGTTCTTCCACGCATCGATGCAAGCCACGTTCATACCGTGTTGAGCCGCACGAATTGCTGCGGGATAACCAGCGGGACCACCGCCGATCACGATGACGTCGTAGTGTTGGGACATCTTGTTTCCTTCAGACCGCTCTCGCGGTGATCAAAGCTGGAGCAGTAATCGAGCAGGATCTTCAAGTGCTTGCTTGATACTGACAACGAATTGCACGGCCTCTTTGCCGTCGATGATGCGATGGTCATAGGACATCGCGAGGTACATCATCTTGCGAATCTTGATTTCCCCATCAACCGCGACTGGGCGATCCAGAATCGCGTGCATGCCGAGGATGCCGCTTTGCGGTGGATTGAGAATGGGCGTGGACATCATCGATCCGAAAATGCCGCCGTTCGTGATGGTGAACGTGCCGCCTGTGAGCTCTTCGATGCCGATGCTGCCTTCGCGAGCGCGCTTTCCGTAGTCGGCAATTTCCTGCTCGATCTGCGCGAAACTCTTCAGCCCCGCATCGCGGAGCACAGGAACCATCAGTCCGCGTTCGGTCGAGACTGCGATGCCGATGTCCTGATAGTCGTGATAGAGAATATCGTTACCGTCGACGGAAGCGTTCACCAGTGGGAATTTGCGCAGCGCTTCAACCGCAGCTTTCACGAAAAACGACATGAAGCCGAGCTTCACGCCGTGCTTCTCCGCAAATTGGTCTTTGTAGCGTGCGCGCAGCGCAATGACTTCAGTGAGGTCGACCTCGTTGAACGTCGTCAGCATCGCAGCGTTTTGTTGTGCCTCGACCATGCGTTTGGCGATCGTCGCCCGCAACCGGGTCATCGGTACGCGCTGTTCGTTGCGCGCACCGACAACAGCGCCGCCGCCATTAACCACCGGCATGTCCTCAGCTTCACCGTCATCGTTTTCCAGATGGTTCATGACATCACCCTTGGTGATGCGCCCATCGCGTCCGCTGCCCTGAATCCGGGCGGGATCGAGATCATGCTCTTCAACCAGTCTGCGTACGGACGGGCTGAGCTTGTCGTGTGCACTGTCACTGCTCGAAGCTGCCGTAGCCGCCGCTGCAGGCGCAGGGCTATCACTGGGCGCTACTTCTGCAGCAGGTTCGCTCGCGCTCGGTGCCGGCGCGGCAGCGCCCGCTTCGACAACGGCAAGCAGTTCACCGCTTGTCACCGTCGCGCCATCTTCTGCTTTGATTTCCTTCAAGACGCCATCGGTCGGACAAGGCACCTCGAGTACGACCTTATCGGTTTCAAGGTCCACAAGGTTTTCGTCACGGCGCACAGCATCGCCCGGTTTCTTATGCCAGGACACAAGTGTTGCGTCCGCCACGGACTCGGGCAATTGCGGTACTTTTACTTCGGTAGCCATAGGTTGTTCTCGGTGCTCCAGAGCGCTGTCGGCTTCTCGGGTTTGTCCCTATTGATCGATGCAGTCGATCAGCGCCTCTAATCCCAGCGCCTGGTCGACCAATTTGCGTTGTTGTATTTGATGGAGTTTCGGGATGCCCGCAGCAGGCGCTGCAGCACCCGGACGACCGCTGTAATGCAGCGTGTGACGGCTGCGAAGTGGCTCCTGCAGGCGGTGTCTGATCTGATACCAGGCGCCCTGATTGCGAGGCTCTTCCTGACACCAAACAACAGTATCTGCGTTGCGATAGCGGTTAAGCATCTCGCTGAACTCGTCGATCGGGAACGGATAAATCTGCTCCAACCGCACGAGCACCACGTTTTTGAGCTCCGCCGCCTGCCGGCGCTCGTACAGGTCGTAGTAAACCTTGCCACTGCAGACAACCACGCGTTCTACGGCGGCCGGATCAACATCGTCAATCTCATCGATCAGCCAATGAAAATGCCCTTCGGACAGATCACTAAGCGGCGACACCGACAGCTTATGGCGCAACAGACTTTTCGGCGTCATAACGATCAGCGGTTTGCGCACTGCGCGCTGCATCTGTCGACGCAGCATGTGGAACATCTGCGCAGGCGTTGACGGCACGCAAACCTGCATATTGTGCTCAGCGCAGAGCTGCAGAAAGCGCTCGAGTCGAGCTGAGCTGTGTTCCGGCCCTTGCCCTTCATAGCCATGTGGCAGGAACAGTGTGAGCCCGCAAAGACGACCCCATTTGGCCTCGCCGGAGCTGATGAACTGATCGATGACAACCTGGGCACCATTCGCGAAGTCGCCAAACTGACCTTCCCAAATCACGAGCGTGCGCGGCTCTGTCGTCGCATAGCCGTATTCAAAACCCATCACCGCTTCTTCTGAAAGCAATGAGTCGGTCACCGTGAATGCCGCTGGCCTGTCGACCACGTGATCCAGCGGAATGAACTCTTCGCCCGTTTCCTGATGATGCAAAACAGCGTGGCGATGGAAGAACGTGCCACGCCCACTATCCTGACCGGTAAGACGAATATCGAAACCGTCATCGAGCAGCGTCGCGTAGGCCATGGTTTCAGCGAAACCCCAGTCCATGTCCTGCTCGCCGGCCAGCATCTTCACACGGGTCTGCATGATGCGCTCGACCCGCGGATGCACCTTGTGTGCATCCGGGATTTCAACAATACGCTGGCCGAGTCTCATTAAGCGGTCGACGTTGACCGACGTGTCGGCCGAAGCCAGGAGATCACCGCTGATGTAGGGCGACCAATCGATCGTGTATTCATTGCCGATCATGCCGAGCAGGTCTTTCGGGACCGGACGGCCATCATCAAGGCGCGCCCGATACCGCTCGACCATGTCGTCGGCCGCATCACTGGTTACTACCCCCGCTTTGACGAGTTTCTCGGCGTAGAGCGTACGCGTCGTCGGATGCTTGCGGATCTTCTTGTACATCTGCGGCTGCGTTGCCGCTGGCTCATCCGCTTCGTTGTGACCAAGTCGTCGGTAACAGACGAGATCGATGACCACGTCCTTGCGGAATTTCTGGCGGTAGTCCAGCGCGAGACGTGTGACGCGCACCACCGCCTCCGGATCGTCACCATTCACGTGGAAAATTGGCGCCTCAATCATCTTCGCGACATCACTGCAATACGGTGTCGAGCGGGCATCTTCCGGATCGCTGGTGGTGAACCCGATTTGGTTATTGATCACGATGTGGACCGTACCGCCGGTGCGGAATGCAGGCACTTGCGACATCTGGAACGTCTCTGTAACGACACCCTGCCCTGCAAACGCCGCGTCACCGTGAATCAGGATCGGCAAAATCGAACCGCCGACCAGATCATTGCGACGCAACTGGCGGGCGCGGACCGAGCCCTCAACCACAGGATTCACAATCTCAAGGTGCGAGGGGTTGAACGCTAATGACAAATGCACGTTGCCGCCCGGCGTCTTCATATCAGCCGAGAAACCTTTGTGGTATTTGACGTCGCCAGAGCCAATGACCTCCTCAAGGTCATACTCGCCTTCGAATTCTGAGAACAACTCCTGCGGCGCTTTACCGAGGACGTTTACTAGAACATTGATACGGCCGCGGTGGGCCATGCCGAGCACGCATTCTTTAATGCCTGCGCGGCCGCCTTCGTGCACCAGCGAATCGAGCATTGGAATGAGGCTTTCCCCGCCCTCTAGGGAGAATCGCTTCTGACCGACGTAGCGGGTATGGAGATAACGCTCCAGCGTCTCAGCTCGGGTGAGTTGCTTCAAAATCCAACGCTGCTCTTCCGCATTCGGTGCAACGGTGCTGCGCGCCTCAAATTGCTCGCGCAGCCACAGGCGCTCACGCGCGCGTGAAATGTGTGCAAACTCGGCGCCAACCTTGCCGCAGTAAATGCGCTTTAAGAGCACGATGATGTCTCGCAACTTCATCCGGTCCCGACCAGTGCCGGCCAGACCACCAGTGAAGAACTCGCGATCCATATCAGATTGATCGAGCCCGACGAAATCAAATTCGAGAACGCGCGGAATGTGGCGCTCCATCATCTCGAGCGGATCAATATCCGCGATCTGATGACCGCGCAACGCATAAACCTGGATCAAGCGCGAAACGGCAGCCTGCTTTTCGTCGGCCGACTGCGGGATTGCATGACCGTTGGTGGCTGCTGGCGCGGCTGTAGCTGGAGCCGTTGCCATCCGTTTGAGTCGGTCAACGATCGCGCCATGATCCGGTTCGACTTCGTCACGCGCGTCCGGCGCAAGCCCTTCGAAATAGTCTCGCCACGTGGAAGGGACCTGCTTGGGGTCCCGAAGGAAGCGCTCGTACAGGGCCTCGATCGTTGCGGCATTCGCGCCGCTCAACGGGGTTGCCTTGTACTGCTCCTGCAGTGCTTTGCTCATGTTGTCCCAGGCTGCCGCATCCGCCTCGCGGAATGTCCCAACGGCCTCACCTATATCGCTAGCGTTCGCGCGGAATATTACTTCAAGCGATTCGCGATTGGAACGTGTAACTGCCCGTTTTTAAAACGGGTCGTCAGACCTATCGCTTGTCGAATATATGTAGCCGATCAAAGCCGCTCGATCGTACGAATCCGAAATCCCACCAAAGCTCATGGTGGTCCCGGGAACGGTGCGATACGGAGCGGTCAGCCATACGTCCAAGGCCTGCGCGGTCCATGCCATATCAACTTCCGATAAAGCTTCCGAGTAATTGAAATCAGAAAGTGCGGCGACGCGTCGCCCAATAAGCTCATTGAGCTGTGGTCCTGCCATATTCCGAGCCCCGGGCCCGATTTGGTGACACGTCGAACAACGCGCCCACAAAGTTTCCCCACGAGTCATCATCGCATCGTCAACGACCGGTACCGGTATGTCGATCTGAACGCCCGCTTGCTCAGCCGCCAAAGCCTTGAGCGTGGGCAACGGTGTCTGTTCGGGGGCTTTGCCGCACGCTGATAACAAGATGTGCCCGGCCAATACGACCAGCGTACGCATACGCATCGCACCGAGCGTCATCGGTGCAAGTTCGCAAATCTGCATGGTGATACGAGTCTCTGTACTCAAGCTACGCACCATTATTACCGAGCGTCGGGCAACCTGCGCTTGCTTTGGAGAATCGAATTTCCGCAACCCTAACCCCGCTGATTATTTCATGAATTAATTCAATAATTAATAGATTTTTCTTCTAGTTATTTATCTTTTGCGAGCTAGCGTAATTTAGCCGTCTGTTAAGGTTCAGTTCAGACACGGTGCGTTATAAACGATGGCGTGTACCACTGCGCCCGCAAGAGGCGCAGGATCAGGAGTTGGATATGGCTGGCAAACAAACCATCCGAAAATTGTTCTCCACGCTTTTCACGAGTGTGATGTTGTGTATCTCTGGACTGGCAGCAGCGCAACAAACCACAGAACAGGTGGCGAACTACTCGCCCGATGAACTGGACACCCTGGTGGGTCCAATCGCGCTTTATCCAGACGATGTTCTTGGTATCTTGTTGCCGGCCGCGACCTACCCGCTACAAATTGTAGAGGCGCAGCGTTTTCTGGACACAAACCCGCAAGAGGGTGCCGAGCCAAATTCTAATTGGGACAGCACGGTCATTGCACTTCTAAACTATCCTGAGGCTGTTCAGTTGCTCAGCGACGATTTGGAGTGGACGGCAACGTTGGGCGACGCAGTGCTAGCACAGGAAACCGATGTGCTCGAAGCGATCGAACGGTTCCGCGATGCTGCCTGGCTCGCTGGCAATCTTGAGTCCAACGAGCGCCAGACTGTGGTCCGCAGCGCTGAGAGCATCGAAATTCTGCCGGTTGAGCCCGACGTGGTGTACTTGCCTTACTACGACCCCGTGACGGTGGTCGTTCGACAACCGGCTCCGGTAGTCGGTTGGTACGACTGGGGCTATCCGCTCTACTACCACGCCTACCCGGGCCCGTTCGTCTTCAACAGACCTTTTTTCCGAGTGCCGCTGTTCTTCGAGATCTCGTGGCGCAACCGCTACCTGAACTTGTTCGGTTTCGATTATGGAATTTGGTGGAATCGTCGGGCTGGCTTCTATGGACATGCACCTTTGAACGCGGTGCGCTACAACCGATTCCAGCGGAACTTCGGCGCACGAGGGATCGGCTTCCAAGCGCGACGCTGGCGTCATAGTCCGCGCGTAGGGGTCCGTTCTGCACGCTACCATCGTTATGGCAATCGTGATCGTGGGGCACGCGCGAACCAGGGCTATACAGTGCGACCCAATCGACAAACGACTCCGCAGAACCGGTTTGGCGCTCGGCCCGACACCAGGAATAACGTCGCGCGCTACCGCGGCAATGACCGGAACGCTGCTGTTGCGAGGCGCTCACCCAATGCAGCTGGTACGCCCAATGCGAATAGGCGGGGCCCCAACGCTCGGGGCAGCAACGCGCGCACTTCGGCAAACCGCGCAGGATCTAGTCCGCGCTTTACGACACGGGGGGCCGTCCGTCGGTCAGCCGAAGCGACAGGTGGCGCAGTCGCTGGCGGTCGAAACTATTCGACAAACCCTCGCTCTGCAGCCCCTGCGCCATCGGCAAATGGGCGTAGCACGTCTCGGTACAGCCGCCGCGGCGCTGCTCCGCAAACTCGATCGACTCAGCAACGAGTACCGGAACCTCGTGGTCGAGCGTACGGCGGCACGGCGCAGCCGCGAACTCGCAGCGTCGCACCCCCAACCCGATCGGTAGCCCCCAACTCGCGCGGCACGGTCTCGCGAGCCGCCCCACGCACATCTAGCCGTGCCACGCCGCGTTCATCGAGCCGCGCGGCACCGAGAGCGACGTCACGATCTGCGCCACGCGCAAGCTCGTCACGCAGCACTCGAGCCAGATCTTCGGCGAGATCCAGCGGGTCGAGATCCAGTAGTTCGAGGAGCTCCGGTCGGTCACGCAGCTCCGGCAGACGTGGCGGTAACTAAGGCCCAACGGGTTACATAATCCGGCGAAAGTGACGGCGGATTTTACGACTCTGCATTAGGTCAAATCACAAGTGTCTGTTTTTGGGGACACTCAGGCTTTGGCACGAGAAATGCTTACCTACTGTTAGACAGACGACTGTCACCACGGCATCTGAACAACAACAAGGATAAGACTGTGAAATATCTTTTGATCGCTACCACGGTTCTACTGGCCCCGGTGGCCGCTCAAGCGACCGTGCTCCAGCCCGGGGAATACGCACTGGACAACCACCCGGATGGCAGCGCAGCCTCGCCCTTCTACGGTCTGCGACTGGATGGTTTGACCACAGGGGACACCTCTGAAATCTACACGTTTGACTTCGAGGACGAAGACTCCGGCATGACTCTCGCCTACGACGGGAACTCGATAACCATCTCAGGCATGGCTTTCGGTGGACGCGACACGGGTTCGAGCTACGACTCAGACACCACCGACGTCTGGCAAATTAGCTTCACCTACTCCGACGTGTACAGCTGCAATGATGGTGGTTTGTGCTCTAACAGTGGTGTCGGTTCAATTTCCTCATTGCTATTTGGCTCCTATAACCTCGTGTCCGAAATGGGCCGCCATAGCTACGCCTTCCAACTCAACACCGACCACCGCGGATTCACCGGCGTCAGCGGATGGGGTTGGATGAACCATTGCCCAAGTGGCGGTGAGGGTGGCAACGGCAGCTACAGCAACGGTGTCTCCTGCGACAACCACCTGTATGCTTCCGATTGGCTATTTACGGTTCGTGAGGTACCAGCGCCTGGCACGCTAGCGTTGCTGGGACTCGGCCTTGCAATGGTCGGCTTCCGACGCAAGTCCTAAGCGCTCATCCAGACCGAACAGAAAGCCCGGCTGACGCCGGGCTTTTTTTTGCTCCTCGTCGGCGCGACAATATAGGTATTGCGCTCGTAGCTCAGCAGGATAGAGCACAGGATTCCTAATCCTGGGGTCAGAGGTTCGAATCCTCTCGGGCGCGCCAGATACCCCGACACGAGCGATCATGAACCTCACTATTCGACGCGCGGAACAGAGCGATGCGAACGCCATCGTCTCAGGTAATAAGTCAATGGCAATGGAGACCGAGGACAAGCAGCTTGAAGCTGCCGTGCTCGTACCCGGTGTTTCTCGTTTGCTTGCCGATGCATCACTGGGTCGGTATTGGATCGCAGAGGTTGACGAACAGTACGCCGGCCAGATCATGGTCACGCTCGAGTGGAGTGACTGGAGAAACGGTCATTTCTGGTGGATCCAAAGCGTCTACATCGCGAAACAGTTCCGAAGACAGGGCGTATTCACAGCGCTTTACGAAAAAGTACGGTCTGAGGCCAGGAACGCAGACGCGGTTGGCCTGCGGCTATATGTGGAACACGAAAACACGGGTGCGATCGCCACATACGAGGCACTCGGAATGTCGGAACCGGGCTACAAAATGATGGAAGTGACGTTTTGAACATGGAGACACAGCGATGCTTGAGGTAGGAACACGAGCACCGGATTTCAAACTTTCCGGTAACGATGGCGCCACACACAGCCTCGGCGACCTGCTCGCAGGCGGTTCGATCATCCTCTACTTCTACCCGGCAGACTTTACGCCCGGGTGCACGAAAGAGGCCTGCGCGATACGCGACCTGCATACCGATATTCAGAATACGGGGTTACGAGTGGTGGGGGTCAGCCCACAGGACACTGACAGTCATCAGAGATTTGCCGAGCGCTATGAACTGCCGTTCCTGCTGCTTGCAGACGACGACAAGTTGGTTACCAAAGCCTATGACTTGAATGGCCCTCTAGGCATCGGTACTCGGCGAGGGACGTTTTTGATCAATCGTGATCAGGTCATCGAAGCGGCAGTACTTGCTGATATCCGCATCGAAAAGCACATCGAATTTATCCAGCAGGCGATGGCACGCCAAAACGCAGACGCAACGTCTTGACCTTGCCGAACCAGGGTATCGTCACGATGTAGAGGTTGTCGTACTCCGACTCGAGGATCGGGGGCACCTTCTTGCTCCCACCCAGCTCGGCAATCATCGGGGCGATCGTGTTGCTATGACCCACGATCAACACGATCTTGCCCTTATGGCTGCGCACGATGCTGTTAACCGAGCCTTCGAGGTCATCGAGATCAAACAGCTGCGGCTGGATCTCTCCGGCGGCCGCAAGTGGCCTCGCCGTCTCCGCGGTGCGTCTGTATTGACTGACGTATACGGCATCAACTCCGGCTACAACATCAACGTCTACGAGCACCCGTGCGAGCTCAAGCGCTCGCTGGGTGCCAGCGGCGCTCAGCGCGGGATCGTCACCCACCTCGGTCATCTTGTCCGCGTGGCGCACGAAAATCAGCGTCGTAGTTGCCTGCGATTCGAAAAACCAAGCCAAACCAATCGATGCGCCGACGAACATTGCGATCGACAAAAGGCGGTTGCGCCGACGGCGGCGACGACGCGCCTCTACATCTCGGGTGGATACGTTCACGCGACGGAGCTTACCGGCTCGGATTCCGTGGTGACAATAGTGCCGTCAATCCTCATCTCGCCGAACTTCGATGAACTCACCGTCCACCACATCGCCGTCGTCACTGCGCGGGCGCTGCCGTGCCAGCTGATCACCAAGTTTGCGACGCCACCACCAGGCTCTCAGACCCAGCACCGCGGCAAGACCGAGGGCGAGCGCGAGCGCAACCAGCAACAACGCCCCACCGATAAACACTGCGAGCACGAACACGACGACACCGGCCAGCATGCTGAACACACGCGCGATCGGCGACATACCCGAACGCGGCCCGTTCAGACTGAGGAAAACAATTCGATCTCTATCGTTCAAAGTGGCCGTCCCTGTGAGCGCGTTTCTGTTCGTTCTGTCTCAGTTCGACCAACGAATGCCGACAGAATTCCCAAAAACCCTTCCAGATGGTTGTAAAGACGAACAAAAACCAACGTGAGCGGTTGAATCGTCTTTCCGCACCAGCGACAATCGTAACACCGGAGGGGTGGCAGAGCGGTTGAATGCACCGGTCTTGAAAACCGGCAAGGGTTAATAGCCCTTCGAGGGTTCGAATCCCTCCTCCTCCGCCAAACAACAACACGACTGGGCCGAGCCCGCCTCGGCTTCGTCAACGGGAGCAACGACGATGAGCACGAACACCGCACAGTACGCTGGGATCCCAGTCTCGAACCTGCCCGCCGAAGAACGCAAGGCGTTCATCTGGCGGACCTATGCGCACGTCGTAGGTGCGATTCTCGCCTTCGCGGGGATTGAGAGTTATTTCTTCTCATCAGGCGTCGCTGCCACCTTTGTCCCCATGATGCTCCAGCAGAGCTGGCTGCTGATTCTCGGGGCATTCATGATTGTTAGCTGGGGTGCTTCCTATCTCGCGATGCGGATCGAGTCACGCGGTTTGCAATACGCCACTTTTGCGGTTTTCGTTTTTGCGCAAGCGATTATCACGATGCCGCTACTCGCGATCGCGATGAGTTATCCAAATGCATCCGGAATGATTGAGAGTGCGGCGGTCGTCACCTTGATTGGCGCGGCCGGCTTGATGGCTGTTGTAATGATTACTGGCAAGGACTTCTCTTTTCTCCGCAGCATAATGGTCTGGGGCGGCATCCTCGCACTAGTAGCGATCGTCTCGGCCGTCATTTTTGGTTTTGAGCTAGGCACGTGGTTTTCGGTAGCCATGATTGGTTTCGCTGGCGGCGCGATCCTTTATGACACCTCGAACATCATGCGCCATTACCCTGCCGACCGACACGTTGCAGCAGCCATGGCGCTGTTCGCGTCGATCGCGATGATGTTCTGGTACGTCTTGCGCCTGTTTATGTCGCGTGAGTGATCGAACGACGGGGTAAATTGCACTGAACAACGCCACAAACGGGCACTGGAAACGACAGTCAGGACAATAAGCGTCAATTTTCTGAGAAGGGCCAGACACACGGCGTCGCTGTGTCTGGCCCTTTTCGTATCCGCGGCAAGTGCGCCCGCGCTGGCGCAGGAAACCGAATCGATCCCGGCAACAATTTTGTTGGAGCAGATCGATGCGGTCGAAGTCGCACTCGAGAGTGCACCCCTCACCCAGGATGACCTCCCGGCGCTCAGAAGCCAAGCTGAGAGTCTGCGCAGCGAAGCACAGTTATGTATCGAGTCTATCGAAGCGCGTCTTGCCCAACTCGCTCCACAGATCGAGTTGTTGAAAGACATCGGCCCAGAGGTTGAAAGCATAACCCTGGAGAGATTTCGCGCACTGAACCAGGAATCCGATGAGGCCAGCGCACGACTTGTAGACTGCCAAACGGTGCTTATCAAAGCGGAAGAGATTCTGCCCGCCATTACGCAACGCTCCGAACAACTCAGTGCCCAATACCTCTGGGAGCGAGAGTCCACCGTGGTGGGGCTGCTGATCGAGGCTCGCGCCAACCTCGATAGTTGGCCAGATGACATCCGAGGCAGCCTGCGACCCGAGCCGCGAGGACAACTCGGTCTTCTGCATGTACTTTGGCTGTTGCTGGGCGTAGGGCTGATCGCAATCGTCTCGGGCCTGCTCATCCGTCACCGGTATTCGCGCTGGTACCAGCGCAGCGGCTATGACACCAAGCCACCATCGCTTTCTGTGTTGCTGCCCAAGCCGTTCGCAATTCATGCGCCGATGCTCCTGCTGGGCGCCTCGCTACTGATCGTACTGGTCGCCTGCACCACAAACACCAGTTTCGAACAACCGTTGGTCCGCGTAGCTGCCGCATTGCTGCTCTACGGTCTTGGCTGCGTGATCATCGACTGGACCACCGGCAAGCTTTCGCCGAGTGCCAAGCTCGCGGGGTTTTATCCAGACCATGTGCAGCCGATGCGGCTGCGACTCCGTGTACTCCTGACAGCAGTTATTCTGAGTTTTGTGGTGCTGGGTACGCAATGGTTCGGCTCGGCACACCCGACGGCGGCAGGCCCATTTGCTCGCCTGCTTGTGCTGCTGATCGTGAGCGCGGCATTAGGGTGGGTGCTTTTATACCTCGGCAAGGTTCGCGGGCTGCGGCGCTATCGCCTGTTCTACGTCGTTGGTCTGCTCACGCTGATAACAGCAATCGTCGCGGCGCTGTTGGGCTTTCTGAACTTTGCGAGCTACCTGACTCAAGGTGCAGTGAAGAGCTCAATGGCGATCATTCTGGCCTGGCTTGCGCTCTGGCTGGTGTTTAGCACCTTCGAAGCGCTGGTCGACGAACAAAACCAAACCAATCGTTCACTGCTCACTTTGCTACCTGTAGCGGACAAAGACTCACGCACGAGCTTCGGCTTTATTCAGCTGCTTGCCGACATCATCATTTGGCTAACGCTCATCGCCTACCTGATTTCGGTTTGGGACAGCTCCGGAGTCCGCGTGGATGAGCTGCAGGACAAAATCATCAACGGCTTCCCTATCGGCAATGTTCAGATTGTGCCATTGCGTATCGTTCAGGGCCTTGCCGTATTCGCCGGTTTCCTCGTGCTCACGGGATGGATCAAGCGACTGATCGACAAGCGTTGGCTACGCCACATCACCATGGATCGCGGTGCTCGCGATGCGATGGTCACGCTCTCCGGCTACATTGGATTCGTGATCGCCGTGCTGGTCGCCTTCCGGGTGGCGGGCATCGATCTCGGCGGCCTGGTACTGATCGGTGGTGGTCTCGCACTGGGTATCGGTTTCGGCCTACAAGCCATCGCGAGCAACTTTGTTTCGGGACTGATTTTGTTGTTTGAACGCCCGATCAAGGCGGGTGACTTTGTGACGGTTGGCGAGGTCGAGGGTTTTGTCCGGCGCATTCGAATCCGCGCAACCGACATCGAAACGCTCGATAACCAAAACGTATTGGTACCCAACTCCGAATTGGTATCCGGGCGAGTCACCAACTGGGTGCTGCGCGATCCGCAAGGTCGACTGCGGGTGAGAGTCGGTGTCGCCTACGGCTCCGACACCAACCTCGTCCGCGATATTCTGGAGCAAGTCGGCCGCGAACACGAAGACGTCATCAGTGATGGTCAGGCGCCAGCGCCGCGCGCGCTTTTCATGGGGTTTGGTGACAGCTCGCTCGATTTCGAGCTTCGCGTGCGCATTCGTCGAATCGAAAAGCGGTTTTCGGTCATTAGCGACCTGAACTTCAGAATAGATCAGATGTTCCGTGAGAACGGCATCGAAATTCCGTTCCCGCAGCGCGATCTGCATTTGATCAGCCTGCCCGAGTCACAGGACGACCAAACCTCCGCAGCGGCTCCCGAAGTTCGCAAAGTCCCGCGGGAGCCGCGACCGATCGACGACGTCACACGTGAGATCAAGCGCGAGGTCGATTTCAGTTGTTCTATCGAACGGGTATGGAAGGCGATCACGGATACTGAACAACTACAGCGATGGTTTGCGAGCGATATCGATATCGCTGCTCGAATCGGTGGTCGGATAAAGGCAACGCTCCCCGATGAATCCGAAGTGGACGCGGTGATCGACATTTTCATGCCGCCACGCAGGCTCCGCTGGGCGTCATTGACACCCGATGGCGAAGGCCCGCTGCCGAGCGGCCCCGTGTACGAATCACTGACCATGTGCCAGGAAGACAAACGCGTTGTCGTCAGCTTGGAGGTTAGCGGTATCCCTGCCAACGAGGACTGGGAAGGCTACTACCGCCGCAAAGAATCACACTGGGAGCAGAGCCTTTCGGAATTGCGCAAGCTCTTGCGCAATGCCAAAAAGAAGTGAGCTAGGCGCGCTCCAGTTTCTCGATCCCACCCATGAAGGGACGCAACGCGTCTGGTATGACGACGCTGCCATCCGCCTGTTGATAGTTCTCAAGTACGGCAATCAATGCGCGACCCGCGGCCACACCCGAACCGTTGAGGGTATGCACTAACTGTGGCTTGGACTTAGGCTCGGCACGATACCGTGCCTGCATTCTGCGTGCCTGAAAGTCGCCGCAATTACTGCACGATGAGATTTCCCGGAAACGTTGCTGGCCGGGCAACCAGACCTCAAGATCGTAGGTCTTCCTTGCAGAGAATCCGGTATCGCCCGCGCACAATGCCACCACTCTGTAGGGCAACTCGAGCGCTTGCAGGATCGCCTCAGCGTGGCCAGTGAGCGACTCGAGAGCCGCGTCCGAGTCAGCCGGCTCAACGACCTGAACCAACTCAACCTTCTCAAACTGATGCTGGCGGATCATACCGCGGGTATCCTGGCCGTACGATCCTGCCTCAGAACGAAAACATGGCGTATGCGTAGCGAACCGTTGTGGAAGATCCTGCGCCTCAAGAACTCGCTCTCGCATAAGATTGGTGACCGGTACCTCAGCGGTTGGAATCAGGTAGAGCGTCCGCTCCCCCGCCAATTGGAACAGGTCTTCACCAAACTTCGGTAATTGTCCGGTGCCCTTCAAGGCATCGGGTCCGACCAGGTAAGGTACATAGGCCTCACGATATCCATGCGCAGTGGTGTGTGTCGTCAGCATGAACTGGATCAAAGCTCGGTGCAGCGTCGCAAGACCGCCGGTCATCACCGCGAAGCGCGCGCCGGAGAGTTTGCTCGCCGCCTCGAAATCCAGGCCACCCAGCTTTTCGCCCAGCTCGATATGGTCGAGTGGCTCAAACTCGAACGTGCCCGGTTTTCCCCAGGTGCGAACCTCAAGATTGTCGGATTCATCCCTGCCTGGTGGCACAGTCTCGTCGAGCAAGTTGGGCATGCCCATGTGAATTTCATCTAACGCTGCCTGCACTTCGGCGAGTGCAGTCTCGTGCTCAGCCAGGTCTGTTGCTGCTTGTTTTTGGGCGATAAGCAATGGCTCGATATTTTCCCCTTTGCCCTTGGCGATACCGATGGCCTTCGCGCTCTCGTTGCGTCTTTGGCGCAACTGCTCAGTCTCGGTCTGCAAGGTTTTGCGCCGCGCTTCCAATGACGCGTAGCCCTCGGCATCGAAAACAAAACCGCGTTGCGCGAGATTCTCCGCCACGCGGCTCGCGTCCGTTCTTAAGAGTTTCGGGTCGATCATGGGGACGCAATGTACCCAACGATGCAGCGAGATTCACGCTTTTTACGCGAGTTGACCTTCCACCCAGACGCACCATTGCTCCATGCCCATTCGGGCCAGGGCAAACGCCAAAGCGATCCCAAGCAAATCCATTGCGAAATCGACCGGATCACCAACGCGCCCGGACTGCATCGCCGACTGGGCGAGCTCTGTTGCGCACGCGAAGACGCCCATACCGAGTGCCAGACCCAGCCAGGCGCGACGGCTTAAGACACCGCAAAACCAACCGGTCAGACCCGCGAATAAAAACACGTGCTGAAGTTTGTCGACCGGAAACGCCTTGGCCTCTGCTGGTCCGCCGGGCATAAGCAGCAATACCAACCCAGTGATCAGCAGGACGAGCCCGCCGCTCGTCCAAAGAACAGGCCAGCGCAGCTCGCGCAGCATCCTAGCCGAAGCCAGCGACTGGCAGCGCGTCCGACAAGTCCACCTCGCCTGCAGACGTGTCGTCGCCCGCTGGGACGCCGATCACATCGATACCTTCGGGTGGCTCGAACTCAAACAGACTCTCCTGCATCTCGACATTGGTCCGCACATTGTCGAATCGAATGACCGTGAGTTGACCCAGCGTATCGGTAATCTGCATGCCCGCGATCTGACCGCTTTCACTATCAAACCCGAAGCGAAGCGCCGAAAAATCACTGCTGTCCTCGGTGACGGCCATCTGCACCCACAAGACTCCGTCGCGTTCAAATGCCCCTTGAA
This sequence comes from Pseudomonadota bacterium, assembly GCA_038521865.1. Classification (GTDB taxonomy): domain Bacteria; phylum Pseudomonadota; class Gammaproteobacteria; order Steroidobacterales; family Woeseiaceae; genus CALBPI01. Next base: position 329,052 of record JBCBKO010000001.1, on the reverse strand, counting down.
TCTCCAATGTCTCAAGCACTTCCCCGGTACCACTCAGAACAGCGGCCGGGGATTGACCCAGCGCCTCATCCTGTGCCGTGACACTGACCTGATCCAAATCCACGTCGTAGTTCCACAGATTAGTGCCATCCGCGATCAACCGCTGCTCGAACGGCCACTCGTATACCCAGCGAAATCTGCCCGGTCGATCGATATCGAGCGTGCCTGAATACTCATCCTCCACGGCACCCTCAGCGTCAAACACGGTCTGCACAAAGCGTCCGGTCAATGAGCGCACCTCGGTTACGAACTGCTCCAGTTGACGCTCACCGCGCGCATTGAGCGCCGCTGCCTCGTCGTCTTGTCCTATCGCAGGCAAAGCGGCGGCGGCCATCAATACAGCAAAAATCTGAATGCTTGCACTTCTCATGGGAGTCATTCTCTACACAGCAGCTGAACGCTGCCTGAAATCAATCCTTGGGCGGCGCCGGCGCGAGCACTTCCCGACTGCCATTGGATTCGAGTGGCCCTACCAAGCCCGCCTCCTCCATGGCCTCTACGATTCTCGCTGCACGGTTGTAGCCGATTTTCAGACGACGCTGAACTCCGGAAATCGACGCTTTACGCGTCTCCAGCACGATCGCAACCGCCTGATCGTAGAGTGCGTCCTGTTCAGCATCGGCAGGCGCAGCGCCGGCCACGTCCGGCATTCCCGGCACAGGTGTCGTCGGCCCGGTGAGCACCTCATCGATGTAAGTGGGCTGGCTACTGCTGCGTAAGTGTTTCACCACGGAGTGTACTTCGCCATCGGAGACGAACGCACCGTGTACGCGCTCTGGCAGAGAAGTGCCCGGCGGCAGATAGAGCATATCGCCGTGTCCGAGAAGCATCTCCGCACCTTGCTGATCCAGGATGGTGCGCGAGTCCACCTTTGCTGATACCTGGAACGCGATGCGTGCGGGCACATTCGCCTTGATCAGGCCGGTGATCACATCGACGCTCGGACGCTGCGTCGCCAGAATCATGTGAATCCCGGAAGCACGTGCTTTTTGGGCGAGCCTCGCAATCAACTCTTCCACCTTCTTGCCGACGATCATCATCATGTCGGCAAGCTCATCGATGATGACGACGATGAACGGCAGCGTGGTCAATAGCGGCGCCTCGGGTGGCGGACGATCCGGGTCGATGAGGTCAGGCGGTTGCCACAACGGATCCTTGAGTGGCTCGCCTGCCTCCTCGGCATCTTTGACCTTGCGGTTGTAACCGCCGATGTTCCGAACACCCAAAGCGGCCATCAGTTTATAACGGCGCTCCATCTCGGCCACACACCAGCGCAGCGCGTTCGCGGCTTCTTTCATGTCGGTGACGACGGGCGCCAACAGATGTGGAATGCCTTCATAGACACTGAGCTCCAGCATCTTTGGGTCGATCATGATGAGGCGCACCTGATCGGGCGTCGCTTTGTAGAGCAGGCTAAGCACCATAGCGTTGATCGCGACCGACTTACCCGAACCGGTAGTACCTGCGATCAGCAAATGGGGCATCCGCGCAAGATCGGCAATCTTGGAACTGCCTCCGATATCCTTGCCGAGTGCGAGGGTCAACGGCGAGGCAGAGTCGTCATAGGCGCGAGAGCGCAAGATCTCGCCAAGCGTGACCAGCTCCCGCTTCTCGTTGGGAATCTCAAGGCCGATCACCGAACGGCCCGGGATCACTTCGACCACCCGCACTGCAATGACGGACAGCGAGCGTGCAAGATCTTTGGCGAGATTCGAAATTTGCGCCGACTTCACACCCGGCGCAGGTTCCAACTCAAAGCGCGTGATGATCGGGCCCGGTTGTACGGAGACGACCTGCACATCGATACCAAAGTCCTTAAGCTTCAACTCGACGAGTCGCGACATTTTTTCGAGCGATTCCTCGGAATAACCGCCTTCGACCGGTTGTGGGTCATCCAGCAAAGAGAGTGCTGGCAGCTCGCCCGGTGCCGGCTGCTCGAAAAGCCGGACCTGCCGCTCATGCTCAGCCCGAACGCTGGTCTCCTCGCGCTTGACCGTCGGCTCAATCCGCGGCTTGACACGCTTGTCGGTGCGCTCACGCGCTACCCGCAGCGTCTCTTTGCGCTGCTGCTGCACCTTGCGCCCGGCGGCTTTGTCCCGCCACTGATCGCGTAAGGTCTGAAGTTGATCCAGCGCGGCGAGCACCCAGGCGCCCAAACGATCCATCACAGCAAGCCACGAAACACCGGTGAACACAGAAGCTGATGCAAACCAGGCTGCCAGCAGCAACAAAGTCGCGCCCAGAGTGCCCGCCACAGCGGACAGGCCATTGCCTACGGCATCACCCAGCGCTCCGCCCCCTGTGCCAGGCAGAGAGACAGACGAGAAATAGAGCGTGGCCAACCCGCAGCTTGCGGCGAGGGTTGCAAGGAACCCGCCAAAACGCAGTGCGAACACGCCTTTTTGCAGTGGCTCCGGATTCTCGCGTTCCCGGTAGACCAGCAGGCCTGCCATCAGAACCATCACAGGGAACAGATACGCAGGTCGGCCAAACCAGAGATACGCTGAATCTGCGAAGTAAGCACCAGCGAATGAAATCGCGTTACGCACTTTTTCACCGCTGCCAGCATGGCTGAATCCAGGATCGGAGGGGTGGTAGGTATACAACGCAACGAACAACACGATTGCGAGCATCCCGAGCAAGTAAAGCGCGCCCTCCCGAAGCGAACGGGTCATCGAGGTCTTGACGCTCTTCACGCCTGAGACAGGCGCTGTGCGGCTTGTGGTGCTGGATCGCGGCATTGCAGTATCTTATTACAAACCAGGCACCGACAGGCGGCGACCTTCGCCTGCGTACCATTGCCCGCTAACATGGATGGGGTATGACCGAAGCTAATCTGACCGCAACAATCCACTCGGCGATGGCCGACATACCAGCCGATGAGTGGGATAGCTTGCTGGCACCCGGTCAACCCCACCTCGAGCACAGTTTTCTCAACATCGCTGAGACCTCCGGCAGCGTGAGCAACGAGACGGGTTGGCAACCCTGCCACATTACGCTTCGACAAAACGGGCGTCTGGTCGGCGCCATGCCGCTCTACCAGAAGTCCCACTCCTGGGGTGAGTTCATCTTCGATTGGAGCTGGGCACAGGCCTATCAACGTGCCGGGCTACCCTACTACCCGAAGTTAGTGAGCGCCTCGCCGTTTACGCCCGCGACATCGCAAAAGTTGCTGCTGGCATCCGACGCCGGCATCGGTATTCAGGATGCGCTTTTGCAGGTTGCGATCGGCTTTGCAAAGGAACACCGTTTTTCCTCACTTCACCTGCAGTTTCTGCGCGAAGATGAGCGCACGATGGCGAGTAACTCGGGCCTGCTCATGCGTAAGGATTGCCAGTTCCACTGGTTCAATCGCGACTATCAGGACTTTGGTGATTTTCTCGCAACATTCAGCAGCAAAAAGCGGAAGAACGTCAACCGCGAACGCCGGCGCGTGCGCGAGGCCGGCATCGAACATCGGATCGTCGCCGGCGACTCATTGACCGAGTCCGTCATGCGCGATGCATGGCGCCTTTGCAGCTACACGTTCTTTGCCAGAGGCCATGAGCCTTACCTGAATCTGGACTTCTTTCTGGCGTTGATGCAACAACCCGATTCTCCGTTGGTCGTGGTGCTCGCTGAGCACGCCGGTGCCCCGGTTGCTGCCGCCATTCTGTTGCGAGGCGAAGATGTTTTGTTAGGCCGATACTGGGGGAGCGAAAAGGACTATCACAGCCTGCATTTCGAGACCTGCTACTACCAAGGCATCGACTATTGCATCGCGGAAGGCATCCAACGCTACGAGCCCGGCACGCAAGGCGAACACAAGATCGCGCGAGGGTTCGTACCTACCGAAACGGGCTCGGCCCACTGGCTGGCGGAACCCGCTTTTGCGGATGCAATCGCCGACTATCTTTCACGAGAGGCCGAAGGCGTCGACGCCTACATGGAAGGCGTCACTCAACACGTGCCGTATCGCCAGGATGACGGAGATCCAGCGGCGTGACCCTCTATTGGTTAGGCACGGAAGAGGCAACCGACTTCCCACCGGTTCGTCAGGCGTTACGCGACCCCAACGGCTTGCTCGCTGCTGGCGGCGATCTTTCACCACGGCGCTTGTTGTCAGGCTATCAAACGGGCGTGTTTCCCTGGTACAGCGCTGGCCAGCCGATCCTCTGGTGGAGCCCGGATCCGCGCACAGTGCTAATACCTGATCGTTTCCATGTCAGCCGCAGCCTAAGGAAGTCGATTCGCCGGCACGCTTGGCAAGTCACAGTGAACACTGCTTTCGAAGCCGTTGTCATCGGTTGCGCAGAGCCTCGCGCCAGCGAATCGGAAACCTGGATCACGGAAGACATGCGTCAGGCGTACTGTCGCTTACACGAGCTCGGCTGGGCGCACTCCGTGGAGATCTGGATCGGGGACGATCTGGTTGGTGGCATTTACGGCGTCGCGATCGACCGACTTTTTTGTGGTGAATCGATGTTTATGCGTCGAACCAACGCATCGAAGGTCGCCCTGTTCGCGCTTTGCCGCCTGTTGTCTGAAGCAGGATTTGGCATGCTTGATTGCCAGATGCATACGCCGCATCTGGAATCACTTGGCGCAGAGGAAATTCCGCGCGATAAGTACCTCGACGGCCTTCGCGAATATGCCTCCGACTTGAAAGTATGGCGTCCCGCCCAAATCTCTAATGCGGCGGCGGATTTGCTGGACTAGCTGGGCAATCGCGACGCCGATCATTGCAATTGGCAACGGCATTGCTGACAATGCCGCAGCCTAGCAACCAGAGGACTAATCTTGGCGAAAGAAGAAGCCATTCAGATGGAAGGCGTGGTCACCGACACACTGCCTAACACCACGTTCCGAGTCGAACTCGAGAACGGACACAATGTCACTGCACACATCTCCGGCAAAATGCGGAAGCACTACATCCGAATTCTTACCGGCGACAAAGTTACTGTTGAACTCACCCCCTACGACCTGACGAAAGGTCGGATCGTCTACCGGGGTCGTTAGTCCAGTACGTGATCAGTCTTCGCCATCTTTGGGGCTGATCAATTCGAGCTTCGGTGTTGTCGGCTCGCATTGCAACGACAGCTCACCGTCCGCCACCGTCACCCTGACGTGCCCACCTTCCGCGAGATCTCCGAATAACAGATCGTCAGCCAACGCACGTTTGATGTATTTCTGGATGATTCTTGCCATGGGTCGAGCACCCATTGCCTTGTCATACCCGCGGTCAGCGATCCAGTCGCGCGCCGCATCATCAAGCTCCAGCGTCACGTTGCTGCTAAGCAAGCGACCTTCGAGCTCAACAACCAGCTTGTCTACGACGCGAGCAATCGAGTGCGCATCCAGTGGTGCGAACTGGATGATGGAATCCAGACGATTACGGAACTCCGGAGAGAATGTCTTGCGGATGACTTCCATGCCATCCGTCGAGTGATCCTGCTGCGTGAAGCCAATCGACGCACGGCTCATTTCCTGCGCGCCCGAGTTGGTGGTCATGACAAGTACCACGTTCCGGAAATCCGCCTTGCGTCCGTTGTTGTCGGTCAGCGTCCCGTGGTCCATAACCTGCAGAAGCAGGTTGAACACTTCCGGATGCGCCTTCTCTATCTCATCGAGTAATACAACGGCGTGGGGATTTTTCGAGACTGCCTCAGTTAGGAGTCCGCCCTGATCGTAGCCTACGTATCCTGGAGGCGCACCGATCAGGCGAGAAACCGTATGCCGTTCCATGTACTCGGACATGTCGAAACGCAGCAACTCGATACCAAGGCTCTTCGCGAGCTGACGCGTGACTTCGGTTTTACCGACCCCAGTTGGACCAGCAAAGAGGAAGGAGCCCACTGGCTTCTCCTCATCATTGAGGCCTGATCGCGCCATTTTAATCGCAGAAGACAAAGCCTCGATCGCTGAATCCTGACCGAAGATGACCATCTTGAGATCGCGCTCGAGATTCTTCAGCGTCTTGCGGTCTGATGCAGAAACGCTGGCAGCCGGAATTCGTGCCATGCGCGCCACGATGTTCTGGACTGCCTCTACCGTCACCGACGCAGGTCGTTCTGCCTCAGGTTGCAACCTGAGGTTAGCGCCAGCCTCATCGATTACATCGATCGCCTTGTCTGGCAGATGCCGATCGTTGATATGCCGGGCGGACAATTCCGCAGCTGCTTCCAACGCATCGGCCTCGTAACGAATACCATGGTGCTCTTCAAACCGGCTCTGTAGTCCAGTAAGAATCTGTACCGTCTCTGGCACGCTCGGCTCGGGAATATCAATTTTCTGGAATCGCCGGGCAAGTGCATGATCCTTTTCGAATATCCCGCGGTATTCCTGATAGGTCGTTGAACCGATGCAACGCAACCGGCCGTTGGCCAGAACAGGCTTGATCAAGTTGGATGCATCCATGACACCGCCCGACGCAGCACCGGCGCCGATAATGGTGTGGATTTCATCGATGAACAGCACAGCCTGTGGCTGCTTGGCCAGCTCTTTGACCACACCTTTCAGTCGTTTTTCGAAATCGCCGCGGTATTTGGTACCCGCGACCAGAGCGCCCATATCCAGAGAATAGATCGTCGCGCCGAGTAATACCTCGGGTACTTTTTCTTCGACGATCAAACGCGCCAGTCCTTCCGCGATCGCCGTCTTTCCGACGCCCGCTTCCCCGACGTAGAGCGGGTTGTTTTTGCGTCGTCTGCACAGAATCTCGATGGTTCGTTCGACCTCAAGCGTGCGCCCGATCAGCGGGTCGATGTTGCCAGCCTCCGCCTCCTCATTGAGGTTGGTTGCGAACTCTACTAGTGGCGACTTGGTCGACTCACCACCCTCTTCGGCTCCACTAACGCCGACCTCATCCTCCGCCTCGAACTGCTCCACCGCGCCGCGCCCGTGCGAGATGTAATTAACAACATCCAGACGGGTCACGTCTTGCAGATTCAGAAGGTAGACAGCCTGCGATTGCTTTTCGCTGAAGATCGCCACCAACACGTTGACGCCCATGACCTCAGGCTTATTGCTGGACTGCACGTGAAAGACTGCGCGTTGCAGCACACGCTGAAATCCGAGTGTTGGCTGTACGTCTTGCTCAGATTCAACCTCAAGAGTTGGCGTGGTCTGATCGATCACCTCTATGAGCTCGCGTCGCAGCCGTTCAGGGTCACCATTGACCGCGCGTAGCACTTCATGCACTTCAGGGATATCCAGAATGGCGAGCAACAGGTGCTCGACAGTCATGAATTCATGGCGCCGATCACGCGCGGCCTGAAAAGCCTCGTTCAGGCAATATTCCAACTCGCTGTTTAACATAAATATGCTTCCTTCCCGCGCGACGGATTAATCCTGTTCCATCGTACAAAGCAACGGGTGTTGCTGTTCTTCGGCTGCCTGGCTGACCTGTGCAACCTTGGTTTCGGCCACGTCGTAAGTGTAGACCCCGCAAACGCCCTTACCCTTCGTGTGCACTTCGAGCATGATCCTCGTGGCGAGCGAGCGATCATGACTGAACACCTGCTCAAGGATCTGCACGACGAACTCCATCGGTGTGTAATCGTCGTTTAGGAGCACCACGCGGTACATGGGCGGCTTCTTGAGCTTCGGACGAGCCTCCTCAAGAACGGTGCCGGTATCACCGATGGTGGGTGCGTTTGGGTCCTGATCGTGCTCGGACATGGGTCTCCACCTGCTGACAGGTCATTACTACCACGATTTCGGCGCCAGTGCCTGCGCCGGATGCAGCGACAAATATGGGGACGCTTTGCAAGCGAACAAGGGTCGGGGAACCCGGCAGGCTGACGGCACTCTAACAGGCCGTTGGATAGTGCTTGTCCGTGCCGATGACACTACCGTATGATGCATGGCCTCACCCGTGACCCCTTGGTCACGAGCAAGCGCCGGTTTTTTAACAAAAAAGAGCGATTTGTGAACTCAGCTTTTGTCGACATTCCGCGGTGTCATCCATGAATGCTGCTGACCTTCTGGACAACTCGGGGTTGTCCGGGCTCGCAAAACATCCACTCGTCAGCCGGTCGATTCAGTCCGCGCCGACAATTGTCGCTGCGATTCTCGTTGCCATCCTTGCCTGGCAGATTGCCGGATTCATTTGGAGCTTGTTCCCGAAAGCGGAAGAACAAGACATTGCGGTTACTTATGCGACACAAACGGCCAATACCGAAGCCAATACCCAGGCAACCAACGTCTCGGTTAGGCCGATTATCGATGCACACTTGTTCGGCGAGGCGGCACCCGACGAGGTCGTAGAGACTACCGCCGCTCAGCAGATCGATACCGTGGACGCTCCGGAAACCGACTTGCCGCTCGAACTACGAGGCACCCTCGCCTCCGACGACGCAGAGGAAGCGCTAGCGATCATCGCAGACGGGCGCGACGAAAAGGTCTTTCGAATCGACGATGCAGTGCGCCGCGGTGTCACACTTGCAGCGGTTCAACCCCAGCAGGTTCTGCTGCGTCGTAACGGTGCGCTCGAGGCGCTGAAGCTGCCGGTGCCAGATGAGACAGCCGCAACGCGCCCGCAGGTACGACGCCCAGCACCTCGGACCGTATCCGCGACGCAACGTCCATCCACGATGTCTCAGGTGATTACCAGCAACGCACCAGCGCTACAGGAGATCATCTCTCCGCGCCCCTACTACGTCTCCGGCCAACAGCGTGGATTCCGACTGTATCCTCGGAAAGATCGGCAGAAGTTCGCCGCCCTCGGATTACGGCCTGGCGATATCGTGACCGAGATCAATGGCATGCCTCTGACCAATGCTCAGCAGGCCGCTCAAGTATTTAGCCAGTTGGGCAGCGCACAGAGCGTGACAGTCATGCTCGAACGTAATGGACAACCGCAATCACTTACACTCGACCCCAGCCAGATCCAGGATGTGGCACAGGCAGATGAATAGAATGAAAACTCCAAACTTGCACTGCACAACCTCGTGGATCGCAACGCTGACGTTGGTCGTCGCTTGTTCGTTATTACCGACCACAGTTCTCGCACAACAAGGCGGCATTACACCGAACTATCGCGAAGCAGATATTCGCGAAGTCATCGAAGCGGTTCAGGCGGTCACCGGCAAGACATTCATTGTCGACGCTCGCGTGAATGCGAAAGTGACCTTGCTCGCCAGCGAGCCGATGTCGAACGAAGAGTTTTACGCTGCGTTTCTCTCCATTCTGCGGGTGAACAGCTTTCAGGCGATTGAGAGCGGCGGTGTGATCAAGATCATTCCGGACGCGCAGACCCGAACGTACGCGACACCACCCAATGCTCGTGAACCCGATGCGGTTACAACGACGGTACTGCGGCTGGAGAACATCAACGCGGCACAGCTCGTCCCTGTCATGCGCCCGTTGATGTCGACGAGTGCCCATCTCGCGGCCGTTCAGAGTTCAAATGCACTGATCGTCAGCGATAATTCTGGAAATGTGCAGCGTATCCGCTACCTCATCCGTCAAATCGATCGACCCGTGGAATCCGATGTCGAAGTCATTCGCCTTCTAAACGCGTCGGCGACCGAACTTGTGACCACCCTGAACGCCCTGAGCTCTGCAACCCGCGGCGAGGCTGGAGCCGTGGGTGGCGGTGGGCCCTCCGTCGTTGCCGATGCACGTACCAACAGCGTGCTGGTTAGTGGTACGACGGCTGCACGCGTGAAGATTCGTGCGTTGATCGCGCACCTCGATACACCCCTGCAACAAGGCGGTGACACGCTGGTGCGTTTCTTGAACTATGCAGTGGCAGAGGACCTCGCAACCAAACTGACAGCGCAGATCCAACAGGAAAACCAGGGCCAGCAGCAGGCACCGGGTACGCAGCCTGAACTCAACATCTGGGCGGATGAGCGGATGAACGCGCTGGTGATTACCGGTCCGCAAGCGGCAATTCGACGTGTCTCCGCAATCATCGATCAACTGGATGTGCGGCGCGCCCAAGTGTTGGTCGAGGCGCTGATTGTTGAAGTCACATTGACCGAAAACTCGAATCTGGGCGTTGCAATTGCTGCTACGGACGAATCGGGGGAGAACCCGTTGTTCGTCAGTGAACCTTCAGCAGACCGTCCCCTGAGTACTGCAGCGGGTGCAATCGGTACTGGCGGTGACGATGCCGCAGCGGTTGCGTCTTTGATTAGTCAGGGGTTGACGCTCGGTGTCGGCCGGATAGTCGATGACGGCATCAGCTTCGCAGCAGTGCTCAACGCGCTCCAGAGTGACTCCAACACCAACGTCATCTCAACTCCGACGCTGGTCACGCTGGATAACGAAGAAGCGAGCATCACGATCGGTTCTGAAGTCCCCTTTGCGACCGGTCAGTTCACCAACACCGGCGGCAACAACAATGGCGCGGTCAACCCATTCCAGACGATTCAACGCGAGTCCGTCGGCACCGTCCTGCAAATCACGCCTCAGATCAACGAGGGTGATGCGATCTTGCTGAACGTATTACAGGAAGTGTCCAGCCTGTCCAATGATTCGGTGGCGGGACAGCCGATTACGAACGAGAGAAAAATCGAGACGTCGGTCATCGTTGAAGACGGTGGCATTCTCGTACTCGGCGGCTTGATCGACGACCAGGTGACCGAGTCTGAGCAGCGGGTGCCGATACTTGGCAGCATCCCGGGTATTGGTCGCCTGTTTAGATCCAACTCGCAGAGTACGACGAAGACGAATCTGATGGTGTTCATCAAGCCTCGCATCATTCGCGATGGCATCGGCGCACGCAACGCGACCAGCGAGAAGTACCAGTACCTGCGGGACCTGCAGCTAGGCTCCGAGGATAACCCGCTGCTTCTTCCGGAGATTGAAGACCAGGTCCGGACTCCGGCGCCGGCACCGCAGCGACCCGGGAACATCATGAACGACGGACAAGGTACGGAGTAGTCATGGCACTGCCAGGAGACACACTGACGGAATCGCTGCCCGAAGCCGAACCTCAGGCCACTCCGAAACAGTTGCCGTTTTCGTTCGCCAAGCGCTTCGGTGTTTTGGTGGAGCCGTTGGAGTCCGATGAGCATCGTTGCCGCCTTGTCTATCGCAAAGGCGCAGCGCTAAACGCATTGGCCGAAGCCCACCGCGTTGCCGGCCCGGATGCTGAAGTGGTCGCCGTTGACGAAGCCGCTTTCGACGCTGCGTTGCAGGCTGCTTACGAGCGTGGCAGCGGTCAGGCAATGCAAATGATCGACGGGTTCGAGGAAGGCACAGACCTGTTTCAGGTCGCGCAAGAACTGCCTGAACAGTCCGACCTTCTGGAGAGCGACGACGAGGCGCCAATCATTCGCCTCATCAACGCACTGCTGACAGAAGCGATCAAGGAAAACGCCTCCGACATCCATATCGAGCCCTATGAACATCGTTTAATCGTCCGTCTGCGAATCGACGGTGTGTTGCGTGAGGTCCTGCAAACTGGCCCCGGCGTCGCACCGCTACTCGTCTCGCGAATCAAGGTCATGTCGAAACTGGATATCGCCGAGAAGCGACTCCCACAGGATGGCAGAATCTCACTGCGCGTGGCCGGCCGCGCGGTAGACGTTCGTGTATCGACTATGCCGTCGGGTCACGGCGAGCGCGTCGTCATGCGTTTGCTGGATAAGCAAGCAGGCCGGCTTGATTTACAACAACTCGGCATGCGCGCTGAGGATCAGGCCGAGATAGATTCGCTGATTCACAAACCGCACGGCATCATTCTCGTCACAGGCCCGACCGGTTCGGGTAAAACCACAACGCTCTACGCAGCGCTCGAGCGCATCAACAACGCTTCGCGAAACATCATGACCGTTGAAGACCCGATCGAGTACTACATCGACGGCATCGGTCAGTCTCAGGTGAACACCAAGGTCGATATGACCTTCGCTCGCGGGCTTCGCGCGATCCTCCGACAAGATCCGGACGTGGTCATGGTCGGTGAGATTCGAGACCTCGAGACGGCCGAGATTGCCGTCCAGGCCAGTTTGACCGGTCACCTCGTACTCTCCACGCTGCACACCAACACTGCAGTCGGCGCGGTTACGCGTTTGCGCGACATGGGTGTAGAGCCGTTTCTGCTCTCCTCAAGCCTGATTGGTGTGTTGTCGCAAAGACTGGTTCGCACACTCGACGAAACCCATAGAGAGCCCTACACGGCCAGCGACGCAGAGTGCGATCTGCTGCGTGTCTCGCGAGACACTCCACCGACGCTATATCGTCCTCCCGAAGGCAACGCCCAGGCGTTCAAGGGGCGTTCGGGTATCTACGAACTCGTCAGCATCGACGACAAAATGCGCACCATGATTCATGACGGTGCAGGCGAGCACGAGTTGGAACAGTACGCACGTACTCGTGGACCCAGCATCCGAGACGATGGTCGCGCCAAAGTGCTTCAAGGCAAGACGACGCTCGAGGAAGTCCTTCGCGTCACCCGCGACGACTAGCACACGCACCACCAATGGCCGCTTTCGAATACGTCGCACTCGATCATCGGGGCAAACAGAAAAAGGGGGTCCTGGAGGGCGATACCGCGCGCCAGGTTCGCCAATCCCTACGCGAGCAGTCATTAACGCCCATGTCCGTTGCGGAAATCTCGGGTCATAAGGCCGCGCGAAAATCCGGAAGCGTTTTATCGGGTGATTCCAGACGCGGCATCTCGTCTGGCGAGCTCGCCTTGGTTACGCGACAGCTTTCCACCCTCGTACAAGCCGGACTACCGCTTGAGGAGGCACTGCAGGCGATTGGGGATCAATCGGAAAATGCACGAACCAAACGCATTGTCCTCGGCGTGCGCTCACGGGTTCGTGAGGGCTACTCGTTAGCGGACAGCATGAGTAACTTCCCACAGGCATTTCCAGCACTGTTTCGTGCGACCGTCGACGCGGGCGAACAATCCGGCAAGCTCGATGGCGTTCTCGGTCGGCTTGCGGACTACACCGAGGACCGACAAGGTCTGACCCAAAAGGCTCAGTCTGCACTCGTCTACCCGATGCTTCTGATTCTTGTCGCTATCGCTATTGTTGTGTTCATGCTGACCTACGTGATGCCGCAAATCGTCGGTATTTTCGAGTCGTCAGGCGGTCAACTGCCGTCGCTCACGCGTGTGCTTCTGGCAGCAAGCGAATTTCTGCAAGCTTGGTGGTGGGCGGTCACCCTTGGTGTGGTTGCGGTTGTTTTCGGCATCCGCAAGGTGCTTGAGAAACCCGGTCCGAAACGAAGCTGGCATGGAGTCCTTCTAGAGCTTCCGATTATCGGCAGGCTGACGCGCGGTCTGAACACCGCTCGGTTTATGCGCACACTCAGCATTCTTGCCAGCAGCGGCGTTCCGGTCCTTGAGTCGCTAAAGATTGCCGGAGAGGTCATTAGCAATGTTCCGATGCGCGAAGCGGTCAACGAGGCAGCGGTCAAAATCCGCGAGGGTGCTTCAATCAGCGGCTCGCTGAAGGCGCAAGGCGTGTTCCCACCCATGACATTGCACCTGCTAAGCAGTGGTGAGGCCAGTGGCGAGCTCGACAGCATGCTGGAGCGTGCGGCGCTCAATCAGGAGCGCGAGACTGACTCGATGATTACGTCGCTCATGTCGATTGTAGAGCCCGTGATTATTCTGTTCATGGGCGGCATTGTGCTTCTGATCGTGCTTGCGATTCTGATGCCAATCTTCAACATGAACCAGCTGCTCAACTAGTACTGTCGAGCGTTCATCACATCGTTATTCGTGCTTGCGTCGACCGCTTACGCAACGCTATATTCCGCCAAACGGCACCGCTGACTTTGGAGCATCGGCATGATCTCTGAACAAGGGAACAATCCTGGCGACGACGAAGATCTCGACGATGATGATGACGTCGAGTTCACTGAGACGATCGTTATTGAGGGCGGTGATAACGTTGGTGGTGCTTCTGTAGAGATTAATGTCTCTGAACTGGTCTCTGACATCGAGGCGGCCAAGAAGGGAACCAAGGATGGCGCCGCGGCGCGTCGACGTCTGGAAGCACTGCTTGAAGAAAAGCGACTTTCGCGACTGCTGGACGAGGACGACGACTTCGGTATCGATGACCTTTAGTCATCCGGGTCAGTGAAAATCTCGTGAGCGTGTGGCCAGCTCGCCGAGCTGGTTGCTGAAATCGTACAACTCCCGCGCCACCACGTGGATCACCTTGTCCTGTATCTGTACGTATCCACGCACACCCATGAGCCGCGCCCCTACCAATACCTGGCGCTGACGATCAGCAAGATCTTTCCAGATCACGAGATTGATATATCCACTCTCGTCCTCAAGCGTCACGAAATTCACACCACCTGCACTGCCTGGCCTCTGTCTCGTGATCACGATCCCAGCGACATTGACCGGCTGATTATTGTCCAGACCAGATAACTCAGTAGCACGCAGGAAACCGCGTTGCTCATAACCGGCGCGCAGCATCGCCATCGGGTGTCTGCCCAAAGTCAAACCCAGCGTGCGATAGTCAGCAATCAGATCCTGCACCTCACCCGGCGTTCGCAACATCGGCGTACCCTCGGCAATCTCAGCCTCTGCCAGCAGATCATCCTGATGTTCTACCGCCGCAACCTGCCAGCGCGCCATGTGACGATGCCCCGCGAGACGGGACAGGGCATTGGCGGAGGCCAGTGCACCAAGCTCCGCACGATTGAGCACTGCTCGCTGAGCCATTTCCTGCACAGTTGAAAACCCTTGTGTTTCACGAACGCTCACCAGGCGTGCCGCCGCCTCTTCACCAAACCCCTTAACCAAACGCAACCCAAGACGTAGTGCGGCGACCGGCTCATCTGCCGATCTTGCTGACCGTTCCAGCGTGCAATCCCAATCACTGTGTCGCACATCAACCGGACGTATCTCCACGCCCTGCCGCCGTAACATCTGCGTTAATTGTGAAGCGCTATAGAACCCCATCGGTTGACTGTTGATCAATGCACCCACAAATGCTGCGGGGTAATGGCGTTTCAACCAGGCAGACACATAAACCAGGAGTGCGAAACTTGCCGAGTGAGACTCGGGAAATCCGTACTCACCAAAACCTTTGATCTGGGCAAAAATCTGCTGAGCGAATTCATCGCTGTAGCCGCGCTCACGCATGCCGATCTTGAGCTTTTCCTCGAACGGCCCTAAGCCGCCACGACGCTTCCAGGCCGCCATCGCGCGTCTTAGCTGGTCCGCCTCCCCCGGCGTGAAACCTGCGGCGACTACAGCAAGCTCCATGACCTGTTCCTGAAAAATCGGTACGCCGAGAGTTCGCGACAAGACGTCACGCACCGATTCGCTCGGATAGCTCACCGCTTCCTCACCATTACGCCGCCGCAGGAACGGGTGAACCATGTCACCTTGAATCGGACCAGGGCGAATGATCGCCACCTCGATCACCAGATCATAAAAACAACGCGGTCGAAGTCGCGGCAGCATCGCCATCTGTGCACGCGATTCGATCTGAAACACACCCATCGTGTCCGCTTCGCAAATCATGTCGTAAGTCTTGGGGTCCTCTGATGGCACACTCGCCAGTGTCAGCTCGCGATCGTAGAAGCTGTGGACGTAGTCGAAGCAGCGGCGAATGGCACTCAACATGCCTAGACCGAGCACATCGACTTTCAGTAGTCCCAGCGCTTCAAGATCATCCTTTTCCCACTGGATCACAGTACGTTCGGCCATGCTCGCGTTTTCGATCGGAACCAACTCGTCGAGTCGCCCTTCGGAAATGACGAACCCGCCAACGTGTTGTGATAGATGTCTCGGGAAGCCAATCAGCTCTCTAACGAGCTCCAGCAATTGCTTGATGAGTGGGTTGTTTGGATCGAAACCAGCTTCCTGTACTCGTTCATCCGCAACGACGTTGCCGTCCCACCACTGCATGCTGCGCGCCAGCCGGTCGACTTGCAGATCGGCTAATCCAAGCGCCTTACCCACATCGCGCATGGCACTGCGGGGGCGGTAGCAAATCACTGTCGCTGCCAACGCAGCACGTTCACGCCCGTATTTGCGATAGATGTACTGGATGACCTCTTCGCGACGTTGGTGTTCGAAATCGACATCGATATCCGGTGGCTCATTGCGTTCGCGCGAAATGAAACGTTCAACGAGCGTGGATTGGCGCTGCGGATCGACCTCGGTGATACCGAGACAAAAACACACTGCCGAGTTGGCTGCTGAACCACGTCCTTGACACAGAATGCCCTGCGACCTCGCCCAACGAACGATATCGTGGACCGTCAGAAAATATGGCTCGTAGGCCAAATCTTCGATCAGCTGCAGCTCGTGCTCAATCAACTCGCGCGTGCTGCGTTCAACGCCATCTGGCCAACGTTTGTGCATACCCTCGAGTGCCAACTGCCGTAGCCAGCTCGTGGCGGTCTCACCCTCCGGCACCAACTCATGCGGATATTCATAACGCAGTTCGGAGAGTGAAAAGGTGCAGCGCTCGGCAACAGCGAGCGTCTCGCGCAGCAGACTGGCGGGATAGAGTCGCTGGAGCGCATCGATACGACGAAGATGTCGCTCGGCATTTGCATGCAACGCATAGCCTGCGTTTTGTACCGTTTCACGCAACCGAATGGCCGTCAGCGTGTCATGCAACCGCTGACGTTCGCGCACATGCATTTGCACATCACCTGCAGCCACCAAAGGAATACCGAAGTGGGCGCTCAAGCGGCACAAGGCATCCAACCGAAGACGGTGTAACCCATCGGGAAACAACTCCGCAGCGATCCACAATCGGCCTCGCGCAAGCTCGGGCAGAAACGCCATTGATGGTGGCAGTGTGAAACGGCGGCCTGGAACCCACAACACGTTGCATTCATCCAGCAAACCCGCACTGAGAAACTGCTCCAGTGCCTCGGTGGTGAGCAGATAGTCGCCCTTCTCGGCCGCTCTTCGTGCGTGACTGATCAGTCGGCACAGGCCGGCGTATCCAACGCGGGTCTGTGCATGTAACACCAGACGCACATCGTCATCGAGTCGAAACTCAGCACCGGTGATCAGTTTGAAATCACAAGCTTGTGCAGCGCTATGTGCGCGTACGATGCCCGACAGGGAACACAGATCGGTAAGTGCCATACCTTGATAGCCGAGTGCGGCGGCTTGCTGCACAAGCTCTTCGGGGTGTGAAGCGCCGTGCAGAAAACTGAAGTTACTCAGCGTGTGGAGTTCGACGTACTCGCTCATGGCGCATCAACCGAAAATACCGTGCAACCACCATTGCGGTTCGTGATCTTCGCTCCATGTACGAAACACCCACAAACGTGCCGCATCGATATCGGTCGCTACGAAATAGTCACGCACACTAGGCCGTTGTTCCCACCAACCTGACGAGATGCGTTCCGGACCATGATTGAGCACGAGCACGCCTTGATGACAGGGCCGGTTGTCGCTGATGGAGAGCGGTTGTGGACTGTCGAGCAACCACAAGGGGCGCTGCAACCAAACCGAAGCCAGTGCACCATCTTGTCGCTCAGACAGTGGAACATCACGAATCTGCCAGTCACGCGGTAACACCTCGGGAACTGGCGCTTTCGTATCGGCGAGGGTGATCGTTTGCGACGCATACTCCGGACGGTGCTCAGCAACGTGGGTCAGCTGTGCGATGGCGGTTTCTCCCAACCGTGCACGCAATCGATCAAGCAGCGCATAACCACCCGCTTCGACCGATGTGGCCGCACACTGAATATCGCTCGTCAGGTCCAGCGCCGCGGTGCTCGCAGTCAATGCATCGTTCGCATGAGCACCCAAGCTGACAGCCACCACAGGCTGCATCAATTCCAGGCGCTCAAGCTGCGCTTCCAGCACAGGCAACCAGTCTGACAATCGATAGCCGGGGGCGCATAACGACAAAGTCAGGTGCCCTGAATGACCGCGCCAGGCATGAAAGTGAAATGCAATCTCACGGACCGCTGCCTGACGAGAACGCAGATCTGTCTCAAGCTGACGCAGCAGTGATTCACATACCGGCTGCAAGGCAGATGCATCAGCAATTTCTGCATCGAGCTGCCTGATGGCATCGAACCGGGGCGGCGCTACCAGAACGTCACGAAGATCCGGCAGCTCACCCAGCGCTTTTGCCAACCCTTGTGGCACCGACACCCCAAAACGACGAGCAAGCCCCGCGCGTGGCAGACGTCGACAATCACCGATCGTATAGATGCCCATCTCACGCAACGCGCTGATTGCTGCCTCCGACCAGTCGGTCACACTGAGGTCCAGTGCGTTCAGCAGCTGTTGGAACTCCGTCGACGCGGCACCCTGCTTCACGATGGTTTGAGGATCGGGTGACAACCCGCCGCGTACCAACCAGTAAGCGCTGGTCGGGGTTGGCGCCACTGCAAAGCGAACGTGATGATCCGGCAAACACTGACTCAGTAAACGCGCCAGCAGATTGTCGATGCCCTGAAAGAGTTTGAGACTGCCTCGCAGCTCAAGCAGCACCGCCTGTGGCGGTTGCAGGCAGACTTGCGGACTTAACGCGATCAAGTGTTCCGCCAGTTCGGCAAGCAACGCTTGCTCCTGTTCTGGTGCACGCTCCAGGACCTGAACATCCTGACAAAGCGCCATGGCAGTACGCAGACTTTGCCCGGGCATCAGACCGAACTGACGAGCTACCCGGTTGATCGCAATCACCGTGCGTTGACGATCGCCTTCCACCACAACTGCCGGTTGTGTGGTCGAACATTGCGCGCGCAGCGCTTGTAGTGGCAAGCCGGGAAAGTACAAACAAACCCACACGGGCTCGCGCGACGGCGCAGATACAGTTGTGGTGGCGGTTGCTGATCGGGCCACATGTGCTGTCTGTAGCGCGCGCCGCTCACGCTGCGCAGCATGCGCCTGTGGATCAGCAACATCACTGAACAGATCCGGTTGTGATTGTGTGCGTGGCGTACTCACCATAGTCAACGCACCAATGCACCACCGTTCTCGAGATCTACACCCGCATCAAAGTCGTGCACCGTGGTAGGTCTTCCGCCCCGAACTTTGAGCAGTTCCAGATCTCGTTTTTCACCGGTTGCGTGAATCGCGATACGTAATACGGCCGATGAAGGTGTCTTGCGATATTCAAGATCCCGAAACGCCACCGCCCAGCAACGATGTTCGGTTGCGGCCAATTGCAGTCGTCGACTGAGACGCTGGAAAGAAACATTACCTCGCGCGCGGTCGAGAATGCGCGCCCACAACAACACCGCCACACAATTGCCGGAAGTCAGCGCCTGTTCGGCGGCCCACGCCATATCGCGTGGCGTGCGTGGATGGATGACCAGCATACGAGATGGTGGCACCTGCCACTGCTGCAGAGCGGGCGCGTTCGGTAGATAGGGTGGCGCGATCCACATGACCCACCCATTGCGCTCAGCGGTCAGTGTCGATAACGCAGGCATCAGCAGACGAAGCTCACCGACACCCGCCGAGCCAGTCAGCAACTCGGTCAGACCAGCGGTGCTCCAACCGCCGCCTGGCAAGCAGGCATCCAGCTTGGTGTAGCCGCTGCTACAAACCGGTCCCTGACCTGAGGTCAGGGAATTCGCTCGCCACAGCCCTGCAGACTCGAATAACGCCTGCTGTGGGGAAAAAAAAACCCCGGAGTCTGCCTCCGGAGTTTCCTTTTCTTGTGAAGGACTGTGTGTCGGCCCGCTACCGACGCCAGGTTCGTCAGTGGACTTGTACACCATCGCGAATCACACCAACGACTACGCCTTCGATCACCAGAGACTGCTCGCTCAGATCCACCTCTATCGGTTCAAAATCCTCGTTCTCCGGCAACAACCACACCACACTGCCTTCCTGCCGGTAGCGCTTGACCGTCACCTCATCATCCAAACGGGCCACAACCACCTGGCGACTACGCACCTCAGGTGTGCGATGTACCGCAACAAGATCGCCATCCAGAATGCCGATATCTTTCATACTCATACCGCAGACACGCAGCAAGTAGTGTGGCTTTGGGCTGAAAAAAGCCGGATCCACTCGGTAGTGTGCCTCGATGTTCTGTTCGGCCAGGATCGGATGACCAGCAGCCACACGGCCCACTAGTGGCAGACCGATCTGTTCACGGAGCGAGTCTTTCAACTGGATGCCGCGAGAGGTACCCGGAATCAGATCGATCACGCCCTTACGCTGTAGGGCCCGCAGATGTTCTTCGGCGGAGTTAGGCGATTTGAAGCCGAGCTCACGAGCGATCTCAGCACGCGTAGGCGGCATGCCAGTTTCATGAATGAAATCCTGGATCAATTCCAGAATCTGCGATTGTCGTGGCGTGAGGTCATGCATGACGATACCTGTATAGAAAACCAGTGACTGTAATTATATACAGGACATCTTCGAGCGCAAGCCCTGAAAAAATCATCCTTCTGAACCCCCCGCTCGATCCACCAGATCCACTGTGAGTCGTTGAGCATCAATCAGTTGTGTCGCCAAACTCCGACGTGCGATTGACTTATACATATGTCAGAAATCTGGCATCATTACGCCAACTTCAGGATTGTCCTGAGTTGTTTGGGTATCTTCGATACTGACTTGTACAAGAACGAATGGGGTTTTTTGTAATGATGAAGAACGTTCTGAAAGTCGCTGCGGCGGTTGTAGTACTGGGTGCTGCTACCGGTTGCACGAATAACGAATTGCTGAACGAAGTACGTGCAACTGCTGATGCTGCTGCTGCGGACGCTGCGGCTGCGAAAACCGCTGCCGAAGCTGCACGCGCTGCTGCAGATCGTGCGAGCCAGCAGGCTGCAAGCGCTGCTAGCACCGCCAACCAGGCGCTGTCTGCTGCGAACTCAGCACAGTCCTGCTGCGACGCCAACACCGAGCGTCTGGAGCGTATGTTCCAGCGTTCCATGCAGAAGTAATTCCCGAAACGGAATTGCCGTATGGCGGGTGCCTGACGGCACCGAAAACGTCGCGTGATGATTCACGCGGCGTTTTTTTAAGCATGAGTAGATCGCTTGATCTATTGCGCAGAAGTCGACTCCGGCGAGGCCTCAGGCGCGCGTTCTGCATCAGCAATCTCGCGCGAGAACTCACCAACCGTGACGGGCAATCCCCTGGCCTCCCCAAGCACAGACTCCATCAACGGCCAATCTACCTTCGGTGCTGTCTCTAAATCGCGTGTGGCCGCAACATAGGCCCGAGTGAGCAACGTCAGCGCGCTCTCCACCACAGGCGGCGCCTCATCCGATACAGCCTCGGCTGTTTCAGTTTCTGAGCTCGTCTCATCCATTTCCGGTATCGGTTCATCGATAGCTTCAACAGCGCTCGACAGCGGCTCATGCGCCTCGAGGATCAGGCGATCACCATCCCAACCCATCTTCACCGGCTGGTTTACGATCTGCACCGGCGTATCCACAGGGACCAGCGCGAACAACTGTTCGATATCTTCCGGGAACATCCGGATACATCCATGGGTGACCCGCATGCCGACACCCGCTGGTCGATTGGTGCCGTGGATCAGGTAGCCGGGCAGTCCCAGTCGCATCGCATACTCGCCCAAAGGATTGTCTGGTCCAGGTGGCACCACCGCCGGCAACGGATCACCCTCCGCGGCATGCTCAGCGCGAATGGATGCTGGCGGATACCAACTTGGCCGCTCGGCCTTGGCGACCACTCTCGTTCGCCCGAGCGGCGTCTCCCAGTCCTGTCTTCCGATACTGATCGGATAGGTGTGCACAGTAGCCTGCTCGCCCTGTCCAACCGGCGGGAAGTAGTACATCCGATATTCAGCGAGATTGAGCACGACCCCGCGACGGCGCGCGTCCGGCAAGACAAATCGCGTCGGTAGGACTACTGTCGTGCCCACGCCAGGAATCCATGGGTCGACGTCGGGATTCGCACGCCGCAGTTCGGTATAACCAACACCATGAACGCGCGCGATGTCCACGAACGTGTCCTGTTCGGTCGCTGTAATCTCGCGGACTTCGCCAATAATGTGCTGATCAGCCGCCGGCAGGAGGTACTCAGCAGCCTGACTGACGGTTACCAACAACGATCCGGCAACCATCGTTGCAAGATACTGAGCGGTTTTAGATTTGAAACTCATGCAGCGTTTGACCATTGATTGCGCGCCACGTAGCCTTGGCGCGATTGTAACCTAGGGGCATCAAAGCGTGGCGATCGTCGTCAAAATCAAGATAACCAACAAGGATATCCGCGCCCTTCGCAAGGCGATGCAAAATGCCCGCGACACGATTCGCAGTGCCGACGAGCACGATATTCTCGAAGCCGCACGCACACTGCTCGACGATTTTGATTCCCGCCAGGCGCCGGACTTTGTTCGCGAGCGCGTGCCAAAACTGGTCGCCATGACCGATATGCTCGAAGACACCGACTGGGAGTTACCCAAGCGCCAACGCGAGAAAATCCTTGCTGCATTGGTCTACTTCGGTGATCCGGATGATCTCATCCCGGATGATGTTCCGGGGCTCGGGTTGCTCGACGATGCAATTGTCATCGAGTTGCTGCTACTCGAACTCAAGCACGTCATCGAAGCCTATCGGGACTTTTGTCGTTATCGCAGCAGCCTTATGACCACCGTCCCTGAGTCGGTGCGTATCGAGCGACTTGAGAAACGCCGCTGGGCATTGCATGGACGAATGCAACGCCGTATGCGCACCGATCGCAGCGGCCTGCCATCGCGTTCGCTGATTTGAGACGAGTCGTCCTAGAAGCGGACCAGCGCTGACCCCCACGTAAAACCGCCACCGAAAGCTTCGAGCAACAGTAGCTGACCGCGTTGAACGCGCCCATCGCGCACGGCCGTGTCCAACGCCATAGGCACTGAGGCCGCCGAGGTGTTGCCGTATTCCTGCACCGTCAACACCACCTGATCCATCGGCATAGCGAGTCGTTTCGCAGTTGCCTGAATGATTCGAATATTGGCCTGATGCGGAATCAACCAATCGATATCGGATTTGTCGATCGCGTTCGCCTCGAGGGTAACGTCGACAATACGCTCAAGCGTCTTGACGGCAACCTTGAACACTTCGTTGCCGGCCATCTGGATAAAGGCTTCTCCCCGCACGACATCGGTCAGGCGCTGCGACGGGCCCGCGTCCATCTTCAGCAGATGGCGATAGCGTCCGTCTGCACCGAGGTGCGTAGAGATCACGCCATCATTCTCATCGGGCTTCAGGATCACCGCACCCGCGCCATCGCCGAACAAGACACACGTGTTGCGATCGGTCCAGTCTGTGACTCGCGAGAGCGTTTCGGCACCGATGACGAGTGCACATTTGGCCGTGCCGGCCTTGACGTATTGATCAGCAACGCTCAGTGCATAGATAAAACCGGTGCAGGCGGCCTCGAGTTGCATCGTCGGGCAAGCTGGAATATCGAGCGCTTCCTGAATCAAACAACCGACGTTCGGGAATACGACATCCGGAGTGGTGGTACCGATAGCGATGAAGTCGATGTCGGCCCCGGTGACGCCAGCGGCTTCCATCGCACGGCGCGCCGCCTGAATCGCCAGCGAAGAGGTCTTTTCGTCATCGGCAGCGATATGGCGACGCTCAATACCGGTACGCGAACGAATCCACTCATCACTGGTTTCGACCATGCCTTCAAGCTCGGCGTTGGTCAGTACTCGTTCCGGTGCATAGCTGCCGGTCCCGGCGATTCTTGAAAACATTCAGACTGCCTCGTTGCTCATCCAGCGGGCGATGGCCGCAGGTGCGTTGTCCCGAATTTCAAGCAGCGCCGTTTCAATCGCATGCTCAAATGCTTTAGCGTCGGCGCCACCATGACTCTTGATCACGATACCGTTCAGCCCGACGAAACTCGCTCCATTATACCCTCTCGGGTCGAGTGTGTTCGCAAGGTGTCTAAGCGAGCCTCTTGAGAACAGCGCCTGGAGTTTGCCCATGGGCGAGCGATTAAATGACGCACGCATGAAGTGACCGACCAATGAGGCTGTGCCCTCCATCGTCTTGAGGGCGACATTACCTGTGAATCCGTCAGTGACGATAACCTCTGCGACGCCCTTCCCCAGATCATTGCCTTCGACGAATCCGATGTAGTTCAGATTGCTAGCTGCAAGTCGCTGCGCCGTGGCTTGAATTCGATCATCTCCCTTCCCGGCCTCACTACCAATATTCAGGAGGGCCAGTCTAGGCTCGCGCGCGCCACTAAGAGGACGCGCTACGATGCTGCCCATGACCGCAAATTGGTAGAGCTGCTCAGCATCACAGCTGGCATTGGCGCCGACATCAAGCAGATAGGTAGGCGAAGCTGTTGTCGGTATCTCGGCCATGATTGCTGGTCGCTTGATACCGGTCACGGTGCGAAGTACGAGCATGGCCGTCGCCATCAACGCACCGGTGTTGCCACCGCTGATGCAAGCAGCAGCTTCACCTTCGCGCACGCAATCGAGTGCCGCCCGCATTGACGATTGTTTCTTGCGGCGCACGGCTTCGGATGGCGTGTCATCCATCGTGACCACCTCTGCGGCATGACGAACTGCCACTCGCGTGTGAGTCGCCGTCGGGTGGTTACCGAGGACTAACTCGTCTCCAACGAGGATGATGTTGAGGGCAGGAAAGCGTGCCAGCGCGGACGCGGCCGCGTCGAGGACAATGCCAGGTCCCAGGTCGCCCCCCATTGCGTCTAACGCAATGGTTGTGGACTCACTGAACTCCAGGTTGTCGTACTGCCCTAGCAAATCAGGGGCTACGGGCTAGGCCTAGCTCGCCGAATGGACCCAGGTTGCTAGACCTGAAGCGTCGCTTACTCGTCGTCCGCTTCTAGCGCTTCGGTCGCGATGACCTGCTTACCGCGATAAAACCCATCAGGGCTCACGTGGTGACGCAAGTGTTTCTCGCCCGTTGTCGGCTCTACTGAAAGCGTTTTGCCTTTCAGTTTGTCGTGACCACGACGCATGCCGCGGGTCGAAGGGGTGCGACGGCTCTTTTGAACTGCCATGACATTACTCCATTAAAAAAGCTGCTTCTGCGAACTAGCTCAATCAGACTTTCCCGTCATCATGTTGGCCAGATCCGCAAAAGGTGTCTGTGTCTTGGCCTGCTCCACCGGTCGCTCGAGCGCGGTAGCCAACGGGCCACAATCCTCAATTTTCTCGTGAGCCACCACCATGGGCAGCTCAAGCATCATCCATTCATCGATCAGATTAGCCAACACCAGCTGCTCTTCGTCGTGATCCCAACGCTCCATTCCCGGGAACGCCGCATCGAAATGTTCCTCGTCCAGCTCTGAGGCAACGATCGCGAGGCTTACCTCACGACCCACCCGAACTTCAGTGAGTTCGAGACACCGCTGACAAACCAAAGCGACGCGTCCATCAATCTGACCTTTGAGGGTCCAATGCCGTGGCTTGCCACCAGGGGCAAGGATCAGTTCGGCCTCGACACCGGTAACGAAGTCGCTCGCATCGCTGTCCACGGCATCCGCAGCCGCGGCACTCGCGAGTGCATCGATACCCTGCATTTGGCCTGAACCGAGTTTCCCGGCAAGCTTGAGCCCATGGGCATCTACGTCCGACAAAATAATCGGGGTGTTAAATGTGATGCCCATAGCCGGCAAATGGTAAGTGAGAAGCCGTCTCGGTGTCAAAGCTCTGGACACCTAGCATGACGAGCGCCCCGCTGATTCTGGCCTCGAGTTCAGCAGCCCGACGCGAATTGCTGGAACGACTGGGCGTACACTTCACTACAGACTCACCGGACATCGATGAATCGCCGCAGCCTGGTGAGCCGCCTGAGGCCTTGTCATTGCGACTGGCGACGTCAAAGGCGACCGCAGTTGCAGCTCGATGCCCCGAAGGCGCGATCATTATAGGATCGGATCAGGTCGCCTGGGATGGCGAAGATGTACTGGGAAAGCCAGGCTCAGTCGAGAACGCGGTCGCTCAGCTGGAACGCTGCAGCGAGCGGTCCGTGACGTTTTTCACCGCCTGGTGTGTGATCCACGACGGTGAATCTCGCTCGGGTCTGGATCGCACACAAGTCGAGTTTCGCGCGCTGACTCGGCCCGAAATTGAACGCTATGTTCGGATGGATGAACCGCTCGCGTGCGCTGGCGCTTTCAAGGCGGAATCGCTGGGCATCTCGCTGTTTCGAGCGATCCGCTCAACCGATCCGACTGCGCTGATCGGTCTGCCGTTGATCGCAGTATCCGCGGCCTTGCGCGAGTTTGGGCTGAAGCTGCCCTAGTTGCCGGCCAGCATCCTCGGGAGCACCTTGGACAAATCCGTCGGCAGCGGCGCGGTGAACAACTGCTCACCACCAACGCCATCGTCAAAACCAATGGATTGCGCATGCAAAAACAGCCGGGGCAACCCTCGCCGGGACAATGCCCGATTCGTATCCGCGTCACCGTAGCGGTCATCGCCCGCGATTGGGAACCCAAGGTGCGCGAGGTGAACACGAATCTGGTGCGTCCTCCCCGTCTCCGGACTGACTGTCAGCAGCGAAGCTGCCTTGCGGCCATCGGTTACCGTGACCCTTGTGACAGAGGGTTTGCCGTCCGGGGCTACAATGACATGTCGCTCGCCACCTCGCCGCTCGGAAACCTTTAGCGGCAGGTCGATGACGCGGTTGCCGTGCGGCCAGTAACCCACCACCAGCGCCTGATACACCTTGCTGACGCGGTCCTCTCGGAAATCTGCATGCAAGCGGCGCAGCGCCGCCCGGCGTTTGGCAAGAACCAACACTCCGCTCGTTTCGCGGTCAAGACGATGCGCCAGCGCCACTTCCGACCAGTCGGGGCGAATTTCCCGGAGTGCCTCCACAACACCATGGGACACCCCGCTACCGCCATGAACCGCCACACCGCCCGGTTTGTTGATCACCAGGAGATCCCGGTCCTCGTAGAGCACCGACTGCGCGAGCAAGTCTGTGATTCGCCTGGGCGCTTTCGGGGAATTGGATTCTTCGACAAAGACCGGCGGAATCCTCACGGAGTCCCCAACCGCCAGTCGATGAGTGGGTTTGACACGGCCTTTATTGACCCTGACCTCGCCTTTGCGAAGCATGCGATATACGCGAGTCCGTGGCACCGTTTTCAGGTGTGCGATCAGGAAATTGTCGATCCGTTGGCCTGCGCCATCTTCATCGACTGTGACGTGTGCCACACCTCTGCCCTTTCGCTCAGGCTTCTCTTTCTCTGACAAGTACTTACCCGTTTGCCGTCACCTGCTCCGATTGTTATATTATGCCAGTACCGCGGCGCGCCGCCGCCTGGTTTTTGCCAGCCGGCGTCACCGAATCGGACCCATCGCGAACGCTATTTTCGCTCCGCAACGATTCACTCCACGGACAACCCGAATCACGATCTGGCGGTTCACCGGCAGATCAGGATGTTTTATCAATTTGGGCCGGCTGCCACTCGGCGTCGGTCAATGCGGCGAAGCCCGGAGCAGATGCTCCTTTGTCTTTGCGTTTATTCGCACACAGCTCAAATTTCGAATGCCTCTACTGCTAGCAATGATCTCCCAAGCCTTTGACGCGGTCCGACGACCATCGTCAGAGTGCGTCTGGTTGGAGCTTCCCTTGCACGCGACGTCCCCAGGCAATTCACAATCGAGCATCCGGCAACAACTGGCTTCGCCCGCACTCCTACGGAATCCCGGGCACAATGAAAAGAATGCTAATCAACGCAACTCAGGAAGAAGAGTTGCGCATGGCGCTGGTCGATGGCCAGCGGCTCTACGACCTCAACGTAGAGCTACCCTCTCAGGCACGTAAAAAGGCCAATATCTACAAAGGCAAAATCACCCGCATCGAGCCGAGTCTCGAAGCGGCCTTCGTCGACTACGGGGCGGAGCGGCACGGGTTCCTGCCTTTCAAGGACATCTCTCCCGAGTACTACATCAAAGAGCCTTCAGACAAGGGTCGCGTATCGATTCGCGATGTACTGAAAGAAGGCCAGGACATTGTTGTCCAGATCGAAAAAGAAGAGCGCGGCAACAAAGGCGCGGCACTCACCACGTTCGTCAGC
The DNA here is from genome assembly GCA_038521865.1 of Pseudomonadota bacterium. Taxonomy (GTDB): domain Bacteria; phylum Pseudomonadota; class Gammaproteobacteria; order Steroidobacterales; family Woeseiaceae; genus CALBPI01. The sequence goes on along the minus strand of JBCBKO010000001.1, from coordinate 301,121 downwards.
CTCGCCGGCCGATTCCTCGTTCTCAAGCCAAATAAACCGAAGTCAGGCGGCGTATCTCGTCGGATCACCGGTGAAGATCGTGAAGAGATTCGCGAGGCGCTTTCGTCGTTGGAGATTCCTGACGGCATGAGCGTGATTGTGCGCACCGCCGGCATCGACAGAACCGCCGAAGAACTCGAGTGGGATCTGAACAATCTCTTTTCTGTCTGGGAAGCGATCAAGAAAGTTGTAGTTGCCCAGGCGTCGCCATTCCTGATCTATCAGGAAAGCAACGCGGTGATCCGCTCTTTGCGCGACTACATCTCCAACGAAATTGGAGAGATCCTGATCGATGCCGAGGGCCCTTACGAGCAAGCCAAGGAATTTATCGAATCGGTAATGCCGCACAACGCAAACAAGCTGAAGCGTTATTCCGATCCTGTACCGCTCTTTACTCGCTACCAGATCGAGTCACAAATCGAGACGGCATACGCGCACAGCGTGAACCTCCCATCGGGGGGATCAATCGTCATCGATATCACAGAAGCTCTGATCTCTATCGATATCAACTCCGCCCGCGCGACCAAGGGTGCTGATATCGAGACAACCGCCTTCAACACCAACCTCGAAGCGGCTGATGAAATTGCACGACAGCTGCGTCTGCGTGACCTCGGTGGTTTGGTCGTGATCGATTTCATCGATATGAATGCGTCGAAGAACCAACGCGAGGTGGAAAACCGTTTGCGTGCAGCGGTGAAGGCCGACCGTGCGCGCATCCAGATCGGCAAAATCTCACGCTTCGGCCTGCTCGAAATGTCGCGCCAGCGTCTTAGCCCATCACTCGGTGAATCAACGCATCAAGTCTGCCCGCGCTGTGATGGCATGGGGGTGTTCCGGTCAATCGAATCACTCGCGTTGGCGATTCTTCGCGTGCTCGGCGAGGAAGCTCGCAAGGAGCGCACCTCGAAAGTCATCGCGCAGCTCCCGGTCGACGTTGCCACTTACTTATTTAATGAGAAACGAGACTGGGTTCAGAAACTCGAAGCACGACACGGCACCCAGTTCATCCTGTGCGCCAATGCCGCGTTTCAGACGCCCAAGTACGAAATCCGTCGAGTGCGTGATGACCAGGTGGAGTTGGCTGAAAACATCGGTAACAGCGTAGAGCTTACTGAAACCGTGGTTGACGAATCGATTACTGAATGGGGTGGTGAGAAGGTACAGCCCGAACAAGCTGCCGTCCAGATCGCCGCACCTGCGACGCCTGCGCCTACGCCGAAGCGACTGGTTCAGGAAGAGCGCACAGGACCGCGGCCCGGCATCTTCGTGCGCATCTGGTACTGGCTGTTCGGTGAACCGGACCCCAAAGAGATCGAGCGCAAGGCGAAAGAGAAAGAGCGCATCGAACGCAAGAAGCGCGACGCGGAACGCCGGGCCAAACGTGCTGCTGATCGCAAACAAGCTGACAACAAAAAGCGAAACGCACGCGGCAACGACAACGCTCGTGGCAAGAAACGCGGAAATCAGCAACAACGCAATGAGAAATCGGCGCAACGAAACCAGCGCCAGGACAATCGCAAGAAGTCCGCGGACGACAGCAGCAAGAAACCTGCGCAGCAAAACCGCAGAAAGCAGCAAGCCGAACGCAGGAACGAAGCCGCAGCGGACGACAAGCAGCAACAGGCTAAACAGTCGCCGAAAGACGCGGACGCACAGGCCACCGCCGAAGATCAGGATCAACCGCGCAAGCGTCGTCGTCGCTCGCGTGGTCGTCGCCGTAAAAAGCCGCAGGGCGAACAAGCCAACGCAGCACAGAACAAAACTGATCAGAATGATTCGGGGACCGGCTCAGACGGTTCATCAGAATCTGCGCAACGTAAACCCGAGCGCTCGGACGACAAACCTGCGGCAGCCGAATCAAAACCCGTAGCTGACAAAGCTAAAGCGTCCTCAAACGAGCGCGCGGAGCAGACGGGTTCGTCGGGCGGCGAGTCCCAATCGGACGATGCACCCACAGGCGATCGCAAACCCCGAGGCGGCGGCGCACGGACACGTCTTGCGTCGGGTGAGAAAAAGCCGCCACGAGATGACGCATCGAAGGCCTCCGCGAGCACAGAGCCGAAACCCGCTGCAGAACAGAAACCTCAGGAGAAGCCATCCAAGCCGAAGTCATCGTCGAATGGTGGAGATGCCGGCGATACCGCTCGAATGAAGGCATTGCCTGATGAGGCTCCCAAGAAGCCCAGACAGAAGGCCGAGAAGAAACCGGACCCGAAGCCTGAGCTGTTACCTTGGGAAACTCAGGCACCCAAGTCGTCGGATAAGACCTATACCGTCTGGTCCAGCGACGACTAATGGGGTGAGTGCGCCGCCTAGCGCGGCGCGCTCAGTTTCTGGAGCAACCCTTGGCACGCGTCGTACACAAGCTGATAGACAAGCTCAAATCCTCTCGCACCGCCGTAGTAGGGATCGGGCACTTCCGCGTAGCCATGATCGGGTCCGTGACTGAGCAATAGCGAAAGATTGGCACTCGCGTCTTCCGGGCGGATGCGCTCTAACGCAGACAAATTGTCACTGTCCATGGCGAGGATATAGTCAAACTCGCGAAAGTCAGATTCTGTCACGCGTCTCGCACGTTGACTCGACAGATCAACACCATACTCCGCCGCTTTCGCTTGCGACCTGGGATCGGGTGAATCGCCGACATGGTAAGCGTGCGTCCCGGCGGAGTCGATTTCGAATTCAGGCAACAAATCGGACTGCTCGACGAGATGCCGAAACACACCCTCGGCTGTTGGCGAACGGCAGATGTTGCCCATGCAAACGAACAACACGCGAATACAACGACTTACGTCGCTATCTATTTGTTTTTCTTGATTATCCATTGAAGCGTTATGCAAATTCGTGCAACAGTTGGCAACATATTAGTGCACCCAGCGTTGTCCGATGAAGCGATTACTCGATTCCCAAGTCAGAGCGTTACGCCCCAAGAAGCACAAGTATCGCAAGTCCGACGGTGACAGTCTCTACCTGGCTGTTCATCCGACAGGACGTAAGACCTTCGAGCTCCGCGTCATTGATGATGCGGGCAAGAGCACTTACGAGAAGATCGCCGACTACCCTGCTCTGTCGCTACGTAACGCAAGACGGCAGGCAGCAGAGCGCCGCGGCCAAATCGAACAAGCCAAACGCCGCGCCGAGGGTTTTGCCGACCTGGATCCTGCAGAGCGCCCTCCTCTGACATTCGGGGATCTTCTCCGGCACTACCAGGACAACCACATCCTGCAGACCTACAGACGCCCTGAGCAGGTGCAAGGCTACGTCAACAATACTGCCCCCGAGATCAAGCAACTCAACACCTATGACCTGGACGCACGGCAGACTCGAGAGTTTCGTATGCGAGTCGCGGCGTACCTTAAGCAGTTCGCAAAGACTGCCGGCCCGGTTAGCGCAAACCGCGCAATGTCGATCTTTAAACAAGCGACCCGGTATGGCGTGGTCCACGGTTACCTGAATGTGGACCCGCTTGCCGAGATCACTCCGCGATATGTCGGTGGCACGGAACGACCTAGAGAGCGAACGCTTACTGATGATGAGATCCGCTCTTTGTGGAACACACGGAGCGCTCATACTCCGCTGCTGCGGTTTCTCCTGGCGGCCGGCCAACGGATCGGTGAGACGCAACAGATGCGCGCCGAGCACCTGCAAGACGATCGGTGGGTCATCCCGGCCGCGGTAACCAAAAACAAAAGAGCGCACTGGGTACCCCTCACAGACGCATTGCTGGCGTTGATTGCAGAGCAAGGTGATGCGGAGCGGGTATTCGGCGCTCAGTCACTGACTGGCACACAGAGCTGGCTGCGCCGTTGGTGTGATCGCAACGACATCGCACCTCGCTTCACGCCTCACGATCTGCGCCGAACCTACAAGACGCGACTCGCGGGCCTGAGAATCGCCAGAGAGGTACGCGATCGCATGGTCAATCACGCATCCCGTGGACTAGAGGCGGTTTACAACCAGTACGACTGGGAGGCAGAGAGATTCGAAGCCCAAGAGCTTTGGGACAAAGAGCTAGCGAGGATTTTGGGCGATGAGTAAACACATCCCATGGAATACGGAACTCATGGAAGACAAGGAGCGTCACGCCCGATTCCGACAAGCACTATACACCTCGATCATGAGCGAGCTGAAAGCGCTCGAAGCGTTCGGGCGCGACCGACAACAAGACCCGATGATCTTCGATCTGCAAAAGAGTGTCGTCATCGCCAGGTGCACAGCGCTGGAGCAATATGATGATGGTGACTATCTTGGGATGGCTGCCACCCTGGCAAAAATTGAATCGAATCTGGGACGGTTTGTCACGGAACTTCTAGAACCCCATGCTGACCGTGGCATGAGAGTTTTTCGCGCACGGAAAGATAGTCCTGCCGCGCAACAGCACGACCGGCAGTTGTTGGAGCGCAATAGGGAAATAGCGGCGGCGCGGGATGCGTTGCTCGACGAAGGAGTGAGGAGCCACAAAATCGCCAACATCCTCGCCGCCCGCGGCGAAGACGATTGGCCCAAAACCGCAAAAGGCATTCGTGACGTTCTGAAGAAAAAGCGAACCTGATCTCTTCACGTTCGTTTTTTTTGGTCAGCATGCAACCTGAATCACGTTCATTCAGGAGCACAGCATGCAGTACAACTCGGAGCGTCTTGGCCACTCGATCAAGGAGAGCAGTGACAAACTCGGCGTCACTCCTCGAACGATCTACAACCTCCTGTACGAGGGCAAACTCGAATCCTTCAAGGTCGGGCGTAGCCGGAGAGTTACCGACGAATCGCTCCGTCGTCTAGCGCAAAACATCGATACCTCGCTGAGCGCAGCGTAGAAACGAATGTGGCTGCAAGTGACAAGCCCCTCAAGTTTCGGTGGGCTGAGGCCATTGCAAAGGCAGAACTGCCTCAAGGCGCGTACAAGACTGTCCTTTTCTTGGTCAACAAGGCGGACATTAGCGGCGCGCTTTTTCCGCTCAACGTTTCAATTGCCCTCGGGACGCTGCCAGACGATGCGGACAACAAGCAAATTGAGAACCGAAAGCGATTGGTCCGTCGTCACATTTCTGAGCTGTGTGAGGCCGGTTGGCTACAACGCAACGGCACTCGTGCGAACAGCGGCGCAAACATTCTTCAAATGGTTATTCCAGACAACAGGGAGGTCTCTACAGCCCCCCCGGTCCCTACAGACCCCCCAGTCTGTGAGAGTACAAAGGGGGGTATGCACAGCCCTCCAAGTAAACCAGATCAACCAGAGGAGAGAACTATGGGGCGCTTCGGCGATTTCTGGGCGATCTACCCGCGGAAGGAAGCGCAGGTCCCTGCCAAACGCATTTGGAACGCGCAGGGGCTCGATTCAATCGCCGACACCATCATCGCTGATGTGCAGAAACGCATCGCGTTGCACAGCCAGTGGCAAGACCCGCAGTACATCCCTCACCCGGACAGATACCTGAGAGAGGAGCGCTGGAATGATGAAATCAACGAAACAAATTCTGGGCGACGTTCAACGAGCAGAAGACACGCCAGCTTCGATGAGCAGCTTCGGGAACTCGAGCGACGAGCGGACCTCCCACCAGGTTTCTAATGAGGTCAGAGCAAACCGGTTACATCTGGCAATGGTCCGCATTTACGGCAAGGCCTTCATCCGAGAGCACGGTAGTGAGCCGAACCCTGCGTGGGTGCAGGCTATCTCTCGTCTTGGCGATCAACAGATTCGGCGCGGCCTGGCAAACCTCGCCAACCAGGCTCTGGCATTTCCCCCGAACCTCGGACAATTCGTCGCTGCAGCCAAAACACCGCCGCCGCAGCACATGCTCGGACCGTCTAGCTACAACCCACCAAGAATTGGAGATCAATCGCTGGAGACGCGGATCCAATCGCTCAAGGCACGTGCGCAAGCGATGAGGACGGCGAGAAAGATCGAGCGTGCCGAGGAGCTCGAGGCCGAATGCACGAGACTTGAGGCAGATCTCGCAGAACAAAGTGGCACAAAAAAACAGTGCAAATGCCGGGAATCTCTGCTGGAGAACCCGGAAATCCAAGATTTGAAACAACTCTATGGAGGCCAGTGATGGCAACACACACGTACTTCATTGCGGGCGGCGCAGCCAACAAGGACTCAGTTCGACACAGTCCGGATGGGACGGTGCCGGCAGACGCCATGGTGAGCGTCACGTTCAACGATCAGATCGCGCTGGACGCTGGTCATCCGCACACGCCGAGCGCACTCAAGCGTGCTCTGGAAGCGATCGGCCTGCATGCGATGCAAACGAGCCTGCAGGATGGATAGCACCGTGCTTATTGCTGGACGGTTTGCTGCGCCAGGTGAGTCGCCTGCTGTGACTCGCGTACGAGGTGATCAGGTACCAAAAGACTCGCACTTCGTGATGCACGTCGACTACCAGGCTTACCTGGAATACCGCGCGAACATAGGTCGCACGCTCGCTGCGGTGGAGCAGCAGCTCTACTACGCGGCCCCAAGGGAGAGCAACGCATGACCGGCGGTTTTCTGGCAGGCAAGGTGGATGCTCCGCTGTTACCCGCAGCGACGATCGATGACGTACCGGCTACGCCTGCGGAGACGCGTGACGCCGCTCGGCGGTTGATGTTCGACGAGGAGATGTCGTTCAGCGAACAGCAAGCATTCGCGCCACTCATGGAGCAGCGAAAGCGCAAAGCAATCGAGCTCGGCATGGATCCGGAGCAGGCAGAGTTCGGCGCGAACCTCACGCAGCAGGAACTTGCGGATGCAAGGCGCAACGCAGACAACGATCAGCTGCTCCAACTGGACCCAGAAACACTGCCAGCAGGCGCAAGGGTGCCGGGGCGCGTCTTTGAGCAGCAACGTGCGGCGCAATACGTGCGTGCGCTTGATGCGCTCTCAGCGGCGAACCCGGGTGCATTGCAGACGGACGAGGAGATCATCGCGACTGTCTCGGAAATCGCGCGTGCCGAACGAGAGGCGAACCAGCGTGTCCTAGCCAGGGGAAGAACGATCGATTCGTTCGTCGGTAGTTTCCAGGCGGGACTGAGTGAGCCCTATCTGCTCGCGACACTTCCGTTCGGTGCCGGCGCAGGCGTTGGTCGGTCGCTGCTTGGCGGCGCAGCCAGGACGTTCGCGATCGAGGCGGGCATTGCTGGAGCCACAGAGATACCACTCCAGGCAGAGATTCTGGCATTCAAGCGACGCATTGATTCGCCCTACACCATGACGGATGCCGCATCGTCAGTTGTGCTATCTGCACTCACAGCCGGTGGGCTAGCAAGCTCTGCAGACCTGGCTGTCCGTGGCTTACCTCAACTGATCGGTGATTACAGAGCCGCACGCGAGGCAGGAACGATCCCCGAGAACGCAGAGGCAGACAACGCCGTGCGAATCCTCGAGGAGGCGCAGCGTCGCGATGAGACGCGACCACAAACGCTTACTCAGGCGCAGCACTCGGACGCGATTGATGAGGCGATAGCCCAGTTCTCCGGTGGCGATATCGCAGAGGTTGGACGGTTCGTTCCGGATGAGGATCTGGGCGAAATCGCACCGCAGTTCCAGGGTGTTGAAGCGCCGCTCCGTGATGAGCTTGTGAGCTACGTCGATGAGGAGCCGCCGGTGGTCGAAATGTCCGCACAATTCCAGCGTGCTCGCAACCTGGTCGCCGATGAAGATTTCGATATACCGATTGAGATCGAGAGTGACTTCGAAGGTGGTGAGTCAACGTTCGTAACGAAATCGGCTCGTGAGCTCCTGGATGAGGTTGAGACGCAACGCTCAGGACTCGATGCGCTGCGGGCCTGTTTCGCAGGAGGTGGCGCATGAGCAAACTCGATAGCTGCATTGCACGCACTCTTGCCGCCGGACGAATTTCGCCCGACCAGGCGGAACAAATCCAGGCGCTACGAGAACGCGTTGCTGCTGGCCGTACTGGAGACTTCGATGCTCGCACTCTAGAGCAGTACGCCCGAGAGCTCGAAACCAATGAGCGAAACACCATTCTGCAGCTCACCAAGCAGGCAGAGGCGCTGGAGCGAGCAACCGCGCACTCAAACGGCGTCAGCACCGGCGTCATGTCCATCCTCGGTCGTGATATCACTGGAAGGTCCCGCGGAACCAACATCGACGCACGCAAGCACGCGATCATGCAGCAGGTGCAAGGGATGATGGCCGAGGTCATGCAGTCACTGCGGCCGATCACATTGGGCCTGCGCCAGAACACGCAGGTCGCCCGGACGATCGTGCGTGAGCTGTTTGGTGAGACCTCGGGCGATATCCAGGCAGCACGGTTCGCAAAGCGGGTCGGTGAGGTCTTCGAGTACATGCGCCAACGGTTCAACCGCGCAGGTGGCGCTATCCAGAAGCGCGCCGACTTCGGACTGCCGCAGATGCACCATGCACCAAGTGTGGCGAAGGTCGGTAAGAAGCAGTGGATTGCAACGGTACGCCCGCTCCTGGATCCATCGCGCATGTACGACGATGTCGGCCAACCGCTGACCAGCGCAGAACTGGACCGCCGGCTGCCGGAGATCTACGCAGACATCATCGCAGAGGTCCCTAGACGCAGACCATTAGGTCAATTCGGTAGACGCTCAACAGCAGCAACACGCCAGGACCGTCGACAGCTCGCGTTTCGCAATGGCGAAGCGTGGCTTGAATACTTCGACCAGTTCGGCGGTCGCGATGTGTACGCCCACATCATGGACCACCTGGAATCGATGGCCTCCGACATCGCACTGATGGAGGTGCTCGGACCGAATCCGGAAGCGACGTTCCGATACCTCCGGGACCTGGCAAAACGCGACGGCGCGAAGGGTTTCACCCTCGGACAATTGGATGCGCTGTGGCGTGTGATCAGTGGTCGCACGGATGACACATCGAGCCTCAGGTTTGCCGACACTATGACGGCAATTCGCAACTACCTCACGAGCGCGAAACTTGGCAGTGCGTTGCTGTCCTCTGTAAGCGACCTGGCATTCATTCGCCAAACGGCGGCATGGAATGGACTGTCGTCCGCCAGAATCATGCGCCAGGCGCTATCGATCCTGCACCCGGCGAATGAGGCCGATCGTTTGCGAGCGACGCGGATGGGTTTGATCGCCGATGCCTGGACCAGCAGAGCGCTCGCCGCCAATCGATTCACTGAGGTCACAGGCGCGGGTTTATCCGCACGTCTTGCCGACTTCACGATGCGTGCATCCGGTTTATCCGCCTGGACGGATGCCGCACAGAAAGCCGTGGGCATGGAACTCATGGGCGTGCTCGCCGACAACCGCGCTCTGCGACTGTCTGAGATCGACCCCGACTTCCGGCAGCTACTCGAGGCGGCAGGCTTCGACGATGCCGACTGGGACATCTTGCGCTCAACAGATACCGACACACACAAAGGCGTCGAGCAGGTCTACATGCCGAATTTGGCGGCCCGCAAGGATCTGTCACGTGAAGATCGCGAACGCGTAATTGCCAAGCTCCTGGAGATGACGTTCGAGCTCACCAACCAGGCGATCCCGACGCCAGACGCACGTGTTCGTGCATTAACCACCGGCGGCTATCAGCGCGGCACGATCAAAGGCGAAGCCGCACGTGTGGCCTCGCAGTTCAAATCGTTCCCTGTGTCTGTTGTCCTGCAGCACGTCTATCGCGGCATCTACCAAAGCGCTGGCGTCGACAAAGCGAGCTACCTGGCGAGCCTCACAATTGCCACGACAGTCATGGGCGCCATGGCAATCCAGCTTAAGGAGCTCAGCAAGGGGCGCACACCGCGTCGGATGGATGACGGTGAGTTCTGGGCGGCAGCGTTCACCCAAGGTGGCGGTGCCGGCATCTTCGGCGACTTCTTTGCTGCTGGCGTCATGGGTTCAAACCGCCACGGCGGATCGCTTGCTGAAACACTGGGTGGACCTATCGCGGGACTGGCAACGGATGTGGCACGCACGACTGCTGGGCAGCTCGGTGAGGCCATTGAGGGCGAGGACGCGAACCTGGGCCGCGATCTGACCTACATGATGAGTCGCTACACGCCAGGTGTTGGTTCGCTGTGGTACACGCGTCTTGCATACGAACGTGCGGTGATTGATCAGCTGGCCCTTGAACTGGACCCCAAGGCGCCCGCCAGATTCCGACGTGAACGTCGGCGTTTGCAGAAAGAGCGTGACCAGAGGTTCTGGTGGGCCCGTGGTGAATTACAACCGGAGCGTAATCGATGAAGTTTGACGACCTGATTCCGACAGAGCCTTTACCAGAGCGCGGTCAAGCGCGAGAGATGCTGCAGGCACGAAGAGCAGATCTCAATGAGCACTTACTTGGGTTGCGACCTGAAGTGCAGCGCAACGATTGGGAGCGTGACGCTGCCGCAAGAATTGAGTCACAACTCGAGCAAATCGAGAAGGAACTCAAGTTGATCGACCAGGTGGATCGCTAATGCAGGCGCCTCACCGTTTGTCCGCTCCACTGGATGCTTTAGGGCAGCGAAGGCAAAAGCTCGCTGGGGAACTTGCGGAACGACTCGTCGAGCGCGACGAGCTGCGACATGTCATCCGCCTCGACCCGGGGGCATCACATCAGATCTTCACCCTGGACACGCGCATCCAGGTGCTACGCATGGATCTCACCGAACTTGACCAGGTGATCTCCAACGTCAAACACATGAGCGAGCGTGAGCTCGCTGAACTCGAAGGAGTCTACGTATGAGAACAGACCAACTAATCAAGCAACGGACCGACATTGGCGCTGAGCTTAAGATACTGGAGGCAGATGCAGCGTACTTGCGTTCCCAAATGCCCCAGCTTTCGCTCGACGCCAGGGGCTCGAACGGCGCGCGTGAGCGCCTGAACATGTTCGAGGAGAAGCTCGCTGACATCGAGGCCAAGATCCAGAACAACAAGGCCGCACTTTCGGAGGCCGAGCTACAGCTGACGCCTGAACGAATCGCGGAGTACACCGAGGAGCTGCGGCAGAAGAACGATGCGCTCCTCGATGCCAACCAAGTTGCTCTGAAGAGTGCCAAGAAGATAGAGACGTTGGTCTCACAGCTGGGTGAGCATGCTCGGGCGCTGCACAATGCAATGACGCAGATTGGTGCGCTGAGTGCACTGTCGCCCGCACAACGCGGCAATCTGCATAGCATGTGGGCGCCGATGCTACAGGACCTGCTGGGAGCAGAGCTCGCCGATGTCCTGGGCGAATATCGAACATTGCGAAAACGCTTCACACCCGCGACCGGTGAGATCTCCCGTGATCTTTCGGGATGTTTCGCCCACGGTGTTGACGAGCACCTTCACGAATTACCAGAACCGGCGACGTCGCCGAAGGAGGCAGCATGAGCTTGATCGGTACAGTCAATCAGCAACAACAGACGCGACAGAAGCAACACGAGGAGCGCCTCAAGCAAGGCAACCGCGAAGCATTTGGCAGCCAGGACGGTGAGCCTCTGACACGGCGTGAGCTTGAGGCGATGATGGACGATCCTCGGTACGGTCTCGATGAGACGTACACGCGTGCAGTTGGCCAACTATTCCAGGACTCGTTCCCTGGCGACAGTACCGAAGTCGTGGACTTCAGCGTGGCGACAGAGAAGCAGTACCAGCACATTCACGAACCGCACAGACACTACAACGTAGACGAGGACGGCTTCACGCCGATCGACGATGCCAGCTAAGAAACGACGCACGAAAAAGAACGATACGCTTCTCTTCGAGGCTCTCGAGACCGGTATGACCATTGGTAAAGCCGCCGACCTTGCCGGGTATGCTCGACGGTCAATCTATCGCTGGATTGAAGACCACGAGAACAATCCTGGATTCAAGGAAGAGTTCGAATCCGCAAGGGAGATCGGCGCGTGGTGTCGACTGGACGAGCTGAGGGAAGAATCTAGGCGCCGAGCTGTTGACGGCTGGGACGAGCCTGTCTTCTACGAAGGAAAACAGGTTGGGGCTAAGCGCAAGTACAGCGATGCTTTGCTCATTGCCGAGTTGAAACGTCACGACAAGGGCTATATCGATCGCCTCCAGGTCTCAGGGGATCAGGACCAACCGATTCAAGTGGTGATCAACAAACCTGGCACAGAGTCCACAACGTTGGCTGCCGCGAACGATGTCCTGTCACATCGATCGATCGCGCCGGTGCGCAGATGAAAAGGTCATCACATTCGCAGATGGTTGTGCCATCGCGAGAAACAATCAGACAGCTACCCGACGGGATTGCGGTCCAACAGGCTCCGCTGCCCGAGGTTTACGAGGCAGCTACGAAAGCGCTGGCAGAGTGCGAGCGCATCGATGAGTGCAAGGACTGCGCGGACAATGCCAAGGCCCTTGCGTCGTGCTCGAAACAGATCGAGAACGACACGCTGGAAAGTCACGCGGCACGGATCAAGGCGCGTGCTATCCGGCGCGCTGGTGAGTTGATCGAACGGATTGCTCCATCTACGCGTGGCGGGCCTTGACGTAATCAGCGCGCTTGAGTTCCTCCATTACCGCCTGCACTTGCGCCTCAGCTGCGGCCGAGAACCTGCCAAACCCCGGCAAACGGGTAAACAGTTCGTATGCCCTAGGGGCTTTCCTTGCGACAGCAACGCATCGATAGACATCAATCTCATAGTCCTCAAACGCGGCGCTAAGCGTTAGTTCAAGATCGTCTTTGTTCTCGCTTGATTGAGTCTGCACATAAGTAAGGAGCTGGATTGCAAAGCGATAACAAGCCCGTAGCTCAGCTACATGCCTGTCAGCGAAAACGATCGTCTTCAGATTCTCAAAATCATCAATTTTATCGTCCCGACCTTTGATCAGCTCCGCAACGCACCGGCCATGCAAGACCCGAAACGCCTCTTCTCCAATAACGTCGCGAGCAGTTTTTCCACGTGCACTATCCTTAACTGTGAGATTCAGTCGTCTCTCCTCCAAGGCCTCGAGCATGAGTGATACGTTTGCGTATACCTGCTGCGAAACAGTTTTCCGTGCTGAGACTTGCGTATTGTACGTATAGCGGGTGATGCGGGCCTGATATGCAAGTGTGAGCATTAGGAAAAATAACGTTCCGACCGAAACAAACGTTCCAGACATACCGCCGTAGAAATCGCCTGCAGCACCCATCTCCATCCAAACGAATTGATCCTCTTCATGAGCTTTGTGGATCAATACTGAAGTCGTCCAAGCAACAGGCGCTAAAACAATTAGTGCGATTAGCGTAATCGTGACGATTAACCACCGGAAACTAGGGGCCCTTAAGTCTGCCGAAGCCGCCCGCGTTTCGTCGAGAGCCGAGTTTTCATCAGCCCAGCGATTCAAAAAAGTGTAGTCATCCGTTTCTTGCACGGTTAAAAATCTCAAACTGCACCCTGATCAGTGTCAGCTTAGCGCAAAACCAGTGATACAGGTGGAGTCTGTGATGCGCATGTAAAAGTATAGAGGCGGTGCGTGGTCCAAAACACTCGCAACGCTCATGTTAAGAGCGACAGGCCTGCGACTAAAACGAAGCTTGAACTTTGCTGACAGCTACCAATCGCGGAGAGAGGAGCCAACGTTATTAACCTGCTGCACTCTCACGCCATACTTTGCGGCAGCCCAGAAGACTATTGCCGCGTTGTCTGACGCCCGTGGAGAAGGTCCAACAACTACGTTTTGTATATGAAACTCATTTCCCTCGGGGTCAATCAGTGGAATTGGAACGTATGGAATGATTCCTGATCCAGACGCGCGAAACTCCACCTCATTGAGATTCTCTCCGGTTCTAAGCACCATTCTCGTTTCCTCTTCTTGCTCAAAAATTCTATCCTTGCACTGAGGAGCGACGGCACGAACGTCTTCGGCGAAAGTTTTTACGGCATCTTGTGCCTCTGGAGAAAACTGTTTCAGTCCTGCTTGTGAGTAGTTCGACTCGATATTCAACTCAGCCGGTACAACTTGTTCGATTGTCGCTAGGTATTTATGTAGGATCGGCTTTAATAACTCTAGTTGTGCGGGTTCCTCATATTTGACCGGCGCCAGATCAAAGCCTAGCGCCGACCCGCATGCTTTCAGGTATGAACTCCGGAAACCGATGGCATAGCTTCCACCGATCCCGCCCGCATAAGACTTCCATAAGTGTAAGTTACCTGGGCCGCGGGAAAATGCCGCGACAAACAGATCAATGTGTCGGTGTGAAACCGGGAACGTACCTCGAAAGCCTGCGTAGCCTAGTCCAAACTCAATTAAGGCTTTGCATCGTTCGTCGAGCTCAGCTTGCTGCGTGTAGTTTTCAATAGCTCTCCCGGCTTGAATTGCCTCACTGATGTCGTTCAAAAAGACGGCACCCGATGCCCAAATTGACTTGGATTTAAGTATTCCGAGAAGGCCGGCGCCATCGGTGTAATGGTATAGAGTTGGATCGTCGACTGGACCAAAAGGGCTTCCTACAAACATCTACTCGCTCCATGATATGGATATCCATTGTGCACACTGGACTAGAAGTCTTCGACTCTCCTATTGGTCAACATCTGTCAGGGATTCCAATAGCCCATCGCCGCCGGCGTACTGAGGGGTTTCAGACTGAGCACGCTTCGCCTTTTCCAGCGACCCTACAAGTTCGCTGAAAGGCGTGCCCGGCTTAAACGAGAATGCGGGATTTCTCGTCCATCGAATAATCCGAGAGGCGGTATCAAAACTAAGTGCACTCATCAAAAAGGAATGGAGTGCCATGTGTTCAGACCAAGAAATTGACGCACAATACATGCGCACGATCGGATCATATTTTGAAACACCAGAGCGCCGAAAAAAATCAACCGCAGCTTTGATGGACATGCACAATTGGACGACGTTGGTATGTATTTCGCTTAGCTCGCAAATTCCCTTGAAGTCTGAGAGGTCTTTTTCAGCATCCTCACCAGGCTTACGCCCAGACTTCTGACAAACGCTAATGAACTCCGCAAGCCAGTGGTTGACCTCGCTCTCCAACGCCTCCTCGCCTACAACTTGGTCTCTAGAATGCCTATCGATCGTCTTGATAGATTGCAGATGTAGACGGCGTTGCTCAATCAACTGAATTGTGGCGCTGAGAAGTAGCTGGCGCCTTTGCTCGCCAAGCTGATTCTGCATACCCGACCGTGCATCCTCGACCATCCGCGTGGCGCTCTGCGCTTGCGACTCAGCCGCCTTTCTAGCTTTCTCTGCCTCATTCAGGGTCTCACCGGTAATCTCGGTAATCCGAACTTGGAATATCAAAGCTATGAGAACAACAGCGAGCGTACCAAACGACAGTGCTGTTCCGACCACGCCACCAATGAAGTCTCCGGTTAGCGCCCAGTTCTCGATTTCGGAGGACTGCTGAACTCCAAATTTGAGTACGAACGTAATTAGCGCAATTAATGCAGCTGCAATGGCAAGTCCGACGAAAAATCCAAGGTACGTAGACACCGTGCTGTCAACACTATCTTGCTGCCGGGTGCCCTCTCCCTTTTCGGCTAACTCACGGTTTCGGCTGGCGTCTGCGCTGCGATTTATGAAGTCGTACTTCGTGCTTCCTTGCATGGTTATGAAATCTCTAACTGCACCCGAATGAACGTCAGTTTAGCGCAAAACCAGTGATACAAAGGGCTACACCCTGATGCCCATGCAAACGAAAAGCACTTTCTTGGGTGTTGTCATGGGTCGCGATGCTGAGGGAAAACTCTGGTCGTAGCAAGCGTCCGCTTCAAGGTATCGCAGCCGCCATCAAGGCATCCACAAAGCGAGTACGCCAAGCGGTAATGTCGTTCTTGCGCAGCACATCCAGCAACCGGCTATGTCGCTCACGCCGCTCTTCCAGGGGCATGTTCAGCGCGAGCGCGATGCCGTCCGCCACATTGTCTCTGTCGTGAGGATTAACGATGACCGCGTCCTGCAACTCAGCGGCCGCACCCGCGAGACTCGACAATACCAACACACTCGGGTCTTCGGGATCCTGCGCTGCAATGAACTCTTTGGCGACCAGATTCATACCGTCACGTACCGGAGTAACAAGTCCAACTGCGGCGCTTCGGAAAAAGCCCATGAGCGGCTGCCTCGCGACACCTTTGTTGAGATAGCGAATAGGCACCCAGTTGCTCGTCGCGAATCGACCGTTGATTCGACCGGAAGCTTGCTCGAGGGATTCGCGTATCTCCTCATAAGCACGGACACCTGCACGCGTTGGCGGAGCAATCTGCATTAAAGTGACCTGAGTCTGGCTGTTTGGGTAGCGCTCAAGAAGTCGCTCGTAAGCGAGCAATCGCTGCATCAGTCCTTTGCTGTAGTCCAACCGATCGACACCGATCAGTAGCTGTCGCCCTGCGAGGCTTGCTTGCATCTCCTTCACTTCATCGGTGTCTGCTGCCGCTTCCGCCATTTCCGCAATTTCGTCGACGTCGATACCGATCGGGAACACATCGGCAACGAGACGTCCCGTTCCAGCACGAATAACAGACTTCTCATCGATTTCTGCGCCGACGATCGGTTCACGAATGCAACTCTTGAATGCAGCCAAATCACCCGGCGTGTGAAACCCGAGCACATCGTAAGCACACAATGAACGAAGCAGATACTCGTGTCCGGGCGCAGCTCGCAAGGCTTCGAACGCGGGAAACGGGACATGCAAGAAGAACCCGATACGATTCTTCACGCCCGCCGCGCGTAACTCGGCGGCCAACGGGATTAAGTGGTAGTCATGCACCCAAACAAGGTCATCGGGTTCGAGCAACGGTGCCAGCTTGCGCGCGAACAGCGAATTTACTCTGAGATAACCATCAAAGTCTTCGGAGTTGTAACGCAAAAAATCCAACAGGTAGTGGCAGACAGGCCACAGCACCTTATTGCTGTAACCGTTGTAGTAGCGTTCATAGTCAACGGCCGGCAACGGGATCGTCGCGTAGTCGACATTTCCAATTCGCTCCACTGTTGGATTCGACGCATCGGTATGGGTCAGCTCACCGTTCCAACCAAACCAGACGCCACCGTGCTCTTTCAGTGCCGCCAAGACGCCGACCGCGAGCCCGCCCGCCGCGGGTTTATTCGCCTCCGGGACGGCAACTCGGTTGGAGACGATCACGAGCCTGCCTTTAGGTGACGTACTCAAATCGCCTCCTCCCACGGCTTGCTCAATCGGACCGCGGCATTGATGATCCCTGCCATGCTGTAGGTCTGGGGGAAATTACCCCAAAGCTCACCCGTTTTGGGTTCGATGTCTTCCGATAACATGCCGAGAGGATTTCTGAGCGAGAGCATATTCTCGAACATTTCACGTGCTTCGTCTCGCCGACCGATCCGAGCGAGCGCATCGATATACCAGAAGGTGCAAATGTTGAACGCATTCTCCGGCGCACCGAAATCATCCGGAGCGTCGTAGCGGAACATGTGCTGCCCACGCTTTAAGCGCTCACCAAGCCGCTCAACCGTACTGATAAAGCGCGGATCATCGGCAGGCAAAAACCCCAATTCACCAATCGTCAACAAACTGGCATCAAGCTCGGGCCGACCAAACGATTCTGTGAACGCCTGTTGACCCGCATCCCAGGCCTGCTCCAACCAATGCGATTTGATTTCGGACGCTGCACGCGTCCAATAGTCATGCCGAGACGACTTGCCCATTTGAGCTGCGATACGCCCAAGGCGATCGCACGCTGCCCAACACATCATGCTGGAGAACGAATGCACGCGTTGGCGCCCACGGTACTCCCAGAGACCGGCATCGGGCGCGTTGAAAAACTGCCTTGCATGTTCGCCAAGCATTTCAAGTCGCTCGAATTCAATGGCCGCGCCCTCGTGTACGAGGCGCTTATCAAAAAACAACTGTGTCGCCGACAGTACGACCGCACCATAAACGTCGTGCTGGATCTGTTCGTAGGCCTGGTTTCCACGCCGCACAGGTCCCATGCCTCGATAACCAGCCAGAGTTTCCACAATACGCTCATCGGTTAATGAGCGACCGCTGATGCCGTACAGCGGTTTGAGCGGTGCATCCTCGGCTTCTGCGACGATGTTCATCATATAGCCGATATAGCGCTCCATCGTCTTGGTGGCACCGAGTCGATTAAGCGCCTGTACCACGAAGTAACTGTCTCTCAGCCAGCAGTAGCGATAGTCCCAGTTGCGTCCACTGTCGGCGGCTTCGGGGACCGACGTCGTCAATGCGGCGACGACCGCACCGGTATCCTCAAAGGTGCACAGCTTGAGTGTGATAGCCGCTCGGATGACTGCTTCCTGCCACTCAAAGGGAATCGATAGGGTTCGTGTGTAGCGCTGCCAGTATTGGCGCGTGGCTCTGTAGTGCTGGTAGAAGCAATCGCCGCAGGATTCGCGAACGCTCTCATTGGGCCCAAGGATCAAGTAGAACTCACGATTGACGATGAAGGCGTTCTCATCGACGATGTGTGTCAGAGACACATTGGTTGTCAAACGCATATCGACGTCGCTGCATCGATACTCAATATGATTGCTGCCCATCGTGAATGGTGCTTGCTCCTCGCCGTAGTTGATCGCGGGGCGCAAGCGAATGCGAATTCTGGGGCTCCCGTGGATTGCTTGCACCCTGCGCAACAGCATTACCGGCGCGAAAATCCGGCCGAGATGCTCGTAGCGTGGTGCGACGTCGGTAATTTGAACACTGCCACCGTGCGCATCCGTCAGAGTAGTTGTGAGGATCGCCGTGTTTTGCACGTAGGCCTGCTCGCTGCGCACCTGATCGATTAACTCGATATCGAATAAGCCCGGCAGATCACTCTCGTCTTCGCGTCGCAGCAGTCGACAGAACGCGGGGTCCGAATCAAATTGCGGGAGACACCCCCAGACGACCGTAGCGTCTCTGTCGATCAGCGCCGAGATTTGGCAGTTGCCAATTAATCCAATATTGAGATCCGGCATATTGCTCCCTTATTGATCCAAACAAGCACGCTGCAACCAATCACGTACAGCTTGAACATCCTCCAGCGCGAACTCGGCACCTGTCGGTGCTTTGTCACCCACCAGAACAGCGACACCGTCATGGGTGCGCACCGCAATGAACCCGTCCTCATCGGTGACGTCGTCGCCAACAAAAACCGGACGACGACCCGCGAATGGGTGGCGCTCAAGGAACTGTCGAATCGCAACGCCCTTGTCATGTAAAGCTGGCGCAATCTCGAAGACCATCTTCCCTGCGATCAATCGATAGTCGGGCTCGAGCGTCTGCACAACAGAGACGACCTGCTCGCGGCAGGCAGTTTCCATATCGGGATTGAGTCGATAGTGCAGAGCCACGCCTGACGGTTTCGACTCGAGGAGCAAGCCCTTATGCGATTGTGCGAACCCTCGCAGTTTGTCGAGTGCACTCCGAGGCAGTGTGTTGGCTGCTGGCACCAAAGGCTCGCTATCGCGGCTTAGGCGCAATTCGGCGCCGTGCGAACCTGCCGCAGGCAACCTCAGTGGTGCAAACACGCGATCGAGACTCTCAAGGTTTCGCCCACTTACCAATGCGAGTGCACCGCCCACTCGATTGCTCAGCGTCACGAGCACCGCCCGCAATTCCTCGGGCGCGACCACTGCCGCCGGGTCATCGATGATCGGCATGAGTGTCCCGTCCACATCGAGAAAGACAGCGTCGTCGGCTTGAATAGGAGGTGGGTAAGGTAGCACGCGTTCTCAAAAACCGGAGATACTCAACAATCAGACAGTTTAGGCTTCAAGCACATCCGGCAGGGCACGACAAAAGCGCGAGACGTCTTCGAGTTTCCCCATCGAGACTCGACTCCAGGTCGTATAGTCCATGTAAGTGCCCCGAATCTTGATGCCCCGATCCCCAAATCGCTGCTGGATCAGATTGGCATCCTGACCGCTGTTGAAGTAGACGAAATTCCCCTGCGACGGCAGCGCGGGCACACCCAGCTTCGCAAGTGTGTCCAGAACCATCTCTCTCGCTTCGACGATCATGGTCTTTGAGCTTCGGATAAAAGCCTGGTCATCATGACATCCCAAGGCTGCAGCGATACCGACGCCGGACATCCAGGTCATTCTGGCCCGACGGATTTCCTCCGCGGCTTGCGCCGAAGAAATTGTGTAGCCAACGCGAATCCCAGCCATGCCATACAGTTTGGAGAACGTGCGAGACACGATCACATCGTGACCTGCTCGCACAAGGTCGACGCAACTATGGCGCTCCGGTTGATCCGTCAACTCCATATAGGCCTCATCCACAACGACAGTCACGCGCGACGACATTCGCCTAACCGAGGCTTTGAGCGTATCGGTATCGCTCAGCAGACCCGTCGGATTGTTTGGATTACAGATTTGCACAAGCGCTATTTCGTCATCGATCATCGATTCAAGTGCAGCAAAGTCCGTACCGAGGTCGGCCGCCATCGGAGCGCGTACCACGTCTGCAAGACCCAAACGTTTTGCGTACATCACGGTTGCGTCGAAAAACAGGCGCGGTGTAAGGATCTTTCCCTGTTGACCGTAGCGAATAGCGATCGCACTTAGCGCCTCTGCAGAGCCAGTCGATAGCGTAATTTGTTCCGGAGTAACCCCATGTTGTTCGGCCAGTACACGGACCAGTGAATCATCGATTCGGCCAGAGTAGTAAGCACCCTTCCGGGTCGCGTAATCCATCATCTGGATCGCGGAAGGCGCAGGGCCATAAGGGTTCTCATTGCTGTGCAATCGGGCCACACCCGGTTCCGGCCCAATCAGGTCAGCGCCACCCGGTAATTTTGGAAACGCGCCAATTGCCTCGGCCTGCGCGCGACTTCCTGAGGTGTGTGTTGCGCAACCGGCAGCTAGCGCCGACGCGCCTGCCGCGGCCAAAAAGCGCCGTCGGGAGGTTCTAGTCATTCAAAACTCCTTGCAAACCGCGCCCCCCGGAACATTGTGACCGGTGACACACGCAGGCACAAATGACAGGCCCTATCGTTTCATCTGAAAGAAAAATCGATTCAGCATGTATGCACTCTGTGCGAAGGTTTGTCTCCAACACGCGACAAAGCCCCTTTTGTTCATTGTGCGTTCAGACAGGCATGTCTACCATCCGCCCCGCTAGGGCGGTGCGCATGGCGCACCAACACTTTAATCGTTTAGGAAGGAATGATTTCGATGAATACAATTACGCGCGCTGCAACCGCGATTGCGGGGGCGTTGACACTGGGTACGCCGGCCATGGCGACCGATGTGAGCTATGATTTTCTTGAGGTGCGATTCGTGGATAGCGAGATCGCGAATACCGATGGTGATGGATTCGCGCTCGGAGGCAGCTACAACTTCCACGAGAATTGGCTGGTCACTGGTAGCTACACCTCACAGGATTTCGATTTTGATGTTGACTTGACAGCATTCGAAGTTGGCGTCGGCTACGTTTGGGCTTTGGATCCGCAATACGACCTGTTCGCTACCGGAAGCTACGTGGACGTAGAGGTCGATGGCACCGGCGGCAGCGTCAGCGATGACGGGTTCCGATTCGTTGGCGGCATTCGTAGTCGTCTGAACGAAAAAATTGAAGTCCGCGCTGCACTGAACTATCTGGATATCGACGACAGCGACACCTTCGTGGAGCTGGCCGGTGATTACTACTTCACCGATCAGTTCGCCTTTGGAATCACTGTTGACGTCGGCGGCGATACGGATGAAATCACGCTTGGCGGGCGCTACTTCTTCGGCAACCGTCGCGTACGCTGACACGGAATCGGTTACCCTCGAGACCGTCGTGTCTCGAGGGTGTATCCAGTGGCGCCGCTATCGGAGTTCGAAAAGGCCTGGCTGAAGCGTCGGACAGAGGAGCTGATGCGCGAGGATTTGTACTACGCCGCGGCACGCATGATTGCGATGCAGGAACTGGAGCGTCGTCGCGATCAAGTCTCCGGCAAATAGCCGTGCTAAGCTCCTGCACGTTTAAAAACACGCCCGAGCGTTATCCATGTCCAAACTAGATCAACTAAGAACGATGACGGTCGTTGTCGCTGACACTGGCGACATTAATGCGATCGAGCAATACCGACCCCAGGACGCAACGACAAATCCTTCTTTGTTGCTGAAGACCGCCGAGGACGCGACTTATGGCGCGCTGCTCGACGAATCGATCGCCGCTGCAGATCCGAATCAACCGGAGTCCGGCAGGATTGCCGAGATTGCTGATGGCTTCGCGATTCTTGTCGGGCGGGAAATCCTGAAGCTGATTCCCGGAGTTGTCTCAACGGAAGTCGACGCACGGCTATCTTTCGATTCACAAGCGACTATCGCGAAAGCGCACCAACTCATCGAACGCTACGCGGCGGCCGGCATCGAAAAGGATCGAATTCTGATCAAAATTGCCTCCACCTGGGAGGGCATTCAAGCCGCCGGCGCGCTTGAACAGGAAGGCATCCACTGCAACCTGACATTGCTGTTCGCCGATGTTCAGGCGCTCGCAGCCGCGCGCGTCAATGCATTCCTGATTTCTCCGTTTGTTGGACGAATTCTGGATTGGCACAAGGCAGCTTCTCCGGATTCGGTGTTTACTGCAGAGAACGACCCAGGAGTAGAGTCGGTACGCGGCATCTACACGATGTACAAGGCCCAGGGATTCGACACGGTAGTGATGGGCGCCAGTTTCCGTAACGCTGGGCAGATCGAAGCCCTCGCCGGCTGCGACCGCTTGACCATCAGCCCGGGATTGCTCGACGAGCTCAACAACGATTCCGATGAGCTCACCCGCAAGCTCAGCCCCGATCAAATATCGGATGCACCTGCCTGCGATTTCCGCGATGAGGCAGACTTCCGTCTCCAACTGAACCAAAACGCTATGGCGACGGAAAAGTTGGCACAAGGAATCCGGGCATTCTGTGCAGACCAAATCAAACTGGAGGCGCTGATTGCTGAGCGCATCCGGTCCTGACAGGCTGACGAACTCAAGGACTCAAGCTACCAAGGAGCTGGCTGATGAAACGATACCTACTCGCACTCTGCGTATTATTGATGAGCGGAAATGCCATGGCTGAATGTGACGCCCCCCTGCTGGATCAGACCTTTCGCGCGTTGAATGACGACACGCAAATCAACCTCTGCGACACCTACAAGGACAAGGTGCTGCTGGTCGTCAATACCGCGAGCCGTTGTGGTAACACGCCACAGTACGAAGGCCTTGAGAAACTCTACCGCGAGTATGGTGAGGACGGCCTCGTAGTGCTCGGTTTCCCGTCGAACGATTTCGGCGGCCAGGAACCGGACAGCGAAGACAAGGTCCAGGAATTTTGTCGCCTGACTTACGGCGTGCAGTTCCCGATGTTCGAAAAGATCTCAGTTAAGGGGAGCGACGCCCATCCCTTCTACCAAAAGCTTGCGAAACTTGCGGGCAATCAACCGGGATGGAACTTCCACAAGTTTCTAATCGGACGTGATGGCGAGCTCATCACGGACTTCTCTGCGGGCACGCGACCCTACGATGCGAAGATCGTCAAATCAATTGAAACCGCTCTGGCCGCCGAAGCGAGCTAAGACGAAAGCTTGGCAATGACCGCTGCGACGGCGTCGAGATCCGACTGGGTATCGACGCCGGGCGGCGGCACTTCCACTGCCTCGGCGACGGCAATCGTCTGTCCGATCCAAAGTGCACGCAGCTGCTCCAAAGACTCGGTACGCTCCAAATCGCAGGGCGGTTCATGAACGAAGGCCAGTAGACTGTCGGCGCGATACGCGTATATCCCCAAGTGCCTGAGTACTGGGGCTGCCGTCGCGGTCCTTGGAAAAGGAATTAGTGAGCGCGAAAAATACAGTGCTTTTCCTGCTTCATCACAAACCACCTTCACGCAATCCGGACGAGTTTTATCGACTTCATCAGTGATCGGTGTTGCGAGCGTTGCGAGGTCCGCCCCTGACGTGTCCGCAAGGCATTGAGCCACTTGCCGGATCGCGGCCGGTGGCATCAGCGGTTCATCACCCTGCACATTGACGATGCATGTCTGTCCGCCCCAACCCCGCGCTCCAGCGACTTCAGCAATTCGGTCAGTGCCTGACTGGTGGTCCTCACGGGTCAACATCGCCTGCGCACCGAATGCCGTGGCAGCAGCAACGATTTCCTGACTGTCTGTCGCGATCGTCACTGAAACGGCTTGCGCTTCCCGGCAGCGCTCCCAAACATGTTGGATCATCGGCTTGCCGGCAATGTCGAGCAGGGGCTTACCCGGCAGTCGCGTCGAGGCCATGCGGGCAGGAATGACGATGTGAAACGGTGGTGTAGTCATCATGCTTTCATGAATCCAGAAGCGCTACAAGCTTATCAAGAAGTGCTGCGCTATCTTCGTCACTCATCACAACCGACACCGGCACGATCCAATGGCGCTCCCCTAATTCGGGATATTTCACCGCATCCTTTTCGGTCATCAGGAATGGCAATAAATCATCGGGGTGCAAGTCGGACGCACCCACTCGCTCGTGATCCGCTGCCGCGATCGGAGTCACGCGAATTCCCCTTTCCTCCAGCGCTGTGAAAAATCGCTTGGGATGTGCAATTCCAGCCAGAGCATAAACCGACTGACCCGTGAAGTGATCGAGCGCGACCACGGCCGCGCTTGCCGCGTTGCGCGCCGATCCCAGTGACAACCGATAGGACAACCCATCAGGTGGGCAACGTGCATTCCCTGCGGTCACGATGAGGTCCACTGAACCTAATCGACTGACCGGCTCGCGCAGCGGCCCCGCGGGCAAACAGTGCGCATTACCATGTTGGCGTTCAGCATCGATCACGACAATCTCAAGATCTCTCCCGAGCGCGTAGTGTTGAAGCCCATCGTCGGAAATGATCAACTGCGCGCCGGCATCTGCAGCAGCTCGTGCCGCGGCCAACCGATCTCGACACACGATAACGAGCGCATCGGTCGCTCGTGCTAGCATGAGCGCTTCGTCACCGGCAATATGTGCCGGCGTGTCGCGTGTCACAGTCAACGGCTGGCGTGGCTCCGCGCCGCCGTACCCACGCGACACAATCGCTGCTTTCACCCCTTTCACGGCAAGCTGCGTGGCAATCCATCCGACGAGTGGTGTTTTACCGCCGCCACCAACCGCAATGTTGCCAACCACAACCACCGGCACGTCTACCTTACCGGCACGCAATACCCCTATCGAAAACAAAGCCCGTCGTAGTGCGGCCACAGCACGAAAAAAGGCTTCCAGCGGCCACAGTAGCCAGCCTCCACTGCCGTTCTCATACCAAACCGAATACAACCACCGTGACAGGGCCTTCACCTCGAATCGTCGCTAAATTGCATCCGATGCAGCGCGGCATAGTGGCCGTCCTGTTCAAGCAACTCGCTGTGCGTGCCTACCTCCACCAGCTTGCCCTCGTCGAGCACAATGATTTGATCTGCCCGCTCTACCGTCGAAAGGCGGTGCGCAATGACCAGAGTTGTTCTCGACTGCATCAAGCGCTCCAGGGCGCCTTGGATATGGCGTTCGGACTCGGTATCGAGCGCAGACGTCGCCTCATCCAAAATCAGAATAGGTGCGTTCTTGAGCAAGGCGCGGGCAATCGCAATGCGCTGGCGTTGACCTCCTGACAGAAGCACACCGCGGTCTCCAACCACTGTTTGTAACCCGTCCGGCAGATCGTCGATGAATTCACTGACATAAGCGGCTTCGGCTGCGTCGTGGATCGCTGCCTCAGAAACATCGCCCAACGCGCCGTAAGCAAGGTTGTTTTCGATCGTATCGTTGAACAGCACAATATCCTGGCTCACCAGCGCAATCTGTGCGCGTATCGTATCCAGCGAATACTCATTGATCGGTTTGCCATCGATACGAATCTCACCGCCCGAGTGGGAATAGAAACGCGGCAACAAACTGACCAACGTCGACTTACCACTCCCCGAGCGTCCTACGATCGCAAGCGTCGTACCCGCCTCAACGTTAATACTGACGTCCTGCAAAACCGGCAGGCTGTCGTTCGAATAAGCGAAACTCACACGATCGAATTCCACGTCGCCGCGAACCCGATCGGTAACGTAGTCGCCAGCGTCCGGCTCTGCCTCAGAATCGAGAATCTCAAAGACACTCTGCGCAGCGACGATGCCCTTCTGAATGGCAGCATTGATATTGGTGAGTCTGCGCAGCGGATCCAGCAACAGAATCATCGCGGTCATAAACGCGACGAAAGATCCGGGTGTCAGTTTGTCCTCCGCAGCGAGCTCGCTTGCGATCCAGATGACAGCGCCCACCGCAACAGCAAAGAGAATTTGTGTCACTGCAAGACCAAGCGCCTTGGTCGTAATCAGTTTCATGTACTGGACACGGTTGCGTTCATTGGCCTCGCCAAAACGCTCACTCTCGTAAGCTTGTCCGCCGAACACTTTGACCACTCTGTGGCCCTGCACCACCTCTTCGGTCACTTGCGTGACCTCCCCGACTGAATCCTGAATGCGTCCGGAGTAGCGACGGAACGTACGAGCAAGAACACGTACGATGGCGGCGAGCACAGGCACCACAACGACGACCAGCAACGTGAGTTGCGCACTCGTGTAGAGCATCACACCGAATAAGGAAAGCAGTTTCATCGTATCCCGAACGGCGATGGTCACCACATTGGTTGCCGACTCTGCGATCTGTTCGATGTTGTAGGTCATCAACGACAGTAGTGGACCGGATGAACGCACGTCGAAGAAGGACGAAGGCAACTGCAGGTACTGGGTGAATACCTGTTCACGCAAGCGCGAAATCACATGCCTGCCGATCGACCCTAACCCGTATTCGGAAAGAAACCCGGCAACACCACGAGCGATGAAGACCACGAGAAATGCGATAGGCACCCATTTCGCGATCCCTTCCCCACCGATCAATGCTTCGTCAGTCAACGGTTTCATCAAGAGCGAAAGACTGGCCTCCACTGCCGCTGTCATCGCCATACCGACGCCGGCCAAGATGAATAGCGGCCAGTGCCGCGCCGAGTACCCCAGCAACCGTCCATAAACCGAACGCAGGTTTTGCGGACTAGACTGTTGCTCAGTCATCCTGCGAATTGACAGTCGCGAGATTGACTGCCGAAAACCCCAACGCCGCGGTCACGTCCATCGCGCGAATCACCGACTGATGGCGGGCATCAGCATCGGCAATGATCGTCACCGGCATGCGGTTGTTGCCCTGAACGGTTTCTTCGATTGCACGGCGCAAGGTATCTGGAGCGCCGTTGACCAGTTCACGATTGTTCACAAAAAACTGGCCATCGGCTGTGATGGTGATTTCGAGGACCTCTCGATCGACCGGCACTTCAACCGGGTCACTACTGGCCTCGGGCAACTGGATGCTCACCGAAGACTCCCGCTGGAAACTCGTGGTGACCATAAAAAACACGAGCAACAGAAATACGACGTCGATGAGCGACGTCAAATTGACCTCCGGCTTCTCACGCTGACGCGTTGAGAGCTTCACCCCTGCGTCTCCTGACGCCTGCCGATCGCCTCAATCAGCTTCAGTGCTTCCTTTTCCATTTGAACGACCAGCGCATCAACCTTGTTTCGAACGTAGCGGAACCCGACGAGAGACGGGATTGCGACGGTCAGTCCAGCAGCAGTTGTGATTAAAGCCTGCGAAATCCCCCCAGCCAGTACCGCGGGATTGCCGACACCAGCCGCCGTGATCTCGGTGAACACTTCGACCATACCGACGACGGTGCCCAACAAACCCAGCAAAGGCGATACGGCAGCGATGGTGCCCAGGGTGTCGATATAGCGCTCGAGTTCATGCACGACATGTCGCCCTGTGTCCTCGATACTCTCTTTCATGGCGCTACGATCGCGATCGCGATTGGAGAGTCCGGCCGCAAGAATTTGGCCAAGCGGCGATCCCTGATGCAGTGACTGCAGGTGTTGGAGCGTGAGTTCATCGTTCTTGACCCAACCCCATACTTGCGAGGTCAGGTCCTTGGGAATCACACGCTGCTGCTGCAGCGTCCAGTAACGCTCGATGATGATGCCGGTCGATATGATTGCGCACAGAATGATGGGGGCCATCATCCATCCGCCAGCTTGTACGATTTCGACCATTTCCCGTCCGGGGTGCATTGAAGCGCAAAGTCTACCGTGCCAACCGGCGAGCTACCACAACAGGGCGTGGTCAATTTGTTGGGGTCCTCCGCCGCGATTCGCACATCCGGGTCATTAAACGTCCCGAAATCGCGGTTTCGCGGAGCCGCGTTCCGGCTCTCGACCAGTTCTCGACCACCACGGGATGCGGCATCTGCCAACCCTTGCGTTGCGCGTTCGATACCCAGCCCTCTAATGGCCTCGTGGCACCAACAAAGGCCTTGCTGGAAGAGGTTCTGCTGCCATGATGCGGCACGATCACAAGGTCACTCCGTAGGCCGTAGAGCATAACGACCTCACGCTCCGCTCTTGCTTCAATGTCGCCGGGCAGAAGGACACGAGCACCGCCACGTGTCTCGACTAGCAAGACACAGGACCGGTCATTGTCGCTATCGAACAGAAGATCCGGCACTGGCCAAAGCACTGTGTAAGTGGTGCCGAAACGCCGCCAACGCTGGCCGGCATTGCAGGGCCAGGTGTCGGTGCCAAGCCAATGCTCGACAGGGATGCCCTGCTGAAGCGACCAGAAACCACCGATGTGATCCATATCGCCGTGGCTCACAATGGCCATGGTGACTGTCGCAATCCCTTGCTCTTGCAGGAACGGCAGTAGGACACGCTGACCGGTATCGCCGCCTCGCCACCTTGGCCCCGCGTCGTAGACCACGGTATCGGACCCAGCACGCACCGTCATAGCTAGACCGTGACCCACCGAATGCGCATGCACCACGATGCAGCCTGTTGCAGGAGGCGCGGGCCGAACGATGAAGAGCAAGCCGAGCGCCACCAAAGCAACACATCGGCCCGGGAGTCCACTGATGGTCACCCATAGCGAGGCCGCCACGATGGTGGATATCACGCCGGTCGAGACCGTCGCGAGCTCGCTTGCAGCGAACGGCGTTGCACTCGTAAAGCTCGTAACGAACAACGCGGGCTCGACGGCCATCGAGACCAGCGGCCACAATACAGTCGCGAGTTCCGGGATCAACAACGCGCTGAGCGCGCTTGCTAGCATCGCAGGCACCACCACGAATCCAAACCAGGGGATCAACACGAGATTCATCGGCAGCGAACCCCAACTGAATACCCCGAAGAAAGCGCCCGTCGCGACCCCGAGCACCAGGGACAGGCAACACTGCGCCAGCACCGTTTGATGCCATCCACTCGCCGTTCGATAGCGTCTGCGGACCACAAACTGCAACAGCGACAATAAAGCGACGGCACCAAACGACATCAGGAAACTGGCACTGGGAAACTGATTCGGATCGATGCACAACAAGAAAGCAGCAGCCAGCGCCACCAGTCTCGCGAGGTCCACACGTGTTCGCTGCCAGTGCGACAGGGCAAGCAGCACCGTTGCGAGCAGCGCTCTTTGGGCCGGCAGCCCAAACCCGGATAACAAAGCGTACAGCGATGCACTCAGCAAGGCGCCGACCCATCCGAAATCCTGGCTGACTCTCGCCAATGGAGTGGCACACCAGCGAAGGCACAAGAACCCGACGCTTGCCGCGAGCCCAATATGCAATCCTGAAATCGCCATGAGATGCGAAAGACCGGTGCGCTGGAATTCGCGTAGCAAAGGCTCTGAAAGCTCGTTGCGTTCGCCGAGCGTCAAGGCCAACAGGACCGCTCTTGGATTGCCTGTGGGCAACGCCTGGCGCAGCGACAGGCGCACCCTGTCCCGCAAGAAAGCGACTGCACGTGTGAAAGCACCGCACTGAACGAGGCTCGCACTACCCCGCACGCGCGCCTCAGCGCCGATGCCCCAGACATGATCGCTCAGCTCACGCAGGGACGAACGCTGCTTCGCAACAGGCAAGAATTCCAGCGTGACGCGCCAACACTGACCGCTGGACAGCTCGGGTGGCGCAAACCAGCGCACGCGCAGACGTCTGGGCAGTTCGCGATCGTAAGTTGCAGCAATAAAGCCTGTCGAACCGCCCGTCACACGCGGTGTTTGCAGCAACCTGATGGTCGTCGCCGAAATCACGGGGGCATCGGGTGACCATTGCTGAAGTTGCAGAACTTGCCGGGCCTGTGCGCTCAGACAGACGCCAACGATAACGGCCGGAATCAGAATGCGGCCGGTTCGCTTTTGCCGATGGGTTACATAAATGACCCCAAGGATCGAGATCGCGACCGGAGCGGACAGCATCCCCTGATCCCAGGCAATGGCAGCCACCAGCGCAACCGCCGCCACCACCATCTGTCGAACCTCCAGATCATCAACGCAAATATCATTGTCGATGACATTTCGCCGGATCGCCGGCGTCAATCATGGTGAAGCGTACAGTTTCTGTGGTGCGGCTACCTGAGCGTGCGAAGTGCTCCCATGTCCAGCGTGAGCTCTCTGTCCATCCGAGCCGCAATCTCACGATCATGTGTGACGATCACAAGGCTGGTCGAGAACTCGCGATTGAGCTCGAGCATCAGGTCCAATACCTGCTGGCCCGTCACATGGTCGAGGTTACCGGTTGGCTCATCGGCCAGAATCAAGGCCGGGCGCGTAATCAAGGCTCGCGCGACCGCGGCACGCTGGCGCTCACCACCTGACAATTCCGACGGACGATGAGTGAGTCGCTCAGCAAGACCGACGCGCGCAAGCAACTCAGCGGCCCTCGCCAGCGCCTTGTCGCGGGATTCGCGACGGATCAGCAAAGGCATCGCGACATTCTCAGCCGCCGAAAACTCAGGCAATAAATGATGGAACTGGTAGACAAATCCGATCTGTCGATTACGCACATCGCCCCGCTGCTTGTCATTGAGCTTAGCGAGATCCTCACCGCCGATACTGATACTACCGCTGTCCGGTGCGTCAAGACCGCCAAGCACCTGCAACAGCGTGGTCTTGCCGGAACCCGACGCACCGACGATGGCCACTCGCTCACCAGCCTGAATATCCAGATCGACGCCTTTCAACACTTCAAGGCGATTAGCAGCCTCATTGAAACCACGCGTCACACCGCGGCATGCAAGGACTGCCTGGTCCGGCGATCGATCAGTCAAAACGAAGCTCCTCGGCAGGATTGGTTCTGGCGCCGCGCCAAGCGGGGAACAGAGTGGCTGCAAACACCAGTATCAAAGAAATAATTACGACCAGCAGCACATCTGCAGCCCGCAGCTCGCTCGGAAGATCGCTGATGAAATACACGTCCTCGGCCAGAAGCGTGATGTCGAACACCGACTCAACGCCAGCAACGATCCGTTCGAGGTTGAGACTCACCAGGGTCCCCAGTGCAACACCGATGCCCGCACCGAAGACACCGATGACCGAGCCTTGATTGATAAAAATCGAAAGAATGCTCCGACGCGAAGCGCCGAGCGTGCGCAGGATGGCGATGTCCGAACGTTTGTTGCGCACCACCATGACCAGCGTCGACACAATATTGAAGGCAGCCACGGCAACGACCAGCGAAAGAATGACGAACAGAATCGACTTGGTCACCTGAATAGAGCGGAAAAAAGCACGGTGGCGACGCGTCCAGTCGCTGATCAACACACCACCACCCTGAGCGATGGCCACCTCGCGCGCGATGGCCGGCGCATCGAACATGTCGGTAACCGACAACCGCAGACCCGTAACTTGATCGCGCAATCGCAGCAAACGCCGGGCATCTTCCATATGCACAAACGCGAAGCGTCGATCAAATTCGAACATGCCGGCGCGGAATATGCCCGAGACAGTAAAGCGTTTCATACGCGGCATGATCCCGGCCGGAGTGACGGTCCCTGACGGCACCATCACCAGCACTGTATCACCTACACCGACCTCCAGGGCTTCAGCAAGCGCGTCTCCGAGTACGATGTTGTAGCCTCGCGAAACGAGACGCTCAACACTACCGTCCGGCGCAACCACATCTAGGTCGGCGACCGACTTCTCAGCTTCGGGCAGCACACCGCGCAGCACAATACCGCTGACTGTGTCATCGCCAGCCAATAACGCTCTCGCTTCGACATAGGGCGCACCCGCCACAACACGCTCATTGGTCACCGCATCGTCTCTGCGAATCTCCCAGGATGAAAGAGCGCCGTCGAGCCCCTCGATCGTAGCGTGCGATGACATCGCCAGCAGTCGGTTGGTGAGCTCCCGCTCGAACCCATTCACGACGGAGAGCACGATGATCAACACAGCAACCCCGATCGCCACGCCGAGCATTGAGATCGCCGAGATAAACGAAACGAAACCGCCGCCTCTCCTCGCTCTCACATAGCGCAGCCCGACATCCATCTCGAAAGGTAATCTGGCCATCAGCCGTACCTCAGCGCTTGTGCGGGATGCACCGCCGCTGCTTTGCGCGCCGGATAGATAGTCGCCAATGCGGTGAGGCCGAGTGCCAGTGCCCCAACCCACCACACCTGGCTTTGGTGCAGCTCTGAGGGAATCGCGGTCATCACATAAATATCACCCGGCATGATCTGAAATCCGAGCGACTGCTCAAGCCATGCAACCACCTCAGTGACATTGAGAGACAGTGCAACACCGAGCGCCACACCCAACAGCACCCCAAACCAACCGAGGATGAGGCCCTGCGTAAAGAACACTCGCACCACCCGTCTGGGTGACAGTCCCAGTGTTCTCAGTATTGCAATGTCGGTCGACTTGTCACTGACCACCATGACAAGACTCGCGATAATATTGAACGCGGCAACGCCGATCACAAGACCGAGGATCATGGCCATCATCGCCTTCTCAAGTCGAATCGCACGAAAATAGCTCGCGTTCTCTTGCGTCCAGTCCGTCGTCGTGTAGTCCTCTCCGAGCAGACTCAGCAAGTCAGCGGAAACCTGTGGGGCACTGAAGGCATCCGTCAGCTTCAAGCGCAGTGCACCGGGTGACGGTGGTCCGCCGAGCATCGCCGCTGCATCGGACCAGTGCATCCAACCAACGCCGCCGTCGTACTCGGGAACGCCAGCGTTAAAGACGCCGACGACACGCAATCGAACCAGCTCCGGTTGCACCCCTGCTGCCGTGGGCCGAGGAACCAGCACTACGATGTCATCACCGGCCTCAACGCCGAGGTCCAGTGCAAGGTAGCGCCCCAGGATCACACCGAAGTCGTCGGACGCAAGTGCGTCCAGGCGCCCGCTCACCATGGATTCATCCAGCGAAGAAATCGAACGTTCAAGCTCCGGGTCGATCCCCTCTATCAGCACCGGCACGAGGCGACCATCCGCATTGGCCATACCTTCAACCGACACGGAAGGCGCCGCACCGACAATCTCCGGAAGCTCAAGCACGCGATCACGCAGCTGCACCCAATCACTCAGCCCGCCAGATCGAGCTGCCACGCTTGCTTCGGTCTGCAGGCCCAGCAATCGCCCGCGAAGCTCCGCTTCGAAACCGTTCATGACCGACAGGATGGTGATCAGCGCACAAACGCCGATCGCGATGCCAATCATCGAAGCAAGACTCATGAAAGATGCAAAGCGCGAGGCCTGGCGCGCGCGCAGATATCTGAGCGCAAGTGTGAGTTCCAGAGCGTTCGGCATTCTCGAATTTTGTCACAACCTCGGTCGTGATGCCCGTTTCCGAGACACCCGTCACGATTCCGGGCTAACGTTGCTGTCGTCGGCGAAAAAGCCAGTGCTATTATCCGGTTAAGAGAGTGATCCCGATGAGCGGGAGGAGCAGCAGATGAAAAAGCAACTACTGACAATTGCCGCCATAGCGGGACTCTTTGCCGCACCCACCGGCATCGCTGAGACAATCGATGCTAAGACAGCTCCGGTTCTGACCGACGCGAATGCCCCGACCCGCGGCATGACTATGGATCGAGTGGAGTCGAGCTGGGGCGAACCTCAAGCCCGTCGCGCTGCCGTCGGCGAACCACCGATCACGCGCTGGGAGTACGCAGGTTTCACGGTCTACTTCGAGTACGACCGCGTCATCCACACCGTAATCTCACGAGGATAATCGCAGCCCAATCCGCTGTGGCATAATGCGGATCGGCTCAGCATCATCGAGCCGGCACCGCTATGACATCCAACACTGCCACCGCCATATCGGCCGCCACGGCCGTTTTTCCGTTTTCCGCATCAACACTGACCGAACCGGTCGGTGGACTGTCGGGTGCCAGTATCGCTTTGCTGCTCGCCGAGCTCGCCACGAGCGAGGCACGACCTGTGGTGTTTTTTGCCGAGTCGCAGCAAGCCGCCGACCAGCTCGAGGCGGCGGCACGCTTTTTCGCGCCGCCGGATTTACGCGTCTTGCATTTTCCCGATTGGGAAACCCTCGCCTACGACAGTTTTTCACCGCATCAGGACATCATCTCCCAACGGCTCAGCGTGCTGGCCGAACTGCCCGCGCTCGAGCGCGGCTTGCTGATTGTGGCGGCACAATGCGCCTTGCACCGTCTGCCACCGGTCGAGTACGTCTCCGCACGTTCGATTTCGCTGACCGCCGGGGCGACGCTCGACCTCGACGGATTCACGAATCGACTGGTCGCTACCGGTTATGCGCGTGTTCCCCAGGTCACGGAGCATGGTGAATTCGCCTTGCGCGGTGCATTGCTGGACGTATTTCCCATGGGGGCAGAGGCCCCGATTCGTGTCGATTTGTTCGACGACGAAATCGAGACGCTGCGGTTCTTCGATCCCGAAACCCAGCTTTCTGGCGACGAGACACCTGGTGTGGTTTTGCTGCCGGGGCGTGAAATTCCACTCGACAAAGAATCGGTCAGTGGCTTTCGTCAACGATATCGCGAGCGCTTCCCGGAGGGCGCACAGTCGCAGGTCTATCGAGACGTCTCTGCCGGAAACGCACATGGCGGCATCGAGTACTACCTGCCGCTGTTCTATGACACCACGAGCAACTTACTCGACTACTTGCCAAAACGTGTTTTGCTCGCGAGCAACTCGGACACGAACCCTTCGATCGATGCAGCGTTCGAACAGGCAACAGAGCGCTTCGAGGTGTTGAACGTGGCCGAAGAGCGCCCTCTGCTGCGCCCGGATGAGGCCTTCTTCACGCCGACCGAATGGCGTGGTCGCATTTCAAGCTATCAGCAACTGAGCCTGTCCCGCGAGAAGCCCCTGGAGGGCATCGACGCTATGGCCCGACCGCTACCGCCCATCGCGATCGGCGCAGCGCAAGAAGACGCAGCGCAGCCATTTTTGCGGTTCGTCAATGACCGCCAGCGCGCGGGCCGAGTTTTGCTCGTCGCAGAGTCGCCCGGCCGTCGTGAAGCACTAGTAGATTTGTGCCGAGACCTCGATCTGAAACCCGCAACGGTGGCGAATTGGCAATCGTTCCTCGCCAGCGACGCTTCACTGGCAGTCACCGTTGGGGACATCAATGAGGGCATGACACTGCCGAGCGAGCCGGCGCTCTCTTTGGTCACCGAACAGGCGCTCTACGGTCAGCGCGTTCGAGCACGCCGAAGACGACGACGCGGTCAACGTGACCCCGAGGCCGTGATCCGGCAACTGAGTGATTTGTCGGTCGGCGCTCCCGTTATTCATGAAGCGTACGGCGTTGGTCGCTATCTCGGCCTGCAGACGCTGACGGTCGGCGATATCACCAATGAGTTTCTGACCCTCGAGTATGCGGGCGGCGATAAGCTCTACGTCCCGGTGCATGCACTTCAATTGATCTCGCGCTACACCGGTGCATCGCCTGACAAAGCGCCGTTGCATCGACTCGGCACCGACCAATGGCAGCGCGCACGCAAAAAGGCAGCCGAAAAGGCCCGGGATGTCGCCGCTGAACTTCTTGACGTGTACGCGCGACGCGCGGCCCGCAAGGGTGTGTCCATGCACACACCGCAAGCGGACTACCGACAGTTCAGTGCTGAGTTTCCCTTCGAACTGACCGAAGATCAGGCCGCCACGGTGGATGCGATTCTGGAGGACATGCAAGCAGGCACACCGATGGATCGTGTCGTCTGTGGGGATGTCGGGTTCGGCAAGACCGAGGTCGCCCTGCGCGCCGCCTTCGTCTGTGCGCAAAACAGCCGTCAGGTCGCCGTGCTGGTACCGACAACGTTACTCGCACAACAGCACTACCAGACGTTCGTCGATCGCTTCGCCGATTGGCCAGTGCAGGTTGCACTGTTGTCACGGTTTCGATCCAAAAAAGCCGTCGATGAGACGCTCGAGGGGATGCAAAACGGCACCATCGATATCGTGATCGGAACTCATAAACTCCTCGGACACACGCAAAGTTTCAAGTCACCGGGACTCGTGATCATCGATGAGGAACATCGTTTCGGCGTACGACACAAGGAGGCCCTTAAGTCTCTGCGCTCGGAAATCGATGTGTTGACGCTCACCGCAACACCGATTCCTCGCACCCTTAACATGGCACTTGGTGGACTGCGCGAACTGTCGCTAATCACCACGCCCCCTGCCGACAGACTTTCCGTCAAAACCTTCATCAGCCGCTGGAACGATGGGTTGATCCGCGAGGCATGTCTCAGAGAAATTCGCCGCGGCGGACAGGTCTATTTTGTCCACAACCGGGTCGAGGACATCGAGAAAATCGCCAGCGACATTCGCAAGCTTGTGCCGGAAGCAACCGTCGGCATCGGACACGGCCAGATGAGTGAGCGCGAACTCGAGCAGGTGATGTTTGATTTCTATCACCGCAATTTCAATGTGTTCGTCTGTACGACGATCGTGGAAAGCGGCATCGATGTACCGACCGCCAACACCATCATCATCAACCGCGCCGATCGATTCGGCCTTGCCCAGTTGCATCAGCTGCGCGGGCGAGTCGGTCGGTCACATCACCGCGCCTATGCATACCTCATAACGCCACCTCGGAACGCGATGACAGCGGATGCAATCAAGCGCCTGGACGCGATCGAATCGCTTGAGGATCTCGGCGCTGGGTTCGCACTCGCGAGTCACGACCTTGAGATTCGCGGCGCTGGCGAGCTGTTGGGTGAGGGTCAGAGCGGGCAAATCCAGGAAATTGGTTTCGCCATGTACACCGAGCTTTTAACCACGGCAGTTCAGGCACTGCGCGAGGGTCGCGAACCGGCGTTCGATCAACCGTTGAATGCGGGCGTCGAAATCAATTTACACCTGCCGGCCTTGCTGCCAGAAGACTACGTACCTGATGTCCATCTCCGGCTGATGCTATACAAGCGTCTGGCGAGCTGTACCGACGAAGCCCAGCTCCGGGAGTTGCAAATCGAATTGATCGACCGGTTTGGCCTGCTACCGGACGCCACACGGTTGCTGATCGATATCACACGCCTCAAGCAAAAGGCGCAAGCGCTCGACATTGTGAAGATCGACGCGAATACGCAAAACGGGTTCATTAAGTTCTCGGCAGAACCGCGCATCGATCCAATGAAGCTCATCACACTGGTTCAGAAGCAGCCCGACCGCTACAAACTCCAGGGTGCGGACAAGCTGACGTTCCGACGCGAGATGCTAACCGGACCGGACCGAGTGGCTGTCCTCGAACGGTTGCTACAGCGTCTGACACCGGAATAGTCGTCGCTGAGGTAAACTGGCGTGATGCGATACTTCAAAACGCCTTTTCTCTGGAGTCTGGCTGCACTGTTGGTCACGACGTCGGTTTGCGACGCGCAGGTTTCCGTTGAGATTCCCGAAGACTTAGCGCAGGTCGAAGACGAAGCTGCCGAACCGGTTCCCGAATTTGAGATCGAGGTGATCGTATTTGAGTATGTCGGCGGCGCAGTCGGCGCACGGGAGGACTGGGCGTACATCGACACGGGACGCGCCGAGGTTCAGGCGGAGCTCGAAGCACAAAGCGTCGAGGAGGAGCGCCTCCAAGCCATCCTTAACGGCACGTTCAACGAGTTTCCCGAAACCCTCGCGGAGCCGGAACTCGAAGAGCAGCCATCCGATGAAACCCTGCTTGCAGACGATCAGGTGCAACTAGGCGAGGACGGCCTACCGATACCTCTGGAAGACGACAAGCCGCTGATCTGGACACTGCTTGAGGAAGAGGAGCTCGACCTCGCCGAGGCGTTCCAGCGGATGCGTAATAGTCGCGACTACAAACCTCTGATACACGCGGGCTGGCGACAACCCGTCTATGGCAAAGCCGATGCGACCACACTGGCACTCGAGCGCATCGCGGATGTCCCGGATGAGTTGAGCGCCGAGGCCAGCATCTACGTCGAGCGCTTTCTGCACTTAACGCTAGACCTCGAGTTGGCCAAACCTTCCGCTGATAGCCTCGGCAGCGTCATCTACAGACTCGATGAGCGACGGAAAATGCGCAGTGGCGAGACCCACTTCTTTGACCACCCGCGCTTTGGCGCCATCGCCATCATCAACAAGCCTGAGGTGGTTGAAGTCGAGTTCTAAAACGCCATCGGCCAATCACGAGTCTTCCGTGATACGAGACAGCGTTCTACTTAAGCGAAGATTGTTTGTCCGCCTTGCCGGATTCTTCTAGCGACGGATACAGCGTAACGACACCTTCAGGAGCATCCAGCTGAGCGCGAGCCTGTTCGAGCATCGCCGTAGCGTCGTCTTCATTGCGGGGTACACGACCACAAACGCCGATCGTTACGCCAAGATGGCGACCCACGGGCGACTTGGGGTGATGGATCGCCAAAGCCTGGATATCGCTCGCAATCGCGTCAGCGAATTTTCGTGCCGACGGTGCGCTTGTGCTGTGAATCAGAACGGCTAGCTCGTCGTTTGCAACACGCGCTGCGGTATCGCCCGCGCGCTGCAGACGTCGGCGAACACTGTGCGCGATTCGCTTCAGTGCCGAATCACCCGCATGTTGCCCGAAGGTCTCAACGTAGCTCTCGAACGCATCGATACGGAACACGATCACCGAAAGCCACGATTGCTCGCGCGCAGCGATCGCGGCGTCGCGTCGCAGCAGCGCGATCCAGGGGTCTTTCTTGAGGAACACGGTGACGGAATCGCTGGGTAGCGTATTCAGCGAGGCGGTGGTTCCCGTCGCCGCTTCGCTCACCGAAGTGACCTGGAAGAACACAATACGCAGTGCAGATCCCGATTCGGCGAGCATCACCCGCCCGGACACCTGCTGATCAGGTGTCTCTTTCCCGGCGATTACTGCCGAGAACTCGGTCTGCGGTCTAACCTCACTCGCGGAATCAATCGCCGTGATGACACCGCTCCCACCGATCTTGCTGAGCAGAGGTGCCGCATCCTGCCCGGAGACCTGGCCAGATGGCAGATCCAGAGCTCGCAGAAATGCCGGGTTGAAGTAAACGATCCGCCAGTTATCGTCGCGAACATCAACAAGACAGACCGGCGACGGTTGGCCGTCGATCATGTTTCGGAGGATGTTCTTGGACGGTAGCTTCACGGATATCGGCTGCAATTCAATTCGAGACATTATGTGTAGCAGTGCCAAATCGAAAAATCGAGCGCAGAGGCCTGAAAATGCTAACTAAATCACCCTTTTGGATCGAAAAACGCCGCTAACACCCGATCGGCACGATCACGGGCCGCATGCATGGCGGCGGTCAGTTGAGCATGAATATCGCCGTCCCCTTGACCCGCCGCTTCGTTGACGATCAGTGCGAGGCACGCATAAGACAGACCCAACTCACGGGCAATTGACGCCTCCGGCATGCCGGTCATGCCGATGACCTCCACACCATCGCGCGCTAACCGGGCCACCTCCGCCGCCGACTCAAGACGAGGACCTTGAGTGGCACCGTAAACCCCATCCAGAGCCAGAGGCACCGCCGCGGTCTTCGCGGCAGCGGCAAGCTGGGCTCGCAGCGTGTCATCATAAGGTTTCGTGAAATCGATGTGCTCGAGCGGTCCGGACATCCCATCGCGCACGCTGTGCACCCGCCCCCAAGTGTAGTCAATGATCTGATCCGGGAGCAGCAAGCCGCCAGGCGCTACTCGCTGGCCGATGATACCCACAGCGTTCAGCGCAATGACGTGAGTCGCGCCAACATGAGCCAGCGCGCTAAGGTTCGCGGCGTAGTTCACACGATGCGGCGCAATCTGGTGACCTTCACCGTGCCGCGGGAGAAACCACACTTTCGATTCACCAATGCGCAATCGGCTCAGTGGCGCAGACGGCTCGCCGAAAGCCGTCTCCACGGATCGCGTCTCAATTATTGTCGATGCGTCCCGGTCTCCGGTGCCGGTGCCCCCGATGACGGCGTATACAGAATTCACCAAAGCACGGGCTCCGATTCACGTCCGAGCGCATCGTCCAGTGCGGAGCGCGCCTCTCGCCATTGTTCGAGGGAGGTCAACGCAGCAGTATCAAACGTCGCCCCGGCGCGAAGTCGCGCGAGGCGGCTCATCGATGTGGGATTGAAGACGCCCGATAGATGCCGAATCGCCCGCTCAGCGGCAGCGCGATCATTGCAAATCAAGACCATGTCACTCCCTGCATCGAGCGCCAGATCGACTCGGGCTTCAATACTCCCGTAGGCGGCGGTCGCTTTCATCGTCAGATCATCGGAAAACACAGCGCCGTTGAAACCGATTCGGCTGCGCAATTCCTGTTGTTGCCACCATGGCGAAAAACTCGCCGGCATACGGTCGAGCGCCGAATACACGACGTGCGCGGTCATCAACGCCGGTAGCCCCGCGGCGGCCATGCGCTCGAACACTACGATGTCATCGAACATGTCCGAATACTCCCTTCGGTCTACCGGCAGCTCGTGGTGCGAATCAGCAACAACAGCCCCATGCCCCGGGAAGTGCTTGCCCACAGCCGCCATACCCGCCTCTTTCATGCCGTGCATCATGCGGGTGGCGAGCGCGACAACAACATCCGGGTTACGGTGTAATGACCGATCACCGATGACGGCACTGACGCCGTAGTGAAGATCGAGCACCGGCGCGAACGACAAATCGACACCGCAACTGAGGAGTTCAGCGGCAAGCAACCATCCGGTCAACCGTGCGAGGTCGAGCGCTCGCGTGGGATCCTGCCGGTACAGCAGGCCGAACCAGCCGAGCGGTGGCAAGGTGGTAAATGGCGGGCCAAACCGCTGTACGCGACCACCCTCCTGATCGACCGCAATCAATAATTCCGGCGACCTAAGTTCCTTTATTTCTTTATTTAAATCAATTAGTTGCTCTACTGATTTAAAGTTTCTTTTGAAAAGAATAACGCCTCCGACCGCAGACTCAGAGAGCAAATCCCGATCGGCTGGGCTCAAAGCTACGCCCTCGACATCGATCATCAAAGGCCCCAGCGGCATCAATCGACGACTCGATCAAACACGGCGATAGACTCAACGTGCGCTGTGTGCGGGAACATGTTCATGACGCCAGCCTGCAGCAGCTGATAACCCTGCGTTTCGACCAGCAACTTGGCATCGCGCGCTAATGTCCCGGGGTTGCATGACACGTACACAATCCGATGGGCACCCAACTTTCCGGCGATTTCTGCAAAGTGCTGTGCACCAGCACGGGCCGGATCCAACAGGATGCGATCCCAATGCTGCGCCATAAGCGCCTCCCATGAAGCGGGCTCGAATAGATCGGCCGCCGTGAAACCAACGTTATCAATGCCGTTCCTCGCGGCGTTAGCGCGAGCGCGTTCGGTCAGTGCTTCGGCTCCCTCCACCCCGTGCACGAGCTTTGCCGTACGCGCAATCGGCAGCGTGAAGTTGCCGATACCGCAAAACAGATCCAGCACACGGTCCTCTGGTTGCGGGTCTAGCAATCGAAGCGCATCGGACACCATCCGCTCATTCATCACACCATTGACCTGCACAAAGTCATTGGGCTCAAAGTCGAGCGCAAGGTCGAACTCAGCCAAGTGATAGCGCAGCTGAGGCGCGACAGAACCATCGCGCCGCGCCAATGGTGACAACGAATCAGGGCCACCGGGCTGCAGATAGAACCAGACATCATGGGCTTCGGATAAACTCGCGAGTTTCTCCAAATCGTCTGCGTCGGGTGGATCGAGTACGCGCAGGCAAAGCACCGTCACCGCCTTTTCGCCGGGCGCCAACGGATCACCCACCGCTACTTCAATTTGAGGTAATCGCCGCGCGATGCTGAGCTCACCGATGCAATCAGCGAGCGGACGAATCAATCGATCGACAGGCTCAACGAGCACCGGGCAGTGATCCATATCCGTGATATAGGGTTTGTAGCGCTCGCGGAAACCCACCAACACACGCTCTCGTGCATCGACGTACTTCACACCAAGACGGGCTCGACGACGGTACCCCCATGCATTTGCCATTTGCGGCGGGAGCCACGCGGCAGGGCTGACGCCACCCACACGCTCAAGGTTGTCCGAAAGCACCTGCTGTTTTGTCGAGAGTTGAAGCTCCAGGCTCATGTGCTGCATCACACAACCACCACAGCGGCCGAAAGCGTCACACCCGGGCGCTATGCGATCGGCACTGGCGGTGATCACCTCATCGCAAACCGCCTCGTCATAGTTCCGCTTGCGTCGTTTGCGGGTCCACTGCACTGTCTCGCCCGGCAAAGCGCCTTCCACGAAAACGGTCTTGCCGTCGCTATCGGCAATCCCTCGACCGTCGTGGGTCAAGGCACGTATCGGTGTGGTTTCCGGTTCGCGCGAAAATCTCGAACGCCTACCCATCCGCGGCACTCCAGGCT
Source organism: Pseudomonadota bacterium (assembly GCA_038521865.1). Taxonomy (GTDB): domain Bacteria; phylum Pseudomonadota; class Gammaproteobacteria; order Steroidobacterales; family Woeseiaceae; genus CALBPI01. The sequence goes on along the minus strand of JBCBKO010000001.1, from coordinate 258,603 downwards.
GCGCGATAGGCGTTCCAGTGTTCGGCGTCCTGCGTCTGCAGCCAGTCTTTGACTCGCTCGATCTCTCGATCGTAGCCGACGCCATCCAGCCGCCCCCGCATACGTTCAAATCTGAGGTACACAAGATAAGTATTCATGACGTCGGTTTCGCAGTAATCGCGGATCTGCTGGAGTCCCCCGTCGGCATACACCGAGGCCACTCTGTCACCGCTCATGCCCAGCTTGCCAGGAAAACCCAGCATTACTGCGATATCGTCAAGTGGAGCCCGCGCCCGCGGTTGATATGCTGAGAGTACGTCCATGACGTCGATATGGCGCCAGTGGTAACGCCCAAGATAGCTGTTGTAGCGGAACTCGCGTTGCTGATCGCCATTTTCCCAATAGGTGGCTGCATCGATGCCATGATGAAGCGCCCGATAGTGCAGCACCGGAAGATCAAACCCGGTGCCATTCCAACTGACGAGATCCGGAACGAATCGTTCGATGCCATCGAAAAACCGCTGAATCAACTCAGCCTCATCGGCCTCCAGTCCGCCAAGACTCCATACCCGGAAGTCATCGGCGCTTCGCAGCGCAACAGAAATTGCGACAATTTTGTGTAAATGCAGGGGCATAAAATCGCTGCCGGACTTCTCTCGCCGCAAAGCCTGCATCGCCGCCAACGCGTCCTGCTCGGGAAGCGCTTCGAGCCCGAAAAGTCGACGACCTGATGCGACATCGGGCACCGTCTCGATATCGAACACCATACAGTGCAACGTCACACCCTCATCATGATTGCCATGGCGACAACCAGACCCGCCTCGTCGGTCAGGCTCACATGTGCCTCACCAATACCGAGTGCTTCGCACTTCGCTTTGCCGCGTTCGCTGAAGATGACCAGTGGCTTGCCGAGCGGATCGCTGACAACACCTACGTCACGAATCCACATGCCATTCGCGAACCCTGTGCCCATCGCTTTCACGCAGGCCTCTTTGGCGGCGAATCTCATGGCGAGGAAACGCACTTTACGACGATAGCGCTCGAAGGCCACGCGTTCCTCATCCAGTAGCAATCGATCGAGCAGATGATCACCAAAGCGTTCGTACGACGCCTGAATCCGCGAAATCTCGCACACATCGGTACCGATACCGTAGATCATGCGGACTGCCCTCGCGCCTCGATCATCAAACGCTTCATTCGGGTGACCGCTTCCGGTAGTCCGACGAACACAGCGTCAGCAATCAGGCTGTGACCGATATTCAACTCTGTAATCGCCTCTATAGCCGCCACAGGTTGGACGTTATGGATCGTCAATCCATGCCCGGCATGTACTTTTAAACCTTTCGAAAGTGCATATTCCGCGGCTGCCCGCAGCGTTTCCAGATGAGAACTCACTGCCTCCCCTCTGGCCAATGCGTAGGCGCCAGTATGCAGTTCGATCACCGGTGCGCCAGCAGAAACTGTGGCGTCGATCTGATCCCGATCCGGGTCAATGAACAGCGAGGTTCGAATACCTGCAGCGGCAAGTCGCTCAACGGCAGCGGTAACCCGCGGCAATTGGCCAGCCACCTCCAGCCCACCCTCTGTCGTGACTTCCTCGCGCCGCTCCGGCACCAGACAACAATCCGCCGGCGCCAGAGACTCGGCGATGCTAACCATCTCGTCAGCCAACGCCATCTCAAGATTCACCCGCGTTTGGCTGCTCTCGCAAAGTCGTCGCACATCATGGTCTTGAATATGACGCCGATCTTCTCGAAGGTGCACCGTGATGGAGTCCGCTCCGTACTGCTCGACCAGCAACGCTGCCATAACGGGGTCGGGATACGTTTCACCGCGCGCCTGACGTAACGTGGCCACATGGTCTACGTTTACGCCCAAATCTATTCGTGTCGTCATTGCCTGCTTCCTAACGAGGTGTCCGTTTCGATCAGTCACCCTTATTATTCTGCCCGGTGGATTGTGTGTGGTGGCGAAGCTCACGCAGCACACGTCTCGTTTGCAAGGGCTTGCCTTCCAGTTGCTGCTCCAGCGCTCGCGCCAGTATAAGTCGCCCGATCTTCCGAGTCTCAGGGTTCTCCCAGTCATCCTCCGCAATCCGAAGCAGATGCCGACCACCAATCAGACGCTCGTCTTGCGTTCCTGCTGTCGCCCGGCGAGGCCCTGCATCGGGGATCATGTCGTATAGGTTTTCGGCGATGACGCGCTGGCCACTGTCGACATCCGTATCCCAGTTGATGCCAAAGCCCAGATCGGCCAGAAGATGATTCTCAAATCGGCGCAGCGTCAGATCGACAGGATCTGCGCCAGCGAGACTCGTGACCACCTCACCATAGAGTGCGAACAACTCCGGGTTGGGGTCGTGACGGTGCGTTAACTTTAGGCACAACTCCGACACATAGAAGCCAGCTAGCAGCGCATCGCCAACCAGTCGGACGGTATGTGCGACGTCTCCCTCAACGTCGGTGAGTGTCCCAAGCTCCCCCCGCGAGGTCCACGAGAGGCGTAACCCTGAGAAAGGCTGCAACAGACCCCGGTGCCGATGCTTCGGTCGCTTGATGCCCTTTGCGACCAGACTCACTCGCCCATGATGCTCAGTCAGGCACTCAACGATCTGGCTTGAGTCGCGAAAGTCACGACGGTGAAGCACCCAGGCTCGGTCAAGACGGACGCGCTCCAACCTCAGTCACCCATATCAAAACCCAGGCGATTCAGGTCTTGCTCGCTATCCGCCCAGTTATCGCGCACCTTCACCCACAAATCGAGATGGATCGACTCACCCAACATGCGTTCGATTTCACGCCGCGCAGAGCTGCCAACCTGCTTGAGGTTGTGGCCGCCTTTGCCCACCACGATGCCCTTTTGCGAGTCCCGTTCAACAAAAATAATGGTGTTGATCTCGAGTTTCCCATCGTCGCGACGCGCCATGCGCTCGGTTTGCACCGTCAACCCGTACGGCAATTCCTGCCGCAAACGTAAGGTCAGTTTTTCGCGGACGATTTCCGCCATCCGAAAAGACTCGCCTCGATCGGTGAGCATCTCATCCGGAAACATCGCCGGCGACTCTGGCAATAGCGGCACGATCTCATCACGAAGCAAATCGGTACCCGTACCTTTCAATGCAGAAATCGGAATGGCCGCATGAAGATCGCGCTGCGAATTCATCTGCTCCATGAACGGCAGCAGGCGACGTTTATCGGCGAGCTGATCGATCTTGTTAATGACAGCAATCACGGGCACTTTGACTGACTCAAGCCTACTGGCGACGGTCCGGTCTTCTGCGGTGAATCGTCCCGCCTCGACCAGCCACAACACAACCTCAGCGTCAGACAGTGCGCTGATTGCCGAGCGATTCATGACACGATTAATCGCCTTCTTTTGACCGATATGTAAACCGGGTGTATCGATGAAAACAACCTGCGCGTCGTCACCTGTATCCACCCCCAGAATTCGATGTCGCGTGGTTTGTGGGCGCGGACTGACGATCGACACCTTAGTGCCAACGTAGTGGTTCATTAGCGTCGACTTGCCGACATTCGGTCTTCCGACCACAGCAACAAAACCGGCACGATACCCAGCGGCGTCACGGAACTGTTGCACTACGCTTCTCCCAGTTGCTTCAGCACGGCGCGTGCCGCCGCTTGCTCCGCGGCCCTGCGACTACTGCCGGTCGCTTCACAACTTCGCTCATCGTGCGTGATCGAACAACGCACTACGAACTCTCGATTGTGGTCCGGACCCGCCGACGATACCAACTCATACTCCGGCAAGGCGTAACCTCGGCCCTGTAGCCATTCCTGCAGCTCCGTCTTCGGATCCTTAGCCGCATCCGAAAGACTCAGGGACTCAAGGCGCGCAGCAAAGACTCGGTGTATGACCTGTTCCGTTGACGCATACCCACCATCCAGAAACACTGCGCCCAGAAGCGCTTCAAATGCATCGGCAAGAATCGAATCCCGTCTCGCCCCACCCGACTTGAGTTCACCACTACCCAGCGCAATGCGCTCACCGAGATTCAGCCCTTTCGCCAACTCAGCAAGCGATGCATCACGCACGAGTACAGCGCGCAGTCGGCTGAGGACGCCTTCATCAGCGTGAGGGAACCGCTGGACGAGCTCATGTGAGATGACAGTGTCCAAGACCGCGTCACCCAGGAATTCCAGTCGCTCGTTGCTGCGCCCTCGTGCACTGCGGTGATTGAGCGCCCGCTGCACAAGCGACACATCACGAAACTCGTAGTCGATCTGCTCGGTCAGGTCACCGAAAGGGGCATTCAACGGACGATCGACGCCTGGTGCTTGAAATCAACCGCGAACGAGACGTTCGCCATATAGCCGACCTTGTTAGTGTAGCTCACTGAAATGTCGTATCCGGAGCTGGTTTTGGTGAACTCAACATCGCGGAAGCTGATGACACGGACACTTTCGATATCGAATCGCTTTTCCAGACCGTTCTGTACATCGCGCCTTGAGAAATCCGTTCCGGAGAGTTCGTCTTCAAGGCTCGCAAATGCACCCTTGATTTTCATGTCTTCCATATAGACAGGAAAGAGTCTTAGTCCGGCATAGACAAACATCGCGATGAAGGCCACCAAGATAATGAGGCCCAAGGTCGTCATACCCTGCTGCTGATGTCTCGTGCGTGCTGCTTGTTTGTTCATGATTTCCCGACGCCATGAAGCCTGCAAAGACTTTATTGTATCTTATCGCCGATTCGAGACCATCGAGGCATGTCCCAAAGTTTCCAACTCATCCAGATACGGGTTGCGCGCCCGACGAGGTTGGCTGATGGGATACAACCGATCTCCGGGAACCTGCTGTCTCGACTGCGATCACGGTTGTCGCCCATCATGAAATAGCAGTCATCACCCACGGTGTACTCGAATCCAAGACCGATCGGGCTCTGCAATAGAATCGTGTGATCCTCGGTACCGAATGTTTCTGTGAATACAAAGCCGCGATTACTGTCGTTTTGGAACTCACCGAACTGCTCGAGGCCGACGGTTTCACCGTTGACGGTGAGTCGCTGATTCTCGTAGCTTATTTGATCACCCGGTACACCGATCACCCGTTTGATGAAATTGATGTTCGGCTCGCCGGGTTTGCGAAAGACCGCAACATCCCCTCGCTCCGGTGCGCCAGTTTCCAAGATCAGCGTGTTGGATACCGGTAGTCGCAGCCCGTAGCTATATTTACTGACTACTACGAAATCGCCGATGAGCAGATTGGGCAACATCGACTCCGATGGGATTCGGTATGGCTCAAAAATGAATGAGCGCAAGACGAGGATCACCGCCAACACAGGGAAGAAGGCCCGGGATACATCGACGACAATCGGCAACTGTGCACCCGCTCCACCGGCTGCTTCACGGCGCTCGCGCAGATACCACTTATCGAGCGCGACGATCGCACCGGTGCCGAAGGTGAGCACCACAAACACCAGTGGCAGATTGACCCATTCAGGAAACATCAACCAAGCTCCGCGCTATCCATCAACCTTGAGTACCGCCAGAAATGCCTCCTGGGGGATCTCCACTGAACCGACTTGTTTCATGCGACGTTTGCCGGCCTTTTGCTTTTCGAGCAATTTTCGCTTCCGACTGACATCGCCGCCATAGCACTTCGCCGTCACATTTTTCCTCAACGCCTTAACCGTACTGCGCGAGATGATCTGATTGCCGATCGCAGCCTGAATCGCGACATCAAACATCTGGCGTGGGATCAGCTCGCGCATCTTCTCAACGAGCTCGCGACCGCGAGACTGCGCACGATCACGATGTACGATGATCGACAACGCGTCCACTCGATCTCCGTTAATCAGTACATCCAGCCGCACCAGATTGGCCGCCTCATAGCGCGCAAACTGATAGTCAAACGATGCAAAGCCACGACTGACCGATTTAAGGCGATCAAAGAAATCGAGCACCACTTCAGCCAGAGGCATGTCATAGTCGATGGACACCTGGCCACCCAGGTACTGCATCCGCGTCTGGACACCACGTTTTTCGATGCAGAGTTTGATGACCGATCCGACGTGAGCCTCTGGTACCAGAATCGAGGCACTGATGATCGGCTCGCGAAGCTCATTGATCTTGCTCGGCTCGGGCAGACTGGAAGGATTGTCAACGTAGACGAGCTCGCCCGTCGTCGTTTCGATCTGATAAATCACAGTCGGCGCGGTTGTAATCAGCTCAAGCTCGTACTCTCGCTCCAATCGCTCCTGCACGATCTCCATGTGGAGCATGCCCAGAAAACCACAGCGGAATCCGAAACCGAGTGCGGCTGACGATTCGGGCTCGAAATGCAGCGCAGCATCGTTCAGCCTGAGCTTCTGCAAGGCCTCTCTGAACGTCTCGTAATCATCGCTCGAAATCGGGAACATGCCCGCGAAGACCTTGGGCTGTACCTGTTTGAAACCCTCGAGCGGAGCCGCCGCCTGTGCTCGCTCGTGGGTCAGGGTATCGCCAACAGGCGCCCCTTCAATTTCTTTGATGCCTGTAATGACAAACCCTACTTCCCCAGGCGTAAGTACCTTGTCGTCCGTCATCTTGGGTGTGAACCGGCCGAGGCGGTCAACGATATGTGCGCCACCCGTCGACATAACACGCACTTTGTCGCCCTTGTTCAGTGTGCCCTGGACGATTCGGACCAAGGACACCACACCCACGTAGTTATCGAACCAGCTATCGATGATCAACGCCTGCAAAGGCGCTTCAGCGTCGCCTTCGGGCGCAGGAATGTCGCGGACAATTCGCTCCAAAAGATCTTTTACGCCGAGTCCGGTCTTCGCGCTGACCTCGCTGGCATCGGTGGCATCAATGCCGATGATCTCTTCAATTTCTCGAGAGACCCGTTCCGGCTCTGCGGCAGGAAGATCAATTTTGTTGAGCACGGGCAAGACTTCAAGACCCTGGTCGATCGCCGTGTAGCAGTTGGCAACGCTCTGCGCCTCAACGCCTTGAGCCGCGTCGACAACCAGCAGCGCGCCCTCACAAGCCGATAGCGAACGAGACACCTCATACGAGAAATCTACGTGTCCGGGTGTGTCGATGATATTCAGTTGGTAGGTTTGGCCATCGTCCGCGTCATAGTGCAGGGTCACGCTCTGCGCTTTGATGGTAATGCCACGTTCGCGCTCGATATCCATGCTGTCGAGTACTTGTTCAGCCATCTCCCGCTGCTCGAGACCACCGCACATCTGAATAAACCGATCCGCAAGCGTCGACTTGCCGTGATCAATGTGCGCAATGATGGAAAAATTCCGAATGTTTTGCATGGGGATGGATTCAACGCGGTTGGGCGCGGTCATTATAGTCTTTGATGGTGCGAAAACGAGTGAATGTGTTCCCGTCTTCGTAGTCGCCGAATCCTACCCTACTCTGTGGGCTGCAGGCTGCGTAGAAAGGCATAAAGTCGAGCCGTATCCAGACGACCCTCGCAGATCTCAATATCACCCGCGGTTAACACCGGCACCCGAAGATTGTACCGTTCCTGCAGCTCGGAATCCGTGTCGATATCGACGACGCTCACATCGCATCGTCCGCGCGCAATCGGCAGCAGTATTTCGATGAGCTCTTCGCACAGGTGACACCCCTGACGCGAATACACAATTAACTCAGCCGTCAATGGATCTCCAGGTTTGGCCGTTGGGAGCCTCGGGTCAAAAAGCGTGCCGCCAGTGTTGCAATCAAGACGCCGGCGAGTCCGCTTGCGGCGGTCAATGCATCACCAGCGCCCGACAGACTGGCGACTGATGCGCCCGCGAGCAACCCTGCGAGCGGAATGCCGTAACCTGTGATTGCGGCAAGCCTTATATCCCGTGCATTGCACCTCAACGAAAACTGTTTGCCGGGAACGGTGTCCGGCGGTACAGCGCTTCTCGGCAGTGTGAGAACCCGCTTTCGTGACCATAGCGCCGCGCCGCAACCACGCCCCTCGAAACACGGCGTGCAAGTTGTGCCGGGCGTTACCAGGAGACGGACGTTCTGGTCGTCGACTTCATCGACAATGGCGCGGGTTTCGATCACTCGGTGGCCACCGGCTCAGGCGTATCGAGCGCGGTGATCTGCTGGTCCGCTTGCTCCGCGAGCATACGCAGTGTGTTGAGCGGGACTTCTCCGACCAGCGTCATCGTCCGATTGCCCACAGACCTCTGGTAGCTATGAGTCGCGCCCATCTTCCCATGTTTGCCGCCGGTGCCGCTCGAACCTGCAGCCACAAATACGGATACTGTGGCGATGCCGTCGGAATACTCAAAACGCCGTACGGTGCGGCCATTGACCTGAACCATTTCACCCCGGGGTCCTCTCAAAGTGAACCCGGAAGTGCTGTCGCCCTCAACGACGACGTCCCCGGGTGAAGCGGACAGCGTGTTTGCTGCTCTTTGCACCGAGCTCTCGGAGTATTTATCGGCAAGCTCCGATGGACTTGCATGGATGACCTGAAATTCCGAATCGTCGATATCACTAATCAATGCAGACTTTGGAATTTCGACACCGATTTGCACATCAGTGAAACGCACCTCTTCGACTACACGTTTGCCGTTCAGAAGCTGCATACGCAACGGCAGCAGTGTCTCGGCATCGACCCAGAGACTGTGGCCGTAGCGGAACGCATCTTTCGGACGGATGAAAAAACGTTTGGCTTCGCGGCCGGCGACTCGATCCGTGCCTAGCGATACCAGCTCATAAAACCGACCGACGTTTTCCGCAACCACGGGAAGACGCGTAAACGCATTCGACGCACCTGCTGTCTTATCGATGAACTTGAGTTGTCGATTCGGATAGAGACAGACAAGTTCGTTACCTACGCGGACAATCTCACGCTGCTCGCCATCCATTGAGACAAGCTTTTCCATCGATACGCCATCGTTGTTGAGATGCGCGACATGCAAGGTATACAAACGACCGTCCATCGAGCGAACGAGCGTTCCCTCGTAGTCGAGAGTCTGCATGGCATCGTTGATTTGCTGCAACAGCGGCACCGGCTCGGACTGCGCGCGGGCCGACCCTGACAAGAGCGTTAGCCCGGCCAAAATGCCAAAGATGAGTCGCGAGTGGGCGATCACTGCTCTGCCACCTCACTCGCAGCCTCTGCCTCGGGCGATTTATCCGCTGATTCAAGCAACCCCTGTCCGACAGCGCTCGCATCGAGCATCGGAATCGCAGCGCCCGGTACGAGCGTACGACGGGTCGCAGAGTGATTCATCACATAGCCGGCGAGCTCCGGATCGGCGATTACCAATCGTGACGGCGCCACTTCAGCCGGCACAATGTAATCGACTTGCGGCTCGGCTGCTGCGTTACGCGGGGCCGCCTCAGCGGACTGTTCGGCGAGCACCGGTTGTTCGTTAAAGCCACCGTCCATCCAGTTCAGGGCCAGCGTTGCAACACCCAGCGTCAATGCCAGACCACCCGCTGCACGCATCCATGGCGGCATTCCAGAGCCCTGCGAACCGGGGTTGTACGCGACCCGGGCATTGGGCTCGGTACCGTCCGTGTTAACACCCGCACGAACACGATCAACGAACCCGCCATCGGCAGACAACGGTTCACCGCGCATCACTCTGCCGATGTTCATCAACGTACCCGCGTAACTCCTGAGCTCATCATCGCGACCCAAACGCCTCACCAGCAATTCTGCTTCGTTGCTATCGAGTTCACCGTCTACGAATGCGGAGACTTGTTCACGCAACTCACTGTTCATCGATTCATCACCATTAGTCATCCCGTTGCACGCATCGGCGCGTGCTGATCTTTTTCTTGTTGTTCCAGCGGTACATTCACTTCCCTAGTTCCTGAGCTGAGACGCCGCCTGCGATGGCTCCGCCATCGCGTCGATACCCTTATTGATAGCTTCGCGAGCCCTAAAAATTCGCGAACGCACCGTACCCACCGGGCACTCCATCGCCTCAGCGATTTCCTCATAGCTCATACCGTCCAACTCACGTAAGACGATTGCTGTACGCAAGTCCTCGGGCAACGCCGCAATCGATTCGCCGATTTTCTGCTGCATCTCGTCTTTCATGGCGACCGCCTCGGGGGAGTCCTCACTACGCAGGCGCTCATGCACCTCGTAGTAATTCGGATCCTGAAGATCGAGGTCATAGTCCATCGGTCGTCGCTTTGCTGCCACGAGGTAATTCTTCGCTGTATTGACGGCAATACGGTAAAGCCAAGTGTAGAAAGCACTGTCGCCCCTGAACCTCGGCAAGGCTCGGTACGCTTTGATAAAAGCATCTTGAGCAACGTCGAGTGCTTCGTCCTGGTCGCGAACATATCGAGAGACCAGGTTGACAATCTTGTGCTGGTACTTGAGCACCAGCAGATCGAACGCACCGTTGTCGCCTTGCTGCACGCGCTTTACCAATAGTCGGTCGTTTGCTGTCGAGCCCATACGGGCATGCCTCTTTCCAGCGGCGGTTCACCCGCCCATGTCTATGACCTACCGTGAGAACGAAAGTTCTGCGGCTATTTTCGAAACCTCGATCGTCCTCAGCGATTATTCAGGAGCTCTATCACCCTGAATTTACTACAGATTCCGTTTTGATTCAGCGAGTCTGCGTAAACCCCACTGATGCTGCAATGCACACCATGATCCGGAATTTTGACTTTTGAGCAGGTAACAGCGCACTTTTCGACCCTCAACACCCAGATCGAGGACTGCAAAACTCCCGAATAAGCTGGAGTTTGAATGCATAAAGGCGCCGACGGGCTGGGTCCCTTCGGCGAACAACGCTGACCACTTGTCGTGATCGAAGACCAGGCCGGTAGGTGGCTCAGGCTGGCGGAGCGTGACCCAACACTCGACCAGTGTCAGCACGAACAAGGTTGCGAGCACAAGACTCCGCTCCAAAGCGGCAGGCGCTTGAATCACTATCGCGACGCCGAGCACGGACAGCCACATCCAAATCAGTGTGAGACCGAGTTCACGTGCGAATCGAAGAGGAACAAGCGTTATCAAGAATGTCGCGTACCAGTGCAGCGGTGGACTCCGAGTCCGGAATCACGCCTTTCACTAAATACGCATAAATCTCAGGATCCTGAGCCTCGAGCAACGCAACAAATTCGGCCTGTCGCGCAGAATCGGCCGACTCATACCGCTGCTCAAGAAACGCAAGCAGCAGCTGATCGAGCTCGCGCATGCCGCGCCGGCAACGCCAGCGCAGTGCCTTTAAGTTCACATCCAAACCAAACTCAATGACGGCGCTTGGCCATCATCTTCTTGGTCTCAGCGATAGCCTTCGCCGGATTCAGGCCTTTGGGACAGGTCTGGGTGCAGTTCATGATCGTGTGGCAACGATACAAACGGAACGGATCCTCAAGATGGTCAAGTCGGTCTCCGGTCGCATCGTCGCGGCTGTCGACCAACCAACGATAGGACGCCAACAGGGCAGCCGGCCCCAAATACCGATCGCTGTTCCACCAGTAGCTCGGGCAGCTTGTCGAGCAGCATGCGCACAAAATACATGCTGACGGCTCGTTGATCAGCTCCTGATCTTCTTTCGTCTGCAACCGCTCAGAGTCCGGCGGCGGCGGTGTTTTGGACTGCAGCCACGGCTTGATCGAGGCGTACTGTGCGTAAAAATTGGTGAGGTCAGGCACAAGGTCTTTGATGACAGGCATGTGCGGCAACGGGTAAATCCGAACTTCATCACCGATGTCTTCAGCTGCCTTGATACAAGCGAGGGTATTTCCCCCGCCCACGTTCATAGCGCAGGATCCGCAAATCCCTTCGCGACAGGAACGACGAAACGTCAACGTCGGATCAATCTCATTCTTAATCTTGATCAACGCATCGAGAACCATCGGTCCGCACGTGTCGGAGTCGACATCGTAGGTGTCCATGCGAGGCGCAGCGTCTTTGTCCGGATCGTATCGATAGATGACGTAACGGCGGACATTCGTAGCGCCCTCCGGTGCTGGGAAATGACGGCCCTCTGTTGGGCGGCTGTTCTTCGGTAGTCGAAACTCTGCCATGTCGTGCTCCTCGGTCGCGTAACCGCGGTCTCCTAGTAAGTTCTCGCTTTAGGTGGAATCGCCTCCACCTCATCGGTCAACGTCTGGCTGTGTACCGGGCGATAATCGATCGAGATACCATAATCTTCGTCAGTCCAGGCGAGCGTGTGCTTCATCCAGTTGTCGTCATCGCGATCCGGATAATCCTCTCGCGCCTGTGCACCACGACTCTCGTGGCGATTTTCAGCAGAGCAGACCGTCGACATCGCATTGATCATGAGATTCTCAAGCTCCATCGTCTCGATCAAGTCTGTATTCCAGATCAGCGAACGATCGGCCACCTTGACCTGTTCGATGCTGGCCGCCGTCGCCTTCATCTTCTCGATGCCTTCTTGAAGGAGCGACTCCGTGCGGAACACGGCTGCATGGCGCTGCATCGTCTTCTGCATTTCCAAACGGATTTCGGCCGTACCGCGCTCACCGTCTGCATGACGCAGCTTGTCCAATCGAGATACGGCGTAGTCGCCGGCGCTCGCCGCCAGTTCCGGTTGCGCGGCGCCTGGTTTCATGGTCTCGGCACAGAATCGTGCAGCACCGCGTCCGAACACCACAAGATCCAGAAGCGAGTTCGAGCCAAGACGGTTGGCACCGTGCACCGATACACAACCTGCCTCACCAATGGCCATCAGCCCAGGGACTACGTGTTCCGGATCGCCGTCCTTGAGCGTGACCACCTGACCGCGATAGTCGGTCGGGATGCCACCCATGTTGTAGTGCACAGTTGGCAATACCGGGATCGGGTCCTTGTTGACGTCAACGCCAGCGAAGATGCGAGCGGTTTCGGCGATGCCCGGCAGCCGCTCATCGATCACCTCCGGCCCGAGGTGTTCGAGATGCAGATGGATGTGGTCCTGTTCGGGCCCAACACCTCGCCCTTCCTGAATTTCAACCGTCATAGAACGGCTGACTACATCGCGCGATGCCAGATCTTTCGCGTTGGGTGCGTATCGTTCCATGAAACGCTCGCCTTCGGAGTTGGTCAGGTATCCGCCCTCGCCACGCGAGCCTTCCGTGATCAAACAGCCCGCACCGTAAATTCCAGTCGGATGGAACTGAACGAATTCCATATCCTGCAGCGGCAAACCAGCTCTGGCCACCATGCCACCGCCGTCGCCCGTACAGGTGTGCGCGGAGGTGCAAGAGAAATAAGCCCGGCCGTACCCACCGGTCGCCAGAATCACTTTCGCCGCCCGGAATCGGTGCAACGTGCCGTCGGCCAGATTCAACGCAACGATCCCGCGACACTCGCCATCGACCATGATCAGATCGATGGCGAAATATTCAATGAAGAACTCCGCGTCGTGCTTCAGAGATTGCTGGTAGAGCGTGTGCAACATCGCATGTCCGGTGCGATCCGCTGCGGCGCATGTGCGCTGCGCAGTTCCCTCACCGAAATGCGTGGTCATGCCGCCAAACGGCCGCTGATAAATCTTGCCCGCTTCGGTCCGCGAGAACGGGACGCCGTAGTGTTCGAGCTCGATAACCGCCTTAGGTGCCTCTTTGCACATGTACTCGATGGCATCCTGATCGCCTAGCCAGTCTGCGCCCTTAACGGTGTCATACATGTGCCAGCGCCAGTCATCCTCGCCCATGTTGCCGAGTGCCGCGCTGATGCCACCTTGCGCGGCTACCGTATGGCTTCGGGTCGGAAATACCTTCGTGACGCAAGCCGTTGTAAATCCGGCCTCGGCCAATCCGAAGGTGGCGCGGAGTCCAGCGCCACCGGCACCGACGACGACAACGTCATAAGTGTGGTCCTGAAATTCGTATTCAGCGGTCATAAATTAGCTACCCAGCGAAATCTTCAGAATGGCGAACACGGCAGCCACTGCCAGCGCCACGTAAGCAAAACGGGTCAATACCAAGGTGACAAGTTTCGTGCCGCCCCGGATGTAGTCCTCGATCACGACCTGCGTGCCGAGTGCCGAATGAAACAACAGCGTGCCGATAAGCAAGAGCAAGAGCACCGAATTGATCGGCGCCGCGACGAACGCACGTGCTGTCTCGTACGAGTAATCCGGCAACAGCGCCATTGCCGCCACAAACCACAGCGTCAGCGGAATCATGGCAACCGCGGTCAGGCGCTGGTGCCACCAGTGCTCCGTACCTTCTTTGGCCGATCCGAGCCCCAAAACGCGGCCAATGGGTGATTTCAATGACATCGCCGGCTCCTATATCAGTGTTGCGTACCAAGTCAGTGCGGTCGCGGCCGCACTTACAATCACGACCGCCCAACCCGAACGGGTCGCCTGCTCCATCTCGAATCCTTTGCCCGCATCCCAGAACAGATGTCGGATACCGTTTGAGAGGTGATAAAACAGCGCGTAAACAAACCCAGCGATCACAACCTTGCCGATTATCGAACCCAGGATTGCGCCGAACTGATCGTAACTCTCACCGCCGGAGGCGATCGCGATGAGCCACGCCACAAACAGCAACGTTCCGGCACTCAAAGCCACACCGGTCATTCGGTGCAGGATCGATAGTGTTGACGTTATTCGAAATTTATACGCCGACAGATGCGGCGAGAGCGGTCTCGTCTTGGTATTCATTTTGCGATTTTAGTTTTCCATTGCATGAGCGGTCGTTGTCCCCTACGCCCGTTCATGCCTTTGCGGCGCGCTCAAAAATCGATGCAGCGCCCGTTTTTCTCCCAATCACCAAAGCGCGTCGGCTCCGGGCCGTCGCGCCCACCGATTTCTTTTGGTTGAAGCGTTTCTGAGCCGCTTTCAGTGGATGCTGTAGCAGCTGGTTTGCCGGGATTTTCCGAGGAACCCTCAGGTATCCACAATTGCGGCTGATTCTCGTTTGCGTTGTTGGTATCCACAGTTGAATCCGTGGATTCCGACGCAAGCGTTTCGCGGTTCTCAAGCGTCTTTTCCATGACGTCAATTATGCCAGACACCCAAATGACGCGCAGCACAAAACCGACCTGAAGATACTCGACAGGAACTCGTCAGCAACGCAATATAGCAAGGGTTGGGGAGAACCAGAGAACGGGACAGTATGGACAACAACACCACACCCTTACCCGGCTATTGGCTGGCCCTGGTGCGGTGTTCGGGCAAAGACCGCCTGAGCTTTCTGCAAGGACAATTGACACAGGACGTAGCTGCTCTCAACGCGGAACAACTCGCTCTGCCAGCCGCCTGCTGCGACCCCAAGGGCCGAGTGATCGCCACAATGACGCTGGTGTGGCAGCCCGATGAGATCGTCATGGTCCTGCATCACGAGGTCGCAGAGGCGCTCGTCGAGCATTTGCTTAAATATCGGCTTCGCGCGGACGTACAACTCGACCTGCACCCTACGCTCTCGGTGAATGCTTCGCTTGCAAAGAACACCGGCCACGAGGTCGCCATGTGGCGCAAGGACACCAACGGCTGGCGCGTCGGCGTGTTACACGAAGAGCTGATCGCAATATCCGACCAACATCGCTATGTCTGTGTCGCTAACGAACGGTGGCAACAACTCAGGCTTGCAGCGGGTGTACTTGACCTGCCACTCGCCAGCTCTGCGCAATACACCCCGCATATGCTGAATCTCGATCAGGTCGGTGCCATCAGCTTCACGAAAGGGTGCTACACCGGCCAGGAAATCGTTGCACGAACAGAACACCGCGGACAGGTGAAGCGGCGCGCGAGCCTGATGCGCGTGCGCACCGACAGACACCTGGGCGTCAGTGCTGGGCAAACCGTACTCGCTGATGGCAGTAAGGTCGGCACGGTGGTATGCAGTGCCGGCCATGTGCTTAGTGCCGTCTGCAACCCTGTCGCAGACGGATCTGCACTCACGCTCGACGATGGACGTGACTTGGTGCAGCTCGACTGAGTGAGACTCAATCAGTCGCCTCTGGGCGCATGTGCGGAAAGAGCAGCACATCACGGATCGACGGGCTGTCGGTAATCATCATCACCAACCGATCAATGCCAACCCCCAAACCGGCTGCAGGCGGCATACCGTACTCCAGCGCACGAATGTAATCGCTGTCGAAGTGCATCGCCTCGTCATCGCCCGCGCCGCGCGCGTCAACCTGGGCCTGAAATCGCTCGGCCTGCTCTTCCGGATCGTTGAGTTCGGAGAACCCATTCGCGATCTCCCGGCCACCAATGAACAACTCAAAGCGATCGGTGAGAAACGGATCGTCATCGTTCGAACGCGACAGGGGCGACACCTCGGCCGGGTATGACATCATGAACGTCGGTTGGCGCAAGTTCGGCTCGACCAGTTTTTCAAACAGCTCCAATTGCAATTTACCAGCGCCCCACGCATCAGCCACTTTGATACCGAGTCCAGCCGCCAGTTCCGCGAGATGGTCACGGTCTCGCAGTCTTTGCTCATCCAGGCCTTTTACTGTCGCGCGCAGACTGTCTTCGATCGTAAGTCGCGCGAACGGCTGACCGAGATCGATCGTGTCGTCCTGCCAGGTCAGCGTCGTCGCCCCGACAATCGCCTCCGCAATACCGCGAAGCAGTGTCTCCAAAAGATCAATAAGATCCTCGTAGTCTGCGTATGCCTGATACAGCTCCAGCATCGTGAACTCGGGGTTGTGCTGCGTGGATAACCCCTCGTTGCGGAAATTCCGGTTGATCTCGAACACGCGCTCGAAACCACCGACCACCAGGCGCTTCAGATTGAGCTCTGGCGCGACGCGGAGGAACAAATCCATATCCAATGCGTTGTGATGCGTAATAAAGGGGCGCGCCACAGCACCGCCTGGCGTGGTTTGCATCATGGGCGTTTCCACTTCCATGAAGTCTCTGCCTTCCAGAAACGCACGAATGTACGAGACGACTCGCGTGCGTGCTCGGAATACGGCCCGGCTCTCTTCATTGATGATGAGATCAACGTAACGTTGCCGATAGCGCGTTTCCTTGTCAGACAGTCCATGCCATTTCTCGGGCAGCGGTCGCAGGGACTTCGTGACCAACCGGAGCGCATTCACCTTGACGGTAAGCTCATTCGTCCGCGTTCGAAACAACTCACCCTCAGCAGCAACGATATCGCCGATATCCCAGGTCTTGAATTCGGCATAGCGACCCTCGGGCAAGGCGTCACGCTGAATGTAAATTTGAAGCTCACCGGATCGATCTGCGAGTTTCGCGAAACTCGCTTTGCCCATGACGCGCTTGACCATCATGCGGCCGGCGATCGCAACGCGTACCTGTGTGGACTCGAGAGACTCCGAATCGTGCTCGTCATACTTGGCGATCACATCCTGCGCCAGATCACTGCGCTCGATATCATTGGGATAGGCAATACGTTGCTCGCGGATCGCAGTGAGCTTCGATCGGCGCTCAGCGATAAGCTTGTTTTCGTCGATGGTCGTTTCGTCAGACATGTTTACAAACCCTGTTTCAGGCTGGCCTCGATGAACGGATCCAGAGCACCATCGAGGACCGCTTGCGTATTGCCGGTCTCTACACCGGTTCGCAGGTCTTTAATGCGTGACTGATCCAGTACGTATGAGCGGATCTGGCTACCCCATCCAACATCCGCTTTGCTTTCCTCCACAGCTTGCGCCTCTCCCCGCCGCTTCAGCATCTCAAGCTCGTAGAGTTTGGATTGCAATTGCTTCATCGCCGTTGCCTTGTTCTTGTGCTGGGAGCGATCATTCTGGCACTGCACCACTGTGTTGGTCGGCAAATGGGTGATTCTCACTGCCGACTCGGTTCGGTTCACGTGCTGGCCACCGGCACCGCTAGCACGGTACACATCGATTCTGAGGTCGGACGGGTCGATCTCAATTTCGAAACTGTCATCGATCTCGGGTGACACGAAAACGGATGCAAACGACGTATGACGACGGTTGCCAGAATCAAACGGTGACTTTCGCACGAGTCGATGTACACCCGTCTCGGTACGCAACCAACCGAATGCATACTCGCCTTCTACTCGAATTGTAGCGCTCTTGATGCCTGCGACCTCGCCGTCCGACGTCTCCACGACCTCGGCACGAAACCCTCGCTGCTCTGCCCAACGCAGGTACATGCGCAACAGCATACTCGCCCAGTCCTGTGCTTCTGTTCCACCAGCGCCTGATTGAATATCAAGAAATGCCGGAGCCGGGTCTTGCTCGCCCGAAAACATGCGTCGGAATTCGAGACCCGCGACGATCTGCTCGAGTGCAGCGAGATCACTCTCAATCTCGCTCACGGTATCGGCATCTTCCTCGGCCGCGGCTAGCTCAAGCAGCTCTAGCGCCTCGTCCAGACCTCCACCAACTCGATCAAGCCCACTGACTACAGACTCGAGGCTGCTGCGCTCCTGCCCAAGCTGCTGCGCTCGTTCAGGTTCGTTCCAAACGTCCGGATCTTCCAGTTCACGACTGACCTCATCGAGACGATCCCGCTTTTCAGCGTAGTCAAAGATACCCCCTGAGCGACTCCGATCGTTCGCGCAAGTTCTCGATTTTCTGTTCGATCTGGTTTGTTTCCATGGCTCAAGCCCGCCAAAAAAAGAGCGCGAGTCTAACACGTCATCGAGGGATGCCACTGCTCGATCAACAGCTGAGGGCGCCGTCTGCCTTGCCATTCATTGATATCCAGTCGATAGACGATATCGACCTGGTCTCCGGGTTCCGGCAACGTATCTCGCACCTGCCCGAATGCGATACCGTCGATCTGTCGACCGTCACGCGATAGGTTCAATTTCAAGTGTCCTGATCCGACGACCCTCGCCTGATCGACGGTGAATGTGCCTTCAAAAAGCGGCTCGGGGAATCGTTGTCCCCACGGACCGAGGGCCGCCAGACGGTCTGCAAACTCGATACTGAGTCGATCGCCTTCCAACCCGCCATCGATCTCAAAGGCAGGGTCAAATCGGAAATCGGGATACAAGCGATCCATCGCGCGATCCAAAGCCGCTTTGAAGTCGTCGATGGCGTCGTCTTCGAGCGTTAAGCCGGCCGCCATGGCATGCCCGCCGAATTTTAGGATGATGCCAGGTGACGTGCGATCGACCTCGGCCAGAAGGTCGCGCAGATGCACACCTGGCACCGAGCGCCCGGATCCCTTCAGTTGGCCTGCCGATTCCACCGCGAAGGCGAACACCGGCCGGTGTACTCGGTCCTTGATACGTGACGCAACCAGACCCACGACGCCCTGGTGCCAATCCCGACGAAACAGCACCTCACAACTTTGCGCCGACGTGTCATTCAGCTCAATCGCCTCCAAAGCTTCGGCCTGCATGGTCGACTCAATATCGCGACGCTGCAGATTGATGCTGTGCAGCTGCTCCGCAAGCAGCCGCGCTTCAGCGGCGTTGTCGGTAGCAAGGCACCGTATGCCGAGCGACATATCCTCAAGCCGGCCAGCTGCATTCAGTCGTGGCGCGACGCTGAACCCAAAGTCCGCCGCACGAACGTTCCGCGTATCGCGCCCGGCGACAGAAAGCAGCGCGGCAATACCGGCGCAACAGTGACCTGCGTTGATTCGCTCAAGCCCCGCATTGACGAGAATTCGATTGTTGCGGTCGAGCGGGACAACGTCGGCGACCGTTCCCAGCGCTACAAGATCGAGGTACTGCGCCGGCACACGGTGCAGTGACGGGTTGTCGAGGACTCGCGCAACCGCCGACATGACAGCAAACGCAACACCAACACCCGCAAGCATTTTGCTCGGATAGGGGTCCCCGACCAGGTTCGGATTCACGATCACATTCGCGTCGGGCAGGACATCAGGGGGCAAATGGTGATCGGTTACCACCACATCGATACCGGCTCGCCGCGCGGCTGCAACGCCCGCAACACTGGAGATACCGTTGTCTACCGTCACGATCAGACTGGGCTGCATCTGCTCAGCAACGGCGACTAGTTCCGCCGACAACCCATAACCAAACTCAAAGCGATTTGGCACCAGAAAATCAACGTGGGCAAAACCGAACGTTGAGAGGCAGCGCAACATCAAAGCGGTGCTTGTTGCGCCATCGGCATCAAAGTCACCAACAACCAATACACGACCATTCCGGTGCTTGGCGATCAACGCCGCCGCATCCATTAACCCTGACAACTTGCTGAGCGGTGCGAGATTGGCAAGCTCGAGTGAACGGTCGGCATCGGTCGTCACCCCTCTGGCCGCAAGAATGTTGGCCAGCAAACTGTCGGGCTCGGATAGCGTGTGCTCTGGCACCTCGCGCATGCGCGACGCACGCGGCTCGAACTCATCCATTTCGATTGCCTAGTGCACGGTTAACCCAACGGCGCCAGATCGAACGTCGACGCACTCGCCAAGCTCCATCGTCGTCGATGAGCAAGGCCTCTTTGATTCTGCCACTATCAAATGCCGCGATCACTTCGGGAGTCGATTCGGATGCAAGCACCACGGTGCCGTCTACCGACGCGTCTTCGCGCACCTCTGCACCCACGTGTTGCCAAACCGCGCGCCAAACCGGGTCGCTTACCCGCAAGGGCGGCAGTCGCATCTCAACGGGCCCTGGCATGACCCCAGCGCCATACAGCCAAAGCCCGCTGACCAATGGTTCAAAACCAGCTGCACGCGCCTGATTGATGGCATGTGCGTGCAGTGTCATTTGGATTTCTGTCTGCAACCGCTTGATCAACGCAGCATCCAGACCAAGCATCGGATGATCACGCAAGGGGTGGCCGATAACATCGCGCGGCCGTGGCGCACTGAATTGTAGTTCCGGGAGCGACTGCGAGATGAGAAATCCCCGGTCACCGACGTGTGTAAACCGACACTGAGCAAGCAGTGGATCACTGTCGCTTTCCAGCAAGCCGTTAATCGCAGTGGTGAGCGCCACACGTTCGTCTTCACGGAGTTTAGGAATGCCACTGACGCGAACATCACGCAGATCGGCCGCCAATGAGACCCAATCCGCAAAAGCCGCCCAGGCTATCGGGTGTTCCGGCGCAAGACTTTGGTGGGTCAGTGCCGCCGCGTGATGTTCGAATAGATCCGAGAAGCCCAACGCGTGCGCATGCGCACCGCTTGAACCGCTCGAGCTTGTAAACTCAGGCGACCGAAACAGTCGTGCGCGCAGAGACTGACCGTCATCGATCACACACACCACATCCGGCGGCAGTGACTCTGGCAGTGTGTTCGCATACTCTTTCATCGGTCGCGCAGTGTACATTGCGCGTCCTCATTGCCACAGGATTAGCCGATGCAGTTCGCCAGAGAATCGCTCCAACGCCATACCATCCGACGTTATGACGAGACGACAGTCTGGATCGCGGATGACGCTTACAAAGGCAGCCTCGCCGTATCGAGCGATCAAATCGTGACCGATTGGACTTGCGATTCTGTTGAATCGCTCGATGATGCGTTGATCGGCGCCATCGCCGAGCTGAACCCCGAGGTTGTGGTGATCGCAACAGGCTCAAGCGTTGTGTTCCCTGCCGCGCCAGTACTGCACCCACTCATGCGCGCCGGAATTGGTGTGGAGGTTATGAACGACGGCGCTGCGATCCGCACCTTCAACGTGCTCCTGTCGGAGGAAAGGCGCGCGGTACTGGCGCTGATTCGCTGACTAGCGACCGCTTCGCAGGAGCGGCATCGGATCGATCGGTTGGCCGTCACGGCGTATCTCAAAATGCAACCGAGGTTTCTGCGCGGCCGTCTCACCCATGGTGGCAATTTTTTGCCCCGAACGAACGGTATCTCCCTCGTTAACCAGGAGTGCCGCGTTGTGGCCATAGGCCGACAGATAATTGGGCGTATGCTGGATGATCACAAGCTTTCCATAGCCCTTGAGGCCACTTCCTGCGTAGACGACCTCACCGTCCGCTGACGCAAAAATCGGCTGACCGATCTTACCCCCAATCAGGACACCCGTTCGTTTGACCTTGGCACCGACGTCAAACTCCGCCACGAGCCGTCCGTCTGTCGGCCAGCGCCACGACGCGACCGGTACAACCGGCGGTCTCGGTGGAGATGCAACTTGACCTGCAGGCGGCTTCGTGAGGCGTAGTTTTTGCCCTGGATAGATACGGCTAACATCGCTCAGCCGGTTCCACCGCGCAAGATCTGCCTGCGCGATGCCGTAACGGAAAGCGATGCTGTAGAAAGTGTCACCCGGCCTGACAACGTAGATCCCCGTGTTCGGCGCGCTTTGCCCTCGGCTCGAGTTTCCCGATTTATTGCTTCTGGTATCCCAGCTGCCAGCACACCCACCCAGAGCCACTAGCGCAGCCAGGATCAGTGCACGAAATACCATGCCAGTCCTCCCGCCACCAATAGGACAACAACCCAGCCGATCGTATCCACATAACGACGAAGATTGGCAGCAGCGGCGTCACCACCGAGGTAAATCAAACCCGCAACCAGAAAAAATCTCGCACCTCTGCCGACAGCTGACGCCAACACGAACAAAGGCAGGTTCATGGCTGCCGCACCAGCGCCAATCGTGAAAATCTTGTATGGAATCGGGGAGAAACCGGCGACAAATACCACCCAGATTCCATATTCAGCGAACCAGACACGCGCCTGGGTGTAGGCCTCGGCGTAAGACGACGTGAGCAACCAGGGTTCGATCGATCCAAGTACGAACACACCGATCAAATAGCCGACAAGCCCACCGGCTACCGACGCGATGGTGGTCAGTGCGGCCAGTCTGAATGCGCGGGCGCGCTGCGCCAGGACCATTGGTGCCAGCATCACATCGGGTGGCACCGGAAAAAAAGAGGACTCTGCGAAACTCAAACCTGCAAGCCAATAGGTCGCTTGGGGGTGCTGAGCGCGTGCGAGCACCCAGTCATATAGCGACGTAAACAGCCGCATCAGCGAGCATCCGCCGATTTGACTAATGGCACAAAACTCGCGGGTCCGAGATCCTCCTGCGAGTAGCCCTCCTCACCACGCGTAATTCGCATCAGGCGCTGATCACGCGCCGGCCCCAACGGCAGCACCAATCTGCCGCCGACAGCGAGTTGTTCGAGCAGTGCGGTCGGAATCCGCTCTGGAGCTGCGGCCACGATGATGCCGTCATAGGGACCATGTTTGGCCCAGCCCTGCCATCCGTCACCATGACGAAATCGCACGTTGTATACCTTCAATCCAGCGAGTCGCTCGCGCGTCTTGCCAAGAATCGGCCCGACATATTCAATGCTGTGAATGTAACGAACCAAAGGCGCCAGAATCGCTGTCTGGTAACCGCAGCCCGTGCCGATTTCGAGAACTTGCTCAACCGGCCCCGCCTCGAGTAGTGCTTCGGTCATTCGCGCGACAATATAAGGCTGGCTGATCGTTTGCCCATGACCGATAGGAAGGGCCGTATCCTCATAGGCCCGACTGGCTAGCGCCTCATCCACGAACAAATGTCTCGGCACCGCACGAATTTGCGATAGGACTCGTGAGTTGCCGATCCCCTGCGCCTTCAGCCGCGTGACTAGCCGCTCGCGCGTGCGCGCAGAGGTCATGCCGATGCCGGAGGTCGTGCTCATGGACCCTCCGCTCCGGTCAGATCACAATGCAATTCGATTATCTTGTATGTTCCGGACATCGGGACGAAATGATACGCAATCGTTGGCATACCGAGTAGCGACCGGAGCACTTTTAACGCATCCATCAAAGACGTATGCTCGAACGAGATCACTGGGAGCACCCTGATGAGTGACGATGTGAGCCAGCCTGACAACGATACCGACCTGTTTCGCCAGGCGGTTAGTGACGCGCGACCGTTAAAGAAGAAGCCTGTAGAGCACTCGCGCAGGCCGCCACCCTCGCCCCGCGCGACCATGCGTCGGCGGGACGAAGCCGACGTACTCCAGGAAAGTCTCAACGCCGATATCGAGACCATGGAATGGCGCAACGGCGATGCGCTGCGCTACCGACGCCCGGAAGTTGGCGAGCGCGTGCTGCGCAAGCTCTCGCGAGGACATTTTCGAGTCGAAGCCGAGATCGATTTGCACGGATACACTGTCCGCGAAGCCAAGGAAGTCATGCGCGACTTCATGGCGGATTGTGAGTATCACCACTGGCGATGTGTGCGGGTCATCCACGGCAAAGGACTAGGGTCTGGACATCGTGGTCCGCAATTGAAAGGTAATGTTGACGGCTGGCTGAGGCGTGACGATCGAGTGGCTGCGTTCACCTCCGCAAGGCAGGTCGACGGCGGCAGTGGTGCTGTTTACGTGCTCCTGCGCTAATCTGGCAAAACCAGCTCGTTCAATAACGCCGTCGCAAAACTGCCTGCGGGCAGCTCGAACGTGAGATGTGCAGTCTCGTTCGTGTATTCACAGCTAAAGTCATGCGGCACGACACGCAAACTGCGCCGGCCCGCTTTCGCACCGCCGCGTTCCGCGGCCGACGCCCATTTCGCGCAGTCTTCGATCACCTTCGCCTCAAGCTGCATCGCGTCAGATTGGACACCCGTATCGCCGCGCCCGTAAAGCGGGCCGGTTGGATGCAAATCTCGTTGCTCCGCGCGACGCTTCACGTCATCGAGCGCATCCGATTCGACGGCAAAAACGCTATTGCTCCCCTCGAGCTGAACAACATCACCATCCAGAGGGGTATCCCAGGTTTGCGCTTGAACACGAATAGCGAGGACACTGTTGAAAATGGCAGCCCGAGCCGCAGACAAAGCGAGGCTGCGCTCATTGCGCCGAAGGCGCCGCCCGTTGGCTAGTCCTTCGGCTGCATCGAGGTTGCTGAAGCCTCGTCCAAAGCGCTGCGCGCCGAAGTAGTTCGGCACACCCTGAGCGATCGCCACGATCAACTCCGGATCGGGAGCATGACCCATCTCTCGTAGCCGCACCTCGAAGCGGTTGCCTCGCAAAGCGCCAGTACGAATCTTGCGGTTATGCCGTGCTGTCGACTGAATTTGCACACCGGCTACTGAGAAATCGGACCAGTCCACAGACCGTCCAGGGACTTGCACACTGAACCACTGATCTGTCACCGCCGCTCGATCCTTGCGACCCGCAAAGCTTACATTCTTGACGCTGACTTCGGCATAGCGTGCAAGCTGACGTGCGACCCACTCTGTATTGGCGTCGGTCTTTTGGATCCACAAGACCTCATGTTCGCCGTCGCCACTGGGGGTCCAGTTGGGCAACTCGATAACGCGAAAGTCCTCTGGGGTGTGTTTGATACGAGCGGACTGACGCACACCGGACAATGCCGGAGGCACCGGCCAGGGAGAAGAATCGTGCAAGATCAGTCAGACGCGACGATCTGGTAGAACGACTCGTTTTCAGAGATCAGTCCGAGGTCGGAGCGCGCTCGCTCTTCGGCGGCCTCAAGACCATGCTTCAGAT
This sequence comes from Pseudomonadota bacterium, assembly GCA_038521865.1. GTDB lineage: Bacteria > Pseudomonadota > Gammaproteobacteria > Steroidobacterales > Woeseiaceae > CALBPI01. Next base: position 233,395 of record JBCBKO010000001.1, on the reverse strand, counting down.
TCTTGACTTCGCCGGATAGCGCTGCGTTTCGAGCCTGCAACGCGCTGATCTCCTGTCGCGTCTGTGAGACTTCGGCCTGCAGTCGTTGCGTTCGGCGCAGACCATCCGCAGACAACAACAAAACGGCCAGCGTCGAGACCAGGAGTAGCATCAGCAACGCCAGCAGCAGGTTCATTCCCCAGCTCGATTCCGATTGTGCCGCAAGTCCGGTCAAAGAGAGATTTCCCATGCGTTAACGCAGATCAACGAAGTAGTCGGCAAAGTTACAGGCTTACGGCTCGCGGAAAGGCACTCCGTGCGTCGTATTGCGCGCTCTCGCCTAACAGCGATTCGATCCTCAGCAACTGATTGTACTTCGAAATCCGATCAGAACGCGACAACGAGCCTGTCTTGATCTGGGTCGCACGCGATCCAACCGCAAGATCGGCGATCGTAGCGTCGGCGGTCTCACCGGAACGGTGCGAAACAACCGCTGTGTACTCCGCGTCAATCGCCATATTGATCGCTGCCTGAGTCTCCGTCAGCGTGCCAATCTGGTTCGGTTTAATGAGGATTGAGTTGGCGATCGAATCACGAATGCCTCTTGAGAGAATCTCTGTGTTGGTCACAAACAAATCATCACCGACCAATTGCACTCGATCGCCGAGTTTACGAGTCAGCGTCGCCCATCCATCCCAATCCGATTCATCCATGCCGTCCTCAATACTGATGATCGGGAACGCGTCGCAAAGACCGGAGAGATAGTCGGAAAATCCGTCGGCATCAAAGTCGCGATTCTCCGATGAGAGGCGGTACACACCCGCGTCAAAGAACTCGGAGCTCGCCACATCCAACCCGAGGTAAACCTGTTCACCAGGCTTGTAGCCCGCTCGCTCGATCGCGGTCATGATCGTGGTCAACGCTTCCCTGTTGGATGGGAGATTCGGCGCAAACCCGCCTTCGTCACCGACCGCTGTATTCATACCCGCATCCGCCAGGACGGACTTTAAGTGATGGAACACCTCCGCACCGCAACGCAGGGCTTCGCTGAACCGGTCAAACCCCACTGGAAGAATCATGAACTCCTGGATGTCGACGCTGTTGTCTGCATGCGCACCGCCGTTAATGATGTTCATCATTGGCACTGGCATATCAACGCCAGCCCCGAGCGTACGAAATAGCGGTAGTTGTCGACTTATCGACACCGCTCTCGCCGATGCCAGTGAAACCGCGAGCAATGCGTTGGCGCCCAGTCTCGATTTGTTGGGTGTGCCGTCCAGTTCGATCATCGCGCCGTCCAATGCAGCCTGATCTCCAGCATCTTTTCCCACCAACAGCTCACGCAACTCGCCGTTGACCGAGGCGACCGCGTTCAGAACGCCCTTGCCGAGGTAGCGCGCGGGATCACCGTCACGCAACTCCACCGCCTCACGTGAACCTGTGGAAGCCCCCGAAGGTACGCCTGCGCGCCCATAGCTGCCGTCCTGAAGCCATACCTCGGCCTCTACGGTTGGATTGCCGCGGCTGTCGAGAATCTCTCTCCCGGCGATGAGCTTGATGGTGGTGTTATTGATATCACTCATTCGGGCTCCCCAAGGCCAAACTGAGACTCGGCAAACGGTGCCGACTTCACGGTCTCGTCAATTCGCTTCAGCTGCGCCAGCAAATCTCGCATGTGATCGAGTGGCCAGGCGTTCGGTCCATCCGAGAGCGCTTCATCCGGATTCGGATGTGTCTCCATAAAGACCCCCGCAACACCGGTCGCCACCGCTGCGCGCGCCAATACGGGCACAAACTCACGCTGTCCACCGGACGCGGTACCCTTGCCACCAGGCAACTGTACCGAGTGGGTGGCATCGAAAACCACCGGCGCGCCGGTTCGACGCATGATGGCCAGTGATCGCATATCCGAGATCAGGTTGTTGTAGCCAAAGGTGAACCCGCGCTCGCACACCATGATTTTCTCGTTACCGGTGGACCTGGCTTTCTCAACAACGTTGTCCATCTCCCAGGGAGAAAGAAACTGGCCCTTTTTGATGTTGACCGCGATGCCCTGTTTGCAGACGTTCAGGATGAAGTTGGTCTGACGGCACAAAAACGCAGGCGTTTGCATAACGTCCACAACCTCTGCCACTTCGTCAAAGGGCGTGTCTTCATGCACGTCAGTTAGCACGGGTAGCTGAAGCTCGCGCCGCACTTTGGAAAGTATTTCCAGCCCCTCGGCCATCCCGGGGCCACGATAGCTCGAGGCCGAGCTGCGATTCGCTTTGTCGAATGAGGATTTGTAGATCAGCGCAATGCCCAGTTCCTCGGTCATTGCCTTCAGACGCGTCGCTGTTTCAAAGGTCGTCTTCTCATTTTCAACCACACAGTTTCCTGCAATCAGGAAAAACGGTTGATCGAGTCCGACACTGATGTTTCCAATGTTCACTGTGCTTGCGCCTTGACCGAAGTTGGCGCGCGCTCGGCCATAGCACGCGCTGCTTTCACGAAGCTGGCGAACAGCGGATGACCGTCGCGCGGGTTGCTGGTGAATTCCGGGTGGAACTGACTAGCAACAAACCAGGGGTGATCCGGTAGCTCGACCATCTCGACCAGATCATCGGGAGAGAGACCACTAAACCGCATGCCTGCCGAGGCAAGTTTTTCGCGGTAGTTGTTATTGACCTCAAACCTGTGCCGATGGCGCTCGCGAATTTCATCGGCGCCATAGATTTCACGGACCGCACTGCCGAATTCCAGTGCAACCTGTTGCGCGCCAAGGCGCATTGTGCCACCAAGATTCGACTGCTCGCTCCGAAGCTGCGTCACGCCATCAAGGTTTTGCCATTCGGTAATCAGGCCGACAACCGGATGGTCGGTATCCTTATCGAACTCGGTGCTGTGCGCTCCTTCAAACCCTGCGACATAGCGAGCAAACTCGATGACCGCAACTTGCATCCCGAGGCAGATGCCGAGATAGGGGATACCGTTCTCACGCGCGAAACGCACGGTCGCGATTTTGCCTTCTATACCGCGATCGCCAAAACCACCCGGGACCAACAACGCGTCGTACTGACGCAATTGATTGGTGCCGTCGTTCTCGATGTCCTGTGATTCGACGTAGTGGATGTTGACCCGCGTATGCGTGTGTATGCCTGCATGCAATAGCGCTTCGGTCAATGAAATGTAGGAATCGCGAAAGTCGACGTACTTGCCCACCATCGCGATATTCACTTCGCCGTCCGGGTTGCGCTTGGCGTCGACAACGCTCTGCCACTCAGAGAGGTCCGCCTTGGGTACGTCGAGGCGCAATTGGCGGCAGATAATCTCATCGAACCCTTGCTCATGAAGCACCATCGGAATCCGATAAAGATCATCGACGTCGTACGCCGAGATCACAGCGTTCTCCTGAACGTTCGTGAACAACGCAATCTTGCGGCGTTGCTCGTCCGGTAGCGGCAGCTCAGAGCGGCATACGAGAATATCCGGCTGGATCCCGATCGACCGCAGCTCCTTGACCGAGTGTTGCGTTGGTTTCGTCTTGATCTCCGAACTGGTCGCAATGTAAGGCACCAAAGTCAGGTGCACGTAAGCCACGCGCTCACGCCCAAGCTCGACGCCCATTTGCCGAATGGCCTCCAGGAAGGGCAACGACTCAATGTCGCCGACGGTACCGCCGATTTCGACAAAGCAGACATCCGCGTCTCCGGCTCCACGACGAATCGAGGCCTTGATCTCATCGGTCACGTGCGGGATCACCTGCACGGTCGCCCCGAGGTAGTCGCCTCGCCGCTCACGCGCGATGACGGACTCATAGATTTTTCCGGTGGTGAAATTGCTGTGTCGACCCGTGGTGACTTTGACGAAGCGCTCGTAGTGCCCGAGATCGAGGTCAGTCTCCGAGCCATCGTCGGTCACAAATACCTCACCGTGCTGAAACGGACTCATAGTGCCCGGATCCACATTAATGTAAGGGTCGAGCTTCATCATGCTGATGGACAGCCCACGCGATTCGAGAATGGCGGCGAGGCAAGCAGAAGTGATGCCTTTCCCAAGGGAAGAAACAACGCCGCCGGTGATAAATACGTATGAGGTCATAGGCTATCCGTCTGGCAACAAAAAAAGCCGGAGTAAAGGTTCGGTTCCAAGCCTTTACTCCGGCCTTCGAACGTGCGGGCACGTCATCAGAACGGAATCAAAAGATACCAGAGCCGGTCAGTCCAGACAATCCGAGGTCCGGCTTCGCCTGCCAAATGAGAGCGCTACGCCGCAGCGAATCAGGCCATGCGGCGAGCTTATGGCAACCGATAGCAACCAGATCTTCATCGACACTCAACAGCGGGATGCGCGTGCGCGCCCAGGGAGGAATGCCGCGTTCCTGGCACCAGGCAGCAAAACTGTGGCGCGGTCGGTCTACGTCTATCACACTTATCGCGGGCTCCCGGAAGTGACACCGCAGGCTTACGGTACCCTCCGGGCGAGCAGAAAGCGATAAGCGGCCCAAACCCGCGGGCAAATGAAGTGGACATTGGCCGTCCCAAACGCTGGTGAACCCTTCCGGCGCCTCGGGCAACGGCGGCAGGAAAAACAACTGATCCCGATAGCGGCGAACCGTGCCGCCATCCCATGCGACCAGACCCCGCCCCGAATGCCCACGTACGAGCTGCGATACGCTGGCGAGCCGCGCTTGGTTTGGCGCTACGAGACCGAGCGCTCTACAGCCAGCACGAAGCGCGTTGCCGAGCCGCCGCTCATCCAGTCTCGATAGTCGCTCGCATGAGGCAACCTCGTGAGAGATCCCGAGTGCATGCCGCCAATCCGACAGTCCGATTCGATCCAGCTCGACGCTTGCATACTGCTGCCACCGAGCGGCGCGCGCGATCGTTTTCGTTGCGGCTGGCCATCGCCGCTCGATCACTGGCATGACCTGTCCACGCAGGTAGTTGCGATCAAATGCATAGTCATTGTTACTGGGGTCATCGAACCATTGCAGTCCGTGTGCCAGCGCATAAGTCTCAATGTCTGTCCGCCTGACATCGAGTAGTGGCCGCAGCAGTCGACCGCGACCGAAGCTTGCCGAAAACGGCATACCAGAAAGACCTGCTGGTCCCGCGCCACGCAATAACTGCAACAGCAGCGTTTCCGCCTGATCGTCGGCGTGTTGCGCCGTCAGCAGACATTCGTCATTCGAAATTTCATCGGCTAGCGCCAGATATCTGGCATCTCGGGCCGATGCTTCAATGCCGCGATCCGAGTCGACATTGACGGCCACGTCTAGGATACGCACCGCAACACCCATTTCCGCAGCACTTGCTCGTACCGACTGCGTCCATTCCGAGGTCACTTCGGGTTGCAAACCATGCGCGACGTGCAGCGCATCGACGTGGCCAGGCGCATTCGCCTGCAACGCGTGGAGCAATACTGTTGAGTCAAGACCACCACTGAACGCTACGCGCCAGCGCGATGGCGCAAATCGAGCAATGAGATTCGCAACGGCATCGGTGACCGCCGCGGCGTTCGACACGCTCAGGCGCTCTTAAAGTCGCCGAATCCCGCGAGTCTTTTGGAGCGCCGCTGGATCAGCTCGTCGACATCCATTTCGCCCAACCCTTTGACCTGTTTGTAAAGCGCGGCTTTTAGCGTCGCGGACATCTGTTTTGGGTCTCGATGAGCGCCGCCTAACGGCTCCTCGAGAACCTCGTCAATCAGGCCGAATTCAATCAACTGATCTGCGGTAATGCGCATCGCTTCGGCAGCATCGGCCGCCTTTTCCGCACTCTTCCAGAGAATCGATGCGCAGCCTTCGGGGGAAATCACAGAATAGATAGCGTATTGCAGCATCAATAGATGATCAGCAACACCGATGGCGAGTGCACCGCCGCTTCCGCCCTCGCCGATCACAACGCTGATGATCGGCGTGCGCAGCGTCGCCATCACTTTGAGATTGCGCGCGATTGCCTCTGACTGGCCGCGCTCTTCAGCACCGATACCTGGATAGGCTCCTGGTGTATCAATGAGCGTGACGATCGGTAAACCGAATTTTTCCGCGAGCTCCATCAGACGTTGCGCCTTGCGATACCCCTCCGGCCGCGGCATGCCGTAGTTGCGCCGCACGCGTTCCTTGGTATCCCTGCCCTTCTGATGACCGATCAGCATCACCGGGAGATCTTCAATGCGTGCCAGACCCCCGATGATCGCGTAGTCATCGGCGTACATCCGGTCGCCGTGCAACTCCTGGAAGTCCTCAAAGATACCGCTGATGTAGTCGAGCGTGTACGGGCGCATCGGGTGGCGGGCCACTTGCGCAACCTGCCAGGCGCTGAGATCAGAGAAAATCGACTTGGTCAGCGACTCGCTCTTCTTGGTCAGGCGTTCGATCTCTTCGGCGATATTGACGCCCGAATCGTCACCGACATAGCGCAGCCCCTCGATCTTGCCTTCCAACTCAGCAATCGGCTGCTCGAATTCCAGGAATTTGAGATCCATCCCCTGAAGCCCCGTCAATAAAACCCTGTAACACTAGCACAGGCAGGCCCCGCGCCGCAGATCATGACTGCGCTCTCAACTTGACCCGGTAGCTGTCTTCGCCGAAGGCTTCATCGAGCGCGCTGCGCAGTGCTGTCGATACGCGCACTTTCCAAAGGTCACCGAGCATCATCCGACCCGACAATTCTGCCGCACGGTAATCGATCGCGATCTCACAAGCGCCGCCACGATAGGGCCGTAGTGTGGTTTGCAGGCCCCTTACCAGCGCCCTCGCTTCCGCATCATCGCGCGGACGCTCGAGTGTCAGCAGCAACCGGGATGCACACTCCTCAATGACGTGGTCAAGATCACGCAAGTGTTTTGCATTGACACCCCACGCGTTCATGAAGCTATCCCAACTCAGGGTGCCGGACGCAAGCACAACCGTGTCTTTCACTAACAGATGACGTACCGCATCGACAGTTTCCGAGTACAGCTGCACATCGATGCGACCTGTATCGTCATCGAGTGTCACCGTGGTTCGGTTGCCGCGTTTGCGCACATCAAAAATCAAACCAGCGACGGTGACCTGTCGTCGCGGCTGCGAAAAATCGCCGCCACTATCTGCACCCGCGGGTGGTCGCGCCGATATCAACTCTGACAGTGATGCTCTGGCGAGTTGTTTTGCGTAGCCGCGATACCGCGCGAACGGGTGTCCAGATAAATAAAGGCCAAGCGCTTCCTTTTCCGCGCGCAGGCGATCACTCGAGTGCCACTCCGCAACATCTCGAAGCGCAATTTCCGGAACCTCAACGTCATCTGAACTACCGAACAAATCATTCTGGCCCGCGGCGGCAGCCTTGGCGTCCTGTTCGGCCTGGCGAAGCAGATCCGGCACAGTCTCCATCATCGATCTGCGGTTAGCGTGCAACTCATCCATTGCGCCCGCTTTGATCAGCGCTTCGAACATACGCCGATTGAACGGCTCGAGGTCAACGCGCTGACAAACCTCGGCAAGATCCTGGTAGGCGCCGCCACGTTCGCGCTCCGCGATCAAAGCCTCAATCGCCGCCATTCCAACACCCTTAATCGCACCAAGACCGTAACGGATGTTGCCGTCATCGGTGGCGCTAAAGTGCGCCTGCGATGCATTCACATCGGGAGCAAGCAGACGGATACCCAGGGCTCGGCAGTCATCTTTTAGGCCGACCAGTTTGTCGGTGCTGTCCATGTCTGACGACATCACCGCAGCCATAAACTCAGCGGGATAATGCGCCTTCAGCCATGCCGTTTGATAACTCAATACGGCATAGGCCGCGGAGTGCGACTTGTTAAATCCGTAACCCGCGAATTTCTCCATCAGATCGAAGATGTATTCCGCCTGCGCTTTATCGACCTCTCGCGCAACGCATCCATCCACGAAGATCACGCGTTGCTTCGCCATCTCCTCAGGTTTCTTCTTGCCCATGGCGCGACGCAATAGGTCTGCACCACCGAGTGTGTAACCCGCGAGCACCTGAGCGATCTGCATCACCTGCTCCTGATACAGGATGACGCCATAGGTGGGTTCCAGCACACCCTTGAGGTCCGGGTGAAGGTAATCGATCTCCTGACCGGATTGCCCGTGCTTGCGCGCGATAAAGTCATCCACCATCCCAGACTGGAGTGGGCCAGGTCGAAACAACGCCACCAACGCAACGAGATCGCCGAAGCAGTCCGGTCGCAAGCGTTTGATCAAGTCCTTCATGCCGCGAGATTCCAACTGAAACACGGCAGTCGTCTGGTAGCGTTGCAGAAGGTCGTAGGTCTTCTTGTCGTCCATCGGCAACGACTGCAGATCGATCGGCGCCTCACCCGCTTGCGCGCGCCTGGCATTCACTGATCTCAGAGCACGGTCGATGATCGTGAGCGTGCGCAGCCCGAGAAAGTCGAACTTGACCAGACCGGCCGCTTCCACATCGTCCTTGTCGAATTGAGTGACGAGGTTGGCGCCACCCTCCTCGCAGTATAAGGGTGTGAAGTCGGTAAGCTCCGTGGGTGCGATCACGACACCACCCGCGTGTTTGCCTGCGTTGCGCACACAACCTTCCAGCGACAACGCGAGATCTAGAATGCTGCGTACTTCGTCGTCCTCTTTGTGCAGGCGCGCGAGCTCCGGTTCGTCGTTGAGCGCCTTCTCGAGCGTCATCCCAACCTCAAAGGGAATCAGCTTCGCAATCTTGTCGACGAAACCATAGGGAAAATCGAGAACACGGCCCGCATCGCGAACCACCGCCTTGGCTGCCATCGTGCCGTAGGTGATGATCTGCGAGACACGATTCCGTCCGTAGTGTTCAGCGACATAGGCGATCACCCGGTCACGACCTTCCATACAAAAGTCGACATCGAAATCCGGCATCGACACCCGCTCTGGATTCAGGAATCGCTCGAACAGTAAATCGTGTTCCAGAGGATCGATGTCGGTAATGCCGAGCACAAATGCGACGAGCGACCCGGCACCAGATCCTCGACCGGGGCCGACCGGCACACCATTATTTCGCGCCCACGCAATGAAGTCGGCGACGATCAGAAAATAGCCTGGAAACCCCATGCTGCAAATCGTGTCCAACTCGCGCTCGAGTCGCGCCGGGTAATCACTCTCATCGCCCTCGTAGGTGACACCCTTTGCCAACTTCTCGGCGAGTTTCTCATGCGATTTTTTTCTGAGCCAGGCCGCGGTGTCACTACCGTCAGGCACGGGAAACTCAGGCAGGTAGCTCTTCCCGAGCTCCAGATCGAGACTGCAACGCGCTGCGATACGAACCGTGTTGTCGATGGCTTCCGGCAAGTCCGAAAACAACTCGATCATCGCCGCTGGCGATCGCAGATGCTGATGAGGGGTATAGGGCTTCGGGCGTTTGCTATCAGCGAGCGTTCGGCCTTGGTGGATACACACCCGCGCTTCGTGCGCCTCGAATTCGTCGGGTTCAATGAATCGGACGTCATTGGTTGCAACCAGCGGGAGCGACATCGCCGCACCAAGCTTTACTGCTGCTTCGAGCCATGCAGCTTCCTCAGCCCGTCCCGTTCTAGACACCTGCAAATAAAATCGATCCGGGAACACATCGCGCCAATAGGCGGCGGCCTGGCTCAACGCATCGGGATCGCCCGAATTGGCAACGCGCGCGAGCTCGCCTTCAAAGCCACCGGACAACGCGATCAAGCCTTCGCAGCATTCTTGCGACAACCACTCGCGCAGCACCTCTGGACGGCCTTCGCGCTGGCCCTCCATGAAGGCTCGCGTGACTAGTCGCGTGAGATTTCGATAACCCTGCACGTTCTGGCACAAAAGCACGATGATGCTGGGCGTCTTATCGTCAGCGTCACTGCGCACAGAAAGCTCGACACCGATAATCGGTTTTACACCAGCCCGCAAGGCACGTGTGTAAAACTTCACCATAGCGAACAGGTTGCCGGCATCGGACAACGCGACAGCAGGCATACCTTGTGCGGCGACCGCATCCATCAGGGTTGGCACCTTCACGAGGCCGTCTACAATCGAGTACTGCGTGTGCAGATGCAGATGAACGAATGTTCGGGCACCGCCCGAATCATCGTGATAGCTAGGTTGAAGCTCGGCGACCATCAGGTGGACTCACGCTCACGTATGGCTCGTCGCACCGGTGCGAAGGTGGTCCTGTGGATCGGACAAGGCCCGAGTTTCGCCAGCGCGGTCATATGCGCCTTGGTCCCGTAGCCCTTGTGGCGCGCAAACCCATAGTCCGGCCACTGGGTGTCGTAAGCAATCATCATGTCGTCACGAGTCGTTTTGGCCAAAATCGACGCTGCTGCGATACTTGCGTCGCGCGCGTCCCCTGACACCAAGGGTACCCAAAGCGCCGCGACCCGCCGCTCGGCTGGCGGCAATTGATTGCCATCAACGCGAACCTCGGTGGGCGCCAGCACCAAATTTTCTACCGCTGATGCCATCGCATTCAGAGTACACGCGAGGATATTTTGCGAGTCAACGTCTTCGGCATCGCGAATTTCGATCCGATACGCCAATGCTTTGTCACGGATCTCCTCAGCGAGCGCCTCGCGACGCGGCGCACTGAGGCGTTTGGAGTCCTGCAGCCCGACAGGTACGTTTGCGGGATCAAGCACTACCGCAGCGACAACAACAGGCCCTGCAAGAGGGCCACGACCTGCTTCATCAACGCCCGCAATCCACCCATCATGAGTGGCTGGCAGCAGTCCAAGACTCTCTTGCCTCATTTCGCATGCTCCCTCGCGAGCTCGCTAACCACCTTGGCGGCCCGTGCATTCGCATTGACTGCTAATCGTGTGCGCACCTGCTCGAAGGCAGCAAGCAGAGCGGCACGCTTGGGGTTGTCCTCGAACCAGGGTAACAATGCCTCACTCGCGGCCTCAGGCGTCAGTGCATCCTGAACGAACTCGGGCACCATCGGCTCAGTAGTCAACAAATTGGGTAATGAAAAGTGTGTCAGCTTGATCAGATTGAACGTGCGCACAATTCGTGACGTTGAGGGGGCGACCCTATAGCCCACCACCATGGGCTTACCGTGCAACAGTCCTTCGAGCGTTGCTGTACCAGACGCAAGTAGCAACGCGTCGCTTGCAGCCATACACCTGTCCGCGTCCCCTATAGACAGGCGAAACTTGCCTTGCTCAATCGCCTCTCCCGCGACCTCGCGAAATGCAGCCTCGCCGGACGCGCTCGCCAGCGGCACACACACCTGCAGATTCCCAATGCGTTGCTGGGTCAAGCGCGCGGCAGCGGCAAAATCTGCTCCAAGCCTCGAGATCTCACCGCGCCTCGAACCTGGCAGAACTGTGAGCACCGGCTTGTCGGGATCAATGCCCAATTGACGCCGCGGCACTGTGACGTCGCCTACCGGTTGAATATCCTGTGCCAGCGGATGCCCCACGAAGGTGGCGGCCACATGATGCTTCTCGTAGAACTCGGGCTCAAAGGGCAACAGACAAAGGACATGGTCGCATGCCTTGGCGATTGTCTTAACACGCCCTTCTCGCCACGCCCAAACCGACGGACTGACGTACTGCACTGTGCGAAGACCGCGACGGCGCAGTCGCTTCGCCAAACCAAGATTGAAGTCCGGCGCATCGATACCCACAAAAACATCCGGCCGCGCTGCAACAAACTGCTCGACCAGCGATTTACGGAGTCGCAGTAACCGAGGGAGGTGCTTTAGTACCTCGGTCAGACCCATAACGGCGAGTGCCTCGGCATCTTCCCAGCACAAAAGACCGGCAGCCCGCATCTTCTCACCACCTACACCCATGAACTCACATTCCGGATGCGTTGCCTTCAGCGCTTGCATGAGACCCGCACCGAGGGTGTCGCCGGAGTGTTCGCCAGCGACCAATCCAACCTTGAGTTTTGACGGGCTTGCGTCCACCGCAAGCACCCTTAGCGCACGATGCTGCGACTACTGTCGGTAATCGACTCCAACAAAGGCACCAGCTCGGGCTGCTCTGCTGCACGCTCTGCAATCGCCTCGCGCGCTTCCTCGAGTCTCAGCTGGCTTCGATAAAGCAGTTTGTAACCATCACGGATATTGCGAATCTGTTCACGATCGAACCCACGTCGCTTCAGACCCTCAGCATTGACGCCTCGCGGCTCAGCCGGAGTCCCCATGACCATGACGTAGGCAGGCACGTCTTTGCCAACACCCGCATACATACCCATAAAACTGTGTGGACCGATACGACAGAACTGGTGAGCACCGGAGAATCCCCCGAAAATTGCCCAATCACCGACGTGTACGTGCCCCGCTAGCGTTGCGTTGTTGGCCAGGATGACGTTATCGCCAACCATGCAATCGTGGGCGATATGCACGTAGGACATGATCCAGTTGTCACAACCGACGACAGTGATTCCCGCGTCTTGAATTGTCCCGCGATTGATGGTCGTGCACTCTCGAATCGTGTTGCGATCACCGATCTTGAGCTTGGTTGGCTCCGCATCGTATTTCTTGTCCTGCGGCGCACCACCGAGCGCAACGAAAGGATGAATTTCATTGTCCTCGCCGATCTCGCACGGTCCTTCAACAACGACGTGTGAATGCAACTTGGTGCCTGCGCCGATCCTGACATCCGCGCCGATGACACAATACGGACCGACCGTTACTGAATCGGCAAGCTCTGCGTCATCATGCACGATCGCGCTAGGGTGGATGTTGCCCGTCATCTGCTCAAGCCTCGCCGGGTGCGCACATCAGCTCCGCGCTGGCGACCACTTTTCCGTCGACTAGCGCCTCGGCAGAGAATCGCCACACGGTCCGTATCCGTCGTATGAGCTTGACCTCGAGTTGAAGCTGATCGCCGGGCTCTACCGGCTTGCGGAATCGTGCCTTGTCAATGCCAACGAAGTAGTAGAGCGTGCCCTCACCGGGTGCCTCGCCGACGGTCGCAAACGCAAGTATGCCCGTCGCCTGGGCAAGCGCCTCAATGATCAGCACGCCCGGCATCACCGGACGCCCGGGAAAGTGACCCTGAAAGAAAGGCTCGTTGAACGTCACGTTCTTGATGGCCGATGCAGATTCACCAGGCACACACGAGTGCACACGGTCGATCAGCAGAAACGGGTAACGATGTGGAATCAACGCCATGATCTGGCGAATATCCAGCTGCTCGGCAATATTTTCGCTCATGAATTGTCCTTGTCAGCCAGCGCGCGCTCTAGCGCCTTGACCTGCCGTGCGAGCGTATCAAGTTTGCGGAATCTCGCCACACTACGCTGGTGATTACGGATGTCGTCATGCGGGAACACCCCGCCGTAAGTCCCCGCTGTCTCGATATCAGATGTCACGGTGCAGCGCGCTGTGACCAAAACCCCATCGGTGATCGTGAGATGTCCGGTTGTGCCACTGTTCCCCCCAAACGCGCAATTGCTGCCGATCGTTGTTGAACCGGCGATCCCTACCATGCCTGCCATCACCGTGTGCTCGCCGATGATGCAGTTGTGACCGATCTGTATCTGGTTGTCGAGCTTAACTCCATTTCCGATGATCGTGGGCTCGATGGCGCCCCTGTCGATACTGGTGCATGCACCCACATCAACATCGTCGCCGATTCTCACCCCACCGACCTGCGGTACCGGCTCCCAACCCTCAGGCCCGCGAGCAATGCCGAAACCGTCGCTCCCAATAACAGCTCCGGGATGCACCACGCATCGATCGCCCAAATGCACGTCTGCCATCAACGTAACATTCGGCCCAATCCAGCAATCCCGTCCGATTTTCGTGCCGGGCCCGAAATAGGTGCCCGCGCCTACGACCGATCCCGCGCCAACCGATGCGCCCGCGTCGATGACAACGCCTGCCGCGATGGACGCACCCTCTGACACACGGGCAGCAGCATCGATTACCGCGGCGGTATGAATGCCGGCCGCGGGCGCTTGTCGTGGATGAAGCATGCGTGCCATTCGGGCATAAATGAGATAAGGATCCTGAGCGACGATCGCCGCACCAGCCACAACATCCGCATGCGCTTCGGCGACCACCACTGCCGTCGCGTCGGATTCAGCGAGGTATTTCCTGTATGCAGGGTTAGCAAGGAAGGAGAGCGAGCGCTCCCCGGCGCTGCGCAGGGTCGCCACGTGATCGACCTCGGCATCGGGATCTCCCACGATGCTACAGCCGAACTTAACGGCAAGCTCACCAACCTTGAGACCCATGATGAGTTCGGTCAGTTGGCCTGCTTGGCTTGCAATTGCTCCAAAATCTGACCGGTGACATTCATCCGTCCGCTGGCGAAGATGACACCCTCTCCCACGATCAGATCGAACCCGTTCGCCGTTGCGAACTGCTCGATTTCCTGGAGCAGCATACGTTGAAGCTTACCGAGCTCCTCGTTGCGACGCAGATTGATGTCTTCGTTGTATTCCTGGCCGAGACGCTCAACCTCACGTTGCACATCACGCAGGTCACGTTGCATATTGCGTAGCTCGGTCTCGCCCATCACCGCCGCATCACGCTGTGCCTTTTCCTGCAGCGCTTTTAGCTCTTCTTCCTTCGCGCGAACGGTGCGCTCACGTGGCGCGAACTCTTCCTGAAGTGCCTCGAGCGTAGCCTTGGTTTGCGGCGCTGCCTGCAGCAGACCCTGCACGTTGACCACACCAATCTTGAGCTCCTGTGCTTGCGCAGTTGCGCTCAGCGCGAGCGCGACTACAAGCGCCATCGCGCTGATCATTTTTTTGTACATCGAGGAATCCCCTTAGAATGCATTACCAATTGTAAACTGGAAGCGTTCCACTCGGTCACCATAGAGCCTGGTCGTACCACCAAAGTCGTTGAGCGGGAACGCATAACTGAATCGGAACAGGCCGAGCGGAGCCAGCCACTCTACCCCGATACCGACGGATTGTTTCAGGTTGTCGACATCGAAGCCATAGTCGATAGGGTCGCCGCCGAGACGATCCGTAAACGCGACTTCGCCGTTACTGAATATGTTACCAACGTCGTAGAAGAGAACGGCTCGCCCTTGCCCACGGAACTTCTCCGGCACCGGCAAGACCAACTCGACCTGTGCGTTGACAAGGATGTTGCCACCGTAAGGCCGGCCGAAACTGTCTCTAGGTCCAAGGTCAAACTCTCGGAATCCGCGAACCGAGCCCGGGCCGCCCAGTCGGTACAGCTTGTAGGGGGGAAGTGCCGTCGTATCTCCGAGACCCTCCCCAAAGGCGAACTCGGTAGAGACCTGCAGTCCGAACTGGCCCCACAGTGGAATCAGGTTCAAACCCTCGTATCTCGCTGTCCAGTACTCCACGTCCGAGCCAGGCACCGAGTAGGCGAAAGTAGCGCGATGGCGTTGCCCACGTGTAGCGAACAACGCGCGGTTGCGAGAATCAAACGACCAACCTGCGATCAGCTCGTAGGTGGTGAAATCACTGGTGAACACGGTGAGCTCATCACCGAGGAAACCGCCATCGATATCGTTGTTCGCGTTGGTTTCGCCGTTCTGCACGATCCAGTCGATCGCCTGCTGCGTACTGAAACCCTCGGTCGCAACCAGTCTGGCCTGTTGTAGCGCAACGCCCAAACTCAAGCTCTGGAATTCAGTGATCGGGTAAGCGTATTCAAGCGCCGCAGTGATGGTCTCTGTAGACAAGTCCGACGACTGATCGTTGAACTGATCAAAATTTCTGAACGCCAATGTCGCCGTTCTGCGCACGCCGTCGATCGTCGTGTAAGGATCAGTATGCGAGAGACTGTACACACGTTGGAACTGGCTCGAGTTGATCTCTGCGGACACCCGGTTGCCAGACCCCATGAAATTGGTGTGCGTGAAATTACCGTTCAGCAGCACACCCTGTGTTTCGGACCAACCGATGCCACCACCAAACTGTCCAGGCAATCCATACTCGAGGTCGAAGTTGACGTCGACCAGATCCTCGCTCCCGGGAACCGGAACGGTCTCGAACTCAACGGTTTGCAGATACGGAAGCTGTTGCAGTCGAATCTTCGATCGGTCGAGCAGACGATTCGACAAGTAAGCGCCCTCCATCTGACGAACTTCGCGTCGGAGGACCTCGTCGTTGACTTCGTCGATGCCGTCGAAACTGATGTTTCGCACATACATGCGATTTCTCGGTTCGACAAAGATGGTGACATCCACCGTCTTGTCTTCCGTGTCCAGTTCAGGGATGAAGTCGACCTGAGATTCTGCGTAGCCATCGGCACCAAGACGCAAGCCGATCAGCTCGGTGGACTGTGTTAACAATCGTTGGTTAAACGTGTCACCCGGCTTGATACGAATAAAGTTCCGCAAAACCTCTTCGTCCACCACCATCTTGCCGGCCATGCGTACCTCACCGATGGTGTAGACCTCGCCCTCCTCGACATTCAGCGTGATGAACACGTCCTCACGGTCGGGCGATATCGTGACTTGCGTCGAAGTCACCCGAAAATCGGCATAGCCACGATCGAGATAGTATGACGAGAGCGTCTCGATATCGCCGGTCAGGGCTTCTCGCGAATAGCGGTCATCCTGGCGGATAAAGGACAACCAGTTCGGCGTCTTGAGTGACATCTCATCGCGAAGCTCGCTGTCCTTGAAGAGCTTGTTGCCAACGATGTTGATCTGCCGGATCCGCGCACGTTGCCCTTCTTTTACATCGATAAAGACAGCAACGGCGTTGTTCTCGCGATCCTCGACACGCGTGTCGACCTGAACCCCGTATTTACCGCGGCTGTAGTATTGCTCGACAAGAAACTGACTGACTTCATCGAGTACCGAGCGGTTAAACGTCTTACCACGAGCAAGGCCCACACCACGCAACGATTCGGTAAGGTCTTCGGTCTTGATGTCCTTGTTTCCGTCGATGGTGAACTGTTCGATTGACGGTCTTTCTTTAACGACAACGACCAGCGTGCTGCCTTCCCGTCGCATTTCAATTGAATCGAACAACTCCTGACTGTAAAGCGCACGAATCGCCTCACGGATACGGACTTCGTCAACGACGTCCCCAATGTTTATCGGGAGATAGTTAAAGACGGTACCGTCAGAAATACGCTGCAATCCATCGACTCGCATATTGCGAACCTCGAACGGTTCTGCAAGCGCCGTAGCCGACCAAGCCATCAGAACAAGCAACGCGATGCTCACACTGCGACGAAAACTGCGGTGGATCATGAGACTGCTCATCGGACGACTAACTCAGCACACGCTCGACAATGCGAGCGATATCGTTATAGAACGCGAGGCTCATGAACCCGAGTAACAAAACAACACCCACCTGCTGATAGGCGATTTGCCACCGCTCGGAAACCGGCTTGCCGGTCGCGCCTTCGACCGATTGGTAGACAATTTGCCCACCATCGAGCATCGGTATTGGCAGCAGATTCAGTACACCGAGACTGATACTCACGATCGCTAGAAAATCGAGGTAGTCAACAAATCCTCGCTTCAGTGTTTCGCCAGCATACTCAGCGATGTTGATCGGGCCACTGATGTTCTTTGCGGACACCGAACCTGTCAGCATGCGACCGAACATCTCCAGGGTGAAGCCGATCTTGTCCCAGGTAGTCGCCAGAGCCTCTGGAATGGCTGCACCTGCCGTGAGCTTCTTGACGCCGTAAAGATTCGCCGGCTGAGTATCGCCGGGCAACAAACCCACCTGCGGTCGTGTTCCGGACTTATCCGTCACAACGTTTGGCGTCACAGTAAAAAACAGCGTCTCCCCGGCGCGCAAGACTTCGAACTCACGCTGTCGCGGCGCGTCTTTGAGTCGAATCTGATCAACAACATCACTCCACGTCGGCGTCAACACGTTATCAATAGCGACAATCTCGTCGCCCGGGACCAATCCGGCTGCCGCGCCTGCTGACCCTTCAGAAACCACCCCGACACGAGCGTTAGGTGTCCAGGGGCGCAGCCCAATGCCGTCGAACAGCTTGCCAGGTTTTGCAAGTCTCGCGGTGTCTTGATCGACGCGAACAACGACAGGAAAGGGATCAGCCGTGCCGCGCTCTACCATCATCGGAATCTCGCCATCTCCGACCAGCTCGTCCACCAGCACCTGAATGCCGTCCTGCCAGCTATCGATTTGGTGACCTCCGATGTCGACAATCACATCGTTACGTTGCAAGCCCGCAATATCAGCCGGTGAATCCGGTGTCACGAGACCAACAACGGGTCGTGTCGCCGCAGCACCGAGCACGAACACGAGCCAGTAAGCAACGATTGCAAAGACGAAATTGAATGCCGGGCCCGCGAACAGAACGGCAATGCGTTGCCATACCGGCTGTGCCGTGAAGGTACGGTGGGCATCAGCTGCCGGCACATTGCCCTCACGATCATCGAGCATCTTCACATAGCCACCAATGGGTAACGCGCTCAATACGTATTCCGTCTGGTCCGGCCCTGCCTTGCGTGACCAGAGAACCTTCCCCCAACCCACTGAAAAGCGCAGGACTTTGATGCCGCACATGCGCGCGACAATGAAGTGTCCATATTCATGAACCACCACCAGAAGGCTGATGGTAAGCGCAAGCGACAGTGCGAAATAAAAAACACTCATGTGTTGATTCCTGACCGTATCGGATTGTCAGACCGTATCAACGTCTCGGTGTTCCCGACGCATAGCTTCGGGGGTGCCGAGCTGGACCTGCGCATCATATCAGTCATCACGCCAGATACCCCGGCTACCAGGGCCCGTGTCCGAATACGAGCCCGGAAGTGAACAAGACCGCACCCGCACTGATGCTATCGACACGGTCCAGAATCCCACCATGCCCCGGGAACAGCGTGCCGGAGTCTTTGAGTCCAGCCTCTCGCTTGAAAAGACTTATCGTCAGGTCACCCAGAATGGAAACGGCCGCCGTTACGAGGCACAACGACACGATTTGTTGCCATCCGATGGGAAACAACACCGTGCCGGCGAACCCAACCACGGCGCTCAAACCGAGCCCGCCAAGCACACCCGCCCAAGTCTTGTTGGGGCTGACCTTGGGTGCCAGTTTTGCACCACCGAATTGCTTGCCGACGAAGTAGCCCCCAACGTCAGCTGCCCAAATGACGACGAGCACGAACAACAGCAAGACGGGACCCGTTGAATCGCTATCCGAACCGAACCGGGCCAGGCCATCGAGCGCCGCAAACATCGATACCAGAGTGATTGGCCCGCCCACGAGTACCAATGCGCGTGCCACGCGAACGGGATAGCTGAGCACCAACGCCGCTGCGATTGCCCACCACACACCCGCGGCAATCAACACCTGCAGGAATCGATCGGGCGTGGCAAACCACCAGTAGGCGAGTGCACAGACGAAGATAAAGGCCGCGTAGGCGATGCGGGCTACCCTATTTTCAATTCTTGAGAGTGCACCCCACTCCCACGCGCTTGCCGTAACAACGACTAGGATCACGGGTGAGATAAAGCGGGCAGGCAACACGAACAGCACGACGAGAATCGCCGTCACCGCCGTCAGCGCAGACACGAACCTTGCTAACAGCATGTCAGCCTGCTTCTTCCTGAGCGACCTCGGACACGTTGCCGAAACGGCGGGTGCGGTGGCCATACCAGCCGATCGCTTCATCGAGGCAGTCCGCGTCAAAATCGGGCCACAGAACGTCACTAAAATAGAGTTCTGAATACGCCATGTGCCAGAGCAAGAAATTACTGACGCGCTTTTCTCCGCCAGTGCGAATAACCAGATCGGGGTCTGGCCCATCCGCAAGCGTCATGGCCGCGCCGAGTTTTTGCTCATCTATAGCGTCGGGCTCGAGTGTCCCCTCGGCCACCTTAGCGGCGAGGTCACGTGCCGCCTCCACGATTTCCCAACGTCCGCCGTAACCCATCGCTACGTTCAGGCGAAGTCCATCATTATCGCGCGTAAGCTGTTCGGCGTCACTCATTGCGGTTTGAAGGCGCGGCGACAGACGCGAAAGATCGCCAACGAACCTCAGACTGACTGCGTTCTCATGCAACTCTGCAACCTCACGTTGCAACGCATCGAGGAAGAGCTTCATCAGGCCCGTGATTTCTGTTGCAGGTCGTTTCCAATTCTCACTCGAAAACGCGAACAGGGTGAGGTGGCCGACGCCGAGTTCACCTGCTCTGCGCACCGCAGCGCGCACCGCTTTGACGCCTGACTTGTGACCAAAGTGTCTGGGTAGACCGCGCTGTCGCGCCCACCGACCATTACCATCCATGACAATGGCAATGTGATCCGGCAGAGATGCCGGTGCGTGGATGTCGTCGGTGGCCGTCATCGGTACGCTCTAGAACTCCATTAATTCGGATTCTTTCTCCGCCAGCACTGCATCAACAGCCGCAACGTGTTTATCGGTCATACCCTGAATCACATCGCCTGCGCGACGCTCATCGTCCTCACCGATTTCCTTTTCCTTGAGCAGTTCCTTGATATCGCCCAGCGCATCTCGGCGAATATTGCGGATGGCAATGCGGCCATTCTCTGCCTCATTGCGAACCACTCGGATCATGTCTTTGCGACGTTCCTCGGTAAGAGGTGGCAATGGCACACGGATGACAGTTCCGGCGGTTGCGGGGTTCAGGCCGAGGTCGGAATTCATGATCGCTTTCTCGACCGGACCCACCATATCCTTCTCCCACGGGGTGACGGTCAGCGTACGCGCATCCTCGACACCAAGATTCGAGACCTGAGAGAGCGGTACCTCGGTGCCGTAGTACTCCACCGTGATGTGATCGAGTAGGCTGGTGTGCGCGCGGCCAGTGCGAATCTTCTGCATCTCGGTGCGCAGAGAGTCCACGCTCTTGCCCATGCGCTCATCGGCGTCTTGTTGAATTTCATCAATCATGTTTCATCTCTTACGCTGTCACCAACGTGCCTAATGCTTCGCCATTGACGACGCGCACCAGGGCACCCGGTTCGGTCATATCGAAAACCCGTAACGGCACTTCGTTATCGCGGCACATCACAATTGCCGTCGCGTCCATGACGTTCAGCTTCTCAGCGAGCACACGATCAAAACTGACCTCTGGCAATTGCTCTGCGTCAGGATTGGTCATCGGATCGCTGTCGAATACACCGTTTACTTTAGTCGCCTTTAGCATCAGATCAGCACCGATCTCGATCGCACGCAGGCTGGCTGCTGTGTCGGTGGTGAAGAAAGGATTACCCGTGCCTGCGGCGAGAATCACCACACGCCCTTTTTCCAGGTGCCTGATCGCACGTCGCCGAATGTAATCCTCGCAGACATCGTTGATGGACAGCGCTGACATTACACGCGCGTATACCTCGGCACGCTCAAGCGCATCCTGAATTGCGAGTGCATTCATCACGGTGGCGAGCATGCCCATGTGATCACCCGTCACTCGATCCATACCTGCACGAGCAAGACCTGCGCCACGGAAAATGTTGCCGCCGCCAATGACGATGGCAACCTCCACGCCGGAGTTCACAATTTCGGCGACTTCACTTGCGATTCGTCCGATCACGGCGGGATCGATCCCATATCTAAGTTCGCCCATCAGCGCTTCGCCGCTGAGCTTCAACAGGATCCTTCGGGCTGTCGGTGTTTCGGTTGCAGCCACTATGTCATCTCCCCATCGTAAGCCGAGCCCAGTGTAATGCAGTCCGAATCGGCTTACTCGTCGTCGTCTGACTCTGAGGCAGCCTTGACCTGAGCCATGACCTCTTCAGCGAAGTTGTCTTCTTTTTTCTCGATGCCTTCGCCGACCTCGAAGCGCAAGAATGCGCTGACGCTGGCACCAGCCTGCTTGAGCAGCTTGCCGACGGTGACGTCCGGGTCTTTCACAAAGGGCTGGCCCACCAGAGTGATCTCGGCGAGATACTTGCGCATCCGACCGTCAACCATTTTCTGGATGATCTCGTCTGGCTTGCCGCTGTCTTTCGCCTGGTTGACAAGAATCTCTCGCTCAGCTGCCAAGGTCTCCTCAGGAACGTCGTTCTCGTCGACGCACACGGGCGAACTCGCCGCTACATGCATCGCGATATCGCGCCCGAGGTCCTCGTCACCGTCAGTAACCGCGACCAACGCACCAATGCGGTCATTGTGTGTGTAGCTACCAATCACGCCACCGGCGGACTCCACAAAAGCGAAGCGACGCACACCGATGTTCTCACCGATTTTCGCAACCAGTGCCGTACGGGCTTCCTCAACCGTGGCGCCATCGATGGTCAGGGCCATCAACGCATCGAGGTCAGCAGGTCGCTCGGTCGCAACCAGGTTCCCGACTGCCGTCGCAAACTGCACGAAGTTGTCATCCGCGGCGACAAAGTCCGTCTCGCAATTCACTTCGATCAAAGCCGAGGCGCCGTCGCCATGAGCCACGACGATGCGACCCTCAGCAGCAACACGACCTGCTTTCTTGTCAGCTTTCGCCTGGCCTTTTTCACGAAGCAGCTTTGCTGCCGCGTCCATGTCGCCGTCAGCTTCGACCAGCGCCTTCTTGCATTCCATCATGCCGACGCCGGTACGCTCGCGCAGCGTCTTAACCATACTCGCGGTAATAGCCATCGTAATCCTCGTTTACTCTTTGCCGGATTCAGCGGCCGGTTTCTCCTCTTGAGCTTCCGGCGCTGGCGTTTCGGGTGCGGCTTCTTTGGCAGCCACAGGCTTGCGACGCGCACCAGCTTTCGGCTTGCGCACGTTGCCTTGCTCATCAAGCTCGACAAAGTCATCGTCGCCAAGGATGGTCTCTGGCGCCGTGGCCTTACCTTCGAGGATCGCGTCCGCTACAGCAGTCGCGTAAAGGCTGATCGCGCGCATAGCGTCATCGTTGCCTGGAATCACATAGTCGATACCATCCGGCTCGCAGTTGGTATCGACAACAGCAACCACCGGAATGCCGAGTTTGCGGGCTTCATCGATAGCGATTTTCTCATGGCCAACATCGACCACGAAAAGCGCGTCCGGTAGACCGCCCATGTCTTTGATCCCGCCAAGGCTCCGCTCGAGCTTCTCCTGCTCGCGCCGCAAGTTCAGGATTTCCTTCTTGGTGAGAGAGTCAATGATGCCGCCCTCTTCCATGCTCTCAAGATCCTTCAGGCGCTTGATCGACTGCTTGATGGTCTTGTAGTTGGTGAGCATGCCGCCGAGCCAGCGGTAGTTCACAAATGGCATGCCGGCACGAGCCGCTTCCTTGCCAATCGTTTGGCGAGCGCTGCGCTTGGTGCCAACGAACATGACGTTGCCGCCGTCTGCCGCAAGGCCCTTCACGTAGGTGAGTGCTTCACGGAACAACGGGAGCGTGCGCTCCAGGTTTACGATATGGATTTTATTTCGGTCGCCGAAAATGAAAGGCGCCATTTTGGGGTTCCAGTACCGGGTCTGGTGTCCAAAATGCACACCTGCCTCCAGCATCTGGCGCATGGTTACGTCAGCCATGAGATCTCCTGGGTTGAGCCTCCGAACACCCCCTGACACAACCCCTTTTTCGGCGGGGCACCCAGCACCAGGTGACGGTGAACGTGTGGTTTTAAAAAATTAGAGTCACTACAGGCATTTGCCAGCAGCGCGCGCTTTATAGCACACCACTGAATTGACCGCCAGTAGAAGGGTTGGCCGCCGGTTCACAGGGGCTGTATCCTTTAGCGGTGCGGGCCTGGCATCCCAGTCGGGCGTAGTAGGAACAACGGAACACCATGCCAGTTACGATCAAAACCCCGGAAGAACAGGATGCGATGCGAACAGCCGGTCGACTCGCTGCGGATGTGCTCGACATGATCACTGATTATGTCAAACCGGGTGTCACCACCAACGAGTTGAACGAACGCTGCCATCGGTACATCACCGAGGAGCAAGGCGCCATCCCTGCCCCTCTGAACTACACCGGCGGCGGCCCAGTCCCTTTCCCGAAATCGATTTGCACCTCTCTAAACCACGTCATTTGCCATGGAATCCCATCCGACCGTGTGCTGAGACAGGGCGACGCTCTGAATATCGACATCACAGTGATCAAGGACGGCTGGCACGGCGATACCAGCAGAATGTTCATGGTGGGCAAGCCCAACATTCAGGCGCAACGCCTGGCCACAATCTGCCACGAGGCGATGATGCTGGGTATCCAACAAGTCGCCCCGGGTAAAACGCTGGGCGATATCGGCCATGCCGTCCAACGCCACGCGGAGCGACATCGCTTCTCTGTAGTCCGGGAATATTGCGGCCACGGCATTGGCCGAGGATTCCATGAGGACCCCCAGGTTGTTCACTACGGCCAGCCGGGTACGGGGATGCCGCTCGAGGCCGGGATGACATTTACCGTTGAACCGATGCTCAATGCCGGCAAACGCCACACGCGACTTCTACCTGACGGGTGGACGGTCGTCACCCGAGATCATTCGCAATCCGCGCAATGGGAACACACGGTATTGGTCACCCCTACCGGGTTCGAAATCTTGACGCTCGGTGCCGCACAACGTGACCGAGCAAGCGCAGCCTGATCCAACGGCGCGCCCTGGCGCCACACCCGCCGGCACTGGGCGCTATACAGCTCAGCCCGCAGGCCCGGATGCCACTGTAGGGCGGTTCGTCAGCCAACTCGACGCAGTGGCTGCTGATGCCATTGCCCTTCGGGACATGCTCGGCAGTGCACGCGAGGCATTGGCGGACCGCTTTCGCAATGGCGATGCAGTCGAGGTATTGGTCGCGGCCAATGCGGGCATCGTCGACGCAGCGCTAACCCATCTGTGGGCCCACTTTGACGTTTCGGAAGATGATTTCGCGCTCGTCGCTGTTGGCGGTTACGGCCGCGCCGAACTGCATCCCGAGTCGGATATCGACATCCTGATATTGATCAGGGAACGAGAAGTCGACACCGATTCGGTTGAACACTTTGTCGCGGCGCTTTGGGACACGGGGCTCGAAATCGGTCATAGCGTTCGTACGGTGGCCGATTGCAAACAACAAGCGGCGGACGACGTGACTGTTGCGACAACACTCATGGAATCACGTCGACTGGTCGGCAATGCGAGGCTCCACGAGGAGATGGTCCGAGTGACCGGTCCGAACGAGGTCTGGGACCCTGCTGCTTTTTTTGTTGCCAAACGCGGTGAACAACAAGCCCGACACCACCGCTACGACGGTACCGGTTACAACCTCGAACCCAATGTGAAGGGCAGTCCCGGCGGCCTGCGCGACATCCAGATGGTGAGCTGGATCGCAAAGCGCCATATCGGAGCGGAGGACTTCGAAGCGCTCGCTGGATTCGGCTTTCTGACAGCCGGTCAAGCATCACGCCTTGTCGACGCACGGCAGTTCCTATGGACGATTCGTTACGGACTGCACATCCTGACGGGGCGACGAGAAGATCGGCTCCTGTTCGATCACCAGAAAGCGCTGGCTGAGTTGCTCGGATACGAGGACTCCCGCTTCACGCTGGGCGTCGAGCAAATGATGCAGCGCTACTACCGGATGGTGATGCAGGTTTCACGCGCCAACGAAATTCTATTGCAACTGTTCGAGGAAGACATACTCGGATCGGTCGACGAGCCTCCCGAAGCGATCAACGAATCGTTTGTCAGTCGCAGCGGTTACTTGCAGGCCATCGACGATGACGTGTTCCTGAGAGACCCCTCAGCGCTTCTGGGTATTTTTCGTATTCTGCAACAAAACCCTGACCTCAAGGGAGTAAGCGCGCGCACCATCGGACTGATTCGCAAGCATCGTCATCTGATCGACGAGCAGTTCAGGCAACACCCCCGCAATCACCGCCTCTTTCTGGATTTGCTGCGCTCACCGACCGGTGTCACGAAAGCCCTGCGCCGCATGAATCGATACGAAATTCTAGGTAACTACATCCCGGCTTTCGGTCGCATTGTGGGCAGGATGCAATACGACCTGTTTCATGCCTACACCGTCGATGAACACACGTTGTTCCTGGTGTCTCACTTGCGCAAATTCGCGCTCGGCGTGAGCGAAGATGATCATTGCAATCAGGTCATGTCGCGGCTACCTGACCATTCGCTCTCATTGCTCTCAGGATTGTTTCACGACATCGCTAAAGGGCGTGGTGGCGACCACTCTGAGCTGGGCGCTACGGATGCACTCCTGTTCTGCCGTGAGCACGGCCTGAGCGACGATGACGCAGACCTCGTCAGCTGGCTGGTTGCTAACCATCTCATCCTCTCAATGACGGCGCAGAAGAAAGATCTCAGCGACCCCGAGGTGATTGCGAAGTTTGCCGAGCGCATGCAAACACGCGTGCGCCTCGACTATCTCTATGTGCTGACTGCCGCAGATGTTCGCGCGACCAATCCAAAGCTCTGGAACTCCTGGAAAGCGAAGTTGTTTCGAGACCTTTACGAAGCGACAGCGCAGGCATTGGATCGCGGCCTTGAGAATCCAGCGAACACCACGCACTTGGTCAGCGTTACGCTGGACGATGCACGCAAAAAACTCGAGGGCGTTGTCGCACCAGAAGCGATCGATTCTTTCTTCGCAGTGGTCGATAAAGACTACTTCCTTCGCTATTCCGCCGAGGAGATCGCGTGGCATACCAGCGCGCTGAGTGCGAATGGCACGAGCTCGCCCATGATGTCGATGGTTGCCAACCAACGCGAAAACACTTTGGCGATCATGCTCTACACGCCACAGATCCAACACACTTTTGCTGGTGTCACTGCAAGGCTCGATGAACTTGGTCTATCCGTGTTGGACGCCCGAATCGAACAACTACAAAATGGCTTCAGCCTCGACACTTACATCGTGACGAATTCGATGGGCAACGAGCTTGATGCCACGCTGATCAGTGATATTGAGCGCAGGCTCACGCCGATCGTAAACGGCGAAGAAGACGACATACTGCGGGTGCAGCGAGCGCTTCCCAGAGTTCAACGCATGTTCGAGACGCCAACAGCGATTAGTTTTCGCAAAGATGAAACGAAGAAACGCACGGCCATGGAGTTGGTGTGCGCCGATCATCCGGGACTCCTGCACACCGTTGGTGAAACACTGATTGCCTGCGACGTTTATATCAGCGCCGCCAAAATTGTAACGATCGGCGAGAAGGCTGAAGACGTGTTCTACCTCACGAGCGCACAAGAATTGCCCCTGACCCGATCAGAACAGGAGAATCTCAGGGAATCCCTCTTGGGCGCACTGGCCGGACGCCCATCATGAGCCCGAATCCTGGATTTGAACGCCTGCAGGCATACCCGTTTGAATTCCTGACCGAACTACTTGCCGACGTCACGCCACCGTCAGGGCTAAGCGCGATCCCATTGTCCGTCGGAGAGCCTAAACACACCCCGTTTTCGGCAGCACTCGAGGCTCACAATGCGATCTTTCATGCTTCGGCGGGCAAATACCCACCGATCCGGGGCACAGACGATTTGCGCACTGCGTGTGCAGGATGGCTCGAGAGGCGATTTCAGCTACACGTAGACCCACAGCGCATGGTGCACCCGGTCAACGGAACTCGAGAAGGGCTGTTTGCGATCGCCCAGGCACTGATTGATCCCGCCGAACGTGCGGTTGTTGCGATGCCGAATCCGTTCTATCAGATTTATGAAGGTGCGGCTTTGATGGCGGGCGCGACTCCCGTGTATCTCGCGACCGACCCGACGCAGCATCACCTACCCGATCTGGATCGCTTGTCACCCGACCTTCTGCGCTCCTTGAGGCTGTTTTATTTGTGCTCGCCGGTGAATCCGGCCGGCACGGTCGCTCCGCTGACCTATCTACAAAGACTGGTGGAACTCGCGGTCGAGTACGATTTCGTTGTCGTGGCAGACGAGTGCTATATCGACATTTATCGCGACGAACCACCTGTCTCGTTACTGAACGCAGCCACGGACATGTTTCCCAATGTGCTCGCATTCCACAGCCTTTCGAAGCGCTCCAACTTGCCGGGGTTAAGGTCAGGGTTTGTTGCGGGCGACCCATCCCTTATCGATCTATTCGCCCGCTACAGAACCTATCATGGATGCGGCATGTCACTAGCTGTGCAGGCGGCCAGCATTGCGGCCTGGTCCGATGATGCACACGTTCAGGACAATCGACGCGCCTATAACCAGAAGTTCGCCATGGCGGCAGACACTCTGAGCGGTAGCCTAGATGCACAAACACCGCCTGCGGCCTTCTACCTGTGGCCGGAAATCGACGGTGACGATCGTGTGTTTTGCCGCGATCTGTATGCACACACGCATGTCACGGCGGTGCCGGGCAGGTATTTCGCGCGCGAGGTTGACGGGGTCAATCCCGGCGCAGGTCGCATTCGACTTTCATTGGTCGCAGATATCGATAACACTCGCGAAGCGTTGGAGCGGCTCGCCGCGTTTTGTAAACGCTAACCGCAACCGGAGCTCAAGACCGATGAACATCAGGGAAACCATTGAAAACGCCTGGGATGAACGCGCAACGCTGACCCCTAGCAATGCGGATGTCGTCAAGGCTGTTGACCAGGCGCTAGGACAGCTCGACAGCGGCGGCTCGCGGGTAGCAGAACCGACGGCCGATGGCTGGGTTGTCAATGAGTGGTTGAAAAAAGCCGTCTTGCTCTCATTCAGACTCCGAGACAACACCCTGATTGAAGAACGCGCCAATCGCTTTTTCGATAAGGTCCCGTTGAAATACGCGCAATACAGCGAAGAGGATTTTCGACGAGACGGCGTTCGGGTAGTGCCAGATGCGGTGGTTCGACAGGGTGCTTACGTCGGCAAAGATGTCGTCCTGATGCCGAGCTACACCAACATCGGCGCCTATATTGACTCCGGCACCATGGTCGACACATGGGCAACCGTCGGCAGTTGCGCGCAGATTGGATGCAATGTGCATTTGTCCGGTGGAGTAGGCATTGGCGGCGTGCTGGAACCGCTGCAAGCGACACCGACCATTATCGAGGACGACTGCTTCATCGGCGCGCGCTCAGAGATCGTCGAAGGGGTGGTCGTTGAGGCCGGCAGTGTCATTTCGATGGGCGTGTTCATCGGCCAAAGCACGCGCATTTATGATCGGGAAACAGGCACCATCACTTACGGGCGTGTGCCTGCTGGCAGCGTCGTCGTCCCCGGCAACCTGCCTTCAGCAGACGGCAGCTACTCGCTCTACGCAGCGATCATTGTCAAACGCGTAGACGCCAAGACACGTGCGAAAGTGGGGTTAAACGAGTTGCTGCGGGCAGCGACCGAATGAAACCTATCCTCTATGGACTCAAGCAATGCGATACCTGCCGAAAAGCCATGCGGTGGATGGACGGCCACGGGCTCGACTACACCTTCGTCGACATTCGAGCGCAGACACCGTCGACGGAGGAAATACAGAGCTGGTTGGACGCCGTTGGCGACGCAAAATTGGTAAATCGCAGATCCACAACATGGCGCGGACTGAGCGAATCGGACCGTGCCAGCGCTGGCGGCAGTGCCGCTGCGCAAACGCTGCAGCAGCACCCTACCCTCGTCAAGCGACCTGTCGTGGCGCTCGATTCAACGATTCTGGTGGGATTCTCTGAGGCTGACTGGGCAGCCGCGCTTCTCGAGTAGACCGCTAGCCGAAACGGCCTGTGATGTAGTCTTCGGTCAGTCGATGCTGCGGATTCGTGAACACCTTGTCGGTCTCGTCCACCTCAATCAACTCGCCGAGATGAAAGTAAGCCGTTCGCTGTGACACACGTGCAGCCTGCTGCATGGAGTGCGTGACGATTACAATCGCGTAATTCTCGCGCAGCTCATCGATGAGGTCTTCGATCTTGGCGGTAGCGATCGGATCCAAAGCCGAGCAAGGCTCATCCATGAGGATGACTTCGGGGCTTACTGCAATTGTGCGTGCGATACACAGGCGCTGCTGCTGACCGCCTGAAAGACTCGTTCCGGTGTCATGCAGGCGATCTTTGACCTCGGTCAGGAGGCCCGCTTTCTCAAGACTCGTATGCACGATCTCGTCAAGGTCGGCACGATTTTGAGCGAGCCCGTGCAGTCTGGGTCCGTAGGCGATGTTGTCGTAGATCGACTTCGGAAAAGGATTCGGTTTCTGAAAGACCATCCCAACCCGCGCACGAAGCGCGACGACGTCCATTGAACGGTCGTAGATGTCTTTACGGTCGAGCATGATACGACCCTCGACCCGTGCGCCGTCGATCGTGTCATTCATCCGGTTCAGGCACCGGAGGAAGGTCGACTTGCCACACCCTGACGGTCCGATCAGCGCGATCACTTCGTTTCTGGCGATCTCCAGAGACACATTTTTGATCGCCTGGGTTTCTCCGTAGAACACATTCACGTTGTGCGCCTGAAAATACGGATCGACCACGAAGGGGCTGCCAACCGAGTTGCTCTGAGGCAGCGCGTCGCGGGTTCGACTCACTTCTCGTTGCGCACTGTCAGGCGCCAAGTCGGCTACGGCAGATGGATCAATTGTCAGTTCAGTCACAACTCAAACCTCTATAAAACCGAAGCTTACCGCTTATTCCTAACGTCACACACTACCAGGAACGTTCAAATTTTCGCCGCAACAAGACAGCCACGAGATTCATCAACAGCAAGAAACCCAGCAAAACGATGATCGCCGCTGAGGTTCTCTCTACAAACGCACGTTCCGGGCTGTCGGCCCACAAGTATACCTGTACCGGCAGCGCGGTGGCTGGCTCCAAAGGACTACCCGGAATGTCCACAATAAACGCGACCATACCGATCATCAACAAGGGTGCAGTTTCACCGAGGGCACGCGCCATACCGATGATCGTACCAGTAAGGATGCCCGGTAAAGCGAGCGGCACCACGTGTTGGAATACCGTCTGCACTTGAGAAGCTCCGAGGCCGAGTGCAGCTTCTCGAATCGACGGCGGCACCGACTTGATCGCAGCGCGCGCCGCAATGATGACCACCGGCAGCGTCATGAGCGCGAGCACCAGACCACCAACCAGTGGGGCTGAACGCGGCAGTCCCATCCAGTTGATGAATACCGCGAGTCCGAGGAGACCATAAACAATGGACGGCACAGCGGCGAGGTTGTTGATATTCACCTCGATCAGGTCGGTCCACCGGTTGCGCGGGGCAAATTCTTCAAGATAAACCGCAGCAGCCACACCGATTGGAAACGCGAGCAGGACTGTAACCAGCAACATGTAAACCGAACCCATAAAGGCCCCGCGGATACCGGCAAGCTCAGGATCACGAGAGTCACCATTGACAAACAGAGCTGTGTTGAAACGGGTATAGATTCGGTTGAGGGCTTTCAGCTCATCAACCCATTGAATCTGGCGGTCACTCACAGTCCGCTGCGCTTCATCGAGGCTGCGATCGACATTGCCCTTGATCAACATGTCGATGTTCGCACTGGCAGGTACTCGCAACTCGATTTGCTTGCCGATCAAGTCAGGATCTTCGAGCACCCGCTCGCGCAGGAGGAAGCTCGATTCAGCGCTGACCAACTCCCCCACCGCGCGTTTGTCGACACGCGTCTTCACATCGAGGAACAGTCTGGCCAGCGAGTCACGAATGACGATGTCGTAGTCGCCGCCCTCCAAAGACTCGAGACTGCGATCTCCCTTTGGATCGACGTCAGCTGCACTCACGATCACCGGCAACACGATTTCGGTTTGGCGAAACGCACTCACGCCGTTGCTCACGATATTCGCGAAAAAAGCGACGAGAAATACAAGGCCCACGAGTACCGCGGCGAGACCATACGCGCGGAACCGTCTTTCACGGGCATAGCGGCGCTTGAGCGTTTTCTCTACGGCGGCCTGGATACTGATATCGCTCATCAATAGGCTCGGCTATTCATATTGTTCTCTGTACTTGCGCACGACGCGCAACCCAATGACGTTGAGCCCCAAGGTCACGAGGAACAACAACAGGCCGAGTGCAAATGCCGCCAGAGTCTTGGCGCTATCGAACTCCTGATCACCGATCAGCAACGTAACGATCTGGACAGTGACAGTCGTCACGGCTTCGAAGGGGTTCGCCGTCAGATTCGCCGACAATCCGGCGGCCATAACGACAATCATCGTTTCGCCGATCGCTCTCGACATCGCCAAGAGCACACCGCCTACGATCCCAGGCAGCGCAGCAGGCAGCAGCACCTGGCGAATGGTCTCCGATCGCGTTGCTCCAAGTGCAAGCGAGCCGTCTTTCATGGTCCTCGGGACCGCCGTAAGCGCATCGTCCGATAGCGAAGAGATCAGAGGGATAATCATGATTCCCATCACCAGCCCGGCTGCAAGCGCGCTCTCCGACGCCACGGTGAGTCCAACCGCTCCACCAATCTCGCGTAATATTGGCGCTACTGTCAGGGCGGCAAAAAAGCCGTAGACCACGGTAGGAATACCCGCAAGCACCTCGAGCAGTGGCTTGGCCACGGAACGGAATGACTCCGGAGCATACTCCGACAGGTAAACGGCGGTCATCAGCCCGACCGGTGTTGCAATAATCATGGCTATCGCCGTGATCAATAGGGTTCCAGCAAACAAGGGAACCGCACCGAATGTGCCGGACCCACCTACCTGATCGGCCCGAATCGCCGTTTGCGGACTCCACTCAAGCCCGAAAAGAAAATCAGTGATCGGAACCGTGCCAAAAAACCGAGTCGCCTCAACCAGTACTGAGGCGACGATACCGACGGTGGTCAGCACTGCGATCGAAGAAGCCAGAAAAAGCAGTGTACGCACGAATCGCTCGACACTGTGTCGAGCCGCGAACTTCGGACCGATGCGCCAGATACTGAACGTCGCACCCGCCGCGATTAGTGCGAATACGAATCCGGTCAACAAACGCGAAGCGGTCGCCTTCAGATTGTTATAGCGTTCCGCTAGTTCAATGACGGCCGGATCATCGGTGACAGCGACACCGGACGCCACATTACGTATCTCGTTGAGTGCCAGACTGGCATTGCCGGCCGCCTGTTCGATGACCTCTGCCGGCAGCATTTGGTTCATCCGCAACTCGATAACCCGAGTCGACAAAATCGACCAGAACAGCAGTACCATCAGTACCGGGATCACGACCCAAAGTAGCGAGTAAACGCCGTAGTAGCCTGGGAGGGAGGTGAGGCGCTTGCGGTGGTCCACCATCGAGAGTGCCCGCCGACTACCCACGTAATACAGCACGCTGCCAGACAGTGCGGCAATGATGATCAGCGTCAATGGCTCCATGACTTCTCCAGCGGGACCCTGGCCGTCACAGACGTACCGGGCTTAGTGCGAGCACGCTGGCAAGCACTTGAGCACGCTCCGATAACGGAAGTGGAATCAGACCGCGGTCTGCAAGATACCCATCATCGCCCGACGCACGTGGACTTGTAAACTCGGCAAGGAATGCCCGCAGGCCCGGAATGACGTCGACGTGCGCACGCTTCACGTAAAAGTAGAGCGGTCTGGAGACGGGATAGGAACCGTTGGCGATGTTGCCGAAGGTCGGCAAATATCCATCGACAGTCGCTCCCTGCACCTTCTCCGCGTTCTGATCGAGAAAGCTGAAGCCAAAGATGCCGAGCGCGGCGGGGTTGGCATTAAGCTTTTGAACGATCAGGTTGTCGTTCTCCCCGGCCTCGATGAATAAGCCGTCCTCTCGAACGGTATGGCAAATACTCTTGAAATCGTCAGGGTTCTTTTCCTCCAGATGCTCGATCCAAGAAAACGTCGAGCACCCACCTTCCATGGCCAACTCGACGAACGCATCGCGCGTCCCCGAGGTCGGCGGCGGACCGAGTACTTCGATCCGCCGGTCCGGGAGACTCGGGTCGATCTCTGACCAGCGCTCATAGGGATTCTCAACCAATCGTTCCGCGCCGCTGGGGTCGGGTACACGCTCGGCCAGTGCCAGCCAGATCTGGCGGCGGGTCAGTGCCATTCGCTCCTCGCCCACCGCATTCGCCATGACGATACCGTCGTAGCCGACTTTCACCTCCACCACATCAAAGACGCCGTTAGAGGCACATAACTTGAGTTCTGATGCCTTGACTCTGCGCGAGCTGTTCGTGATGTCGGGATAGCTCACCCCAATGCCGTTGCAGAACAGCTTGAAACCACCGCCCGAGCCTGTGGCCTCGACCTTCGGCGTTTTGAACTGAGACCTGCGGCCGAATCGCTCTGCGACAACCGTTGAAAATGGAAAAACAGTAGAGGATCCAACGATTTCAATGTAATCGCGTCCCTCCTGTGCTGTGGCCGCACCGCAAAACACTACTGTGCTCAGGAACAGCCATACGACCGTCGCTCTCACCTGGCGACTCCCCCTCTTAGATTATTGGCGCACGATATAGCCCCTACATTACGGAATTGTTTCAGTCGCGTCTAAGCTCGCGAAAATTAAGGGACAGAGCGTTTGTGCAACGCAGCGTTTTATGCGATGTTCCGCGCATGACAGCCCAAGCCGCAATCGATCTAACGCGCCAACTCATTGAGCGCGAATCAGTGACACCGGAAGACGCGGGTTGCCAGAATCTGCTCGGCGACCGACTTCGCAGCATCGGGTTTCGCTGCGAGTACATGCGCTTCGGTGACCCAGCAGCACCTACAGACAACCTATGGGCGAGACTCGGCGATACCTCACCGGTACTTTGCTTCGCAGGACACACCGACGTGGTGCCGCCGGGGGACCTTTCGCAGTGGAATACACCGCCCTTCCAGCCCGTGGAAACCGACGGTCTGCTCTATGGACGCGGCGCCGCGGATATGAAGGCAAGTCTGGCCGCCATGACCATCGCCGCAGAGCGCTTTATTGCCTCTGGGCAGCACACGCGGGGATCGCTGGCTTTCCTGATCACGAGTGATGAGGAAGGGCCAGCACGCGACGGGACGCTGAAGGTGATGGAAACGCTGTCTGCCCGCGATGAACACATCGACTGGTGTGTTGTGGGCGAGCCATCCAGCCAGAGCGATTTGGGTGACCTCATCCGTATCGGTCGGCGAGGTTCGATGAGCGGCATGCTCACCATTAAGGGGATTCAAGGTCACGTTGCTTATCAGCAGCTCGCGCGCAATCCGATACAGGATTTTGCTCCCGTTCTCGATGCGCTCTACAAGCTGCCGCTCGATGACGGCAACGATCACTTCCCGCCCACCACGTTCCAGGTGGTGCAGCTGGAAGCGGGCACCGGCGCACCAAATGTGACCCCCGCGACTCTCTACTGCCGATTTAACTTCCGCTATTCAACGGAGTGGCACTACACCGAGTTGCAGACACTGGTGCGCGAGACTCTGGAGCGATTCGATATCGACTTCGATCTGAAATGGCACTTGTCTGGCGAGCCTTTTCTCACCCACCCGGGGTTGCTGACCGATACCGTCAGTGACGCAATCGACAAGCACACCGGGCGGCGCCCGGAACTCTCGACCGGGGGTGGCACCTCGGATGGTCGATTCATCGCACCAACGGGCACTCATGTTGTGGAGCTCGGACCGATCAACGCGTCCATTCACAAAGTGAACGAACATGTCCGCACGGTGGATATCGGTGTGCTCGCAGATATCTACGAAAGCATTATGGTGCGAATGTTGGGAAGTCAGTCGTCCGACTGACGAAATCTCGTTAGGCGAGTCCTGCCGAGGGGTCGCGGCGAGAGGCTCTGAAGCGCACATTCGCCAGCAAAAACCAGCTGACCAACGCGGCGAGCGAAATCAGCACCCACATTGGCATACTGAGTGACAGAAATTGCCACGTGACCTCTGCGCACTCGCCAGATGCTGTGAGTATTTCACTAAGCGCGTTCAAGAATCCCACAGTCTCCATCAGGTACTCGAGTGACGCCCCCCCACAAGAGGGCACTTGATCAGCCGGTAGGCTTTGAAGCCAGACGTGGCGCCCTGCGACCGCCATCCCCAACCCACCGAGTAGCGCACCCAGGCCGGCATATACATATCGACCACCGCCCTTTGGATTGTGAAGCGCGGCAATCAGTGCGACCAGACCCAGTCCGATCACAGCCATTCTCTGGAATATGCACAGCGGGCATGGATAGAGGCCGAGCACGTGCTCGGAGTACAAGGCATACGCCATCAACGCGGCGCAGACCCCGAAAGTCAGGAAATTCGCCAGCCTTCGACTCAAAAATTCGACTCAGCGACCAATGAGATCAAGATCGACATCTTCGACTGCGGTGTGCCGCACATCTTTGCCGTGGACCATGTAGATGACGTATTCCCCAATATTCTTGGCGTGATCACCGATACGCTCGAGCGAGCGAGCCGCCCAGGTCACATTCATCACGCGCTGGATGGTACGCGGGTCTTCCATCATGAACGTAATGCACTGTCGCTGGATCATCTCGTAGTTCCTATCGACTTCTTCATCGTCTTTCACAACCTCGAGCGCCGCACTGCCATCCAGACGCGCGAAAGCATCCATCGACGCCTTCAGCATTGCCCGGACAAGGTTACCCATTGTGCGCAACTCGCTGTAGGAACCTGCAGGTCGATCCATGTTGGCCAGTTTCGATGCCAGGAAACCGATTTTCTCAGCCTCATCGCCGATACGTTCAAGATCCGTGATGGTCTTAACGATCGCGATGATCAGCCGCAGGTCAGAAGCGGTAGGGCCACGTGTAGCGAGAATGCGGCTGCACTCCTCGTCGATCGAGACCTCAAAACTGTTGACCTTGTAGTCATCATGGGCGACGCGCAATCCCAGTTCGCTGTTACCCGAAACCACCGCATCGATGGCTTTGGCAAGCTGAGTTTCCACGAGCCCGCCCATCGCAAGCACGTTATTTCTAAGATCTTCAAGATCTTTATTGAAGCGCTTGGAGATATGGTGGTTCAAATCCAGCGTATTCATCTGCTGCCCCTCTTTCGGTTCCACCGAAAGTCAGAAAACCCTTTAGATTGCGAGATTATAGCAGTGTCGGAGCCCGTGCATTGGCGTCGACTAGAAGTGTGAACTGGCCCCACCGCTGACTTCAGCTACTGAGACCGGAGTACTGACAATTCGTTCCATTGGGAAATGACACCGAAATTTGCTGCCTACGCCAAGCTCACTTTCCACCGACAACGTCGCGTCATGGCGCGCCAGCGCGTGCTTCACAATCGCCAGACCCAAGCCGACACCGCCCGAATCGCGGCCACGACCACGATTCACCCGGAAGAAGCGTTCCGTCAGTCGAGGAATATCATCCTCTGCAATCCCTTCGCCTTCATCACAGACACACAGTGCACCCCCGTCAGAGGTCATCGACCAGCTCACCGAGATCATGGTGCCCGCGGCGCTGTAGCGCATCGCATTGGACATCAAATTAGTGACAACAGAAGTAATGTCCGGGTACTCGCCGAGCAGAAACAAATTGTCATCGAGATCGATGGAGACCGCATGCGCTGTTTCCAGCATAGCTACCGCGTCGCGCACCACCGTCGCAAGATCCACCGTCTGCTCCATACTCGCCTGCGTATTCGCCTCGAGTTGCGACAGCGCCAATAACTCGTCCAACATCCGACGCATCCGCTGCGACTGCGTATGCATCTCATCGAGCGGTTTGCCCCACTCATCACGAAGCATGGAATCCGCTTCCATCGCTTCGAGATATCCGCTGATGACCGTCAACGGCGTGCGAAGCTCGTGCGACGCATTCGCGACGAAGTCGCGTCGCATACGTGACAGGCGCGTGCGTTCGGTTACGTCTCGTAGAATCAGCAGTCGACTGTCCTGCCCCGAATTCACGAGCTGCACAGAAATCCAGCAATCCTCGCCCTTGGGTGACGGGATGATGATGGGCACATCGAATTTACCGTCGCGCAGAAAGGCCACGAAATCCGGGTGTCGCAACAGGTTGTCGATGCGCTGATCGCGATCGCGCCGTTTTTGCAATCCGACTATGCGCTCGGCGGCTTTATTAAAACGCTGAATCTCGTGGTCGAGATTCAGCACAACGATTGCATCCGGGAGCGAGTTGCTCGATTGACGGACCTCTTTCATCAATCGACGGTAGCGGCCCTTGTGTTTGCGCACGCGCACCTGCTGTCTGTGGATACCGGCGAGTACACGCGCCCAGACCCCGTCGCCGTCCGGCACCGCGACGCGCCGGCCGCTGTTAAGTGTCCTCTCCAATCTCAGGACTCGGCCCAACTGGAGAAAAAACAATCCCGACATCGCGATCAGCAGCCCGTACACAGCGAATCCGAAATAGGCTCCGATCGCGAAACCGACCAGCAGCACAAATCCACTGCTTAGTAGCGCGTTGCGGAACGAGTTGGGCACTATCCGGTCCGTGCAGAAAAACGATAGCCCGCACCACGGACGGTTTGAATGAATCGATCCGCCGCGTGGGTCTCCAGCGCTTTGCGAAGGCGCCGTATGTGCACGTCCACCGTGCGCTCTTCCACGTAGACATTCGCGCCCCAGACGCGATCGAGCAACTGCGCCCGGCTGTATACCCGCTCAGGATGCGTCACCAGGAACTTGAGCAATCGATATTCCTTCGGCCCGAGGGACACCTCATGATCGCCGGCATATACTCGGTGACCGACGGCATCGATCTTTAACGTTCCTGCTGAGTAGGTTTCATTGGCCGCCGGCGCGGCGCGGCGCAAAACCGCCTGTATTCGTGAAATCAGCTCTCGTGATGAGAACGGCTTAGTGATGTAGTCATCCGCGCCACTGTCCAATCCACGAACCTTATCCTGCTCATCAGCCCTCGCGGTCAGCATTATGATTGCGAGATCCTCGTGCTGTGGGTCACGCTTCAGCGACCTGACCAGCTCAAGGCCACTCATATCCGGCAGCATCCAATCGATGATCGCGAGGTCGGCGCCTTGATCAGCAAGCCGCTCTCGAGCCTCCTGACAATCGGTCGCCTGCGTCACGTCATAGCCGGCACGTGACAAGTGGAACGTGATCATGTCGCTGATCGCGACTTCGTCTTCAACAATAATTATCCGCGGACCGCTCATAACATCTCGCCATATGTGACGGCTGAATTACAACGACATGGCGTTACAGGCATGTTACACCAGAAGAAAACTCAAGTTTCGGCGCGAGGCTTATGCGCAATCGCTTCATCCGGGCGCAGATACTGCGCACGGGCCTCCTGCGCTGTGACCCATTCGACCAACGGATCCTGTTTCGCGATCTTTAAGAGTGCTTCGGCTGAAACCATGCTCTCGATTGAGCGCGGCAACGTCGAATTTGCGAGCTCGGGACACAGGCTCACACCATCGCCGATCAGCAGATCCGCGTCTCCACTCTTAATATCCTGAGGTACGATCAGAGCATCCGGCGCATCGGCCAGTGCAATGCCCTCACTGCGCCAATAGCGGCCCACATAGATTTCGCCCATATAGGCGTTGTTGGCGACCAGGACACGGTTCGACTGCGGGTTGCTGTCCATCGCTGCCTGCGCCTGCGCGCGAAGACTGGATATACCAGCGACGGGAGCGCCGCAGCCAAGCGCCAGACCTTGAACCAAAGCAATGCCGATGCGAAGCCCAGTGAACGAGCCTGGGCCTGCACCAAAGACAAAACCGTCGATCTGCGACGCGTTCAGTTTCACTCGGTTCAGAAGCGTATCTACCATTGACGGCAACATGCGCGCTTCAGTTCGTGCCCCCGTTCGCGATTCCGACTCGACTTGACCGTCGGCACTGATCGCCACGCTGCACACGTCAGTCGCCGTATCAATGGCAAGCAGCACCTTGTGATCTGTCATTGACTGGCCCTTAGCAAATCGATGTCGGACTCCATCTGTTCAAAAAAACTGGCCACATCTTGGGGGTCGCGCACAACAGGCATAGGGCCCAGCGCGGCCAGGAAGGTCTTACCGTAATTGCGCTCAGCAACCCGGCGGTCACCAATCACGATCACGCCGTAGTCATCGGGATCACGAAGCAGGCGCCCAGCCCCTTGCTTGAGTGCAAGCACAGCTTCGGGCAACTGGTGGTAGCGAAATGCATTCATACCCTGTCTTTCGAGATGTGCGGTACGTGCCACCAGCAAGGGATCATCAGGGACTGCAAATGGCAGTTTATCGATCACAACCAGTGTCAGCGCCTCACCGCGAACATCTACCCCCTCCCAGAAAGTGCCCGTACCGAGCAACACTGCATCGCCCGCATGACGAAACTCCGAGAGCAGCCGGTCACGAGGCTGGGTACCTTGCACCAGCAATGGTCGATCTCCCAGAATCGCCGGTCTTTGCTCAAACCATTCAGCACTCGCCTGCAACGCGCGATGACTGGTGTGCAGGAAAAACGCGCCACCGCGTGTCTCACGCAATAGCGGAGTCGTGACCTCCAGCAACGCTGGAATGTAGTCGCCAGACTGTGGCAGCGGCAGGTCCTTCGGCAAAAACAACCGTGCCCGCTCATCGAGCGCGAACGGCGTGGCGAACTGCACAGCGCGCGCGTCCTCAAGACCAAGACGATCGAGGATGTGTCCAAAGTCTTCACCGACAGCGAGCGTTGCGGACGTTAGCACCCATGCCGCTTCGGTCGCATCGATCGCCGCGCGCATGCGAGGCGCGATATCGAGCGGAGTCATATGCCAGCGCAGCCCCCGGCGCGTGACATCCACCCAGCGCATACCTTCCTCGTCGCTATCGGCAGCGACAATGCGCAACCGATCCGACACGCGCAACAAGCGGTCGAGGTGTTGTGACTGCGCCGGCTCGAGATGGCCGAGCGCGTCGACCGCCTCGATCAAGCCGGCCAAGGCATCCAACAACTGCGTCAGCGCATCGTGCATTGCATCGGGCACTCGTTCCGCCTCGAAGCGACCGGGTGTCGTTGGCGCCGCCTCGCGCACGACCAATGCGGCACGACGCGTCACGCGCAAAGCCTCAGAGACATCGTTTGAGGCAAATCCCGCAAGCGAGACCTCGAGCTCCGAAAGTACATCGAGACACTGTCGCTGCGAGATCGACGTCCCGAAAAACTCAAGTGCAATGTCCGGCAACTGATGCGCTTCATCGATAATGATCGCATCTGAATCGGGTAGAAACTCGACAAAGCCACCTTCGCGAAACGCAAGATCGGCCAGCAACAAATGGTGGTTTACCACGACGAGGTCAG
The DNA here is from genome assembly GCA_038521865.1 of Pseudomonadota bacterium. Lineage (GTDB taxonomy): Bacteria > Pseudomonadota > Gammaproteobacteria > Steroidobacterales > Woeseiaceae > CALBPI01. The sequence goes on along the minus strand of JBCBKO010000001.1, from coordinate 192,570 downwards.
CTCGCTGCGCAGCACGTCGGGCACGCACCACGTAACAATCGTCGAAATGTGCGCACTGTTGCCCGAGACAATTATCTGCGGTCGAGGTCACGCGCGGCCATACGCTGTCGTCCTCCGCAATCTCGGTGACTTCCCGCTTATCACCATCGCGAGTCGTATCTCGCCAGTCACGAAGGACATGAGCCTGGGCGGACGTGACCGCGGTCGCGTCTTGCAGGGCGAGTTCCAACCGATGAAGACACAAATAATTGGCCCGTCCTTTCAGCAGTGCGGTGCGCACAGGACGCCCCACCGCTTTGGAAATCGTCGGCAGGTCACGATGAAACAACTGATCCTGAAGCGCGCGGGTCCCGGTCGACACGATCGTCCGCGCCCCTCCGAGCAACGCTGGCAGCAAGTAGGCAAACGTTTTGCCGGTTCCCGTCCCGGCCTCTACAACCAGCCTATCACCCATTTCAATGGCGTCGGCGACCGCCTGAGCCATCAGGCGCTGTGAAAGTCGGGGTTGGTAGTTGTCGATGGCACCAGCGACGGGACCATCAGCGCCCAGTAAGGCGTCCATATCGATCATGCGCGAATGATACCGCGTTTGATTGACTATCGATTGCTGCGAATACGCCCTGCTATCGCCTTAAGGGTCTCTTGATCAGCCTTGATGGCGACCCTGAGGTAAGGCCCGCTCGCGGTATACCGCGCATTGTCGAAATCAGCGTCGCGGAAACCTGCAAAGTTGTATCCGAGCGTCAACCAAACGTTATCCTGCGGGTTGAAACCGAGCGCGGCGCCGACACTGTAATCCTGGGTACCGCTATCCCAGTTGCGCAGAATCCCCGCTTGCAGGAGATAGTCCCACTGCGGTCGGAAGCTGCGACGGTAAGTCGCACCGGTAAGATCGGTATAGCCGCTGAAATTTACCCCATCGAAATCGGTACTGACATATTTGGCCGCATATTGGAGTGTCAGCTGACCGGCCGGACCGATACGTCGCGTCGCGTTGAAGTTGTTCACATAGCGTAAGGATTCGCGCCGCCCCGACAGCCCGTCCTGCTCTTCATGAATGATGTCGAGACGATCGAGGAATGACCATCTACTGTCCGCAACGCGATAAGCCCAACCCACACGGAAGTCACCGCGAACCTGCTGCCCGGAATCGACTCGGTCATCGTTGGTGTATTGCAGCCCCGCTGACAACGCATGGCCTGCCACGGGCTCGCGGAACCAGCCGAACAGCAAAGTATCGCGAGTCCCATTGTCCGCATTGCGATGCTCCGCGCGTGCGTTCGCAGACCACAACTCCGACTGATATGCAGCGCCTAGGTACCCAGCGACGTAGTCGTCACGCAATGAGCCACTGGCGAGTTCACGATCGTTGTCGAACACCAGTGCATCCGATTCGATCAATGTATTGCTGTGGTCCACCCCGACATCCAGCGTCCAGCGCTCGTTCACTTGCCAACCCTGAACGAAACCGAAGTTGGCAAACAGTCGTGGCCCGAACTCGGTGATCTGGTTGTCGAGTGACGTCGTAAACTGCGCACGCTGCCAGGGCGCCGTCTGCAGGCCCATACGCGTGGTTTGTGCGTCAATAGATTCACCCTGCGCCCACTCGTGCTCGGTGAACAGCGTCGCGTTGCGCAGGTTAAAGTCCATGCCGACGACCTGTCTCGCCGGATAATCAACCACGCCATCAGCATCACCCAATGGCTGTTCCGCCGACGCACGCAGCGTCACTCGATTACCGAAGGCTTTACGAGCGAAACCGATTCTGGCGAGCTCGGACTCCCTGCCCTGCCCATCGGCGGCGGTGTCGCTGACGCTCGACAATCCGATGAATGCACTGTTGCGCTCATCCTCATAGCGAAGATCCGCCTGGAAGGTTTCGCGCTCAAGGGCAGTCTCAAGATTCTCCTGCCAGACTGCCTGGGTCTGCAGGAACCAGCGCTCGGCAAACTGAAGCCGCAAATCCGCACCCGTTTGTTCGACGCCTACCTGGCTTGCAGCCTGCAAGCCAAGCCCGAAATTGGCATCGCTGTGCGAGTGATAGACGCGAGCGTCGACGTTGCCGCTGCGGTGTTCGATATCGACGCGATAAGCGTAGCCGGAAGTCTCGGCAGCGAGGTCGTCGCGTTCGGTATCCGCATACTCGGCCGTGACCAGCGTCTCGGGCGTGACCTGCCAACGAAGGTCCGCACCGACCAATGTGTTGGCGTCTTGCGCGTTCTCTTCCTGAACCCCGGTCAGTCCGAATTCGAGTCGGTCATCGCTCGTCTTGACGGCAACACGACCACCGGCGACGAGATCCTGCTCACCACCACTGCGTGATTCGTATTCAGCAACAATGACCAGCGGGTTCAGATTGTTATCGCGACCGGGCACAGGGCGCTTGAAGAACAGCGTGCCGTCGATGTAATCGATGTCGTAGTCAACAAATCGCGTCAGTGTCTGCGTACTGATAACTTCATTGGCGCGGAACCGGTCACGAGTCTCGATACGCACGCGGTCACTGTTCGGCACAATGTCTTGACCGGAAAGTCGGTACAAACCGGAGGTGCCATCACCCGGGATGTCATCTCGCGTCAAACGTTGATCGGTTTCGGTCGCAAACGCGTTGAACGTTACATTGCTGCCGAAGTACTGCGTCTGCAATCCATTGAACCGACGCTCGTAGCGAGCGAGCTCGTTGGTCGAAAGCCCCGTATTGAAGTCACCAAACAAGGCCGAGAATTGACGTCGCTCTAACTTGACGTAGAGCTTGCGTTGACTGGCCGCCTCGAAACGAGACTCCGCGCCATCGGCATAGAGTGTGTAGTAGGCATCGGGATCAATCGGCGCCTCAAATTGATTGAGATCTTCAGCACCACCGCGACTGTCGTAGGCAATAGTCAAAAGTGTTTCGCCACGGATCCGGCCTTTTGCAAAGAACGCGATACGGCCCTCTTCGTAGAAGTCCTCTTCGAAACCACTGCGGGTAGCAAGCTCCGTATTGTCGTCGAGCGTGTTGTAACCAACGCTGCCTTCGGCAAAGCCAACGAGAATCCAATCGCGCGGCTCCGGCACAAGGTAGGTTCTCAGGATCTGCTCCCGTTGGTTCGGGAACTGCAGGCGGAGTGTGACCTCACCCGCCTGCGTCGTCGGCTCGAGTTCGATGTAGGCGATACCCGACGGTCCCACGCGATAGAACGGAGAGCGCTGATTGAGTTCTACCAATGCATTCTCGCGCTCTTGCGCGACTTCGTACCACGAGCGATACGGCGCCTCGATCGAGAAGTCACCTACCGAGGCCTCGCGTGCCGGCTCGCCAGCGCCGTCGAACAACTGAACGGCGATCACGGGACGTTTGCGTCCGTCCGCCACTAAACGTGACTGGTCTGGTAGCAGCGCACCGCGCAGCGGATGTCCTGCAAAGTGCACAACCTGCGAATGGGTGCCCTGCAGTGAACCATCCGAACGAATGATGCGCGCTTCAATCCGGTTCTCACCATCGACCAGGTCCACGCCTCGCCACTGACTGAGCAGTCGCGTCTTGTTGTCGTTCGCGCCCGAGCCTTCGAAATTGAGAGAACTCACGCGCTGATCGTTCACGAACAATTCGACCTTGCTGTCGACGTCATGCGCAATCGCGACGGTAATACTCGGGATCGCAGGCTGATGAGCCGCCGTTGGCCACGCAATACCATCCTCTTCGGGAACTTCCGCAAGCGCTTCGGCAACCGCAGACTGGTTCCGCTCTTGACGGTCATTGATCTCACGAATTTTGACGTCGACTGGGTCTTCGGAAACATCCGGGCCTGGTTCTGCACCCACCGTATCAATCTTCAGAAGCTCACTCTCGGACTGCGTGACCATGACGACGCTTTGCTTGCCAGGGCGAATACCTGACATGACGAGTTCAACCCGTCGATTACGACGTTTGCCGGCTGCGGTTGCATTATCGGCGACCGGCTGGTCTGCACCAACCCCACGAACACTCAGGTTGCTCGCAGGAATCTTGAGCGCAGCCGCAAGGTACTGCGCTGCTGAGCTCGCACGGGCCTGTGACAAGGCATAGTTGTCAGCGAAGCGATCACGATTACGCGCGGCGATACGATCTGAATCGGTATGGCCAGTTGCCACCAGATCAATGTCATACACACCATGCCACTCCGCCACGAGTGCATCGAGGGTTGCGCGATCATCTGCAGACAACTCTGCGGAGAGCACATCAAAATTCAGTGATAACACGTAGTCCGCGTTTTCGGTCGTCGCGGCTTCACGCATCATTCGCGCCTCACCGACGGGGGTTCGCTGATTGCGCGCCGCGGGGGTGTTGAAGTTCGCAACCGCTTTCGAGACCAACTCACCAGCAAACGCGGGATCGATTTGCGCGGTGAACGTGAGCCGATCTTGCCAGGCCTCCGAATGCTCACCCATCACGAACACAACCGCGCTCCCCGTTTGCCGCAGGCTGGGGATCTTGCGACCGTTGAGGCGCGCCGAGCGCGGATCGAGCGTGGCCGCTTTGGGCAACAGCACCGTGACGCTCAAGTCATCGACAACAACATCGCCGCGACCGTCGAGGGTCAGCGTGTAGTCGATGCTGTCCGGCGCGACACCCGACGCGTTCGATAGTTGCAGGGAGACCTCACCGGTACCGGGTGCCTTGCGCTTCAGATAAAAATCCGCGCGCTGAACCTGGCCACCGATTAGCTCAACCCACTGCGAATCGGCTCGTCCGCCGAATCTCGGCGCCGGGCATGCCGCAAGTTCCATCCAATCGGGAATCGTCAACGCATCCATCTGCACGACACTGCGCCCTGCGATGAGTCCCTCAAGGTGGTAGCGTCCTGACTCATCGGTGACCGCGTAGCGACCATCCTCAAGATAGATTCGCACGCCTGCCACACCAGCATCGGGCCCAAACGTCTCTGCGGTGCAATCGCCGTCCACCACACGGCCGATCAGGGTCGCGCGTTCACGGAACAGATCCTCGCGCAGCGCGATGCCAACGCGGGCCTCATTGGAAACAACGTCGCCATCAGCGAGCGCGGTTGCGGTGTTCACGGCACGGCGACCGCGCGCGCCACCGGTCACTTCCATGACATACGTTAGCGTTGCGCTGGCAGCAGGCGCTAAATCCGGCAAACGGAATTCGAAAGCACCACCGGCACCACCACCCGACGGATCGCCTACGGGATTGCCATCGAGACGTGACGACCCGGACACATAACGGAAGCCGGCCGGTGGCACGTCGGTCACGACAACACCAGTGGCAGGCAGTCGCTCAGAACTATTCTGAATTTGAAGTCTGTATTGAACAAAGTCACCAACCGCAGCCGAACTGGTCGTCGTGGTCTTGGCGAGGAACAAACCGCCGTCGAAAGGATCGAGCGGAATATCCGACAACAACGTTGCCCCATCGGCAAGCTGCTCGAATGGCAGCAGGAACGATGCGTCAGAAATATTGAACGGCCCGCCGGGCAGCGTTGCGAGCTCAGCGGGGGTTCGGTTCGACGGCGCCAGGAAACTGGCGGGCGGGTTGACCTGAAGCCGATAACGACCCGCAGCGACAACCGGGAAGCGGAACCCGCCGGTTGGCACACTGTATACAAGGCCGCTGGCATCGGTCGTCTGGGCGCCAGCGACAACCGTTGATGGGTATTCGGAAACGCCGTCGTTACCCAAGACATCCGCTGGCTGACCGGTAGCGTCGTTAATCAACGTAATCGTCGCGCCGTCCAAAGGCTGACCAGTGATCGAATCGAACACGACCGATAGCGGCGCGACCAACGCTGAAGAGGTTGCTTCGTCTGCGGTGTCTGCAGGATCTGTGTAGGCGGTCTCGATGCTCGAATCACTGGGCCCTTCGAGAACGCAGTTGCCGCTGGTGGACGCGGTCTCGGAAAGGGGCACGTAGCCCGTGAATACCCCGGTGTTATTCCCGGTTTCGAATAATCGAAGCGTTTCGGTGTCACCGCTGGTTGCGTTGGTCACCTTGACTGACACCCACTCACGCAACAGCGGATCGAGATTCTGATCGCCATCATCCAACTCGATGAAGGCGGTTTCGGATGCGTTGTAGAGTGTCGCATCCAACACTGATTGTAATTGACCCAGATCGAGCGGTTGACCATCCAGCCCGTTCGGCGCTGGCAACGCAACGAAAGCGCCGCCCTGCGAACACTCCGTGGCGCTAACGGTGGTATCGAACCCACTGCCACCGGGCGCTAACCGGAGGAAGCGCGTAGCCGCCGGTGTGCGTCCAAACACACTGGTGACGCGCACCACATTACTGGCGACGGTCGTGACCTGCCCAGGCACCGCCTCGTAAGAAAGCGTTGCCTGGTTATCAATATTCGTACCAGGCGGCGTCGCTGCCGAAGCTGCGGTTACCATCAAAATAGAAACCAGCAACCCGGCGAGCAAACGCATGCCACAACGCAGAACGCCCGGGGCGCGACAACGCGCGCCCCAGGCATCCCTGGTTATAGCAACCTGCATCACTTAGCTCTTTCCGGAGAGAAAGTGATTAGAGGATGGTGACCTGGAAGCGAACCACCAGCGTGTCATCCACGCCCGCGTTCGTGCCCAGTGTCGCTGCGATATCTGCTTCCAGAGTGGAACCAGACAGTCCGCAGTTGTCACCGTCCGCGTCCCCGGCATCGGCCGTGCAAGACAGTGTTGCGCCACCCACTTCGTATTCGATATCGGCAGTGCCACCAGCGTACTGCGCCAGCAGTAGATCCAGTGCCGCTGTATCCAACACATCCGAGATACCGACGTTGGTCGCATCTGCACCACCGGTATTGACCACCGTGATCGTGTATTCGATCACTGCGCCCGGAATGTGCAACGGATCCGTCGTGCCGTTGAACGGGTCGCTGAGAATCGCTTCCGCCTTGGTCACGGTCAGCGCCGCAGATGACACGAAATAACCATCTTCAGCCGTTTCGAAACCATCGTTGCCGGCATCGCCGAACACAACATCGACGCCGGTGGTGTCGCCACCAGTCGTTGCGGTCACAATCGTCGCGCCGCTGCTACCGGCGACAGCCGTCGTTGCGGTAATGCTGACGTTTGCATAGTCGCCATTGCTGGCACCAATGGGCACATCGGCAACGACGAATACCAGGATGTCGGCATCCGGCGCGAGGCTGTCGACGAACGGCTGATCGCCGCCGCTGAAGTCGCCACTACCGTCGGTGTCCGCAAACGCGCGCAGGTTGCTCGCTTCGATCGTGTCGGCATCACCACCAAACACGGTCGTGCCCGCCGCGAGGTTCGCTGGCGTCAGGGCGAAGTCCTGTGTCTCGTTACCGGTGTTGGTCAACCGAAAAATGGCAACAGCGTCGGTCTGGCCGGGGCTGACCGGTGTTTGCGCACCGGACTCTTCGGTCAGTGTCAGGTCAACACGGTTGTCCACAACAAATGACGTTGCGATACCGTTCCCGACACCCGGCGTTGAGTTACCTGTGGGTGAAGACTCAATCGGTGTCTGGGCGATGCCCCCCACCTCAAAGTCAACCGTGGCTACGTTGTCGATCGACGTACCCGCCAGCGTCCCGTCGGCAAATGCCTGCGGTGCCAGCGCGAACGCCGCAACAGCCACACCCGCAACGCGTAAGGTTGCGGTGATTCTGTCAGCGATTTTCATGTCGCTACTCCTGGTTACTACTTCCAAAAAAATTCACTCGCGCAGTCATCGCTCTATGTCACCACTGCTGCTGCGCCGGCAGAGGTGCGGTCCCTTTTGTTATGTGAGCCTGGAAGTCCTTTGCCAGGTCGTGGGCTGCGAATGGCAGCCCCAGAAAAATCAGTTCAGTCGCGCCCGAAAACGTGCAAAGCCTTGCGCACCCGGGTCCAGCTGATCGCGGAGCGTCCAGCGGATGTGAGTTAGGTCATCAAGGCTTGCGGGCACGGTGGCGCCGTCACGCTCAACGGTGAGCTGCTCCAAAGCGGCAAACTGCTCACCACCATCAACAGAAAACTCAATGTCAGCGCCCGGCGCGAATGCCGAGTCGCGTACATAACGGAGATCACTTTTGATCGGATTTGTGATTACGACTTTCTCTGCCGGCTCGTCTGCGATGTTGGTGTAGGTAACGGTGTAGATCACCACGTCGCCCGGGATCACTTTGTCGACGGGGACGAGCTGGGTCACTTCCTGACCTGCCTCATTGGTGACCGTGGTTTCCTTCTCAACGACGGTCTTCAATTCGATGTTGCCGGTTTGTGCTTGCGCTCCCTGGCCGACCAGCAAAAGTGCGGCGAGCACGAGTGTCTGTTTCATCATTGCAATCGCTCCTGTGTTCTAGTCGATACGCACGCTGAAGGTAATCGTCTGCAAGCCATCGGCTTGCGTCAGATCGCCAAGCGATACGCTGACCGCCCCGTTAGGCGGGGTCGAAATAAAGCTGCCGGCATCCGCATCGTCCACGTCGGAGAGTGATGCGCCGTTCAGTGTTAGCGAGTCCGGCACATAGGTCGTACTCGCAGGGATTGGGTCATTGATCACGGCAGCGATTGCCGTGCCGGTGCCGGTGACTGTGACCGTGAGTGTGTAGGTAACCAGCGCGCCCGGTGTCGGCGCCGAGCCACCGAATGCATCGGTGACCACTGCGGCCTTGTTGATCGCCACATCCACATCCGAAACCAAATACTCGCCGGTCGCTTCGGCAGCGCCACCGCTGCTGCCCACCAAGGCATCAGCACCACCATCACCCAAGCCGGGGAATACGGTTCCGGGAGTGCCTATACCTGTTGCGGATTCCACCCGCAGGGTGCTGCGACCGAGTTGTCCGTTTACAAGACCCGCAGGGATGTCATTGACGACAAATACGAGCAACACGGCATCGGGCGCGAGCACCGGATCGTTGGTGCCTGACACATAGGGGGTGTCAGCTGCAGACAGGTCACCGCTGCCATCACTGTCAAAAAAGATGCCCGGAGTTTGCAGGGTCGGATCGAAATCGTCAGCAGCATCGTTGTTGATGACCGAAAGGATGAACGTCTCCGAACCGTTGCCGGTGTTGCTGACTGTAAATGCGAGCACGGCGCCGGTTTCGCCCGGCGCGACGGTCTGCTGCGGCGACTGAAGCACATTGGTCACATCAACAATCTCGTCGACGGTGATCGTGACCGCGTTGGACGCCTGCGACACCGGCGTGCCACCGAGCTCATAGTCGACCTGCGCCACGTTCACGATATCGGTACCCGCAGCCGTGCCCGCGGCGTAGCCTGTGGCTGCACCAAAACAGGTCAGGACGATGATCGCTCCCCGTGCAATTGCCTTAAGCGACAATTTTATGTTCGATTGCATCGGTTTCATTCCGTGCTTCGCTTTTCACCATAAGATGGTCTCAAAACTCCACACAATTACCTATACATGAGGCACTTACGGTGCCGAATCTGTGAGGATAATCACAATTGGGTTGTGATGGGGTCGACAATTTCCATATTCCTGCCTCAAGTTTTCGCAGCGTTCGCCGGGGTGCAAAAAAACCTATTTTTTTGCACTGCAACACTTGACAGCAGCTCCACACGCCTCTATTGTGCGATGCAACAATTGTTGCAACGCAACATTACAGAGGAGCGAACCCGTGAGAGAACAAATTGAAAATGTTGTCAGCCGCGTAGCGGACACCGCACGTAACGGCATCAACACCGCTGTTGACGCTACCCAAGACCGCGTTGGTCAGGCGGGTCGCGTAGTAGCAGACACCAAAAAGCCCGTACAGAAAGTTTCCAAAGCGACTTTGGACACGAACGCCATTGTGTTCCGTACCTCCAAAGAGCTCATCGAACTGCAATCGAAGAGCATTCAGCGCGGCATCGACGCCGTCGCGAAGCGTCTTCGCGATGCGTCACGCGTTGACAGCGTGCGGGAATTGATTGCCATGCAGCGCGACGTAGTACCTGCGGTTGCTGGCTCTTACGTCAACGACGTGAAGGACGCGTTTGGCATCCTGCGCGGTGCGGCGGGCGAGTTCGGTGGCGTGGTAGGCGGCCTGCGTGGCACCACGACAACCAAGAAAACTGTAAAAAAAGCAGCAAAGACCGTCCGTAAGACGGCGAAGAAGGCCCCTGCACGCGCTAAAGCGACGGCAAAGACGGCCGCTAAGAAAGTTGCGAACGCGGTAGCGGAAGCGGAGAAGTCTTCTTAAGGCAACTCCATTTCCACCTCACCCCCCCTGAGGTACCGAAACAACCTGGCCCAATCCCCTCCCCCCCTTTTGGGCCAGCGCATACTGCCGCAGACACCTCCCCCCGGTGTCTGCGGCTTTTTTTTTGCTTTTTGAATGTCTCTCATGAAACCAAATGCACCGCGCGCTATACTCCGCGCCGTCTCGAGATTTCCGCGGATCCCAAGATCATGAGTACGACACTCGAATCCCTGCAATCGTGGGTGGATGAAACCGCTGCTCACACCGGTGCTGAGCGCATTATTTGGTGCGACGGCACGGAGGCGCATTATCAGGCGCTGATCGAACAAATGGTCGGCGACGGCACGCTACTGACGCTAAACCAGGAAAAGTACCCGGGTTGTTATTTGCACCGATCCGATCCAAACGACGTTGCTCGGGTCGAGCACTTGACCTTTGTCTGCACGGCCGATGAAGCGGATGCCGGTCCCAACAATCACTGGATGGCACCAACCGAGGCGCGCGAGAAGATGCGCGATCTTTTCGCCGGCTGTATGGAAGGTCGCACGCTCTACGTGATTCCCTACTGCATGGGCCCGATCGACTCGCCCTATTCGCGCTGCGGAGTCGAGATTACCGACAGTCCCTACGTGGTGGCGAATATGCACTTGATGACGCGTATGGGCGAAGCCGCCTTGCGCCGTATCGAGCACGATGGCCATTTCGTGAAAGGTCTGCACTCCACGGGTGAGTTGGATCCGGAACGCCGATTCATCATGCATTTCCCGGAATCGTTGGAGATTATGAGCTACGGGTCGGGCTATGGCGGCAACGCGCTGCTTGGCAAGAAGTGCCATGCCCTGCGCATCGCCAGCTGGCAGGCACGCCAGGAAGGCTGGCTGGCAGAGCATATGCTGATCGTTGGTGTTGAATCACCAACTGGCGAAACGAGCTACTTGGCTTGCGCATTCCCATCCGCTTGCGGCAAAACCAACCTCGCCATGCTGATCCCGCCGGCATCGCAGCCCGGATGGAAAATCTGGACGCTGGGTGATGACATCGCGTGGCTTCACCCTGACGAGAATGGCCAACTACGGGCGGTCAATCCAGAAGCTGGCTACTTCGGTGTCGTGCCAGGCACCAATGAAAAAACCAACAAGAATGCGTTCGACACAATTCGCAAAGACACGATCTTTACCAACGTAGCAGTCACTGAAGACAACTGCCCGTGGTGGGAAGGAAAAGACGACGAGATGCCTGTGACCGACTGGCGCGGCAATCCGTATACCGGCGATACGCCGGCCGCTCACCCCAATGCACGTTTCACGGTGCGTGCATCAGCAAACCCAAGTTACAGCACGCTCGCCGACGCACCCGAGGGTGTACCCATCTCCGCCATCGTTTTCGGGGGGCGACGCAAGACTCTCGCACCGCTCGTTTATGAGGCAAATGACTGGACCCATGGTGTCATGGTCGCCGCAGGGGTAGCGTCGGAAACCACAGCCGCAGCGACCGGTGCGGTGGGCGTTGTCCGTCGCGATCCGATGGCAATGAAACCCTTCTGCGGCTACAACTTTGCAGACTACTGGGCTCACTGGCTTTCCTTCGGCGAGCGCAGTGATCGGCTACCGCGCATCTTCCATGTCAACTGGTTCCGCCAAGACGACTCGGGAAGATTCCTCTGGCCAGGTTTTGGGGAAAACCTCCGTGTACTGCGCTGGATCATTGGCCGGTGCGAGGGCCGGCTTAGCGCTACTGAAACACCGATTGGCAAACTACCTTTGCCGCACGATATTGATCGCGTGGCACTCGACGTCAGTGACGATACCCTCGACCAACTGCTCAGCATTGATGTTGAGGGATGGCACTCCGAGATCGAAGCCGTCGGGGAATATCTCGATAGCTACGGGGATCGCGTACCTGACGACTTGAAGCGCGCCCGCCAGCGCATACTGGAAGCGCTGGTAAGCTAGTTCGCCTGACGACCCTTATCGGACGGCGGCCGGGCCTTCGACAATGAAATGAACCGCTAGCGGCGTGCCCGGCTTGGCAACTTTGCCGAGACCGATGATGCCCTCGCCGGTCAATTCGATACTATCGCGACGCACGAAATTCTCGTCGCCATTCATGTTGGCGATAAACGACCCGTTGGTACTCTCGTCGACCAGGTAGTACTTATTGCGACGGCGCTCAATGCGCGCGTGCACACGTGAAATCAGATTGCCTTTCACCACCAGATCATTGTCTTCGGCCCGTCCGAGCGTAATTTGCTGACGAGCGGGATCAATCGGCATCGTATGCCCTGCGAACGATAGGGTCAGGCGAATGTCAGGCTGTGCGCCCTGCTGCCACCCGATGGTTGGCAACACGCTGGTCGCCTCCTCTCCGCGCTGCCAAAGTACTTCGAACAGCGCGACCTCATCCTTCTTGCCCTTGACCACCGCAAGATCAATCTGCCGTGTGATTCTTTGCCAGTCCTCACTCAGAAGCTCAACGGTGGTACCCGTTGTCACGATCTGGCGCGCCTTCGCTTGCGACGTCATGCGATTTGCGGTGTGAACCGCCGCACCAAAAATATCGTTCGGCTCTCGGGCGACGACGCCGTAGTGGCAGCCGACACGAATGGAGATAGTTTGATCCTCCGGCACGAGCCCCTTGCCTGCCGATATCTTCTGCTGCATTTCTACAGCCGCTGACATTGCGCTGTCGGCATCATCGAAAATCGACATCACCTCATCGCCCATCGTCTTGATGACCGTTCCTCGAGCGGTATTCGTGGCTTCGATCATGATGTCGAGACACTTACGCACGACTTCGCGCGCCTGGTCGTCGCCCAATTGTTCGTAGAGCTGCGTGCTGCCGACTACGTCGGCGAAAACTATCGCAACCTCAAGGTCTTCGCTCATGGAAGCCGAGTCCGTAATGCCCAATATTTAACAGTATACAGTGGTCGGCAGGAATCAAAACGCTCTCAGTCAAATGGGGCTACTGCTCGGCGACGATATAGGCAATCCACGCCGGATCAGCATCGCCCGTCGATGAGGGCTCATAGATGCCATTTCCCTCACCGTCGTCATCGGTTCCCTCCCAGTACACCTCCACTTTGCCGAACCCCGCCTCTTGCAACACCTCTCGTATTTCAGGCAACGTCCAATGGCGCCATTCGTAGGTGAAAGCTTTCTTTAGCTTGGAGCCGTCCGGGAAGTGGAAATGAATATGGCAACGCATATAGGCCGTGACGGGATGGTACTTCGCCTGATGCCAAACGTAGGTGAAGCCGTCGAGCTTGGTCTTTTCCTTCATCTCGGTAATGCCTTCCGCACCACCAAACGCATCAAGAATAAACAGTCCATCGGGTTTCAGTCCGCGCCGCGCATTCTCGAAATACGCGCGGAGTGCGTCTCGGGTATTGAAGGTAAAGTATGAGAAGTTGAAGGCGCCGATGATATCAGCGGGCTGCGTTTCGACCGTGACGACGTCCGCCTGCTCCAGTCGAACGCGCAACTGCTCACTCGCACTCAGTGTCGACACCCGGTGTGTGATCCCCCAGTCAAGCGTCGGCCGGTCAAGATCAACACCCGTGGATTGGTGAGCTGCGTCCCTGCGCACCCACTCACAAGCGGCACTCGCCGTTCCGCAAAAATCCTCACGAAAATGCACGGGCGGTCGATCGCGCAACGACTCCCAGGTTTCGAGCAGAAAGTCGACCTCGGTCTCTACATCTTGCACCGATGCCTCATACAGCTCGTGCTTGTCGGCCTGCTCCGCAAGTGTTGCGTACGGGTCGCCACTGGAAATGGGTTTTGTCATCGGCTGCTCGCGCAATCGTGGGTGGTTTCAAACGCAGCGCGAAGTGTAGTGCGCTAGCAGAGGACTGCCAACCGTTGCGTAAGGGGGCAGCCCAGCATCACGATCAGACTGCGGCGACACTGGCCGCAGCCGATGCGATTAACTCTGCTGTTGATTCAGGTCGATGCGCGTTCTCCGAGAGCGTTCTTCTCCACCGTCTCGCACCCGGCTCTCCAGAAAAAAGTCCCAGCATGTGTCGCGTGATGTGCTTGAGTTGCACGTGGTCGCGTCCCACCGTGCGTTTCACATAGTCGGTCATCGCATCAACGACCGATTTACGTGTCGTCACGAAGGCAGGGTCTACCAAGTGTTCGAATCGTGTCAGCGACCACGGGTTTTGATAGGCCTCGCGACCGATCATCACACCGTCGACATACTGCAGATGTTCTTTAGCAGCATCAAAATCGCGAACTCCACCGTTGAGACAGACCGTAAGCTCGGGCCGGCGCTCCTTGAGTGCATAGACTCGCGGGTAATTCAGCGGCGGCACATCGCGGTTCTGTTTTGGACTCAACCCTTCAAGAATCGCAATGCGCGCGTGCACATCAAAATGAGTACAACCGGCGTCTGCAACCGTGTCGATGAACGTCGAGAAAAACGCATCATTGTCATGCTCATCGATGCCCAGCCGGGTCTTCACAGTCACAGGCACAGACACCACCTCAGCCATGCGGCGAAAACACTCTGCGACGGTCTTAGGCTCAGCCATCAAGCACGCGCCAAACTGACCACTCTGCACGCGATCACTCGGACAGCCCACATTGATATTGATCGCGTCATACCCCGCCTGAGCGCCGAGCAGCGCAGCGTCAGCCATCATCGTCGGATCGCTGCCACCGAGCTGAAGTACTACAGGATGCTCCTCGCGGCTATAGCGCAGCAGACGATCGGCGTCGCCATGGATTAAAGCGGCCGCTGTAACCATTTCCGTGTACAGCACCGCTGAAGGCGATAGCAACCGGTGGAAAAATCGGCAATGCCGATCCGTCCAATCCATCATGGGGGCAACGGATAAAGTGTAGTCGAAGCGCTTCATTTCCCATGTAGTGTACTCTCACAACGACAATTCCCCACACATAAAGGAAGTGTATGCGCTGTTTATGGCTCGCCCTGATATACCTAGCGTCCGGCCCGGTCGTCGCCGAACCGCTAGACAGATTCGACCCCGTTGGCTATTGGAAAGGCGCCATCGTCAAGGATGGGTCAGTCTTGTCGGTCGAGGTCAGAATCGAGCGAAGTGCTGAAGGATTGACGGCGTCAACGCGATTTCCTGATTGGCTGTTTTACGAACCTTCCGGATTTGAAAAGGTGGTTCGATCGCCTGATGGGCTGACGATTTTAGACTTGCTGGAGGGCGACGCCAAACTACTGCTTGAACCGAGGTTTGAACAATTAATCGGCACCGTTGGTAATGATGGCAGGACGATTCATCTCAAGCGATCGCCACCGCCGCCACTCGAGATGATCAACCAAACTGAGCTGAGCTTCGAGTCGGATGACGGGACAAGACTTGCAGCCACGCTGGTCAAGCCACTTGACCATGAGCCACTGGCTGGAATGGTGATTGTTCGCGGGAGGGGATGCGCAACGAGAGTCTCCAATACAGCACGCTTTTTCGCACGCTATGGCATCGCGGTATTAACGTACGACAAGCGTGGTTCCGGCGCATCAGATGGGAACTGCGCAACTTTCACATTTGACCAGCTAACCGAAGATGCGATTGCCGCGCTCGAGTTTCTGGCAGATGATCCGGATGTTGACGCAGACAAAGTTGGATTTTTCGCACAGTCCGCGGGCGCATGGGTCATACAGGCCTCCGCCGAACGCCAGCGAAGTCTGTCTAATGCCATCTCGCCCGCCTTCCTGATTACCTGGATCGGTCCAGCAACTTCCATTGTTCAGCAACAGCTAAGTTCCGCCTCGACGTATGGCGATGCAGTAGGACTATCGGTTGCTCAGCAGAACACGCTCGCTGAGGTCACAAGAATCACGGTCGACGAGTCACTTACTGATGATCAAGCGTTTGCCAAGCTCAACGCGATTCGCCGTACTGCAGAGCAGGACGGATGGCTCGATCAGGGATTTGGCGCTGACGATATTCCAAAACAACGACAGGACATGTCGCGACTTTGGCTGCGGCGCTTTCGGTATGACCCGACCCAATTTCTTCAAAGCCTCGACGGTTTACCGTATCTTGCCATCTTCGGTGCACAAGATCCCATTGTGCCGTTAGAGGAGAATGTCGCCGCGCTTCGTGATGCAGACCCGGACGTACGGGTCGTCGTGCGCCCAGAAAGCGGCCACGGTTACGACTTTGACGAGCAAGACATTGTCCTTCGAAACGGCGATCGATTCTGGCTGTTCGAGGGTCCTGATACCGGCTTCACTGTCGAGACCGTCCGCTTCTTGCGCGACAACGGCTTCATGAAACGATAAAGCCTGATCGGGGTGGGGTCATCAGGCGGCATGCCGCCCGAAGCGCTGGCGCACCAGGGCGAGCTTGGGATCGATGTGGACCCTGCAGAATGGCCGATCCGGGTTTGTCCGGTAGTAATTCTGTAGCCGCGATTCTGACGGCTTGAACCCCGCGAACGGCATCACCGCCGTCACCAACGGCGCTTCGAATCCGGATTGCAGTGTGTCCATGATCTCTTTCGCATGCGCATGCTGCGCCGAATCAAAGGTATAGATCGCGCTGCGATATTTTCCGCGAAAACTGTGATCGGACTGACTCGCATGCGTTCTCAAGTGCACTTCGACCAACACTCCAAGCGGCATGACCTCGGCATCGAATTCAACAAGCACCGCTTCGGAAAACGTATCGTGTGGCGCATCAGATGCAATCCACCCTTGGTCGACACCTGCAACGCCGCGCAAGGACTGAAACACCGCTTCGGTACACCAATGACAGCCGCCACCGAAACCGACGCTTTGCGGCCTAAAGACGCGATCAGCCAGACGCAACATCCTGACGTTTCGGCAGCTTCCAATCGGGCCTTGGGAAATGGCAGGTGTAGCCGTTCGGTATGCGTTCCAGATAGTCCTGATGCTCTGGCTCCGCTTCCCAGAATGTTGGCGCCGCCGACACTGCCGTGACAACTTGCCCTGGCCAGAGTCCAGATGCGTTCACGTCCTCGATCGTATCCCTGGCGATGCGCAGTTGCGCTTCGCTCGTGTAAAAGATTTCTGATCTGTAGGAGGAGCCTATATCGTTACCCTGCCGATCCACAGTGGTCGGATCGTGAATTTGAAAGAAGAACTCCAGCAAATCACGATAGCTGATGCGGTTCGGGTCGTACTCGATCTCGATCGCCTCTGCATGACCTGGGTGATTACGATAGGTGGGATGATCGTTATCGCCGCCGGTGTAGCCGACACGAGTGTTTAAAACACCTGGTCGTTTGCGAATCAGGTCCTGCATACCCCAGAAACAGCCGCCGGCAAGGACAGCACGTTCGGTGGTTTCGCTCATTCCGGAGTCTCCATATTTTTCTTGAACAATGACAGAAGATCGCCGTAGCCCGCATCTTCCAAGTCGTCCAACGCAATGAACTTCAGTGCGGCGGAGTTGATGCAGTACCTCAGTCCAGTCGTCGCCTCTGGCCCTCCCGGGTAGGCATCTTTCGGGCCATCTTCGAAGACATGACCGAGGTGACTATCGCCCTCAGCGGACCGAACTTCGACTCTGCGCATCCCATGGCTTTCGTCGAACAACTCAACGACGTTTCCGTCAACAATCGGACGCGTAAAACTCGGCCAACCTGAGCCTGAGTCATACTTGTCGAAAGATGCGAACAGCGGTTCTCCGGAAACCACGTCCACATAGATCCCGGGCTCCTTGTGCTCGTTGTATTCACCCGAGAAAGGCATTTCGGTGCCGTTATTCTGCGTGACCCGAATCTGCTCTTCAGTGAGCTCGGACAACGCGTCCTGCGTCTTTTCGAATTTGCTGTAGTCGGACATTCGACCCTCCTTTCTTGCGGTCCCGGATGAAATGGGGACTCAAATCGCGACTTCCAGATGTATCAGATCACAAGTTCGCTCCTGAACCGAGTGCCCGGCGCGGGCGGTACGCTCGGTGGGCCTGCAAAACACTGCGCCTTTGACATCCAATCGGCGGCGATAGCTCCTGACACTACCAGATCGGTGTCGGCGATATTGCGCGTCTGGGTCACGACCTGGCAGAACGACACTGCGGTACCCGTGATGCTCCCACTGTCCGAGGTTTCCCCGAACACCCAATGCGCGCCTGTGGGTGACACAAGTTCCACCCTCGGCAACGGGCCCGGCGGCTCAGCGCCACGCGCCTTATACGTCCACGCGAACGTGTTCACCCCGAGTACGACAATACCTTGGATTCGATCCGTGTTGTGACGCTCAATCCCAAGGTGGTCATAAATCTCCTGCCCGTGCGCCCAGGTCTCCATCAGGCGCGCAGTGATCGACGAGCGCGCACTCATGGAAGGGCCAGCCCATTGCAGCCGCGCTTTAGGGTCCACATTTGAAAACAGGTCCGCGGTTCGCTCGAAGCTCCGCTGCCATTCAGACAGGAGCGCATCGGCGTCCTTCCCTTTCAGCACCTCACGTTCAAAAGAGCGCAGGTCTCCACCGCCCGACATCAGGTTAGCGAGGCGTGTCCTCAATAACGACTCGTCCTCGACTTGAAGACAGGCCATCTCGTTCCAGACTTGCAGGTGCTCCAGCACATCTCGAAGAGTCCACGACTTGAATTGTGTCGCCTCGTCTAGACGATCGTGCCCTGCATTACAAATCAAGGCATGGAGTGTCCGTGACTCTTCGAGAAAATCACTCGCCTCCTGCATCGGCAACCTCCCCGATGATCATAATCAAGTCGCCCGATGCAAGCTGCTGACCTGCCGCCACTGCGACTTGACTGACCGTGCCGTCCACTTGCGCATGCAATTGATGTTGCATTTTCATCGCTTCGAGCACAGCCAGCTTGTCGCCCGCACTGACGCGATCCCCCGCCGCTACCGACAGCTCGACTAATACGCCGTGCATGTTGGCAACGACGTGACCGCCACCCGTGGCTTGCGCGTCGGCGCTGAGCTGGGCTGTGCTGTCGTGCAGATGGAATGTCATCGCACCACGACGCAGGTAGATCTCACGCGAAGCACACACCAGAGACACATACTCAACTGGACGGCCGTCGATGGTCATCTTCGCTGTCCGATTTTCGATGGCACGCACCTCAACCTGAGTCTCGTCGTCGCCGGACACAACTGTGTAGGTATCGCTGCCTATCGGCGACACCTGAACCACCCGCTCCCCGAACACCGCAGTCGATGGCCGCGGCAGTGAACTCGACCAGTCCAAAAGCTCACCGGCTACGCCGAGCGACGCACGATGCGCCGCGTCTCGCCGCTCGCGCAGCAGCAATACAGCAGCTGCTGCGTGATCTTCGGGTGTCGCGTCTGTGCCGGAGAACCCGTGCTGACCAAATGCATCACTGACGAAGGCCGTCGTCGCTCGACCCTCGCGGAAAGCCGGATGATCGACCGCGGCTGCCAAGAACGCCTGATTACTCTTAACCCCAAACAGGGTGGTTTCACGCAACGCGTATGCCACCTTGTGCAAGGCATCTTCGCGCGACTCTCCCCAAGCCATGATCTTGGCAACCATCGCATCATAGTAAGGCGTGACCTCACCCCCCGAAGCAATACCATCGTCGCACCGTATGCCCTCGCCTTCGGGAGCTTGGTAAAGGAGCACGGGGCCTGTCGCTGGCTGAAAGCCCTCGGCGGGATCCTCGGCATATAGCCGCGCCTCGATCGCGTGGCCACCGATGACGACCTCATCCTGCTCGAGCCCGAGCGGCTCACCTCGGGCAACACGAATCTGCAACTCCACCAGATCGAGCCCAGTC
Source organism: Pseudomonadota bacterium (assembly GCA_038521865.1). Taxonomy (GTDB): domain Bacteria; phylum Pseudomonadota; class Gammaproteobacteria; order Steroidobacterales; family Woeseiaceae; genus CALBPI01. The sequence continues at coordinate 172,716 of JBCBKO010000001.1, read as the reverse complement.
ACAAGCTCCGTGACCGGATGCTCTACCTGCAAGCGAGTGTTCATCTCCAGAAAATAGAAGTTGCGGTCAGCATCGAGCAGGAATTCGACAGTACCAGCGCCTCTGTAGTTGACAGCTTTGGCAGCGGCGACGGCAGCTGCACCCATGGACTCACGCAGCGCTTGCGACATCACAGGACAGGGAGACTCCTCCAGGACTTTTTGATGGCGCCGTTGCACAGAGCAGTCGCGCTCTCCCAAATGAATCGTGTTGCCTTGCTCGTCAGCAAATACCTGAAATTCAACATGGCGCGGCGCAACTACGGCCTTTTCGAGGATCAGATCACCCGAACCAAACGCGTTCAACGCCTCAGAGCGCGCAAGCGGTAATGCCTCTGAGAGCGCCTCCTCGCGATCGACGAGTCGCATACCGCGCCCACCACCACCTGCTGACGCCTTCACCATGACGGGAAATCCAATGTCCGCGGCCGCCTCGAGAAAACGCGCATCATTTTGATCCTCGCCCTCGTAGCCCGGCACGCAGGGCACACCCGCTTCAATCATGATCCGTTTCGCGCGTGCCTTGTCACCCATCGCAGTAATGGCCGAAGGCGTCGGACCGACGAACACCATTCCGTCTTGTTCAACCGCCCGAGCGAAGTCAGCGTTCTCGGAGAGAAACCCATACCCGGGGTGAATGGCATCAGCACCTGCTAAACGTGCGGCCGCGAGAATCGCGTCGGCGTCGAGGTAGCTCTCAGCTACCGGTGCCGGGCCGATGTGTAGCGCAGCATCAGCGAAGTGCACATGCGGTGCGTGGGCGTCTGCGTCGGAGTAGACCGCTACCGAGCGGATTCCCATCGCTCGCGCTGTTCTCATAACGCGCAACGCTATCTCGCCGCGATTGGCAATCAGCAGTGTCTCGATGCGTTTCATTTTGTCACTCCTCGGTACCATGCCGGTATGCGCCTCATCGGAATAGGAATAACTCGCATCACTTGCCTCACATGCGTGCTATGCCGAAGGAGTTTTCGCGCACCTCTCGGTGGCGTGCCTCCCATACGGTCGCCAACAAAAATCCGAGCGCTTTACGCGTCTCGCGGGGATCGATCACGCCATCATCAAGATTGTGTCCGGAGGTATAGAACGCACTGGACTGTCCATCGAACAAGCCCGTCAACGCGGCGTTTTGTTGTTTCAACACTTCACGATCCGGTTCGACCCCCATCGTCTTCGCTTTCTGCTCGGCAACAATCTCCATGACGGTCGCCGCTTGTGCACCACCCATGACGCCAGTCGACGCGTTGGGCCATAGGTATAAAAAGTCTGGGTCAAATCCGCGCCCGCACATCCCGTAATTGCCTGCGCCGTAACTGGCGCCAATCTGGAACGTAATGCGTGGGACTTCGAGATTGCTTACCGCCTGAATCATCTTCGAGCCGTGCTTAATCATTCCGCCCTGCTCGTACTGAGTGCCGACCATGTAGCCCGTAGTGTTGGAGAGGAAAATGACCGGCAAGTCTGACTGGTCCATCAACTGAAGAAACTGCGTCGCTTTGGTGGCGCCGTCAGGATCAATCGGACCGTTGTTGCCGATAAAGCCACATCCAAAGCCCATGACATCCGCAGTCCCGCATACGGTTGCGACACCGTAGCCGGGCTTGAAGTCGAGAAACTCAGACCCATCGACAATGCGAGCAAGCGCTTCGCGAACATCGTAGGGAATGCGATAGTCAACGGGCACGACCCCCGCTATTTCGTCAGGGTCGTAGTGCGGAACATTGAAGTCGTCGACGGGTGGCAGAGAGCAGCGCTGATTCCACTTTAGTCGCCGCACCACCTCGCGTGCCATCAGCATAGCGTCGTTATCATCTTCGGCGAGATATTCGACCAGACCTGAAGTACTGGCATGCATCTCAGCGCCGCCAAGCTCGGCGTCGGTCGCGATCTCACCCGTTGCTGCTTTGAGGAGCGGCGGTCCCGCAAGGAATGCTTTGCCGTTTTTCTTTACCGCGACCACGTAGTCGCTCATTCCGGGCATGTAAGCGCCACCTGCAGTCGACGAGCCGTGCAAGACCGTGATCACCGGTATGCCCGCTTTCGACAGTCGCGCCTGACCGGCGAACAGACTACCGCCCGCGACAAACCCACCGACAGTGTAATTGATCAGATCGCCGCCACCGCTTTCGACGAGATGAATGAACGGCAGCTTCTGCTCCAGTGCGATCCGTTCGGCTCGGATGATCTTGTAGGCCGAAGCCTCAGTCAGTGTGCCGCCCTTGATACCGCTATCGTCGACGACGACCATCGCACGCACACCGCGCACAAAGCCAATACCACATATCAAAGTGGAGCCCGGTATTGATTTCGCCTCATCCATTGTATCGAGCAAGTAACCCGAGATATTGCCGATCGCCAACCACGGCATACCGGGGTCGAGCAGACGCGACAAACGTTCACGCGGCGTAAGTTGTCCACGCGCCTCAAAGCGCGGCTTGCGCTGTTCGGAAATCGTGCCCGCTCTCGCGTTGAGTTCCTGAAGCTTGGAAACGAGCGACAGCATGTCGCTGCGGTTTTGCTTAAAGGTCTCCGACGATGTGGAGATACGCGACTGGATAACGCTCATTGAAGGCTCCGGGCGAGTTCCGATGGAATCGGGATAGGTGTTTCCAAGAGAATCTGGGCATAGGCTTTGCCTTGCGGGTCATTGCGCAAGCTAGCCATACCCCCGCCGCCCAGCACGTTGTGCAAAACGATATTCATCGCGCTTGTGCCGGGCAGAAAGAATCGCTCGATGCGCTCGGCACCAAAATGCGAGAATCGAGCGCCGATCTCAGATTCACTGAGTGCCGCCCAGATCCACGGCATGTAGTCGTGATGTCGCGGCAGCAGGCCAATATTTGCGTTATCGCCTTTGTCGCCAGAGCGACCCCAGGCAAGCGCCCGCAAAGGCAGGCAGGCATCAGCGATGCCAACCGGCGGTGAAGGAGTCTTACTGTCGACATCGCCAACGGCTTCGCCCTCGCCCATCGGCACCCGAACCTCACGGTCACCCATGCGCACGAAAGGCATGACTTGCGCTCTTGGCAACAGGAACGATAGCAGCCGGACGACCGGCGAAGGTCGTGGACGATTACCGCCAAATACCGTGAGACCTGGTGGCGCTGCCAACGCCAACCCGATTGATTCCTTAAGAATTAGCCCCGCCGCACGTGGATTTTCATGCTTGACCGCGAGTTTCAAGGCCACGTCTTTGGCATCCAATTGCGTGTTCTTCGCACCGTATGCACTGCCATCGCCGACCACCTCGATCGAAACTTCGTCGAAGTCGGGCGCACCGAGTTTCTCGAGTTTGTCTCGCACGCGTTCGAGTGTTGTGGCCGCAAAGGCTCTCGCTTTCCGTGGCGCTTGCTCGCCGATGAAGAAAAAACTGCCGACTGCACGCCAACCATCCGAAAACGTCACACTCACCTTGAGGCTGTCGGGAGCCGGCCGGCCCCGGGCCCCGTTCACCGCAACTCGATCAGGCCCGGCCTGCGCCAGGGTCACCTCGGAAAAGTCACAAACCACATCGGGCAGCACATAAGCCCGCGGATTACCTATCTCATAGAGCATTTGTTCGCCGACCGTGGCCGGCGTCACAATGCCCCCTGTCTTCTCCGGTTTGGTGATCACACAACTGCCATCGGCCGAGATCTCTGCAATCGGATAACCGACGTCCACCAACGAATCGGCAACAACATCCCAATCGGTGAAGTTGCCGCCACTCGCCTGGGGGCCGCACTCGATCAGGTGGCCAGCGAGACTCGCCGTTGCCAGTCGATCCCAGTCATCGAGCGCCCAGTCAAACGCGTGCAAACACGCACCCAGAGTGACCGCGCTATCCACGCCGCGCCCTGTGACCACAATATCAGCGCCGGCCCGCAGCGCCTCGGCCACCGGCTCCGCACCTAAATAGGCATTGATCGACAGCACACGCTCCGCCGCCGGGAACGGCGCATCTGTGAACATATCTCTGTGGCCGGCAGCGGCAAGTTCTGCCGCCCGATCGACAAGATCATCCCCAAGAACAACTGCGACCTTGAGATCTAATCCCTGATCATCGATCAACGATTCGATGGCCCATGCGCACGCGCTAGGATTCATGCCGCCGGCGTTCGAGATGATCTTCACACCCTGACGGGCGATCTCCTGGAGATTCGGTGCCAGCACAGCGTCCACGAAATCCGCCGCATACCCACCGCCAGGGTCTTTCGCCCGCGCACGCGCCATGATGGAAAGCGTCACCTCAGCAAGATAGTCGAACACGATGTAGTCGAGATCTCCGGCCCTGAGCAATTGAGGCAACGCCATATCCGACTCACCCCAGAAGCCGCTCGCCCCGCCGATTCGTACCTTCTTTTTCGTGGTCTTAGCTTGATTCACGCGAATAATGATTGACACTCATTATTTACAAGTCAAGCTCATTTTGCGATAAAAGCACCATGAACAATCCATTCGAAACCGAAGAGCGCCGGGCATTTCGCGAAACAATCCGCGGCTTTGTCGCTAACGAGATCACTCCGTTTGCAGATGACTGGGACGAAGCCGGTGAGATCCCCTGGTCATTGCATGAGAAGGTCGGTGCACTCGGGGTCTTTGGCTTTGGAGTGGACGAACATTATGGCGGCCTCGGTTTCGATGATTGCTTCATGCGCGCTGCCTACTCCGAGGAAATGGCGCGCTGCGGTGCGACGGGCGTGAGCGCTGCGCTTGGAGGACGCTCCATTTCCATCGGTCCTATCGCAACTCTCGCCAACGACGACATTCGCAACCATTGCCTGCCGGAAATCATTGCGGGCCGGCAAAGTTCAGCTTTGGCCATCACCGAGCCCGGAGGTGGGTCCGATGTGGCGAGCCTCAAGACGACGGCCGTGCGAGACGGTGATCACTACGTTCTGAACGGCTCGAAAACGTTTATCACCAGCGGCATGACTTCAGATTACTTCGTGGTGGGTGCACGCACCGGTGGTCCAGGCATTACCGGAGTCTCGCTGTTCTTCGTAGAAGCAGACACCGACGGATTCTCGCGAACGCCCCTGTCCCGCAAGATGGGCTGGTGGGCCTCCGATCAGGCCACACTCTATTTCGATGATTGCCGCGTGTCGGCACGCAATCTAATGGGTGCAGAGAACAAAGGCTTCCTCGCCATAATGAACAACTTCAACTACGAGCGACTAAGCATGGTGGCCGGCATGCTGGGCATGATGAAGGTATGCTTCGATGAATCGGTCGCATGGGCACAAGAGCGCGAGACATTCGGCAAACCGCTCATCACCCATCAGGTGATTCGACACAAACTGGCAGACATGTCCGCGCGCATCGACATGATCGAGGCCTACCTGAACCATATCTGCTTCGCCGCGAACGAGGGCGAGATGCCGGTCGCCCAGATTTCGAAAGCCAAGTTCTCCGCGTCCAAAGCGCTGGAATTCTGCGCGTCAGAAGCAATGCAGATTCTGGGCGGTGCCGGTTACCTGCGAGGCAATCCCGTCGAACGTATGTATCGCGAGGTGAAGGTACAGGCGATTGGGGGCGGTTCGGAAGAGATCATGCGTGACCTCGCCGTTCGCCAGATGGGACTGTAACGTCATGACCGCGGTGACGCGTCGTGAGCGCGTAGAGCAGAAAGAACGCGCCATACTTGAGGCCGCAGCGCACGCATTCGTCGAGAGTGGCTACGATGGTGCTCGGATGGCTGATATCGCGAAACGCGCCGGCGTCGCGGAAGGCACGGTCTACCTCTACTTCAAGACCAAAACGGATTTGATGCGCGCTTTCGTCGCTGACTTCTGGGGCGACCTCACGCAACGTGCGGAGCAGGCGGTTGCCGATAAAGGGGAAACCTTTGAAGCCCTCGCCGCACTTGCCGCGATGCATCTTCAAAACCTGATTGAACGTTTCGATGTCGTTGAACTAACCCAGTCCGGGCGCGTGCGGCGCGGCGATACACCGGGTAATCGTGAATTCATGAAGGCGTATGTGGCCGTGTTCGATCGAATCTGGCGTCGCGGTATGGATCGTGGCGAACTCATCGACACGGCCATTCACTGGCAAGCGCGAGATATTTTCTTCGGCAGCCTCGAATATGCAGCGCGCACAATTCGTCTGCACAGTGACCGCACACAGGGTTCGGTCGTCGACAACCTGATCGAAACACTCAAGCAGCGCTACGCGGTCCTGCCGGATCAAAAACCATCAACACAAAAAAGTGAACGGCTGCTCCAGAGACTGGAAGCAGCCGTCACACGCTTGGAAAAAACGCCGAATCGATAGTTGACTCAGGCTTTACAGGCTTACGCCTCGCGCAACTGATCTCCCAACGGCAGACGCGTAATCAGTTTTCCCGTTGCTGCGAATATCGCATTGGTCACCGCTGGTGCGATCGGCGGCAGACCTGGCTCACCGATTCCGGTTGGCGCCTCGCCTGACGCGACGATGTGTACGTCGATCTCAGGCATCTCATTGATGCGTAACGGACGGTACATGTGGAAGTTCTGCTCTCGCACGACGCCGTCATCGAGATGTACCGCTTCGCGTAAGAACGCACCGAGCCCCATTCCAATGCCGCCTTCCACCTGAGCCTTGATAACGTCCGGGTTGATCGCGACACCACAGTCGACAGCAGCGACAACACGTTCAACCTTTGGCATACCGTTTTCAATGCGGATATCGGCAATCTGAGCCACATAGCTTGAAAAAGACTCATGGACCGCAACACCGCGAAAGACGCCCTCTTCAACCGGCTGGCCCCAATTCGCTTTTTCGGCAACCAGTTGCAACACACCGCGGTGACGAGGGTGGTCCTTGAGCAACTCCATTCGATAGGCGACTGGGTCTTCGCCTGCGAGGTGCGCGAGCTGGTCGATCATGACTTCGGCCACCCAGCCGTTGTGCGTGTGTCCGACAGAGCGCCACCAGAGAACCGGAATGCCAACGCGCGCGAGCTGAAGCTCAATGCGCACATTGTCGATCGCATACGGCACCTGCGCTGCGCCTTCGACCGCACTGCTGTCGATGCCGTCTTTTATCGAGGAAGACTCAAACGGCGTGCCGACCATGAACGAATGCGTGACGACACGATGCTGCCACGCGATCGGCTGTCCGGCCTCGTCAATTGCGGCGCGAGTCGTGTGATAACCCATCGGGCGATAGCGACCGGCCGCCATATCGTCTTCACGTGTCCAGATGAGTTTCACCGGATAGGCACCGCCGGTCGCCTTGGCGATCGTGACAGCCTCTGCGACGAAATCGCTGTCCGGCACGGCGCGCCGGCCGAAACTACCACCTGCGAATTGCGTGTGAATGTGAATCGACGCCATGGGCAGCCCAGTGATCTGAGCGGCGGCACCTTGGTCGAGGGTCTGGATCTGTGAACCCGTCCAGATGTCGCAACGATCCTCAGCGAGCTCGACGACACAGTCCATTGGCTCCATCGTCGCGTGCGCGAGATAGGGCAGCTCAAACGTCTGTTCAACAACCTGGCTGGCGTTCGCGAAGGCGGTTTCGACGTCGCCGTCATCACGCGCCCGCGGAGCACCGTCGGCCTTGGCTAAGGCTTTAAAATCAGCCAACAACGCATCACTACCGCGAGTCTCTGCGTTCGACTCATCCCATTCGATATTCAGCGCATCACGCGCCTGTTTTGCCGTCCAGAAACTATCGGCCAGCACAGCAATGCCGCGCGGCACTTCGACCACGTCCACAACGCCTGGCATCGCGCGTGCTGCGGTGTCATCGAAGCTAGCCGCGATAGCACCGAATTTGGGCGGATGTGCAATCGCGGCGTAACGCATGCCGGGGCGCACGATATCGATCGTAAATTGCGCACTGCCGTCGGTCTTGGCTGCGGAGTCCAGACGAAATTGTCGCGTACCGATCAAGCTGAAATCGGCCGGGTCTTTCAGCGTGGGCTTTTCAATGGGCTCCAACTCAGCGGCCGCTGCAACCAATGCACCGAATCCACTCGACTTGCCGCTACCGGCATGACTCACCAACCCGCTCGCCACAATGATCTCACTCGCCGGCACGCCCCACTCTGCTGCGGCAGCGCGAACCAGAAGGTCACGTGCCGCAGCGGCGGCGGTACGAAGCTGATCCCAGCTATTGGCCATCGCCGTGGAACCACCGGTTCCCTGCACACCGAATAACAGGTTCGCGTAGCGCTTGACGTCGGCGGGCGCGAATTCGGTTGCCATCTGCGACCAGTCGGCATCGAGCTCTTCGGCTACGATAGTAGGTAGTCCGGTCGTGACACCCTGGCCTTTGTCGAGGTGTTTGACGATGACCGTGACCTTGTCGTCGGTACCAATGCGTACGAAGGCGTTCAGATCCGTCGCAATGACATCCGATGATGCTGTGGTTTCCGTCGTTGCCGATTGTTCGGCCCGATCACTGCAACCGACCAGCAGCCCGGCCGTGCCGAGACTGGTGGCAGCAAGAAATCGACGGCGGCTGAGTTTGGGCGTCGGTAACGCGGATGACATCCATTTCTGCATGACTCAAGCCTCCAGCTTTTCGGCTGCCGAATGAATCGCAGCTCGAATTCGATGATAGGTAGCACAACGGCAAAGATTGCCCGCCATCGCGCGATCGATGTCCTCATCGGTCGGCTTCGCATTCTTTTCAAGCAATGCCGTTGCACTCATCATTTGCCCAGATTGGCAGTAGCCGCACTGAACAACGTCGAGGTCACGCCATGCCTCTCGAATCGCCATCGCTTCGGGCGAGCTGACGCCCTCGACGGTCGTGATCGACTTTCCGGCGACCGCGCTGATCGGCAAGCTGCAGGAGCGCACAGGCTGCCCATCGAGGTGCATCGTGCACGCACCGCACTGCGCGATACCACAACCGAACTTGCTGCCGGTGAGGCCCAGGTCCTCGCGCACCACCCACAAGAGCGGCTTGTCGCCAGGCACATCCACTTCACGGCTCTCGCCATTCACCTTGAACTCGTATTTCACTGGACCCCTCCCTGCGACTGGAAATCGCTCGTCGTTTACGCGATGCGCCGCGTGTTTACTCCGGTTGCTGACGTTAGCACGCCAAACAGGTCTTTGGGATCCTCAGGGGTGAACACGATGTCACTCTCCCGGCCAATGCCAAGCTCCTGAGCTTTGCTGAAGACACAACGTAGCACTGAGTAGTCCTCCAGAGCGAAACCCACAGAGTCGAATAACGTCATGTCGTCTTCAGAGGTACGCAACGCTACATCACCGTTGAGCACCTGCCATAGTTCGGTCACTGGCGTGTCCGGATCGAGCGCCTGAATCTCGCCTTCAATGCGAGACTGCGGCTCGTATTCCACCGCGATCTTGAGGTCAGCCAACATATCCGGCGCCAATTCCGTCTTGCCCGGGCAATCTCCGCCTACAGCATTGAAATGCACACCGGGCCTCAGGTGCTTGCGACTAACGACTGTGCGATTCGCTTTATCAGCGGTCACCGTCGAGATGATGTCTGCGCCCTCGCACGCGAGATCGATGGTCTCACAACGCACGAGTTTCACTGGGTGGCCAGCCATATTCCGTTCATATTTCTTGATCGCCTCAGCGTCTACATCAAAATAGCGGATTTCGCGTACACCGAGGCAATGATGAAAACCGTACGACTGGAATTCCGCCTGGCACCCTGTACCGATCAACGCCATTACGGGCGTTTCCTTGCGTGCCAGCAATTGGGCCGCAAACACGGAAGTCGCAGCGGTGCGAATCGCGGTCAGTAGCGTCATCTCAGATAACAGCACCGGGTAGCCGCTGTCGGTGTCCGCAAGTGCACCAAACGCCGCAACTGTGAGCTTGCCGTCGCGAGGATTGCTTGGGTGGCCGGTCACATACTTGAAGCTGTAGCGGTTGGCATCGCTAACCGGCATCAACTCAATCACACCGTGTGGATAGTGATGTGCAACACGCGGCGTCTTATCGAAATCGTTCCAGCGACCGAAGTCCGCCGCCAGACAATCTATGGTATCCGCGATGAGCTGATCAAGCCCAACCCGGCTCACCAGCTCACAGACATCCTGCCGTTCTAACAGTAAAGCCATAGCGTCCCTCAAAAGCTTACGTGTGGCCCACTATTGTCGCAGATTAGGTGTCTAAAATCAGTCGACTGTCACTTGGTGGGCGCGGGTTTCCTCGACCAGATGCTGTACGACATAGCGCAGCGCAGTGTGCTCATCCGCACCCTCGCTGATGGCTTGCTCGAAGCAGGCAACCTGCTGGTGCGCACTACTGCCACGGGTCAGGATGTTACGCAGCGAGGTGACCTCTGGCACGCAGTTGAGCGCCTCGGCATCTTCGGCGACGAGATCGAGTAACTCATCGAGCAACTCGTCGAAATCGGTCACGCTACCTTTCGCCAGGTCCACCATGCCGGCGTCGAATCCGTACCGCACGGCTCGCCATCGGTTCTCCCTGATCAGCATCGGCGAGTAAATCCGCCAGCGCTGATTGTGGGCGCGCAATCGATACATCATTCGCACAAGGCACGCGTAGAGCGCAGCGATTGCCACAGCGTCATCCAAACGCGTGCACACATCGGTAACCCGCATTTCGAGTGTTGGAAATCGCACGCTTGGGCGCATGTCCCACCAGATTTTGGAGGCATCTTCGATCAGCCCTGCTTGCGTCAGGACATCCACATGCCGACAGTATTCCGCATAGCTCGCGAAACGCTCAGGAAGCCCGGTGCGTGGTAGCGCGTCGAACACAGTTAGCCGATAGGACTTCAGTCCGGTGTTGCGACCATCCCAAAATGGTGAAGACGTCGACAGCGCGAGCATATGCGGCAGGAAATAACTCAGCTGATTGAGCAAATCGATGCGCATGTTGTCCTCGGGCACGCCCACGTGAACATGCATTCCGCAGATAACGAGTCGTCGAGCCGCGGTTTGCATCTCTGCCGCGAGCGCGTTGTATCGAACCCCGTCCGTATGCTTTTGCTGCCACCATTGCCCAAAGGGGTGACTCGACGCGGCGATCGGTGCCAGACCATACTCGCCGGTGATCCGGATAATGGTGTCTCTGAGTCTGCCGAGGTCTTCGCGCGCTTCGGCGAGGCTGCGGCAAACTTTGGTGCCCACCTCGATCTGCGATCTCAGAAATTCGGGGCTGACCTGTCCCGGCGCCACATTCTGGCAGTCGGTGAGCAATCCATCCGGCGGATCGGTCACGAGCGTGCCAGTCTCCTTGTCCACCAGCAGATATTCTTCCTCGATCCCTAACGTCAATTCCGGAAATTCAGCTCGCACGCTGCACCCCCCAAGTCCCCGCCGTCTCCAAAAAATCCACCGTGTTCGTCGCGAACCGCGGTGCCCCTTCGGTCGCCACCGGGAGCCTCGGCGGTGGCGAATCGACGAATGGCTCCAGCGCCCCTGCAAGGCGGTCCGCCCAACGCTGAACGCCCGACTCGCTTGCCAGATGATCTTGCCGTATCTCGATCGAGATATTCGCAAACCCTTGACGCTCCGCGTGGAAATCCACCGAGAAGTCCTGAATCGCACGACCCGAATACGGCTCATTCAATCCGACGTGAATGCCGTTCTCACGCCTCAATGTGTCCGCCGCAGCGAGTGCTACTCGATCATCAACATCCCACATGACACCGGCATCCCAGGGCCTGGTGTGCTCGCCGAGTTGTGGCGTGAAGCTGTGGACCGCGACGTAGAGCACGTCGGTTTCGCGCTGCGCCATAGTCTCCAGCTGCGACTCCAACAGCGCGTGCAGTGGTGCGTATATGCCGCGCACGCGCAGATCGCGGTCTGCTGCTGTAATGCCATGGTTGGCAGTGACGCTCACCCCGTCAGCGGTTGGTAAAAACAACGTCGGATCATCAAGACGGCGGTTGCAATCAATCACGATGCGCGAGTAACGCGCACAGACTGCCGGCGTCGCTAGTCGCTCCGCCAAGGCCACGGTCAGCGCTCGCGAGCCCAGATCCGACCCATAGTGTGTGCGCATCAGCGGTTCCGGATAGAGTCCAGAAAGATGGAAGGGTATGCCTACTCCCGCGTGTTCGCACACAAGCAGCGTTGCCTGTTCAGAAGTTGGATTCAGAATTTCCGCGACGTTTTCAGCAATCGATTCAGCGCCACGGTCGGGGGCACTCACAGGCCCGCTTGGCAATTTGTCATGCCTTGGAGTCTAGAGGCTGGCGATCTAACCCTGCAAGCACTCAGGCCTGGGCGGGCACCGCCGGAGTCCACGGAGAGAACTCATCCATTGATTTCGGTGCCGCGATGTCGAATCCCTGCACCAAATTCACACCCATCGATGGCAGCGCCTGACGGATGACCTCCGTCTCTACATGTTCGGCCACGGTCTCGATCCCCATCGTATGTGCAACCTGTGCGATCGCTGCGACGACGCTGCGGTCGACAGGGTCCGCCGCTACGTTTCGTACGAAAGCACCGTCTACCTTGACGTAATCCACGGAGAGATTCTTGAGGTAGCCGAAGGAACACAGCCCACTACCGAAGTCGTCCAGTGAGAATTGGCAACCGAGCGAAGACAGCTCGCTCATGAAGTGGCGCACGCGCGCCAAATTCGCGATTGCGGCGGTTTCCGTGATCTCAAAGCACACCGCGCCTCTGCAAAGCGGCGTCGCTTGCAACTGATCACGTACGAACTCGAGAAAACGATCATCACTCAGCGAGTTGCCAGACAAATTGATCGAGAGGGTATAGCCGGCCTGCTCATTCGGATCGCCCTGATCCGCATGCGCCAGTGCGTGCTCCACCACCCAACGATCGACAGCCGGCATGCGATCATAACGCTCAGCGGCAGCGATGAACGTGCCAGGCAGTACCAGCTCACCATCTTCATCGACCATGCGCAGCAGCAACTCGTAATGGTTGCAATAGCGTGTTTCGCCATCGTCCCCGATCCGCACAATCGGCTGGTAGAAAAGCTTGAATCGATCATCCTCGAGTGCGCGATCAATCCTTGTCAGCCAGTGCATCTGCTGGTGGTGCGCAGTCGTCTCACCTTCAACGTACAAGTGCACACGATTGCGACCGAGATCCTTGGCGGTGAAACAAGCGACGTCTGCTGCACTCAGCACCGCGCCAACAGAGGCTGAGTGTTGATCCAGTGCAACGACGCCGATGCTGACCTGTACCGTGTGACCTACCTGCTGCCATTCGAAACGGAAACTCTCGATACTCTGGCGCAACGACTCAGCAATCTCGAGCGCCGACTCAACACCCACGTTGCCGAGCAAGACCGCGAACTCATCGCCGCCCAATCGCGCGACGGTATCGTGTGTCTTCACGCACGTTTGTATCCGTTCACTCAACTGGCGAATCAACTCATCGCCTGCGGTATGTCCGAACGTATCGTTGACGAGTTTGAACTGATCGAGATCGAGATAAAGCAGTGCATAGCTTTCACTGCGATGACTGCGAGCTCTGGCAAGCGCACGCTCGAGCACATTGGTGAATTCGAGTCGGTTAATAAAGCCGGTCAACGCATCGTGTGACGCCTGGTATGACATCTTGCGCGACAGACGACCTTCGGCGGTGACGTCATGGAATACCATGACCGCGCCAACGATGCTCCCTGCATCATCACGAATCGGAGCGGTGTTGTCCTGCACTGCGACATCTCGACCTGCACGATCAATCAGCAAGGTTGGCCCGTGGTTGGCAATCGACCGGCCTTCATTCAGGCAACGCACAATCGGATTATCCAATAGCTCACGAGAGTGTTCGTTCACCAGCGTGAGCACCTCTTCGACTGGTTGGCCGACCACCGCCCGCAAACGCCATCCGGTCAAAGTCTCCGCTACCGGATTCATATATTCGATGCACCCGTCCTCGTCGCAGGCGATGACGCCATCTGCGATTGACTTCAGCGTGACTTCCGCGCGTTCCTTCGCAGCGAAAACTGCACGCTCAGCACGCTTGCGTTCGGTGACATCGCTGATCGTGCCTTCGATGTAAGGCGCTTGGCCTGGCTCTTCAACCAGCCGCGCGTTCTCAAGAACATCGATGACCTCGCCATCTCGGCGCTGCATCTGCGACTCGAATCCAGTCACTCGATCCGATTCGCGGATCCGCTCTTCAAAGCGTCTGCCGTCTTGTTCGCGAACGTAAGCAGAGCTGCGAGTGACCTGGTCCAGCAATTCTTGCTCATCCGCATAACCTAGCAAACGCACCATCGCTGGATTGGCGGCGAGCAGTTTGCCTTCAGGAGTGGCGATGTAGACGCCTTCTACAACGTTGTTGAACAAGCTGGTGAAGCGGCCTTCACTTGCATTCAGTGCCAGCTCGCTTCGCTCGCGTGCGACCGCGAGTGCCCCGAGGCGCGCAAGGCTGTTCAAGGCATCAAGTTGTTCTGTATTCGGTTCCGAGAACTCACTGAAATAAAGATCCAACGTGCCTAGTGCATGACTCTCCGCATCATCGAACGGTACTGACCACACGGCGCTGACACCAAGCTTCTCGGCGAAATCGAGATGCTCTTGCCAGGCGTGATGAGCACTGATCTCCTTCGTGATCACTACCTTGCGAGTCGCCATGGCGACCCCGCAGGAAAGCTTTGCATCAGCCAGTGCCAGACGACGGATCGCGTTGAGTTCCAGCTTCGCGAACGCGGGCGCGCACTGGAGTTCAAGATGTTGCTGGTCGCCGCTCACCAGCATTATGGCACTGCGCGAACCGGGTACGACCCGCTCGGCGGTACGGCAGATCGCCCGTAACACTTTGGTCAATGGTCGATTGGTCGCGATCATTTCGAGCAGCTTTTTCTCGCTGTACTCGATGACCTCACGCTGTTTCCGATCGGCAATGCTGGTAATGCTCGCGCGAACCAGTGACCGTCCAACCGCAGGCAGGTTGGAGAGCCGAACTTCGCACTCAAGCTCCCGGCCCTCCCGAGGGCGGTAAACCCACTCAAAGATGGGTTGCTCTCCATCCAGCGCTTTTTGCAGGTAGGCATCAATGCGACTCTGCTCTGCGTCTGGTGTCGCATCGGGTGATGCATCTCGCAGCCCGAAGAATCCATTGGTCAGGAGGCGTTGACGCGACAGGTTAAAGAACGTCGTGGCTTTCTCGTTCGCATCTACAAAACGGTTTTGGCGCACGTCGTACACAAGGATCGCTTCCGGCGCGTGTTCTACCAACGCACGGTAGCGTTCATGGTTTTCGCGTGCGGCGCGATCTGCCGCAACCCGCGCGCTGACGTCTCGCAGACACAGCACGTAATCGCCCGCGGCGAACGCGCTTAGATGGGTCGCGGTGACCTCAAGCTGAAACGCCTTGCCGTTGGGTCGGCGCGCCTTGAGCGTGCCCGACTGAATATTAGGATGCGTGTCTTCGAACGACACCAGGTACGGCGCGAGGAAGGTCGGTACCGCAACACCCTCGGGCATGGGCAAGACCGCATCCAGCATTTGGCCAGCGAGACTGCGCGCATCCGGAATGAAGAACTTGACGGCCGCACGATTGGCGAACTGGATCTCACCCTCGCGGCTCACTGTGATCACCATATCCGCGACATTGTCGAGAACGGCTTTTAGATCATCGTCGTGGAGCCCCTGAAAACGCGCACGAATACCGCTGCTGGAAGTTAGCGTTTCGGTGTGATCCGGCGCAACCGGCTCTGCCGCCGGAGGCGGTGGTGTATCGCCGTGGCGATAAATCGCCTCGTGGATGCTGGTATTGTCGCTGTCCAGCGCTCCGTAGAACTCGCTGATGATCTCCAGGAGATCACCAAGTTGCAGACTGCCCTCGGCATCGTTGGGCTGCGTAGCCCGGGCCAACTGCGATTTCAATATGGGATGCACAGTGCGCACTCCCGCCCTCCGGCGCTGAATCGTTGTCTTGGATCCCTAGAAATCGGTCACTGCGCGACTGCGCAGGACGCCGGCCTTCCCTTGCCTAGGAGATTGCGCTCTAGCGACGTTTTCCCCATGAGTAGCACGGTACTCGGTTCGGACAAGTCGAAACGTGAGCCAGCTCTCGTTTTTGCGCACTGTGGGAAAATTTTCCCGCCCGTAATGCCAGCGGCATCTCGCCTGAGAAATTGCCTATTTATCAGGCATCTGGCGATAATTCTTCAAGGGCGATAACCTCATCGGCACCGCGTATCTCGTCTGCTGCGGGCTGTGACGACAGCACTTCCACCCCGGCATCCAGCAACTTTTGAATATCTCCCGCATCAGCACCTGCGCCGACCTGGACCGGTACTGCCATCGCACGGGTAAATGGCCTCGCCTCCCGCTGCCCCGTCATTTGCAAATATAAATACGCAAGGCCCTGATCCTGTGGGGTCACCACAATATCGACGATGACTGGCGTCTGACCAGCAGCGAGCTCTATTCGCTCCGGGGTGTTCTCCGACAATGCCAAAGGCCCGCTGACTGAGGACAGGAGCGCCAACGGCTCTGGACCCACGCCCTCTACAGTGACAGAGACCGTCAATGGGTCACCCACCTTCGGTTCGGTATCGAAGGCATAGGCAACAGATATCGACGCAGTGTCGGCGGATTCGGCCGCGATGGATGACACAGTAATCTCCGGTGCTTCGGCCTCGACCGGGTCTGCATCGACCTCCAGAGACCCTCCGCCACACCCTGCCATCAGCGCAACAGCGAGAGAAAGCGCAACGCCATGACAGCGTCTTATCTGATCCATGTGACCACCCGAGTGACGTCATTTTCGATGCGGCCAGACTAGCCCGCGGTTGCGGCAACTACCAGTTGAAAATGCACTGAACCACTCCTTCAAACTGCGAACCGTTCGACAAAGCGCAGTGGCCGCACTGGTACAATCTGCGTGACATAACCTATGGGACAAGAGATGAGTCAGCGTTATACATTGGTTACTGGCGGCGCCGGGTACATCGGCAGCCACGTCGTTCGACAGCTCGGCGAGAAAGGTGAGCCGGTTGTGGTGCTCGATAACCTCTCGACGGGGTTCTCAAGGTCGGTTACCCATGGAGACCTGGTTGTCGGTGATACCGGATGTGCCGAAACACTTAGCCGCATCTTCACCACCTACCCGATCGACACAATCATGCATTTCGCAGCCGCGACCGTGGTGCCGGAATCAGTCGAGAATCCCTTAAAGTACTACCTCAACAACACCGCAAACACGCGTACACTGCTCGCGGTCGCACACGCGCACGGCGTCAAACATGTCGTGTTCTCATCAACCGCGGCGGTCTATGGCGTACCCCGGAGTGACAGTGTCACCGAGACGGACCCTACCTCTCCGATCAACCCTTATGGCACCTCAAAACTGATGAGCGAATGGATGCTGCGCGATCTTGAGATCGCTGGCGGGCCATCGCACGTCGTTCTGCGCTATTTCAACGTTGCAGGATGTGATCCGGAAGGTCGAATCGGGCAGTCCACGCCCAAAGCCACGCTTCTCACCAAAGTTGCTTGCGAAGCTGCGGTCGGTAAACGCTCCCACGTGTCGATTTTTGGTACGGATTACCCGACCCCTGATGGCACGGGTGTGCGCGACTACATCCATGTCGAGGACCTCGCGTCGGCCCATATCAAAGCGCTCGACTATCTGCGCGCCGGCGGTAGCTCAGAGACCCTCAATTGCGGTTACGGACATGGTTATAGTGTCCGCGAGTTGCTTTCGGTCGTTTCCAGAATCAACGGAACGCCCTTGAATATTGTTGAGGAAGCGCGCAGAGCCGGCGATCCGCCCACATTAGTGGCAGTCGCTGACCGAGCACGCAACGTTCTCGACTGGACGCCACGTTTTGATGATCTCGATGCCATCGTCGGTTCAGCGCTCGCATGGGAACGCAAGATCGCCGCTCGCGACGAATCGGCTTATTGGGCAGGATAGCGAGACCGACCCTGATGGCGTTTCGATTCCCAAGACCCCGATCGATTACCGCATTGGTGTTGCTGGGGTACGCAATGATCATGCTACCGCTGTCGATCGCATTGGGTTGGACACTCCTCCAACTCGATCGCTTTGCAACGCGCTCCCAATCGCTGATCGTGTCCGGAGTCGAAGCCACACAAAACACGCGCGAGTTGCAGGAGCAGCTCTCGATCATGGAACGCGTCGCTCGCCAATACTTGGTGGCGGAGGATCAGGAGCTTGCTGAGTTCCTGCGGGCTGATTCGGATACGATCGCCGAGGTAACCACTCGCCTCAAACGCTACGCCGAGGATGTACAAACCCGCGCCATGCTTGGGCGCATCGATCTCGCGGTGGAGGAGCTGGTTTCCGCTCTACCCGAGGGATCCGGAGCGGTCGCCGGCGCGATCGGGCGCTTCATCGACGCCGGTGATGCTGCGCGGGCTTTGGAAGTGCAGTTTCAGGAAGGCATCGACAGGCAGGTATTTGCATTGAAAGCAGACGCTGCAGACACCCGCACCGCGTTGATCTGGCAGGCAGGTGTCTTAGGCGGTTTCAGCATCTTCACTATGATCTTCGTGACATGGCGGGTCAGCAGGCCTATCCGCGTGCTCGACCGCGCGATCAACCAGCTCGGCGAAGGCCGCTTCTCACAGCGTATCGAAGTGGTCGGTCCCGCCGATTTGGTCGCACTCGGTCGTCAGTTGGAGTGGCTGCGCCAACGCTTGCTCGAACTCGCGCAAGAGAAAAATCGCTTCCTGCGTCATATGTCGCACGAACTGAAAACGCCTCTTGCCAACATTCGAGAGGGAACGGAGCTGTTGCTGGATGGTTCGGTGGGTCAGTTGGATGCCCCGCAAGAAGAAGTCACAGATATCCTGCGCAGTAATGGCATTCGCTTACAGCGCCTGATCGAAAACCTCTTGAATTTCAGTGCCTGGCAAAGCCGCAATGAAGTCCTGACCGCCAGCGAGTTTCCGCTGCGCCGCATGGTGGAGTCGATCCTGAAGGTGCATGCACTCACGATTCGCTCACAACGCATACGACTCTTGACGACCATCGATGACGTCTCTGTATTCGCAGATCGAGAAATGATTCGAACCACCCTCGATAACCTGATTTCCAACGCGGTGAAATTCTCGCCGGAGGGCGGCGCCCTTTTCATCCGCGCACAGCGAACCGAGAACGCTTTCGTGCTCGAGGTCGCCGACCAAGGGCCAGGAATTCCCATGTCGGAACGCAAAAAAGTCTTCGATGCCTTCTACCAGGGCGAACAGCAGCACGGTGGGTTGGTCGCGGGCACCGGCATCGGCTTATCGGTTGTGCTTGAGTGTGTTCAGGCCCATGATGGCGTAGTGGAAATTTGCGACGAACAACGCGCTGTTCGAACGGGTCGCGGGGACACAGTGGTTCTTGGCGGCGCGCACTTCCGAATTGAAATACCGCAACAGGCCATGACAACGAAACGGGTGGCAAATGGCTAGATTTACGCTATTCACGCTAGCGCTGGTCTCACTGCTGGTCTCTGGCTGTGGCTCGTTCGATAAACTCTTCGACCGTCGCCAAACCGCGACAAATCAATCAGTTACGGTTGAGCAGTCCACCATTTCCATCTACCTTGCAGATATCGAAATCCTGTTGGAGGGTGATCCCGCGCGCAAAGCGCGCGTCTGGGATGAGCTGCAGCTGGATTTCACGCGTGCGCCAACGACAACCAACCGTCTGCGTCTTGCGCTAGCACTGGCGACACCAGGTCATCAATGGAGTGATCTGGCCCGGGCAGATGGCATGTTGACGGAGCTGCTGTTGCAGCCCGAGTTGTTGCTGGCCGACGAGCAGCTTCTGGCTGCAGTACAACTTGGGATGCTTCGCTCGCGAGTGTCGGCTGAGACTGAAGCGAGGCAAGCGGGCAACAGCGCGACAAGGACGAGTGAGCGCGAACTCGCGGCGGCGCGCGCACAAGTCGAACTGTTGAGAAGCGACAACACTCGCCTGCGAGCTGAGCTCGCGGAAGCGGAAGAAAAACTGCGTGCGATCACATTGATCGAACGCTCAATCAGAGAACGAGATGGTGCAAACGGCAACGGTGGCGATGAGCCAGGCGACAATGAGTAACGCAACCAAACGCGGCAAACTGAAACAAAAAGGACGCATCCTGCTCGTCGATGACGATCCAGGGTTACTCCGGCTGCTCAGCATCCGACTACGAGCCGAGAATTACATCGTCGAGGCGGTTGAGAGCGCGATGGCCGCACTCGCCGTGCTGGGTCGTTTCCAACCTGACCTCGTTATTTCAGATCTGCGCATGGACAAGATGGACGGTATCGGCCTGCTGCACGAATTGCAGCGTCGTGCACCTGGCTTGAACGTGCTGATCATGACGGCCCACGGCACCATTCCGGATGCGGTCGAAGCCACGAAGGGCGGCGCATTCGGCTTCCTCACCAAGCCCATTGAAAAAGATGAATTGCTCGAACACGTAGAGAAGGCGCTGCGCGTTTCCGGCAGCTCTTCGATCGGTGAGGACTGGGCTAACGAAATCATCACCCGCAATGCATTGATGCGGGATCGTTTAACGCAAGCGCGCATGGTCGCCGAGACCGATGCTCGCGTGCTGATCACCGGTGAATCCGGCACGGGCAAAGAATTGCTTGCACGGGCAATTCATCGCGCAAGCTCACGCAGCGACAAACCATTTGTAGCCATCAACTGTAGCGCCATGGCCGAGAATCTGCTCGAGTCGGAACTGTTTGGTCATGCGAAAGGCGCGTTTACTGGCGCTACTACGGAACACAAAGGCCTGTTTCAGGCGGCCAACGGTGGCACGCTCCTGCTGGACGAAATCGGAGATATGCCGATGCGTCTACAAGTGAAACTGCTGCGTGTCCTGCAGGAAAATCAGGTACGCCCGGTCGGGAGCACAGAATCTATCGACGTCGACGTACGTGTCTTGTCGGCAACCCACCGCGACCTTGCCGACATGATGTCGACAGGCCAATTCCGGGAAGACCTGTACTACCGACTGAACGTCGTCAACATCGAGATGCCGCCACTCGAAGAGCGTCGCGAAGATATCCCGTTGCTCGTCGCCCACTTTCTGCGCCAGCTCGCAGAACAGGGCGACAGCGAACGCCGCGTCTATGCGCCCGAAGCACTCGAGCTGCTGGTGATGGCGAAATGGCCTGGCAATATTCGCCAACTATTCAACGTGGTGCGTCAGAACGTCGCACTGGCCGGGTCTCCCGTGATTAGCGCCGAGCTCGTGCGTTCTGCGTTGGGTGATCATGGTGAACGTCTACCCTCGTTCTCTGATGCACGCGACGAATTCACGCGAAACTACTTGTCGCAGATCTTACAAATCACGGGTGGCAACGTCAGTCAGGCAGCTCGACTAGCAAAACGCAATCGCACCGATTTCTACAAACTGCTGGCACGCCACGATCTGAACCCGGACGCGTTCAAGGCGCGCTGAGCTGCCAAGCACTAGGCCGTATTCGCCACCAACTCCTCAGCGTCGATACCATGGCGCTCCATGAGGTCATAGAGCGTAGGCCGACTGACGCCGAGCAGTGCAGCGGCTCGCGAGATGTTGCCACCGGTATGGATAATCGCCTGACGCGTTGCGTTTCGCTCCGCGGCGTCCCGCACCTCTCGCAGGTTCAAGGACACCGCGTCGTCAGGCACCTCTAACCCGAGGTCTTCGGCCGTAACCTGATTGCCGTCCGCCATGATCACCGCGCCGTTGATCTTATTGGAAAGCTCTCGAACATTGCCAGGCCAGGCATGCGCCAACATCGCCTGCTTCGCGTCCTCGCTGAAGCCGCGTAACGATCGATTGTGCCGATCAGCTGCCTGATCGAGCATCACGCGTGCCAGCATCAAAACGCCGTTCTGCCGATCTCGTAACGGTGGAATCGGAATCTCGATTTCGCAAATGCGATAGTAGAGGTCCTCCCGGAAGCCGCCGCTTTCGATCAACGACTTCAGATTCTGATTGGTCGCACAGACCACGCGCACATCGACCGGAATTTCAACGCGGCCACCGATCCGCTCGACCACACGCTCCTGAAGAAAACGCAGCAGCTTCGCTTGCAACGACATCGGCATGTCGCCGATTTCGTCGAGGAATAGTGTACCGCCGTTGGCAACCTCAACCTTTCCAGGTGTCTGTTTGGCAGCACCGGTGAAAGCGCCCTTTTCGAAACCGAATAGCTCGGACTCGAGCAGATTCTCAGGTATGGCTGCGCAGTTGATCGCCACAAAGGGCTGATCCGCACGGGGGCTGAGTTTGTGGACGGCGCGAGCAAGCACTTCCTTACCGGTGCCCGACTCGCCGAGCAATAAAGTCGTTGCCGTCGTCGGTGCTACCTTCTCAATGATCCGGCAGACTTTCAGCATGCCGGGGCTGACCGCGACGATGCCGTCCAACGGAGAATGCGAAGACGCCTCGCGCAGATGCCGGTTTTCCGCCTCCAACCGCGACAAGACGAATGCTCTGTCGACCAACAATTTAAGAACGTCGGTGTCCAGCGGTTTCTGATAGAAGTCGTACGCCCCTGCCCCGATGGCCTTGAGTGCGTTGTCTTTGTCGCCGTGCCCGGTGACGACGATCACTTTCGTATGAGGTGCCAGTTGGAGGATTTCCTCAACGCACGCCAGACCTTCAGCCACCCCATCCGGATCAGGCGGCAGTCCCAGATCCTGAAGCACCACATCGGGCTCAAACCGTCGAATCGCGTCAATCGCAGAGCCACGGTCTTGGGCCTGCACCAGCTCCACATCGTCGAACACCCATTTCAGCTGGCTTTGTAGCCCAGGGTCATCCTCAACGACCAACAAGGTTCGTTCTTGTTTCGACATTCAACTCGCGCCAGGAATCCTCCCAAGAGTTGCGCAGTTTGCCACGCAAGCATTGATCTTGGGAGCGAAGTGCGCACGTTTTTTTCTGAGAAATCAGTCGGTCACGAAATCGAGACACAGATGAGACGTGCATCACAGGATTTAATTGACAATCATTCTCATTTCGATTTAATCTTCGTGCCATGTACGTATGTATCTGCCAAGCAATCACGGATCGTCAGATAAAGAGCGCGGTCGAGGGTGGTATCAGTTCTGTAGAGGAACTGAAAGAAACTCTTGGTGTAGCAGTCTGTTGCGGCAGCTGCGAGCAAGACGCTGAGAAGATCGTGGCAGAGCACTGTCGCGTCGCCGGGCCTAGAATCTATCAACCTGGCAGCACAGCGACCGAGGCACTGTCAGGCACCTGATTCCCCCTGTCTCGCGATCTCTGTCGCGACCCCTCTAAAAACGCGTAACCGAATGAAAATGATAGTGATTTTCATTCGGTCAGAGGTGCTTGCATCCGCCCTGCCTGTCGCTATTATCCGGCGCATCAGCTCAATGGTGAGCCACCCCACAACCCACTCAGGAACGAGCAAACATGAAAGGCGACAAGCAAGTCATCGCGCATCTGAATACGATCCTTAAGAATGAACTGACGGCGATCAATCAATACTTCCTGCATTCACGCATGCTGAATGACTGGGGCATCAACAAACTGGGTGCCTACGAGTACCACGAGTCGATCGACGAGATGAAACACGCCGATTGGTTGATCGAGCGCATCCTGTTTCTCGAAGGACTTCCGAATCTGCAGGACCTTGGACGTCTTCGTATTGGAGAAGACGTGAAAGAGATCCTCGAATGCGACCTGGCTCTCGAAATGGTTGCAGTGCCCGACCTGAAAGCGGCAATCGAATACTCCGAGAGTATCAATGACTTCGTCAGCCGAGAGCTTTTTAAGCGGATTCTCGAGTCGGAGGAGGAGCACGTCGACTTTATCGAAACGCAGCTGACTCTGATCGAGAAAATCGGCCAGCAGAACTACAACCAGCTGCAGTCCGAAGCCAAGTCCGAAGACTAGGCCCCTTTCTACCTGTCAGACGGTGGTAGAGATACCACCGTCGACGGGGATAACGACCCCATTCAGGTAACTGCCCGCCTTTGAGGCGAGGTATATCGCCACACCCGCCATGTCCGCCGGCTCGCCGATGCGCTTGCGCGGAATCGTTTCGACAATCGCATCCTTCATTGTAGCGAGGGTATGCGCCATCATCTTGCTTTCGAAAGGCCCCGGCGCAACAGCGTTGACCGTGATCTCACGCCGCGCAAGATTCTTCGCCATCATGCGTGTGAGATGGATAATCGCCGCCTTCGATGCCGCGTAGGAATACGTTTCCATCTCGGAGACGCGTAACCCGTCAATAGAGCCGATATTGATAATTCTGGCAGGGTCTTCGTGCGTGCCTGCCGCCACCAGCAAGTCGATCAGCTGTTGTGACAAAAAGAACGGGGACTTCACGTTGATGTTCATGATTTTGTCCCAGCCGTTCTCCGGGAACTCATCGAATGACGCGCCCCACGTAGCGCCCGCGTTGTTGACCAGGATATCGAGTCTGTCTTCACGCTCCCGGATCGCACCGACCAGCGTCATCAGTCCTTCTGTCGTCGACAGATCCGCCGGAATCGAGATGCACTCACCGAATTCCGAAAGCCGAGCAGCGGTCTGATCACAGGCTTCGGCCTTGCGCGCTGAGATGTAAACCTTCACACCGTTGCGGACATAACCCTCGGCGATCATCTCGCCAATTCCCCGTGAGCCGCCGGTTACCAGGGCGACCTTGCCCGTTACGTCAAACAGATGCTGCATGTTGTTTCTCGATTGCCCCGTCACGCCGCTATCATACAGACAACGAGAACAATAACGACGCTTTCAAAACTGGGGATCTGTTCGATGGCTTCGGCACCACTTTTTCTGATCGGCACGGGTCGTTGCGGATCAACGATTTTGCATCGCGTGCTGAGTCACCATCCTCACCTCGCTTGGCCGACGGCGACATGTAACCGTCAACCACACAAGCTCGACTACAACCGCCGCATCATGAATGCACTGGAGCTGCCTGTTATCGGAGACCTGCTCTGGAGAAAGGAACAGGTGGGCGAGGTCTACGGATTTTGGGACAGTCATTTCCACGGCTTCTCAACACCGTTTCGCGATCTGGTCGCAGAAGATGTTGATGAACGAACGCGCAACGGATTAATTCCGACATTCGAAGCGCTGAAAACCTCGTCTCGACCCAACGTGATGATGAAAATCACAGGCTTCCCGCGCATCGGGTTCCTGCGTGAGCTATGGCCAGACGCGAAGTTCGTGCATCTGGTTCGCGACGGGCGACCAACTGCGCTCTCCGACCTTGCCATGCCTTGGTGTCAGGTCTGGAAAGGCATTGACCGATGGAGCTGGGGGCCGCTGACCGACGAGCAACGCGCGATCTGGACCGCATCAGGCGAGTCGTTCCATGTGCTTGCCGTGCTGCTGTGGGAGAAGCTCATCAAGAACGTATGGCGCGTCTCTGCTGACCTCGATGATCAACATTACCTCGAGCTGCGCTACGAAGACCTGTGCGCTGAGCCCAAGACTACGGTCGACAAAATTCTGAGCTTCGCTGGCCTGGATTGGCATCCCAGCTTCGCACGTAAATTCGAAAGTTACGACTTGCGGGCGACCAACGACAAATGGCGCAAGCAGGTCACCGACGCACAAGCCAAGCTAATGACTCGTGCGATCGAGTCCACGTTGCAACACTACGACTACGAGACTTGAACCACACGCTGATCAATGGTGCCGAATAGATCGTTGCCGGCATCATCTCTCATCAGGATTTCAACACGGTCGCCGAAACGCATGAACGGCGTCGACGGCTGACCGTTCTCAATGGTTTCAATCATTCGGATCTCTGCGATACAGGAGTAACCAACCCCGCCTTCAGCGATCGGCTTGCCGGGACCACCCGCCAGCTTGTTGGATACCGTGCCCGAGCCGATGATCGTGCCTGCGCACAACGGGCGTGTGCGCGCTGCGTGTGCAATCAGTTGACCAAAGTCGAACGTCATATCGCTGCCGGCATGCGCGCAGCCAAACTCATCCCCGTTGTAGCGAACCAAAAGTGGTAAATGCAGCTTCCCGTCACGCCATGCATTGCCTAGCGATTCCGGCGTTAGCGCACACGGTGAGAACGCGCTCGACGGCTTGGACTGAAAGAACCCAAATCCTTTTGCCAACTCACCCGGGATCAGGCCACGCAGTGACACATCGTTCACAAGCATGATCAACCGGACTTTCTCGAGCGCGTCTGCGGGCGAAATACCCATCGGTGTATCGTCCACAATCACCGCCACCTCACCTTCCATATCGATACCGAACGTCTGATCGTCAGGCATCGTGATGTCTTCTCGCGGCCCAAGAAAGCTGTCGGAGCCGCCTTGATACATCAGCGGGTCAGTCCAGAAACTCTCTGGCATTTCTGCGCCACGCGCCTTGCGCACAAGCTCAACGTGATTTACGAAAGCCGATCCATCCGCCCACTGAAACGCACGCGGTAATGGTGAGCCGCAACGGCTTTGATCAAAGGCCTCGCCCTCGTCCGTGCCAGCGTTCAAGCGCGCGGATAGTGCCTCGAGTTCCGGCGCATTGGTCGCCCAATCATCGAGCGCCGCTTGTAGTGTCGGTGCTATATCCTTTGCGCTGATGCAGCGTGCCAGATCGTCGGAGACCACCATTAACTGGCCATCGCGACCGGATTGATAAGACGCAAGTTTCATTCGTTAGCCTCCTCGGCGATAGCCTCGTGCAACCAAGCAGCATGCCGAGGCGCCTTCCGGGTCTCGGCCCATTCCTCGAGCATGGCGGGCGCGACTTCGTGCAATTGCGCCATCTGTTCGTCAGTTGCGGTGTTAGCAGCCAGCTCCAGTCGGTGACCGTTCGGATCAAAAAAGTAGATTGACTTGAAGATGCCGTGATTGGTGGGCCCGAGCACGTCAATGCCCTCGGCCTCAACGCTGGCCTTTGCGGCTAAAAGCGCATCAACATCGGCCACCTCGAACGCAATGTGCTGCACCCATTCCGGGGTATTCCGATCACGGTCCATGTCGGGCTGGGTTGGCAGCTCGAAAAACGCAAGGACATTCCCCATGCCGGCATCGAGAAACACATGCATATAAGGATCAGGCTCCTTGGTAGAGGGCACCTCATTCTCAGCAATCGCGAGCACGAACTTCATGTTGAGTACCCGCTGATAGAACTCGACGGTCTCTTTCGCATCGCGGCACCGATAGGCTACGTGATGGATACGTTTGAGCTCGATGGACATCTCTGATCTCCGGCGGTTTACGCCTGGTCGCTTGAACTGAATTAGTTTCTTATGATACCAAAAAACCACGGTCGCGATCAGTCACCAACACCCGTCGTGAAACGCAGCAAACGCAATGTTACCGCCAGTTGACACGCCAGTACCCGCACCTTATATTGCGCCGCTCTGTCGGGGCTATAGCTCAGCTGGGAGAGCGCTTGCATGGCATGCAAGAGGTCGGCGGTTCGATCCCGCCTAGCTCCACCAGCTTCCTGATCGCGCCAGCGTTCAAGACGATTACGAAGTGTTTTGTCCCCTTCGTCTAGAGGCCTAGGACTCCGCCCTTTCACGGCGGCAACAGGGGTTCGAATCCCCTAGGGGACGCCACCTTAACCCCAGTGTTGGTTAGGGTGGTCAGGTTTGGAACAAGATTGAGTTCCATACCATCAAAGGACGCACTGTCGATAAGCTGCCGGAATACGGCTTTGCGCTTGTCGGCGGTGCCGCCCTCCAACCCCTCTCGCCATTGATCGGCAAACTCCCGTAGATCTCGAAGCTCCATCGAAAGGATGTCGGGCTCCTCAACCTCGTTGAGATCCGCCAGCCGAAGCTCAAGAGATTGGCGCTCATCCTCAAGCGCATCGATCCGCTGAATGATGGGCCGCCGATGCTTCACCTCAGTCAGTACCGAGGCGAGATCTTCGATTTGTTTCTCGATCGAACGTATCTCTTTCCTCAACTGCGCTGTCAGACTTACCTGCTTGGGCTTTCTACGCTCAAACAAGAGGCGGACCTCCGCTTGTATCTCGAGCATATTCTGATCCGAGAACAGTTCATCGTGGAAGAAATCGAGAACAGCGCGCTCGAGCGTCTCTTTCTTGATTCCTTTTACGCCACAACGGTCATGGCAACGGTAGTACCCACTATCACCATCGACTCGCGCACCACACTTGCAGCGCATGGTGCTTGATAGCAAGTAATGATTCCTCCGGTAGCGCGAGCTACTCCGTGTCTGTTTTTGTCGCTCCCGAAAAATCGCCTCTGCCTCTTCGTCGGTGATCATCGCTTCGTGCGTATTCCTGTGGATCTCCCATTCACTACGCTCACGATAGCGTCCCTGCCCAGGCCCGATATAGGCGCCATCGACAAACTCACGGTGACGATTCCAAACCGTGTGACCGGCGTAGGTCAGCGCGCTGTCCTCCAGGTAAACGATTGTTGAGTAAGGAACCTCGAAAGACATCTGAGCCTGCAGCTCCTTACGCGACTGTCCGCGCGCTCTCCCCTTCATGTAGGCCTGAACCTCGTCGAACGTCTTCGGGTCTGGTACGAGCTTGCTCTTGGTGAGCGGCTTGCCGTCACGTGTGCCGACGACGTGTTTGTCGAGCTTATAGCCGAGTATGGCTTTCCCACCGGCGCGCCATCCTTGCTTGATGTTTTCCCGCATACCGCGCAGCCCATCCATCTTCGACTTCTGGCTATGGAACTCGTCGAAGGCCTCCATTAGGCTTTCGATGATCGGATCTAAGATCGTGTCTGTCTTTGGGAGCTTCAAAAACACCAGTTCCACACCATGCGTCTTCAACAAATGCTTGTACATTTGCGCATGGTATTGGCGCCGAGAAAATCTACTAGTGTCGTAACAATAGAGGACGCTAAATCGCCTGTGCTTAGACTTGGCTTCCGCGATCATTGCTTGAAAGCCTGGACGATCGTCGGTCTTTGCCGATTCGATGCGATCACTGAACTCCGCGACTACGATATCGCCAGAGTCTTTGGCAAGATTGTTCAGCTCGCGACTTTGGGAATCGACACTGACATCGTGCCGGTCCTTTGAGCTTCTGAGATAGAGTGCCGCTTTTCTTGCCACTCCAGAAAATCCTCAGCAATTAACCGAAGCGTCGAGGACGAGACAAGAACTGGCGCTTTCGCTTGGACCTTCACCCGCCTTTTGCTTTTCGACATCATGCATCCAGCGCATCCATCAAATCACGCTTCAGCGAGCCACAAGCGTCGGTAAGTGAAATCTGATGTGGATCTACGTCGCGACCAACCAACCAAGTCAAGACAGCTGCTTCGCTTGTTTTTTCGGACCCGTCACCAATAACGAACGCCAATCGATCATCGAGGGGTAGGTTGAGTCTGGCGCAGATACTCTTGGCTAGCCTTCTCCGAGCAGCAGCCACTCGGTCAATATTCGAGACGGATATTCGCATCTGTTTCGTACCTCTTGTCTACCGAGCCAGCATTTTGTTGAGCGAAATGGCAAAATGTTATTTCAGATTACAAAATACTACAAAAAATGTTATTTCGCAAAACATTTTGTTGTCTCATTTAATATTTTGATATTTCATTTGATAAAACTGAGAAACCCTGATGGTTAGGTGCCACCTCTCGAAAATAATGGGAGACCGCAAGGTACGCGTGGCAGATGTGGCCAGAGGAACCGGATTGAATCGCAGCACAATTACAGCGCTCTACAAAGAAACCGCTGAATTGGTTGATTTGGAGGCCATCGACAAAATCTGTGAATTCCTCGACTGCGAGGTCGGAGAGCTGTTTACCCGCGACAGCGCGTAGTGCGCGGTGCAACCCGAGCGCCGACAGCTAAAATTCTGGGGCGGTACGCTAGTTGGTTGTGGGCGCGCAATCCCGTTGGAGCGCAACAGCACTCCAGAGGGGAAAATAGTGTCTTGCTGCAGCTTAACTCGTTGCCCGCTTTCCGGGGATCGAATTAACACCTGACGGCTGCTAGCGCAGAAGATGTAAAGCTGCTTCCCCGAGCGTCCTGCATGGATTAGCCGCCCTGCTCTTCGGGCTCCGCATCTTCGGAAGGAGCTCGGCAACGGCGGCCCCAGTCACTGGCACGCCCTCCAGGATGCTGGATCGATTCGCCACCTCATGAGCCTGCACTATGGAAAGCGTGTGGACGTAAAACAGGAACATCGGCTCCGGATTGGCATGACCGGTTAGCTTGATCATGGTGATCAGATCGTACGGCCGAACATCACCATCCTCATGCGGAGTCAGCGAGAACACCTGATTCAGCTTTTCTTGTAGGTCTGGCTGATATGTCGGGTGACTGGCATCCCTTAAGTCCTTTAAGACACCCGGGTTCGCTAGTGCATACCAACGGAGGAACAAAAACGAGCAAAAACAATGCCGCAACGTATGAAAGTTCGCATCCTCGCCGAATGCGTCTTTGAGAACCGCTCGTGACAGATCGGCTAACGACCCGCTCTGGTACGCCTCAGCACCACCAGCGGGACCGAATAGCGATATCTTCGTGCGGTTCTTTCTTTCTGGAAATTCACTGAGCCGACTTAGACAGTAGCCCCGAATCAAGTCCTGTATCTGCGGTGGAGCGAGCGAATGGAGCGGTAGCCGTCGTCGAGCATTGCGGCTCTTGCCACGTCGGACCTCGACATCCAGCACAGGCAACCTGTCGCTAAAAACGACATCGGACAACCTGAGACTTGAGACGTCGCCGATCCGAAGTCCCCCGTAGAAGCCAAGCGCTAAAGTGACCGCTGCTTGCTGAAGGCGGCGATCGCTGCTTTCGTTCAACCGCAGAATCAACAGGTCGATTGCTTTCGGTGATAACAGCATCCACTGGCCGGCACCACCGATGAAGTCCGCTTCCATCCCTGCGAGTGAGACACCCGGCAAGCCATACCGTTCGTTCAAGAATTTCAGAAATGGTTTGAAAGCCTTCATGACGAGCTGCCGCGATCTTTTGGAGAGGCGCGGCTCTGATAGCCGCTCTTCAAGACACTCGAGAAGGTCCTCGGACTCCCAATCCGCCATGTGTAGGGATTCCTCGTTGTTTAGAAAACCGCAGATCACCGTTCGATCCAGATATGACCTCAGTGAACGAGCATTGATGCTGGCCTTCTCGACGAACATATGTTCCGCATAGTCGATTGCCATTACCAAGACAGAGTCTGAAGCGCTCTCCGCTAACGCCTTAATTCGGTACTCACCGATAATGCGCTTTGCCGCCGCCCTCTTTCGATCCGTATTCACATGCTCATGAATCTCTTCCTCAAGATCAGAGCACATGCTTCTCAATAGCGCCTTTGCACCTGTCAACCAGTCCGCGTCCTCATGGTGACCGGAGCACTCCTCGCGCGTACCCCGCCGAACAGATAGGTTTCGCGTACGAAGAGAGAGCCCATGCCTCTTGATCGATTGGTAGCTGAACGCTTCCTTGGATATATCCTCTAATCCCAACTCTCCATCCGGGAAGTCCGTAGGGCGGGTCCTACCGCTATACGCTGTGATTATAAAAGGCGCATAGCCCTGGTTTTGAGCGATTACCTGACCCAGGTTTGCGATATCCGGGAAACGGAGAGTGGCAAATTGTGGTTTCCTGTTACTGATATATTTGAAACCGCTATTGAGTTTCGACTTGATTAACCCGACAAGTCTTTTTCGACTAGGTAAGACTTGATCAGTAATCTGCCGCCGCCAACCCACGGAGCGGCACCAAATATCGACGGCGAGGCAAGTTAACCGTTGAAAACTGATTCGCGAATAACGACCATCCTCGATGAAACGTTCCGCTGGCACATGAACACGTCGTTTAGCGGCCAAGTCACCCAGCCAACACGCCGCAATGCAATCGACCGCTAGCTCGTGTGGCAGTGCGTTATCGATCACCATGGACGCATAGACCCGAAGAATTGCATCAAGATCACCCTCTTGACCTTGGCAACGGGTAAACCATAGCTCCTTGTACCAATCGCGAAACAAATCGAGTTTGGCGAATTGCTCGCATGATGCAGGAATACGGAGATCCGCACGAACACCACGCCGGCGAGCAACTCCAGATTGCGTACTCAAAGTGTCACCGGTCGGCGTAGTGATGGAGGCAGGAGTCTGACTAGCCGCTCGTGCAGCAATGCGCGCAAGTCCTGCATGTGAGAAATGCTCGCCGTTGACCAAAACCCAGTCGGTTCTCGGCCAAACCGTCGATGACCCAGGAACTCATCCGCCTGCCATTGCGGGATCACCTGATAAATCGTTTGTGCGATCGTACGCCGAAGCCAATTTTTCTCGCGACTTACCTCGACAATATTAGGGATACCGGTCAGTTCCCGCCGATAGGATTGGCCTTTGATCCGCTGCCTTATCAAGCAGGCGTTTGCAGCATCTACCTCATATAGACAAGCAAGAGAAGATACTCGCTCCAAATCACCCAGGCTTAAACCAAAACATGCCGCCCTGTGGGCAAGCGCCTCGTGGTTGTTCCGTCCAACCTGATGCAAGTGCTCGAGAAAGAGCGGCAAAGGTGAGAACGAACGTTCCGAAAATGCTCTGGACCCCTTGTCAGCCGTCATGCAGCCAGCAACCGATCGCGCGTGCGTCAGTTGTGCTACGGCGCCAACTGGTCGGAGCCCCGCCGCCAACTCTTGGAACATGTACAGCATGAGTGAAAAACAATTAGCGGCTTGGATCGACGCTTCAAGCTGAGATCGACCGCTAGTAGACTCGGTCATGCTCACCCTAGCCGCATATTCGGAAGCCAAGACGCCCAAGACTTTCCCCACAGTGTTGACCGGCTCACACGGCAAGCTGAACAGGTAGTTCATTCGACCTTTCGGCCGAGCGCAGGACAGGGGAAGATTCGGCAACTCGATGCCCCAGGTCGATTTGGCTGACTCGTAGGTCTCCCTGAAACGTGATTGCGTGCCGCTTACCGACTCGTGGTAATAATGACTTGGTGCCCGGACGCCGCGCGAAATCTGCCCCGCGACGGCACTAAACTGCAGCTCTGAAAATCCTAGAATCGAGAAGTGAGTCTTCGCGGAAGCTCTAAGCCGTCTGAGAGTTGGTGTCACACCGCCGAAACTGACACCGAATTTTTTCGCTAGGCCGTTTGCACTATTGATGGCATCTCGCCTAACTTCGTCGTCGAAACAGACTTCAAGCCCACCACATACCATCCTCGGTATCGGAAGGACGTTAATACCACACGACTCCCATGAATCTCGCTCGCCCTTTTGCTTTCGGCGAAGGACGCGGTACTCGATCGTCGACGCCTTCACATCAACAAAAACAGCGTCGTTTTTGGGGCGCTCCTTCTGCGAGCACTTGCTGACAAATGAACGCTCACAATCGATGCCGCAAATACCCGAGAGCCAAATCAAGGCATAGGCATTTTTCTCGGCATTTCCGTGGGCAAAAGCCAAGTAGCCTGTGAAGGTCACAAGGCTGCATGTCGACATGTCCGAGGCCGCCCGGATACTTCGGCGAGCCGTTCCATCTCGTACGCGGCGGGAAACGCCGACCACGTCTTTTGCTGTGGCAGACAAAGAAGGCTCTATCGTTAGCGATGTTTTTCCATCTTCTGAACAGATCTCGCGCACGTTTGCGGATGGCGTTGCGATAGACTTATAAGACCCAGTCGCGACATTCTCCGAGAGCTCTACCTCCTCGAGAAAAAGTTTCGACTGGCGCTTCCCACTAGTGGCACGAGGCGCAGCACCCCCCAGCATCAGCTCGCCGTCAAGCAGCTGACTGCAGTGCCGCAACTTGCCCACCATAGTCTCGCTAAGAACAGATTCCTCCAAGGAGTCCTGAATAAATTCGAGCAGATGATCTTCAAACGACGAATCATTCCGGACGTTCTCTTGTTCTGCAGAGGATTTCGAATCCCAATACAAAACCACCGTATCGCGGAACGCGATGATGTGTTTGTGAAACATCACACCTGAGAACTGCTCCCTCGGTGCGACACTACTCAGGAGACCGCAAAGAATCTTCAATGCCTGCCGACGTTCATCCTCATCTGTATCGCCTTTGTTCGCGATAACGTCGATCGCTTTCGGTACCGGATATGCGACATCCGAGAATCGCACTGCAACCACCGGCAGGCCTGACTTTGACAGCACATCCCCGACAATAAGCAAAGTCTGTTCAGGGAATATCTGCGCTTCGACTAGCGTTTTCGTTGCCTTCTCGATCACAGAGGCATCAGGCGGTGGTAGCGTAACGTCGAGCACTTTCCCGATTACCTTACTGTCTGCGTCTGACATACGTCCAGTAGCGAGCAAATCCGCGATTGCCGCCACAACCTTATCGGGCCTGATCGCGGCGGACGGCGCCTTAGTCCTCATCGAAGAGTACACGTTGCTTCTTCTCGCGTTCCGTGTTCTGCGCGTCGTCTATTGCCGCTTCTTTCTCCCTACGCTTCTCCTCTTTTTTGTCTCTGCTCTCTGTCTCTTTTTGCTTCCTACGTCTTGCCTGCTGCGTCACGTTCCTGATCGTTTTCTTGAATGGTTTGTCGCGCTCACCGCATTGCCTGTGGAACGTAGAACGCTTTAGTTGACCATCCACGAACATTGCAGACACAGATGTAAACTTCCCGGCGACACTTTTCTCGGTGCCGTAGAAAGGGTGAAAGCGATCCAGATACCCTTGATGGGCGATTTGTGCGATCCCTGAATTATCGCCAACTGACCGACGGGGTACGACCCGAAGCAAAAACTCCCGAAACAGTGCTTCATCTTCCTTGGACATTTCGAAACTCTTTCGGTCAATCAGAATCACCTCGACGGTCTCAGCCGCTACTCGAGTTAACTCGGGCTGTATCCGACGAAGATCGTTCAGAACCTCGTAATTACCATTTTCATTCTCGAGCACAAAGAGAGTTTCTGTTGGGCAAAACGTCCCTCCCTCTGGCGTATTCCCGGTGCCCGCGGATCCAGCTAAACTCTGAATTGCTGGTATCTTCTCGACCTTGATCTCCGTCCTGACTGCGTTCACGGCAACCTTCGGGATTACGGTCATTTCCGTAAATTTCCAATCACTTTTCATATCTGACTCCTATACGCAGTCGATTTTTCAGACAACGAAACGCGCCATTCCGGTATCCGAGTCTGTCCTTGTTTTTCGCTCAGCCGTCGTCATGCGACCAGTCTGTATATAGTCAGTTTATTTAGATTCGAAGGTTTACCCGCCAATCAGTAAATGTTTCTCAAAAACATTTATTTTCGACTGGTTTTCAGTTGTCTCTGACGAGAACTACAAGAAGGGAAATCGAACGGAATGTGTCTTCAGAAGATCGGTCTTTGACTGGATGACCGTTCCCAACAGTTGCTGGAGAGCAATACAAATTACAAGTGCCCGAGTTGCGCGGTCTTTACGAAGCCGGCCCGTGAGCGCTGCCGATGACCATTCAATACGCTACGGCGTTGGGCGCATCTCAACCATCAGGTATGGCGCCCAGCGCTCGACGCCGAATCTATTGGGGCTCTTGTGCTTGTAGTCGCCCGCCTGCATTGCCGGCACGATGCTCACCTATTCCAAGCTGCCAAATTCGATCGCGAAAGGACCGCTCCCATTAGGCCTGGTCCTTGAGAACACGGAGAACAGTCGCCGTCTGTCTTCGCTAACAGTAGGAATAATGCTGACCCTTCCAATGCTATTCCGGACAGCACCCATTTCGATGTTCGTGTATCGGTTTGAGAAGCGCGACTGGGATCGAACGTTGATCTGT
Source organism: Pseudomonadota bacterium (assembly GCA_038521865.1). Lineage (GTDB taxonomy): Bacteria > Pseudomonadota > Gammaproteobacteria > Steroidobacterales > Woeseiaceae > CALBPI01. The sequence continues at coordinate 137,178 of JBCBKO010000001.1, read as the reverse complement.
GGCCGCGATGACAAGCGATTTCGCCACTGGTGAGCCATCGACGAATGCTCTGACTTTAGGGGCAGCATGATCGGCGTCATCATGCAAGGTAAAGAGCACGGTCACGAGCGGCCTTTCAACCCGAGCGTCCAAAAGAGCAATGGCTCGCTCCACTTAGCTGTAAGTGGGCGCAACACGCAGGCAATTCAGCTTGTGAGCAGCTCGCTTGCCGTGACTCCCAGCGCCGCCGCCAAGCGATCAATGTTGTCAACGCTGATGTTGCGCTCCTCCCGCTCAACAGCCCCAACGTATGTTCGATGGAGCCCTGCATTGGCCGCCAAAGCCTCTTGTGACCAGCCATTGAGTTGCCTGAGCTCGCGCAAATTCGTGGCGAGAACTGCTCGGCTGGTAGGACGCGCTTCCATACCCAAATACTTGAGTTATGATGACGATGAGTCGACAGACGATGAGTAGCATTAATGAATTCGAAAAACATTTGGTTCTCAGTTCTCGTGCTTATCAGCATTCTGGTACTCGGAGCCTATACTTCCTCAATTGCGATCAGCCAAAACGTTGAACAGAGTCTGGCGGGGCGCCTTGCAGTTTCCGTCGTTGCTCATCCTGACCATCCTGATCGGCTTCTGCTTGTCGCGTATGACTTCAAAGACGATGGAAAAGCAACGCTTATTGCGTACAGAACGGAGCCAGCAATTGTCTTGGACGGTAAAGTAAGTTGGTCTGTTAGCGAATCAGGAAACGTTAGTTTGGTTTTGACGGCCGACGGGGCTGAACCAGAAATTATCGAGGCAAAACTTTGGCATGGGATTTTGGAAATACCGAACCCAGCAACCGGCGAATTGAAACCATACGTTTTAGTAGGCCGCTAACAGCAACTCATTCATGGAACCTCCTTCGACGCGCGTGCCAGTGGGTCGAATAGAGGAAATCATCCCTAACTCAACCGTCCGTGGTAACGGGGTGAAACCCTGACGGCGAACACCATCGCTTAGGCGCCTGAGGTTCTCGTACTCGCATCAGGCTCTCGACCAAGGACCAACTACAAATTTGCGACCGCATACGTCTGGTCGTTGGCAAGCCGACACCGGATTCATAGATTCCGGTGTAATGGATTTCCGTGACGACTGTTCCCGTTATGGCGGTTCTTGAGATGTCGGTTCCCGTCGTTGCGGAAACCTCAAGGCCGGTGCCCGCATTTTCGGTAACAGGAATTCCGATTGTCGGAATCCGAAAACCGGAATCCAATGTGTGGAATCCAATACTTAGAATCCGATGATTGGAGTTTGGCGCAGAACTCCATTTTCATCGCTCGAGCAGTTTTTGAGCTTAAGGGGCAGTACCGAAGTGGTTAGTCAAGACATCCTCAACTGGCGGCAATTTCTATTACTAACGATAATCTCAATTCCCGCTAGTTATATATTACTGTAATGCATTAGACTCTGGGTATGGTTAGTTCTGTAACAGCTGCTAGCACCGCCCTGACCCGAATTGAGCGCGAACGTGCGTTCACCGAGGCTCGTCGCTATGCAAAGAAGAGCCGTGCTGATGCAACTTGGCGGGCCTACAAGAGCGATTGGGCACTGTTCGAAGCCTGGTGTGCAACCGTAGCGCTTCGGCCGCTACCGGCTGATTCTGAAACTGTTGCCATGTTCGTCGCGAGCCAGGCCACAAGCGGCCTGAGTCCATCGACGTTGACCCGGCGCCTGGCGGCGATCCGATTGGTGCACCTCGGGGCAAATCACCCGTCGCCACACAACACCATCCAAGTCACTGAGGTGATGCGTGGGATCCGGCGCGACTGGGGCAAGCCAGCGGCAAAGAAACAGCCGGCGATTGACGAGGAGATCAAGAAGATGGTCGATGCAATTGAGCCGGAGACGGCCAAGGGTCTTCGCGATCGCGCCCTCCTCCTCTTTGGATTCGCCGGGGCTTTTCGGCGATCAGAACTCGTCGGTCTAGATTCCTGGAATCTTGAGGAGCGCGAGGAAGGCGTTAAGGTGACCATTAAGCATTCGAAAACTGATCAGGAGGGACAAGGACAAGTCATTGGGATCGTACGGCAGGTAGGCTCACCGTACTGTCCAGTGCAGGCGCTTGGGGATTGGCTGACTGTATCCGGGATCGAGCGAGGCGCCCTCTTCCGCCGTATGTATCGCAGCGATAAGGTCGGCGAGTCGAGGCTGTCAGCGCAATCGGTCGCGATGGTGATCAAAGACCGTGCGCACAAGGCGGGATTAGATTCGAGCAGATATTCTGGACACAGCCTCAGGAGCGGCTTTCTAACAAGCGCCGCTAAAAACCGAGCTAGTATCTTTAAGATGGCTGACCAGTCGCGACATAAATCGCTAGATGTATTGAGGCGGTACGTTAAGGACGAAGACCTATTTCTTGATAACGCAGGTGAAGGGCTGTTGGGCGCAGCCCGCCGTGAACCATAGGCATCCCCTTACACAGTTTGGCTACTGTGGAGACACCTTGAAAGGAGATGTGAGTTTTGTTTCTTGCAAGAGTGCTACGAACTCTTTGATGGTATGTACAGCGTTGACAAGCTAACGGGCATCTGATCGTCGCGCATTTGAGCCGAACCGAGCTGGGGCGACAATAGGACTCGCTCTAGTTGTTCTGCCGCAGGGTCCTGGGTTCTCTTAAGCAGATCTATCGCCAGCTCGCGAAGTTTCGGGGCATCCGCTGATTGAACACGGAGTTCCTCACCGGCCCAATGCAGCAACACTCGCGACTTAGCTTTACCCTGCGTTAGATCACTCGCCCGTTGATAGTGTTCCCGCCCTTCCTCGACATACCCGGCGCGAAAGTTCAGTAGGCCAGCTGTCGCTATGTGTACATACTGCGGATGATTTTCAGTATCTTCGGTAGGAATCAATCGGAAGGTTTCGAATGCTTGCTTCGTCTCATTCATGTACGCGAGCGCCACGGCTTTGTTATTGAGAAGGGTTGCGTCCCTGGGCTCTGCCATCAAACCAATCTCTGCGCACTGCAAAGCAAATTCATAGTCCCCCAGAATCGTAACTCCTAGGTATGACCCGAAGGATGCCGGATGACAGGAAAACGGCTCATCCAATTGCCAGCGGGATGTTTCCATTTTTGCCGCGAGCCAATTTTTCTCATCGTAAGCGCCGTGCGCTCTCGCCTCGAACCCTCGGTTAATTCCCATATTACTAGCAGACAGGGACAGCGACCGGATGTGCCGACGTGCCCAATGCGCCTGAGCAACAGTATTGTCAGTTGGCTTCAGAAGGCTTCGTTCAAAAGCATGTTTCGCTGCTTTTGTACGTCCGTCCTCGAGAAACTGTGTCGCGAGCGCGCTGTGCAACTCAGTGAGCTGTTCATCCGGAAGCGTTTTGCTCTCCACCAACATGCGTGCACGCTTGATGTTCTGTGAGGTCCGATTGGCGGCCGGAGCGATTGCTATTTCCGTCGCCATCAGCCACGGATCCTGCTTAGTTCTCGGGCTCTTCGAGAGCAAGTAGTGTGCTTGCTCCGGATCACCAGAATGAATAAAGAATCGCGACCCTGTCCGCAGTGTTAGACGGTGATGCGGAGCCACTATCAATGAGTGTCGAATCGAATCAAGAGCCTTCTGCGACTGCCCCAAAATGGCATAGCCCCGCGCCATATCGATTGCCGCCAACGCATTCTTGGGGTTGCGCCTCAATTGAAGTCGCCGCTCTCGGATAACACTTATGGCTTGTGCTTGCGTGTCACTTGGGGATTCGAGGGGAAGTTGTCCATCATCAATATGGCGCTTCGCAATCGGCAAGTGCAGAGCAGCTCTGGCCATTCGAACGACTTGAGGAAGTGTTCTGTCAGAGTTCTCGAGCAAATACTTGGCTGGATCAACGACCGCAGCCGATTTGTCATAGGTTATTCCACATGCCACCGCATCCGCCGCCGTTGCGATCGTTGGTGCTGCTCGCCAAACCTCGAGCCTTTCGTCCAAGTGCTGCAGGTTAATCCACCGTGACCGAGAATGACGAGGGTCGCCATGAATTTCCGGTGCATCACCGAAGTCACGCATAAACCGCCATCGTGGAATGAGCTGGCGATCACTGTCTTCAGTGAATCCACTCATCTGGAGCTGGCGCGGCGCAACCTGTACTCCGCATAGCTGGCCATTCGGTCAAACCGTGATACAAAACGCTCGAGTCCGCAACGTCCGCCAGCCCCCGCTATATTCTTCGGATGGCCTCGCTCGTCAGGATCGGGATCACATAGATACCCGATCAGTTCGACCATCTCCGCAGCGATCTCCTCTTCGGACTCGGCTCGAACCTCTTCGAGTACTGCGTCCATGGCCTCTCGCAGATATGGAACGACTTGTTCGTATTCATCGCCAAAATTTGTCCACCAATGCTCATCTCGAAGTTGTGTCTTCAGAGACTGTGTCATTCCCACACCGGTCGTAAGGAAGACAGCGATGCTGCCCAGCAAGTAGAGATCAGCAGCAAGTCTGCGTGTCTCCCATCCGCTTCTCACCGCGCCATAGAGTTGCTCAGGCGGCGCGTAATACTTGTCGGCGGCGATTTGCTCATCGACACCAGGCCGCGTGATTTCTCTGTGGTGAGCGTTCCCCAAATCGGCAATCTTCGTCACATGATCACGAAAAACGATGATGTTCGAAGGTTTCATGTCCTGTAGTGCTATCCGAATGCCATGCAATTGAGCAAGACCGACAGCGGTCTTGTGGAGTACCCGAAGTCGAAAAGCGAGATCAAAGCGTCGTTCTAAATCTGACTGCTCACGCAAGTCTCCTTCCGCCAACTCGAACACCAAGAACGGCACGGGATTCTGCTCTCCCTCGACTTCGAAGTAGCCTTCCTCCAGCGCCTGGACAACGCCAGAAAGCCTGGCGCTAGTGCACCTTTCGGCCAAATCCCATTCGTAACGAAATTGATCAACTCGGGTTGAATGTGCCTTCAACGCCGCCTGAAGATCTCCGTCCTTTTCTAGTCCGAGACGCATATCTAGTGCTTTGACAAACGCGAAATCGCCATCGTCGTTTGCTGCGACATACCCCCACGAATGACAACCGCCAGTATGGCGCCCGCTAGGTTCACGTGCGTTTAACAACTTCCATCCGCGGGGCGTTGTAAGCCCCACCAACTTATCTCGTTCCATGGGCTTCTCAGACATACAGCGATGGTAACCATCGCTCGGCAACGTGTAACGGAAATCCCAACCTGACCGGCCGCCGCGGCCCAGTTGAGACTAGTAAATCCTTCTGCACGAGTTCTGACAGAATTTGACGCGCACGACGATCCTGGTATCCCGTAAGGTCACGGACCTTTCCTCGCTCGACCTCACCCGCCGAAAACGCTTCCATCAAAATAGCTTCGGACCCCTTGGGTAGCCTACCGCTGTCAACCTCATCTCGTGCATAGAGTTTGATGCGCCGCCCTAACTCCGAGGGGTCAAGCAGCGACTCCATAAATCTGACCTGATCAAGACACGCATCGAAAAAAAACTCGCAGAAGCTAACCAACGCCGCTTGAGAGAGGTTGCCTCTTCCATCCAGATCGCCCTGACGTGCCTGATCTGCTGCGGCCAGCATTCTTTTGTACTCATCAACTCGACGAGCGAGCCCCCGGGAAATCGACCACAAAGGACTGCCAAGACCAGACTGGAGAAGCATTGCATGAGACATAAGGCGCGCGACTCGGCCATTGCCGTCTACAAACGGATGAATCCACAGCAGGCGATGATGCGCTGCTGGAATAGCGAAAAGCGCGCTTACACCACGCAGTTGTTCGGAGCTGTAATCCTCCGTGAAGCGATCAACCAGCGGCGATAGATCCCCTACACCAGGCGGTAGGTGGCGACCTACCTTCACCTCACATTCCCTGAACCTGCCTGGTATCACCTTTACCTCTTCACCAGTATCTGGGTTCTTGGCCACCAACATGTCATCAGGAACTCGGCTACAAAATTCAAAGTGAAGCCACTTGATGTACTCCGATGACGTCGCATCCATTCCGGGCGCTTCGCCCAAGTCGATCATACGTTGGACAGTAATGTGAGCGATTGCCTCGATCTGGAGATCGCGTCGCTCTGGATCATCGGAGTATCGGTCCTTCAGCGCATCATCTATCTCGCGAGGCAACGTAGGGTGCCCCTCGATTAGGTTGGAGTAATAGCAGTTCATCGATCGAACCAGTTCGCCTACGCCAAGCTGGACTGACGCAGGAAGGCTGGCCGCAAGTCGATTTGCGGTGCTTGTTAGCGCTAACGCTTGCTCCTCGAGTTGAGGCCAACTGCCGCTAGGAATGGTCGGTTGGATGGCGAAACCTATCATAATGCCGGACAATATACCGGATAATTTTGGCTAGTCAATCGATAATTTATTGTTTTATCTGATCTAATTTTTTTCAATTGACCATCGCTTTGGAGAAGGATGCCGGTTGCGATGCCATTTTACTCTCTACTGGACCAAGCATGAATCACATGAAGCTACCGGCGTAATTCAGGAGAGGGCGTTCGGACCAAATCAAGGGGATCAAATAGGCCCATATCGTGGGGAGAGAACGTAATAGTGAAGCACGGCGAAACGACTCCGCCCGTTCCCGTTGCTCGATATGCCCAAGCAACTAACGATAATGCAGCTTATCGACGGCACTGGTCCTGATCTTCCTCATCGTGTTAAGTAGCAACAACGGGATAGAAACCGACGCCGTGATCGAACGACAGTTACCTCGAGCCGCAGCCGCTTGAACGCTTCAATTTGGAGAGGCTGCGGCCTTCAACTATTCACCAACGGCGGTCGCACTGCATCTTACAACTCGCACGATCCTCTACGATCATGACCATAAAAAGTGTAAAAGGGTCTCAGGTCGGATCAGCCTGTGCTCATACCCAAAACTTCCACCATGGCTTTGGAGCAGATTGTCGACCCTCCCGTTTCAGAGCAGGTTCTTCTTTGACGGACGGCAACCGTTCGTAAATCATTTCCGATTTGTCATTGAAGTTCATGAACGGGTCCCAGGTACCGACACCGAGTAGCGCCTCAGCCTTGCCGATTTCTCTAGGCCAGAGCTTAAGAACGTTGGCAGCGAGTGGTATCCCGCTGACAAATTCCATTGGCGGTTGGATTGCGACGAACGGTAATGCGCCAAGCGTCTTGATCTCATCTTGGGTCAAGTCTGCCTCGCCGCCGCCTTCGGCGTCGATGCCGGGTGTTACTTCGAAGTCGCCGGAGGCGTTCATCACAAAGTTCGACATACTGACGCGTAATGCCAGTGCGGTGACCTCGCCGTTCGTGATTGAGTAAGCGTAGTCAAACCAATCGTCATCATCGGCAAAGAAGAAGATATCTTGACCCGTCAGCGTTGCGACCGATAGACCAAGTCTTAACCAAATATCCCCGTAGACCTCACGCCAAGCCTTGTTTAGCGCCTCGAGTTTCCCAACAACGGCATTGCTCGTGAGTCCACCGAATATCCTTTCTTCATGCCCTTCGGTGAACGGATATTGGGGCGCTGGATTGCGCGCCCAGAATTCCAGCAACCACAGTGCCGCGTCATTGTGTGCGTATCCGCGCAGCCCAATGCTCTCGGGCAATGCGTCGAGCTTAGACCAGTCCGGTTGCTTCTTGAACAGGATTGCCGCGTTGAAATAGCCCATGAGATACCTTATTCCGATGCGTCCGCCCGACTAGTTCCGAGCGTCGGCCAGAGGCCGTCATTCTACCTTCGAATTCGGATGCAGCTGATATCGATCGTAAGTCTGCCACTCGACAATCTCCGACACTCTCATTCACCGGAAATCAGCAGTGGTGTTTCTCTTTGCGCAAACCTACCGGCGTAGTTTCCCGTCAAATTCCGTTAGTGCCTCAATGACATCGGCTATGCGTTTGGCCTGAGTTGGCTCAGTCTTTGCGTTCGAGACATGAAACGCAAGTGCCCGTCTTTTTCCAGACGTAAGACCGTCCCAGACCCGCTTTGCAGGTTGCAAGCTATCAATTGCAAGAGTGAGTGAATCTGGTACGTCGACGTGATCCTGATCCGCGATACGGAACCTAACTGAGACTGTATCGCCAAGCGAAAGCGACGCGCTCTTCATGACTTCGGGTGACACAATCAAGTATCGTCTCCCATCTCCGGTTGGCATAAACGCATTGGCAATGGGGACGTCCGCTATCTCGCCATCAATCCGTAAGCGTGGGAACTGACCAAACGGCAACTCACCTTCGAGAGTTGCTGGCATGAAAACAACTCGATACCAGATTTTGCGAGTCTTGCCGACACCAAACTCAGAGATGACGGCTTCGAACTCGTGCGTGAAATAGCTATCCAAGGACTTCTTACACCTTAATGAACTTAGGCCTCGCGTTCCTGGGCACGATTACCAGTATATGTTTAGCATGGGGGCTCGCAGGAGGGTTAGCCCTCACGATATGGGGAATCATTCTGTCTTGGCGCGGTAACCGGGCGCGTCAAGGAGTCTAACCATCTATTGCTTCAGCACTCTTCTAAACTCCAATGAATTGATTCCATCATTGCGTACCGAAAAAGCAGTCACGTTCAAATTCTCATCCTTCATGAACGTAACCTGCCGGAAATTCCGATTGGTCGAAGTGAAGAGATTGTCATCAATTCGCGTTAGCGGAATGATCCCAAGCCTATAGTGAATCAGTGCGTAGCTTTCACCATCAAAAGTCAATTCATAAGACGCCCCGAGTTCGTCACTAATATAGGTTCCCAGATACGGGTTGTTGCTGGCATCTAAACCGTTCGTTTCAGAGTCTTGGACCTTCTGTAGCCACAGCCACATAAGGTCAGGAACATAGACCTCCATGATCTCCCCGCGCTCTTCATCTGTCTTGAAATTCACGGAAACATCATAAGGGGTGCCGGGCAACTTGAACTGCCCTGCCCCAACCGGAATCAACGTAACCTCGCTGCCGCTGGGCGGCGTGAAGATGAGTTCGTTTTCTCGCACCTTAATTTCGGTAAAACTATTCTCCTCAGGATTCCAATAGCGCGCCTCAAAGGGTTTCAGTTGCTCAGGTAAGACACTGATAAAAGTCTCCGGATCATACTCGAAGTCTTTTGCCGTCTCTGGCTCAGGACTTGAGGCTGTCGTGGCACCATCCTCGAGGTATAGATCTATGGCTTTAAACGTCTCGCTTCTCGCATCGATATTTGACGCATTCGCAAATACCGCGACCGATAGTCTTTCTTCAGGAAGACGGGCGAAAAAGGCTCGATACCCGGCATCGGAACCCGAGTGGTAAATCATTTGCCGCCCCTTGTACTGATCTACGAATTGCCCCATCGCGTACGATACGGGCGAACCGTCTGGTCGCTCGCCCATGCGACTCATCTTTTCGAAGATTTCCTTATTACCAATGGTCAACGTACTAAAGTTGATGGCCCATTTGCTCATGTCACTTACCGTCGTAAATAGACTGGTCGGACCAACAGTCGCAAAGTTCAATCGACTTTTGCGCACGACCCCATCCATCCTCTGATATGAATAAGCACGATTTGTAACAATTGTTTCATGGTCATCGAAAAACAGGCTGCTCTCCATTTCGAGTGGTTCGAAGATCTGTGTATTCGCATATTCTGCAAAGGACTGGTCCGTCACTCGCTCAACGATCTCGGCCAGGAGTGTGAAACCCGTATTGCAATACATGAATTTAGTACCAGGAACAAAATTCAGTGATTTCTGATCCTGTACCAGGGTCAGAACATGGTCATTGGTAATGACATCGTCCAACCTCCAACCTGCCATCTCCAAAAGGCGCCACTGCTCACGCAACCCACTTGAATGAGTGAGTAAGTGCCTGAGCGTGATTGTATGTCCAAAGTCTGGCACCTCGGGGAGGTACGTTCTTACATCGTCATCAACCGAAAGCAATCCGTCTTGCTCTAGCTTCAGAATGGCGAATGCCGTGAATTGCTTGGAGAGCGATGCGACGTGAAAAACAGTCGACTCGCTGATAGGAATACCGTACTCAAGGTTGGCGCCGCCAAATCCTTCAGAGAAAATGGTCTCGTTGTCTTTTACGACGACCACAGCTAGTCCGGGCGCCTCGTCGTTAAAGTTATCTTTATAAAGCGCACGGATGTCACCCAACTCGACTGCGAACGCTGGTAAGACCTGCAGTGCAAGAGCAGCTGCCAAAAAGAGACTGGTAAGAATTCTGTGCATAGGATTGTCCATCCGAGTGATTTTTGGCGACAAAGCGAGACCGTCGGCTGCCGAATCGGCTAGCCATTTCTAGGGAAACTCTGTTGGTGCATGTAGTGGCTTTGAAATAGCCGCTGCCGACTTACGGAGGCTCGGAGACCCTTAGGAGCCCGCGGCTGTCAATGGTGTCGGTTTGACCGATCGTCACGAAAGCGCTTCCACGATTCCGGACTTTGCTTCGCTTCGCTCTGCCGCCGAAATAAACCTCCCCGTCGGCAGGTTGATCAATATCTAGAACGTGGGCAAAGCCCTCTCCGACTAAAATGCTCCCGGAACCACTGGCAATCAGTGTGGATTCGGAGGCGCTCAACTGTTCAATCCAGAGTTCGCTGCCTCCGCCAATGCTCGCCTCAATGCCACCACGCCATTCTTTAATGATCAAACGAGAGCCGCCGCCGGCAAGCACCTTACCGCCTTCGGCAACCCGTCCTATGGAAATATCAGAACTACCGGAAGTATTCGCTGCCAACGCTCCACCAATTTGATCAAGTTGAATTGCTGAACTGCCTGAACTCTCGGCGATCACATCGTTGCGCACCGTTCCGCCACGAACATCAAAATCGCCATCCACGCTCAGACGTACATTGTCTTGATTATCGCCAAGGTCAACGAAACCACATCCCTGCAACGCCAAATTCACGCCAACGTTGGATAACACCGCGATATCCGCCCTGCCACGCGAGGCGACAATCGTACCTACTGGCACATGCATCGTAATTTGCCTCTTGGGCAAGCCACGATCTCGACACGGTTCCTCAAACCTGCCTGATCGAATTATCAAATCTCCCTGATTAATGGTGTGACTAAGCGCTTGGTGCCGATGACCGACCATTAGGATGTCCGTGCGACTCTCGAAGACCAGTTCGACGTCCGAATTAATTCCAATAAGAGAAACCCGAGACGCCAAAAAGCTCTCGGCGCGCAGCGATCGGTCGGGATTCTCTGCAACAAGCGAAGATTCTCGGTAATCAGGGTAAGCAGCCCAGCCAGCACTGGTCACACCCGCAAAAGCCACGCTCAAGAGCGCGATTCCAGCGCAACGATTGAACCCAGTGGGGGTCCGCTTTCCGAGCAATCGCAAACGCGTCTCTAAGCTTGACTCAGACTTCCAAGCACAGGCTAACGGGTTCCGATGGGTTTGCTGTGCTTTGAGCAGCGCTGCGCCATACGCGCGCACGACTCCGGACGCTTTCTCTAGAACTGCCGCATCGCAGGCAAGCTCTTGATCAAGACGAAAACGATGTAGCCCTGCATATACCAACGGATTGCACCAACACAGAATTTGAATCGCCATCGCTACCGCGTTCATCCGCATATGGCCTGCTCTTAGATGCTCACGTTCATGATCGAGAATCAGTGCGCGCGCCTGACAATCAAAGAGGCTTTCAAAATTGGTGGGAACGACGACCCGTATTCGCACGAAACCAATCAGACTGACGCCTACTTCGAAATTAGAAGACCGAAAAACGCGGTCGCCAAGCTCTGGAGCCGGTGTGAGTGGATCCAAGGAACGCACAAACCGCCATTGCCTAACAATCAGAATAAGAAATACGAGGACCGCTCCAATAAACCAACCAGTAAGTAGAGGGTCTTCGAGCCGGTCGAACCACCGCGGCGTCACCGCTTTTATTGAAGAGTGCTGCGTTGACGTCGCAGAGGTTTGGGCAACTGGAGGGGAACGGTCAAGAACGCGAGGTTTCTCAATCAATGCCGCAATAGCAATGTCCGAACCGGTCTCTTGAGCTGGGCCCGGCACTAGGACTGCTAGGGGCGCCAAAATCGGTAGCATCCAGAGCCAGAGCGCGATGCGTGGGCCCGCCAACCGACGTATTGCTCCACGTAGAACAAGTACAAGCGCCAACGCTACAGCAACTGCAAGCTGCAGAGCGAGCATCAACTCACCCATCGGGCAACTCCTCGACTAGTGCTTTTAAGGCACGAACGTCTTCCGGAGACAATGCTTCTCGCTCAGAGAAATGGCTCACCAATGGGGCAAGCTGACCGTCAAAAAGACGATCAAGCAGACCCCTGCTTTCTGTATCGACGTATTCCTCTCGAGACAAAACCGGTGAGTAAAGGTATTTACGGCCATCGCGCACGGCACTCAATGCCCCCTTTTTGAGTAGCCGATTAAGCAAGGATCGAACGGTGACGTCCGTCCAGTCATTTGGCGCCGCTACACGCTCTACAATCTCTTGTGCGGATAACGGATGAGTCGACCACAGAACCTGCATTACAGCACTTTCCGCTTCGCTGATTGACATCGAGGTAAGCCTTACTTTTACGTTTGTAATAATAAATATATTACATACGTAATATTTAGTGTCAAGCTAGGCTGGAAAGCTGCTCCCTGCATTTTTCGAAACAGCACTTCGAGTTTGCTCAGCCAGTTTCTCGTCAAACCAGATGCACTCTCTTTGGCTAGTGCAAATCGTCTGGCGGCCGTTTCCGGCCATTAGCGGTCGCTCGTAAAGGGGAGCTTACGAATCGTTACTGTCTGACGGTGCCTCAAGCATTTCGATAACTCTTTTGGATAGGTGGAAGACACACTGTGAAGTTTGGTTAAGGCCCAACTCTGGAGACTACTGTTTCTGAACCACTCGGACTAATTGCAATCTCCAATTCGGGATCATCGAGACTGGAGAGAACAAGAGGCACAATTAACTTGCCCATCTGTTTATTCTGCAAAAACGTAAGCTGGCACAGCAAAGTCACATCATTCTTGAGTCTGTCTTCGTCTGACGAAATAGATATAAGATCCATCAAACGACCAGAGTCCGCATCAATATCCACCCCAAAATAGAGAGGTATCGGATGCAATCTGCCGCTTCCAATTCTCACATAATCCCTAGACCTGAGTTTCGTTGCTATTCTCTTGGCCCGTTCTTCGCTTAGAACCTGGCACTTTGGCTCGGAACTCTTCTTGCCGTCGCAAATGAATAAGCAACTCTTGTTGGAGATTAGATCGTGTAAGAGCTTGTCCCAAATGCCGCTGACTGATGATGGATCTAACGGTATAAACATTCTCAGGTTATTCAGACTGTTCCGGATCAACAGTAGTGATAATAACAGTCGCTCTTCTAGCTGCGGGACTCGGCCAGAAGCAGACACTCGTCGCAGCCAGGTCATTGGGCTTTGGAGTCTGACTTTAGGCTCGGTGGAGTTGGTATCGGCGCATGCAGGATACGAGTCATTTCCATCAATTCACCTTGAGGAAGTTCTTCCTGCATGATCTCTAAGACTGCGCGTTCGAGTACCTCGTCTCGGCCGGCCCGAATACCGGCAATAGTCGGCGCTGCAACAATATCCGGAACAATGCCAGTCTGTTGGGTTGGTGACTTGTCAGGATAGAATACGCCGATACCACTTATCACCGTTCTGTGACCACCCGGAAGCGGTATAGCCGATATGTTCCCGTCGGCACCGGCCGTCTGGCTGCCAATGACCACCGCACCCGGGGCAGCTCGAAATGCCATTGCTGTGTATTCGGACTGACTCTGGCTAGACTCGTCGACCAAAATAACGACAGAACCATCGAAAAACGGTTCTGCGGGCTTTATCTCAACCGGATCGGTCCAGTGGAAGGTTCCGGGCGATTCCAAATCACCGTGGGTGAATCTCGCGAACGGCGTAGCTTTCTTGACGAGGTGTTGGCCAAGCGCAAATACAACAAAATCCGAGGGGTAGTTACGAATGTCGATAATCAGCCCACGACATCCGGTAACTGCTTCGAGGTACTCAGGAACACTGTCCCGAGACACCGATGACAATTTCAGGTAGGCAATGTCGTCAGATAACATCTGTAGAGTCGCCCCATCTCGATCATGGCTCAGATGGCTGCGTTGATCGGCGGACAACCGTCGTAGGACCAGGCTCAATTCCTCACCGTTACGCTCCACGCGGACGCTAACGGAGTCCTCTGATCCTCTAAGCAGGTGCCTGTAAACCTCACGTAACATTGCAGCGTGGTTGGAAACGCCGAAATACGGTGACCACGAATCGACGAGTTCGTTTACCGGTGTTCCATCCACAGACAGAATCACGTCGCCGAAAACCAATCCAGCTGTCCTCGATTCAGTACCCTTATCAGCACTTCCACTCGACGACCCTCGCCAGACAACGGGAAGCCCATCGATCGATCTGATATGCACCGGGACATCGAGTGTTCCCGCCGGTGGCCTCATGTCGAGTGCGCTCCACAGATTGGAGTGACCGTCCTGCACTCGCGCGATCAATGCCATTAGTTCGAGAACGTACTGGTCATTCGCTTCAGCACTCACAAAGTGCGGGATCGACTCTTTCAGAATCTGATCCCAATCCGCGTCGATCAGGTCTCTGTAGGGCGACCAATACTCGACTACATTCCAGAATCGGAACAGAGCAATCAGTCGATACCGCCAGTCTAGCCGCTTTACGCTTGCATACGAGTGCTCAGATCGGAATTGCGGATTTCTGACTCCCTCCACTAGGCTTATGTAGTATTGCGCATCGCCTCTCTCTGCCCGTTCGCTAGTTTTCGCAATCGCTTCAGTTACGGCAGAACCCAACAGGCTCTCATCCAGCAGCCAGCTTTTGTCCGCTGACATGTATACCCGTTCGGTGACACTACTCGCGCACTGTCTCTCCGGGTCACTAACACTGTGAATCCAACGGGCAAGTATTGCTGAGGCATCGTCGTGATTCGGGGCCAAGGCCACAACTTCGGCAACCTGAAGCAATTCTGCATCCCAATCGAAACACCCGGCCGTGACGCGAGGATGATGGTATTTCAGATACCCCCAGACTTTTCCCAGCAGGTAGAGGTTCTCGATGCTTTGTGAGGTCAGTTCGGGAGCTGTGCGATATTCGCTAGCCACAACCTCCGTAGTCGCTGCTCGGGCAGTATCCGCACTTGCCAGGAAAAAAATCAGAGCCAAATAGACAACGAGGGATCGATTCATCAATGGTCGTTCCAAGAGTACTCACCTCACCGCTAACTGGTGGCGACGTTAAATTTCTGCTCTGGGTAGCGACTGTCATGGTAGCAAGAGAGATCCGTACGTCGATTCACGGCCAAAGCTTCCTCTCAAACTCTCTACTTAAAGTGCTGCGGAACTCTCTCCTAAACTGCAAGTCCGGCATATCATTGGTCACAGCGTCCTGCACCAACTTAGTTAGTTCCGCCTTGACTGTCGGCGAATTCGCTACCACCGCAGCGAGTTTCGGATCCTCGTTGTTTTCGAAGAAGTCTTTCAGTAATGCTGTTTCTCTATGATGCTGATATGCATTGATCAAGACCACAGACAGACCAAGTGCGCTCACCAACATGACAAGACCACGTATCACTCGACACACACCCAGAATAGTTCACACGTTCGTCGTGCCGGTTGACCTAATTCCGAGTACATGAACGCTCGATGAAGTGGCAAAACAGTCATGGGCAGTCAAAAAGGATGATCAAGGATTATCTTTGTCTGGCGTCGCCTCCAGCACCCATCGCGTTATCATTTCTGTATCGCGTTGGTCTCCTGCAAGCGCAGCATACGTCCAGCCGTCTATTGATAGCGACCAATGATCGTGATCCATTTCGTTGAGGCGGCGTATTTGGACGGTCTGAAGTGGTGAAATTGCCTCTCCAGAATAAGCACTAAGCTGAGCGAGAAAGTGAGCGACAATAACTGTCTTCTCCGACTGTTCCTTATAGTTGTGTAGCCGTCGTGCGAGCCCCAAGACCGCAGGGCTAGACCCACCCTTGAGCGCCTGAGAGAAAAGCTGTACCGCCCGTGATTCGTCTTCCTCACCCTCGATCATATATTGGTAATGAGATGCCCTAGGGGCGCCAAGCCCTGATGCTCTTCTCACAAAATTTTTCACTTCCTCACTTTGCTCAGCAGTAGATTGGCTTTCGTCCCATGCAATCAAAGCAACAAGATCGATTACAGCTAGGTTCATTTGACCACACCCTTGCTCAACCAAGGCCGCAAGTGCCTTGCCATCATCCGTAGCACCGATCTCATAGAGCCGGGCAATCTGAGCAAGATCAAAACGATCAACCTGGTTTGCAACGAGCATTGATTCCAGCCGGCGCTCGACGCACTCATCACAAGCCATGCGCCGATAGAATGGAATCACAGCCTCGGTGACCAGGAGCTCGAACTCCGAGTCGGGCTCTGCCGAAGTGACAGCAAGCTCTTCAAGCAAAACGTGCTTTGTCATCGGGGACAGATGTTTACTTTGAGCGAGAAAGCGTAAACCCGCGATTCTCTCCTCCGATGAGCCTTTGAGGGCACTGCGCAACGCGCTTACATGCTGGTCCTCGTGATCGTTCGTTAGATACTCGTCATACGCATATTCAACCAGATCATCCCAGCTGTTTACGCTTGACGGATCAGTGATAGGCTCTCGCGGAGACTCATCGACTCGCTCCTGCAGGTTGTCCGCGCACAGCGTTAGGTATCCAATATCGGCCGCAATTGCGGTTTGTATTGGAGCGAAGATAAGGATTGCAGTCGCTCCCAACAAGCCCAAAAGTCTCATATTCTTTGTGCCCTTAGAAATATCGCAGACCAAAAATCCAAGCTCTCACATGAGGGGCAGCAATGGGTGAACGACCGTCATCGTAGCAGAAGATATCCGGACGTCGATTCACGGCCAAAAGCGGACTGTGACCACGCTGCAATCACAAGCCAGCGGAAGCCCGTTATCAAGCCGGAAACTCTACTTATGCACTGCCGACTTGACAGGGAAGCTTACGTAGACGACGCGGCTATCTAGACGTCGCCTCATCTGATCTTTCGCCCGAATCGACAATAACTCCGACGCAAATCGGACGAAACAGAGCATACAGTCGCAAGCCGATATAAACGGCAATCGTAAAAACGAGGCTCAATACCGGAACGAAAACAACAATCGCAGCACACACAACCAACAGCGCTTTGATTCCGTGTACGTTGGCTCCGTTGAATTCGACGATATCCGCGCCAAAGACTGCGGCAATTCCGACCAATAACAGCCAGAGGGTCATCGAGACACCGAGACCGGCAGTGACCAGCTTCAACACCGTCGTAAATTCCAACCGGCGGACGACTGCGTACCAACGATTGGTACGATCGGCTCGGCGTTCACCGCTCGAAACAAATCCGCCACCCTCCCATTCCTGTTTCCGAAGCGCAATCAGACGCTCCACTTCCAGTAGTCTCTCGGGATACTTCTGACGATCGATTGTGTTCGCCGCCTGGATCAGTTCGTCTAGTTTGTAGTTTTTAAATTCCGGGGTCATTTGCGCCGAATATCCCAACGGTCAAAAGAGGTTTCCAGCGTTTTAGTATCCTACACCCAAGCGCAGCCGGCGCTATATCGGTTTTTTCTAGGCATGTCGCTTTCGAACAATGAAGTCGCCAGATTTCCGATAGAGATCGGGGAACGACCCCTTGCAGTGATCAAGTTAGCTACTCGACGAGGTTCTGAAGTCGGCCAGGAGCTGACGCCCGTTACTTGTTATCAAACCAAGTTTTCCGAACCTTGACCTTAAAACTCTGTTTTCAGATGCACTTGCTTGTTTCAATAAAGACAACTCAGAGTCTGCGCTGCAGCAGCTAGGACCGTCTAGTATTGGCGTCTAGAACTGACGATCCCAGCCGATAGTCAGCGTTCGTCCATTACCGCGAAAGAACGTGTCTGCACGAGCGCCGGGCTCTGTTTGAGCAAAGTACGTGAAATAGCCTTCGTTCAAGAGATTCTCGACACCCAATGAGAAAACACCGACACCACTGTCCCAATTGACGAACGCGTTTGCTAACCAAAACCCCTCAAAGTCCCTATTCTCGGGTGCTGCCGGCCCGCGAAACTCGCGATCTTCAAGATTCGACAGCATCACTCGCCAATTGACACGCTCACCGATCGGGCCGAACGCGTAAAGGTTCAGCCGGTTCGGCCCGATGTTGACTCCATCGAGATCTGTATCAACCCCGCCCACACCATCCGAATCGAATTGCCCGTCGGAATTGCTGTAATTGGCGCCAATGACGTGACCCGAATCCAGCGTGTAATCGACAACCAATTCAAATCCGTCGATCTCCGTTTCCTGTCGCTGGACTTCAAAGATACCCGCATCGTTCAACAACAATCGCGAACCATTGTCGGCTTGAGACTGAAAAGCGGCGACACGCGCACTCAGTGGTCCGCGCTCGAACTCGACACCTACTTCTAGGTTGTCTGTGACGATCGGCTCGAGGTCAAACAGGTTGTCGACGCTGAGCCCAGGAGTGTTGATACCGCGAAGTACCCGACCAACGTCCGGCATAGTGAACCCTTCGCTGAACGCCCCATAAACTGTGACACTGTCGGTCACTCGGAAAATGACACCGACATTGGGTAGCGTCTCGTTGAAGTCAGGCTCGCCGCCGGCAACGGGCGTGCTGTTCGCAGCGGCGATAGTAACGTAGTCATCCGCTTCAAGGGTTGCAAACTCGGCGCGAAGACCTGCAGTCAGCGTTAGTTTATCGCTGACTTCCCACCCCACCTGAGCGTAAGGTGCCGTCGAACGAAACGCGGTTTCCGGTACCCATTCACGACCGCTTCGGGCCAATACCTGCGCAGACTCATCCTCAAAAAAGTCGATACCACCGGTGAACGACCAGTTCTCGAATTGACGGTTGTACGTCGTCTTGATGCCGAATTTATCGGACACGATCGCGGACTGGTCGAGGAACGGGTCGCCATCGACTGTCAGGCGGAAAAAGTTTCCGAATGTCCCACCCTCGAACAAACCTTCGAAAGACTGATCGTAGATCTGCGCTTCGAATTGTCCACCGAGCACATTTTCTTGGGTCAATGTGAGGGAAATTAGCGTGTTCTCATTTCTTGCTGGATCGCCGACATCAGCTGATGGGTCACCCTCGATGGTGCCCGTCGGAACACCCGCAGCACGATCGCCCAGCACAGCTCGAAAATCACCATTGCGCTCCAGGTCAAAATCGTTGATCAGGAGCGTCAAGGACCCGTCATCGGAGTAACGCCAAGTCGCTTTGCCAAACAGATTGGTTGACGTCGAATCCATGATGTCGCCCTGTGTCGGATAGAGACCGACTGGGTCGCCGTTATCATCAATAAACAACCCGCGTTCGTGCAGAGCCACACCAAAGGCAACATCGACATCATCGCCGCCCCGGGTGACCAGCACCGACCCTTTATATCCGAACGCATCGCCGCTGAATTCATCGTCGGCGATAGCGCGCGCGCGAACGCGAGTGTTCCAGCCTGACCCTGGCTGCGGGGTGACTGTCACTGTGTTAACGACACCTCCGGTCGCGCCGACGCCCTGAATTGCATTCGAGCCGTTTATCACTTCAATGCGCTCAATAAAATCGAGGTCGAAACTATGCCCATCGCGGGAACCGTCCCGCAGAGCGTTGTGCTGTGGAACTCCGTCCACCAAATATAGTGGATTGCGCCCTCGCAGGGTTTCACTGCGACCGGTCAGCTTCTGAATCGACGGTGCGAAACCGGGCACGCTAATCGACAGCACGCTGTACAAGTCATCGCTGATCGCCGCCTGTTGAACAATAGTCTCAGTATCAAGAATTGTGACCGTCCCGGCGATTCCACTTGCGGGCGCGCCGATCCGAGCCGCCCGAACGACGACTTCGTCAACTGGCTCCCCGGAGTCCTGCGCAACTGCATGTGATCCAGCCAGCGCCATCGCGACTGCAAAAGCCAGTCGATTCACGTATTCCATTTCTTTTCCCCAAAAGTTCGCTACTCTGCGAAGTATATTAATATACGAATCGAAATGTAAATCATTCGCATTCGTATATCGAAAATACAACTAACTGGCCCGCAACGAATCGTGCACGCTAAAACTCGTACAAGAACTCAAATATTTCCGAAAATTAGGCGGTTACACGCCTGGACCGGACTGACACTGTCCTTGATCCTCATGACGCTGAGCCTTTCTGGGGTTCTATTGATTTTTAAGGACGACTATTTGCGGCTCTCGTTTCCGGAGGCCCGAGTAGACGTCGCATCAAGTCCTGCAGAACTAGGTGAAGCAATGGAGGCGATCGAAGCGACCTTCGGGGCAGACAACATTTCTTACGTCTCGCTCGCCAGACCCTCGTTTGGATTGCATCACGTAGTCCTTCGATCTGACGAGGCCGCTTATGTCTCCCAAGGCGGTGCTGTGATCGAGCGGTGGCAGCCCCATGACCGCATCGAGGACTGGATCTTCCACCTTCACCATTATTTGTTTCTAGGAGAGTTCGGGAAGTATCTGGCGGGCGCAGTTGGGCTTTGCGCGATGCTGATGGCTTTGAGCGGTATTTATCTCGTATGGCCGTTCCTTCAGAAGTTCCGGCTACGTGCGCTGCCTCAGAGTCTAAAGCGACGGGACCTACTCGCCTACCACCGGAATACCGGGATTGCGTTGTCCATCCCGATCCTTCTCGCGTTACTCACCGGCGCAGCAATGGTGTTTTACGCTCAGGCTTCTTACCTGCTCCTCGCTGTAACCGGCTCTAACCAGACACCATCGATTCGACCTGGGGCCACTGCGGGCGATATCTACTGGCCGACGGCGCTGCAGGAAGCCAAACAGCTCCTTCCCGATGCGACGCCAAGATTGGTTATCTGGCCACGTTCAGATGCATCACCGGCGACCGTACGGGTTCGATCGGTTGGCGAGTGGCATCAAAATGGACGAACGCTCGCGTACGTCGATCCTGCAACAAGCACCGTGCTTGCGACCCAAGATGCAATGAAACTAACGTTAGGCGAACGTGCGGCAAACGCGATCTATCCTTTGCACTCAACCGGTATCGGAGGGCGCATGTACGATGCGTTGATGGCGTTGGCAGGCATCGCGTTAACACTGATAACCCTGTTCAGCTCAATGAGCTATCTGAAGCTAATTCGAAGTCGCCGACTACCGTTGTGACTTACTTGTAGTCACCTGTACTTTAGTCGAATTTCTAGGCCGCGCCCTTCATGACAATTGCGGAAGGAGCGAGGCATAAAGAAGGCTCGAAATACAAGCCTCACACCTTCAATTTCCTGTTGCTGTGAATTAGGATCCGAGCGTCCGGTAAGGGTCATCAGCTGTGAGTATAGCGGACGTTTGGTTGGTTTCTCGATCCGGCCAATAGCAGCCACTTGCTCGAGTCGCGCTGTGATTCACAGTTGTTACCATAAATTGTGCCTAGCAAGCTCAGGCCTTATCACTTTGCAGTCATATGATAAACCCGAATTAGCATTGCTACGTGCGGAGCGATTCACTACAACAGACTTTCAATGGGAAAATCATTCCGAACAAAGTAAAACCGGAAGTTCTCGTCCCCCATCTTCAGGTATGCGAACGAACTGAGGAAGTTCTCTTGCTCTCTCCAAGGTTCGCGAATAACACCCGTAAGGTCTTGAGCCAGCTTTGCGGGCCCGAATAAGTCAACGAAACACACTCGTCGACTGCAGCTGACTTCGTAGTCGTCATAGTACGATTGCGCGAAAGAATCTAAGAACAATTCCATAGAGCTCTGATTCGACTTCACCGCGTCCACGTCGTTTATGCCCATCTCGAATTCTTCATCCATCACGCGAACAAAGAGATTGCGATCACCAAGAAGAGCGACCGAAAATCGTTGCGATTTTGTCTCTCTGGATTCAGTGCCGAACTCCTCTGGCGGGAGCAGATCCTGTGGCTCGGCTTGTTTTTCGATTCCCGAGGCGTCGTCCTTTGCAAGTTCTATTTCAGCGGGATTTTCGCGCTCGAGAGGGACATCGGTTTTCGGCCGATGCCCCTCTGATTCAACCGTGGCTGAGCCGAGTTGTACGTCAGACGATTCGCCTACTGGCACTGGACCTCGAGCGAGATACGCGATTGCAACGAGGACAAGCGTCAATGCTAGCAAAACCAAGAGTCTGGCGTACGACATCGTAGAGGGCTCAGTCAATTATGTGATCAAAGAAATATCTGAGTAGTCATCGCAAACGATCAACGTGCCGCAGTAAGAACCTGTACTCAGCTGGGTGCCATTACCCAGAACGTTGTTCACAAAATCGCTGTAATCCATATACGCTGACTGGCCAGCAACCAACCCACCAAGATCGTTGAACACTGCATATTCTAAGACATTCCCAAGACTGTCTAAGCCAACGACTATGGTTTCCGCGTGACCGTTGCTATTGTTCCTGGCGAACACGGCCGGTCCTTGCGAACTGGATAGAGGGTTTGAACGAGCTAACAGGCCGTTGTAATAGTTGTCTAGCTCAGTCGCGTGCGCGTTCGAGTTAAAAAGAATTGCGGTCAGCATAGCAGCTAGAAAAATCTTGGTAGATTCGAGTATATGTTTCATCGGTAAACCATCCTTATTTGTTGATTGCAAACGTACGCTGTCTGACAAAACCTATATACACCAGAACCGGATTGTCAGCCAAAACTAAAATCGCCACTGAGCCCGTAGCGAACGGGTTGGATGCCGCGTCGAGCAAATTTTTGGCTATCGTCCGGCAGAACAGCGAGCGATAGAGTACATGCCGCCGAGCGACCAACCGACGCAGAGCAACCCGTTGCCGCCGCTGCTGCAGTAATTCAGTGACAACGGTGACTGCATACCTGCACGACCGGGCGGAACAACAAGAGGAATCGAGTAGCTGGCGCTACCGGAACCGACGCCATGTTCGCCGGCCGTGGTATCGACGGCACTCTCTAACACAAAGAGCTAGCCCCACTTATTTGGACAGCTAACGCCGACTTTATAAGTGTATTCCCGACATCGGTATAAGCTGCCTCGGCAAGCGGCACGTCTGCAAAGCAAATGTGATCCGGCGGAGCGCCGTCAAGAATCAAGTGCTGCCGGCCTGAGTTGTAAAAGCCCACGTACTTGGCGATCGAGGCCTGACTGATACGGCCTGAGTTCTATAGACACCTTCCTGCTTGACGACGTTCTTCGCGAGCTGAGAAATATTTCGAGAGGTAGCAATGGGTCAACAGCCGTGAGTATAGCTGACGGTCGGTGTGTTTCTCGATCCGGCCAGAAGCGGTCATCCAAACGTTGAACGATAGTTGTCTATCGCCGCTTGTAGGGCCTCGGCTAGGTCGTCTGAATCACGCCGAAACGAGTAATCGGAACCGGGTTTTTGTACGACTACCGTTCGCTTGTTCAAGTCCCGCTCGCCATCCCATTAGAGGAGAACGATCGCCCCGTCTTCCTCCAACGCTTCGATGTCTGCTACTAGGCTATCGAGACCCATACTCTGTCCTTAGCTTTTCGGCGGCACCGGCCAAAAGCGGTCGGCCACAGCTCGGTTTTCTAAGCCATTTTTGCGCCTAAAGCCATAAGAGTGACCGATTCGCCAAATCGGATAAGCCGAGCATTGCTACCCAGGAACTCTTCAACCTGAGGGACATCGCTCATTGCCAACCGATTGCCCATTTCGATCATTTCTTGATCGGGGATTTCCAGCCCAACGAGCATTATGTTGGTATCCGAGTGGTAAATGGCCAAAAGCGTAAAGCCGTTCAGGCATAGAAACGTGAAAAACGGATAAACGGCTTTGTCGAAGCTCTTTGAATCGGCCACGATCTCATCATGGCAGGTAACGAGCTCTTGTAACCAAGTTCGAGCAACTCCAGCATCATTGAGCGCGACGACAAGTTCAGAATAGATATCCAAGTTCTACCTCCGCGCAACGAGTCATTCACGTTTTACCAAATGTTTGGCGCGACATTCCGCTTTGGGTCATCAACAGTCGTTGATAGTAACGCGAAAGCAGACGCTGGAACGACCGCTAAGCTGGCGAAAGCAGCCTACCAACAGCAAGTTTCGGGAGCACTTTCGCGATCATAAGCAGCTAATTCTGGTCGATTTCTAGTGCTGCCCTACCCTTATAGGTAGCGAGAATCGCCCTTATCGACTGCGCTGGTCCCGATCGTCGTCATCGGGGTATCAGACAGCCTCGACCGAAAGCTGGCAATTAAGCGTTAGAGAAACGGACCTCTGTGAATCGATTGGTCCGAAAATCACAAGGTAGGTCAAACCCACAACAAATCCATGCGCAAAATTTGCCTGTAAATACTCAAAAGGCACATCGGAGAGTTGTGTCATTCTGCTGGACAAAATCACCATAGATCGACAACATCTTAATTGGTTTAACACCGCCGTCCACATCGCTTTTTTTTTGATCCTCTATGGCAATTATCGAAACCCTGTCACCGCGAGTAGAGCATCTTGGGGAGATTCCTGTTCGCCGGGTACTGCCGAACGCATCGAGAACTATGGTTGGGCCATTTATCTTTATGGATCAGGGCGGGCCAAGTCGCATAAAGCGGACAACACAAAGCGGAGTTGGCGAACACCCGCACGCAGGGCTTTGTACATTCACGTATCTATTGGATGGGCATGGACATCACCTTGATAGCGCTGGTCATGACGAAAGAATTGAGACTGGAGACATCGCGTTGATGACAGCAGGACGCGGGGTTACACACGAAGAGCGGCCACACCCGGACGACCCTGCAACGGAACTCGATATCTACTTCGTACAAATGTGGATTGCGCTGCCTGAGTCACATGAAGATATGGCACCCGCTTTTGAGCGGCACTTAGCCGATAAGATTCCCAAAATATCTGGCGATGGCATTGAAGCGCGAGTCTTGATCGGTGAGGCATGGGGTTTGATAGCACCAACAACGCAGTATTCGCCCACGCTGTTTTGTGACGTTTTACTCCAAAGGGATACGAAGATAGAAATTGAAAATCGATATGAGGAGCGAGCACTTTATATCTTGGAAGGAACCGGACAGATCGGCGGTGCACAGCTCTATCCCCATACACTATCGGTTCTCCAATCGGGCGCCAGTTTAACGCTCGAGAGCGAGGTAGGCTGTCGCGCAGTACTTTTCGGAGGCGATGGGTTTCCCAGTCCACGATTTATTGCCGGTAGCTTCGTCGGGTCGTCAATGGCTAAACTTCGCCAATGGGATGCAGACTATCGTGCAGGGCGATTTCCAAGAATTGAGAGATAAAACTTATGCCACAGGATATTCATAAACTGGGCAAGACGCCCGGAACCCGGCGTATTGTCATCATCGGTGCGGGCATAGGGGGACTAATGCTCGCGACACGTCTGGCTAGAAAGTATCGACGCAACGTAGCTGTTGAAGTATATCTCGTTGATCGAGCACCCGTTCACGTCTGGAAGCCTATGCTGCATACGTTCGCCTCGGGTACCTCGCATTCAAACGTTGAAGGTATCCCCCTCATCGCTCAAGCGAAAAGCGCAGGGTTCCGTTTCGTACCCGGAGCATTTTGTGCTCTTAATACCGATGCAAAGTCCATTAAAATTGAGATATCGGATTTACCCAATCAACCCACCTTGAATGCCGAACTCTACTATGACGTCCTCGTTTTTGCGGTTGGCAGTCAAGCCAATGATTTCGATGTCTCTGGTGTTCGAGAGCACTGTGAATTCATCGATACTTTATGGAATGCCGAACGACTTAATGCGACGCTGAGATCTGTATTGGCGCACGCAGTCATAACGAACACTCCGATGACAATTGCGATCGTCGGAGGCGGCGCGACTGGAGTAGAGTTCGCTGCAGATGTGGCAACTCTGAGGGATATTGGATCCTCATATGGTGCCGCTAACCTCAACGAGATTTTGAACGTGACGCTTCTAAATTCCAGTACTAGGGTGCTATCTGCTTTCTCGGAGGACGTTAGCCGTCAAGTGACAGAAAAACTAATGGAAGCAGGTGTAACCGTCAGAAACGACGCAAGGGTCTCTCGTGTGGATGCCGAGAGCTTTCATTTGACAGATGGGGAGTCGATAAGAGCTGAGTTGCGAGTTTGGGCCGCAGGGATAGCAAGTCCAAAGGAGCTAAAATCGGGAACCAACCTAGCGCTTTCTAAAACCGGTCAGATTCAAGTCGACGAATATCTCACAACGAGCCATCCCGACATCTTCGCATTAGGCGACTGTGCAGCATGCCCAAACTCCGAGATGCCCGATCGTTTACTTCCTCCCACCGGCCAGGTTGCGCGTCAACAGGCCGATTATCTTTACAAGTCGATCCCAGCTCGTATGGAAAGAGTGTCAATCCGACCATTCAAGTTTAATGATATGGGTTCTCTGGTCTCGTTAAGCCACTATGGAGCCTTTGGCGAACTTACGAGTAAGGGGTACATGCCCTCGATTGCTTTGAAGGGTTTTGTCGCGAAACAAGCGCATCGTTTGTTTTACCGCATGCACCAGTTCGGTCTGTATGGCGCGTTCGGTGGAACAGTCTTATACCTTCGAGACGGGCTAAACAGACTTGTAAAGCCGAAAATCCGCCTCGATTAGGAGGCATTGTTCAAATAAGTCCATCGTCTTCGCACGAGCTTGCATTCACAACACATAACCCATTGCCCGGGGCGATTCAGCCCGAAGGAAGACCTTCATCTTCATAACCTTGCGGAGTTACTTGGGGCTAAAACGCCGACACCAGTGAATAGAGAGTGATTGAATGCAGCAATGACGCTCGCCTCTTTTCTAGATTACCGCAAGGGATAAAGCAGTTGGCAGTCGCCATTTTGATTCACTTCATAGAATGCGGTATGCCTCGCATAATTGTGACTGTCCGGTTTTAGACCGCGAGCACTCATCAAACTTGCAGTTCAGGGCGTCATCCCACGTAACACTAAGCGATTGCTAACAAGAACGGCACAAGGAAGGTTCGGACACGTATCTGGTGCTTCAGAACAAATTAGGATTTCTAAGCAATACGAACACACCGGTATGAATCCAAGCGGGTATTTATCAGTCTTTCTTCCCTCTGTTCGGTCGTCCAAATACATCGGTCGCACCACGTTTCGACTTACGGTGCAGGACCGGTTAGAACCACGCGCTTGCCCTCGCGTAGCACAGTCAGACGCATCAATGCCTCCGGCTTCGCATCCCTCAACTTGAGTAAGTCCTCATCAATCGTCGGGGAGATCGCGATATCGTTTACCGCCAAGATTATATCGCCACCGACCAACAACTCTCTGCCGCCAATGAGCACCGGGATGCTGCTCGGTCTGAGTCCAAACCGAGAGCTTGGCGAGCTCTCGGCAGTCCTTTGAACGAGAATGCTATGGGACTGAGGAATATTAAGCGCTCTCGCCAATTTCCCAGTAATCACAATACCAGTCATACCTGTCCACGGGCGGTTGTAAGTGAGCAGCGTTTCGACCGCATCGTTGATGGTAACGGCAAACCCTAGGCCCTGCGATCCGCCGGAACTCGATCGGATATGACTGACGATGCCAATCACCTTACCGCCAGTGTCATACAGTGGCCCTCCGGAATTTCCTTGATTGATCGCAGCGTCTGTTTGCAATACTTCGGCCAAAAGACCCGCAGACTCATCAGGTGCTGCCGGTCGTCGACCAGATACGTATCCGACGGTGAGCGTATGACTAAGGCCAAATGGTGCTCCAATAACGAACACCTGATCCCCAGTCTCCACATCGTCGGAATTTCCCAACTTTGACCAGACTAAATTCTTGGGTAGTTCATCCAGCTTCAGGAGCGATACATCACGAGCCGGATCGGAATAAACAATGGCGGCGGTGGTCTCAAAGCCATCAACA
Organism: Pseudomonadota bacterium; assembly: GCA_038521865.1. Classification (GTDB taxonomy): domain Bacteria; phylum Pseudomonadota; class Gammaproteobacteria; order Steroidobacterales; family Woeseiaceae; genus CALBPI01. The sequence goes on along the minus strand of JBCBKO010000001.1, from coordinate 109,384 downwards.
AACTCAACCTGAACGAGATCCGCCGTCTGTACAACGTGTGCAGCGGTCATCACGTGGCCTTGCTTGTCGATAACGACCCCAGATCCGAGGCCGGCCATCGACGTCTGTCCACCAAAGCCATTGGTCGTGCGACCCACTGTATGAATCGTCACAACAGATGGGTCTACTTTTTTAAAGGTCTTCACAACGTCATTGGCAACACTAAGCTGACTGCCGAAAAGTCCAAGGAGTGCCGCAATCAAAAATATATATGGTCTCATTACTGTCTCGCAATAAAGTCGTTGAGAGCGATGCCGAGCATGAATCGCCTTCCGTCGAAATCATAGTCGAGCAAGCTTTCGCCGAAGCCATTGTAGTAAGAGGCATAAACTCGAAAGACGCGGCTGACAGGATAACTCCACGTCAACTCATAGCTTAGCTCCTCTGTTCCAGGGCGCACCATGGCCGTGAAGGTGTTCTTGTTCGGTGTCCACACAGCCCGAACATCACCATACCCATAGAAGCGGTATTCATTCGGGTTGTCGTCGTCCTCATCGTCGGGGATTCGGTACCAAAGCTGGCCAAACAGGGAAACATCGTCATGCAATTGGATACCCGCGCGACCAATTACCCTATTCCAACTCCGTGAGAGTGCTTGCTCACGACCATTGGACTCGTGCGCCACACCCAGAGACCAACCCACCACATCAAGTCCTAGAACGTCCTTACCACGTACATCGCGAACGAAAACCTCAGGCATGTAGTTGGTCTCACGAAACGGATTGGAGAATTCACTATTCGCAACCTGCCACCATGACTTTGCGGTATAGGCAAAATACGTATTCAGGCCCGAACCAAACATGTCTCTCCAAATAGGCGCCTTAAAGCTCAACTGAAACACGGCTTCCTGATTTTCGACGCTGTCATTTATCTCGGTTAGCGGTGAAAATGGCGCCTGGTTGGGTTCAAAGGTCGAATACCCGAAATAGTTGGGAAGGTGCGGCGTGAACATGAAGGGCGTATTCTCTGCGTCGATTTCCATCTGCAGCCTTTCACGCATGACACCTTGTTCAAACACCGGTGACTCACGATTATCCGAGGTAGTCAGAGGCGGCACCGAAAATCGTGCGGCACACTGCGCCCGAATATCTGCCACTCGGGCATCATCTTTAGCGGATGCAATGGCATCGAGAATGCACTGCTGGTAATCGCCTCGGGCGAATGCAGGCACCGAAAGAAAGATAAGACAGCTTGCAATGCCCCATGAGGACAAATGCGAGACGAGTTTGACTTTTGACATGGCTATCTCCTTAGTGCTGATCGCTTTTCATCGCCTCTGCGATCAAGCGCGCCACTTGCGCCAGTCCCTTGGAGGTTGCACCCATGTATCCGGCAGTTCCAAGCCCGTCCGCTGCTTCCTCGAATGAAAAGCGTTGTACCGCGGTGCCGCTTGTCGTCTCGACGCTAAATTGACCCTCGACAAAAGCGGCGTTGCTGGGCAGCCGGACAAACGTATCAAAGACGACCGCGACACGAGCTGACGCATCAAACCGTGTGCTGACGGGGCGTAAAGCAACGACCGCATGGGTTGTCTCCTCAATATGTCTTGCAAGTACGGTGGATACCGACTCCACGGGCGGCGAGGCCCAGTGCGAATCGCGACTCTCGGAAATGGTGAGGTCTGGTTGAAGCGTTGAAATCGAGTCATTTCTGGCGTAAGCCGGTAACTGAACCCTAGTGATGACGATACGCCGATCGCCCGCGTTGGCCGACGAATGAACCGGCGGCGCTGGCAGCACATATCGCTGCGGTTGCGGACCGCTGCCACATCCGGCAAGGAGCGTCTGCGAGCCAATGGCCACAAGCAACAACCCAATGCGGCGCTTCATCGTCATTCTATTTCCCCAGGATCAGTGCGTTGGGTTTGTCCTCGAGCGTCTGCAACAACTCTGCAACCGCATGAGTCGCATCTTTCAACTCACTAAGCGCGGCCGACAGCTCGACGTAGACCTCCGAGTCGGGGGACAGCCCAGACAGGGTTCTTTCAGCGACGGCGACCACGGTGATGATGTTGTCGATCAGCTGCGGCAGATCTTGACTCGCATCACTCAGGTTCGCAGCCACCATGTTCAGCGAAACGAGCGCCGCCCGTAACTCATCGGGAATATCGCCGAGTGCTGGATCGGTCACGAAGGCGCCCGCACCGTCAACGAGTTGGATCAGAGAACCAACCAATTGATCGATCGGCAACTGCGCCACGTCGGCAACAATTTTCTGCACGTTACTCGACACCGCATCCAAATTGGGCGCAGGTATAGTTGGCAGTCGCGGGTAAGGTTTGGCTGAAAAATCAATGCGCCTCGCATCGTCAGCGGGCGCAGCGTCATCGATCAGCTTAATGAGTTTCCGACCACTGAGTACGTTGCCGGCAGCGAGCTGTGCGCGCATGCCTGATGCTACCCACGCCGTCATACTTTCTTGCAGCGCTTCGTCACCGAGGTTATCCAATCCAACTCGGCTAGGTTGCATCTCAAGAACGGCATAAATTCGGCGTTCATTTGACCCAGGCGGTCCAAGGTCAAATACGACATCTTTGACTCGACCGACGAGGATGCCCTGCCACTCGATCGGCGCACCCGCCTCCAGACCACGAATCGATTCATCAAATTCAGCCATCAACAAATACCCTCTGCCCTCTTGAATCTCGAATCCCGCCTCGATCGCTGAGTTACGGTTTCTATAGAGCAAATAGGGCTTTTCGATGCTGGCAGCGCCCGTACCGACGGTGCGACCGATATTCCCAAAAGCCACGCCACCTACCAGCAACGAGTTCACCGAATTGAAATGTAGACGTACGCCGTCGAAACCGACATCAACATCGAGTCCAGAAACGTTCCAAAACCGTGTGGACGTTCCCAGTAATTGATCATACGGGGCCTCTACAAAGGCTGTAAATTCGACAGCAGAGAGCGTCTCGTTCAAAGCCACCGCTTCAATCCTGCCGACCGGCAGATTGCGATAGAAAACCGGCGCGCCAACAGAAATAGAAGCGGCGGTCGGCGCGGTAAGGGTGAAGTGCCGCCCGGCGGCGCCCGGTGGCGTTAGTGGCCTTTGTTCGAGCCCATCGAACTTCCGTTGTTTGCGTGTGGGCTTTGCATCCCAACCCGCTTCAATAAAAGCACCGGAGAATATCGTGCTCAATCCGGAAACATTGGTGCCACGGAAATCCGCCTTGACGACCCAGAACTGGGTGGTCTCGCCAAGGAATGGTTCCATGAAGCGCTCCAAACGTGCCTTCACCAAAACCCCGGATAAGTCTTGCGATAAGGAGATTGATTCCACCAAACCCACAGTGACATCGGCGTAACGTATCTCCGTTTTGCCGGCCGTGATGCCATGCCCCTGTTCGAAGGCGATTTCTATCAATGGACCTTGCTCGGCAAACGATTGCCAAACCACCAGTCCACCGATGACGAACGCGACTATTGGCACGATCCACACCCGTGAAATCTTTCCACGCTCGATGACTTCTACCTTGGGTGATTTGAGTCGCTCGTCGCTCATTCTGATTTAGCATCCCAAATACGACGTGAATCGAAACTCATCGCCGACAGCATGGTGAACATCACAGACAACGCAAAGGCATTGATACCGATACCCGGTTTCACTGACATGAATCCGCCGACCTGAATCAAAGCGCTCAATGCTGCGACGACGAATACGTCGACCATCGACCAACGACCGATGAACTCGATCACCTCATACGCCTCAATTCTGCGTTGTTCGCTTACCTGCCAGCGAAACTGAACGGTCAACGCCAACCAGGCAATGATCACGAATTTCGCAACAGGTACAACAATGCTTGCAACAAACACGACAATAGCGACTGCGTAACTACCATGGTGTAGCAGAGCCGATACGCCTTCCACGATCGTCGAGGCCTTCGCCCCTGAAAATGACTCGGTCACCATAATTGGATATAAGTTTCCGGGAATGTAAGCTAGCACGCCGGCGATCCAAAACGCCCACACTTTCTGCACACTATCTTTTTTACGCATCGCTGTTTTTGCGCCGCAGAACGGACATGCTGTCCCGGGTGTTTCGATCAACGACTGACATGACTGACAAACCGCGATGCCCATGTCTCGCGCACGCATCAGACCTGTTCCCGCAAGTATTGCCAAGTACTGTCTCGACATGCCGTGACCGTGCCAAGCGTCAGGAAAATGACTAAGGATGTCATCCCCCAAAATGCAGCGCCGAGCTCGACTTCTACCAAAGTGCCTATTTTGACCAGGGAAACAATCACCCCGAGCATAAAGATATCGGCCATAGACCACGGCTCAAGGACTTGGGCTAAGCGCGCGATCCACGCAAATTTCCGGCCTGCAGGACGTCCATAAAACATCGCTGACGCAAGACCACAGAGCAATGCAACTCTTAACAGAGGAAACAAGAGAATGAGCGTTCCACTGAATAAGGCGAGCAACTGCATGTTGCTTTGCCAGAGAACACCAACCGAGTCGACAACCGATATTTGGTTGCTGATTCCGGAGCGCTCCATTCGCATGAAGGGGTAGATTACGGCGACAACATAGACGAGTAGGCTTGCAATCATCAGAGCGAGTGTGCGCTCTGCCTGTCTGGGTTTATGTGTTGCAATAACCGAATGACAGTTGGTACAACGAGCGATTTCGCCGGGCTTAAGAACAGGTCGCTCAAAGAGCTCATCACAAGTCTTACACGCGACCCAACGTGCGTTTAACGCGATCGCATTCTGCAATAGATCAGACTGCGATATACGCTCGGTGAACTCGCTCGCTTTAGGTGTGCTTTCAAACACGACGATCGTTGTACCTGTCTCGTGCGAGTGGTGTCATGTATGACAACTGTCTTTCATCGCTTAAGAGAGTTGATCGCTGTTCTCCGCGACGACGCTGCCGCACGAACAATATCTCTAAAGGCCGAACGCGCACGTGATGACAAGATTTCGTCTGCTTCATCTTCTAATTCGTCCATCAGATCGTCAAGGGAATCATTCAACTCACGTGCATCATTGCGAGACAGTTGTAAATTAGGCGGCACAGCATAATTCGGGTCTAGGCCAAAACTCCGCATGAGACGTCTTTGACTTGCAAGATTGGTCGCTAGTAGCTGCTCGAGTGCGATAGCCTCGTCCTTTTTCACTGTCACCTGCGACCTTAGCCGATACAGAACCTCCGTGGCAGTCGGCAGCATCCCGCGTGGGTCAGCTGCCGGACCTGGTGGTGGCGGTGGTGGTACCTGCGCGAACGCAGATGCGCCAACAGCGAACCCACATACCGCTAAACAAACCCTTCTGCGCGACCACTTGGATATGGAACTATTCTTTAACATACCTTTCTCCTGAACGGCCCTTCTTTGAGCGTTTACGCTTATCCTCCAGACGTAACTCCACGACCTCCTGCACTAGGCTTCAGCCGTGCTGTGCATTTGACTGAGGTACTCAACCTGAAATGCGGTACTCCACCCGAACACCAAGAATCCGTTCGCCGCAACAAGTCCTGAAAGTATTCGCCATTGCGTTGGCAACGTGATGTCGCCAAAACCCAATGTCGTGTAAGCCACTAACGCGAAATACATTGCCTCTTCAATGGCGGTAAAAATACCGAGACCTAAAAATAACGCTGCCCAGAGCGCCGCTTCCAAAATGTGCGCGGTCATGATCCACAACACCGACACGCTCAACCCGCTAGCCACTCGGAGCGTGGATGGATTACGTTTTACCCAAACGACAACTTGAGGCGCTAATTTCAGTGCGCCGGCCAGTACGACCGAGTGCACGTACGCTGTCATGCAGATGACCGCGACACCGACGAAAAGTTGCATAACGATTGGACCGGCCCTCCTCTATAGTGAAGCCATGCGTCTGGAAAAACTCAGACCAGGTCAGCGTCTCTGATGAAAAATGATTCAAACAAGACCGGCACCATAAACATCGTTAGCAATGTCGCAAAAATCAAACCGCCGATAATCGTCACCGCCATCGAGACAAAAAACGCATCAAAAATGAGCGGGATCATGCCCAGCGCCGTTGTGAGCGCCGCCATCGCAACCGGACGTAAACGGCTTACACCTGAATCAACAACCGCTTGCCGCAGCGGCGCACCATTGGCCCGGTTTTCTTTAATCTCGTCGATAAGCACAATCGCATTCTTAATCAACATACCGCTAAGGCTAAGGAATCCCAGTAGCGCCATAAAACCAAACGACTGCTTCGTTGATAGCAGCCCAAAGGACACGCCGATAACAGCCAACGGTACACACAGCCAGATAATGAGTGGGATTCGCAATGAGTTGAACAACACGATGGTAATGAGCACCATGAGCGCGACAAACGTCGGTATCGACTCTGCGAGCGAGCCGTTCGCATCCGCGGTATCTTCAAATTCACCACCCCATTCCAGCACATAACCCTCGGGCAGTACCATTGCTTCAATTTTCGGTTGAACTCGTAACAACAACTCAGTGGCGTAACCCTTGCGTGGATCCGCATAAACCGAAACCACACGCTTGCGATCCTGCCGCTCAATAATCTCGTTCTCGAACGCAACATCAAATCGAGAAACAACTTGGCGTAGTGGGATCATACGATTCGCCACTGGACTCCAAATTTGCAGACTTTCAACGCTAGCCGGGTCCATTCGTTCAGCGGATTGCGCGCGCGCTACGATGGGGATCAACAAATCGTCCTCGCGAAATAATCCTACTGTCTTCCCGGAGAAGGCTTGAGCCAAGACATCTGCGATATCCCCCCGTGAGATGCCATTGAGGTTCGCTTGTTCTTCGGCGATCACTGGTCGAATTGTCTTAACTTGTTGTCGCCAAGATGATCTGACGGCTTTTGCGCCAGAGTCCGCAAGCAAAATCCCCCGCGCCTGATTCGCGAGCTGACGTAAAACCGCTGGGTCCGATCCGAGAAAACGTGCCTCAATTTTTCCTTTTGCTCCAGGACCGACTTCAAACTTGTAGGTTGACGAATGAACGGACGGGTAGGCTTCGGCGATAAGCGAATCGACCCGCCCAACAACTTGGTCTAGATCAACGTCGTCATCGATATCAACAAGCAATTGAGCGTATCCCGTGTTCGACTTCTCAGTGGAGTAAGTCAGAATGAACCGGAGCGCACCCTGACCAACCACTGTAGTGATACTGTCGATTCCTGGTTCGTTCTCGATCAGTGTCGCGATGGCACTGGCCTGCGCAGCAGTATCGTCGATATGCGTACCTTGCGGCATCCAGATATCCACCATAAATTGCGGGCGAGTCGAGGCAGGGAAGAAATTCTGGTCGACTTTGGTGAATGCAAAAATTGCCACAAAAAAGACACCAACGACGGCCACGATAGTAACCAATCGGTTGTCCAAACAGGTTGTAAGTAATCCACGGTACGCGTTGTAGAATCCACCTGAGAACGGTTCGCTTTTGTCCGATTTATCATCAGTTTTTAGAAACATCACGCCGAGTAAGGGAGTGACCGTTATCGCTGTTACCCAACTCAGCAGAAGCGAAACCATAACAACCTGAAACAGTGACCGACAGAATTCACCCGTACTGTCTTGAGACGTTCCGATCGCAGCGAAAGCGAGGATCGCAATGATGGTGGCACCCAACAAGGGCCACATGGATTGATTAACCGTTTCCGACGCGGCAACGTCTGGCGCTACGCCACGATTCATTCGCACCAACATGCCATCGACCACCACAATCGCGTTATCGACCAACATGCCAAGCGCGATGATCAGCGCGCCTAATGAAATACGCTCCAATGCCACACCCATCGGATCGAGGAAGATAAACGAGCCGGCAATAGTTACAACGAGTATTCCCCCGATGATCAGCGCACTTCTCAACCCCATGAAAAGAAATAACACAACCACGACGATTGACACCGCTTGCACCAAACTTTCAATAAATCCGCTGATCGCAGTGGTCACCGAATCGGATTGCAACGAAACCACACCGACCTCGATGCCGATCGGACGATCCTGTTCAAGTTCGGCCATCCGTTGCTCGAGCGCGCGACCCATATCCACCACATTCCCGCCAGAAACAGTCGATATGCCAAGCCCAATCCCGGGTCGGCCGTTATAGAAAATCATCGGATCATGAGGCTCGATATAGTCACGTCTGACCGTTGCGATATCACGTAAGAAAAACTGTTTATCGCTGCCGCCACTCAACAACAACCCGCCGAGCGAAGACACCGTGTCAAATGCACCCGTCGGCCATATTGCGATGTACTCGTCGCCGACTCTGACACGCCCTGCGTCGACTACGGTGTTCTTGGCAGAGAGTGCAGCAAGGATGGAAGATGTTGAAATACTGAGGTTGGCCAACTGATCCCTGGAGAACTCAATATAAATCGCTTCTTCCCGCTCTCCATAGGTCGTGACTTTTCCAACGTCATCGACCAACAGAAGCTCGCGGCGAAGCAGGTCCGTGTAGTCCTTCAATTCTGAGTAGGTGTAGCCATCTCCCGTGATCACAAAAAAGGCGCCGTAAACGTCTCCGTAATCATCAACAACGATCGATTCACCCACGCCTGGCGGAAGTTCCGGTGCAGCGTCGTTGACCTTGCGCCGCAACTCATCCCAAACCTGTGGCAACGTCTCTTTGTCGAAGTTGTCTTTGATCTGGACAGTTATTGTCGACAGGCCTCGTTCGGATTTGGACCGAACCTGATCGAGTTGCCCCATCTCCTGTATTCTGGTTTCGATCGCATCCGAAACCTCCTCCTCGACCTCGCGTGCGGTCGCGCCAGGATAGGGTGTGATGACTAGCGCTTCCTTGATCGTAAACTCTGGATCTTCAAGTCGACTCATTCCGCTATAGGAGACATAGCCACCAAGGAGCATGATTGCGGTCATGACCAGCGTAACAGTTTTATTGCGTATCGATATCGCCGCGATGTCCATGCCGCCCCCCCCCGGTCAATTACTTGATTGGAGCTTTCTCACCGGCGTTCCCTCTGTCAGGGTGTGCACGCCACTGATCACGACGACATCCCCCGAGGTGATGCCATCTTTAATCACAATGAGATCGCCAAGCAGGATATCGACGCTGACTTCGCGCTTTTCCACCTTCGAGTCTTCTCCCACAATCCATACGCTGGAGGTGCCATCATCATCGCCGAATACCGCACCTGCCGGCAGCGATAACACGGCTTCCTCGCTTGGCGAATCATTAGTCGCTGGACTGACCACGAGGTTTGCTGTCATGCCCGGTGACACGTTCGCATCCGCCGGTGGGTCAAATGAGAACGTCGCCTCATAAGTTCGCGTCACGGGGTCAATTGCGGTCGCAAACGATTTGGCGGCCGCTGGAATTTCCAGATCGGGTAAGGCTGCAAACCGTACCAAAGGGTTTAACAATCGCGTAGCCTCTTCAGGAGATTGATCTTTCGTGCCTCTCGCCCAGTCGCGCTCTGAGACACTGACTGTAATCTCGAGGCTTGACTCGTCGTGGATCTCGAAAATCGCCTGCTTGGCCTGCACGTTTTCAAAATTCTGAACGTACTTGTTCGCCACTCGTCCACTGAAAGGGGCCACTAGGATCGTATCTTCAACCGCCTTCAACGCTGAATTTAGGTCAGCCTGCGCAACATCCAGGGCACGCTTTGCAAGATCAACATCCTGATCCGTGACAGCGTTCGATTCGCGTGCCTTTACGTATCGCTCGTAGTCTGCCCTCGCTGCATTACGCGTTGCGAGTGCGCTATCCCGAGACGACTCATAGTCACGTGGGTCGAGCCTTGCGAGTTCTTGACCTTCAGTGACCACCTCACCCTCGAGTACTGAGACATCGGAGATGCGCCCTGGCACTTCAAAGGCAATCACTGCTTCGCGTACGGCACTGACGCTGCCGGGCAACTGAAGCGACTGCGCAGTCGACCCCGCGCCGACGGTGATCATTTTCACAGGGCGTGCAACCGGTTCGGGTGTAGACACCGATGCGCTCTTGCCACAGCCCACCAAAACCAATGCTAAGAGGAAAGCTAGCGTTCTCACTTTGGATTCTCCACCTGAACTTCCGGGAGTGCAGCCCAACCACCGCCCATCGCGCGGTAGACAGAAACAAGATTGATCAGCGCTGTGCCCTGACTCGTCGCCAGTTGGTCCTGCCGATCGAACAATGATCGTTGCGTGTCTAGGACATTCTGAAAATTTGTGAGACCCTGGCGATATTGATCAGTAACGAGTTGCTCTGCATCGATCGCGGCAACCACACTGTTCGCCAGAAAATCCGCTTTTTCTTTCTCTTTGATATAACTGATCAGCGATTCTTCCACTTCGCGAAGGGCGTCAAGCACCGTTTCCTCGTAATTGAGTAAGGCTTGTTGTGTCCGAAATTCTTCAGCCTTGACGTTGCTTCGAACGCGACCGGCATTGAACAGGTTCCAAGAAAAGAACGTACCAATACCCCAGGATCGATTCGATCGATCAACAATCGGTCCAGTTACCGTTGAGTAGGCAAAATCTCCGAACAAGAAAAAATTTGGATACAGGTCGGCGATTGCGACACCGATCTGTGCGGTTTGCGCCGCTAACTGGCGTTCTGCCGAACGTATATCAGGCCTTTGCCGGACGGTGTTTGCGGGCGCGCTGATTCCATGCGCGTCCGGAAGCTCAGGAAGTGGCGAAGCAACACCAAGCTCCTCGCTCAGTGCATTTGGAAGTTCTCCCAAGAGAACACTCAGACGAAACAAACTTGACTCAATCGATGCTTCGATATCAGGAATAACCGATAGCGTCTGAAACAAATTCTGTTCCGCCTGTCGCACATCGAGAAGCGGCGTGAGTTGAGCTTCATAGCGTGCTTCGACGATCTTCAAGGTCCCGCGTTGGATATCGACGTTAGCCTTTGCTAGTACAAGTCTCTCCTGAAGCGTTCGCAACGTCAGGTATTCGGTTGCGACCTGCGCATAAACAGACACCTGTATATCGCGAAGATCTTCGATGCTCGACTCGTAAGATGCGAGCGCAGACTCTACGGAGCGCCGAACGCGTCCCCAAAGGTCAACTTCCCATGACGCGGTGGCGCCCAGTTCGCGGAAAGTATCTGTGCGAGATTGGGGAGGTGGCGCAGCGGCGACTCCGTCGCTACCTCTACTGCGCTCAGCCGAGCCCGTTCCGCTGACAGCAGGAAATTTTTCACTGCGAGCGATCGCAAGCGTCATTCGAAATTCACCGACACGCTGCGCCAGTCGTTGTATCGACAAATTTCGTGTATGAGAGCGCTCGATCAGGCTGGTTAGTGTTTCGTCCTCGAACACTGCCCACCAGTCTTGCATCGGTGCATTCTCAAGCTGGGCCTCTTGTTCTAGTTGTTGCGCCCACAAATCCGGAACAACGGTATCCGGCGCACTGTAGTCGGGTCCTACGGCACATGAGCAAAGCAAACCATAAACCAAAAGGAGCCACGGCCTTTTGCACAGGCAAATCATCTATCGTCCCCTAGCGCCCCCACAGCGCCGCTGTCACAGCCGTTTGATCGTCTCAGAAGGCGTTCGGCCTTCCAACGCCCAAAAATTCACGAGTGATGCGCCTTTATGCACCAACAAGTCTTCGAAAGATTGCAGAAAACTCTGCGGGTAGAAAGGACAATTTCCGACACTTGGACATCTGAAGAAACCGGTGCATGCTTCCGAATGTGGTGCTCTTTCAACCACTGACAATTAAACTGATGCGAGGCGAACTCAATGCATATTCTCGCACTTGATGGTCGTTGGACCGTCGTAAGCGCAATCCTCGTCCTGTTCTTCGGTAAGTGGCTGAACTCGCGAGTTCGGCTGCTCCAGGGTTTCAATGTGCCAGAGCCAGTCACCGGCGGGTTGGTCGCCTCGTGCTTCTTGGCCCTGCTTTTTGGATTCTTTGACTTTAAGGTCTCATTCGATCTTGCGCTACGCGACGAGCTTCTTATCGTGTTTTTTACGACAGTCGGACTCTCCGCACGTTTCGTAACACTGCTGCGCGGCGGCAAACAGCTTCTCGTACTTCTGATCCTTGCAGTAGCTTATTTGATTTTGCAAAGCGGCACAGGGGTTGCCATCGCGTTGATGATCGGACTCGATCCGCTAGTCGGCTTGATTGGCGGATCGGTTTCCCTGTCTGGCGGACATGGCACAGCCATAGCCTGGGCACCAATATTCACCGAGCAGTACGATGTTACGCAGGCCGGAGAGTTCGGCATTGCGTGTGCAACTTTTGGCCTCGTGTTGGGCGGTGTGTTAGGGGGACCGTTGGCGCGACAACTGATTCTCAAGCATAACTTGCAGTCAGACGCAGATGCCCTGCTAAGCGTGGGCGTAGAGCAGGCGCGCGGCAAAGATGTCCCCGTGGACTACGAACGAATGCTGGCTACGATCTTGATCATTAGCATTGCTATTGGACTTGGACTGTTACTCGATAAAGCGCTCGAGTCCACGAGCTTGCAATTACCAACGTTCGTCTCCTGCCTGTTTACCGGTATTGTTGTCACCAATCTGGCGCCTATTTTGAAAATCAACGACAGGTTGCCGAAACCCGAACGTTCCAGAAGTCTCGCGCTCGTCGCCGATATCAGTCTTGGGCTCTTTCTGGCAATATCGCTTGCATCACTTGAGTTGTGGACGCTCGCTGATCTGGGCTTCGGTCTTCTGTGTATTCTCGGGGCGCAGGTCTTGGTTGTCATGATCTGGGCACGTTTTGTCGTGTTCAAGGCACTCGACTCAAACTACGATGCCGCTGTGATGGCATCTGGATACATCGGGCTCTCACTCGGTGCGACACCTACCGCGATTGCTAATATGACTGCCGTGACAACACGCTTCGGACCGTCCCCTCGCGCTTTTATCATCATCCCGTTGATTGGTGCGTTTTTTATCGACGTCACGAATGCTTTTGTGATCCAAGGCTATATCAGTATTTTGGCGGGTTAGCTCATCGTGATGATCGACGATTGTCCAGGTGGTATCAGAACGGAACCTTTCGCAATTCTGTCAGTGATTTGCCAGTCCATGCCTTCAGCGCACGCCGCAATGAGCGACTGTCTGAGAATCCAGTAAGCGCTGCGAGATCCTCAGTCGCGATATCGCCTCGCACCGCCATAACCTCTTTGATAATCCGTAGTCGTGCAGCTTCAACGAGCTTTCCGATCGTTGTGTCGTGTTTGCTGGCGATACGTTGCGCAGTACGCTCACCGATACCCGATTTCTCACACACTGCTTTAACCGAGAACAGCCCTACTCCAGCGCACTGATACGCGGCATTCACTAATTCCAGAAAATCGGCCTGTTTTGTTTTTTCTCGACGCACTTCAGCCTCCATGGCGAGTCTGCGCACCGCAAGTTCGAATATCGAGGCGTCATACCCAGGCTGTCGCCATTGCATATCCGAAGTTCGAAACACAAAACCGTGGCTGTTGTCTTCGGCATTAAATCGCAGCGGACTATTAAAATATTGTTCGTACACTGATCGAGTGCCGTTCGGCGAGTACCGCATCCGCGTCTCGACCGGCCGGCCAAAACCACCGAATGCACCGCGCATCAGCCTGAGCAACACACCTAAGACGACTTCATTGCAGCAGCCGTTATCGCTTTCGTCACCAGGGAACCGAAACGAAAAATAAGTGTAGGTCTTGGACTGATCGAAGACCGCGTTCAGTCGGTCATGAAAAACCGCGAAATTGGCCGCCATGGCCTTAAGGCCTTCCTGCCCGTTTGGTGCAAGAAGCACCGCCCTTTCCAAACCACCAAAGAAATTGAACGGCGCGGAACTCGCAAGCTGTACGGCCGGTGCATTACCGATCCCCGCATCCATCATTAGTCTGAACAAATCCGGCCCCAGTGAACCAGGCAGCACCGCCGCGGATTTCGCCGAAGCGAGCGTCATGCCCAGCGCATTCTCGACACGGTCTGAAGCAAGTCCGTTCGCGACTGCAAAGTCAGCGACCGCCATTAGCGGATTAACATTTACGGAGCCAAACTTCTGTGGCTCGGAAGCGACGGACTCCGAACCTACCTGTGTGAAGGCCGTGTCTAGCATTGACTCTCTCCCTAAAAAGTCAATATCGAACCATGTTCCGAAAATTACGACGCAACGTCGGTTTTGGCAAACTTAAATTTACCGAGCAATTCACTAATGTTCGCTTCCATGACCTTTTTCTTGTGCTCACTATCGGATTTCGCTGACCCCTGCGACCGAGTATCAGTTTGGCTTCAGGAAATAGGTTATCCTTCCAGCATGATGGACGTCCAAACGCAATTAACCCTGTCTGCAGAGGGCTTATCGTATAAATCTCGCAAAGGGTTCCAGACCAAAAATTCCCTTTGTGAGGCAGCATTTACTCGCATTTCGACTCACGGAATAGCAAGTCTGTCAGTCGCTGCACTGTGCGACGATATCGGGCTGGCGAGAAGTTCGTTGTATACGCACTTTCCGGACTTAGATGCGCTAATCGAGTCGGTGTCTGACATCGTGCTAGGGAGGATCGGCGAAATGTCATCGAATAGAATGAGGCATGGACCACACGATCTAATGTGCGAGGAACGCCTGAAGTTCGTGCTCTCTTTGCCGACGAGACACCCGAACCTTGCGGTAGTACTTTCAGAGCTACACACCAATCATGAATCAACCAGAGACGAATGTGAGCGTCGATTACGCTCGGACGTGTTGACGGATATCACAGACAAAAAGCTATCCATCGACAAACGCGAGAGTATTTACTTCGCTCGAATGTGCGTGGCGACTGCTCTGACTTCGGTGAGACATCGCATTCGCGATCCAAAAGCGCGGGCCAATCACTCTGCGATCCTGAGATTGCTTTTTCATTCGGTAAAATTCTAAAGGAGAGCGTCTGGAAACCATCCACCGTGTGTTCCGATTGGCACGTGTTGTTCAGGAATCCATATGCTGGCCTCCGGTGGTTGCGAAAATTTCTGTGCGTCCAAAATTACCAATCGAGAGCGATGGCTATCTGGCTGATACACGAATCCCATAAGCCAGCCATCGTCTTCGGTCCTAGAATTCTCCCGCGGGATGAACGTCAATTCTGAAGCCATGCCACCGTCAAACGACTGCCGCTCCGAGGTAGAGTTTTTAAGATCCATTTTCACTGCTGCGTCGAAGGACGGCTTGGTAGTTGCCTCAATGCCATAGGCAAAGCGATAGGGGCGGCCCTCTACTGAGGGATTCACTTTCGGAAAATCCAGTGAAAGATTGAACAAAACTTCTTCGCGAGCATGCGATTCTGACGCATCGAGATCGATGGTCCACCGAAAAATTAGCGGATTGACATCACCTAATGGCCCAAAATAGTCCTTCTCAGCCGTCCGAGCATAACGACTCACATCCAAAATCAACTTACCATCATCGGTCTCGAACGCATTCACTGGGTGATACACGTAGCTTGGTTTCACATTGAACCAGCGGACATCAGATGTAGAGCCATTTTTGGGAATGATGCCAACACGACTCGGCCGGTTGGCTTTCCAACGGATGGGTAAGCTCGTGCGTAACAACATCAACCAATCAAACTCAACATTCAAATCGTAGACGATTGCATAGTTCTGCGTGATCGACATATCGTGAATTTGCGTACGACCAGCGAGAGGAATTTTGACCTCGTTCGTCAACTCACCACCAGGTGACAGTCGCAGATATAGCGCATTTTTTCCGAGCTTGTCGCTGTAGACAATCGCGTGAATATCACCGTCCGTCGGGTCAATTTTGTGGTGTCCTGTGAATCCTTTGCTCAAAACACCGTTCAGGTCGCTCCTCCGAACGGTAGCGAGCTCATCGGTCAGCAGGACAAGACTGGGTCCAGCCTCAATCGAGGCGTACAGTTGTGTCCCGAACTTAACGATATTGGTATTGGGCGAAACATCCAGCCCGTTGGAGATAGGTCCGCCCGGATCGCTCACACCCAGCGCTTCCGGAACTTGACCAACTCTAACGAAGCGGTTTCGGTACCAAACTGCTTTTCCATGCTCAAGCCTTACACCGTGCACCATACCGTCGCCGCTAAAATAGTGTTGGCGACGACCGATTTTGCCAGCCGGGTTGGGACCGTTTCGCACGTACAGCCCACATAACTCTCGGGGGATTTGCCCATCAACGTCAAACTCAGTGTGGGTGTACTCAACCTTGACCGGTGAGAAAGGAATGGATTGATACCGAAAATTCGGCGGTCGTCTCTTAAACACAAGACACCTGTGCGCACTCACTCTCATCAATTTTCACTGGAACCCCCCGACCATTAAAGCTTGATTGTCAAACACCGATTTGCTGACTTGTCGTTCACGAGAGTGAGGGTATTTTCTCTACAGACCAACGTGTAGGACATAACCTGTCAGCACTGCTGTCGATATTGTGCAGTTTCGATCGTATGCCTACCGATACGCTGTCAAGATTCGTCCTCAACTGCGCGTAGCTTGCTGTGGCAACCTCTAACTGGGGCTTCGAATTTTCTGTCAGGGGTGACAACATGAATCCAGCAAAGAACACGCACGTTAACGAGCAGGGGTCAATCCGGCTGACTCGAAGATCACTTGCCCTAATCCTGATGGTGGGGGGAGTTTGCGCCTCGGGCGCAGCTGCCCAGCTATACGGATTGAGCGCAGGAAAGACTGCGCTCGCATCAGGTGCAATTATTCCACTGGCAAATATCTGGTTCGTAATCTCAAATTGGCTTTGTGCCAACGCTACATTCCTGTACGCCAGATATCACCTACCGATGTGGTGGATCGTACTCGGTTGGTTTGGACTCGCCGGAGGTGGAACTGATCACTTGATCGAGGTCTATACCTACTACAGTGGAAACCACCAACCGTTCGCAGAACACTGGGTTGACATGAAACTCTTGGGAATCCCGATGGTGTGGTTCCCATTTGTTGCATTCGGCGTGACCTCTATTATGGGCATCTGGGGCATGGTCTATGTGTTCCTGAAACACGCCCCCAACGCATCGATAGGTGCCAAGATATTCTTTGGGCTGTGGGCACTCGCCGGCGGCCTTTTTGGTCTGGTAATCGAGCCCGCTTTTGTCGCGCATTCCACCGTGTCCTGGTACATCACGCATTCATTCGTAACGCATGCGTTTTTATCGATGTTGCCGGTTTACATCGTTTGGATGTACGCGAGCCACATAAATGTTTTCTCTCTGATTCCGAGAATTGAACAGGGTGTTGGACTTACACCACAGAACGCGTAGGAACGCTGACCATGCGTCAGCTAAGCAACAAGGAAGATCTACGAAACGACTTCGCGAAATTCACAAGTTGGGTCATCTCCTGTTTGTGTGCCGGATTATCTATCGTACTCATAATGCTGAGTATCGTCACCGGACACTATGCGCTTTTGCCGCTCGCAACATGGAACTTGCTTCTTGTTGCGCCGCTTTCGGAAGTATCGACACTGCGGCGCAGTCAGAATATCAATACGGCGAACGACTCCGAAGTAGCGATATCAGCAAAGGTCATTGATTCGGCAGTCGTTCTTTGGCTCTTAGGCACATCGAGTCTTGCGTTTGGCCTCAAGGCGCCGGAGGTGCCCTCTTCTGCCAGCACCGTGATCGCCATCTCGGCTATTGCAAGTTGCGTTGTAATCTATGGTGGCATAGCGCGTTATATGAAACGCAGCAGAGACCTTGGATTACCGGTCATAGAGGCACTGTCTTGGTGGATTCGTGCAACGATATGGCTCAGCGTCGCGATACTTGCGCTAATAACGCTAATCTCCCTGGCACTAGTAAAAACACCGGTTTCCATTATCCAATCACTCATGGTGTTGTCCGTGCTTCCGGCTCTCGAATGGCTCTTGCGTACGCTTGCCAACGAGGGCAGCCGAATTAGCGTAACTCGAGGTACGCGCTTACTACAGGTTTTTTTCGCAGAGGCTAATCCGTTATCAAGTGCGACCAACTACATTCAACGCTACCTCGATATTGACCTTGGCAGCACTTGGGCCTTTGCTGTTACTCGCCGTTTCGTCTGGCCTATGGCGCTTTGCCTATTACTGCTCGCGTGGTCGACGTCTGGACTGATTACGATTCCTTCTGAATCGATGGGTGTTCACGAGCGCTTTGGCCGCCTAACAGATCGCAGCCCACTACCACCGGGATTTCACATCGTTGCACCATGGCCGATCGATAAGGTACATCGGATAGCAACTTCGCATGTACGGACCATTCCGTTGGGATATGCGAACCCTACTCCTGGAGCCTCATTGCTGTGGACCGAACAGCACGCGGCAGTCGAGTATGCGCTGCTACTCGGTGACGGCCGCGATCTGCTCACCATAAACGCCGAATTACACTATACCGTTGAGGACCCGCTGGCGTGGCGCTATTCGTTGCAAAACCCCGATATTGCTTTGAGAGCATTAGCGGAACAAGCACTGGTGATACAAACCGTTGGTAAGACACTCAATGGCGTCTTATCCGACAACCTAGCGGCATTCACTGATGACATTACCACCGAAATCGAGACGCTGATCGAAACTCGTGGACTCGGTGTGGAAGTCGTGAGTCTTACTATTCAGGGATTACATCCGCCGGTGAGTGTTGCTGAGGACTACCAAGCTGTCGTCAGTGCTCAACATCAAAGCGAGATCGCCATTCTATCAAGTCGTGAGTACCAGATACGCACATTGAGTCACGCTGAATCTTCCGCTATGTCGAGGGTAAATAATGCGCAGGCGGAGGGTGCAAAAAAGATTTATATCGCACGGGGACAATCACGCGCGTTTGATGCGTTGCGAACTCAACATGATTTATATCCAGCCAGTGTGGAGTTCATGCTCCGATCGCATGCATTGGAGCAAGCACTGAAAAATCGTGGAATTTTAGTGATTGATGATCGGATCGAAGAGGATGGGGGAACGTTATGGTTCGAGCAGTGAGCAATAACTTCGAACAAAATGACAAGCGAATTTTTGCTTTGTTGGATCGATTGAATTCATTTCTAAAGGTTCTCGTGAGCCTGACTGTGATCACTGTCATCTGTGGCTCCGCCCTTAGTTTTAAGGTGATCGAAGGGATGAATGTTCTGGTGCTTCGATTTGGAGAAATTGTCCGCGTCGAACAACAGGCTGGTTTGCACTTTAAAGCACCTTGGCCAATAGAGCGACTCATCACTGTGGATGGGCGTGCACGGTCTTCCTCGACGCCGCCATTCGAGGTCTTAACACGTGACAAAAAGAACATCGTGTTGGTCACAGGCGTGGTCTGGCGAACGACCAACCCTGCCATATTTTTCCGTTCCCTAAGCACGGTATCGGAAGCCGAGGAAAAAATCCTCGGTCTTGCAATGAACGCAAATATTTCAGTCCTTGGTGGATTCGATTTATCGGCACTGGTTTCCACAGAGCAATCACAACTTCAGATCAACGTTGTCCAACAAAATGTCTTGGACGCCATCAACGCTATCGCTATTCCCAAGTATGGTGTCGAGGCCAAACAGGTCGGTTTTCAGCGAATATCATTGCCTACGCAGAATACCCAATTCGTTCTCGAGCAAATGCGAGCGGAGCGGCGTCGGTCAGCCGCGCGATTCATTGCTGACGGTGAACGAAAGGCAAGTGAAATACGTAGTACAGCGGATTTAGAGGCAGCCAGGATCATCGCTGCAGCGGAAGAGTCTGCAGCCAGAACCTTAGGTTCTGCAGAATCTGAAGCAGCGCGAATTTATGCCGAGGCCCATCGTTTAAATCCCGACTTTTATCGTTTCGTTCGATCTCTTGAAACTCTTGAAAATACCCTTGGGGCCGGCGCTCAGATAACACTCCGAACCGATGCCGCTCCGTTTGATTTGTTGGTTCGTGAAAGGCCACTTTCTCTCTCCGAGCACAGTAAAGCGCCGGACATCTTTGAGGCCAGCGCAATAGATCCGTTGGACGTGGCGACGCAACTCGCGCATGACGAAGAAGCTCCATGAAACGTCTTGCGGTTAGTCGTCGCCGGCAGAGTCACGACAAGATAGAGCCACCGAGCCAGCTAATGGTGTTTGTTGCACCATTGACCGAATGCGCGAGCAAGCTCTTTCGGAAACCAAAGACGTTGATATTGATCGCATGCGGTGTCTATACAATTTCGGGGTTCACGGTTGTCCAGAGTAACGAGGTTGGAATTGTCTTCCAATTCGGCAAGCTTGTTACTACTAACGGACAGGCCAGTGTTTATCCACCCGGCCTCCTGTTCGCACTACCTCGGCCGTTTCATCGAATAGTGACGATTAATGTGGGTGCGGTAGAGACGCTCACCATTACAGATGTGTCACGGCAAGACCGCACAGTACACGCGGATCACACCACCCCTCTGGAAGATCGGAATTACTTATTGACCGCAGACAGAAATATTATTCACACCAAAATTCTGGTCCGGTTTCAGATTTCTGATCCCATTGCCTATACCGTGAAGGTCGATGCGCCACGTCGATCGCTTAATGCAATCGTTCTTCAAAGTACAATTGAAGTCGTCGGCGGTATTCGTTTGGACAGTCTATTGGGCGAGGAGCGTGTGACACTGGCCCACAAAGTCGCAGGACTTGCTCAAGCGAGACTTGACCAGATGCATGCGGGCGTGAACATCGTAAGCCTCGAGTATTTGGACCTGACTCCGCCTGCCGAGGTATCTGAGGCCTTTGATGCTGTGCAGAGTGCGTTTATCAATGCACAAACTGATGTGCGTGATGCGTCGTCGTATGCCGCGAGCGTCCTGCCGATTGCGAATGCACAAGCTTTTGTCATAGACAATCGTGCGAAAGTGAGAGCAACCCAGATACTGAGCCGCGCGCGTTCCGCGGCGGAGCAGTTTCGTTCGCTACTCGCAGCGTCCCAGAATAGTCCAGAAACGACACATCTGAGGCTGTATCGAGAAACAATAGAGCAGGTTCTTGGTTCAGCCGCTGAGGTCAGTTTTGTGCCATCGCCGGTCACGGACGGCTACCGCGGAGCCCGGTTTATCGTTTCATATGAAAGGTCGAGGACCCCACCTCTGTCAACGACGGCATCAAGTTCAAGCGAAGTAGAACCGCGGAAGACGAAGATCCCGCTGCGCGAGCAAAATGAAATCGAATTCAACTCCTCCTCATATGTGAGGGCAGACCCTTGAGTACCTCGAGGCACCCCCGGCGATTTGACGCTAGCTCTTCGCTGATCGCGACCGTCGGTCGCACAAAACTCAGAGGAGAGCACCTTTCGCACTTCGAGCAGCAGAGCATAACGCGACGATTAGTCACCAATATCCTAGGCGCGGGGCTATTGGTGCTAGGCGTTGGAATGGATATGGTTGCGCCAAGTCAACACGAAATTGCCAACTTGATCCAAGCCGTTGCGGCCTTGCTTGTCAGCGTCAATGTCTTAGTAAGAGGAATACGCGGTTTCTTGTCCCGACCGAGCAGTAACTATGCTGACCAGCTTGTCGCCATTGCAGTACTTGCCGCCGCCGCCTCGCGCGACTACCTATCGGCAGCGCTGATTCCACTGTTCCTTGAAATCGGTCATCTGTTGGAAGAAAGAAGCGCATTGGGTGCAAGTCTGTCTGTAGACAAACTGCGTGAGCTTTGCAGTCAGAAGGCAAGACGTCTTTCCACTGACGGAGAACAAATTGTCAGCTCCGATGAGATTCAGGCCGGTGATCTACTGCGTGTTGAGCCTGGAGAGATGATCCCCGCGGATGGACGAGTGAGCTACGGGACAGGCTTTGTTGATGAGCGCTCAATCACTGGTGAGTCCTCACCAAGAGCTGTGAATCGCAACGATCTGGTTTTTGCCGGTACCGCAAATCTGGATGGGACGCTGCAGATTCGAGCCGCGTCTGCGCCTGATAAGTCGCTACTCGGTGGTGTGCTCGATGTTCTTCAGCAATTAGAGGGATCAAAGCTTCCAATAACCCGACTAATGGAACACGCGGCATCTAAGTATCTGGTCTTGGTGTTGGCACTTGCGGCGTTTGTCCTTTTTCTCTCAGGCGAGGTGAGTCGATTTGTCACCGTTTTGGTAGTTGCTTGCCCGTGTGCGTTGGTCCTTGCTGCCCCATCGGCGCTAATCGCCGCAATGTCGGCCGCAACCCGCAAGTCCATACTGATCAAGAACGCCGGCTTTCTCGAACGCGCTACCAACTTGGATACCGCTGTTCTGGACAAAACCGGCACGCTAACCAAAGGTGCTATGCAAGTCGTCGCCATTCACCCAAAGAGCGGCTTGGACCCAGACGTAGTTCTTCAGGTTGCAGCTTCAGTCGCAATCTCCTCTAGACATCCCGCTTCTCGAGCGATTATCCGCGAGGCTGAAAAGCAATCACAGAACCTACTGGCATTAGATGATAGCGAGGAAAAACCGGGGCTCGGTGTCCAGGCAAGTCAGGGGGAACGGATACTGCGAATCGGCCGTGGATCTTGGTTTCAATCATTGGGTATCGGCGACATTAAGCCCCACCGCAAATCCGGGGTATGGGTAGCGGAAAACGATATGGTGATCGGATTCATCGAATTGACCGATGAAACTCGCATTGAAACCCGAGAAACCATAGAGACACTGAGAACACTGGGAATCCAACGGATTACCCTTCTGACCGGAGATACAGAAGACTCCGCTCGTCGATTCTCTGCTGACTTGCCTTTCGATGCGGTTTGCTGCGAGGTGCTGCCAGAAGAGAAACTCAACGCGATACACGACGAGCAGGCAGAAGGTCGGTCGGTGCTAATGGTTGGCGACGGCGTTAACGATGCGCTTGCACTCTCTGCGGCTGATGTAGGCATCGCCTTTGGTTCAAGCATGAATGATATCGCGCTTGGTGGCGCTGACATCGCGATCCTCTCGAACGACCTATCTGCGCTCCCCTTCGTCATCGATCTCGCACAGCGCTCTCGACAGACAATACTCCAGAATATCGGTATTGCTTGTGGCGTCTCTTTGCTGATGCTTGCGCTTGCCGCCATAGGCGTGATCGGCCCGCTTACCGGAGCAATTCTTCACAATGCCGGCGCCATATTCGTCATCTTCAACAGTGCGCGATTGCTGGACACAACACACGAGCGCATGAATGTACCGCCAAGTTCGAGCGAAAACCCATACAACCGAATGTCCACGCGTAGTGATGGCCTATCGATTCCGCTCGATATGGAGAACATTGAATGAAAAAGTTCATCGCTCTCATTTTGATCTGCGCTGCGAGCACGCCATTCAGGCTTCATGCCCAAGTCGTTACGCCCGAAGCACCCGACACGACGCCCGGGAATCCCAACAACGTGACTCTTGAATTGGTTTACGCAGGAATCTCCAAAGCACTAAACGAAAAAACCGTCGCTCAAGGCTACCTCGCCTACGGATATGATGACGACCTTGCGCTCGCCATTGGAGACCTTGGTCGGGTAGTGAACAAGAGTGTACAAGTTGGAGCCCGATATTTGTTTTTTGCTTCCGATGGAAACTCTGATCAACACTCTTTTTGGGCCTACGTGAATGCCGAAAAATATTTAAATGATCAATGGCGTGTCGATACTCGGCAGGTCATGGAATACCGCCTTGACACTTCCGGCGTAGACGAACGAACGCGATATCGACCTCGGTTCCGGATCAGCTACTTCGACTCATTCGGGCAGCGGAATTATCAAATCTACGCATCTGTCGAGCCGATTTGGAACTTGACAGACAATGGGGATGATCAAGTCAGCTGGGCAACAGGCGGTTTCCTACAACTCTCAGAACACGCTCAGCTGAATGTGTTCTACCAGTTTACTGAGGCTGAACGCGGACCAGATTTTCACTTCCCAGGTGTTGGAGTACTTTTCTCTTTTTAGGGTCATCACTGCTATCAAGCAAAGGAACGATAGTGACGCGCGATATGGATTGGATTGTCATTACTGGCTCAACGGGCGGCCTTGGCCAAGCGATTGTAAACCTGCTCAGTGCAGCAGGTCATAATCTCATTCTGGTGAACCGCTCGCAGAGCAAGTCGCTAGCTCAAAAAAAAGCGTTAGTGAGAGATGTACCCGGCATCAGAGTGGAGACTGTAGTCGCTGATTTTCTCGATACACGGTCAGTTGAAAGTGCGATTCAGGAAATTTGCGCGCTGAATGGACGAGTGAAGGCGATGTATAACAACGCGGGCGTCTTAACAAAAAAGCACATTCGCAGCCGTCAGGGATTCGAGTCGACCTTTGCAGTGAATGTCCTGACACCCTATCAACTCATTCTTGGTTTGCGTGACAAGATGATGTGTAACACCCAAGAGCTGCCTAGTGCTATCGTGAATGTCACTTCCGGGGTTGCGGTGAAACTCAAAACGCTGGAGACGAGCCAACTGGCGAATCCCGATACAGTTTCAGGACTCAACGGTACCTACGCACAGAGCAAACTTGCCTTAATAGTTCTCACCACATCGCTGGCAGAGACGTTGCGCTCTGATGGGATCTTTATACGAGCGGTTGACCCCGGTGCGACAAGAACGCCAATGACACTCGATAACCCATCAATGCCGGTTCTGCTCAAGTGGATAGCACCACTGCTCTTTCAGGATGCTTCAAAACAAGCAAAAAAACTGATCAATGCGGCGAGCCCTGAGAGTCTAAGCCGACAAACTGGAATTCTCGTTGCGAATATGCGTCAGCTATCGTTGCCGGCACCAGCCGTATCCGAAGTGGCAAAAAAACAATTAATGGACCTGCTTGAACGATCCTTGCGGGCATCTTGAACCCCGCTCTTATGCTCGAGAGTATCTAAGAGGTTTCGAATTTCTCGTTTCTTGACCCGCGGTACGCGCGCTGTGCTGGGCGAACCGGCGGTAGCTAAAACTAGCAAATCTCACTATTGAAACGATTCGTTCTACAATCCGACACGGCGGCATCAACATCTTGGCGGAGTCAGTCCGGAAGTATATGAATCCGCCATAAGGAAGAATTCAATTGACTGTCCACGGAAAGCTGGTAACTCCACTCGCCGAATCAGCTGGATCCGCACTCGTTTTCTTTTGTTGTGGACACCTACACTACCTGTCCTTGGGAGCCCATGTAATCCCCCCGGATTTTAGTCGAGGTTTTGAGTAGAGACTTTTATGATGATCGCAGAAGGAGCGAAGCATGAAGAAGTCTCGATTTTCCGACCGCCAGATTCTGGCTATTCTCAAGCAGCATGAAGCCGGTGTGCCGGTCGCTGAGCTGTCCCGAGAGCACAACGTCAGCACGGCGCTGATCTACCAATGGCGCTCGAAGTTCGGCGGTATGGATGCCTCACTGATGAAAGAGATCAAGGAGCTGCGCGCCGAGAACGCACGCCTTAAGAAGATGTACGCCGAAGAGCGCATCAAGGCCGAGCTTCGCCAGGAGGCGCTCGAGGGAAAGCTCTGAGGCCATCTCGGCGGCGAGAGATGGCCCAGTCTGTGGTCACACGCGATGGCATCAGCGTGCGATTGGCCTGTCAGGCCTTTGCGATTAGCCAGACCTGCTATCGCTACCAACCCAAGCTCGATAGCGAGAACATTGAGGTGGCCGATTGGCTACTGCGCCTGACTCAGGCTCACCGACGCTGGGGCTTCGGTCTATGCTTTGTGTACCTGCGCAACGTGAAGGGCTACCGCTGGAACCACAAGCGCGTGTACCGGATTTACCGCGAGCTCGAGCTGAACCTGCGCATCAAGCCGCGCCGTCGTATCCGTCGCGAGCACCCCGGTGTGCTGGATGTGCCCACTGCTGCGAACCAGGTCTGGTCGATGGATTTTATGGGCGATCAGCTGACCAGTGGAAAGACCTTCAGAACCTTCAACGTGATCGACGATTACAACCGCGAAGGGCTCGGTATCGAAGTCGATCTATCGTTACCAGCCGCTCGAGTCATCCGGGCACTGGATCAGATCATCGAGTGGCGCGGCAAGCCTTCGGCGATCCGCTGTGACAATGGTCCGGAGTACATCTCTCAGGCTCTGGTTACCTGGACCAACGAGCACCGAATCACGATGATCTATATCCAGCCAGCCAAGCCAACACGGAACACCTACATCGAGCGATTCAATCGCACGGCAAGGCACGAGTGGTTGGATCTGCATGAGTTCAACAGCATCCCACACGCCCAGCTGTTAGCGACTAAGTGGCTGTGGCAATACAATAATGAGCGACCCAATTCCGCCATCGGAGGCGTACCACCCAGGCAGCTGTTATCCGCTGCATGACTCTCTACTGATTACCCCGGCTAAAAATGGGGGAATTACAGCACGACTGTTCGCTTGAAAACGCTGACTGATTCGACTCGTACTTACAGGTATAGATACCGTACCTAAGCCTAGCGCTTATCACTTAATCGTCCCGCCATATGACAATGTCCTCACCATCGGTCAGGATATACGTGAATTCCCTGGCGGTTGGTTGAATCCCCCATCGATAGCCGAGCTCGGGAAGGTATTTCGGTGACTCATCCCCCTCGCAAAGAACGTGAATACCATCGCCCTGCTCTGCGGTACACGTCGTGGTCCTGCACCAGGTGAAATATAGGCATGTGTCTTCGTCAAGATACCCGTCGAATGCCGTGCCTATCCCAGGTACGAACAACACTTCGGGCACATCAAACTCTTCCCCTCGGTTCGGCAGCAAGTAAATTCCACCACCCTCTGTGCCATCGGGATCGTAGAAGACAAGGTCGCCGTTCTCTCGCAACTGTGGGTAGCTGCCAGTCACTCCTGTTTTTTCTGAAATCGATTCTATTTTCAGCCACTGACCCGCCACTGAATCAAAGCGAACCAACTCTCCGTCATCGGCATCTGCCGACACGATCGATTTGCCGTCATTTGAAATACTCAAGTTATAAACGGTGCCGAGTGCCTTGAGTTCTTCTACAAACCATCGCTCTCCCTGTTGCGAGGCGATAAAAGGGGTTTTTCTCGACCAATCATCAGCGTACCTGGCAAACACAAGGGTGTTTCCATCTCCACTCATTGATGGAGATGTTTCGTTTTGAGCAGTGGATACTGTGCCTTCGCCGACAGGTTTGAAATTTATCTCTCCTGCAGTTTTACGGTCTGACTTTCTCTCTCCCATCAACTGAACGTCTACCGCATCTGGGTCCGCGGTAAACAAGAGGAACGTTGCACAGCCAACGGCAAAAAGAAGAGACACGAACGGTTTCCAGCGTTTCATCGACGGTACCTCTGTCCTGACCATTGCGAAGGGTGATCGTTATGGCAGCAAATTCATACTGTCGCGCCAAGCAAAAGTGTCGCTACTCAGGCCCGATGAAGCTGTGCGGAAAAATACTCGGCGAAAACAACGATTGGGGATAAACTCCAAAAGCTAGTCGTGAAACCCCAAATCTCGGCGGTCCTGCCGGCACTCTGGGAAAGTACTGATCAATTGACCTAGACCGGTTAGTTGGCCCCAGACAATAACTTCCATCATTGTGGTATCCCGCTTATCGAGGCTCCAGGTCCTGCTTTGACGGAAATTCCTGGGGACAGCTCAACGGAAGCACCTGGGAGTACGGTCAAGCTGTTCCCATTGCCACTAACAACGAATGTTTGCCGTGGCAGGCGGGATACAAGCCTGAAAGGAACTCCGATCGATTTCCAAGTGACTTGGCCTTTGATGCGCCCATATCGAGCGTTGACCAGCACCTTGTCCACCGAATTGCCCTGGTAAGTACTACTAGGCAAAAGGAAGTGGGCTGCTGGACCATCGATATAGACTGGCGATAGCGCATTGGTCGTGAGCGTGTTGCGCTGAAAGTTGGGGAGTTGGCTCTTGTAGGACGCAAACAGACCATATCCAGCACTGTGACGCAGCACGGTATCCCGGATCCCCACCACTCCAGACCCTGTGATCGTGATGTTTGCAGGCGCATCGTAGTTGGAGCTGGTCATATCGCTACTACCAGCGTATTCAATGATCGAGTTCTGGATCATGCTGCCATTTACATTACTCGCGATTTCAATACCTCGCCAAAACCCAACCTCTTGAAGTGCACCGGAGAGCACAACCGGATTCCCTGGTTCACCAGAGATGCTCAGTGTCGCTTTAGGTAGGACGCGAATTCCGATATCTCGAGCCACGTGCACGCGAACGCCTGATTCAATCTCGAGAGCCTTGAATACGAGCATTGTTTTGGTGTTTGCGAAGTCACCGACGATTGAGTAGTCCGGGCACCCGGGTTGAACATCCTGTTTTGTGAATCGTGTCGACTCGCGAAGCGCGACGCTGATGGCAATTCCAGGCCGACACTCCTCGCGTTCCGGCTCTGTGGCACTCCCAAACAATACCAACGGCGGCGTGGTAATCACGACTTCGCGACCACTCCCATCCTTAGGTGACGACGTTACGTCAGAGGTTGCCGCGATCCTCAGTGGTGGCGTCGAGATGCCGACACGCAGCGGGGTCGCATCCAACCGAAGCGTCGGCGCGGTGCTCGTGTATACACGCCTTTGTGCACTGATCTGTAGGCGCGGCGTGGTTATCTCCACCTCCAGTCCACTCGCTGCTGTAAATTCTGACCCTTGTCTATCCTCAGCGAGTGCCGTGTAACACGTCACGACGCAAACTAAGGTCACAATAAACCGACTAGGAAACGTTGTTCTTATTGAATCAAGGGTCATGGGATTTCTAACGGATTATGTTCGCACGCCTTTCATTCATTACTCGTCGGGCTGGATATCGTCGATCGTGAATCGGAACTCAATAAACGGTGCAGGATCTGAATTTACAAAGAAGGACTCCTCGCTTCCCTGCCACCCCGAAGGACTTCCTTTCATTGGCCATCGAATGTAACTATCGGCATCTTCCGCAGAGAGTTCGATACTTCCTTCTTTGAATTCATAGATACTTTTTAGCTCTGCGCTGAAGCCGTCCTCGGTAGCCCGGAGGAAATGCCAGTGGCAGACGACCACCATCACATCACCATTTCCGAAACGCTGTAGATACGCCGGTTCGAGTCCCATACTCGCCCATGGAGGATCGACGTCTTGTGGTCCAATATCCACGCCTACTTGTACACTGAATACACCGCTACCCTTCCCGTTTTCGTCGATTGGAGCGTTGGCCGACACTTGGACCGCCCACCAACGCTCCGGGAACACTGGATCCGAATATGAGTCAAAGGGTTCCAAGCCAATCCTGCACATTATCTCCGCAAGATTTGGTGGAGCAGTAAGCTCCCGGCCTAGATCAAACTCATAAGGAACTCGGATGTTGATACGCTCGGGAACATCCGCTGTCGCGGCAACTGCGAGAGAACCGTATATCGCAAGCATAGAAACCCAAAAGACCAGTGTGTGATTTAGCTTCAATGACACGTCGCTCTCCTCACTCGAAGATGCTTCTTCGAAAAATAATCTAACAATTTAGCGCTACTTTCATTTGGCTTTTGAATTAGTACTGTCACAGTTATCGCAATAGTCTCAGCTGTGCTTTACCGCCAGCGCCCAACATAGAGAGATTACTTGCAGAGAATCGAGACTCGGACCACGTTGTAGTCCTAAAGGACGTCTTGCGCATTTCTAGATATCGATGTCGAGGACGCAACACACCGGTAGGTTAGGTCGGGTTAGTCTCTATTTGGCCAGAGTGCAAAAGCCACCCGAGTATGGCGGCGAGAACAAGATCGATTCCCAAACAAAAGCCGGGCCACCAACTCGGCGCACCGGTTCCAGCCAGGAAATGTGGATGAAACACATCGAACAGTCCGTGCGCCGCAAGCCCGAGCACCACAAACCACAGTGAATACAAAAATCCTGTCAGGGCAAACACACTGAATATAGTGGCGATAGCAAGCTCTTTGATAAAGCTAGGTTGAGATTCGCTAATTGCGGCAAACAGTACATAGTAGAACGCGATTATGATGAGAATTACCGGATAAGCCGCGCGGTCTCGATCCATACCAGTTAGCCGTCCGAGCAGCCCAACGGATACTGCGAGAATAACGCCAATCGCAACACCAGTAATAGAAATTCCCATACCGTGAATGTCCTCCAACGACCATAGCTGGTCAAGCTTTGGGCAAGCCGTTCACTTGTACGGCGAGACAGCAGTAACTTCGACGGGATCGCTCTATAAGCAGCGCCAGCAACCTCCCGACGGACAAATAGCGAGAAATCCCACTTCACGACATTGAACGACGGCTTTCTCTGGATGCGACCTTCTGCTCTTTGGCCGCAATCCGAAATCTATCGACTTACCGTCAACCGTAAGCTTCCCCAGAAAGACTACGACATTAAGAGAGACAATTGCCATGAGACCCAACCGCGTGAAGTATTAATTTAAAGGCAAGCGATTCATCGCTCCACGGCGCAGCCTTTGGCACTTCAAATGCATGCGAGAAATGCGTAAACTACGACAAATGTCGTAGTATGGAACATCTCGATGAAATGGCTTGTACGTGCCTTGGCTCTGATGACTTTAATATTTGGGGGTGAGACTGGACGTTGCGAACCTCTTGAAACCATTACTGAGACCCGATCAATCTTCGATGTCAATGGTAAGAAGTTGACCTACCATGTTGAGAGGACGAAGGAATCGTCGAAGCTTCCTAC
Source organism: Pseudomonadota bacterium (assembly GCA_038521865.1). Classification (GTDB taxonomy): domain Bacteria; phylum Pseudomonadota; class Gammaproteobacteria; order Steroidobacterales; family Woeseiaceae; genus CALBPI01. The sequence continues at coordinate 78,886 of JBCBKO010000001.1, read as the reverse complement.
ACTCGTCGTTATTGATGGGTCCGGATGTCTTGGTGCGCTGCGAAAGGGGTTCATCGATCTCATGTCGCCATCGGTATTCGAGCTTCATTCGTTCGCGAGAGTCACCGTTGCCAAGCGGGGCGTGCCACCGAAGAAGTCGAGCCTGACGGACTGCAGCGATGCGTTTAAGAAAGACTATTCCATGGATTTTCGTGTGTTAGATCACATCAGAGTGCTGCAACACCTGCGAAACAATGCAGATTGGTGGAATGGCGAGTTTTTGATTTTTGGGTGGTCAGACGGCGGAGACATAGCAACCGAAGTTTTCGCGCTGACACCGGACGCATCGCGACTCGTTTTCGGTGGTGTTGGCGGCGGATACTCCATGAGAGAGCACTTCGAGGACTTTTGGGTCTGTCCAGAGGATCAGGTTTCAGATCGATCGTCTTGCCTCTCGGAATTAAGGGCAACCTTTGACGACATCGCCGCAACGCCGATTTGGGGGCAGTCCTGGTCCGGCGATGATAATACCTACCTGGCTTGGTCCTCTCGGTTGGATCGACGGCTAACCTACCTGCTTAAAGACGAGGACCGGCCCGTTCTCATGATTCACGGTGACAGAGATTTTGACGGCGCCCCTGTCGAGTCGGCTCGAGTACTTGCAAAAGCGCTTGAAGAAAACGTGAGTTTCTCTTACTGGGAAATTGACGACATGGAGCATGGCATGTGGTCTTTAGAACCTGAGTTAGCCCTAGAGCTAGAGAGCCGCGCACTCAGTTGGCTCTTGCAAGGTGAGAATAGTGCTCGTGTTGATGAACCTTAAGCGATAGAAGTTGGCTACTGGCCGTCCATTTGATCTAGGAGCTTTCGAATTTCGGCGATTTCGTCACTGTCTGGTCTGTTACCCCCCAGTGCATGCAATACCAATTGCCCTGTCGATCCATCAAATGCTGAATTAACCAATTGCTTCACCAACAGCTTGCGCTGTTTATCCGCCTTAACGACCGCCTTGTACACATGAGAGCGACCCGTTTTGCTTGTTCTTTTTACAAGGCCCTTTTCGTGCATTCGCTGCACTTGCTTGAGGGTAGTTGTATAACCAACCTCCCTTCTTTTGAGGATGTCCTCGTGGATCTCACCCACTGTCGAGTCTTTTTGCTCCCAAAGAAAGGTGAGAATCTCTATCTCTGATTGGTTCAGCGTGCTTTGTGCCATTGCTTCACATTTGTTCTGGTTCACGTGTTAGCGCGGAAGATATCTGTATTCATACTATGCTACGACAGATGACGTAGTATTATAAGCGCGGCAATCCAGGAATTGTGGTGATGCATGAATAAGTCTAGACGTTTGGTCATGATTGGCGCTACAACATCAGCAATCGCGCCTCAGCTCTTATTGTCGTCCGCCCAAGCACGGGAACAGAGCTGCGAAGCTCCCACGGGCCCTGACATTGAGGGTCCTTTTTTCCGTGACGCGGCGCCCGAGCGTTCATTGCTACGCACCGGAGGGGAAACGCAACTTCTGGATTTAGAGGGCACCGTTCTTGATGCGATCACGTGCCGCCCTGTCGCAGGTGCCACCGTAAACATTTGGCACGCTAACAGTGCGGGTGAGTACGATCTCGGTCAGAGCCTCAATTATCATGGTCTTACGACGACCTCTCAGAGCGGTGCCTATCGTTTCAAGACGTGCAGACCAGCCCCTTACACTGATGGTGGCCTGGATAGACCCGCCCACATTCATTTCAAAGTACGTGCGTCTGGGTATATGCCACTCACGACGCAAATGTATTTCGCTGGTGATTCGCGGCTAAAAAACGATCAATTTGTAATCGAGAACGATGGGTGGAAAAGGGTCGTTAAACCAGTGCTAATCGCCAATCAGCACGAATTAGCGAAATTCCACGTAATACTGGTTCCGAACACGCGTTAGCGCCTAGCGCTGAAAAAGACCATCGGAATCCGACGGGTGTCACTCGTCGGACAACCGCCCAAAGTAAACCGGTCGTTCGGAGCGAGTTGCCAAAGCCTATTCCTGACCCCGCTCGGATTCAATTTCTATCTTTTGTCGACTAGGTGACGGTATTCCCCTTGGACAAGTGCTGGTAGTGAACGAAAGCCTCATCCTGAAACTGAGCAAATCATGTTCCATCACAAAAAATCACGCCTGTGCAACGACTCGTGGATGCCGATACTCCAGCCTTCGTTGCTCAATCACAACTCATGGGTAAACCACAATGCGCATACTTGGAAGTCTATTGGCCTGCGGCTTGAGCTTAATCCTATTTGCACCTGCCGCATCTGCAGCTTCTGACCGAGAGCAGATCAAAGCGGCGATGGCGTGTTTTTATGAATGGGATCTCTATGGTGGGGCAGATCGCTCATCGCAATGTATTTCAGAGACGGTGCTCTACCATCGGATTGATGACAACGGACGCCACTCTTACGGAACGCCACCACTGGATAATGACATCGGCAAAGGCGCCGATGCGGTGATCCATAACCTTATCGATATTGATATCTACAACGATATGGCAGTTGTGACCTCGCTGCATCGCTATCAACCTGAAGCACCAGAAAACACCTATATGAAGAATATCGTGCTTCACCGGCTAGCAGATGGCTGGCGGATCACAAATGTGTTTTGGGGCCGAGTGACCCACGACCAGTAGCAGGTTGTCAGTGTCCTTCGATGCGTTCAGAGCGCATCGAAGGCGCTGCTCTTATCCGGTGCCGCGCTGGGTACGCATGATATCGCTGAATGTGCTCACAACCCGCGTCTTTGCAACTTCCCCATTGCTCACACTGAAAAACTCATACCGCGAGACCACGTCCTTCATGCGGGTTGACCGAAGACTGGCATCAAATTTCAGAACATCGTTGTCCGCATCGCCCGCGTGGCAGTAGAAGTCTGTACCGTCAAGCTCTACTCTCAACTGATAACGCCAAAGCGGCGGTCCACATCGCTCGAGTGCTGTCAGTCGCACATCATCGCGATAGACTTCAAAAGCTTGATCAAAAAAGAGCGTTTGCTGCGCGTTGCTCACGCTCAGAGCCCAGCGCGGATCCAACATCGAGGCTTGGCCCGTATCCAATCCATAACGAAATGCACGCCACTTTCCCGTATCAAAATGGCTGAACGCCAATGTTTTGTTGTCGTACCAACTCACGCCATAGAGCGGCAACTCGAAGGACACATCATGCGTCCAGGATCTAGCGTTCATATTGAACACCATTAATCCAACATTTGTACTCGCCACAAGTTGCTCATCATCGGGTGACCAAGCCAACTCATGAAAGCGCCTGCCAGCCTCTGGCGGATCGATTGCCTCTAGTGCACCTGTATTAAGGTCCACGATCAGTATTTGGCTACGACCGATACGTTTTGAAACAAACGCTAGCAGGTTTCCATTGCTTGAGAGTGACGGTAGGTAATCCATAGCTCCGGAATTGAGTAAAGCTGTCTTTTCGCCAGGCATTTCAATATCGCGGTTATACAGATAAGAGGTGAATAAATAGTCCTCCTGGTCTTTGTCCTCCGACACGATACGACGTGGCGATGTGACGCGTCGACTATCGGAGATGAGCACTGACGTCTCTCCCGTACCAAGCGACGTCTCGACCAGTTCGTAGGAAGGATGTCGTGAGGGATGGACCATGTATCCTTCTCGATGACTCCAGATACCACTCTCGACACTGTAGTCCATCGCAAGCAGCAGCTCGAAGCTACGCGCTTTGGGATCGAGTTCGAAAACTGACGTTTTGCCGGGACTGCGGTCACCAAGCAATAGCAACCGGCCCGACTGAGGGTGGACATCTAGATGGTGGTTCCCATAACCACGAGCAACAGGCTGTGATAGCCGCTGTTTAGTGCCTGTGGCCAAACTCAATGCAAACGCTTCGTAGGGAGCGACGGGCAACTCACGCTCTACAAAGTACATGGTGGCATTATCGAGAGAGAGTGAGAGTTCGGTGAAACTGCCAAGATAGCAGTTGTAAATCGTCTCTGGTGGCCCAAATCCATCGGTAGTTCGCACAACCCGGTGAATCTCACACCGTTCTTCGGTAAAGAACTGATACAAGGCAAACGATCCATCATTGGCCCACTGTGCGAAATCCGCATCACCAGTTGCCGGACTTATCGGTCGCGGATTCTGCGCCTGATCATCCAAAAGAAAGATGCGAGAGTGCGTATCGTCAGAAGCAGTGTAGAGAAGCAGTTGACCGTCTGGCGACATGACACCGTTAGATTGTGCAACGGAGAGTCGAGAAACCGGTGTGATCGCTATGCGGTCTGCGGTGGAGTTTGTTTCAGTATCACTTGTTATCGAGAATACAATTGAGAGCGTGACGGCTAGAACAAAAAGCGCCACGATAGCCAAGCGCGGTGTGAAGTATTCAAGATCTTTTGGACTGTGATGACCGGACTCATTGGTGATCGGGTGCACCGACGCAATGAGCCGATAGCCGACCTTGGGTACTGTGACCAGGTATTGATGCGGCTTTTCATTGTCCTGCAGTGCCTTTCGCAGCAGGACAACAACGCGGTTTATCGAATTCTCGGTGACGATCTGATTGTTCCAGACCGTTTTGATGAGCTCATCTCGAGATATATCGCGACCAGGATTTTGGCACAGATATGCCAATAGAGAGGATGCTTTGGGCTCTAATAGAACCGATTGCTTACCTGCGCGCAGGCAACGCTGATCCGCGTCAAATTCGACTTTTCCAATCCGCCATTGCCTCATTGCTCGAGCCTAGACCACTGGTTGCGAATAACGCAATATCTCGCCCTTAAGAATTCAGTAAACATGGCGCTTGCCTGTGCGCCATCACGCGTTGTGCCTATCTCCCTAGTCGCACAGTGGCCCCGGCAATGGCGTCACCGGCACGTGTTTTCCTACACCGATAAGCGCCAGTCGCAACGGCTTGTGGTGCTTACGGTGTTACAGAACCGAGGCCCCAACGTTACGCCTTTTCGATACCACACGCTGATCGCTGCAGATACCCGCTACGGTGAGTACCGACCTCTTCGACTCGATCGAACCAGATATCAATGACGTTAACATTCGATCCATAGAAGCCAATGATTCCGAGCTCGTCGTCATGTTTGAATTCCACCGTGGACAAAAACCAGGTATCTGTTTTGAACACATCACTGTGCGATTTCGTCAGTAAGACAGGGTCTCGCTTGATGCTATCTATTTGCAATATGCCATCACACACCACTACATCGAACACTTGCCCCAATTCATGGCTGACGTATGTTCCTTGATAGTCTTTGCCCTCACGGTCGTTGCCTGGCGTGATCCTATGCATCCGGTCCTTCTCGCCCTCATAGTCGATCAACAGGTTACCGTTCTCGAACGAAATGGAAAACGCGACGCCGGGCTCTTCAATACGGAATTGACCAGCCGCTGTGGCCTTGAAGGTTGATGTATTTCCTTCGCCGCGGACGTAGATCAACGAATCGTCAGATACCTGAATTTCCCTGAGTATTTTGTTTTTCTTACTCCAGTAGGTGCCGACGACCGACTTCATGTCGGAGTAGTCGAATTCGACTTCAACGATTGCGTCATCAATATCGGATTGTTGAGGCTCATCAGCAGGAAAGAGCGTTTCGGAGATTTGATCGGCATTTGCGAATAAGTCAAAGGCAGCATTATTACTTAGCATGATGATGGCTGACTGGCTCTGTGGAAATAAACCAAAGTAGCTCAAATAGGCACGATGTGAACCTGTGTGCTGATAATGCAAGACGCCCCTTGTTGGGCTGAGGAACAGGCCCATCATATGGTCAACGGGTTGACCATTGGCCAGGACGGTTGGTGAGAGCATCTTATCGACAACTGTCCGCCCTCCGAGCACAGGGTCCCAGAAGTTGCGAGCCCAGCGTTCCATATCGCTCGGTGTAGAATAGATATTTGAGAATCCAAAATGCGCTATTGGATTGACTGCAAACCGAACCTGCCCTTCCTCTTCAAAATAGCCGTGGGCCTCGTTCTTGATGACCGTAGTAATGTCATCACGGACAAAAGTTGAGTTCATTCCCAAGGGCTCAAAGACCTCTTGCGCCATGAATTGTGCGAATCGGCATTCGCAAACCCGGGCAATCACCTCGGCAAGTAGCAACGTTCCCGCGTTGGTGTACTTGTAGTTGGTACCGGGCCGAAACTCTAGCGCCTCTTGTCTGAGAACAAGTTCGAGCATTTGCGCGTGATCACGCATATCGGGTTGACGCCAACCACCCACAAGCGCCAAAAAGTTCGGGCTCTTGAGACCGGATGTGTGTCTTGCCAATTGCTCAAGTGTGATTGGTGTGTCCACACGAGTGAGTTCAGGAATATATTTTCGGATGTCGTCGGTAAGCGCCAGCTCTCCTCGCTGCTCCAAAAGGAGCGCTGCGAATACCGTGAATTGTTTCGATACTGATCCGATGTTGAACACCGTCTCTTCGGAAATGGGAACGCCATCGGACAGATTGGCCATACCATACTCATTGTCAAAAACGACGCTCCCTTGATGCAACACCCGAACAGCAACACCAGGTTTTTCCTCGGATCGATAGCGCTCGAATTGCTGGTTCAGTTTCGATGAGACGATTGTGTCGGGTCCCTGCACCGTTTCTGCCATGCTGTGACTTACGATTGCGCAGCTGATAAATAGAAATGCGAAGACTCTCATTTGTGCTCCCAAGGTAATCAGTGGATTCGCAATTTCAGCTACCCACCGGTCCGAAAGTAGATTTCATGCCCTACGCCGAGATTGAATCCTTTCATCAGAATGAAGCCGTACATGAAAAGGAATCCGCTGATTGTCAGTGCGCACAAGAGCCACGGCAGCATTTGGCGTGAACGCTCGGTCTCTGAGGCCGCCATCAGGACGCGAATTCGCTGAGATAGTTGCGAGGCGGAACCACCAAGCATAAGGACTGTTTTGCGCTGCTCGACATCTACTGCGATCTCCGCCATCGCTGTTGCCAGAGTTATGGGTTCAACGCCGGCGGCAGTCGCCCTTTGATCACAATCGAATTCCCTGCTGCGTTCGTAGCGTCCGATAAGAGAGAGCAACGGGAGGTTGAACCAGCACAAGCATTTCGTAATCTGCAGGAGCAGATTCTTCGTCGGGTCACCCCTCTCAATGTGGGCTCTTTCATGAGCAACGATCGCCTCTATTTGTGCGTCGGTTAACTTCGAGAGCGTGTGCTCGGGCAACAAAACTGTAGGTGATAAAAATCCGGCTGTGATTGGTTCTACAATTCGGTCCGTCACTCGGACAGTGGGTTCTGCTGTAAGCGGATGTGATTCAGACAGAACACGATTAAGGCTGCTGCTAGCTACATGGAAGGATCCTAGAAGCAGCAATAGTCTTAGGGTGGCTACACCTAACAGCAAGGTAAACAAAACAACGTCGGCCCTTACGGTCGTTACAGCGGGGACAGAGTGGTCGCTTTCCTCCAAGCTTGTAGCAGCATCTGGACCGATACCAAACTCCAGACCCAGTGACCAGCTGCTCTGTATCAGCGATATTCAATATCCTGAGGCTAGAGTGACGAGTAGGAACAAAAACAACATGCTCTGATGTGCACGATGAGGATTGGTAGGGGTAAGAAACCGCGAGCACCACGAATACGCGCTAGCGCCCGCGGCGATCGCTAACGCGACCGCAAAGGACAGAAACGATATCCACAAAACAAATCCAGTCATCGATGCCTCTAGCACATCACGCTCAAAAATTGCCTGCCTCAGAGCGTCAAAGCGCGCCCATTCCGGTTTATTCGTGACTACGCAGAAGTAACCAGAGCAGTAGTATCACCGATATACGACAACAGTCGTAGATAAGGATAACGGATATTGATATTCCGTGTCGAGGTGGCGTGCTCTGAATGAGAAACACTAGGTGTGACGTGTTTTATGATTTTCGGTCAGTGAGGTGAGGGTCGCCTCGCTTTCGGATAGGACGGAGGCGAGCTATTGGTCTTGGAAAACCAGGCAGGGACATTCCGCTCGTGATTGGAAAAAGCTTCAATGAATCGCCCCTGTAACTACAGACTATTTGCTGGCCTGAGCATCAACGACAAGCGAGTTTATCCTTTAGCACCAGGTTTGACTGATACGGCCTTAGAACCCTAGACACTTTTCATGGTAATAATTGTAGAAGACCATGAGAGGTCAAAGATCGGTAAGCACATTCGATATTCGGATGAGTTGAAGCAAGAAGCGGTGAACCAGGTTGTGGTGCACGGCTACCCGGTTTTGGAAGTGAGCAAGCGGCTTGGGATCGCGAACAAGAGCCTGTACGACTGGATCAAGAAGTTCGGTAAGCCGAAGGCGCAGCGCGAAGAGGAAGCTGATCTGCGTGCTGAGATTGCGCGGCTCAAGCGGGAGCTGAAGCGTTCAGAGCAGGAGCGGCAGATTCTAAAGGAGGCCGCGGTGTTCTTTGCCGGCGAGTCAAAGAACGCTACGCGTACATAAAAGATCGCAGCGCTGATTATTCGATCCGCATGCTGTGTGGTGCAATGAAGGTGCATCCGAGCGGCTATTACGCTTGGCGAAATAAGCCGCTGAGCGCGCGTGCGATCGCCGATCAGAAGCTCACGTTACAGATCAAGCAACACTGGCTGCATAGCGGCGGACGTTCGGGGTATCGCAACATCCATCTGGATCTTCACGAGGATGGTGTGCGTTGCGGCCGGGACCGGGTGTTGCGATTGATGCGTGCGGCAGGATTACGCGCACAGCGCGGCTATCGTCGTCCTCGTGGCTACTATCGGGGACATCCTCATTCAGCGGTACCTAACCGCTTGGATCGGCAGTTCGAAGTGGCGCGCCCGAACCAGTGGTGGGTCAGTGACATTACGTATGTTCACACGCACGAGGGCTTTGTGTTCCTGGCCGTTGTCATGGACCTGTTTGCGCGCAACATCGTCGGTTGGTCAATGTCTGATCGCATCACCGATCAACTCGCTCTGGATGCGCTAACGATGGCCTACTGGCGACGCCAGCCGAACCAGACAGTGCAGTTGCATACCGACCAAGGATCTCAGTATACGTCGGGCCGATGCCAGCGCTTACTCAAAACGCTCAACATCAAGCCGAGCATGAGTCGGCGTGGTAACTGTCATGACAACGCGGTCGCGGAGAGCTTCTTCGCGAATCTAAAAAAGGAAAAAACCAGGCGACAACAATACCGAACACGTAACGACGCACGCGCCGCAATGTTCGAATACATAGAAATGTTCTACAACCCGAAACGGCGCCACACCCATAATGGGCGGGTTGCTCCAACGGTGTATGAACAGAGATACTTTAAGCAGACGAAGGGTGTCTAGAAAACTCAGGCCTTATCAGGGTTCGATGATGCCAACACCGTTGGCACGTCACCTCAGGAGGTTGAGTGTCATGAAAACGATATCATGACCTGGGTGAATGGAATGAATACCCGTGCAGGCAGCTACCACGCAGCCATATTGCGCGATCAATACTAGGGGCTCGCAATTATGCATTTTGAGCGTTTGTTTGCAGTATTCCTTTTTGCCTTTTGGGTTTACCCAAATACGGCAGTCGCGGAGTGTACCTTCTCATATCCCATCGGATATGGACCGCCGAGACTTCCCGACCTCGAACAGCTATACACTTGTATCGAGGCAGATCAATCAGATCCTTATGACATTGCGCATATGCTCTTGCGCGCTTTCAGAAACGACGACGCGCTAAGTGTCGTTAGAAAATATGATTTGTCGCAAGAAAGAGAGTTTGTTTTTGGAACACTCCTGGAGAGTGCAGCTGCTGCGGATGCAGCGGACCTCGTGGGTTGGTTTGTACAAACTCAAGAGAATCCGACTTCTTCCGATAGTGTGTCCGACATCATCTTCACGAATGCCGCACGCGGCAGATCGATTCGTCTCCTAAGGGAACACTTACCAAGTACGAGCGAAGCAGCCAAGAAACGCGCGATCTTGAGTTCTATCTCTCCTGCTCACTGCGCCATATTCTCTTGGCTAATTGATCAAACAGATGTTGAGCTCACTCTTAACCAGCTTGTAGACATCAGCATAGGGATGTCGCGGCATTGCTCCATAACTCAGTTACGGGCGATTGATGAGCATTGGGATTTGTCGGATTTGACGACAGTAGGATTGCCCGAACTCCTTGTTGCATCGCTCCGAAATCAGGGACCTGAGTTCGAAGAAAACCTGGCTTTCTGGGTCGCACAAGGAGTAAGTTTGAATAACCTTTGTAACGGTTCGGTAGATAGATTGTACTCACCAGATTCTGAACTGGATGCGCGACGCCGTGCAATCCTCGACGAAGCAAGGTCGACTTGCTAATCCACTTAAAAAAACTCCTCCAAAAACATAACTGTGTACTGTAAGCGATACCGTAAGCTTCCCCATCTGAGCGGCAGTAAAGGGTCATTGATTACAACTCTACCTCAGACCGCCTCGATTGCGGGACTCCGCCATGATCGGTCACTCATTCCAATTCGGATTGACCCGAAGAACGGCAACAAGTTAGGGGAGCCATGCATAAAGGGTTTCCGCCACCCTTTATTTTGATCGCCGGACCGACTGAGAAACATTTTCACACGACTCCCTTCGCGCAAATGAACTTACTGATCACTGTGCGGAGGAAAACTAAAACTGGCAACGAGCTGACTGTTAACCTCCGGAAGCGTGGACTGTGTCGGGTGTACAACGAACTCAATACGTGCATCAGGGTAGCGGTTTGGGATGGCCTGCGAATACCACCAGTAAGCTTCCGACCAGTGCCGTTCCCGCAAACCATCCTCGACAGAATAGGAACCAGAAGAGAGGTTCATGCTTACCTGAAATTGAGTAACCGATTCTTCTTGGCTATCGGCTGCAATATAGAGTTTGTTGAACTTAGGTCCGTCCAGGTTCACACCGTCGATCCGCCACGTTAGAGAATGTCGTGTGTAAGGTTCCCCTGAGACTAAGTGGTCAACGGCCCAACTCTGCCCGTCAACAGGGTCGACTCTCTGTTCTCGCTTGCTGGGCACTTGTTTGTACCCCAAGGCCGCGGCGTCTTCAGAAAAACCGGATAAAAGGTCTTCGGGAGCGACGGGAGTATCTAGTTCCACCCGCATCACCACAGACGCCATCGGTTTACCGAATTCAAGTTGCTTCGCGACTTCGGGAGAACAGCCACTAAGAATCAATAAGACCGGGAGATAGGATAGCCAAAGTACCTGACCGAATTTGTTCATGCCCCTAATCCTCATGTTCAGTCGGGCGCGCACGACCCTTCTTGTATCATCTTTGAAAGAACCCAAGCGTCAACTCCGCGAAATATCGCCTCGCCCGATAGCTCATTGAAGGCCTCAACTGCGCTACTAGGACTATAGCCGCGACCGTCTGTCTCAATCGAGATTACACCATTGCTATCAGTGAAACCCCTTCGAAGGACGAAAGAACAGCGATTTGGAGCGTTAGGATTTCCGATGATCTGTGCTGCCGTCGGAAATTTGCCACAGTCTAGGGTCTGGAAGGGATCGTCAAGTAAGTGTGTTCTCAGAGTCTCGTTAACGAGCGTAGTGGCACCGTCAAAAATATGCGTTTGGATAGGGTTATTCCCCCATAGGACTGATTCCTGTCCGTCAGTGACAGTCGTTGTGAGATTATCCTGACGCGGCGCCGGTGCCTTTTTCATCCAGCAGAAGAGATTTGCAAGTGTGCAGTCAGCGCTGGTTATCTTCGGTCCAAAAGGCCCAGCAATCGAGAAGAAAGTGTCTTGTCCTGGGGTGCATATGGCTGTCGTGTGTCCATACTCATGATATTCCCACAGGTTCGGGTCGGGTTGGTTGAACGGTCCGGTGATAGCGTCTTTCAGCCCTCTAGCGGCGAGACCGTAGAGTGTGTTGGAAACCATTCGATAGAACAGAGTGTCGGCATCGAATACGTCTGGATAGTTGACAGCGCCGACTTGCCCGTTAGATGTGAAGCCATACGCGGGAACGCCAAACACGCCTTCATAGATATCGGAAAGCTCTCCCCACTCCGTTGAACCGGGGTTTATTCCCTGCGATTTAATCTGGTCTAGTTTGTCGGCGAAGTCTTTGGCGTCGTCATTGAACATGTCGGTGTTCTCAGAGATCGTGACCACCGGAACAGCAACGACCCAGCACGATCGCCATTGTTGGAAGATCGGAGTATCCGGGAAAAAGTCACATTGAACGATTAGATCGTATTCGATTCGGTTGAGGAGAATTGTTCTGTCTTGGAAGTAGTCTTCGTCAATTGCCCAACCCGTAAGGTCACCGAGGAACTGCTGGACAACGTCGTCGATCATTTTCACGCCAAGCGGCTGCTTGACTCCCGACTGGCCCGAGGCATAGATGATTAGCTCTTCGATGCTATAGCCCGACGGCGTTAAGGCACCATTTCTGATCGCGTCAATCCCTTGAAGAATTAAATCAGCGTATCCGTCGTGATTCTCATCCGATGGAGCGACTTGAATATTTGGGTTCTCGGAAAATTGCTGAGCACCACTCAACTGACTCGGTGATGGGAGGATCGCACTAAATTGAGCTCCGTCGTTGTACAAGATCGTAGTGACTAGCGTACCGTCGTTGGGATCGCCGCCTATTCTCTCTATCAAGATATCCTCGAACCCATTCGCGTCAAAATCTCCCGTCCTGATCATGTACGGGGTGTCGTATTGGTCTTGCAGAGATCCCGGCGATATCTGTGGCCGTCTCATTACAGACACGGCTGCTGGATCGCTGTATTGGAAAGTAAAATTAAAGCTAAAGAATCCGCCTCCGGGGAAACTGACTTCACACCATTTCTTCGTTCGGAACGCATGGATACCGGTTCCCAGCCCTTGCACGTTTGCGAAGCCGTTGCTGGAAGATACGGCGGACCAGATAGTCGCTCCTGGCCCAAGTCTTTCTAGCGTAATTACGCCGCACTGTCCGTTTGGATCGATCGGATTAAAGGTCACCGTAAGGTCACCGTCACCGTTAGGCGCAGAAACACTCGGTGGAGTGCCGACGGCCCATGCCTGGTTTGGATAGGCTAGTAGTGCGATCGATGACACTACCAAAGCGGTCACTAGCGTTCTCATAATCCTTGCCTCTCGGTTCTGTTGAGACTTTTGACTCTCTGTTAACACTGTGACGACCTCGTCAAATGTCTCACTACATATACGAACGATCTCAAGAAGGACTGATTGATACAGGTTTTACCCCGTTATCGCGAAGCCTGATCAACAGTCGCTGGCATAGCAAACGATTGGTTTGTTGCTGGACTCGGCCACTTCCAGCCGTTCGATTTCCAGGCTAAATGTCGTTTCAAGGCTCCTTTTTTCGCCCTTCTATCGTCGCGAGAATACTCGCCGCCTCGTTGGCGATTTCGTCGATACTCGTTCGCTGGTACCCGAGCGAATGGGCTGTGCTAAGCGATTCAGTCGCGGCGCTGCGGTCGCCTCGCAACTCCCCGATCAGCGCAATGTTGTAGTACGGAATGGGATACTGATTGTCGATTTGAATCGCTCGCGCCAGTCTTTCCTCCGCCTGATGCAGATTCCCTTCCCGAATCAGGACAGCGCCTATATTGTTCTGCGTCATGGCTTCAACGTCGCGCGTGTAGAAGCCCCAGACGAACCAAATCAAATGCTTAAGCGCAGGGTTCTCGCGAAGGCTGGTTAGAAATCTCTCAAATTCTTTGATGGCGTCGGCGTCCCAGCCGGAATCCATCATCTTTCGACCAGTGTAGAAATTTCGCCAAAAATGACCGTTGATTCTGCCGGGGATTAGACACAACAGGGCTAAAAGGACAATCGCTGTCGGTGAAAAATTGCTGGCCTTCAAGATTGCCAGCGCGACCGCGATCAACGCTGCGACGGCGATGCCATAGAGGATTTTCAATCGTGTCGGGCGCGTCATTCTGGGACGTTCTTCTTAGTTGATCGCTGCTTCGGAAGTATGTGTTTTAAAATCCAAATGGCGGCTTGGGGTCAACAGGCGTGATGATAGCAGCCATTCTGCGTGCTGCCGGAGCCGGCCATGAGCTGACGCTAACTCTCCATCGAGACGCCGGCGATATTTCCCGACTCGTCAAACTCGACACAGATGACGTAGTTCGTGACCGCACCTGGTAACGTGAAGTCGAGGATGTCGATCTCATCCTCTTCCGGATCAAGACGGAGCTCCAGCAGCTGTAGCACCTGTTGCGGATCTGGCTTCGACTCGCCCGTATGTTCAAACCAGTAGGAGGCGTCAAGCTCGTCGAGGTGATGAGCGACGAAGAGTGTCGCGCCAAATTCATCACCCGCCGTACCGTAGACAGCAATAATGTGCTCCCGGGCTGCAATCTCGCGCTGCGAATTTTCTTGGGACATGGCTGGTTTGATCTATTCTGCGAGCATCGCCCATGGGGCAGCAGCTGCCAGTTTACCTTAGGGGGCCTGGGCTACTGGATGCGGCCAGAAGCGGTCATTCAAAAAGCAGTTCAATTCCGATCAGAACGCCGTCTTTGTCGTAATCAAGAATCACATCGGTCCCTTTGTGATCTTCGATAAGATCATGCAATCGAACGGACTTTTTGACGCACCCAGCAGCCCCTCTGCCAGGGTGTTCGGGCAGCTCCAAATACCCTGCGTCATCATCACCGTTGTAAGTAGTCATGTCACATGCCCTCCAAAGTGGTTTGATCGACCACTGACGGCCAGAAGGAGTCAGCCACTTCGACTGAAATGCTTCGCCAGAAAACTCGCATCAGCTGGATCGTCGGGCAGCACCTCTAGTTCTGAATCGTAGGCTTCAGCTTCAAACAGGTGCTTTCCATGATCGTCGACACCATACACAAGGCCCATCGGCTCGCCCTTTGGCCCGGTAAAGCCCTGATCCAAATGTACTATGTCTCCCGCGTTGGGCAATTTGCTAACCTCAGGGCTCAATCGGCACCTTTCGGCTGGTATTGCGCTAAGCAACTTTGCTTTTTTCGTCTTCTGAAGAATGCGATTGACTCGGCGTTGTATGTCCTTGTCGTCCATAGATTCCGACTTTCCGCGTACGTCCGTTTTGGATCAGCGACTGTCATCGTAGCAGAAGAGATCGGATGTCGATTCACGGCCAAAAGCGGACTGTGACCACGCTGCAATCAAGGGCTGTTGCATAAAGATTGAACACTACCTTCGCCTATTCCCCTTTTTCTTTTTGTTTGCGTGCTTAGAACTAGCCTCTAAGCGCTTACCTCTCTGCGTATATTCGAACCTACCATCCAGGGATCTATTAAAAGCTTCTTGCACCGCATTCCGATAGACCACTGAATCCTTAAACCTCCTTTTCACCTTCTTTTCAAGCGCCTTAAGGCCGCGAGCCTGCTTACCCTTTGCAAAATCACCCGAGCAAACTATTTGCTCTACCGACACCGGTAAACTGCCAGGCTTTTTTGCCATCTCAATCAATCCACCCAGCGCAACACCACCGTCGGTTACATCCCTTGTAGAATCGAGCAACAGTAATTTATATGATTTTGCATCATTCGATGCATCGCTCGATATCGTCTTGTCTGCAACGCTGTTTATCGCTTTCGCAAAAAACGGATAGGAATACGAGTCTCGGAGCAGGGCTCTAAAAAACGCTGTCAGCTGGATCGGAGGGAGAGCACCGAGTACCCGCCCCTCGGCAGATTCAAGGAGACTAAGAACAAACTCAAGACTTTCATCGAATACTTGCTCTACGCCTTGGCTAATTGCTGAGTACGGACTCTTATATCCTGCCAATAAAAACTTGCCCAAGTTAATGATCTTTGAAACCTGTGCCGCTTCGCTGTCAGATACATCGATAGAAGTAATACTCCTTAATAACTCCGGGCAGTCTTTCTTAATACCTACATAAAAAAAGTACGAACCGGACCAATATGGATGGAAAACTCGATTCGAAAGATCTACCGACTCTCTTTTCGTGAATGCTTTGGCAAGAAAAAACTCCGCGAATGATCGATGCCTAAACGCGATCGTACCTTGGCGCTCATCATGTACAAAAAGCTCTGTTCTCTCCAGCACCTTCTTGAATAACTCTCCGGGTACAAGATCTAGTTCACGTTCATTGAGATAGTTTGAAAAAAATCCAAGAGCTTCACTATATCCGACCTGTGGAAGCTGATTTTCAAGCATGAAGGCTGCGAGATTACAAAGTACAGCGTCGCTCGCTTCGTACTCTTTCAGTGTAGACAACCCCCTGGTTATATCCCACCTACCAAGCGCAAGTTCGCAATATTGAGCGTACAACTCGGTTAAATTTGCAGGTACTTCCTCCGTCCCCTCACTGAGTAGTTGCACCAAAAGAATTGCTGCGATTGGTGTCTTAGGTAGATCTCGAAACAATGTGGAACGTTTAAGGTCTTCCACTAACCTTGATTCGATGTTGAGTGATGAACACGCTGTTCGAACAAAGTCTGCGATTCTTGCGAGAGACAATGGCTGAATTTCAAGAAAGCTTGCATTCAGATCGAGCGCTGTACCAAATACACGTTCCGAAGCGTTCCTCGTAGCAATGACTATCTTCACCACCGGACCTTCCGGGCGGCTAGACAAAGACCGGCAAAACTCGAAGAACCCATTCATGTGCTCGTCGAGACTTAGCTGAACCTCATCCAATCCATCGAACAAAAGCAAGTATCGGCGCTCTTTATCGTTCGTTAATTGATTGTCTTCTATCAAACGACTCAGGAACAATTCCGCGTCATAAAGTCCTTGGGAGATAAATTCATTGCAAGGGAGATATATCGGCAAGAGCTTTTCTTGCGCATAGACTTCATTACTTGCGAAATGTTCAACGATGCTATTGAGGAGATAGGATTTACCACCTCCCATTGGCGCATCTAAGACAAGAATAGAGCGTCGTTCTATCTCTTCAAAGATATCTATTATCTCTCGCGAGTCACGTTGACTAGGCCCGAGTCGTCTAGGGACAGTCATTATTCGTTGCTCTACGTGGAGCTCATCCCCAAGTGATGACAACAGATTGGTCTGAGCTCGTCTTTGAACTGCAAACTCCCTTTCATTTCTTAGAAATTCGCTATCCCTTATATTTAGCTGTGTGCCGAAGTCAGGAGCGTACTTCAGTCCAAGATCGGTCAGTTGTTCTATACCAAGAAAAATGACCTTTGACGCTTTAAATCGATCATGGATTTTTTCCTTTGCTCTATTAGAGATTGTCCCATTCGAGGCCACCCAAACCTCATCTAGGTATACCTCCTTGGACCCATCCGGTAACAGTCTTTTCTCGAGGCACTCCCTTATTTGCTCCTCTACCGCCACGTTGTTCGCTTGAATCTTCCCAACCTTAACAACGACCCCAACATATTCTTTTTGCCCGAACTCTTGATGAGTCTTCTCGAGAATAAAATCTGCGCCGCGTTCAAAAGGTCCTTGTGTGTAATGCACACAGTCTAGTGTCTTCATGGAACGGAAAATTACTTCGAGAAACGGATGAAGCTCGTCAACTTCCTTTTTTAGCTTCTCAATTTTGGTTTTGATTACCTTTCTTTCGTCCATGCTACCCCTTCCCCGATTTCTAAGCGTTACAGTTAATCCTCAATATTAAAACAACTGGTTTACCTGGAGATTCTATTTGAAAACAAAAACCATTTGAGGCTTCTTGGGCTCTACAACGAAAACCGGCCGCACGGATCAGAGTTTTGCTATAACCAAGTCACGGAGCACTATCCTTCGAACACGACAACTCGAATTTCACTAAATGCTGACACTGCCTCGGCATTCTTGATACTTTGCATTGAATCAACCGTGGAATACTAAGGGTGAAAGATGGACGGGCACGTTCGAGATAAGGTTGGTTAAAAGTTGAGGCCGTTCGGTATGTGACTGGAGGCGATTACTCAGTCTTAGAAGTGGGCAAGCGAATCGAGGCAACGACCCGAAGTCAATATGAAAAGGCCAGCCAAGTCAGAGACACAAGTTAATTGCTGTCGACTTGACGGGGAGCTTGATGCCAAAGTGCACTTCCCTTCCTGTCGGCTGAGAAGAATTGCAAACGGCAGCAATGGGCTTTGGATTCAATCGGTCGTCGATCCCTCAGAGCTTGATCCCACAGTCAACTTTGCCGTGTGCCGTCTGCTCGAATAATCCCAGTGGCATTGACTGTCTGTATGCCGTAGGTTGACCCATTGGGGCGTTCCGAAAGGGATATCAGGGAGCTCGTCACCTATGCTCGACATGCAAAGACCGGCCAGGGAGAACTACAGAATGTATCCCCAATGACTTAGTCAGAAGCAACCGATTCCATCAGAGACACAGTGTCTCTATGGAGGGAATACCTGTGTGACTGCCCTTCGCCACCGCTTGAGCGGCTGCTGGAGGTCGACCGCTTCATCAAACCAACGTCGTCGGGCCTATTCAATTTGATGTCATATAAAGGTGCTTCATGGGCCAAGTCGGAGCTTTGAATACAACGCGTAACCCAAACACCTCTGCTAGATTCATCTTGCATTTTTTCAGAATGCTACACAGGATGACGATGGCGTCATGATTCCAACCTCATTTGAGTAATTCGAACACCCGGCCGGTCCACACGAACGAACTCTTATACCGGTCGTGGCACCCACGACCCACCAGTCTTGGAACATCAGCAGTGTTGGAAACCCGTTTACGAGCCATGTTGCAAAAATATTGTTCGGCTGACGAGTCACGAAGCTATATGTATCAACTTGCGAGGGGCACGCATGTAACCAGGCAACTTGGTAGTACGTAAGTGACCCAGTGCAATATAAGAAGCTAGCAGTCACAAAAGCCGGCTGTACTGTCGAGTCACACGGTGGTGGCGGAGGCGGAGGTGCAGGTCCACCAAGACCGCCATCGTCTCCCCCGCCGGAGCCTGTGTCGGTATCCGTTTCATCATCGTCGAGAATTGAGGAGCACCCAGTATCTAGTGGAAAATCAATGGCACCGTCGCCATCGTTATCCACTCCGTCGGTGCACTCGGAATCGAAGCTTGGCAGTGGTCCACCGCCGCCTCCGGTCTGGCGCCAATAGTTCGCAACAGATAAGCCCGTTGTGCTCAAGGTCAGTGCGTTCTCTCGATCATCGTTACCCAGGTCCGGAGCGTTAGTACTGTACTCTGCAATCCAGTTCGCGCAACTTTTATTTAGTGTCAACGCACACCCCAAAGGTCTGTCAGAAGCAAGCGCTGTCTTGTACCCAACAATCGTAAATTCCGGGTTGTTCTGGCTGCCACCAGTAATTGTTTCCGTGTACACGTAAGCACGACTATCTGGGAATAGCCACGGATCGAAGGTGGTAAAAGGAGGAAGGTCCGCGTGCCCACCGCCAAGCAAGTGTCCAAACTCGTGTGCCGCAATTTGGTCGTTTGCGCACGGTCCACCCGAGGCCGTATTGACGTTAGCCAAGTACGAATCGAACCAGCCTCGCGTATCGAGGCCGTTGGTCGGCACAAACATCGGTGGAGGGGCACCAAGAATAGTCTGAGTCCATCGCGGCACGCTTACGCTGCCACACTGATTGCCGCCAGCACTGAAAAAGAATATGACGATATCGGCCTGATGCGTATCACGGAGCGCTCTTATCTGAGATGTGGGTTGACTTAGAACTTGACTGTTGTAGTCGCCTGATGTCGCTCCACCGACCGGAATAGGGGCAGCGCCATTAACTAAGGTGATCGTGACCCCCCCTGAAATATCTGAATCATCCCAAGTCTGTTTTAACTTCTGCAGAGACATTGAGGCACGTAGCTGGTTTGCTGTTGGAGACGTCAAGCCCAGGATCCTGATGTCCGTGTCTAAGGCCGCGGCACTAGAATTGAAAAACGGAACTAGTACAAGCAAAAACCAAAGAATACCGCCCCTCATTTGAGCTGCTCCGCCAAAACGCTGCGTTCCGTCTGCCTAGCATTCTCGAGCGCACTTTCGTACTTTAATCTCTCCGCGCGAGCAGCGTCAGTTTCTTCTTCATCTCGAACAAAAAGACTGGTTCGAGACATATCGACCTCGGTGATCAGATGAATCGATGGCTCTGCTTGTAAGGAAGCAACCTCAAACTTTCTGTTCTCGATCGGAAAATTAAAGGTGGCTTCGATAGTCGATAACGTATTCAAATCGTGAGTTTCGAGATAAGCGATTATTGGCTCTTCGCCGGTGGGCCGTCCCTGCCCAGACATAGGTGGACGATTCATCGCCAATACGTATTCACCAGTTGATCTGTTGTAGTCCCAATCGAAAACACCAACGAGCGTCTCGTGCATTTTTTTAAATCTTCGTTCTCGCTCGGGCGTAATTGGGTTGTCCGGTGTTTCAGCGAGGCGATACTGGGGATCGGCTGGCCAACTTACCGTGTAGTACCTCGCCCCCATCGCATCTCTACGATCTAGTACTGTAAGTTCGAGCGAAAGATCTTCGCCAAGGGCCAGCGAAAACCGGTCCCCTTTTTGCGCTTGTCTTAGAGACTCGGTTGCTTGATTACTGATCCTTCCCATCTTGCCACCGCGTTTTGAGAAGTACGCACGGCTGACATGCTCCACTGCATGCTCCCGTTTGACCTGCTCTAGCTCGTCGGCGTCGAGGGATACGAAAATGTGGGTTTGATCCGCGCCAGCTGGACCTGTTAACAGAAAACCAAAGGCTACTACGAGTCCAAGAGTTACCTTTCCCATGTGCACATCCCCTGGGTCAGCTTCATGGCGATTAGTTAGCGTTCGTCCCAACTGCAGTGCTACAGAATCCAATGCAGAAAATCAAATAGAGTCGTATATCCAGGTTCATTGGTAGGTAACGTCTTGATTCTTTCTTGCGACTACACAGTCTTCTGCGCATGGAAATAAGCTAGTATTTACTCTCACTGAGTGGTCACGAGACTGATCAATTAGGGATCGTTCGCCTAGTTGCTTATGTATTCGCCCCCTGTGTAACCGGAGCTACGAGTAGAGTCTAAGCGTCCATCGCCAGAGTCTGTTTTGGGGTGAGACCACCCGACGCCAGCGGAAAAACGTCATGGCAAAGGCACTTTTCGAGCAACATGACCGTGGCGCCAAAACAATATCGTCTTAATGAAAAACGACAGCCTACATACCAAGATCGTTGTTCAGTGCGGTACACCCCTAGTTCAAGGCTCGACACACTATATGGCTATTGCTAAAGATGCTTGTGTTTACACACTGGATTCAAAGAAAGAACGAGTGTCTGCAGTGTCCGCTAAGGGTCAGCAACGGCCGTTCAACATATCTCTAATGCTGCCGTGCTAGCGACTGTTATCGAGTCCAGAGCTGCCTTCGCAAAAAGTCTCTGCTGCTGCAGAGATTCGCATGTCCTGCCATAGGTGATAGGAGGCGCCCGCTCCTAACTGTACTTGTCAAATTTGACCTCGAATCTGTCCACTCCTTTTTTCGCGACATTAACAAAAAATTAGGCAGGTAGCGCCCTCGGAGAAACACATCACCGGAAGCCCAAACAGCGGCGCGACGAACTCGTTCCAGAGCAGCCAACTCGGAAACCAAATTAGGATCGCACTAAATAATTGCCAACCGATAACAGTTATCATGGACGCTCAGCCGCACGCCAGGTTTGTTTCTCCATGAGAACGCGGCGATATCGCGGCATTTTCGGTATGGCGGTAGGTCCAAATCCTACAAGCTCACCTACCCATCCCGCCCCTATCCGTGAGAATTGACTTGATATACGGTGTCAGATGGGACGGCGCGATATCATCCACGCGCGGTGGGATCGGAGGCGGTGCGCGACGGCGCGGGTCAATGGGTCCATGATGAGACTATCCAGCTTTGATTCCGTCCAAGATGGGACGGTCAGTAAATTCACTTTTTTTGTCCAAAATGAGACGGTTAGCGGCGAGACCCTCTGATTCCGGGCTTTCTGGGGTTAATCGTAAATCCCCTAGGGGACGCCAAAATAGAGATGCCCGCCTTGTGCGGGCATTTTTATTTTTGTTCTCCTCTACAGTCGACTAGAACTCCCGGGTTCGAAAAACGCGCCAGCGTTTTGCGACGAGCAGCTTCGCTGCGAAGCCCGAAGGGTCCGAATTGGCGCTAGCCGATTCGGATCAATCCCCCAGGGGACGCCATAAAAAAAACGCCTTCAACTTGCGCAGTAAACCATCAACGCAGGCGCACTGAGGTCCGGCTCTCCTCAGCGGTTTTTCCGAGCCAAACTCACTTTCGAAACGGGATTACCAAGACAAATGCGCCCCAAGACGTTGATTTGGTCACTAACGCACCGGCATCCCGTCTTATGTTAGATCGGAGAATTTGTGTTACCCACAGACTCGCCTATATTCGAGGTGTTCGTGATCTGAATAACAACATCATAATAACAAGGGGTCGTCATGAACCATGCCAAGATTTGGGGGCAAATCTTTGTAGGAGTCATCGCGTTGGCGCTGAGCGCTGGCGCATCTGCCGAGTACCAGTACGAATACTACGAAGGTAGCTGGAACTTACTTCCCGACTTCGACGCACTCACTGCTGTCGACAGTGGCACCGTCAACGACTTTGACCTGTCACCGCGAACTCGCGACACGCAATACGCTTTCCGATTCACCGGAACCATCACGACTGCGGCGGCGGCCGACTATACCTTCTATACAAGCTCAGACGACGGCTCGCAGCTATTCATTGACGGCACGATGGTGGTCGACAACGATGGTTTGCATGGCGTCGTCCAAGAAAGCGGAACCATCGCTCTTGCGGCTGGCGAACACGATATTGTCGTCACGATGTTCCAACAGGGCGGCGGACAGGCACTCAGCGTGGCATGGTCCGGGAATGGTCAGGGACAGCAGGCGATTCCTGCTGATGGCGTCATCGGCGTACCGCCCGATCTGTCCGCTACGGGACAATGGGGCCCAGTGTTGCCATGGCCGCATGTCGCCGTGTCGGCTGCGAACCTGCCTGATGGCCGCATTCTTACGTGGTCGGGGTCCGAACGTGACACATGGCCGCGCACGGAACAGACTTATAGCGCCACCTGGGATCCCGCCACCGGCGAATTTGTCGAGGTCTTCCACGAAGGCCACAACATGTTCTGCGCCCACCTTGCGATGGCCGAAGACGGCCGCGTGTTCGTCAATGGCGGTCGAAATCAAACCAACAGCCCGTGGACAAGTCTATTCGACTTCCGGGACAACTCCTGGGAACAAATTGAGAACATGCCATCGGGCGGCCGGTGGTATCCGACAACGCTAGCGCTTGCGGACGGAGACATGTTCACCGCGATCGGCACAGCGACGAACCCAAGAAATCCGGAACGTTGGGACCCTGTCACTGGATGGGAGCTGCAAAACGGAATCGACTTCTCCGACATGGTACTCAACGAGTATTTCAACTCAGGCTCGCACGGCGAGAGTCGATGGTGGCCACTGTTGCATGTCGCGCCGAACGGCAAGATTTTTCATTCAGGCCCGACGCCACAAATGCACTGGATCAACACGGCGGGCAACGGCAGCTATGAGGCGGTTGGCGATACTTTCACCGACTTCTACCACAAGCATGGCACGACGATCATGTACGACGAGGGCAAGCTGCTGACCGCTGGCGGCTGGGTAGCCGGCAATAGCATCACTAGTACTAACCAGGCATTCACCGTCGACCTTAACGGAGCCATGCCCCTGGTCGAATTCACACAACCGATGGCGCATGCGCGTAAGTTCCACAACGGCATCATGCTGCCTAATGGCGAGGTGCTCGTAGTGGGCGGCAACACCTCGGGTCGCAAATTCAGCGATGACGGTGCTGTGATGGTCACCGAGATTTGGAACCCCGACACCGGAACGTGGCGTGAGGGTGCGGCGATGACGATCCCTCGTAACTACCACTCCATTGCGCTGTTGTTGACGGACGGTCGTGTGTTGGCAGCCGGCAGCGGCTACAACAGCAATTCTGTCCCCGCATCAACTCATCAGGATGGTCAGGTCTATTCACCACCCTACCTGTTCAACGCCGATGGCACCTTGGCCACTCGACCAGAAATCACGACCACGCCCGGCGTGGTTGAGACCGGCGCTACCTTCAATGTCACAGCGAGCGAAGAGGTCGCATACTTCAGCATCATCAAGATGTCGTCTACCACTCATGGCATGAACACAGACGTGCGTTACCTGCGTCCAGAGTTTGTTGCGGCTGGCAGCGGCAGTTATGACATCACACTGCACCCCAACCCGAACGTAGCCACACCGGGGTACTGGATGCTGTTTGCGGTCAACGCCAACGGCACACCATCGGTAGCACAAGTGATCCGGGTGACCGCCGTCGATACGCGTCTTGAAAACCGAGCGCTGCGTGGCACCGTGAGTCAGTCTTCCATTGCGACCGGTGGTTCGTCACTAGCGCCGCAAAATGCAATCGACGGCGATCTGTCCGGGACCGTCGATAGCGGTTCACTGGCAATGACGGAAGTCTCAAGCGAGGCGTGGTGGGAGATCGACCTTGGTCAGGTGCTAGGACTCGACCGCGCGCGTATTTGGGCTCACACAGACTGCTGTGTGGATCCACTCGGCGACTTTTACGTACTGGTTTCCGAAGCGCCGTTTTCTTCGACTGCACTTGCTGATTCGCTGTCGCAAGAAGGCGTACGCACGTTCCTGGTCAGCAGCACGGCAAACCGGCAGACCGACCTACCGCTTGGGGTAAACGGCCGCTACGTGCGTATTCAGCGAACGAGTGCCGGTGCGTTGGCGCTGGCCGAAGTTCAGGTGTTTGGCGACACCACGCTCCTCCCGGATCCGGATCCCGATCCGGATCCAGATCCGGACCCCGATCCTGAGCCAGACCCTGTACTCACTATCGAGCGAGGTGTGCTTGAGGGCGTAAGCAGCGAATGGCAGACGGTCACGCTCGAACACGACTACCTGGACCCGGTCGTGGTAGCCACACCACGTTACAGCACATCGGCACTGCCGGCGGTTACTCGGATACGCAACGCAGGCGCCAACAGCTTCGAAATTCGGGTTCAAAACCCGAGCGACACAGCGCTGGAGGGTTATGGCGTTAACTACCTGGTCGCTGAGGCAGGGGTCTACGACACCGGTCAAGCGCGCTTTGAAGCGGTGAAAGTGGCATCGACCCGAACTGACAACGCGAGCGACTGGGTTGGTGAGGTGCAGACCTACCAACAGACGTACTCGAGTCCGGTCGTGGTTGGCCAGGTTATGAGTTCAAACGACGACGCGTGGAGCGTCTTCTGGGCATCCAATGGCAACACCGGCACACCGCCGAACGCCAATAATCTTCGTATCGGCAAGCACGTTGCAGAGGACGGTAACACCACTCGTACGTCAGAGACCCTCGGCTACATTGTCTTCGAGTCCGGCACCGGCACGATTGGTACCCTCGACTTCGAAGCCGGTGTTGGTGCAAACATCATTGAAGGTGTCGTGGAGCCCGCCGCACCTTACAACTACACCTTGAGCGGCAACTTTGACTCGGCGGTCGTCTCGAGTGCTGGTATGAATGGCACCAATGGGGGCTGGCCAGTTATGGTCGGGCCGCAACTCAACGGCGCTACGCTGTCGCTCGGCGTCGACGAGGACCAGATTCGTGACACGGAGCGAAACCGGGTCGACGACCAGGCGGCGTTCATTGCCTTCGCGGACAATGTTCAGCCACTTGAGATTCTCAACGTCGAAGCGCAGCCCGTGGTCACAGGCACATCAACGACGTTGACGGTCTCTGCTGTCGGTCCCTCGAGCCTGACGTACAGCTGGAGTGTGGATGGCACCTCGACGCCGTTTTCCAGCGACCCGACGTTTGACACCGCCTTTTTGACGCCAGGACGACATGTCCTGACTGTCACCGTGCGTGATGCTAACGGCAGCGAGGTCAGGGAAACGTTCACGCAGCTCGTGTACCTACCGGCGATGAGTGCGGGGCAACCTCAACATTCGGGGTCTATCGCAGAAATCCCATCACGCAGCGAAGTTTGGGTGGCGAACCCCGACAACGACACCGTTACCGTCATCGATACTAATATGATGGCGATGGTGGCCGAGATCCCGGTTTCTGCAGAGCCACGCTCGATCGCGATCGCGCCGGACGGACGTGTCTGGGTGGTCGCCAAAGGGGCGGATACGATCAACGTCATTGACCCGGTCACCCGCGAAATTGTTGATCTGGTCTTCTTTGATGTCGGCACCCAGCCGCATGGGCTTGCGATCAGCGACACAGCCGGATACGTCGTATTGGAAGCCACTGCAGAGGTGGTGGCACTCAGTGCATTTGACGGCAGCGAGGTCTCGCGTACGGCGTTTGCGGGACGACCACGACACCTGTCATACAACCCGCAGGACAATGCGGTCTATGTCAGTCAGTTCGTCACACCGACTTTGCCCGGCGAAAACACGGCCAGCCCACAAGTGGATGTCAATGGCGATCCCATCGGCGGTCTGATTACGGTGCTAGACGCGGGAACACTCGCCACTATCGACACGATTACGCTGCAACACAGCGACCGCCAGGTCTCTGAACACAGTGGTCCGGGCGTCCCGAACTATGTCGGTCCAGCGGTGGTGTCCCCTGATGGCACTTCTGCCTGGGTTCCGTCGAAACAGGACAACATTCTCGCGGGCGCGCTGCGCGGCGGGCCCGGCCTCACCTTCGATCAAACCGTGCGTGCGATCGCATCGAGGATCGCCCTGCCCGCTCGGGACGAAGATTTTGCAATGCGAGTCGATCTGGATAACGCCAGCGTCGCAAGTCACGCCGCCTTCGACCCCTTCGGCATTCATCTGTTCACAGCCCTTGAGGGTAACCGCGAGATCGCGGTGATTGATGTCTTCTCAGGTGTCGAACTGACCCGCTTTGACACTGGCTTTGCACCGCAGGCGGTGACTGTGTCGGCGGATGGCACACGGCTTTATGTACACAATTTCATGAGTCGCAGTGTCGGCATCTACGATGTGTCGGCGCTGGTCTATTCCGGTGAGATTGCGGCTCCGTTGTTGGAGACGGTCTCGACAATCACCAACGAACGCCTCGCGCCTGAAGTGCTGCTCGGCAAGCAGCTCTTTTATGACGCTCGCGACGACCGATTGGCCGCACTCGATTACATGAGTTGTGCGTCCTGCCACAACGAAGGCAGTGATGATGGTCGTGTCTGGGATTTCACGGGTGTCGGCGAAGGCTTAAGGAATACCATCAGCCTGAACGGCCGAGCGGGTATGGGTCACGGATTCCTTCATTGGTCGGCGAACTTCGATGAGGTTCAGGATTTTGAGGGCCAGATTCGCAGCTTCGCGGGTGGCACAGGACTCATGGACAATGCCGACTTTTTCGCCGGTACACGTTCGCAACCATTAGGCGATCCAAAGGCTGGCATCAGCGCGGATCTCGATGCGCTTGCCGCCTACGTCTCCTCACTCGACGCAACACCGCTTAGCCCATATCGGGGTCTTGATCGCCAGTTCGATGCGATTGCCGAGGCAGGTGTCGATGTATTCCGCTCCGCAAACTGTGGGTCCTGTCATACGCCGCAATCTATGACCGACAGCGGCGATGCATCGGCAACTCATGATGTAGGAACAATCACCAACGCCAGCGGTGCACGCCTCGGCGGCACGTTGACGGGGATCGACACTCCCACATTGTTGGGTGCCTGGAAAACACCGCCCTATCTGCACGATGGCTCGGCACCTACCCTCGAGGCAGCAATCGCTGCGCACCAGGACGTGGTGCTGACCGACATCGAGCTCGGGCAGTTGGCCGCCATGATTCGCCAACTCGACGATGGGCGCGAATTAATCGAGCATAGCGGACCACAGTTGATCTCCGGTATCGTGAATGGCGTAACGGATGCATGGCAAACGATCACTATGCCGATCAGTTACACCGAAATGGTTGTGATAGCGACAGTTGAGCAAGACGGCTCGCAGCTACCGGTAGTCACTCGAATTCGCAATGCAGAAGAGAACCGGTTTGAGTTGCGGATACAGAACCCTTCCGACACTGCGGTTGGAAGCTATACCGTTCACTATCTCGTCGCCGAAGCCGGCCTGTACAACACTGTCGATCACGGTGTCGCCATGGAAGTTCGTCGTATCGTTTCGACAACAACCAACCACAGTAGCGACTGGTCGGCCACCGCGAGCTCGTACGAACAAAGCTACGTCACCCCGATAGTGCTCGGTCAGGTAATGACCACAAATGATCCAGGCTGGAGCGTTTTCTGGGCAAGTGAAGGTAGCCGGGTCAACCCTCCAAGTGCGGCAGGCATCAGTCTCGCCAAGCATGTTGGGGAAGACGGCAATATCGTGCGAGCCGATGAAACACTCGGCGTCATTGTGATCGAATCCGGTGCATACGACCTCGGCGGCCTGCGCGTGCTCGCCGGTCGAACTCCGGACGAGGTTCGCGGAGTGGGTTCGCCACTGCACGTAGAAGCACTCGGTGGACAGTACCGCCATGCTGTGCTGTCAAGCGCTGGCATGGATGGTGGCAACGGCGGGTGGCCTGTCCTCTTTGGCAGTGACCCGCTGGCTGCTCAAGGTCTACGGATTATGATCGATGAAGATCAGGTCCGTGATGAAGAGCGTGTGCATACTGATAATGAAGTCGACTTTATTGCGATTCAGTAGGCGGCTATTCGTCTGGGTGTGTCTTATTTGGGTCAGCGCTTCGGCGCTGGCCCAAACGCGTTTTCAGTCTGAGTCTGAGCGAGGTGTCTTTCGTGTGACACTCGACACCGGCGTTGCCCGTATTCCTGTCGGCAAACTCCAGACGTGGAACTTGATTCTGGAGGACGCACAAGGAACACCGGTTCGGGATGCACACGTAGTGGTCGGCGGCGGCATGCGTGCGCATGGACATGGCCTGCCGACGCAACCCGAGGTTTCTACATCGATGCGCGCAGGCCACTACCAACTCGAGGGGCTGCAGTTCAGCATGACTGGTGAGTGGACCTTGGCACTTAGCATTGATAGTGCGACGGGTCGCGACCGCATTCTCTTTGAGTTTCGTCTGGAGAATCCATCGCGCGACATCCGCCTATCGGAAATGGCGATCGATTCGCAGTGGCAGCCACCCGCCTCTCCCTCGAACCGAGTTGCGAACGATCCGAATGCCGCGGCGCTCGGAAACCGACTGTTTATTGACCCATTGCTCAGCGGAGACGGCACGCTGTCCTGCGCGAGCTGTCATGATCCAGGGCTGTTCTTCACTGATGGCGCAAAACTGGGTCAGGGCTCCGGGCGCGCGATGCGCAACACACCCTCACTGATCGGTGCATCGGCACAGTCCTGGTTCTATTGGGATGGCAGACGAGACTCATTGTGGGCGCAGGCGCTATTGCCATTTGAAGCGGTCGAAGAGATGAATGCGAGCCGGCTCGCTGTCGTGCGTCATGTCCTGACCGACCCGGAGTATCGACGAGAGTATGAGGCTGTCTTTGGGCCGCCCCCCGACATCCCGTTTGATACGTTACCTGACCGTGCCGGACCCATCGGCGACACTGCGTCGAAGGCAGCATGGGCAACGCTTGATCGACGCGAACAGAGTCTGATCAACGCTGTGTTTGCGAATCTCGGGAAATCGATCGCCGCGTATGAGCGAACCCTGCCCGCGCCTGACAGTCCGTTCGATCGGTACGTCGCCGGTCGAGCAACATCCCATCACAGTGCACATCATGGACAGCGCGAGACCACTTTGTCGGCGAGTGCATTGAGAGGTCTTGAGTTGTTCCTTAATGAGGAACGAACACACTGTCTTCGCTGCCACAATGGCGATTGGTTCTCCAATCAGGGCTTCCATAATATTGGCACCGGCAACTTCTTCGGCGACCGACTGGACTTCGGGCGCGTCTATGGTCTCCAAGCGGCGATTCGCGATGAGTTCAACTGTCTCGGCCCATTCAGCGACGCAGACCCCGACGAATGCGCTGGCCATCGATTCCTGAGCACGCATTCGCACGTGCCTTTGGAGGGAGCGTTCAAGGTGCCGACGCTACGAAATTTGACCCACACAGCGCCCTACATGCACGACGGGCGATTCTCGACGCTGCGCGAGGTTATTGAGTACTATCGCAACCCGCCCGAGGGTGGACCACCACATGAACTCAAACCACTCGACATCAGCGACGATGAGGCCGATGATCTCGTGGCCTTTCTGGAGTCTTTGTCCGGAGATCTGGCGCAACCATAGGACTATCCGATTTGCTGTCAGCGCTGAAAAAACGAATCAAACTCCTGATTCGCCTGTTGCCGTGGGGAGAGTCATTCCTGATGTACTTCAATCCACGAGCGCTGGGTATCGCCTACCGAGGCGTATTCGAAAACCACGAAAGCGCATTGCAAGCGGTCCGACCTGATCGCACCGCAGACTACGACGACGCCTTCAATCAACAAGTTGCTGAACGGATCGAGGCCGGTGAAGTAGACATCACACGCTGGTTACACGACTACGACTACCCCATGCTGTTTTGGCTCGCCAGAGCCCTGCAGGCCGACAGCCGCGTGGTCGAGTTCGGTGGCAGCCTCGGACATCTGTTCTATTCAATCCGTGATCTGTTCCCATTGGAAGATACCGTCGACTGGACAATTCTGGAGTTGCGTGAGGCCGTCTCGGCCGGCAGGCGCCTCGCGTCGCGTATGGGCGAGAAGCGCCTCAAGTTTGAGGTGTCGAATTTCGACCAACTCGATTTACGGGGCGACGTATTTGTCTCCGCAGGCGCACTGCAATACGCAATGCAGTCGACCACCGAGTGGTTAGACCGTTTCGCCCAACCGCCGACTCATATTGTTTTGCACACCATGCCCGCACGCCAAGGCGCGCAGTTCTGGACACTCCAGCGAATCGACGAGACCGAGTTGCCTTATCGCGTGGTATCGATCCCTGCGCTGATCGAAGAGATGCAGGACCGCGGATACGAGACCGTCTCGCAGTGGCGCCAGGATCGTGAGGTGCGAATCCCGTTCCGAGATCGGTATGGCGCAGACGGCTACTACGGATTTTATTTCCGCAAGACCATTGACTCGCCCTGAGCATCGGCAGGCCACTGTTCAATCACATATAAAGCTTGAATCCAGCAATCGGTTACGTCGAAGCGACCCCAACCAGAGTTGATCGCCGCGCACGACACCCGGTCGGCCTGACATGTCGCAAGAAACCGATTGCCATCGAACTCAAGCTCAACATCGGAGAACTCGAGAAACTCACCGAACATGGGATTGACCGCTTTGTATATTGCCTCTTTGCAGGCAAACCACAACGTGGGGTCCGAACCTGCCAAGCGTGTCGCGTTCTCGCGCGCGGTGAGCACTTTTGATACCAATTCATCCGCAAGTCGTCTCGGCTGTTCAAGGTCCAGACCAAGACCGGCAAAACACTCTGTGGTAGAGACAGCGACCGCAACAGAGCGCGCGCTGTGAGTAATCGAGCCCGCAATTCCTTGGGGCCATATCGGCCAGCGCTCCGCGCTCATTGGTATCGCTACGTCGCCAAGTCCGAATTCGGTCAGTACGCGACGCGCCAGCCAACGTCCGGCGGCAAATTCTTCGGCCCGCTGCGGAGCCATGCGCAGCGTCGCTGCCTGCTCTGGCGGCAACAGTTCCAGGGACGGTTTGACTATTGGCGCTAACTGCACTCGAACGTCAGGCACGTCGCGAAACAAGGCATCGATGTGTTGCATGGAGGAAGGCCCCGTGGTGACGAACGCTTGGCGATTATGCGTCTTTGGAGTTTTACAGAATCCCTGGCGCGCGGAAACCGGTAAATTCCGCGCTGTTGTGTTTCGCGCGCTATCGACGAATATCTGTGAATATACGCGCACAGCACGAGCTTTGAATTCGACTCTTCTGAGTCAAGACGAGCGAGCACTCACTTCTCGCCCACATTTGAAAACCAGACCGCTGTCTCACCTGCTGATGTGATCGAAGTCCAGCCAAATACTGACGATCTCGTTATAATTCGTCAGGTCGAAAAATACTACAAGAGCCGGGATATTCGGCGCACTTTCGACAGCATTTGTTACGGACCTCGAGAACGTTGGGGAGCCTCTCGTGCCAGCAATACACAACCGATTCTTCGAGCTCGCAAGCACGCACCCGGACAGGGAAGCGGTTGCCTTCCGGTTCGACGGTCGCTGGCAATCGTTGTCATATTCGGCACTCGCCCAACGCGCACAAGAAATTTCATACTGGCTTCAACAGGCGGGCTACCCCCCTGGGACCAAAATCGGAATCGTTGCGCGACGCGACCCCGAAACGGTTGCTGCGGTAATAGGAATCCTCGCGGCCGGCCACTGCTACGTGCCGTTCGACGCCGCCTATCCAGCCGAGCGCATCACTCAAATGATCGAGACTGCGGACGTCAAGGTGATACTCCGATCGGTCGACGCACCTGAACTGCCTCTAGCAAACTTATCGACGCAGGTTCTGCCGCATGCGCAGGCCAACGCATCGGCAGGATCGGATTCAGGACGCCAACATAGTTCGGAAGATGCACCGGCCTATGTGATGTTCACCTCGGGCTCGACCGGCGTGCCAAAGGGGGTCGTAGTACCACACCGAGGTGTCCTGAGACTCGTGCTGGATGCTGACTACGTATCGTTCGACGACGCTACGCGCTACCTGTCGAACTCCACCTTGAGCTTCGATGCATCAACACCTGAATTGTGGGCGCCACTACTCAACGGCGGCTGTTGCGTACTCCACCCTCCCGATGCACCCATGTCGGCGAGCGCAATCGGTGCAACCATCGCCGCACAGCGGGTGACCCATGCCTTGCTGACCGCAGCGCTGTTCAATCTGATCGTTGATGAGGCACCACACGTGCTGTCGCCATTGAGCGTACTGATGAGCGGTGGCGAAGCGCTTTCGGTGCCGCATGTCGCCAGCGCACTTAAGGCGTTACCGAACACCACCATCGTAAACGCGTACGGTCCGACCGAAAATACGGTCATCACCACCTGCTTTACCGTACCTCAGACATTCGACCAAAGCGCCAGCAACGTGCCTATTGGAACTGCGATTTCCGGCACACGCGTTGCGATCGTCAATGAAGCACTTGAACCCGTCGCCGATGGTGAGCCAGGCGAATTGCTGGCACTCGGCACGGGCCTCGCGATCGGTTATATCAACAACACCGAACAAACCGACAAAAGTTTTGTCGAGTTCGTTTCCCCCGGGGGTGCTACGGAGCGCGCCTACCGCACCGGGGACTGCGCGCGCCGTCTTCCCGACGGGAACATCGAGTTTCTCGGCAGACTCGACGCTCAAGTCAAAATCGAAGGACATCGGATTGAACCCACCGAGATCGAAAACGTGATCGCCGGCATGGACGGGGTTCAACAGGTTCGCGTTCTCGCGCGTCGAAACCAGCGTGGCGTTCTCAGATTGGTTGCCTATGTGCTTTCCGACGATCCATGCATCGTCGATCGACTCAGGCCCTGGCTTGCCGAACGCCTGCCAAAATATCTTTTGCCACACTTCTACGTTGCGATGGACGTGTTTCCGATCACGTTAAATGGCAAGCTCGATACCTCGAAACTTCCCGATCCATTCACGAGCGCTAACGCGCCGCTGATCGGCCGAGACAACACCGACTTTTCGTCACGAATCTCGGCCTGCTGGCAGAAAGTACTCGGGCACACAGCGAACCCGACGACGAATTTTTTTGACGCGGGCGGCACCTCTCTGGATGCCGTAACGCTGCACCGTGATATTGAGCGTGAGGTCGAGCAAACGCTTGAGCCCACGTTTGTGTTCGAACACACCACCATCGCAGCGCAGGCAAATGCGCTCGGCCAACAAATCATGCCGCAGATTAATCGCGAAGGTCGCGGCCAAAAGCGGCGCACAGCCATGCGCAAACGCGCAAGGACATCACGATGAGTGACTCTACAGTTAATGATTCTGCCATCGAGTCCATAGCCGTCGTCGGCATGGCGGGTCGGTTGCCCGGCGCGTCAGACATCGATGCATTTTGGCGCATGATTGTCGAAGGGCGGGAAGGGATCACGCATTTTTCACCCGATGAGCTCGATCCGTCGATCGATCCGGCGTTGCGCGCCAATCCCAACTACGTACCTGCAAAAGGTTTGGTCGCCGATGCCGAGTGCTTTGATGCAAAGTTTTTTGGCATATCGCCGATGGAAGCACGCATCATGGATCCGCAACAGCGGTTGAGTCTTGAGGTGTGCTGGCATGCACTCGAGGATGCTGCCATTGACGCCGCGAGGTTCGACGGACTGATTGGCGTCTACGCAGGGAGTAACGCCAACCGTTATCGAAAAACCAACCTCGCAGGCACCGAAACCGAGGCACGTTACGGCGATTTCAATACCGCACTCGTCAACGAGCCTGAATTTTTGGCGACCCGGATTGCCTATAAACTCGATCTGCGGGGTCCGGCGATCACGGTGACAACCGCCTGTTCGACATCGCTGGTCGCAATTGCAGAGGCATGCAAGGCGTTATTTGCGTTCGACTGCGATGTCGCGTTGGCCGGCGGCGCATCGATCACCACACCATTGAAAGCAGGGTATTTGTATCAAGAGGGCAGCATGCTGTCTGCCGATGGGCATTGCCGTCCGTTTGATGCGAAAGCGACCGGCACAACCTTTAATGATGGTGTGGCATATGTGGTGCTCAAGCGAACGGAAGATGCCATCGCCGATGGCGACCGAATCTACGCGGTCGTTCGCGGCTTCGGGGTAAACAACGACGGCGCCAACAAGGTCAGCTTCACCGCACCTAGCATCGATGGTCAGGCGGCGGCGGTTTCGGGCGCCCTCGACTACGCGAATATTGACCCGGCGACGGTTGGCCTTCTGGAAACCCACGGGACCGCCACACCGATGGGCGACCCCATCGAGGTCGCAGCGCTCAAGCGCGTGTTTGCCGATGTGTCAGAACGGCGCCAGTGCGCCATCGGTTCGGTGAAATCCAACATCGGTCATGTGGTTCATACCGCTGGGGTCGCCGGCTTCATCAAGGCGGTATTGTCAGTACGCGATGCCGTGTTGCCGCCATCGCTTTTTTTCGAAGATGAGAACCCACGTCTCAACCTCGCAGACTCCCCGTTCTATGTGAATACCGAGCTTAAGGATTGGCCCACACAAGCCTATCCGCGCCGCGCCGGCATCAGCTCATTCGGTGTCGGCGGCACCAACGCGCATGTGGTTATCGAACAGGCGCCCGACGTTGCCGCGACATCGAACTGCGCCGACTATGC
This sequence comes from Pseudomonadota bacterium, assembly GCA_038521865.1. Classification (GTDB taxonomy): domain Bacteria; phylum Pseudomonadota; class Gammaproteobacteria; order Steroidobacterales; family Woeseiaceae; genus CALBPI01. The sequence continues at coordinate 43,742 of JBCBKO010000001.1, read as the reverse complement.
GAAACCTCGCATCCTGTGTCTGTCCGCAAAGAGCGCGCCGGCTCTGAAACGCTCGGCCGCGCAGCTTTCCGGCTATCTCGAAAGCGCAGTATCGCCCTGCCCCGACACAATCTCACGCGTCCTGCACAGTGGTCGTGCACCGATGCTTCACCGGACTGCCTGGATCGCCGATGACCGATCGTCCCTGGATGTGGGCGCCATTGATGCGCGGTATGTGGTGTCAGGCTGTGCCAACCCCGGGCGTCAAATCGGGTTTATGTGCACGGGGCAAGGGTCACAACGACCGGCGATGGGTGCGACGATCGCGAAGCACGATCCGACGTTCGCAAAGCACTGGTTCGCAGGTATCGACCACTTGCGCACATCGGGGAACATTGACCTTCAGGCTATTCTGGAGCCATCGTCAGACGACGACGAAATCGCGCCCGCAATACAGCGGACCGAGTTTGCGCAGCCGGCGTTGTATCTGTTTGAGTACGCCATGGGGTGCGCACTCATGCAGCATGGGATCCGCCCCGACTTTTTAATCGGACACAGTATCGGTGAGTTTGCTGCCGCCGCACTGGCCGGTGTGTTCACCTTCGAGCAAGGGTTGGACATAGTTGCGCGACGCGGCGCACTAATGCAGGCACAACCAGAAGGAGACATGCTCGCGGTCTTCATCGGTGCGGATGACGCTCGACAGTATGTTAGCGACGCCATCGCTGTCGCGGCCGAAAACGCGCCAGGATCGACCGTGCTATCAGGTCCTGCAGATGAAGTGCGCGAATTGGCAGAGACACTGCAATCGAGAGATATCGATTTTCGATCGGTGAAAACGTCTCATGCGTTTCACTCTTCAATGATGGAACCCGCTGCGTCCGAGTTCCGGGAATATCTGTCGAATTTGGATTTTTCAGCACCCAACATACCGATCATCTCAACGGTCACCGGCAAAACGATGTCAGACGCCGAAGCCGTGAGTGCGGACTATTGGGCCAACCAGTTGTTGCAACCCGTACGCTTCGCCGCCGCGATCTCGTTTGCGCAAGATCAACAATCGGTAGCGGTTATCGAGATCGGTCCAGGCAAGGTACTCACATCGCTTGCGCAGATGAGCGCGGTCGATGATCGTCTCGTTGCCCACGCCTCAGCACCCGACGCGGGGACCCATGATCAGGAACAGCATGCGGCGCTCAGAGCCGTCGCATTCGCTTGGACACAGGGCGTGATCGACACGCTACCAACGCCACAGGCTGGCCCCACGGCACCAACCCTCTCCCTGCCCGGATACCCTTTTGAAAAAACCCGGCACTGGGTCGATGCAACAACTGATCTTTCACCGACCGCCGCGCCTATCGAGGCACCCGTCGTGGCGCCACCCACAACCGTCATGGACAAAGTTATGACTGCCACCAACCACCGAGAACAGCTTATTGATCGTGTCACACGCGTCCTCGAAGACGTTTCCGGCTTCGAACTCAGCGACTGTGCACCAACGGACGAGTTTCTGGATATCGGTTTTGACTCGATCCTGCTCACGCAGGCGGCGTTGTCGGTACAACAGGCGTTTGATGTGCAAGTCACCTTCCGACAATTGATGGAGGACTACACCAGCGTTGAGGCTCTGGTCGAGTTCCTCGAGCCGCAAGTGCCCGCGCCATCGGTCGCTCCGGAGCCAGCACCCGGTGCGCCTGTAACGCTGCCAATGCCGACGATGCCCGTCGCCACGGGCGAAGCACCTATGGCGCCAACGAGCGAGCTGCAGGCACTCATCCACCGCCAGCTAGAAGTGATGCAGACCCAGCTTGCGATGCTCTCCGGCGTACCCCAACAACCCGCCGCCGTTCCAGCGGTGACCAGCACGACAGCGCCAGCGCACGAACACGCCGAGGCGCCCAAACCCGAGGGAGCAACCGCAAAGCAAGGACCGCGGACACGCATCCAGCGCACACGCACAGAGCACCAAACGCTGACGGCGGCACAACAGCAGTTTATCGAGCGCACCATCGATCAATACGTCAAGAGCACCGCCACCTCGAAAGACTTCGTGCAGTCGCATCGCCACGCGCTAGCCGACCCTCGCACTGTTTCGGGGTTCAATCCGGAGTGGAAGGAAATGGTCTACCCGATTGTCACCGATCGCTCTAGCGGCTCGAAAATCACCGACATCGATGGTCGCGAATATGTTGATCTCACCAACGGATTCGGGCCGATCCTCTTCGGCCACTCACCGGACTTTATTCAGCAAGCTGTGATCGACCAAGTGCGTGCCGGCACTGAAACTGGGCCACAGTCCCCGCTCGCCGGTGAAGTCGCAAAGTTGTGTATTGAATTGACCGGCAATGAACGTGTCGCTTTTGCCAGTACCGGTTCTGAAGCGGTTTGCGGGGCATTGCGCCTCGCGCGCACAGTGACTGGGCGGTCCAAAGTGGTCATTTTTGAAGGCTCTTACCACGGCATTTTCGACGAAGTCGTCGTACGTCCGGGCAGCAAAGGCAGCGGTCTGCCTGCGGCGCCAGGCATTCCGCGCGAGATGACAGAGAACATGATCGTTCTGCCATGGGCAGACGATGCATCGCTCGAGCGGATTCGTGAGCTCGGGACCCAATTGGCCGCCGTCATGGTCGAGCCGGTGCAAAGTCGCAACCCCGGCGTTCAACCGGGCGAGTTTTTGAAATCGATCCGTGAGATCACTGAAGAAAATCAAACCGCGTTGATTTTCGACGAAATCGTCACCGGTTTTCGTATTGCACCGGGTGGCGCACAGGAGCACTTTGGTATCCGGGCTGACCTTGCCACCTACGGGAAAGTGATCGGTGGCGGCTATCCGATCGGTGTGATTGCCGGCAAGTCACGGTTCATGGATGCACTCGATGGTGGTGCCTGGCAGTTCGGTGACGATTCGACGCCGCAGGTTGGCGTAACATTCTTTGCAGGCACATTCGTACGACATCCGGTTGCACTGGCCGCCACCCGTGCGGTTCTACTCAAGCTGCGAGAGTCCGGCCCCGAACTACAACAAACGCTGGCGTCAACGACCCGCACACTGGTAGACGAGCTCAACGCGTTTCTGAAGGCAATCGACTGCCCGATCTCGATCCAGTCGTTCGCTTCCTACTTCAATATCTCCGTACCGGAAGATCAACCGCAGGCGGGATTGCTTTTCTATCTCATGCGTTTGTACGGCATCCACATCTGGCAATACCGACCGTGCTTCCTGACCACTGCACACTCCGCCGAGGACTTGCAACGGGTGGTCGATGCATTCCGGCGTGCGGTGAGCGAACTGGTGCGTCATGGGCTGTTGAAAGGCGACGCCGTCGCGCTGGAGAGGATGACCAAAAAGCAGACCGATACGCCACCGGTCGCGGGCGCACGTCTCGGCAAGGATGAGTCAGGCGTGCCCGCATGGTTCGTTGCTGACCCGGACAACCCGGGCAAGTACAAGATTGTCGGCTACAAGAGCACCGGCTAGATCATGACCGACACTACCGTCTCCTACGATCCGTTTCGCAGCGGTGAAATCGAACGCACCGTACCGAGCACCGAGCCACAACGAGAGATCATCTCATCGGCGCTGCTCGGTGACACCCCGAACATTGCGTTTAATGAAGGCATGTCGATTCGTTTCCCCTATGCCGTCAACCCCGAGCGGCTCGCCGCCGCATTCACCGAAATAGTGGCTCGACACGAGTCACTGCGTGCGACCTTCACGCGCACTGGGGATGAATTGTGTATCTCCGACGGTGCCGCTTTTGAATTACACATCGATGACCAACGCGCTCTCGACGATGCGGGCACCGAAGACTATATCCAAAACATATGGCAACAACTCGCCGCAACGCCGATGCATCTGTTCGATGGCCCGTTGTTTCAGGCGACCTTGATCCTTCTACCTGGTGATGAAGCGGAGCTTGTGATCGGCGCTCACCACGCGATCTGCGACGGTTGGTCATTCGCCGTCATACTGGAAGAGCTCACGACACTGCTGTCCGACGCATCGGTCACCGAACCGTCGAATCGCTTCGGCGATTTTGCAGAACAACAACACGCCGAACAATTAAGCAACCGTGATATCGACTATTGGCTCAGTCAGTATCACAACAACGTCCCCGAACTTGATCTGCCCACGGACCGCCCGCGACCGGCGGAGCGGAGTTTCGCTGCATGTCGGACAGACTTTTCGCTGGACGCCACCACAACCGCTGCGGTCAAGGTCATCGCCCGCGAGACTCGCGCGAGCGTGGTACAAGTCGTGTTCGCCGCAGTCGCGGCGTTGCTACACACGCTCTCCGACGATGAGGATTTCGCCATCGGCCTGCCCGTGGCACGACAGAGCACTGACGGTTTGCATCGTATGGTCGGACACGCAGTGCAACTGTTGCCGATTCGCATGACAGTAACTGCCAGTGATTCGTTTTCCGATCTCGTTGCGCGCGCAAAATCCGCTATTTTGGATGCACAGGAGCATCCCAACTTTACCTTCGGCTCGCTCGTCCGGGAGCTCGGTATCAGCGGAAACACCTCGCGCGTACCCATCGTGCCAGTCATTTTCAATATCGATCAACCACTCGATGAGGTTAAGGCAGAAGGGCATACGCTGGAGGTTCGTTCAATCCCGCGACTGGGTGAGAACTTCGAGATTTTTCTCAATGTGATGCCAGCCGCGGATACGTTGACGATCGAAGCGACTCACAACACTGACCTGTTCGATGCGGCCACAATCACAGCGTGGTTGCAGGCGTTGTCGGGCATTCTCATGAATGCTGGACAAGATACGAGTGTGAACATGGCATCGCTTTGGCGAGCTGATTCCAACGCCCATGAAGCCCGATTGCTGTCCGGTCCGAGCGTGACGATCGAACACCCGGTTTGGATCCAACGCTTCCTTCAACACGTACAAACGCGCGAAACGAACACCGCCGCTCTGGATCGTACGAGTCAAGTTACCTTTAGCGAACTGAGTGATCGTGCGCATACTATCGCATCGTCGCTCGTCGCCTCGGGTGTTACGCCGGGTGCGATTGTCGCGCATTGCCTGGATCGTACGACCGATCTGCCGGCGGTTATCCTTGGAATCCAGCTTGCTGGTGCTACAGTGCTGCCGCTGGATCCCAACTTCCCGGCGGAACGATTGGCACTGATGCTGACCGATGCGGCCGCCAAGCTCGTCCTGACTGACGGGAGCCTGCCGGACTCGATACTCGACGACGAGCTTGCAGTGCTCACAGTGAAGGAGACCTTGACCGCAAAGCGGAGCGACGACTCACTTCCGGCGCTCGACGGTTCAACATCTGCTTACCTCATCTACACTTCTGGATCGACGGGTAAACCGAAGGGCGTTCTCGTCGACCACAAGGCGCTAGCCAATTTCCTGCAAGCGATGGCTTTGCAGCCTGGCTTTTCAGCAGACGATCGGTTGCTCGCGGTCACGACCGCCTCATTCGACATCTCACTGCTTGAGCTACTGTTGCCGCTATATTGCGGCGGCTCGGTGTACGTCGCAAGCCGCGATCAATCGACCGATGCACGCCAGCTACAAACGCTGATCGACGAACAAGCGATCACGATGATGCAGGCAACTCCCGCAACGTGGCGACTCTTACTAGGTGCGCGGTGGTCAGGCTCACCCGAACTGACCGCGCTGTGTGGTGGCGAAGCAATGCCTGCTGATGTTGCAGAGCGGCTACGTCCGTTGGTTGCCAAACTGTGGAATATGTATGGCCCTACGGAAACGACGATTTGGTCGAGTTGCAAACCTATCGAACCGAGCCAGTCGACCATCACGATCGGACCACCGATCGCCAATACACAGTTCTGCATTATGGATGCATCAGGTCACCCGACACCATTCGGCATCCCCGGTGAGCTTTGCATCGGTGGCGCTGGGCTTGCCACAGGCTACCTCGGCCGCGCGGCATTAACCGCCGAGCGCTTCGTGTCATTGGACGATACACGCTGGTACCGGACGGGCGACAAAGCCAGGCTTCTCGCGAATGGCGAAGTACAGTTCTTGGGCCGTTTCGATGACCAGGTCAAGGTGCGCGGTTTTCGTATCGAACTCGGCGATATCGAAAACGCGCTGCAACAGTTTGATGCTATCGAGAACGCCGCTGCCTACGTTTGGTCGGTCAATGCAAATGATCATCGCATCGTCGCCTGTTGCGTCGCGCACGATAACCGTGCCTTACAAACACACCAGTTGCGGAAATTCCTGCGCCAACGGTTACCGGACTACATGATTCCGCAACACTTCCTGACGATCGAGGAAATTCCGCTGGGCCCGAGCGGAAAAATCAATCGACGAGCACTGCCGAAACCAGTCGCGATCCAGAGCAGCATTGGCGAATTCACGCCGCCAAAGAATGCCGCAGAAAGAACCATTGCTGAGGTCTGGACAGCACTCGTTCAACCAGAGCGACCCGTCGGCAGGGAATCTCGGTTCTTTGAAATCGGCGGGCATTCACTACTCGGACTCGAAGCGATCTATCAGATCGAGCAGCGATTACGCGTCACGTTGCACCCGAGGGTCCTGTACACCGAAGACGTCGCAAGCATCGCAAGACAGTGTGTCAGTGCAGAAGCATTAGACGATAGTGGAAGACCGAGTCGGCTCGCACCGGATGACGAACGGATGCTGTCGTTCGGGCAGCTGCAAATTCTTGAGCTCACCACCGACGGCCACGACGAGCACTTCAATCTCCCATCCTGCTTTCGACTGACCGGCAAGCTCGATCCCGACAAAATGGCAGACGCTGTGCGTACCATCGTCGAGAGACATGACGCGTTCGGCATGCTTCTCGACGAATCGGGTGCTGCACCACTCACAGGCGCAGCAAGCAGCGATATCTTGCCGATGCTTGAGCACGTTCATATCGCCGATCCGGCTAACATCGTCGACCACGTCCAAAGCGTCGCACGCCAGCCAACGGATCTTCGCAATGGACCTCTGGCTCGGGTGCAACTGATCTCTACGGACGATCAGATCCACTACCTGGTATTCGTCCCCAACCAATTCGCGTTCGACGGTTGGTCGTTTGACATCTTCCTTCGCGAGCTTGAGGCAGCATATGTGGCTGACGAGCCAAGCTCGAAGGAAAACAAAGACGCACTTGGGTATCAGGACTTCGCAACCTGGCAGCGGACCCAATCCATCGATCAGGACCTCGTCACGTTTTGGCAGACGCATACGCAGCAGTGGGTTGAACTACCCGCATGGCAACCGCCCTCTGAAGATATGCAACCGCACGTTGCTGCCGCGAGTTTTGCACTGCCGCTTGAGCTCACTGAAAAGGCAGAGGCGCGCGCGGCCCAATCACACAGCAAGCTGTCGGACGTCGCACTAACGTTGTTTGTTGAGGCACTCGCATCGAGCGCAGGGCAAGACACCGTCACCATCGATCTGGCAACCTCCGGACGCTATTTTCCCGAACTGTTCTCCATCATCGGACTGTTCTACCAAGACCTCCCAGTATCGATTACATCAGGCGAGAGTTTTGACGCCACTTTGGCGAATACCAAGGCCCGCGTCTCAGAGCTGAGTCAGCACCAAGCAATATCGAGGATGCAGATCGAGAAGGCGATAGGGTCGAAACTGCCGGACCCAAGAATCTCTTTCAGTTATCAGCAAGCTACAGAACGCCCTACCCGCTTTGGCAATCTGGCGTTCGACCAGATCGACGTGCCTCGAACTGCGATGATCCGCGACCTAGACTTCTGGTTACGACGCACACCCACGGGCCTGTTTGTTCAGCTCGATTACCGCGCGGATCGCATCGCAAGCACATCGATCAATGCCCTCATGAGTTCTGTCGAAGAACGCTTGACGGAATTTTCGAGATCGCAAGCGTCGGTTCGCGCAACAGCTATCGACAACCTGTTTGTTCGGACCAGCGATAAGCGTACCGGTCTGCTCTCGCGACTGTTTTCCTCGTAATAGCGCCTCCACGATGATCGAAGCTTTTTTCCTGAATGGAGACGATCCGGACTTGTTCGTGACCTATCACCCTCCCGGTGATGCGATGGTTGATCAAATCACGATCGTGTGCCCACCCTTTTTCGGAGAATGCCAGCGCACACAACTTTGCCTGCGCGAGTTATCCATTTCGCTTGCGACCGCAGGACAACATGTCGTTCGATTTGACTACCGAGGTACCGGCGATTCGTTCGGTGAACCGGAGTCGCTCTCGGCATGGAGTAACGACCTCAGGCGGGTGGTCAGCGAAGCGCGTGAGCTGTCCGGCTGCCACACGGTAAACCTGGTCGTCGTCCGCGCTGCGGCGCTGCTCCTGCCTCGATGGTTAGAGCGCGCTGATGCTGTTGGCAAAATCGTGTTGTGGGATCCGATTTGGCAGGGCACGCCCTATATCGATACCTATTTCCAGCACAGAAAAATGTCGAATTTCCGAAACCGGTGGTTGACCAACGCGGATCGGAAGTCTGTGGCAGGCGAGTTACTCGGATTTCCGTTTCCGGAGGCGCTGGCTCGCGAACTGGAGGGTGCCGATATCACCGGCTGGACAGCACCCGCGCATACTGTTGCCATCTATACGGAACCACCGCCCGCAGACGCACCGCAACTGAACTCGAGACAGGTACGGTTCGGTTGCAACTGGCACCAGTTCTCGGACGACATTCTGATGCCAGGACCTGTGCTGGAGGAGATTCGCCAATGTCTGCTCGCTGCGTAGAGGAAGTCCTGACAGCCGGACGAGGGGCTCGTGTTTTTTCGATTCTGACGCTACCTGAGCCTTCAACCAGGATCCAGGCAGTGTTCGTATTCCTGAATGCCGGGCTGGTTCACCGCGTCGGACCCTCACGGATGAATGTTCGGCTGGCAAGAAAGCTGACAGCCGTTGGTTTCGCCAGTGTCCGAGTTGATTTGTCCGGCAAGGGCGACACGCCTGCGAGGCCCGACGTAGATTATCTTGACTCGGTCACTGAAGACTTTGTGGACCTTCACGCAGCAATCCGAAATCGCCTTGGCAACCTACCCTTGGTGCTCGCCGGACTGTGCTCAGGCGCTGATAATGCTGTGCGCCTCGCATTGGCCAACGAGACTGTGGTCGGGATGTTGCTTCTCGATCCGATGTGCTACCCCGACGCGGACTACCGACGTTGGTCGTTGATCGATCGCTATCTTCGTTGGCAACAATACAGCGGCAAGCTTCGTATGTTTCTTTCTCGTCAACGTTCAAAAAGTGCCGAATCAGAAGCCGGTGGAACGACTGGCCAGGACGATCCGCTCAAGCTGCGTGTGCTCCCTTCGATCGAACATACCGCAAATGCTGTTCAAGCGGTTGACGGACGCAATGGAGCGACACTTGCCATTTTTTCGAATTATGCGAGCTCCTACTACAAGCACCGAGGACAATTCGCGGCGACCACGTATCAAGCGGCGTTCTCAACTCGCTCACAAGAGTTGTGGTGGCGAGGCGTCAAACACACCTACAAATCGCTGACGCATGTAGAGCGCCTGGAGAACACGGTTCTCAGCTGGGCATCCGCCCTTCCTGAACCCAGTCGTGGAGATACCGCGGCGCCATAAACCGAAACCAGTCTCGAACGCCAATGTTCATAGCACGGGTTACACTTAGGACATCAGCAATTACAACTACACACCCGAACGCACGATGTCACTCCTCCAGGAACTAAAGCGACGCAATGTCTACCGGGTCGGTATCGGTTATCTCGCGGCGTCCTGGATTGCCTTGCAATTGGCTGACGTGATGCTGGAGAACCTGAATCTGCCGACATGGGCATTCAAGGCATTGCTGGCGCTCATCGCCATCGGGTTTCCGATTGCTCTCGGTCTTGCGTGGGTATTTGAACTCACACCTGAAGGCGTTAAACGAGACACCAGCGTGGAGGCCAGCAACGCACCGGCCAACTCGGGCCAGTACGTCCAGCTCGTGATTACGGCCGCTCTGGCGATCGCCGTCGGCTATCTCGTCGTCGACAAATACAAAAACGAGGCGGCACCTCAGGTGGCGGTCGATCGCTCGATCGCTGTGTTGCCGTTTGAAAACATCACCGCCGTCGAAGACGACACGTTCTTTGTGGACGGCATGCACGACTACCTGCTTACCCAGCTTGCTCGTCTCGGGACACTCGACAAAGTGATTGCGAGGCCAACCGCAGAGACTTATCGAGCCACCACGAAATCCCTCACGGAAATCGGTGACGAATTGGGTGTTGCCACGATTCTGACCGGCGGCTTCCAGCGCGCGGGCGAGAACGTCCGGATCAACATGCAATTATTCCGCGCCGATACGGGGCAGTCGCTCTGGGCGAACTCCTGGGATCGAAGACTCAACCTCGAGAACCTGTTCGATACCCAAACGAGCATCACGAGTGAGATTGTCTCGGCACTGAGTGGTGTGTTGTCAGATCAGGATCGAACGCGGCTCGCGAAGCGACCGACAAGTAACCCGGAAGCGTTTGAGCAATACTCGCTCGGTCGGACGCTGCTAGCCCGGCGCACGGCGCCGAATATCCGGCGGGCGCTTGCGTATTTTGAGCGTGCCGTTGAGCTTGACCCAACCTTCGTCCTGGCATGGGTCGGTGTTGCGGATGCAAACTCACTACTCACCGATTACGACGACGTCGATGCCGAGACCTCTTTCGCCAGCAGGCGGCGTGCGATCGACCGCGCGTTGTTCCTGAACCCCGAGTCGGGCGAAGCGCTGACCTCATTGGCTGATCTTCGCCGAGACCAGGAGGACAACGAAGTAGCCGAGACGTTCTTTCTCCAAGCCATCGAACGTGCGCCGCACTACCCGACCGCGCGCCATTGGTATTCACTGCTCCTCAGCGAGGAAGGTCGTCTCGAGGAAGGTCTCGAGCAAATCCGTACCGCTCGAGACATCGACCCACAGGCGCCTATTCTTGCCACTGCCGAAGCCGGGTTTTTATTGCAGGTGGGCGACTACGAGGGTGCCGACCGAGTCATCGTCGACGGCATTCGGCGCAATCCGGACTTTCACAACCTGTACGGCACCCGGGCGGATTTGTTTGTAATTCGCGGTCAACTCGATGAAGCGCTCAGATGGCAAACCGAATCCGCACGACTCTCACCGAGCTCGCCGGATGCACGCGAGAGTGAATGTGAACTGCAGGCGGTACTCGGCATGATCGAGGAAGCCAAGGCGTGTAGCGAACGCGTGTTCCGCGACTTTCCGAACAAGATGATTCCGGGTATGTCGGAAATCGACCTGATACTCAGCGCGCAACGCGATGGGCTCGCGTCTTTTCTTGTACCCGTAGAGCGCCTCGAAGGCGAGCCGAGTGGACTTCGGATCGGCATGGGGCAAGCGTTTTTTCTGGGTGGTCGAATAGACGAAGCCCGGTTGTTACTGGAATCCGAACGACCGGAGTTGTTCGCCAAGCCCGCACCAGCCGTAAAGCTCTCCGAAATTACAACGGCGTTGATCGCTGCGGGCATCCTCGAGGCAGAGGGCGACATTGAGCAAGCCGATCAACTCCTGGCCGCGATAAAAGGCGCGCTCGCGACGGTGCCGTTTGAACTGACCGGTGGTGAATTTGCACCGACGATGGAAGCACTGGCGAGAGCGGATTTCGAAGCAGCGGCTCGCTCAGTGCAAGACCCTAAGTTATTGTCCGTGTGGTGGGTGTTCGTCACGCCTGCCTTTGAACAGGACCTCGAAAACCCGATATTCGCAGCGGCGATTGCGGATCTGAAGGCGAAAGTTGCCGAACAGCGCGAGGCCTACTTCGCTTATCCAAGCCTCGCACCGCTATAGCGTCCGGCTACAAACCGACAGCGACCACCATCACACTGAACATAGAGAAAGTAGCAATAAGCCCCGCCGCGCAGGCACTACCCCAGGTGGCAACGACCGTGGCATTGCGCTGCCACTGACGAGCCTGCACACAGACCGGCATTGGCACGAGCGAGGCTGTGAGCGTCTTTACACTTCCTAATCGCTGTTGCGCCTCAAGCGCCGCCAACCTAACTTGCGTACCACTCGCAACGGCATCGTCGATCAATTCCTCAAGGTGATTGATCCACTCTTCGGCCATACGAGCCGCGTCCTTGCGCGAGAGACCGGCATCAAGAAGGTTTCGCGTTATTTCAGCTCGATCATGAGACTGCATCCGCCTCTCCCGCCAAATTCACTGCATCTCGAATCCGCACCCAGTCCGCCTCGAGCTTCTGGAGTCGTGTTCGTCCCTTGCGTGTCAGGCTGTAATACACGCGCTCTCTAGCGCCGACCTTCCTACGCTTCGCCTTCAATGCGCCCGCCTTCTCAAGCGCATAGAGCGAGGGATAAATCACCCCCTCGCCCAGTTTGATCGCCTCACCTGTGACCAACTGAATCTTCCTGACCAGCTCATAGCCGTACATCTCCTCCTGCGACAGCAACCGCAGTAGCAGCAACTCGGGTACACCGGTCATGAAAGGTGGATTTGTGCGGGTCACATCGATCCCTTGTCACTCATCCTTTGACAATACCTTTAACCAAATAGCGAAATCAACATTTACTTTTTAGTTCTAGGTAAATTAGGCTAACACCTCGCAGTTCAAGGTAAATACCGATGACGCACTTCAAACTGACTACAGCGGCAGGCACTGGTCTGTTGATCACTGTCTCCCTGCTATTCCTAATGACGAGCCTGATCGGGCGCGGAGAAGCCAGCAGCCCGCTCGAAATACAACCCTTGCGTTCGATAGCAAGCACCGCGCCCCCGCCGGAGCCGCCTGCGGAACCGCGGCTCGATGCGCCCACGCCACCACCACCGCCGCAACCAGTGCCCAGCGCTCGAACGATCAATATTTCGCTCCCACCAGTACCTGTCGTGCCTGCCAAGCCTGCTTTCAATTCGATACGGATAGATGTCGGCGCGGTACAGGGCGCGCCCAACCCTCTTGGCAATGCTTCAGATCACGCACCGATTCTGGTGTCTGCCGTCGCACCGGTATTCCCGGGGCCTATGCTCGCGCGCAAGACCGAGGGCTACGTCGATGTGCAGTACGATGTCGACCCAACCGGTCGCGTCATTAACATCCGAGTCGTCGAAAGCTCTCATCGCGGTTTCGAACGAGCGGCTCGCAAGGCGGCGGAGAAGATGCGCTTCCGACCACGGGTCGTTGACGGGAATCCGACTCTGGAATCCGACATGATGCATCGGTTCCGGTTTGAGCTGGAAGGGAATTGAGCACCGGCTTCTAGAACTGATATTCGAACGTCAGTTCAAAGAAATCGATCGATGCGCTCGGTCCCGTATCTTCGATGAAGTCTCCCGGCATGGCGTGGGTAAATAGCGCACTCATGAAGAACCCTTCTGAAAACTCCCACTCGATGCCACCGGAAATCGATGTATCCACGTGCCGCGTATCGGAACCATCTCCCGGCCGAATGAGATTGGCCACCGGTCCGTAAATGCCATCGTCAGTGTCCATGCGCCAATAGAAATTGACGTCAAAGAACAGCAAGATTTCCTCACGCGGATGCATCTTGATGATGGGATGGAAATTGAAGAAGTTACTCGGCCCCAGCAGCACGAGCTGCGAGAAGTAATTCCCGCGCGGATACAACGCATCGAAGGTATTCAGTTCACCATCTCCCTGGCGCTTGTCGCCCGATGAGATATTGGTAGACAAGAGAAACTCTGGCTCCCAAGGCACATCAAGCCATCGGTATCCGGTATTCGTTGCCAGCGTCCAGGCAGCAATATCGAGATCACCCTGATCGCCGAACTGATAAACCGCTTCCCAGTTCCAGAACACGTTGCCGCGCTCACCAAAGCTTCGCACCCCAACCGAGTGGCGCTGCTGATCGGCGGTGTTCTCGATCGTTCGTTTGTTATCAAACTCCGAATAGAGGAAATACACATCAAGACTGCCGAGTGGCGCCGGCGTTGTGGCGTAAATGCCCGTCAACAAACTGCCATTATCGCTGCGGTCATTGAACACCCCTTCCGGCTCCACACGAACTTCGCTCAGGGCAAATGCGTCGACTTCCCAGTCGCCGGCAACAAGGTGACCCCGGATGCCATCGAAGACGCGCTTGACGTTGGTGCCATTTCGGTTGCTCACCAACCGTGCAGAACCAAAACCTGCAACCTGTCGCCCAACTCTCAGATAGCCGTCCTGGTTGCCCCACTCCAGATACCCTTCCTGAACATCCGCGAGATTGCGCTCGAGTGGATTCGCATCAATCCCTTCGACCACGGCGCTGAGCAACGAGACTCGTCCGCGGAAATTGGGGGTAAACGTAAAGTCACCATTGAGCGCGAGGCGCTGGGTCCAAAACCATCCGTTGTCCGGGTTGTTGGGATCGTACTCAACATCCGAGACATAACTTGCGCGTTCTCGGACTTCGCCCGAAAGCGCTAGCCAGTCGGTCGAAAAGAACCCAACCGCGGGCGGTTCGAGATCAGGTTCGATATCGAATTGGTCGGGCGTGGTGTTCTGCGCGAACCCCACTCCGACCGATGCGAACCACGTTGCCAGACCCAGCCTGAAAAAATGCAGCGCCTTGCGGATTGTGGTGACTTGTTCACTCACGAACGATCACATCATCCCACTCCGGATGTTTCAGACTCTGCGCGCGCACAAACGGGCACAGCGGCACGATCCGGTAGTTGTTGGCGCGGGCATCCTCGATCAGGTAGTTCACCAATGCCTTGCCGACACCTTTCCCGGCAAGTGCATCGGGCACGCCCGTGTGATCGGCAATCACCAACGCCTCGCTAATCCGGGAAAACGTGAGCTCGCCCTTGGCGCTCTCGCCTTCGACTTCTGCAATAAACAACCCCTTGCTACCCGACTCCGTTTTCGTAATTTCAATGTTGGCCATAGCGTGAATACTCGCTCAACCCTCGGAAGCATGCTCGCCAAGCGCCCACTTGGAGAAGCGAACCTGAATGCCGTAGGGCGAATGCTGATAGAGAATGTCCATGACGCCATCATAGGTTTCGCTGCGCGCCCAGTCTTGCTGGAGCTCAAAGACGGTCTGGAGGGTGGTGACAGGCACCGCACCAGCTTGCGTGATTCGTGTCACCGCGCGCTCATGCGCCTCTAAAGAAGTATCGCCGCAAGCATCCGTCGGTACGTAAATTTCATACCCCTGCCCCAACATGTCGAACGTTGGAAACGATACGCATGCGCTGGTCCATAGACCTGCGATGATGACCTTCTTCCGACCGGTCGCTTCCACCGCCTTCTGGAAGTTGGTATCCAGCCACGAATTGATGGAGGTGCGGTCGACAATTTCGTGATCCGGAAACAAATCGGTCACTTCGGGCATGAACGGTCCGGAGAAACTGTCTTTCGCCACAGTAGTCAGGATCGTCGGGACCTTGAAAAGCTTGGCCGCGCGCGCCAGCGTCTGAACGTTGTGCATCACGCTAAGGCGGTCGTGGCTCTGTACGCCCTGATACATCGCGGGTTGGAAATCGATCAACGCGATAGCGCAGTTCTCGGGGGTGAGCATCTTGGCGTAGTCCGTCATGTTCGTATCCTCATAAAGAATTCCTGCGCATGATGCATAGGCAAAACCTCCCGCGACAAAGCAGTTTTTCTGCGAGCCATTTCAGAGGAACTAACTTCGGTTTCGCCCTGCCCTGCGAAGATATGAGCTAGTATCGAACGCGATGGCGACTGACTACCTGACAATTGCGCGCGACGCCGACGAATTGGCGGTCGGTTTGCGTGGCGATTGGTTGTTCGACAACGTGCCGTCGCTGGAAGCCAATCTCGAAGACGTCGATTTCTCTGGTAATGAATCAGTGGTATTCCACTGCGGCGGCCTGCAGAACATTGATATCGCCGGCGCTTGGGTGCTCTTCCACAAGTCGCAGGAAATCAAGCATCAGGGGCGAGAGATCGGCTTTCGCGGCTTCAAGGAAGCGCACTTCAAGTTCCTCGAGAACATCACCTCACTGGAAGACGCGCCGCCGTTGACCGACATTCGTGGCCGAGCCTCCGGACGACTACAGTCGATGGTTGAGAGCGTCGGTGAGTCAACGCTCGCGGGAGTTGCGGATGTTGGACGAATCGCAAGCGCCATATTCAGCGGTATCACACAACCCTCACGCATCGTCTGGCGGGAGACTCTGAGTCAGTTCGAACAAGTGGCTTTCAGAGCGACGCCCATTGTGCTGCTCGTTTGTACCCTCATGGGTCTGGTACTCGCCTATCAGGGGGCAACGCAACTGCAAAAGTTTGGCGCATCCATCTTTGTGGTCGATCTGGTTAGCATCTCGATCGTCCGGGAGATGGGTGTACTGCTGACCGCCATTATCGTCGCAGGTCGATCCGGCAGTGCTTTTGCGGCCTCTATTGGTGTCATGAACCTCAATGAGGAGACCGATGCCCTTCGTGTCATGGGATTGAACCCCGATCATGTGCTGGTTATCCCCCGCGTCGCCGCATTGACTGTAGCGCTGCCGATGCTGACGGTACTGGGCATCATGGCCGGACTCGCGGGCGGCACACTACTCTGCCAGTTGGTGCTGGATATTTCTCCGTCGCAGTTCGTGCAGCGAGCGGCCAGCGCTGTCGATTCAGCAGACGTATTTGCCGGTTTGATTAAAGCGCCCGTGTTTGCGCTGCTCATCGCCGCGGTATCTACACTTCGCGGGCTGCAAGTGCAGTCATCGGCCGCTGAGCTCGGCCGCCTCACCACCGTTGCAGTGGTTCAGTCCATCACGCTGATCATTCTGGCGGATGGCATATTTACCGTGATGTTTGTTCGCTATGGCATCTGAAGCCGCGAACGATGATCACATCATCGAAGTCCGGGGACTGATCAATCAGTTCGGAACTAATCGCGTCCACGACGAACTCGACCTCAGCGTCAATCACGGCGAAGTCATGGGTCTGATCGGTGGCTCCGGCACAGGCAAGTCCGTGTTATTCCGAAGCATCCTCGGCTTGCATCGACCCAATGCCGGGCGCATTACGGTACTCGGTCGGGAAATACAATTTCGAAGGCCGGGTCCTGAGAAGGACTGGGGTGTGCTCTTTCAATCGGGTGCCCTGTTGTCGGGACTGACTGTCCAACAGAACGTAGAGTTGCCGATTGCGCTGCACTCAGAGATGTCATCGGCGTCGCGCGCTGAACTCGCGGTGCTCAAGATCCGCATGACCGGTCTACCGGTTCAAGCTGCCGCCAAGTATCCCAGCGAGTTGTCTGGCGGCATGGTGAAGCGCGCAGCACTGGCACGTGCCCTTGCGCTCGAACCGAAGCTGCTGTTCCTGGACGAGCCGACCTCAGGACTGGATCCCGTTGCCGCCACGGAATTCGACCAACTGATCGACTACTTGAAACGCAGTCTCGATCTGACTGTTGTGATGATCACGCACGATCTCGATAGCGTGTTTGGCATTTGCGACCAGATCGCAGTGCTGGTCGACCGCAAAACGGTAACCGGCCCGCCCACCGAGATAGCCCAAATCGACCACCCCTGGATTCAACGTTACTTTGGCGACCCACGCGCCCAGCGTGCAATGACCGCGAGCGACCCGCATGACCGATGACAACAAATATCTGATCGCAGGCGGCTTCTCGCTTGTGGCAATCGTGGGCTTCATCGTGATGATGCTCCTGCTGGCGGATGACAGCAGCACCGAAACCACGCGCCCTTTCATTGTGCCATTCGAACAGAGTGTGAACGGCCTTGCGATCGGAGCGCCGGTTACCTACCTCGGTGTCCGCGTGGGAACGGTGACTGCAATTAAGCTTGCCAGTCAATCGAATCGGGAGGTGGATGTGTTTCTGGAGGTTGCGGAGTCCACACCCGTGAGTACGGCAACCTATGCAACGCTTTCTATGCAGGGCATTACGGGCGTAGCGTTCATTGGCCTTACCGCCGACCCGGATATGCCCCCAAGGGCGTTGTCGCCCACGGCACTTATCGATGGTGTGCCAGTCATTCCGGCCCGTCCCGGCAATTTCGAATCGCTCATCAGTAGCAGCGGTGAAATTTCCGACCAGCTTACGGTTGCGCTGAATCGCTTAAATCGCATTCTCACCGCCGACAATATTGATGCGATTTCGAGAACGCTCGCCAATCTCGCCGATGTATCTGACGATATCGCCGCACGCAGTGAGGCATTCGCTGATCTTCCACAACAACTTGCGATGACTCTGGATGAAGTCTCAACTACGGCGAGCGCCTTGCGTGATGTCATCGACGCCTCATCGTCGCGAGTACCAACGATTCTGGCATCGCTGGAACAGGTGACTGATGACCTTGCCGCGATTAGCGCCCGGCTGAATACGGCAACAGGCGACAGCGAACCCGAGTTAAGAGCATTTCTGGGTGGGGGTCTTGGACAGACACCAGCGCTGATCGCCGAAACTCGAGCAGCGCTGCGAGAGCTTCAAAAACTCGTTCAAGACATTCGCGAGGATCCTTCACAATTGATTTATAAACCCAGCACGGATGACCTCGAGGTTGGACCATGAATCCACTCAAAACGATCCAACGTACCGCCCTTGTCGCGCTAGTCTCGTTCAGCCTCGTTGCATGTGGTGGACTCTTAACGTCCGATGCACCGCCCAAGCAAGTGTTTTGGCTAATGCCAGTCGACACTGGTGCAAGCGCAGACACGAATGGCCAAACGCTCGCAATCACGATAACCGCGGCTCCGGGCCTGGATACGGACCGATGGCTCGCTTTGGAGCCCACACAGGAACTGCGCGCCTACTCGAGCGCGTACTGGCCTGACAATGCGCCGGATTTTCTTGAATCGATTCTTCGTCAGACGTTTGCGCGCACTGGCCAGTGGGATGCGGTTCACCTGGCAGAACATGCGTACAAAGCTTCGGTCAGGCTCGATCTTGTCCTCGAAGAACACTTCGTGGTACTGGTCTCGCGCGAAGTCCGGACCCGCGTTAGCGGACAAATCACCTGTGGCGAGACTAGTTTAGCGATCGGAAAATCACTCAGCATGCCAGTGGCGACAGACTCGCTTAGCGACATCGCCGAAGTACACCAGCAACTGAGCGACCGTCTGGGCGTCGCATTGGTGGAAGCAGTAAGCAGAGAATGCTTAGCACTGTAACGTTTTCTTGACACTAAGTCACAGCTCCTTGACACTTGAGGTTAGGGACTCTGACTGGGAAATACAGTGCTCAAGGCTCTGAAAAGGGCCCTGTGGACACTCCGCCTCGCGTTGCCAAAGATCGCCGTGGGATGGATGTTTGCGCTACTAACTGTCGATTTCAATCGGGTTGCGATTGTGGAGTTCGGCATTGCCGCAATCATCGTCTCGTCGATGCTGTCCATCCATTACTTCCTCGCGCCTTTTCAGGTGATCACTGGTCGCATCGCGGACTGCCACCCCGTACTTGGGTACCGGCGATCGCCCTATTTGCTCGGCGCGAGCGCAGTAGCTAGCCTGCTTTTTCTCGCTCTACCCAGCGTAACGATTGCGATGGGCGAAGGATCTGCGGGCGCTATGGCCGCCGGCGTAGCGTTGTTCGTCATGTTCGGGCTGTGCATGGCCGTGATTGCAGACAGCTACCATTCGCTAATCGCAGAGGTCACCGAGAAGCAGTACCGCCCGACCGTGATCGCTATCGTATGGGTCGTCATGATCCTGAGTACCATCATCTCCGCAAACGTGATGAACATCGTAAGGCCCGAGTTCTCGCCGGAAGCGATGCAACGCCTCTATAACCTCACACCACCTGTGGTGATCATCTCAGTGTTGCTAGGAATTGTTGGCATGGAAAGGCGCTTGAAGCCTATCGATATTCAAGCGGCGATATCGAAGGCGAAATCTCTGGCACCCCCTGGCAACCCGCTAGCCTCGGCAATCAAGCTAATCGGCAGCAGCTCCGAGACACGACGGTTTTTTGTTTTCATTTGTCTTGCGATCTTCGCCATCTTTCTGCAGCAAAACCTCATCGAAGTATTCGGCGCAGAGGTCTTCGATATGTCAATCAAGGAGACCACAGGACTACAACCCGTCTGGGGCGGTGGCATTCTGCTCGGAATGATTCTGATGGGTACGATCAGCGCGATCCGCCCCGTGCCCAAACAGGTCTCAACACTGATCGGCTGCTCAGGTGCAGCGCTTGGTTTCATTGCAATGGGACTGGTCGGATTCCTCGAACTGCAAGGGTTGTTCGTACCCACCATGTTCTTCCTGGGTTTCTGCGCTGGCGTCTTCAACGCGGGCGCACTCGCGTTGATGATGGATATGACCGTCGACGGTGCAACCGGCATGTATATGGGACTCTGGGGTGTCGCGCAGGCCGCCGGAATGGGGTTATCCGCCGTGTGCGCTGGCATGCTGCATACGAGCTTGATCGCGAGTGGACTTCTTGCCGCCGGCATCGGCTACTGGATCATATTCAGCGTCGAAGCGGTTTTGCTCATGGTCGCCGCCATCTTGCTGTTCGGTTTGCGCCCAGAGAGATTCCAGGAACAAGCACAACAAGTGCAAGAACAACAGCGCGCGGACATCGACACCTCCACGGGAAACCTCGGCGTCACCAGTGCCTGAGCAGCGTCTCGACTTCAGCTTCGACCGCCGCGTCGCGACCGACTACGACGCGGTCCGTGGTCACCCACCGGCCGTTTCTGCCGAAATCGGTCGTGTGATCGCCAACGAGATTGGTGAAGGCGCGCTGCTCTTCGAACCCGGTGTGGGTACAGGCCGCATTGCCCTGCCCGCCTTAGCGGCAGGCTGTGAGGTCGTAGGGGCAGACCTCTCTGCCGAAATGCTCTCGACACTGAATACCGCATCCAATCGCGAAACCGGTCGACTTCATCTCGTGCGTTGCGATCTGGATCACCTGCCGCTCAAACCACAGGTATTCGACGCGGTGCTCTGCGTGCACATGCTGCATCTCATTGCCGACTGGCAAGCTTTGTTAGCGAACCTGCTACGCCTCACGAAACCCGGCGGCACCATAATGCTGGGGCGTGACTGGATCGACCCGCAGTCCTTTGCGGGCAAGATTCGTCACGAATTTCGGATGGCGGCAGTACAACTCAGCGAACAGATCAGCGCCCCGCCGGGTGCGCGCTTGTCGACACATGCTCAACGTCGCTGAACTCCTGACGCACCTCGGCCATCTTCTTCTGCAGCCGTTCAGCGACAGCATTGCTCGGTTGGAAGTCAGCTGATGCGCCCGTTGCACCAGCCGCAAACAGGATCAACGCAATCAACACACGGCGCATGATGAGTTCAGCGTTTGTGCTCAGGGCTTTGGAAATCCGTGTGACAACCTGCATCCCAAACCTCCGGCTGGTTACCGTGCGCGGGAATGCCGCCCGCATCTTTCAGCATACGAGCCAGATGCAGACAGTTCCAAACCAGGAACGTGGTGTTGCGGTTAGTGAAGTCATTTTCCGGTCCGCCGGAACCCGCATCACGATAAGAAGGACCCGGACCCGCCTCACCCATCCAGCCCGCGTCCGCCTGCGGTGGCACGGTGTAGCCGATATGCGAAAGCGAAAACAGAATATTCATCGCGCAGTGCTTTACGCCATCTTCGTTGCCTGTGATCAGTGTCGCACCGACCTTTCCATAGTCGCGATACTGACCCTTCTCGTTGAAATCGTGGGTGTAGCCATACATACGCTCGAGCACACGATTACAGACCGAGCTTTTCTCGCCGAGCCAAACCGAGGTGCAGACAATCAGGATGTCGCAGGCATCGACTTTGGCTTGCAGCTCGGGCCAATCGTCCCGCGCCCACTCATCGGTTTCTGCCATGTTTTTGCCAAGACCCGCCGCAATCTCGTAGTCGACCGGGCGAATGATCTCGGTCTTCACCCCATTGGCTTTGAAGATACTATCTGCGACACCAATCAGACC
This sequence comes from Pseudomonadota bacterium, assembly GCA_038521865.1. Lineage (GTDB taxonomy): Bacteria > Pseudomonadota > Gammaproteobacteria > Steroidobacterales > Woeseiaceae > CALBPI01. The sequence continues at coordinate 21,955 of JBCBKO010000001.1, read as the reverse complement.
TTCGGTATGCGAAAGCACCGGTGTTCGGTTTAGCGTGCAGTTCAGGAACAACGCGGACAGATCATCGTATTTGGCGGGCGGCGCCTCGCACTGATGTTCGGTGATGTTCTTGAGTTGGTCGGTCATGATGTCGTCCCTCCGTTTTTTGATTGTGAGTCTGTACGAATGCTCTCAAAGACCGGTAACGAATCCAATTCATTACAGGTCATTGAGTTTGCGCACTGCCGCGCCCAACAACAAACGCGAATAGAGCCTGTGGAACGGGAACGTCAAGCGGATATACCACGGCAACAGGACCCGTCCGCGTTGACCTGAACCGCTCGCGACTACTGCAGAGCCAAAGTAAAGACAGGTTGCGCCACCCCGAGGCTCACACATCAACCAAGAACGGGTCTTATCGGTAAAGTCACATAGCAAGATCTGCCGATCTTCACGCCGCTCTACGGACCACGCTGCGAATTGCTCGGATGTCCCAGCCGCCAGCGCATCAATATTGGCCTGAGTCGATGGCTTGCCTGCTGCATACATCAAGATCCGCCGCTCGATGGCAAACAATCGCGTGCCAAAGAAAACACGAAGGTAGCGCTCCAACGAGATACCGTCATCGACGATCACGCAATAGCAATCCGTGTAGCCGCGTGTTTCATAAGCACGCAACAACGAAAACGTCGGCAACGCGGTTTTTTGAATCTTCAAACCCATCGAACGCCATTATGACGGCAAAGCCCGGTGAAGACTCGCCGCAGTTGCGCGCTTCGCGAATTTCTCCCACACTGCAACTGGGACATATGGAAGGGTGAGCCGTGTTTACACAACTCACACTTGGGACAATCGTCACGGTCGCATGCGTGATGTTTCATATTGGCGGGTTGGTCGTACTGCTCGATTGGCTCAATCGCATAACGCCGAGGATCGAGCGTCAGTTCACGCATCTTCCGGGCACCTTTATTCTAATCGTCGCCGCAGTACTCGGCATCATCTTCCTGCACACCATTGAAGTATGGTCGTGGGCACTCCTGTACATGGCACTCGGAGAGTTCGAGAGTCTCACACGCGCACTGTATTTCTCCGTGGCAACAGCGACAACAGTCGGCTATGGTGACATCGTACTCACGCCCGCCTGGCAGCTGCTGAGCACATTTGAAGCGATGAGTGGCTTTATCCTGTTTGGCGCGAGTACCGCATTTCTATTCGCACTGGTTGGCGATCTATTCAAGGAAACGCCATCGCCGGTGCGGCGGCGTCGAGAGCGGGACTAAAGTTGCAAGTACTCTGGGGGGAGACTCGATGGCACGACCAATGCGTTTGACGATTTTCTTTTTGCTGCTCAGTCTTTCCGCAACTGCTGCAGCGCAGGAAGCCAATCCAACCGGCTTTGCTTTCTCACTCGGATTTGGTCCCTCCACCATCGAAGACGTTGACGGCCCCGGTGATGAATTCGACGGCGGTGATATCGGTTGGAACCTCGACATTGAGTGGCGTTTCTTCGAGTACGTTGCGCTTGGCATGAACATCGCCACGTTCGGCGAAGACACCGATTTCTTCAACGGCACCGATACGACGATCGAGATCAATGGCATTGGCGTGTATGCACGCGGCTATCTGCCGGTGAATGACCGATTACTGCTGCACGCAACCTGGGGGAGCTTCTCATACGACGCTGACGTTGACCCCAACCAGAATTTCAATATCTTGATTTTTGACGGCAGTGCTGATGCGTATGGATTTGGTGCCGATTACCGCTTGAGCAAGAACTGGAGCGCACGCTTTGATCACCGTTGGTACGACGGTCAACGCCGCGAAGCGGGCACACTCACAACCCTAGGGTTTCGCTTCCAGTTCTGAATTACAGTCATCGCTAATGCGCGCGAATGTCAGAGTGAACCCTTCATCTCCGGCATCACTGACGCTCACCCGCAGTTCGCACCATGACGTCAGACGGTAATCCAACCGTTTCGGAAAGTCATGGCCGAGGTTCTCGAACACGGCATGTTTGCTTGAGGCGCTGACCATCCCGAACGGCACCGGCAACTTGTTCTCCGGGACACTCGCCAGGTAGGTGACGCTGCCCGACGCTTCATAGATGAGCAACGCTTCGGAGAAGCGTACACTGCCGTCTTTCTTCAACAACGACTGACCGAGCCCCCGATAGATACCGGGTGCCACGGTTTCCCACGACTCGGTTCGTATCGTTTCCTCGCGTTCCTGCTGCCAGTTACCCAGTAACCAGCTGATCATGGAGATTTGAGTTGACTCGCTTGCGTCCTGTTCCGCGCGGCCCGTGAGTGCGACACAACACACCACGGCCGCAATGAAGAGACGCTTAGTCATCTCACTGATCGTCGTCGTAGCGGTGCGGCACTACGCGAAGCTTGCTGAGGTCGTAACCCTCTTTAATCAGCATTGCCTTGATCGCTTCATAGTCTCGCGGTGGCATTTCCGGCGTGCGCGACATGATCCAAACGTAATCACGCTTGGTTCGCCCAATTACCGTTTGGGTGTAATCCGCGTCCAGGTAAACAATGCGGTACTCCGCCTTGAAAGGCCACACGAAACGCATACCCCAAATCGCGTTGGAACCATCGTCACGAACAAACCCCACGGGCGTATATTCTTTGACCTTGCCATCGAATCCACCTTTTCGGAAAGAGAACGTGGTATCGATGATGCCCGGCTCTCGGAGCTCGTAGCTTTCGATGGCGTTGTACGCTTTTTTCTCGATGAACGTCGGGATCGCAGCAATCACATACCAGTCACCCATAAACCGTTCCAGATCGACGTTTTGCTCGGTGCGAATCGGACCAAGATCAGCGGTACTGGCGCAGCCCGAAAGACCAGCAACGGCAACCATGACAGAAACCAACGATTGAAATTTGCTCACGCAATCATCTCCGAAATTCTTCCTGCGAATGCATTCGACAGCTACAACTAACTAGATGTCGACCACTCACCGACGCTGACGCTCTCACCAACACCGGTATGCGCCCATTCCTCGCGCAGGCGAGACAGCATTTGCCGGATACTCAAGATGATCTGATCTGGGACAGCAGGCGCCGGAACGTGCGACTGCGAACACGCGGCCGCCAACACCTCTCGAAAAACTGCTGCGTCGCTAGGTGTACTCCACATATCTGCCTCGAAACACTCGACGAGTCGCTCCGCCTGTACAAGCTCGACAATCGAATCGTCCGGGACCGTCGCGCGTTTGGAACTTGCATGCCCACCTGCCTTGGAAAGCGCCGACACCGCATCGATTTTCATACCGCCAAATACGGTGCCCCAAAAACCGGCCTTCATGCCTGTTTCCTGTTCGACAATCCAGTGCACAGCATCGTGCGGCACGACACCTTTCTTGGGAAACTCACTACAGTCGCGAGCCCCATCGGCATGCACCACTTCAACCAGATCGGTTTGCGAACCCTTTGTGATTACGAGCTTCATTCGTCTTTAGGACCAATCCACGAGAACGGGTTGTACGCAACCTCCCACAAGTGACCATCCGGGTCTTTGAAGTAGCCGCTATAGCCACCCCAGAACACCTTCTGCGGTGGCTTGGCAATAGTGGCGCCGGCCGCCACCGCTTCTTGCATGACCGCGTCGACTTCCGCCTCGCTCATGACGTTATGCGCAATCGCAAATCCACCGAAACCCGACCCTTCCGACGAAACATTCGCATCTTCCGCCAACGCCTCTCGACCATAGAGCCCTAGCCACGTTCCGTTGAGCCGGAAGAAGGCGACGTTTTCTTCATCGCCCTCACGCGGGAAACCGAGGTGCTGATAAAAACCTATCGAGACTTCAAGGTCTTTGACGCCCAGCGTGATCATACTCATTCGTGGTTGCATGAGCTTACCTCCAGCGCGTTACGGGATGCGCGGTTGATTGCCGTCCATCTCAACGAGCCCCATCGGATTGCCGGCGGGATCTCTGAACAAACCCAAAACGACCATCCCGGGCACTTCAAACCTCGGTTGATCGATAGAGCCGCCCGCCGCCTCCACCAGACCCATGGTTTCAGTGACATCGGCGACCCCAATATACAATCGCTTCTCTGCATGGTCCTGGCGAATCGCCGCGTCGATTGGCGCCATAACCGGCACAGAAAATTGCCCGTGCGCATCGAACTGCCAATCGAAGACGGAAGCATAAAACGACTGCAGAGCGTCGGTGTTATCGCCCGCAATATCAAAAAACACGATCGGTGCTGCCATGAAAAATCCCCACTATCCCGGCACCCCTACCGGTTGCTAAACGATACACGATCGGGCGTGCTTAACGAGCCTTCAGTGCGTACACAAACGCCTCGACGACATCACCCGCGATCGTAGTTGCTTTTATCAACACACGCTCATAAGCGTCGCCCTCGAAGGCATCCAATCTCGCCCAGTGCTCGACCAATTGACGAGAGCTGAATACGAAACCTGAAACTTCAGGCCCATCATCCGAAGGAATAATCGCTGGATAGCCGAGCTCGGCACCCCAACCGTCTTCAACCAAACGGCCCCGCATCGACGCTTCCACCCAGTCACCCTCGATACCACTCATCACGTGGTGGTTGGGTCGCCCGGGGGCGAGCGTACCGTAGATAAACAGATGTTCGAGCTCAGCTACCAAGAGAGGTGAATACCCCGACGGCAAGCTCGGCCCACAGCAAGACGAAAGCACTCATGGCGAGCGCGAACAGAACGATCTTCTGGCGCCCGGCAAACCGGCGAAGCACGAACAGGCCGCAGCTCCCAGCAGCAAAAAACAAAACGCCAAACGCGACGAAGTCACCCAGCTGCCAATTGACCTCGGTCGTGTACTGCATGGCCACCAACGGCACCAGCAACACGGCAAGCGTCAAGAGCGTAAGCACCACGAAGGAGCGGTGTAGTGGCTTGTCGATGCGCGGTGTCGTTGTCATGATACTTACAATATCTCGAATGCGACGTTCGTGACACCCGAGCGTTGCAACACGAACATCACCTCAAGAATTGTCGTTTCCAGGATTTCTTGATCGGCAGCGATCACGAACGGCACCTCTTTGGGCTGAAAACCCAGCGCCACGGCTTCCGACATATGTGCCGTTGCGCGTTCAGCCAAACCATCGGCGCCGACAATCTGCCCACCCACCAGCCATTGCGAATCGCTAGGCAGTTCAATGCGCATCAGCGGTACTTGCAGCTCCTCCGGCGATTGCTTGCGAGCCTCGACACGAACACGCTTCTCGGGAGGTGAAACACAGCCGACCAGCGCTGTGACGGCCGCGAGAACCACAAAGCCGGAACGCATCACAGGCCTAGCTGACGCCATACGAAAACACCCCAGGCCGACCACAGCATCACACTGCTGACGAAATACACCCAGAACCGATGCAGCACGGTGTTGTAGGTCACGTGGATCACGCTATGTACGATCCGCAACGCGACGAACGCCCAGGCAAGCAGCCTAATGATGCCGGGCGCGGTGTCGGTCGCGATGACCAACGCGACCAATGCGTAGTAGAGCAACGGCATCTCCAGCAAGTTCTGGAAATTGTTTGATGCCGACGTATCCTCCAGAAGGCGTTGTGCATCGGCACGCGAAGCAACCTTTTGTGGATGAATACGCTTTGCTTTCATCTCCCGGACTCGCCGGAGATACAGCAGTATCCAGACAGCGAACGTCAGTCCCAGCAATACGAAAGTCGGCGGCAGTAATGGATGCATCAGTTTAGTGGTCCCGCAGCGTCTTTATCATGAAGACGTTAAAGTCTGTGTCGGGATAATCGGCAAACGCACCGCACCAGTCAAAACCACGCCGCAAGTAGAACTGGTGTGCCGCTTCAAACGCAGCGCCTGTCCCAGTCTCCAGGAACAGATTCTCGTAACCGCGCTTGCGCGCTTCGGCTTGAATCGCATCGAAGACGACGCTGGCCACGCCTTGGCGTAGAAACGCCTCGCGCGTGCGCATCGTCTTGATCTCGCCACTGGTCGCATCCAACGCCTTAAGCGCACCGCAGCCGCACAGTGCATCTCCATGCCATGCGGTCCAAAACGTAACATCCGGCTCACGAAGCCCGTCTATCGCGAGAGCAAAGACACTGTCCTTCGGCGAATTGCCCTGCATGGCGGCAAGATGCTCCGCGACAATCTCTCGCGACTCGAGCGCACTCAAATCATCGATTCGGGTATGAATGGACACGCGCCTGCTCCCAACACTCTGAGCGATAAAACCTAGCTCAGCTCGACTATCGGTCGGAAGCCGCCATAGATCAGTCGCTTCCCGTCAAGGGGCATCGGATGCTTTTCCATATCCATGCGCTCATCCGAGAAATCCTCGGACATCATGGCCTCCATCGCCGCATCGCGGGTCTTTTTATCCGGCCACTCAATCCAGGAGAATACGACGGTTTCCTCTTCGGTCGCCTTTACGGCTTTCCGAAAATCAGTAGCCTCACCATCTTTCACATCATCTGCCCAGCACTCGACAACGCGCGTTGCACCGAGATCCGTGAAGACCGTATCCACCGTTTGCGCGTACTTGATGAATGCGTCCTTGTTTGCAATCGGTACCGCCAGTACAAATCCGTCGATGTAGCTCATAACACCTCCCACAGACCGGCTTCGATCCCGTCCATCATGAAGATCGCGCACTTGCCGTGATTCGGGATGTCCATCGGCGGCACGGCGATCATGCCACCCGCCTTCTCGACTGCATCGACTGCCCCCGCGATATCGTCAACTTTGAGATAGGCACGTGTGACTGCTTTTTCACCGTCGTGCATCGGCGCTCGAATGCCCATCATGCCGCCGTCGGCCATTGGTGCGGTGCGCGCACCGCCGAGCCCCGGATCCGCTTCCCCGAACGCCACCCCCGTGGCCGCGCTGTATTTTTCGCACGCGCCTTCAACGTCGGCCGTGACTACTTCCAGATAGTGAACCTGCATACCATCCCCCGTGATCCTATGCGGTTAACGCACTTATTTGACACTGATTAGACAGCTGGAATTTAGCAAATTATGGCGTTTTCGCCCACACGCGAGCGCATTAGACACGCGCTTCGGGGTCCTTTAGGCCGAGCAAAACCGCGGCCCCGATCAGGAACCCACCAGAAGCTCGATTCAGGCGCAGTCTTGCTCGCGGTTGCATCCGTTTAGCGATCCATCCGGCCCCAACCCCGTATAGGCAGAGAAACGTCGCATCCAAAATCAGATAGGTGGCACTCAAGATGGCGAATTGCATGAACAGCGGTGCGCCCGGATCAATAAACTGCGGAAACAAAGCTGCGAAAAACACGACCGCTTTGGGATTCGCAGCCGATGTCACAAAGCCTTGCAGGTAAAGCGTACGCCCGGACTTCACCGGGGCGGTCCCGTCAGGCAACGCCTCCGGCGTTGTGAGAATCAACCGCAGCCCCAGGTAGAGCAGATACGCCACTCCAGCCCATTTGACCGCGATGAAGAAGCTCCGTGAATTGGCGATCACACCGACAAGGCCAATAGACGCGGCGGTCATCTGCAACAGATTCGCCGAAAGGTCGCCGAACGCAGTATTGACTGATCTCCGAAAGCCACTGCTGATGCTGTTCGACAACATAAGGAGCTGGCTCGGACCCGGTGTGCTCATGAGCAATAGCACCGTCCCAACATACAGAATCCATGTGTCCGCACTCATATCGCTTCCTACTCGGCGCTTCGCATAATTTTTTCCATTTTTTTACCGCGCGCGAGCTCGTCGATTAATTTGTCGAGGTAACGAACCTGTTGTATAAACGGGTCCTCTAACTCCTCGACGCGGTAGCCGCAAATCACACCCGTGATCAGGTGCGCATTAGGGTTTAGCGTGCTCTGTTCGAACAGCTCCCCGAACGTCGTCTCGGCATCAATCATTTTCCGGATCGCCTTTTCGCCATGCCCGGTCAGCCACTCGATGACCTCGAGCAACTCCGCTTCGGAGCGCCCCTTCTTTTCGACCTTGTTGACGTACATCGGGTAGATCTGAGCGAGCGTCATCTTCGCCATACGCTCTCCAGTTCCAGCAGGTGGTTGCTTCATGTCTTTCCGACTCCTCTGCACGCGCCAAAACTATTTCTCATCTTTAGCCTCCTTGAGCCGCGCTCGCAGGGTACGGGATCTTGTCACTGGATCCGATGTCGCAAGCTCAATGGGTAGCAGGACGTGTAATCCGACAATCGCTAAGGGCACGAGCAACACAACGACGGTCGACTCCCACGACAGCGGAATCGCGAGCAGTGAAATCGCGAACAGTGCTTGCAGAAGTCCGCGAACGAGCCGCCATGGCAGCGCGCGACTCAAGCGATGGGCAGCCCCACAGTGCGTGCACCGTGCCCAGGCGCCGAAGGCCATCCAGAGCTTATGGGTTGGCTTGATCTGACCCTCAAGACAGGCATGGCACTGATTGATCACGGCACGCTCCCCATTACCGACTCACAATCCACTCAACAATCGGCACTGGCATTGAGCGCCCCAGCTGACGGATCATGAGCCCCATGTTGTCCCCCGGCGAAAAACTACTAGGCGTCTTCGTCATCTCCACAGTATGCGCCCTGCTCCTGCTGTTCAAGATTTGGCGATCAACTGAACCAGGACTGCTAAAGGCAGGCTACAGCCTGATCGTATTCATCCCGATCATCGGGCCTCTGGCTACGCTTTGGATCATGGAAATGCCGGAAAAACGCCCGAAAAAAGAGCAAGTGCGGGGGCCAAGAGGCGATTTTTACCATCGAGCCCGGCTGAGAGAGGCAAAACAGCGCTTAAACCGCTAGAAAGCAGGCCCAGAACGTAATATTATCGCCGGATGTCATCAGGCCGGAGCCTAACTGTGAAACCCGAAATCCATCCCGAATACCGTGATGTGCTTTTCCACGACACCACTGCAGACGCTTATTTCGTGATCGGTTCTACCGTTGCGACGTCTCGCACCGAGGAGTACGAAGGCAAGACCTACCCGTACATGCCTGTCGATATCTCCAGCGCATCACACCCTATCTATACCGGCAAACAGCGCGTTGCCCAGAACGATGGCCGTATCGCCAAGTTCAAGCGCCGCTACAGCCGCGACGACTAAGCATCAAGATTCCGGCCGCCTCTATCTGGGGCGGTCGGAGTAGTCGATACGTTCACTAACGCGTATCGTCTGCGTCGTTTGGTGAGCGCCTTCGGAACATCGAAAACAAGCGCCGCCACAATCCCGCTTCCCAGACCATCAGTTTCGCGACCCATTCGGGCACATCGGATTCGTCGATGACCTGCCTCTCCACTGAGTCTGAAGACGCCCCCGCCATTAACGACGTGAAGATCATTCGGATCAGCGCGAGTTCCATGACGATCAGCACTGCCAGCCCGACGTATCGTAGCGGCTGGAGGTAGACCAGCAGATTCCGGCTTTGCTCTGGCACCAATTGTGTCGCAACCCAAACACCGAGACATGCCAACGCCAGTGCTTTGGCGCCGATGCCCCGCTTTCTCGCTCGATAGCAGAGGACGTACAAAACCGGCACGAGAATCACCAGATCGAACAGCACACCAAATTCCACCAGCGGTGTGATGACCTCGTGCTGCGTCACGAACAGGTTGGTCAGCAGGACCAATGGCGCCGCTAACAAGAACCAATGGTTAGAAACCATGAGGCGGATGTTCGAGCCTTTCACGCAGACACCTCGCTTTCAGACTGGCGTGTCGCCTCTTCTAACTGGCGTTTTGCCCGCGCGTCCAGCACCGAGCCACCCATGAGTAATACAGCCCAGAATGCGAACGCACATACGCCGACATAACCCGGTGCTTGTTGCACCAACTCGTTGGCAACCGGGAAGACGAGGCAAGCAGCACCAATGAGCGCAAGCCCCAAGGGAGATTTCGCTAAGCGCATCGCCACATACGGATAACCGAATCCACTCGCCATGGATGCGAGCAGCGCCACCATACCCATCGCCAAGATGAGGTTATCTCCCCAGCTGAAATCCAGAACGATCGTCATTGCTTACTCGCGTTCGGTATCTGTCTTGACCATACCCCAAGACGGACTTTCGGCGTCGCGATCAAACGTCGCGCTGCGGCCCCGGAAAGAACCGATTGGTCCGTGCCTGATAGGCAGCAAACCCTGGCCGCTTTTTGACCGAATAGTATTCGGACGGCACCGCACCCGAGTAGTACACCAGAGTGTTGTACATAAAGTAGGAGACCAAACCGGAACCGAGCGCCAATCCAATCCAGATGATGAACGACTCGGTGGCAAATAGCGCCAACCACGACGGTATGGTGGCGATCAACACCCCGTTCCAACCCATCCATTGTCCGAAATAATTTGGATGACGCGAATATGCCCAAAGACCTCCGTCGCAGACAGCCGTGCGATCGCCAGCGATCAGCTGCTCACGAATGAAGCCACGCTTTTGTCGATCTGCGGTTTCCTCAAACAGAAAAGCAAATACCCATACCGCGAGCCCGGCAAACTCCACGACATGTATCGCCGGCGTCGAGTTCGCACCAATAATGAACGCAGGATAGGCGAGAAATGAGGCATTGAATGCACCTTGCGCAATCACCTCTGACTGCGCCGCCAGCATCGTATTGTTCTTACCGGTCTTTGCCCAGCGTCGTCGCTGATAGGCATACCGCGGCAATTCCTCTTGCAGCGCACCATGTCGCAAGTGCCCAAGCGCCATCAGCCCCATACGACCTCCCACCAGGAGATAGATCAAGCTGATCGTTGCCACCCTAGGCGCGTATCCATCGAGTAAGGCAAACACCACTGCAGAGATAATAACGATCCCGAATGGCCAACCAATGTCGACGTAGGACATCCGACCTGTTCGGTACAACGGCAGGCACACAACCAGAGCAAACAACACACTCTGGCCAATGAGATTCAACAATGCCGCGGTCGTAAACGTTGTACTCGCCAGTAGCAATGCAACGCCAAGCACGAACGGCAAGAGAAAGGAAAAATACTTCAAGACACTGGGCGGAATCGCTGGCACCTAGGCACATTCGTCCTTGAACGGATTCAACACTTCTCCCGTTGGTGCGGCAAACGGCGCCTTAAAGGTGAAGGCGGCGTAGGACGGACCGTTCTGACGGAGTAGCTCAAGCCGAATCTTTGCCTCCGCCACGGTCGGTCGTCGGTGCACCTCAATCCACCACAGCACCATATGGAAATCGATCTTGTCGAACCATTCCTTACGGCGCCGCATGATGTCTTTGTGATCGGGACTGCGATAAACAAAGTCGACCAATGACTTCACGTCAGACCACACCGACATATTGATCGCCATGTTGGGGTCATCGAAAGCACGAACATCCATGGCATCGTTGCCCTCGCCGGTGAAACGCCACACAAAGCCTGGTTGTGACTCTGCGACCGCATTCACCCGATCAAGGCTATTCACAAAGTCGGCGTTCGCCGGGTCATCCTGTGCAACCCGGAACCGAGCGATATTCACCTGCGCCAACTGGTACTTCATAATCTGCCTCGCTATTCGGTCGGTTTGGCCTCGCCCCGTTCGACCAACTTTGCATATCCGACCGCCATACGACCTTCGCATAGCTCCCATCGGAAACCCGGGACGAATAGCTCCACGTCTTTTTTGGCAACGGTGAACGTACCCGTCGCCTCGCAGCTCTCACCGGGCTGCAGCCACTCGCGATCCCGGAACGTCAGTTCACCTGAAAAGTAGTCATTGGTTTCCGCATCGATACGGTGATTCGGTTTCATGCCGGATCGGTAGGCCGGGCTCCCGCGCATCTTTGAGGCGTCAAGAAAGACAATCACTGTCGCCTCAAACGCAGCGTTCTGGCTTGTGTCGGACATCCTGTTTACGTCACCTTGGAACTCGAAAATCTGATTACATTTTGCCCCGACCGCTCGATCATTGGTAGCGAATTGAGCCAATCGCGTGGGTCTTAACAGACGGTCAGTGCGAAGCCTTCAACACTAACGACCCAAGTGTCGGACCGCAGCGGAACCAAAGCTCACCCGCCAGCCGACTTTGGTTTCATGTATGCGTCGAAGTTCTCAATGTAGTCATCGAGATTCTCTTTGAGCATCTTCCGGAATTCAGAAACAAAATACTCAATCGTCTCTTCCTGTGCGGTCTCGAGTTCTGCTGCGCTGGTCCACCCGGCGGCGCTCACCCATGCATTGAAGCGCGCTGTGGCATACATCATAGACGCGCTGACTTTGCCTCGAGTTATCTCGCCGTCGATTTGATCATTGGAGAGATGGATATGCGCATCGGCGCGATCATAAAACTTCTCATCTGGATGCTGCACATCATTCTCCTCGGTCGGTCAAGATCCCAAGCCGACCTAGCAGCGACTCACTCTCACCCGCGACAGTATGCGCTAGCAAACTTGCCCTCGCCAAGACCTGAACTGCGAATTGCCTTATCCGCCTATCTCTGGTTTAGCTGCTTGCCAAGCGGCAGCACCAAAGACTATAGCCGCAAGTGTGAGCACGAATCCGGGGATCGGACCACCGAGGACGAATCCGAACACTGCATTGGCCGCCGCAACCGATGTGACCACCCCCAGAATGGCAGCCTGTCCGGTACGTAGCTTCAGCGATACCAAGACCGCAACAGACAGCAATACTAGTAGCGCCGAGGGATACAGAAACAGCGGCGGTAATATCTGCTTCAGAAAATCCGGGATATCCGACTCGCCAAGCGTCGACGAGATGTATCCAAAACCACTCGCGTGGAGTGCCGCCATCGCGAGCAGCATCACCACACCAATAACCGAGAGGATCACTGTTAGGTTCCGGTTCACTGCTCGATCCAACCTCTTGATACGCTTTCAAAGCAAAACAAAATTGGAGTGGTCTTTACCGCTCGGATCGTCATTGTATCCCCCTGACTTATTTGAGCACCTCTGCAACACGTGACTTGAGTTGCGGCAGTAGCTCGCGCTCGAACCATGGATTCTTTCGAAGCCAGATGTTGTTGCGCGGACTCGGGTGTGGGAGCGGAATGACTGTCGGCCAATGCTTGCGCCAAGCCTGGACGGTCTCAGTCACCGATTTTGCCGCATTCGGCAAATGGTATGCCTTCGCGTACTGACCGATGACGAGAGTCAGTTCCAGACTGGTCAATCGACCCAATAATTGATCGCGCCAGGCGGGCGCGCACTCTGGTCGTGGCGGTAAATCGCCCGATTTGCCAGTTCCGGGAAAGCAAAACCCCATCGGCAGGATCGCCAATTGCTTGGGGTCATAAAAAACTTCGCGCGACACACCCAGCCACTCTCGAAGTCGATCGCCACTCGCATCGTCAAACGGGACGCCTGATTCGTGAACTTTCCGGCCAGGCGCTTGACCCGCGATGAGAATACGTGCGGCCGGGTGCAGTTGGACGACGGGTCGCGGACCGAGTGGCAAGTGCTCACTGCATATTGAGCAGTCGCTCACCTTCTTCAGTAGTCTCTGAATTGACGCCATAACCCTCCAGCTTGCCCGCGTTTTGGATTCTCTTACTCAGTGTGCGACCAGCGGAACTGAAATTCCAACTCTTCCTCGCCCTCGTCCACTTCGTGCTCGATCGTGAAACGCGCCCGTACCGGTACATAAATACGCTCGCCAGCCACTTGTATTTCGAATGGTTTTCCCGTCTTCATGCAATCGACAAGGCGCTCAAGCTTGCGGATGGTCTCAGCATCTGAGTATTCCTTTTCGACATCGCGGGATCGGTTGTTCTCGCTCATTATCTGCTCCAAATCGGGTTACCTGGACGATGGCAACACACACAGATGACAAATACGTGTCACAGCATTTCACCGCGTTTGCCTTAGTGGGTCATAAAACCAGTGCAGTTCGACTTGCTTCCATCACTCGCAGTTCCACCGCAAAAAAACGTAGCTAAATGACAGATTTTTCATGTGCAAATTGGCGGGGAATCGACAACACTCCTACTGGAAATCGCATGAGGATCTCGCTGTGAGCCGTTTTCTTTGTATCGTAGGTCTGTTGATTGTCTCATCGTCTGCGCCAGCCCAATGGATTGGTGGCGTGAGCCTGTTTTCATTTTCGGATAGTGACGACGGCGTCGACATCCAATTGACCGGTGTATTGGTCGCGGCTGGCTACATCTTCGAAGTTGAAAACGGGTTTTACGTGATTCCGGAGGTACGTTTGGGGTCGGGCGTTACAGGCGATACGGTGTTTGGGGTTGACGTCGAGTTGGATAGTTTCTTTTCGTTGGGCGTGAGGGGGCAGCTGGATATCGGTGAGGCGTTCTACGTTTTTGGCACTCCCTCCTACGCCAGAGCCGAAGCCACCGCGTCATTCGGCACCCAATCTGCATCAGACGACAACTGGGAGACTGGTTTCGGAGCCGGTGCGGGGTACAAGGTGTCGGAAACAGTTTGGACAGAGCTCTCATACGAAACGTATGACGGAACCGACTTCATCAGTATTGGGGTCAGATCGAGGTTTTAGACTCAGAACTTCTGCCCTGGTCACAAGCGCAGTCTCGCGTCCCGCCACCGAGCCCATAAACGACAGCCGCAGCGGCTCGCACCCTACATCAAACGAGAGCCACCTGAGACGTCTCTTGGGGCAGTGCTAATCTAAGGCACATAGACCATATGAATATCAAATCGATACCCTCCTTCTGACTCGCGAACGAACGCTTGCAGAACGAGGTCACTAGCTCCCTCACCCTCCGTCCATAGGTCAACAATTACATTCCAATGGCTACCTGACCATTGGGACACCGATGACTGCCAGGTCTCGTCGGGTAAGGGCGAGAGCACTTCGCCATACTCCTCGACGTAGCTTCGAATATGCTCCGCGGTATCCGCGGACACCGGATCGACGTTTGAAATCCCACGCGCCAATTGGTAGTCGTTGTCGACAAGCGCCTGGACGATCTCCTTGAATGTGGATCTCCAGCTAGACGGCACCGGCAATTCGCGATCCGCATCCTTCGTCGGCACTGCAGCCTCAGCTTGTTTCTTATTTGAGGGAGAACACACCCTACCCACCATATCCATTCATTGCGGCAGCCTCCTAACAGGCAGTTGACGTCTGAAAAGTGCGAACAGAGCCGAGCCAAGCAACAGGAACGCAGCAGCAACCGCGAGCAGAATCGTCACATTCATTGACCGTTCTCCGAAGGTGTCGAATCAATATGGGAGCCTCCTGCTGTCTAACGCCCAAGTTCAGCCGCGGGCGCGCCCGGTTGCCTGCAACGCCTTGTTAGGTCTCACTCTTGGCAACTCCACTGTGGCCGACGACCCACACTATAAGGCCAGCGAAGGCCCCGAGCATGGCCATACGAACTGACTCTAGTAGCGCGAGGCGCCACCCTGCTGCGGTGAGCGAGCCTGCAGAGACAAGTTCAACGCCTCCCGATACGATGCTGACGTAGCCCGAACGCAGACCAAACAGAGCCAGCCAGAGGCCCGACGTAACGGCTGCAGCAGAGGCCATCAGCCAGTACCACTTTATCAGCTTGAAACGGACCAGCAGCAGATAGCACGGGAGCCCAACGAAGAGCGTGAAGGTCGCGCATACCAGAGTGGATCCCACCAACAACGGCCAATAGAAAGGGGTGACATTTCCACCAATCACCAATGGAGACGCAGCACCAACCAAGAGAATCGCCAGAAAAAACGCCAACCAGATCCGGCCCACAGACCTAACGCCCAAGTTCAGCCGCAAAAATGACGCGGCGAATAACCTGCGGCAGAAAGACGATCGCCGAATTCATAGGAGTCAGTTGCAGCTGCTTATTGTGTGTCATAGCCATGGAATCGAGTCTTCTTTTCCCTGACACGTGAAAGCTGAGCGACTAAGAGGAACACAAACGCAAGCTGATTAATCACAGGTACAAGAGCAAGCAATTGAAACGCTGTTTGATTCAATCCGACCCGCCGAGCCATAGCACCCATCAGCCACGCCAAGCTAACGATGACCACAAAACCGAGGAGTGCCGACTGCCAACCGAGCGCAATAGTCAATTCGAGCCTCCCTCTACTGACACATAACGCCCAAGTTCAGCTGCGCTATCAACTCGGCGAAAGACTTGCGACGGCGAGTCGATCGCCGTGCCCATAGAAGTCAGCTGCAGCTGATTGTTAAGTGGCTCAAACAACAAACCGTGCTCCTCCCGCGGCCCGCCAACCGACTACTACCAGCCAGTGCAAATACACGGCAGACCACAACGATTGACTTCGATGGTAGGCGAACGCGCACAAATTTCCCAACACTGCGACCAGAAACAAAAATGACAAGTCTGTGAACAATGACTTAGCGTTATGTAGGTGAGTCACGCTTTCCAGAGGATGCCAAGCAACGAAAAGGGTTATGGATACAGTTAACCAAAAAGGACTGATCACCGGCAGCAATAATCCCCGAAATACAAGTTCCTCTCCAAACGCAGGCACGAAGACAGCGATGAGCGCAACAATTGCGAGCTCCTGAAGGGAAGGTGCCTGATCAAGAGATATGAGGTCAGGTTTAATCGTTACGGCGACCAAAGCAAATCCAATCGCCATGAGAGTGCATTCAATGAAATGCTGGAGCTTCGGAAAACGGCGGATGCGCTTGATCACGTACCTCACCGCATCGATCTGCCAGTCACATAACGCCTAAGCTCAACCACCCTATCGACGCGGCGGGCGGCTTGCGACAGCGAGTCGATCGCCGCGTCCAATGAAGTCAGCCGCAGCTGCTTTTTACACATCGCTAATTCCACCGGAACTCAGTCGTCATCGTTTTGCGTCCCGGCTTGCTGCGTTCGCCAAACTGACTACAAGCCATCGCCTTTACCGCCGCTTTATCAAACACACCGGGTGGATTCGATGCGATGACCTCTATATTGACCGGTTTGCCACTCTCCAACACGACAAAGCTCATTTCAACATAGCCCTCTATCCGCTCTAAAGCAGCCCTGCGAGGATAATCGGGGGCACACAATTGGACCGGAACTAAGTCTCCCTCAATCTCCTCTATCTCTACCTGGGAAAAATCGTAAAAAGGTAACTCTGGACTGGACGAACACCCGAATAAAACAACCGTAAACAGAAACAGCGAAACGAGAGAAGAACAGCGCGATGTGTAACGCCTAAGCTCAACCGCACTATCGACGCGGCGGGCAGCTTGCGGGCGCAAGACAGTCTTGGAGTCCATAGAAGTCAGTTGCATCTGCTTGTTATACGGCCACGCGTGAAATTCTCTTCGAGCGACACCACAAAGCAGTCGCTGCACAGTCTATTTCTCTCGAACGCCCGAAACTGGAGCTAACAGCATAAATGCCAAGAACGGAATCCACGGCACAAAAACACAGGCAACCATCCAGAGCACCTTCTCCTGCTCGGCAACAAATTTTTGACGCCAGATAAAGTAGAGCGGCACACCGTAAATTAGCAGCAAAACCAGACCGATACCGAAGCCGATCATTAGGGTTGTAAGCATTTCAATCAGCACAATATTTCGTCCTTGTTTGTATCTGCGCCTTTCATACCTAAATGCCTAAAGCTTTGAAAAAAGACTACCAAAACTGTGCTAATCCGCAAACGGTCACATCCTACCTATCGACCGCGGCGTAATAGCTGATTGGGCGGCGGACGGCTTGCGACAGCGAGTCGATCGCCGAGTCAACAAAAGTCAGCTGCAGCGAGTTGTTAGATTTCATCAATATCGAAACTCATACTCAACTTTGAGATCCGCGCTTTTGCGACCCTCTGGGTGAAGCCGCCGAACCTTGTCCAGGCTATTGATGCTTATCCGAAGCTTAGAGTCACTGTCCCACGAAACCTCAAAACCAGCTAATTCAGGACGTCCAGCAAAGCCGAAAATATGGTCTGCCTGCATGCGAGGGTCATTGCTCTCGACATCCACCCACCCAAAGAAGTCTGTGGTCGCGCCTCCGCAATCACCAATCTTCACAACTGCTCGCTGCTCTCCATTGGGCGACGGAATGACCTCGACAACTTCTTCCATACAACCAAGTCCACATCCACTTAGCCAAACGTACTGGCTCAATAGAACGAAGGACAGCAGCCGTTTCCCAATATCGCATTCTTTCAAGTTACTCATGAAATCTAACGCCGGGGCTCAGCTGCGCTTGAGGCTGACGACGGCTCGGCGCCAGCCCAGGCGGCGGCGGGGTCAAGCGTCTGCTGCAGTGACTGGGTAAGCCGCATCAATGCCACGACATGTCGGGCTTGCGATTGTTCGCCATGCAATCTCTCAAGTAGAGATTGATCAGGGATTGGTAGGGAATACTGGTCTCCTCCGCCAAGTCCTTGAAATAGCCAACAACGTCATCGCCTAGTCTAATCGTGACCGGACGTTTTAGCTTCGAGGCGTACGGATTCTTTCGAGCCTTCATTTTGCTGAAATCGTATTCTTTCTTCATTTTGTCGGGCCTTGATAGTGCTTCCGCTCGCGCGGTGTGGCCTTGCGCGAAGAGATGATTCGGATGGCATCGCCGCCATCTCGCTCAAAATGGACTACGACAAGCACACAGGTACCGGCACTTAGACCGAGCAGGATAAAGCGGTCTTCGTCGTCCGAGCCATCTTCGTCATAGAACTGAAGAGCAAACTCGTCGTAGAACGTCGTCTGTGCTTCCTCGAAAGAGACACCGTGCTTGCGGAGGTTGGCAGAGGCTTTGCGGTTGTCCCATTCGAAGCGAAGCATCAATACATTGTATTTACGATGACCAGGCAGTCAATGCAGCTTAACGCCCAAGTTCAGCTGCGCCAGGGTCAAGTGTCAGCTGCAACGTCTGGTTAAGTTTCCTTACGCGATGCACTTAAGCAACCTCAAGTACCGCCTGAGGATTCTTCTCCGCAACGAGTAGCAGCGTACGAGCTGCACCAGATGGTGTGCGACGTCCTTGCTCCCAATCCTGCAAGGTTCGGACCGATACACCGAGCAATGTCGCGAAGCGCGACTGTGACAGCCCCATCTTCTCGCGGATTGCGGCAACGGCAGGGACATTGACCACGTTGCCGACCTTGCCAGCTTTGAGATCACGAATACCGTCGAGGGTTTCCTGACCGATATCTCGCTTTTTAGTCATTTTCAATCTCCTCACGGATTTGCTTCAGTACGTGTGCAGGAATCGAATCTGCGACATTCTTTGGATACATCGTGAGCATCCAAACCACACCTTTGGGCTTTCTCAGAAAATAGATGACTCGATAGCCACCTCGCTTCCCGCGACCCGGCGCCGCCCAACGGAGCTTACGGATCCCGCCCGAACCCTTAATAACAGCTCCCGCCTCCGGTGCCTCAATGAGGGCGTGCTGCTGCAAGCGCTGATACTCGTCATCGCTTAGGTACTCGCGGACTAGCTTCGTAAACAGCGGTGTTTCGACGAAGCTAAACACTTATTAACTATACGGCATTGCCGTATAGAATCAAATATTGCGATGTTGTGTCGGAAACTTAACGCCGGGGCTCAGCAGCGTGGAGGCAGCCGGCGTGTCTCTTGCCCAAGCAAGAGGCATGACGGATGCCCCGCGTCTGCTGCAGTGACTGGTTAGGTCTCACGGCGCTCATCCTTGAACCCACTCTGACTGAGGTACCCATGTAGCGCGCGAATTGCACTCGTTGCATGCTCTCCCCAGTGAATTGAGAAGTTGAAGCTCCACTCCCATCGTGCCTCGGCACGGCGACCGAGATCAAATAGCCTCAGTCCAGTTGCGACGTCTCGGTAGATGTCCGAAAAGTCGTCTTGTAAATGACCAATTACGGGAGCCTCCGGAGGCAGGACAGTTGAATCGAACACCTCTCCGTAAAAGTCGAGCGGTAGCTGCGACGCATGTTCTGCGACTCGACGGCATTCATCGTCACTGATGCGCAGTCCGTGATCCTCGTCCGGTAACTCCGGCGTATATCCCTCCGGGAGGACTAGAGCCGACCGATATAGATCGACGAGCCGTTTAAGCGCGTCCTTCGGCGCCCAGGAATTAGTCTCGTCGTTTACCCAGTCGACGAAGCGCCGCGCTTCTGTCGCAAATGCATCAATTGCCGCATCATCTGGCGCCAACGCAGTGAGACCTAACGCCCAAGTTCAGCTGCGCTTGAGGCTGGCGCTGCGGAGGCGATAGCCGTAGCTGCGGCAGGGTCAAGTGTCAGCTGCAACGTCTTGTTAGGCTGCAGAACGCTTCAGCCTCTCGCAAATTGATCCTGAACCAACAACCCAGTCGTGATGGTTCTCGCAGAGAATCCATTGGAGTTTCGTGTCGATCAAATAGTACTCGAAAGCGAAACAGTCTCCGACAATCGAGATCGCACCGGTTACAGAGACACAATAAATCGGCTTCGGCGAGTGATCTTCCTCGACCATGAACCACACTTGCTCCTTGGGGTCTGGAACGATTTCGGCAGTCTCCGAGAAGTGCGCAAGTTCGCACCCGAAGCTTGGCTCGGTGAAGTGCTCCCAAAGCCAAATACCGTCTTTACCGCCTGAGAAGGTATTCAGAACCGCTTCGTACGTCTGCCTCTCATTCTCGGGACTGATCCGGTTTGCCCTAACGCCCAGTTCTCGGATCGCGCGATCTACCTCTTCGGTGTTCGAAACAATAGCCACGGCCTTGCTGCCTAACGTCGGGGATCAGCCGCAGACAAAAGAGGCGCGCCCTTTGCCCTTGCAAAGGGCGTGACGCTTTTGGCTGTCGGCTGCATCCCTTTGTTAGGCGGCAGCGCGCAGACGCCGGACCTAGTGTATGACGGAGCCGATACCTTTTTATACATGCGTACCTGCCCAATGAGTCTCGTACCATTCCTGCAGCTCCAATGCGAACGATCGCCTACGAGCTTTGACAATATCGTTTTCACTGAGCCCCATGTACTCCAGTTCGATGAAAGCTAAATACTCTTCGATCGCCTGTACGGATTCTCCCGACTCAAGGCGACGCAATGTTGGACCCAAATATGCGTCGTATTCATCACGCGGCCAGTCATCGGATATCGAATACACGCCAATCGGGTCCCACTTATGCCAAAGATCTCGCATTTCGGCGTATCGTTTGCGTGATTGATCCTTGGTAAGACGCATGATCGATGCCGCCTAACGCCAATGTTCGGCTGCGATTGAGGCTGACGGAGTTCTGGCGACTGCCAGGACGCCGGCAGGGTCAATTGTCAGCTGCAATGTCTGGTTAGGCTGCACTTGCGAGAACTCCAACAAATCTCTCCACAGACCATCCCACGAGGTCGGAGACCTGTCCATCACCGATTTCAACGACCCTGAGGCTGCCATCGGACCGCCTTGCAACGTCGACGCTGAAGAATCGGCTCTCTATTCTACTGGCCACTTCTGAAACGATCGGTGGTACGGGTTCGCCAGTTGGCGAATGAGGCTCGCCTTGGAGCACGAAGTAGCGTACCTCGGAGTCCGGCTCGAAGTCCTCGACTCTACGAACGCAAAGCCCACCCTCAACTTGACCGCGATACTTCTCCATCTCGACAACCAGTTGAGTGATTTGCTTTGGGTCATCTATCCGCGACCCCATCGAAGTCTTCAGGGATTTCACGTAGTCCTTTACGAAAAAGGACGACCACCCCAGCTCGCCAAGTGCTGCTTCAATATCAGCATTAAGAGGCACAACTACTGTTTCCGGGGTCAGGTCCTCCAGCTTCGGGTACCAATTCGGGATGTGATGAGTGGACAGGTATCCTGCCAGATCAGTGTATGGCTTGGCCCCAAACCTCAGGATCATCCTTTCGAGACTTGCGTAGCCGTCACTGTCTAGCATCCAGCCGCGATAGAGGACCTCGTCATCTACTTCCAAAGGCGGTGTCGGCTCATTCGCCTCCACGTCATCGATGTTCGCGACGGAAACGTTTACGCCCTTCTTTGAGAGCTGCCCAGCTTCTTCCGCAAAGGCTTCGTCCGCGCTCTTCGGCGAAAAGTAGTCGCTGGCATACAGGACACGCATCGACATCTCTGCAGCCTAACGCCTAGGCTCAGCTGCGCTATCGACGCGGCGGGCGGCTTGCGGCAGCAAGACGGTCGC